>OZ253568.1:0-3712178 GCA_965262895.1 Chloroflexota bacterium | reverse complement strand
TTCTGGTCACCCCGAGGAAGACCAACGCTCGACTATGCGGTTTTCGTCCATCTCCTGGATTCTGAAGGACAACTCCGAGGCCAGGCCGATTCTCCTCCAAAGTCTGGGAAATATCCCACCTCAGTTTGGGACGCCGGCGAAGTCATTGATGACCTGCACACGCTGTCATTGGACCCCGATTTGCCAGCCGGCGAATATAGGCTCGTCATCGGGCTGTACAATCCAGAGACCGGCCAGCGCGTACGTACACTTGATGAAAACGATAAAGTATTGGGGGACCTCGTGATGATTCCCGGATTAATTCTGGACGGTGAATGAATCAAACGCCTGGCCTGCCAACCCTCCGTAAACATCCCGTACCAGTTTCATTCGGGTAAGTTGAATGCGTAAGGGAGATGGACAAGCGAAGAAGGGGCAGATTGGTTTGTCAGTAGCTTGGTTCACGTCGCGAGCCGAGTTGACCCTGCCGATAATCGTGCTGTCTGTTGCCATCTTCCTCCGAGTCTACAGCCTGGACACCTTACCTCGCGGCCTCTTATGGGACGAAGCCCATAATGGGCTTGATGCCCTGAGAATCCTTGATGGCGAAAGACCTGTCTTCTTGTCCGGCAACTTTGGCCGCGAGGCCCTATACGTGTACATTCAGGCCGTCAGCATTGCCGTTCTCGGGCAGACGGACCTGTCCCTCAGGATGGCATCAGCCCTGATCGGGATACTCACGATTGTGGCAGCATATTTGCTCGCGCGACGCATGTTCAATGCGCGCGTTGCCATGCTTACCTGCGCATGGCTCACCGTGTCCCTCTGGCACGTAATCTTCAGCCGCACCGGATTGCGCTCGGTTTCCCTACCTCTATTCCTTGTGGTCGGGTTTTACTGCCTCTGGCGTGGATTGGAAGGCATCGGCGTAGGGGCCACTGGTCCTTCGAGCTCGTCCCGGCAGGCGGGCCGCTCGAAACCTGCCCTCTGGTTCGCGCTTGGTGGTATTGTGATTGGGCTCTCGCTGTACACTTATTCGACCGCCCGATTCGCCCCATTTGTCATTGTAGCGCTGGCTATATACCTGGCAATCATTCATCGCCACCTCTTCCGCCGAGCCCTCCCAGGCCTAGTCTTGGCTTTGACTTTCGCGACTCTCGTTTTTGTGCCCCAGGGAATCTTCTTCCTCCGTCATCCGGCAACCTTTTTGGAAAGGACTCAACAAGTCTCTGCGCTCAACCCTCAGCTACACCAGGGAAATCCCTCGAAGGCAGTGCTCGACTCAGCGCTTCGCACTCTCGGTATGTTTCTAACCAGGGGCGACCACGCCGTCGACCGGAATATCCCCCACCGGCCCTTAATCGACCCACTATCCTTGCTGCTAACGCTCGTAGGGATAGCGCTATCTGCGCGGCGGTTCCGGGATCCGGCATACGGGTTCATAGTAATATGGTTCTTGGTAATGTTTGCTCCAAGCTTCCTCGCCATCAGGGACACCCCAAACTACCTCCGTATCACCGGAGTCATCCCTCCCCTCTTCATATTCCCGGCCTTGGCGACCACCGAACTCTGGAGTTCTTGGGAGTCTCGCGCGTCGATCACGTTGCGTTCACTGCCGGTCGTCGTAGTGACTCTGGCGTTCCTAGTCGGTGCGTTTCATACCTATCATAGTTACTTTGTAGTTTGGCCCAAGCTTCCCGAGAATCTTCGGGTGTTTAGCGCCGACAAACTAGCCATCCTAGAAACCGCACGCGAGATTGCGAAGTCTGAACAAGAGCTCATTTTCGTCGCGAGTAATGACAACGACGACCCTCGAGTGAGATTCTTTATTGCTGACCAACCCGAAGCTCAATATATTAGGGCATTCAACGCTGAAGAGTCGATCATAATTCCCCCCGAGAATTCCGGCGGTCGCTACTTGCTTACCTGGACCCCGCCCCATTCACCCATTTTGGACAGGTACTTTAACCGTGAATCGGCTCAAGTCATTGGTGCGGCACCCTCCAGTAGGCCAATCACATTGCACCACGTCCTAGACCTCAGGCCACCGTTCGAACCGGATTGGGCTCTGCCGGCTCGCTTTGGGGATCAGATATTCGTACACGGATTTGACTTACCCAACGACACTCGCGCCGGCGGGGTCATGATCGTGCGATGGTATTGGACCATTGTCGCGCCCGACGATCGTGAATTCGCCTTCACCAATCAGCTGTTTGGAGTCGATGATAATCGTCGCGGCCAACTCGACCGCCGAGGATTTGCTCCAAACTACTGGCCGGTCGGCACCTCCGGAATAACCACCTTCGAAATAGACATTGATCCGGAGACACCCACCGGCGCATATTGGCTGCAGGTTGCAGTATACGATCGCCGTGCGCCGGAGATCTCGAATCTTCCCGTATTTGACTCCGGCGGCAACCAAGCTGGCAATTACCTCAGATTGGGACCGATCAAGGTTCACGGCCTTGCGCCGGCGTCATCGTTGCAAGCGCCGGTTTCAACTCCTCCCTCACCGGATAATCTCCTGCCGACAACGTTTTCCGATCGGATCGAGCTGTTGGGATATAACATCCGCGATCAACGTCTCACACCCGGCCAGTCACTTGATATCACCTTGGTTTGGTCTCCTGCGGGAAGACCCTTGCACGACTACACTGTCTTCGTCCATCTATTGGATTCCGAAGGACAACTCCGCGGGCAAGTAGATTCGCCTCCCGCCTCTGGTCAGTATCCCACCTCGGTGTGGGACGCCGGCGAATTCATCAACGACTTGCACACTCTCCCCTTGGCGCCCGATCTGCCGGCCGGGGAATACAGATTAGCCATAGGTCTATACGATCCAGACACCGGCCGCAGGCTTCAGACACTTGATACCAGCGGCAATACTACCGGAGACTTCGTCACGATCTCTGGCCTCGTGGTCCATACTCGATGAGCGAGTCCACGGGTCTGCTACCTGTTAGAAAGCAGATTGAATTCACTTGGCGACGAAGCTATTGAGAGCACGAGTTTCAATCTCCCGCGGCGAGTGGCTCAGGTTGTACACCCAGCGAGTCCTGCCATTGCTCGTGCTGTTGGTGGCTATCTTCCTCCGACTGCACAACCTTGACACGATACCGGACGGCCTCTTGCATGATGAGGCATACAACGGCATCGACGCTCTGAGGATCCTCGCCGGCGAACGTCCCATCTTCTTGATTGACAACAATGGTCGTGAGGCTTTGTTCGTGTATCTACAGGCCATCAGCGTCGCCCTCTTGGGGCAAACAAGCCTGGCGCTAAGGGTCGTGTCGGCTATCCTGGGGATAATGACAGTCGCCGCGACATATCCTTTGATACGACGCATGTTCGACGCGCGCGTGGCGCTACTTACGTCCGGTTGGCTCGCCATATCCCTCTGGCAAGTGATCGAAAGTCGGGTCGGACTGCGGAGAATCGCTCTGCCCTTCATTCTTGCGGTTGGATTCTATTGCCTATGGCGCGGCCTTGAAAATCTCAAGATTCAGGGAGAGGGTTCAAGATCCGTTTTTTGGTTTTCCGTCGGCGGCTTGGTTATAGGCCTCTCACTCTATACATATTCAACCGCCAGATTTGTCCCCGTCATCGTAATGGCGTTCGCGCTCTACTTGGCGCTGGTCCACCGCCAGCTATTCCTGCGAGCACTACCAGGATTGACCTTGGCCCTGGCTTTGACCATTCTTGTCTTTCTGCCGGAAGGCCTTTTCTTCTTACGTCATCCCACGACGTTCTTGGAACGGGCTGAGCAAGTCTCGGTACTCAACACGAGACCCAATCAAGGAAGTCCTGAACAAGAACTGCTAGACTCGGCGCTCCGCTCACTAGGCACGTTCGCCATCCGAGGTGATTATCATTGGGAAAGGAATATCCCTGACCGGCCCATATTCGATCCCATCTCGGCATCGCTGATGTTATTTGGGTTGGCGCTAACCGTCCGGCGATTCCGGCGACCCGCACACGGATTCATCCTCATTTGGCTGTTAATCATGTTCATCCCAACCATTTTGGGGGACGACACCCCATATCATCCTCGCCTGGCCGGATTGATACCGGCCATCTTCGTGTTGCCCGCTCTCGGCGCTGCCTGGCTTTGGGAAGCCTGCGAATCGCGAAGACCGGCTTTCATGCGTACCTTGCCAGTGCTACTCGTGACGTTGGCGTTCGTGGGCGGAGCCCTTTTCACCTATCACAGCTACTTTCGAGTATGGGCCGGCACTACTTCCGCTGCCCAAGTGTTCGGCGCGGACCGATACGCTTCCTTTCAGGCGGCCGTCAAGTGGGCCAGGGACCGAGGGCCAACATTAGTGTCAGTCTACGAAAATACCTACCCCCAAATAGGTTTTATGTTTGCGAATCAGAATCGCGCTCAAGATATTCGTACGTTTGAATATAATAAGGCGCTCATCTTTACGCCGGACCCCACCCGCACCGGATACCTCTTTACGTACGGCCTGCCCCCTTCATCGATTATGGACAGGTACTTTGACGAAGAATCGGCCGAGACCGTTGGAACCCTACCATCGGGCGGACCGATCATCGTGCATCGCCTCTTGGATCCCCTGCCGGCGTTCGATCCGGATTGGCCTGTGCCGGCCCGCTTCGGCGAGCAAGTCCTTATCTATGGAATCGATATACCGAAGGACCTCCAAGCGGGCGAGTTGACCGGCGTGCGCTGGTATTGGCACAATCTCTCGAACGACGACGGAGAGTTCTTATTCACCAACCAACTGCTGGGTTGGGATGGCGAACGTCGCGGTCACCTCGATGCACCTGGCTATGATCCCAATTATTGGCCTGTCGGGACCACCGGCATTACCCTGTTCCAGATCGAAGTCGACCCTGAGACGACGACCGGCGCATACTGGCTCCTGATTGCCGTATACGATCGAAATCGGCCAGATTCTTCAACTCTTCCGGTCTTCGACGCACAAGGCAACCGCGCTGGCAAACACCTTAGATTGGGACCGATCAAGGTTCACGGCCGTCCCCCGGCCTCATCTTCCGAGGGACTTCTCCCATATTCGACAATTCCCGATAATCCCCTACAAACGACCTTCGCCGATCAGATCGATCTCTTGGGGTACAATCTCAGTGACCACGGTCTGGTGCCCGGTCAGTCGCTCGACCTGACCCTCTTCTGGTCGCCGCGAGGAAGACCAACTAAAGACTATACCGCCTTCGTCCATCTATTGGACTCAAAAGGGCAACTCCTGGGCCAGGCCGATTCGCCTCCCGCCTCTGGGAAGTATCCCACCTCCGTCTGGGACGCCGGCGAGGCCATCGCTGACCTGCACACTCTTTCCATCGCCGCTGATCTGCCGGCGGGCGAGTACAAAGTTGCAATCGGACTGTACGATCCACAAACCGGCCAGCGCGTACAAACGCTTGATGAGGACGGGAATCCTACGGGTGACCTCGTGACAATCTCGGGATTGGTTGTTCAGCGTCAATGAAGCAGCCGGCTAACTTGCCCCTCCCTATCGCAACAATCTTCGGCAAGTTTGCCAATTAGATGAGCGGTAATTTGTCGACCCTGCCCATCGCCACCATTGGCCGGCAGTTTCTGGCGCTTTCTCCTCGCCTTTGGCGCGCCGACAAAGCCGGAGACGATCTACCGCTGTTGCACCGGTTGGGCATCATATACCTGATGGTGCCAATGATTATCTGGCTGGTCGGGTGGTTCCAATGGTGGTTCGGCATTCCGGCTGCAATTCTGATCATCCTGGTTCTCCGCCCGGCCCTGTCCGGTGACTTACGACTGACACCGCCTCGTCCCATGACCTTGGCAGTCCTGCTCGTTGCCGCCGTTTGGGTGATGACCACCGCAGCCGGCGGCGTATTCGATACTCACAATTGGGATTGGCATAAGCACCGTTCAATCCTCCTGAACTTGAGTTACTACCCTTGGCCAACGTTTCTTCCCGATCCTCTCGCCGCCTATGTGCCCGCAGAGTTTAGTTCGCCCCATCTGCTCCGCTACTACCTCGGTTGGTACATGGGGCCCGGGGCCCTCGCGCACCTACTGGGGCCGGCCGCGTTGAACTTTGCTGTACCGCTCTGGACCTGGCTTGGCGTAGGCATCATCCTGCTTCTTTTCGTTCGAGAGCGTCGGGGCTGGGCAGTCATCGTAGCTCTCTTGATTTTCATCTTCTTCAGCGGCATGGACTTGCTACGCTCGCTTTTTATGAACCACGTAGCGCAGTTTAGCGAATACGCTCAATACCCACCCAATATGAACTCTTTGATGTGGACGCCTCATCACTTCGTGCCTGCAGGACTGTACACCTTCTTGTTGCTGCAACTCAGCCGGCATCGACGCTTCCTTGGAATCAGCGCCGTTGTGCTCGCCACGGCGCCTTTTTGGTCGCCCTTTGTGGCCATCGGCATTTTGCCGTTCGTTGCAGTGCTTGTCTTGAAGAACGGCCTTCGTCCTTTTCTGAACGGGCCTAATCTGGTATTGGCAGTCGCTTTGGCCTTCCTGACGGCTGTCTATCTCACTAGCGGCTCACTTGACCACCAACAGGGCTGGATTTGGGAGAAACATGATTGGCTGGCCTTGGTCCGTTGGATTCCAGCGTTCTACCTGAGCGAGTACTTGGTGTTGGTTATCTTGCTATGTCTGGCACGCCCTAACCTACTCCACAATCCGTTCTTTCTCGCTGGAGTCGTCAGTCTGATCCTGATACCTCTTTACCCTTATGGGGAGCACAATGACCTAACCCGGCGTGGGGCACTTCCTGCCATTTTGGTGCTTTGCTACTACTGCGCCGACACTATCTGGGACCAAGTCCACGCTACATCTCGTGATAGAGTTAGTTGGAAGCAACGTCTCGCTCTTGCCGGCATTGCGATGACCTTGGCGATTGGCTCCTACTCAGCGATCATTGAATTGGAACGGGCCGCCTGGCGAATCAAAGCGTTCCGATACGAAGACGTTGACCACACGATCGCGCTCGACGTTCCCTTGAGCATAATGAATCAATACCTTGCGCACGACAGTCCCCACTTGATCCAGTTGTTGCTCAGCACCCGGGAATCCCTACCACAGAACGAAGAACACGAGCTTGTCATACGAACCCACAATGTAGACCGGGCTCCTCCGCTCACTTTGGTGTTCAGCGCGGATACGCTCGCAACACTCGCGGCTGCCCGCCGCATAGTCTGGAGTGAGCAAGAGTCGGTTTTCGTAGCCGGAGACGACTACGACGAACATTGGATGCGTCCTTGGCTTCAGTTCATCTTTTCTAATCGGCCTGATGACGCTCAACATTTTCGTACACTCGACCATTCAAGATCGATCATATTTCCACCCGTCCACACTGGTGCCACTTACCTGTTTGATTTCGAACTGCCTCCTGCCTACATACTGGATAGGTATTTCGACGCCTCATTGGTTCAGACCATCGGCACTTCGCCCTCTGGCCGGCCCATTATCCTGCATCACCTCCAGGAGCCCAGGCCTCCATTTGAGCCCCAATGGCCCCTCCAAGCTCGCTTCGACGACCAGATCCTCGTCTATGGATTCGATTTGTCGGGTGACGCTCAGGCAGGAGTGCCCTTGACGGTGCGATGGTATTGGCGCATTCTCGCCGACGAGCAGCGAGCACTCGCGTTTTCCAACCAACTATTCGGCGAAGATGGCAGCCGGCGCGGTCAGCTCGATGACCGAGGTTTTACTCCCGGTTACTGGCCGACCGGTACCTCCGGGATAACCACCTTCGAGATCTATATCTACCCTGAAACGCCAACCGGCGCTTACTGGCTGCGCCTGGCTACCTATGACCGTGGTTCGCAAGATACCTCGAACCTAACCGTCTTCGACCCACAAGGTAATCAGGCCGGCAAACACCTTTCATTGGGACCGATCAAAGTCCATGGCCGGCCTCCAGCCTCATCTTCCGAGGGACTGCTCCCAAGTCCGATGATTCCCGATAATCTCCTGCCGACGACCTTCGCCGATCAGATCGGTCTCTTGGGTTACAACCTCAGTGACCACTCGCTCGTGCCCGGTCAGTCTCTCGATCTGACCCTCTTCTGGTCGCCCCGGGGCAGACCGAGCCAAGACTATACCGTCTTCGTCCATTTGTTGGATTCCAACGGACAGCTCCGAGGTCAAGCCGATTCCCCTCCCACCTCGGGGAAGTACCCCACCTCAGTCTGGGACGCCGGCGAAGTGATCTCCGACATCCACACTCTGGAGCTTGCACCCGAATTGCCGACCGGCGATTACACGCTGGTGATAGGACTATACTATCCAGGGACTGGCAACAGACTATCAACGATCGATGAAAATGGGCAGACGTCGAGCGACCACCTAAGCATTTCCGGGTTGGTCGTTGAGGGCCAATGAACAAGCCTGCGAGTTGATCGCTCCATCACAAGCGCCTCCAATTGGCTCGCGAAGAGTAACTTGATTGCATCCTGAAGGCTGCCAAGGCAAAACCGGAAACCCATATTCCACCCTGGAGTTACTGACTTCGCAATCGGAGCGGCTCCTGCCAATAGCTGTTTTGTCGGTCGCAGCATTCCTTCGTCTGTACGACCTGGCAACGATACCCGGAGGCCTGTTGACGGACGAGGCCTTCAATGGGCTCGACGCTCTCAGGATCATCGATGGCGACCGGCCGATCTTTCTGGTCGAAAATAATGGGCGCGAACCCCTTTTCGTCTATCTTCAGGCTATCAGTATCGCCTTTTTGGGGCAGTCCGCCCTATCCCTGAGGGTGGTTTCAGCAATTCTGGGGATAATGACAGTTGTCGTCTCTTATTTCCTTGCCAAACGTATGTTTGGCAACCGTGTTGCCCTTTTGGCCACCGGTTGGCTCGCCTTGTCACTCTGGCACCTCATTTTCAGTCGGATCGCCTGGCGCACAATTTCGTTGCCGCTGATCGTCGCGCTAGGAATTTACTGCTTTTGGCGCGGGCTCGAGGAGGTCAAGACCCAAGCGAGGGTTGGGAGCGCCTCTCCTATCCTAAGTCCAAGATCCGCCCTCTGGTTCGCTCTCGGTGGCGTAATGATCGGCCTGTCCCTCTACACCTATTCAACCGCTAGATTCGCGCCGTTCGTCGTTGTCGCGCTGGCACTATACCTTGCCCTTCTGCATCGCAATCTCTTCCCTATCGCGTTTCCAGGATTCCTCCTAGCTTTGACTCTCACCATCTTGGTCTTTCTACCACAGGGGCTCTTCTTTGCTAATCACCCGGATTCATTCGTGGAGAGGGCACGACAAGTGACCATTGTCAATCCAGATTTGCACGGAGGCAATCCCGGACAGGCAATTCTCAACTCGGCATTTCGCACGCTTGGAATGTTCTTTATCAAGGGCGATGCTGGCGTGGACAAGAACATTCCAGGTCGCCCCATATTCGATCCCGTTTCAGCGCTACTGATGTTGTTCGGCATCGCGATCGCCGTCCGGCGATTTCGGCAGCCGGCATACGGCTTCCTCATCATTTGGCTGGTCGTAATGTTTGCACCCAATTTCCTGGCAGTCAGCGGCACACCAAATTATCTCCGTACCACCGGACTGATCCCCGGGCTGTTCGTGTTGCCCGCATTAGGAGCCGTTTGGCTCTGGGAAGCGTGGGAGTCGCGCCTGTCTACCCGCCACGCCCGCACGCCGCGGTTTCTTCGTGCGATACCACTGTTGCTTGTGACGCTAGCGTTTGTTGGTGGAACATTTCATACCTATCACAGCTACTTTCGATTGTGGGCACAACTACCCAAACTCGCACGATCGTTCAACGCGGACAGTTTCGTTACACTCGAAACTGCCCGTACGATTGCACAGACGGACAAAAGACCTGTCTTCTTGGCAGGCCGCTCCTTCGACAACCGTTTGGTACGTCCTGGACTACAATTCCTTCTTTCCAACCAACCCGACGCCCAATTCATCATTACGTTTGACCCCACCAGTACGTTCATCTTTCCAGGCAACGACGCTGTCGCCAGCTACCTCTTTGCTGATCATTCACCCGATGTGTCCCTCTTGGATAGATACTTCGACCATGGATCGTCAACAGTCGCTGGAGTTGTGCCGTCTGGCCGGCCCATCAACATGATCCAACTGCGTGACCCTCTCCCCCCTTTCGAACCGGATTTGCCCGTTCAAGCGCGATTTGGCGATCGAATCTTGGTTTATGGATTTGATTTACCCAAAGACGTTCGATCCGGAGAGTTGATGACTGTGCGATGGTATTGGCGTATCCTCGCGAACGATCAACCAGAGTTTTTGTTTACCCATCATCTATTCGGAGAAGCCGACCAACGTCGAGGCGGTGTTAATCAGCCAGGCTTCCCCCCTGGTCGTTGGCCGGTTGGCACTGTTGGACTAACTACGTTCGAGATCATAGTCGATCCCTTTGCACCGACCGGCGCATATTGGTTGCGCGTCGCGTTGTACGATCGAGGCGGGCAAACTCTCTCAGAACTACCCGTTTTCGATGCGCAAGGTAATAGGGCGGGAAAAGACCTTAGGATAGGGCCCATAAAGATTCACGGCCGGCCGCCGGCGCCTGCATCGGAGGGGCTCGTTTCAAGCCCTCCCGCGCCGGATAATTTCCTACCGGCGACCTTTGCCGACCAGATTGACCTCCTTGGGTACAACCTCGACCACGACCGGCTCCTGCCTGGTGAAACTCTTGAACTGACCCTCTTCTGGGCATCCATGGGAAGACCCTTGGAAGACTATACCGTCTTTGTCCATCTATTGGATTCCGACGGACAGCTTCGCGGTCAAACCGATTCGCCCCCGACCTCTGGTAAGTATCCCACCTCGGTCTGGGACGCCGGCGAATTCATCGCCGACTCACATACCCTGTCCTTGCCAAATGATTTGCCGGGCGGTGAGTACAAGTTAGCCATAGGCCTATACGATCCAGAGACAGGTCGCAGGCTTCAGACAGTTGATGGCAGCGGCAATACTACGGGATACTCCGTCACAATCTCCGGCCTCATGGTCCAGCCAGAATGACGAAATCCGCGAGCCTGCTACTGCTGTCAAACCAGGTCCAAGCAGCTCGCCCTGAGCAGATTGAATCCATTTGACAGCGAAGACAATGACAACACGAGATTCCATGTTCCACGGTGAGATACTCAAGTTGTACACCGTGCGAGCGCTACCATTAGTCGTGCTCTTGGTTGCGATCTTCCTCCGACTACACAGCTTGGACACGATACCCCGTGGACTCACGCCGGATGAAGCCTGGAACGGGCTCGACGCCCTGAGGATTCTCGACGGCGAACGACCGATTTTTTTGACGGATAACTACGGCCGCGAGGCTCTCTTCATTTATCTTCAGGCAATCAGCGTCGGCCTCTTGGGACAGACGAGCCTCGCCCTAAGGGTGGTCTCAGCCATCATTGGGATACTCACGGTTGTTGCTACGTATTTCTTGGTTCGACGCATGTTCACGGCACGTGTCGCCGTGCTTGCCAGCGGGTGGTTGTCCATATCCCTTTGGCACGTAATCTTCAGTCGGACCGGATTGCGCTCCGTTTCGTTGCCACTGTTCCTAGCCTTAGGCTTTTACTGCATTTGGCGAGGTCTAGAGGATTCGCGCGCCCAGGTAGATGCGAGACATTCTTCACATTTGCCCACCGTGATCAATCCAAGACCCTCCATCTGGTTTGCTCTTGGCGGCGTGGTAATCGGACTCTCTCTCTACACATACTCGGTAGCTCGATTTGCGCCCTTTGTCATATTGGCGCTTGCCGTATACTTGGCTCTTGTCCATCGCCCGCTGCTCCTCTATGCCTTACCGGGCTTAGCCCTATCCCTAGCTCTAGCCACTATTGTCTTCTTACCAGAAGGCTTCTTCTTCCTGCGTCATCCGGACTCCTTCCTTGAACGAGCACAAGATGTTTGGGTGTTCAATCCGTCACTACACCAAGGCAACCCTGCAGAGGCCCTACTTGATTCGGCGATTAGATCCCTAGGTATGTTCGCCATCCGTGGTGACCCAGGTTGGCCTCATAACATCTCGGGCCGGCCTGTATTCGATCCGTTATCGGCGCTCTTGATGCTCGCAGGACTCGTATTGGCACTCCGCCGAATTAGCCAGCCGTCGTATGGCTTCATCACCATATGGCTCGTTGTGATGTTTGTTCCCAGCCTTCTGGCCATCACCTACACCCCAAATTATCTGCGCGCCAGTGCGCTGCTCCCAGCCTTGTTCATTTTGCCGGCATTGGGGGCCAATTGGGTTTGGGAGACCTGGGAATCGCACATATCTTTGCGACGCTCCGGCCGGTCGAGGATCCTGCGCGCATTTCCCATCATCCTCACTACGCTGGCGCTCCTTGGCGGAGCGTCACATACCTACTACAGTTACTTTGGGGTGTGGTCCAAATCGCCTGAGCTTCCGCAGTTTTTTAACTTGGATCGACTCGTGCCCTTCGAAGCCGCTCGTAGGATAGTGGAGACCGAGCAAACGTTAGTCTTTGTCGCGGGCAACGACTATGACGATCCGTGGGTGTATCCCTGGCTGCGCTTTATTTTTTCCAACCAACCAGATGCTGAGTACATCCGTACTTTTGACTACGAGAGAACGATGATCTTTCCAGCCGGCCACGCCAGCGCCAGCTACCTGTTTACCTTCGATCTGCCACGGGCGTCAATTATGGAAGAGTATTTTGACGAGAAGTCGGCCCGAATCGTTGCTGCCGCCCCATCAGGCCGACCACTTGTGTTGCACAGCCTCTTGGAGCCCCGTCCTCCCTTCGAGCCGCGGTTGCCGGTGCACGCGCGTTTTGGGAATCAGTTACTTGTCAGTGGACTCGATATTCCCAGTGATACCCGAGCCGGCGAGGTTATGGCCATACGATGGTACTGGCGCATCCTCGCCACCGATGAGCGTGAGCTCGCGTTTACTAATCAATTGTTCGGTGTCGGTGATCACCGGCGCGGTCAAGCCGATGACCGAGCCTTTGCTCCGGGATATTGGCCGGCTGGCACTTCCGGGATCACTACCTTCGAAATAGATGTCGACCCTGAGACGCCGACCGGCGCCTACTGGCTTCGCGTCGCCGTTTATGATCGAGACCATCAGGACACCCCAAAGCTGCCAATCTTCGACGCGCAAGGCAATCAGGCCGGCAATCACCTTAGATTGGGACCAATCAAAGTCCACGGCCGGCCACCGGCCCCATCGTCCGAGGGACTGCTCGCGAACCCGCCAGTCCCAGGTAATCCACTGCCGGCATCCTTCGGCGACCAGATCGATCTGTTGGGCTACACACTCTCTGACCACACTCTCGTGCCCGGTCAGTCGCTTGATCTCACCCTCTTCTGGTCGCCCCGGGGCAGACCAACCCAAGACTATACCGTCTTCCTCCATCTATTAGACTCTGAAGGGCAACTTCGAAGTCAGGCCGATTCCCCTCCAACCTCCGGGAAGTATCCCACATCCGTCTGGGACGCCGGCGAGTTCATCGCCGACCTCCACACTCTTTCAATCGCGCCCGATCTGCCAGCAGGAGAATATAGAGTGGCAATAGGCCTTTACGATCCACACACCGGCCAGCGGCTCCAAATACTAGATGGGGACGGTACTCCGACAGGCGACTTCGTCACCATCACAGGAATGGTTGTCGATCGGTGATAAAGGGAGCCGGCGCGCCTGCGTTCCAATCGCGAAAACCCGCGGCAACTGGCTCAAGAAATAAGTAGCAGTTTGTGTAGCTTACCAGTCGGCACCACTCGCCGGCGAATCACTTCGCTCGCTTCCCGCATCTGGCGTACGGATCAAGCTGAAGACGACCTGCCGCTGTTGCACCGACTGGCCATCATCTACTTGATGGTGCCAATTGTTCTCTGGCTGGTAGGTTGGTTCCGATGGTGGTTCGGCATTCCGGCCGCAATCCTGATCATCTTGGCTCTTCGCCCGGCGCTGTCAGGCTCCATTCGGCTGACTCCGCCGCGGCCGATGATTTTGGTCGTCGTGCTTTTTGCTGCCCTCTGGGTGACCTCAAGCGCGGCCGGCGGCGTATTCGATGCCACTAACCACGATTGGAATAAACACCGCTGGATCCTGCTCAACCTCGGCTATTACTCTTGGCCAACGATCATTCCGGATTTCCTTGCACCTTACCTTACCCAAGATTCTCAATGGCCCTTCCTGCTCCGCTACTACCTCGGCTGGTACATGGTTCCAGGTTCTGTTGCGCGCCTTGTTGGGTCGGACGCGTTGAATTGGGCCGTGCCGCTCTGGACTTGGTTAGGCATTTCCCTCATCCTGCTCCTTTTCGTCCAGAAGCGCCGGGGTTGGGGCGTTATCATCGCCCTCGCGATCTTTATCTTCTTCAGCGGCATGGACCTCGTGCGCCTGATTCTCCGAGACAGCATCGACACATTCGGATTCCACAACATATGGTCGGGTCCCGGTGAGATCCGAGCACACTATTTGTCAACTATGAGGTCCTTCCACTGGGCGCCTCAGCATCTCGTACCGGCAGCAATGTACACCTTGTTGTTGCTGCAACTTCGCCGCCATCCCCGCTTCCTGCGTGTTAGCGCCGTCCTGCTCGCCGTGGCGCCATTCTGGTCCCCCTTTGTCGCCATCGGCCTATTGCCTTTCATCGCCGTTCTAATCTGGAAGAACCGGCTTCGCCGTTTCCTGGGATGGTCCAGTCTAGCGTTGGCGCCGGCCTTGGCCGGACTCATCGCAGTCTACCTGACGAGCGGTTCGCAGGACCACGCGCAGGGTTGGATTTGGGCGATACACGATTGGACCACGTTGGCTCGCTTGATTCCACCCATCTACCTGGCAGAGTTTCTCTTTCTTGGTCTACTCTTGTGTGTGTTTCGCCCCAACCTGCTCCGCCTACCGTTTTTCATAGCCAGCTTGGCAACACTGAGTCTCCTTCCCATCTATCACTTCGGCGAATATAACGACCTTGCGATGCGTGGGGCTTTGCCTGCCCTGTTTGTGCTTTGCTACTACTGCACCAATACTATCCTCGATAAGTCGCGATTGATCTTTAGTGGCCACGCCTCGTGGTGGCGATGTCTGAGTTTCGCCGGGATAGCAGTAGCCTTGGCAATTGGCTCTCTGTCGGCGATCAACGAATTGGCATTGAATATCTCGAAAGTCAGTCCGTTCCGGTATGAGCAGGGTTACTATACGTCCACCCTCAATGTTGCACCTGAAAAGTTGGATCAGTACCTCGCCAACATTCACGAAATCCCAAGCGCCATCCGACTGTTGCTGGATACAGACGCCGTGATCGTTTTGGAATCCGAAAACGGTCAACTCCTGTCAAGGACCTATGATCGCATCAATCCAGCAAATGCACCCAATTTGCCATCTTCCTTTCAGGTGTTCAGCCAAGACACGTTGTCGGTTATCGCCGCCGCTCGCCAGATTGTTGGTAGAGGGACAGACCCTATCTTCTTGGGATTTGGCGACTACGGCCCGGATTGGGTGCGCTACCTGTTCCCGGGCCCGTCCGGTGCTCGTTACATTAGGATGTTTGATTCCAAGAGATCGATCATCTTCCCGGCCGACCCCCGCGGTGCCAGTTATCTCTTTGCCTTCGAACTGCCTGACCCCTCCATAATGGATAGGTACTTCGATCAACCATCTGCTGAAACAGTTGGCACGGCGCCGTCAGGCCGGCCGATAATTCTCCATCACCTCCTAAACCCTCTGCCACCATTCGACCCAGATTCCCCCGTACGCGCTCAATTTGGAGATCACATTCTCCTCTATGGATTCGATATGCCCGATAACGCTCGAGCCGGAACGATAATGACCGTCCGATGGTATTGGCGCATACTCACCTCCGACCAACGGGAGCTCGCGTTTTCTAAGTCAGCTATTTGGTTGGGATGGCGACCGGCGCGGTCAGCTCGATGATCGGCCTTTTGCTCCGAATTACTGGCCGGCTGGAACTTCCGGGATATCTACATTCGAAATCGAAGTCGACCCCGAGGCGCCAACCGGCGCTTACTGGCTGCGCGTCGCCATGTATGATCGAAACGAGCAGGATATATCCAACCTTCCTGTATTCGACGCGCAAGGGAACCAAGCTGGCAATCAGTTGATATTGGGACCGATCAAGGTTCACGGCCAGCCCCCGGCGCCCTCATCACAAGGGCCCGTTTCAGACCCGCCAGTGCCGGATAATCTCCTGCCGGCGCGCTTCGACGATCAGATTGATCTTCGGGGGTACAATCTCAGTGTTGATCGTCTCTTGCCAGGCGAGTCGCTCGACCTGACCTTGTTCTGGGCGCCTCGCGGAAGGCCAATGCGGGACTATACCGTCTTCCTCCATCTCTTGGATTCCCTAGGACAGATCCGAGGTCAGGCCGATTCGCCCCCTGACTTGGGCAGGTATCCCACCTCCGTCTGGGACGCCGGCGAATTCATAGAAGACTTGCACACCGTTTCCTTGCCACCCAATCTGCCGGCTGGCGACTACACATTTGCTATCGGTCTATACGATCCACAAACTGGTCAGCGACTGCCGATTATGGACGCGAATGGCCAAAGATCAGGATACCATGTAGTCATTTCCGGGTTGGTAGTCGAAGGCAGATGAAGTAGGCAACGAGCCGTCCACTCCTTCCGAACCATCTCCAACAGTCTTAACCCGTGCAGAGTGAATGGAACAGGGAACGGAGCGATTGATGACAGCACATACAGTTTCCCGTGACGCGTTGTTCGGCTTGTACGTGGAGCGAGCGCTGCCAGTAGTCGTGCTTCTGGTTGCAGTCTTTCTTAGAATATACAGCCTGGACACGATACCTCGCGGGCTCACGCCGGACGAAGCCTGGAACGGGCTCGATGCACTGAAGATCCTCGACGGCGAGCGGCCAATCTTCTTGACGGCCAACTTTGGTCGCGAGGCCCTTTTCATCTACCTTCAGGCTATCAGCATCGCCTTCTTGGGCCAGACGAGCCTGGCCCTAAGGGCGGTCTCAGCCATCATAGGAATTCTCACAATTGTAGCGGCATATATGTTGGTTCGACGCATGTTTAGTGCACGGGTAGCCCTGCTTGCCAGTGGATGGCTGACCATATCGCTCTGGCACGTAATCTTCAGTCGGACCGCACTGCGCTCAGTTTCATTACCGCTGTTCCTCGTGGTTGGATTCTACTGCCTTTGGCGCGGCCTAGAGGAAGTAGGGGCGACGCATACCTCGCCCCTACCCACAACTGCGAACCGCCTAAGACCTGCCATCTGGTTTGCTCTTGGTGGCATAATTATAGGGCTCTCCCTTTACACCTATTCGGTAGCTCGATTTGCGCCCTTCATCATCGTGGTTCTGGCTTTATACATCGCCTTGCTGCATCGCCGGCTTCTCCGACGTACCCTGCCGGGATTAGCCTTGGCTCTGACTCTGACCACTCTCGTCTTCCTGCCACAAGGGCTCTTCTTCCTAAGCCATCCGGAGTCTTTCCTAGAAAGAGCTCACGATGTCTGGGTGTTCAATCCAGCACTATACCAGGGTAACCCCGGACGGGCTCTATTCGACTCAGCCCTTCGCACGCTGGGCATGTTCGCCATCCACGGTGATCCAGGTTGGCCTCACAATATTTCAGGTCGACCCATATTCGACCCCTTATCAGCACTATTGATGCTGGTAGGACTAGCATTGGCCGTGCGGCGACTCCGGCAACCAGCCTATGGATTCATCATAATCTGGCTCGTCGTGATGTTCGTGCCGAGCTTTCTAGCCGTCACTTACACGCCAAACTACCTCCGCGCCAGTGCGTTGATCCCGGCCCTCTTCATATTGCCGGCATTGGGGACAGCGTGGCTCTGGGAAGCTTGGGAGTCTCGCCGATCTGTCCCTCTGTCCCCCGGCCGAGGGATTCTGCGCGCATTACCGCTCTTTCTCGTGACGGTGGCGCTCCTAGGTGGAGCGTCCCATACCTACAATAGCTATTTTGGGTTGTGGGCCAGATCGCCTGAGCTTCCGCGGTTTTTCAATACGGATCGACTCGTCTCGTTCGAAGTTGCACATGAGTTAGCTAGGACGGAGCAACAGCCGATCTTTGTGGCGGGTGGCGACTATGATGATCCTTTGGTGCATTACACTCAATTCGCCCGCGCCGGAGATCCCGAAGCGAACCATCTCAGAACATTTAACCACCTACGATCTGTCATCTTTCCGGCCGACCATACAGGTGCCAACTATCTATTTGCCGCAGATCTGCCCCACTCCTCCATAGTGAACAAGTACTTCGATCAGGCATCGGCGCAAGTCGTTCGGACAGCACCCTCAGGCCAGCCGATCACGCTGCTTCGCCTCCTAGACCCTCGGCCTCCGTTCGAGCCGAAATGGCCTGTGCCGGCTCGATTTGGCGATCAGATATTCGTCCATGGATTCGATCTGCCCAAAGACGTTCGAGCAGGAGAGGTGATGACCGTACGATGGTACTGGTCCATACTTGCTACCGATCAGCGAGATCTTGCGTTTACCAGCCAGCTGTTTGGAGCCGATGATCGCCGTCGAGGTCAGTCCGACGACCGGGGCTTTGCTCCTGGTTACTGGCCGATTGGCACTTCTGGGATATCCACCTTCGAGATCGACATCGATCCAGAGGCGCCGACCGACGCTTACTGGTTGCACGTCGCTATATATGATCAAGATTTAGAAGATATCTCAAATCTGCCCGTATTTGACACAGAAGGAAATCAGGCCGGCGGTCATCTTATGTTGGGCCCGATCAAAATTCACGGTCGGCCACCGGCGCCAGCGCCGGCAGCAGAGAATCGCCTGTCAGCGAGGTTCGCGGACCAAATCGATCTTATGGGGTACAGCCTCAGTCACTACATCCTAGTGCCAGGTCAGTCGCTCGACCTGACTCTCTTCTGGTCGCCTCGAGGAAGGCCAAGCCGGGACTATACGGTTTTCGTCCACCTACTAGACGACCAAGGGCAAATCCAAGGTCAAGTGGATTCGCCTCCCAGGGCTGGAAAGTATCCCACCTCCGTCTGGGACGCCGGGGAAACCGTCGCCGACCTGCATACTATTTCCATCGCGCCCGATCTGCCACCCGGAGAATTTAGAGTGGCAATCGGCCTATACGATCAACAGACCGGCCAGAGATTGTCGGTGGTGGATGAAGATGGCCGAATATTAACGGACCATGTGGCCATAACCGGGTTAGTCGTCGAGGGCGATTGAGTAATCCGGCAAGCTGCGCACCAGATTCGAATTCGCCGTCAGGTACCTTGCTTCAAATGAGTTAGTTTAATCAGGGAGCTGGACGAGAGACAAACGTGCTGACAACATGCCGCATCGAGTTGGTTGCGTCACTTGCGGAGCGATTCCTGCCCGTGATCGTGATATTGGTTGCGATATTTTTCCGGCTATACAGTTTGGACACGATACCCAGCGGCCTATTATGGGATGAGTCCTGGAATGGTCTCGACACAGTCGCAGTTCTCAACGGCGAACGGCCTATCTTCTTCACCGAGAACTTTGGTCGCGAGCCTATCTTCATCTACCTCCAAGCGATCAGCGTCGCCGTCCTAGGACAAACAACTCTCGCCTTGAGGGCGGTATCTGCCGTCCTAGGAATCCTGACAGTAGTCGTAGCATATCTGCTCGCAAGACGCATGTTCGATGCCCGAGTCGCACTTCTTACCTCCGGCTGGCTCACGCTGTCCCTTTGGCACGTTATCTTCAGCCGGATGGGGTTGCGCACGATTTCGCTACCGCTCTTCCTTGCCGTCGGGTTCTACTGCCTATGGCGCGGGCTTGAGGAAGGGGCGAGGCACGCCTCGCCCGTGCCCACAATGACGAATAGCCCAAGACCGGTCATCTGGTTCGCTCTCGGTGGAATAGTGATGGGGCTTTCCCTGTACACTTATTCGACCGCCCGATTCGCGCCATTCGTCATTGTGGCGCTCGCGTTGTACGTGGCGCTTCTGCATCGCCGACTCCTACGTCAGGCCCTACCAGGATTAGTTTTGGCCTTGATCCTGACCACTCTCATCTTCCTACCGGAGGGACTCTTCTTCCTAAGTAATCCGGCCTCCTTCCTGGAAAGGGCTCAGGAAGTCACGTTAGTCAACCCAGCGCTGCAAAAGGGCGATCTAGGACGGACATTGCTAGACTCGGCGTCTCACACACTGGGAATGTTCGCCACCCGAGGCGATTCGAATTGGGGTAGAAACCTCCCGGGCTGGCCAATTTTCGATCCGCTGTCGGCGATATTGATGGTCTTCGGGATAGCATTGGCCATCCGGCGATTCAGGCAGCCGGCATACGCCTTCATCCTCATATGGCTTGTCGTGATGATCGTCCCTGGCCTCATAGCCACCAAGGAGACGCCAAATTATCTCCGCGTCACTGGAATCATCCCGGCGGTTTTCATATTGCCAGCGCTGGCAGCTGCCTGGCTTTGGGAAGTTTGGGAGACCCACGCGCCGGCAGTGCTGCGTGCGTTGCCGGTTCTCCTCGTGATGCTGGCCCTTCTTGGCGGATCAATTCATGTCTACCAAAGCTACTTTGGATTATGGTCCAAATTGACTGTGGCCCTTCAATCCTTTGGCGCCGATAGATTCTTTGCCCTCGGAATTGCCCGCGACATAGCAAGCGCGGAGGGCAAGTTGGTTTTCGTAATCGGCGACCAACACGAACACCCCGGTATGCGGTACATCCTCTCGGGCCAACCTGAGTCTCAATACATTCAGATATTTGACGACGGAAAATCGGTGATCTTTCCAGCCGACGGAGCGACCGCCAGCTACCTGTTCACCAAGACGCCGCCCCAAGCCCAAATATTGGGCGAGTTCTTCGACCAGTCGTCGACCCAGGTCGTTGGGACCGCACCGTCAGGCCGGCCCATCACGTTGCATCGCCTCTTGGATCCTCGGCCTCCGTTCGAGCCTAAATGGCCGGTGCCGGCGCGCTTTGGCGATCAGATCGTTACAGAAGGGTTCGACCTACCGAAGGACGGTCGGGCAGGAGAGGCGATTACCGTACGATGGTACTGGCGCATCATCTCGACCGAGCAAAGATTGCTGGCGTTTACTAATCAGCTGTTCGGAGAAGATGGCCGTCGTAGCGGTCAAGCCGATGACCTTGGCTTTTCTCCCGGTCATTGGCCGATCGGCACCTCTGGGATATCGACCTTCGTTGTCAATATCGATCCCGAAGCGCCGACCGGCGCATACTGGCTCCACGTAGCGATGTATGAGCGGCGTAGCCAGGGCATCTCAAATTTGCATGTCTTCGACGAGCAAGGCAATCAAGCCGGCAATCGCCTGCTACTGGGACCGATCAAGGTCCACGGCCGGCCAACGGCACAAGCATCGGAGGGGCCGGTTTCAAGTTCGTCTTTACCAGATAATCTCCTGCCGGCGAGCTTCACAGATCAGATCGACCTTCTGGGCTATAACCTCAGCGACCGCCAGCTCGCGTCAGGCGAGTCGCTCGACTTGACCCTCTTTTGGTCGCCAAGAGGAAGGCCCGCACACGACTATACGGTCTTCGTTCACCTATTGGACTCATCAGGACAACTCCGAGGTCAGGCCGATTCACCCCCCATGGCTGGGAAATATCCCACCTCGGTGTGGGACGCCGGCGAAGTGATCGCCGATTCGCACACTCTTTCACTCGCGCCGGATCTGCCGGCCGGCGAATACAGGATTGCCATTGGGCTATACGATCCAGAGACCGGTCAGAGAGTCCCGATAGTAGATGAGGACGGCCAAGTCTCAGGAGACCACGTGATTATTTACGGATTGGCTCTAGAAGAGTGATTGATTTGACCTAGCTGGAAGGCTATTTCTTCGGATCTGGATCTCGATTCGATGGCCCGCCCAGAACCTCGCGCAGGTTGGCTACAACCGCCGCGTTCATTCCGGCAACCGACCGCAAATCATCGTCGCTGGCGTCTGCGATCTTGGCTATCGATCCAAATTTTCTCAGCAGCCGGGATTTGCGAATTGTGCCTACCCCCTCGACTCTATCGAGCAGAGACATTCTGGTGCGCTTGTGCCGGCGAATGTGGTGCAGCCGGCGAGCAGTCCGATGAGCTTCGTCGCGTATGCGCTGGAGCAGGTACAGAGCTTGCGAATTACGTGGGAGAACCACCGGCGATGTCGAACCCATTAGGTAGACTTCCTCGTTCTCCTTCGCCAATGCGGCCAGCCAGATGTCCTCTAAACCGAATTCGCCGATCACCTCACGAGCGACGTTCAACTGACCCTTTCCGCCGTCGATGAGGATGAAGTCGGGCCGCCGGCTGAACGACTTGTCCCTCTCGTCATCCTTCGCCAGCCGGCGGAAGCGCCGTGCCAGTACCTCCCGCATTGCGGCGTAATCGTCCACACCCTCGACCGTTTTGATCGCAAACGTCCGGTAGTGCTCCGGGCGCTTGGCTCCATTCTCGAAGACGACCATCCCCGCGGTAGTCTCTGCTCCCTGGATGTGTGCCACGTCATAACACTCAATGCGGTTGGGTGCATCTGGCAATTCCAGATGTTCGGCCAACTCCGCTACCGCCGCCGAAGTGCGACCGAAGTCGCGCATCCAGCGCTCCTTCATCCTCATCAGCTCCTGAGCGGCATTGCGCGCGACCAACTCGATCATACGAGCCTTCGGCCCTCGCCTAGGTACCGTGATGCGCACTCGCCGACCGCATTTCTCTGCCAGCCAACGCCGGACGATGTCAGCATCATCGATCCTCGTCTGCAGAACCACCTCCGGGGGAATCTCCGTGGTTTCCGCGTAGAAGCTCTCTATTACCCGCGTCATCAGCGTGCGCGCTTCGACCTCGTGGCAATTCTCCAACGCTACCGTGGACTCGCGTATGATCTGTCCTCCGCGTACGGCAAATATTTGTGCGCAGGCTGAACCGTTGTCCCTTCCCAGTCCAACGAAATCGCTATCGAGAATTCCCGCGAACGCCTTCTGCCGTTCGACCACGTGGTTTAAACTCTTGGTCGCATCGCGGTAGTGCGCGGCAAGCTCGAATCGCAGGTCATCGGCCGCCTTTAGCATCCGGTCTCGCAGTTCAACCTGTACCTTCTTAGGCCGGCCTTCAAGAACGTCCCGGACCCCCTGTACTGCCCTCATATATTCATCGCGGTTTGCCAAGCCGGCACATGGCCCCAAACACTGGTGCGTGTCGTAATAGATGCATGGCCTGATACGCGTGGGCTGATCGCGGATGTCATCGTCACAGTTGCGCATGGGAAATATTCTCCCCATAGCGTGCTGAAAGACGCGGACTGACTTGGCGCTGCCGTACTGACCAAAGTAGATCGAGTCGTCATCTCGCTTTTCGCGAGTAAAGAGCAGCCTGGGCCACTTCTCTGCCATTGTCAGCTTGAGAAATGGGTACGTCTTGTCGTCTTTGAGCCGGACGTTGTACGGCGGCTGCAGCTCCTTAATCAGATGATTCTCGCGTTGAAGAGCGGTCTGCTCGTGGCCCAATTCCTCCCAGCGGATATCGGACGCCTCTTTCAACATCTTCCGTGCGCGGCCATAGGATTTTCCGGTGAAGTAGGACGCGACTCGCTTGCGTAAAGACTTGGCTTTGCCAACGTACAAGACTCTATTGCTATCATCCAGGAACTTGTACACGCCCGGCCCGACCGGAGCTTCGGACGCCCTCTGCCGCAGAATACGCCGGCGCTCGGTGGGTCCTAAAGATGGACGGTGCTCTGAACTTGGCAACGACTGCGTGCCTGACCCGGTTTGGGTGGCTTCAAGATCGATTGATATGACCAACCCTCCTACTGTGAAGAGTCTCACACGATGTGTGAGTGTGCCTGAAAACTAAAGGAGCGGGTGGGAAGAGATGTAGTGTTTTAAGTGTACGCCCCAAGTGCGTCCGGCTGGGGGTGGTGTGTAGCCGGGCCACCAAGTATAGCCGGCAGATGTTATATCAACAAGACGCGCGCGGCGATACATGTACGTAACCTGAAAACGGGCTCATACAACATCCAAATAGTCACTCAAGCCGTCTCTAGCAGTCGCTACGACCACGCGTCGTTGCGAGGCTGAACCGAATCGACCGAGCGTGGTTACAGCCCAATGAACGGCAATAGTCTCTATTCGGTAGCTTTAGGCTGGGTTGGCCAGAACTTACCCCGAGCAAGTCCTTATCATGAGCGACTGAATCGAGTAAGCTGGCGTAGCGCGCATCTAATCCTTATCGACCATACTGGCGCGCCGTCGCCTTGGTCTCAATGGTTGATGCAGAGAACCAAATTGCGCACCAAGAATTGTGTCTTTACTCGAGTGCCGCTTATCATGGATCGATCTAAGACTTGGCGCACAATCCTTAGGAGAACATAAAGCTGTCAAAGACTCACGCCGCATTTGAGAGGCGCCTGAACGACGCTCTTCAGTCGCCGACTCTCGAAACCGCGCTCACCCGCGCGCTACCCATATTTCGCCAGAGGCGCGACGCGTTGTTGGCCGATGATGATTTTAAGGAGCGTCAACAGGCACTGGCCCGCCGGCGGGCGGCAGGTGTCGAACGCCTTCCGGAGCTGGTCGAGCAGTTCAAGACCTCAGCCGAGGCGGTCGGCGCCACGGTGCACTTTGCCCGCACCGGCGACGACGCCCGTCGCATTATCGGCGATATCGCCGTCGAGCGCGGTGCAAAGCTTGCGGTAAAGAGCAAGTCTATGGCTGCCGATGAGATTGAGCTGAATCCTCACCTGGAGTCACGGGGCATCGAGGTTGTTGAAACCGACCTCGGAGAGTGGATCATCCAGCTCGCCGGCGAGAGTCCGTCCCATCTCCTGGCGCCGGCCCTTCACAAGACACGCGAGCAAGTCGCCGAGCTGTTCTCCCAAGCTTCCGGCCAGGATTTATCCCCGGACGATTTGGATCAACTGGTTAGCGTCGCGCGCGAGCAGCTCCGGCAGAGCTTCATCGACGCGGACATAGGCATCTCCGGCGTGAACATCGCCATTGCCGACAGCGGCACTATCGTCATTCTGTCGAATGAGGGCAACGGCCGATTGGTTACTGCGCTGCCGCCGGTCCATGTCGCACTGATGGGTATCGAAAAGATCGTGCCGACACTCGACGACGCGACCGAGGTTCTCAAGATGCTGGCGCCGAGCGCTACTGGACAGAAGATGTCCGTGTATGTCTCTTACATCACCGGCCCGAGTCGCAGCGCCGATATTGAGCTCTCACTCACGATAGGCGTCCACGGACCCAAAGAATTGCACATCGTCCTGCTTGATAACGGCCGCTGGGAGATGCGCGATGATCCTCAATTCCGTGAGGCTCTCCAGTGCATCAGGTGCGGTGCTTGCGCCAACGTCTGTCCCCCATTCCAAGTCGTCGGCGGTCACGTGTTCGGCCATATATACAGCGGACCAATAGGCCTTGTGGTTACCAAGTTTCATCACGGGATGGAGCATGCGGCTGATCCACAGTCACTCTGCGTTAGCTGCAACGCCTGTGAGACTGTCTGTCCAGTCGGGATTCCGTTGGCCAGACAAATCCTCGACCTCCGCCGGCAAACAGTAGCCGAACAGGGCATACCGTGGGCGAAGCGCAAGGCTATCGAGACACTATCGCAGCCCGCCCAGTTGGATCGCGTAACACGCCTGGCTGGGACTCTTGCCTCCCCCTTTGTCGACAAGAACGGATCGTTGAGTAAAGACCTGCTCCGATTCATACCCGGCCTCTGGTCCCAAGCCGGCTGGCGAAACTTGCCCGCTCCCACCCGCCGACCGTTCCGTGACCGCGTCAAGCAGCTCAGCAAATCGGATGGCGTCGTGTCCATCTCCGGAAGTCAGGCTTCCGGCACGCGCATCGCCTACTTCCCCGGCTGCATAACCGACCGGCTATATCCCAGTATCGGAGAAGCTGCGGTCCGAGTTCTCCAAGCTTGCGGTTGTCAGGTATTCTTCCCGCCAGAGCAAAGCTGTTGCGGGCTCCCGGCAGTAAATGCAGGAGACGAGGCACTCGCGATCAAGATGTTCAAACAAACTATCGAGGCGCTCGAATCACAAGAGGCGGACTATATCTTGAGCACGTCGGCTAGTTGTGTCGTCTCGATGGTGCAGGACTTTCCGCACTTCTTTGCTAACGATCCAAGTTGGCTGGGTCGCGCACAGCGCCTCGCTTCCCGGGTAATTGATTTCATCACTTTCCTTGACCGAGTGGCGAAGCTGCCGGCCGGTTCACTCGCGAACCTCGAGTCATCGACACTTACCTATCACGACTCCTGTCAATCACATAACTGCCTGAACTTGCACGCTGAGCAACGCCGGCTCTTGGGAGACGTCGTCGGTTGCAATCTAGTTGAGATGAACGAGTCGAGCGCCTGCTGTGGATTCGGTGGTTCGTTCTCTTTCGATCACCCCAAGGTGGCGGAGAGGATAGTCAGGCGCAAGCTGAAACACATAGATGAGACCGGCGCCGGAGTAGTAGTCACCGACAACCCAGGATGCATCCTACATTTGCGCGGCGCAGCCGAGGCGTCCGGCCGCTCGCTGCGAATCGCCCATCTCGCGGAGATAATGGCGGATCGTTTGCCGCTCTAACCTCGCGTATTGGCCAGGGGCGCTAGACCCTTCGTCGGAGCGTGTATAGATCGTCCCGCCGGATGTCATCGGCCCGCTCAACCAGTTCCAATTCATCATCGTAAACATCGATGTGGCGGCCGGACAGTTGATCGGCCCTTCCCGAGGCCAGGAACATGAAGACCTCCACCGCCCTTTCCAATGTAGTGTCGTGATCGTCTTCCAGTCTCTTGCGATAGATGTCAACCACCGACTTTCGGATATTGTACGACTCCGCAACCTGATCTATCACGTCCGTGCGAACGAATCCGGGAGCGTAGGCGAAGACGAACACTCCATATTCCTTGGTCGCGCTATCCAGGCAATTTGCCAGGTAGGTCAAGGCGGCTTTGGAAACACCGTAAGCGGAGGCGTATGGCAGGTGGATATTGACGGACGCGCTCGAGATATTGACGATCCGACCCCGATGCCGAGCGATCATTCCCGGAAGCACTGCGCGAGCGAATAGGAATGCACCTCGTAGGTTGACGTCGAACGTGTGCCACCAGTCGTCGACGTCGACTTCCCAGTCCCGGCCCGAAGGGCCCAGGACGCCGGCGTTGTTTGCCAGCACGTCGACCGGACCAAGTTGCTCCTCTACCGCTTCCACCACCCGAATGACCTCAGGGTGATCGGTCACGTCCGCCGGCAGTGCGACGGCGGTTCCACCCGCCTCCTCGATCAGTGCAACTGTAGCCGCGAGTTCTTGCTCAGTCCGGGCTGTCACCGCCACCTTGGCGCCCCTACAGGCAAGCGCTTGAGCGAACGCACGCCCCAGACCTCTTCCACCACCGGTTACTAGGGCAACTTGCCCACTAAAATCGAGTCTCTCACCATTTTTTGGGGTACTAACGTTAGTGCTCAACTGAGCTTTACTCCTCTGCGTTTCGATCCGCCAGCCGTTTAGACTGTCAGCAGGGATTCGCGCTCAGATGGAGAGATCTCTACTCTGTCTTTGATCATCCGGATGAGTCGCGCCCGGCCAGCCGGCTTACCAATAATAACCCCACCGACCAGATGATTGCCACGAAAGAACAGCCGGCGGTAGGTCCTATTTACATGATCGATCGCGAAAACTGATTCTAGTGTCGGATCGGACTCTGGTGTCGCACCAAACGCGGCGATGCGAGAATCGAACAACGTAGTCGAGTAAGTTGGAACTGACTGGTAGGCGACCTTTTCGCCTAGCATATTGGCCGCCGCCACTTTTCCGTGATTTGTGGCATTGTCCCACGTGCCCATCGTGTTGTGCGCCTCCAACACCATGTCGAAGAACTCGGCAACATCTCCGGCAGCGATTATGTCCGGCACATTCGTATGCAGATACTCGTCCGTGACTACACCCGACCGCGTTTCGACTCCCGACCCATCCAGACACTCCGTATTCAGCTTCACCCCCAATCCTACGCCGAGGATATCTGCCGACCGTCGCAGGCCGGCGTTTGTGACGATCCCAGACACTGTGCCGTTACCGCTTTCGACACTGGCGATCGTATCGCCGTGCACGACCTCGACTCCGTGGTCTTCGGCGATGCGGTCCACCAGTTCGCCACCTTCTTGTTCGAGTAAGCGGCGTAGGAACCATGGGCCGCGCATTATCCACGACACCTTCAAGCCGCGAGCGTTAAAGGCCTCCGCCAACTCATATGCAATGTAAGAGCCGCCAATAACCGCGGCGGTCTTGGACTCCTTTATTCGAGAATCGAGTCCTAACGTATCGTCCATCGTTTGAAAGTTGTACACGCCCGCTGTTGGCATGCCCGGTACATCGAGCGGGTGGGGCCGCCCACCGGTCGCGATCAATAGCTTTTCGTAGTGGAAGGCTTCGCCCTTGTCGGTTTCGACGGTTCGGTTCTTTGGATCGATCCGAGTGATGGTGCAGTTCAGCTTCAGGTCTATGCATCGGTCGCGGTGCCATTCGTAGTCGTGAATGGTTACCTTTCGCCTGTTGATCTTGCGTTTTAAGAAAGGTGGCAACGCAATGCGGTTGTATAGAGGATATGGCTCATTCGCGAAGATGATCACGTCCGCATCCGGCTTCGCCTCACGAACCCGCTGCGCGGCAACGGTGCCGGCAATCCCATTGCCCACGATCAAATAGGAAGACGCCAATCTAATCGTCTTTCGCGATCAATCGAGGTGATCCAATGAGCCGGAATGAGCGAGGCTCACCCGGTAATTGTTGAGGGTGAAAGGCGCGTACATCCAAGTTAGAGGAGGCACGGACTCTGGCTTCGCCGCTCAGACTCATACAGAGTTGCAATTTTTTACAACGAGAGTTGCCGGCCGTGGGACTATTGCTACGGGAGTAGGATTGAGCCACCCCGGCAATGGATTGAGCGGGAACCGGAAAGCGCTCTCTCACGCCATGCCTGTCAGGCACCCATTCCGGGCAATTTCCTATAACCGTCTTGACGCCTGTGTGGAAACGTACGCTCAGTGAAGCGTTCGGCAATAGTACTCCAGCAACCAACCGCGCCCAAGAACGTGCTTATATTACGATAATACGAGTGATAGACTCAGTCGTCTAGAACTGCCTCAACACTTAGTGCAACGTTGCCCTTCATTGCTCCGGAAATCGGACAACCGTCTTTGGCGCCCTCTGCTGCCTGGCCGAATGCATCCGCGTCGATGCCCGCAACCTTGCCCCGCACCGTCAACGCACTTGAAACAACGCCAAAGCCATCACCAACCTGATCGAATGTCACACTGGCGGTAACCTCTAGCCGCTCAGGCGGGGTGCCGGCCGATCCAAGCACGTGCGACAACGCCATCGCAAAGCAACTGGCATGAGAGGCCGCCAAAAGCTCTTCCGGACTTGTCCGGCCTCCGTGATGCTCCTCCGATCGCGAAGGCCAAGTGACGTCCAAGTCCATGAACTTACCGCTCGTCGCGGCGCTTACCGAGCCAGAACCATCCGCTAGCCCACCATTCCAAACCGCGTTCGCTTGCCGGATAGCTGCCATAATTCTCCCTCTTTCTCTGGAGTCAACTAAAACTCTATCTCAGGACAACCGACTAGAGTCTATCGAGATATCCGACCTGACGGTTACCTTAGCCAGTCAATTCTAGCCAACAACGGTACCCTCGCCAACGGTTTCTCCTTGGAAGTAACTGCTCGGGTCTAAAGGGCTGGTTTTGCGACCGTCAATGTCACGAAAACAGATTTCGGTACGGGCGCGCGACGCCAACGACTACCTACCCAACGTGGACAGCCGATGCTCGACACAGAAAAATGTGGGGCTGGGGCTTGTCCCCAGCCGAGGGACTAGGCTAGCCGGCCGGCGACTCCCGCCATGCACGCTCTCGTAATTCTCCAATGTTCCCCGATCTCGTCATTGCGGCGGTCAAAGGCGTGCCACGTACCCGGTTACGGGGCCGGAATCCAGAAGGCACACACGAAGGACTGCGCTACAAAAGAGCCAAAGTCTCCGAAGTGGCGTCCCTTGTGGGCGCTCAAAAACGACGCCGCTGCAATGGAGACCGCGAGGGGTAGCAACTACGCCGGCCGTCGATTACGTCCCCAAGTTGGCGGAAAACCGTGCGTCTCGTCGCTATCATCCTCCCGCGTAGCCTTCGCAAGGCCACTGTGAGTGCCGGCTACAATCCAACCACCAAGGCGAGTGGCTATAAGGAGCCGCTCCCGAAATCATAACCCTTGATTATTCACAACTCGCGCAGGTGAAGAATCAGATCCCCTTCAAATATGAACGATTAGCCTCGGAGCTCTCAGGTCGGAGGGACCTCCGAGTCCAGATCAGCCGGCTGGATGCCAGTACCTCGGAGTCAACTCCGCGTTCAACGCGTTGCGCGGCCTTTGGCCAGAAAGCACCCGCGCAACTTCGCCGGCGGCCGCCCGTTGCAAGTCGGCTTGGGCATCGTCGGAATAGTAGCTGATATGGGGACTTAGCATAACGTTCTTCGTTTTCAGCAGAGGACTGTCGGCTGATACCGGCTCCTGAGCAAACACGTCCAGCGCAACGCCGGCAATCTGGCCGCCTTCCAATGCGGCGACGAGAGCCTCTTCATCTACCAGACCGCCGCGTGAAACATTTACCAAGAACGCTCGCGGTTTCATCGAACGCAGCACATTGGCATCGATCAAGTTGTGGGTTTCGTCGGTGAGCGGGCAAAGCAACACAAGGTAGTCGGACTCGGCCACGAGTGTCTCGAACGGAACTTTTCTCGTGCCGAATTCGGCCATAGTCGCGGCCGTTGTCCGGGGTGCCGACGCGATCACCTGCAGACCGAATGCCTGAGCCTTTCTTGCAACGGCGCGGGCGATGTTGCCAAAGCCGACAAGCCCCAGAGTTTGGGTGGATATCCGAGCGGTCGGGCGCATTATGTCCATAGGCAGCCAGCCCCCGGATCGGACCAACGCGTCCAGCGCCGGCAGTCGTCGGGTCCAATTCAGCAGCAAGGCCATCACGTGATCGGAGACCTCCGGCGTACAAAATCCGGGTACGTTGCAGACCCAGATTCGATTCGCCGTCGCTGCCGTCAAGTCGACGTTGTCAACGCCTATGCCGTAGCGAACGATCACCGAGCAACGCTCCAGCGCGTGCAACGCTCGGGCCGTCACCGGAGCGTATTGAACTATCACCCCTTCGGCATTGCCGGCAGACGCGATCACGTCATCTTCAGTCTCGCATTGAAACAACGCCGGCGAGACCCCAATCTCCGCCAACACTGCCCTTTCAATATCGATGTCAGGGAAGTTGCAGTCGAGAATAACTACCTTTCGGTCCGGCAATTGCGTGACCCTCCATCAAACAATCTCAATTCTAAACAGGAAGGAGGCGCAAAAATGATATCAGGATTGCGGCCCCTCCCGGCTATATCGCTATGCCGGCACCTGGCAACTAGCATGCCCTTGGAGTCTACCCATCCTTATTGAGCGAAGGCGCTTCGTTCCGTCGAGGCCAGTCTGGTCATCCCGCAGACCCCGGCAACTTGCCCGCGATCTACCCGTGACCCGACGATACGCTGGACGCGGTTAGTACCGGGATGGACTTCCCGGTAAGTGTTTGGATTTAGGGGTACCTGCTCCGTATGGACGTAATATCGCACCAATGAGAGTCTACCACCGGCGAGGACGTCTGATCGGGGAAAGCCAGGAAAGGGTTGCAAGGGCGAAGTCCTTGCCGGGGGATGTGGGCGTGTCCCACACAACGAAGATCCCCCTTCTCCTGGCCAGAGGCTGTCTCACAAGTCCAAAGGGCAGCGATAAGCGCAATTCCGACCTTCGTATTTGGTCGATTTCATCAATAATGAACCGTTAACTAGGTCATGATGAGAAGGTCCCGCCGTATTTCGTACCTCACACAGAGTTATGAGACGAACTCTGGCCAGGAGAAGGGGGCCAGGGGGATGAGGTCGAGCAGCTCGTGGATTTGGCATCGATAGGTTGGAATTCACCCCTTGACCGCCGACTGAGGTCCCGAATGGCGACTCGGCCTTCCCAGTTCACGGGCGTGGAGGAGAGACATACACCCAAATCTGAACCGTCACACTTCCCGAAATCATTTGACTCCGTCGAACATCTCCGGTATATTTCCGGCAATTGTGTATATAGTCGATTTATATACTCTATATTTATTCCCAATAAGGAGGGCTAGTTGTCTCTGATTCCATTTCCAAAACCGGCATCGGCGATTCTGCGCGGGATTCTTCTGGTATGTCTGATCGCCCTGATGAGCACGGTCTTGGCCGCCTGTCAACTCATCAGGCCCGAAACGCAGACTTCCGGCGGAGCGGACGCCGATGATTACGCAGCGCCAGAGCTTTTGGTCGAAACCGATTGGCTCGCCGACAATCTTACGAGTTCCGGTATCGTACTTATCGACGCACGTAAAGTAGATTTGTACGACGCGGGCCACATAGATGGCGCCGTCAGCCTGCCGAAAGCGCTTACCTACATGGCCGAAGGCCCCAAGAACATGGCTGGCCCTGCCGAGCAGATCGCAAAGGCATTCGGCAAGGCGGGCATCAGCAACGATAGTAAAGTCATTGTCTACGACAATGGCCGACAAACCGACGCGGCGCGTATTCTCTGGACCCTCAACTACGTCGGGCACTACGACGTTTCCATTCTGAATGGAGGTTACAACAAGTGGGCTGCAGAGGAACGCTCGATTTCCGAACAACCAACTCAAGCGAGTGCGACCACGTTTGAAGCTAAAGTTGATGAATCGGTCTTGGGAACCACCGAGGAATGCAAGCTTTCGATTGACGATCCCAAGGCTATCGTTTTGGACAACCGCTCGCCGGCAGAATATTCCGGCGAAGACGACAGAGCGAAGCTAAGCGGTCACATTCCCGGTGCCGTCAACATCGACTGGCGAGAGAATTTCAATGTAGTCGACGATGTCGCCACCTATAAGTCGGCGCCCGAGCTCCAAGCATTGTTTGACGCGGCCGGGATTACCAAAGATATGAAGATCTACACCCTGTGTCATACCGGCCAGCGATCGGCGGTCGGGTATTTTGTCTTGCGCCTCATGGGTTATGACTCTGCTGCGAATTACGACGGCTCCTGGCAGGAATGGGGCAACAACCTAGACCTGCCTGCCGAGAAATAGGCGCTATTCGTCGAGCATCTGGAGCTGCGATTCCGGGTGTGAGCACTTGCGACTGGTTCATGGGCCGGCCAGACCACTTCATTTGGTCTGGCCGGCCCTAGCTCTTGCTTGAAGGGTATAGACATTGCGGAGAATCCCAATTCGCGGGTTGGTAGCGGTGGTGTCGGTGATTTACCTCGTCACCGGCCTTTACGAGCTTCTCAAGGCGAATTTCTGGGTAGTTGAATTGCCCATCATCTGGTACACCTTCACTCGCGTACTCTACCTTCCCTTCTCCCCCTATCACAACTTCGTCCGGCAGACATTGTTAGATTCCCCAATTTCCTACGAAGAGTTCACCTATATCATGTGGGGGCCTCTTGTCGGCCTGTTCCTCGTCGTGTTTGTCGGCGCGTTGCTCTTCCGTCCAGCGCGCCAAAACAAGCGCTGAGATTTAACCACCGGCATTCGGCGCGTATTAACCTCCCAATCATTATCCCGGTCGACTCCCCAAAACCTGTCGCCCTCACCTTGCCGAACCGCGCGCTGACATCCGACAAGGGAAACATGAAGTGTAGCGCTGGGGTTTCTCCCCAGCTAAGGGCACAAGTCCGGCCGGCCGATTCCTGCCGGGAAATGGAGACCCGCCGACTGAATACGAAAATGCAAAACAAATCCCCACGCGAATCCGCCGTTGCCTGGCGCGGCCACCCACCCGGCGATTCCCGAATTGTTGACATGCCTGCCGGCTTGTCGAAATCACCGCTACGACTGACCGACCGTTACTCGCACGCCCGCTCAGGTTCCGGACCCGGAAGAGTACGGATGCTGGCTGAAATCCATTATCATCAATGCATAATTGCTCAAGCGAGGTGCGCTAATGTCAAATGCAGCCGATGCCTATCTCAGAACCCACGAAGAGGAACACCTTGGAAGACTCTTTGACCTCCTCAGGATTCAGTCGATCAAGACCGATCCGGCCATGGCTGGTGAGGTCCACCGTTGCGCCGAGCACGTCGCCGACCTGCTACGCGACATAGGCCTCAATCGCGTCACGCTTTTCCCGACTCGAGGACACCCAGTCGTCTACGCTGAGTGGCTGGGAGCGGGCGACGCGCCAACCGCTCTGCTCTACGGTCATTACGATGTCCAGCCGGCCGAACCCCTCGAGCTGTGGGATACTCCGCCATTTGAACCCACCATCCGCGACGGCAACATCTACGCCCGTGGCTCAGCGGACGACAAGGGCCAGATATTCCTCCAGTTGATGGCTATAGAAGCACACCTGAAGACAAGCGGACGCCTACCGACCAACGTCAAGATCATCATTGAAGGTGAGGAGGAAGTGGGCAGTCCTAATTTGGACAAATTTATTCAAGACCACCGCGATCTTCTGAAGGCAGATATCGGTCTCATATCGGATACATCGATGTACGCACCGGGCATACCGTCACTGGATTACGGGCTGCGCGGACTGGCGGTGTTACAGGTCGAGATCACGAGTGCCGCCGGCGACCTGCACTCCGGGTTGTTTGGCGGAGCGATTGCAAACCCGATTCAAGTCTTAGCCCAGTTAATCAGCGACCTCAAGGACCGCGAGGGTCGTGTCACTATTCCAGGATTCTACGACGACGTGGTGCCCATCTCCGATTATGAACGACGTGCTTTAGCCGCGCTGCCCTTTGATGAAACAAAATATCTGGGTGAGATCGGCGCGTTGGCTCCTTTTGGCGAGCCCGGCTACACGACCCTGGAGCGAGTTTGGGCTCGGCCAACATTCGAGATCAACGGCATATGGGGTGGATTCTCCGGCGAAGGCTCCAAGACCGTCCTACCCAACTTCGCCGCAGCCAAAATCAGTTGCCGCCTGGTCCCGAACCAGGATCCGGACAAGATCACTAGAATCTTATCCTCGCACCTCGCCGCGATTGCGCCGGCTAGTGTCAAAATTGAAGTAATACCACTATTGGGCGGCAAGCCGGCCCTGACCCCACTGGACCATCCGGCGCTGGAGGCTGCCGCCACCGCTATTGAGCGCGGTTTCGGCAAGCGACCTGTTTTCACCCGCTCCGGCGGCAGTATCCCGGTTGTGGCCACTCTCCAGAGCGAACTGGGGATTCCCACTGTATTGATGGGTTTCTGTCTGCCGGACTGCAACGCTCATGCGCCAAACGAGCGCATGAATTTGGCTAACTTCTACGCCGGATCTCGAACCGCCGTTGCCTTCTGGGAGGAGCTAGCCCGCCTCGGCTAGCCCATAACGCCAAGGATGGCGCCAGCCACGATCATCGCAACTAGGTGATCGCCGGCTTCAATCAGCCAAAGCTTGAGAGGTCGCCGGGAGAATAAGAAATTCACGCCGCTGGTCATTGCGACAAACCCAAGCCAAGAGAGAAACCCTATCAATGCTCCGGTCAAGAGGCTGTCGGCTTGAGCCAGATCAACGAATATAGACAGTATTACTACCAAGACAATCGTGGCGATCAGGCTGCCCAAAATGGCCGGCATTGCCCCTTCGCCGGCATCTTCCTCGCTGAGCCCCACAAGACTCAACCAAGTGTTGCCGAACAGGATTGGCGAAAACCATGCAAAGCCGATCGCCATGCCAACAACTGTAGCGATCACGATCGCTATGATATTGAGCTCAAACTGTGGCATATCGTCCCACCCCTCTTTTCTTGTTTCTCCGCTGGAATGCAGGCATTCGACTAGCGGATCGAGATAATAGCCAGGCCAACTCTAACGCCGTTCGGCCCACCAAACCTCAGCCCCGTCTAGTCCGTTTTGGACAGGAAGATCTCGCCGAATGCCGTCTGCTGATCCATAGTTGCCTTGCCCGATTTGCAAATCTCCAACGTCGCCAAGAAGAATGTTATGAGTTGACGGGTGGTGCCGGCTTGGGCAACCAGCTGGCTGAACTTGACTCGTGGTTGCCTTCGAACTCTGTCCTCGATGATTCTCAATGCCCGCACCAGCGTCAGAGTATCCCGACCTACTCGGCGCTCCCTTAGTCTATGACGGTCACGCGCCGCCACTCGGAGCAAGGCTCGCATCAGTTCGTTAGCAGAAATGAGAACTCTGGGAGGTGCGTCGACGGCGATGCGAGGGCCGGAACGGCGATAGCATCTGAGGCCAGTTCGGGTGCGCTGTCGCAGGACCGACGCTCGGCTCTTTAGCTCACGGTAACGCGCCAGCATCTCGGCAAGATCGGTGGGGTCTTCTATCTCCGGCTGATCCTCCTCGCCGGCTAGTACGTCCTCCTCTTCCGCACTTGGAAGCAAGGCCGCTGACTTGATTGTCAGCAACTTTGCCGTAACGGCCGCGAACTCACTCGTCTCTATCAACGGAATCGAGTCACTGGCCTGACTAATTATCTCAGCGAACTGATGAGCAATCGCGGCTAGCGAAGCGGTTGATAGATCGAGCTCTCGCCTCTGTAACAATTGCAACAAAAGATCGAATGGCCCCAAGAACTCTGGTAGTTCGATCCGCCAATCCAATCCGGCGTTGGAATAGCCCTCCTCACGTATCGGAGTAACCTGCCGCGGATGCTCTGATCCGATTGCAGTCATCAGTAAGGACGCAACCGCATCTTCGCGGCCAGATACAAAATCCAGACGATTCCACCGGCACAACGCATCACCCCTCTCGGCGTCAGTCGGTCATCGTCCCCTTCGCTCAGCCGGCGCGCAGTCCATACCACCAGCCTAAATATGTCTGTAACCAGCTCTAGTGTCTCTCTCACTGGCTCCTCGGCAAATCAACTCATCCTCGCGTCTATTGGGCGGCAGCCGCATACTGTCGGACGCGGTCCGCTTGGCCGATCGAACGACCCAATTGTATGGTATGAGATGCATACTTTGCCTTGAAAGTCGGGAAGAGTGCTAATCTGATAGGCTAACGGCAGAGAGCCGCCTTTGTCGCATTCATACCGAATGAGGAGATTACGTTGCAGATTACCGACGTCAAAGTTGATGACTACCTCTTTTCACTCATCCCCGATCGGGACTCAGCGCTTGCGCAGGTCGAAAGCCATGCGCGTGCCAACCATATTCCCATGGTCGGACCGGTAGAGGGCCAACTTTTGCATATTCTGGTACGTTCTGTCGGCGCAGCTGACATCCTGGAAGTGGGCACCGCCACCGGCTACTCGGCCACCTGGCTGGGTCGAGCAGTGAAGCCACCGGACGGGCGCGTCACCGCATTGGAAATGTCCCCCGAACGAGCGGAGACCGCCCGGCGTAATCTGAGAAATTGTGGCCTCGGTGACACGGTGACGGTCGTTAATCAGGACGCGTTTGAGTTCCTCGAACAAGATCGGGGCAGCTATGACGTGATATTCGTGGACATCTTGCGTGGACTTGCCCGGCGAGAGGATGCCCTGCGACTGCTCGACCTCGTGACGCCTCGATTGAGGGTCGGAGGACTGCTGCTGGCCGACAACGCTCTCCACGGTGGTGAAGCGGTTTCGCCGGACAGTGAATCCGCCGCTGGCTTGTCTGAGTACAACCGCCGGATTTTCAATCATCCCAACCTGATCAGCTCGCTGGTACCCTTGCGCGACGGGTTGGCCATATCGCTGAAGGTGAGCTAGGTTGTCGTGACATGCTCCGAAGCGGGCGTCAATATATCACTCCCGAGTCCGGACCCATCGATTGTATTCGGCGCCAATCCAACGCCCCTTAGGCAGTCTCGTTTACGTGACGTCGTACTTCCCCGTCGGCTAGTATTCCCGGTAAGTGTTCAGATTTAGTGGTACCTGCTCGGCATGGGCATAATATCGCACCAATGAGCGTCTACCACCGGCGAGGACGTCTGATCGGAGAAAGCCAGGAAAGGGCTGCAAGGGCGAAGTCCTTGACGGGCGATGTGGGGGATGAGGTCGACCAACTCGTGGATTTCGCATCGATAGAATTGGAAATCACCCCTTGACTGCCGACCGAGGACCCGAATGGCGACTCGGCCTTTCCAGTTCACCGGCATGGAGGAGAGACGTACACCCAAGTCTGAACTGTTACAAATCGCGCAAGTCGTTGCAAAGTTCAACATAATACGGTAACGTAGCGTCAGCGACTTCATTTAACCACCAGTAGCGGTATGCCAAGTGCATCCGCCGAGTGAACGACTCTTTCGGTACATAAATACCTATGTTCCGAGAAAATACCGGATGGAAAAAAGGGGGTGATTCATGACTGACTCTCGGTTACTGTTGATGGGTAATGGGCCCTATTGTCGTAGTTCATAACTTTAGAGGAGTGTTTGAAGTGTACGAAAGCGTAATCTCGCGACCATTTACTCGTCGCGCCTTCATGGTCGGCCTTGGAGCCACGGCGGTACTGCCACTTCTAGCGGCGTGTGCCCCAAGCGTTGAAAAAGAGATCGTCGAGGTTGAGAAGGAAGTCACACGCGTCGTCGAGAGGCCGGTTGAAGTCGAGAAGCAAGTAACCCGTGTTGTGGAGAAGGAAGTCGAGAAGATCGTCGAAGTCCCCAAGCAAATGGCGCGCATAGATATGCCCATCAGTAGCTGGTGGGGCGACCTACCCAATCAGACGATCGATAGGTGGAATGAAAAGTTTGGCGACCGGTGGACTCTCCGGCATGAGATGACGAACTGGGGCCAGTATCAGACGAAGCTCACCACCCAGACAGCTGCTGGTACCGCCGCGCCGATCAATATGATCGACGGCCTGTTCAACGGAGAGAACTTCAAGTCAGGTGGTCTGGTGCCTCTTGATGATGTCTTGAACGCCGGCACGGCCGGGTTCTTCGACTTCGATGTCGAGAATTACGGGATCGACCCGCGTAGGGAGAATGCCTGGAACGGCAAGACTTGGAGCGTCGCGGTCAACTACACCCACAAGACGCACCCTCACGTCAATAAGGAAATCACTGACGAATTGGGAATCAAGCTTCCGGCTTGGGGTACCGATGACTACGATCAGTGGGACTACCCGACGTTCCTTGATTTTCTGGAGAAGTTGAAGATCGAAAAGGACGGCGAAATCGATCGCTACCCCATGGTGGGGAGCTATTACTGGATGAACTCGATGGCCACATCCGCCCTGGATTGGTATGACGACATCTGGAGTCTCGAAGAGACGAAGTGTACGGTCAATGAGCCCGCCCAGGTGCAGGCAGTCCAGGAAGAGGTGGATCTGTCGACCAAGCTGCTCCACATTCCCACCAAGGCCGTAGCGGATGCCTTCACCGGCAATATGTGGTTCGCCGGCAAGTCGGTTGTTCGCTGGACCTGGCCGAACGTGATGGAAGAGGCCCACTTCGAGGTTGAGCCAATCGCGGATCCCTGGAAGAAGGTGCGATTCACCTTTATGGGTGCGAACCAATGGGCGGTCAACGTCTCTTCGGTCGACCGGGACATCGCATTGGAAGTCTTGATGGGGTTCTCGACCGACTGGGACGTGGGTGAGACCTTCACGAAGTCCGCATACAGCGTGTCCTACAAGTCGAAGGAGCAGGTCGAGGGACTGCCCGATGGTCTGAAGAAGACGCTTGAGCGGATCATTCTTTCGCGCAACCCGCACACTTCTCTCGACCTGAAGGCGACCGAGGGCTTGCGCTGGTCGAACCGCATATTCGGTGGCAAGGAGCCGGTCAGATTCCTTGACCTGATGAACAACGCCGTCGATTCAATCCTTCTTGGCGAGAAAACTACCCAAGGGGCGATGGACGATGTCGTCGCGGAGATCGACCCGCTCCTGAAATAAGCAGTTTGCTCGGTAGCTTGCTCCGGAGTTTCGGGAGATACCGAAGCGTCGACAGTTATCTGTGACTGAGCGTATGGCCTGACGACAGTGGGCGGCGACCCGGTCGCCCACTGTCTTGGGCCATCTTGAAACCCGGCTACGCTGATAGGCAATTGGCGGGAGGGATCATATGGCGCGAACTACAGTAGCCCGGTCGGAACGAAGGCGATTGTCCCCGATGCGGCGCCGCGAAGAGTTGATGGGGTACCTTCTCCTACTGCCCTTCCTAATAGGATTCGTTGGCCTGTGGGCCGGCCCGGTAATTGCCTCATTCGTACTATCTTTCTTTGACTACAACGTGTTGCGTGGCGGGGAGTTCATCGGACTCAAGAACTATCAGTTGATGTTCTTCGACGATTGGCGCTTCTGGCACTCCCTACGAATCACTTTCAGCTATGTCGGAGTTGTTGTGCCGGCCAGCGTGATCATTGGTTATATCTGGGCTCTCGCACTTAACCAGCAAGTGAAGGGTTTGTCGTTCTTTCGGACGGCATTTTATATGCCATCGATCGTACCTCAAATCGCATCGGCTTACCTGTTCTGGTGGCTCCTCAACTCCCAGGTGGGACTGGTCAACGCCGGTTTGGACGCAATCGGGATTGACGGGCCAGACTGGTTCTTCTCGACTCAATGGGCGCTGCCAGCACTTTACATCATGGGCCTGTGGACTGTCGGCGGTAATATCCTTCTGTATTTGGCCGCGTTTCAAGGTGTCCCATCTGACCTGTACGATGCAGCCAAGGTCGATGGAGCGAACGTTTTTCAGCGGTTCTGGAATGTGACCATTCCCTTGACCTCACCCGTCATTTTCTTCACGTTCATCATCGGCATGATCATCAATCTACAGACGTTTACCGGTGCTTTTGTCATCACGCGGGGAGGACCAGCCGAGGCTACGCTGTTCTACATACTCTATCTGTACAAGAACGGATGGGAGTATTTCAAGATGGGCTACGCGTCGGGTCTTGCCTGGATACTCTTCCTCATCATCATCGCGCTTACGTGGCTCTCATTCAAGGCTTCTAAGGGTAGGGTCTACTACGAGGGTTCTCTCAGGGATGAAGGTGCTGCCTGAGCCCGAGCCTTGGCACGAAAGCATGTCCCGGACTCCGGTCCGGGATAGACGGCTCCCGTCCCGCCCGCGAGTCCTGCAATTCACGTGCCCGCAGGAACCCCGCGTAGGGCCTGCTCTCGAGCCGTCCCACATGGTCGTGATCCCGGCGAGGACCGGCGATACCAACCACTATCGCCCTGGCAATGGCTGCCGGGAGTCGAATGAGCGACCTGTAGGGCTGGGGCTTGTCCCCAGCCAAGGGCACGGCCGGCAGGCCGCCCCAGTTGTACCGTCCGGCGTCCCACCATTCGCATCCTCTTAAATGGCCTTCGCAGGGCCATGGCCATTCACACGGATGCCGTAATCTGGGAGAGTATCGGGCAACGCCAATTTTCAGGCGCCAGTGTGCCGGGGGCAACCGGCACAGGAGATTACTACGAAGGGCCTTTCTGAGAGAAACGTACTAGCCTCACTTGGGGATGGGCCGGCTACTAGTACTCATTTCTCCCAATTTTGTAGATCGCCTCTTCGATTTGGTTGCGAAAGGATGAATCCGGCTCGAGCTCTATGAACTTCTCGTAGTCCTTGATCGCTTCTTCACCTTTTCGCAATTTGTAATAGCTAAACCCTCGTTTCCGATACGCGGCGGCTAAATTCGGGTCCATTTCGATTGCTTTGGAATAGGCGGCGATAGCATCGTCAAGTCTTTGCTCGCGTTCGTACTCGCCTCCCAAGTCGTAGTAGGCCTGTGCATTCTCGAGCTCGGGAAGCGTCTCGGTCGAGTCCGATGTGCCGCCACACGCCGGCACGCACGCCAGGAGGAGCGCCATAGCTACGAAGAGCCCGGCTTTGAAGAATCTGTTCAAGTCTTTGTACCTACGCTGCACGAATCCTTGGGTGAACTGTACTCTGCACAAATAGAATAGTGCAAGGTAATTTATCGTGTCAACGTGGTTGCACGGTTCTCTTAGAGGCTGTTACACTCAATCAAGCTTCCGCTCGGCGCGGGTAATTGCAGTCCCATTTTTTCGACCAAATGTAAGACTGGCCCTCACCGCAACGCTCTTGCGGGCAATTTAGAATCAGTCAAACGGGTATAGCAGATGCGAGCAGCGGCTACGTTTCCGACGCGAGAAGTCAGACTGCTCAGGGCCCAAAAGGTTACCCTCAAGGTCCTGGGCTACCTCGCTTTGGTCGTCCTAAGCATAATCTTCGTGATACCCTTTTTCTGGATGTTGTTCACGTCGTTCAAGTTTCCATGGGACGCCGTGGCCTATCCACCTCAACTACTGCTCGATCCTGCCAAGATCACGATGTACAATTTCGACTTCGTATTCCAGCAATTCCCGTTGTGGATAGGGTTGAGGAACACGATGATAATTGTGGTCGGAGTCGAAATCGGTCGCGTCCTGACATCCAGTCTTGTCGCCTACTCATTTGCCCGACTGAGGTTCCGGCACAAGAACGTGCTCTTTTTGGCGGTATTGAGCACTATGATGCTGCCATACCACGTGACTTTGGTGCCGCAGTACCTCATTTTCAAAGAGCTTGGCTGGATTGATACATTCGCCCCACTCGTTGTGCCCGCATTCCTTGGTGGCGGTGCGTTCTACGTATTCCTACTTCGCCAGTTCTTCATGACGATCCCTTTGGAGTACGATGACTCGGCACGCATGGACGGGGCCAGCTTAATGCAAATCTTCTGGTACATAATCATGCCGCTATCCATTCCGGCAATTGGCGTCGTGGCGATCTTTACGTTTATGGGCGAATGGAACGACTTCTTTGCCCCGATTATCTATCTCAACTCAAACGACAAGAAAACCCTCTCGGTATTGCTGTTGGATTGGCAAAGGATACAGGGGTCGGTTGGCCCAAATAAGCCTTGGAGCGCCATCATGACCGCTTCGATGCTGATAACTTTAGCACCGATTGCTGTATTCTTCGTTTTCCAACGTTACTTCATACAGGGTATCGTCATCAGCGGCGTAAAGGGATAGGTAGCGGCAGGCACGATGAATTTAAGTCAGGCGGTCCCGACACAATCTGAGCTCGCAACCGTGCATGATTCGGCGCCAGGCATACACGCCGTGCTAGTAATCGCCGCGCCTGATCTCGATGATGGCATCTTCCAAAGACTGCCGTACCGGGGAATCGGGATCTAGCTCGATGAATCGCTCGTAGTCTTTGATCGCGTCTTCGCCTTTTCGGAGACGGTAATAGCTAAACCCTCGGTTGCGGTAGGCGAGTGCGAAATCGGGATCCAGTTCTATCGTCTTGCTATAGGCGTTGATCGCGTCGTAATATTCCTGCTCTTTGTCGAATTCTTGACCGAGTTCAAAGTACGCCTCGGCGCTATCAAGCTCGGGCAGCTCTGTGGCTGCGCCACCACCGCAGGATGCGATCAGCATTGTCGCCGCTACAAGGACGACGAGTGCCCCTACTCGAACCCCTCTGTGGGGAATTCCCATCATATTAGGTGTCTGATGCTCCGATGATCCGTGTGTGTCTGTATAAGCCAGAGAATAGTGTAACCGCGCCGACGGTGTCAACTCAAATCGGTCGTCGAGAATGCAAGTGTTCAGATTTAGGGGTGCCTGCTCCGTGTGGGCATAAATCGTACCAATGAGGGTCTACCACAGGCGAGGACCTCTGATCGACGAAAGCCAGGTAGGGGTCGCAACGGCGAAGCCCTTGACGTGGGATGTGGGGGTGTCCCCCACAACAAACATCCCCCTCTGCTGGTCAGGAGAAGGAGGCCAGGTCGAAGACTACGCAAGGCGAGGCGCTGAGGTCGACCAGCTCGTGAAGTTGGATATCACCCCTCGACCGCCGACTGAGGTCCCGAACGCCGACTCAGCCTTTCCAGTTCACGGGCATGGAGGAGAGAAATACATCCAAGTCTGAACTGTTGCTCGAGAATCTGTCAATTCCGACCTCCGTGTCGAAATCCTCTTGGCATGAAGCCGCGCCTTCGTCATAATTGGGAATTACTACGACCCAGCGTCAACAGGCACACCGTGACAAGGTGTCCAATAGGCGAGTCGAATGGAGGAGTGGACAGCAAATGAGCGTTGATCGACAACGGTGGTTGGAGCAAGGATATCTCATCCGGCGGAATGTGATACCGCCGGATCAGCTGGATGCGGTACGCGCCAGTTATGAGACACTGCTCGAAAGACAGAAGACTGTATGGGCCAGAGAACGGAAGCCGGATGATCCACCAGGCGGCGTTTGGGAAGCGGACCCACAACCCCGCATGTACCTCTTTCAATGGGGTGGTCACTACACTCCCGATCTGGTAGACACGACTACTGCAAATGCATTCGAAGTCTGGTTGAGTGAAAACACTTTGGGCGCGAGCAGTGAGTTGCTTGCGGTTCCAGAGGTCCCAATCTTCATGTTCTCCATGATGTGTAGTCCTGTGCGCGATCGCGGGCCATCTCATTGGCACCGTGATGTGAGCACAGAAATGGGGCCATTGAAGGTGCTGCAGGACGACGTGAGTGAGAATGGACCGAGATACCTCCAGTGGAACATTCCCCTTTACGACGACGATGTGTTCTGGGTGGTGCCGGCCAGCCACCGGCGGCTAAATACCGGCCAGGAAAACCAAGAGCTGTCTAATAATCCGCGCTCGGCGCTTTCTAACGGCAAGCAAGTCGAGCTCAAAGCCGGCGACGGCCTCGTCTACGACAACTACATGTTGCACTGGGGCAGCAACTACAGCGCCAAGCTACGGCGAACCTTACATGGGGCATACTGCAGATTCGGCCACTACAGTGACCTCAGTTTCACTAAGCATCTCTCTCCGGCAGCCCAGGAGACGTTCGAACGTTGGGACCGCACTAGTGAGGACATGCAGAACCGTACGGAAGCAACTATGCGTGCCGCGATCCGCAGGGACGCTGGCGCCTATCTTAGGGGATTGGATTCCCTCCACTCAGGAGTAGGTGAAAAGGGCAGATTGGGTCTGACGGTATATCTTTGCAAGGCGGCCAAGAAAATTCACCTATTGACGCGCCCCAACGCTGACGAACTGCCGGCCGACGTTCGTTACCACGCCGAATCCGCCCACTCGCTATCTCTGAACTGGGGCGGCCAATTCGCCCGCAGGTTCTCCTATGAAGAGGCCGAGCAGCTTTGGAAACGGTTCAAGGTTCTCGATTCCAAGCTGCAGGGAGACGAAGAGCAATCGGCGCCCGGCTTTGGGTCCAAACGCAGTAGGTATTACTTCAATGAGATACCCGCCGGCTTTGGCTTCGAAGAGTTCGTTGCCAGTTGGGGCTAGATTGATCGGTCATTAGCCCCGCAGCCGGCCTCTTGTCTTCACGAGACTGATTTTTTGGTCAATAGGCGGCATTTCGCGACGTGCCGATAAATGGGCTGTCGGCTGTATCATCGAACTTGTCGCAATGAAAAGGCTGCTGGGCAAGTGCGAGTGGAAAGGTTCGCTCTCGACGTAGGCGCTCGCTCGCCAATCTTTCCACAGGCGCGATATAGGTCGAAGGGTATCAACAGCGCGGGAAAACTGTTAGTATTCACCTCGTTGGCTCGGCAGTCTTTATTGTCGACTTGCGGGTAAATCGACCCGGCGCGTCTCCCGAATGTTTTATCTGCCGGCGAGTGAGAGGGGAGAAATGCAAGTCCAAGCACACACAAGAACGACTGACCAATACTGGCCCAGAGTCCGGCGTCCGGTGCTAAAGGTCGCCGGATATTTCGGGCTGATCAGCCTCAGCTTCATATTTATGATTCCGTTCCTCTGGATGGTATTCACGTCCTTCAAGACTCCTTGGGATGCGGTGGCCTATCCTCCGGAGTTACTGCCCGATCCCAACAAACTTACGCTGTATAACTTTGATCTGGTCTTCACCCGGTTCGAATTTTTTGTTGGTCTGCGGAACACGTTGATCGTCGTAGCCGGAGTCGAGATTGGTCGGCTTGTCAGTGCCAGTCTTGTCGCTTACTCATTTGCTCGCCTACGATTCCGATTCAAGACCATACTTTTTCTGGCCGTCTTGAGCACGATGATGCTTCCTTACCACGTAACCTTGGTTCCTCAATACCTGATTTTCAAGGAGTTCGGTTGGATCGACACATATGCTCCTCTGATCGTGCCGGCCTTCTTGGGAGGCGGTGCATTTTTTGTGTTCCTGCTCCGGCAATTTTTCATGACAATTCCGTTGGAGTACGACGACTCGGCGCGCATCGACGGTGCCGGGGTGATGCAGGTTTACTGGCACATTATTCTCCCGTTGGCGTTACCCGCCATGGGGGTAGTGGCTATCTTCACGTTTATGGGCGAATGGAACGATTTTTTCGCCCCGATCATTTTCCTCAATTCCAACGATAAGAAAACGCTCGCAATTCTGTTGATGGATTGGCAGAGGTCAACCCACGAGGGCGGCGCGCTGAAGAACAAGCCGTGGAGCGCGATTATGACCGCCTCCATGCTGATTACTATTCCGCCGATCATAGTGTTCTTTGTTGCCCAACGCTATTTCATCCAAGGCATCGTGATCAGCGGAATAAAGGGTTGATACTCGGGTGCCGAATAGGAAGATTTCCGTCCGGCCGCGCAAGTAGTCGGCCCGGCCAATTCTGCAAGGAAAGACTAGTCCATTGCGCCGGCTTCCTCTAGGCAGAATGCAACGCTGGCCGTGGCGCAAAGCCGGCACTGCCCTAGCATTTCCGATTCTCGGCAGATCTGATCAAACAATGGCGAATTGAATTGCAGGTTGAGTAACAGTTTCAGGGAGGCGTCATGGCTACTACCGACTGGAAACGCGGCGATCCGATAGGCTACATCAACAAAGAAATCCCTGAGTTTGATCTACCGGCTTACTCCGGCAAAGCTTCTGAAAGATTAGTTCCGGCGACACTGGACGTAGCCGAACGGGCTGACTTGGCCATCCACTTTCTGACTAATGTGACCGACCCGGATGCTGACCACGAGATCTACTTCCCGGTCGATCTCCAGCGCAACCCGCCCATCATGTATCACGATTGGAATGGCGCCAATATCCAACCAAAATTCCAGGAAGCTCTACCCCTACTTCGCTCGATAACTGGCAACCGCAACGACATGAATGTGGATGAGACCTGGACCAGCGCGGTGATTAAGTCACAGGGTGAAGATGGACTGCTATATATGCCGGTTGAAGGTCGCCCATGGGCGCGCTACAAGGGGGCCGCCGGATGGTTTGCGGGCGACGATGGCGGCGATCAGTTTGCCAGCCTATACACCAACGGGATAATGATCGGCGTCATGGGTCTTTACTATCTCCAGACGCGCGACGAAATGTGGAAGACCAGAGTGCGGCGTCTGATCGACCGAATGGCGCAGTTGATGATTTACAAGGGAGACTGGTGCTACTATCCGGTTCTGACGGCCAACCCCGGCACCACCGTATCCCAAGACGGGTCGATCCTCGATCCCTCTTGCCTAGCGGAGGCCGGCGGCAGCGTGGCCGGCTGGATCATACACGGCCTTTGTCAAGCCTACAACGCTACCGGATACGAGCCGGGATTGGACTTGGCCGGCAAGCTGTCCGAATATCTTATGCGCTATTCTGGCTGCTACGATGACCAGGCCCGTTTCCTCGGCATGGCCCACACCCATCATCATCTCAAGCCGCTGATTGGACTTCTGGAATACGGGCTCATCGTTGACAATGCCGAGATCATCGAGTTCGCCCGCAAGGGGTATGAATACGCCCGCTCATGTGGCGTTCCATCCATCGGTTATTACCCCAGCATTCCCGGGCCGGATGTACAGTGGACCTACGCATTGGTACAGGAATATGTAAAGACGTTTGCCGAAGGTTGCACCGAGGGAGACTTCGTCGCTATCGCCGCCAAGCTGAGTGGATCCGGCGTGGCTGATTATTGGGACGACCTCGACCGTTGCATCAGAAACACGTTCTTCGAGAGTCAGATGCTGACAAGTGATTGGATAGGTCAGATGACCCAAGATCTGCCGGCAACGCCTGTCGACGAATCCAAGTTTGAGACGGCCGACCGGCTCGCTGAGAGACACGTCGGAACGTTCGCCAGTTGGGGAGCGCCAAACGACATGTTCTTCGGTCGAGGTAAGGGCTTCATGCACTGCTGCGCTGGCAACGAGACTCGGGCGATTTACTATATCTGGGACAACATTCTGAGTTTTGACAGCGGGAACCTCAAGGTGAACTTGCTGCTCAATCGAACCTCTCGTTGGGCAGACCTCGATAGCTACATCCCCTTCGAAGGTCGGGTAGATCTCACGATCAAAGAGCCATGCGCATTGGACATACGCATACCTGAGTGGGTCCAACCAGGTCAGGCCACCGGCACCGTGAATGGCGAGACCCGCCGGCTGGGCTGGAACGGCCGGTACGCACAACTAGGGGACGTGAAACCCGGCGACGTTGTGTCCTTGAGATTTCCAATATCGGAGCGAACGGTAAAAGAAACTATCGACGGCGTGGAGTACACGATGGGCATTAAGGGTAACGATGTAGTGCACATGGATCCACCCGGCAAGAACTACCCGTATTACCAGAGGAAGGGTCACTATCGTGAAAACGAGACCCGCTGGTTGAAGCGACCGCGCTTCGTCTCATCCCAGGAAATACACTGGCGTTAGCCGGCTGTCTTGTCTGCCGAGCCCTGTGATCTAGTCAGCGAGCGGGTACCCCACTGGCGTGTCCAAGAACTTGGAATCAGCCTTGGTTATGGGCCACCCCTGTCCGCCAATTGCCTTGAACTTATCGGCTAATCCGCACAGCCAGAAGAACATCCGGGCCGCATCCGCGTTTTCCTCGTGCTGAGCCCTGAACGTAGGGCCGTCGAGAGACGAGTAGTCGGCGGTGGCAAAGTCGAAGTCAGGCTCAATGACCCAGTCCCGCCGCGGTGACTGTGTCCGCCAGTAATTGTACTTGAGCAAGTTGCGAGTGCCGTCCGTCATCTTGGCCGAACGACGATGCCAGATCGAATAAACCGTGATGAAGATTGAGCCGGCCGGCGCGACCAACGGTACCGCACCGCGAATCTTGCCGTAATGCCCCATGTAGTGCTGAAGGGCGAATAGAAAATGCGATCCGGGCAACGCCTCAGTTGGCCCGGTCTGGATATCGACTGCCTGCGGGTAATAGAAGACCTGAAGATAGTTGAGCTCCGGGCCGTATCTTGAGCCGCCATCGCGGTGCCAACTCTGCACCGGCAGTTTACCCGCTGCCCTATGGTTGCTCATGACGATTGGAAGGCCAAATTCGTCGCCAAGCAACGATCGAACTGCGCCGGCTGCTTGTGGGTTGAGAATCACATTCTCGACGAACCAGTCCCGATTGAGAATACCGCTGGGTTCGTAGTGGGAATCTGACTCCAAGTATTCGGTTGTCCGTCGGTTGGTCTCGTCCGGAACCACGCCTTCGAGCAGCAGAAATCCGTTTCTACAAAATTTCAGTACTTGAGTATCGGTCAGAGTCGGTTCGCATCGACGCGTTTTCATTTTAGGTTCCCCTCAGATAGTTGCCTAAGTCGCTGTTCGCCTTGATGGATTCATGCCGCCAATTGCCAAAACAGTTTGCTAGAATGTCACCAATTGGCCGGCAATCGCACCGTATAGTAATCTTAGCCAGAAGCCGGCAAACTGGCAAAATGGATCCACCAAGAAGAGCACTGGAAGGAGGTCTTTCATGGCGACGAAGTTGTGGAAGAGCGGCGATCCTATTGGATACATTGGCGATGAGGTGCCGAAGTTTGACTTTTCCCCTTTTGAAGGAGAACAGTACGAACGGATGGTGCCAGACACCCTCGACGTGGATGAGAGGGCGGACTTGGCAATTCATTTCCTCACCAATGTTGTAAATCCCGACGCCGATTATGAGATCTACTTTTCAGTCGCTCTAAATTGCAATCCCGCAGTGATGTGGCATGACCAGAGCGGCGCATACATCCAACCCAAGTTTATGGAGGCTTTACCGTTACTGCGGTCCATTACCGGAAATAGCTCGAATCTTATCGTTGATCGAGAATGGGCCAAGGCGATGCTGCGGTCCCAAGGTGAAGACGGAATCGTTTATTCACCGGTCATCGGCCGGCCTTGGGCGCGCTACGGAAACGGCCCTGGTTGGGATGTGGGCGACGATGGCGGCGACCAACTTGGCAGTCTTTATGTAAATGGAATTCTGATCGCCGTAATGGGCCTTTACTATCAGCAGACCGGCGACGAGATGTGGAAAAACCAAATGCGGCGGCTGGTTGACGGTTTCGCCAAGCTGATGGTTTACAAGGACGACTACGCCTACAATCCAATCTTCTCCACCTACCCAGAGGCTTCGATCTCGCCGGATTCTCCGATCCTGGATCCCAATTGCGAGCTCGAGGCCGGCGGTACCGTGTCCGGCTGGTGGGTTCAGTCTCTCACTCAGGCATATCACGCCACCGGCTACGAACCGGCCCTTGACTTGGCCGGCCAATTGGCCGTCTACCTGATGAAACACTCCGGCTCTTACGACGACCAGGCTCGATTCCTCGGTATGCCCCACACCCACCACCATCTCAAGCCATTGATAGGCCTACTCGAGTACGGACTGGCGGCCGGCAACGAAGAGATGATCGAGTTCGCCCGAAAAGGGTTCGAGTACGCCCGTTCCTGTGGTGCGCCGTCCATAGGATATTACCCGGGCATTCCCGGACCCGACGCTACCTACGATTATGCGACTGTTCAGGAGTTCTCCAGTGGCATCGCTGAAGGATGCTCGGAGGGGGACTTTGTTGCAATCGCCGCGAAGCTGTCTGGATCTGGAGTCGCCGACTATTGGGATGATCTGGACCGATGTGTCAGGAATCATTTCTTCGAGAGCCAAATGGTGACCAGCGATTGGGTTGCGGAGATGACGAAGGATTTTCCGCCGCCAGTGTCGACCGAAGACTGGGATCACCCAAATGGCTGGGCGGTGGCTAATCCCTCGGCCACGGCCGAGCGGGTCGCCGAAAGACACATTGGTACGTTTGCCAGTTGGGGAGTGCCAAACGACATCTGGGATGGAGACGGCAAGGGATTCATGCACTGCTGCGCCGGCAACGAGACCCGAGCCATCTACTACCTCTGGGAGAACATCCTGAATTTCGACGATGGGAAACTCAGAGTAAACCTGCTGCTCAACCGGGCATCGCCTTGGGCTGACGTCGATAGTCATATCCCCTACCAGGGCCGAGTGGATCTGACGATCAAGCAGCCATGCGAGGTAGAAGTCAGGATCCCTGAATGGGTCCAGCCAAGCCAAGCCACCGCTAGCAAGAATGGCGAAGCCGTCCAATTGGGATGGAATGGGAGGTACGCTCAGGCCGGAGCGGCCAATCCAGGCGACGTCGTCACGGTCCGATTTCCGATATTTGAGAGAACGGTCACGGAAAAGATCAACGGCACCGAATTCAACATGATCATCCGTGGCAATGATGTCGTCCAGATGTCTCCGCCCGGAAAGTACTATCCCTTCTACCAGAGCAAGGGGCACTACCGGGAGGACGAGACCCGTTGGGTAAAGCGCCGGCGATTCGTTTCATCCCCCCTGTTGCACTGGCGTTAGCAGGCCGACATTCGTAAGAACAACATGTAGGGCTGGGGCTTGTCCCCAGCCAGCCCAACCCGGCCAGCCCGGCCGGCAGTGGTGGCCTTCCCACTGATCCCACCATTCCCCGCGCCACCCGCAATTGCCGACGCGCAAGGAAGTCCCGCGTGGGGCCGGCTCTCGAGCTGTCCGTGGTGGTCGTCATTCCGCCGATCGAAAGCATGCCCCGTACCCCGACCCGGGGGTGAGGCTCAAAAAATCACCGGGACAACTACTCAAGCTCGCAGTATATAATTCCTGGTGGAGAGATGCTAGAGTGGACGATCAGGCGCGCCTGGAGAGCGCGTATCTCCGTAAGGGGATCGTGGGTTCGAATCCCACTCTCTCCGCCAAGTCGAGGCCGGCCGAACGCTTGGGAAACCCTGCGGTCGGCAAGCGAGTCCCGCCACCACCGTACGTGACGAGCCTATCGCGGTTGTTGGCCAGCCCAAACCGCCTTTGGCGGCGCTAGACCTAGCTCTCCTCGACCGTCACCGACTTCACCCGAACGTCGACGGTCGGCTTGGACGTCTCCCCGCCGCCCGACGCTTCCACCGGCAGATTCTCAATATCCTTCAAGGTGTCGAGACCCTCTATCACCTGGCCGAATATCGTGTAGTCCTTCGACAGCCGTCCCTCAGCCAGCACAATGAAAAACTGGCTGCCGTTGGTATCAGGACCACGGTTAGCCATCGCCAGCGTGCCGACAAGATACTCCCGCTTGATTGGTTCGTCCGGGAACGTGTATCCTGGACCGCCGGAGCCAGTGCCGGTAGGATCGCCGGTCTGTATCACGAACCCCTTGATGATGCGATGGACTTTCACGTCTGTGTAGAATCCCTCTCGCGCCAGAAACACGAAGCTATTCACCGCGATCGGCGCATCGTCAGTATAGAGTTCCGCAACCATCTCACCATGTGTCGTTTCAATCGTTGCCTTATAGGTTTTGCTTGGGTCGATCTGCATCGCCGGCATCTCTGAGTAGGTCTTTGGCACGTCAGTTTGCTCCTCTTGTTGGCACGCGGCCAGAATAAGCACGATTGCAAGACCGGCGACAAGACACCTGATGACGCTCACTCTAGACCTCCTCGGCTCTGCCTACTTGGCTCAACGTCTTTGATTTGCCCTGTTCAGAATCGACCGGCGTATGCTTCAAGCTTTGCTTCAGCGCTTCAGCCAGTTCCTCGGCGCATTCGTCGTGCACTAATATCCCACACCTATCAAAAACGCGCAATCTGGCATTGGGGTTTGTCCGGCGAAAGGCCGCCGATTGGTCTACCGTTGCCCATCGCGCCTCACGTCCCCAAGCGATGAGTACCTGCTTATCCAACGAACGAAAGGCGTCGACAATTTTCAGGTTCAGTCTACCGGAATAGGCCGCTGCCGGCGCGAAGCGGGCGTTTTCTTGATGGGAAGTCTTGTAGTAAGCCTCCTCAACGTCGACGGAGACGTGTGTAGGGTCAAAGAATGATTCTTCCTTGAGCCAATGTTGTATCGTCGCACGAGATGTGAGCAGGTTGAATAGGCCGCTGCCGACGATCGGAATACGAAAGATCCAATATGCAAGATGGCCGGCCGGGCTCGGACCGTCAATTGAAAGCTCTATCCCCGTTGGCGCTACCAGAACCAACGTCTCAAAACAATCCGGATGACGTGCTGCGTTCTCGATCACGTGAGCGGCGCTGAGTGTGCTCGCCAATACGTTTGTGGGTGTCTGGATTACGTCGCGGATGAAGTCGTAAATCAAGGTGATGTATACATCCGCGTCGTAGTGAATCGCAGGCCGATCGGACAGTCCGAACCCCAACAGGTCTAGCGTGTACACGGTGTATTCAGCTGCCAGTGCCGAGTGAATCTTGCGCATTTCGAAGGAAGACGCCGCCCCGTGGATGCTATGAACCAGCAGGATTGGCGGTCCTTCACCCACCGACTTGTAGAAAATACTGTGAATCTCGCCTTGATATCTCCAGTGATAGAAGCGCGTAGGTCCTTCCAACCGGCTCTCAACCGCGCCGGCGTTGAGCACCAATAGCTTGTTGATCGCTGCAAGCGCGCCAAGCAACAGGCCGCCGCCTAGTATAAGACCGCGCATCGTTGGGTTATAAAGCCTCGATCACAGATACCGGATCTCACTCGCCCTCCCTCAGAGCAGGTCTTGCGGGAAAGAGTGATGTCGTAACGTGTCGCAAGTATACATTCAATGAGAGGTCAGGAAGTCGAACGGTGTCAAGTCACCTTGCCAGAAAACGAAACATCCATCGGCCCAGTCGAAGAGCGACTACCCGGCAAGCAATCGCCGGATGCCGAATCGCCGTACCAAGCGATCAGCAACGCTCGTTCACACGGATTCAACCCGCCGGCCGGCGAGGGCGCTGCAACAGCTGCACCGTAATTCCGTCGGGGTCTGTCAGGTACACGGTGAAGCTGCCTTGGTTGATTCCGGTCCCCGATCTGATTGGCTCAGACTTGAAATGTGCTCCTCTTGTCTGCCACTCTTCGTACACTCGGTGAATGTCGGCGACCTCCAGGCAGATGTGGGCGTCTCCGATCTTATTGGTAGCCAGATCCTGTTGCTCTCCCGGCGGATGGATGTATTGCACCAATCCCAGCTTCGTTGACACGCCGGGAAGAGCCAGAAAGACAGTTCTAAGTTGCGCCCCGGCAAAGCCGGTTAGCCGCGTGTGATGCGCGTGCCCAGGTTTCTGATGCGCTATCACAGGCAACCCCAGTGTGTCGCGATAAAAGACCAACGAGCGCTCGATATCCGCCACTGTGAAGCTGATGTGGTCCGTACCCATGTACGCGCTCATGCGCCAGTCCCATCTTTTCGGTTCACAATCGAGGCTCTCGTTGTCTGACTGCCCTTCAAGCCTATGACCGGGAGATACAGCTAATCATGCCGCACCAGCCTGACGAATCTCCGCCGGCGGGATCGAAGAACAGCTCCCTCATTGACATTTACGGTGGCCCTCGGGTCCTTGATTTGGTCCGAATCAAGGTATACGCTGCCCTGCCGCACCAGCCGGCGAGCTTCGCTCTTGCTTTCTGCCTGATTCGTAGTTGTCAGCAGATCGACGATCGACCAGGCCTCCAGTCGGGCGATTGGCGCGTCGGGAATCTCGTCCGGCAGCTGCTTCTGCTGAATCTCCCGCTCGAAGCGGCGCTGCGCCTCGAGCGCCGCCGGCCGTTCATGGTAGATCTCGACGACGCTAAAGGCCAACCGTTTCTTCAGTTCCATCGGATTGGCGCCGGCCTGAAGCCGGTTTCCGATCTCGGACAACTCCGCTTCTGAAGCGTCCGTGCAGAGTTCGAAGTAGGTGAGAATCATCTCGTCGCGCAGCGACATCAATCTTCCGTACATTTCGAAAGGTGGATCGGTGATCCCGACGGTGTTGTTGAAACTCTTGCTCATCTTGCGGCCATCAGTACCTTCGAGCAGAGGACAGGTCATCACGTACTTTTCGCGGTTTTGCAAGGCGGCCACCAGCGTGCGACCAGCCAACATATTGAATGTCTGGTCGGTACCGCCAATCTCGATATCCGTATTCAGCACGACGCTGTCGTAGCCCTGCAGTAGGGGATATAGGAATTCATGAAGGCCGATAGGCTTGTTCTCTTCCAACCTTTTCTGGAACATGTCTCGCTGTATCATCTGCTGGGCCGTAAAGTTGGCCGCCAACTCGATGATCTCTCTAGCGTGCATCTTGTCCCACCAGTCGCCGTTGTAGCGCACCTCGATTGGGTTCACCGGCGAATTGATGTCGAGGATTCGGCCGGCCTGTTCCACGTAGGAAGAGGCGTTATGGCTTACCTGCTCACTCGTCAATTGTTGCCGAACGGCCGACTTGTCGGTCGGATCGCCAATCCTGCCGGTAAAGTCCCCTATCAGAAAAATTACCTTGTGGCCGAGACGCTGGAAATGACGAAGCTTCCGCAAGGCAATTGCGTTGCCTACGTGGATTGAAGGACTTGTCGGATCCACGCCCAGGTATATGCGCAACTTTTCGCCATCTCGAAGTCGGCGCTCTAACCCTTCGCGCGGCAATGCATCGACCACGTTTCGGCCTAGGAGGTAATCGACATCGTCAGGGCCGTGGCGTGCAGGCACCGGCACCACACACTCTGGTTGCGTCCGATCGACAAAGAACGTGCGCGTCCGAGCGCCCAGCTTACCTTCCAGCAACTCGGAAAGGTCTTGGACCGCTTGCCTGACTTGCGCGTCGTTCTTCCCGGTGAACCCGTCAATCGGGAAAAACACGTTTGTACTGACCTTGTTCACCTTGCCGCGCTCGCCGAGTCGCCACACCCAACGCCGGGTTCGCACTTCGTTTTCGTCAGCATATACCGGCTCGCCGGCTGGCACGTCTTCGAGTTCGAGCTTGCCTAAGGGAGCGAATTTATCACCGGCCCTTCCGACTCGGACCTCGAAGTCACCTCGCAGTTTGTCGATGTCGTGGGCGCCGATCGGCAGCTGATACCGCAAGCTCACGGCGTTCGCCAGATCGACTGCGGGGTTGATCGGGTTAGGTCCGGTTCCTTGGACCGCGGCGTGGATCAACGCCTCGATCGAGCTTGGAAACTCATCCGGATCGATTCCAGAGTCAGCAAATGCTTCCCGCCACAATGTGATGCTGGCAGACTCATTCGTCCCATCATCGGCTCGGAGAGCGACACGAGTTTCCCGTATGGAAGATTCAAGTGAGTCTCCCACATCAACGGTCGCATTGTTCACTTCCGTAGCAACGACGATCCCAACATAATAGTCCGGGAACCTAGAGAATATCTCAGGACTTACCCTGAAACGCATATACTCACAGCCGACCTGAGTCTCATCGAAATGCTTGGAAGTATCGGCCATCGTTCCCCTTTCAGTCATGCGTCACGTCGCCTCTGGCATAGTACTGTTGCTGGCGTATAAATTCACCAAAACAACACCCTATTATTCTTCACACAATTCGTCTGGACGGCAAGCGCGGCCCACCGACGTCGTGCGCGAACGAGGAATCCCTAGCGCTGGGGCTCGTCCCCAGCTCCAGGAGAAAAATGTAGGGCTGGGGCTTGTCTCCAGCCACGGACACGACGGCCAGCCCGCCCAGTCGCACCATCCGGCGTCCCACCCAAATTAGGGGCGATTCACGAATCGCCCAAGGTGGGGCCAATCGCCGAATTGCGTCCTATGTGGTTATTCCCGCTAGCCGCCGTTGTCATTTCCGCGCAGGCGGGAACCCTGGGGAGGCATAGGGGGTGGCGCCAATCTTCATACATTGGTGTGCCGCCGGCAACCCGCACGGGAATTCGGACCTACGCGACGCCGACCGGCTCCGAAGCTTCGTCCATTCTTGCAGGCGCCGGCGCCAAAGCGGCTTCGATCACTTCGTCCGCATTCTCGACCAACACGAAGTTCAACTCTTCCCTCAGCTCCTTCGTCAGGTCATCCAAATCGTTCTCGTTGCGCTTGGGCAAGATGATCGTGCTGATGCCGGCGCGATGTGCGCCCAACATCTTCTCCTTCACGCCGCCAACCGGCATCACCTTGCCGCGCAGCGTAATTTCGCCGGTCATCGCAAGGTCGGAGCGCACCAGCCTCTCAGTCAAGAGTGACACAAGCGCGACGGTTAACGTGATTCCGGCCGAGGGGCCGTCTTTCGGCACCGCTCCTGCCGGCACGTGTATGTGTATGTCCTTCCGGTCGAAGAACCGCGGATTGATACCGAAGCGCTCCGCCTGTGATCTTACGTAGCTCAGAGCCGCCTCGGCGGACTCTTTCATGACATCGCCGATCTGTCCGGTCAATTGCAGCGTTTTACGACCCGGCATCGTGGCAGCCTCGACGAATATTATGTCGCCGCCGGTTGGAGTCCAAACCAAGCCGGTTGCAATGCCAGGTCTATCGATCCGCTCCGCCGCTTGCGAAAAATGTCGAGGCTTACCCAGGTGCTCACGGACCTGGTCAGGACCCACCGGAGTTATCTCGGTTTTCCCTTCGGCAATATTGGTCGCTGTCTTACGAAAGATGTTCGCTATTTCTCGTTCGAGATTGCGAACGCCGGCCTCGCGGGTGTAGTCTCGAATGATTGTTCTGATTCCATCGTCATTCAATACCGCCTCTTCATAGTCCAAACCGTGGGCCTTGCGCTGCTTTGGCACCAGGTACCTATTGGCGATATGGAGCTTCTCTTCCTCCGTGTAGCCTGGAAGCTGTATTATCTCCATTCGATCGCGCAGCGCCGGCGGTACCGTATCCAGAGTATTCGCGGTTGTAATGAACATTACCTTCGAGAGGTCGAATGATACGTCCAAGTAGTGGTCCCGGAAATCCTTGTTTTGTTCGGGATCGAGTGTTTCAAGCAGTGCCGATGAGGGGTCTCCGCGCCAGTCAGCGCCAATCTTGTCGACCTCGTCCAGCATGAACACTGGATCGTTGGTTTCGGCTCGCCGGATGGCCTGAATGAAGCGGCCCGGCATAGCGCCTACGTATGTTCGCCGGTGACCGCGAATCTCGGCCTCATCACGCACTCCCCCCAACGACATCCGCACGAACTTGCGTCCCATAGCGCGGGCAATCGATTGGCCCAACGACGTCTTTCCAACGCCCGGCGGCCCAACAAAGCACAGGATAGGTTCTCGGTCTAATGTATCATCCCTGGAGATTTCTTCCGATGACTCGTCCGCCTGCAGATTGCGTCGCTTCTCCTTTAGCTGACGCACCGCAAGGTACTCGAGTATCCGCGCTTTGACCTTCTCCAGATCGTAATGGTCTTCGTCCAGAATCTTGCGCGCTTGGGCCACGTCGATCATTCCGCCTCCGCTGACGCCCCAAGGAAGGCTGGTCAGCCAATCCAGGTATGTGCGGATGACCGAGTGTTCCGGCGAGGCGGCCGGCAGTTTTTCGAGTCGCGCCAGTTCGCGATCGGCCTCTTTTCGGGCCTCCGCTGATAGTTTGGTGTCTTCGATCTTCTTGCGTATCTCGGCTATCTCGGCCTGCTCTTCATCCACCTCGCCGAGTTCTTTGCGGATCGCCCTTAGCTGTTCCCGTAAGTAGTACTCCTTTTGGGCACTGCTCATCCGCTCTTGGGCTTCCGATTGGATCCGCTTGCTGATCTCGAGCACCTCGACCTCTCGGGTCAACACCCCGGTCAGCCATTCAAACTTTGCCTTCAGTGAATCGATGGAGAGAATCTCCTGCCTCTCATCAACCTCTAGTCGTATATTTGTCGCGATGAAATATGCGAGGTGCTTGGGCAGTTCGATATTGATCGCTGCTGTGACCATCTCGTCGGGAAGGGCCGGAGACAACCCTACGTAACGCTGAAAGAGTCCTTGCACGTTGCGAACTAGCGGATCTAGCTCTTCCGTATCCTCCTCGTACTCAGGGATTGGTTCACAATGAGCAGTAATAAACGGCTCGCGTTGTTTCCATTCAAGGATCCGGATCCGCTCCAGACCCTGTATCAGTAGTCGGATTGTGCCATCCGGCACCCTCAAGACCTGCTGAACGCGGGCGGTGCAACCGATGGTGAAGCAGTCTTCCGGCTCGGCGACTTCGACGGCGCGGTCCTTGACCGCAACCATGCCGACGATCCTCGTCGTGGACAGGACGCTCTCGATCATCCTTAGCGACCGCTCCTGACCGACCGCGAGCGGCATCACGGTAAGAGGATAAGCTACCGTTTCGCGTAGTGGCAGCATGGGCAACGATTCGAGCATTTGCTCGTTTGGCTGCTCCTGCTCTTGCGCTTTTTGCTCTACGACTGTCGTAGTTTCATCCAATGTAGCTGTTTCCTTTTTCTCAAAAGAGCGGCTCCCACCGGCAGAAAGATCGTCCGCTCATTCAAGTAGCTTTCATTATGCGTCGCCCAGCTAGATTGCTGATCGATTGTACATCCTTTTCGTTGGGCTACCACTCGCCACAGGGCTTCGTGAGTGCAAGCGTTTCCGCCCTACGGCAAGCTAACTCGGCAGACGATTTCGGCCTCAGTGAACCAAGCCTGCGGATCAATTAGACTTCCCGAAACTCGCCTTCCACCGTGCCTTCACTCGGACCCGATCCCTGCGGCCCGCCTTGACCTGGCGTGTCGCCTTGTTGAGCATCGGCCTGCTGGTTGGCGCGTGAGTATACGGCCTCACCAAGCTTTTGCATCGACTCGGACAGGGCTGCACTGCTGGAACGCACCGCCTCTATATCTGTACCCTCCAACGCTTCTCTCACACCCTTGATCTTACCTTCGACCTCGTCTTTGAGTTCCGCCGGCAGGTTCTCGCTGTTCTCGCCGAGCAATTTTTCTGCCTGGAACGCCAGGCTATCGGCGTGATTGCGCTGCTCTATTTCCTCCCGCTTGCGCTGATCCTCCTCAGAGTGAGACTCTGCATCACGTACCATTTTGTCGATCTCATCTTGCGACAGTCCCGAACTGGCCTGTATAGTGATCTTCTGCTCGCGGCCGGTGCCTTTGTCCTTGGCCGAAACGTTCAATATGCCGTTGGCATCGATGTCGAACGCCACGTCTATTTGAGGCAGACCCCTCGGTGCCGGAAGAAGCCCATCTAGGATGAACCGGCCTATCGTTTTGTTCTCGGGTGCCATAGTGCGCTCGCCCTGCAGGACGTGGATCTCGACTGACGGCTGATTGTCGGCCGCCGTCGAGAAGACCTGGCTCTTCGACGTCGGTATCGTCGTATTACGCTCGATCAGGGGCGTCATGACTCCGCCAAGCGTCTCGATGCCCAGCGTCAACGGCGAGACGTCGAGTAGCAGCACGTCTTTGACTTCACCCTGGAGAACGCCCGCTTGAATAGCCGCCCCGACCGCTACCACTTCGTCCGGGTTGACGCCCTTGTTTGGCTCTTTCCCAAAGAGATTGCGCACCCGATCTACAACCGCCGGCATGCGCGTTTGCCCTCCGACCAGTACCACTTGATCCACCTGGCCGGAAGCCATATCGGCATCGGCTAGAGCCTTTTTCACCGGCTCGACTGTCCTGTCGATGAGGTCGCCTACCAGTTGTTCCAACTTCGAACGAGGCATTGTCAATACCAGGTGTTTGGGGCCGCTTGCATCGGCTGTGATGAAGGGCAAGTTGATCTCGGTTTGCTGAGCTGTGGATAGCTCGATCTTGGCGCGCTCAGCCGCTTCCTTCAATCGTTGCAAAGCCATCCGGTCCTGTTTCAGATTGATGCCCTGCTCCCGCTGGAACTCCGCACATATCCAGTCGATGATCTTGTGATCGAAATCATCGCCGCCGAGAAAGGTGTTGCCATTTGTGGACATCACTTCGAACACACCGTCCCCAAGACGGAGTATCGAGACGTCAAAAGTGCCGCCGCCAAGGTCGTAGACAGCTATCGTCTCGTCCTTGCCCTTGCGTTCGAGTCCGTAGGCCAACGAAGCTGCGGTCGGCTCGTTGATAATCCTCAGAACCTCGAGGCCGGCGATCTTGCCGGCGTCTTTGGTCGCTTGCCGTTGCGAGTCGTTGAAGTAGGCCGGTACAGTAATGACCGCTTGGGTGATCGTTTCACCCAGCTTGGCCTCGGCGTCGGATTTCATCTTCTGCAGTATCATTCCGGCGATTTCCGGCGGTGCGTAAGACCGGCCCGCCATGTCAACACGCACGTCGCCATTTGACGCAGATTTGATCTGGTAAGGCAGGTGGCCGGTCGCGGACTGAGTCTCTGTATCGTCGAGGCGCCTTCCCATGAATCGCTTGATCGAGAATATGGTGTTCTCCGGGTTGGTAATAGCCTGGCGCTTGGCAACCTGTCCGACTAGTCGCTCTTTGGTCTTGGGGTTTACCGCCACCACGGATGGCGTAATCCGGCTACCCTCCGAGTTCTCGATAACTGTGCCCTCGCCGGCTTCCATGACTGCAATAACCGAGTTGGTCGTGCCGAGGTCTATGCCTAGAACCTTTGGCATTTACTTTCCTCCCAAATACTCTTGGATGGTCTTTCTTTCTGGACTCCGTTTATTGTTTGGTCTCGCTCGCGGAATCTAGACCCTGGCAGACAACCGCGAAGAGCGCATAATACCTTCGATGCGAAACTACAAGAATACAGTATGGCCTTGTGTCGCGCTTGTCAAGTTTAATGATGACCTTCGCATAGCTTTAGTTAACTTTCCGTTTTAAGGAAAGTGGGTGGCGCAAATGGGAAAATCCCGTTGTCGTCGTTCCGGCGACCGCATCCACCGTACCCCGATACGGGGGTGAGGGTGAATGGACCCCGGCACCGGCCGGCGACGCCAACTACCGTCGCCCGAACAACCACAGCCGAGGGTCGAAGGAGAGATTTAGCGCTGGGGCTTGTCCCCAACCCAGGCAAAGGCGGGAGTCCAGGCGTTAGAAACGCAAGCCTGCCATACAACAAACGTCAAGGTCTCTGTCGGATCGTCCCCTGTGCCCGTCACGTGGAAACAATCGAAAACACTTGCGCCGGCCTCCAGAAACTTCCGACTCCTTAGTTGCCGAGTCAGCGCTAGGTCGAATCGCTTATGGATCCTTCCTAACTCTCCATTAACATCACCCAGCGTCAGGAAACCAACATTGCCGTGCAAGACGTCGATTCAAATGAGACGAAACGGAGTTCCTGTATTATTCTTCCCGGTGGTAGGAGGCGAAAGTTGAGAGTTGGACCGGCACTCGGCCGACCCGAGTACCTCGAAACCAGACGAATGACCCTGCAACACGCGATACCCCAACTTCCTACAGTGCAGTTCGCATCCATCCACTTCAACGCAACCAATTTCGGAAGGCTGATGGACGAGCCGCACCAGCCGGCCAAGATCGATACCAAGTGTTTTGCCAAGGCGCCGAGCTGCGACGTCCGTGTCTGACCGCTCAGATCAGCCGGCCGGCAACATCACGATCACCCAAATAGGCGTGGTTCGCTCCACGATTCGCGAGTTCGACGAAATGCCGCCTGCTGGCGTACCGGCCAGCATATACGTCCTTCCCCAGTTCCGGCCGGCGTTAGTTGATATCCAAAGCAACACCCATCTCATAATCTTGGCATGGCTCGACCGGGCTGACCGCGAGAAACTGCAGACGCTGGGCCAGAGAGTCAGCACCGACCGGCAACCGCGCGGCGTATTCGGCCTTCGCTCATCGAGCCGGCCCAATCCGATCGGTCTGACCGCGGCGCGACTGCTTTCGGTCGAAGGCGACCTACTCCGGCTAGAGCGGCTCGACTTTGTCGACGGAACTCCGGTCATAGACATCAAGCGCTACTCGCCGGGGTGGGACTCGATATTTTCCGCCCGTACCGACCGGGACCTCCGACCTCCCAAGCAATGGTCGAAAGACGAGCCGGCCGACATGTTTCTGATGGGTACGCACTTTCACGGCGAGCGTTGTGGCAGCTTGGCGCTTGCAATACGCGCGTTGTCCTACGTGACCGAGCGCTGGCAGATCGGCCGGATGCACCCGGAGATGATCGTTACAGTCGGAGACGACGGCTGCGTAGCCGACAGTCTCCAGGCGCTGACGGGTGCGACATTCGGTTCCGGCCGGCTCCGCTATCTGTCGCGTACTACTTTTTCCCTTAGCAATCGACGCGAATACATCACATTCGCGCCTCGGGGTCGGTTGTCCACGGTCGAAGATATCTCGAAAGCTCAATACGCCGATCTATTCGACGTCTCGATTGACACCGGCTAGTTCGTCAGCAGACGCGAGATCGGCCCACGCGCCTACGATTATGGTGAAAGCCACTAATTCTTCATCATGGCTCAGTTCGGAGAGCAGCGCGTTCCGTTGATTCAATATTCATACGCGATTACGATGGTCGGAATTGCCGGCCGGCGCCAACGCCCGGCACCGTGAAAAAGGTGAAGAAATGTCGTTCCCAAACTTCAAGAACAAACACGAACACGATTCCATAGTAAATCCACAAGATTTCCTCGAATATCTCGAGCGAATTGGACGACACGTTCAATTTGATCCACCGGGCGGCGTCATCCTCAGCTACCAACGAGGACTGGTCCAATACGTTCTCGAGAATCACGAAACGACGAAAGTCGCTATTGGGGCAGCCGAGCTGTATATACTCGATGAAGCGGACCAAAGAGTCGCCATCGCCGGCGGATTCGGTATCGGCGCGCCTGCCGCCGCGATCATATTGGAAAGGTTAATTGCGTCCGGCACACCGCGATTCGTTTCTATCGGAACAGCCGGCTCGTTGCAGAAAAGCTTGAATATAGGCGATATCGTGGTCTGTGATCGGGCAATCAGGGACGAGGGGACCTCCCATCACTACCTGGAACCTTCAGAGTTTTCGTACGCCTCCGCGGAGTTGACAGAGCGAGCGAAGCGGTCACTCGACAAGCTTCAAACCCCGTATACAGTCGGAACCAGTTGGACGGTGGATGCGCCATTCCGCGAGACTGTCGCGGAAGTGAAGAAATACCAAGAAGAGGGAATCTTAACCGTCGAGATGGAAGCGTCCGCCTTGTTCGCGGTCGCCGAGTACAGAAACGTACAGTTGGGAGCCATACTCACCGTCAGCGACACCCTGGCCGATCTGACCTGGAACCCTCAGTTTCATCATCCCCAAACCCAGGAGGGTCTCGAGACTCTATATCGCGCTGCCGTCGATGCGCTCACATAGCCGGCCCCCCATTTCGTCATTGGTACGAAAATGCGCCCTCCAATCGCCCTCCATCCCGGCTCTCCGCCGGCGAAACGTGCCGAACTGTAGACCGATGGTCGATGGCGGAATGAGAAAATGTAGCGCGGGGGCTTGTCCCCCGCAGGGGTCGGGGTGGGGCGTGGCAGAATCCGTCGTGCCAATTCGCTGTACCAAGCCACAACTCCGGCTTTTCATACTTTGGTGTGCCGGCGCCAACCGGCATGAGCGATTGGTACGAAAATTGGGGCACCCGTTAGACCAGCCGGTCTCGTCATTCCCGCGAAGGCGGGAATCCAGGGGAGGTGTATGGGTGGCAAATGACCCGCAAACAACTCCGCTTATCGACACCTCGATTTACATACCTTGGTGTGCCGGCACCAGCCGGCATGAGCGATTGCTATGAGAGCATCTCCCGGCCTCCGATCCGGGACAAACGCTCCAAAGGTAGTGCCAGGCAGAAAAATGTAGCGTTGGCGCTCGTCCCCGGCCTTGGGAAACCCGGCCGGTCTCCCACTAAGAGCCAACGTCGCCGTAGGGGCGGGTTTCAAACCCATTTGTTCCAACTAATTGCGCAAAACGGGGTTCTGGTGCTTGAGAATGCGGATGGTCATGACCATTTTGCGGGCCATGCGCGGCCCAGGCCCACGCTGTTTTGATGCCGATGCGGTCTGGATTGGCAAAATAAGCTGGATCGGCGACTCGACGGGTCCCACGTCTGCCGGAAAATCCCTAAAAATTGAGGCCAAAATCCCGCTGGCGCATACCCAGAGCTTAATTAGTTGGAGCAGATGGTTTCAAACCCGCCTAGGGTGGGGCAATCGCCAACCTCATGAGAACCTTGACACGCATCACAGATACGCCGGCGAAAACATGCCCCGTACCCCGATACGGGGCGAGAATCCACGCACCATCGCCACACGAAGGAACGTCGTTCGCGATCCCGCCAACTAAGCCCACAGCGTAACACCAGAATCCGACCGCCGGCCGAGGCTCCAATTGGTGACTCGGCCACTCTTGGTACACCGGCATTGTGTCGAGAAATACACCCAACTTTGAACGGTTGCACTTTCGGGGGTGCCGATTGACGAGCGTATCGCCAGATGTTATACCGGCCACGAATAACTCCGACCCATACACGGTTTGTGTCGGTCAAATGGAGGTTTGAAATGAACTGGCGCGCAGGATTGGCCGAATTCATAGGCACGTTCGCATTCTTCTTCATTGGTGCTGGCGCCATCGTCACCGACCAACTGACCGGCGGCGCCCTGGGCCTTGTAGGTATAGCTTTGGCCCACGGGCTGGTGCTCTCGATCATGATCTCGGCATTCGGAGCCACCAGCGGGGGCCACTTTAATCCCGCCGTGACGTTCGGGTTCTTGGTAACCCGCCGCATCGACATTAAGACGGCAGTTACCTATTGGGTAGCTCAGCTCGTATCGGGCGTCCTCGCCGGCCTGGCCCTCCTTGCCATCTATCCGAAGGATGTGTGGGAGCCAGTACATCTCGGCACGCCGGTTCTCGGTTCCGATGTATCGCTCCTCACCGGCATATTCGTAGAAGCCCTTATCACCTTCTTCCTCGTAACCGCCGTGTTCGGCACCGCGGTCGATAGCAGAGCCCCCAAGATCGGCGGCTTCGGAATCGGGTTGACGCTGGGCGTCGCTATCCTGATGTCCGGCCCGCTTACCGGCGGCGCCGCCAATCCGGCTCGCGTCTTCGGGCCGGCTGTTGCATCCGGCACCTGGGAAAACCATCTGGTCTATTGGATCGGCCCTATGCTCGGCGGAGCGTTGGCTGCCCTCGTCTACCATCATCTGATCTTGAAGCCGGCCGAGGAAGAGGACGACTAACGATCCTTCGAACTGCCGACCGGGCTCACTTGGCGCCGGCGGGAGACCGATTCGCACGTCGGGCTTATGTAAAGCTTCGCCGCGAATCGCAAACGACACCTACTCGCCTAGTGTCCCGACTGTTTTTGCAAAACAAGTTCGCTTCGGACTAATCGTTTGGTCTACGGCTTCAAAGACACCGCCGGCGAGACTTCGTTCGGTGTCGACCCCAACCGGATTAAGGTATGACGATGGAACGTTCTGAGACGCAGTTCGCCACCAAAGAAGACCTGGACAACCTCGCCACGAAGGCGGATGTCGGCAAGTTCGCTACTAAGATGGACATGGCCTCAGTGCACGAAGAACTTGTCAAACTGCGCCGAGAGCTTGCCGATACCAGATGGGTACTCGTGGGAATCGGAGTCGTGTTCCTACTGCGCTTGATACTCGACGTCGTGGCACGCGTGTCCTGAATATAGAAGATGGCCTTCGCAAGGCAGTTGCAAGTTCATCTCAGATTGTGACCTCGATGAGCATTCCCGTCGGACGCACCGTCGGCACCTTACGGGTGTCGCCACCTCGAATCGTACCCAGACCTATCCCACGTCTTTCTAGTTACTGCGCCTACCAGTAGGACTCCCTGCAAAACGTAGTCAGGTCAATCCAGGTCTTGAAGTGTCAATTCGACTCCAATCAATAGGGTCTTCTCCCAAACCGATCCATCGCCCGCAGTTCCGCCTCCGGCGTGGGTTTATAGCGGGTCGGCACCAGGTTGCCATCTTCAACCGCGCTGTCCTTTCGCGCTTCCAAGATCTCCAGCAGCTGGGTTCGCCAAGGGAGCACCTGTTCTTCGTCTCCCGCCAGATTATTCAGCTCCTGCGGATCTTCCTCCAGATTGAACAGGTACTCCATGTCCCCCATCCGGAACCACATGTACTTGAACCGCCCGTCCGTCAGACAGTGGTGCCGCGCATCTCCCTCATAGATTTCCCCGTGGAAAACCCGCTGCCCAATTGGGTCCTCACCCCCGAGCGCCGGCAGCAGCGACACTCCGTCCACCTGATCCGGCGCCACACCCGCCGCCGAAACCAGCGTCGGCAGCACGTCCACAAGCGACACCGGCCGCATGTACCGCTGCGCCGGGACCATCCCCTCCCAGGACTTCGGCGGCCGCAAGATCATCGGCACCCGGCCGGATCCCTCGAAGAAGTGGCCTTTGAAGAACAGTCCATAATCTCCCATCATATCCCCGTGATCCGATGTAAACAGAACCAGCGTATCGTCCCACAGCCCTCTCCAACGCAGCGCGGCAATCAGCCGGCCTATCTGGTGGTCGATGTGGGTTATCTGCCCAAAGTAGTGCTGCTGTGCCTTCGCGATCTGCTTCCAAGACATCCGGTCCCAGTCATACCTCGCCGGCATCTCCTGGAGCTGTGGCGGCAGAAAATTTGCGTCCGGCGTCTGAATCGGGCGCGGTACGTCCTCTAAGTCGTACCAAGCGTCGTAAGGCGCCGGCGGATCGTACTGAGAATGTGGACGCGAAAACGACATCCACAGGAAAAAGGGGCAGGTCGGGTCCCGACGGTCCAGAAAATCGATGCACGTGTTTGCCGTCCAGGTATTAACGTGGTGCGTCTCCGGCACCACCGACCGCCGTGCGAACACGTCGTTATTCCCGATACTCGTCGCTCGTTCCAACCCAGCGTAGGGCGTCGTCATCAGCCAACGGTGATAGTCGTCCCCCTCCCGGTAACGCCCCGACTCATTGATAATCGTATTGTCGAAACCCATCCGAGACCGATGCGGGAAAAAGTGCGCCTTGCCGACCAGCTGCGTCTGGTAGCCCAGCCGGCCCAAAATCCGTGGCAGCGTCTCCGTCTGCGTCATCGGCCGGGTCGAGTTCCAGAAATAGCCCGTATTAAATGGCGATTGGCCAGTCATCATCACTACCCGCGCCGGTATGCATACCGGGCAGGGCGAGTAGGCCTTCGGGAAATAGACCCCCTCGTTCGCCAGTTGGTCTAAGTGCGGTGTCTCCAAGATCGCGTGCCCGTCGATCCCGGTGCAGTCTCCCCGTTGCTGGTCGGTCGTAATCAACAGAATATGCGGAAGCTTGCCCTGTTCGGCCAAAGTACACCTCCATAACCAAGACTCTCATATCCTACCGTGTCGTCGGCTATTGGTACGAAACCATGTCCCGGACTCCGATCCGGGATGAATGGTACCCGTCACCAAATTCGTCATTGGTACGAACGTGATGTTACGCGGTCTCAAGCATGCCTGAATGCCATCGCCCCCCGCGCTCGTCATTCCGCGTCCCATCACGTCATTCCGGCGAAGGCCGGAATCCAGAGGGGGTGTGGGCGGTGCCAATTTTCATACCTTGGTGTGCCGGCACCAGCCGGCATGAGCGATTGGTACGAAAATAGCCGACTCCCGTCAATACCGCGACCGACCTCTTCGTTCCTATGAGAATAGACGGTTCAAGAAACCTCGCCGGCAACTCCCCAATCCCTGTCACCCAACTCTTGCCGAGCCGTGATTAGACAGCCGATACTCGAGAAAGAGAAAAATGTAGGGCTGGGGTTTGTCTGCAGCCAGGGGCATTTGGGCGACCGGCTCCAGTCGCGACGCCCGGCGTCTCACCAAGGGACAACCTCACTGTGGCGGCGGCTCCGCGAGCGGCCCTGGTTGGGCGATAGCCAGACCCTCATGATTCCCGCCACCAATCGCATCAGGAGACCGAGGCCGCAAAATAAACGCAGCCTAGCCGGTCTTGATCCGGCTAGGCTGCTAATTCTTGTATCAGGACATCACCCCAGTGGCCCTACAGGGCCTACCCGTTGGGGTAAACCTACGCTTTGGCTTGACCCGTTTAGTAGAAATGGGGCTCAGCCTGAAGTCGTATTCCGCCCTGCCTGGCGTGCGTCGTCCGGCAGGGCGTTAATTGTCTACTTGCCATACTCCATAGAGGGCTCTCAGATTTTTCAGTATCATCAGCTACCCTCCTTTTTAGGTGTATGGAGAATTCCGACGAATGACGCGCCGGCTCTCTACCAACATACTACACCGGGGCCATCCTGGAATCAATCCCTGTGCGCGATTGAGCACACGCCAAATTTGCGTCTTGAATGACGCTCAAATGCCGGCGTTGTCGTAAGGAGATGGCACACCGAGCGCCACCAAACTCTACCATCCGATTGCGTAACCGTCCCGGCGAGGATCCGCCGCGCCACAGAGAGCGCCACTCGCCGGATTGACTTGGATCATCATTTCACTGCCGGTGGCGCCCCAGTCTTCGAGAATCGCCAACTGATGCCCCCGCCGGCCCATCGCCTTCCTAAACTCGTGATCGAACCTGCTCTCTAGATATAGCAGGTCTTCGCACGTATGCGGATACTCGGACTCCGTGCCGTCTTGGGTGTGGCGCCAACGCGGTGACTCGACTGCCTCGTTGATTGTCAGTCCAAAGTCAAAGACGTGGGTAAGCATCTGAAAATTTGTCTGTACCTGGGTGTCGGCGCCGGGTGTGCCGCACACCAGAACTAGCCGGCCATCCTCGAATACCATCACCGGATTCATAGTATGCCGAACTCTCTTCCCCGGCTCCAACGAATCGATGTGGTCGTCTTCCAGATGCCAATACGTCATCCGGTTGTTGAGAAGGAAGCCCGCCCCCGGCACAACCAAGCCGGATCCCCACGCGTTCTGAATGCTCTGCAACTGACAGACGGCATTGCCCCATCGGTCCACCACCACGAAGCAGGTCGTGTTCTCCTGCTCCGGTCCAGCGCGGGATACGGATGCGACTCCCTTCTTACAGCCGGCTTGCCATTTCCAGGGGTCGCCGGCCCGTGCGTCGGTCGCGGCGATGCTCATGTCGATTAGGTTCGCCCGCTCTCGCGCGTACTCCTTCGAGAGCAATCCTTCGATCGGCACCTCGAACCACTCTGGATCGGCCAGGTATTGCTCGCGGTCGGCGAAGGCCAGCTTCTTCGCCTCGACCATCAAGTGCACGCTCTCCGGCGTGTTGTATCCCAGCGCAGCAAGATCGAAAAGCTCGGCCAAGTTCAGCTCTTGCAGTAGAACGTGACCGCTGGAGTTTGGCGGCGCCTCGTAGACGATCCGGCCTCGGTAGCTGGTAGATATCGCCGGCTGCCAGCGCATTCGGTGCTCCTCAAGGTCGTTGGCAGACAGATGGCCGCCGTACGTTTCGCTGCATTTGGCGATCAATTGTGCCGTTTCACCTCGGTAAAACTCGTCGGCGCCGTTGGCGATTATCCGCTCGAACGTTCGAGCCAAGTCAGGATTAACGCATATCTCTCCAGCTCGGAGCGGCCGTCCGGCTGGACCGAAAATCTCTCGGGACGATGGGATTTCCATTAGAGTAGGATCGGTGGCTATGCTCTCTGCTTGGCGGTGACTGATCGGCCAGCCATCCCTAGCCAGATCGATGGCCGGCTGGAATGCTTGAGCAAGTTTCAGCTTACCGTAACGCTGATGGGCGGCAAGCCACGCGCTGACCAGCCCAGGAACCGACACGCTGCGCGCGCCCTTCGACGGAATGCCCCTAGGGCGGTACTCTTCGCGGTTGGCCCGGCGTGGTGCCGCGCCAGTTCCGTTCGCCACGTTGATTTGGCCGGAATCCGCCTCATATATCATCAGGAACCCGTCGCCGCCAATCCCTGACATATCCGGCTCTACTAGGTTCAGCGCGGCGGCAACCGCAATTGCCGCATCGACCGCATTGCCACCCTGCTGGAGGACGCCGGCCCCGGCCTGCGATGCCAGGGGATGCCCGGAGCAGACCATTCCCCGCCGGCTCATGACCACTGGCCGGTGGGCCTCTGACCTGATTCCGTGAGGACCGTAATTCATCCATCCACCTCCGATCGGGATTGGCGCAAACTCCAACGATTGTCTCGACTCGATTGCCCAAAGGATGGCCACCGGAATCGAGTATATAATAATCCTCTCAAAGCTCAGGTTGAATCGCACGAGCCGTAACTGTTCAGACTTAGGGGGGCCAGTCTCGTGAGTGTCATTGGTACGAGAATAGATCCCCACTCTCGTCATTCCCGCGAAAGCGGGAATCCAGTGGAGGGGCGGCCGGCGCACCCGTGCCACATTGAGTCGCTATGGGCAGTTCCGCCACAACCTACGGTCCTTGTTCGATCACAATTTGCAAACGCGCAGGACAAATTACGCTCAAATCTGAACAGTTACCACGAGCCTAACCAGCACGGGATCGAATAGAGGGGTCGAAAAGCGATGCGACTCGAAGGAAAAGTGGCTCTGATAGCCGGTGCCGGCTCTAACATGAGCCGGGCCACCGCCATTCTGTTCGCCCAAGAGGGAGCCAAGATTGTGCTGGCCGCTCGTAGCAACGAACAGTCCGATGAGACAGTCCGCGTCATCAGGGCAAAGGGCGGTCAAGCGAAATTCGTCCGCACCGACCTCACCGACGAAGACCAAGTGCGCCGGCTCGTCGATGCGACGATCGACGAGTTCGGCGGTCTCGACATATTGGGACACTTCGCCGGCGGTGGTTACAGCCATCAACGCGACGTCTCGGCTGTGCCCACTTCTGAATGGGAAGAGCTCACCAACAGCATCTTACGAACACTCTTCCTTTCCGCAAAGTTCGCTGTGTCGGCGATAGAAACGCGAGGTGGCGGAGTCATCTTCACGGTGGCTGCCGGCCACAAGGTGCGCCAGGACGCGAACTACACCTACGGCAGTGCCCGGGGCGCTCAGATCAGCGCCGCCGAGAACTTGGCCAAGGCACTATACGACAAGAATATCCGTGCGCATTGCATCTGTCCGGGGATCATCTGGGACCGTCCGGCCTCTTGGGAGGAACCAATCAGGCCGGCGGCGCCTCAGTTGGAGCGCCTGGGCAACCCTATCGACATCGCCTATGCGGCGTTGTACCTGTCGAGCGACGAATCTGCTTGGCTGACCGGACAGGTTATCAGCATCGAAGGGGGAGATGACCAGTTCGTGGGCTCCACTTTGCGCCGCTCTGCGCTGGAAGGACTCTTCGGACCGGATTAGCCCGCGATCTCTACAATTGAAAACAGGAGTGCTTGTTGAAGACTTTGATAACAGGCGGCGGCGGATTCATAGGTCGCCTCCTAGCCGGCCAGCTGATCGAAGCCGGGCATAGGGTGTCATTGCTTGATCGTCAGTTCACTTCGGAAGGACTGGCCGTGGCCGGCGAAATCGACGAGGCGATCGAGGCTGACATTACCGATGGACCGAGGATTATCGCGGAGGTGGAACGGCTCAAGCCGGATGGCATAATCCACCTGGCGGCCATACTGTCAAACCAGTGCGAGGTAGATCCGCCGCTCGCTTTCGCGGTGAACGTGGGAGGAGTGTTCAACGTGCTCGAAGGAGCCCGGCGGGCCGGAGTTGGTAGGGTCCTCGCAACCAGTAGTGTGGCCGTACTTGACGCGGTCGAACCGACGCCGCCTATGGACGAAGACGCGGACCTTAACCCATTCTTGTTGTATGCGATTACTAAGGCCCACTCGGAGCAGTGGTGCGCGTTCTACCATCGACGATTCGGCATCGATACGCGAGTAGCGCGCCCCGGCGCGGTCATTGGTCCGGGCCGCACTGCACACGGTGCCGCCTCACAGTACACCAGCGCGATAGTCGGCGAGCCGCTCGCCGGCCGGCCCTACGTATGCCCATTGACGCCGGATGATTCCAGTCCTGTCGTCTACATTACGGACCTGGTCGACGGACTGGCTCGGCTCTATCTAGCCGATTCAGTGCCGCATCGCCTCTACCACCTGGGAGCGAGCTCGGTTAGCGCCGGAGAGTTGGCTCGGCTGGTAAAGGAGCGTATCCCAGGTGCTGAAATCAGCTTCAAGCCTGATCCCGTCGCTCAGTACATCGTAAGCCGCTGGCGCTACGTCGTCCAAGATAGCTCGCGGGCCGCGCGCGAACTCGGCTGGCGGCCCCGCTACGCGACGCCGCCGCAAATGGTCGACGCCTTTATAACCGATACCGAGGCGTTGGCCAGTTGAAACAACCAATTCCAGCGAACCTCTGCGCGCCTCCAAGCCTCGAAGGCGGTTTCGAGTGAGCGACAAGCGCGCCGCCGTTCGTCGGATGATCAACGAACGGTCGGTCTTACGCGGTGAGTTCGTCCTTTCGTCGGGGCGTAAGAGCAACTACTACATCGACGGCCGGATGACCACCCTGTCAGCAGATGGCGCCGCACTCACCGGCCAATATATTTTCGAAATGATCCGCGACCTGAACGTGGACGCCGTTGGGGGACCCACCGTCGGAGCTGATCCTATGGCTACCGCCGTCTCGCTCGCCGGCTACCACGCCGGCCAGTCCATCGACGCCTTTATCGTACGCTCCGACAGGAAGCAACACGGCACCATGAAACAGATAGAGGGGCCCATTCTACCCGGCAGCCGAGTCGTCATCGTCGACGATACCGTGACCTCCGGAAACTCGTTGCTCGACGCGGCCGAGGCCGCCAAAGAGGCCGGGTGCGAGGTAGTCAAGATCGTTGCCATCCTCGACAGGCTCCAGGGCGGCGGCCAGAAGATACGCGAACGCGGCTACGACTTCGAGGCCATCCTCACCAACGACGACCTGGATCTGCCGGAAGAAGCGGAATAGGAATCTCCCAGAAGACCATTGGAGGGTAGACCGCGCGACTGCTAGCGCTCCTTTAGGGCTTTCAGCATCGGCACCAACCTGTACTTGCGCCTGTGAAGAACTAGGAGATCCTCGAGGTACGATTGCCAATCGTCCTCGCGCCCGGCCGCGCGATATGCCTCTTGCGCCTTGACTAGCCATTTGACCGCGTAGTCGTATCTCTCCGATTTTCCTCCATCCATGATCCGCTCGGCTCGCTTCCGGCAGGTTTGGATAACCCACTCCGGGTGAGATTCGAGGGCCGCCTCGACTACCCGGGCGACTAACGCATCGTCCCCACTTCGGTCGACTACGGCGATAGCGTCCGCAACGAGCCCTTCGTGCAGGAAGATCTCCACCGGGCCTGCCACCCAAAATGAATCAAGGTGACGCAAGTGGTCGAGTATTTCGGCGCGGTATTGCGGCCAGCGCTCGCCGGCCAAGTCCTTCGCTTCCAGATAAGAGTCCAGGTCAGGCTGAGATCGCAGCACGATAACGGCCGCCGCGAGAGCGCGTTTGAGGTCACCCGCGTCCCTGGCCATATCCCGCAGCCATATTGCAAGTAGCGCCTTGTCGCCCCTGAGGGTCAGACCCTGTTCGGCGACGCGCATCGACTCCTCAATCTCATCTTGGGAGCGCAAGATTCTGACCAAAGTCAGCGCCTCATCGGTTGTGAGTAAGTTCTGCAGCCCAAACTCGACCGCCTCTCGAATTCTTCCCAGCCGTACCAACATCCTGATGTAACTTTCAGATTGACCCCCAGCCTTGGCCAGATGAACATACTCTTGGAATCGTCCCTGGCGCTCTAGCACGTTGAGCCGGGCGGTGATCAGGATTTCCACGGGGTATGGGGCGTCATCCGGCAAGAAACCCTCTTCGATGACCTCACCCTTCAATACCCGTTGCAAGGACCAGGAATGCCAGCCCTCTTCGGCTGCCGCAATGGCCGCCGAAAAAGCGTCGGCGACTCCATATTCGTCAACCGACCGCTGCCACTTCTCTAGCCGATTGCTCCAACGCTCGAGTTCGTCTGCGGGCAAGCCGGCGGACAGGATCGCCTCTGTCCACGCTTGCCCCACTTCATAGACCAAGTCGCCAATTTCACCGTCCGAGGTATCCAGCTTTTGCCAACTGGTCACGAACTCGTCGGTGAAGACCTCCAAGATATCCAGCGCGTTACGGGCATCACCGTCCGCAATATACGACCAAGCCTGCTCCACCACCCCGTTCAGCTCGTCCACCACCGCAGCAACGCGCCAATAAGTTTCCGATGACCTCGTGTGGCCCACGCCGTCAACTATGGAGCGTATACGGCGACGCAATGACTCCTGATCCACCGAGGTGCCGCCGGGTCCGGAATCAGACTGTCGCTGGGAAATTGGTTGGTCCGAGTTAGCTTGAAGGACCGAGACTTTGTTCTCGATAGAGTCGGCCAACAACGGGTCTCGTTCGGCCAACTCCAGTAGAAGAGCGTGAAGCTGTTCGCGGTCCAGGCCGGCTAGGAGACCTTCGAGAGTAGGGCGCTCGACGATCTTCTCAGGTTCGTGAACGCACGTTAGCAGCGCGGCTACGATGTGCTTGCACCAGCCGCCCCAATCGTACGGACAGGTACAGGTAGCCCCGGCTATACCATCTGCGCCGGCGTGGAGATGGATGTAGTACGGTGAGAATTGACTTCCTTCTACCTCCCCCTGGATCAGTTCGCCGCGCCGCGAGAGCGAGCCCACCGCTCCGCTCCGATAGTACTCCTGTCCTCGTTTGAATGATTCGGCAGACGCCTGCTGACGTATTAACGCCTCGGTAAAGTTGAACCTTGCGCTAGTTTCTGACTTCCTTTCCAATACTCACCTTGCGCAGTTCGTTTATAGAGAGTTCAGGTGCCCCTTGCGCCCTTTTTACGTAGTGTTCTCAACGCGTGGTGGACAATCCAGGCAGTCTCTTTTGTCGGCGATCCTTCAGTCCAGCGTTTGCAGACCGATAGGGTCCAATCGGGCCGGCTCTTGCTCGCGTCATTCATCCAATTTGCGACCGCCCGCTGTACGTAACGACTGGAATCAGATCTGACCGGTTCAAGGATAGCGAGTCCCGGTTGGGGATTGCGTTTGAGCGTTTCTATGTGGGCGGTCCAAACTCCCCTTGGCCTGGTACCCTCGACGGCGCAGCGTCGAATGTTGGGATCCGAATCTTCCACCCATGGTTCTAGCAGCTTGAGCCCACGGGACAGCTCGTTCGCTAAGTAAGACCGGAATGAGTCCCAGGCGCATTCCCGAACTGACCCATTGCGGTCCGCGGCAAGCGGGCGAGCCGCCTCAAGCCTGGCCTCAAGCGTAAGGCTGGCATCAGCCGTATGCATGAACGCCGCCCACGCTCGCACCATATCGGACGAGTGTCCGGCCAGACCATCGAATATGGTGTCACGCCGGGGATGGTCGCGTGTTACTGTGTAGAGAGCCTCGCCGACACCCTTGAGCCGCCTCGTAACCCCTTCCCCGGCAAGCCGGTGGACAGCTTCTGCCAGGGCCTCCTCCGCGTCAGCCAACCCTACAGCCGGCAGGATGGAGCGCAGCAGCGTCGACATGTCTATTGCCAGCCACTCGGCCAGCGTGACGGTTTCGAGACGGCCCTCGTTCAATCCCTCCAGAATATCTGGCGGAATATCGGAGCGCCGGACCGCGCCCTTTCTGCGGACTGGTTTGGATGTCGCAATGGAGTCATATGTGGCCATACAGTTCCGGCAGCCGACCATGCTCGATCATTAGGCGAATGAGTTGGAACGCCTTCGGGCGCGAAATGCGACTTATTTCCGGCCTGTGACCTTCTTAACCAACCACATTACCGGGTCGTAGCTCGTGTCCGCCACCCGCTCCTTTAGAGGAATGATCGCATTGTCGGTGATATGGATATCCTCTGGACAAACCTCGGTGCAGCACTTGGTGATATTGCAGCGGCCGATGTGAGCCTGCTCGCGCATCCACTTGGTCCGGTCTAAAGTGTCCTTTGGATGCATCTGCAACGAGGCCAGCTTTACCATGAATCTTGGGCCGGCGAATGGCGCCTTGTGCTCGCGGATTATGTGGCATACGTCCTGGCAGAGGAAGCACTCGATGCACTTGTGGAACTCGTGCAGCCTCTCGACGTCCTCCGGGTAAATCGTCCAGGGGCCGGGATCGTTCTCGTCCGGCGTGAACGCCGGTATCTGCTTGGCTGTCTCGTAGTTTTGGGACACGTCAGCCACCAAGTCCTTAATCAGGGGAAATGCCTTCATTGGCGAGACGTCAATCTCTCCATATTCGAGTAAGGCATCGACCCTCGCACTGCATAGCAGCGCCGGCCGGCCGTTGACCTCGGCGCTGCAAGACCCGCACTTGCCCGCCTTGCAGTTCCAACGTACAGCCAGGTCGCCGGCGTAATGGGCTTGGATGTAGTGCATGGCGTCCAACACCACCATGCCCTCCGTAAGAGGAACTCGATACGTGTAGTAGGCTTGGTTGCCTGGCTGGCCGCGCAAGACTCTAAATGGCACTTCTGGTAATGACATCTTTGTTCCCCTAATCAAACAATTCAGCCAAATGGGCCGGCATTTCGGGCAGCGGGGCCGTCGTGATCTGCATTTCGCCATCTATCTTTCGAGTGACGAAATTCACTTTGCCCAGTGCAGGGTCGGGATCGCGATAGTCGAGTCGCCATTGGGCCCCTCTACTCTCCCGCCGTTCGATAGCACAGCGAATCATAGACTCGCATATCGTCAACATCACTGAAACGTCACGGCAACCGTGCCAACGCGGGTTGTAAGCTAGTGTACCGGTGGCGACCGTCCGCGTCGCGCGTTCCTTCAACACTTGCACCTTTGCCAGGGCCTGGTTCAATCCTGTTTCGGTACGGGCCAGCGAAACGTGCTCCTGCATCGTCGCTTGCAATTCGGCGTGCAGTTCAAATGAGTTTTCGTCGCCTTCTCGACTGAATGGAGCCAGGATTCTCTCGATAGCCGCATTGACCTGTCCATCGTCGATCGGTCCAGGCTCCGATACGGACGACGCGAATTCGCCGGCCGCATCTCCCGCTCGCCTTCCAAACACAAGCAGGTCCGCCAACGCATTGCCGCCAAGTCGATTCGCCCCGTGTACCCCGCAAGCCACCTCGCCAGTCGCGTATAGCCCTTCCAGCGTCGTGACTTGACTCTCGGGATCTACGCGGATGCCACCCATTGCGTAGTGGATCGTTGGGCCAACCTCGAATTTTCCCGCTGTGATGTCGATGTCGGCCAGTGTCTTGAACTGATGGTACATACTCGGCAACCGCCGGCGAATGTGGCCGGCTCCCCGGTGAGATACGTCCAGGAACACGCCACCGTGGGGTGAACCCCGGCCGGCCTGTACTTCCTGATAGATCGCGCGAGCCACAACGTCTCGCGAGGACAGCTCCATTTTTTGCGGATCGTACCGCTCCATGAAACGCTCGTCCTCGCTGTTCACCAAGATGCCGCCCTCGCCTCGTACCGCCTCAGTCACCAGGATACCGCGCACTCCCGGCGGCCATACCATCCCGGTCGGATGGAACTGGACCATCTCGATGTCCATCAGCTCCGCGCCGACGTCATACGCTAACACCACTCCGTCTCCGGTGCCCTCCCACGAGTTCGAGGTGACACTGTACATTTTTCCCCAACCGCCGGTCGCCACGATAGTCGCCTTTGCTCGGAAAACGACAAATTCACCGCTCTCGCGGCGGTAGCTCAATGCCCCCACAACTCGACCGTTGCCGTCGGTCAATAGTTGGATAACCGTATATTCCATGTATACGTCAACGTCCAAGCTGACCGCTTTGTCTTGAAGCGTGCGGATCAACACGAGCCCGGTGCGGTCTCCGACGTGGCACAGCCGGCGGTAGGTGTGCGCGCCGAACGGTCGCTGTAATATCTTGCCGTCCGGCGTACGGTCGAACACCATTCCCCATCGCTCAAGCTCAAAGACGCGTTCCGGCGATTCCGTCGCCAATAGCTCGGCCATGCGCCAGTTGTTCAGCATCTGGCCGCCGCGCATTGTGTCTTTGAAATGCGTCTCCCAGCTATCCTCCGGATCCACGTTCGCCAGCGACGACGCGATTCCTCCCTCCGCCATGACGGTATGGGCCTTTCCAAGCAGCGACTTGCAGATTACCGCGACCTTCAACCCCTGCTGCGTCGCGCTGATAGCCGCCCGCAAGCCGGCGCCGCCAGCGCCGATGATGAGGATGTCTGTCGAAATCTCTTCGAAGCCGGGAAGCGAATTCCCCATCAAAAGATAATCCTTGGATCCGTAATCGTTCCGGCAGCGACCAATCTGATATAAAGGTCGGTCAGCGCTACTACAACCAGGCTGAACCAGGCCCATTGCCCATGTACCGCGTTCATCACGCTGGCCCAGCTCCACAGCTTGTAGCGGACCCGGCCCCCTATGGTGCATGAGTAGCAGTTCACATTGCCGCCAATAATATGGCGGAACGAGTGGCACGAGAGGCTATAGCCCGACAAGAGGATCACGTTTACAAGCAAGATCACCGATCCGGCTCCTATACCGAAACCCTCGTGAAAGAAGAAGGCTTTGATCGTGTCATACCAGAGGAAAAGCAAGACCACACTCGAAGCCCACCAAAGATAGCGATGCAGATTTTGCAGAATGTAGGGAAAGCGAGTTTCCCCTCCGTAGCTCTCGTTAGTCCCGCGTAGTTCGCCAACCGAACATGAAGGAGGATCCCAGAAGAATGCCCGGTAATACGACTTGCGGTAGTAGTAGCACGTGATACGAAAAAACGACGTTGCCCACATCACCAGAAGGGCCGGCGATAGCGGCCACCACTCCGTGATAATCAGCGGTGAGTAGAACGGCGAAAGATACGGTTCGGCAATGTGCCCGGTCTCGGCGATGACACCAGACCAAAACGCGTACAAGCCAAACGCCACCAACACCAGGACGGTAAGGACAGGTTGGATCCACCAAAGATCGCGTCTGGAGGGAAGCTTAGGTTGGCTCCGCCGTTCAATTGATGCCGTTGCCATAGCACCTCACTTTGGTCGCTCGATGATCGTGCGGAAGAATTAGAGGGATACTCTATTTCGAACCTGTCCATACCCATATCGCCGGCCGTGCGGGCTCAGCACTAAAGATAAGGGGGGCCGGGGAAATTGTATGTGGCGCGTAGGGCCGGGGTCAACGCATTTTCCCAGAGTTGGTACGAAAAAGGGGGCTCCCGTAGAATCGCCCCCCAATTCGTCATTCCCGCGAAAGCGGGAATCCAGGGGTGGTGTATGGGTTGCAAATGACCCGCAAACACCTCCACCAGTCAGCACCTCGATTTTCATACCTTGGTGTGCCGGCGCCAGCCGGCATGGGCGATTGGTAGGAAAGCATGTCCCGGACTCCAATCCGGGATGGATTCCGGCACCGGCCGGCGACACCAACCCCCCTTCGCCCAAACAACGACAGCCGAGGGTCGAAGGAGAGATGTAGCGTTGGGGGGTAGTGTCTCAGTTTCGAGGAGTCAGGAATCGTTGCCAATCGTCGGTAAGCTCGACTAACCATTCAAGATCAGCAGGGCCGGCGGTTAATCCGGCGGCTTCCGCCGGTGTCACCTTTAGCGTTTGATGTTTGCGGATGAAGTTATAGTACGTTGTGTATAGTGCAACGGCTAAAGCATGATTCTCTAGCTTCTTGCTGAACGCATTGACCTTGCGAGTAAACCGCCCCATTGACATCCGCATAGTCAGATTATGGCGTTCCACATGCGAAGTGTTGATGGTGTCGTGAGAGGCTTCGTCGCCGAAGGCAGCGGTGATAGCCGGGGCGTAGACTTGCAAAAGGTCAGTATCATTCGCGTTGTGCAATCTTTTTTATATATTCAGCCAACTTTTCATTTAATTCAAACTCTGCGCGAACATTACCGATGAAGTACGTTACTATCCACCATGGCAGGAAAGCTAGTAAGGCTATCATCACCCCGCTAAACACGGTGAGAAAGCCAATCTTCAAGCAGAAGCCTATAAAGCTGCCCGCGAAGTAAAACCGTCCCTTAACGGCATCCTCGGCCCACTCCGTCCTTTCCTTTCGTTCTTTCCCCTCTCCCTCTTCTACTTCCTCGGCGGCTAATCTCACCGCCTTCGTTTCCTCTGCCTCTAGTCCTATGAGGCCGCTCGGCCCTGTTCGTTTCATGTAAGAAGCTCCCTTGCGGATAAGGTTAGGTTACTTCCCACAAGTCGCCTAATCGTGCAAGCCCGCAAGGGAGCACGTGATCCTACCCTATTACAATGCTCACACTGATTGACCTGTGGGAGCTCAATCTCACCCTACAAGGGTTCAGGAGACACGTCAAGGCTTTGATTTGACGTGTCTCGATGATCTAAGTATCATGCGTTCGAATCCGTACTTACCACAAGGGGAATCCGGTTGGACAAGCGTATTACCGTTACCTCGATTGACCATGACCCTGACCACCCACGCAGGGGCATCACGGTGGGTTTCAATATACCGCGCCTATTCGGAAGCGGGCATGATGAACACTTCGAGCACCAACACTTTGACCCATTAGTGGAAACCATTGGCGAGGCCGTGGAATCTGCTCACAACCTCGTATGCGAAGATATGCGCGATCTGGCTGCGGCTGAACTTGTAGTCCCCGACCATGTCAAGCAAGATTGGCCTCCATGTTAGTTGGCAACGATGGCCCTATGGTTAAGGTAAGCCAGATAATTTACTCGTCGGCAAAGCGGGTCGAAGTTAGCTTTGATTTGAGCAACGGCAACCGCACGGTTTCGATGGCCTTAGTACTTGCGAATGCAGATTTGAAAGACGTGCGATGTCTAGCTGATGAAGCCTATCAAGAACTTCGTCAAATTCTTTGCGACTTACCGGAATCTCTTGCGAATCCGTTTTAGCGACTTTGGCATTTTCCATTTCTGTATTCCTCATCTCTTTCTATTCCTCGGCTGCATTAGGCTTCAAACTGAGACACTACCCGTTGGGGCTTGTCCCCAACCAATGGCACGCCGGCCAGCCCGCCTTGGTTGCACCGACCGATATCCGGCCAATTTCATCTTCCCAATGCGGCCTTCGCAGGGCCATGGTGATTCCCGCGAAGGGTTGAAATCGACGAACTTCATCCACGCAGAGAAACGGCAAACGAGAATCAACGCCCTGCCTCCGCTGGGATATGCTTCTGGGGAATGACAGCGAGGGTCAAACACGACCTAATTGGCGTTGACCCGATCGAACAGCATGACAACTTCTCTGGATGGCTTCGGTGTAAACAAGGATACTATGATGGCTGTCAACATAGCGATCAAAAAGCCGGGAGTTGCGGGTTGAATTTCCCATATTTCCCAGGGGCCACCACTAAGGTAGGCCCAAATCGAGGCGATCCCTGTGCCCGTGACGATTGATGCGATAGCTCCCCAGGAGTTGAATCTGCGCCAGAACAGCGCCAGGATTGTGGAAGGGCCAAGTGCCGCACCCATTCCGCCCCACGCATAGCTGACCAGTTCGAAAACAGATTCTGGATTGAGTATTGAAACGGCCGCTGCTATGCCGCCTATTATCACCAACAGTAATCTTCCCATCCAAATTCTTGAGTTTGCGCTAATCGCATTTGATATTCTCCTCAGGAGCGGTAGGTCGTCGGTCGCGACCGCCGACGCTAGGAGTAGCTGCGAGTCCGCTGTGCTCATCACAGCCGCGATCACTGCTGTGAGGAGCACTCCTGTCACGATGGGGTGGAAGAACACCTCTGACACAACTAGATAGATGCGCTCGGCGTCGGCGACTTCCGCCAACACTCCCATATCGGATAACGCCGGACGAGCGAGCATTCCGACCATTACAGCGAGTGCGTAGACTGCCACAAGCCAGATCGTGGACATGTTGCGACTCGCGTTGATCCGGTCCTCGCTCTCTACCGCCATGAATCGCTGTAATGTCCTTTGGGCGCCGAATGCGCCGAATGACCATCCGGCTACTGAAAGAAGGAAGGCGATGGTTAAAGGTCTGCCCTCGCTAGTGGTAAACGGACTCAAGAAGTCGGCAGAAGCGCCTTCGATGCCAGAGAGCGGGCTACCCGTCAACCCAGTCAAAGTGGTGGTTATGATGACAAAACTGACCAACATCAGCATCGCCTGAAACACGTCAGTCCTGGACACAGCTAGGAACCCACCAATCAAGGTATAGGATGCGATTGCAATTAGCGTAATCAGGATGCCTAGTGTCCTCTCGACGCCCAATATACTCTCGAGCAGCTTGGAGCCTCCCACCAAGCCCGAGCTGACATAGAAAATCACGAAGAAGATTGTGATGAATGAGGTCAGCGTGCGCAGAATTCCTGTCTTGTCCCCAAACCGGACCTCGAAGAATTCAGGGATGGTAAGGGCGTCGTTCGCTTCAGCGGTGTAACGGCGAAGCCTCTTGGCCAACACCGTCCAGCTCAACCAAATGCCTACAACGGCGCCAAATGGGACCCATATCTCTACCGCGCCGTGGCTGAACGCGAGAGCGGGGAGCGCGAGCATCGTCCAAGCGCTCGTCGTCGACGAGCCGGCGCTGAGGGCAGCAGTGAAACTGCTCAATCTCCTGCCGCCCAACACATAATCTGACATGTTCTGCATTCCGCGGGCACGCACTAACGCTATACCGATCAGCGTGGCAAAATAGGCCAGGAAGATAAATATCACCCATGAACTGGACATCGCGAACTTAGCCTTTCGCTCCAACTCAAGAGATTAGGTTAGTTGAAGACTGCCTCATTATTGCTGCTTCGTTTAGACAGATCGCGTTGTGTGGATTCCCAAACGTCGGGGCACTAGGTCACGCACGAAAGAAGAATATAGCGCAAATCGAATGTCTATCAAGAGGTCATCGCGTGCACAAGATAGAAAACACTGTCGGCGGCACTTTCGATTGGCTGGGTTGTGTTGAAGCTGCCTGATCATTGGTACGAAAATGAATGGTTCCCGCCACCGAATTCGTCATTCCGGCGAAAGCCGGAATCCAGGGGAGGGGCGGCCGGCGCACCCATGCCACATTGAGTCGCTATGGGCAGTTCCGCCACAACCTACGGTCCTTGTTCGAACACAATTTGCAAACGCGCAGGACAATTTACCCTCAAATCTGAACAGTTACGCCTGGCCATCGGTCTCAAAATAGGCGGCTCAACCGGCATCAAAGGTAGGCTTGTGCCCAGAAGTTCGGGGAGACCTACACACCGGCAGATAGTTGGCGCATGCCCGCGCATCCCGCCCTTCCCCTGCTCTGGTGATCCCCGCGGACACGGGAATCCAGAGACGTTTCCCCTAAGGAGCTATAGGTCAACGCGCCGGCGGTGTAGGGACGGCTCTCGAGCCGCCGCGGTTTCAGAATCGAAAAATCCCAGCCGGCCTCTATCAACTCCAGCACGATGGCTCCCACGATGGTAAGATTGAAACATCTGTTCGCTTCAAACAGTGTCCCGGCCAGATCACCGCACGAGTGCGACCTACCGGTCCATATCGGGACGTGGAGGCGCGCCAGCCGAATACGAAAATTGCAAAACAAATATCCGGGCAAGACGCTGCCTTGGTTGGAGACCCGAACAACCCCAGCCGGCTCCTCTCAGCTCTTACAAAGATAAGAAATGCAAAACAAAAGACCACTCATGCCGATGTCGGCCAAAACGTGGCGCCAGTTCGCGTGCCAGCTGCTATCAATTGGCACGCAATCGTTCCTACAAGGGCCAAATGTTTCAAAACAAGGGTCCTGGCAAGCTCATTCCCGCCGTATGGGCGTTGTGTTAGGCTGAGTCACCGAAGCGGCCACTCAACCGGATCCCAGCGGGCTTCTCTTCGTTTCGGTCCGGCACGGGATCTTGTTCTATGAAGAGGATTGGAAGACTATGAGATTCACAGACAATATTGCCCGTACTTTGGCCGCTGCGGCAGCCATATTCCTGATCGCCGCTTGCGGTTCCCCATCGGACACCTCTCGCATCACCAGTGTGGAGACTTCTATCATTTTGCCCGCCCCCACGTCCCTGCCCGGCCCAGCCGAGCTATCCGATGGCACAGTATGGGTACTCGAATTTCTGCACGACAAACCACCCGTCGAGAATACTTTCATTACACTGAGCGTGAAGGCAGACCGGTTCGGTGGTTCCGCCGGCTGCAACTCATACGGGGGCCGATCTGAAGGGGGATCTCCCATCGCCAGAGCCGGCGGAGCATTCTCGACTCCGCCGATCGAGAGAACTGTCATGGGTTGTCCTGCCGCCATCATTGACCAAGAAAATGCATATCTGAAGGCTCTAAGGAAAGCTAAGAAATTTCGCGTTATCGGCGATAAATTGGAGATTCTGGACACGGCCGGCGATGCTACCCTGGTTTTCATCAAGCAGGAAACGCTGCCGGGGAATCCTATCGAGCTCGCCGGCACCCAATGGCGGCTATTAGCTGAGGGCGACTGGGAAGAAGACGCGCCCGCGGTTACCCTGTTCTTCCTGGACGACTATCGAGCCGCTGGCGTTGCCGCCTGTCGGGATTACTTTGCAACGTACGGGGCATCCGAGGGGCGGATTGGCTTTCCGTGGATGTCGATGGTTGGATCCTCCTACCCGTCGTGTTCCGACGAGATTCGCAGTCAGGAAGGCCGCTTCACAACCGACCTTTCGCGAGCGAGCGACTACTCTGTAGGCAAGGATGCGGGGTCAAGTCGGTTGATGATCCGGACATCCAGAGGCAAAACGCTGACCTTCGAGCCTCTGCTGCCGGCTGTCGGCAGCATCGCCGATGGAAACTGGGCCCTGAGAGCGTTCGTGGAAGTCCACGTGTCCGAGTCAGGGATGCGGCATATGCTGGTTACAAACCTGCTACCGCACGCGGAGGTTTCGATGTCGTTTGGGGAGGGCGGCGTTTCGGGATCGGCCGGTTGCAACTCATACGAGGCGCGGTACGGTGTCGATGACCGGGAAATCACATTCGACTCCCTGCTAGCGACGGATCGTGCCTGCGCGAACCCTGCCGGCGTGATGGAACGGGAGGCGCGTTTTCTGAATCTCTTGCCTAGCCTGACGAAGTTCCACATCTACGGCGACCGGCTGTTCATCTACGCGGATGACGGTGGAGGCATGCTGTTTGCTTTGAGGTCAGTTGAATAGAGGTCCCCTCATTCCAAATCGCCGGCGATACGATGGCGGCAGATGAACGCCATGCGTATGCGTTGGCGAGAACGGAGGATGGCGGCGCGATTGTGATGCTGGACGGTACAGTGGTGGAGTGGCGATGGAGCACAAGTGGGCGTGAAGTCAGGAGAACTAAGCACAGGCGCCTTCCGTCCGGCGCTGGATGCTGTCCTCGAATGAGAATTGGAAGACTATGAGGTTCACGGACATGATTCCCCGCACGTTCGCCGCTGCGGCAACGCTGTTTCTGATCGTCGCTTACGGCTCCTCTCCGGTCGTGCGTCCCGGCGGCGCGGTATGGATATTGGAATCGATGTACGGCAAACCGCCCATCGAGAATACCTTCTTAACTCTGGAGGTGAATGCGGACTCGTTTAGTGGCTCCGCCGGCTGCAACCGATACGGGGGCCGATCTGAAGGGGGAACTCCCATCGCCGGAGGCGGCGGAGCATTCTCTATAACACTGATCGGGAGTACTGTCATGGGTTGTCCGACTGCCGACCAAGAAAACGCGTATATGAGGGCCCTAGGGAAAGCTAAGAGATTTCGCGTTATCGGCGACAGATTGGAGATTCTCGGCACGGCCGGTGATGCTATTCTGGTTTTCGTCAAGCAGGAAACACTGTCGGGGACTCCTATCGCACTCGCCGGCACCCAGTGGCAGCTTTTGACTGAGGGCGATTGGGAAGGAGACGCGCCTGCGGCTACCCTGGTCTTCCTGGACGACTATCGAGCCGCCGGCGCTGCCCCCTGTCTGGATTATCTTGCAACGTACGAGGCATCCGAGGGGCGTATTGGCTTTTCTACAATGTTGATGGTTGGAGACTACTCGTTTTGCGCCGACGAGCTTCTCAAGTTAGAAGGAGGCTTCACAAACGTCCTTTCTCAAGCTCGCGACTATTCTGTAGACAAGGATGCGGGGTCAAATCGGTTGCTGATCCGGACATCCAGGGGCAAGATGCTGACCTTCGAGCCGACGTTGCCGGCCGTCCACAACATTACCGATGTAGACTGGGCCCTGAAGGCATTCGTGAAAGACCACGTGCCCGAGCCAGGGACGCGGAAAATGTTGGTTACAGAGCCACTGCCGGGCCCCGAGGTTACGATGTCCTTTGGGGAAGGCCGCGTTTCGGGGTCGGCCGGTTGCAACTCATACGAGGCGCGGTACGGTGTCGATGACCAGGAAATCACATTCGACTCCCTGCTAGCGACGGATCGTGCCTGCGCGAACCCTGCCGGCGTGATGGAACGGGAGGCGCGTTTTCTGAATATCTTGCCTAGCCTGACGAAGTTCCACATCTACGGCGACCGGCTGTTCATCCACGGCAAAGATGGTAGAGCAATGCTGTTTGTTCTGACCCCGGCTGATTAGCCTTCCCCTCCTCACCTAATTGCCGGCGAAACGGCGACGACGGTGACAGCGTGTCTTGGTGGCGAAGCCACTTATCTCTCATAGAGAGTCTCCACAAGACTCGATACAAGCTTGCCCAATGCTCTTTTACGAGGCTCTTGCTAGGAATCTCAATATTTTCAGGGACAATCACACACGTACGGAGTCGATTACGCATTGAGAGGTGCGGACGAACCTTTGATCGGGCAAGGTGCGCTCAGGTTTTTTCTTTCATTAGTTGTGATAACTTCGATCTTGGCGTCTCCGGCTCTTGCGAGAGCCGCGCCAAACGAGACCGAATCGCCGGTAAGTGGTGACCGGTACTTTCCCCAGACCGGTTATTGGATCTCCGACGACACGATTTGGGAATACTTCATCAGGCGAGGAGGGGTGAAGACCTTTGGATATCCAGCCTCGCGCAAGTTCCTCTTCCGAGGAAGCCAAGTCCAGTTCTTCCAGAGGAGAGTCATCCAAATCAGGCCGGACGGCAGTACTGGGCAGCTCAATATTCTGGATAAAGGCCTGCTCGAGTACAACATTGCTAATGGCGCGACGTTCCCAAACTTTGACGAAGACTTAGTAGCGACCGCACCCCGTCTTGGCTCCCCAAATTATCAGACGGCGCTGCTGGACTGGATAAAACAGAACGTTCCGAATGTCTGGGGAGACGTAAACGTCAACTTCCACGAGATCTTCCTGAGCACGGTAAAGTTTGAGGACGCCTATCCCAACGGCAGTGGGGATCCGAACTGGATGCCGGGGATCAACCTCGAAATGTGGGGAGCCGTAACTTCGCGGCTTGCCCCCGACCCGAACAACAGCAGTTTCATCTACATACGCTTCCAACGCGGCATAATGCACTACGACAAGAGTAGTGGACAGACGCATGGATTGCTGCTTGGTGATCACCTGAAGTCCATCATCACTGGCCGAGACCTACCGGCAGACCTGGAGGAGCAAGCTAAGGTAAACGCGCTGTACAGGCAATACGACAACACGAAACCCAATGGAATTGCGCGTCCCGCACAGCTACCCAACAGCAACCTCAAAGATGCATTTGAAACAGAGGGCGATTTTAAGCTGTTGCTGCCAACCACCTTGGACACTGGCGCCGTTCTAGATTGGCCGCAGTATGATCGGCAGGCAATTCGTGGTCTTCAAGGCATCTTTCAAGAAGACGTCTCCTTTCCCCAGCTCATAACATATTTTCCTTGGCTCGCCGACGGACTCACGGTAGGTGAACGGCGGGCTATCATGAATTTGCGGTATATCGCCCAAGAAGATGTCTCCTTGGCCAGACGCATATTGAATCTTCCCTGGCTCTCCGATGATCTGACGGAAGACGAATGGGAAGCCATTGTGGGCCTGCGGTATATCGCTCAAGAAGATGTCTCCTTGGCCAGACGCATATTGAATCTTCCCTGGCTCTCCGACGATCTGACAAAAGACGAACGGTGGGCTACCGTACATTTGCGGGACATCGCTCTTGAAAACCTCGAGTTTGCCACAGAACTCGTCGGCGCGTCTCTGTTGAGTGATCCGGTAAGTTCACTGCAATTCGATGCTCTAGGCTCCTTAGCAAAAATGAAACAAGGTCGCCTTGAGCAACTCGCCGAACAGGCTTGGTACAAGGACGGTCTAACGGACGAAGAGACGGCGCTGATCGTCGTACTAAGCAGCGTCGCCGCGTCGGAGGAGATCTTCTCCGGCTTGATTCGGGATGGCCAAGTGCGTTCCGAGACTATCTCCTTGACTTCAATGGGTGACGTAAACCTCTATGCGATCCGCCGGTCTTCAGTTTCACGCTACGACGACGTATTTGAAGTTACGAAGGCTGGGATAGAGGCGATTGAGGATTTCATGGGACTCCCATGGAAAAAGACTAACGTCATAGTGTTGTTGGAACCCGAATGGCGTCTAGCTGGCTCGAACACAGCATCGGGACTAAATGACTTCACACACGTCGTGATAAAAGAATCGGAGGGAACCAGAGAGTTCAGAAAAGTTCTGTATCACGAGCTGGCTCACTTCTACTGGAGGCAAGAAACCAGTCCACAGTGGTTCCATGAAGGATCAGCACAGCTCCTTGCATACTACACTCTGTACGCGACAGAACAATTGGACCTCGCCGACCGTTTGGCCGAGGCTATTAGTCAAGGAAAGAAATATTGCAAACCCTATGGGGTGACCAACATCCAAGAGTTTCTCGATGCTACGGCCGGGCAAACCACGCACGAAATCCGGCAAGCAAACCTGGCGTTTTGCCCATATATTCTTGGCGAGTCGTTACTGTTGGGGATGTACTTAGGGCTGGGACACGAGGTGGTAGCGATATCTTTACGAGTCCTTTACACCATAGCAGAGGCTAGGGGTGGGCCGGTAACCGAGTACGAGATTTACCGGACTTTTCTCACGAACACGCCACCTGAAAAAGAGGCCCAGTTCCGCGAGATATACCAGCAATATCACGGGCGGCCGGCCCCTGACTCGTAGTTCGAGTCTCGCCCAAAGTCAATTCTCTCGGGCCGTGCTTGGCAGAATCATAGATACCTGAGCACTGAGTGCCAGCCCCAATTGATCTGCACCAATCACGACGCGGTACATTGGTTGTTCAGGTCAGAAATAATCCCAATTGGCTACGGTTGGCGAGCGGCGTTCGTTCACTCCAATAACTTGCGCATCGCGACCGACGCAAGTCGGTGTGCACGTTCGTTGCCCCAGTCCCCTGCGTGACCCTGGGTCCAAAGCCATGAAATCTGTTGCAGTTGGACCAACCGGTCAAGTTCCTGCCAGAGATCTTTGTTTTTCACCGGGCGTTTGTTGGATGTTCGCCAGCCATTGCGTTTCCAATTGGCGAGCCAGTCGGTAATCCCGTTCTGCAAGTATTTTGAGTCGGTATAGAAATCGATCTCACACGTCTTCTTGAGTGACCTCAACGCTTCTATCGCCGCCTGAATCTCCATCTGGTTATTGGTGGTAGACTTCGCCCCGCCGCTGAGTTCCTTGATTTGTCCGGCGTAAAGTAGGACAGCACCCCAACCACCTGGCCCCGGATTGTTCTTACACGCGCCGTCGCTATAGATGATCACTTTGCCCATTCTTACCTCGATAGTAGTTTGGGGAATCCAAGCTCGATGTTTTATGCCACCGATAATACTATCCGAGATTCATATCCCGCCCGATGGCGAAAACTGGGGAATCCTGGTGTTTGCGACAACCTCTACCCTCGGTTATGTTGATAGACTTCACGATTGTCAACCTGAGAATCTAACGTTCAGTACGTTGTCGTCTTTAACCCTCGAGGCGGATTGCCGCTACAGAGAAATCGCGCAACGCGCCGCCGCGGTACGAGAGTTTTTGTGACTGCGTTGGGTGGAAAATCGTAAGGTTCTGGCGGCCTCTATCAGCTCTGCAGGATCGCTCTTACAATGGTATAATTATGAAACTAATGTTCGGAAGATACCCTGTCCGGCCAAGCGGCAATCTCGTTCCAGACCGCCGGCCTCAACTGGTCCACACAAGGCCAACGCGCAAAGATATGAAAATGCAAAACAAATGTTTGGTCCGCCCCGTGTCAAGCTGGATGATGGCAATGGTCCGAGGTGCCGGTCCACATCAGTTCGGGGACGACCGCCAACCAAATCTAGAAATTGCAAAACAAACATCCAGGCAGCCGGCGTCTATCGGTTCGCGCAGGGTCGCTTCTACAATGTTGAAAATGCGAAACAAATATTTAGAAAAGACTATGCTAGGCCGGAAGTCAAACCATAGGGTCAACGATTGCCGCCACGGATGGAGAATCAAAAGACCCTGCGCTGTCGTCATCTCCGAATCGGAGACAGGGAGGTATCATGATCATCGATTCGCACACCCATATAGCGCCTAAACTTACTGGATTTTGGCGACCGGTCGGCTACGGGAAGGTAATTGATGAAGGTGAACCGACGCAGGTCTTTCCCCCGTCTTTTCATCCGCCGGCCAGTCCTCCCGAGATCTTGTTGGCGTATATGGACGACGCCGGCGTCGATAAGGCGTTCCTAGTTCAGCACAATATGTACGGCGACCAAAACGAGGCAGTAATCGACGCATTGAAGCGTTGGCCTGATCGGTTCGTCGGCTTCGCTTTCCTTGGCCCTATGGACCAACCAGATGCACCCGACCAGCTTGAACGCTTGATCGATGCAGGAATGATCGGCCTGAAGGTTGAAGTGGCCTCTACTCGCAGACTGCGAAGTGGTTTCCGATTCGACGGCGAGAATGAGTGGCGCATCTGGGAACGATTGAACCAGCTTAAACGGGTACTCGCGCTCGATCTGATAGTCTCCTTACCCGAGGACGTGACCGCAATTCGGGGACTAATCGACGAGTTCGAGAACATATCGATCGTGAACTGCCACGTAGGTGGAGCCAACGGTGAGGGATGGCAGGAGCGAGCATTGCTTTCTACCCATCCCAGAATATGGGCCGATCTTGCTGCGATACATAATTTGGTCAAACGATCTGAGGAATATCCGTTTCCGACGGCACAACAATTTGTCCGGTGGACGGTAGAGAATATCGGTGCCGACAAGATATTTTGGGGTACGGATTATCCGCCGGTCTTGACCAAGGCCACATATCGACAGCTACAGAACTACATCACGCATTGCGATTTTCTGACGCCAGCCCAAATTTCGGGCATCCTAGGCGGGAACGCTGAGCGCTTCCTGAGCTCAATCGGTTAGGAACTCGCTCGCTCAGCCGTTTAATTGCCGCGTCTACGGAAGTGACAAGTAGCGGTTTTGCAAACACCACGATCGGCGACACCGGTACAAAGCTACCGGCCAACTCCGGCTCCTGCTACGCATTCCGATGTAGCCTTCGGCGGAGCAGGTCGGCTACCAGATCCAATTCGTTGGAGCGCTGAACTCGGAGAGCAGCTAGGTAGATTACCGCACCCAGCACGATCGATATCGCGAGGCCTAATATCCCCCAATCGATTTGGGAAGTCGCCAGAGAGACAAATCCTCCCATTAATAGGCTCGCAATGAGGCTGATGCGTATTGTTTTTCCTACGCCTTGCAGCCAACTGCTGCCCGCCACACGAATCATAAGGATGACCAAGACAACTGCATGTAATGAGTTCTGTAGAGTGTTCGCCATTATCAACCCAAAGACGCCAAGGCCCAGTGGCCCTATACTCACGAGTCCAGCCACCACGTAAAACAATACCCCGGCCAGACCGACCAATGCCGGCGTCATAGTGTCGCGCCGCGCGTAGAACGCAAACACAAGCAGTTGGCCAACAGCAACGAACGGCATTTGAGGGGAGTAGATAAGGAACGCTAATGCGGTGCGCTGGGTGGCGTCAGCATCGAATGCGCCGCGTTGGAAGAGGACCTCCACTATCGGTTGGCTCAGAACTGCGAGGCCGACTGTGGCTGGAATAATCAGCACAAGCGCAAGCCTCAAGCCCTGCGATAACGTGGCGGCGAAGGCTGCTCTTCCCCTCTCGAATTCACCGATAGTTGAGCGTGACAAGTCGGCTAGGACTGCAAACGAAGTTGCCGTGACGACCAACCCTAGAGGGAGTTGGACGAGCGTTGTTGCAAATCGCATTATTGCGACCGACTCGTCGCCGGTCCGCCAGGCTAGGTTACGGTCAATCACTACGCCCAATTGAGAAATGATCAGTCCGAGAAGGACCGGGAGATATAACTTGGCCATGCGCCCTAGCTCGGATAAGGTCTGGCGGTTGAACCAGCGTGGTCTAAGGTCTCTTAACCCTGGCATCTGGAGCAGAAATTGGGCGAACGTTCCGATCAGTAATCCTACAGCGAGGGCAGATGGGCCTACCGTATCAGCAAGTACGAGTGCGCCGGCAATCACTCCCATGTTAAAGCCTGACGCCGCCAATGCGGGCCACAGATGTCTGTTCCTCGCATAGTTGGCCCCAGCCGCAACCGCCGACAGCAACAGAAATACGATGGCCGGCGCCATTATCTGCAGATAGTCTGTCGTCTGGTCTCCGAACTCCGGCGAAGCTGCCGCCCCAAGCGCCAAGGTGAGTACTGGTGCCGACAGGTGGATCAACAACGCCGCAATCAGTCCCACGCCGGCGGCGATCATAAGGAGAGCCGTAACCAACCGGCCCAGTTGTTGCCGCTGAGCGGGACTGGCGTATTGGGCCAGCACCGGCACCATCGCCGCGCTAATTGCGCCACCGATCAAGATATCGTAGAACATTGTTGGCACGGTAGCCGCCGTCGCAAACGATGAAGTCACACCGGTTGCTCCATACAAGCCGGCGATCACTTGTTCACGCACGAGGCCGAAGACTCTACTGAGAGCGTTGCCGGCCATGAGGATCAGGGCTGCGCTCAGGAGCCGGTCTGCTCCACGACCACTCGCCACAGTGGTTAATTCACTCGCGTACTCTGTTTCTTTAGAATAATCTTTCAGTTCTTTGGCACTCTAGTGGGTTAGCAAGAGATATCTTGTATAATGACGGAACTACTCAACATAGGATAAGGTGCTTTTTATATATGCACGAGCCGCTGAACCAATCGGAGGACGAAAACCTGGTTGAACCGGGAATACCCACCGAATCCTCCGACGACGCCAAGCAGGATTCCGAGTCTGTGTCCCAGTCCGAAAACTCCGAAATGTCGATGGCTGATCTCCTAGCCGAGGTTGGGGAAGAATCGTTTGTTCCCAAGCGTGGCGAGATTGTTGCCGGAACAGTGGTCAGTATAGACCGTGAGAACATTTCGGTCGACATAGGTACGAAAGTGGAAGGTGTAGTCCATCACCGAGAAGTTGGTCCGCTAGTGGAGCGCGGCGAGCTTTCGATAGGCGACAAGGTGATGGTTTACGTGGTGGCTCCAGAGAATCGATCTGGAAACCCCGTGTTGTCAGTCGACCGGGCCAGAGCCAAGAGTGGTTGGCTGACGATGCAAAAGCACCTTGACGCCGGCGAATCTCTGAACGTCCAGGTGGTTGACGTGAACCGTGGCGGGTTGATGGTGGATGCTGAAGGTCTGCGAGGATTCGTTCCCTTGTCTCAAACCGTAGGACTGCGCTCAGGCTCAAACGAAGAGGAAACACTGGAGAACTTACGTACAGCGGTCGGTCGGGAAATCGAGGTTAAGATCCTAGAACTCGACCACAGGCGCAATCGGCTTATCCTCTCCGAAAGGCTCGCCACCCTTGAGCGAAGAGGCAGGCGGCGCGAGGAGTTGCTCAACGAACTACACGTTGGCGACGTTAGAAAGGGTCGGGTTGCCAGTATCTCGGACTTTGGCGCGTTTGTAGATATTGGGGGGGCAGATGGTCTGGTCCACCTGTCAGAATTGGCGTGGAGCCAGGTCAATCATCCAAGTGATGTGGTGAAAGTAGGCGACGAACTGGAAGTCATGGTAATTAACGTTGATCAAGAGAGGAAACGAATCGGTCTCAGTCTGCGCCGCGCTCAGTCCGAACCGTGGGACACAGTCGTTGAACGGTACACTGTGGGTGATGTTGTACCCGGGGTGATCACGAAACTGACCAAGTTTGGAGCGTTTGCCCGTTTGGAAGAAGGGGTTGAAGGCCTAATCCATATCAGTGAAATGGGCACTGTTCACATAGAACATCCGCGCTCTGTAGTTCACGAAGGTCAGAAAGTAATGATCCGTATTCTCAGGATCGATACTGAGCGAAGACGCATCGGTCTCAGCCTCAATCAAGATGATGAGGAATTAATGTCCACTGGTATGCCTCTGAGTTATGGGCCACCCCCGAGAGTCGATGCCCCCAGTGTGCTGGAAATTCCCGATGAACCAACGACTGTTGAACAGGCCATCCAAGATGAAGGTGCATCGACTCGTGCCGATGAGACGGTTGGTCCAACGGAGCGACCGGAAGACGATTCTAGCTCTGACGCTATGGGCACCTCAGGATAGACAGCTTGGTACTCTCGTCTCCGTCTGATCCACACCTCTTGCGGTCGCACGGACTGTATCAGAGTCCCAACACCGGTGCTTTTAAGACAGATTGAGGCCTATAGGCCCAGCTCTTTGACGCCTGCAGTCGCACCTTTCAAGATGAAGCTGAGATCGCTCCCGGCTGTTAGGAAACGATATCCTTCTTGTGCGCGCTGAAGCGCTTCCTCAACGGATTCGCTAGCTATGCCGGCAATCTTGCCCGTATTGTGGCAGGCTTCGAGTACTCTCTCAAGCGCCCTTGCGTGGTCTTCGTTCTCGTACTTGTCGCGAGGGTGAATCCCCATGGATAGGGCGAGATCGGCCGGGCCGATCCAGCATCCGTCAATTCCCGGAACGGACATGATAGCTTCAGCTTGGTTCACTGCTTGGATGCTTTCGATCTGAACTGCAACGAAGACCTGCTCGTCTATGTGTTCGCTGTAGTCGTCTCCGTAACTCCGGGCGCGCCCCCACCCCCACGAGCGTCCCCCTTTCGGAGGGAACCTACAAGCGTGTGCTGCTGCCTGTGCATCTTCCACCGTATCTACCATTGGAACTACTACGCCGAGCGCTCCTTCGTCCAGCAACCTGCCTATCATCGTGAAGTCATTTCTGGCGACGCGAGCCATCGGAACCGCTGATCCAGACATCAAAGACATTAACGTCGCGATAGTCGATTCGGGGCCGAAGGATCCATGCTGTGTATCGGCCATAATATAGTCAATGCCGGATCGGCCAAGAACTTCGCCAGCAAGCGGCGACGCAAGACTCAAAGCGTAACCAAAAGCTGGTTTGCCTTCGAGCATCTTCTGTTTCGCTGTATTCATTCTCATGGCTTCTGCCTCACATAGAAATCAGTTTGGGAAACGAGTTCAAACGAGTCGATAGCGAACGCCCGCCAGTGCGCAGCAAGTTTATTATAGTCAATGTGGTACATCGCGGCTGGATGCGAACTTTCGCCGGACGAATCAGGTGAACTTCTTTACCCGGTGTGGGCTCCACGCGACAAGCAGCAACCACGTACCCGCTGTGCCTGTGGACGATCTAAACCGGTTGCGAGCTTGCCGCCATCCATGGATCGACCGAACCGTTAGGATGATCTTGGCTTCTTACCGCGCCGGCGATCTTTGCCACTAACTCCGCCAGCGGTAACCTGTTGGTCCGCTCGAAGTATCGAGACGCCGACTATCTCGTCTCCTGGCGCAACGTTCATCAATTTTACCCCCATAGAGGTGCGCCCCTGCTTCGAGACACCTTGCACGGCCGTACGCACAACCAGCCCTTCCCGTGAGATCACAAAAATCTCATCTCTCACGGTGACCCCGCTGACCGCCGCGATCAAGCCGGTCTTGTCGTTAATGGTGCCGGCAATTACTCCTTTGCCACCACGTTGTTGTAGCCGAAATCCTGTTACCGATGTTCGCTTGGCGAATCCCTGCTGGCTTACTACCAATATTTCGCCCTTGGGCCGCACGACCTCAGACCCGATGACCCTATCGTCTCCTTCCAACGAAATGGAGCGCACACCGCCGCTGGCCCGTGCCGAAAGGCGTATATCGCTCTCACTCATCCGTAACGCTTGGCCATTCTCGGTTAAGACGATGATGTGGTCCATACCACTCGTAGTGTGAACTTTGATAAGCTCATCGCCTTCGTTCAAGGCCATAGCGAGTAGGCCATTCGCTCGCACTGATGCGAAGCCACTAAGGGCGACTCGCTTGATCTTGCCCTGCCGGCTCACTAGGACGAAGTGTTCGGCCAGATCGAAGCTCGGCACGTTGACGACGGCGGTGACGGTTTCCTCCGGCAGGATGCGAATGAGGTTAACCAGAGGGGTCCCGCGACCGCCTCGGGTGGACTCCGGCAACTCAAAGGCCCGGGCGTGATAAACGCGTCCCTGATTGGTGAAGAACATGACGTGGTCGTGGGTGTTCGTCACCAGCAGATGCTGGACGGCATCGTCCTGGCGGGTAAGAGTAGTCATCAGACCCTTTGCACCGCGGTTATGGACACGGTAGCTATCCTTTGGTAGCCGCTTCGCATAGTCTTTACCACTGACGACGACTATCACGTCGGCTTCGGGGATCAAGTCCTCCTCGCGGAACTCGGCCAGCTCGCGGGCGAATATGTTGGTCCTACGCTCGTCGCCGTACCGCTTTTTCAGGGCGAGCAGATCGTCCCGGATAATGCGCAGGATCTTTACGGGATTTTCTAAGATGTCCTCCAGTTTGGCGATGAGCTTAATTACCTCGCTGTACTCCTCCAGGATCCTATTACGTTCGAGGGCAGCCAGCCGCCGCAACTGCATATCCAGCACTGCCTGTGCCTGTATTTCAGTCAATTTGAATCGCGTCATCAATTGTCCGCGAGCAGTATCGGCGTTGGAGGACTGACGAATCGTTCGGATGACCGCGTCGAGATGGTCAAGCGCGATCTTGAGACCTTCAAGGATGTGCGCGCGCTGCTTTGCCTTGTTCAAATCAAAAATCGTGCGACGAGTGATGACGGTGTGCCGCCAGTTGAGGTGGTGAACTATCATCGACTTCAACGTCAATAGACGCGGCTGGCCGTCGACCAGCGCCAACATGTTGAACGAGAAGTTGCTGCGCAGTGACGTGTGGCGATAGAGTTGATTGATCACCTTGGGCGACATGGCATCTCTCTTTAGCTCTACCACGATCCGCATGCCACTCCGATCGGATTCGTCACGTAAGTCCGAAACGCCATCAATCCTCTTGGCCCGCACCAAATCAGCGATTTTTTCAATGAGATTCGCCTTGTTTACCTGGAAAGGCAATTCGGTGATAACGATTTGATAGCGTCCGAGCCGGGTCTCTTCGGTGGTGACCCGTCCAGAGATAACAATCTTGCCGTGGCCGGTGGCATAGGCGGTCTTGATCCCCTCGACGCCTTGGACGATTCCAGCGGTCGGGAAATCCGGTCCACGAACATACTTCATGAGTTGGTCGGGAGTGATGTCGATCATCTGGTCGATTACTGTTTGAAACGCCTCGGTGCGCAGACGATTGTCTGGGCATTTCGCCAGCTTGGCGGCCTCATTCTCGATTGTAGCCCGTAGCTCATCTGGAACACTCTTTAACGCAGCGGCCAATTCAGAAGTGGCGAGCGGTGTATTCATGACCCTCGGCCACAACAGGTCGAAAGGAACGCCCCTGTCGATACACTTTTCGTAAAGGTCCAGGGCCATGGTCATGGCGTTGACGATCTCGCTAAGGTTGTGAGGTGGGATATTGGTCGCCATACCGACCGCGATGCCAGATGCGCCATTGATCAGCAAATTGGGCAAGGTAGCCGGCAGGATTGCAGGCTCATTCAAGCTGTCGTCGAAGTTTGGCGTGTAGTCGATGGTTTCTTTGTCAATGTCGGTCAGCATCTCTTCGGCAATGGCTGAGAGTCGCGCCTCGGTGTAGCGCATTGCCGCCGGCGGGTCGCCATCGACCGAACCAAAGTTGCCCTGGCCATGTACGAGCGGGTAGCGCAGAGAAAAGGGCTGGGCCATTCGTACCATTGCCTCATACACCGGTCCATCGCCGTGGGGATGGTACTTGCCCAATACCTCGCCAATGATGCGGGCACTCTTCTTGTGTTGGGTATTTGCGCGGATGCCCAAGTCGTGCATCGCGTAAAGGATGCGTCGTTGGACAGGCTTCAGGCCATCACGCACGTCAGGAAGCGCCCGGGAAGTGATTACGCTCATTGCGTAATCTAGGTACGCCCCGCGCATTTCGTCTTCTATGCTTACCGGCTTGATACGACCTGCGTCCAAATTGCTGTCACCGTCCTATTCGATAGCCACTCACGGCTTGTTCGATTTCTCCTAATTTACCCTAATCGTTCCCGTCGAATCTCTCGGCTCATTGATCTTTCGCTTGATCTGTGCCAAGCAAATGAGTCCACCGAGATCTCGTGGATTACACACATTTTTCTCTAATTGATAAGACGATCATGCAGACCTTGCTCGAGCGGCCCAGCCGGCCATGTCGCTATTCCAGATGGAGAACGAAATCGGGGGTTAGTGGAGAATTGCGTAGGGTTACAACTCTCGAGATATAGCCAATGAAGCCACGTTTAGATTTTACCAACTGTCTGCCCATAATGATAGTCATGGGCGTAGCGTCCGGGCGTTTTTCGATTCTCGACCCCAGGATGGGCACAGGAGCCGCCGCTGCGACTTCCGGTCGACTTGCCTGGGGATTTGTTTTGCATTTTTATGGTTTTGGGAGCGGACCTGAGTGGGTCGAAAGAGGCCGGCCGGGTTTTTCGGTTCTCCACCTAAGGCGGCTCGAGAGCGGCCCCTGCGACTGTCGGTGGGCTTGCCAGGATTCTGGGTTTGGCTCAGCCAGCATGGCCGCGACAGCCGTCCTTACGCCGGGCGGCGCGGATGTATGATCATTTGTTTATAATTATACCATCGTAGGACTGAAGCCGCACGAGTTGACGGAGGTTGGCAAGGGTCGTTCGATTGCACAGCGAGGGCGGCTCATAGAGCGTTCCCGATGTCCGGGGATGGACGTGCCTATGGGTTGCGATGCCCCTTGGGGATTAAGAGGTGGTGGTTGCGTTCTTAAAAGTAGTCGATGTATTCAACGCTTGGAGGTTCAAGGTCCTCCCCGACCGACTTTAGTCCAAGGTCAATGCCGCCAAGATGGCAATACGTCTGGTATTTGCATCGAGCGCATTCCCCCAGATCGGTCGTCTGCGGAAAATCGACCGTTTCCAAGATAACTTTGACTTCTCGACGCAACCACGCGTCGATTGATTTGTGACGTTCTGCCGAGTGTTCGACTCGGATGGTCTGGTCGGGCTCAGTCACGAAGTGAAAATACATATCTACACCGGCCGGCTCCAACGTTCCGAATCCCATTGAACTGGCCGCCTCTACGAGTAGGTATGGATACAACTTGGCCTGACACGATCCGGCAATAATTTCAGCAGATGGAGGCGCCGAAGTCTTCCAGTCGAAGATCGTCAGCCGGCCGTCCTCGGTCCGCCAGATCAGATCGGGCCGGGCAACTACAACAGCACCCTCGATTGCCAGCGCGATCTCTTGCTCCACCATCTTGGGGCCGCTGCCAATATCCGGAGGCCGGCTAGAGAATTGTCGCCACAAACGGCCGAGAGCTGGGTCATCCTCCTCAACGTCGACGGGATTGATCTCTGCACCAGCCAACCAATCGCCGGCGAGACGATGGAAAGCTCGCCCCAATCTGGCCGGTTCTCTATTACTGGGTAGATCGAGCGTCGATAGGCCGGGCCAATCTAACATGCGCAGATTTGCCAGCTCGAAGCGACGCCGGCATCGGTCGAAGGCTTCCAGAGCAGCGCAGCTCAGCCGCATGCGGCGGGAGTCAGGCTGGAGACCAACTGGTCTATTCAACAATTGTTCATCAACCCAACAACTCTGCTTCGTCGAAAAACATCACTCTGCGATGGTCCAAGCGGTTCTTAAAGGATGTTACAGAAGTCTTTGATATGCCCGAAGGAATCATCTCCATGGCCGAAAATAGCGAAGGTTTAACCGTGACCCCTGTATCGGGGTACGGAGCAGGCTTCAATCCTCTCCCATCGAGCGCGAGGAAGAAATTTCCTCCGTGCAGCGTCTTTTGAAACACTTTCTCAGAGATCAATGAGTAGACTGCGGGTTTTTCCAATTGGAAGGTGATCGACCAATTCTCCCTTGCCGGATACGACCATCGAACCGCCAAAGTAGCAGCCGAACCTACAATCATCGGTCAGAAGATTCGTCATCAACGTAGTAACTCCCATCCGTCTCACTCGCTCTGCGTATACCTATCGTTCCTCCCGATGCCACTGCTCGCTATCGGCTACTTCGCTGTCAAAGCAGCGGGCGAATGGATGTAGCCACCAGTCGGGACGCAATTCACGTACTCGCCGGATAGGGTTGTCGTAAAATAGATCGCCGCAGATCAAAAATGCACCGGTGCCGAACGGCGTTGCCACTCTGCCAACCGCAGACCCCTGTCTATAGACGGAATGATCCGCGGCTCGACCATGCCAGTGTGGATCAATCCGGCGGTATTTGAGTGCGATGGTTCCATCAGGGCTTAGGAGTAGGGCATTGTCATAGAGCCGATCGTGCTCCCGTTCATACACCCCTATCGCCACCCAAATGCCTCTGTCGCGGGTCACACTGGCCAAGACATTGGTTGTCAGTCCTGGAATGTGCCGCCCGAGCGGCAGGTCGTGGCCAGCGCAGTCAACCGTAATGAAGTCGGTCAGTGCGGCCTCACAAAACAACACCAAATCAACCCCGGCATCCGCCGACTCACGGGTCATCTGAACGATATTATTTGGGGTGGTCTGCTGGTCTTCACTAATATGATGCACGACAAGGGCCGCTCTCACTGTGGTACTTCGCCAGGTCCATACTGACCGTGCATCCTTGGTGTTCCTCTCGATGGTATTTCTCTGCCCCTTCTCACTATATACCTGTTCAGCACTCTATAGGCGAGTGTAGGGAACAGCGGCTCCCGCCTCTCCTCATCTTCGGCGCGCAAGAACTTATGGTAACTCATTGATAGAGCCTTCTTTGCCCTAGTGATCCCAACGTAGACAAGACGCAGGCGCTCGGCTATGTACTCAATCTCCGGCGGAGGTTGGTTGACACGTCCACCCGGCACACGTGCGCTCAGGTCGCCGATGGCCCGCTCAACAGCGCAGGCTTCTTCGCTCTTGTCTTCGAAGAACTTGCTCGCCGGATCGGAGGGAAAGTGCCATTCGTTCAGGCCAGTCAGATAGACCACATCCCACTCGAGCCCCTTTGCCCGATGGTAGGTTGATACAGTAATGATACCCTTACGCGGCTGATATACGGAGCTGTTCGAGTCGCTGATCGAGATCGACACGTCCGTCGCCCGCCGCCGATCGAGATGTGATGCGACCTCGGCCAAACCATATTCCGGGTGCTCGCGCATCAGCCGGCTCAAGTATCTCGCAAGATTCGCGCTAAAGCCGGCCATTTCCGCCGGCATGCGGAGCTCAATCACCAACGTGGCGATCAGCTCTTCGATGGGTAGAGCTGAAGCTCTGAGCCAGACCGCGGCTTCACCGGCGAAGCGGGCAGCTTCTTCCAGGTCCGCAAGCAATGCAGGCGAGCGGGCGGGCGGGCGTCCGCTCAGTAGCTCGCGTCCATCCGACCGAAGTATGGCGCTGACCTTGGCCCGCGCGGTGCCGGGTTCCAGCTCCCAATAGCCGGCTTTCAAGCAACGCTCAAAGAATTCGGCCAATAGCCTAGGTTGGTGGGGCTGAGCAAAGAAAGCAATTGCCGACGCAATCAGCTCCATAACTTTCTGTACAGCCGGATTAGATTCGAGCAGTTGGTCACATTCGAGACCTTTTTCTTTTAGGGCGGCCGCCATCGTCTCGCCAATCCGATTAGTTGGCACCAATATCGCGCCCGTGAGAATGTGCCCTAGTCCGAGGAGGTTGCTCCACTGTTTAACGATGAACCGTCTCTCATCGTCGAAACTGTGGAAACAACGGTCAAGCTTCAATTCGGTCCAATTCGGTTCGTCATTCCGCGTTTGACCCGCCTGGTCGACGACTTGGATTTCGGCCGGATCGAAAGCTAGTTTGCGAACACCTTCTACCGGATGATTGCGACGAGTCCAGTCCACCAGAAAGTTAGCCATTGCGGCGATGGCCGGAGAGCTACGGGCCGATTGTCCCAGCTGCTCACGCTGAACGCCGGCATTTTGGAAGAAGCGGCGAAAGCCGGCGGGGTCGGCTGAAGTGAACGTACCCATTATCGACTGGTTCGAGTCGCCGACCCGTATCCAGTTGTTCGCCGGTCCGGCTAGCTTGGCCAGCATCCTTTCCTGGAGGGGAACGCTGTCCTGTGCTTCGTCTTCGAGTATGTGAGTCCAGCGACGCCGGAAGTCTTCAATTACGTCGGGTTGTTCGCTGAGAAGTCGGTCCGCGTGCAGCGCGAGGTCGTCGAAATCCAATGCCCTTAGGTTGTCCAACCGGCGTTGATATTCATGGTAGACCCAACATCCCAACGCCAGAGGATCACGAGGATCCGATGACTCCCGCAGGACACGTTCGATTTCATCTGGGTCCAAGCGGTGATGTTTGATCCACCTGGTGAGCCTGCCTCCGATTTTCCGGATGAAATCAATCCTACCCCTGCGGAATCTGTCGGCCTGGTACCTGCTATTTACGGGCTCTTCGCCGCGCCAGCGATCCTCGTACTGGGAATAATGATCTGTGGCTATGAGCTCGAACTGCTGAGACGACTCCGCCTGCGACAATACGGTCGGCTCATCATCAAAGCCTACCCGTTCGCCATGCTCGGAAAGGATCATGTAGGCCAGGGAATGCAGGGTAGCCACGTGGAATCCGGCCGGAGGCAGGCTCGCGTCGGAGAGAAACTCGTCCACCCGCCGGCGCAAGTTGGTCACGGCGACATTCTGGTAGGTGACTATTAATATTTCGCCGGCGCCACCGGCTATCAAGCGAGCGGCGATGGCCGCCAGAGCCGTGGTCTTGCCACCGCCTGGGACGGCCATCACGGCCATGGGTCCGGCGGCGTACGCGGCAACTCTCTCCTGATCGGGCCAGAGCTTCATCAGAATTCGTTGGTGTGGGGATTGAGGGGGCAGGCAGGTGGAGGTGTTTGAGGGTCATTTGCGCGGCCCATGCCTCCCCTGGGTTCCGGCCAGGTATCGAGGTGCGGGACATGCTCTCGCCGGAATGTCGAGGGTTTTTTTACCCTCACCCCGACCCTCTCCCAAATGGAGAGGGAGATCTGGCAGCTTGTGGCGTCCGTTTCGTTGGAGCAGGTTCGATGGTGCGCCGGCCATGCCTCCCCTGGATTCGCACATGCGCGGGAATCACCATGGACTTGCGCGGGCCATATAAGAGGATGAAAATGGTGGGGTGCCGGGTTCTTGCCTATTGTGTGGCGATCTTGCCTCTCCCCTCCCCTTCTGGATTCCGGCCTTCGCCGGAATCCAGAAGGGGAGGGGAGCCATCTAGCCCGGATCGGAGTCCGGGACATGCTTTCGTACCGATGACGGGGACCGTCTATTTTCGTACCGACGTCAACCGAAAGAAGGCCAATCGGTTTCATGCCACCGGCGCCTCTGGAAAAATGGGATCGATAGCCTTCGTCACCGCCCGCCACAAGGCGCCACTAGTATTGCCACCTTCCTCGCAACCGATGATGTTTACGCCATTCCGCGCCCGCGCGGCCAGCCCTTGAACAACACGGGCCAACGCAGCTGTCTGTGCCGAACTCTTGGCCCGCACATCCCATACACGATCGTACGGCCAATCTTGCAAGAGGATACGTGAGTTTGCCAACGGGCGCGTGGGCGGCTCCCACCAAGCTGGGGAGCCAGCGTCCAGCCAAAACTGGTAGTCGCACGTCAGGTCGCCAGTCAGAAAAGTGTGAACTGGCATCAAGTAGACCACTCCCGGAGACAGGCTAGGATCGTCATCGGCCTTTGCTGGCGTCACTCGCATCGAAAGCATTTCCAAGAAACGGGCGCCGGACGCCGGCGATCCGCCAGCGAACACTTCGGGTCCCAATTCTACGAAGCGACGGGCCGCGTGTTGCAGCCGGCTGAAGTCAGCCGCAACGTCTGACGGTGTTCGCAACGGTTGGTACGAGCGGGCAACTACCTCTCCAAACAGCCTGCGCACGAACAGATCGACCGATAGCTCTTCTCCGGTCTGATACGCTGCCGACCATCTTTGTAGGAAATTGTATTGCGCCACCGACTCTTCACCCACCTCCTCAACAATCCTGCTTTCGGAGATTCGGGCCAAGCTACCATTCGACTTGAAACCCGACCTGTCGAGCAAAAGTGACGCGGTGACGGCGTCCAGGTTCAGGAACACCATGAGCGCCAAGCGTAGATCGTCATACCTCACCGGGCTCGCCCAGCGTGGATGAAGCAATCCCGCGACGGCATGGAATGCTCGGACACACGGTCGGTCGATAAGCGCCTCACCTGGCTGACGGACTTGCAGGGGGATGCCGTTTTTCGACAATCCATCCTTTACCAGGAGAGCCAGCAGGCCGTCTACGTAGGGAGAAAGCAAACACACCCGCTGCCCGCCGCCGTCGGGGCCGTTAACAATGGCGTTCGTCCGTTCGACTACTAAGTCGATCATCCCGATCCTTGTTCGACTGAGCCAGACTTCGAAATTCTTGTCGGAAGGGGGAGTAGACCGCCCAGTTGCCTCGCTTCCTAACAGGATGTCAGCGATCGCCTGGTCGACGGATGGTTCTGCCGTGCGCTGGATTTGTCGGTCGAGGCGCGGGATGAGCTTATCTACGCCGGCTGGATAAGCGCCAAGGAACTGGCGGAAGCCAGCTTGCTCGTCCACAACGAATAGAGCCTCCTCCGCATGTTCGGCGAGATCGACAAGAAACTGTTGGGAAACGTGTGGGTGCTCTTCGAGGTTGTCGGCGAGGAGGTACCGGGCTCTATTCCTTTGACTGGCCAGAGCGGTTTTCTCCGACTTCAATACGTGCCTGAAATATTCGACAAGTAACGAGACATCTATAAGTCCGTTTTTGGCACAAAACTGGCGATATTCCTCCAAAGTCGCGTGGGCTTGATCAAAATGCTCCAGTCGGATCTGTTGGCCCGTCCAAGTAGCCTTCAGGCGGTCTATGGCGTCAGATAGCGATCGATCGTTCAGGGCAGCACTGTGAGCGGTATCCAGAAGTTGAGCCACGATGCGTTCGGGCCGGATACGCAAGCCGCGAAAGTAGCCTCTGTTGTGCATCGTCGATTCGACTATCTGACGCAGATGGTATTGAGCGAGATCATTTGCCAGAGGAACAGGGTAAAGACGGCGTCGGCTAGGCGCAATTAAGTCGCGCACACGTGGCCAATAACGTGCAACCGTGGCGCCGGCGATACCAAAGTAAGTGTCGAAACGGGGAGTTGCTCCGGCGGGCAGATCGAGCGAGTCGACGTACTGACGCATTTGTTTGGCAACCGATCGATTGACCGTCACCACGGTGATCTGGTTGCCGGGGGCGCCCTCCAACAATAGCCGGCCCAAGCGAAGCCTGAGGAACGTCGATTTGCCGGTACGGGCCGGACCAGTCAGTAGTGTCTTCTGTCCTGCAAAATCACTCAACGCTCGCCGCGCCTCCGGCAAAGAACACCATGGATTTCTTCGGATTTCTTCTCAGCCAAAATTGTGAGCGTTCGATCGGAACCGCGGGCGTCACTAAGGCCGAGTGAGCGGACTGCCAATACTCAGAGGATTACCATGGTAATAAAAGTCTGGCGACCGATGTTATGCGAAAAGGCGAAGAAATAGAGACCGGCCGAGCCTCCGCTCGGCCGGTCTCAGTGAAGTTTCGATACTACGGGTCGGAGACGCCTATTATCGTTCGATCGGCACGCCGACCATGCTGCCCCATTCGGTCCAAGATCCGTCGTAGTTACGCACGTTCGGATAACCGAGCAGGTATTTCAACGCGAACCAACTGTGCGAAGACCGCTCACCGATTCGGCAATAGGCGACTATGTCTTTGTCGGCGGTGATTCCTTGGCCCTCGTATATGTCTCTCAACTCGTCGGCCGACTTGAAGGTGCCGTCATCGTTAACTGCCGTAAGCCAGGGAATGTTGGATGCGCCAGGGACATGTCCACCGCGCTGGGCGCCCTCTTGAGGCAGGTTTGCTGGGGCCAGCAACTCGCCGCTGAACTCCCCAGGAGAACGCACGTCGACGAGCCCTCGCTCCGCTTGTCCAATGCCTGCCAAAACATCTTCGCGGGACGCTCGCAGACTCTGATCATCTCCGCTGACAGTCGCGTTGCCGGCTGCCGGCTTAGGCACTTCGGTGGTCAGTGCCCGCTCATCTGATACCCACTTCAGACGACCTCCATTCATCAGTCTGAGGTCGGGGTAACCTGCCATTGTCAGCTGCCAGAACGCCCAGGCGGCAAACCAGTTGTTGTTGTCTCCGTACAGGACGAGGGTGTCGCCATCGTTGACGCCGGATTGGCTCAACAATTGGTTAAGCTGATCAATGCTGATCACGTCCCGAACCGGCTGTGTAGTCAGGTCAGTCTGCCAATTCCAACCGACTGCCCCGGCTATGTGGCCGCTGTCATATGCACTAGTGTCTACATCGACTTCTACTAGCTTGACTGTCGAATTGTCTAGATTCTGAGCTACCCACTTCGTGTTTACCAATACATCCGGGTTTGCGTATCCCGTTCCCATGCGAACTCAACCTCCAATGTGAGCGAACTGATTCTGATTGCTTTGGCAATCGCGACAAGAAAGAATTGACGCTATTATCTATTAACTAACTCAATATTGTCAAGATATTCTATCTGACGCAACAGTTCAGGTTTGGGTGTACGTCTCTCCTCCATGCCCGTGCACCGGAAAGGCCGAGTCGCCACTCGCGACCTCAGTAGGCAATCAAGGGGGTGATTTCCAACCTATCCGATGCGAAATCCACGAGCTGGTCGACCTCATCCCCCGGCAAGGTCTTCGCCCTTGCAACCCTTTCCTGGCTTTCCCCGATCAAACGTCCTTCCCTGTGGTAGACCCTCATGGGTGCGATCTTACGCCCATACGGAGCAGGTGCCCCTAAATCTGAACACTTACTATCTGACGCAATTGCTATTGTTTTGTGGCAGGAAGGCGGGGAAAGTCCGTCGCCTTCGCAAGGCCACATCAGGGAGATGAAAATGGTGTGGCGCGGGGTGGTACAACAAACGCGACAGTAATTGGAGTCGCGAGCTAGGGCGGGACTCTATTCACCCTCACCTCAACCCTCTCCCCGGTCGTACATGGCAGCTTGTCCTGCCATTTCCTTTGGAAAAGGCTCGCACTTACGCCGGCCATCCCTCCCCTGGAGTGACGTAGTCGGCGGGCAGTTGATAAGTGTCGGACTCGGCAGAGCCGTTTTTCTAGCTAAACGTCATACCGATTTACGCAGGTATGAACTGAGTCTTGATACCTGAGCGGATGCCAGGGAGCCTAGTCTAACGATACGAGAACGTCGTCACCTTGAACGCTCACATCGTAGGTCTTCAGGGGCTCTTCCGCCGGTTCCTGTGTGACCTCGCCGTTGGTGACGTCGAAGCGCGCACCGTGACACTCACACTCGACCTCTACGCCTTCCAGGATTGCGCCGTCGGATAGGGTACACTCTTCGTGGGTGCAGATATCCGACACAGCGTAGATCTTGCCTTCGACGTTTGCCAACAATAACAACTGGCCGTCCACGTCCACGCTCTTGAACTCGCCGGAGCCGATCTCGCTGGCTGCGGCGACCCTCTCTTCTCTAGTCATTGTCGCTCCTTTCCAATTTTGGTTGACTTGTGGTTTGTATATTGTGGTTTGTATATTATAGATGGCTACATAATCCGGCGCTGGAAAGCTCAAATGGGCAATCCGGATCAACCTCAGGCGGCTCCGTAAGAATTTCTCGGAAATCTATTACTCTCTGCATCGGTTGAGCTGCAACAGTTCAGATTTGGGTGTATTTCTCTCCTCCATGCCCGTGAACTGGATAGGCCGAGTCGGCAGTCAAGGGGTGAATTCCAACTCCACGATCTGGTCGACCTCATCCCCCGGCAAGGGCTTCGCCCTTGCAACCCTTTCCTGGCTTTCCCCGATCAGACGTCGTCGCCTGTGGTAGACACTCATTGGCGCGATATTACGCCCACACGGAGTTAGGTACCCCTAAATCTGAGCACTTACGTTGGGCTGCGGCGCTTGACTGGCGCGGCTGTGGCCCGAATAATTATCCTTTGAGGGTGCAACGGATGATGGCGCCGATCCCGACGTTGGCTCACCAGCGGACGTCTGACACAACGTAGGTGCCCTCATCATCGCACGATTCTACCCGAGGAGCTTGAATTGAGTGCCAGATCACTGATTGCGAGGGCTGATGCCGGCGAGTACTTGAGGGGATGGGCGGTAGCGGTCGCATCGCCTGCCCTAGTGGAGTTTGGCGGCTACGCCGGCTTCGAATGGACCTTCATCGACGTTCATCAGGCCACCATAGACGCAGAAACCTGCGAGAGCATGGTTCGAGCGGCTCAAAACTCTGGGATGGTCCCTATAGTCAGACTTTATCGAAACGACCCGGCCATGATAAGTCTCTATATGGACATGGGCGCGGGTGGCGTGTTGGTGCCACATATGAATACGCGGGAGCAGGCCGAGGCGATTGTCGAACAGACTCGTTTCCGCCCGGTTGGTCGTCGTGGCAGCAATGCAGCGGCACGCGCCGCTCGGTACGGCTTCGTATCGTCCGTCAGGGAGTACCAAGACCGGGTCAACGAGGAATCGATCGTCATAGGCATGATCGAGGAAAAGCAAGCCGTCGATAACTTGCCGGAGATTCTCAAAGTCCCAGGAATCGACATTTTCATGCTCGGACTAATGGATATGGCGGAGTCGTTGGGCGTAGCTGGTCATTGGGAGCACCCCGAGGTTCAGAAGGTGGTAGCGGAGGTAGTAGGACAGGTGCGATCGGCGGGCCGCCACATATGCATTCCGACTATGGACCTGGACAAAGCGGATGAGTGGGCCCAGATTCAACGCGGGCGCGGGGTTAACTTTACCGTAGTAAGCGTGTATCAAGTTCTGGGTCCGGCCACCGAAGAGTTTTTGAAAGCCACAGAATAGGAGGTCATGGTAAGAAAGATGTTCGTTTTGATAGCACAGTTCAAGATCCAAGAAGGACACTGCGATGCCGTTGTCGCGGCGCTAGTCGAAGACGCCGGCAGCTCGGTGAGTGTGGAACCAGGTTGCTACCAGTTCGACGTTAGCCAGGACGAGAGTGATCCTAACACGATCTACGCCTACGAAATATACGCTGACGAGGATGCCTTTGAGGCACACACGCGTACGCCTCATTTGGCTAAGTGGCGGGAGGCTTCGCAGGACGTGATCGAAGCGAGGGTAATCTACCGGGGATCAACAATCTTCCCGGATGACTCCAAGTGGAAGGGCGGATAGACGGAGGCACGTTCGCCGAATAATATTGAGTGATTGACGAATCTCGCGCACTGCCGGAGAATTTCGGCGAGGTTCTGGTACGTCAGATTGGGTGCACCAGCTTGCAACGCCCGACAGGAACTTAGGAGGCTGCCAACATGAAGCTAGGCTACTTCACCATGCCACTGCATCCGCCTGGAAGCAATCAAACCGAAACGCTTGAGGAAGACCTCGAACAGCTGATCCGGCTCGATGAGTTGAAATACGACGAAGCGTGGGTTGGAGAGCATTTTACAAGTGTTTGGGAAAACATACCTTCTCCTGATTTGTTGATCGCCCAGGCCCTGCCCGTGACTAAGCATATGAAACTCGGGACTGGCGTCTCCTGTATGCCAAATCACAACCCGGTCGTGCTGGCTAACAGGATTGCCCAACTCGACCATATGGCCAAAGGTCGCCTTTATTGGGGTATCGGTTCCGGCGGTCTCACGAGCGATCTTGAACTATTTGACGTTGATTACAAGGGTGGGGAACAGCGGGCCATCACCAACGAGGCTATCGATACCATCCTTCAACTGTGGGCGGATCCGAAGCCTGGTCTTTATGAGCAGCAGAATGGAAAGCGTTGGCGCTTCCGAGTTCCGGAACCGAACTACGAGGTAGATCTGTACTATCACATGAAGCCTTTCCAGCAACCCCATCCGCCGATCGGCGTAGCCGGCCTGTCACCGAACTCTGAAACATTGGTGATGGCTGGCGAACGAGGCTGGATGCCGATGAGCGTCAACGTCTTGCCGATCAGGATCCTCAAGACTCACTTCGAAACCGTGGAGAGCAGCGCAAACCGAGTCAATAGACCGGCCGATAGAGCCACTTGGCGAATTGCGCGTGACGTACATGTCGCCGAAACGACCGAACAGGCCCGAAAAGAAGTGTTGGAAGGCTGTTTCGCGGAGGTGTGGATCGACTATTTCTTTCCCTTCCTGAGAATGGTGCGAGGGATGGATCTTTTGAAAGAGGATCCAGCAATGTCGGATGAAGAGGTCGGCGTGGAGTACCTGCTAGACAATACGTGGATCGTGGGAGACCCGGATGAATGTGCCCGCAAACTTCGCAAGCTGCACGAGGACGTCGGCGGATTCGGCGTTTTGTTGGCTATGGGCCACGAATGGCGTCCCAAGGAGATCTGGGACCGCTCGATGACGATGTTGGCTGAAGAGGTCATGCCTCAGCTCCAAGACTTGAGTTGAGAGCCCAAGAAACCTTCGCTCTTGTAGGTTATAGCACGCCGTTTCGGCGTAAATCGGTCTAAGTTGGCGATAAAGGAGTTAGTAAATGCACCTCAAGACTCTCGATCACGTGACGGTAATGGTCAAGGACCTCGACCGTTCACTAGAATTCTATCGCGACATGCTTGGCCTAAAGGTCATCACTTGGGTAACCCACGACGGTCCGGAGATATCGACAATGGTCGGTTTGCCCAACGCCAAGATGCGCGAGGCGCGAATGGTAGCTCCTCAGACCGGCAACATAATAATCGACTTGATCGAGTGGGTGGAGCCCAAAGGCGGAAAGAGCGTCGGTGATATCAACGATGCCGCCACTGCCCACGTCGCCTTCGGGGTCGAAGACATCGATGCGGCGTACGAGGACCTCAGCTCAAAGGGGGTGAAGTTCGTTTCACCTCCGGTACTTTTTCCGCCGTCGGACGGTAGTTGGCGGGCACTCTTCTTCTACGATCCGGACGGATTCATGCTTGAGCTAATTGAGCTAAAGGACTACCCGTCGGTATTCGCCGGCAAGCTGGATAACCTGGGAGACGAGGCGCCAAAATTCGAATGAATATCCGCGTCGGCGGATGTCACGGCGGGTTGGCGAATCGGGTTTGTCTGTCCCACCGAGGGTGGTTTGACAGCGCATCTTGGGGATTCTCGTGGGGATAGAGGGGATCGTCTTTACCGCTCCCGGAGTTGTGGAGCTAAGGGACGACCTCGAGCTGCCGGAGCTAGGGCCGGGCGACATAGAGATAATTACCAAGGCCAGCGGCGTCAGTCCGGGGACTGAGAAAAACCGGCTGTTCGGCGGAAATTGGGCGGTGGGATATCCGTCGGTATCCGGCTATCAGCAGGTCGGACTAGTCGGCCGGGTCGGGAACGGTGTGTTAGGGCCAATCACTGGCCAGCGGGTGTACGCGCACGATTGGGGACACCCATTCGTGGGACAAACCGCGCGCCCAGGCGCCCACGCTGCTGCACGGATAGGGCCGGCGGATGACGTTTTACCAGGAACGCGACCAGCAGACGAGCAGGTGGACGTGGATCAGGTCGACTCGTTCGGCAGGATCAGGCGGGACCGCTACGTCACCGTCCTGCCGGACGATATATCAGATGGGGAAGCCGCATTTCTATCTCTGTCGAGCATCGGGCTACATGCTAGCGGCAGAGGACAGATTGGAGTCGGCAGCCGGTGTCTAGTGCTTGGACTGGGGTTACTCGGTTTGTTTTCCGGGCAAGGCGCGGTGGTAAGGGGAGGCACCTCCGTTGGCGTCGACAGAATTCCTCTTCGTCTTGACAAGGCAATAGAAGTTGGATTTGAATCGGTCCTCGATTTCAGTCGCGAGACATATTGGGATGATTTGGCCGGCCTCGGTCCTTTCGACGTAGTAATCGAGACCACGGGCAACAACGAACTTATCGACGAGGTGATGACCCGCGGATTGATCAAGCGGGGCGGACGGTTTGTGATGGTCGGTGGGCGTTGGAAGGTCAGCTACGACTTCAGCTTGGCCCATCTCTATGAGGTCAGCATGGTTCAGACGGAGCATCATACGTACGACGAAGTTCAGCAAGTAATCAAACTTCGTAGAGTCGGTCGGTGGAAAATCGGTCCGTTGCTAACTCATTTCGTCCGTCCAAGCGATGCCAAGCGGGTTTGGGATATGATTCTGAATAACGAGAACTCACTGGGAGTGGTTTTTGAGTGGGTGGAAGAGTAAGTTGATACCTATGCTTCTCGAGTATAAAAGGGGGACACACGCAGATGTTCGCGACGCTGCAAGAGAATAACGGAATTCTCAATGATCCTGACCAGATTCGCTCGGCGATGGAGGAACGTGGTTATCTTTTCATCCGTGAGCTGATCGATCCGGAGGTCGCGCTCCAACTCAAGCGCGACATGATGGCTACGTTACGATCCTACTATTTCATAGAAAAGGATGGATCGACGGATCCAATGTGGAGCGGAGGGCCTTTTCCCACCGAAGAGGAGTGGATGGCGGTCTATGGCAAACTGGTAGAGCTTCCATCGTTAAAAGTTCTGGCGAATTCACCCGAGGTTATGGGGATAATGCGTCATCTAGTGGATGGCCCGGTTCGTGTATGGAATCAGAAGATTACTCGCTGTGTTTATCCCGACCCTGACGCCACTGTCGCACGCGGAGCCGGACCCCACCAAGATGCAACGCCATCCTTTGGCTATAGTGCGGACGACTTTTTCACGACGTGGTATCCGCTCATGGAAATTGACCAGTCGATTGGCGGGCTAGCCGTTGCACCCGGTTCCAACCATTTTGGGCTAATCGAGCACACGGGTATCGTGCCTAGCACTCAGAAATTAGAAGCGAGTCGGGCGGCATCGGTGATAACGCCGGAGGAGCTCACGTGGGCGACCGCGGATTTCCGACCGGGAGACGTTGTGATGTTCAGTTGCCGCACAATTCATAGAGGCATGCCAAACCACTCGGATCGGATACGGCTCTCGGTCGATTGCCGATATCAGCGAAGGGGGGCGAACGTAAGTTGGTTGGCGCGGGCGACGGCTAAAGAAACAAGGCGAATGGGACAACGTATTGACGCTACGCTGTCGAGCCGTGCCTATTGGATACGGACGAAGGCAGGAGAGGATGTGCTCAAGGAAGTCCGGACTCGGATGATGGAGGAAGGGAATCCGAGCTTGGATCGGGCCGTCGAGCTAGTTGCGGAAATACAGAGTCGATCGCAGCAGTCGAGCGTCACCAGAGCTCCGGTGCGTTAGGCGCTTTGTTAGTAACGGTACCCGCTCCGACACCTACGAGCGCATGTCGATTCGAGCAGGGTCCGGAGAATTCGCTCGAGGAATGGCATTCCAAATCCCATGGAGCAACTCGTTTTCTCCTTGTTGACTCTAAAAGCAGCTAGTTATAAGATAGCTGCCGAAAACTGAATAGATGGCCTAATCTTCTTGCGAAGAGCGGGGAACCCAACGATGGGGCGAGTTCTGGTTTGTGCCAGATAGGGCAACTCTTTCAGCCCGAGCCCGGCAGCTAACCTCGTAGGCGGATGGAAGAGACGTAGTGCGATCTGACCGAAGGCTACGCCTTCGGTTTTTTTGAGTGGAGGCAGTTGGCCGGACAGGAGCGCACGAGAGGAACAAGGCAAGATGCACAATAGTCTAGTCGTGGCGATCATAGGGGCGGACGATGGAAAGAGGGCGGTGGATCAGCTAGTACGGCTGGGATTCACGGCAACCACGATTCGCCTTGGCACGAGGTTTCTCGACGCCGGCGATTCTATTGTACTTGTAGGGTGTGAAGACACAACGAAGTGTATCATTGAAGACATCATCCGCCACACCTGCTTCGTAAGGACTCTTCCTTACATTCCGTCGTATACCGATCCCATACTGCAAATGCCCATCGTTCCGACACTGAGTGAATTCTCGGAACCGAGAGAGGAGGACGGGGTTAAGATTGGAGCCGGCGCGGTCTTTGTTCTCGAAGCTTCCCAGATCACGCCAATATGAGATCCCATCTGCAGAGATTTTAGTGCGACGCGCATTGCCTATCATTCCGCGTCGAGTGCTGGTACTTGTTTGTCTGTTGGCGTTGGTAACGGCCGGCTGTGGACGCGGCGAGGAAACTGCTGAGCCGACGCCGCCAGAGGGCGAGGTGACCTCCTTGGAGGACGCGACTGCGACGCCGGGGCGGTTGCAAATACCTACAAGGACATTATCGACTGTCCCAACCAGCACAAAGATAATATCTTCCGCAGACCTGACTGCCACCGCGGCGCAAGCTATTGCGAATGTTGATTCATCTGGTCAACCCGCGGGGGATAGTTCGATAACCCCCACGATCATCTTGGAATCGACTCCAGACACGCGCACCATCACTTGCGTGGTTGGAAACACCGGTGGAGAGGGCGTGTTCATTCGTTCTGCGCCTCAATCAGGGGAGAAGATCGAAGCGTGGTGGGACGGATCGAAGATGGTGGCGACAGGCCCTGACGAAGTGGCCGGAGCTGGAAAAACGTCCGGGATCCCGATGGCAACACCGGTTATGTAGCCGCCGAATATCTTGAATGCGGTATAGAACAGGGTGAGATCGATGAAACCGCGGCAGAGCCAATCCAGCCACCTACTCCTAACCCGGACCCCAACGTACCAATCTGCGTGGTCGCGAATACCGGCGGAGAGGGAGTGTTCATACGCCGCAATCCCAGTTCGGAAGAACCGATCAAGTTGTGGGATGAAGAAACCGAGATGGCGGTTGTCGGCAAGAACGTACTGAGTAACGGCCTAAGATGGAAACACGTAAGAGACCCGGACGGTAATATTGGGTACGTTGCTGCTAGATATCTTGAGTGCCTTGAAGCAGGCGAGCCGCCTGAGTCGTAATCGATACTTCCAAGCCCAAATTCTGAATGCGGGCGACCGTTTGACTTGATCATTGAGCCAGTCTCCCCAGACCACATACGGTCAATTTCCGACCGTTTAACCTAGTTTCACCCAGGTTTATTCCTTCTACTACTGTGTCGCCGGAGATGCTCCAAATACCGCGAAGGAAGGTAAGTATGCTGGATCAACATCAAGACACGATCAAGAAAAAGATCATTCAGCATTTTGGATCTGGAGAGATTGAACAGGGGATCGCGCTCCTCGAGCGGCTCCATCCGGCCGACCAAGCCGGGATTGTCGAGCGCCTGAGCCACGATCAACAAGAACTGATCATTACACGGCTTCCGCCTCAAGAGTCGGCCGACATCTTAGAGCACCTGGAAGACGAAGACGCGGCGGACGTGGTCGAGGACCTGGATCCGGGGGAGATCTCACAGATTCTCGACCTAACGGAATCGGACGTCGCAGCTGACGTTTTGGGACAGTTGGGGCCCGAGCAAGCGGGTGCGGTCCTCGATGCCATGCAGGCGTCCTCCGAAGTCGAATCCCTAATGCAGTACGCTGAAGACAGCGCAGGCGGAATCATGGTTCCGGACTAGGTTGCGTTGCGTGATGATGTGAATGTTGAGCGGGCCATCGCGTGGCTGCGAAATACTCAACCACGCGCCGATATCACGCACTACCTTTACGTCGTGGACGGGCAGAGTAGGCTGATCGGCATCGTAAGCCTCCGCCAACTCGTCATCTCATCGCCACGGGAATTGATCCGCGACATAATGACGCCAGAGGTAATTTCGGTGCGCGCCGGTATAGACCAACAGGAGTGCGCCCGTTTACTGCAACCCTACGACCTGCTGGCGCTTCCTGTAGTTGACCTTCAGCGGCGCCTGATTGGGACGATAACCGTCGATGACGTGGTCGACATCATTCAACAGGAAGATACCGAAGACATGTAATAGGATGGTCGGGCTGGTCGAATACGAACGGATCAACACACCCATAGTCGAGTCGGTGCGGCGCAGGCTGCCCTGGTTGTTCGTGAACTTGGCCACCGTTTTTCTGGCCGGTCTGACCGTCAGCTTGTTCGAGGATGTGGTAGCCAAGGTTGCGGTCTTGGCCGTGTTTATGCCGATCATAGCCGGCCAAAGTGGCAATACCGGCGTTCAGACGCTAACTATCATCACACGCGAGCTGGCGTTGGGCGGTATCAGGGCAAATGAGGCCGGTCGAGCGCTGTTCAAAGAAGTTTCGATGGGATTGATAGATGGGGCAGCGATCGGCGCGATAACCGGCTTGATAGCGTTTGTGTGGCGAGGAGACGCCGTACTGGCGTTGGTAGTCGCCGCGGCGATCGTCGGAAGCATGCTGGTGGCGGCACTTACGGGCGTGCTCACTCCTCTAGTATTGAAGTCACTTCGTTATAGATCCGGCGCTCGCATCCGGAGTAATACTGACGACATTTACCGACGTGTGCGGGATCTTGTTGCTGTCCGGTTTGTCGTTGACCTTCTTGCCGGCACTGCTCTAGAATGAGTCGCGTAGCACTCTTTCTTGTCGGAACCCGGCCGGACGCCAGGGCATGAAGATTGGTGCTGTCCACTTCTCCTCTGGATTCCGGCCCCGTATCGGGGTACGAGGCGTGCTTTCGCCGGAATCGCCGATGGCCTTGCGGAGGCCGCGTAAGGGGATGAAAATGGTGGGACGCCGGACGGTACAAACAGGGCGCGCTGCCCGCCGTGCCCTGAACTGGGGACAAGCCCCAGCGCTACGTTTTTCTCGGTGGACCTAGTCCGTTGTTTCTAGACTGTCGTCTTTCCTCGCGGCCACGGTTCGTGGATTCCCGCCTTCGCGTGATGAGGAGACGCGTGGACGGAATGACGAGAGCGGGGGATGGTGGGGGTCTAAGTCACCTTGGAAGTTGCATGACACCATGTACGGATCAGTCGACGAGCGGTCGCCACCAGGGTCCATATCTTTGGATTCTAACGTCGGGGGGCAATACAATTACGATCAGGTCATTGACACACTCGGTTGAGGCAAGGAACTAGGATGCGATTGAGAATCTTTCAGCCCAAGCCAACGCTGTCAGAAGAGGAAGTCCACGTCGGGTTGCGGATGCTGACATGGGAAGGCGTGGCGTCGATGGGATTGGGGAGCGTCACGGCTGGTGGAATATTGGCCGCGTTCGCACTAGCTCTCGGAGCCAACAACTTCCAAATCGGCGTTCTAGCGGCTATCCCATTTATCACTCAACCGTTTCAGCTACTCTTCGTCATACTGATTGAACGTCTGAGAAAGCGCAAAATTATAGCCGTTCCCGCGTTCTTCCTAGCGCAGTCCTTGTGGATTCTCGTTGCTCTTATTCCCGTATTCATGGGGGTGCCGAGCGCTTTGGCCATATCGGCCCTGATGGGAGTGACAGCGGTTCGCGGTTTTCTCGTGGCTGCTACGAGCGCCGGCTATAGCAGCTGGCTAAGAGACATCGTGCCGCAGCAGATTATTGGTCGGACCTTCTCGCGGAGGCTCATGTTTGGCACTATTGCTGCGGCGGCGATCGGGATTGCTGCGGCATTGTTCATCGACTACTGGCGCGCCCAAGCGTCGGAAGAAAACGCCCTGCTGGGATACACGATCGTGATTGCCCTGGGAGCTTTGGTGCTGGGCATACCTAGCGCGATATTCATGGCGCGAATGCCAGAGCCTCAGATGCCGGCGCAGTCTGGCCCCCAACCCTCGCCGTTAAGGATGCTCGCTGCTCCATTGCGGGACAAGAACTTCCAACAACTCATGAAATTCCTATTCTCCTGGGGATTCGCGCTGAATCTGGCAGTCCCGTTCTTCGCGATCTACATGCTTCAACGGCTAGAGATGCCTCTCTCGGAGGTCATGGCGCTGACGGTGTTGAGCCAATTGGTCAATGTTATCTTCTTCCGTGTGTGGGGACCGTTGATCGACAAGCTTGGAAACAAGGCTGTGCTGTCGGTAAATGCGTCCCTGTACATTCTTGTCATAGTCGGATGGACATTCACTACTCTGCCCGAACGCCACGATCTTACGATACCTCTGCTCGTATTGCTGCATTTCCTCGCCGGCGCGGCGGGGGCCGGAATCAGCGTGGCGGGAGGTACTATCGGAATGAAACTGTCGCCCAAAGGCCAGGCGACGCCTTACCTAGCTGGTGCGTCGCTGGCTGGCAACCTCGGCGCCGGTATCGGTCCACTAGTTGGCGGACTCTTCGCCGACTTCTTCAGCGTCAGGCAGATAACGGTTGAGTTCACGTGGATGGACCCAGGCGGGTCATTGGAGATTCCGGCCGTTAATCTCACCGGATACGACTTCCTTTTCGCGATCGCATTCATCATTGGGCTGATCACCCTGAAAACATTGACCACGATACAAGAAGAGGGTGAGGTTGGGCGAGAGGTTGTGATGGAGGAACTCATGGCGGAATCGAGAGAGTTTACCCAGGCCATGAGTTCGGTCCCTGGACTGCAGTTCGTGACTCAGTTTCCTCTGAATTACCTTCGACAGGTTCCGGGAATGGATGTGGCGTTGGGCGTTACAGCGTACCAGATAGCGGCGGCGACCCGGGCGGCGGTGACTGGAACGACCCTGGTTGGACGGACCGCCAGATCAGGCGCATCTTTTGGAATCAGAACCACGGCGCACATCGCGGAAGAGGTAACCGGGGCGTTGTCGGAGATTGTGGGACAGACTACCGGAATTGGTGAAACAGGTGTCGACGTGGCTCGTCACGCGGCGCGAGGCGTCGCGCATGCGGCTGGCGCCGGAGGTGAGTCCGCGATAACTGTGGTGCACGAGTCGACGAAGGCAGTCATGGACGTACTAGGTCGCACGTCGATGTCTGCCGGCGACGCTGTTCGCGGAGTTGCGTTTGGAGCGATCCAAGGCAGCGGGGAATCCGGCGCCGACCTTGCCGCAGCAGCGGTTGAAGTCGTCGAGGTTGCGCGGGAGGAGGCGAGCCGGCTCGGCCTGAGCGAGGAAGAAGCAGTTCGTCAGGCGACCCGAGGATCGCTTGAGGCAGCAGCGGAGATTGGGCCGGAGGCCGTTGCCGAAGTCACGAAGGCATTGTCTACAGATATTCCGGCCGCCAAATCTGAACAGGCTGAATCGGGGTAACCGAGGTTCCGCACTTTCGTATCCAGTTGTCGGTCCTCCGCGGCATGACACGGACGGGCGACTGGGCTTTGTGCAAGGACCAGGACGGCCACGGGTTCGTATGGAAATCTGTTTTGCATTCTTGTGTTTTGGGAAGCGATCCCGCACAAGTTGATTGAGGCAGGGTCCGGGGTTGTATTGATTTGGCACGAAGGCCGGTTGTACACGCCGTGGCCGGGGACATGCCTCAGTGCTTCATGTTTCCCTTCACCGTCGCGTGTAAATTCGCGTGACGGCGAGTTCAGGCTGACGGGGCGCGGGGACTCGGCCTCGAGGTTGGCTGGAGCATGGATTGTAGTACAGATCGCGTATATCGCGCTTATGTCCAACCACTTGCCGATGCACACTAATCCTTGTTGCCGGCGGGAGCCGGCTGGTAGACTCACCGCGACATTCATCACATAGGACACCGAGCGTGCAAATCCCGCCAACTAGTACGGAACAATCTTCGATACCTCTCGGTATCAGGCCGGCAACGCTGCCGCTGATGAACACGCCAGATTCGCCGGACTATCAGAACGCGCTCGCCTGTATCCGCTGCGGGCTCTGCTTGTCCGTCTGTCCGACTTACGCGATCGACCGCCTGGAAGTGCAGTCGCCACGGGGCAGAGTCGCGCTGATACGAGCGGTCGACGAGGGGCGACTGCCACTCGAATCGCCTGGTTTCCACGACCATATGTATCACTGTCTCGACTGCCGGGCGTGCGAAACTATCTGTCCTTCCGGCGTTAAGGTGGGGGAGTTAGTGTTGGGTGCCCGTGCGGAGATAGAGAAACAGCGCAGACCAGGTTTCATTGAATGGGCAATAAAGAAGGTTGCGTTGGAATGGGTGCTGATGTCGCCAGAGCGAGTCGAGATAGTGACGATTCCTCTACGACTTTATCAACAGCTTGGCCTGCAATGGTTGGTTCGCAAGACGCGGCTACTGCATCGGCTGCCCGGCCCCTTCAAGAGGTTGGCGGTTATGGAAGAGCTTTTGCCCAAGTTGCCAGGCCGTCCGTTGCGCAGCATTATCGACGAGGTGACACCCGCTAAGGGCGAGCGCACATACCAAATCGGATTCTTCCTTGGCTGTGTTATGAACGTCGTTTTCGCCGAATCAAGCCAATCGACTTTGAATGTTCTGGTGGAGAACGGCTGCGAGGTAGTTACCCCCAAGGCACAGAAGTGCTGCGGAGCGCCACACGCCGGCGAAGGCGATTTCAAAGGCTTGCGCGAACTGGCCCGTCAAAACGTCGATCTCTTCTCGAAGTGGGACCTGGACTATATAGTCGCTGACTGTGCCGCCTGTTCGGCCGAAACAAAGAAGTACGGCGAATTGCTCCACGATGAACCTGAGTACGCAGAACGAGCCAAGGCATTCAGCTCGAAAGTCCGCGACATCAGCGAGTTTCTGACGATGATCCCGTTGAGACAGCCGAAAGGTGAGATCAACAAGCGGGTCACCTATCACGAGGCCTGTCATCTATGTCACGCTCAGGGTGTTACAAAGGAGCCGCGCAAGATGATAGAGTCAGTCCCTGGCGTCGAGCTGGTCGAGATGAATGAAGCGGATTGGTGCTGCGGCAGCGCGGGCGTCTACAATCTGACACACCCTGAACGGGCCGAGAAAATCTTGGAGCGCAAAATGGGCAATGCCACGGCGACCGGAGCCGAAATCGTAGTTACCGGCAACCCGGGCTGCTTGATGCAACTTGAAGCAGGCGCTCGCCGGTACAACAAAAATACCAAGGTATTGCACCCAGTCCAACTTCTAGATGCAGCGTATCAGGGGGTTGAGGAGCCGGCTGGCGCTACCCGCCGGACGTAGCTCGGCCGCGGCTTATCGTCCTAAGCGCCGTTCTGGGGCCATCTTGTTGTCAAGAGTGAATTCTGCCGGTTGAGGTGAATTGCCGATGTCGATCACGGTTGAAGAGAAAGGGCTTTTGTTCGAGGAATCGATTGACTCGGCAGATCCGATCGTCTCTCGAATCATCCGTGCTGAGGAGCATCGCCAATTTGAAAAGCTGATAATGATCCCATCGGAGAGCGTGGCGCCAACGGCTGTCCGGCAGGCGATGGGGTCGGTATTCTCAAACATTTACGCAGAGGGATACCCTTCCCTGGAAGCTTTATCCGAGGACGAGTCGCTACTCGGCGACCTTGGACATCAAATCGCCCGTCATCACAGGCTGGGCGACCGACGCTACTACCAAGGAACCGAGATGGCGAATCTGGTCGAGGCGCTGGCAATCAGGCGGATCAGACAGCTTTTCGCGAACGATCGGGCCGGCTTTAGTCGAATCTTCGCCAACGTTCAGCCACTTTCCGGCGCTCCGGCAAACAACGCCGTCTACAGCGCATTGCTACAGCATGGCGATACGTTGATGGGAATGAACCTTGCTCACGGCGGCCATCTTACCCACGGCAGCCCGGTCAACCGATCAGGCAAGAACTATCGGGTTGTTTCCTACAGTGTGAACGAGGAAACTGGCCGCTTGGACTTCGACCAGGTGGAACAGCTGGCGCGCGAGAACAGACCCAAGCTGATCGTGGCAGGAGCATCGGCTTATCCTTGGGACATAGACTGGCAACGCTTACGCGAAATCGCGGACTCTTTGCCGGAGAAATGCTACCTGGTGGCCGACATCTCTCATACCGCGGGTCTCGCGGTAGCCGGGCTGTTCCCCAATCCGGTAGGAATAGTCGATGTAACCAGCGCGACAACCCACAAGACAATGATAGGTCCGCGCGGCGCGATCATTTTGACAACTGACGAGTCGCTGGCTCGTCGAATCGACCGGGCTGTCTTTCCTGGCGAGCAGGGCGGCCCACACGTAAACACCATAGCGGCGATGGCTGTAGCTTTTGCGATTGCCAAGACCGAACCGTTCCGCGAGCTTCAACAACAGATCGTCGCTAACGCGAAACGGCTGGCCAACGAGTTGGCGGCAAGAGGGTTGACCATTGCCTACGGAGGAACAAATACTCATCTGTGCTTAGTGGATTGCCGGGTGTTGAAGAGCAAGGACGGAGAGCGTTTGGACGGAAATGTGGCTGCTAGATTCTTGGAACAGGTCGGCATAGTTTGCAATGGAAACACGATCTACGGCGACACTCGACCTCGGTTCCCCGGCGCTATCCGGCTTGGGACGCCATGGTTGAGCCAACGTGGATTCGACGACGATGACATGGCCGAGATCGCGGATATCATCGCCAATGTTCTAGTCGCGATCCGTCCGTATTCATACGCCGTGTCCAAGAGCCGCCGACCGGCCGGCAAGATAGACCAAGGTGTCCTGAAGGAATCTCGGCTGCGCGTCCGAGAATTGATTCGATCGAAGGCGGCCGGGCCGCAGCGGTGCGCAGGCTTGCCGGAAGTGCGTGGAAGAGATGGAGAATCGGTCTTGGTGGAAATACTCGGTGCACGGGCACGAAGCTTCATCTCGCAGGCGTCCGACGTGGCGGTAGAGAATTGGCAGCTTGGACGTTGGCAATCGGCGGCAATACGCAGGGTCGACGGAACTGTGCTGTCAAACTCAGCAGTCGCGTGGATGGGCCGGGACGACCATGACCGCGAGGAGGTTCGTTTGCTGCTGCCGGCTGATCGAACAGACGCGGCGATCGAGTGGCTACGCGATCTATCGAGTGGAATTGTCGAGCTGGAGCCGGATTCGCCGATAGATGTCTTGGACGGACCGGTGGCGGTTCGTGAGCTCACTTCAGTCCCGATCGATCCCGGAGCCAAGGAGCAACTGAGACGGGACCACGACGTGACCCAGTTGACTATGTCGAGGTCGTATTTTGTCGGTCAGGCCGCGCTTCGCCGCTTAGGCAGCATGGTGGAATAGGCGAGCCGGACTTGGTAGCAACACGACTCAAAGACACTGCTTGCCCAAGACGATAAGACGACGATTCGCACGAATAACCTAATCTATACTGGCGGTGCGCGCCCCGATCCTCAGTCATCAATTGTGTCGATTTGCGAGATCACGTCGTCGAATCTCCGCCTGGACAACTGTTCCCTGCCCAGGTCACCGGAAGGCAATGCACCCTCGCCAGGAAACAGCGACTTATGCTTCTCAATCATGTACAGTTCGAACTCGCTATCCATCTCCAGCAACGGGCGTGTTTGGACGCGAGCCACCAGTGCACGCAATGCTTCGATGGTCCGGCTTTCCTCGCTCAAGGGGTCAGGTTTAGTCGATTCCGACCCGCAGATCGCGGATGCGATCGCCAAGATAGACGGCGCTAGCTGGGTTTCCAGACAGAAGCGAGTAAACCATTCGAGGTGTAGCAGCGCCTCACTAGACGCCGGGGGCGCTAAACGCCGGGCAGATTCGGCCAATTGGTCTATCGTCTTATTCATTTCACTCCGGAGAGAATCTGCGAGGATGGCGATGCGGGTTTCGCTATCACGGGCGTTCACTGTTGGCTGGCCTCCTCCACCAAAATATATGCTGAAAGCGTCCACGTGTGCTTCTAAGTATGCTTGCAAGTCGGCGCAAAGGGAACGTGCAACCAACCTGAATTCACATTATGAGCATAATCGCGTTAGGCGGAAGTTGAGTTCACCCGGCAAGTGATTCGCCACAGTGAATCGATGGGGTTCCCCAGGTCCGGCTGGCATTATAGCCACCTGAAGCGCTACACTCATCAACCGGGAGGAAGTGGTGGCCTATTGTCCTAATTGCAACCGTGAATACGCTGAAGCAGTTGTCCAGTGTATCGAATGTGGAACGGGTCTGAGTCCCGGGCACAGGCCTGTGGAGACGTACTCCACCGTGGAACCACAGGAAGTCTTGGTTCCGATCTTCTCGTTTATCTGTCTAGCTGTTTCATCAAGCCTGCTTTACGCGACGTTGGGCGCTCAATTCGAGTGGATCGAGGGTCCGATTGCCACCTTTATCGATAGAGTTCAGCCACCATGCTTCGTTATCCTCTACCTGGTAGGGACCTTGATCAGCGCCGGCGTCTTTGCCGCGTGGATTCTGCGGCTGTTCATTCGCCGGATGAAGTGACGCCGTCAGAATGGACTTGGATATACACACTGAAAACGCAAAGCGTGGGTCGACACTTGGATGCGGATTCGACAGTCCGACGAGCCGTTTTTTCACCAGAGTTTCAGGCAGAGCGTGTGGCGTTTGGCGACGAATATCAGCAGTCCCTAACGGGCGGTCCACATGCACGATTTCGGCTTCGAAACTCTTCGCTGATCACCGACCCTGATCCAAGTCGGGTACGCATGTCGAAACAACTACCGATCAGAGCGGATACCGTTCGCCGTAGCCCATTGCTTTATGGTTTGCTGACTCTTCTCTTAATGACCGGCTTGGTGGTAACGGGATTTGGGCCGCCGGCCTATATCGAAAGCCGCGCAGCTCATGCGCCTCTCAATCAACACTTGGTCAAGCAAATACAATACCTGGCACCGCCCGAAACACGTGCCAGAGCGGCGATTACGATGGATGACGCCACCGAGCAAGTCCTGTACGAGAAACTTCCGGATGTCCCTCGACCGCCGGCAAGTATGACCAAGATCATGACGGCTCTACAGGCTTTAGAGTATGGAAATCTTGAGGAGGTTGTTACCTCGACGGTCGATGCGGCGGACCTGCCTGGAAGCTCATTGATGGGTTTGCGCCGGGGCGAGCGTCTGACCCTTAGACAGCTACTGTACGGCCTATTGATTCCTTCGGGGAATGATGCTGCGCTAGCCATCGCGATACACCTGGCAGGTGACCCTATAAAGTTCGCCCAGATGATGAATGCGCACTTTGACCGTCTCGGACTCGAGAACTCGAATTTTGTAAATCCACATGGCCTAGATGCGGCGGGCCATTTCAGTACACCACGGGACATTGTCATGATCGCTCGGGAAGCGATGAAATATGCGATTTTCGCTGAAATAGTGAGAACGAAGGAGATTGAACTCCAGACGGTTCCGCCACGCCGTTTGGTGACCACCAACAAATTGCTTAGCGTGATGCCTGACGCCATCGGCATCAAGACGGGTACAACAGACAAAGCCGGCCACAACCTTGTCTCGGCAGTGGACCGGGACAGACATCGAGTCTATACAGTGGTGATGAATACTACCGACGTCGTAACGGACAGCCAGGCGATTTACAACTACGTTTTTGCGAAGTATGCGTGGCCGATGACCGAGGCTCCGGTCTCTGTGATCTGGCGGCCGTTCGTTTCGCAAATTCGGGAACTATTGATCGACGTTGACGGTCAAGTGATCGTGCCGGCGTGGCAGCGTAACCTCGTAAGAGTGGAGCCGAAGCTGAGCGATGATCCGGACGGGACGCGGTTAATTGGCGTTGGCGTTTACCTGGGCGACGAGCTGTTGTACTGGCGAAGTTCGGCGGATGAGTAGTACGTCAATTGCCTGACACAGAACGGACGCGCCCTGTCAGACTGCATAAGCTGATGTCCACCCGAGGCGTGGGGAGTAGACGCCGATGCGAAGAACTGATAACTGCCGGTCGAGTGACGGCAAACGGCGAAGTCGTGACAAAGTTGGGCGCAACCTTCAGTCCTTCGGACAAGATCAGGGTAGACGGAAAACCGTTGGCCGACAGTTTGCCGCATTCGTACATTATCTTGAACAAACCAGCAGGGTATCTCAGCAGTGTCAGCGATTCACGGGGCCGGCGGACCGTGTTGGGACTGGTCAATTCGAATCAGAGGCTGTATCCGGTTGGCCGTCTAGACCTCGATAGCGAAGGGTTAATGCTTCTTACCGATGATGGCGATCTGACCCATCGTTTGACTCATCCGCGCTTTGGCGTCGCTCGCGAATACCGCGTCGACGTGCGGACAGCCCCCGACGAAGGGGACTTAGCCCACTTGAGGGATGGCATCGTGATAGCCGGACGGCGAACCGTGCCGGCCCAAGTCGGGCTCATCCGCCGGACCAAGGAAGGCGCCCAATTGCGGTTCGTGATTCACGAGGGGCGCAAGCGACAACTACGACTGATGTGCCTTGCCGTGGGCCTGAGGGTCGAGCGAATCGTGAGAGTCCGGATGGGACCGCTTGAGCTAGGCGGCCTGAAAACCGGCCAATATCGCTCGCTGACGACGACCGAGATAGATGCGCTTCATCACTCGGTGGGAACTCTAGATTTGGCGGCGCCTCAGGGGAGTTAGCACCTCTGAGACAATTTCTCTTATGAGTTTCAAACGGCGTTCATTGACTATTCCAAGGCGTCGCTGATGCTAGAATCGAGCCGGGAGCACGAATCATCCTTTGTGAAGACCAGACCTGCCCTGCGGGTCGCGATTGATGGCCCCGCCAGCGCTGGTAAAACAGCGGTAGGCATGCTTGTGGCGGAGAAACTTGACTACCGATTCTTTGACACCGGCTTGATCTACCGAGCGCTCGCGCTGGCCGCGATCGACAACGAGGTTGATCCTTGGGATGAAAATCGGCTGTACAAGTTGGCCTGCAAGATCGAATTCGCCGCACGGGATGCGAAGCCCGACGGTGTGTCAACCTACCGCGTAGTATTTGACGGCAAGGAATTGAACGCCCGGTTGCAAGAGCCGTTGGTATCGGAGATGGCTTCCAAGATCAGCTCGCTAGGATCAGTGCGCCGGAGCTTGCTTGAGTTGCAGCGCCGGGTAATCGAACCCGGCGGGGTGGTCGCCGCCGGCCGCGACGTAGGTACCGTGGTTGCACCCGACGCGGAGTTGAAGATCTTTCTGACCGCCTCTCCAGAGGAGCGGGCCAAGCGGCGTTTCAAGGAGATGCCGAAGCTGGGCCGGCGTGTTGACTATGAGACGGTGCTGTCGGAAATCGAGGAGCGGGACGAGCGGGATACGAAGAGAGAGCTCTCCCCGACTGTGCCGGCGGATGATGCCATCGTCATTCAGACCGACGGAATAACCGCGCAACAGGTAGTCGACCACATACTTGAAGAGGTAAGAATTAGAGTAGTCGAATGAGTCAGTTCTTGCTGGCGGCGCTCGCTGGTCTGTTGGCATTCATAAGCTCGAAGGTCGAGGTCCGCGGTATGGAAAACGTACCTCGATCTGGCGCTTTCATTGTCGCGGCGAATCATATCGCATGGATCGATCCACCACTACTGAGGTGGGTTATCGGCCGGCGAATACGATACATGACCAAGATCGAGCTCTTTCGATGGAATATATCCGGATTAGCCATCCGGCTGTTCGACGCGTTTCCGGTACGGCGAGACGGACGAGACCGCGTAGCGTTGCGGCAAGCCCTGCGATTACTGGAGAATGGTGAGATCTTAGGAATGTTTCCGGAGGGTACTCGAAGCAAGGATTTGAAGTTGGCGCGGGGCCATCCTGGGGTCGCTTTGGTTGCCCTCCGGACCGGGGCACCAGTTCTCCCGGTGGGGATAATTGGAACCGATCGGATTTTGAAGTGGCCGGACATGGTATCTCGAAGTCCGCGCGTCATCTTCAACATTGGAGAGCCGTTCGTCCTTTTGCGGGAGGACGGTTCTTACCAGGAGGGGATGCGGTTAGTCATGCTGAAGATCGCCGGTCTGCTGCCCCGCGAGATGCGCGGTTACTATGCGGATGTCTACGAGCAATCCGGCGATGGCGTACCGGATCGCGGTAGTGTGTTAGGGGAAGGAGTTAAGGAACCGTGAGAGAGGCTCTGGCGTTGGATAAGACATCGCGAGAGGTCGTCTAGTGTGCGGAATCGTTGGCTACGTCGGACCGCGGGACGCCGGCAGCATCGTCTTCGATGGGCTCCGGCGGCTGGAGTACCGGGGCTACGATTCGGCCGGATTGGCCGTGTACGAGGGCGGTGAGCTTGAGCTGCGGCGCAGCTCGGGAAAACTCGACAATTTGCAGAAAGTCTTGGCCGAGAAGCCAACGTCCGGCAACATCGGCATAGGCCACACTCGCTGGGCGACCCATGGCCGGCCAACGGAGCAAAATGCCCATCCTCACATTGATTGCAATGGCGATATCGTCGTCATCCACAATGGAATGGTGGAGAACTATCTTTCGTTGAAAAAGCGCCTGCAAACAGCCGGGCACGGGTTCCGATCTGACACCGACACCGAAGTCATCGCACACTTAGTTGAGGATAAGCTAGCGACTGGGCTGGGCTTGCCGGAGGCTGTGCGCGTCACTCTTTCCGAGCTCAAAGGCAACCAAGCGATCATAGTAATGAGCCGCATGGAACCGAGCCGTCTGGTTACCGCTCGGATCGGCAACGCCGGCGGCATTGTCATCGGTTGGGGCGAGGGAGAGATGTTCCTCGCTTCGGATATGCCGGCGGTCCTAGAACACACCCAACGGGTGTCCTTCTTGGAAGACAGCGAGATTGGCGTGATCGATCGTGAAAGCGCGCACTACTTGAGACTCGACGGAACTCCAGTTGAGAAGGACGTGCACTCAATTGCCTTCGACCCGGTGTCGGCTGCCAAAGGCAGCTATAAGCACTTCACGCTGAAGGAAATCGTCGAGCAACCACGTGCGTTGTCCGACTGCGTCTCGACACGGATGAATCTGGATGCGGGTGACGTCCGTCTTGAGGAGCTGAGCTTTACCGACGAACAGATTCGCAATTTCAGCCGGATTGTACTGGTCGGCAGTGGCAGCGCCTGGCATGCTTGCCTGGTAGGCAAATTCTTATTCGAGAACTTCGCCCGACTGCCGGTCGAGGTCGACTATGCGGGGGAGTTCCGCTATAGGCAGCCGGTGATGGGGCCGGATGACTTATTCATTGCGATGACTCAATCGGGCGAGACCGTCGATACATTGGTCTCGATGGACCTCGCACGGCGCTTGGGATCATTGACCCTGAGCATGGTGAACGTAGTTGGGAGCCAGGCCAGCCGGGTCAGCGACTCAGTCGTATACCTCCACGCCGGTCCCGAGATTGGCGTTGCGTCAACCAAGGCATTCACCAATATGCTGGTGGCTCTGTATCTGTTGGCGCTGAAGTTTGGGCGAGTTCGTGGGACGATCGATAGCGATCAGGTTAGGACTAAATTGCAGGCGCTGACCGAGGCGCCGGCGCAGGTTAGCAGGTTGTTGGACAACCATTCGGTTTACGAGGAACTAGCCAATCTTTACTTTAAGCGGCGGGACTTCCTCTACGTGGCGCGAGGTATCAACTATCCTATCGCGTTGGAGGGAGCTCTGAAGCTGAAGGAGATCTCATATATCCACGCGGAAGGGTATCCGGGTGGCGAACTGAAGCACGGTCCGATAGCGCTGGTTGACGAGGAGATTCCAATCGTCGCAATTCTTGCCCGCGACCGCGTTCATGACAAGATCATGAGCAACATCGAGCAGGCGAAGGCACGCGGCGGCATGGTCATCGCAATCGGGCCGGCCGGTGATCGCGATCTAGCCGGCAAAGTGGACCACCTGATAGAGGTTCCGGTGACTGATGAGATGCTCTCTCCCTTGATCAATACGATCCCGATGCAGCTTATCGCCTACTACCTGGCGGTCCGGCGGGGTTGTGACGTCGATCAGCCACGCAATCTGGCGAAGTCGGTGACTGTCGAATAGACACCGGCGAGTAGCCGCCCACGAGCGGCCGGAAGCCCTTAGTGCCGTCAAACGCCTAGCCGCGGCGGGTGGTGAGACATTAGTGGAATTGCGGGGCTAATGCGTCCGCGCACGACCCACACGCCGCAGTCGGGGCCCCTCAGTCCAACCAAATGGGGTTGGACCAGGCGCGTTTGCCGGCGTGGTCGATTATTGTCACCCGAAAATACGAGCCGGCGAATTTGCTCAAGGGCAGCTTGCAGTTGGTTATGCTGGCTCCGTGAACTGGTTGCGAGAGTTGCGCCCTTCCAGTGACGAAAACGGAAGCGGCCGGCGAGCATGAGATATCGACCCGCCCATGTTCTATCGCGATGTCGTGGATCTCTGGTCCCTGGCTCGAGTAGAAATCGCCGGCCTTAAGCGCGGTGACAATGGCATCCGGGTCAAGGCTCTCGGCGCGAACATGGACCCAAGCTGCGCGGTGATCCTGTGGTCGGCCGGGGTTGAAGTGGGCGTCATCGGCAACGTAGGCGGTCAGCCGCCGGCCGTGCTGGGACAGGAAGTCGCTCATGTACCAGCCCTCGCCCCGGTCGTTTGCAAGGGCAATGGTCTTATTGTAAACCTCTACCGAATGAGCTGCTTCCAGAGACAAGGCATCGTCGACTGTAAGGCTGTACCAGGCGGGATGCGCTATGCCGACGAATGCGCCGGCGGACGCAGCTCGCGCGGCAAGTTCAGGGCCGGTCTCACCAGGAGTCGTCGGCGGAAAATCCAGAGGCAAACCCGCGGCAAGAATATGCCAATCTTCGCCGTTCTGAAGTCCAGGCGCGTGGAGCTCGGCACCGAAGATCGTCGTGAAGCCATCCGAGCGAAACTCGCTGGTGTCAGTGATTGGAAACCCATAGCGCTCGCGGAAGTGGTCTGTGATGGCCAGAAAATCGTAGCCATGATCCCGATAGGCGGCCACGACTTGGGCCGGCGGTATCCGTCCGTCGGAGCGGGTGGAATGGGTGTGGATATTGCCGCGAAAGAAGCGCCCCGGCTTATCGAAGGGCAGTCGTGGCATCGAAAGTCTACCTCATTGAGACGTGGATGGAGGGAGAGTCGCTAGCTAGCGGCGTGGGCCGGTTTTCGCGCTTCCAAGAGTAGCAGCAATATCAGGAGTAGCTCGATGACCTTGTCAGCGTAAGCTATCGGGATTCGTGGGCCATTGATAGCCCAAAGCACTACCGTGACAGCGGTGTATCCCAGTAGTACCCAGCGGACGGACGGTCTAAACCGAGCCAGGCCGGATAGGGGAAAATAGAGAGCTGCTACGAGCGCCAGATATCCGAGACCGTTCAGTATGAATACGATGGCTGCAGGCGTCTGGGAGCTCCAGTACAGATGAATCAGCGCAGTTGCGATGGTTAGAACAATTATGCCGATCTGGTGCAGGCCAATCTTCGTTCGATCTGAGTCCACTTAAAGACCTCCGATGTTTCCCCACGATTGATCGAGCAAAAAGCTGGTGCCGGGAGAGAGACTCGAACTCTCATGCCCTAATGGGCGAGGGATTTTAAGTCCCCTGCGTCTGCCATTCCGCCACCCCGGCCGGCAACCAGCGTGCTTCAGCGAGCAAGCGGCGCGTCTCGTAGGACTGGTCTCACGCGCAGATAGGTCGGGTTGGAGTCTCGGTCCTATGGTCGCTACTCGGAGTAAACTGGCGATTTCTCCGAGACCGGCGTCGCGCGATTCGCCATCAATGTTCAGCTAATCGTACTGTTTCTTGGTGGCAACGACTTCACGCAACTCGCGGACCATCTCCGCACGCCAGGGCTCTTTGTTCTGCTCGCGAAGTGACCGGCGTAGGCGTATGCCTTCTCGATCGAAGACCTCAGTCATAGCCGACGGCCTCTCCTTGAGGTTGCCGATCTCCATCAGATTCTCATCCATGAAGATGAACGTCGGTACGGACTGGTACATGCCTTGATTGAGGTACTGCTCCATGATATCTAGATTGTCATCCCGCTGGACTACGCGCAGGTCGATGTTCGGGCAGTGCTGGGCGATTTTCGCCATTACTGGGATATTGTAGAGAGCGTCGCCGCAGCCATCGTAGGTGAGAACTAATACATTGAGGTTGGGCTGCTGCTTCCACCACTCGATGTCATCTTCCGGAATTTCAACCTCGTCGGTGAACTCGGTCATCTGTTGCTGGTTCACCTGCATGCGTTCGACATACTCGTCGTAGGTTGTCGCCTTCTCGTAACGATCTTTCGCGATGACACTGTCTTGGTTCACGGTTGCTACCTCTTCGTCTCAAATTCGCCAAGCTGTTAGCACGATGGTAACACACCAAGAAACCGGGAATCTATGGCGCCATCTTTGCCTCCTCTGGATTCCCGGGTTCACGGAAATCTCCGTGGCCAAGCGAAGGCCACGTAAGAGGATGAACATGGAGCCGGTCGGTATACAACCAGAGCGGGCTGCCCGCCGCGCCCGGGGCTGGGGACAAGGCCCAGTGCTACATTTCTTCCTTCTACTATCGGCCGGAAATTCTTGGTGCGGCAAGCTTAGGGTGTGGGGAGGCGTTGGCGAGGTTAATTGGGGCGTCAATCCCGGATCGGAGTCCGGGACATGCGTTCGTACCGATGACGACGTGGGCAGTGGTTATCGTCGCGGCATTGATAAGCCATGGCCATGTTTGCGGACTAAGTAGGCGTACTGGCTATCGCATCTATCGAGAAAATAGCGTATCCTTCGTTCCGGATGACTCGTCTATAATCCCTGAATACTAGGAGGGTATATGGAAGGATTTGTCGAGGTTCTGTCCCCCAAATTTCTTGATCTCATACCGGGTGACGCGAAGATCGAGAGAGTTGCAGCGGGTTTCGCGTTTACGGAGGGACCTGTCTGGAAGGATGGGTACCTGCTCTTCAACGACATCCCAAATAGGCGGACCGTCCGCCTACGCGAGCTGCCGGAAGGGCCCGAAATAACGACCTTTCGCTCACCGTCGGACAAAGCGAATGGCATGACGATTGACCACGAGGGCAGGCTAATAGTGTGTGAAGGGGACTCGCGACGCGTGTCGGTTGTGTCGGAAGACGGCCACGCCACGACGCTCTTCGACAGGTTCCAAGGCAAGCGCTTCAATAGTCCGAATGACTTAGCACTCAAGTCGAATGGCGACATTTACTTTACCGATCCCGTTTACGGCTTGCCGACCTACCCTGAAGGCAAAGAACTGGAGTTCAGCGGCGTGTTTGCGGCCGATGGGGCCGGCACTATTACTTTGGTATCAGATGATTTCGAGGGGCCGAACGGCCTTGCGTTCTCACCTGACGAGCGGACGCTCTACGTGGTTGACAGCGGACGCCGGCACGTCAGGGCACTGAATTTAAACGATAATGGGACGGTGTCAAACAGCAGAGTAGTTATCGACATCGACCGCCCAGGCGTCGTGACTCCCGATGGGATGAAAGTGGATCAGCAGGGCATTCTGTACTGCTCCGGACCTGGCGGAACCTGGGTCGTCGATCCGTCAGGCGAGCTCCTGGGGCGTATCGTAACCCCTGAGTCGCCAGCCAATCTGGCGTGGGGTGGGAAAGACTGGACGACTCTGTACATAACCGCTCGGACCAGCGTCTATCGCGTCGAAATGCTAGCTAAAGGAATTCCTGTACCGTACAGCCCCTAGACTCGAGCGAACGCCTCCTACTGACTCATACGGCGTCGTCACCCTGCTCGCCCGTTCGTACGCGGATGACGTTTGACACGGGCATGACGAATATCTTGCCGTCGCCGATCTCCCCGGTTCGGGCCTTCTCGATTACGGTGTCGATAGCGATCTGTGTTTGGCTGTCCTTGACGACGAGTTCGATCTTAACCTTAGGCAGCATATCGACGACTCGCCGACCTACCCCCCGCGCTCCCCCACCAACGACGCCTCGCTGTGCCCCGCGACCCGTCACCTGGACCACGTTGAGGCCCACGAGTCCTACGCCGGCCAGGCCCTCGGTAACCGCGTGCAGCTTCTCCGGTCTGATGATCGCTTCAATCTTGTTCATGATAGATTCCCCACGTGGACGCATATTCGGGTCATAGAGGTTGAAGGGCTACTTGCCATAAATCCGCAGCGACCTCTGCACTCAACGAATATAACCCTTTTGGACTAATCTTCGGATGAGTAGGCGATTTCTCCGTGCTGCGAAATATCCAGGCCGGCTTCCTCGTCACCGACGCTGAGCCGGAGTCCGATTGTCACCTTGATGACAATCAAGATCAGCGATGTGGCCACCAAGGACCAACCCCATGCCGCACCGATGCTGACGAGCTGATAAAGGATCTGCTCGACGCGACTGACTCCATCGGCCAACGCTCCAAAGCCAACACCCACGAACAAGCCAGTGGCAATTGCGCCCCAGGTGCCGCCTATGCCGTGTACTCCAAACACCGCCAGCGAGTCGTCGACTCGAAGCCTACTTACGATCTTGATGGACAAGTAGCAAAGGACACCAGCTATCAGTCCGATGATTATTGCCGGCATAGCACCGACGAACCCGGCTGCGGGAGTGATCGCCACAAGGCCGGCCACAGCACCGGACGCAGCACCTATAAGGCTTGGCTTCTCGTCTAAGAGCCACGACATGGCCATCCACGAGACTACGCCCGCTGCAGCCGCAGTGTTTGTAACGACGAAGGCGTTGACTGCGTTTCCGTCGGGAGCGAGGGCGCTGCCGGCGTTGAAGCCGAACCATCCGAACCAAAGTAGACCCGCGCCTAATACGACCATCGGTACGTGGTGGGGTGCCATAGGCTTGTCTCCATAGCCAAGGCGCTTGCCAATGATCAGGGCTGCTGCAAGCGCCGCGACGCCGGAATTAATGTGAACGACGGTGCCGCCGGCGAAGTCGAGGGCACCAAGCGCATTGATCCAGCCATCAGTGCTCCATACCCAGTGCGCCATTGGAGCGTAAACGATGGTCACCCAGAGAACCGTGAAGACGACAAAGGACGAAAACTTCATCCGCTCAGCGAATCCGCCGATGACTATCGCCGGTGTGATCATCGCGAACATGCCCTGGAAGACCATAAACGTCTGGTGCGGAATGGCGTCTGAGTACGGCCCCGCGTCGGTCGCACTGACCCCGGCGAGTCCAAGCCATTCGAGACTACCTACAAGACCACCGATTGACGGGCCGAAAGCGAGGCTGTAGCCCCACAATACCCATACAACGCCCACGACTCCCATCGTAACCACGACCTGCATGAGTGTTCCGGCGATGTTCTTTCTCCGAACGAGGCCCCCATAGAAAAACGCGATCCCGGGAATCATCATCAGGACGAGTGCCGAACTGATGAGTACCCAGGCCGTATCTGCTCCACTAATCATGAAATCCGGCCTCCCTCTAAGAATCCGGTGAGTAAGCACGAGCGATCGAAGACTCGTGGCGTGGCTGAATTTTCTTGGTGTTGCGGTATTGTCGCGACGGTATTACACGGAAAGGCGATGGAGGTCAATTACGATATACCTGCGAGATACCTGCGAGCTTATTCAGGATTCCGACCCTCCGAATTCAACATCGAAGAAGCTGCCTTGTTCCGGCATTCCCATTGCCAAATAGAGTTGGTGAGCAACCTTGCGATCGTATCCTGACTCCAGAGATCAACGGTAGCAGCCATGCTGTTGAGCAATTTCAAATGCGGCAAGCAATAATGCGCGTCCCAACCCACGGCCACGGCTCCGTTCGGTCACGATCAGGTCGGGAATCCAAGCCTCGCGGTTTGGCCGATTCAACCGCTCGCGAAACTCCATCGATAGGACTCCGACTACCTGGCCGTCTTCCTCAGCCACCAGACTCGCGGTGTCCGCCCACCCAATCTAGCGGGCGTATCGCTCTCGACAAATGGGTTCCGTGGCTGAGTTCAGTTCGTCCCTACCCAACTCTTGCAACAGCGGCGAAACGGCGAGGAAATCCCTTAACTCAGCCTGGCGAAGAGTGTACCTCATGTCTGTCTGCAAGGGTCTCGCCCTCAGTACGAAGCGACCTGGTTGGCGCGCCCCGGTCACGCGCGCAATGTGGCGTTCAAACGATTCGATAGCGCCTTTGCGATCGCTTGATGCCGCGAAGCGACTTCATCGTCCGTAAGGGTACGATCTGGCACCCTGTAATTCAGGTGGTACGCTAGACTGCGCCGGCCCAAGCCGATACTTTCACCCTGAAACAAGTCAAACAGTTCAATAGACTCGATCTGAGGCTGGCCCACTTCCCGGATCACTTGTTCAACATCAGCGGACGCCACCGACTGATCAACCACAATTGCGAGGTCCTGCTGGACGGCGGGAAAGCGGGGCAGGGGTTGGTATCCATGCTCTTCTTCAGGCGCCTGGGCGAGTCTGTCCAAATCGAAGACGATTAGAGTCGTTGACTTTTCTATGTTGAATCTGCCGAGTACGTCGGGTTGGATTTCGCCAACCGCGCCAACAAGGCTCCCGGCTCCAAGCAGAATCACTGCAGCGGCCCTGCCCGTCAGGAAAAGCGGGTGCTCAAGCGGCTGATAATCCACGCTAAGACCGAAGGTATCGGCAACGGCATTGACCAGCGCCTTGCCGTCATAAAAATCCTGGCTGTCGACCTGTCCCCATCGTCGGCCCCGCCGGTCGCGGTATAGGGCTGCGTTCAGCAGATTTCGTTCTTCCGGCAAAGCGCCGCTGTTTCGGAGATAGATCTTCCCGATCTCAAAAAGATCGACGTCTCCTTCTCGGTAGCGCAGATTGTCGCGCAGCGTCTCCAGAAGCTGGGCAATTGTATTAATTCGGAGAGCGTCGGCGTCCGTGCTGAGGGGATTTACCAGCTTTATCGCCGCTGCCGGCGGGTTGAACCGTTCGTCAAAATCCGACGCACTTCGAGATCCGGCGAGAGCGCGAGGTACTCGCTCCTGTCTCTCCTGGCTAACGAGTGGATATGTAACTATCTCGTTCAATCCGAGTGTGGCCAACAACGACCGCATGCGCTCGGCTCGATGCCAGAAACGAGCAGGCTGGACGTCTGGCACGGCGCCGGATGGCATTCGCGTAGGCAACTGATCGTAGCCGATTATTCGGGCGATTTCCTCGACGATGTCCGCTTTGATCCGCAGATCAGTTCGCCAGTATGGCGGTCGTAGCAAGAGGCGCGAATCCTCTTCGATCACGTCGATCGACAAACGCCTCAAAGCCGTAACTATCGCTTCGCTTGTTAACTCGACACCGAGCAGTCGCTCAGCTTCATTTATTGGAAAGATGATGGTATTTGGGGTCGGTGGTTTGGGACAGGCATCCACGACTCCAGGAGCTGCTCGGCCGCCGGCTACTTCTAACAGAAGACGGGTGGCTCTGTCTATCGCGATCCGAGAAAGCTCGATCGGCAGTCCTTTGTCAAATCGGCGCGAGGCCTCTGAAGGCAGTTTTTGCTTCTGGACTGTCTTGCGGATGGAGGTATGGTCAAAAGTTGCCGATTCAATCAGCACGTCGACAGTGCCTTCATTGACCTCGGTATCGCTTCCCCCCATCACTCCGGCAATCGCCACTGGCCGCTCAGCGTCGGCGATAACCAGTGTCTCACCATCTAGTTCTCGATTAACGCGGTCGATCGTGACGATTTTTTCGCCGGGGCGGGCCCGACGCACAACGATCCTAGCGCCGCGAAGTGTGCGGTAATCAAAGGCGTGAAGTGGCTGTCCGAACTCCCACATTACAAAGTTGGTAACATCGACTACATTGTTGATCGGCCGCAGACCGACTGCTTCCAGTCGTTGTCGGAGCCAGCGGGGAGATGGGCCCACCTTAACACCGCGTACGACAGTGCCACAGTAGCGGGAACAGAGATCGGTATCGGCAATCTCAATTGAGACCAGATCGTCAGCCGGCTCGCCGGCACCTTCCCATTCGAGTGCCGGGCGACGTACGGTTGTGTCGAGGTGGGCGGCAATCTCGCTGGCGACGCCGAGCACTGAGAGACAATCACTTCGATTTGGCGTGACGTCCAGTTGAAAAATCGTGTCGCCCAACTCTTCACGAAGATCGCGACCGATCTCGCAGTCAGGATCGAGTTTCAGTATCCCGGAGTGATCTTCGCCCAAGCCGAGCTCCTTGGCAGAACATACCATCCCTTCGGAACGGACCCCACGAAGCTTGACCGGTTTCACTTTCATAGTTCGTGGAAGATCGGCATATGGGTCTTGCAATGTGGAGCCCGCCAGCGCCAGAGGTACTACGTCACCTACTTTGAGGCTGGGCGCCCCGGTGACAACTGTGATCGGATCGGCGTCGTAGTCAACCGTAGCAAGCAGAAGCCTGTCGGCATTTGGGTGCTTTACCAGAGATATGATCCGACCAACGTAGATTTTATTCCAGTTCGCGCCCACCTCTCTAATATCGGCCACCTCTATGCCGGCCATGGTCAAGATGTGAGCCAGTTCGCTTACCGGCTTGTTAAGGTCTACGTAGGATTTCAGCCAATTCAGTGCAATGTTCATTCATCGTACCTCCGGAGCGAATTGCCGCAAGAAGCGCAAATCGTTGCTCTTGAATAATCGTATGTCGTCGATACCGTGCTTCAACATCGCAATCCGCTCCGGCCCCATTCCAAATGCGAAGCCAGTGTATATTTCTGGATCGTAACCGACCGCTTCCAGCACGTTGGGGTGGACCATGCCGGCGCCAAGGATTTCGATCCAACCTGTCTGCTTACAGAGCCGACAACCCGATCCTCCGCAGCCATGGCAATCAATCGCGAGTTCGACGCCGGGTTCGACGAACGGAAAATAGTCACAGCGGAACCTGGTCTTTCGCTCCGGACCAAACACGGAATGCGTAAAGCTGACCAAGGTTCCTTTCAACTCGGCCATGGTGATACCGCGGTCAACAGCCAACCCTTCCACCTGATAGAAAACAGACTCGTGGGTGGCATCTACTGCTTCGTAGCGGTAGCACATTCCGGGTACCAACACTCGTATCGGAGGTTTACTGTGCTCCATCACGCGAATCTGAACTGGAGAGGTGTGTGTTCGCAGCAGGACTTCACCGGGGCGACGAGGATCGTCAACCCAGAACGTGTCCCACATGTCTCGAGCTGGATGGTCCTTAGGAATGTTCAGCGCCTCGAAATTATAGTAATCAAGCTCAACCTCTGGACCCTCTGCGACCTGAAACCCAAGTGGGATAAATGCGTCGATGATCTGACGCATCGTCTGATGAACGACATGCGTTTGTCCGCGTATCAGCGATGGCGGTTGCAATGTTATGTCTATGCGCGTTTCTTCGAGGCGCAGTTGCAGGTCTCGCTGCCGTAAGGCAGCCTGCTTCTCTTCCAGCTTGGAACTCAGTCGACCTTTGATACGATTGGCAACTGATCCTACTAACGGGCGCTCTTCGGCTGGAAGTTTACCCAGGCCACGCATCGCTTCAGACAATAGACCACGCCGGCCCAGGTATCGCACTCGCCAAGCGTCCAATTCTTGCTGGCTCGTAATCACCGACAGCTCGTGTTCGCCCGAGGATTCGAGTTTTTCAAGGCTCGCGATATTGTCACTCATTCAGATTCTCCCTAGCAAAACAAAAAGCGCGCCTCCGTCAAGGACGAAGGCGCATTTGAGCTCCGCGGTACCACCTTGTTGGCCGGCATGCCGGCCTCTCACCCCCGCCCGGCAGTGCGCGGACAGCGCTGACTGTCGAAGCGGGCAGTCTTATAACGTAGATAAAAACGTCTTCCCCTACGCTTGGTCGACTTGAAACCGCCTGATCGCGATCGGACCGCGAGGACCGACCCTACCGGATGGAGCGACCAGCTTTCAGGGAGCGGCTCAGGAGTGAACTTCAGCCGGGCCGTCGGGGACGGGGTGACTCTCAGCTGATAACCACCCTTCTCTGACGAACTGTACCGGGCCTACTTTCTCCGTCTCTGCCTTTCAAGTATTTTATTGTTCGTCTTCAGCCGTCGATCGGGCAGAAGCGGGCCATCACCCACGTTGCAAACGGGTTAAACTGGCTTAGAGGATTCTAACCGCCCACACAGCCGTAACGCAATCGTACCAACGAGCTCCGTCCGTCTGGACTATTCGATTCTTTGTTTCGAACGTTGCTGAATGCGTAGACAAGACCCGGGAGCACAAGGGTGGGCGGCGAAGAATGGACAGATACGAACGCTTTCAGTAATTTGCGGCGTAGGTGGGAGGAGGGATAACAGCCCTTATGTCGACTTGAGAACCGGGGTGAACACGACTAAACGACCGCGCTCACGCCACCAATTGGAGCTAGGCGGCTGCCGCTAGAGCTGTTCTGGCGGTTTCCACAACAGATTTGAAATCTTCGTTGTTGCTAATGGCCAAATCACTAAGTATCTTGCGATCGACCTTGATGTTTGCCAGATTCAATCCGTGAATTAGCTCACGGTACGTAAGTCCAGCCTCGCGAGCGGCGGCATTGATCCGTGCAATCCATAGTCGGCGCATATCGCCACGTCGCTTACGCCGGTGGGCATATGCGTACGACAGCGACTTGAGCATTGCCTCGTGAGCTCGACGATAGAGTTTACTCCGCGTCGCACGCTGTCCTTTGGTCAGAGCGAGCACCTTTTTGTGTCTTTTGTGCGCCGTGACCGCCTTTGTTACTCGTGTCAATTGTTTCTCTCAGTATCGGATAGCTATTTTTGGTACGGTATAAGCCGGCGGATTCGCTTTTCGTCGCTTTTGTCGGTCGGCAGCATCTTGTCGTAGAGGCGCTTCCACCGTTTTGCGCGCCGGCGGCGCAAATGACTCTTTAGTCCCTTGGTACGCCTAAGCTTTCCGGTGCCGGTAAAAGAAAACCGCTTGGCAGCACCCTTGTGAGTCTTGATCTTTGGCAAGTCAGTCTCCACCGAGCGAACGAATTTGCAAAACAAGACCGCCAACGGCAAGCGGCGGCTCGCAACAGTATATCACGTATGCATCACACGCCTAACGTTTGCGAAACGCTCCGCCCATGCACTCGTCATCTCTAGGATCCAAGATACACAGAAGCTTCGTGTTAGGATTGGCAAATGTAGGGGATGCGAATAGGGACATTTCAGGATAATAAACTTGGTTGTCGACTACCATACTCATACTCACTTCTCACCTGATGCCAACTACTCGATGGGAGCGATGTGCGCCGCTGCCCTTGCAGCGGGTTTATCGGAAATCGCTTTCACCGACCACGCTGATTTCGAGCCGACCGATGAAACAACCGGATACCTCGACTTGCCAGCCTACATCGACTCGCTGCGCAGATACCAACGTGAGTACTCCGGCCAGCTAACGGTCCGCGCCGGCATTGAGCTGGGTGATCCCCATAACTATGCCGATCAACATTCCGAGATCCTAGGAGAGTTCGATTTTGACTTTGTGATTGGCTCGATTCACTGGGTCAACGGCAGATGTACCTGCTCTGCACGGTTCTTTGAAGGCGTGAATCCTAGGGACGCGTATTCTGAGTATTATGCGGCGGCTTTAGTGGCGGCCGAGACGGGCGACTTCGATGTAATGGGTCATCTTGATGTACCCAAGCGCCGAGGTGAACATTTTGTATCCGGGCTTGACCCTAGATTGCACGAGGATCAGATTAGGAAGATCCTGCGGCAGCTAGCGGCCGCAGGTCGAGGAATAGAGATCAATACATCCGGCCTGCGCAGCCCCGCGACCGAACCTTGTCCATCCCTGGAAATAGTGCGATGGTTTCGGGAGGAGGCCGGCAAGATTGTCACGATCGGCTCCGACGCGCATTGGCCGGGGCAGATCGGATTTGCCGGAAGCGCGGCCGTCGCCATGCTCCGTGCAGCGGGATTCCGGCACCTGACGACTTTTGAGGGAAGGAAGCCAGTCTTCATTCCGATCTGAAATCTGGGGATTGTGTTAGCGTGCTTGCCGAGCGGAAGTATCGGGCAGACGCCGGCGAGCGGGACTTCTCGGGAACCCAAGAATTGCCAGCGGCATCTGTTCACCCTGAATTGAGAAATCGTTGGAGGTGCTAAAATCATTGCTGCCCAGTTTTTTTTGCGGGAAGATTAAGCATGAGTCACCAAGTCACTCAAGTCAAGTTCTGCGCTAAACGTGCTTACCGACACTTCAAGGCGTTTCCTGGCAGGAATGGTGCACGCCCCTACTGGAGGGACCATGGCAGTCGAAGTAAAGATTCCGCCGGTGTTGCGAAAATACACCGCTGGCTCGCCAATGGTAGCTGCTTCAGGCGATACCATCGTCGAGCTGTTACGAGATCTGGAATCCAACTGGCCAGAACTTCAGGGACAAGTCATAAACGAGCATGGGGAGACCCATAGATTCATCAACATCTACCGTAATGGCGAGGATATCCGCTATCTCGAGCGTCTCAACACTACGATTAAAGATGGTGACGTCGTAGCTATCTTGCCGGCGGTCGCCGGCGGTAGTAGCTGAGACGAATTTGCGGGTTGAGTATAGGCCTCAAAGCTGGTATTCGGGACCAGTTGCCACTAGATTCTGATATATGATTCACCGCAATATCATTGAGGCCATCGGCAATACGCCAATGGTCGAGTTGCAGCGAAGCTGTCCAAATCGTAAGGTCCGGATATTTGCCAAGCTGGAAGGACATAACCCTACGGGTAGCCTCAAGGATCGCATCGCCCTGCAAATGCTGGAGGCCGCCCGGCGATCCGGCGAGCTAACCGCAGACAAGGTCATCCTCGAACCCACTAGCGGTAATACAGGCATCTCATTGGCCGTTATAGGCCGACTTCTCGGATACAAGGTCAAAGCGGTGATGCCGGAGAACGTGAGCTTTGAGCGCCGGCAGCTACTGGAACTCTTTGGAGCTCAGGTCGTGCTCTCTGATGGGTCATTAGGCAGCAACGGCGCGATTGAAGAGGCGCAACGACTCGTCACTACAGACAATTTCTATATGCCATATCAATACGGAAACGACGCCAACCCGCTTGCCCATTATCTAGGAACCGGTAGCGAGATTGTGCGAGACCTTCCGGAGACGGATGTCTTCGTGGCCGGCCTTGGTACAGGAGGTACTCTGACCGGAGTTGGACGCCGTCTAAAGGAACACAATCCAAAGATCAAGATAATAGCGGCAGAGCCGGAACAGGGAGACTCGGTTCAGGGATTGCGCAACCTAGAAGAAGGGTTCATACCTCCTGTTCTAGATCCAGACATTATGGACGGCAAGATTCTAGTTGACAGCGTAAATGCACTGCGAGGAGAGAGGGACCTAGCTCTAAATGAAGGAATATTTGCCGGCATTTCTTCAGGCGCCGTGCTGTACGCCTCCCTTAGAGTTGCCGAGCGGTTGGAATCGGGAACGATCGTGGCATTGCTAGCAGATGGTGGTTGGAAGTATCTGAGTACTGGTCTTTGGACCAAGGATGAAAAGGACTTCGGCGAGGAGATGGCCAGCCAACTCTGGGCCTAAGAGATGCCCGCGGCGGGGGCAATTTAGGTCGCCTCGAGTTTTGGGTGTTTAGTTTGGACATTGCCCGTTGCAGGCGCTTTTCCATTATCGGCATCTATAGCGACGCCATCAATGATGCATTAGAACCTGCGCGCAGCAATGGATCAGCGTTGATCTCTCATTGAGCAGGACCTATTATGGTAATGAAAGAACCATGCGCCGGAGTAATCCTCTGGAACACAAGTAGGAATAGCTAGTTGTACACCTACCGTCCCAAGAGACAGGGGCCGGGACTGTGGCCCGCAGTAGCCTTGGTGTCTCTGGCGATAGCCGTCCTCTGGTGGGTGGGCGCGTTTGACGAGCTAGCTTCCAGCCTAGGGACGGATCCATTGAAGAATGGCGTTCGGATCTTGCCCGGCATAATCCGGTCGCAATCCGAAGTGGCAATTCAATCCTTGAACGGAAGCGGGAGCCAACCTTCGGAACCAGGTAGACGACCCGCACCAACACCTACTCCGTTGCCATCAAACGCAATCGCCGAGCGGTTCCTAAACGCCTGGAATGAGAGTCGCTATGCAGATATGTATCGACTATTGGCTAGCTCTGCCCGAACGACTTATCCAGAAGATTACTTTATAGGCAGGTACCAAGCGATCGCAGAAGAAGCCACATTCGAATCGGTCTCGGCGACTTTGTCGGGCAGCGCAAACTTGGGGCCTCAGAGCGAGGGAAGCGCGATAAGCTTACCCTTTGAAACCAAGATCCAGACCGCTTTGGTCGGCGAAGTCGTCGAGCTAAATTCATTGCCGCTGGCTCTCGAAGATGGACAATGGCGGGTGGAGTGGACGCCATCGCTGATATTCAAACACTTGACCGGCGAGAATCTGATTCGTCTCTTCCCGTTGGAAACGCGGCGAGGCAACATTTCGGATCGTGACGGAAGGCCGCTTGCGACACAAGGATTTATGGTTGTGATCGGAGTAGTGCCGGGCGATATCGAAGACGAGTCGTCAATGCTTAGCGCACTAAGTGAGGTAGTCAGCCGGACCTCTGAGGAGATTGAGGCGGCTTACAACGGAGCAGAGCCGGGTTGGTTCGTTCCCGTAGGAGAGGCCGGATGGGAGGATGAGCAAGAAGTCAAGACTCGTCTTTCTTCGTTCATCAACAGAGGTGTTCTCCTCAAGCGCCGTCCGATCCGATGGTATCCCGAGGGACCACACACCGCCCACATCGTCGGCTACGTGACCCGCATTACTGAAGAACAGCTTGACGAGTTGGAGGCGAAAGGGTACTCGGAAGACGACTACATAGGCCAGACCGGCGTTGAAGTATGGGCGGAAGATATACTCGCGGGCCGCCGGGGCGGCAAGCTGGCAATCGTTACGCCCAAAGGCGAGGTCGTCAAGGTTATCGCCGAGCGTGATGCAGAACCGGGCCGGGACATCGAGCTGACGCTAGATCTAGAGATTCAGAAGGCAGCTGAGGAGATGCTTGGCGAGCGACCGGGTAGTATTACCATCCTCAATCCCAGAGACAACTCCGTCTTGGCCATGGCAACGTATCCTCGATTCGACCCAAACAAATTCGTGACCGGCTTTACAAGCGAGGAGTGGAAAATCCTCATCGAAGATGAAGACCACCCGTTCCTTGCCAGGTCTACGAACGGTGGATATCCGACGGGGTCGATCTTCAAAGTGGTTACTATGTCGGCGGGCATAGAACTCGGCGGGTTCGAACCTAGCGCACGGTTCGAATGCAACGGAAGTTGGAGGAGTGTAGGGCAAGGACAGGTTTGGCGTGACTGGAAACCGAGTGGCCACGGTGAACTGGATTTGCGCCAAGGGCTGGTCGAATCGTGCAACATCGTCTTCTACGATATTGCGGCAGAGTTGGACCAACAAGACCCATCGTTACTACCGGAAATGGCTCGGAATTTTGGGTTCGGAGCGTCGACGGGCATTATCGGGCTTTTCGACTCACCTGGGATCGTACCGGACGAAGATTGGAAGAAGAGATATGTCGATGAACCTTGGTACCGCGGCGATTCAGTCAACTTGGGAATAGGTCAAGGCTACCTGCTGGCGACGCCATTACAAGTCGCCAACGCTTATTCAGCCCTGGCCATGAGCGGCGAGTTGCGGACGCCATTGCTGATACGGCGTATAACCCAACCGGAAACGAGAGAATCTCGAACACTAACAGCGACGACGATCAGGCGGCTCAATGTGACCAAGACGACCCTGGCTGATATCCGCGCCGCAATGATAAAGGTGGCCAGTGACGTGTCGGGAACCGCCAACTACGCTTTCAACGGATTCGAGATCGAAACTGCCGCAAAAACAGGTTCCGCGGAAAGCAGTGGTCCTGAATCGCACGCTTGGTTTGCCGGATACGCTCCCGCGAATGAACCTCGCTATGCGGTAGTCGTGATGGTAGAAGGCAGTGGTACTGGGTCCGAGACTGCAGCGCCGGTTGGACGACAAGCTTTCGAATTTCTTTTTGCCGCCGAACGGGAATCGACCGCCTCCAATTAGCCCGACTAGCAGAGTCCCTAGCTGGATCCTGATTCCCTGGGTTATTTCTTACCTGCGTTTAACGGCGTTCATCAACTCCTCTTAATAGAATCGATTCTATGACGACCATGATTGACAATCCGCTTCACGCCGTTCTGCTCAGATAAAGCACTCTTATGTACGATCTTGCTCAATGCGCGGGTGCTGTTCGTGGATATCGATTCGCGTGATTCTCACTCGTAGAGATTTCTTGAGGATTATCGCCGGCGCCGGTTTATCGGCCGCCATCGGCAGTCAATGGGAAGGAACGCGCACGTATCTGTCTGGTGACAGCGACTTGTCGAACGATATTGCCGACGCATTGGCGAGGGTGCACTCACATCTTTCGAGTAACGTAGCGCACTCAGACGAAACAGTCGCGACTAGATGGCAGAACGCGACCGCGGCGGTATCCTCTAGCAAAGTTGGAACTTCATGGCAATCGCAAATCAAACATGCGCCTCACGAGTTCAATGCCGTAGGGTTCCTGGTCAGCGGTGAGTGGCGTGATTTATCTTTGCGGGTTAGCTCTGATGGCGACCTTTGGTCGGATTGGATGGCAGTAACGGATTGCAGTTGTCACGGGCAAGTAGCGTCGGATGGATTCATGCCTGCTGGGCTCGTTTCTACGCCGGCCAGTTGGTACTTGCAATATCGAGTGACGCTGGAGCCTGACTGGCCCGTGCCGGACATAGTGGTCGACCTAATCAACTCGCTCAACGGAGCGAGTGCCCCGGCTGTGGCCAAGACATTTGAAGAGCCAATCGCCAGGATCAAATCTCCAAAACGGCAACCAATCATAGGCCGGGAGGCTTGGGGCGCCGACGAGAGCTGGCGTCACGATGGAGACGGGCGTGAGATTTGGCCGCGCCAATACCGTACTCTACAGAAAGTGTTCATACATCACACGGCCACAGGCGATAGTGCCGATCCGGCCGCGGTAGTGCGGGCGATATATTATTACCACGCCGTTTCAATGGGTTGGGGAGATATAGGTTACAACTACTTGATCGACCAATACGGAAATATTTACGAAGGGCGGGCTGGAGGTCCCGGAGTGGTAGGCGGGCATACGGCAAGTCCTTCGAGGGGAGATCTCAACGAAGGAAGTCTAGGGATCGGATGCATAGGTACGTTCCGGTCGCAAGGGCCATCGATAGACATGCAGCGCGCGTTGGCGCGACTAATCGCCTGGCGATGCCGTTACATTCCTCCGCACGGCGACAGCTATTTCGTTTGGAATCATTTGCCAAACATAATGGGTCACCGAGACGGAATGCCAGAGGAGACCGACTGCCCAGGTGATGGATTAGCCGCCTATCTTGAGGCCTTACGCGGCGACGTATGGTGGAATTTGGATTATCAGACACCCAAGCCGGAAGGCTCGATCACCTTGATAAAGTTCTCACCTACGAGCCCAGCACCTGGCTCGACGATGCGCGTGGACATCGAAGTAGAGAATATTGGAACGGGCACGATGCCTACTCAGGGTCCACCACCAGGTACGCTGTTTCAGCAAGGCGAGACCTACTTGGCGCGCGGATTCCCCGAGGTGCGAGGGGCGTTCCGCGTAGGAGTCGGCTACGAGCGGAGCCCCGACGACAATCCCAACTACCCTTACAGGTGGGGTCTTCCTGATGCATTGGAGCCGGGTAAAAAGGCCACCATCACAGGATACGTAAAGATGGATGCATCGCAGAGGCCAACCTATTGGGCAGGATTGGTGGAAGAGTTGAACCGCTGGCACGTGGACGAGGCCGGCCAATCCGATCAGCATGTAGAGGAACCCAGTCAGACATATAGCTTATTCATGCCCAACGTGCGTCGGTGAGCCGGAATCACCCTCGCGCGGGCGAAGACGCACGATCTGGATCGGGGTCGAGTATTGGCCGAACTCAAGGTAACTTGCACGCGGTATGGGGACTTCATTGGCGGTGTCACTACCGGTCAGCCAAGCGTCCGAAAAGCCCTGACCGAGAACTTGATTGCTTACAATAGGGAACGCCGTCAGGGCCATCGCACTTGTGTGACTTTGGTTTGGCTGTGATCGCAAGTGCGCGCGCAATTGTTGAGATCAGCGTCGGTCCAGAGTACTTTGCTGTACTTGGCGTCTGAGGAGCCGGGAAAGGATTTAACCTTGTCGCTTATACTCACTACGCTTGTTAAGCAAGAACCGGTCCCGCGAACCGGCTCACCGGACAATACTGAACACACTTGAATCTTTCCTATACAAGACGGTGGAGCTACTTATAGAAACCGCCGCATAAATATCTCGCTATCTTGTGGACGTCGAGACGCCAATATCAATTAGTTTCCACCGCCGGCCGCTCTGTGCCGCATCCGAAAAGGGGGTGAACTTCAAATGCCGAAGCTATTTTCCTTAGACGAGGCCAACGCACTGTTGCCACAACTGGAACAGATTGTTGAGGAGCTACGAAGCACGCGTCAGTCAATCAGTGAGGCGCAGCAGGAGGTTACGAACATCGAGCGGCAGGCGAGGCAAAACGGTCATGATCGCGCCCGCGAATTTACGGAAGCGCGCCGTCGCCTATCGGAACTGATCTCCCGTTTCGACAGCAGAATCAAATCAATAAACGACTTGGGCTGCGAGCTGAAAGACCTGGAAATCGGACTGTTCGATTTTAGAACCAGCTGGCAGGGCAGGATTGTGCACCTATGCTGGAAGGTGGGAGAACCTGAGATCGGTTTCTGGCACGAGTTGGAGGACGGTTTCGCGGGCCGGCGACAACTTTAGCAAGGGAGCCGATGTGGATCACCGAACGATGGATCTGCCGGCGCTGTATCGCTAACGCTCCAGATGGCGTCCATTACCCAACACGATGCCTGGTTAGAGACTCGTAGTTTGGTTCCAAACCAAGACCGGGCCTATCTGGCGGGCTCAGAGTCCCGTCCTTATTCAAGGCAAGTGTTTCTTTGAAAATGTGTCCCCACATGGGATCAACGGTGTCGCGATAGTATTCGACGATCAAGCCGTTAGATATTGCCGCGACCAAGTGAACATGAACGTCTTGGCTGCCGTGAGGCGCGATATCGAGGTCGTGGGCTTGGGCTAGCGCAGCCACCTTCATGAACTCAGTGATCCCACCGAGTACTTGCGCATCGGCGTTCAAAATCGCGGCTGCGCGATGCTCGATCAGATCGCGGAATCCGTACTTCGTATACTCGTTCTCGCCGGTGGCAATCGGTATCGTGGTCTGGTTGGCTAGCAGGGCGTGGCCTCGATAATCGTCGGGCGCTACAGGCTCTTCGAACCAGAAAATATCGTACCGTTCGATCTTGCGAGCCAGCTGGATGGCTTGGTGGCATCTATAGGCGCAGTTGGCGTCTACCATGATTTTCACATTGGGCCCTAGCGCATCACGAACCACTCGCACTCGGTCTACGTCTTCACCCATTGACGCGCCCCCAACTTTCATCTTGACGGCAGTGGCTCCCATCGCCACATTGGTCTGCATCTCTCGCGCCAAATCGTCTAGACCCTTGCCTTCCTCGTAGTATCCACCGGCTATGTAGGTGGGTACTCGTTCACGATAGCCGCCGAGCAGTCGATAAACAGGCTGTCCGGTTATCTTGCCGCGCAAGCCCCACAGAGCAATGTCGATTCCGCTGATCACCCGGGTGGTCAGTCCGCGCCGGCCGATCAGCTTGGGCACCCACATCTTGTTCCACAGGCGCTCGACGTTCATCGGGTTCTCGCCAATCAGCTCGCCGCGTAATTTCTCAACAACGGGTCTGTTTATCGGACTTGGGGAGCCAAGGCCAATACCCTCAACGCCTTCATCGGTGGATATTCGTATGAGGGCAAGTCCGGAGTGCGTATAGACGTGGAGACCGTTGCGTATGGGTTTATTCCGAAGCCAGCTGAACTCTTCGACCATCAGATCAGTGATTTTCATCTTGATCCTCCCGCGTTACGCCATCTTTTTGCGCCAGAACGACTGCGAACGTTTAGATCGGAAACCTATTGACGCCTCGGCTCTCGACAGTAACTTTCTCTAACCAAATTAGAGGAGGTTCCAGGCGACTAGCCGGCGGGAGCAGGTTTGGTCATCGCCTTCATTTTGGCGACGTAACGTGTAGCTTCGATCATAGCTTGGCCTTTATCGGCTCGATCGATCACATCGATTAGGCCGCTCGCCACGATCGCGCCCTCGGCAATATCGTGCAAAGCGGCTACATGCTCGGGACGCGAGATACCGAAACCGACAACTCTAGGAAGTGAACTGTGCCGGCGAACTCGTGAAAGAAATTCCGGCAGTGTCTGTGCCAGGCGCGCACGCGCTCCCGTCACACCTGTCAGGGATACGCAGTAAATGAACCCGCTTGCCTGGCTCGATATGACTTCGAGCCGGCTTTCACTGCTGGTTGGCGCCATGAACTGGATCAAATCAAGATTCCGGTCTCGGCAAAGGCCGGAAACTCCCTCTGATTCCTCTGCTGGCAGATCAGGAACGATTAGGCCATCTACACCGGCGTCGCGGGCATCGTTGAGGAATCGCTCGGCTCCGTAACGCAATATCGGATTGAGATAGGTCATGAACAGCAATGGAGTCGAGATAGCGGCACGCAGCCTACCAGCTACCTCAAGACATGTTTCTGGCGTAACGCCGCTCTGCAAGGCTTGGTGGGTGGAGCGCTGGATTGTGGGGCCATCGGCTACGGGATCCGAGAAAGGGATCCCCAACTCCAATGCATCCGCGCCGGCCTCCGCCAATGCCGGTGCGAGATCAAGCGTCGCTTGGAGCGAAGGATAGCCAACCGTAAGGTACGGCAACAGTGCGAGTCTACGGTCTTCCTTGCAAGCTTCGAACACGCCACTGAGGCGACTCATATTATCCTGCACCTTCCAACGTCACTCCAAGCGCTTGGGCTACGATGTGCATGTCTTTATCTCCTCGGCCAGAGAGATTGATGGTAATAGATTGATCTGCGGACATCTCTTTGGCAATCTGAGCCGCCAAGTAAATCGCATGAGCTGGTTCAAGTGCAGGGATGATGCCCTCGGTCTCACAGAGCAGCTTGAACCCTTCAAGTGCCTGACGGTCGTCGACCGCGATATATTCAGCTCTTCCAGACTCCTTCAGAAATGCATGCTCTGGCCCAACGCCGGGGTAGTCTAGGCCGGCGGATATGCTGTGAGCCGGCTGCACTTGTCCGTGTTCGTCCTGCAAAAGATATGTGAACGCACCGTGAAGGACGCCGGGCGACCCGGCGACGAGCGTAGCGGAGTGTCTGCCAGAGTCTATGCCATCACCGCCGGCTTCTGCGCCTATCAACCTGACCGATTGGTCTTCGACGAAGGGATGGAAAATTCCGATAGCGTTACTGCCACCGCCGACACAGGCTACGACGCAATCAGGCAAGCGACCGAATTGCTCGATATGTTGTTCCCGTGTTTCGCGGCCGATAACGGACTGAAAGTCCCTTACGATCAGGGGATATGGGTGCTGTCCAACCGCGGAACCGAGAAGATAGTAAGTGGTTTCAACATTAGTGACCCAATCGCGTATCGCCTCATTTATCGCATCCTTGAGCGTTCGTGTGCCGCTGGCGACTGGCCGCACCTCCGCACCGAGCAGTTTCATCCGGAACACATTCAGCGATTGACGATGTATATCTTCCTCGCCCATATAGACTACGCACTCGAGTCCGAACAGAGCACAAACGGTAGCGGTGGCAACACCGTGTTGTCCTGCGCCAGTCTCGGCAATGACCCGGCGCTTGCCCATTCTTCTGGCCAATAGGACTTGGCCCACAGCGCTATTTATCTTGTGAGCGCCAGTATGAGCCAAGTCTTCGCGCTTCAACATGATCCGGGCGCCACCTATCGACTCTGTGAGCCGTCCAGCGTAGTAAAGGGGGGTGGGCCTACCGACGTAAAACTTGAGGAGCTCTGTTAACTCCTGATGAAATGAGAGGTCATCTTTAATCGAGTAGTACTGCTCGACCAACTCGTCTAGCGCAGACATCAGTGTCTCGGGAACGTACTGTCCCCCGTAGGGCCCAAACCTACCGGCAAATCTTTCCGACAGATCTGTTCTAGCGAAGGCGCTCATGATCGTACGCTCCTAGCGGCCTGTACAAAATCAACTATAAGGTTGCTATCTTTGCGACCATCGATTTCAACACCACTGCTCACATCAACGCCCCACGGTCTTGCAATCCGTATCGCTTCGGACACGTTGTCAGGATTCAAACCGCCGGCCAGTACAAACGGGAACATTGGACGGTTGTGTTCAAATATCGACCAGTCAAAACTGATGCCGGTTCCACCGCGTTCACCGGGAGCGTAGGCATCGAACAGCACCGTAGCGCCTCGACCATGATAGTCTTGAACGCCTGTTAGCGAGTTCGCGTCGGACACAGCAATTGACTTGATTGCGGGTCGGTTGATTTGCGCCAGGTATTCAGGCGTTTCATCGCCGCAAAGCTGCACGTAGTCGAGCCCGACTTCATCCGCGATGCTATTCACCAATTCCGGTGACTCATTGACGAATAGTCCGACCCGGCTCGGGCAATTTGGTACCTGCCTTACGATTTCTCTGGCGCACGCAGGCTCGATGCGACGTCGGGCAGGCGCGAAGACGAAGCCAATGAAGTTCACACCACATTCAGCTGCTACCAACGCATGCTCCAATTCACGTAGACCACAAATCTTAACGCGAGGATACTCACTCATCGGCCTATGAGCTCCTGCACCTTGCCTGCAGTATCCTCAGCCACGACTAGGGACTCACCCACCAGCATGGCGTCAACACCCCAGTCCCTAAGCATCGCGACGTCGGTTGGGCTGTGGATGCCACTCTCACTAACGACGGTGCAATGCGATGGAATTAGCCGGCGAAGTTGCTCAGTCGTTCGTAAGTCAACTTCAAAGGTGCGCAAATCACGATTGTTGATACCAATTAGTTCAACACCAGCATCCAGCGCCCTGTGTACCTCGATCGCGTCGTGAACCTCTACCAGGGTAGCCATCCCCATAGTTGTTGCCAAATCCGCCAAGGTCCGAAGTGGTCCATCATCCAGGATCGAAACGATAAGGAGAATACAGTCCGCGCCGGCCGCTCTTGACTCCACTACTTGGTAGGGGTCAAAGACAAAGTCTTTGCGCAACACTGGGAGTGAGGAGTTGAATTTTACCCGGCGCAAGTGACTCAAAGAGCCCTGAAAGAACTTTTCGTCCGTCAACACCGAGATTGACCTTGCTCCACCATGCTCGTATTCGAGGGCCAAGCGTACCGGATCGAAATCGGCGGCGAGCAACCCTCTGGAAGGCGACGCTTTTTTCACCTCAGCAATCAAGGCAACATCGTCACCTTCGAGGGCCGCTCGAAATGGGCGAGGCGGATCTTGCTCTCCAGCCCGTAACTCCAGTTCGAGGAAGGTAGTGTTGTTCTTTCGCTCTTCCAACTCGCCGCGCTTGTAAGCGACAATCTCGTCCAAAATCAACGAAGTCTTATCCCGGCGACACGGTACAAGGAATGAGCGTGTTGGCTTGGGCCAAGCCCCAGCGCTACCGGGTTCACCCTCACCTCAATCCTCTCCCATCGAGGGAGAGGAGGGGGATCCCCTCTTTATTAGGTGGTGACCATCTATGCTCATAGGAATGGTCCGCGTCGTTCGTTGCCGGCACAGCGAGGCGTGAAGATGGCGCTTGGTCTTCAGAAGCGTTTGGCTGTCATTCGCGCCACTCCTACCCCCTCTGGATTCCCGCCTTCGCGGGAATGACGGAGTGAGCGAGGGGAATTCGCGAGATGGCACACGGCAGGTCGTGTGGGGCGGGTTGCCCGTGTGCCCTTGGCTGGAGACAAGCCCTGGCCCTGCGGGGGTCACCCTCACCTCGATCGTCTGCCGTCGAGGGAGAGGAGGCAGAACCTTGCCCCCTCCGGATTGTCGCGTTCGAAGGTCTGTGATGGATTCGCGCAGTTCCGCCACCCATGCCTTCCTTGGATTTCCGCCTACGCGGTAATAATGAATTTGGTGACAAGAGCCATCTATCCCGGATAGGAGTCCGGGACATGCTTTCGTACCAATCGCCCATGCCAGCTGGTGCCGGCACACCAAGGTAGGAAAATCCGGGTCTGGTTGCTGGAAGTGTTCGTCTGTCATTGGTGCCACCTCTGCCAACCCTCTGGATTCCGGCTTTCGCCGGAATGACGACTTCGGTGGCGGGAACCATCTATCCCGGATCGGAGTCCGGGACATGCTTTCGTACCAATGTGATCGGGAACTAGGCTAGGCAACTTCATAAACACGTGCAGCGAACAGAGCACTAAACAGCCTCACCCGATTCGGCCAACTCGTTCGAGAGCCTCACTAGGCGCTCCAATCTATCAGTAGCACGGCCGGTGTCCAATGAATCGACCGCCAGCGCGATCCCGGCGGGGATCGAGTCTGCGAGATCGCCAGCGCACAGGGCAGCGCCGGCATTCAGCACGACCACGTCCCTCCGAGGTCCCTTCTCGCCGGCGAATACTGAACGAATAATTGAGGCATTTTCTTTTGCATCTCCTCCGGCGATGTCCTCCAGGTTAGAAGTTGTGAATCCCAAGTCCCGGGGACTGACGACGTAGCTTCGAACGGCCCCATGTTGAACTTCATATACGACGGATTCGGCAGTTGTAGATAATTCATCCAACCCATCTCCGCTGGTTACTACAAGAGCATGCTCGCTGCCCAGCGCATTCAAGGCGTTGGCAAGCTTTACTGCTGTCTCTTCACTAGGGACTCCCAATAGTTGGTGCCGGGCACCGGCCGGGTTCGTAAGTGGTCCCAGGAAATTAAAGACCGTACGAACTCCAATCTCGCGTCTAGGACCTGCCGCGTATTTCATCGCCGGGTGAAAAAGTTGCGCAAACATGAATCCAATTCCCGTGTCTGTGAGGCATTGCGCGACCTGAGCAGCGCCCAGATTGATGTTCACACCGAGAGCCTCTAACAAGTCGGCGCTGCCACAGGCGCTCGACATCGCTCGGTTGCCATGCTTGGCAACAGTCGCGCCCGCGCCGGCGGCTACAAAAGCGGCAGCGGTCGAGATGTTCATGGTGCCGGCGCCATCGCCGCCGGTTCCGCAGGTATCTAAAACGGGCCCATCTACCGAGACTTTGATCGACTTATCCCGCATTACACCGGCAAAGCCAGTGATTTCGTCTACCGTCTCACCTTTCTGTCGTAGCGCAACGGTAAAGGCGCCAATTTGGGCCGGCGTTGCCTCGCCCGTCATTATCTCTTCCATAACCTGGGCCGCTTGGGCCCGGTCCAGCGACGTTCCATCTACCAGTTGCGCTATTGCATCTCGAATCATTGTTCCCACTTGACCTCAAGGAAGTTCCGCAGCAAATCTTTGCCCACTTCGGTCATGATAGATTCCGGATGGAATTGGACGCTCTCGATAGGATATTCGCGATGGCGCATTGCCATGATCTTGCCGTCGCTGGTTTGGGCTGTTACTTCCAGCGATGCCGGCAAGGTATCGCGCTCGACGATTAGCGAATGATACCTGATAGCCTCAAATGGGCTAGGCAGGTCGTTCAGTATGCCGGCACCATCGTGGTAGATCAGAGAAGTCTTGCCGTGCATGACCTTGTCGGCACGGACCACGCGGCCTCCAAAACTGTAGCCTATACATTGGTGACCCAGACATACTCCAAGCAAGGGCTTCCTCGGCCCGAAGTAGCGGATCACGTCATTCGATATGCCGGCCTGAGCGGGCCCGCACGGACCAGGGGATATCACTATCTGATCCGGATTCATAGCGTCGATCTGCTCAATCGTGATTTGATCGTTGCGATAAACTACGACCTCAGCTTTTAACTCGGACAGATATTGATAAAGATTGTAGGCAAACGAATCATAGTTATCCAATAGTAGGATCATACTTCCCTCGTCCCTAGGCCTCTGCCGACCTCGCCACTAGTCACTCTTACGCAAGACATATCAATCGTGTAGTTCTTCGGCAACGGTAACTGCATGGAGTAAAGCCCGCGCCTTGTTCAGGCACTCGACGTGCTCGCGTTCCGGGACAGAGTCAGCTACGATTCCTGCGCCGGCCTGAACGTGTGCGATTCCATCTTTCATGACCATAGTCCGAATAGTAATTGCCGTGTCCAAATTTCCGGAGTAGCCAAAGTAGCCAACCGCACCAGAATATGGGCCGCGCAAGTCGGGTTCAAGCTCGGCAATGATCTCCATAGCCCGGATCTTGGGCGCGCCGGAAATCGTACCAGCAGGGAAACACGCCTGGAAGGCATCGTACTGGTCCATTTCCGGCCGAAGTCGCCCAGTAACCTGGGACACCAGATGCATAACATGCGACAACCGGTCGATTCCCATCAATCTAGGGACCTGCACGGTGCCAGGTTGGCTGACCCGTCCAATGTCATTGCGGCCCAGGTCCACCAACATTATGTGCTCGGCACGCTCTTTTTCGTCGTTGATGAACTCGTGCTCGAGATCTTTGTCTTCTTGCGGTGTTCGACCTCGCCGGCGCGTTCCGGCGATAGGATGGGTCGTGACCTGGCCATCTTCCACTTGAACCAGCAATTCGGGCGAGGCTCCGATCAGGTGGCATTCACCCAAGTCCAGGAAAAACATGTAAGGTGAGGGATTGATCGTCCGCAATGCCCGGTAGATATCGAGTGGCTCAGCTGTAGTGGGCCGACTGAATCTTTGTGAAAGAACAACCTGTATGACATCCCCCGCAAAAATGTATTCCTTACCGTGGGCAACCATGCTTTCATACGCTTCTTGACTCATATTCGACTTGAATTCGTGCCCGGCTGTTGGGTCCACTGGCGGGAGCGCTTCGTGTCTCTTCGCGGCCGGAAGGGGGCGTCGCAGAAGTTCAATCAAAGCGTCAATCCTATCAACTGCATTTGCGTAGGCAGAATCAATCCCATCGTCGCAATAAACGTGACTCACCACTTTGATTTTGTGCTGGATGTGGTCGAAGACGAGTAGCGTATCGGTGAACAGCAATATCGCTTCCGGCAAATCGAGCGGGTCGTTCGAAGGCGCGGGAAGGCGTTCGAAGTAACGAGAACACTCGTAACCCAGGTAGCCCACGGCACCACCATGAAAGCGTGGAAGCCCGTCTAACGAAACCTGGCGATACTGGCCAATCAACTCGCGGATCAAATCCATCGGATTGGAAACCGTACGTCGTTCTGGGGATCGGCCCTGGCGGTGCAAGGTAGCCTGGCCAGCATTGATTCGCACCGTCAGGAAAGGCGAACATCCGATAAATGAGTATCGAGCCAACCGTTCACCGCCCTCGACGCTCTCCAAGAGGAAACTGCTGCCTTGGTTGGCTACTTTCATGTAGGCTGAAACCGGCGTTTCCAGGTCAGCAAGTATCTCCCGGTAGACTGGAACCAGATTGCCATCCTTTGCCAGGTTCTTGACCTCTGCCGGGGAAGGCGTGTACAAGAATATCCTCCACAAATAAAAAAACCTCGCGTCCTCTAGGGGACGTGAGGTCAACTCTCGCGGTGCCACCCCGCTTGGCTCACCAGCGGCGAGCCCACTCATAATGGGATACGGGACAACACAAAGCCATCCGATACCCGGCCTCAAATTAACGGCGAGACATCCGGCTGCGTCTACTAGCTCCAGCTTTCAAGCAGCAACTCCCAGGTCCATTCGACTTCCTTGACTGGCACCGGCTCGCACCTTACCCGGCTCTCTGAGCCCCGTCGGGAAGCTTAATAATCCTGTTCGCAGTCTTTAGCTATTCAATTGTGGAAGAAATATAGCATGTATTGGCGTATAGTCAAACCCTTGAGCGTGGGCACAGGGGTCTCGATTCTCCGCGTTGGGCGGCCGTACGAGCGACTCCGATACCCGGCGGCGTGCCGGCGTAGTTTTTGTTTTGCATTTTTACGTTTGTAGAAACGATCCTGTGGGAACCGGCGGAGGCCCGCCAAGGCCTCTCGATTTCCACACAGGGCAGTCCTCCGAGCTGGCCCTACATCCGGTGGCGGGATGCTGCGAACGTTTGTCTTATTATAGAATCACTGTGGGAGCGATTCTGCGGGAACCGCCGGCGACCTTCGGGTATTCTCTGCCGAGTCTTGCCTGCCCGCCGGGTGGCCTTTGCTGGGGACAAGCCCCAGCGCTACAAGTCTGCCTTTCTGCTCTCGGCTGTGGCTGGTGTCGGGGGACCTCTTCACCCTCACCTCAATCCTCTCCCATCGATGGGTAGGAGGCAGAGCGATACAAACCGTCCTTCCCTGGATTCCGGCCTTCGCCGGGGCGACTGGACCGGCCGGCGCTACAGGAACCATCTGTTTTCGTACGAATCGCTCATGCCGGTTGCCGCCGGCAGACCAGGGTATGAAAATGAGGCCTGGTCGTTGGAGATCTTTGGGTGTCATGGATGCCACCCCTCCCCTCTGGATTCCGGCTTTCGCCGGAATGACGAATTCGGTGGCGGGAACTATTCATCCCGGATCGGAGTCCGGGACATGCTTTCGTACCAACTATTTCCGCTATACTGAGCATACCCCTGCTACTACAAACCAAGGAGCTACGCTGTGTCCGCACCACGAATTCATGTGACCAGAACAACGCTGATTCGCGATGTCATTTCACCCTTGAGAGCGGATCTGGCCTCAGTCAAACCGGACGACAACTTGACGAAGGTGGTAGAAGCGGTCATTTCAGCCCCGACCCAACGTGTACTACCGGTGGTCGACGAAGATGAAAAACTGGTGGGTCTGATCCGACTCTCGACGATTTGCGGTGAGGCACTAGACCGTCTAGCTCCCGAGTTGCTAATGGCCGATATAGATACGCTGGATGACGTGTTCGAGTTCGCTCAACTCGAGGCTGCACGTACCGCCACTCAACTGATGGAGCCTGGGGTCTCAATCAATCAAGATGCTCGCTTGGTTGACGCGCTGCGTCTACTACATGACCCTGTGGTCAATCTAACCGCTTTGCCTGTTGTGGATAACGACGGCCACCTCTTGGCGGTGATAGATGTAGTGCAATTGTTGGGCATGTGGATGGACCAAGTTATCGAGAATCCAACCGACGAGACTTAAACGAGGAGACTTAAACGAGGATGTTGTATCCGTGACCCCAACTTTCATAGCCGCCACGATCTTTCTAATCACATACGCGGTGATCGCGACCGAGCGATTGCACAAGACTATTGCGGCGCTGGCAGGGGCAATGCTAATCATCCTGTCGGGAATAATCACGCAGGAACAAGCATTCGAATCCGTAGACTGGAATGTGATCTTCCTATTGATCGGCATGATGATCATCGCCAACACGATGCGCCACACGGGTGTGTTCACCTGGCTGGCGGTGATGGCGGCCAAACTAGGCCACGGCCGGCCGTTGCGGGTGCTCATCATAATGTGCCTGCTAACGGCGGGGGCATCGGCGTTGCTGGACAATGTCACCACAGTGGTCCTCGTGGCGCCGGTCACAATCTACCTTGCGGGAGTCCTCAGGGTATCGCCGGTCCCGATGCTCTTGGCCGAAGTTTACGCCTCGAACATCGGCGGTGCGGCTACTTTAATCGGAGATCCGCCAAACATTCTGATCGGCAGCGCTGCTCACATCCATTTCTTAGATTTCGCCGGCGCTATGCTCCCGATTTCTATATTAGGAATGGTCGGCTTGATCGTATTGATCTGGGTGTTCTGGCGGAACGAGTTGCAGACGTCAGCGGAGACCATAAAGGAACTTGACGAGATCGATACGTCGAGCCTGATAACCAATCCCAAGCTCCTCCGGACTAGTCTAATCGTCCTCACCGCCACGGTAGTTGGCTTTTTTCTTCACGGGTTACTCCACCTCGAAGCCGCCACCGTCGCGATGACGGGCGCGGCAGCGTTGATGGTCATCACTCGGCCGGACCCTCATGACATTCTGGTAGAGGTTGAGTGGACGACTCTTCTGTTCTTCGTAGGTCTCTTCATAGTGGTGGGCGGGATAGAGCACGTTGGGCTGATCGAGACTATAGCCGACGGGATGCTGGAAATCACGGGAACGAACCTCGTACTCACGGGCCTATTGATTCTGTGGCTCTCGGCGGTGGCCTCGGCATTAGTCGACAACATCCCATTTACGGCAGCCATGATTCCGCTAGTACAAGAAGTCGGAAACGTACTTCCGGTTCAGCCGCTGTGGTGGGCGTTGGCGATGGGCGCTGACTTTGGCGGGAATGCTACGATCATAGGTGCATCTGCGAATGTGATTGTCGCGAGTATTGCCGAACGCAACGGCTACAAGATCACATTTGTGCATTTCATGAAGTATGGGGTGATAGTCACAGTGATGACGCTGATCCTGTCTTCCGGTTACCTGTGGCTGCGCTATCTCACGTCGGCCTGAGAAGCAAGAGTCCAATGGTCTATCCAATCGGGATTACAACGATCGCGCATTTGGTCTTTAAAGGATCTACGGGGAACGAACAATGAAAGACAGGCTGCTTCACAACTTTGGAGTCTGTACAGACGAGGTGCATTCCGACCTCGAGACGGCGCTGGGAGTTGCCAAGGAATTGGGAATGCGTAGCGTCGAGCTGTACGAATTCTGGGGCAAGCCCGTCGTCGCTATGGATGAGGGAGAGATTGACAGGGCGCGTGACTTGCTCGATCAGTTCGAATTGAGTGTGAGTGCAATTGGATCACTTTTTCTAAAGTTGGTATTGATTGGCAACGTACCAATAGGCAGGATCCCGGACCACTCGGCATTCCAAGAAGATCTGAAAATACTGAAGGCGAGCATTCGTGTCGCCAAGCGGGTGGGGGCGCCGGTGGTTCGGACCTACTCTTTCCGCCGAGAGAGTATGGTTGGCTACGGCAATCCAAGCCCGCGATTGCCACAAGGCGGGGAAATTCCGGACGAGATGCTGGAAAAGATCGTCGAAGGATTACGAATCGCCGGCGATGAGACGGCGGAAGCCGGCCTAGTTTTGGGTTTAGAAAACGTCCGCTCGTGTTGGGGGAACACCGGCATAAACTTGGCGCGCATAATCCGTGCCGCCGACCATCCGTCAATCAGGGCCATATGGGATCCGAGCAACGACTACGTATCCGGCGGAAAACCCTTGCCGGACGGATACGATGCGGTGAAGACACTCATATGTCACATGCACGTGAAGGATGCGCGCGTGGTGGATGACAAGACTGGCCTGACCTCGTGGGAAGCGGTGGGAAACGGCGAGGTGGACTATGTCGGCCAATTCAAGGCTCTCCGTCGGGACGGGTATGCCGGCACGTTGAGCCTCGAGACCCACTGGCATCCGCCAACTGCTGGCGGCGGGGGACCCGACCGCGTCGCGGACAGCAGGATGTCTTTCGCCGGCGTCCGCGCAGCTCTGAGGAGTTCACTCGAGGGCTGACCGGGCAAGCGGAATTGAGAAGCGATTCCCGCCACCTCATTGCGGCACACGCTTCGCCTGAGAAAAGATCAACTCTGAATTCTGGGCTTCATTTGTAAGTATTCAGAGATGGGAATCACCATGGCCGTGCGAAGGCCGCATAAGAGGATGAAAATGGTGGTACGCCGGGCGGTGCAACGTGCACGAACGAGCGGCCCACCCTAAGCTGGGGACAAGCCCCAGCGCTACAATCCCCTCTCCCCACCACCTCTGGATTCCGGCGTTCGCCGGAATGACGAATTGAGGGGCCGGAATGACCAATGAGAGGCTGCTGGAGCGGTCTATCCCGGATCGGAGTCCGGGACATGCTTTCATAGCAATCGCTCATGCCGGCTGCGGCCGGCACACCAAGGTATGAAAATTAAGGTGCTGACTGGTGGAGGTGTTTGCGGTTCATTTGCCACCCATACACCACCCCTGGATTCCCGCCTTCGCGGGAATGACGAATTGGGGGCGATTCTACGGGAGACACCTACGCGGCAATGACAAAGTGGGCGGCGGGTAGGCGAGGGTGCGTCGATTACGCCGCCCAGGGCGATTCGCGAATCGCCCCTACAGTGACGTTTACCTCTGATGGACCGCCGGATGGGGCGACTCGGGCCGGCGGCCGCTCGGGCCTGGCTGGGGACGAGCCCCAGCGCTACATTCTCTGCCTCCACTATCGGCTGTAAATTCACGGTTCGGCGAGTTTAGGTTGTGGCGAGGCGCCCTTGAGGGTCAATGGAGCGCCTGTGTTCATTGCAATGACGCCCACGCGACTGGCCCCTAGGACTGAACAGTTGGCTACCTTGCGCAAACTGGCGTTTTGCTCAATCGGAGGATATAATGACTGACGTGTCATTCATTATTGAGGTGATTCGTGGCAAATCCTGACGCTGATTCAAGGCGGGAACAGCTACTCGATGCGGCGGTTCGCACGTTCGTGAAGCCGGCGTGGCGCAAGGAACGTTCTATCTTTACTTCGCAAGCAAGAGCGATATCTTCCGCCAAGTGGTTGAGCGGTTCCTGACGATTTTCGCTGACAAACTATTGTCAGCGTCTCTTGACGAACCAGGCGACCTTCGCGCATTTCGGGAGACTGCCCGGGCGCGGATATTATTCACGCTGCGGACGTGTTACGAAAACCGGGAACTTGCGCGGATCTACTACCAAGAGGCAATGGGAGCCGATCCGGACCTCAATACTCGCCTACTCGAGTTCAATCGGGCCTTTGCCCAATCACTTGAAACTCGGCTGCAATACGGAATTCGGCGCGGATATCTTCGCCCGCATGAAACCCGCGTCGTGTCTATTGCGTTGGGGGGACTGGTTGAGCAAGTCGTCCGGCACATGGTTTGCCACTCAGATCAGGAACTCGATCCGGAGTCTTTGGCGGACGACATCGTAGATCTTGAATTACACGGCATCGGCAATAGGAACTCTTAAGCAGATGAAGCAAGGTTTTGCTGGCCAGGTCCGGCGCCTGAATAGATCCCTAACACGACCATTCGTACCAATCGCTCATGCCGGCTGGCGCCGGCACTCGAAGGTATGAAAATTGGGTGCGTTGGTTGATGGAAGGGTTCAGGTGTCGTCTGTGCCCCCCAACCCGTCCCCTTGCTGGGGAGAAGCCCCAGCGCTACATCTCTCCTGCGGCCCTCGGCTGTCGTTGTTCGGGTGACGGTGGTTGGTGTCGCCGGCCGGTACCGGGATCCATCCCGGATCGGAGTCCGGGACATGCTTTCGTACCAATCGCCCATGCCGATTGCCACCAGAACACGAGGGTACAACAATGGAGGTGGCTGGATGGTGGAAGTGCTCGAGTTCCAATGTCGCCTGCCTCGCCTCCCCTGGATTCCGGCTTCCGCCGGAACGACGAGTTGGGCGATCGGAATGACGAGGCTCGCCGGGGTCACCTGGACCCGCAAGCGTCACTGGAGCAATCTATTTTCGTAACACGGATGGCGCAAGGGGATGCTGGCAACGTGCGGCGCCTGAATAGATTCTTACTGCCGACCCAGTTTAGACATTACGTTGTCGGAACTCAACGCGGTCCGGTTGGTGCCGGCCAGCGCAGTATCCAGTCGAAGCGATGGCGCCCAGGTGAAATTGGCCGTCGACGGAGTGACAGTTGTAATACCAGTTCAGATTCGACTCAGCGACGGTGTGCACGTCGAGATGAAACAAGATATTGACGAGGGTGATTGAGTTTTGATCGAGAATCGGTCCAACCCGGGCAAAGGCGAGCGAGTTTGGATGGGTGGGGACAGCTAGGAATGGGCATTACGCGGATATCGATTCTAAGGCCACTCTTCATAACTATGGTCTTCTCCGCCATAGTAGTCCTCGGACTGATTTCCTACGGTAGACTGGGCGTCGACCTTTTTCCCTCTGTAAACGTCCCGGTCGTTAGCGTATTCGTACCATACCCGGGCGCCAATCCAGAATCAATCGAAGCCCTGGTGACAAGGCCGATCGAGGACTCTTTAGCGGGCTTGAGCGATATCGAATACATGCGTTCGATCTCCTCCGAGGGTCAGTCTACCGTGCTTTTGGCATTCAACGATAGAACTAATCCCGATTCAGCGGCGATCGACGTGGAGCGAAAGATCAACGGAATAAGGTCCCGATTACCGGAGGATACGCTGCCCCCCAATATTGTCAAAGCAGACGTAAATTCCCTACCCGTTTTAGACATCTCATTTTCTGGCAATCTGTCGAATGAGGAGTTGTTCCGGCTAGTTAACGATCTCGTCGTCCCCAGGATGCAATCTGTGCCGGGAGTAGCGGCAGTTGACGTGATCGGCGGTAAAGAGTCGGAAATCCGGGTGACAGTGGACCAGCAGAAGCTGCAAGCTCATCGACTGTCGATATTGCAGGTGGTGGCGGCGCTCCAACAGGACAACCTAAACGTTCCCAGTGGATCATTGATAGAAGCCGGAAAGGAGTTCGGTGTTCGCGTTAACACTTTGGTACCTGCACCAGGATTCTTAGAGAATATCGTGATCGCGAGTACTCCGACTGGGTCGGTCCGTCTAAGGGACGTCGCCAAGGTCGAAGAGACGCTCAAGCGAAGAGTTCACATCAATCGAACCAACCTGACGGACAGCATAGCGATAGAGATAACCAAGCAGGCAACCGCCAACACGTTGCAAGTAACTGACGAGATCAAGGCTGAGATCGATCAACTCCAAGCCGAATTGCCGGCTGGCGTCCATATGGACATCGTGGTCGACGCTTCTGTTTTTACCCGTCAGTCGTTGAATAATGTTCAGAATACTCTGATCGAGGCGATCATCCTTACCGGATTGGTCCTGCTGCTATTTCTTCACGCGTGGCGCAGCACGGTGATTGTGCTGTTGGCGATACCCACATCGCTCATAGCAACCTTCGCGGCGATGTTTTTTTTCGGATTCACTCTGAACATCATGTCGATGATGGGACTGACCCTAGTGGTAGGAATACTCGTCGACGACTCGATAGTAATCCTGGAAAACATCACTCGCCATTTGAAACTCGGCGAGACTCCGTTCACCGCGGCTCTGAAAGGTCGGGCAGAGATCGGATTGGCAGCGATAGCGATCACATTAGTCGATGTGGCAGTGTTCGCACCGGTGGCATTCATGTCCGGCGTCGTCGGTCAGTACTTTCGTCAATTTGGCATTGTTGTAGCCACAGCAGCATTATTCTCATTGTTCGTATCGTTTACGCTGACGCCGATGCTCGCCTCTCGATGGTTGTCGGGAGATGAGAAGAAAGGAAATTCGATCTTAGGGAAGATCGGAAGAGCTTGGGACAGGGGGTTCGAGAAGCTAGAGTCCGCCTATGTCAAAGTGCTGACTTGGTCTCTGCGGTGGCGTCTGATTGTCGTATTGCTCGGCATTGTGAGCTTCGCGTCGGGTATCGGAATGGTTGTGTTCGGTCTGGTTAGCACCGAGCTATTGCCGCAGGCCGACCAAAACGAGTTCACAATCATCGCCGAGATGCCGGCCGGTACTGCACTCTCTGAAACGGATCGTGCGGTAGCAAAACTAGAAGAGGAGCTTGCGGGCTGGCCGGCGATCGACAGCATCTTCACATTTGTAGGCACGTCCGGCACCGCGTCAGTTGCCGACAGCAGATTCGCCAGAATTACCGTCAAGCTGGCACCAAAAGATCGTCGAAACCAGTCAGCGATGGAGCTTGCGGATCGCGTGCGCCGATTGGAGGGATCGACTCCGGGTTTGCGATATCGCGTAGAACTGCCAAACGTGGCGGGCCCCAGCGGACCACCGATTCAAATTCGGGTACGGGGTGATCATCCTACAGTTCTCGTCGAAATAGCACGAGAGGTGCAGGGAATAGTTAACGATACCCGTGGAGCGATCGATGTACGGAATAGTGGAGAGTTTGGCGACCCAGAGCTAGAGATTGTGCTGGATCGTTCGCAGGTAGGCGATCTGGGCCTTTCGCCGGCGCAAGTCGCATCCGCAGTTCGCACAAGCCTCGCCGGCACCGTCGCAACGCAGTTCCGTCCCGCCAACGATTCGGAGGTGGATGTTCGGGTAACTGCTTTCGGTGAGGACACCGCTTCGATAGAGGCAATAAAGTCGATACCGCTAGCCTCCGCTACTGGAGAAGTGATAAGGCTTGACCAAATAGCGTCGGTACGTCAGAAATCCGGGCCTTCACGGATCGAACGGTACGATCGACAGCGTGTCATCACAGTCAGCGCCGATACCTCCGGACGGGCACAAGGTGACGTGGCAGGCGATATTCAGCGAGAGCTTGACCGGCTGACTTTGCCACCCGGGTACTCGATAACATTTGGTGGCAGCACGCAGGCACAAGAGGAATCTTTCACTCAATTGTTCCAAGCGCTAGCTCTGGCAGTGATTTTGATCTACATGTTGCTAGTTGCTTTGTACGAGAGTTTCCTGTATCCATTCGTGATCATACTGTCCTTGCCATTAGCGGTTGTGGGCGCTATCGGCGGTCTAATAGTTACCGGACACACTCTCAACATGATGTCGATGATCGGGATGATCCTGTTGACAGGTTTGGTTGGCAAGAACGCCATTTTGCTAGTCGACTACACAAACAACCTGCGGCGAAATGGCCGCTCTCGAGACGAAGCTCTGCTAGAAGCTGGGCCGGCTCGGTTACGGCCCATATTAATGACAACTGTCACAATGATTGCGGCCCTTACGCCGACCGCTCTCGCGATCGGCGAAGGCTCGGAGCTACGGGCTCCTCTAGCAATCGTGGTGATCGGTGGTCTGACTACCTCGACGTTGTTGACCTTGGTGCTGATTCCCGCCGTCTTCACCCTGTTTGACGACCTTCAACGCTTTATCCTGATAAAGGTCCTTGGCAGGAAAGAGGGGGCCAACCTGCTACCAAGCTTACATAGCCTGGAGCCAGTCGTCGTCCCAGCTTCGGACGCTGTGGACCAAGCCGGCCCAAGACGCTGAGTATGGCGTCAACTACGCACAGCACTCCGTGATCATCGAGTGCCGCGCGAGTGGAGCGGATCAGGGCACCAAAGGCTAATCTCCCTGTTACTGGTATGGTCCTAGATGATCTTGCTACATGAATCCGACGGATCCATCGGAGCGAAACGGGACCGGCCGGCGCCACGGCTTGGCCCCGTATTCTGAGAGTGCCGCCTCATCAAGTTCTACGCCCAACCCAGGCGCGTCGGGAATGAGCAGATAACCATCTTCTAGCTTCAGGGGCTCTTTCAGTACGTTGCTTCGTGGGGGCTGATCATCGGTGTGGTATTCGAGCACTACGAAGTTTGGCGTCGCCGCCGCCAGTTGGACGTTGATGGCGGTAGCAAGTGGACCGAGGGGATTGTGCGGTATCAATCCCACATAGAAGCTCTCGGCCATCGCCGCAATTTTCTTGGTCTCACTAATCCCACCCGCCAAGCAGATATCGGGTTGGACGTAGTCACAGGCCTCTCGAACCAGCAGATTTCGAAACTGAAATTTCGTGTACAGACATTCGCCGGTCGCAATCGGAATTGTCACCCTAGATTTCAAATCTGCGAGGGCATCAAGATTCTCCGGGCGAATAGGTTCCTCGAAGAAGAAGGGTCTGTAGGGCTTTAGGACCTCGGCCATTTGAATCGCAATAATTGGGCTAAAGATTCGGGCGTGTGGATCGACGCCTATGTCTACGGCATCTCCAACAGCCCTGCGTACCGCTTCCATACGGCGGGCAGACTCACGAATCAAGATATTTACTGGAATCTGTTGATCGTTCGGTGGCTGAGGGCCCATCTTCAGGGCCGTGAAACCATATGTCTCAACTAACCTTTTGGCATTGTCGCCGGCCTCGGCCGGAGTCTCTCCGCCTATACTTTGATAGACACGGATTTTGTCACGACACTTTCCACCAAGTAGCTCATAAACCGGTGCACCCAATACCTTACCCTTGATGTCCCACAAGGCATGTTCGATACCACTAATGGCGGCACCTACGACAATCCCGACCGGGAAGCGCGAACCGTTATACATGAATTGCCACAAGCGCTCGACTTCTCGAGGGTCACGTCCAATCAACCAGCGCTCGAAGTCCTTAATAACTTCTACCGCTGCCAAGTCAGGCCCGGGTGAATAGGCCTGACCAATTCCTTGAATGCCGGCATCGGTTTGCACTTTAACGAATATCTCGTTGCGGCCACCGAAGTTGCAGACCTGTGATTCAATCTTGGTAATCTTCAATTCTTCACGTCCCTCTCTGTATGGAATGTTGTCTTTACACGCCGGGGGGCAAGACCAGCCGTCAAATCGGAGCCCCGCTAGTTTGAAAAAGGCGGCTCAAGCGGGTCAGCGGCTATACCTTCGAGCTCCATCTTGCGAGTCTAAAGTCAGCTTGAAGGCTCCGGACGCTAATCGGTCGTCGCGAGCCTTGCCGTCAGCTTCGGCATACCCAGGTGTGTAGCCCGCGCCGGAGAAGAGTACTCGTGCGACGTGGTAACCTCTAACACCACCAGCACAGGGCCTTTTTCGTTCAAGACTCGATTTGCCGCTCGCTCGAACTCGCCGGCATCAACAAACGTGTGAACACTCGGATAGCCAGCTGCCACAGCGATGGCTGCAAAGTCTACTTGGCCGGCACCTGGGATTGGCTGACCGCCAGTGACTTCGTACACGCTATTCTCGAAGACGACGTGCACTAGGTTTGCCGGCTGAGCGTGTCCGATAGTAACGAGGGTGCCCAAATTCATGAGGAGACTGCCGTCTCCGTCTAACACAAAGACACGCCGGTCCGGTTGCGCGAGGGCGATTCCCAAGCCAACTGACGACGCTTTGCCCATCGCACCGCCAAGCCGGAGATGGAGGTCCTCGTCATCGGCCACGACGGGCCACTCCCGGGAAGTTGACATCGTGTGAACAACGACGACACCCTTTTGATGCTGGCCCAATATTCGGATCGCTTCAAAAGACGTGAACATTTGGCGTTCTCCAACCGGATGATTTAGGTGCTAATTCCACTTGGGCTTCAAACACACATTGTATCTGGTGACGAAGTACCTATCGGCGTTGCCTAGGCAAAGTAAACGAAACTTGTCAATCGCTGCGGCCGGATCGGCCAGGCTTGCAAATCCCGTTGGCAGAGTTGATCTAACATGTTGTAGGTTCGGAGGAAAAGAGGGTAATTGTGTAGAAGGATGACCGCAATCTTTCAATCATGTGGACGGTGCCCAGAGTTTATGCCGCGCCCATTTCACTACCGGTACGGCAGGATCGACCCAAGTTGATACTGAGAGCAATTCCCCTGAACATTCGCGTCGACGCCCCAACAGCCGTGGCAATCCTTGCCGTTCTCGCGGCCTTCGTCTTGAGAATGTACCGGCTGGGATTTCGAGCGCTCATTGGCGATGAAGCATTTAGCGCCCTGAACTCTGCCGGCTCGCTCGACAAGCTGGTGGCTCTTTACAACACGGTCGAGGCGACACCGCCGCTTCACTATCTTCTCCTTTTCGCCTGGCAGCGACTGATTGGCGGCAGCGAGTTTGCACTTCGCTTTCCATCGGCTGCATTCGGCGTGCTGACGGTTGCGATGGTCTATGTGATAGGTCGGCGCCTTGTTTCGGCGCCGGCGGGAGCGTTGGCAGCTATTTTCGTCGCCGCAAGCCCATATTTGATATTTCAATCTCAGATTGCCCGCTCGTACTCGATGGCAATAGCTGGAGGGGCATTTGCGGCACTCACATTGCTTAGGGTGATAGACCGGCCGTCGCTCAGCAGGTGGTCGGTCTATGTAGCAGCGAGCACGTTCGCGATCTACACCCACACAGTGATGGTATTAGCGACATTGGGCCTTGCACTTGGATACTTAGTGTTGCCCTCGGCGATCCGCAATCGGATAGAAATCGGTCAATGGCTGCTGGCCCACGCGGTCATCGGGATACTGTTCTTACCCTGGATCGTGCGGAGCGCTACGCTGATTGCGAATCCCGCTAGCGTGTGGTTTGAAGAGGGAAGTACATTTGAACTGATCCAACGCATGCTGCAGTCATTTGCGTTGGGGAACCGGCCAATTAGCGCACTAGGAGACCTAACCATAGTAGCGATGGTCTGCTTGGCGACGGTCGGAATCGCGGGAGGATGGCGATGGGACTCTGGAGACAAGCCAAATCGTCTCATTGCACTCTGGCTCTTGGTGCCTCTGTTGCTGGTGTTGGCGATCTCGCTCCGCGTGCCCATTACGCGTGATCGATACTTGATCGGCGCGTTCATCCCGTTCGTCTTGGGGATCGTTTGGGGTCTGCAAGTCTTGGGCACAGGCATTATGAAGGCTCTTGGAGGCCTCGCGTTCAGACGGCTCCGGCCAATTGGGCTCTTGGTGGGAGTCGCTTTGCTGGTCGCGCCGGCGTTGGTAGCTCTACCGGACTACTATCGCAAGGCGGAGTTCATTCACGCTGTGACGATTAGAGAACTCCAATCAACTGTCAAAACCATGGCCGGTCCGAACTCAGTTGTGGTGCTGAATTTCGATGCGGCCGATCCGTTGTTTCGATACTACGACCTATCGCCGGCTCGAACTGTGTGGGTTCCGAACGCGTCTGGAGAGAGAAGGTTGGAAGGTGAGGAGGCATTGGACGAGCTTGTACACGAACCAATCTCGATTTGGCTCGTTACCTACCCTTATGGCCCATCTGAAGCGCGTTACGTCATCCCGTTTCTGGATTCGAATGCCTACAGGATCGAACACCGCTGGTACGACAGCCTCCAGCTCATTCGTTACTTCAGCCCGGCTGATCAGAACACTCTTTGGCAGGCGGTCGATGCAACATTCACCGGCCGGGAGAGCTCAATCGTGTTGCAAGAATACCGGATCCGGCCGGCGGAGACGATGGGCGGCGGAGCGATCGCAGTCGACCTGGTTTGGCGAGCGGATGTAGCGCCTAATGAGCGTCTCAAAATATTTGTTCATCTGGCAGACGAGTCCGGCTCCGTCGTAGCGCAAAACGATTCAGAGCCCCAGCAAGGTCAGGCTCCTACGAATAGCTGGCAAGCCGGACAGACGATCCTGGACAGATATGCACTAGCTATTCCGGCACATGCCGCTGCCGGCAACTACTATCTCAACGTGGGGCTATACCGGCCGGAAGACGGATGGCGCTCGGAACTTCCCGATGGCACAAACGCCATCCAACTCGGACCAATAGTAGTGGAGCGGCCTAACGGCTAAGGCGTGCTACAGCCTAGGAATATGTGTCGGTACGGGCCGCGCCAATTGATTAGTTCGACACCGTCCTGAGGAATAGCCAGACGCGTTTTGGCGCGGAATCCAAGCCGTCGAAAGTACCAGTCGATATTGGGCCGAACCCTCAACACCTAACTAAATACGGAACTGATTCAACCCAGAAGACTTGCTCTCAAGAAGGCGAGACCCTCCTTCGCCAGAGCATCCTGAGACTCGGCCAAGGGGCGCCAAATACGTACACGAGGGGCGCGTCTGCCACTTGGGTTAAACGACTCGATCACTATGTATCGGTCATAGCTAATTTCACTCAGAGCTGCGGACACGTCATCCCAAGGGACAAGTCCGCCGCCGGGCGTTCCTCGATGGCTCTCGCTGCCATGAAAATGAATCAGTCGATCGCCGGCAATTCTTATGGCATCACCCAGATTGGATTCTTCCAGACTCATGTGGAAGGAATCCAGGTGGATACCGACGCTGGGGTGATCGACCAAGTCGATCAGTTGCCTTGCCTGAAGGGCAGTGTTAAGGAGATTGTTTTCGTATCGGTTCAATACTTCGATTGCGAATGGTAATCCTGCTTCGGCGGCGTGCTGACCGACCTCTCTCAGACCGTCTGCAGCGTATCCTAGCCTAGCTTGCCGGGTCGGCTCCGAGAGCAAATCGGTCCCGCCGGCACCGACGGCGGCGCCCGTGAATAAAGAGGCCCCGACCATTGCGCTGGTGTCGAGACAACGCCTGGCATGGTCTATACCCAGTCGACGAACGGCCGGATCCTCGCTAGAGAGGTCGAAAGCCGGACCGAATGTGCCCACTACCGAGCAACCCAAAGCCTCATCCTCTAGGGTTCTTCTGACCGCCGCAGAATCTATTGCGCTGTCATCTTCTATGGCGAATTCAAAGGTCTGGCCGCCGAGCATCCGCACCTTGCCGATCAGCCCAAGGTCTCTTTCACTGCTAAAAGGAGAAACCCACACCCAAGCGTTGATTCCTATCTTCACTATCGCAACCTCATACTTGAAATGTCCAAAGCGGTGCCCTTGAGATTATCCAAATTTGATTCGGAGCCGATATATCTAATAAAACGCCCGGATCTTGGCGAGATTCTAGAGATTCGATTTCGAGAGAGTGCCGGATTCGGGTGGATTCGTTTCAACCGTGACCTAGTTCGAGCCAGTGTCTGGGCCACTGAGCCAAAATGTGTATGGAGAAGGGTATTTTGGGCTCAGACAAAGGCGATCAATCCACGAATATCCAATTGGTTTCGGGGTAAAGGCTAATCGGAGGCCGGCGCATGCCGCGAAGCCGATGGCTGGGTTTCACGGCGCAGACCTACTTGGCGGAGACAGCATCCAACTCCCGCAAAGCATCGACAGCTCCCTTTGCCTGAGGTGAGTAGGGATCGCGTTCTATTGCCCGCTCCAACGCCGGACGGGCTCTTTCTACACCTTGCCTCGCCAGTTCAAGGGCCTCGGCAAAGCCGCGCTCATGACGGCTGAGGTCCGAAGAGGAGACCTCAAGATCCAAGTCACGCCAATAGTACCGCAGGTCGCTTGTTCGCCAGTCGGCGTAGATGTCCTCCCAGGTTTGCTCGGTGAGTCGGCTCAGATGTGGTTTGATCTGACTTTCAGAAATGGGCACATCTACAGCCTGATAGCGATTATCGAGCGAGACCCGCAACCTATTCTGCGTGAGGTTAGGCAGTGCCTGATGCACGGTCAGGCTGTGAAAGATCAAACAATCGCCAATTTCGAAGTCGGTACTGACCCACTCGCCCTGCTGATCTTCTTCATTGACCCTCAACCCGCCGGCGCCCAGGGAAAAATGATGATCGAGCACGGTGTTACGTTTGTGTGATCCAACTAGTATCGCCAACCCGCCGAGCTCAATCGGACAGTCGCCGACCGGCGTCCAGCAGGTGTAGGTGTCGAAGTCCCCTTGGAAGTGGACGAAGTCCTGGTGCGGCGGCGTCGTGTGATCGGTAAACTGAGGAAACCAAAGGCGGGCAACTTTCTGAGGTTGAACCAGCACCTCACCATCGACAATTTTGTGAATGGTCGTTACGAACGCGGGATGGTGGGCAATTCGATGAAATGCCTCCACCTTCTGAACCCCTGTATAGATCGGGGAGTAGTCCAAGTCACCTTCGGCGCATCGGCGCGATACGTCCACCAAACCGTCGGCAATGTTGGTGCCGGATTGAATCCAACCGCCTTGCTGGCAGACTTTGAGCAGCTTGAGGCGCAAATCCCACAACAACCCCTTGTCGACGAGATTGCGGAAGAAAAGATACCCCGTTTCGCCGATTCGCGAGCGCAATTCCGCCGGATCGTTGAGAGCGTCGTTGTCGACCTCTAATTCTTTCACTTCGAAGGCCATCGCATCCCACCTCCAAGCAAGACAGGTTTAACCCGCACTCTATCACAACCCTGGACAAGTGATTTAGCTCGGTTCGCCGCAAGCTAATTCAACCCCTGGTGCCCGAAGCTGACAATGGATTAAATCTTTACATACCTGGCCGGCGAGAGCTCGATCAACTTCCGGTCGACAGGTAGTGCCGGACGCCGAACTCCCAGACGCGTAGGCAAACTATCAGGAACACCAGGCCGATAATCGGCGCCGCGTACTGGAACCAGAGTGGTGAACCAAGCGGATCCGGCTTATCCAGAATGGCGAGAGCGGGGAAGTAGCTGACCGTTGCCCATGGAACGACGAATGTAAAGAAGTGGCGGAACCAGGGCCTGTATATGGTAAGGGGATATTGGGCCGTCTCTACTCCCCCGTAGGTGACTGTGTTGATGATCTCCAGGGTTTCGGTGGTCCAGAATGCCAGAGTAGCTTGGAGCACGACAAGTCCGCAGAATAGGCAGGTGCCGCAAAGAAAGGTCGCGACGGTCAGCCCCGCTTTCACCACGGTCCAGTCGACATCCAGTGCTACGCTGGCCCACACCAGAATCACGATACCTTGTACGAGGCGACCGACGCGTCTGAGCACCAACTCCTGGCCGGCAAGCTGCAAGGCTGTCGGCCTTGGTCGGAGCAGCAGGCGGTCGAAGTCGCCGGAGCGTACCATAGTTCCAAAGTGGTCGAACCCAGCGCACGCCGCGTCCGCAACGGCGAACGCCATGTTGACCAGCCCGTACAAGAAAGCGACCTCCGGCAGGCTCCATCCTTCAAGGGTATCGAACCTACTGAACAGCACAACGATGCCTAGGAACCCGGCGCCGGCGACCACGAACTGACCAATCGCTTCCATGATGAACGATGCCCTGTATTGCATCTGGCCGCGCATCGAGATTCCGATGTAGCGTAGGTAGACTCGTAAGTCGTTGATCACCCTACCCTCCCTGCATCACGAGGCGGTGGAGACCTCGAGAGAGGAGCCACCGGCCGATCAGGATTAGCGCAATCGTCCAGATCAGTTGGTGGCCCAAGTGCAAGAGTATGTCGCTCGGAGGAATATGACCGACGTAGAGACGGTAGGGTGTGTCGGCTATACCGCGGAACGGGAGCACGTTGATGATCGTTTGGGCCCAATCCGGGAAGAAGGGGATCGGCACGATCATGCCGGTCAGAATAGTGACAGCGACAGCGCTCATGATAGCCACGCCTTGGCCGGAGACTGTCCACATCAAGGTAATGTTCAGCAACATGGTGAAGGCGCAGGTGATGAGCACCGCCCCGATCATCGAGAAGGCGAAGGCTACGCCGGCCGCGACGGAGTCTGGGGGTCCCATCCCGAAGAACAGCAGGGCTAGGGTAAGGATTGGGAGCGCACGGAGCAAGGTCGGCGCGGTGCGAAATGCCAGGGCGCGAGCGAACCAAAGGTTGTAAAGATCCACGGGGCGGAGCAACTCGTACCCGACCGAGCCGGAACGGATGAGATCGTGAATCTGGCGGTCCACGTTCCAAGGGAGCAGCATGATGAATGCTTGCCCAAGCCAGATGTAAGTAATTACCTGGTCGAGATTCATGGGTTGATCGGCGGTCGTCGAACGGAAGAACGCCTCGAAGATCATCACCCGGATCAATCCCCAGAAAATCTGCGCGACCAAACCGGCGACGGCGGCGGCCCGGTATTGGAGCAGAGTTCGAAAATTGGCGCTCAGAATTGCCGCGTAGGAGCTCACTCGTGGTTCCGGTCGTACATTAGGGCGACGATCTCTTCAATGGGAGGGCTCTCGACGAAGAGATCGCGCACAGGATAACGTGACGCGATCCTTGCGATGAGCTCGGCCGTCGGAGTAATTTCAGGATCAAAGCTGAGGTGTACGCGGTGCCCCTCGCGACGCGTGACGGTAGCGAAGGGGTCGGCGATTGACACGTCCTGCTCCATGAGGTCGACGATGAGCCGGCGTTCCGGCGTTATGCTTTGCCGGAGGGCTTCAAGTGTCCCGTCGGACCTTATCCGCCCCTCGTCTATCACGATGACGCGCTCGCAGAGCGCCTCGATGTCATCCATGTCGTGGGTGGTTAAGATGATGGTGACGCCGCGATCACGATTGAACCGCTTGATAAAGTCACGGAATGCCAACTTTGTCACCGCATCCAGCCCTATAGTTGGCTCGTCGAGGAACAGGATCGAGGGCTGGTGTAGGAGCGCAGCGACGAGATCGCATCGCATACGCTGCCCCAAGCTGAGCTGACGTACGGGTACGTCGAGTAGGGGATCCAACTCTAGGACCTGAACAAGCTCCTCCAAAGTTGAGCTGTAAATGGGCGTCGGAACACGGTATATATCGCGCAGAAGCTCGAACGACTCGATGACGGGCAGGTCCCACCAGAGCTGGGTTCGCTGGCCGAATATGACACCAATGTTGCCGACGTGTGAGATGCGATCGCGCCAGGGCACACGCCCCAAGATTTCGCATCTGCCGGAGTCGGGAACCAGAATGCCCGATATGACCTTGACAGTGGTCGACTTGCCGGCTCCGTTCGGTCCGATGTAGCCAACGAGCTCGCCGGCCTCGATTTCGAATGAGATCCGGTCGAGGGCGTTGATATTGCGGTAACGACGATGAGCAAGTCCGCGCAGAGCGCCCAAGATGCCGGGACTCCGCTCAGCGATATGAAAGGTCTTGACGAGGTTTTCCACTAGGATTTGAGGCAAAGCGACACTCCGTTTACCCCTTGACCAATGCGCGAGTCGGCCGACAAAAGGTTTTAGCTACAGGTGGACGTTGCAATTCCGCGCGACCTTGGACGCTGAGCTTTGGCCTCTTGGCACAATAAAGCGAACTCAGACAGTCGATTGGGAACTTGGCCCTTAGTTTCCGTCGATGCCAAACAGATTGTTTGGCTGATACTCATAAGGGGATTAACGTGGCAGGAGTGGAGGGACTCGAACCCCCGACCGGCTGTTTTGGAGACAGCTGCTCTTCCAACTGAGCTACACTCCTTGGCGGCGGACAATATTATAACAATCGCACATGCCGGTTGCCAACGGCACGTCAAGGCGTAGAGAACAGGGTGCGCTGGTTGGTGGAACGGTGAGAGTGTCATTGGAGCCTGACGCGCCTCGTCTGGATTCCGGCCCCTTATCGGGGTATAGGGCATGATCTCGCCGGAATGAGGCCGTGCGGTTTACGGACAATGGAGGGATTCTGGCATCGGAAGTTGTCAACTCCCGGCTAGCTCATCTAGTCAGGTAATCCCCACCAATTTGGAAGACCGATTGCCGGGTTCCCATCGACCTAGGAAGAGTTCGTAGCAAAGATAGATTCACGCCCATAGATATACAACCCGATTAACAACAAGGAGCTGAACGATGCTGTTCATGGGACGCCGTCTCGCGGGACGGGGCGATATCGCGGTATGGCAGGAACACTCCGGTGCCGGCTATTTTCTGCAATTTCTTTCTACCGGCGTGGTGATACGGCTGGATGATACGTCTCTGGTCGACCTGTCTGACGCACTGGCGGAGGCAGTCGAGCAGGCTAAGCAGCCTGAGCGGAACGCCGACGAGGACCGACGTTTGCAAATACTTCGCGCCCGCGTCCTCGATCACATCCAGAACGCCAAGGAGCAGAAGCGAAACCGTGGTCCCCGATGAGCTACTTGCCGGCCTCCCAGACCAAATGGGCCAACTCGGGCAATATCAGTTTGCCCATTGCCAGCCGGCAGCCGCCGGTCGATCCTGGCATGGCGAAAATCAGACGATCTCGGTACAGGCCGGCCACGGCGCGCGAGAGCATCGCGGCGGAGCCGATTTCCTCGTAGCTCAGATAGCGGAACAGCTCGCCAAAGCCGTCCAATCTCTTGTCAATGAGCTCGCTCACGACTTCGTACGTCACGTCGCGCCGAGCAATACCAGTCCCACCATTCAATAGTAACGCCTGGCAGTCGGCACGGCCGGCCAGCTCTTCGAGCGCGGCCCGTATCAGGCCGGCTTCATCCTTCACTATCCGGTAATCGATAACGAGGTGCCCGTTGTCGACCAGGAGAGACTTTATCAACGCGCCGCTTTTATCCGTGAGTTCGTCCCTCGAATCACTGACGGTGACTATGGCACATCGAGCCGGTCGATGATCATCGCCAACAATTTGTTTGTGCTCTTCGAAGCCCAATTGCAGTTCCTATCCACTTGAGAGAAGCCAGCTCATTTGCAGCAATGGCAATTCTACTGCAATTTAGAAGAAGAAAGTCGGGGTCTCTTGTTGATCAGGGCCGGCATTCAGAACCGGCGTCGTCATCCTGCCGGCGCCCTTGCTTGGATGTTTGTTTTGCGTTTTTTACACTGTGGAAGCGATCCTTCGCGAACTGATAGAGGCCGGCCAAGTTGTATTTGTGCCGTCGTTTGGCGTGACATAGAAGGAGCGAACATTTGTACGATGCTCATGTGGTTGTAGGACTGATATCGCCCGCGTTGAGAGAGGCCGGCCGAGGTCTTTTCGACTCTCCGAGAGAGGCGGGCGCGAGAGCCCGCCCTAAACCAAGCGGAGCGGATGTTTCTATAGCGAAGTGGTGATAACCCGCGCCAGACAGGCATTTGCGATCGGCCACACGGCTGCCATTCGCATTGAGAACAAAAGGGGCTCTAACGTGAAAGTGGGGAGACTTGCAATCCTGACAGCGAGAATATAATTTTTGCCCATTGGGAGACGAGCGCCCAAATGTCGATTCGGCACAAATTGACTGGGCGGCCCTCACAGGTGGCAGTTTGCCGATCAATAGTTTAAATGAGTATTGGGAGATGCCTTCGATGCGAGTAAAGTTTTTGTAGAACCAGTTCCGTCGACGTTCGTTCCTAGCGGGCCTGGGAGCAGCGGCGGCGCTACCGATTCTGGCTGCGTGCGAGCCGCAGATCGTCGAAGTCGAGAGAGTACAGATAGTCGAGAAAGAGGTCCCGATAGAGAGAGTAGTTACTCAGGTCATCAGGGAACAGGTAGAGAAGGTAATCACCGTCGAAGTCGAGAAGGCGGTCGAGGTGGAGAGGGTAGTCACCGTCGAGGTGGAGAAGGCGGTCGAGGTCGTAAAGAAAGAGATTGTAGAGATAGAGAAGGAAGTAGTAGTAGAGAAGTTCGTGACCGCGATGCCGAAGGCAGACCCGCGGGGCGAGCTGGTCGCCACCCACTGGTGGGGAGACACATTCTCCAGCAAGACCAACACCTTCGGACTGTACGAACACAAGCATGGCGTGACGATGAAGGACCAGCCGGCCCCTTGGGGCGGGTATCTGGACAAGCTGTTGACGCAGTTCGCCGGCGGAGTGGCACCGGACGTGATGTTGGTGGACGTGTATTGGAATGGATTCTTCTTCACGAAGGATCTGTTGGCGCCGCTGGACGACGTGATCAGGGCACACAATGCCGATCCAGAGAAGTGGACGGTAGATCCGCGGAGGGAGAACGGCTACAAGGGCCAGATCATGGCGGTGTCGGTGTTCTTCCGCAATCCGCTGGTGATCAACATCAACAAGACGCTGGCGGAGGAGGTGGGGATGGACCTTCCAGAGTGGGGCTCGGACCTGTCCACGGCTGACGCGAAGTTCGATACCTGGAACTGGGACAATCTCGTCGAATTCGCCACGGCGGGAACAAAGAGAATGAACGATGGGACCGTAGAGAACTACGGCATCGGTACCACGTTCAACAATTTTTACACACTGACGATGGGTCGGGTAACCGACTACGGCGGCGCGCTCTTCGACGATCCTTGGAGCTACGAAGAGAACCAGTGCACGGTGAACTCGCCGGAGGTAGTGCAGGCGGTGCAGGACCACGTCGATATGGTCTTGACGCACAAAGTTGCTCCGTCAATCGAGGCGATCGAGGGCGGAATGTACCGTGCCGGCAAAGCCACGAGCGTGGTGGCCTGGGCCGGCGGACACAACCTGCACAGCATGAAGTTCCCCCAGGGCGTGATCCATATGCCTTGGGACAGGAAGCGTGCAGTTAGCTTGGGCGGCAACCACTGGGCGGCAAACAAGGCATCGAAGAATCGAGACCTGGCTGAGGAGTTCGTGGCGAAGAGCGCACTGGACACGGATATGATGCGCGAGATCACGTTCGTGGCTAGCGTACCGTCCTACGATGCAAGATTCCATATGGACGCGCTGACCTACCGGGAGCAGGGAGCCGAGCGAGAGAGGTTCCTGGAGCAGGCGGAAGTATGGGCGTCCCGATGCCAGTCGCCGGGCGTGTCGCATTCATCGCAGTCACTGGAGAACATCGAAGTGTTCCCAGACTGGCGTGGAGGCAAGGCTCCAATCAAGACGGTCGAGTTCCTCAACGCTGCCGTGCAGAGCGTGTTGATTGGCGAAAACACGGTCCAAGCGGCGATGGACGACGCGAAGAAGAAGATCGACGTGGAGTTGAAGAAAGCCTCTTCCTAAGGAAGAAACAACTCGGCCCATCCAAATACTCGGCCGGTGCTCAGGGACAGGCATTGAGTTGAAGTCAGGCGCTGCCTGGTCTGTGGCTGGGCTACGCACTGGCGCTGCTGTTGAACCAGAAGGCCAGCGGACTTTCCCTGGGGCGAACGACGTTCTATATGCCGGCGGTAGTCCCGGGACTGACGACTGCCTACCTGTTCGCTTGGATGTTCAATAGCGATATCGGCCTGATCAACGGTGCGCTGCGGATGATCGGGATCCAGGGACCGCAGTGTTTCGGCTCTCGCGAGTGGGTGCTGCCGGCGTTCATGATGATGCACATATGGGCGGCGGGTGGAGGGCTGATCCTCTACCTGGCGGCGCTGCAAGGGGTTCCCACGACGCTCTACGACGCCGCGGTGGTCGACGGAGCCAATGCCTGGCAGAAATTCTGGAACGTGACGTTACCCATGACCTCACCGGTCGTATTCTTCGTCTTCCTGACCGGGATGATCGGCTCATTCCAAGTGTTCACGGCAGGTTACATCGTGGCCGGAGGCGGGCCGGCAAACGCGTCCCTGTTCTACGTGTTGTATTCATACCGAAGCGGGTGGCAACACTTCGAGATTGGGTACGCGGCATCGCTGGCTTGGGTGTTGTTCCTGATCATCATGTTATTGACCCTATTGAGCCTGCGGGCATCACAGCGGATGGTCTACTACGAGTTCGCGAGTTGATCCGGGGCGCCGTATGCGGCGAACCCGCCGGACCGCATAGTCGGGCGACGCCGTCTTTTGTGAGACGAGCGCTTGTGTTTGACCATATGAGTAAGAGCAGGGCTTTTTCCAAGTTGCTGAATTCTGCGGCGGCTTAGTAACGAATAACCCGACTCCGTACCAGTTGTCCGTGCCGACTGGCGGGAGTGTTCGAATCTCATTAGATACCACCCGTGCCTCCCATAGATTCCGGCCCCGTATCGGGGTACGGGGCGCACCGTTGATCGCCGGCATAACAAGGTGTGTGAAAGGGCTTCCGGGTGGGACGCCACTTCCGGCCGGCTGGCCTAGCGTCCTTAGCTGGGGACAAGCCCCAGCGCTACATTGTCTCCCTCCACTTATTGGCTGTAAATTCGTGGTTCGGCAAGCTTAGGGTGTGGAGAGGTGCCGGCGAGGTTAATTGGAACGCCTATTTTCATACCTAACGACGATGTGCGATGGCCATGAGCTCGGACGAGATGAAGAGATTTGCAATCCTCGCAGGCAAAATATAGTATTGCCCCAATCAGTAGAAGGGTATCCATCTATCAATGTAGCACTGACTTGATTGATTGGTGCCCCCCACAAATGGCAATTTGCCGCTCAGTCGTGTAAATGAAAAATGGGAGATGATCTTGATGGGAGTTAAGTTTTTGTTGAACCGATTCAGTCGCCGTTCGTTCCTCGCCGGCCTTGGCGCTGCAGCGGCGCTGCCTGTTCTGGCTGCCTGCGAGCCACAAATCATCGAAGTTGAGAAGATTCAGGTAGTTGAGAAAGAGGTACCAGTAGAGAGGGTAGTTACCCAGATCATCAGAGAAGAGGTCGAGAGAGTCGTAACCGTCCAAGTCGATAGGCCGGTCGAAGTCGAGAGGGTAATCACCGTACAGGTAGAGAAGGCGGTCCAGGTCGAGGTCGAGAAGGTAATCACCGTACAGGTCGAGGTTGATAGACCGGTCGAGGTTGAGAGGATCGTCGAGGTTGAGAGGGTCATCGAGGTCGAGAGGGTAGTAGCTGCGCCGCCGGTCCTTCCAAAGGATCGTGACCAAATCATCATGCGGTCATTAGCTTTGAGGGCCGAGGGCGATCCGTGGCAGGACCAGGCTGACGAGTGGAACGCTTCCCAATCGAAGAGCTTCGTCAAGTCCATTACGGGCTCGCCGTCCGGAGGTTGGACTCAGTGGCTGGGTACGCGCTTCGCGGCGGGAAATCCGCCCGACCTGTTCTTCATGTCGGTATCCGGACTCTATGCTAACCGCGCCGGTGAACTACCGCTGGTCATAGACGTCGCTCCCTACATGACTCCCGAGCAGAAGGCGGACGCCGCCCTGGGCATTGAGAGTTGCGTGGTCTACGGCAAGCAGACCGTGTGGCCAACGATGCTCGATACGGGCGAGAGCGTGAACATCAACCAGAGGATCTTTGACGAAGCCGGCGTAGACTGGCGAGCGATCCAAAAGAATGGATGGAACTACGAGGAGTTCCGTGAAATTGGCCAGATCGTCAGCGAGCCTGAGGGCCAGTTCATGTTCGGCAACGCTCTCCACTGGTTCATGGCCAACTGCGTCGAGAACTTCGGCAGCGCCGGCGTTCCCCTCTGCAGCCACGCATGGGGTTGGTACTGGGGCAACAAAGTTGGCTGGGAAAAGCCCGGCTTCAACGCGAAGCTGAAGATGTACCAGGATATGATGATCGAAGACGAGTCAATCCCCCAACTGGTCTTGGGTCTGCCGGAAACAGCGTCCGGTCATGAGTTGTTCTACAACCAGGACGTGGCGGCCACCCACGGCTATGCCGGCCAGGCCGCTGCAATGAGGGACTGGAACGTGAAGATTGATAAGGGCGAGGTCACCGGCAAGCGGATTGACTGGGAAATGGCCCCATTGCCCATCCAATACTTGGAAGGGCATGACGCCACCAACATCCTCCGTGCGAACGGACTCGGCTTATTCAGGCAGTCTCCGTACCAGGGCGATTCACATACGGAGAATGTAGGCGAGTTCCTTCAGTGGCTGATGGCACCGGAACGGCTGAAGGTCGAGTGTGACTTCCAGAACTGGCTGCCTTCCTACGCATCCCTCCGACCTGAGTCGAAGGCAATGAGCGATCCAGTACTTCGTCCTTGGATGGAGTATACGCTTGAAAATGCGTCGTGTTACTTCGCAGTTGGTCATCCGAGGTCAATTCAGATTGCCAATGACCTCCTTGTGCCGATGTTCGGACGGATACTTCAGGGCGCAGACGTCGATACGGAGTTGGCGAATACGGCGGCGGAAAGCCAGGACATACTCGACATCTGGGCGAGGAACAACCCCGATCTTGTGGATTTGTGGGTCGATCCTCCGTCGGACGCTTGGCCAGAGTGTTACTACACACCGGGGTCCGCGTAAGCAGCCCCCTAGACTCCAGGTACCGCGCTTGGCGCATCTACCGCTGCATAGCGGTAGATGCGCCATTTCTTTGTGTCAGAAAAGGCGACCAAGCGGGAGTCAGACCAACCAGCCCGCCGGCATCCTCGCAAGCCGTAACCACAACCAATAATGATGGGCGTTTCTCCACTTTTTTAATGCTCAAGCGTGCTTCATTCCGGTCACGCTGTACCGAGTCTTCGCGACCGGCACGAACTATTCGACGAGCGGTTGCGGCGAATCGCCCTGGGTTAACCCGCCGTTGTCATTGAACGCCACGGCTCCTCCCAAATATTGCTTCTGCGCCAGTTCTTCACCAGCGTTCCACCGGAGTACAATGAATCAGCGCGTTTTGACGGCTGAGGGATTCTCGGGATCTACCGGCGAATCGCCGTGCCGCTTCCGATGCTGGAGCTGGTTGCGGTTGCCATATTCGTCCGGCAGAGACCAAGGCTCCGGGTAATCGCCGGCTGGTTGATACCATCCCCGGCACAAGGCGGTAGGAGAAACAATCGTGATCATAGACGCCCACTTCCACATATTCCCGCCTTTTGGCACCGAGTCGGGTGGGGAGGATCCGAAACTAAACATGAGATTCTTCCAGTACCACATGCGACCCCACGCGAGGCAGTTTCGGCGCAAGTCGGACGGCTTGTTGGTAGAGGAGGAACTGTTTCAGTTTCCATCCGATGATATGAGAGAAATGCCGGACGTGAACTTTCGGATGACCCACTGCGGCCAAGCGGAGGTCACGATCGATGGAGTTGACTATGTGTACCAGGCCTTGCCTACTCAGGTAGGAAAAGACAACGAGGTTCCGCCGGAGCGAATGGTCGCCGAGTTGGATGATGCCGGAGTCGATATGGGCATATTACAGCACGACCACATATACGGCTCGCTCAACGAATATTACGGCGAAGCGATGCGCAAGTACCCGAATCGATTTATTGGCCTTGCCCAAATACGCGAGTGGGAAGCCGACCAGCCGGCCCAGATCGAGCGTTTGGAGCGGTCCATTTTGGAACACGGCAACAAGGGCCTGTACTTTAGCGCTGAACCCTTTGCACTAACTAACTTCGCCGATCACCTGGACGACGCAAAGTTCGAACCGCTGTGGCGGAAGGTGCGGGAGTTGGAGATACCGGTCTGGTGGTACATTCACACTCGACGCCACGACCGTTTCGCCGCATTCATGGAGCACGTAGCCGAGCTAGACCGCTGGACGGAGAGGCATCCAGATATACCTTCGGTTCTGACCCACGGCCTAGACACCTTTGGCATCAGGCGCGGTGAGCCCGAACAGTACGAGATTCCAGCCGAACTGATGACTTTGCTAAAGCGTTCCAACACGTATTTCGAAATGCTATTCATCGCCTTTTGGCGAGAGTATCCTTTCCTCGGCGCACAACAGATGTTGAGGCGATTGTGCGATGAGTTGGGCCCGGATAGGATGATGTGGGGGACCGATCAATACGTCGTGCAGAGTTGGTGCACTTACAAGCAGGCGCAGAGCTTCGTGCGAAACTCCGAGCTTCTCTCCAAAGAGGAGAAGGACCTGATCCTGGGCGGAAATGCCGCCAGACTGTTCAACATAAGTAACTAATCGTTTTGCGAGATACAGCCACCCGGGTGCGGAGTGGGCCAGAGTTGGGCGATGAATCCGCGCTTGTGAGGCGCTGAGGAGGTCAATGGATGCTTAACGCAGAGCAAAGGAAATACTTTGAGATCTTCGGTTTCATAGTGATGCGGAATTACCTGTCGCCTTCGGAGACGGACGAGATCAGCAGCAAGTTTGACCAAGCCCTCGGTGAGGATCGCAAAGGGCAGCCTTTTGATGGGCAACAGCGTCATTGCGTCTATTCTGTGCCGGAGAGCCTTTTTCCGTGGTTAATTGAGGACGACCGGATCTACGAGCCATTGGAGCAAATGCTTGGCCCTGGATTCGTCTGGATCGGCTCCGACAGCAATCTGTACGTCGGAGACACCGGTTGGCATCCAGACGCTTCCCCAGATTTCCGCTATGACGGGATCAAAGTCGCGTTATATCTGGACCCGGTGACGAAAGACACCGGATGCCTGCGTGTGATACCTGGCTCGCACCGTCCGCCGATGCATGACGAACTGAGGACGCTAATTAGCCGCAACGACCCCAACCCTTCGCCGCTGGTTGAGCCTCGTAACGTTCCGTGCTTCCCCTTAGAGTCGGAGCCCGGCGACGTCGTGTTTTTCAATCACAACACCTGGCACTCCTCCTTCGGCGGTCAAACCGGACGACGCATGTTTACACTGAATGTCAAGTCCAAGCCAACCACCGAGGACCACATCGAATACATGCATAACACATACCGAGGCAACCTAAAGTACCAAAGTAATCACCAATTCAACAACACGGGCCGGCTGTACGACGACTCTTTCCTATATAGTGATCGGCCTCGCGTCAAGTCGATGGTGGAGAAGCTGGTGGAGCTTGGGCTCAAATAGCCGAGGGGCCTGAGCATTTTCTGGGCCGAATCCAGTATCAGTCAGTGGCCTTTTCAAACTGACAGTCCCTTGTCGTGACCGGCGCAGCCGGCGCCGATGGTTCCGGAAAGGGTGGCAACTTGTTCGAAGGTTTTAGCCGGTCACAGATCCAGACATCGGGGACAACGATCAATCTCGTGCGCGGGGGAGAGGGGCCGGCGGTACTGCTGCTGCACGGCTATCCCCAGACACATGTTATGTGGCACAAGATCGCGCCCCGGCTCGCCGAGCGCTTCTGGGTGGTAGCGACCGATCTGCGCGGCTATGGGGACAGCGGCAAGCCGGCATCGGATGGCGACCTCAGCGTCTATTGCAAGCGCACGACGGCGCGGGACCAGGTTGAGGTCATGACCGAGTTGGGTTTCGAGTCGTTCCATCTAGTCGGTCACGACCGGGGAGCTCGAGTCGGACACCGCTTGGCGCTGGATCACCCGGAACGCGTCGTGACGTTCACCTCGCTCGACGTCGTGGCCTCGCAAGCGGCCTTCGACGCCATGGATCGCGACCTTGCTTACTCCTGGTTTCACTGGCACCTGATGCGACAGCCGGCACCGCTGCCGGAGACATTGATCGGCAACAGCGCCAAGGTCTACTTGGACTTCCTGTTGGACCAGTGGACGGCTGTGGAGGGTGCGATCACCGAAGAGGCGTATCGAGAGTATCTGCGCTGCTTCAGCGATACGGAGACGATCCGTGCCACGTGCATGGATTACCGCGCTATCAAGCTCGACCTGGAGCACGATGAGGCGCACCGAGGCCGCAAGCTGAGGTGCCCGATGCTGGTTTTGTGGGCCGGCAACATGCCCAAGCGGCCGGGATGGCAGACCGGTGGCCGGCTGGAGATGCTCAAGACATGGCGGGAACGAGCGGAGGACGTGTGCGGTCATGCGATCGACTGCGGGCACTTCCTGCCGGAAGAGGCGCCGGAGGAGACGACCAGAGAGCTGCTGGCCTTCCTTCTAGAGCATTGATGTTGTCGGCTGCCGCCGGCGCACGAGGGTGGGTAAAGTGGATGAAGTTGGCCGGCAGTGCGGGGTGGTCGTCGTTGGCGTGGGCTGGGGACAAGACCCAGCGCTACATTTTCTCCATCGACTATTTGCTGTAAATCGACGGTTCGGCACGTTTAGGGTGTTGGAAAGCGCCTGCGAGGTTTATTAGAGCGCCTATTCTCATAGCGGTTGCTCATGCCGGCTGCCGCCGGCACGCGAGGGCGGTCGTGATTGGCGTCGCGAGTCGGGGCCGGGGTCTGTTCACCCTCACCTCAATCCTCTCCCATCGAGGGAGAGGAGGCGGGGCGGTGCAGACCGGGCACTTAGGTAACAGAAAAACCGGGCACATGGATAACAGATGGTGGAAGATCGGAACAACCAGTCGCAGTAGGCCAGATGTTGATGGGCGTTGAACTCGGTTCTTGTGGTTTCCCGGCTCCGCGGGGATCACCCTTGGCCTAGCGCCGGCCGTTCGGTAAAACAAGGGCGGGCTGCCTGCCGTGGCTTGGGCTGGGGACAAGCCCCAGCGCTACATTTTCTCCCCCGGTATCGGCTAAAATCACGTTTGGCAAGGGTAGATTGTGGGGAGGCGCCCGCAAAGTTGATGGGAGAGCCTATTCTGGTACCAAGGTACTTGATTCAAACCTAGTTTTGTTGAGTGACGACAGGTTGATAGCGACGCACGGGCCGGCGATTTTCGAGCAGACTGAGCCGGCTGGCAAGGTCGGCCAGGCTAGCGACGTTGTGGGCCGGGACGAAGTCGTCAATAAAGGGAAGGGCGGCCTCCATGCCAGCGGTCAAGGGTTCATAGCCTTCGAAACCTAGCAGGGGATTCGCCCAGATCAGCCGGAAGCTTCGACGCTGTAACTTGGTCATCTCGGCGCGCAACAGGTCGATGTCGCCGCGGTCGCAACCATCGCTGACGATAATAGTGACGCAGCCTCGTCCCAGGACTCGGCGAGCCCAGGTCCGATTGAAAGTCTTCAGTGCGGATCCTATTCTTGTCCCGCCGGACCAATCGACGACATGGACCGCGACGCGACGCAGGGACTCATCAATATTTCGGTACTCCAAGTCTCGGGTGATGCGAGTCAACCGCGTACCAAATGTGAATACCTCAACATCTTTGCGGCCTCGACGAGTGGCATAGAAGAACTGTATCAGGAGCCTGGTGTAACGCTCCATGGAGCCACTTATGTCGCCAAGTATAACGAGCGGTCTTGGCTTTGTTTTCGGAATACGCCAAGCCAGCCTTAAGATTTCCCCGGCGGAACGGAGACTATGTTGGGCCATCGAGCGCAGATCCAAGTGGCGACCACTCGATCCAATTCGCATCCTGCGCAGCTCCCGCGTGCCCACCTGCCAACGCATTCGTCTGAGAATCTCTCTGGCCGCTTCTAACTCGGAATGAGTGAACTGCTCGAACGATTTTTGGCGCAGCGCCTCAGTTCGGCTGTAGGTCCGAATCGGAATAGAATTCTCGGGGACAAATTCCTCTTCACCATCCTCACCCTCATGTTGTTCGATCGGGCCGGCGTCCAGTCCCTTCGACGTCTGGTCACTTATTTGACTAGAGCTCGCCAGTTCGCTAAGGAACTGGTCGTCTTGTTGCAGCATGGGGGGATCTTCGGATTCATCACGCTCAACTACGCTAGGGCTCGGAATAATCTTCGATCTGCCCAAGTCTCGCCAGAAGAATGCAAATGCGCGATCGAAAATTGCCATGTCTTCCAAGCGACGTACAAATATCGCGCGAGCGGCGTGATAGAACTGAATCGCATTGGAGCAGTCGATGAGATCTACCGCGCGCTGAAGGTCGATTCCCTGACCGGGGCCCACCGGGATTCCGCTCGCTCTCAGCGCCCTTGTGAATATGACTAAATTGCGAGAGAGATTAGTGCTGGTTGTCGAAAGACTATCCATCCGGAGGTGAGGACTTCAGAAGGCCGGAAATCGTTTCGGGGTTAAGGGATAGAACGTCCTCTTGATACTTGACAAGACATCCTATTGTCGCAGTCACCGATTGTTCGTCCAGCTCGCGTTTCCCCAGCGTTACCAAGGCGTTAGTCCAGTCTAGAGTTTCGGAGATGCCGGGAAGCTTGTAGAGCTCCCGACGGCGGAGAGTCTGCAAGAAGCGGCACACCTGAGACGCAAGCTTCTCGCCGGCGTTGGGCACTTTGGCCTCTACAATGCGCAACTCTTTCTCAAAGCTAGGGTACTCGATCCACGCGTATAGACACCTCCGTTTAAGGGCATCGTGGATCTCGCGCGTGCGGTTGGAGGTGATTATCACTATGGGGATCTGGTTTGCGACGATAGTGCCAAGCTCTGGGATCGACAGCTGAAAGTCCGACAGGAGCTCTAGAAGAAACGCCTCGAACTCATCATCGGCGCGATCGATCTCATCGATCAATAGAACGGTTGGGGCACCGCCGCCATCGCTGATGGCCCGAAGTAACGGGCGCTCGGTAAGAAACTCGCGCTGAAACAAATCGTCAAGATGGGAACGTGGGTCGGCATTGCCGGCGTCGGCAGCCCTTAGGAACAATATCTGCCGGAGGTAGTTCCATTCGTAGGCAGCGTTCGCAAGGTCTATGCCTTCGTAGCACTGCAGACGGATGAGCCTGGCGCCCAATATATCGCTCAAGACCTTGGCCACTTCGGTTTTGCCCACGCCGGCCTCGCCTTCTAGCAGGAGAGGCTTGCCCAACCTTAGAGACAGATAAAGCGCCATAAGTAACGCCGGATCCGGGAAATAGCCGAGCTTCTCGAGGGCGGATTCCAGAGTAGAGGTAGATCTTATTGCTGGATGATCCTGGAAGGCTAGCCTCGGCTGAATCATCTGAGACGCTCGATCACGGGTCTTGCCATTAGGATACCTGGTCGCGATTCAAGGATGGGGATTGGGCGGAAACAAACCCCAGCTACGCATAAACTCCGCCCTGGGTGCGGGACGCGGCCTCGCGAGCAATCGCACAAGTCAGTGCCTTCGGCTTAACGTTGGATCACTATCGAGGCCACTGTCCCACTATGCAGCTTCTACCGCGGCGGCGATTGCTCTCCGGCTGTAAACCTTCAGCAGCTCGGCCCTATACTCGGCTGATGCGTGAATGTCGCCCAGAATATCGACGGCGTCGGGTACCGCGTCAGCAGCGGCAGCGATCGTCGCATCGTCGAGGCTACTACCAGCCAAGACGCCTTCGGCGGCGGTAGCACGCACCGCAGCCGATCCGGCGCCGGTAACTCCGATCCTAGCGGAGGAGCAAACCCCACCGCTCACATTGACGACTGCCGATACGCCGACGATCGCGTAACGCGAGGCGGGATTCTCGCACTTGGCGTAAGAGCTGCCGGAGCCGGCTCCGGCGCTAGGAATCCTCACGCTGGTGAGGATCTCATCAGCTGCGAGTGAAGTCATCATGAGTCCCTGGAAGAACGAACTCGCCGGAATCGAACGCTGACCGGCCGGCCCTGTGACCACCAACTCGGCATCAAAAGCCAGTACGACCGCGGGTAGATCCGAGGCCGGGTCGGCGTGGGCCAGGTTTCCGCCGATGGTGCCCACGTTTCGTACCTGCTGATCGCCGATCTGCCCGGCCGCGGCGCTAAGCGCCGGAGCTCCACTCTGCACGATCGGGGAATCGGCAATCTGGGCATGGGTGCAGAGAGCGCCGATAACGATAGTCCCGTCCTCTTCGGCAATCTCGTTCAGGCCGGATACCCTTGTTATGTCGACCACGACCTGCGGGGCCGCAAGCCGGAGCTTCATCAGGGGAATCAGGCTATGTCCGCCGGCTAATATCTTGGCGTCCTCGCCATGTTGCTGAAGTAATCCGATCGCTTCCTCTAAGGACGTAGGTGCGTAGTAATCGAAACTTTCGGGAATCACGACGTTACCCCCTTATTTATTCGCTTGCTGAATCAGCCGCCAGACCTTTTCCGGCGTGGCCGGCATCTGAACGTTCTTGACCCCAATCGGCGCCAACGCGTCACAGACGGCATTGATGACAGCGGCGCCGGCGGCGATGGTGCCGGTCTCGCCCACACCCTTCGCACCGATTGGATTATGCGGCGAAGGGGTTTCAGTACGGTCAAGCTCGAAATTTGGGAAATCATCGGCGCGCGGCACGGTGTAGTCCATCATCGATCCGGTAAGTAGCTGGCCATCGTCGGAATAGACGGCTTCTTCAAGCAGTGCCTGTCCGATTCCTTGCGCGATACCGCCGTGGACTTGACCATCGACAATCATCGGGTTAATGACTCTTCCGCAGTCGTCAACGGCGATATACCGCTTCAGATCCACGCGGCCAGTCTCGGAATCAACTTCAACGACGGCAACGTGGGTACCGAAGGGATAGGTAAAGTTAGGCGGATCGTAAAAGGCGCTCTCTTCCAACCCGGGATCAACGCCTTCCGGCATATCCCAGGCGAGATACGCTGCCAGCGTGACCTCCTGGATGGTCTTGGCGCGATCACGGGCACCGCGGACGAAGAATGTGCCCTGGTCGAACTCTACGTCGCCTTCCGCGACTTCGAGCATGTGGGCCGCAATCTTCTTTGCCTTGTCGCGAACTTTGCGAGCCGCAAGCGCTAGTGCGCTGCCGCCAACAGCAGTAGCGCGGCTGCCATAAGTGCCCCATCCCATCGGAATGCGATCTGTATCTCCGTGGACAACCTCGATATCCTCGATCGGAATTCCGAGCTCACTGCTGACGATCTGGGCGAACGTTGTTTCTTCACCCTGACCGTGAGGCGACACCCCGGTTAACACCGTCGTCTTTCCAGTGGGATGGACTCGGATAACGGCGCTCTCCCAAAGTCCGCCCTGAAATCCGACCGCGCCGGCGACAGCAGAAGGTCCTAGTCCGCAAATCTCGACGTAAGTACAGAGTCCCACTCCAAGGTAGCGACCCTCGGCACGAGCAGCCTCCTGCTCGGTCCTGAACGAGCCGTAGTCCACCATACCCAGAGCCATGTCCAGCGTGGTTTCGTAGTCCCCGCTGTCGTATTCCAGTCCGGTAGAAGCTGTGAATGGGAAAGAATCAGCCGAGATTAGGTTCTTCCTGCGCACCTCGACCGGGTCCATATCGATCTCGGCTGCAAATAGATCAACCAACCGTTCCACAAGATACGTCATTTCGGGGCGGCCGGCGCCTCGGTACGCATCGACTGGGGTTGTATTAGTTAGAACGCCAACGGTCTGGCAGGCAGTGTTATCGATCTTGTATGACCCGGACATCATCAGGCCACAAAGAATGGTCGGAACGCCTGGCGCCGCGGTCGACAGATAAGCGCCCATGCCGGCGAGTATATGGGCTCGTATCGCCGTGATAGTGCCATCGCGATTGCCGGCGATCTCAACCCTCTGGACGTGATCACGGCCGTGAGTGGTTACAAGGTAGTTCTCGCTACGAGACTCGGTCCACTTTACCGGCCTGCCCAACTGCATCGAGCAAAAGGCAACAATCGACTCGTCGGCGTAGTGGGGGATCTTGCTGCCGAACCCTCCGCCAACTTCAGGCGCGATAACTCGCAGTTTGTGCTCTGGGATGCCAATATCGCCTGACATCAGGACCCTGCATATGTGCGGGTTCTGAGACGTAACCCAAACCGTCATGTCCTCTGAACCGGCATTCCAGCTAGCGACGCATCCTCGCGTCTCGATCGCGTTTGGAATCAATATCTGATGTACGATCCGCTCCTCGACCGTGACCTCGGCGTCGCTGAAGGCGGCATCGACGTCACCTCCAGATGTCTTCCAGTCGAAGGCTACGTTTCCTTCAGCATCGTCGTGTAGCTGAGGAGCGCCAGGCTCGATGGCTTTCTCTACGTTTGCTACCGAGGGCAACACCTCGTAATCGACCTCGATCAGATCGAGCGCGTCCTTGGCCGTGTAGATATCGTCCGCTACGACAACTGCGACGCCGTCGCCTACATAACGCACCTTGTCCACCACCAACGGCGGATGTCCGGGTACTTTCAGGTCGGAATCAGGTAATAGCCAAGCGCAGGCGACGTCGCCCACCTTTCCTTGGAGGTCGGCACCGGTAAGCACGGCGTGAACGCCTTCGTGTGCTCTGGCGTCGTCGACTTGGATCGATTTAATACGTGCGTGGGCGTGGGGGCTCCGCAGGATCGCGGCGTGGAGCATCCCAGGCAATTTCACATCATCGGTGTAGGTGGCCCTGCCGGTAATGAGCCGCGGATCCTCGCGCCGGCGGACGGACGAGCCAAATATCTGCGTTACTGCCATCTCGAATCACCCTCCTGATTGGGTCCAACGATTGCTTTCCCGCTTTTCACAGCCAATCACTCGCTAGCGGCGGACGCTTGTTGGACTGCCTTGACGATGTTCTGGTAGCCGGTGCAGCGGCACAAGTTCCCTTCGAGACCGTGCCTAATCGTAGCCTCGTCTGGATTGGGGTGCCGCTCAAGAAGGTCAACTGCCGCCATAATCATCCCAGGAGTACAGAAACCACATTGCAGTCCGTGGGAGTCCCAGAACGCGGTCTGTAATGGATGCAACTCGCCGTTTTGCGCCAGTCCTTCGATCGTGGTCACTTCCCGCCCATCCGCTTGGACGGTGAACAATGTGCAGGATTTCATGGCAACCCCATCAACAAGAATGGTGCAGGAGCCGCATTGACTTGTATCGCAGCCTATGTGCGTGCCGGTCAGCCTGAGATTCTCTCTCAGGAAGTGCACAAGCAGCAACCTCGAATCGACTTGACACGAATGGCTCTCGCCGTTGACGGTAAGCTCGATCTTATGTGACCCCATATACAATCCTCCTACCTAAATCGTTGACCGTTCAATTCGCCGGCAAGCAGGTCCAAGATCCAAATCTTCAAGACTGCGCCAGTTTGGATTCCATGCAGCCGAAGAACTGGCTCGTTAACATTTGCGCCATTGGCTCGAATAGCCGCTGCCCGACAGCGGCGATAAGTCCTGCTACTCGATAGTCGCCGGAATAGGTTATGACTGTCCTATCGTCGGTGCCGGCCAATTCGAGATGGCCGGTGGCATTGATGGAACCTAATCTGCCACGGCCTTCGACTTCCATTCGAAAGCTCTTTGGAGGGTTCTTGTCTATGATTCGAACCTTTCCAGAGTAGACGCCTTGGACCGCAGGGACCCCGATCTTCACGGTCGCCTCGTACTCGTCCGGAGCGACTAAGCGCAACTCCTGTCCTCCTGGAATGCAGCTAGCTAGTGCATCAGGATCGAGAAGCAACTGCCAGACTTGCTCAGGCCCCGCGTGAAGTACATACTCGCCATCCACTCGCATGCCTGAAGGTCCTTTCGCAACACCGCGAAATGCTGGGGAAACGCCGCCATTGTCGATACTCGGTGTGGCAGTCATTGTAATGAACAAGACTTACACTCGTCAATGACTCTTTGAAGCTCGCGACTTGCACAAGGCCGGGGCGATTTTCGCTCGACTCAAAATAGGCAAGTAAAGACTTGGCCGTGGACTCTTGGCGAGACAAACTCGTCGATTGGACGGGCAGATTGTCGAATCGTCCTTTCGCGCTACAACCGAGAATGCATCTATAATTCGCAGATATGGCACAAGACAGCACCTGTCGAAACAAACGCCTAATGACTGTTGCCGAAATAGGTTAAAGGGTCGCCGTGGACTTAAACTCCCTTCTGAACGCTATATCCGGCGAGGGGCCAATGCCCAAGCAATCAGAATTGATAGCACTCTCGTCATTGAACGCGGAGGAGGCAAGGCAGTTCGAAGAGAGACTCGGGCAGGTTGACGAGGGAAGAAGAATCGAGTTGGCGCGAGGGCTGAACGAACTTTCCGAAGACCAAGCGGAACTAGACGTCGAGCCGGCGATGGTCGCGCTAGCCGGCGACGAGTCGAGCGAGGTGCGCCGGCTAGCCGCCTCCTCTCTCTGGGAGAGCGTCAGCGCCAACACGGTCAGGCTTGTGCTGAGGCTGGCGCAAAGTGATCGAAACCTCAGGGTGCGAGAGGCAGCCCTAATATCGTTGGCGAACTATACTCTGGCCTATGAGGTCGGCAAGCTGCGTACGACTTTGGGGGAAGAGTTGAAGGCGGCGCTGCAGGCCATGGTCTCAGACGAAGAGGAACCGCTCCTAATTCGCCGGCGGTCCTTGGAGGCCATCGGCGTGTTCAACGAGCAGCCAGTGCGCGAGCTTATCAAGTGGGGCTTCGCCCACCACGATCGAGAGGTCAAGATCAGTGCCGTTTACGCTATGGGTCGCAGCGCGGACGATTTTTGGCTGCCGGAGGTAATGCAGGCATTATCTAGCACGGACGGGGAGGTCTGTTTCGAGGCGGCGCGGGCGGCCGGCGAGATCGAACTCACTCAGGCGGTCTCGCGATTGACCGAGCTAGCCAACGATGAGGACCGGGAGGTGTCCACGAGCGCGGCATTCGCCCTGGCTTCGATAGCGACCGAAGAGGCCGTCTTGGCGCTGCGCCAACTGGCCGGTTCTGATGACGAATTCCTACGCGATCTGGGCGAGGAAGCGACGCAGGCGCTACGGACGACGCACGACCCACTAGACTTAGCAGCTGACATGGATCAATGATCGTGCACGCCAATCTCCGCGACATTCCGAGCGTGGATCGTATGTTATCGATGCCGGAAGTGGCCAGGCTAATTGAATTGAATGGGCGTGCCGTCGTAGCGGACCAGGTCCGAGCGGTACTGGCCGACGAGCGCAACAGCCGGATCGCCGGCGAGTCAGCAGCCGGGCCAGCGGCATTGGTAGCTCGACTCGAGCGTAGCGTCGAGAGGTCACAGCAACTCAACCTGCGGCCGGTAATCAACGGCACCGGTGTCATCATTCACACGAACCTGGGTAGAGCTACGCTGTCCGACGACGCGGCAGCAGCAGCGATGAACGCCGCAACCAGCTACTCAAACCTCGAATTCGATCTGGACAAAGGAAACCGCGGATCGCGCCACAGCCACGTTCGAAGTTGGCTCGCAGAGCTGACTGGCGCTGAAGACGCATTGGTGGCGAACAACAATGCCGGCGCCGTACTTCTTGCGTTGGCATCGCTGGCGACTTGTCGCGAGATCGTCGTTTCGCGAAGCCAGGCGATAGAGATCGGAGGCGGTTTCCGCATACCTGAGGTGATGGAGCAGAGCGGCGGCCAACTGGTGGAGGTTGGCACTACCAATCGCACATACCTAGCCGACTACGAGCGAGCGGTTGGGCCGGACACCGCGGTTTTCCTTCGGGTGCATCAGAGCAATTTCCGGATCATAGGCTTCACTCACGAGCCACCTTTGGAAGAGTTGGTGGAACTGGCCGGCCGGCACGGAATCAGCGTTGTCGATGACCTGGGCAGCGGTTGCCTCATAGATCTCGAGCAGTTTGGTCTGCGCGACGAACCGATAGTGCGAGACAGCGTCGAGGCAGGCGCCGACCTGGTTTGCTTTTCCGGCGACAAGTTGCTGGGAGGCCCCCAGGCCGGCTTGATTGTAGGAAGGTCCGATGCAGTACAGCGCTGCGCCAGCCACCCATTGGCTCGAGCGTTACGAATCGACAAAATGAGTCTAGCAGCCCTCGAAGCCACGCTTCGCCATTACCGACGTGGAGAAGCGACCCGGAAGATACCGGTCTGGCGTATGATCTCCGCCTCAACTACCGAGCTCGAATCAAGGGGACAGCGTTGGCTAGACAACCTAGCGCCTTTGCCAGCGGAGGTCGGCCTGATTCACAGCAGCGCGACCGTTGGCGGAGGGTCGACGCCGGAGCAAGAGTTGGAATCTCGGGCTGTGCACATAGGGCCGGCCGGCCGTGGGGGAAGTTTCGATTGCGATATAATCGCTCGTGCGCTGCGCACAGCCGAGCCACCGGTCATCGGGCGGATCGAACACGACCGAGTATTGATCGACTTGCGGGCAATTCTTCCCAATGACGACGTGAGGGCCATGGGAAGCGTCTACAGGGCGCTGTCCACTATCTTGGAGTGAACCAGGAGAGCATCCAATGATTCTGACTCAGCAGCAACTGAACCACTTCGACACTTTCGGTTTTGTGGTACTTCGTCAGCTTCTTTCCCCAGATGAAATGCAGAAGTTCAGCAACGAGTTCGATAGCGAACTCGATTCGTGGCTCCCGAACGGCGTACACGAAGGGAAGGCGAGGCACTACGCCTCACTGATGGACTCTAATACTGCATTCTCCTCATCCCTGATGCACGATCCACGCATAGCCGGCGTGGCTGAGCAGCTGTTAGGTACGAGGGTGCTTGGCGTCGGAATAGGCGGACTCTACCACGTAGGCGACACTTCCTGGCATGCGGACGCGAAAAACTTGGACTACAAGGCTGTTAAGTTCACGACATATTTCGACCGGCTGGATGCGACGAATGGGGCCTTGCGCGTGATACCGGGCTCCCACCGCGAGCCGTTGTGGAGCACGATCAATAGGGACACGCAAAGTACATTTGGCGTCAACCCCGATGAGATGCCGGCCTACGTGTTCGAGACAGAGCCGGGAGACGTCCTTGCGTTCAACATGCCGATCTGGCACGGGGCATTCCACGGAGGAAACCGCCGGCGGATGTGCGAGATTGGGTTCTACGAGGAGCCGACCAGCGATAAGGCCCTACTTGCGGTACGCGACCAGATGAAGTTAAACCAGCGAATGTTCGCTCAAACCAGGGCGACGCATCCCGGGCACCAGCTGTACCCTGATTTCTGGCGGTCGATAGACAACGAGACGCACCAGCGCTGGATACGCTGGATGGCGGACCAGGACTTGCTCGATACGCCAACCCTGGAGCGACGGAGTTCGTAGGTCTCGCCGATGGAGGTTGTCTCCTCGCAGGGGTCGGCGAGGCGGGTTGGTGGAATCTGTGCCAGGCGCCGGGGTCTATTCACCCTCACCTCAATCCTCTCCCATCGAGGGAGAGGAGGTATGAGTTTGCCTCCTCTGGATTCCGGCTCTGGCTTTGTTGGACTACACGCCTGACATCGCGCTCTGGGTTCCGGCCCACGCATAGAAGTACGGGGCACGCTTTCGCCGGAGGCGCGATTCTGCAGGGCGGATCGATCAAATGGCTGGCCGGATTGGCGAGGGCTTGGGAAAAGCCCCAGCGCTACCGGGTTCACCCTCATTGTACGACCGGGGAGATGGGTAACACCTAGACTGGGCACATTGGGTAACAGGTCGTAAAGGGTCGGGACAATCGGGAGAGTCATACACCTATATATAATTGACATCTTAGAAAGACGAAGTAACTGCGCGGCGACGCTGAAGCCGCACCGGAGGCGAATAGAAGTTGTTAAGGACACACAATTGCGGTGAACTGAGGCCGGCCAACGCCGGCCAAACTGTCACGCTGGCCGGATGGGTACACCGCCGGCGCTCACATGGCGGTCTTATATTCATCGACATGCGGGACCGCTGGGGTCTCACCCAAGTCGTGTTCAATCCGGAGGTCTCGCCGGAGGCGCACGATATCGCCGTCCAGACTCGGCCGGAGTACGTCATCCAAGTCACCGGGATAATCGAGCAGAGACCAGCCGGCACCGTAAATGCCTCGTTATCGACCGGCGAAATCGAGTTGATGGTCCAGACAGCGAATATTCTGAATCCGGCAAAGAACCCGCCCTTCTACATCAACGAAGATGTCGACATCGACGAATCTTTGAGATTGCAGCACCGCTACTTGGACCTGAGGCGGACGCGTCCGTTGAACAATTTAAGGATCCGCCACGAGTTGGTGCGCCGGATTCGAGAATGGATGTGGGATCGGGACTTTATCGACGTAGAGACGCCCATCTTGGTCAAAGAAACACCCGGCGGCGCGCGGGAGTTCCTGGTGCCGAGCCGACTACACGCCGGCCATTTCTACGCCCTACCTCAGTCACCGCAGCAGTACAAACAGATGTTAATGGTAGGCGGGATCGACCGCTACTTTCAGATCGCGCGCTGCTTCCGCGACGAGGACCTGCGCGCCGACCGCGTATTGGAGTTCACGCAGCTTGACGTGGAGATGTCGTTTATCGAGCAGGAAGACATCCTCAACCTGACCGAGGCACTTCTAACCGAAGTTTGCCCGCCGATAGGCAACAAACAGTTACTGGCCAGTCCTTTCCCGAGAATGACTTATGAGGAGGCAATGAGCCGTTTCGGAAGTGACAAGCCAGATATCCGCTTTGGACTGGAGCTGTGCGACGTGACTTCGGCGGTGAAACGCGGCGCCTTTCGAGTTTTCGACCGGGCGTTAGACGCCGGCGGGGTGATCAAGGCGTTGGTGGTACCGGACGCCGCTGGCTCCACCCGCCGCGAGTTGGACGAGCTCAACACCATCGCACGCAGGGCCGGCGCCGGCGGCCTGGTTACGTGCGCATTCAACCCGGACGGAATCAAGTCTCCTCTTACGCGGTTTTTCTCCGAAGGCAACTTGAATCGGCTTGCGTCAGCGGCCGGCTGTCGGGCCGGCGATCTGCTGCTCTTGGTGGCCGACGAGAAATACGCGGCTTGCGAGGCGCTGGGCGCAGTCCGACTGGCGGTCGGCGACAAGCATGAGATGGCGGACCCGAACGTACTGGCTTTCTGTTGGATAACCGAGATACCGGCGTTTGAGTGGAGCGCCGAACGCGGAACGATCCAAGCCAAACACCATCAGTTCACGTCGATCCTGCCGGAGGATATACCGCTGCTAGACACCGATCCGATAAAGGCACGGGCGAATCAGTATGACGTGGTTCTGAACGGGCACGAACTTGGCGGCGGAAGTATACGAATCCATGAGCGTGAGCTTCAATCGAAGATCTTTCGCATCCTGGGAATGAGCGACGAGCGGACAAGATATCTGTTCGGCCACATGTTGGACGCGTTCGAATATGGAACGCCGCCGCATGGCGGCATCGCCGTGGGCATCGACCGGCTTTCAATGATCTTGGCCGGCGAGGACAATCTTCGCGAGATGACCGCATTTCCAAAGTCTCAAGCCGGCGTCGAGCCGATGACGGGGTCGCCAGATGTAGTGTCGGATTCGGAGTTGGAGCCACTGCACATCAAAGTGACTGAAATTGAGCCGGACTAGAGGATTGTCGGCATGCGTCTTTTGCTCCCGCAGAGACCAGCCGGCCAGCCTTTTCGAGACGGAATGGCTTTACGTGAGGCCGGACAAATATCCGCTAGCTCCCGGCCAAATGCTGATCATCAGCAAGGCGCATCTGCGCTGTCACGGAGAAGCGCCGGCCGAGGCTCTGACCGAGTTGGACGAATGCGTCGAGACGGTCCGACGGTTTCTGCGTGACGCCTATCACACGGAAGCGTCGACCTGGGAGAACGGTGTATCCGGCCAAACAGTGTACCACGCCCATCTCCACTTGCTGCCGGTGCCTATCACTGGCATTCCCACGGTGCTGAACGGTCGCCAAGACGTTTGTGGCATCCAGGGATGGCAAGAGGTACGGGCGCACTTCGAGCGGCACGGAAACTATCGTTACATGGAGTATGACGGCGACCGTAGGCTGATCGCTGGTCATAGTCCGGTGCTCTGGGAGATTCAATTACTGCTAGAGGAATGGACAGGCTCTAGAAGGGTGGATGGAGAATGGGTGAAGGCGACTACGCCGGAGGACGTGGCCGAGGTGGGCCGGCGTTGGGAGGCCTGGGCCGGCTGAGGGGCGAGTTAGGGGATACGTCTTTGTGGGTCTCGGATGTTGGTTGCGGCCCACACCAACTCCGCCTGGGACCTAGTCAGGAAACCGCCGGTCACGGCCAGGCCGAGCAATCCCTCTGTGGCGATCCAAGGAACCTTGGGCGACAACTCGTCGCATTCCCGGCGAGCCCGCCGGTCGTCGATCGCAACCCACAGCTTGCGATGGAAAGCAATTGCGATTGTCGCCGATTCTCCTTGACCAAGAGTGCGTTGTAGATCGACAAATGCCGGACCCTCTGTCAGCGGTTCAACCGACGACACCTCGACGACCGAATCCCGCGCCATCGAGTCGAGAATAGAGACAGTTCCGGCTCCTTTGACCTTCCAAGCAGCGGCTTCATCTCTGACCCGTAGTGGAACAATCCATCGGCCCGGCCAGAATTTCAACACCCTCGACAAACATTCCGCTTCGTGGAGCGCGGAGATCACGGAATTGTCGAGGACTATGCGGGTAGGGAGTGCAGCCGGCACGATTTATACTCGAAATGAAGTATGAATTGACGCCAGCGAACGAGGAGGTGGGTCCGGGCTTGGCGACTCATTCTGCAATGCTATACACAGCCTATCGCGCAATTCGTAGAAATCCTCTCTGAGCAACTCCGCCAGCTTTGAAAGAGAGATGGTGTCCTCTTCGTAAGCTCTAATAGCAAGATAGCGGTAGCGAGGGGGCAATATGGCCGACACTCTCGGGATCGGGTCGTTGACTTCGTACCCGAAAGCCTCAGCGATTGACTTAAAGGTCGTTTGATCCCAGTAGTCGCGATGGACTTGCCTGGGCATTTTACGAAGGGTCACAAGTCGTAAGGACATGGCCTGTCCGCTAACGCCAAAGTGCATCGCAAGATGAACTAAGTCATAATCCGTGAACTTGCCGGCATTTGCACGCATGATGTGACCTAGCTGGGCCAGAACCGCACGCCTTGGCATCAAGAACGCCGCGGCGAACGCGTCAGCGAACCGCTCGGAATGATTCCTCCTGTGACCCTCGGAGGCAAAGTCGATCCAGCCTTGCGGGGTTGATGGTTCCGAGAGATCGACGAGGGCGTGGCCGTACTCGTGGGCCAAGGTAAAGTTGCGTCTATAAAATGGTTCCTTGGAGTCGACAGCTACGCAGGGGCGACCGCTACGATCTGAGACGACCAGCCCGGACCACCTCTGCTGGCTGACGGGGAGCATGAAAACCCGTATGCCGACGGTGCCGTCCAAGAGGTCGATGAGGTCCTTGACCGGAGCGTCACCGAGACCGAGCCTGACGCGCTCCATTTCTGCCAACGCTTCGGCATCGCGGTCACCACGAAACTCGAAGCCAGAGTAGTCCGGTGGCAGTGGAGGGGCAGAAACCTCCACGAGCTGCTCAAGTAGATCATAGTCTGACGCAAGTTGTTCGAGCTCGACGATCGGGGAGCGGTCGAGTACGGTGTCTTCCACTCGCCGGAACAGGTACTGGAAACCAGGGGACGTCGACAAGTCTTCCGATTGGAGGAAATAAGCGACTGGTCTCTGGTAGAGGCGGGAGAACTCGTAGAGCTCTGAACCGGTAACGCTGCGCTTGCCGGCCTCTATGGCCGAAACCGTAGAGGTGACCATTCCCATGTGCCTGCCGGCGTCGGTCTGCGTGAGACCCAGAGTCCGGCGGGCGGCTCGAAGGCGGGACCCAATAGTAGCGTTGTCAAGACTCACGAGATATTCCTCATCGCCGCGAGCTCACACGGATCTGCGGCACTGGAGAATCCTACGCTGGCGGTAATCACCACTCATTCGATCATCTGGCCAAGTGAATCAACTGGATGATTCTCATTGACCATCACTAATCGCCAAGATTCTCAGATAGGCCTTTGCAACTCAGTTACATTATTTATGAAAATATCGTACGTATATCGTACAACAGGCAAGATAATTGCAGCATATTAGTTGGACATTGTTGGGTGGAGGGATTGGGTCAAGTTAGAGTGGATGGTTGCAATATACGTGAGTCGCTGGTCAATTATGCAATCGGCGGCATGACGATTGACTTAATCCGGCTCCAAGTCCTAGAATCAGGCGACAAGTCAATATCGAAGCTGCTACGAGGGAAACGAGTAAGTCGCGAGAAGACCGTTCAGAGAGCCCGTGGATGGTGGAAGCGGGCCGGCTATCCGGCTGAAAATCATTCCTGAGCATCCGCCCGAAAAGCGTAAAGCCAAGTAGACGCGGACGGAGTCGCCGATCGTTAACGCCGGCGGGGGCCTACAACCGGGCGGTTGTGCGCCCTTGATGAGCGAGCTACCTGCTAGTTAGGGTGGTACCGCGAGAGTATTGGCTCTCGTCCCTATGGACGAGAGCTTATTTTTTGGCTGCTATCGGACCAAGGGATGACACTTGGAGTTTTCTTAGGGGGTACAAAATTGCTATTCGACCCGGTCAGTTCGAAGCCGGATTTTCCGGCTATGGAGCGCGAGATACTAGACTTTTGGAAGCGCATTGGCAGCTTCGAGACGTTAGTTGAGAATAACCGAGACAAGGACACTTTCTCCTTCATCGATGGTCCTATCACGGCCAACAATCCGATGGGCGCGCACCATGCGTGGGGACGCACCTACAAGGACATCTTTCAACGTTACCAGGCGATGCACGGCAAGGACCAGCGCTACCAGAACGGTTTCGACTGCCAGGGGCTTTGGGTCGAGGTGGAGGTAGAGAAGGATCTCGGTCTGGACTCCAAACGCGAAATCGAGCGCTTCGGTCTCGACAGGTTCTCGGCTCAATGCCGCGCCCGCGTAGATAAGTTCAGCGGTGTACAAACCGAGCAATCGATTCGGCTGGGCCAGTGGATGCACTGGGACGACTCGTATTACACGATGTCAGACACAAACGTCGAATACATCTGGCACTTCCTGAAGAAGTGCGCCGAAAACGGCTGGCTCTACAAGGGTCATACCTCGATGCCCTGGTGCACCCGGTGCGGCACATCACTGTCCCAACACGAGCTGATAGACAGCTATCGCGACGTGACCCATCCGTCCATCTATCTACGATTGCCGATAAAGGACCGGCCGGGCGAGTATCTGCTGGTGTGGACCACGACTCCCTGGACCCTGCCGGCGAACGTGGCCTGCGCCGTCCATCCAGAGCTGGACTACGTCAAAGTACGCCAAGGAGACCGCACTTACTACCTGAGCAAGGGTACCATCGACATGCTCGCCGGCGACCACGAGGTCTTGGCGACTATGAAAGGCCAAGAACTGGTCGGATGGCGCTACGAAGGCCCCTTCGACCACCTGCCGGCGGTCGGCGGCATCGAGCACCGTATCGTCGGTTGGGATGAAGTCAACGAGCTAGAGGGCACCGGGATCGTCCATATTGCGCCTGGCTGCGGCGCGGAGGACTACGAGCTATCGAAGGTTGAAGAGCTGCCGGCAATCGTGCCGATTGACGACGACGGCAATTTCGTTGCCGGTTTCGGGGAACTTACTGGCATCCACGCGCACGACGCGCCGGACCCAGTGGCGACCGATCTAAACCAGCGCGACTTCCTCTACAAACGAGAGTCCATATCCCATCGCTATCCGGTCTGCTGGCGATGTCAAACCGAACTCGTGTTCAAGCTTGTAGACGAGTGGTTCATCAGCGCCGGCGAGATACGGCCGCGAATGATCGAGGCGTCGCGCACGGTCCGATGGGTCCCGGACTATGCGGGCAAGCGAATGGAGGACTGGCTCAACAATATGGGCGACTGGTGCATTTCGCGCAAGCGGTTCTGGGGATTGCCGCTGCCGTTCTATGACTGCGACTGTGGCGAGCTAACGATAGTCGGGTCGCGCGATGAGCTAGCTAGCCTTGCGACCGGGGATCTGACCAACGTGCCGGAGCTCCATCGTCCTTGGATCGACGCGATCAAGATCCGCTGTCCCGGTTGCGGCGGGGAGGCATCACGCATCACGGCGGTGGGAGACTGCTGGCTTGACGCCGGCATTGTCCCGTTCTCGACTTTGCGCTATCTAACCGACCGCGAGTATTGGGAGAAATGGTTTCCGGCGGACTTGGTGCTGGAGATGCGCGAGCAGATCCGGCTCTGGTTTTACTCTTTGCTCTTCATGAGCGTAACACTGGAGGACCGAGCTCCTTATAAGACCGTATTCGTCTTTGAGAAGCTACAGGACGAGCAAGGCCGCGCAATGCACAAGAGCCTCGGCAACGCGATCTGGTTTGACGATGCGGCCGAAGAGATGGGCGCCGACGTGATGCGGTGGATCTACACCAGCCAGAACCCATCCCTGAATCTCAACTTCGGCTATGGTCTGGCCAACGAGACGAGACGTCGCATCTTGACGCTGTGGAACGTCTACTCGTTCTGGATCACCTACGCGAACATAGATCAGTTCGACCCGACGGAGCATGATCTACCGCTGCCACAACGGTCCGAACTCGACCGCTGGATTATCGCCAAGCTGAACCGGCTGGTCGAGTCGGTCGGCCAGAGTATAGGGGACTACCAGCCGGCTGCCGCGACGCGAGCGATCGAGGGGTTTCTAGAAGATCTGTCGAACTGGTACGTTCGCCGGAGCCGGCGCCGCTTCTGGAAGTCGGAAGCCGATAGCGACAAGTTGGCCGCCTATCTGACGCTATACGAGACGTTGGTTGCCTTGGCCAAGCTGATGGCTCCAATCACGCCTTTCCTGTCAGAGTCGATCTACCAGAACTTGGTGCGTAAGGTGGATCGTAAGGCGCCGGATAGCGTGCACCACAACGGCTATCCAACTGTCGCCGCCGAAGCAATCGATGAACGCCTGTTGGTCGAAATGGCAATAGTCCAGCAGGTGGTGAATTTGGGCAGATCCGCGCGAAATAAGGCCGGCATCAAGGTGCGTCAACCGGTCGGCGAACTGGTGGTGGCGGCGCGCAACGAGGCCGAGGCGGAAATAATGCAGCGATTGGCCAATCAATGTCTTGAGGAGCTGAACGCGAAGGCTCTTAGGGTTACGGACGATGCCGGCGAACTCACTTCTTACTCTATCCGGCCGAAAACGCCACTGCTCGGACCAAAATATGGCCGCGACCTACGAAGAATCACGGCGCTACTCGAGGCCGCAAATCCAAAGGTAATCGGCAACATGGTGCAGGACGGCAAGCAGATACCATTGGATGGCTTTACGCTTCTACCAGATGAGGTGGACGTGCAGAAGGTCGATAGACCTGGACTCGCCGTCGCCTCGGATCACGGCTTGACGATTGCGATAGATACGGATCTGACCGAGGAGTTGCTCAACGAAGGCATGGCCCGCGAGCTAGCTCACCGAATTCAGACCATGCGTAAGACCGCCGGCTTTGACATCGCCGATCGGATCGAGTTGCGCTACTCCGGCGACCCGGCAATGGAGAAAGTCTTCGAGGACTTCAACGACTATATCGGCCGAGAAACTCTAGCCACCAAGATGATGCGGGAATCGGCTGGGGCCGGATTCCACTCGGAACCGCTTAATCTAGGCGATGCCGAGGTAGAGATTTCTATCCGCCGTATTATTCCCTAGGCCGGCGTTTCAGGGACCGGCTTGTACTCGCTATTCAGACAGATGCTTAAACACGGCTCCTGTCCGGTGTAAATTGGCGCCGGTGTCTACGCAGGTCCAAAGGCTAGCTTGTTTTGCAAAATCGCTGAACTATACTTGCATTAACGCGCAATCATTAAGCAAATGGGTGCGGCCTTCGCTTTTCTGAATTCAAATTGACGAACACTTTCGCCCGGGTCGAGAATTGCTTTGGACTCCCCAATTGGGACGAGATTATGGGACCCCGCCGGAAGTCCTACGGTGCTTCGTTGCACCTGAAGCAGCATGGGTCAGAGCGGTCTACAAACCCAAGATAGGGATGGAGTCTCCTCGTTTCGGAGCGTCTTGGCGATAAGTTTCGTTGGACGTTGGATTGCCGAGCAATTGAGAGGTTAGAACTCAATCATGGCGACGGAGCCTGGCGCGGGCAAGTCAATTACACCAAGAGCGTTAACGGTGCTCATCGCATCGCCGGAAGAGGTTCGGCAGGAGCGCGAACTGATAGAAAACGTCATTCGCGATCTGAACCAGGTATGGATAAGAACGTTCAACGTTTACCTGGATTTGGTGAAATGGGAGAGCAAGCCTTTCGGGCCCGGCGTACACGTAGACTCGGACCCTACTAAAGAGAAGCCATCGGCGAACGACTACGACATTTTCATAGGGTTGCTATGGGGGCATTTCCATACGCCGCCTCCTTCCTGGGTGGGCGCTGGGACAGTAAGAGAGTTCAAGCGTGCGTACGACAGTTTCTACTACAAGCACACATGTGAATCCTTGTTCTTCTTCAAGGATGAGGAAGGGCCGCCGTTGCAGAACCTCGAGGCGCAGGCAAAAGTCGACGATTTTCGTGCGAGCTTGGGAAAGCCTACAATATGGCGGCGCCTATTAGCTTGGGTACGAGGCCAGAGCCCAGGTGCGTCTAGCACTTTCTATTACGGATTCGACAATGGTGACCAGCTAGCGCCACTGTTCCGAGATGGATTAACCCGCGTCGTCGAAGTAATTGTTACGGGCAAGAGCAGCACACCCGAAAAACCCAAGCCGGCCGAGGCAGCACCCCAGCGCGCGTGGTTGCTACGAACGGCTCGCCTCGTTCTCGATCGCTTTCTCAACTCACTGTGGTTAGTGATAACCATCGTGATAGTGAGCATATTGACCGGAATAGCCGCGTTAGTGCTTGAGGACCTGCTACCCGGCCAATCCAACGTGGATGAAATAGCACAGATCGTCGGCTACGTTATCGTGATAGGGCTTATCGGCCTCCTAATTTGGAGGCTCGGAGGATGGGGTTCCAAGAGTAGTTCTGGGGACTCGGACGATGAGGAGAGGCTTGAAGAATCACGCGGCAACAGCGCCAGTCCAGAATGACACGATTCTCCCAACGCGAGGATCGGTGGCAGAGCACATGATGCCGGAGGACGAGCGCTGGCGTCCACCTTGAATCTCGACTCCGCAAGTGAGGCTCCACCTCTGTTGTTGCCTTAGTCGGTCACTGGTCCACCAACGCTTGCCAAGACAGGGTACAGTAGTACCGATCAATAGACAACGAAGCTACGCGCCGGCAGTCACAAGCCGGCGGGCGACAACTCATATCCGCTTAGCCTCAAGTTGAGGCAGTCGGCCGGCGAGGTTACACAGGAGGATGGCCCTGACACAGCGCGCCATAATCGGAATAGTTCCGGTGATTGTTTCGCTGCTGATAATTCTCGGCTGTAGCGGACCATTTGACGCCGTTTGGGCGATCCGGCAGACTGCCGTTAGTGCGGCGGCTACTCCTTCGGCAACCCCGGCTACTCCAGAGCCCGTCCCTACCGCCACGAGAGCGGCGACGACCTCGCCGCCTCCAAGTCCTACACCAGAAAGCTCGCCTACGCCGAGCAGTACCAGTACCGCGAGTGAACCTACAGTTTCAGTTTCGCCGGAAGCCACGGCGAATGGAACAATCATCGTTTATCCGAGCGGCGCCACGCCGGCCCTCATCGCGTACAGAACACCGACAGCTCGACCGGAGACGACGGTCACTTCCACTGTCACGATAACCGTCACCCGAATTCGGGGGCCATACGGGCTGACGCCGTCGCCACGCTACGAACCTATACCGCTGCAACATGACGCCGCGTTGGAGGCGAAGATTACGCAACATCTAGGAGAGGACATTTCCAGGTACGGGATAGTGGTGAAACGGGTACCCGATGGTCGGGGGGTGGCGATCAACCCGGACAAAGAATTCTACGCGGCAAGCGTATTCAAGCTATGGGTGATGTACGAAGTATTCAGGCAGCGGGAGCTAGGCTTGTTGGCATTCGACGAGACGGTGACACTAGTGCCGTTCCATCTCGATTACCAGCTCGGTGAGTTGGCTTGGCCGCTATGGACCGAAGTGCCAATTGGCAATTTGATGGAGGCGATGATAACAGTCAGCGACAACATAGCCGCGATTATGTTGCACGATAAAGTTGGCGGATGGAATATCAACCAAGACATCGAGGCTATAGGCATGGAGAATTCGGCCCTGGTTCGCGGAGACCTACCCACCACGGCTGAAGACACGGCGCTGCTGTTGGAGATGTTGGCGCTAGGCAGGGCCATCAATGAACGGGCGAGTCAGGACATCGTAGATCTGATGACGCGCCAGAGAGTCAACGACCGGCTTCCGGCCCTATTGCCGGCCGGCATCCGAGTAGCTCATAAGACCGGAAACTGGCCAAGCGCCACTCACGACGTCGGAATCGTCTATGCGCCAACTGCGCCATACGTGCTTGTCGTCATGTCCGACAAAGCCTGGGAAGTCAAGCAGATCGCAGATCTATCCCTACTGGTCTACGATCATTTCGAAGAACAGGAACCGGAAAGCGATAACCAACAACCCTAACTGCCCCCAGCCAGCCGGATCAAGTCCTTGATGTTGCGGGCATCTGGCCCACCCTTCTCGTAGCCCGGCACTTCGAGCACGAACGGCAGCCCGCGCAGGTTCTTATCAGAAAGGATTATCTCGAAGCTATCCTCGCCGATTTCACCCTTACCGATGTTCTCGTGACGGTCCTTATTCGAACCCAGGTCGCCCTTTGAGTCGTTCGCGTGGACGACAACCAGTCTATCCTGCCCTATTTCAGCGTCGAACTCCTCCATAGCAGCACTTAGATTATCGCGGTCGCGAATCTCATAGCCGGAGACCAAGGCGTGGCAGGTGTCGAAGCAGACACCGAGCCGCTCGTCGTTATCAGCCGCTTTGATCAGCCGGCCGATCTCGCTAAAACGCTTGCCAATACGCTGGCCAGCGCCGGCGTCGTTTTCCAGCAAGAACTTGGCGGGACCTCGGTAATTGCCGAGAACTTCGCGCAGGCCGGCCTCGGCCAGATCCAACGCGTTGTCGCCGCCACTGCCGACATGGACTATCACACCTTCGGCGCCCAGTTTCTCGGCCCATTCCAACTGGCTGACAAGCACTCGACGGGAGATTGCCCGCACGTCACCACGCTTGGAGGCGAGGTTCACCAAATAAGGTCCGTGTATGAAGACTGGGTTGAGGTCGTTTTCGTCGACCGCCTGCTTGAACTCCTGCGCCTCGTCATCCGTATACTTGGCGGTGCTCCAACGTTGGGGTGCGCCGACGAATATCTGGATACACTCAGCGCCGATGTCCAAAGCTCGATCGACGCCCTTGGTCAATCCGCCGGCCACAGACACATGGGCTCCAATCCGACTACGCCGCCCTGTATCATCCAGGTGAACCGCACTCAATTCGCACCTCTCCGTTAGTAGGAATAGGCTGGATTATATCGCGATGACGTCCAACAAACACTTAGGGAGCCGAGTCGGTAGTAGAATTCATGGAAAACGATGGCCTTGGCGAGTCTTTCGGACCAAGCGAGACCAGCCGGCCTATTGGGGGTAATGTCACGATGAGCGCAATAATCTCCACCGACAGAGAGGCACTACTGGCGGCCGATGAAGCGCATCTCATTCATCCGCTTCACAGCCGTTACGAGCACCGCTACACCGGCCCATTCATAATCGCCGGCGGCGACGGCATCTACCTGTTCGACACGGAAGGCAATCGGTACATCGATAGCTTCTCTTGTCTGGCCAACGTGAACATAGGGCACGGCCGCCGCGAGTTGGCCGACGCGGCCGCGAGGCAGATGAGCGTCCATGCTTACTCGTCCAACTACGTTGGATTCACCCATAGGCCAGCCATCGAGTTGGCGAGCCGCTTGGCGGACTTGGCACCGGCGCCCTTGAAAGCAACGTACTTCACATGTGGTGGCGCCGAGGCCAACGACTCCGCCATAAAGACGGCCCGTTACTTCTGGCTAGCACAAGGCAAAAGCGAAAAGCTCAAGATTGTCAGCCGGCGGGGGGCCTATCACGGTCTTACGGCAACCGCAATGTGGACGACCAACATTCCCGATTTTCAACAGGGGTTCGGCCCCCCGTTACCGGGGTTCATCGCGGTCAACCCTCCCTATCGCTACCGTTGTTCTCATTGCGCCGATCAGGCGAAGTGCACGCTTGCCTGCGCCGACGAAGTCGACCAAGTGATCGAACGAGAGGGACCGGATACCGTGGCGGCGGTGATTGCGGAGCCTATCCAGGGAGCCGGCGGAATATACCCTCCGGATCCGGACTACATTCCGCGTCTCCGCCAGATCTGCGACCGCAACAACGTCCTGCTGATCGCCGACGAGATCATCACCGGCTTTGGCCGCACTGGCAAGTGGTTCGGCGTCCAAAATTGGGACGTCAGTCCGGACATCATGTCATTCTCCAAAGGCATCACGAGCGGCTATTTGCCGCTGGGCGGGATGATGGTGTCCGAAGAAATTTTCGATTTAATGAATACAGCCGAACAACGCTGGATGCACGCGTACACGTACTCGGGACATCCCGCCTGTTGCGCGGTAGCCCAAGTCAACCTCGACATCATGGAGCAGGAGGACCTGCCGGCGAACGCCGCGCGGCAGGGAAAGCGGCTCCACGAGGGCCTATCCAAGCTCGATTCACATCGGTTTGTGGGCGACATACGAGGCGGATACGGACTCATGTCGGCGATAGAACTGGTCGAGGATAAGGCGACCAAAACCGGTTTTCCGCCCGGCAGGCGGGTTGGCCCGCAGGTAGCCGGAGCGGCCGCCAGGCTCGGCGCGATAGTTCGAAATCGCGCCGATAGCATACTCTTGGCGCCGCCTCTGATAATCACTGACGAGCAGGTCGACACGCTGGTTGATACCGTCGGACAGGCCATCGAGGAAGCGACGAAAGGACTGTAGATTCGGAATCGCCCGACCAGGAAATCCTTCCTGAGTCATACAGCCGCATAGTCTCGAGGCCCAATCCGAGTTCGGTAAACTGCAATCAAGGAACAGCCGGTGTATCTGGGATGGATGATTTTGCAGATGCCATACCTAATGCTCGTGGTGATTCGTAATCAACTTGACCGAGTCATTATGTCCACTGGCTTTCGTCCACAAGAATGCTAGCGAATTGCCAGGCATCTACTTCGAATTGGCGTTAGAATGTAACTACAAGGAAGAATAAACGCCTCCAAATTCGCCAGCAAAAGTAGTGGATTCCGCCCATGGGAATCGCCGGCTGATATAACTGATATTTAACAATCACTTAATTCGGTTCGAAGGATTGCCTCCGATAATTAGTCTAAGTAAGCAATCTAGCTATATGAGGAAGCAATTATGTCGACAGTCCTGGTCGCCGATGACGAGAGAAATATCGTTCAGCTAGTCTCGTTGTATCTTCGCAACGAGGGATTTGGAGTTGAGTCGGCCAGCACCGGCAGAGAGGCGATCGAACGGGCCGGCCGCGTCAAGCCGGACCTGATCATACTCGATTTGATGATGCCGGATATAGACGGCTGGGAAACCTGCCGGCAGCTGCGCAAGACTTCGAACGTGCCGATCATAATGCTGACAGCCCGCACCGAGGATGTCGATAAGATCGTTGGACTCGAGATCGGTGCGGATGATTATGTAACCAAGCCGTTCAACCCGCGCGAGCTAGTGGCCCGAGTAAAGGCAGTATTGCGCCGGTCAAAGAGCGAGCCTCTTTCCGGCGAACGGATCGCTCTCGCAAATCTGCAGATCGACATAGACAAGCGCGAGGTCAGGGTGGATGATCGAGTCGTAGAGCTGCGGGCAAAGGAGTTCGATCTGTTGGTGGCCTTTGCTCAACATCCTGAGATCGTCCTAGACCGCGAGCGGCTGATAAGCACTGTATGGGGATACGATTTCTTGGGAGATTCTCGAACAATCGACGTGCACGTTACCTGGCTTCGGGAGAAGCTATCCAAGAGCGATGCCAAGATCAAGACCGTATGGGGGATAGGCTACAAGATGATCGTGGAGTCTGATACAGAATAGAGCGATGTTTAGGATTCTGCGAACTCGGCTCATTCTGGCCTTCGTAGTAGTCATATTTCTGGCCCTGTTCCTGGCCGGCCTGACCTTCGTCTATATATTGCGTGGATATCAAAGTCAACTCCGCGCCAATCAGTTGGCCGACATGGCTTTGCCCCTCTCCTACCAAGTGGCGATCCTCGAGTGGGCGAATGCTCCACCCGCAGAGATAATCCGCTTTCTAGAGCATCAAGCCAACGAGCTCGACGTGCGCATCTTGTTGATGGACCGTGAGCGTCGCGTCCTAGTAGACACCGGTAACAAACTGGAAGGGCATCAGATGGGCATGACCGAGCGCCCGTTCCGGGCCGGCGTAACGTCATATTGGGCGGACTACAAAGAAGGCGAACATGGCAACCTTTTCGTCATAACCTCGGTACCGCGCTCTATGCGTTCGACACTGAAGGGATCCCACAATTCAGATCCAGGATTACAGGTCGCTTTGACGGTACCGCATGAGAGCCTCTCTACGGCTTGGCTCGAGCTGGCGCCCGGCTTATCCATCGCGGCGCTGGTGTCTCTGATCGTTTCGATTGGCGCGGCCGTCTTATTGTCGCGCTCGATCACGCGTCCGATTCGGACCCTGACGTCGGCAAGCGAGGAGATAGCCCGCAGCAGATACGACCACCAAGTACCAAGACAAGACATCGTCGAGATCGACTCCCTAGCGCAAGCGTTCAACAGAATGACCAGGGAAGTATCACAATCACAGCAATCTATGCGCGATTTTCTGGCGAACGTATCACACGAGCTGCGCACACCGCTCACCTCGATCCAAGGATTCGCGCAGGCGATGATCGACGGCACTTTAAATAAACCTGAGGATTACAAGACGGCAGGTCAGGTCGTGCAGGAAGAGTCTAGCCGGATGCACCGTTTGGTAGATGATCTGCTCTACCTATCGAAAATCGAGTCCGGCCAGGTAAGCCTAAACGTCGAGCCGGTGAGCGTGGGCGAGATCGCTGAGGGGTGTACGCGGGCCTTTGAGCGACAGTCGGCGGAACGAGACTTGAAACTCTCGGCGGACGTGGAGCAGGGACTGGTGATCCCGGCGGATCCCCACAGGCTAGAGCAGGTCCTGACGAATATGATCGACAACGCGGTGAAGCATACGCCGGCCGGTGGAGAGATCCAAGTCAAGGCGAGTAGCAGTGGGAGTCAAGCACAACTTTCAGTAACCAACAGCGGTTCCTATATTCCGCCCGAGCACCTGAGCCGCATTTTCGAGCGCTTCTATCAGATAGACCGATCACGCATGCGTGCGGGTAGCGAAGGCAGCGGACTCGGCCTCTCAATCGTGAAAGAGCTTGTGCAATTACACAATGGCTCTATCGAAGCGAAAAGCGACGAAAAGACTGGCACTGTTTTCACCGTAAGCCTGCCGGTCTGGGCAACCTAGCGATCGTTCATCTTCCACGGCGCTTCTGACATTCGGTAGATGCGCTTAGGCGATAGTGGCCGGTCGAGGAACGACACGGCCCTGCGAAGGCCGCATTGGAAGATGAAAATAGTGGGTCGCCCAGTTTTTGCCTATTGTATGGCGGTCTTGCACTTCCCCTGGATTCCGGCACCGTATCGGGGTACGGGGCCTGCCTTCGATCGCCGGAATGCCGGGACCCGCCGGCACACTCGAGGTACGAAACTTGGGGCGCCCGCGCCTCTTCCTGGATTCCCGTATTCTCTGGAATCTCCGAGGCCTTGCGAAGACGACGTGAGAGCTTGAGAATGGCGAGACGCCGGACGGTACAACCACGGCCGACCGCCCACCCCGCCCTCGGGTGGGGACAAGCCCCAGCCCTACATTTCTCTGTGTTGACAATCGGCTGTCCATGTTGGGCAGGTAGTTGTTGGCGTCGCGCGCCCGTACCGAAATCTATTGGGGTACCAATCGCTCATGCCGGCTGGCGCCGGCACACCAAGGTATGACAATGGGTGCCCGTCGCTGGAAGCGTTTGGGTGTCATTGGAGCGTCCCCTCTACCTCCCCATGGATTCCCGCCTCCGCGGGAATGACGAATGGAGGGGTTCGCCGGCGCACTCGAAAGCCGTTTAAGCGCATTTTCGCACCAATGACAGGATCCGGGGGCGCGACGGGATCCATGTATCCCGGATCGGAGTCCGGGACATGCTTTCGTATCAATGACGACTGACGTTATCGACAATCACACGAACGCCAGAGCGCGACACGGGCCGCCTGTTCCGCCACGGACCTTCAATGGCAACGCCATGAATTCGCAACGAAAAAGACCTATCCGATTTAGGTTGCATAGATTCTCGATAATTGGGACGCCGGCTGGCAGAAGAGTGTAGTGCGTGGGAAACTCTGTAGCCCCGAGCCGGTCGGGATCCGGCGTCTCTACGCCTAGGGCTCGAATCCCAGCTTGCAGGAGGTACCGCGCAGCCTCGGAAGTCAGATACGGCCAACCGTCCTCAATAAAGGCACGGTTGCGCGGCTTTACGTCCCAGAGTAACGAGTGGTCGGACCGGAGCAGGACAACGTCGCCGGGTTCAATTGAAGAGGCGCTGCGCTGGGCGGCTTCCAGGTCCGATACGTCTATCGGAACATCACCTTGCTTGCCAGTGAGATCGAGCACAACCGCCGGCCCCATGAGCTTGTCAAGCGGGAGGGACTCCAACGTTGTTCCTCCCTTGACGAAATGGGCCGGGGAGTCAAGATGAGTGCCCGAGTGTTCGCAATACTGGATCACGTTGGCGTTCACGTAATCGCCCTCGTCCTGCCTCAGAACCGGCCAGATTGCCGGAGGAGGGAGTGCAGGCATCACCGGCATTCCGGGCTCGAAGACTTGCGTCAGGTCAATGACTTCACGATCTTCGAAACTGCTCATATTGCGCCCCCAATCAAACGAGGCTCGATTCTGGCCAATCCCGACGGGAAACTGGCGTACTACAGAGATTCGACCTTACTTTACACCACGGTTGAAGTCGAACACCGGTTTTGCACCGGGAGCCTCTACGATCGAGAAGTCTCGCGGCGATTGCTCCCAGGCGGATTGATACTCAAAGCCCCAAAGTCGGCGCATCAACGGCGTGGCCGACGCTAGGATGTCCGCCGGAATAGACCTGGTGTGATCGCAGAACGGCCTGGTTGTCTTCCTGCAGCAGAACCCTTGCGCCGAATAGCGAATCTCGTTTGTGGTATTTAGACTGCCGCCATGGATCAGTCGATTGTCATAGACTAGCACTGACCCGGCCGAACAGATAAAGCGACTCTCCTCCTCCGCGGGTATGGTCCCAGGGTCTACGTCTCTCACATGTGATCGGGGAACAAACCGGGTGGCGCCCTTTTCAGGGGTGAAATCGCAGAGGGCGATCATGGATTGAGCCGATGTAGGGAGAACAGTGTGCACGTTGTACGGCGGGTTGGGAACGAAAAATCCGCCATCGCGATGGAGTTGCTGCGAGGGAACGCCCGGCATCGGCGAACGGCCCCCCATGTCCGAGAGAATGTAATCTGGTCCGAGCAGGTACTCCATGCACGCAACTAGCTTAGGAACCTGGATAATCTCCCGGAAAATGGCCGCTCTCGCCGTTAGATTGAAACTCCTCTTGGTACCAGGTTCGTGGGCGGACTGGACATCCCCTTCGCGGTCGTAGATCTCTTTGAGGGCGTCGACAGCCTCCTCAACCTGCCGGGGGGAAAGGAGATCGACTAGCACCGTGTAGCCTATCTCATCCAGCTCGCGAAAATGTACCGCCATAGATTCCGAATCAACTGCATTTTGGGAAACTGTATTCATTGTTCCTGCTCAACTCCTAGTCTTTGGTATGCGATCCAAGCTCTTAATCCGAACTAGCGACGGGGCCGAATTTAGCACAGAGCGGCCATCTCAGCAATACGTCGTTGAATACCATCGGGGATTGTCTATTAGCAAACGCCACACGGGGCGACTGCAGCCGGCTGCGGGTTTGCCCTTGGCTGGGGACAAGCCCGGGTGCCCCATGCTTATCCGTCCACTATCGGCTTTGAATGCACTGTCCGACGCTGGGGACAAGCCCCAGCGCTACACGCTCCTGTCTGGGCCGAGCTTCGCTGCCGAGGTTCTTTCGCGACCAATGCTGTTGACTTGCGTATATGTAAAAGTATATACATACGCATTAGAACAGCATTAAAGGTTGGCGATGCCTTGGAGGCAAGAACTCTGGACCTTACGAAGGTTCGAGACCGGTAAGAGGAGATTGGAGAGGAGATCATAATGCTAGGCAGCGTAATGGTTCGTAGGTTTACTCGACGTTCATTCTTGGCGGGTTTGGGGACGACGGCAGCCCTGCCGATCTTGGCTGCCTGCCAGCCGCAGATTGTCGAGAAAATAGTCGAGAAGCCGGTGATTCAGAAGGAGACCGTCGTCGTCGAGAGGGTGGTTGAGAGGGAGAAGCTTGTAGAAAGGGCGGTCGAGGTAGAAAAGGAGGTCACCCGGGTAGTCGAGAGGGTAGTTGAGGTCGAGAAGGAAAAGATCGTTGAGAAGGTGGTCGAGAAGCCGGTAGAAGTAGTTCAGGAGAGGGTGGTCGTCGCGACCCCCATGCCCCCTGAGCCGGTTACACTCGTAGTGCTGTATCCGGGCAACTTGGAAGCGCCGGAGAACGCTCCAATCAAGCAAGTCTACGACGACTTCGCAGCCACCAATTCGTATATTTCATGGGACGTCCGCTCGTTGCCGGGTGGCAGCGACTGGGACCGGCTGGCGCGGACCTCTATAGCTGCGGGCGAGCCGGTTGACATGGTCTCGATCAATGGCCAGTTCCTCCGCGCTTGGGTGCGAGACAATCTGGTCTTGGAGCTCAGTACTTTCGCGGACCTCAAGGACCTCCTGAAACGTGCCGGCCATATAGCATTCCGCAATCTGCTGATGCCAGAGCCAGGCCGCGAATACATGGTTACTGGGGCGGTTACCGGCGGAACGGCCGTCTGCGTCTGGTACTACAATAGTTTGTTGTTTGACAAGGCCGGCGTGGCGCCACCGGAGACAACGGATGACTTGAAGGAAAGTGTTCCGGCATTCAAGGACCTAGGTGCGGCGCCGTGGGTCCATCCGGCCGGGGATCCTTGGTGGAATCCCCTATTGGTGATGTGGATGCAACCGATGGTAGTCGACAACAAACCCATCGTGTTCACTGAGGACACACAACGAGGAAAGGTGCCGTACGATTCACCGGAGTGGATCGAGACATTTCGGCTCCTACAGGACTTGCACACGAGCGATGTTCTGCTCAAGGGCTCCAGTGCGTTGCACTACAATGACTCGAACAATCTGTTCATGACCGGCAAGTCGGCGACGAGCTACAACGGGTCGTGGTCATTACCGGCATACGCCGATCCACCGGCCGACGCGGAATTCGAGTTGCACATCACCGGCTTGCCGCTGGCGGCCGGCGCACCGTTTGCTCAGCCTCTGATCGTATGCGGCTCCTACGCTGTTCCAGCGTTCAGTAAGCACGTGGACGATGTTTTCAAGTTCTTCCACTACATCACCGATCCGGAAATCGACGAGCAAGTTACTCAAGCTATGCAGAGGCCGTCCCCGCGGTTGGAGTCCAACCGGGTCCTCACCAACCCGCTGCAACCCGAGATTCAACCGTGGTACGAGAACGGTATCGTACCCTTGGACTGGCTCTGGGAGCCAGAAATCACGACCGAGGTACAGAACAACCTGCAGACTCTGCTCAAGGGAGAAATCAGTCCTGAGGACGTGTCGAAAGCCTTAAGAGCCAAGCACGAGCAGCTTGTTCGGGAAAACCGCAGTTACTTCGAACAGGGGTAGTCAGCCGCTGACGAGGGCGGCGAGTCGGAATTTTCTTGTCGGTGAGTCCGTGGGACTGTACGGTTCAATTTGGACTGACTTCCCACGGCCGGTCGTCTTGGGGAGATGTGAATCGGGTTCATAAGCTCCACGACCTTATGGACCGTAGATACTCAATCGGATGATGCGGTAGTCAGCAGCGGGGAAGTAACCAATCAGGCTGCGACAATTACTCGCCTCACTTGACTGCCGGCGGGAGAGTGCTAAGGGTTGAGTGCTTTAGCCAATTGAACGTCACAGAGACGGCCCGCTCCAGTTGCAAGTATACATCGGTCGACGCAGCGGGTGTCCGAACCTAGGCCGGCCGAAGGGACCGCTGACTGGATTGGAAACCGTCGACGGGGAAATAATCTGCCAACCGAAAGAATGCTGTTTTCAGAATGTTCATAATCGGGTTCGGTAGTCCGCGTCGTCAACGTTGCGGCTTCGGAACTAACCGTGGCAAGAAACATCGTCAGACGGGAAGGCATGGTTTGTTCAACTGATCGATAGATCGTCCGCATCAGCCTTGGCGACTCTACGACGAAGTAGTCGCGCAAAGGCCCTCAACAGACTTACCAACTCGGTGTTTCTGTTGCCGTTGCTGCTGATACTGGTCGTTTTTCTGGTTTTTCCGCTCGTCTCCGGATTACTCATTAGCTTCCATCGCACAAATGGCATGTCAACAGGTGAATTTGTTTACCTGGAAAACTACGCCGAGGCTCTATTTCGCGACGGTATCTTTGGACAAGCGCTCCGCAATACCCTGATATTCACCGCAGGGGCCATCGTCCTCCAGACCGGTACAGGACTCTTTCTGGCCATACTCATCTCCGAGGTCCATCGGGGAAGGCTGATATACAGAATGGTGTTCTTTGCGCCGGTAGTCTTATCTATGGTTGCGGTGGGTTTCGTGTGGCTGTGGATATACGCTCCATATTTCGGGATCCTAAGTAACGTGCTCAACGCTTTGGGAGTGGCCGAGATCTATTATGGGGTACTCGGCGGCCAGAACACCGCCTTAGCAGGAATAATGGGGGCGTTTCTTTGGCGCTGGTCCGGGTTCAACACTGTCATCTACCTGGCGGGCATGCAGTCGATATCAAACGAGTATTACGAAGCAGCACGCATCGATGGCGCCAACGGCTTTCAAAGGTTCTGGTACATTACCTGGCCGCTGCTTTTGCCGCAGACTTACATAATCGTGCTCTTGACCACTATGGGGACGCTAAAGATCTTTGACTTCATGTGGATCATGACCGAAGGGGGGCCCAATCACGCGACCGAGACGGTGGCTACTTACATTTACGTGACTGCCTTCCGATTCTTCCGGGTAGGCTATGGCTCAGCAATGGCGTTCATCCTGTTCGCCGTCGTATTGATCGTGACTCTGTTGGAAGTCCGGGTATTGCGCCGGCGAGTCGACGAGCACACTCGATGATCGCGAAGGTATTTCATCCGCGTATTCGGACGCAGATCATACTCCACATGGTGTTGGGGATCTTGCTCATCCTGTGGGCATACCCGGTTTTGTGGACACTAATGAGCAGCTTGAAGACAAGTGGCGAACTCTACGCGCTGCCTTGGGCAATACCGGACCCGCCGCACTTCGACAACATCACCAAAGCTTGGACCTTGGGTCAACTCGGCGTCGCGTTCCGCAACTCCGCGCTGGTAACCTCGGCAACAGTATTGCTCATCCTGCTGATCGCCGCGCCGGCCGCCTACGCTTTCGCCCGGCTGGAATTACCGATGCGGTCGGTGGTCTTCCTAGCGGTGCTTATTCCGCTGATGATTCCGGCTGAAGTGACACTGATTCCGATTTTCGTCCTGCTTCGCACGCTTGGCCTGTTGAACTCATTGCAGGGGCTAATAATCGCGACGACTGCCGGCGGCGTAGCGTTCGCGACGGTAATACTCACCTCTTTCTTTCAGGCAGTGCCCAGGGAATTGGAAGACGCCTGTAAGCTCGACGGCGGGGGCCGATTCCAAGTCCTTTGGTTTGTTGTTTTGCCTCTGTCGGTGCCGGGGATCATGGCGGTGACGGTATTTGAGGCGGTATTCGTCTGGAACGACTACTTCCTGCCGCTGATCGTCATCCAGAAGCCGGCGTTGTTCACCGTTCAGTTGGCCTTGGGAAACTTTCGCACATTCTATTACAGCGATCAGATAATGCTCTTCGCCGGCTTGGCAATTATCATGACTGTGCCATTGGTTGTCTTCGTCTTGCTACAGCGCACCTTCATACAGGGAATGACGCTCGGGGCTATGCGCGAATGACGGGGACAACCAAGTAAGCAAGTATGCAGCGGTAACCGCTGACCTTGCTCGATGGCCTGGGCGCGTTGGAATCTTCGCGTGGGCAACGCATGTCGGCTGATCCGAACTTTACTCCCGAGCAAGATTTAGACGAAACACGGGCGTCCTCAACGGGGTTAGTACCAAGAAGTAACATCTCCCCCATAAATCTGTCCTACGCAGGCGAGTTCAGACTATACGCCGTGAACCGTGCTTGGGGGATATCAGAGAAACGACTACGCGCGCTCGATGACCGACTTCGATAACGTCTACAATTTACTTCGATTTTACATTTCGCCAATCGGCGTTTAACCAGACAAGACTAAATTTCAAGAGTAAAGGCAGAGTTGTCTTAAAGGTTTCTGCCAAACAGAATAATTGGAGGATGGAAGATGACACAAGTAGCAAGAATCTCCGTGGGAGTAGCACTCGGCGTATTAATCGGCACCGCGCTGATTGCCGGAGCCTTGTTTGCCTACAGCGGAGGCGGAGGTAACGCCACAAAAACACTTGCGTCTAGCGGTTCGTTGATATCTATGCTGTCATCCGCACCAACTGTCATTCTCTCTAGTGCGCCGGCAGCAAGTCTCGCAGTGCCATCGGCTGTTCCGGCCTTGGACGAGGAGCCCGGAGCAATCGCCCAGGAACATGTGCTCGTACTCGAAAACACGCTGATCGAACTATATGAACGCGTGCTTCCTTCGGTCGTGGGAGTGCTAGCACGTGAAGATACCGACGGCTCGACGATTCCGGGCGGAAGCTCCGGCTCCGGCATCATCGTGGACGAAAGTGGTCTGGTGCTAACCAATAATCATGTTGTCAGTCGGGTGACGTCCGCGGTGGTCCGACTCTACGATGGCAGCGAATATGATGCTACCGTTACTGGCCGCGACGTTAGCAACGATCTGGCGCTACTGGCAATTGATGATCCACCAGCCGGCCTGATGACAGCGGTTTTGGGGGACTCCGATGCTATCCGCGTTGGCCAGATTGCCATCGCCATCGGCAGTCCGTTCGGCCTACAGGGCAGCCTGACCACCGGCATAGTCAGTTCGCTTGGTCGCACGCGGATTGGCGCAACCAGCCGGCCGATGCGCGACATGATCCAGACCGACGCCGATATCAATCCAGGCAACAGCGGCGGACCTCTTATGAACAGCCGCGGAGAGGTGATAGGCATCAACACGGTGATACAGAGTCCGGTGCGTGGCTCGGTGGGCATTGGATTCTCGGTACCAATAAACTCGGCCAAGCGAGTCATGAGCAAACTAGAAACCGGCGTAGAAATCAAGTATCCGTGGCTCGGCATCTCAGGTTTGCCTTTGAACAACCGAATTGCGAAAGAGCTGGGTCTGGACATTGAGGAAGGAATCTATGTGATGCGCGTGGTTGACGGCGGCCCAGCCGACCAGGCCGGTCTGCGCGGCGACTCCGCCCCTGGCACCGCCACCGAACCGGCCAAGGACGGTGACATAATAGTCGAGATCGATGGCGATGCGATTGCCTCGATAAACGAGATCGGCAGCTATATCGATCGACTCGAAGTCGGCGACGAAGTCACGCTGACGATTGTTCGCGACGGCACAGAGATGACCTTGACTGTCGTGCTAGGCGAATGGCCGGAGCTACCTACGAGCTAAGCTAATGGTCCATGCAGCCTATCGCAGCTGGAGAATAGCACGAGGAGGGCAATAACTATGGCTAGGACAAGGACCGCCCCTATGGCAGCATCCCCTGGAGTATTCCTCCAGGGGATGCTGGCAACCCGAAGCCCTGGTCACTTCTTGCCGACCGTTTCATAGAGACCTTGGCCGGCGAGCTAGGCATCAATCAATCGAGGCTTAAAGCGGCGTTGAAGACCACGTTGCTGGATTTAGGTTCAGATGGAGAGGCTCAGCACGGTCAACCGAGAGAACGCCTAAGCGTCATCAGAACTTTCATCAGCGGGGCCTCACGGCACATTGGTCTGGACACGAATACGTTCGTCGAACGACTTCGCAAGGGGGAGTCGGCTGGTGCAATCGCCGAGAGTGAAGGCAAGAGCCGGGAAGGGTTGGTTGGTGCGTTGGCAGAGAAGGCGAGCGAGAACTTCGGCCGGCTGGAAGCGGCAGGACTGCTGACCCATGACCGGGCCGGACGTGAGCTAGACAGAGTGATACAACTCATCAATCGTTGGACCGACCACAAGTTGCCGGTCCGCGTAACGCGACGGACCAATCCCAACGATACGAATGGTCATCGCGAGCTTTCGAACTACGGAGGCGTTCTCCACTAGGAGGGTGCCTACCAATTCCCTCTCCTCCTCCACCGGTGTCGCGGGGCGGACAATCCGTCCCGCGACCTTCTTCTCTAGCTCTTCATGGATTTCAATCCACCTCGGCTACCACCTCAAACCCGCGAACTGGATCAGGAGCCTCTTACAGAGCTTCCCGATGGTCGAAGAATGCCAGGCCTGTCACTGACTTCGGGTAGAAGTAAGTCGACTTCGGTGGCATCGTCTCGTTGGCGCGTGCAACGTCCAGTACTTGGCTCAACCGAGTTGGCCGCATAATGAAGCCCCAATCGAACTCCCCAGAGCGCACTTGCAGGATGACGTCTTTCGGGTCACGAGTATATTCAACGCCGGCCCCACCGGCCAAGTCCGCGTCATCAAGTCCAAAATGTGGGTTAAGGATCAATTCGTGGAGGCAAGCCACATCGAGCATCTTCCAAGAAGGATGCCGGCCCGCCGGCATTCCAGACATGCGAGTGGGATCGGCATTCAGCCGGAGTCCTAGCAACTCCGTTTCGTTGGCTGAGACTACAACCACTCGCAAGCCAGTCTCATCCGGCTTCTGCAAGAATGCGTCTACCTCCGCTTCGCCGAGGCGGAGGGCGTCAAATGTGGGCTCTAGTAACCTCGCGAGGACGGAGTAGCCGCTCGGGCCGGAAGACCGCAGGAGTCGATGAGTGGCCATTACGTCGACTCCCGGATCGTTGCTGGCTGACAGGGACATCATCAGATAGTTGCTTGGCTGCGGTTGTCCTCGATCGGGAGCGGATGAGCCGACCTCATCGCGGTAGGCCAACGCGGTCTCGTAGCGATGATGGCCGTCGGCTATATAGATCACTCGATGGGAGAATGCCCTCGTTATGGCGTGAATCGTCGCCGGATCGACGATCCTCCAAACACGAGTATGAGTGGGCGCGGCAGCGACTGCCGGCGGGTCGAGATCGACGACGGCGATAGGGTGCTGTTCGGCTACTCCGGCCAGTAGCTTCGCCACCGAGTGGTCGAGATCGTCGTAGAGGCTGAAGATCGGACTGAATTGGACCTGTGTCGATCGCAAGAGATTGAGCCGATCGGCCTTGGGTTTAGGCATGGTCCGCTCGTGAGGAAGCACCTGCCGCTCATCCCAGTCGTAGAGCCGGACGAGTGCGAAGAGGATTGTACGTGACTTTTCTTGACCGTTCATCTGGAAAGATTCCCGCGCAACGTACAACGCCGGCTCGGCGTCCGCTTGCAGGGTGCCGAGAGTACGCCATTGCCGGTAAGTAGCGGCGGCGCGGGTGTAGCGATTGTCCTCATCGCCGTCTGATGTAGATTGCCGGCCCAGCTCTAAGCGGATCGCGTTGAACTGGTCGCGGGCGTAGTACTCGGTCTGAGCTTGTTGGGATATCACGTCGTACGGCGCGGTGACCAGCCGGCTCAGGTCGGTGGGCTGGCCGCCAGCGAAGCGCACTCCGCGAAAGGGTCCAATCTCGGCCATTCAGCTATTCCGTAAAGAAGACACGCGTAACAGGCGATCCGAAGGGTCTCCGACTTGCTCTCGAGACGCGTGAAGTGAGGTCGATATCGTGTGCCGGACGCGGAGAGAGGGGTGAACATTCTAGGGGCGAAACAGCATCGCCCCTAGATACCATTCTCACAAAAGGAGGATAAGTGCTAGCCGACAGCGGCCTCGTACCTGCTGGCGACGGCGTTCCAATTCACCGTGTTCCACCAAGCAGCTACGTATTTCGGGCGCAAGTTCTGATACTTCAAGTAGTAGGCGTGCTCCCAGACGTCAACGCCCAGAATAGGCGTGCGTCCCTCCGACAGTGGGGAGTCTTGATTCGCGGTGCTCTCTACCTGGAGGCCTCCGTCCGAATCGACGGTCAGCCAAGCCCATCCGCTGCCGAATCGGGCGGCCGCGGCGGCGGCGATCTGTCCCTTGAAGTCGTCAAAGCTGCCAAAGGTCGAGTCGATTGCCTCGGCCAATGCGCCGCTGGGCGCTCCTCCACCACCCGGCCCCATAATCTCCCAGAAGAAGGTGTGGTTCGCGTGACCGCCTCCATTATTTCGAACAGCGGTGCGAATACCCTCTGGAACTGAATCCAGATCGCTCACAAGCTCCTCGGCGCTCTTGCCGTCCAGGCTGGAATGACCCTCCAACGCCGCGTTCAGATTAGTGATGTAGGTCTGGTGGTGCCGGTCGTGGTGGATCCGCATCGTCTGTTCGTCGATGTGGGGCTCCAATGCGTCATAGGCGTAGGGCAGTGGCGGCAGCTCGTGTGCCATTAGCAATCTCCTCGGAATCTATTCGTGCCGACTGTGAAACTCACTGATTTACCGCGAAGTCTATCAACCGTCGGATTGTCAGGCAATGAATTGACGACGGGTTGCCGACCAATATGGGGCGTCCAAACGGCGCATTGCGAGAGCAACGATTACCCGCCAGCTAGGCTGCGATAGACAGCGTGGTGGAAATACAGCTTACGCATGTACTTCCTAGTTTCCGCGTAGTCGATCTGCTCAATGAACAGGTCGACATCGCCATTCCACCAGCGCGAGATGGAACCTGAGCCGGCGTTGTAGGCAGCCAGCGCTCGGAATGGGTCGTCGTCAAAGGTCTTGAGTTGATTGGCGAGATACCACGCGCCGAACTCGAGCGCCACGACCGGCCGATAGAGATCGTCCGGCGAAAAGTCCGGCCAGTCGATAGCATTCGCGATTAGCTCACCGGTCGACGGAATGACCTGCGTCAACCCTCGAGCTTCAGAGATCGATAGCGCGAAAGGATCGTACAGACTCTCTTGATGGATCATTGTGAGCAGGAGAAGCGGGTCTAGTCCGTGACGCTCGGACTCGAACGCGAGCAGATCCGGATATGCCAACGGGTAGGCAAGCCTTTGTACGGCAATTGGAGTATCGACAACACTCTCGGCCGGCGAGAGGTCGACGATGCGCCAAGCGGCGCGACTGGAGGAACCCCACACCTCACTTTCGGCTAGAACTTGGGCAAGTTGGAATAGGAAGCGAGCATCGGCGGTCTCTTTGATCAATCCGTTCAGTTCGGCATTCGCTTCCGCGGTCAGACCAAGCGCCAACAGACCGAGACCCCGACGGACTCGAGGTTGTGTCATCACATTGGGCGTGGAGTTCGATACGACCCACTTCGACAGCCACTCCTGGGCCTTCTGCCGCTCGTCCTCCGAAATGGGCGCCACGCCAGCGGTCGTTTCCATTGTCAACAAGTCGCCTTTCGCGATTGGCCAGGCATCACCACCTACAAGGAGATCACGTGCGCGCATAGCATAGTAATCGGCAGGGCCAACCTGAGCAGCTATGCGCAAGCTCGATGTCGCCTCTGCGTCTTGGCCGAACCGGCCTAGAGTCTTGCTTATCCAGAGGTGCAAACGCGCCAATTCGTCGCCATCCGCCTGGTCCAATCCCTCCCGCCAGACGCTCAACGCCGCGGATAGCTCGCCTTTCTCATAGTGAAGGTATCCCTCTTGGAACCAAGCGTCTTCGGCGAGGTCCCCGCCGGGAAACCGGGACCGGAAAGCCTGGAACGCTTCTGGGGTTCCGGCGTTGGCGGCCTTGTGCCAGCCTAAGATCTCCTCGACCTGGTCGAGCAACTCCTGTGCGGGAATCGCGTACTCTCCTCCCTTGGCCGCCTCTTCGAGAGACCCTCGCGCGGCCTCCAGGCCACCGTCAATAATGGCGAGCCGGCCTCGGTGATAGGGCGTCATGCCGCCCAGACGGTTGAGCTCGATGCCGGCCTGTTTTCCAAGCGTGGTCCAAGAATATAGCTCGACTAAGCGTCGATTCTGCGTGATGGCGTCGGCGGTCAGGCCGGCATCGGCAAAAGCCGACGCGGCCGCTTGGATCAGCCCGCTACGTTCGGCGGACCATCCGGGATATTCGGACGCCCGAGCATAGAGCTCTCCGGCGAGGCCGGACTCACCTATTAGCTCGGCGAAGTTTCCGGCCTGAGCCAAGAGAATCCGATTGGTAGAAGCCCGCATTTCCGGGCGTTGCAACTCGATACGGACGGCGTCGACGTCTCCGCCGGCGGCCGCCGCCTCAGCGCGGCGCAGGACCACCAAGTCGCCAAGACCATCCGGCGCCGCCGGGACGTCTATGAGGCGCATTGCTTCTTGCCAGTTTCCCAGCTTCACCTCGACGGTTGCCAGCAGATACCAAATGCGCGCCCGCATCCCATCGGGCGGGTTCATGCTAAGCGCGCGCTGCAATGTATCCCGCGCTTCGGTAATCTCCCTGGTGGCCAACTCTACGACGGCCAACTCGACCAATGCCTCGGGGGACGGCGAGGCTTCGGCCGCTAGCCGGCGGTAGGTGAGCAAGGCAGCACCCAACTCACCGTTGCGCCAATGCCGGCGAGCTTGGTCCAACTCGGCGCTGAGGTCGGACGACTGGGGCACGCTTCGGGTATTGTGTGGAGCCGAGCGCGGATCATCAGACGGTCCAATCGTCCCTATCTCCGACGTGGGTATCAAGTCTGGATCGCCGCTCGAAACAGTCGGCACCGGTGTGCCCGCCTCGGCGGAGGTCGACGCGGTCATCCCGGACTGAGAGGGGACGGCCGGCTCTCGTATCGAGGTGGGTAGGTCATCGAAAGTTGGAAGGACCGGAGCGCAACTGCCCACTACCCCCACCAAGACAGCTAGCAGGACGAACAGCGTCAATCTATGACGCATCATCAGCCTGCGCGCTACACGCTTAAATTGCGGCCTCATTATCCTCTCGAACCCATCAACTCTTGTGAACGGCGGTACAAACACAAAGATCCGGCTGGAAGGACCGCATCGTGTTTCCAAGGCGAGTCTTCACGCCATCCGCCCATCCCACTACTAGACGATAATATAATTAGGATAGCAGAGCTTATCCCACACACCCTGCTGGATTCCGCAACTAATTGCATTGTTCAGCCGATGGGAAAGGAGAGTCCGCCTTGAGCGTTGAATCCACGACGAGAGTCGAGTCCTTATCCACACGCAGCGCCGAATTCGTCGACAGCGTCGAGCAATGGGTCGATGAGCGGCCAACGGTTACATTGGAGGATCTGCTTAGAGACCGGGGAACATCTGTCAAACAGGCGGCAGTAATCTCGGTAGACGTGATCGAGGGATTCTGCCGGGAAGGCCCGCTAGCGAGTCCACGAGTCGCGACGATCATCGAGCCGATCAGCCGTCTCTTCAACCGTGCCCACGAAGCCGGAGTCTCACACTTCATTCTTACGCAGGACACACACTCCTCCGACGCCGAGGAGTTTAATGAGTTTCCACCGCACTGCATCGCCGGGACCGTCGAATCGGCAACCGTACGTGAATTCAAGGCTCTGTCCTTTTTCAACGGATTCGACGTCATCCCCAAGAACAGCATCAACTCATTGATCGACACGAAGCTGGCCGATTGGCTGTCTACCCATCCTGAGGTTACCGAATTCATCGCGGTGGGGGACTGCACCGACCTATGCCTCTATCAGCTGGCGATGTCTCTAAAACTACGCTCGAACGCTTCGGGGTTGGGCTGCCACGTCACGGTACCGATAGACTGCGTAGACACCTATCATTTGGGAGTGAAAGAAGCAGCTTCGATAGGCGCAATGCCCCACGACGGCGACCTCTTGCACTATGTTTTCCTTCACCATATGGCGCTTAACGGAGTTAACGTAGTAGCCGGCATTCGTTGAGGGCAAGACAAGAGTGGAATGCCCGGCGAATTCGCCGTCTCCGGCGGTTAGAGCGTCAAACGCAAGAGGACCCGCATTTGGGCCGACATCTTCGAGTTCGGCCACCAATAAGCCGCGCCGGCTTTGAGCGCCGCGTTGCGGAGGTCCGCTCGGTCGTGCCGGCCAAAGACGGCGATGCGATCCGCCCCTAACTCTTTCAACTGTCCGACCGCAGACTCAACGTGAGTTGCATCCATGTTCGTCATGTCCACCAGAGCAAATGCGTCTTGCGCCGACCCGGCATTTGCCAATCGACCAGCACGTACAACCTCGAAGGAAACGCCGGCTTGGCGTGCGAGCACTTGAACTTTGGAGCTAAACATCAGGTCGCCGGTCACCATGAGGATGCGTGAGCCGGCCGGGATCGTTTGCTTCGCGGAGCGTAACGTAGGTTCAGACATCATAAACGCCTCGCCTTCTCCCGGAGTATACATCTAGAGCATATTACCAAGGCATAACTGCTAACATTAAAACCGTCTAATTGGATAGGAGTGGCCGAATTTCCGTCAATTCGACGACATCGCTCAGGATTCTATGGTCAAGCTTAGACACGTCAATACAAACGATATTCGCGAAGCGATTCGACTGGGCTGCCGAACGATGTCGTCCGTATTCAACGCAGATGATAACAACATACCATTTTTCGGTTCATTGGTGCGCCCGGAACCGAATTTCAGCTTTAGCCCAGTCCATTCCGAAGCACACGTCCCCGGACGCCACCTGAATGCCCTGCTAAACGCCGAAGATGCGGCCGGCACCCACATCGACGAGGACGCGGTCGATAGTCACGCCCACGCCGCATTTCTCTCCTACAGCGGCCCGGTGCCCTTGCCGCTCAATCGCTCTGATATCGCCGGCCCGTTGGTGAACTTCGTTCCACACAATGTTCGCGAAGGGTTTCACGCGCTGTCTGCTTTGGCCAAATACCGTGACTCAACGAAGGCCCGCCGGCTGGCAGAAGCGAGCATCGCGGCGATCTTCGAGCTTTGGGAACCCAACCGGGGCTGGGATCGCGAACGGCTCGAACGAGTACACGGGATTAGTTTCCAGGAGTCTCCGACTTTTGTCATCGGATTGGGCAGGGCAATAGGCCCACTGGTCAAATACTACCACGCTACAGGATACGGCCCGGCCCTGGAGTTGGCAGTCGTACTAAAGAACAAGGCAGTGGACGTGTTCTTCACCGAGGACGGGTCCTACGACAGAAAGACATTCGGCCATCATACCCACTCGACCACCTGTGTTATGTCGTCTCTGGCCCAACTGGCCGACCTGACGTCTGACGCCGGCCTCATACGACGAGTGAAGGCATTCTACGACAGAGGGCTTTGGGATATCCGAGACGAGTTGGGATGGGTCATTGAGAGCTCCGGCCCAGATGCCGACCCCGATCGGGGCGAAGTGAATAACACCGGCGACATCGTTGAGACTGCGCTCATCTTGGGACGCTGGGGATTTCCTGAGTACTACCAGGACGCCGAGCGAATCGTGCGGAGCCACCTGCTGCCGTCCCAACTGCGCGACGTCTCGTTCATCGCAGATCCCTCAAATCCGGACAATGAGGATAGCAAGCGTTGTATCGCCGACCGGCACATGGGAGCGTTCGGCTTTCCAGCGCCCTACGGACACGAACCCATCGGGGCCGCCCGGGTCTCCTTCAATATGGACATCGTCGGCGGTGCAGTGGGATCGCTATGCGAGGTCTACCGGGAAGTGACGCGCTTTGATCAGGCGGGGCACTGGGTAAATCTGCTCTTCGACCACGAAACTGCCGCTATAGAGGTTGAGTCTCCATACACTCATCCGAATCTGGCGATCAGGATAAAGCGACCGGGACCGCTCTTCGTACGAGTACCGACCTGGTTGAACCACAAGAGCACGGCGATACGCGGAGCAGCCGAGGCCCCACGGTACACCAACGGATATCTATTCATCGCCCGGCCTCCGGTGAATCGGACACTCTACTTCGAGTTTTCTCCGCCGGAGCGGGAAATAACGCTCGCTCACCGCACCAGGCAGATCCGCGTGCAACTCCGTGGGGATCAGGTCATAGCAATGGATAACTTCGGCGCCGACCTGACCTTCTTCGAGCCGATTGATTGAAGCCGGTGGACTCGTGATCGATGGAGTACCGAAACCTTGGCCGGACCGGCGTGAAGGTAAGCTCCCTCTGCCTTGGCTGCCTGATGTTCGGTACTCGGACGCGAAAGATGGAGTCCATATTCGGTGAGCAGATCGGTGAGGTTGAGTCGATGGACATCATCGATCGGGCTATCGATGCCGGCATCAACTTCCTCGATACGGCAAACGTGTATCGCCGGGGGACGAGCGAGGAGACGATTGGCAAGGCGCTCATGCGGAACGGTCATCGAGGCCGGATCGTCTTGGCGACTAAGTTCACCGGGAGCGTTTCGGACGATCCGAACGCACGCGGGGGCAGTCGGCGGCACATCATTGAGCAATGCGACGCGTCGTTGAGAAGGCTGCGAACCGACTGGATCGATCTGTACCAGGTCCATCATCCGCAATCGGACGTTCCGATCGACGAAACACTGCGGGCGCTCGACGACCTAATGCGAGCTGGCAAGGTACGCTATATCGGCGGCAGCAACTTCGCAGGATGGCAACTGGTGGAGTCGCTGTGGGTCGCAACAGAGCTGGGACTGAACCGGTTCGTCAGCGAGCAACCGCCATACCACCTGCTGGATCGAAGACGAGAACGGGAGTTGGTGCCGATGGCGCAAACATACGGGATCGCTCTGTTGCCATGGTCGCCATTGGCGAGTGGATTTCTTAGCGGAAAATACCGGCGTAATTCGCGTTTGCCGAAACGTTCCAGACTCTCCCTGAAAAACGAATGGGCCGAGCGTTTCTTTACCGACGCCAGTTTCGCGGTTGTGGACGTCCTTACAGAGTTGGCAGCGAACAAGGGATGCACACCGAGCCAGCTCGCGTTGGCCTGGTGCATGCGGCAGCCGGGTATCACCAGCCCGATCATCGGGCCGCGCACTATGGAGCAGCTTGAAGAGAATCTGGGCGCTACGGACGTATCAATGACTGATGAGGATCGCGCCGCCCTTGATGGGGTAGCGCCGCCGGGTGGAGCGGTAGTCCCATTCCACTAGCGGTCGTGCGTACGGTTGGGAAAATGCAATCGGGCGACGTGGCGAGGTTGGAGGCCGGAGTATCTGTGTTGGATGCCAAGGATTCTCAGGTGGCTGGCGATTACCCCACCCTAGGCGGGTTTTAAACCCGCCTCTACGGAGACTCTACGCGTCTTGGCGACGCTAGACGATACAGCGAGGGCGGCTAGCTCGCTGGGTCCTTGGCTGGGGACAAACCCCAGCGCTAAACTGTTCCTCTCCTCTGTGGACTTCGGCTCACGTCGGAGCGGCGAGGCCGGGGGCCGCCGGCAACTTCTATATAATTGCGGCCACCGAGTTTCGCCGCAGGGGTTGGCCGGAAGGAGCGAACGAATGGCACTAGTAGGTAAGCCGAGAATTGAAGGTGAACGCTACCAGGCAACTATTCCCGACACCTTGGACTTGGCGGATCGCACCGAACTAGCTCTGAATGGGTTGGGCGGCTCGCTCAATCCCGAGTTGGACTACGAGAACTACTTCTGGATCCGCTACAGTGCGAATCCGGCCTACATGTATCACTGGGCATTCGGTCCCACAAACGAGCCGAAGTTCGCCGAATCGTTTCCGTTGATGCGCACAGCCTGCGGCAGCGACTTGCATCTAGAAACAGAGCACGGGCTGATGACCATGCTGGCCGGCCGGCTGTCCCCGGACGATGGTCTGTACTACGCTTCGCACAGCGACAAGCGGCCCTGGCACACGCAGGGACACCACGGATACGAGCAGTCAACCGAGGACATGGCGAACGTCGCCGGCAATGGCCGGATGTTACGGGCGATGGTGACCTGGCGCGAGCGCGACGGCGATCCGGCCTGGGACGATAGGATACGGGCGCTGGTCCGGGGGCTGGACATGATCGCGATACATAGGGACGACTATGCCTATTACCCGGATGGCGGAGCTGGCGAGGCGTTCAACTATCCTAAGTCCGGATGGCGAGACACCAGGGAGCCGCTAGACGAGCACGAAGGCGGCGAGGGCGCGGTGACAACCTACCAGGGGCATCAGACCCAGGGATTGGCCCGCTGGTATGCGGTGAGCGGCGATGAACGAGCAGCGGAGCTAGCTCGTAAGCTGACAAATTTCATCATGAAGCCTCGATTCTGGCAGGGAGACCCGGATCCAGTTCTGGTCGCCGGAGGCGAGCAGGGTCACTTCGATTCCCATTTCCATGCTCGTGCCATACCCCTGCGCGGAATTCTCGAATACGCCATGGTTGTGAACAACGAAAGGGTCAAGGAATTCGTCCGCCGTAGCTACGAGTATTCGCGCATGTTCGCGATTCCGCGGATCGGCTGGGCGCCGACCGGCGGGCCGAAGCACTTCGCCGGAAACATCGGCGGGTGCGAGGGGTGTTACCTGGGCGATTGGGTTGCGCTGGGAATCCGGCTGAGCGACGCCGGCATCGGCGACTACTGGGATGACGTGGACTGCGTAGTCCGCAACCACCTGGTGGAAGCGCAGTTCAGCAACGCCGAACTACTCGAAAGGGTGTCCGAGGCGAGTCCTCCTCGCCCTTGGGACATCCAGGGGCAGGGATTCGTGCCAACTCATCCCGGGCAAGTAAGCAATGAAAACGTAATTGAGCGAACTCTGGGAACGTTTGCCGGGTGGGCCGGCATTACCGCGGTCGAGCGTCCCTGGGTGATGAGCTGCTGTACGGGAAACGGGACCCAGGGTTTGTACTATGCCTGGGAGGGGATTGTTCGCTGCCAAGATGGGAAGAACGCGCAGGTGAACCTGCTCCTGAATCGGGCTTCTCCGTGGTTGGACGTCGATAGCCACCTGCCCTACGAAGGAAAGGTGGAGATCAAAAACAAATCGGCCCGGCGGATATCCGTCCGGGTTTCGTCTTGGATAGATCGCCGCAAGCTGCGATTCGATGTGGGAGGTCAACCCCGTCAGCCGTACTGGGTGGGTAATTACGCGGTATTTGACCTCCTAAAGCCGGGCGACGTTGTCACGTTGAAATTCCCAGTGATCGAGGACACCATCAGCTACACAGCCTTGGCGCGAGCGTGGCGCTTGGAGACGATCTACAAATGCACTTTCCGGGGCAATACCCTAGTTGATATCTCTCCTAGGGATGAGTCCCCCACCAACTACCCGCTCTATTTGCGGGACCATCTGAAGCGGGCCGGGCCGGCGCCGATGAAGACGGTCACGCGCTTCGCCGCCAAACCATTGGTTCAATGGTGATTCCCGGCTCTCTAAGCGCGGGAGGGGCTTCACTAGGAAAGCCAGGACCGGCGTCGAGCGCCGTCGGCGAAGAGGCAGATTGCCGGGGCGTCAGAAGGTTTGGGCGTCCTCGCCGAACCACTTCTTGATCAGGGCATTCAGCGAGCCGTCGGATTTCATCGAGTCGATGGCCTCATTCATCTTGGTTTTCAACTCGCCGTCCGATTCGCGCACACCCATCCCTACTCCGCCATCCAATACCACTTCCGGTCCTACAAAGACCAGCGTTCCGTCGCTCTCGGCCACGACGTCTTTTAGGTAGGAGTTGTCGGCCAGTGCCGCGTCAGCATCGCCTTCCAAGACGGCGTCGACGGCCTCGCCGATTGTGGCGAACTCGACCAGCGTCGCTTCGGTTCCGGCAAGATGATCGGCTTGGACGGTGTTCATCTGGGTGGCTACGACGCCCTTGACGACATCGACGCTGGCGCCGGCCCTGGCAACGTAGAGCGAGGGGCTTGGCGGGAAATAGGCTTGAGTGAAATCGATTACCTTGTCCCGTTCGTCAGTGATGCTCATGCCCGCGAGGATCGTGTCGTAGTCGCCGTTTACGAGATTGGGGATGATGGTGTCCCATTCGTTGGTCACCCAGGTGCATTCGAGCTTCGCTCGCCGGCACAGTTCATCGCCCAGTTCGCGCTCAAACCCGTCCACTTCCCCGTCTTCGTTGATGAAACTGTACGGGGGATAGGCACCCTCGGTACCCATTCGGATGGTAGCCGGTGTTTCGCTGCAGGCTACCGACAAGATGAGGGTCAGCGCAAGGGCGCCGCAGAGCCCTCCGCGTAGGGTAAGGATTGCCTTCAATGGGAAGTACCTCCTTGCCGTTGCTACCTGTTGCGCAAATCAGATCGACATGGCCCATTGTTCCGCATTTGCAGGTACGATGAGAATAAATGTACGCAGGGCCGCCCGTCAACGGCAGGCCTAGCCAACGACATTCTCAATACGTGCCGGCAGCTATCTTGGCGCGAGCATGGCGCTTGGAGACTGTCTACGAATGCACGTTCCGGGGAAATACCTTGGTGGATATTTCGCCTCGGGACGACTCTCCGACGAACTATCCGCTGTATCTGCGGGACCACTTGAAGCGGGCTGGGCCGGCGCCGATGAAAACGGTCACGCGGTTTGCCGCCGAGCCACTGATACGGTGGTGACTTCTACCTCGCTGGCGGCTTGTCCTGACGTCAAGTGAAGGAAGTGGCGTTTACCGATTGTCCGTCAAGCCAGACGCGTTGGCGCAACCCTAACTGAGCTCGCCGGGCGGTTCATCAAGCGCCGCGATCTCATCCATGCGCCGGACCCACGCCTGGTGCCGAGGATTGTCTATCGTCCGCCAATAGTCCGGAAACCACGGGCGACCATGCACTTCAATCTCTCGCCGGTCAATCCCATTCAACACGCTCCGGACCGCCTGGAGTGGGACCTCTGTTTGCGGATCCTCGTAGTATTGGATTGTGCCCATGCGACGCTTCGTGTTGCCGCCGAACGCGCCGTGCCAGATTCCGGTATGGAAAGCGAGGACATCACCCGGTTCTGAATCAAATACATAGCACGGAACTTGATCGGGCCGGACTCCGAAATTTGACCCGACGTCGTGCGGGGCATCGACGTAGTCCCGCATTGAGCCTCCCGCTATTTCGCTATGTAATGGCTCTCGATGGGAACCGGGAATCACGCGGAGCGCACCGTTGCGCGCATCGAGCGGTTCGAGGTAGATCGTGAATTTGACGGAATCCTGACGCAGCCACTGATTATCGGGATGCCAGTCCGTGTCGCCGACGTAGTAGTTGCTGTCTCCGCCAACACCCAATACCTCTTTGCCGAGCAACTGCTCGGCCGTCTCCCAGAACCGGGGGTCATCGTTCAACGAGGTAATGAACGGAGTGTTGGCGTCCATCAGGTTAGCCTGAAACCGGGCCTTGCCGCCGTGCTTGTGGCCGGGGATCAATGCATCCAACCCTAAGTTGAACTCGTGACAATAGGTCTGCCATTCTTCCGGCGAAAAGAGCTGTCGGAAGACTATGAATCCAAATGTGCGAAAATGGTTGATCTGCTGTTCGGTGAGTCTCATTCGGTCCTCCCTGATCATCAATAGAGAATGTCACGACTCAGTTTGTTATCCGCACTTGGCGCCGGGACACGGCGTTTTGACGCAGCTCTTCAACGCGACCTGACAACGCTATAGGGTGCTTGTAGCCCAGGAATCGGAATCGCGCGCCCAGCACTCGAATCAGTCGGCGAATCGGAGCGCCTGTCGGCGTGTTCAAGCCGGTACTTCGAGTAACCAAAGAACCCATCAGCTACACCTCGTTGGCGCAACCCCGATTCGACTAGCCGTGGATTTCATCAAGCGCCATGATCTCATCCAATCGCCGTACCCACGCCTTGTGGCGAGGGTTGTCTAACGATCGCCAATATTCCGGAAACCACGGGCGACCAATCCTGTCAATCTCTGTCTTGTGAGTGTGGCGCAGAACTCGGCGTATCTCTTCGAATGAGTCCACCGTTTGCGGATTCTCGTAGTATTGGATTGTGCCCATGCGCCGCTTTGTGTTTCCGCCGAACGCCCCGTGCCAAGTTCCGGTATGGAAAGCGAGGACATCTCCCGGTTCTGAGTTAAAGGCATAGGCCGGCACCTGATCGGGCCGGACTCCGAAATTCGGTCCGATGGCACTGGAGTGTTCCTGGCGGGTGCCTCCGCGTATTGCGCTATGCAATGGCTCACGATGCGAGCCGGGAATCACCCTGAGCGCTCCGTTGCGCGCATTGAGCGGTTCGAGGTAGATTGTGAATTTGACGGAATCTTGTCGCAGTCCGTTATTATCAGGATGCCAGGCTGTGTCGCCGACGTAGTAGTTGCTGTCTCCGCCAACACCCAATACCTCTTTGCCAAGCAACTGCTCGGCCGTCTCCCAGAACCGGGGGTCATCGTTCAACGACGTAATGAACGGAGTGGTGGCGTCCATCAGGTTAGCCTGAAACCGGGACTTGCGGTCGTGCTTGTCACCGGGGATCAGGGCATCCAATCCCAAGTCGAACTCGTGACAGTAGGTCTTCCATTCTTCCGGCGTAAAGAACTGTCGGAAGACGATGAATCCAAAGGTGCGAAAATGGTTGATCTGCTGTTCGGTGAGTCTCATTCGGCCCTCCCTGATCATCCTAAGAGAATGTCACGACTTAGTATGTTATCCCCGCTTGGCGCCGGGACACGGCGCCTTGACGCAGCTCTTCAACGCGACCTGACAACGCTATAGGGTGCTTGCAGCCCAGGAATCGGATTCCCTCCCAGCACTCGAATCAGTCGGCGAATCGGAGCGCCGGGGTGACGTGATCAAGCCGGTACTTCGAGTAACCAAAGAACCCATCAGCTACACCTCGTTGGCGCAACCCCGATTCGGCTAGCCGTGGATTTCATCAAGCGCCGAGATCTCATCCAATCGCCGTACCCACGCCTTGTGACGAGGGTTGTCTAACGATCGCCAGTATTCAGGGAACCACGGGCGACCATGCGTTTCAATCTCGTTCTTGTGAACGTGGCGCAACACTCGGCGTATCTCTTCGAATGAGTCCACCGTTTGTGGATTCTCGTAGTATTGGATTGTGCCCATGCGCCGCTTTATGTTTCCGCCGAACGCGCCGTGCCAGATTCCGGTATGGAAAGCGAGGACATCACCCGGTTCTGACTCAAATACATAGCACGGTACCTGATCGGGCCGGACTCCGAAATTCGGTCCGACGGCACTTCGGGCACTGGAATGTTCCTGGCTGGTGTCTCCGCGTATTGCGCTATGCAATGGCTCACGATGCGAGCCGGGAATCACCCTGAGCGCTCCGTTGCGCGCATTGAGCGGTTCGAGGTAGATTGTGAATTTGACGGAATCTTGTCGCAGTCCGTTATTATCAGGATGCCAGGCTGTGTCGCCGACGTAGTAGTTGCTGTCTCCCCCTACACCCAATACCTCTTTGCCGAGCAACTGCTCGGCGGTCTCCCAGAACCGGGGGTCATCGTTCAGCGAAGTAATGAACGGCGTGTTGGCGTCCATCAGGTTGGCCTGAAACCGGACCTTGCCCTCGTGCTTTTCACCGGGGATCAGGGCATCCAACCCCAAGTCGAACTCGTGACAGTAGGTCCGCCACTCGTCCGGCGAAAAGAACTTTCGGAAGACGATGAATCCAAACGTGCGAAAATGGTTGATCTGCTGTTCAGTGAGTCGCATGCGGTCCTCCCTGATCATCCTTAGAGAATGTCACGACTGAGTGGGTCGCCAATTGGCGCCGCTTATTCGGCATGGTCCGATAACGCTCTTGATAGTTTATATCCCAAGAAGCGGTATTGTCCCCACCGCTCGAAGAAAGGATCGACTTCCTTGGGCTCGATACCGTAACGGTCCTTACAAAAGCGGGTAACTTCCGAGTCTACTGGAACGCGACTGAAGTCGCCGAGCAGCATCATCATGTGGCTCGCGGTGTACCCGCCCACTCCGCGCAGACTGAGCAGGTCCTCATAGGCGATTGTGCCGCCGACCAAGTAGCCCCTCTCGTCTATCGTCCCTTCATCCAGCATGCGCCGTGTGGACTCGGCCAATACACGCGATCGAAACCCAAGGCGCAGTTCTTTCCGTAGGCGGTCTTCACCGTGGTCCAAGACCTGGGCCGGCGTCGGAAATGTGCCGGCGCCTAGCAGGCTCACCAAGGACGACACCATACGCCTGGTTGAAGCCCAGGTAGCGTGAACGGTGCAAACGGTCTTTACAAAATCCTCGTAGAAGGTGCTGCATCGGAGGAACCGGCCGCCTCCAGACTTTATGTAGGTGGCGACATTGGAATCGATCGCGGCGGCCACGCGAATCGAAGGCCGGGGATCCCACTCGACCGACAGCCACCGCCGGACGGTACCTTCAACGAAATCGACCTCGTGTTGGTCCAATTCACTTCCATCAACTGTGACCATGAAACCTCGCGGTCCGCATTGCATCACTCTTATGACGACCTGGCCGGAAGATGATAATCTTTCCGGCCGCGAGAGCTCCTGCCGGCTTTCGTCCCATCTCCAGGGTTCGAGGTACACCCAGCCGTGGCTGGACACCGTGTGTCGAAGGGAAATTGGGAACCGGCATTCGACAAGAAATTGGTTCGAGGGGGCAGAGTCGGCCCGCGGATCGTGCCTGTGACTCAATTGTCGAGCACCAATTGTAGATCTAGCGTGAAATCACTCGGCCGGTAATCTGCGGGAACGGGACAACTCTGCCGGGCGAGTTGGGAGGTGTCAAACGCGGACTACCAATCGTATGGGTCCGGCAGATTGGTCCTGAGCTCGACGACGGCCGGCTTGTCGGCGGCGAATGCCTCCTTTAGTGCCGGCCCTACTTCCTCGACGCGATCTATAGTGACGCCATAAGCATCGAATGAGCGGGCCAGGGCAGCGAAGTCGGGGTTGCGCAGATCGGTCATCATCGTGCGGCCGAATTGGGCCATCTGCTGCGGCTCCAAGATTCCGTATCTCTCATCGTTTACCACAAGCGCGACGACGTTGATACCGAACTGGACCGCGGTCGCCAACTCGTTGGCTGTGTATAGGAATCCACCGTCTCCACAGACGGCCAAGACCGGCCTTTCCGGTCGGGCTACCTTGGCTCCGATAGCGGCCGGCAATCCAAAGCCGAGCGTCGCGAATCCCCAGGGATAGAGGTAGGTACGCGGGTGGTAGACGTCGAAGAGAGGCCAGCACCAATAGGCGCAGATCGTGACATCGCTTGCAACTATCCCATCGCGCGGCAGCGCCGCTCGGATCTCGTCGTTGAGACGAACGGCCAACGGCGAACGTGACTCCAAGGCGTCTCGGACCTGTGACCTCAACTGACTGACCTCGTCGGTGCGGGCCGGCCGATGGTTCGCGGCACCCTTGAAGCGATCGATCAACTCTTTGAGGACGAACTTCGGATCGCCGACCATGGCCACGTTGGGCTCATAGTTGCGTCCAACGGCCTCGGCGTCGACGTCGATGCGTACCAGGGTCTTGGGCAGTTGCAGCGACCACTCGGATGTCTCAAGCGCGTCGAACCGGGTGCCGATCGCGAGCATGAGGTCGCAGCCGGCCAGGTATTGCCGGACCGGCCCTTGCAGCGCGGTCGCATCCAGGCAAAGGGGATGATCGGCCGGAATCGCTCCTTTGCCGACAACGGTGGTGACAACGGGCGACTGGAGGCATTCAGCCAATCGAACGAGCTCTGGCGAGGCCTCGCTCGCGATCACGCCACCGCCGGCCCAGATGATCGGTTTCCGCGCCTCGAGGACCGCTTGTGCAGCAGCGTCCAGACATTCCTTGTCCGGGGTAGGCGCCGCCACGTTCGCCGCCGGAAGAATCGACAGGTCGTCGCTGGAGTAGAGGACGTCTCTGGGTATCTCCAATGCGGCCGGCAGGCGATTGCCGCTCCGCATATGAGCGAAGGCATCGCGCACTAGTCCAGGGATGTCGGCAACGGCTTCAGCCCGGGCCTTCCAACCGGTTACTTCGGAGAACATGCCGAGCTGATCGGGCACTTCGTGGAGGTGGCCTCTTCCGCGTCCGATATCGGCCGATGGAATCTGGGTGAAGATATTGAAGACGGGCGATGAATCGCTGAATGCAGTTCCCATTGCGGCCAGACTATTGATCGCACCTGGACCGGTAGCGGTCAGGCAGACGCCGATTTCGCCGCTGGCCCGGGCGTAGCCGTCGGCCATGAACGTCGCGCCCTGCTCGTGGCGAGTGGTTATCCGGCGGATTTCTGGCGCGTCGTGGAGTGCATCGAACAACGCCAGCCCGTGGGTGCCGGGGATGCCAAAAACGACGCGGATCCCTTGAGCAACCAGGGACTTGACAACTGCTTCGCCGCCGGTTAATAGCGACATGGCGTTTTCCCCCACAACTTACCCACTGTCGAGCCAATCATGATCATTCTCTCACGAGGTTTTCAGGGCCATGGTAGAGAATATTGCTTTGGCGGCAAAGTCGCGAGAACGATCGTCGCAGCCGGCAAGGGTTGCGGATGGGGCACCGATTGCTGGGAGAGTTCGAGTGTCTTTTGCGCCGGCTCTAGGGGGCACTGATGGTTTCGATCACGCTTTTGTTTTGCATTTTTCACATTTGGTTGTCAAGCCTCCATATCCCGATATGGAGTGGCGACATGGATTTGTGTTTTCATCTAGTTGTGCATGGACTAAGGAGAACATTTGTGTCACAATTGTACCATTGTAAATGCGACGTTGCACGAATTGATAGAGGCTATCCTGAGTTGCCGCCTCCCCGCCCAAGGCGATTCGCGAATCGCCCCTACGGCGACGTTGGCCTTTGCGGAACGCCGGACGGGGCGGCTAGGGCGAGCTGCCTGCTGTGTTCTTGGCTGGGGACAAGCCCCAGTTCTACATTCTTTGCTTTCCACCTCGGTAAGGTGAGGATTATGGGGCGTAAGGAGTCGCCCGATAGCTTACTTGAAGCGTTTATCCCGGATCGCAGTCCAGGACCTGCATTCTGACCAACGGCGTGTACCTCCTGGAAACTTTGCCGGCAGAATGGGCAGCGGGAATCTCCTCGCAGCGGGTTGAAACCGGCTAGCGTTGAAAGTAGGATTAGTGTGTCTCAATCATCCTTCTGAGTAGTTTACCGCTAATTCGGTGACGAAGGGATCGAACAGGACATGCAAGCCAGGACGTTAGCCCCGATATCCGAGGCAATTTGGCTGAGGACCCGCCGGCGCATCACGCGTTTCCTGGGCTATACGATGCTAATAAGCCTCAGCTTCGTCTTCATGATTCCTTTCTTATGGCTCTTAACGACCTCATTCAAGACGCCTTGGGATGCGGTCGCGTATCCTCCCCAGATATTGCCGGACCCTAGCAAATTGACTTTGTATAATTTTGACCTCCTTTCATTGCATTTCCCGTTTTTTCGGGGTTTGCGAAACACCATGTATATCGTCATCGGAGTGGAGGTAGGGCGACTATTGACCGCCAGCCTGGTAGCCTATTCGTTTGCCAGGCTGAGGTTCAGATTCAAGACGCCGCTTTTTCTCGCCGTCTTGAGCACCATGATGCTTCCTTACCACGTTACCCTCGTGCCGCAATACCTGATCTTCAAGGAGTTCGGCTGGATCGACACTTATTTCCCATTGATCGTGCCGGCCTGGCTTGGAGGAGGCGCTTTCTTCATATTCTTGCTGAGGCAATTCTTTCAGACCATTCCCTTGGAGTATGACGATTCCGCACGAATGGATGGCGCCGGAGTGATGCAAATCTATTGGCACATAATTCTGCCGCTTTCACTACCGGCACTGGGTGTAGTTGCCATATTCACGTTCATGGGTGAGTGGAACGATTTCTTCGCACCGGTGATCTACTTGAACGACAATGAGAAGCAACCGCTGGCTGTAGCGCTCTACAATTGGCAGCGGTCCGGCCACTTGGCCGGCGCGTTGAAACAGCATCCTTGGAGCGCGATCATGGCAGCCTCGATGTTGGTTACGCTCCCGCCGGTCATCGTGTTCTTCTTCGCCCAACGATACTTCATTCAGGGCATAGTAATCAGCGGAGTCAAAGGCTGAACTCCAGGCAACCGACGCTTTTCCCGCACCTCGCGTGGAAATGAAGCCTCAGCACCTGAACCAACGACAACGGTTTTAGGAAGGCATTGACGCGGTTTTTCGGGCAACGCAATAGCTTCCGAGCGTACCAAAGGGAGGTCGAAAGTAGGTAGCACTATGGCGGTACCTCCAAACAGAATGATCGGTGTTGCCTTGGGCCCCCGCACTACCGCCGAGGCCATCGCCGGGATTCGTAGTGTTGCACGCTCGGCCGACATAGCTGAGATACGCCTGGATTATATGGACGAATGCGATCTGCCGGCGTTGCTTCGGGATCGACCCTGCCCGGTGATCGTCACGAACAGAGCGGAGCGTGAAGGCGGGCACTTTCGCGGCAGCGAATCTGAGCGTCTCAGGCCGCTACTCGAAGCCATAGATCTCGGCGTCGATTATGTCGACATAGAGCATGACGCCGCCCATCTATTAGAAGATCGCCAAGACACGAAGCTTGTGGTCTCTCGCCACGATTTTGAACGTATCCCTGACGACATAACTGAGGTTCACCGGAGACTCGCTGGCAAGGGTGCCGACGTGGTCAAGATCGTCGGCATGGCACAGCGCCTGACAGACAACATACGAATCTTGCAGGCCCTCGCAGTGTCGGATCTGCCGATGATAAGCATCGCGATGGGTGAGGCCGGTTTGATCAGCCGGATTCTCGCGTTAAAACATGGCTCCTGCTTCTTGACCTACGCAACGCTGGAAGAGGATAACGAGGTCGCTCCCGGACAATTGCCGGTCGAGACGATGCGAAACGTCTATCGTGCCAAGCAGATCGGAGCTGAAACTACAGTCTACGGAATTCTCAGCGCGAGGCGTATTTCGGATTCGCTGGTCTCCGGGCTGAATTCGGCGACGCGCGATGCCGGGTTAGACGCAATTTGGTTGCCATTCGTAGCATCCGAGGCAAGGGACGACGACCCGGCAGACGTAATAGGAGCTTTTCGGAGCCTGGGTGTCGCTGGGTATGTGGTCGAAGGATCGGCTCAAGCCTCGGCCGGCGCATCGTTGGACGCAATTTCGTCATCGAATTCGGCTGGCGGCATCAATGTAATCCGGATAGTCGACGGCCGCACGATCGGTGAATGGTCAGACGCGCCGGAGGAGGCGTTCTCGCTGGTCATCGGACGGCAGACAGCCCTGGCCTCGAAAGAGTGTAGAGAGGGTTGGGTGAGTTCCTAAAGTCTAAGGGATGAGCCGGCCGCGGATTCCGGCCCCGTATCGGGGTATGGGGAAGGCGAGGATCCCGGGAAGGGGACCACGTCCGGCCGGGTCGCCGCGTTGCGCTGGCTGGGGACAAGCCCACCGCTATGAGTTTCCCTCTCGACTCCCGCCGAGCGTGATATGGGATCCTGTATATCGACCGTCCTTGGTATGCGACAAGGTCGTTCTGACAACGTCGTCCGAGCGTTGAGATCATCTTTACGCGTATCAAATACGGTGATACGCTTCGATCACTCTAGTCTATGGAGTGCATCCACTATGGAGGGGAACTAATGCCGGGTCAAGGACAAGAACCGAACGTATCAGACCTGAATATCCAACCTTTGAAAGAGAGCGACGCGCGAACCGCTCCAAATGTCCTGGCTTCGCAGTTGCAGGAAGATGGATATCTCGTTTTCAGAAGCGTGCTCGACCTAGATAAGGTGGCGGCATACAGACGGGACATGACGCGGAAGTTGACCAAACATGGCATTGTGGTAGAGACAGATGGAGAGTCGATCTACACGGGTAGGCGGATCGAAGACCGGGATACTATCCACGATATTCGGACGAGCATGGAAACTTTCAGATCGCTGAGAGAGCTGGCCCGTTCCAAAGAACTGATGGATTTGCTGGCGCTGGTCGCCCGCCGGCCGGTCGAGCTCCTGGTGCCAAAGAATCCACGATACCAGATCCCCGCCGACGTATTCTTGACTACCCCAATGCACCACGACATTTTCTTCTATCCCGGCGTTCCTTCAGTGCTAACCGCGTGGATGCCGTTGATGGACATCGACCGCTCGATGGGCGGGCTGTTGCTGGCCGCGGGGACTCACAAGAAGGATCTCGGCGCAGACGTTTACCAACTTGAGATGCCATCCCGCACCCCGTATCTGCCTGACTCAGTTGCTGATGGTATTTGGCTGCGCAGCGATTTTCATCCTGGAGACGTCTTGATTTTCATGGGGCGCCTCGCTCATAAGGCTCTTCCAAACGTCTCGAATAAGGTCCGGCTCTCGGTGGACTGCCGCTACAACCCGATTGGAGCGCCGATGGATTTCACGGTCATGGCGAAGTGGAGACCGAGAAGAACAGCCGGGTACTTCACAGATTACAAGGAAAAGCTGATGCGGCCGTTAGTGCAGAGCGAGGGCGCCACCGGTGATCTGGAAGAGCGAGTTTTGTGGCGACTGACTCTGAGAGGCGCGAAGCCGGACCGCGAACTCGTCAAGAGTACGATCGCCGAAATGCGGAATACCGAGGGTTTCTGAAGCATCAAGATGGCTGCCGGCCGATGCCGGATGCAGCATCGCCGGTCGTTCGACACAGATGAAACGTCATTCTGGACTACGCGGGCTGGACTAGGCGGGGAAACGCGCGCAGAGGGCATAAGAGACGCCACGCCTGGCCGGACGCCGGACGGCGCGGTTAGGGCCGGCTGGCTGGTCCTATTGGATGGGGACAAGTCCCAGCGCTACATTTTCTCAACCCGCTATCGGCTGTGAATTCAGGGTTCGGAAAGTTTAGGGTGCGGGAACGAAGAATTCGGTGACGGCAGGGGTCGGTCTCCGTGGCAAAGACGCTCAAGAACCAGCCTCCGAAGTCTGAACCGTCACCGGCCGGCAGCGACTGTTGACAGTCAAAAAACTATGATATAGGCTGCCATCGACCGTTCCCAAAAGAGCATTGTTGCCGCAGGTACTTACACTAACCGATGTCGAAGTTGGCTTTGAGGAGAGAGCGATTATCGCGAAACGATAGGGATATTGACACCTACGCTCGGGTGAGCAGCCTATTCGAACGATTCCGGGCAACTGGACCAATCCGCCCTCAAGAAGGAGAGAAAGACGGATGTTTGACACGATGATACAGCGCCGATTCACACGACGATCGATCCTTGCCGGACTTGGCGCCACGGCGGCGCTTCCGATCTTGGCTGCTTGTCAACCTGAGATTATCGAGGTCGAGAGAGTACAGGTAGTCGAGAAAGAGGTTCCTATAGAAAGGATCGTCACCCAGGTAATCGAAAAGGAAGTCGAGAGGGTAGTTACCGTTCAGGTTGACAGGCCGGTTGAGGTCGAGAAATTGATCACGGTCGAGGTCGAGAAGGCGATCGTGGTGGAGAGGTCTGTCGACAGGGTTGTAACGGTTGAGGTGGAAAAAGAGGTCGAGGTTGTCAGAGAGGTTGTCGTAGAGAAGCCGGTCGAGGTTATCAAAGAGGTTGAAAGAGTCGAGGTCGTCGAGGTCGAAGTAACCAGGATAGTCCAACAGAGGAGTGTCCGAGCTACATTCCCGACCAACAATCCGCGGGCCCAAAGCTACTACCTCGATGACGTGGCATCGGCATGGAAGAACGCGTTCCCGCACATCACGTTGGATATGGTTGTAGCCCCTTACGGCGAGTGGTCGACGAAGCACAACGCTATGATAGCCAGCGATACCGCGCCAACCGTTTGGGTGCGGGATGATACTCATATTTGGGGCAATGCCCATAGGGGAAATATCAGAGAGATCACGAGTTACGTGCTATCGACACCTCCCGGGGAGCTTGACGATCTTCACATGCTAAAGGCCACGGTCGACAGCAAAGGAAGGCACTGGAGCATTCCGCGTAACATTTTCACTACGGCGCTTGTCTACAACGAGAAGACCTTCGAGGAAGCCGGTGTCGCGCCGCCAACCGATAATTGGAAGCGATCAGATTTCGAGGATGCGGCGAAGGCGATCACAACTGACATCAATGGCCGGCATCCTGGCGACGAAGGATTCGACAAAGACAACGTCGACATTTGGGGTCACTGGGCCAGGCCATTTATCAGCAGCGACTATATGCCGCTCGTTTACCAGTTCGGCGGGAACATTCTCAAGGACGACGAGATGAACTCGAACTGGGATTCGCCGGAGGTTCGAGACGCCTTCGAGTGGCTGCTAGGGACGATGCACAGCCAGTTCTTTGCCCCGACGCCGAGGGACCACGGACTCGGAGCGCAGGACGCTCATCTAGCCGGCAAGATCGCGATGTCGTCGCATCTTCAGACCTCAGAGTCGTACTGGCCCACTTCGGGTCTGACCATGAACGCGGTGGCGTACCCGCAAATCGGCGGCGAGAAGCGCGCCACGACCCAGATGGGACACCAGTTCATGATCTACGCCAAGGACCCTGACCCGGATGCCGGCTGGGAGTTCATCAAGTGGCACGCGACCACGCCGGAAATTATTCAGGGCATATTCACCAAGGGCGACTACGGTCTGCCGGCGCTCAGGACGCTGTGGGATCAGCCGGTTATCACCGAGCATCCGTTCCCGGCAAAGAACCTGAGAGCATTCATCGATCCGATGGACGAGGGCTGGGCAATCGATCACCCGAGGGGAATCGCCTACGACAAGTGGGTATGGGCTATCGCGTTTGGTATCTGGATGCAGGCTTGGGAGGGGGCCATAAGTCTCGACGACGCCCTCGCCGAGATCCATGAGAAGGTACAGGTCGCGCTCGACGAAGCTGTTGAAAACAGCGTATTGCTCAACCCGTAACCCGCAGCGCATAGAGCTCATAGAGGCAGGCCGGATAGGGGCCACTCTCCGGCCTGCTGTAGGTATCATTACTCCAAGCGAACGCCGTTCAAATAGCGTCGCCTGACGTGGCTAGGTAATGACCGCGTTGGTGTACGGATAGCCTTCGAGGGCGCGCCAATTCGCGCAAACGCGGCTCTTCAGGAATTTCAAATGTCACTATGGTACGATCCGTGCTTCGTCCAAATGACTTGGGCAAGACACGGCGAGCCAATGACCCGAGCCTGGACCACCAATCTGATCGAACGCGCCGAGTCACTTGGCATACAGGCACTGATCTTCGGGGTGCAATTGGGCGGCCACGTCGCGGCGCGGGTCAACGTGGCTCCACCTGTCCCCGATATGGAAGGTGACACGCTCGGCCAACTCTGCCGAGAAGGCCACGCAAGGTCGATCAAGATCGTCCCCTATTTCATGAGTACGACCGGAGGCACATTCCTTCAGGCGCGTGAGCATCCGGACTGGCAAATCACCTCGGCTGACGGCAGGCACGGTTTCGCTCTTTGCTACTCATCGCCATTCGGCGATTGGATGGAAACGCTAATACGAGAGTTGCTTACGAGCTACCCGCTCGACGGGCTGATGTTCGATCAGCTTTCGGTGGCTTGCTTCTGCCAGTTTTGTCGGGAAAACTTTCGCCGGCAGTACGGCCGCGAGATGCCGGCGGAGAAATTCATCGCCGGTAAGGACGGCTGGGTCAATACGCGGGACTGGTTTGGCGAGCAAGCTGCTCCGATGTACGACTTTCGCATCCGCATGGCGCGGTTCTTCTGCGCCAGAATCCGGCGGGCGATAAACCAAACGCGTCCGGATACAGTCTACGTACAGAACTCACTATACGGGCCGGCAGCGGCCGACTGCGCCGAGTTCGTGGACGCGTTCTTGCCCGAACGGCACCTAGGCGAGTCGCCGGACTGGCTGCCGGAGCAGCATTTGGGCGACACCCACGACGTAGGCTCAATGGTGATGTCCGATCGCCTGGTACGCGCCTACAGCGGAAAACCAGTCTGGACCTACGTGGACCACGCTTTCTTCCACCAGGCTCACTCACGCGGAGTTGAGCACTCCCATCTGAAGCTGATGGAAGGCGTCGGAGCGCTCTGCAGCCCGACCGCCGTCGACTTGAATGTATTTGACCATACGCCGAACAGGCGGAAAGAGCTGACGGACGCATTCCGGCAGGTGCGTTGGTCAACTGACGCTCACCGGAGATCAAGTCCCGTCCGCTATGCCGCCTTGCTGCACTCTCGTCATAGCCAGGCACGTTTCTACCAAGAGCATACAAGCGAGTTTTACGGCTACTACGAGGTACTACGTGCCGAGCACGTGCCGGTCGAAGTCGTGACTGAGGACAATGTACAGCAAGGCGATCTCGATGGCTATCGGGTCCTGATCGTGCCTGACGCGGTTTGTTTGGCCGATGAGACAATAGCCGCGATAGAGCGGTTCGTAGAGGCGGGTGGCGGCCTTGTGGCGACCTATCGGTCCGGCGAGCGAAACTCAAGCGGGTCGCTGAGAGAGACCTCAGGGCTGGTCGGATTGACGGGCGTTAGGCCGATCAAACTTGTGGCGTTTGACGCCGAGCTTACATATCCGAGTCTCGACGCGATGGTAAACATCCCGAGCATAGACGTTTCGCCTGGAAAGTCGTTCTTCCGCTACGCCCGCGCCACCGCCGGCCATCCGGCCGTTGGTGACTTGACCGACGATTTGCTTGCCTTCCGGGCAGGCTACGTCGAGGCGCTGTACGACGACAGTACTGAGACAGCCGTCTGGATCCTAGAAACGGACCAAGCCAAGATCAACATGCGGCCATACAATCGGCGCGGCTTGTTTCCGGCGGAGCCGCTATGCCCGCTGGTTGCGACCCGAGAGGCGGGAAGTGGGCGTGTCGTGTATGTTGCCGCCACTCTTGGGCCGGAACGGAGCAGGATGGAGAGCTACGAAATTGACCGGCTAATTCGAGACTACGCGGTCTGGGCGGCCGGGGAGGAACCTCCACTAAGGGCGGAGGGTATTCCGCCTTCAGTACAATTTTCCTTGGCGGAACGCGATGACGAGGCGCTATTGATTACCGTCACCAACCACACCCATTCTCCGGTGCGCACTCCGATGAGCGGGCCCGTAAGCACGAGCGAGAATCTTGCCCATCGGCCGATTGTAGCCGGATCGATTCGCTGGATAGCGAGTTTGAACCAGATTTCCTTCGAGGTTCGCGTGCCCGGTGCACGCCGGATTGAATCCGCGACCGGAACCGCTCATTTGAAGGGGACGCAGAACGGTTGGACAGCCGTGGAGCTGCCACGACTAGGCGCCGGGGACTGCGTCGTGCTTAGCCGAGTATCAGAGGACTGAAAATGGCCGAGCCCAAAACAGAGGTGGAAGGAAGCGAACCTTTCAGATACCCTAGCGAGACACCAGGTTATCTGCGACTGCGTCTGAGGACTCGCGTCGAGGTCTTCAAAGGCACCGACATCTGGCACGAGGTGTTTGTCGACAAGTGGTCTTCGGTGCTCGAAACGGCGATTCTACTTTGCGACTTGTGGGAGAAGCACTGGTGTGTAGCGGCGTCCGAGCGCGTCGACAAGATGGTGCCCAGGGTGAATTCGGTGATATGTGCGGCCAGAAACCTCGGCGTCCAAATCATCCATTGCCCTAGCGGGACTGTGGATCGATATGCTGACACGATTTATCGCAAGCGCATTCAGAACGCTCCACGAGTCGCTCTGCCTCCCGCGCTGAGCTTGAACAGCCCGCCGCTGCCGTTCTCTGATTTTGACGACGGTTGTGAATCGGGCGATGGGTCCTACGATCCGGGAACTCAGCAGCATCCGGGGATCACGATCGCTGGAAATGACATAATCTCGGAGGACGGCGAGGAAATCTATAGCTTCCTACGGCGCCGGGCCCTCCGGCACCTGATCATCATGGGAGTACATACAAACGTTTGCGTAATGAATAGGTCATTTGGGATCAAGCAAATGACTAATTTGGGAGTGCGGTGCACGCTAGTCCGAGACTTGACGGACGCTTGGTACAATCCGAGGAACCCTCCTTACGTATCTAACGAGAACGCGACAGAGCTCGTAGTGCAATACATCGAGAAGTACTGGTGTCCCTCGATATTGAGTAGCGACCTGGTGACGTCATTCAAGTCCACATATCAGGCAGAGCCGGTGCAGGATGCTGAATAAGACGACCGGCCAGTCGCTGTTTACCCGAATCGTCACGCGCAAAGGTGTGCCAATCTGGGGCCGGCGCACGTTTTGGGGCTACGTGATGATTCTGCCATTCATAGTTCACTTGATTTTGTTCACCGGCGGGCCTCTAATCGCTTCTTTACTTCTGAGCTTTACCCGATGGAACTTTGGGCGGCCACCAAAGTGGGTAGGTCTCGACAATTACGTTAAGGCGTTGGGCGACGATAAGTTCATCGATTCGTTTGCGAACACCACCTATTTCGTAGCAGTCGGCTTGCCGGCAACTCTAGTGATTTCGCTATTCGTCGCAGTGGCGCTAAATGCCAAGATCCGCGGCATCGTAATGTTCCGAACTTTCTACTTCCTGCCGGTCGTTACCTCTCAAGTAGCGATTGGGCTGGTTTTCTTTCTGCTCTACCAGAACAGCGGCCTATTGAACTCAATCCTGGGATTAGTCGGGATTGGGAAGGTATTTTGGCTCGGCACGAAAATGGCGATGAACTCGCTGATCATAATCTACGTCTGGACGACGCTTGGCACGATGATCGTCTACTGGTTGGCTGGTCTACAGAGTGTACCGAGAGAGCTGCACGAGGCAGCCGAGATCGATGGCGCTGGTTGGTGGGCTCGGCTTCGCTTCGTAACAATACCATTGCTTACGCCGGTAGCGTTCTTTCTGGTGGTGATCGGGATAATCGGGTCTTACCAAGTGTTCACCACCGCCTATGTTCTGACAGACGGCTGGGGAGGCCCGGGCAACGCCACACTGGTACTAGCACTTTACATATATCAGCTTGCGTTCAGATCCAACCAAGCAGGCTACGCGAGCATGGTCGCATACATAATGTTCGCAGTCCTCTTCATCGTTACCATCATTCAGTGGCGTCTCCAAGGACGCTGGGTCCACTATGGAGGGTGACATCGGAAAGTTGGTTGCCACACATGTACCCCAACGAACCGAGGCACGGCAACGGCGGGAAATCCTCCAGAAGACGGTTGCGTATTTATTCCTGATAGCCGGAACTGCCGTAATGGCGATTCCGTTCTTTGCGATGGTGGTGTTCTCATTCCAGGAACCGCTAGAGTGGGCCACAACTTACCCGAAGAAGCTAGTACCTACTTGGCCGATTAGTTTCGAGAACTACATCCGAGCCCACACGTACCAACCTTGGCACTGGTACTACTTCAACAGCATCTACATCGCAACGCTGACAGTGATAGGCGAACTACTCTCGTCCTCGCTGTGCGCATATGCATTTGCGCGAATTCGGTTTCCCGGACGCGAAGTACTATTCATAATACTTCTGGCAACTCTGATGGTGCCCATATACGTGACCTTGGTACCTACATTCTTCATAATGAAGGAGTTGCACTGGATCGACACGCATCTTCCGCTGTGGGTGCCGCATTGGACCGGGGGCGCCGTCTCCATATTCCTACTGCGACAGTTCTTCCTGACCATTCCGTTCGAATTGGAGGATGCAGCGCAGATAGATGGCGCCGGCCCAATTCAAATATGGTGGCGCATAATGTTGCCACTTTCGGGGCCGGCACTGGCAGTAGTGGCAATCTTCACATTCCTATTCTCTTGGAACGACGTGCTGAGGCCGATCGTTTACCTCAACACTCTGGAGAAATACACGGTGCAGATCGGTATGGCTTTCTTCAAGAGTCCGAATCAAGTCGACGAGACCGCCATGATGGCAATTGCCACAATTGCGGTGATTCCGACCTTGACCGTCTTCATGCTTTCCCAAAGGTACTTTATTCGCGGGATAATTCTGTCCGGATTCAAAGGATAGAATCCTGCCGGTAATGAGCCCATGATCTGCATCGGATTCTGGGACTGAAGCCGGTATCTTGAACAAGAACGCGTTCTTGTTCAAGACGGCTGACATCTGTTGAGCACGGGCCATTGGTTACTTGCAGCGTGGTTAGCTGCGTTACCCGCTGGCAATTCCCACAACGCAACGGTTTAGGAGAAGGTGACTTTGGGAGAAAACCTTGGCTCCGGCGGCACGTCCGACCGGCGGTGGTATTCCGACATCTGGACCCACTACATCGTCGGCGGTCATTTCGACGACTGGCACCCCGACGTGTTCAAAGACTTTGACCCCGAAGCAATTGTCGAGTCCATAGCATCGACAGGTACACAATGCTATCAGCTTCTGCTCAATGATTGCGCGGGATCCGCATACTATGTCTCGGAGTTCGAGCACACAAATGTTGCCTTCAAGGGCGAAGACGTGTTCGACGTGATGCTGAAGGGCCTCAAGGAGCGAGGAATTCGCGTCGTAGGCTACTATAGTTCGCTATTCGACAACCGGCTGTTCGTCAATCATCCAGATTGGCGCATCCGAGATTCACAGGGACGCGACAGCAAGCAGATTCCGGTTTACCCGACTTGGGGAAGACGCGCGGGAATCGTCTGCGTCAACAGCCCGTACAGGGACTTGATGATCAAGCGTCTAGACACGATAGGCCGGAAATACGACCTCGACGGCCTCTTTCTAGACATGGTCAGCTTCTGGACTCCTATTTGCCACTGCCAATACTGCCGCGAGAAATATCGGAGGGACGTGGGATCGGATCTACCGATGGAGATGGACTTGAATGAGCCCTCTTACCGTCGCTTTTCCGAGTGGAGGGAGGAGTCGGTATACAGCTTCATCAGCGAGGTCTCGAAGGGATTCAAGGAGCACCGGCCGGACGCGGCGTTACTCTTCAACAGTCCGAGACCACAGCTGACCCTATGGTACGGGACCTCCTTGCGCACAGCGGAGCTGGCCGAGATGATGAGCGGCGATCCGGTCCAGAGGGATCCGTCGCCGGCTGCGCTGGTGCAGGCGTGCAGCATCTGGGACAACATGTCGCCTAACCGGCCGGTCCGGATGGACATCGGCAGGTTCCATCGGGGCGAGGGACAACACGTCGGCATTCGCGATCATGAAGTATTGTCCGCCGCGGCATTCGGTTGCTGGGCGTTTGGATGCTCCGTCCTATTGATCGACTTTATGAACGTAGACGGCTCGCTCTACGAGTCAGCCGCACAAGCGGTCAAAAACGTGTTCGACCGGGCCCGGCCATTACAACAGTTTTTCGGCGGTGATCGGTTGCGGTCGGTGGCAGTCTATCTATCGGAGGATACTCGCGATTACTGGAACGAGGCTCACTCGAAGGAAGACGCTCTGTGGTACGTATCGGGGGTAAGTGGTCCATTCAGCGTCTTTCAGCAGGAGCACATTCCGGCCGACATAATCACCAGGCTGAACCTAGATGAATTGGATCAATACGCATTGGTGTGCTTGCCTGAAATGCTCTGCATGCGCGAAGAGGAGATCGCTAAATTGCGGGCTTACGTGGAACGAGGCGGAACTCTAATCGCGAGCGGATTGACTTCGCTGGGTAACAAATGGGGCGACCGCCAGCAAAATTTCGCGCTGGCTGATGTCATGGGCGTGGATTTCCTTGGCGAGACAGACAACAACGAGACATACACCCTGGTTGACCGAGGGCTCTGTATGCAGGCCGGCATCCCGGACGACATGGAGCTAAAGTTGGAGCGCCAAGCCATTGTGAGAGCGCGGACCGGGACCGAGGTGTTAGGTGAAATCGTACTGCCGGCAACTAACAAGGAGAACGATGGAGATCGTTGGATCTCCCTGACGGGAACTCCGCCTCAGATACGTACCTCCTATCCGGCGATCGTTCTCAACGATTTCGGCAAAGGTCGTTGCTGCTATTTCTCCGGACGAGTAGCTGCAGGTACGATTCGAGAAGACTTCGAGATTCGAGAGAACCTGTTCGTTGAGCAGCAGAGGTTGTATGCGACCCTGGGACGGATGCTCTTAGGTGAAGGGATACCTATCCAGGTGAAGGCGCCTTGGTCGATCATCGCGACCGGGCTCCGCCAGCCGGATCGAAGCCGGGTGGTCGTGCACCTTGTCAACTATCAAACAAAGTCTCCATTCATACCGGTTCGGGGCATCGAGGTAAAGCTGCGTTTGGGCTCGGGAGAGGAGGTTGGGTCTGTGTCCTCTCATCCGGGAGATGAAGCTTTGCAATTTGAGCAGACCGCTGACGAGGTGCGTTTCATCGCGCCGGAAGTCGAGGTTTATAAGGCGATTGCGGTTGAATTCGCCACAGGATCGAACTGAGCTTGTCTCGCCACGCCCAATATGGCATCACAGATCAAGATTGACTGTGAGTGTATAAGCCTTTGGCTGCCCGGTATGCGATGCCCGCACCAGTTGATGGAGCGAGCATCGACTCCTCAAGTTCGGGAACAGCGTGCCGCTAGTTCCGTTTAGGCAACTCATGGCCGATGCCGAGAATGGCGGATATGCAGTTGGATATTTCGAGTCGTGGAATCTTGAATCGCTTCAGGCCGTGATCGAAGCGGCCGAAGAGCTAAGGTCGCCGGTAATCGTCGGCTTCAGTGGGATGCACTTACCGGACGCACGGAGGGCGGTCAACGAGCGGCTCGAACTGTACGCGGCGATGGGACTCGCCGCCTGCAAGACTAGCTCGGTGGCAACGGCGATGATCTTCAACGAGTGCCCGCACACGGAATGGCTGGAAAAGGCGGTCGCTCTTGGGTTCAATATCGTGATGTTCGCCGATGAGACGCTGACTACCCAGCAGTTGTGGCGTAGAGTACGTGAAACGGTAGTAATGGCCGGCGGACGGGCGGCAGTTGAAGGAGAAATCAACGCCCTTCCGGGGGTGGCTGAGGGGTTGGCCACCAAGCCGGCTGCGTTATCACTCACTGGACCAGACGAAGCGGCGCGCTTCGTGGAACAGACAGGGGTGGACTCACTGGCTGTTTCGTTGGGACAGGCCCACTTGCACGGCCGCGCCAAACTAGAACTTGATCTGGATCGACTGGCGGCTATCCGTGGGAGAGTCGGCGTGCCGCTGGTTCTCCACGGCGCCACGTCGGTGGACGATGGCTCTATTCAGGCCGGCATCCGGATAGGGCTGCGAAAGATCAACGTTGGGAGTGCGCTACGAAGGGCATTCTTTGCCGGGGTGAAGAGCAAAATAGCGCAGGTCGGCGAGGACTACAATCCTTACGAGGTGCTCGGTTCCGGCCGTGGTGACGATCTAATGCTAGCCGGCAAGTTGGCGATGAAATCGGTGGTCAAGGAAAAAATCTTGCTGTTCGGGAGCGCGGGCCAAGAATAATTCGTGAACATCCCCGGCCCTGACCGCGTTGACTTCTTGAGCGCCGTAGTACGAGGTAAGTATGAGATTCGGTGGGTATCTTGCTGGTCTTGACCCAGCAGAACACTATGGATTCGCCGATTGGTTCGAGGGATTGGACTTCCAAATCGCATGGGCCAAGCGCTTCGACTGGCGCTGCTTCCTACCCACCGGCTTTCGCGACTGGAACGTCGATCAGCAGCGGGTTGCGGTTAGCAAGATGGCGGATAACGACTTAGTAGTACCCGGACTGGGAGCGTATCGCTTCAACATCATTCATCCAGACCCTGCTGTCCGAGCGGACCACGTGGAGCAAGTTTGTCTTTGGGTTGAGCGGGCCGCTGCCGCCGGAATCGCGTCGGTCGACAACGTATCTGGGTCGCGGCACCCGACCGTCAGCTATGGATACGCGCCGGGGAGTAAGGGCGACGAAGCATGGACCGACTTCGTCAAGAGCGCGCGAGAGATTTGCGATGCTTGCCGCGGCACCAACGTACGATTTGTATTAGAGCCGTGCGTGGCGACCCTATTGGACAGCCCGACCGCATTGAAGAGGGCGGTTGAATCGATCGGTAGGCCGGATGAGCTGGGGATAAACTTCGACCTGGTCAATCTGGCGACTATGGAAAGCTGCTATGACCTGAATGCGGTGGTTGACGAGGTAATCGAGCTGTTAGGTCCGCGCATCGTAATGGCACATGTCAAAGACGTGCAATACGATCCGACGCCAGGTCTGCATCTGTGGGAGGTGCCGCCGGGCGAGGGTTTGGTCGACTACCGGTATTGGTTTGGGCGATTGGTCGAGTTGAACAGAGACATGCCGGTGTTTATCGAGCACTTGAGAGACATGAAGCAGATGGTCGCTGCGTGGCAGACGGTCCGCAACGCCGCGATCGAGGCCGGAGCGTTGTGAGGGACTAACAAAAGCTAAGCTACGAATATCCAGCAGGATTTCGCGTATTCTGCCTCCGAGCGTGAAAAAAGGTTTGTTGACGGAGAATTCGCTGGAAGGCCGGCAGCGCCTGGATGAGGAGACCATATGGCCAACTCTGCGATAGTTGCCGAAGGACTTACTTATTCGTACGGTGACATCCTCGCGGTAGACGATGTCAGTTTCGCTGTGGACCGAGGCGAGATACTTGGCTTCCTGGGTCCAAATGGCGCCGGCAAGACAACGACGGTCAAGATGCTGACGGGCCAGCTAAAGCCGAAGGCGGGACAGGCAAGGCTGCTCGGCAAAGATGTCTCAAATCACGCCCGCGAAATCCAGAGCGAGATCGGAGTCTGCTTCGAGTCAACCAACCTTTATGAACAAATGACTGCCGTCGAGAACCTCGAGTTGTTTGCACGCTTGTTTGGTGTTCGGCATTTCGATGCGGTTGCATTGTTGGGGAGAGTTGGACTTTCGGGCAGGGAAAGGGATCGGGTCGAGAACTATTCAAAGGGGATGAAGCAACGACTCATGGTGGCTCGCTCCATGGTGAATCGACCGAAGATATTGTTTCTGGACGAACCTACCGCCGGACTGGATCCAACATCTGCCGAGGCTATTCGCAACATCATCCTCGAAGAACGCCGGCTAGGAGCGACGGTCTTCCTGACCACACATGACATGAGAGAAGCCGACAAGATGTCGGACCGCGTAGCATTCATGAACCAGAGCAAGATCGTCGCTCTAGATTCTCCACACAACCTGAAGCAACGATATGGCAAGCGAGCACTCAGGGCCAAGGTCACAGGAGAAGGCGGACAACTTGAGGACCGCGAGATAACCCTGGACGCGCCCGAGACGGCGAATGCGGTTCAGGAGCTATTTGCCAACGAGCAAGTTGTTACTGTCCACAGTGAAGAGGCTAGCTTGGAGGACATCTTCATCAGGATAACCGGACGTGGGTTGGAAGGGTGAGCGCTAGCGTTATAGGCGCTCTTGTAATTAAGGACTTTGCGCTCTATCTGAGGAATCGCCTTTTCCCGGTAATCACGATTCTAGGATTGGTCGCGTACGTGGCAATCTACCTGATAATGCCGGCAACCGTCGATGAAACCCTGGAGATAGGCTTGTACGGGAGCCACATTCCCCGGGCCTTCGAACAAGCAGAGCAAGAGGGCTTGAAGCTGGCGATCTTCGAATCGGAGGCCGCGCTCCGGGCGGCAATAACCGAAGGGGACGTGGCGGCCGGGATCGCGCTTCCTACCGACCTTGCGGAAGGAATCGCCGCCGGCACGAGACCTAAAGTGAAAGTGTACTTTGCTTCGGAAACACCAGAGGAATTGAAAGCCCCAATCGAGATTCTGATCAAAGAATTGTTTTATCTCGAGGTTGGGCAACAATTAAGTGTCGAGGTAACCACAGAGATACTCGGGCGCGACATGGTTGGCGATCAGATACCACCAAGAGACCGGTTGGTGCCGCTCTTCGCAATCCTTCTCCTATTGGTGGAAACACTCGGAATGGCCAGCCTGATCAGCGAGGAGGTCGAGCGCGGTACGCTCAGAGCATTATTGGTCACCCCTCTTACGATTACCGACCTGTTTATCGCCAAAGGAATCGTGGGTATAGCCTTGGCTTTCGGACAAGCGGCCCTATTCGTTGCAATCGTGGGCGGCTTGAGTAGTCAACCATCACTGATACTGACGACTTTGCTCCTCGGTGCGTTAATGGTCACCGGTATCGGATTCTTGATGGCATCTTTGTGCAAAGATTTGATGTCCGTACTAGCGTGGGGCATAGTCGTGTTAGTCGCCTTAAGTTTGCCGACCATGAGCATATTGTTTCCGGGTACTCTTACCAACTGGATAGAGTTCATCCCCTCCTACTACCTGGTAGACACGATGCACCGGGCCGCAAATTTTGGAGCCGGCTGGGCGGAGACGTGGAGTAATCTCTTGGTATTGCTGGCGTTCGACTTCGTCGTCTTTGCCGGCGGCATTTTGGCGCTTCGGAGGAAGTTTCAGTGAGCGTAACGCGGGTGAGCGTGCTACTAGGGAAGGAGCTGCTTCAGGGGCCAAAGAACTTCCTTTTCATTTGGGCGATCGTAGCGCCGGTTGCTATCTCGCTGGTGGTTTCGTTGGCATTCGGCACCTTGTTCAACGAGAAGCCCAGATTGGGGATCGCCGACCAAGGAGACTCCAGGCTGGCTTCGATGGCAAGGGAGCTAGACTCAATAGTCATAAAAGAATTCGCGACCGTGTCAGAGATTGTTCAAGCCACAGAAAATGGCGCGATCGACATGGGTGTACTGCTACCAGAGGATTTTGATTCGGCATTGACCGCGGGGTCGCCGGCGCCAATTACTGCCTACATTTGGGGTGAGAGTCTAGCAAAACACCGGATCATCCTGGGGGTTACGTTGGCAGATCTGTTGCGAGGAGTGACAGGCGTGGAATCCCCGGTCGACATAGAATCGGTGACCTTGGGCGGCACCGTCTCCATTCCCTGGGAAGATCGGCTTCTACCGATCATAGTTCTCTTTGCAGTGCTAATGAGCGGGATAATGTTGGCCGCAACGTCACTTGTTAACGAAAAAGAGAGACGGACTCTGGAACCGCTGATTGTAACCCCAGTGTCCATGGGCGAAGTTTTCGCCGCGAAAGGACTACTCGGTGCAATTCTCAGCCTGTTGATGGGTATTGTCATCCTGGTCCTGAATCAGTCGTTTGGCTCTGACTCAATCTTGCTCGTGGTCGTAATTTGCCTGGGTGCGATCATGGCTGCGGAGTTCGGCTTGATCCTCGGGGCATTGACCAAGGACTTCACCTCCCTTTTCGCCATTTGGAAGATGGCAGGCATTCTGTTTTTCGCGCCTGGAATAATACGTCTTTTCCCTGATATTCCCGAATGGGCAGGACGGGTTTTTCCCACCTATTACATCATCCAACCGGTCGTCGAGATCAGTCAGCGGGGAGGAGGATGGGCCGAAGTAACAGGCGACGTATTGCTGCTCGCGGTCCTGGATGTCCTTCTCGTCGGAGTAATCGCACTAGTTATCGCAAGAAAAAGACAATACGCGGCATAAGACCGACAGCGACCCGAGGGGCAACCGGTCACAGCGAATCGAAAAAGGCTTTAGGCCCGGCATAGGGACGTGGAATTGGCAATCGGAGCTTCCCATATTCAGAATGAATGAACGATTCGTTTTGTATTTCTTACTAATGAGAGCGTTTCGTGCTGATTCGAAGGTAACTAGGGTACATCCACGGGCATTCCCCTACGAAGTCGTAGATCGGTGACAGGTGTCAACTTTCTGCCAATGAGGACCCGGCTCAAGCGGACTGAGCCGCTCCCTGCCGCGACTAGCGCTCCGAAACGGTCCGTCCGGACAACAGTGCCCGGCTCGCGTGAATAGGATTTGTCTCGAGCGTCGACATCCGACAGGTAGAGCCGGCGGCCCGCACTCTCCAAGTAGAACTTGCCCGGAGCGGAGTACACTCGCGCTTCGATTATGCGGGCCGGCTGGCGCCAGTCGACCCGATGATGCTCATCGTGCACCTTGCTAAAGTATGAGGCGCCGAGATCGTCTTGAGGCCGGTTTGGCAGACCACCGTGCCGGGCGGCCCGTACCACTCGGCGAATCAACGGCAGGCTGCGCAATATGATCCGGTCGTAGAGCGCGGCTACGGAGTCGCGCCGGCGAACGTTGACCCGCACCTGGAAGGCAATGGGGCCGGTGTCCAGACCAGCGTCAAGATGATGGACGGTGGCTCCGGATACCCTCTCGCCGTTGTACAGAGCCCAGAACACCGGGTGCAAACCGCGATAGGCAGGGAGCAACGACGCGTGAAAATTGACCGCGCCGACCTTGGGCAGGGACAGTAGCGGCCCGCCCAGCTTGAGTGTGTATCCGACCGCTACGAACAAGTCTGGCTGCAGCCGGCCACAATGGGCAACAAACTCCGGGTCATTCAAGCTCGCCGGCCGAAAATAGGGAATTCCTTGGTCGGCTACGGCTTCTCGGATGTAGGAGTCGACAGGACCGCGTTGATCGGTGGATATCGAAGCGGCCGGCGAATCCACGAAGGCAACGACATCTGCTGAAGTGTGGGTCAGCGCTTCAAAGTGTCGATTGCTGAAGGCGGTGCGCGAATTCCCGAAGTAGATTACTCTAACGCCGGTACGGGCCATGAATTGAACGGCTAAGTCTTTTGCGAGGCGTTGCGGGCCGCAGCCATCTTGGATTTGAACAGCGCCGTCCGCTCTTGAAGCGGCTGCTCCATCGCAAGGCGTTCGATGCTGGAGCCGAGTTGAACTCCCTGAGCATCGGTGTTTTCTACAAGATACCGCGCGTCTTCGGGGGTAACGAGCGCAGCGCCATGGGCCAGCAGAATTACGTCAGGATTCATCGAACGTGCGATATCGTAATGATGCTGCGACCTATTCGCCATGTCCTCCAGCGAAGCCCCCTTGGCATAGCCTGTGGTGCCTCCCCTCGTGATACCGGCGTGGTAGATGAATACGTCGACGGCGGCCTCGCCGACCACCTGACGAGTTTCCTCATCGCTGAAAGCATAGCCTATGGTCAACATGTCCAACTCTTTGGCCCACTTGAGCATATCCACCTCCATTTGAAAGCCGAGGCCAGTACTCTCCAAAGTGTCGCGGAAGCTGCCATCAAACCAGCCAACGGTGGGGAAGTTGTGGACGCCTGAGTATCCTATCGCCTTGATCTGAACCAAAAACCGCCGCATGTCCCGGGTCACGTCCACGCCATTCAGGCCGGCTATTACAGGAGTCGTCTGTACCTGCGGGAGGATTTCACGTTCGCCCATCCGGAACACCATCTCGTTAGCATCCGCGATGGGGAGCATGCCGGCCAAGGAGCCATATCCCTGCATTCGAAAGTAGCCAGTGTTGTACACGCCGATTATGTCAATGCCGCCGCGCTCGACGAACTTGGCAACTATGCCAGAGCCGGCGGCAGTCATCAGCAGAGGCTTGCCGCCGGCGATCGCGGCTCGCAACCGAGCTAGAAACTCGGCTCTATCGTAATCGACAGCCATCAGTCACTATTCATTCATTCTGTTTGCGACGACTTACGCGAGTATCCCTGCCCGCTTCATCTGGGCGACCAAGGTCAACGCGATCTCGGTGGCGAACGCCGGATCGTCGATATGTGTGTCGCGCTCAATCACCTTGACTGAGCTCGGTAGGTCCGCCTTGAGCGCGTCGATAAACGCTGCGTCGGCCGCCGGATCGTAAAATTCTTGGCCCACCGCAGAGTATGAGTCGAATCCATCGCGTGGGATCATGAAGGTGCATGGGCCAGTGTTTCCCTGCAAGCGCTTGGCCAACTCCTTAGCAACCGCCACCTGTTCGTCTTTGTTCAGGCGCACGTCAGTGATCAGAGGACTGTGGGGAATAAGTTTGCGGGTGTTGAACGGCGGCGGGACGCTTGAAGGTTCTCCGTAGACGAGAATCGCTATCGCGCCCGGGCAGATAACCTGTGGCAGGCCAAGGCCGGCTGCAACCGTCAATCTGTCAGGCCCGCCAGCCAGCATCGCGTCGTACATCTCGTTGGCGACCTCGATTGTCGCGATGTCGAGTACGGCATTAATTGTTCCCTGCCTAACCAACTCCTCCATCGAGCGTCCACCGGTGCCAACAGCATGGAAGACTATGGTTTCGCAGCCATTTGCCTCGAGCACTTCAATAGCCTTCATCGCGCCTTCGGTAGTAATGCCAACCGTCGTGACGCCGACGAGCGGTTTGACTGCCCGTTCGATGTTGATGTCTGAATCGGCCATGCCGGCAACAGCGCCGGCAGCATTTGAGAGGACTTTGCGCGATACAGGGTTCAGTCCCAATATATCGGTGACAGGGAACATCATAGTGATGTCTTTGATGTCTACGAAAGGACCGACGTCTCCCGAAGCCATCGTGGACACCATTAACTTGGGAAAGCCGAAGGGCAGCGCGCGCATCACGGTCGTAGCGAGAGTAGTGCCCTGGGTACCGCCCAAAGAGATTATTCCGTGGATTTGTCCTTGATCAATCAATCGCTGGACGATAGAAGTTGCACCCTTTGCCATTAGCGGGGCGATAACATCGCGGGTCGGGTTTTTCATCAACTCGGAGAGGTCTTCGCCGGCGGCCCGGATAACCTCGTCGCGCGTGATATTTGGAGCACCGTTGGGTGGGTTAATGACGCCCGTATCGACCAAGATTGCCGCTTGACCGTGTTTGCCTAGCTCGGTTTTCACCCACCGCATCTCGCGGCCTTTGGTGTCCATAGTTCCCAAGACGACTATGTTCTTGCCGGGCATCGTTGCCTCCGTTCCATGATTTGGTCAATTGGACCACTTTAGGGTTGCCTAAGCCGGATGAACGAGGCATGGTCGACTCATCGTCCGGCCTCCAGACCTTTGTGAGCCAGTATCTAGTCTTGTTAAGTCCCTTATGCTAGCACTCTGGTCGCGAATTAAGCGTCGCGACCATTCGAACTGACTCTATCGGCCAAGCGGCGCTGGTAATACTGTTTGCAGCTGAGTAGCTCCACCCCCTTGTCCTGAGCATATTTGATCAATCCCTCAACAACCGTCATCTCGGGATCGTTTTCGATAACACTCCACTCGTGGAGACCCACAGCCCATGCCAGGTCCTGCTCCACAATGATGTCTATGCCTTTCTTGAGGTGATCCAAATAACCCGATATGTTGTTCCATCCATACAGATCACGCCAGAACACGTCCTGCCAGTCCTGGACCGGGATCTCTAGAAGGTCGGGAAATCCCTGGGCCTTATACCAGAATGGCTGCTTGTCCCATGGGATGGGACCGAAGTCATCTTGATTGCGGGAGTAGCAGCGACTTATTCTATTACCCTCCTCCCACACTACCCGCAGTACATCGAGCCGGTCGCTGAGACCACGATAGTATCCACCCGGACCGGAGATGCCTATGCAATCGACTCCGCAGACCTCCTCGATCAGCTCCCGAGTCTTAACCAATTCGGACCTTATGACTTCAAGTGATTCACCTCGGCCGACCTTGACACCTCTCTCTTCATCCGTGCCTGGCCCTGGCGCCAGCGGACGCACCTCCAAGTACTCCGCCGAGGGTTCAAAAACGATTGTCTTCAATATTACGTGGCTGTATGTGTGCGATTGGACATCCATTTGTGGAACTTCATCGACCATCGCTTTGAACTCGCCGGGGTGCAACTCGATCAGCTTTCCGACAACGAAGCTGGTGAAGGGCGCATCGAGCCGGGTGTGTAGCTCGCTGGCCTTTTCGATCCATCGGCTGGTAATGGAATGATCATTGACCCTATCGCCCAACCATTGATGCAGAGCCGTGAAATCCGGCCCAAACATTTCGGTATCGTAGGTGATCATCAGGACGGGCATAAGCGACTTCCGTGAGCTACAACGCTATTTCCAGCGCCAGGACGGTGGTCTGGCGGAAGTGTCCGCCGTCGCCCTTTCCCACATCGAGACCCACTCTGGATACTTCAATGCACTGTCGGGATTGCTGTTACTCCGCACTATGAAGCCAGGGTAATAGGAGTGACCAATCGGTTTGGACGAGTCCTGGTAGCGCAAATCGGTGCTCCAGCGAACCCGATCGGAGCTATTTGGCAAGCTCGCGTGACATATGTAGTTGTGCATAAGAAGAAGGCCGCCTGGCTCGATTGGCAGAGGTGTAGGCTCGCCGGCTGGCAATTCCTCCTCGGGTATGAAGAGCACCGGTGGCGTAGGACTTGGCTGGTGGCGTCTGATCCCATGTTTGTGGCTGCCAGGAATCACCACGAGGCAACCATTCTCTACTGTCGCTTCAGTGAGTGGGATCCAAATGGTCACTAGAAGATGGTTGTCCGCCTCTGGCGCGAGCACACCAGCGTCCTGGTGCCAGCCGGAGTAGGAGCCGGAATAGACGTAGTTCCCCATTGCCCGATCCGGGATGCGAGGGCGGAACTGTTGAGTAGGGTGACACAGGATTTCGGGACCGATCAATGACTCAGCGATGTCGAGGAGCGTCGGGTTTTTCATAAGATTGAAAATTGCCGGGCCACGGGTATACATAGCGTTGAGCCGGTCGCCAATCTCTCGAGATTCTTGCCCGATTACAGCGATACGCTGATCGAACGGCGCCCGTTCATGCAGGGAAGAGATCTTATTCTCGGCGTAGAGCTTTCGCGCCCGCCGGTCGATTAATCCTTCATACTCCCAGATGACCGGATTCAGCTCTAGGGAACCAAGAGCATCATCCAGCTGTAAGAATCCTTGATCGTAGAATAGATCAATCTGACTCTGTGTCAGCTTCACCGGGTGACCACCTCCGTTAGATTCGAATTGCGGGCTGAGACTAGGTCGCCGGCACCAACTGGGCAGACTCGTATCTTTGCAGTTGCTCGGCATGGTCAATTACTTTCTTGACACCGTCCACGATCGCCTGCATCTCTTCTTTGCCATTCGGGTAGGAGAGCATGGGTTGGCGGAAGCAGAACTCGCGCTGATTTAGCCACTCGGTTACTGGCAATGATCCCCTGGAGTAGTCTGGGGTGCGAACAGCGTGGCCGCAGGTCCAAGGGCAGCCCTTGCCATGGTAGTCCAAGTTCTGGAAGACATTACGCCAGTGGATAGGGCCGGAATCGATGTGCTGGAAACCGGGGGTCGGACCATCCTCATTCCAATAATGATTGCTCAGATGGCTGACGTAGGCAGTTGCCGGGATGCCCTCGGCCGCGAGTGCTTGGAGGAACAGATTCCTGGAGAACCCCACCTCGTCGACGTCGAGGACCGGCGTATAGATGTGGTATACGTGCCTGTAGCCGTCTGGGGTGAATGGCGCTGTGATGCCGGGTATCGTGGAGAACCGCTCATTCAAGTATTCGCAGTTTTCTATGCGGGCGTCGATGCGTGGATCTACGCTGTCCATGTCGTGGAGTATCGCTTCGGGCTTTTGAGGCAACATGCGCATGTTCTGTCCGCGACCGGGGAAGTCCCTTTGGACTTGCAAGTCCGGATCAGTGACGGTGTTTGAGACTAGTGTGCTCATCTGGCCGGCTAGGATCGCCCGCTGGTAGAGTTCGTGGTCGTTGGTGGTCACGAAACCACCGCCCCAGCCGCTTATAGGTTTGCCACTGAAGCTGAAAGCAGTCAGATGGGCGATTGAACCAAGTTTGCGACCATCGATTTCGGCGCCTCCTGCCTGGCAGGCATCCTCGACAACGCGAATGTTGTGCCGATCTGCCAACTCCACCAACGCCGGAATATCGGCGGGTAGACCGTATAGGTCGACCGGGAGAATAGCCTTCGTTTGGGGAGTAATCTTGCGAGCGACATCGTCGACGTCGATGTTATAGGTCCGCCGGTCGACATCGGCGAAAACGGGTATCGCGTTACAGTTGAAGATGGCGGCAACGTGGGCGATCCACGAATGGGAGACGGTGATGACTTCATCGCCGGGACCCACGCCGGCCGCTTGCAGCGCCGCAGTGATTGCGCTAGTTCCGCTATTAACGAGAAGAACGTACCTGACTCCGAGGTGCCGCTTGAGGGCGTCTTCAAGATCAGTATACGCCCAGGGATTATGCGGCTGCGCGCCGGTCGAATCGACAACTCGGCTTCCGCCGAAAAAGGCTAGGTCTTCCACGAGAACTCCAGTGTAGTTTCAGCCTTGCAAGCTTGGTGCGCCATAATCCTATCAAGTTGCGGCATAGCGTTCAAAGGCGACTGTTGCATGAACAGGGGTTTGTGATTCTCTAATATGCGCCGCTACCAAGACTGATACGCTATAGATGGATTCTGGCCCGGGCTTTCGCCAGGGTGACGTAGGGGGTAATCGGAATTCACGAGCGTAAGACTGGCGGCGGTCTTGCCTCCCCCCACCCCTCTGGATTCCTGCCCCCGTATCGGAGTACGGGGCAGGCTTTCGCAGGAATCACCATGGCCTTGCGAAGGCCGCATAAGAGGATGAAAATGGTGGGACGCCGGGCTTTCGCCTTTTGTATGGCGGTCTTGCCCCTCTCCTCCCCTTCTGGATTCCGGCCTTCGCCGGAATGACGAGGTGGCGGCCGGAATGCCGGTGGGGACGCCGCGAATTACGATGAGAGGTTACTCGGACGGTCTATCCCGGATCGGGGTCCGGGACATGCTTTCATAGCAATCGCTCATGCCGACTGTCGCCGGCACACCAAGGTATGAAAAGCCGGAGTTGTAGTTTGGTACAGCGAATTGGCACGGCGGATTCTGCCACGCCCCACCCCGACCCCTGCGGGGGACAAGCCCCCGCGCTACATTTTCTCATTCCGCCATCGGCCATCGGTCTACAAGTCGGCACGTTTCGCCGGTGGAGAGCCGGCATCGAGGTTGACTGGAGGGCACATTTTCATGCCAATCGCCCATGCCGGCTGGCGCCGGCACACCAAGGTGTGAAAATTGGGTGCATTGGTTGGTGGGAGAGTTCTAGCGTCATTGCCACAACCCGCACCTCCCCTCTGGATTCCCGCCTTCGCGGGAATGACGAATTGGGGGGCCGGATTGACGAGATCGCGGAATGGAGGGGTTCAACGGCGCGCTCGAAAGCGGCGTAGGCGCATTTTCATGGCAATGACGACGTGCGGGTTGCGGACTATCGGAATGGCCTTGGTGTGTTGACTGTTTCGATCAAATGCTTGTTGGCCTAGGTAAACGCTCTAGAAGTCCCAAACATTAAAGAATTGAACCCCTGGTTGCATGAAACCGACAATTGCATATTGGGTCTGGCAGACTATAATCGGTCAACCCAAGAGCGACGCTCATTTCGGAGCGTGTTCTCACTTCGATGGAGAGTCGGATAATGGTTTCGGAATTGATTCGCCGCAAAGTATTGGCAGAGATCGACGAGGAGACTCTTGCCCGAGATTGCCTGGAGTTTGTGGCGGTCAAGAGTGAGACCGGCGCCGAGGGTCCCGGCGCGGAGTTTTTGGCCAATCTGCTGAGTGAAACCGGCCTGGACGTGTCGTACGACGAGATCGAGCCGGGACGCTCCAATGTCGGCGCGCGATTGGCCGGCACAGGCGGTGGGCCAAGTCTGCTATTCAATGGCCACGTCGATACTATACCCACAGGCGAATGTAGACCCCCGGGACGGGACGGCGAGTGGATCACCGGCCGCGGAGCAGAGGATATGAAGGGTGGTCTGACCGCGATGATTCACGCGGTGCGCGCCATCATTCGGCGCGGAGTAAAGCTGAAGGGGGATGTTTGGCTGACGGGCGTGGTTGGCCACGAGGCGCCGGCCGGCAAGAAAGAAGGCCCGCTGAGGTTGATAGAGAGGATCAATCAGCGGGCGATTAGGCCGGACGCAATCCTAATCGTCGAAGGACCGGCGGCGATCTGGACAGCGAGCCTTGGTTGCGCGATGTTCAGGATTACTATGGCGGACGATCGCGGGCCAATCCATACTATAAAGGTACCATTTCAATCCAACCCAATCAGGGCAGTTGCAACTTTACTGAAGAAGCTGGATGGCCTCGAGGAGCAGATCTCGGCGGAGCCTGGCCATCCCCTGGCCGGACGCGACCAAGTGAACGTAGGCATGGTTTCGGCCGGCGACTATCCCAACCGCCTGCCGGCGAGGGTGGTCGTCACTGGGACCCGGCGATGGACGCCGGGACACGACGCGAAGGAAATATTAGAGGAACTGTCGTTGATTTGCGACGAGACCGCTCGTTTGCACGGACTTCGTGGCACGGTCGAATTGCAAGGGACCCGTGAGCCCTTCGAGACATCGAGCGCGCATCCCCTGGTGAAGTCGTTACAGATAACCGGAGAGCGATTGACCGGTAGAGCGCCGGAGATAGTCGGTATGGGCCTTGTCGGCGACGCGAACCTGTACGTCAATGAGACTGGGGTGCCGGCGGTATATTACGGGCCGGCACATGAGACGGCACATTCCGACCTGGAACGCATCAATGTGAAACAGTTGGTACACATCACCCAGATGTACGCGCTCGCTACCCTCGAATACTGTGGTGTATGACGCGGCGTACAGTTTTTGACGGAGAAGCATAACTTGGGCAAATCCAACGAAGTGATCATTGTGGGCGGGGGAGTTATCGGTTGCTCGATAGCCTTTCACCTGGCAAAACTCGGAGTGTCGGTGACGCTATTGGAACGAGACCTGATCGGATCCCACGCCTCTCGAGTGGGAGGAGGCATCCTTTTGCACTCCCTGGAAGGAGAGGAAGACGATCCATACACGGTCCTGGTCAGGTCCAGCCACGAAATGTTTCCCAAGTTGGCGGAAGAGATACGTGAACTAACTGCATATGACATTGAATACCTGCGATGCGGAGCATTGACGGCGACTGACGACCCAACGGAGCTGGACCAGTACAGAATGTTCGCAAATCAATATGCCCGGATGCCAGACGCTCCAATGATGATAGACACCGCAGAATTGCGGGAGCTGTGGCCATTCGCTCACCCGCGTTACGTCGGCGGGGTACTGGTCGCTAGTGATGGTCAAGTGAACTCACCGCGCTTCGTTCGCGGGTTGGCGCTCGCTGCTGAGCGATCCGGAGCTCGTGTCTGCGAAGGCCGGCAAGTCACCGGGATCAAAATGGAAGGAAACCGAGTGCTAGGCGTGACCACCAACCAAGGTGACTTAGCGGCCGATCTGGTGATTCTAGCCGCGGGGCCGTGGACAGGGCTAGCCGGTGAATGGGTAGGACGCCGGATCCCTATTCGTCCGGTCCGAGGACAGGTCGTGCATCTCCATACGAACAGACAGGCGATGAGCGTAATTGTACACACGCCGGATGCGTATCTTCACCAGCGAGCAGATGGGACAATTCTCGTCGGTGCGACAGTCGAGGAGGCTGGTTTTGACTGCCGGCTGACGTCAGAGGGAGTCGCATCTCAGCTAAGAGCCGGCCTTGCGGCGATGCCGGCACTGTCCGAGTGGACCTTCAAGGGTGCTCAAGTAGCGCTGCGGCCCGGAACGGACAGAACAATGCCCTATGTCGGCAAGCTGGAGGGGATCGATAACTTGATGGTGGCGAGCGGACATTTCCGCAACGGCATATTACTGGCGCCTATTACTGGCAAGCTGGTTGCCGATATGGCGGTTGGGCGTTCGATCGACCGCCGGCTGGTCAGCTTAAGTCCCGATTCGGTCTGACGAGAGATTCTCCGTTTGTTTAGGGAACATCCGAATTGGCTCAGTCTCCGTCGCAGACCGAATTAGATAGATTCGCCCGGCAGAATCTACGGCGGAACTTCGCGGCTCTGGCCGGCGTGTTCGGCATGTTCCAAGCCGGGCTAAGTTTCGCTTCTTTTACAACAGTTCTCCCGGCACTCGCGGTGCGCCTCGGCGCGTCGAATGCGGCGATCGGTCTGATACCGGCAATCCAGATGGTTGGCTGGAGCCTGCCGGGAATCCTGGTAGCCAACTACGTCGAGGGCCTGAACCGAAAACTCCCTCACGTGATCCGCTATACAGTCTTCGAACGACTACCGTTGGCACTCATGGCCATCGTGGTTTTCTTGTTCGCGGCGAGCAACCCTACAGCGACCCTGATATTCCTGTTCCTATCTCTAGCCATGATGTCCCTTGTTGGCGGGATTGTCCTACCGGCATGGTTTGGCATCATCACAAAAATAGTACCGGTAAACATTCGCGGCCGATTCTTCGCTTGGACCAACACCATCGGCGCCGGCCTGGGGCTACTTGCTTCGGCGGCGGTCGGTTTCCTGATTAACAGCTTTTCATACCCGTTGAGCTACGTTTCCTGTCTGGCGTTCGCTTCAGCTTGTTTATGGATAGGGTTCGTGTTTCTCTTCCGGGTACGAGAACCTGAGCTAAGGACTGATCGAGTCTCCACCAGTCTCCGTGAATACATAGCACGCTTGCCAACGATTCTCCGGGGTGACGTTGATCTCTCGCGCTTTCTGGTGGCTCGCCTGGTCGCGAGCCTGGGCACAATGGCGGTCGGATTCTATGCTGTATACGCTCTGAATGATCTAAAACTGGCCGAGTGGCAGATGGGAGCATTCAACTTTATCCTTTTGGCGACTCAAATGGTATCAAGCGTTGTATTTGGAACGCTAGCGGACCGCTTTGGCCACAAGATAGTCATCACGGTCGGCACTGGAAGCCTGGGGATCGCAAGCCTTGCCGCAGGCCTATCGTCAGAGACCTGGTGGTTGATATATCTTGCCTTTGTCGCTGTTGGCGCGACCTACGCGACTATGGGCGTGTCCGTGTTCAACATTTTGTTGGAATACGCCCCCACTGGGCAACAGCCTACCTACACGGCACTGGCCGGATTGCTGCTGGCGCCGACTACTTTCGCCGCACCGATTATCGGGGGTCTAATAGCAGATGCGGTCGGGTACCAAGCGATGTTCTGGCTCTCGACTGCCATCTCATTAGTAGCTGTGTTTCTCTTCATCTTCTACGTCCGCGACCCGCGCGATCTGCGGGCAGAGCCTCCGTTTTGTCCAGGAGATGAGCCGGCTATAGAATGAACACCAGCTTCGATCAACGCGCCTGTCAATGGCGAAGCGAGGATCTTTCAGCATGCGTGTTAACGGCACACCATATCGAACGGTATGGATGAAGAACCGGATCGTTCACCTAATCGATCAGAACCTACTCCCGTTTGAATTTGCCATTAAGAAGTGTCGAACGCATGAGGCGACAGCGGACGCGATTCAGGCGATGGCCGTGCGTGGCGCACCGGCTATCGGGGCGGCCGCCGGCTTCGCGATGGCCCAAGCCTTTGGGGAAGCTCCTCGAGCCGACCCATGGAGATACGTTCGTGGCGCTCGGTTACGGATCGAGGCGACGCGCCCCACTGCCCGTGATCTATTCTTCGCCACTGAAAGCGTATGGAACGCGGCCAAGTCGGCCGCCGACCCAGAATGCGCCGCGAGCACCGCTGTCGAGGCAGCCCAAGAGCTGGCCGACAATAGCGTGGCCGCCAGCCGGCGCATGGGTGAGATAGGTCGGGCAATCATACCGGTAAATGCTCGGATACTGACCCATTGCAACGCCGGCTGGCTGGCCAACGTGGACTTTGGCAGCGCGACGGCACCCATCTACTCCAGCGCCGGCCAAGGCAGCAGGATTCACGTGTGGGTGGGTGAGACTCGTCCGCGCTCGCAAGGCGCTCGTCTGACTGCCTGGGAGCTTCACAACGAGGACATCTCCCACACAATTATAGCCGATAATGCCGCCGGCCACCTGATGGGTCAAGGACAGATCGACCTAGTAATCACGGGTGCCGACCGCATTGCAAAGAATGGCGATGTGGCCAACAAGGTAGGAACGTTGGAAAAGGCGATCTGCGCTAGGGAGTTCGGCATCCCGTTCTATGCCGCGGCACCACTTTCGACTTTCGATTTTCAGATTCCAACCGGAGATGGCATCCCGATCGAGCACCGATCAGAGGAAGAAGTCTTGTTCCAATCTGGTCCAGACGAAGATGGCGTTTGGCGCAAGATACGGGTTGCCGCGCCTGATTCGCCGGCACTGAATCCTGCTTTCGACGTAACGCCGGCCCGCTTCATCACTGGGATAATCACTGAACGGGGCATCTTTAGCCCGGGAGAGTGGCCGGCCGATTTGTTGGCCTCATCCGCCACTCAAGACGAAGAATGATGGCAGAAGGCGAGGTGCCAAGTCTATGAAGGACCGCTGGTCGACTGTCGCGAGTGTTCAGTCGGACGACCTTGATGCCTTAGTCCACCAATCGCGCCTTATCGGGGACGAGACCAAGCTAGTGCTACGCGGCGGTGGGAACACTTCCATCAAACGGGACGAAGTAGATTTTCGCGGTCGTGGCGTCCGTGTCTTGAGGATCAAGGGCAGCGGCTCAGATTTGCGAACTATCAAACGAGGCGACTTCCCCGGCGTGCGACTCGATGACGTATTGCCTCTGATCGAAAGAGACGACATGTCGGACGAAGACATGGTGGCTTATCTGGGCAATTGCCTTATGGAGCCGGGATCTCGCCGGCCATCCATCGAAACACTGCTCCATGCGTTCGTGCCGGCGGTTAGCGTGGCGCATACACATGCCGATGCAATACTCTCTCTAACCAACACGGTTGACCATCTAGCGTTGTTAAGCGATCTTTACGGCGATCAGGTCATCCTGATTCCCTACCGCCGGCCCGGCTTCCTGCTGTCAAAGGAGGTCGGCATGGCGGTTCGGGAGAATCCGACGGCAAGGGGGTTGATTCTGCTGAATCACGGTCTGGTGACTTGGGGAGAATCGGTCGAGACCAGCTACCGGGCCCATATCAAGCTCGTTACCGAAGCCGAGGATTACGTATCAAGTCGAAGCGGAGGCAAGCAAGTCTTTGTGGCAAAGCCACAATTTCGCCTCGACCCCGAATCGAGACGGATGGCGGCCGGACGAATAGCACCAATAATCCGGGGGGCCCTTAGCCGAGATGAGCGTGTAATAGCGCGGTACACGGACGATCCAGGCGTTATGGACTTCGTTGGAAACGAAGCTGCCAAACGCGCCTCGCTTCAGGGTGCGGCGACGCCGGACCACATTTTGAACACTAAGAGTTGGCCGTTGTGGGTCGACGTGGAAGATCCGACCGACGTCGGGGGATTTCCGAGCGCCCTGGCCCGATCTCTCGAGAGCTACGAGAAACGCTATCGTGACTACGTCGGACGCTGGCGGCGGGATGAACCAATGCTGCCGGCGATGCCGCGCGTTGTGCTCGTACCGGGGATTGGTATGTGGACCAGGGGCAATGATCCGGCCTCGGAACAGATGGCCCGTTCGATATATCTCCATACCATCGATATCATGGCGTCCGCGGAGAGTGTCTCCTGCTACAAGTCGCTGAGCGAGGAAGAGGTATTTCGCGCAGAGTACTGGCCCCTGGAGCTCTACAAACTGACCTTGTCTCCGCCGGAACGCGAGTTGGCCCGGCGGGTAGCGCTGGTGACCGGCGGATCAAGCGGAATAGGTAGGGCAATCGCAATGCGACTCGCTTCGGCCGGGGCTCATGTCGTAGTTACCGACATCGACCTCAGCGGTGCCCGGTCCGTCGCGGAGGCGATAATCGACAGCGAAGGGGATGGTGCCGCGATTGCCTGCAGACTGGACGTAACGAATGAACGGGAGATCGAGCAGGCGTTTGAGACGGCGTGCCTGACATATGGCGGTCTCGACGTGCTCGTATCAAACGCCGGCATCGCCACCTGTGGACCGATCGACGAGCTGGAACTGTCGGAATGGGAACGTAATCTTGCAGTTAACTCGACTGGTCACTTCTTGATGGCTCGTGCCGCTCTGCGCTTGTTCAAAGCCCAGGCAATTGGCGGAAACGTTGTCTTCGTAGCGACAAAGAACGTGGTCGCTCCAGGCAAGAACTTCGGCGCGTACAGCGCGTCCAAGGCGGCAGAAGCGCAGCTAGCCCGGGTTGTTGCCATGGAGGGAGGCGAGTTTGGAATCAGGGCAAACGTGTTGAACCCTGATGCAGTATTCGGGCGGAGTAATCTCTGGTCGGACGAATTGCGCACGGAGCGGGCGCGTTCCTACGGAATCTCCCCGTTCGAATTGGAGGACCATTATCGTCGCCGCAGTTTGCTCGGCGTCGAAGTGACGGCCGAAGACGTGGCGGAAGCGGCGTTGTTCCTCGCAAGCGACCGTTCATCGAAGACGACGGGATGCATGCTGCCAGTCGACGGCGGCGTTCGGGAAGCGTTTCCCCGGTAGAGAGAGCGGAGGAGAAATCCTGTGGAAGACCCGAACATTTATCTACCAATCGCCCATGCCGGCTGGCGCCGGCACACCAAGGTGTGAGAATTGGGTGCGTTTGTCGGTCGGGGTGTTCGAGTGTCATCGGCCCCTCCCTTGCCCCCTGGATTCCGGCTTTCGCCGGAATGACGAGAACGGGGCATAGTAGGGTTCAACGGCACACGCGAAAGCCGCGTAACATCATTTTTCCTACCAATGTAAGGAGTAGCTAGAGATGGCAAGTCTAGAAGAGCTAAAAGCCGGAGTGCGCCGCAGTCTGCCGGAAGTTCATGAGATTCAAGACGAGGGTCTACGAGAAAAGGTCGTGCACGCATGGGCACTGGGATTGTCGCAGACGGAATTCACCAGCATTGACCAGATACGGGCCTCTGGGAATCCAGACACGCCGGCGATGCTAGAAGGTACGCAGTCGGACCACATCCGCGGCGTCACGAGAATGGCGTTGGGGCTAGCGGACGAGCTCGAACGTGTCGTCGGTGGCGTGGGAATCGATCGCGATCTCCTAATCGCGTGCGCCCTTTGTCACGACGTGGGCAAGCCGTTCGAGTTTAGCCCCTCAAACCAAGCGAGATGGAAGGCGAACCCCGCAGCCTCCGGGTTTCCGGCGATTCGCCATCCGGCGTACGGGGTGCACCTAGCGCTTACGGTGGGCCTACCGGAAGCGGTCGCCCATGCGGCGGGTTGTCATTCAGGCGAGGGTGAGTTGGTTGTGCGCGGCCTGGAGAACACGATAGTACACAACGCAGACCGCGCTTTCTGGTCGATACTGGGACGGGCCGGCCGGCTCGAAGCGGACGACGAGTAGCGGCGAGCCGGAGCAATCAGATTGGTTGTGTGGAGAGGCCGGTTCGATACGAGATTGCCGGAGTCGGGGTGGATTGCCGCTTCCCCTTGAATTTGGGCGGCGGATTCTGGTTTCGTGGACTCCGGCTCTTGGCGTCGCCTTGGCTGGGGACAAGCCCCAGCGCTACATTTCTCCGTGTCGACTATCAGCTGGCCATGTTGGGCAGGTAGTCGTTGGCGTCGTCGGGCCTTTCACGCGGCTCGGTTGGGAACCTTGACGCAACTTAATCGGATGCTATGTAGCGATAGGCCGGCAGAGTAAGAAACTCTACGAAATCCTCTCCCAACGATACTTGCTTGAACAAGGCGACCGCCTCGTTGAATCGGCCCTTGTCGTACCTAGCAGGGCCCAGGACCGCACGGATCTTCTCCAACTCTTCCACCAAGTATTGCTCTACCAACTCCCTGGTTACTTGGGGGCCTTCCTTGAGGGAGACGCCATAGCGAATCCACTGCCAGACCTGTGACCTGGAGATCTCGGCAGTTGCGGCGTCTTCCATCAAGTTGAAAAGTGCGGCTGCACCGACGCCGCGCAGCCACGACTCGATGTAGAGAATGGCGACAGTGATGTTGCTGCGCAGTCCCTCTTCGCTGACGGATCCACCATCGATTGCGAATCGAAGAAGGTCGTTCACGCTGGCGGTCACGTCCTCGCGGAGCCTTTCGACTTGGTTTGGGTTGTCGCCCAACGCGCCATCAAATATTTCCTTGGCGACCGGTACGAGGTCGGGATGGGCAACCCAAGTGCCGTCGAAACCATCGCCGGACTCGCGAAGTTTGTCATCGCGAACCTTAGCCAACGCAACCTCGTTTACCTGCGCGTCTCTACGGCTTGGGATGAAGGCGGCCATTCCGCCTATGGCGTGGGCACCTCGCCGGTGGCAGGTCTTGACCAAGAGATTCGTGTAAGCACGCATAAAGGGCACGGACATCGTGATTTGTGCCCGGTCCGGCAGGATGGTCTCGCGGTCGTGACGGAAGGTCTTGATGATGCTAAAGATGAAGTCCCAGCGACCGGCGTTGAGGCCGGCCGAATGGTCTCTGAGTTCGTAAAGAATCTCTTCCATCTCAAATGCGGCCAGGATCGTCTCAACGAGGACGGTCGCTTTGATCGTTCCTTGGCTAATTCCGATCTGATCTTGGGCGAATACGAACACGTCGTTCCATAGCCGCGCCTCTAGATGGCTTTGCAGCTTGGGCAAATAGAAATAGGGGCCCGTTCCCGCGTCGACCAATCTATGCGCGTTGTGGAAGAAGTAGAGACCAAAATCGAACAGGCTCGCAGAAATGGGCGCACCGTCGACGAGCAGATGATTCTCCGGCAGGTGCCAACCTCGCGGGCGAACCAGCAGCGTCGCTACATCTTGATTGAGCCGGTACACTCTGCCGTCAGGGTTAACGAATTCAATCGAGCGCTCGATCGCATCAATCAAGTTGATTTGGCCCTCGATAAGGTTGCGCCAAGTTGGAGCATTTGCGTCCTCGAAGTCGGCCATAAACACCCTTGCTCCTGAGTTCAGGGCATTTATGATCATCTTCCTATCAACCGGCCCGGTGATCTCCACACGGCGATCGAGCAGGTCCGGAGGCGCCGGCGCTACTTGCCAGTCGCCGGCTCGGATAGGGGCGGTTTCTGGGAGAAAATCAAGCATCGCGCCTTCGTCCAACGCCTTCTGACGTTCAGCCCTCTGTGCCAGCAGGTTCTCTCTTGCGGGACCGAACTTTCTTTGAAGATTGGCTACGAACTCTAGCGCCGCCGGTGTGAGGATTTCGCTGAACCCATCATATACAGGGCCTTTAATCGAGAGGGTCTCACCAACTGCCATCGCCATACCTCCGGGAAGGGAATTCCAGGTTCGGGTGCGGTTTCGGATCGCTAACCAGTGGGGATTGACGCGGATCTTAACCCGCAGCCCGCGTCACGCAGTAAATATAATACCTGAACCGAGCAAACCTCTAACATTTCATTCGACGCAGGAGACTCGCGCCGACATAACTTAGGTTGGGTACATGACTAGGGACCGTTGTACGAAGGTCGCACGCATCGACACACTTACGGTGGACGCCGGCTGGCGGCCATGGATTTTCGTGAAGTTCGAGACGGGCGAAGGCGTTGTCGGATACGGCGAGTGTAATGATGGTAGGTCTCCAGGGGCGATAGCCGGCACTGTGGAGGACTCGAACCCGCTCTTGATTAGGAACGATCCACGGGCCTAAGAGATGAGGTTCTGGGACCTGATACGTGGGACCCGTCAAACTCAGGGCGGAATTGGGGGCGAAGCGATCGCCGGCGGCAATGAGGTTTGTCGCTATCTGATTGTTGTGAGCCAAGACATTTGACATGAAATCATACCCGAATGTGTGACGTGGATAGCGTAAGTTCTGCTCCGGCGACAGGGAGGTGGCTTTGAGCTCCAATGGGAACGCGGAACGGTCACTCGACTATCGAGTGAAGCAGACGCTTAAGTTTCTTAGGCTCGCTCTTTGGCTGACTTGGCGCGCGAGTCCACGTCTGTTGATCGGCATACTTATGTTGATTGTGCTGGAGGCCATTCTTACCCCGGCAATGCTGATACTCTCGAAAGCCATACTCGACAGCTTGGCCGTGCGATCGGGGTTAGTCACAGCGCCTCAACCTTTCGTCGCACATTTCTCATTGGAGGTATGGATTTCCTTGGCGGCTGTGGTTTTGGCCGCTAGCCAACTCATCCGTCCACTCGCCCTTACTTTGCATGGCATGGCCGGGGACAGGATAGACATTTTTGTGGGCGAGCAGCTAATTCTCGCCGCTAACCGCTGGCGGGGCCTAGCTCGTTTCGAGGACCCTGACTTTGCCGACGACCTAATGCGAGCGCGGGGCAGTGGAACACTGAGCGGTCTAGAACTGATGTACTTCGGGGCAGAAGCTGTAGTGTCCCTAGTGACCGTAATCGCGTTACTGGTGGTGCTGGGTGGATTGCATTTCCTCGTCCCAATATTGCTGGTGTTAGTCGCTTTGCCGCAGATTGCCCAACACTATGTCTTCCTGATGCGAACAGGTGGTGCACTCTACGGGCAGACCCCAGATGCGCGTCGCCTTGAGTATAGCCGTGATCTGCTTCTTACGGCGCCGCCGGCAAAGGACGTGCGGCTATACGACATGGGCTCGTTTCTCGCACGACGCTACGACGCCATCTTCGCGCGGACGACAAGCATGCTCGACAGTTTGCGCAAACGGTCGACAGCGTCCATAACGGCGGCCACAGTACTTTCCTCTATAGCTGGGGGTGCAGTCTACATTTACGTAGTATGGCTGATCGGCTGGGGTGGGCGTCCGATTGGCGATCTCGCGCTCTACGGTGGCGCGGTGACAATGTTGCAGATTCATCTAATCGAGCTAGGGAGAAGTCTTGGGTTCTTGCCAAATGCGTTTCTTTTCCTGCCTTCTGTCCACCGAATCCTAAATGCGCCACCGGATCTGCCGGTATCTCGCAAACCGTTGCCAGCACCGAGACTCATTCGGAAGGGAATAGTGTTCGATAAAGTCACATTCTCATACCCAGGATCCGATACGCCTGTGCTCAGTGAGCTTTCTTTTTCGTTCTCGCCCGGCGAGTGCCTTGCGCTGGTGGGCCAGAATGGCGCGGGCAAGACTACCGCTGTGAAGCTGCTGCTCCGGATGTACGATCCGACCGATGGCCGTATTCTGTTGGACGGCGTGGACCTGCGCGATTATGACCTTGACGATCTGCGGCGGGAGATGGGGGTTATATTTCAAGACTTCGGCCGTTACGAACTGTCGGTGGAGGACAATATCGGCTTTGGCCAGGTTGAAGAACTTGAAAACGTTGAGCACATCCTCGAAGCTGCCTCGAGAGCCGACGCGTCGGAATTGATCCGCGACCTGCCGAATGGCCTAAAAACCAGACTTGGCCGTGAGTTCGGAGGTCGCGAACTGTCAGTTGGAGAGTGGCAGAAGCTCGCATTGGCCCGCGCCTTCATGAGGGATAGTCAGATTCTGGTGCTCGACGAGCCAACGGCCGCTCTCGATGTTGAGTCCGAGTACAGCCTTTACCTGCGTTTCCACGAGCTGACGAAAGGCCGGACAACCCTTCTGATCAGCCATAGATTCTCCACGGTGCAAATGGCGGACCGCATCCTATTCTTGGCGAATGGAGGTATCGAGGAAGAGGGAAGTCACACTGAATTGATGGCCAGAGGTGGCACCTATGCGCGCCTGTTCAGGCTCCAACAGCAAAACTACCTTGGCAATCAAGCCGAGCCGAGTCACTGATGAGCCCACTCGAGGACAATAAGTTCGTGCGGGCGAAGCTGACGAAAGCTCGATCATACTTGGCCATCGCGTCGCGCACTTTCCACATTTTGGCGCGTGGGATCGAAATGATCGTTGTAGCGTCGCCTCGCGCCGCAGCCGGGACCGTGGCGCTAGTTGCGGTGGCGTCGCTGCTGCCTATAGGCCAAGTGTGGCTTGCGAAGCTTGTGGTCGACAACTTGGCGGGTGACGCAGGCGGACAGCCGGATATCGCCACCGCTATCAACTTGGCCATCGTTTACGTATTAGTCCTAATCGTGCTTGAAGCTGTCGAACCGATCCACCGATCGCTCGCCACATGGTTTGAAGCGCGCGCCGTGGCGGCCGTGGATCATCGCCTGATGGAGGGAGGCAGGCGCCTCAGGGGCCTTCAAAAAATCGAGCGGCCGACTTTTCAGGATGAACTCCCCGTTTTGCAGGACAACGCGTATTATTTGCCGTTCTTGTTCACAAGCCTGCCGCATGGCCCGGGGAGACTGATTACGCTGGCCGGTATGTTGATTTTGCTTGGGAACCTGCACGTGCTGATTCCGATCGCTCTGGTGCTTGCCGGCAGTCTTCACCTACTTTCACAGGAACGCCTGACAAGTGCAATGTGGTCCACGGCATTGAACCGCTCTCGCGAATCTCGGGAGATGGATTACTGCACCAGGGTAGCTACGGCTCCTGACCTTGCCAAGGAAGTACGCGTATTCAACCTTGGTGAATTCTTCATTCGCAGGTTTCGAAAACATAGCGTGATCGCTATCGGCCAGCTCAATAGTCTTCATTTTCTCCAGCTGCGCACGACAGTCGTATTCACGGGTCTCTATGCGCTTGTTTTGGCGTTTGGATTTTTCTACGTGGCATCACAGTCGAGCGCGGGACGGCTGACTTTGGGCGACGTGGCTCTGTACCTGAACATAGTCATCCAGGCTGAGTCAAGGCTGTTGACTCTTGTCGGATGGTTTGGCGATACTTACGACTCGTTTCTGCATTTGCGCGCCCTGGTGGGTTTCGACGAAGACACCGAACCCGAGCTCTCGATGGCGCCTAATGACCGAAGTTTGCCGGCACCTGCCCAGCTCAACGTGGGAGTTGAGTTCCGTAGTGCATCGTTCAGGTATCCCGAGTCGGTCCAAGATGTCTTGGTTGACGTGACAGCGCGACTACCCGCCGGACAGATTACCGCGATCGTTGGTGCGAACGGAGCCGGCAAGAGCACGCTGGTTAAGCTCTTGACGCGCATGTACGACCCTACTGGCGGGGAGATCATGATCGATGGTGTCCCGATTCGGTCATACGACGTTGGCTCTCTGCGCCGACGAATATCGGTCGTTTACCAAGACTTCGCCCGATTTGCTCTAACCCTGGGTGAAAACATAAGCGTTGGTGCAACGGCGCCGAGATCCGAGCGCAGCGTCGAGATGGCGGCACGGTGGGCCGGCGCGGACGAGATAGCTGCGAAACTAGAACACGGCTACGATACACAACTCACGCGGATGTTCGAGGGTGGTGTTGAGTTGTCAGGCGGCGAGTGGCAAAAGGTTGCGTTGGCGCGCAGCTTCATGCGGGACGCAGCATTTGTAATCCTCGATGAACCTACCGCTGCACTGGACGCCGAGGCAGAGAATGAGTTGTTTCGCCATTTTCGCCAGTTGGTCGCCGGCAAGACCGCACTGATCATCAGCCATCGGTTCTCGACCGTCCACGTTGCCGACCACATTCTGGTTCTAGATGACGGGAGAATCACCGAGTCCGGCAGCCACGCTGAGCTACTCTCTCGAAATGGTAGATATGCAAAGATGTACCGGATGCAGGCGATGCACTATCAAACGGATTCGACTCTCTAAACAGTGGGGATGGACGCGGATCTCAACCCGCAGCCTGCGCGGCGCAGTAAATACAATACCTGAACCGAGTAAACGCGCGGCATCCCGTGCGAGGCAGGAAGCCTTGCGTTCTCATGACCACTTCAAGGACCGAAAAGGGCGGGGGCAAGAAACAGACAACAAGCACAGATTCCGTCGGGCCTTCGCAACGTCGCCACCTGCCGGCCGGGGTTGCCTCTTGGTACTTCCCTAAATTCCGCTGGTAGACTTGTGTACAACCGCGCCAGGCGGTCGCGGCACAAGGAGGGCCTATCATGTTGGCGGGCGGCTCTCGCACATCGACCGCGCTGCTGTGCCTGCTGGTCGCTACGTTGCTATGGGGATGTGGAGTCGGTCCCCAACCCACACCAACCCGTGAACTGACTGCCACCGCGACGCCGGATCCAACCGCCACCGCGACGCCGGAACCCACTTCTACTCCTACGCCGACCTCGACACTAACGCCGTCCTCCACGCCTACGCCGGAGCCCACTTCCACGGCTACGCCAACGGCGACTCCAACACCCACGCCGGAGCCCACTTCTACGGTTACGCTAACGCCGACCTCGACACCAACACCGGAACCCACTTCCACGGCTACGCCAACGCCGTACCCCACGCCTACCCCGGAGCCGACTTCTACCGCGACACCGACGCAGGCAACGCCGGCTCAACTCGCCGCCAAGGTGTCTTCATCAATCGTATTTGTCGAAACGGCCGCGCGTAGGGGCAGCGGGATATTGATCGAAAACGGTTACGTAGTTACTAACGCAGAAGTCGTCTGGCCGTTCGAAGAGGTCAGAATCGTGTTGCCGGACGGTTCCGAGTTTCTTGAAGTACCTGTAAAGGGATTCGATTTCATATCAGACTTGGCCGTACTCGGCCCGATCGACTCTCCAACCATCGGCGTAGAGTTGGCCGACAGCGAGGTCCCAGAGGAAGACTCCGATGTGTTCGTGATTGGGTACCCGGGCGAGCCGGAGGATTTTGGTCAGCCATTAGTCGAATCAAGGGCAGCCCGTGGGGCCAGCGATTTTGGGGCCATAGGCATCACTTTCGTGCACACTAGGGCCAAGTCTCTGGCCTACGGGGAATCAGCGAGCCGATATAGCGGATGGGCACTCGTGTCTGAGAGGGGCGAAGTGGTTGGTGTGCTCGGGCGCCGGCCGCCGGGAACGCGATTCGAAGTCTCGGCATCGTCAGCCGACATATTGCCGAAGGTGCGTCAGATCATCGCCGGCGAGGATTCGTTCAAGTTGGGCGACCGGCGCATCCCGTTCGAAGGGGGAGAGCTTCGTCACGAACTCGCGTTGGAGCACTTCTTGGCACAGCGTGTCTACGTGATCAACGAGATGCCGGGAACCGCGATTGAACTTGAACTCACGGGCGAAGACGACGGCACGTTGAGCGTGGTCGATTCTATTGGCGGGACAAAGCTAATCCTCCCCAAAAACAAAACGGACGCGGCGGCTGGTTCGCTGATCATCGAGAAAGACGAGCCTCACTTTGTGATCGTAAGTCAATCGGTGGCAGGCCCGGAGAGTCTCACGCTGACCAGCAGTCATCCACTGTCATACCTGCATGATTCGGACGATGGCAGGCAAATTCAAGCGGGTGAAACCGTATATGGGAGCATCGACTTCCCAGGGGACATCGACTACTTTGTCCTCGATCTAAGCTACGGCGAGACGGTTCAGGTTAGAAAGACATCTGTCGTTTTCGACAGTGTCCTTAACATCCGACCCCTGGACGGAAACGGACGTATAGTCTTCGATTCCAAAGGCACCGGCATTGTTCACCGGAGTGGATCTTCCACCTTTTACCAGGCCCCTGAAACAGGGAGCCACATCGCATCGGTAAATCGCTCTTCTTGGTACGCTCCTGGCGGATACGTGTTGGAAATAGAAGCTGCCGACCCCGAGGTGGTTCTAACTCAAGCGGCTCGAGATTCACGACCCGAGGAACCCGACGCAACGCCCACCTCGGTACCGGACTCGACTGAAGATCCGTCGCCCGAGGGTCTGACGCCGGCACAGATCCTAGATATGGTTTCTCCCTCGATCGTAAGCGTCGAGACTGGTGCCCGCAGCGGCAGCGGAGTGCTCATCGAGGACGGATACGTAGTGGCGAACGCACAGGTCGTCTGGCCGTTCGACAGGGTACGGGTCGTGTTCCCGGGCGGTCCGGAGTTCATCGAAGTCCCGGTAAAGGGTATCGACTTGCTCGCAGATTTGGCGGTTATCGGCCCAATCGACACGCCTGTTGGCGGCCTGGAGCTGGTTGATGGAGAGAGCTTGCCGGACGAATCGGCCACGTTCGTGATCGGCTACTCTGCAGATCCGGGCGGGCTCCGCGAGCCAAGGTTGCTACCGGGTGTGCTCCACCACGTCATAGACTTTGGCAATACCGGCATCAGCGATCTTAGGGTCGGGACCGGCGGCGAGAGAAGCCAGGTTGGTTGGGTTGTAGTGTCGGAAAGCGGCGACGTGATCGGCGTCCTAGGCCAACATTACGAGCAAGGGCTTCTCGACCTGGCCGCATCATCCTCGGACATCTTGCCGCGCGCGCGGCAGCTCATCGCCGGCGGGGATCCGTCGCAACTCGGTGACAGGCGCATCCCACTCAAGGGAGCGAAGCTTCGTCACGAGGTCACATTGGAACATTTCTTGGCGCAACGCGCCTACGTGATCGACGAGCTGCCGGGAACCGAAATTGACATCCAAGTAACTGGTGACGACGAGGGCCAGTTGGCTGTCAAGGACTCGTTTGGCAGAGCAATCCTAGTCTCGCCCAAGTACCAGGGAGACAACCTGTCGAGTTCGGTGATAATCGGACGCGACGAGCCTCACTTCCTGGTTTTGGATCGACGGGCAGAGGGCCGCGCCGATCTAGTGCTCACCGGTAGCCATCGGCTGATACACCTTCCCGATCCGGACGACGGAAGACGATTTCAAGTGGGAAGCTCCATCCGAGGGAACATAGATTTCCCGGGGGACATCGACTACTTTATCTTCGATTTGAGCGAAGGGGAGACCGTGGAAGTCGTCCTTGGTTCTGCCATTCTCGATACTTTCCTAAACATCTACCCCGTGGGAGACGACGGCCAGATAACCTTTGGCGTCAACGGTGAGGTCATTCTGTTCAGGAGCGACGCAATCACCGTCTATCAGGCGCCATACACTGGATCCTACTTCGCGATTGTGGCCCGTATCTCCCAAGGCGCTCCCGCCGGGTATGTCTTGTCACTGAAATCGGCCAGTCCTGAGTTGGCTCTGACGTATACCGCGCGAGCCGCAGGCGTCAGGGAGCCGGAGGCTGACTCCACGTCAACGGAAGTACCGACGGTTACGCCAACGCCGGAACCGACCGCCACGCCCACGCCGGAGCCGACTGCCGCTACGACGCCCGAGCCGACGCCCACCCGGCATGCGGGTCCACTCACTTCCGAGGAGATCTTCGAGAGGGTTGCTCCGTCGATCGTACGGATCGAAAGGGCCGCCGTTACGGGCAGCGGCATATTGATCGAAGGTGGGTACGTATTGACGACCGCGCACCTGGTCTGGCCGCAAGACACGATGCGTGTAGTGTTCCCGGACGGATCAGAGTTCCCCGAGGTGCCGGTGGTTGGGATAGATTTGCTGGTTGATATAGCGGTACTCGGTCCAATCGACACGCCCGAGGGGGCGTTGGAGTTGGTCGATGGCGAAAGCCTGCCTATCGGCTCGGACGCGTTCCTTATCGGTTACGCGATAGGGAGAGGACAGTCTGCTCGACCCGCGATCGCACCGGGAACGCTGGTTCGTGTTGCAGAGGTGGAGACTGTCGGTATGACCTATTTGCTGACGGACGCCGACATAACAACCGGTCAGAGTGGAGGAGCGCTCGTTTCTGACAGGGGCGAAGTGATCGGAGTCTTTGGCTATCAGCTAAGGGACGACGGCCTAGGGGTAGCGGGATCATCAGCAGACATCCTTCCGCGAGTACGACAGATCATAGCCGGCGAGGACCCATCCGAACTGGGCGACAGGACGATCCCACGAAAGGGAGGAGCGCTTCGCCACGAGATGCGATTAGGGCATCTGTGGGCCCAGAGTTCATACGTGATCGACGAGTTGCCGGGAACGGTAATCGACATAGAGTTTGCGGGCGATAACGATGCCGTGCTCACAGTCAAAGACCCGCTCGGCGGGGAATTAGCGAACCTCACCAGCGACAAATCGGGCGTGGTGTCTACGACGATCACTATCGAATATGATGGGCCTCATTTTCTATTCGTTGAGAGCCGGGCATTGTCCGCCGGCAATTTCACGGTGAGCAGCAGCCATCGACTGATCCACCTTCACGATCCCGACGACGGCACGGTAATACAAGCAGGGGGCGCCGTACGAGGGCACATAGACTTTCCACAGGACTACGATTTCTACTTCATCGACCTAAGCGAAGGCGAGACTATTGAGATTGCTAGCAGCTCCATTCTGGCCGACACGGGTCTCGCCATATTCTATCCGGGGGCGGGCGATGCGCAGATGATCGTCGATGACAACAGTGGAGGAGGCCTTTTCGGGTTCGACCCGAGGATCGTCTTCCGGGCGCCGCACACAGGACTGTTCACTGTGCTCTTGATCGACTCCATCCGCGACGCTCCAGGCGGGTACGTAATCACGGTGGAAGCGGCTGACCCCGACGCGGAGCTGACCGAGAGGACCCGGGCCGACGTAATTCGTGAGGCAAACGCGACACCCACCCCGACCACTGACTCAGAGTTCGGTTTGGCTGAACTGAAGTCGGCCTTTGCGGATCTGCCGGACTCCTTCCAAGAACTCGATCCTGAAAGGGCCGGTATCTCAATTGAGAGTTTGGGTCTAAAGGACTTTGCCACCAGTCTCGTACTCTTTACCAACACGGAACCTGTGCAAGTGATCATTGCGGCAAGTGGAGAGCTTACGGATCTCCTCAGTATCGCGATAGATTCGGTGTGGTCTTCTGACACGCTATTAGACGAGATCGTACAAGAACAGATCAGTGAAGTTCTGGACAGCGGAAAACTGCAGACCTCTACCGTCGGTGATAACTCATTTGGCGTATATTTGGAGACTGCCTCGGAGGGAGGGCCGCAGCGAATGGAATTGATCATCTTCAGGCGTGGAAATCTCTTCGGTGCCATCTACTCCTACACAGTTGCCGGCACTGAACCGGTCGTTTCAGTTGAAGAACTGGCAATGATGCTCGATACAAAGATGATCGAATTCATGAAGGCTAAGGAGCCGTGAGGCTCGATGGCGAAAACGGCAGTCTTCCCGCCCAACACCGGTCCTGCACGGCAATCAGTTCGCAGGCGCGCATATCCGTGGCTGGGCCGGTGGTGAAGAGGAACAGTTGACCATAATGTCGTTCGGCTTGGGCACTATTGGTGCGGTGATGTGCGTGGTGGTTGCCGCAGGGTTGTGGGGTTGCAGAGCCGGCTCCCATTCTGTCTTGACCCCAACTCAAGTACGACTCAATTCCGATCGCGCGTTCCCGTCGGTGGCTTCGTCAATGGCCTTCGTTGAGACCGCCACGCGTGAGGGGAATGGAGTATTGATCGAGGGCGGGTATATTGTTACGAACGCGCAGGTGGTTTGGCCATTCCAAGAGGCAGATGTCGTATTTGCCGACGGCTCGGAGTTCCCGGATGTGCCGGTCAGGGGTTTGGACTTGCAAACTGACTTGGCTGTACTCGGTCCAATCGACTCGCCCGCTGACGGCCTGAAATTGGTCGACGGTGAGAGTACACCGAAATACGCCAATGTATTTATAGTCGGATACCCGGCAAAGCCGGAAGAGTTCGGTCAGCCATCGGTCGAGTCACGTCTGCTCCTCGGTATCGGTAGGTTCGGAGCGGCTGGCATTATGTATTTGCACACCGAGGCGCAGTTGCCGGCGGACGGCGCCGCCTCGAGCCATTTCAGCGGGTGGGTGCTTGTGTCGGAGAGGGGTGACGTAATCGGCGTCCTCGGCCGCCGGCCTCGCGCGACGGCGTACGAAATCGCGGCGTCATCCGCCGACATCTTGCGAACGGTGCAGAAGCTCATTGCGCGAGGGAATACGACCCAGTTAGGCGATCGGCGCATCCCACTCGAAGGAGGAGAATTTCGTCATGAGATCGCGTTGGAGCACTTCGTCTCAGAGGGTGTCTACGTGATCAACGAACCGCCGGGGACTGAAATCGACCTAGAACTCACGGGCGAACTTGCCGGGTATTTCGTCGTAAAAGATTCAGACGGCAGGAGACTGCTAGTCTCCTCCAAGGACGAGAAGGAGGCTGCATCTGATTCTCTGGTCATCGAGAGTTGCGAACCCCTTTTTGTGGTCGTGAATCAATTCGCGGTGGGTCCGGGCGATTTCACCCTGACGAGCAGTCACCCCTTGAAATACATCCAAGATGCGGACGATGGGCGGAAAGTTCGAGTGGGTGAAACCGTACACGGGAATATCGATTTCCCTGGGGATTGGGACTATTTCCTGCTTGATCTGAGCAAAGACGAGACGGTGGAGGTGGCAAACACGTCTCCCGTGCTCGACCTTGTACTGACGTTCTACGCGTTGGACCGGGACGGGCAGATAGATTTTGGTGCGGTCGACACCGAGTTGCTTCACGTGGGTGACTCTTCCACCGTGTACCGGGCGCAGCGGACAGGAAGCTATCTTTTGTGGGCCTATCGGGACTCTCGGGGCGCCCCCAGCGGATACGTCTTTGAACTGAAGGCGGCCGAGCCTGACTTGGCACTGACCTATACGCCCCGTGGTTCGAGGGTCCGGAGCCCACGCGCCGCCTCCACGCCAACCCCATGACCGGCGGCGCGACCAGCATTCAAGGACGCAACGACGCCGGCGGTACCGGGCATTGGCTTATGGAGGTTGGGATAGAATCTGTCAGCAACAAATCGGCGGTCGGTGAGTCAGCGGCGCGGTCGTTCGAATAGCGGATGTTGACATCGCGTTGGTGGTTCTCAACAGGAGAGGTTACATGAAGATCGTAGGCATCGAGACTTTTACGGTAGACGCCGGCTGGCGACCATGGATATTCGTGAAAGTCGAGACGGACGAAGGCGTGACCGGGTATGGCGAGTGCAGCGACGGAAGGTCGCCCTTAGCGGTAGTGGGCGCAGTGGAGGACATGAAGCCGGTCTTGATCGGCACTGATCCTCGGGCCTACGAAATGAGGTTCTGGGACATGTTGAGGAGCGCGCGCCAGAGTCCCGGTGGAATCCTGGCGAAGGCAATCGCCGGCGTGGAGCTCGCGCTGATCGACATCAAGGCGAAGGCGCTTGGGATCTCAGCGGTCGAACTCTTTGGCGGACCGATGAGAGAGTCGGTGCGGGTCTATTGGTCGCACTGTGGTTCAACTCGTGCACGCATGTCGGACATTCTTGGGACCCCTCCAATCAGAACGATGGCAGATATTTCAGAACTCGGCCGTGAAGTGGTGAGAAGGGGTTACACGGCATTGAAGACGAATATCGTCATACCAGGCGATTCACCGTCGGTATGGATCGCCGGATTCGGAGTAGGTCCGGGTACTACCGACCAGATCGTCACACGGCAGTTGCTACGTCATATCGAGGAACTGATAGGAACGTTCCGCGACGCGGTAGGGCCGGACGTGGATATCAATTTGGATCTCAACTTCAACTTCAAGACCGAGGGGGCGATGCGCATAGCCAAAGTCCTGGAGCAGTTCGATCTGCTGTGGCTCGAGATCGATATGTACGATCCAAAGGCGATACTGCAGATCAAGCAATCGACGACGACAAGGATATGCACCGGGGAGAATCTTTACTACATGAGGGACTATATTCCCTACTTCGACCTGCACGCTGCCGACGTTTTCATGATTGATGTCCCTTGGAACGGATTCAGCCAGGCAAAGAAAATCGCTGATCTCGCAGAGGTCTATCAGCTAAACATCGCGCCGCACAACTACTACAGTCACCTGGCGACATTCATCAGCGCGAGCCTGTGCGCGGTAGTGCCGAACGTGCGGATAATGGAGACCGAAGTCGACGACGTTCCGTGGAAGGACGACCTCACGACAAACGGACCCGAGATCATAAACGGCGAGATGACCGTTCCCAGCGGCCCCGGATGGGGCACCGAGCTTGTCGAGGAGGTCGCGCGCGAGCATCCGTGGCATAGGCCACGGGCGATTTGGTAGGTTTGCGCCGAAATCCTAAGGCAAGGTGACTTCCAGCCAGGACGAGTCCAGTAGCACTCTAACGTGGGCATCTGGTAGATTGCCCGGGATGAGGAGCGTCTCGCCTCGCGTGAATGCAACTGACTCCTCGTCGGCTGCGGTCTCTATCTCGCCTCTTCCCTCCAGCACAATCCATATTGCCGGGCCCGATTCGCCGACAGTGCGCCGATAGTCGGCCGGTGCGACGACCTCATCTATCCGGAAGTGATCACTGGCAACGTGTCGGGTAGTTGTATGAACGCCGTCGCTGAACTGAGTTCGCGGTTCGTAGCGCGATAAGTCGGGCTGCTCAAAATCGATGCTCCGCATTCCCTGGTCAATGTGAAGCTCCCGGCCGGAGCGCCCCCAATCGAACAGCCGGAAGGTTGTATCACTTGGAGTCTGTATCTCGGCGAGTAAGACTCCGGCACCAATTGCGTGGCAAGTGCCGCCGGGGAGGTAGTGGGTATCCCCGGGGATTGCGGCGATGCGATTCAGAAGCGCCTCAACCTGCTCGGTGACGCCGGAAGCCACCGCGGCTCGAAAATCGCGCTCGGTCACACCGCGCTTCAAGCCCTTGTAGATCACGGCTCCGGGAACCGCGTCCACGACGTAATAGGCTTCGAACTTGGGGTGCACGCCGGGACGGACTGAAACGTAGGCCGGGCCGGGATGCACCTGTACGGACAGATTCTCTTGGGCGTCGATGAACTTGACCAGGAGGGGAAAGCCGGAATGCGGGTTGTTCTCAACTTGGCCGGTTGATGGAAAGCCTATCTCATCTATCAGGTCGTGCAGCAGCGCCCCTTTTAGTCTTCCGTTACGAACGCGTGAGCGCTCCGGGGAACCTCCTCCGCCCGAGGGCGAACTGGCGTCGAGGTCGGCCACCTCCCACGATTCGCCGATCGGGGTAGAGTCGCTGCCGGGCAGCCTGCGTCCCAGCCTCTCCAGATTTCGGCCGCCCCAGACTTTCTCTTTGTATATCGGCTCAAACTTCAGTGGATAGAGCGGCGAGGGCATTTTGAGTACCTTATCAGCCTGCGACTTAGGGTAGGATTTCCGCGCCCTATGTTTGAACGACCCAGCCGGCGGTGATCTACCGCGACAACGGATGCGCTCGGAGTGAATTGTAGGCCAATTTCACGATAAAGCGCACTGAGCGGCGAAAATTCCGTTTTGCCTCAACGGCTATCTCCGACATAGAATTTATTTGCGGATTCGCACCCGGGGCGGTAGTGAGATCCGGGGCCGGCTCAGGTTCATTCGCCGGACGGGTCATACCCAGGGTCGCATTAGTTGACGACTTCGCCGAGGGTGCTGACAAGCACACGCGAAATCTCAAATCTGAGGAGAGATAGAGAGCATTGAACGAAATTTGGGTTGACGACGATTCGGCTTCCTGGTGGGCCGCACTCCGGACATACGATAGGGTGATCGTCAGCCAGGACTCGAAACGGCTGCCGGCCCTAGACCACTGGTACCGCTTAGAATTGCCGGCCACCATTCAGTCGCGTCAGCCACCGTTCCTGAAGCACGAGGAGCTGGTCAAGCTGACGGAATGGAAAATGGCACGGGGCGTATGGCGCCAGCGGAACCTGATCCTTGTGCGTTCGAACGCGCCGGATCTTGTAGAGAAGACAAGTCAAGATGCTTTGTCCAATATCCCTGACGCGAAGAAGCCAATTTCTATCCTGTCCCGGCTCTCCGGCGTCGGGCCGGCCACGGCGTCGGCGGTAGTAGCGGCGGCCGCTCCGGACAGGTATCCGTTCTTCGATGACCTAGTCGCCGCCCAAATAGACGGTATAGGTAAAATAGCGTACACGAGCGCATTCTACGGTCGATACTCAGAAGCGATTCGGTCCCGCGCCGGCCGGCTCGGGGCGGGATGGACGCCGGCGATGGTCGAGCGGGCACTGTGGGCGAACGCGGGCGGCAAGGCCGGCTTGGGACGCAGACCCCAATAGCAGCGACCTGCCGGCTTAAATCTCAGATGCCGTTAACTTTGACAAGGGTACGATCAATTTCAACCGGCGCAAAGGGAGCTTGACCTTGAAGGGGAAAATATGCCTGGTCACCGGGGCAAACTCGGGGATCGGCAAGTTCACCGCGATTGGATTGGCCAATTTGGGCGCAACCGTGGTGATGGTCTGTCGTAACGATGAGAGAGGCCGGGCAACTCGGGAAGAAATAGTCTCGTCAACCGGTAATGAATCGATTGACTTGCTCATCGCGGACTTTTCGTTGAGTCGGTCGATCCGGCAGCTAGCGGATGACTTCTTGTCGAAATATGAGCGACTCGACGTACTAGTGAATAACGCAGGGGCGTACATCGGCGGTCGCACATTGACCGAAGAGGGACTTGAGACGACGTTCGCGCTGAACCATTTGGGATATTTCCTGCTTACAAATCTGGTCCTGGACTTGCTCAAGTCGAGCGCGCCGGCCCGAATCGTCAACGTGGCGTCAGAGGCTCATCGTAGAAGCCGGATCGAGTTCGACGACCTGATGGTGGAGAGGTCATATAAGGGATTCAGAGCTTACGGCCAGTCGAAGCTAGCGAATATCCTGTTCGCGTACGAACTCGCAAGAAGACTTGATGGCACGAACGTGACGGTGAACTGCCTGCACCCCGGTGTCGTCGCTACGAACTTCGCACACAGAGACGGGGGCATGGTTGGGTTCTTGGTCAAGACGTTCAGTTTTCTACTAAGGAGGCCGGCGAAGGGTGCGGAGACGGCAGTCTACTTGGCGTCTTCGGCCGACGTCGATGGCGTATCTGGACGGTACTTCATCGACAAGAAGGAAGTCAGATCATCCGCCGTGTCGTACGACGAATCGGCGGCTCGCCGCCTGTGGCAGGTCAGCGAAGAGCTTACTGGCCTTCAGTAACTGAATCACTCCCGAACGAGCTGGCTGCGCGCACTTGGAAGGGAAGTAAAAGGTCTTCGATCAGTAAACGGCGAATCCGAGTACTTTCTTTTCCTCAATGGTGAGCGCCGCGATCTGGTCCGGCGTCAAAGCCTTCACCTCGGAGTAATCGGAGGGGGCTGACTGGAGTCCTAGCACACCGCGCGCTTCTTCGGACATAGCGGCTCGCGCCTCGGGCGGAAGCAGGCGAGCGCTATCGGCCTTTCCCTTGATCCACGCCCTTTGGTAAAAGGCGGTGAGCGAGTAGCGGTCCATTCCACTGACATTGAGGCCTGTCGCGTGCCAGAGGGCCGCGTCCCATACAAGGGCGGTGCCGGCGGGAGCAATAGCATGCACGTAATTGGGGAATTCACCTTCGGGATCGGGAACTTGCCCTGACAAGTGGGAGCCGGGCCACATGAGTGTCGCCCCATTCTCTATATTGAAGTCCACCAAGCACCAAATGACGTTCAGCGCCATCGGGTAGTGCCTTCCCTCTACGAATGGGTTGACGCTAAAATCTTCGCGATCTACGTGGACCTGGAAGCCACGGCGCGTCTCTCGACCTCCTGTCGGTAGGACGACCCGCGCGTTCATATCGTAAAGAAGCGCGTCGTCTCCAAGTACCGAACGAATTAGATTCAGCACAGGTGGGTTGAGAAAGAACTCGTAGAAATGAGGGTGCTTGCCGACGATGGCGTGGGCACTCTTCAGATTGGTGGTTTGAGTTGTGGTACGGCGGGCAACCGCCTCTTCTTTCACCAGGATTTCGTCAATCGCCGCGCAAGTGCGAGCGACTTCCTCCGCAGATATTGCACCCGGAATGAGCGTGAATCCTTCTTTGTTCAATGCCTCGATGTGCTTCGCATTCTCGTTCAACAGAATATTCACTCCAACTACATTTTACGTGCTACTTGGGCAACCTAAAGACAACTCTTCAACCAGGCCGAACGCTCGGAAAGGACCTGCCTCGCAGGATCGCGCACATGAGTCGACAAAGTTAGTCAAGTTGAGAGTTGATTCCTCATCGGAGGCGAATTCCAGTCGCGATGTGAAACCCGACAAACATGCATTATAGCAGGTAGTCGGCGTTGCCAAGAAGTGACCGAAAACTGAGCGGAAAGCAGGCCATGATAGACTGATTTTGGCGTGTCAGAACCAAACGGATCTCGCATTCGGACAAGGAATGGTAAGCGGAGCGACGAATGAAAGCGGTGCAACTTGACGCGGATCGGATAACCGATTCCAAGTTGACTGAAATTACCTCGGAACTGCAAGCATCGAGAGTATGGCGAACGCCAACGGTGGAATTGGTCGATCTGCCTGATTCGACGCTTGGCCCCGATGACGTTGTGATACGCCCCTTGGTGGCCGGCATTGGTGACGACGATCGGCGACTCGTGTCGGCAGACAGCGAGGGATATTTGAACTATGCCGGGGAGCTCAATCTGCCGTGCGTGCCAGGGCAAGAGTTCGCCGGGTTCGTCGAGGCTACCGGAGGTCATGTGACAAACGTCCGCGTGGGGGACTACGTGACCGCGGAGGCATTCCAATGGTGCGGAGAGTGTACGGCCTGCCGCGCTACAAGATATGAGTATTGCCAGTCTCACGAGGAGCTTGGCCGGACAATTGCAGGAGCCTATGCCGAACAGGTCTGCGTTGCGTCCAGATATTGCTGGCCGATCAATCCCCTGATAGAAAGATTCGGGCTTCGCAAAGGCTGCGAGATGGGAGCTTTGGTCTTGCCACTGGCCAGAATTTACAACGCCATGTTCGCAAGTGCCGGAGGGTTTCTGCCCGGCGAGTGCGTCTGTATCTATGGTTCGGGCCTACTCAGCCTCGCTTCGGTCGCGCTCGCACGTGCCGCCGGCGCTGGACAGATACTGTTGTTCGCGGACGTGCCGACAGTGACACCACTGGCTCGCAGACTCGGGGCATCCGGCGTTTTCGGCACCGCCGACTTGGCCGCAATCGGGCGACGGCCGCACCAGATCGTGATGGAGGCAACCGCGGATCAAGGGGCAAAGGTCCAAATAGAGATTAGCGGCAAGGGAAACGCGCTCATGGGCGAGCTGGAGAAATCGCTGGCACTGATGGGCAAAATCGTAACACCGGTAAGCCAAGAGCAGCCGCCAGAGATCGACCTCGAGCAGTTCATATTTCGCCAGGCTCGAATCCAGCCGGTGCTAGGACACGTTGGACACGGCATCTTCCCCAACTTAATCGAGCTATTGAAGAACGGCGCCGCGGACATCACGCCGGCAATTGCGCGGAGAATACCGCTGTCGTCGGTGCCGGCCGCGATAGTCGAGCCGGCGACTGTGGGTGAGCGGTCGCCGTGGGATCATTGGGTCATGTCAGAAGTCGACGAGATGGAGGGCTGAGGCGTGAAGGCACTGATCATGGACGGCGAGTGGGCACCGCGAGATCCGGCTAGCCTGAGCGAAGAATCTCTTCGCGAACGGATAGCGCCCGCTCGAGAGGTGTGGCGGAACGTATATCGGACGATCCAAGATGTGCCGGAACCGCGGCTAGGTCCCTACGAGGTGATAGTTCAACCGAAAGTTACGGCGATCTGCGGCTCGGATTTCCTTCGGATGGAGAAGGATTCCGAGGGCTACATGACTCATTGGAGCCGGTGTGCGCTGCCCATCATAGCCGGGCACGAGGTTGGCGGCACGGTTGTCGAAGTTGGCAAGAACGTGAAGCACCTGAAAGTCGGCGACCACGTGACGACCGAGGTCGGCAACTATTGCGGACGGTGCCGGGCGTGCCACGCCGGAATACTCTCCTATTGCCAGAACAATCGCAATCTGGGTTCGGCGGTACCGGGGGTGTTCGCCGAGTACGTAGCTCTAAGGGCGCGCAGCTGTTGGCGAATCGACGCGCTGCGCGACCGCTACGCGAGTGACGAAGAGATGTTCGAGGCGGCGTCTATGACCGAACCGATGGCGACGCCCTACTACGATCTGATGGTTCGCGGCGGGGGGTTCCAGCCCGGTGAATACCTTGTGTTCTATATGGCCGGACCGAAGTACTGGCTGCAAGCGGAGCTTGGTATTGGACTGGCCAAGTTCGCCGGCGCCGGCAAGGTCATAGTGGTGGACATGCTGGACGAAGGCTCGCCGGAGCGTCAGCGAGTGTACCGCGAAATGGGAGCGGATCACATTATCAGGGTCCCCGACGCCGCGGCGAAGGGCGACGACGTTGCGGAACAGATAATGGAATTCACACACGGTGATGGCGGCGATCTCTACTGGGAGAATGCGAACATGCTCGATCAGACCCTGGCATTGACGGTCGAGACGATGGCGCTCGGAGCAAGGTTCATCCAAACTGCCCATACAAAGACCCGCCACCCGGTCCCGCTCGACGACTTTAGGGCGAAAGGCGGCCAGATCATCGCTTCGGAGGGACATATCGAGCCGGGGACGCTCGGCAAATGCCTGCGGGTGATGGCGGCCGGCGTCGACGTTCGGCCGGCGATCACCAAGCGATACGAGTTCGGCGACCTGGTTGAGGCTTTTCGGTTTGGATTCACGTATCGCGACGGACACGTGGCGATTCGAATGCCGGGGTTGTGACCGCAGCTTTGTAGGCCCACGATGGCCGGCGGCACAAGGGAGCCGGCGGCCGGCACTGGAAATTTGTTTTGCAAACCCGATATTCCGTTAGACGCCATCCAGGCGTTGTTATGTTATGTCGCCTATTCCTGTGTCGGGTAGCTACGTAAGTACGTATCATCGCGGACCGCAGATTGCACAAGTTGATGTTGGTAGGGCCTAGGATAGCGCGTTTCCGACACCGGTCGCCCCACCCAGGGAAATTCGCGGTCATCTGCTCCAACTTATTCCAATTCCGGAACATACCTGGGCTATTTCGGGCCCCGCATTGCCTCCCCTAAGGCCCTAGAAACGAGAGTCTTGTCGAAATTTCGTCACTCCAGGAGATGCGACTGGCTCTCAGGAGGATGTGGTTAGGTCATACACTCATTATCCTCGCCCTCGCCGGCCGAATTAGCTGGACCAAATGCCCTCATGGGCACCCTGGGTGGGATTTGGCACACCCACGCCGGCCTCCCATTGGGTCATTCCAGCGGAAGCCGGAATCCAGGGGGAGGGGAGCGGGGAACCCACGCGCCATTGCCCCGCGTTAGTGACGTAACTCGAAAAATCTCAAACCACGTGGACGAATAAAAAGGGGCTTATATACCTAGCTACACGGGGAATGGCGGGCCTTTTCTGCCCTCCCAATATCGGTAACTGCCCGATCATTCTAAGATGGTCAGGAGTTCTGCCGAGAACGTGGTGAAGAACCAGTATCCCGCGATGATGAACAGTATGACCGCGACGATCAGAGCAAGGACTATCCCTTCCCAAGTACGCATCTACACGGCCCTCAGCTTAGCCAACTCAGCGAGTAGATATTCCTGAAAGCGGCTACCTTTGAGGCTGTTGCAGTAGTTGCAGAGTAGATGTAGGTTCTCTAAGTGGTCCGTCCCGCCCCTTGATTGCGGTCTCACGTGATCCACGGTCATGTTCCTGAATGGGAACTCAACCTTACACCCATTGCATCGGCCCTGCTGCTGGCCGGCGATCACGAAGCGGTACGAGTTCGACGATCTGGTAGAGGCCTTTCGATTCGGCTTCACCTATCGCGACGGGCACGTGGCCATCCGCATGCCGGGGCTGTGACGGTCGCGTTGTAAGTCCACGACGGACGCCGTCACAAGGGAGCCGCCGGTTGGCGGATCTTCGAAGTTTGTTGTGGAGATTGTGGCTTTCTTTTGGCCAACCCACCGATCAGTAGGGCAGACCTCCTCTGATAGACACATCAAGGAACTGTGCTCGACCCAAAGAGAAACGCCGGGGCCAGTTGTTAGCCAAATGCATGGACAACAACTACCGGGATGACGATCGTTTAGGTGGACCCTAACCTGCGCGATTACTCTTCGTCAGGCGTCGGAGTAGCATCAGGCGTCGCTGTCGGCGTAGTGTCTTCCTCTAAGCTATCTATGCGGTCCTTCAATACCTGCAATTGATCCCGCAGTCCCATCAACGTGGCCTGCTCGGCCCCAACGGCATCTCGCCGGCCTGTCTCACATCCATGCTCCCAAACCATCTCCAAAAGAAGCTTAGTAGTTATCTCGCGATCAGTGATGGGATCAGGTGTCTTTGTCGGACCACTGATATGAAACTGGTTTGCATCGTATTGATTGTACTCCGCCAGTAGAGTTTCAGCGTCGATCTCACAACCGGTACGTACGTCGTCGATGTTTGCCTCCAACTCCGCATGCTGGGCGTATTGATTGAAATCGCAAGCACCTAGCGCGATGAATGCAATTGTCAATGAGCCGATTATCAAGAGTCGTCTAATCATATGAGCCTCCTCGCCACTCTTCCCCGTGATTAGAGGGATCATATCAATTGCCCGTGACAGCTTGAAGGGCCTGAATGATCATTACTGTTGGCAAAGCAGTGGCCCGTCTGCCAACGGGCGGTATCCGTGCGATGTCGAGTCGGCATGGGTACTCCAGCGTGACCCCTTGCCGGCTCGCACAAATTGTGAACTACTTCGGCATGTAGTCGCAGCCACGCCGCAAGGGGGTTTCTATATGTCCAAGGATGATCCAAACGTAGTCGTCAACGTGACTCACCAGAAGGCGCCAACTGCCAATCCGCAGGTCATCATGAATGTGAAGCAGCAAGGACCGGGCTTGCTCGTTCGGTTTATCTGGTTTCTGTTTATCGGTTGGTGGTTGTCAGGGTGGGCCATCCTATTTGGATGGCTATTCACCGTTTTGATTCTCACCATGCCCATCGGCCTCTATATCATCAATCGGCTGCCCCAGATTACTACTCTCAGGCCATCATCGCAGACAGTCCGAACCAAGATCGATGAACACGGCAATACGGTAGTTGAAACGGTGGATATACCGCAGAGGCCATTTATCTGGCGAACGATCTATTTTCTCTTGGTCGGATGGTGGTTCAGCGCTCTATGGCTGGTACTAGCATGGATAGTCTCGATAGTGTCGACCATCATATTCGTACTGATCCCGCTAGGCTGGCCGCTCGTATTCTTCATGTATAGCAAGGCAGCAGCGATTACTACTCTGCGGAGAACATGAGCCACTTTAGCGGTGATAACAAACGTCAAGTAGACGTCTAGGAAATTCTCTCCTCAAGTGGAAGAAGCCTAGTACACAGTTAGCGCCAGCTACATTCCGACGAGTGGCTAGAATGGCGGGCGATGCCAAATCATCCACCAACGATGCGTTCTCTTATATTCCAGCGCCACATATCCACTTGCCTCCATATGCAAGTACCAGTATCCACCATTCACAGGAGTCTCTCTAATGCAACCAGCACGATTCAGGTTGTTCACTGCCCTGCGGAGAAGTGATTGAGAACGGTCATCACGATCGTCAGGATGCGGTGGGTTATCCGGGAAGCGATCTCGATGTATTACCGTGGTTGAATGAGTCTGCCATGGTAATCCGGCGGGGGCATTGCTCAACTGTTGTAATATGTGCCACCCATACCAATCAACCTCCTTATATCGCGTCCCTTCGACAGTGCGCTGATGCAAATCCTTTTGTAATTTCAAGCGCCACCAGGAGAACAATAGAGCGATAAACGCGACAGCAGTGGAAAATAGGGTGACAACATCATTCCAGTCCAAAGCCATAGCACGCAATTTTAGCAGGCAAGATCGTCTGAGAATCAAGGCGTTTGCTACGAGTCCGCACCTGCCATCCCGGGATTCTGGCCAATATCGGAACAGTCTGTTCGGCTGATTGAATGATTCGCTTGCGCCCGACCAACTCCGAGGGCGATTCGCAAATCGCCCCTAAAGGGACATTGGATTTTTGTAGAGCGCAGGTCGGTATCGCGGGCAGGCCTGTCCGGGCGCGCTCGGCCGGGACATGTTTTCGTAGCAATCGCTCGGGCCGGTTGGCTCCGGCAACTCAAGGTATGAAAAACCGGTGTTAGGGCCTGGTTCAGCGAATTCGCACGGGGGAATTTGCCATGCCCCTTCCCGACCCCAGCGGGGGACAAGCCCCCGCGCTACATTACCCTTCCCCACTCCCGGTCTCCGGCGCGTATCCGGGCTCGGGATGGAAATTCATGGCAAAGAACGGGCTCGGGGCCGGAAGGATGAAGTGAGCGCGGAAGCGACGTGGCCAGGATCAGCGCCGGCGCAAATCAAGCGCGGCACGCAACTCGCCGGCGGCGCGGCCTGGGTCTGGAGCGTCAAGGATTGCGGAGATTACGGCGATTCCACTGGCCCCGGCCTCAATAACCGTGGCGACTTGATCGGCGCCTATGCCGCCTATTGCGATGACCGGGATCCTGGCCGCGTCTGCCACGATCTTAAGCTCTGAAATATCTCGACACGGACCATTGGGATGGGAACTGGTTGGGAAAAAGTGCCCGAAGGTGATCCAAGCGGCTCCGTCTTCCGCGGCCCTTGCTCCCTCGGACAAGGAATGGACCGACGCGCCTATCAGCATCGAGCCGGCGATGCGCTTAGCTGTAGAAATGGGCAGGCTGCGGCTTCCGAGCTGAACCGCATCCGCTCCGACGACAAGAGCAACGTCGAGCCGATCATTCACCGCCACTCGCACACCCAAAGGCCGGCAGATGGAGACGATGCTTTGGGATAGATTCAGGAGGTCATGGGCGGATGCGGAATGATCGCGGACCTGGACCCAATCGACGCCGTTGTTTGCGGCCGCCTCGACTACGCGGAGTAGGTCTTCTCTTGCAAGCCGCGAATCAGTGACGATATGGAGTTGGGGTGGGTCAGCCGGAGACATATGGGATCGGCGCTTGGAACCGCTCGAGGCCAAAAGGAGCTAGCTCAGAAGCAATCATTCCCGTGCGGATGGCTTCGGATACTCGACGCCCAGTCAGTGGACCGAGAAGGACCCCGTTGCGATAGTGCGCAGTCGCTACGAGCAAATTGTCCAGGCAGGGAGCCCAACCAACAATCGGAAATCTATCCGGCGCGGCCGGGCGCAGGCCGGCCCAAATACCCTCGATCGTGAATTGTCCGGCCCAAGGCAACTGCTCAAGCGCAGCGGTGGCTAGTGCACCCACGCCGGCTAGTGTGGGTCGGCGATCGTAGTTGCCTTCTTCTTCGGTTGCGCCCAATATCACTTGGCCGCCGGTTTTGGGAACGAGGTAGCACTCGCCGGTCCAGAGTATGCGTTGCAGCGATCTGCCAATTGCCCGAAGGGTTATGAGTTGCCCCTTTACCGGACTCACAGGGACTTCGACGCCGGCGGCCCGGGCTATGTCAGTGGACCAGACACCTGCCGCCAGGACTACGGATTCCGCTTCGACTACTCCGGCCGGGGTGCGGACCCCTATAGCACGATGACCCTCGACAAGGATCTCGGTCGCCCAAACGCCTTCCGACAGAACTGCCTTGCGCTGGACACTCGCGGCAGCCAGAGCAGCGACCAATCTTTGACTGTGGACCTGAGCCTCGTCGGGAAACCAGAGGCCACCGGCCAGCAGCCGACCAGCGGCACCACTGAGCAGCGGCTCGAGGGCCCCTAGCTCGTGTGGCTCGAACCACTCGGCTCGCAACCCACGCTTGACCTGCCATTGCATTTGCCGCTTCAGCTCAACTCGCTCGGCCTCATCCAAGGCGAGTCTAAATACTCCTGTCGTACGCCGCTCAACATCAAGCCCAACGCCGTCTTTCAAGTCTTCGGCGAGGTCCACGTGCTCATCTCTGCCACGCAGGCACAGGTCGAAGAAAGGGTCGTCGTAGTGGGCCTCTACTTGGGGCGCTAGCATGCCGGCCGCCACGCCCGATGCCCCCGAGGCCAAGCGGTCACGTTCGATTAAACGAACGCTGGAACCGGCGAGCGTAAGATGGTAAGCGATCGAGCATCCGATAACGCCTCCCCCGACGATTATGACATCGGGAGAGGGCGTGGCAGTCGGCCGGCCTGGCAAAGAGCGCAACTCGAGCTATCCCTCGATAGGTACCCCATCCAAGGGGCTGGATGGTATTGCAAAGTCGCTTCGAGGCATGCGTCCGGCAAGATAGCTCATCCTGCCGGAGATGACAGCGTAGCGCATCGCTTCGGCCATAATGTGGGGGTTGTCCGAACGAGAAATCGCAGTGTTGACGAGACAGGCACCAGCGCCGGCTTCCATCGCCTGGGCGGCGTCGGAAGCGGCGCCTATACCCGCGTCGACGACAACTGGCACCTGGATCCTTTCGGCAATGCGTCTAATGGCGTCGGGATCAATCACGCCCTGACCCGACCCTATCATGGATCCCAACGGCATCACGGTCGCGGAGCCGGCATCTTCCAATCGGAGTGCCGTTACGAGATCCTGGGTGGTATACGGCAAGACTACGAAGCCCTCTCTAACCAGGATCTTGGCGGCTTCGATTGTGCCGGTTACGTCGGGCCAAAGTGTGCGCTCGTCGCCAATCACTTCCAGCTTTACCCAGTTGGTGCCAAGCGCCTCGCGTGATAATTCAGCCATGAAGACCGCTTGGCGCACGCTCGTAGCTCCGGCTGTGTTAGGCAGAAGATGATACTTGTCTAGGTCTATGGCCGAGAGAATTCCGGCATCCGGCCCGCTTCCATCCACGCCGGTGGTGCGAATCGCCACGGTCACCATTTCGGTGCCGGACGCGGCGAGAGCGGCCCGCAACAGAGCCGGCGACTGGAATCTGCCGGTGCCAGCGAATAGGCGAGACTTGAAGGTTCGGCCGGCGATAGTAAGCGGCATGGGATCAACGAGATTGCCAATGTCTCCGCCGCCGATCGGGCGAACGAGCCGGACATTGTCGCCTTCGATCAGATGGGTGTTCTCCCAATCGAGTCGCCGGACGACTCGTCCGTTGACGGCAACGGCAACGCCTTTGCCGTCAACTCCCTGTGCGGCAACCAGATTGCTTATTGTCTGACCCGCGCCCAACTCAAACGGTTTACCGTTGACATTAATCGAGACCATTTGGCGTTTACTCCAGAATGGTTAAGGAGTCGTGTTCGTCGCTCTCCAACTGCGGTAAAAGTGATGCACTGGAGAACGCCCGCGGCCGATCGAATATGCATGGCGAATTGCGCCGGTGACGTACTCCTTGGCCTCGGCGACCGCGTCTCGCGGCGAGCGACCCTTGGCCAAACCGGCGGCAATCGCGGAGGCAAAGGTGCATCCGGTGCCGTGCGTATTCTCGGTCGGGATGCGCGGTGCCGGAAATTCTTCGAACTGAGAACCGTCATAAAAGACGTCATTCGCATCTCCCTGACGGTGCCCTCCCTTTATGACGACGAATTTGGTTCCCAATCTGTGGATTGACTCAGCTGCTTGCCGGATGTCGTAGTCAGACTCAACCGGCCGGCCCAGAAGCGCCTCGGCTTCGGGAAGATTCGGAGTCGCGACGAGCGCAAGAGGTAATAGAACATCTCTCAGCGTCGCTACCGCCTCAGGTTGCAGCAATGGATCCCCACTCTTGGCGACCATCACAGGGTCGACAACCAGATTGACGACTCCATGTTCGCGAATGCGATCGCCAACGACCTGAATAATCGCACTGGTCGAGAGCATGCCCGTCTTCACGGCATCAGCGCCTATGTCTTCCATCACGGCGTCGAATTGCATCGACACCATATCCGGCGGGACGTCGTGTACAGCCGTGACCCCTTTTGTGTTCTGGGCGGTAATCGCGGTGATCACGCTGGCACCGTAAACTCCAAGAGCGGCAAACGACTTGAGGTCTGCTTGGATGCCGGCTCCGCCACCTGAATCAGAGCCGGCCACGGTGAGCGCCTTAGCCACGAATCCGCATCGCCTCCAATGATCTAGGCCGAGTTTGCGAGACTTCCTGATCCACTATGTTACGGAGTTTACGCGACGCGATTACGATATTGCTTGCTCGAAAAACTGCGGCGACGACCGCTACCCCATCCGCACCTGCCGATAATACTTGACGAGCGTTCTCGATCCCTATCCCGCCAATTCCGACTATAGGCCGGCCGACTAGGGGCTGGAGCTCACGGATCATATTCGGGCCTACCGCGTGACCGGCATCTTGCTTAGTTTGGGTATCGAACATAGGACCGACGCCAACATAATCGGCAACATCGAGATACTCCGGCCGGGCCTCGTCACTGTCGCCAACGGATACGCCGATCACTTTCTCTGGCCCCAGCAGGTTCCGGGCGATTGAGGGCGGAAAGTCTTCCTGGCCCAAATGGACACCGTCCGCGTCAAGAGCCAAGGCCAGATCAACCCTGTCGTTGACGATAAACATAACTCCAGCTTCGCTGGTCAATCGCCTCAGAACCCGTCCGGCATCGACGACATCGCTCATCGCCGACCGCTTGTCCCGCAACTGAACCGCTGTCACACCGCCGGCGATGGCCTGTTCCACCTGACCGATCAGCCGTGGGCCGGCCGGCGTCAACGGGTCCGTCACAGCGTACACCCTGAGGGCATTGCGCAGTTGCCTATAGGCCACGACTGGTTCCCCGGCAACTCGCCTTCACAAAATTGGTGCGACTCGTGGAGCTCAAATCAATCATCATCGAAACGTACACAACTCTGGCGAATAGAAAAAACCGGCCGCCGAGATGGAGGCCGGTTTCAAACATTCCGCCATTCGATCCCTCCGCTGGCATTAACCAGATCAGGTCTCACGGTCGGTGACATCGGCGGTCACCCTCTCAGCCTGGCTAGACCAAGCTCCCGAAGTACACTTGACTCCAGCTTAAAAATATCATTGCTGGGCAGTTAGGTCAATAGATGCCGGTTTCAAGGGCGTGACGGGAAACATCCATCCCGTATCGAGGTACGGGGCACGCTTTCGCCGGAGTGACGAATTGAGGGGCGGGAATGGCGAAGAGACGCCGTGAATGACGGATGAGAGGCTACATGAGCCGTCTATCCCGGATCGGAGTCCGGGACATGCTTTCGCACCAATCGCTCATGCGGGCTGGTGCCGGCACACCAAGATGTGTAAATTGGATGCATTGGTTGGTGGGAGGGGCAGGTGTCGTCTGTGCCCCCCACCACACCCCTAGCTGGGGACGAGCCCCAGCGCTACATTTCTCTCTTGCGACCCTGGGCTGGTGCCGGCACACGAAGGTATGAAAATTGGGGACCCCCACGCCTCCCCCTGGCTGAGGACAAGCCCCAGCGCTACATGTTTATCTATGGACGTAGTTCGTCGTTTTTCGGTTGCAATGCTTTCCGCGCGGCCGTGGTTCGTGGATCCTCGCCTCGGCGGGATTGACGCAGTCGGCGGTGGGATTGACGGACCACGACGGGCTGGCAAGGTAATCGTTTTTCAGTCCTCGCCCTGCGCCCTCGTGAATCCCAACTCGCCGTCGATCTCCTCCAGCTTCTCCAGGTGGATCCAACGGTAGTGGCCTTCGACCCGCGTCAACAGGTCTATCACGTGGGTGTTGGTCATCTCACCATTTGAGGAGTCGATAAGGAAACGGCAGCGCCAGTGATCTACGCAATCGGTCATCGCGCCGGATGCGGGGTAAACCTTGGTGCCGCGATTGGAGATCATCTTTAGGTCTAGGGGCGAGCCGGCGGTCAGACTTTCGACGCTTTGACCTAATTGCTCAGCATTCAGTCCAGACTCGATAAACAGGTCCAGACCAACAGATTTGCGATGCGTGGCTTTTACCAAGTCGGGATCCTGGCTTACCTGGACCACCTTGATCGGCTTGTAATCGCGTACCTGCCACTGCTGCGCCTTGCGGCCAAGCTTGTCAATGATGGCGTCAGTGTACTCAGTTGTCGACGCGTTTCGTTCGTCACCGACGATGTCTCTCGTGAGGTACTTGCCCTCTTCGAGATTCAGCAACACCGCGTGCTCGATCGACGAAGCCGCGTCGAACTCTCCAATGTGTCTCAGCATCATTATCGCGGACATGATTACGGCAGTGGGATTGATTACATTCTTGCCGGCATACTTGGGAGCGGTGCCGTGAACGGCCTCAAATATCGCCACTTCGTTGCCTATATTGGCCGAGGGAGCGTAACCCAATCCTCCGATCAGCGCCGACGAGAGGTCACTGAGGATATCGCCGTTCATGTTGGTCGTGACAATGATATCGAACTGCTCGGGCCTCTTCACAAGCTGATGGGCGCAATTGTCGACGATGATGTGCGTGCTCTCGATGTCAGGATACTCCTTGGCGACGTCCTCGAACGTACGCTTCATCATCCCCTCTGTCAGCTTCATGATGTTCGACTTCGTGGCACAGTGGACGATCTCGCGGCCCTCCGCCCGAGCCAACTCGAATGCGAGGCGGACGACCTTTTCACATCCCTTGCGAGAGATCAGCTTTAGGCCCTGGGCGACTCCAGGTGTCTGCATGTATTCGATCCCGGCGTAAACATCCTCTACGTTTTCGCGTACGATGACCAGGTCGATGCCCCTGCCACTGTATGGAGTATGCACGCCAGGCAACTCTCGAACGGGCCGGAGGTTGCCGTGGGTTTCAAACAGCTTCCGGAGGGTGACGTTGGCGCTCATCTCGCCGAATCCAACCGGGGTATCGAGGGGCCCCTTTAGCACTACGCGGTTCTTATTTATCGATTCGATGGTCGCCGGCGGTACGCCGGAGGCTATCCCCTGCCGGAAAACGCTGCCGCCAGCCTCTTGCATGTCCCATTCGATGTCAACGCCGGTGGCCTCAATAATGCGCAGGGCGGAGGACACGCATTCAGGACCGATACCATCTCCGAGTAGGACCGTTACGACTCGCTTATTCGATTCACTATTCGCAGGGCTCACTCATCTTCTCCTGGACCAAACAGGTCGATTCCGTCACGAGGCGTGTAAGTGCCGTCGGGGGTTCAATACGGCAATGCTCCGAACTTGGTTCGAATCTGAAGCATGACACAGGCAAGACCGTAGAGCAAGCCCGGCCCAATGCCAAGATTAACTTGTCGTACGTGGATCCGGCTGGTCCAATATCTTCTTGACCTGCGCCTCTCGATAGCGCTGAATTGCGTCACGGTACTGCGGATATTTCTTGGCAAGTATCGCGGCAGCAAAGAGGGCCGCGTTTACCGCACCTGCTCTGCCGATAGCCAACGTACCGACTGGAACTCCGGCCGGCATTTGGACGATGGACAAGAGGGAATCAAGACCCTTCAAGGAGGGCGACTCCATCGGAACGCCGAGAACCGGCAGAAGCGTCTTGGCCGCGGTTACGCCGGCGAGGTGGGCGGCACCGCCGGCGCCGGCTATGATGACCTCAAGGCCGCGGCTCTCAGCTGAGTCTGCGTATTCAATTAGCGCATCTGGGGTGCGGTGAGCGGATACGATTCGCACTTCGGCCGGTATGCCAAGACCTTCGAGTGTATCCGAGGCGTGGGACATCGTGCCCCAGTCGGAACTGGATCCCATGATTATGCCAACAATAGGTTTCAACGTTGCCTCCAAGATACGTATTGCCCGTGAGTAGAGCGAGCTAATGCCGGCCGATCGTCGGAATCTGTCGGCGGCAGACACTTCCTGCGACTCGCAGTCGGAGAATCGCGAGAAGGGCCAAGAAACTCCGTTAATTATAGGCGCTGGCCGGCGCATAGGAAAAATAGATCGTCAGGAGTAACAGTTCAGAGTTGGGTGTATGTCTCTCCTCCACGCCCGTGAACTGGATAGGTCAAGTCGCCATTCGGGACCTCAGTAGGCGGTCAAGGGGTGATTTCCAACCTATCGATGCCAAATCCACGAGCTGCTCGACCTCATCCCCCTGGCCCCCTTCTCCTGGCCAGAGTTCGTCTCATAACTCTGTGTGAGGTACGAAATACGGCGGGACCTTCTCATCATGACCTAGTTAACGGTTCATTATTGATGAAATCGACCAAATACGAAGGTCGGAATTGCGCTTATCGCTGCCCTTTGGACTTGTGAGACAGCCTCTGGCCAGGAGAAGGGAGATCTTTGTTGTGGGGGACACCCCCACATCCCCCGTCAAGGGCTTCGCCCTTGCAACCCTTTTCTGACCATCGCCGATCAGACCACCTCGCCTGAGGTACACGCTCATTGGCGCGATATTGCGCCCATAGGGTGCAGGTACCCCTAAATCTGAACAGTTACCGTCAGGAAGGTTCAGGTTGACGGCATTTGCGGTGGCGTCCTCGAGGTTTATCGGCCCCACCCGTGCCTCCCCTGGATTCCCGCGTTCGCAGGAACCGGCTTTGGCCTTGCGTGGACCACGTGAGGGGACAAAAATGGGACGGCGCCGGGCGGTGCAATGCCGGCGAACTAGCGGCGCGCCCTAAGCTGGGGACAAGCCCCAGCGCTACATTGCCCCTCTCCCCACCCCTCTGGATTCCGGCCCCGTATCGGGGTACGGGGCATGCTTTTGATCGCCGGAATGACGAGTCGAGGGGCCGGAATGACGAAGGGATGCCGCGAATGTTGGATCAAAAGCTCTTGAGCTATACATACAGTATCGGCGAACCGGACATGCTCTCGTACCGATGACGAATTGGGAGGCGGGAATCTATTCTCATAGCAATGCCGATCGCAAGACTGGCTACCCTAAGCCCGAGGGGTTGCGAATGGCGGGCTAAGATTGACGCTCGCCGGACAATAGAATAGATTGCTCGTCGATCACAGCATCGTCTTCCGAGACGGTTCTATCAACAATCCCGATAAACAACGTTCATTTGCAGGTGACCCCTTGCCTCCTGAAACCTCCAAAGAGAGAGATTTACCAGCCCTGGAAAGACGGGCACGCCAGGCCCGCTATCGCTTGCAACTGCTGCAACCGATTCTCGATAACGAGGCTGCCAGAAACCATAGCAAGCTCATAGATAGCTTGGCAGCCGATCGGCTCGCCGCCGAAACGTCCGAGGATGACGCGCTCCGCACAATGGAGCTTTGGGGCGCTTTCGTGCACAGCCTCGCGTGCCTGCCGTTGCCTGAGCCAGTCGCGGGACTAACCGACGTCGATCGTTGGAGGCTGCATATACTGGAATGCGTCCTGACGGAAGAAAACCCGGTAGGGAGACTTGCTCAGTCCATAGTTGAGCGCGAATCGCTCTCACCGTCGATCATGGGGACGTTATCGTCCGACCTGTCCGAGCTTCAGTGGCTCTACAGATGCGATTCGGCGAACCTCGCCGGCAAGGTGGCGCAACTCGCACAGAGGGCAGGCCTCGGAGATTCGTTTGAGCCGCTGCCGGCCGATTTCATGGCGCGCGCACGCCTTCCGACCAAGCCCACTCCGTTACAGGAAGTAATGTTGCGCTTTGCCAAATCGCCCGAATGGAGAGAAATGGCCGTCCCGTTAGTAGACAGCTATCGCGAGCACGGCACCGGTGCGTTCGCACGTTTTCGGGCATTTCGCTGGACCGATGACGATGGCGGGAAGCTAAAGGGCGTCTCGTCGGCGGACCCGATCCGCTTGTCCGAGCTGATCGGATATGATGCCGAGCGCCGCCTACTTCTGGAGAATACCGCCCAATTCGTGGCGGGTTTTGCAGCGAATAACGTGCTGGTCTACGGTGATCGAGGCACGGGCAAGTCTTCGACTGTCAAGGCTCTCTTCAATGAATTTCAGGGACGTGGACTGCGCTTAGTCGAGGTGCCGACAAATCGGCTGGCGGATTTTCCTCGGATAATCGGGATGCTGCGCGGTAAATCGCTGCGTTTCATCGTGTTCGTAGACGACCTGTCGTACGGCGAGAAGGAGAGCGGATACACGGAGTTGAAAGCCCTGCTAGAGGGCGGTTTGGAGGCACAGCCGACGAACGTTCTGCTATACGCGACGTCAAACCGCAGGCACCTTGTACAGGAACGTTTTAGCGACCGATCGGCCTACACCGAAGACGACGACCCGCGCCGGCAAGACACGCTGCAGGAGAAGCTCTCGTTAAGCGACCGGTTCGGAATCACGGTCATCTTCGTAACTCCCGACCAGGAACGCTACCTGGATATCGTCAGGGGAATCAGTCGGCAGCGCGGTCTCGCACTCGAGCCGGAAGAGCTAAGGCGGCAGGCATTGCAATGGGCGAGCCGGCACAATGGCCTTTCAGGTAGAACGGCGCGCCAGTTCGTCGATCAATTGGCCGGCCGGCTGGCGTTCGAAGAGAGTCGGTCAACGACAACGAGCAATTGAAAAAGCCGCCGCGAAGTCGCCGGACCGCCAAGTTCGGCTAGGTCAGCGTATGGTGGAGCCGCCGGCGTCCACCAGGATAGTAGAGCCGGTCAGCGAGTCGTTGCGAATAGCGAAGAGTACACTCTCGGCGACATCCTCGACGGAGGTCAGACGCTTTAGCGGCAGCGATTGCCGTCGGCGCTCCAGCCCCTCCTTGCCGAAGCGAGCGCCCCATCGCGTCGCCAGCATACCGGGTGCAACTGTATTGACGCGGATTTGAGGTCCGAGCGCTTGCGCCATGCACTTGTTCGTCATCTCAAGAGCGGCCTTCGAAGCAGAATAGGCGATGCTGCTTCCGCCGGGACTCAATCCGGAGCCGGAGGTGATGGTCACGATAACTCCGGCCCCTCTCTCTTGCATATGAGGGACAACTGCCTGGGCACAGAGAAATGGCCCCTTCACATTTACAGCGAAGATCCGATCCCAATCATTCTCCTTGAGTCCAGCCAAGTCTTTGAAGTCAACGAAGACGGTTGTCCCGGCGCAGTTGACGAGGATATCTATCACGCCGAAGGATTCCACTACTTCTTGTACCATGGCAGCTACCTGTATGGCGCTGGACACATCGGCTTCGACGGCGACAGCCGCGCCGCCGGCGTCGACGATATTGGAAACGCTGGCGCTCGCCTCGTCGGCGTCTGGCGCCGGATGGTTTACCGCGACGATTGCGCCGGCGTCAGCGAGCTTCCCGCTGATCGCCCTTCCCAGACCAGTAGCGCCTCCGGTCACTATTGCCACTTTGCCATTAGGGTCCAATCAATGTGCCTCCTAGCGATGCTGGCGCCGAATCATAGGCTCATCAGCAGAGACGCAAGTAGGGCGGTCCGTTCCACGAGGGAGCGCTTGAGAATGTACTCGTCAATCGAGTGAGCGCCGCCGCCTACCGCTCCCAGCCCGTCAAGGGTTGGGGCTCCGACTGCGGCCGTAAAATTTCCATCGCTGCCGCCTCCGGTCGATCCCTCGCGCAGATCCAGTCGCAGATCCGCACCAACTGTTCTTGCTCGCTCGAACAGCGCCGCACTTGCCGAGCTACGTTCCATTGGAGGGCGATTGATTCCGCCGGCGACGGATAGCCCGCACTCAGGATTGTAGAGACTGAGCGCTCTGATAGCGCGGTCTACTCGCTCCGCCTCGACGACCGTCGCGGCGCGAACGTCGACCCTTAAGCTTGCCTTTTCAGGTATGACATTCGTAACTGTCCCACCCTCAACTACAGTCGGGCTAACCGTGGTGCCCTTGTCGATATCAGCCAGTTCTTCGATGGCGATCACTTGATGGGCCAACTCAACGACGGCATTGGCGCCTTTCTCGGGCTCGACGCCGGCGTGCGCGGCTCGGCCGGATACGTTGACCACGTATTGACTGCCGCCTTTTCGGGCGGTTTTCAATGCTCCGTCCCCGAGAGACGGCTCCAGGACAAGCACGTATTGCGAATCGCGGGCACGCGTCTCAATCAACTGACGCGAATTTCGGCTGCCGATTTCTTCGTCCGGCGTCAATAGGACCTGCACGATGCGAGGCGCCCGCATTCCCAGGCTCTCAATCGCTCGGAGGGCAAATTCGATCATGACTATGCCGGACTTCATATCGTAGACGCCTGGTCCGTAAGCGCGGCTGTCGTCCTCGCGATAGGGCATCCGCTTCAACGTACCGATAGGCCACACCGTATCAAAATGACCGATGAGCAGAGCCGGCGGCCGGCGGCGATCGACGCCGTCGAATGTTGCGAGCAGTCCATCAACGTCGTCCGGGCCAGGAATGAAATCGACGGTTGCGCCGGCCCGACTGAACTGCTCGCCAAGCATGCGCGCAAGCTCACGTAACGCTGAGTGGTCTGAGCTTGGGGACTCGCATTCGACCAGGGTCCTAAGGGCAGCGAGCATATCCGGCAGCTGCGACTCGAGATGGTCAAGCACCGAGAGTTTTTTGCTCAAGTCGCCACCTTCGCACCTGTAGTAATGGACAGACTGCGTATAGTCCGGTCATCGATCAGGTCTTGCTGCGGATGGTACCCGAGACCGGTTCGGTTTGGCACGTGAATCGCTCCTCCGACGGCAAGGATAGGCGGTTCAACTATATCCCGACGATAGTACTTGTCAGATCCTGAAACGTCTCCTGGGATTGTGAACCCAGGTAGGGTAGATATCGCGACGTTTGCCGCTCTACCGACACCAAATTCGTGCATTCCGCCGCACCACACGGGAATCCCGCGGGCCCTACAGAGATCGTGTACGCGCTTTGCCTCGAGCAAGCCTCCGAGCCGGCTTACTTTAATGTTGATCACGCCGGCGCTGCCGAGGTCCAACGCCTTGCGGGCATCTTCGGCCGAGTGAATACTCTCATCCAAGCAGACCGGCGTTTTAAGTTCACGCTGAAGCTCGGCGTGGTCGACGATGTCGTCGTGCGCCAAGGGCTGCTCGATCATGAGCAAGTTGAACTGATCCAACTCACGCAACGTATCTACGTCACCCAATGTGTAGGCCGAGTTCGCGTCGGCCATCAATGGCACGTCGGGGAAGCGCCGGCGGACGATTGCGATCACATCAACGTCGTGGCCGGGTGCGATTTTGAGCTTGATCCGGCGGTATCCTTCTTCCAAGTAACGCTCTATCAAACTTATCAATTTGCCGGTGTCGCTCTCGATACCCAAACTGACGCCGGAGAGGATCTCGCCGCGGGTGCCTCCAAGGGCCCGGTGGAGGGGGACGCCATGAGCCTGGGAAAGCAGATCCCAAGCAGCCATCTCCATGCCGGCTTTGGCAAAGTTGTTGCCTTTGACGCGCTTGTAGCCGGCTACGAACTGGTCGATTGTCTGCCATTCAACGCTGACGACCGCGGGAGCGAGGAAATCCTTGAGGATATGCCAACAGGTTTCAGTTGTCTCTGGGCAGTAATATGGATCAACGGGGCTGGCGGATTCTCCCCAGCCAACGATACCGTCCGCGTGCGCCTTGATCAGAATGTGGCGAAGATGCGTGCGGGAACTGGAGCTGGTCACGAATGGCCGGATGAGTGGCAACTCTACGACTATTATGTCGACGCGGTCGATCTTCAAGTGCTTGGCTCGCGTTCGAGGACATAGAATCTGCGAGGCCGCTTGCCGGTCCGGTCGGTCGTGAACCGGACAGCTTCGTAGCCACGCGAGAAGTAGCTGTTAAATGCTTTCCGTACAGACGATCTCCAGTCCATCGCAGCTTCCGGAGACTCTTGGCGCAATTTGACTATTTGGTCCGGAATCTCCATAAGAACGCGATCGTCAACTAAATCGGCCCGGACGCCTGAGACGAGCCCAATTCCACTCGAATCATCAACCGAGATTATCTTTGGCAGATTCTTAACTGGAAATTTCTCGTAGTCGCGTCTCGCGCGTATCTCCCACTCGACAATCAGTCGATCTGTCGGCAGTCCTGCATTTAGAGGATCGGTGCGAGGTCCGTACATATCTTCGACGTATCGGGTTGCAGTTGCGCCAAGCCTGTTTAAGTTGAAGTTGGCGTTGCCGGCATGGAGCGGATCGAACGCCCAGACGATCAAGTCGACATCTCCTTCGGACAACGCGAAGTCGCGTTGGACCTCCTTCAATCTTGTCCCGATTTTTCTATCCTGAAAGTCGGGATCGACGCCGGTCAACTGTGAGTAAAGACATGATCGGTTGCGCCATTTTCCCCGGAACGCCATAGACATGCCAACGGCGCGGCCGTCATCCAAGAACGCCCCCAGTACTAGACCGCCGCAATGTTGCACGCTGACCATCGTAGCTACCGGTAAGAGATAGGCTTCTTCTTGGATGCCCCATGACCGTCGTTGGACTTCCTGGCATCCGCGAAATTCGCCGGGAGTGGATGCAGGTCGTATTGTTATTTCGGACATCGGTGGAAGTAATAGGGCTCCTCATCACTCTGTTGCCGACCAAATCGCACAGGAATGATAAAGTGGATTTCGAACCCGAAAAGCGATTCTGGCGGTCAAGTCAGCTGGATTACACGCATTTTTGCCGGCCCCAACAACGTAGGCTCGCAAGACCGACACACGCGACCAATACACTCTCTTGTATACAGCCATCGCGGTGAAATAAGCAAGCGACATTTACTCCAATGCCATGATATAAATTTACTGAAACCAAACATTACTTGTATTGCGGCGGACGTAATGCAGAACGAAAAATAGACGCGTTACGGACTCCGAATAAGAGGTTGCGATAGCGACCATCGGAAGGGAAGGTGGAAGGAATTGGCCGAGCCAATAGTGTACTTGAATGGCGAGTTTGTTAGCTACTCAGAAGCGAAGATTCCGGTCGAAGATCGTTCGATCCAATTCGGCGACAGCGTGTACGAGGTAGTCCGTTACTATCGGAAGCATCCGTTTCGAATCGAGCAACACATGCGGAGATTGCAGCGTTCCGCGGATATGATCGAGTTGCCCCTTCCACCGATCGACGAGTTGGTCGCGGCGATGGGTGAAGTAATCCGACGGGAGGGATTGGAGGATGCGACCGTATACATTCAAGTGTCGCGCGGAGTTGCATCACGGTTCCACGGTGTGCCGACGGGCCTGACTCCCACGGTCATCGCCCTTGCGAATCCCGCACCTATTGTCAGGCCCAAGCCATTCATGTCTTGTGTCACGATAGGCGACACGAGGTGGTCGCAGCCGTACATCAAGACGACGTTGCTATTGCCGAACGCGATGGCAAGGGAGCACGCCCGGCGAATGGGAGCGGACGACGCAATAATGGTCCGCGACGGATTACTGACCGAGGCAAGCGCCTCCAACGTATTCGCCATATTCGGCGATCGCCTGGTTACATCGCCAGTGTCTAACTACATACTGCCGGGGATCACGAGGGAGGCGGTTTTGGAGACAGCCCGCGCAGATGGGATCACCTGCGAAGAGAGACCGGTTCCAGCAACATCGCTTTACGCAGCGGATGGACTATTGCTCACTGGCACCACGCCGGAGGTTTCTCCGGTCGTCGAGCTAGATAAGCGCGTGATCGGTACGGGCCAGCCGCCCCCGCTCTACGACAGACTAGCCGAGTTGTTCGACGAAGCCGCGCTCGGCGTGCCTAGTGGAGCGTAGAGAAGACGCACCGTCCGGCGCATCTGCATGAAGAATTCTCAATCATTCGAGTGGAGATCGTTGAGAAACGCCGGTGAGGACGGCACCCCGGAAATGGTACTAGGGTCGGCAGGCCGGCAAGCGTATGTCAATCATTGACGCAGGGGCGGTTCTCGGTCCTCCTCCACCGTGAGGTAAACTGGGTACAAGCCCCCGCGCTACATTACTTGGCTCCACTATCGGCCGCAAACCCACGGTTAGGCAAGTTTAGGGCGCGCGAACGACCAAGTCGGTGGCAGTTGCCCAAGCGCGTCAGGGGATTCTTCTATTTTCGCACCAATGATCTGAGCCGGGCCAGCCGGCGATGGAGTTCCGTTGCTCCGTCCGGCGCGGCTCTGGAGCATCAGCTCCAACTAATTGTTATAAGAACCATCCTTCCCTTGGGAAAGAACTCCTGCACGGTAGTAAGGGACAAGACTACTCTGCGGGAGGAACAGCGCGAAATGCCCAAGAAACTCGGTGACGATACAAACACCTTAGGGAACATAGAGGAGTTCCTCCAACAGTGTTTGGAGGGGATGGAGCCAGACCGCAGGGTCAAGGGGCCTGGCAGGCCGCGTATTCTGCCGGCGATGGCTCTGTGGGCTGGACTGCTGGTGTGCGTACTGAGAGGCTTTGGCAGCCAACTGGCCTTGTGGCGTCTTATCTCGGAACGGGGGCTGTGGTTCTTCCCCCGATTTGAGGTAACAGACCAGGCTGTTTACAATCGGCTACATAGCGCGGGGATCGAGCCGCTGGAGAGGCTGTTCGAGCAGATCAGCAGCGTGTTGGCAGAGCGATTTGAGGGTTTGGTCTCCGATAGGCTGGCATCGTTTGCCGAAGAGGTGGTGTGCATAGACGAGAGTACACTGGAGGCCATCTCGAGAACGCTGCCGACTCTGAGGGAAATCCCTGAAGGGGACACTCGTCTGCTCGCCGGCAAGCTGGCCGGCGTGTTCGACCTGAGACGCCAGCAGTGGCGTAGGGTCAAGTTCCAGCCGAATCCCAATCAGAACGAGAAGGTATTGGCCCGAGATCTGGCGGCAGAGCTGCCCGTGGGAACACTGGTGGTGGCAGACTTGGGATACTTCGGTTTCGCCTGGTTTGACTGGCTGACAGACAGGGGTTGCCATTGGCTGAGCAGGCTGAGAGCAAAGACCAGCTACAAAGTGATACATACTTTCTATCAGCGCGGCGATGTCTTCGATGGCATCGTGTGGCTGGGAGTCCACCGCGCTGACCGGACCAAACACGCCGTTCGGCTGGTGACCTTCAGACAGGGCAAAACACTGCGCCGTTACATCACCAACGTTCTAGAGCCTCACAAATTCCCGATTCCATCCATTGCCGAGGTCTATGCTCGCAGGTGGGACATTGAGATGGCACTCGCATTGGCCAAGCAACACCTCAAGCTGCGTCTTCTGTGGTCTGCCAAGCAGGTGGTGATTCAGCAACAGATATGGGCGACGTTGATAATATCGCAGGTCCTCCAGTCGATGAGGCTTGAGATAGCCCACAAGGCCGGGGTGGACCCTTTCGAGGTGTCCATCGGTCTGCTGGTGGAGTATGCGCCTCAATATGCCTATGAGGGCAGAGACCCTGTGAAGGTCTTCGTCGAGCGAGGTCGCGAACTGGGCTTCATACGACCTTCACGTAGAACGCGCATCCAGGCCCCGCGCATACCTGTCGAGTCAATCCTGCCCGCACCACCCGGACTGGCGCTCACTCGCAAGCCTCGATATGCCAACCGCAAATGCTCCAGACGCACCGCAAGCACCCTGAAAACCAATTAGTTGGAGCAGATGGGCTCTGGAGCCGCCCCTGCAGTGACGTTGGGCTGTGGCGGGTCGCAGGCACTGCCACATACGCAAGACTGGAATCTCACAACTACTCCGGCACCTCGTAGACCGGGTCTTTTCCGTCCAGTACGAGCACGACACTCTGTAAAGCCATTTCAGCCATAGCGCGACAGGCGTCCTCGGTGATTCCGGCTATGTGAGGAGATACGATGACGTTGTCCAGATCGAAGAACGGACTGTCCCCAGGAGGTTCTTTTTCAAAGACGTCGAGGCCGGCGCCGGCGATCCAGCCCTCCCGCAGCGCTTTCAACAACGCTTTTTCGTCTATGAGCGGCCCTCGGGCAGTATTGACCAAGTACGCAGTTGACTTCATCATCCGCAAACGCTGTTCGTTCATCAAATGGTAGGTGTCTGGGGTAGAGGGTGTATGAAGGGTCACGAAGTCCGCCCTTCGGAGCAGGTCTTCCAAGGTTGTCAACTCGACGCCATGCTCCTTGACAAACTCCAAGTTGGGGAAAATCTCATAGGCGAGGACCTGCATATCGAAGCCGCGTCCGCGCAGTGCGACTTGTCTTCCAATCGCGCCTAGGCCAATGATGCCAAGCACCTTGCGACCAACGTCGGCAGAGACAGGACGTATCCAATTGCCCTCTCGAGTGTTCCGAGCATGCCGCACAATCGCACGGGCCAGCCCGAGAATCAGGGCGAAGGCGTGATCGGCGACCGCTCTTTCGTTAGTTCCGGGGGTTGTTGCGACGCGAACTCCTAGCTCCCGAGCCGCCTTCATATCAATTGCGTCATAGCCGACGCCCGGCCGTGAGATCACTTTGAGCCGGGGGCAATGTTCAAGAACGCGCCGGCTGAGTGGATCGCTGCCGGCGATGACGGCGTCCGCACTCTCCAGCAGCTCCATCATGATCTCTTCCGTTCGTTTTTCCGGCACGGCGATGACCAAGTCGTGACGTGAAGAACGACGGAATTCCTCGAACACGTCCGGAGATTGAAAGGCGGCCTGGCTTGTGACTACGATTCGATAACGGGACAAGACTAGATCCTCCAGTCGATTCCTCAAATATTGGGATTAGTTGGGCGAGCCAAACAATAGAGCAAGCGATTTTGAGAGGCAACCTCTCACGGCCACTCGGGGTTTGGCTCAATGAAACACTGCCGGCAGCTAGCGCGATCCGGCCAATGGGCGATTCTATTCTTAGGACATCCGGGTGAAAGCCAAGCGCTGTACCCAAGACATCAATGGCGCTTCCAACTTTGGCTATGATATCAACAATCGAGCGCTGAGGGAGACAGGTGGCGGAGCGCAACGTGGCGACAGCTGGCGAACCTCAGGTGTTCCAAGCGGCGCCTGGTTGCGCGGCATTCCGCGAGAGGCGACAGATTCCCGGAGAGAATACGTCGCTTCTAGTCTCCGGTGGGCCAGGGATGGCCGGCAAGAAATCCACCGTCAATTGGAATAGTCTGGCCATTGATGAATCCGCCGGCCGGACTACACAAGAGGACGGCCATCGCCGCGAGATCTTCGACTATTCCAAATTTACCTTGAAGCGTGTGTTCTTCGATCCAACGGCGGCGCGACGGCGCAATGGACGCCGTCATGGGCGTTTCTATCCACCCTGGGGCGATTCCATTGACCTGGATGTCGTAGGGAGCCCACTCGACCGCCATATTCTTAGTCATCTGGAGAACCGCAGCTTTGGCGGCACCGTATAACGAGATGCCATGATAGCCTCGATAGCTGGTCATGGAAGCGATATTCAACATTTTGCCGCCGCGTCCTTGTTCGACCATGACACGAGCGACGGCCTGAGACGCGAAGTAAACGGAACGCTGCTGGACGTGGGTGATGAAATCCCAATCATCCGCGGACGCCTCAAGCATGGATACTCGACGCACCGAGCCGGCGACGTTGGCTAATACGTCGATGGAGCCCATCGAGTCGACAGTTGCATCCACCATGGACTGAATGGCGGACAGATCGGAAACGTCAGTCGGCACGACCAGAGCCTTGCGTCCAAGCGACTCTACCCGCCGTGAGACCCTTTCGAGGTCGGAGACACTCCTAGCCGCCAATCCTACATCCGCGCCGGCCTCGGCAAAGGCCACTGCTATTCCTTCACCTATGCCGTGACTGGCACCGGTGATCAGGGCCACTTTACCGTCAAGCCGCATCTGGTCAATGAATGTCACAGAATCTCTCCAAAGAGCTTAATACACGGAATGATAGCACCTTCCCAATGCAGCAACCGTATGTATTGGGAAGGTGCCGGCACACCCGGGGATGAAAAACGGTAAAGCCACGGCCAACCTCCCGCCCCTTGCTGGGGACAAGCCCCAGCGCTACATTTTCCCGCTCTGCCATCGGCTGTCGGTCTACGGTTCGGCGAGCTTAGGGCGTGATCAGGCGACCTCGAGGTTGATTGCGGCGCCTGTTTTCACAACAACTGTTCGAACGATTGAGTGTAGAATCTCACGACAATCCCATGAAGAGTCCATCGCCCCGTCCGGGACTGTCGCACAATTCATTGAAGACATTAATCATCGCCATTGTGTTGCTATATTTGCTATTGGCGGCGGTCTCCTGCACACGGACTATACCGGCAGAAACAACGCCGATCAGCCAAGCACCAGCGCCAACACGTATCGCTCAGTCAACGATCTTGGCTGCTCCAACGGCGACCCTAGAGTCCACGACCGCCGGCTCGACGTTTACGTTCACACCGGAGCCCACCGCCTCGGCCACCCACGCATCTCCAACGTTTACTTACACCCCATCGAAGGTCCCTGACCGGTCGTCCAGTCCTTATCCGCAACCGACTACGCCAGCAACAACACTTTCGCCGAGTCCGGTGGTTCCAAGCGCTACGCCGGCGCACGCGACCGTGACTAATACGCCTACCCAACTATCGACCGCGACCCGGACATCTACACCTCGACATTTGACGCCGACCCGGAGTCCAACCAGGAGGCCTCCGCCGGCGACTCGGACCACTATTTCAATCGAACCGATGGGACCAATGAGGGTCGAACCGGCCTTTCCTAACCTGGTTTTTGAGAGGCCGGTTTTCGTTACCCACGCGGGCGACGGCTCGAATCGGCTGTTTGTAGTGGAGCAAGCTGGCCGCATCTACGTTTTCCCAAACGATGGGGCCACGCGCGATGTCGATCTATTTTTGGACATATCCGATCGTGTCAGCCGGTCCGCGAACGAGGAGGGGTTACTTGGACTGGCGTTTGACCCAGAGTACCTGGACAACGGTGTGTTCTACGTGTACTACTCCGCCGCCAATCCCCGGCGATCGGTCCTATCTAGATTCGCCGGGGACGATTCGGAGCCAAATCGAGCGAACCAGGCAAGTGAGCAGATGATACTCGAAATTGCCCAGCCGTACGGCAATCACAACGGGGGAGCCCTGGTTTTCGGACCTGACGGCTACCTGTACGTCGGGCTTGGTGACGGAGGATCAGGCGGCGATCCACAGGGACACGGACAGAACTTGGGCACTCTGCTAGGATCGATCATCAGGATCGATCCCGACGCTCCTGCGGACGGCAAACTCTACGGGATCCCCATCGAAAATCCATTCTCGAATCGAGACGGCGCCCGAGGCGAGATCTTTGCTTACGGTCTGCGGAATCCCTGGAGGTTCAGCTTCGATCCGGTAACCAAACTATTGTGGGTTGGCGACGTCGGTCAAAATGCAATCGAGGAGATCGACATAGTCGCGTCGGGGCTCAACTATGGCTGGAACATTATGGAGGGATCGCACTGTTTCTCGCCTCGCTCGGGCTGCGCCACCAGCGGGCTAGAGATGCCGGTCGTCGAATACGATCATAGCGAGGGATGCTCGGTCACCGGCGGGTACGTGTACAGGGGACGACGACTGGCGATGCTATACGGAGCCTACGTATACGGAGATTTTTGCACAGGCAGAATATGGGGCCTTCGTTTTGAGCAGGGTGAGGTGACCGAACATAGGCGCATAAGCGATTCGGGGTTGCAGATTTCGTCATTCGGCGTTGACGAAGAGGGCGAATTGTATGTCACCGCGTTCGATGGCCGCCTATACCGGTTAACGCCTGACCGGTAGCACGAGCCGACGGCTTGATTGTCCAGCAAACTCGCATTCGTCCAACTGAGTAGATGTGCTGATCAATGAATGCCGGACTAGAGATGGTGCTAGCCTGGGAGGTGATTCCGGACGAAGTCATTTCAATATTGCCGGCGAACCCGACGACCGGCCCAAGCTAGCCGGCGACGCGCAACAGTTCAGATTTCGGTGTATTTCTCTCCTCCATGCCCGTGAACTGGAATGGCCGAGTCGCCATTCGGGACCTCAGTCGGCGGTCAAGGGATGATTTCCGACCTATCGATGCCAAATCCACGAGCTGGTCGACCTCATCCCCCTGGCCCCCTTCTCCCGGCCAGAGTTCGTCTCATAACTCTGTGTGAGGTACGAAATACGGCGGGACCTTCTCATCATGACCTAGTTAACGGTTCATTATTGATGAAATCGACCAAATACGAAGGTCGGAATTGCGCTTATCGCTGCCCTTTGGACTTGTGAGACAGCCTCTGGCCAGGAGAATGGGGATCTTTGTTGTGGGGGACACCCCCACGTTCCCCGTCAAGGGCTTCGCCCTTGAAACCCTTTCCTGGCTTTCCCCGATCAGACGTCCTAGCCTGTGGTAGACCCTCGTTGGTGCGATATTACGCCCATACGGAGCAGGCACCCCTAGATCTGAACACTTACGGCGACGCCCCTTGATTGCGTGGTGCGGGATTCACGACATAGAATTCAAAAATACTTCGATCAACATCGCGCGAAAGGTGCACAACAGAGTTGGAATCCTACCCGAGCATCGGCCTGATTGCCGACACACACGAGATGAGGTCCCCGGCCTCTTTCGGGCCGGCGATGGAGGCCTTGGATGCCGACTTGAATGTGCACTTGGGCGACGTGGGAAGCTCACCGACTATAGTTGGACTGGTAGACGCTTTCAAAAAGATGCACGGCGAAGTCGAGATGACGGGCCCCCAGCGTGCCAAGTTCAACGATTCAATAGCGAGAGGCCGGTCACCGGTTCGCGCCTATCTGGAATCCTGGCTGAAGATTTGGCCGGAACTGGACGAAATCCGCATCAGAGAGACGATTGAGCATTGCAGCCAAGTACTGACTGCTTGGAGCTCGCTCCGTCGCCCCTACATTGTCACCGGAAATGTCGATCGAAACTGGCTGCAACATCCGACAGCACGAGCACTCTTCGACGAGAGCGGCGCAGCATTGGTAGAACAACCTAGACTCTTCGATTACGGGCGGGTGAAGTTCCTACTCTGGCCTTCGATGAGTCCGAAAACCGAACGCGAACGGCTCGAGATGGATCAGAGGGTCGCGCAGATTGGCCGGAAGCTAGGGGCTTGTGATTTGCTTGTAGTGTTCGTCCACGAACAGCTATTCCGGGGTCCAGTTCCCTCCCGATATCTCGCAAACCTGACAGTTGCAGGGTTGGCTCACAGCACCGTGCCGCATTACGCACCGAATCCAACACGGCGCGAACTTTGTCGTCTGCTCGCCGCGCTACCGCCGGAATGTCACATTGTGGCGTTTTCAGGTCACATCCATGACCGCCAGGAGGTAATCGCCGCTGGGGTTGGGTACTTGCCGGAGGGTCCGAACGGAGGGCTACTGCTGCGACTGCCGCCGGGCAGCGGCCACGATCGGCGCCATATCGAGTGTTTCTGCTTGCCGGCAGGCGTGCCTGCGAGGCTGGAAGTATGCCCTGAGCGAGCGGTCTTCGGTCTTGTGGAAACTGCCGGCAGATTGGTGGGGTAGAGGGATGGAAAGGCGAAGAAGTAGCTATTCCTACCAGTTCAAGCTGCTTACGATCTTCGCCATTGCGGCGGCTGTCTCGGTTGGGTTCTTTTCGCCAAACATCGTATCTTTCTTCGATGGTGAGGCGGTCGAAGAAACTGCTCAACGACCCGCGGTGGCTGCCGCGCCGAGCGTGCCGGTCGCAGTAACCTTTACACCGATTCCCCCAACCGCGACCCCTACATTCACAAATACACCGGTGCCGCCAACCGCCACCGCCACCAGCACTGTCACTCCGACTCCAACGCCTACCCCAACATCGACACCAATAAAGACTCACGTAATCCAACCAGGCGAGGCACTGTGGGAAATAGCGGCCCGCTACGGAGTAGACGTCGAAGACCTGATTGAACTGAACGACATCGAGGATCCTGACCACTTGATTCCCGGTGAAGAACTAAAGTTGCCGCCGCAATAATGTTAATTTGGCCCCCTTCGCGTGCTATCCTTTGGAACTATATTGAGCAATCTTTAGTGGATGCGCTTTCCGGGACAGACCGGTGATCACTGTAACTGTCAGGCTATTCGCCGCCTACCGCGAGGCGGTCGGTCGCAGCGAGCTCTTGATAGAAGCACCGGACAAGGCAAGAGTTAGCTGGCTAATCCGCGAGGTTGTGCGTCAACACCCGCAAGTCGAGGGACACTTGACCCGGGCGGCATACGCGGTAAACCGCGACCACGCGGATCCTGAGCGGGTGCTTGCCGATGGCGACGAAGTAGTTTTCATACCCCCAGTTTCAGGAGGATCAGTTAGTGGCCGTAGTCGAAACAGCGCTTTTTCGAATTACGACTGAGCGAATCGATCCGGAGGCGGTCAGGTCGCTAGTTGAACACGACGGCGCCGGAGCTATCGTCCTATTCCACGGAGTGGTAAGGAATCGAGCACTGAGTGGGCGCCAGGTTACGCATCTGGATTACGAGACGTATCCCGAGATGGCCGAAGAAAAGATGTCCGAAATAGGTCGAGAAATCAAGAAACGGTATGACGTAAAGCAGGTCGCGATTGTACATCGAGTCGGGCGTTTGGCCTTAGGGGAAGCCAGCGTCGTAATCGCTGTATCGAGCGCGAGGCGCAGAAGCGCATTCGAAGCCAGCGAATACGCTATCGACAGGCTCAAAGAGATAGTGCCCATTTGGAAGAAAGAAATTGGGCCGGACGGCCAGAGTTGGGTCGAGTAAAAATGCCCCTTCGAGAGCGGCGCCGGAGGATCGAAAACGAAAGATAGCATAAATCTGCGAAGATTTCAGCGCGCCTGCCAGCACTACCGCGAGGATTGGCGGGTGGAGAATGCGCTTTATCGCAGTTGCTGCCTGCTCGACATGCCGCCGGAGACTCTTGAAGAACAAAATCTCTGTATGACCAGTCCAAGGGTCTGTTGGCGCTTCGACGACAAGAAACGGGCAAAAAGCCGGCAGCCAAAGTCTCCGCCGTAACTGTTCAGATTTGGGTGTATTTTTCTCCTCAATGCCCACGAACTAACAAGGCCAAATCGCCATTCGGGAACTCAGTCGATAGTCAAGCGGGAGATTCAAACCTATCGACGTCAATATCATGAGCCGGCCGACCTCATCCCCCTGGCCCCCTTCTCCTCGCCAGAGTTCGTCTCATAACTCTGTGTGAGGTACGAAATACGGCGGGACCTTCTCATCATGACCTAGTTAACGGTTCATTATTGATGAAATCGACCAAATACGAAGGTCGGAATTGCGCTTATCGCTGCCCTTTGGACTTGTGAGACAGCCTCTCGCCAGGAGAAGGGGGAACTTTGTTGTGGGGGACACCCCCACGTCCCCCGTCAAGGGCTTCGCCCTTGCAACCCGTTCCTGGCTTTCGCCGATGAGAGGCCCTCGCCGGTAATAGAGCCTTATCGGTGCGATACCGCTCCCATACGGAGCAGGTACCCCTGAATCTGAACATTTACTCTCCGCCCATCGGCGTTGACTGAGATTGGGGGCGCCAGTATACTCAACTCGCTAGCACCTATGCGGGTGTGGCGGAACTGGTAGACGCGCCAGCTTGAGGGGCTGTTGGGATAGATAGTCCCGTGGAGGTTCGAGTCCTCTCACCCGCACCAAACGAGCGCGGGCAAAGCGGAAGTGGCTCAGTGGTAGAGCATCTCCTTGCCAAGGAGAAGGTCACGGGTTCGAATCCCGTCTTCCGCTCCAAAGGCGACGTGGCCAAGTGGTTAAGGCGGGGGTCTGCAAAATCCCTATCGGCGGTTCGAATCCGCCCGTCGCCTCCGTCTCCGCTGCGCCGGCCGAAGTGGCGGAACAGGCAGACGCGACGGTCTCAAAAACCGTTGGGGGGCAACCCCCTTGTGGGTTCGACTCCCACCTTCGGCACCCTGTTACCCTATCAAATTTGGGAATCGGGCCATTTCTCCGACCAAATTGATGATACCACCGGCAGTTCCTGTGGCGCGAATCGAAGCATAGATACCGAATAAGAGCACGGATTTCGATGGCCATCGACGGGACAGTTGGTGTAGATGACCAGAATCGCGGGGGCTATCCGTGTCTTAAGCGGCCACGAATGGGTCCCAGTGTGCGGGTGATGTTGCCTTGCAACTAGTAAGGAAGCAAACCCGAACTACAGTTCCAAATCGACGATGAGTGTGGGCTGCTCAGCCGGATTGTCGGTTCATACTGTCACCCTCGACAATTCACATCACGAACGCTTGGGCGCGATATGCTGGCCAACTGCGTCCCGGCCAGGCGATAGTTTTGAGCCTAACCGGCCCCGGACTGCGCCGTCATCAAGCGAGGGCGACTGGCAAGAGTCCAACGGCACAGGATGACTACGATAGAGGATCGGAACCTTGGAGATCGAAGTCGGCCGTTGTCAGCCGTGCCGATGGATACCCGCGTCGTTCTTTGGTCCTTTTGCGTCCTGTTCGGTCTAATCGCAGCATCCCTTTCAGGATATTATCAGGGGCTGAGCGACCACGCGATACAACTACCCCTTATATTCCGCCTCATCGATCCCGGCTACCTGACCAACGACTTTTTCGTGAATTCAGCGTCCGGCTTTGGCCCAGTTTTTTTCTACAGCCACGTCCTAGCCTTTCTCGCCGGCTACGTCCCACTTCACGTCGCAATGGCGGTATTGTGGCTGTTTGCATTTATTGCCGTAATCTTAGTAACCGCGTTTACGGCCAAGGACGTGACCGGTTCTGTGCTTGGAGGAATGATTGCGGCGATCTTGATCACACTGTCCGCTCCCTTTGCCTTGGGCTCCGCGGCGACTGTATTCGAACCCTCGCTCATACCTCGTTTTCTTGCCATGCCATTCGGCTTGTTTGCAATTTGGAAGGGAATCCGAGATCAACCGATCATCGCGGCAACCGCGTCAATCCCGGCGATCCTCGTCCAACCGGCGATTGGACTTGAGACGGCAGGGCTAGCTCTAGCAGCAACTGCGGCGCACCGTCTTTTCCATTGGCGGACGCGACGCGACTTCACCGTCCGCCAATTGCGGAACTTGGGTATAGGGGTTCTCATTGTGGGACTTACCACCTTGTTGTGGATTGTTCCGACGATTGCGACCCGAGCGAGCTTCTCCTTGGCGACGGACGATCTAGTGCGCATATATGCACACTTTCGGATTCCGCATCATCTGGTTCCAAGCTCGTGGGACGTTGGGCAGTGGGCTCTAGGGGCGGGGTTCGCGATTGCACTCGCAATCGCACTGGTCGAGATGTTCCGTACGGACAAGTCTTCGGGTCCGACAAGACGCGAACAATTGGGCATGGGGTTCGCGATTACCTCTATATTCGTAGTCATTGCGGGCGCCTTGGTTGGAGGATACATATTTGTAGAAATAATCCCGACGCGATTGGCGGTGATGGCCCAGACGTTCAGAATGGTTGCCGTAGCCGCCTGGCTTGGCTGGATCGTTATGGCCGGACTGATAGCCAAATTGCTCATCGCGAAAGCGTGGCGTTGGGCCGTACTATTCGTAGTAAGCGCCGTCAGCGCTCCGACTCTGCTCATATACGTGGGGATCACCTCCGTCGTTTCCAGGTTGAACGGGGGAGCCATAATGAAATCGACCGTCTTCTTCGCCGGCACCGCATTGTTGGTCTTTGACACGATGGCATTCACCCATGTTTTGACGGGGCAGCCAACAACGCGCGATCTGATCCTGATCGCCTCCGGACTCTCGGTCGTACTGGTGATTGCGTTGGGTAACAGGCTCACTGCCCCAGCCCTGGTGGCCCTTGGAGGTGCTCTGGTTACGGTATCTACGAGCCTCGCACTGGAACGTTACGACATCCTCCCGAAGAACATCCCCGGAGTCTCTTCTTATCTCTCCTACACTCAGCCCATCCTTACACTGGATGAGGCCGTGGACCACGCTTGGCGCGACCGACCCCACACAGTAGATCTAGCTACGGTGGCGAGAGAGAATACTGGTCCCGACGCTGTGTTTCTTATACCCTGGGGCTGGGACTGGCAGTACTGGCGCCTGTTTACGGAAAGGGCTGTCGTGGTGGACTTTAAGTCCTTCCCCTTCCAGGACGCGGGGATGGAGGAGTGGTACGGGCGCTACCTCGACATCTACGACCAGGGCGCTGGATATCCTTACGACGTGACCGAGAGCGAGTTGCTCGAACTGCAGCGTAGGTACGGGTTCCACTATGCCATGCTGCCGGTGGGAGCCGGCGTGTCGTTTCCGGTACTGGCATCCTCAGGGGACTGGAAGCTTGTCCAAGTTGCGGAAAGCGTCCCCTAACATACCGTTGACATCCACGGTGCGGAGCGGTCTGCGACATTTGGCCGATACAGACGCCAATTGCGGCGCGACCGCGTGCGAAATCACAGCCTACAGACCATCGAGAACTTGGCTTATAATGTTGCAAGAGGACGCGTGGGAAACGCAGGGGCCCAATTAGCAATCCTGCCTATTGCCATGGTGCCCACGGGCTATGCGATGCCGGATGGTGTAACGGTAACACAGCAGACTTTGGATCTGTAGTTCTAGGTTCGAATCCTAGTCCGGCAGCCGATCCCTCTCTCCGATAAAGCGCCCGAGTGTTTCGTGCCGCTTCGCGGCGCGACGCCCTTACTACTCGACGCTCTTGGCAACAAGAACTTGTTTGCGCCACCTGAACAACGAGGGCGGCGCACCAACAGCAACGAATACCCGCTCGAAGCATCGGTGGCGCGGGCCGTGTAGGGTGCCGCTGGGCCACGGTGGGCAGTCAAGCATGGGGCGAGTTATCCACATTTGGTTCAAAATGTGGATAAGGGGGTGCGGAAAACTGTCGAAACCCGTTCATGAGCCGACAGAACTTGCCGCAACGGTCTCGACTAATCAGACAGGATTGCGTCCTCACAAAGGTAGGACTAAAGGTGGCGGTTGGCGAAGTCAGAGCCCCTAGCTCGCGGTAGAGTTCAAGCGTGCTTGTTCACCACCCTTCGCTTGGAATGCAGCTTCGGAAGTGCTGCCAAGGATATGGACGGGAGGACGACTAACGCAGGCGGCAGCGAGTCCAAGACAGCGTTCGGACAGCGTTGCGCTTCGGGTTGGGATGGCTTGCAGTTTGGCTTTGGTGCCAAAGAGAATCGGGCTGCCGGACTAGGATTCGAACCTAGAATAACTGATCCAGAATCAGTCGTGTTACCGTTACACCATCCGGCAAGGGCGAGATTCGATCATTATAGGCGAGACGCGGAAGCGCTTCAAAGTCAAATCCTCAAAGATCGCCACCAAGTAGCTGTATCGCTCTGTTGAGGCGGTCCACGGTGCGTCCGCGACCAAGCACTTCCATTGACGCGAATAGCGGCGGAGCGATCTTCTGGCCGGTTATTGCGATCCTGAGAGCGCCAAAAAACCGCCCCACCTTCCAGTTGTTCTTCGCGGCGACGCCTCGGAATCGAGCCTCTATATGTTCTGCAGCGATTTCAGTCGCCGCCTCGATCTCTTCTAGGGCGATTGCCAAAGCGGTCTTAGTAGTGATTGCGTCCCAACCTTTTGGTACAAGGAGAGCCGGATCGTAAACAATACGCTCGTCGAAGAGAAAACCGGTCAGCGGAACCGCATCCGTCAAACGCTTCATTCGCTCCTGGATGTGGGGGGCGATAGCCTCGACTATGGGACGGCCATTACTCTCGTCTCCGGCGGGTTCCATTAGGCCGGCTCGGTCGAAAAATGGGTAGAGTCTGTCGGCAAGCTCCGAGGACGGAAGCTGGCGGATATAGTATCCATTCATCCAGTCCAGCTTCTCGATATCAAACAACGCAGGATTCTTGCCAATCCGGTCTAAATCGAACTCTTGGATGAGCCGGTTTACGCTGAATACGTCGGTCTTTTCGTCCAGCGCCCAGCCAAGTAAAGCCATATAGTTGATCATTGCCTCAGGCAAGTAGCCGTTATCGCGGTAGTGCAGCGCATCGACCGCGCCGTGGCGTTTGCTCAGTTTACTGCGATCTCGTCCCACGATATTCGGAGTATGAACCATTATCGGCGGCTCCCAACCGAAGGCTTGATAGAGCAAAACGTGCTTTGGAGCGCTGCTAATCCAATCTTCGCCTCGAATTACGTGGCTGATCTCCATCACGTGGTCGTCGATCACACTTGCGGATTGATATGTGGGCCAACCGTCCGACTTGAGGAGGACATGGTCGTCCAGAACTGCGTGTTCGAAGGTGATCCCACCGCGCAGGCGATCGACGAAAGTCGTGGATCCTTCAATGGGCGTAGCGAATCGCACAACCGACGGCAACTTAACGGCGTCTTTGGCTCCGCGTTCGGGTTCTGAGAGATAGCGACATTTCCGGTCATAACGCGGCGGCTGCTTGAGAGAGCGCTGTTGCTGACGCATCTGTTTGAGGCGGTCGGGGGTGCAATAGCAATGATAAGCTTTGCCGGATTTCAGGAGGTGGTCTACGTGACCACGGTACAGATCCAGCCTCTGGGACTGAACGTAGGGGCCGAATGGCCCTCCGACACCTGGACCTTCGTCCCAGTCGATGCCCAGCCAACTAAGGCTATCCAGGATGGCTTGTTGAGACCCAGGAACCACACGAGCCTGGTCGGTGTCTTCGATGCGGAGCACGAACTTTCCGCCCTCGTGGCGAGCATAAAGCCAGTTAAACAGGGCTGTACGGATGTTGCCGATATGCGGCGCTCCGGTTGGTGAAGGGGCAAAGCGAACTCGAACTTTTGAGTGATCGTCCAAATTAGAATCCTGTCTTGAGATTGATCTCGCCTGAGAATGACGCGTTACGACCGCGGCAAGGGTTGATACAGAGCCATTTTACGAGAATCGGCGCTGTGCCGATGAGCTATTTGGCCTCAACATTGGCACCCAATCCGCGCGTGTCGGTGTCAGGAGTCGGCAAGCCGGAGCGCGTCGCCAAGGTCCGGCGGCAGTCCTGATCGAAATACGACGCGATCTCCGCTCTTTGGATGGCTAAACTCCAAATGGTTGGCGTGCAAGAATTGGCGCCCCAGCCCAAGCTCTCCGGCGATGCCGCCATAAACCGGATCGCCGGCGACCGGGTGTCCGATCGCGTGGAGATGCACACGGATTTGGTGGGTGCGACCGGTTTCGAGGCGCACGTTCAAGAGCGCGTAACGGCCGGCTTGCCGTAAGACCGCGTAGTGGGTAACGGCTGGGCGGCCACGTACCACAACCGCCATTTTCGTTCGATCCCCAGGCGAGCGGCCGATTGGCGCTTCGATGGTGGCCTCCGGTTCAACCGGGAGACCATGCACTAACGCTAGATATTGCTTGAGTACTGTGCGGGACTTGAGCTGCCTGGGGATCGAGTCAGCAGCCTGCTCGCTAAGCGCGACGACCATCAAGCCGGAAGTGTCGCGGTCCAGCCGATGAACGATCACGGGACGTTGGTTCGCACTGCTCGAAAGCTGAGGGAAGCGGGCGATCAACGCGTTCAGTAGAGTATCGCCTTGGTGTCCCTTGGAAGGATGGACAACCAACCCGGCCGGCTTGTCGATGACGACAATATCATCGTCTTCGTGCAATACGTCGAGAGGCAAGTCGAGCGGAGCAAGTCCGGATGGAGATGGAGCCGGCTCAAGAATCAAAAGCTGTTCGTCGCCACGCAATAACAGCGATGGCGATAGAGGGACGTTGTCCCTCAATACCAATCCGGCATCGATCATTCGCCGCCATTGCGACCGGCTATGCATAGGAAAAGCCTGAGCCAAATAGCGATCAAGGCGGACGCCGGCTTGTTGATCCTGAATTTTTACTAGATGAAGACCGCCGGCGCATTCGGATTGGGCGGCGGTTCGCGCCGTGTAGTCAGTCAAGCCTTCTTGGGTGGACAAGGCGACTGATCCGCCTCAATTCGATCGAAGTTTGCGAGACTATTCGACGGAAACTTCCTTCGTCAATGTTATCGATCGTGCGCCTATGCACGACTCGCTGTACCTGTTCCAGAGAGGACCGCTCGCACTTGGTCATGAACCAGGAATTTTCAAGCGCCCGTCGAACCAACTCATCACAACGAATGACGTTGAGGCCGGCCCGGCGCAATACCTGGACTTCGTAAAAAGACAAGGCGACATTAGTTCCGAGTGTGTCGTCCATTATGCTACCGGAATGGGTGTCGGTTTGTTCGTTCCGAAAGGAAGTCTAGTTGATAGGCACGCTTTTGACAACAGCGATCAGCGCAGCCAGTCCTATCTACTCTACGGGAGTGCGACGCCGAGCGTCGAAGTCTCCTACGTCTCTTCGTGCGTGAACTAGAATGCTCGGCTATCCCAGGCTTATTGACGGGAATCACCATGGCCCTGCGGGATCCGCATAAAAGGATGAAATTGGTGGGACGCCGGATTCCTGCCTATTGTATGGCGATCTTACCCCTCCCCTTCTGGATTCCGGCCCCGTCTCGGGGTACGGGGCATGCTTTCGATCGCCGGAATCACCTATGGCCTTGCGCAGGCCACATAAGGAGATGAAAAGGGGACGGCGGTGGGCAGTGCAACGGGGGCGAACTGGCGGCGCGCCCTAAGCTGGGGACAAGCCCCAGCGCTACATTTTTACGCCTGCGCTACCTGATGTCATTTCAGGGTTCGGCAATGCAAGGTTGGGAAAAGTTGCCCTTTAAATTGATTGGAGCGTCTATTTTCATAGCGAATCACTCGATGTTCTATGAGGCTCGTGCCCCGAGCTTTGCCGCCTTCAGCGCCTTGCCCCAACTCGGGAACGCATCAAGGAACGTCCGAGCGTCATATTCGGTATGAACCGCAACGTCCTCAGGAGTCGGCAGCCGGCCCAGTCTGGCGGCCAGATGACGCAACTCCAATTGCAACTCCTTTTTCGTGTGTTTGCGCCTCGATCTGCGAAGGCTCTCGCGCCGGAGGTTTCCACGGTCACTGACTTCGGCGATCTTACCTCGCGTTAGGTCGACGTAGAACTCATCGATATCGATCGCCACGTAGCGCCGGCCCAGCTTGGTAGCGATGACAGGGGTGGTGCCAGCGCCGCACAGCGCGTCGAGGACAACGTCGCCCGGATTTGTCGACAGGCGGATAATACGCTCCATCAAGGCGTCGGGAAGCTGGCAAGGGTGATGATCGCGGTCTCTTCTATGCTTGATACGATGAATGTCCCACCAAAGGTCCGTCAGCGGTTCCTTTTCGTCTACCTGCCTGACCTTGCGGCGCCGGATGCAGGATCCGCGCAGGCAATACAGGCGGGAGTCGATATCCCCGACATCTTCGTAATTGAAAGTGAATCGCGTGGGATGTTTAGTACAGAAGAGAAGTCCGTAGTGGGCCGGCATCAGCTTTCCACGGGGTTCGGAAAGCGCATCCCATACGATCCAGTTTTGTAGGTGCATCCGCTGCCGGAGGAATTTTGCGTGATGCATGGTCCACCGGGGCAGGTTTAGGACATAGAGCGATCCGGTTGGCTTCAGCACCCGGACATACTGCGCCAACCACGCTTCACACCAAGACAAGTATCGATCCTTGTCGAGCTCGTCATCATAAGAACTGTAAGACTTATCAAGGTTGTATGGAGGATCCGCGAACGCCAGGTCCACGGAGTCATCCGGATACTGAGCCAGGACTTCAACCGCGTCACCGCAATGGACAACGTCGGTCATGGCTTCGCATAGCTCGCTTGCCAAAGACAGTTGATCTATCACGAGGCTCTTTGCGTCAACCGGGCTTGTAGATTCCCGTGGCGAGCAGCGGTTCGCGTCGGGCGGGGCATCAATGGATACCGTGGAACGCGGGCTTTCTTCAGAACCAATGCCTTCGGCCGGCCCAACGATCCCGGAAAGCCTGTTATTGGGACTGCTTCCAAGGGACTTCGGGTCCACCATCGCAAAAATCGTCTCCAAGGACGGTCGCGATATCTGCGAGTAGTTATCGGTGATTGGCAACTCCTTCCAAACGTCCGAGATGACGCGACCAGATGGATGCATAAGGTGCGCCTTGCCGCCCCAGTCCTTCAACGGTCTCTTGCAGTGTTCGCAGCGTTGATGTGGGAAACGGGTTTGCTTTACATCGAAACGGCCATTGCCCTTGTTGAACAGGAGGAGACCGGCGTGAACCGTCGGCAGGCCAGGTTGATCTGAAAGTATCGTGGATTCGAGTGCGATCCAGTACTTGAATTCCAAGAGCCCATCTAGATGGACTCCCAACTCCGGCAGGTAATCGGGTAGTCCCTGCACAAAGAGTAATCCGCCAGGCCGGAGCGCTCTTGCAGACTCGTCCAAGTGGAGCTTCAATGCGGGGATATCGCAAGCATCCAGAGCAGAGGAGACGACTACAATGAAGTCTACCGAACTGTCTTCAGCTCTTCGAAGAACCGAGATCATCTCGCTAGATTTGGGATACACGATTGCCATGTATCTCTCCTCCACGAAGTTTGTGCGCTACCGCTCGGAGATACAGCGAAGGGCCGCCCCGATACAACGCATCGAGCAGATAAGCTATATTCTAATCTAATCGGATACAGGCGCCGGCCGTAACGTCCGCTTGACGATTTTGAAGCGGGAGAAGGAATTCACCGGGAAAATGAGGATCAAGGTTCTACCGGAAGAAGTTGTCAGCAAGATCGCAGCCGGCGAGGTAATCACTCGACCTGCGGACGTGGTCAAGCAGCTAGTTGAAAACAGCATAGATGCTAACGCAACACGAATTACAGTGAATCTGCAAGCCGGCGGAAGCGAGTTGATAGGGGTAGTAGATGACGGCATAGGAATCAGCGAAGATGAACTGCCGATAGCGCTCGCTCGCTACACAACCAGCAAGCTCGCGGGGACCGGCGACTTACTAGACGTGGTTACACTGGGTTTTCGCGGCGAGGCTCTTGCGAGCATCACAGCCGTCTCCGAGACCACGATTTTCAGCAGAGCGGATGGAGCGTTGCAGGGAGCGGTCGTACACGCCTCTGGTGGTGAGGTCACCAAGGTACAACCGCGAGGAGGCCCGGTGGGTACTTCGGTAGCGGTACGGAATCTGTATTTCAATACGCCGGCTAGGAGACGATTCCTCAAGAGTCGCGGCGCAGAGGCGAGCAGAGTGAACCAGTTGATTGGCCATTTCGCCTTGGCGTATCCGGAGATCAGATTCACCATAACCAGCGACGAGCGGACGGTGCTCAATTCCCCCGGTTCAGGGCGACTGATCGACGCGATTCGCGCGGTAACCGGAGTGAAGGACTCCGAACAGCTAATCGAGGTATCCGGCGAAGACGGAACAGGGCTTAGCCTTACCGGCTACGTGAGTGTTGCCAGCACCCACTATGCCACCCGACAGAATCAGGTGATATTGGTCAACCGTCGTCTTATTCAAAACCGCGCCCTCAGCTATGGTTTGGAAGATGCCTATCAGCCGGCGTTGCCGACAGGACGGCATCCACTCGCGATCCTCGACATCCGAATTCCATTCAACCAGGTGGACGTCAACATTCATCCGGCCAAGGCCGAGGTGCGGTTCGCCAACGAGCGAGGCGTCTACTCGTTCGTTCGCCGAGCAATCAGGACAACCCTGATGCGCCAAGCTCCTTGGCCTATTTATGGAAGTGTTACACATTCCCAGGACTCGCTGGATCGCAGCCGTGTTGCCGCTAGCATTGAGTTTGGCCGGCTGGTCGGACAGACCACGCCCAAGCAGGCAGGGGATCCCGACACCGACATATTTACTGCGGAGTCCGTGGAACGCGCTACCGGGCTCTACGAGACACCTGGTGAAATTGAGGGATCAGTAGCTCCCGCATCCGACAGCGGCGTTGACCCTAACCAATCTGAAACAGGGCCAATAAGACCAAGCACCCTGAGGTCGCTCGGCCAGATCGACGACAACAAATACATCGTCGCGGAGGGTCCAGACGGCATTTATTTCATCGACCAACATGCGGCACACGAGAGGGTGTTGTACGAGGTGGTCGAGGCCCGTAGAGAAGCAGGCGGCCCGCAAGTGCAGCCGTTGCTTCAACCTATTGCGTTGGAACTCTCCAGCACCCAACAACAAACGCTGCGAGATTCCGGTGATACGCTAAAAACCCAGGGTTTCGACGTAGAGGAGTTCGGTCCTGACAATTGGGTGCTGCGAGCGATTCCGGCCGGCATCCCTGAATCGCGCCTTGTGGAGGCTACGTTGGAGGCAATCGATGGATTGGGCGGCGAAAGGAACATGCCGGATGGAAGATGGCGAGTCAGCGCCACGATTGCGTGTCACAGCGCGGTTCGCGCCGGAGACAACCTTGGATCGAACGAGATAAGCGAGTTGCTTTCGCTGTTGGAAGGGACCGACGTCTCACGATTCTGTCCCCATGGTAGGCCGATCATCATACACTTACCGACGTCACGGCTGGCGCGCGACTTTGGCCGGCGATAGTCTATTTCGAGCACACAGTCCCAGGATTTAGTAACCGTAGTTTACCGGCTGGCAGAATTGCGAGTTCGCGCGCAATTCCTCGAGCCGGTCCCGTCCTACCTTGTCCAAGTAAGAGTTGTGGTCGGGAACGCCGTGAATCCACTCATCGAGATATTGCAAGTAGCCTTCCCGCGTTCGGACTTGCTCCGTATACATCATCTTGTAATCCAAGTCGAGATCGTAGTATCCCTGGCATTGAGATGGATGTGCGCCAAAGGGAGCTTCGACGATAGCGTCGACTCTGAAGCCGGGTATGATCGTCCGGTTGGGATCTCCGCGCACCACACTCTCATCGACTATCTCTTCGACAGAAACGACGATGTGCTTAGCGGACAATGTACCCCACTGGTCGTCGCCAATCTGGCCCCAGATCTGCACGTTGCCTTCGTAGTCGCACCGCTGAGCGTGAAGGAACGCGACGTCAGGATGGATCGCCGGCAACAGCATTACCCTTTCGCCGGTGAAGGGGCAATCCATTTCGTGAGTCTTTTTGTTCAAATCTGAATGAGAATACTTGGGGATATCGCTGCCTAGGAGACCTTTCCCGGGGAAGAACGGGAGGCCCATCGCGCCCGCCATGTAGCGAATCGTCATCCCGTAATTAGTGTACTCCTCAAGCGGCACGTATTGTGGTATGGACTTTTCTTGGGCACGACGGTAGTTCGCGGACAGCCCCAGCGCCTCAAGGCCAAAGTATGAGCCTTCCAGCCGGCTGATGCAGCCGGAACCGACCATCAAGTCGCCGTCGAAGGTGAATCCAGAAGTCACCAACGTAATGTCTCGTTTGCACTGACGGATCACTTCGTGCAGTAGCGCCATCGGTTTGCGAAGAGCGATACCTCCCGACCGCAGCATTACTCCATTTTTCACAAACTCTTGCACAGCCTCTTTAGCGCTCATCACCTTGTCTGGCACGGAAGAACCCTCTCTGATTGGACTCTCAGCGACGCCCTTGTAGTTGATATGTCAGTGGGCGAGTGCTTTGCGGATGGATACCCAACTCACGGCTACTGATGGGGACCAAGAATATGTTGCTTGTGCGGCCTTACCCTGGAAAGTGGGCACACCTCGTACTCCTTGAATGGCTCATCGCAGTATCCGAGCCGGTGCTGTCCGCACTTAGGTTGGATGAACCGGCCTAACTCGGGCCATTTTCGAACTATCTCGGCGCGTACCTTGGCCCAGAAGTGCCTTATCTCCCATTGCGAACGCGTGCACAGCCTAAGGTCGGCAATATGAAGAATCTCTTCAAAATTTACCGTGAACTGGATATTGGTCGCGGCGCTGTGCGGCAACACGTAACGCGCGTCTTCAGCCGGCACGCCGGCGGCGATCGCCTCTTCGTACAGCTGAGCGGCCTGAGACATAAAGTTGACATACTTCTCGATCAAGCCTAACTTGTCCCAACTAGGTGGAACCACGTAGGGAAAATCTCCACCCTTGAACTCGACGTAGCGCTGAGACTGCTGATCAAAGACAATGCCAACGTGATGTCGGACGAATTGGTGCGACGTAACACGCGACATGCGACTAAGACCAAACGTGAAGTTGAGTTGCTGGCGGGGTGAACCGTGACCTGTTCCCAGCATACGTTGGATAAACGCTATCATCTTTTCGCGTTCGATCCGGCCGGACTCTATCCGGTTCCAGATTGTCTGCGGGCGAAGGCTGGAATAGCAGGTACGGTATGCGACATAGAGCACGGCAAGGGGATCGTGTGGGTAGTCTAATAGCTTAACTTCGGGGAATACGCGGGCCAATTATCGTCCTCATAACCTGAGCTCAAAGTCCTAGGCAGGATGATAACACCTTGACTCGGTTTGTGAGGCAGATAAGGGGTGATTTGCCGCCTTACTTCAACGAGACGAGAGGTCGAGTGCCGGCAAGGAATGCGGACTTTCGACTTGTTGGTCTACAGCTCGCACCGAGATTTTGATTACTCCCTCGGCGGGAAGGCCCAACTCTCCGAACGCCGCCCAACTGAGATCGACGAGTATTGGATGCCTAAAGGCGCCTCGATCCGTTACGCGGACGATGATACTCTTGCCGTTGTCGAGACGGGTGACACGGAGCCTGGTATCGAAGGGAAAGAAATTGCTTGCCGCGATTGTGGGGTCGTACATGTCGTAGACTTGGCCGTTAGCCATCACGTTGCCGTGAAAGAACTCGCCGTACCAAGTCGCGACGCCGTGGAGGGCTCTGAATGGCGGCGGTTGAGGGGTGCAGGAGCCTGCCGGCACTATCCCAACCTGCTTGGCGAGATCGCCGGCGAGGGCGGCGATTACGGTGTTATCGCCAACCCAATGGTAGAGGACATTTCTTTGGAACCTAACGGCTACGACTTGGCCCATCGCTTGCGGCGACGAGACGGGCAACCCATAGAGCTCGAGAGATCGCTTATCCGATACGTAGGCGTTGTAGATCGGCCCATCGCTGGCCAACTGGCTGATGCGATGCTGGTATATTGCCGCGAAATCACCCAGTGGGTCTGGCGCTAGTCCGGTCGGGGGCGGGACAATGGCTTGGGCTCTCAACCACTCATCGTGGCCAAGCTGGGCGATAAGCTCAAGCGTATTCAGAAGGGTAACGCGCTCGTTTACAGGATCCCATTGCAATATCCCCCGCTGGGTAGCCTGGCAAACGAAACCGGAGCAGTCGTAACGGTTAGAGATCGGGTAACCAAGTTTCTCTACCCGGCCGAGACGGTCAAATCCGGTCCAAAACAGGATACCGTCCTCATTGGTGATCTCAAATCCGCTGGCATTCGTGCCGAGAGGATGACCGTTCGCCTGGGTATAAAAATGGCCGTTCGTGGTGGGATAGTCCAACTCGGCGACCGTCGCGCTGACTGCCGAGCTTGCCTGAGGAAGGGCAAAACTCGATAGGGACACCGCTATTGCGATCCCGAACCGAAATACGTATTTTACGAACGAGCACACGCCAGCTCGTCCGGCACTAGAATAATATTCTCTTTGCATCCTAAAGTGAAACCGCGTCTTGCGCGATGGGGGTCGGATGTAGTGCGAGATTCTACCATAGGACGGCGACAGGGCAAGGAATTGTAAGAGACTTCGGAGAATTTCCGACTGGCAAGGAGATGCCCTATGAATCCAAGAAGGTAGTCCGTGGACCAAGAGGCGGGAAGTGAACAGGTTATTCTCGGACCACTTGCCCATTCCGGCTCCTGCTGGCAAACCCAGATATAAAAACCGGGGTGCTGATTGGTGGAGATGTTTGCGGGTCATTTACCGTCCATACCCCACCCCTGGATTCCGGCTTTCGCCGGAATGACCATGGCCTTGCGAAGGCCGCATAAGAGGATGAAAATCGCGGGGTGTCGGGGATCCTTGGCTGGGAAGACGCTCCGGCGCTACGGGGTTCCCCACCCCTGGACTCCGGCCCCGTATCTGGGTACGGGGCATGCTTTCGACCGCCGGAGTGACGAGTTGGGAGTCTATTTTCATAGCAATGACGGCACCGGCAAGTCTAACGGGAGCCGCCTATTTTCCTACAAATACGCGGAGTGCGGGCCAAGCGGCAGCGGTCTAGCGATCATGATTAGTGGCAGATCGGGGAGCCGCCACTAGGGGGAGGTCGGCTTTTGATGACACGCCGGAGGCAAAGGTTCTGACCGACCGCCGGGTGCGCTTGACCTAGGATCAACGAACGGCGCTATACCTTCTTCTGTGATCTACCGCCGGTCGATAGATGGTCGAGCTCTAGTAGAACTGGGTTCCGCAGGCAATGAGTTCGTCACACGGAAACTTGGTAATGAGTTCATATCCTGAATTAGTAACCACTATCTCTTCCTCGATTCGAGCACCGTCAGAGCCCTCACCATCGTAAGTTTCGACTGCGAGCACCATGTTTTCCTTCAACTCAACCGGGTGCTCAAGGCTATAAAGGCGGGAAATTATGGGCCGCTCCCATAGGCCCACTCCCAATCCGTGACCGAAAGCCAACCCGAAGGCCTCGGATTCGGTTCTCAATCCCCAGTGACTGGCTTCGGGCCACGCCTGAACGATGTCCGACGTCGTCGCCCCAACCCGGATTACATCCATGCCGGCGTACAACATGTCGTACGTGCTCTTGTAAATATCTCTTTGCTTCTGCGACGGCTTACCACAGCAAAACGTGCGGTAATAACAGGTGTGATAGCCGTTTAGTAAAGTGACTATATCCATAAATACGAGGTCACCCGGCTGCAGTAGCCGGTCTGAACTAAGGTGGGGATGAGGAAAGGTGCGCGCTCCGCTCGTAACCTAAACATTGTGCACCCACTGGGCTCCGAGGGAATGCATTATGCGCGAGCCTTCGGCCTGTATGTCATTTTCACGAATGCCGGGACGAATCAGTCGGGCGATCCCATCAAATGCGGCGTCGACCGTGGCGGCTGCATTCGCCATAATTTGTATTTCGTCTTGAGTCTTCACCGTCCGAGCCTCGAGCATCACGTCTTGACCATCACCAACGTGGAGTCCGTATTCTTGCAGTGCAAGTATCAGTTGGGAGTCCAAGATGTCGACCCCGATCGGCTCGCCCCATCCTATGCCGTGCTTATCGAGGACCATGCGGATATCGTCGATGAACCGCGCGTAGGCTTTCCACCCTCGTGGCAGGGCGCCGAACATTGTGGTATGGGCCGGAAAAGCTCTGTCTGCGATCCAAGGACAGTTAAGCTTCTCCGCGGCGACCTCCGAGCCGAACCCGAAGATGTATGGTTCGCCGTTGCGCGGAACTACAGCGTACCGCGCCATGTTGTCTACTTCTGGAGAAGCTACCGCAGTCGATGTGGCGTAACGCTTATTGCCGGTGTCAAAGAGCAAGAGGCAACCCAAGTCTGTCTTTTTCATTGCGGACTTAATCTTGGCGACTCGCTCTCGACGCAAACGATTGAAGTCGATTCGTTCTTCATAATCTACGCCCATCATGCCTTTAGTCCCGAATCTCATTGCTATCTCCCGTCGCGCCTTAATAGTGCTGATTACGACTGTAACAGTTCAGATTTGGGTGTATGTCTCCCCTCCATGCCCGTGAGCTGGATAGGTCAAGTCGCCATTCGGGTCCTCATTAGGCGGTCAAGGGGTGATTTCCAACCTATCGATGCCAAATCCACGAGCTGCTCGACCTCATCCCCCTGGCCCCCTTCTCCTGGCCAGGAGAAGGGGGATCTTTGTTGTGGGGGACACCCCCACATTCCCCGGCAAGGACTTCGCCCTTGCACCCCCCTTTCCTGGTTTTCCCCGATCAGACGTCCTTGCCTGTGATAGACCCTCATTGGTGCGATATTACGCCCTTACGGAGCAGGTACCCCTAAATCTGAACACTTACTTACGACAAGCTAATTTTGGTCGGTGAATCCTTCGAGGCCGGCAGCTCTAGAATCTACAACCCACCACTAACATTGATCGACTGTCCAGTGATCATGTCTGACTTGGTGGAGGCCAGAAAGACGGCCAAATTGGCCGTATCTTCCAAGGCCAGCTTCCTGGGAAGCGGAAACGAAGTTTCGATCTGATGCCTGAACTCATCAGGAGTAAGGCCGAAATATTTTGCCCTTGATTTGTATACCTCTTCCATGATCGCGGTATCCATGGCGGCCGGGCAGACTGAGTTTACGTTGATCCCATGGGGCGCGAGCTCCAGAGCCATGCTCTGCGTGAGGTTAATTACCGCGGCTTTAGTAGCAGAGTAGACGCCGTTGAAGGGCTCGCCCATCTTGCCGGCTATGGATGCGATATGGATGATCTTGCCGCTTTGCTGGGTAACCATTTGAGGGATTACCACCTTGGAGCAAAGGTAAACGCCCTTAAGATTAACACCGACGACAGAATCGAAACCGCTTTCGAGTAGATCGACAAGCGGACCTTGAGGACCTACGATTCCGGCGTTATTGACCAGTATGTCAACCGTGTCGAATTCATCGACGACTCGGCCAACCATCGTCTCAACTTGGTTGGAATCTGTCACGTCGACCCGCACGTCCAATGCTCGTCCGCCGGAGTCCCGAACGCGACCAGCAACGATACTCGCACTAGCCGCATCTACGTCGGCGACTACTACGATCGCTCCTTCCGCAGCGAACGCGTGCGTGATGGCCCTTCCAAGACCATTGCCAGCGCCGGTAACGATTGCGACTTTTTTCTCCAATTCCATGCGCACTGTCACCTCTGAATCGACTCGTTAACTACCAAAGAAATGTTGCGGTATAGCGATTTTTGCCAGATGACCCCAGGTCAACGTCTTATTAGGGGGTGACATCGATGGGTCACACTTATTAAGATTCTACAGTTTCGAGTCAGTTAGCGACTGATCTTAGGCAACTTCACAACTCGCCCAAACGGAATAGGCAAGCAATTTTTGAATTTCGCCGATACCGCACTACTTTGGCTGATGGTCGCCTTTGCGGCCGTGATACAGGGGTTGGCCGGCATCGGTGGGGCGTTGGTCGCGACGCCGTTGATGGCGCTGGTGGTAGACGCCCAATCGGCAATCGTTCTCTTTGTACCATCCCAGGCAGCGATCTCGATCTGGTTAGCTTACAAGGCGAGGGCGGAAGTCAATTGGCGAGAAATCAGGCCCATTTTATTGACGGGTTTGCTCGGTGTAATTGTTGGCGACCGATTGCTTAACACTCTTGAGATCCGATTGATCCAGATACTGCTTGGCATTGCGGTTCTGCTCTTCGCCACGGACATGTTGTTGCGAGAAATCAAGCGGGCTCGTGCAGTAACCCCTGAATGGCCTGCTGGCGTGAATTGGATTGGGGGTTTGTTCGTTGGAGGCATTTTGGGGTTGCTCGGCACGGCCGGCCCCCCGCTCGTCATGTTGCTTATGCACCGGCCGCTGAACACGTATCAGGTACGGGCGTGCGTCGTAATGGTGATTGCGCTGCTCTCAAGCTGGCGGCTCGGAACTTACCTAGTTTCTGGAACGCTGAGCGGTCCGTTGCAGGTTCAAAGCTTAGTACTAGTGCCCGCATCGGTTGCTGGAGCAATGCTAGGTGCCTGGCTGCTACCGAGGATGGCAGAAAAACAGCTGCGACTGGTGGTTGCTGGGATTCTCTTCCTGGCCGGCGGGCTAGCCCTTGCCGGCTAGGGAGGGTCCAGAAGACGTTTCGCCGAAGTGAGCGGTCCACAGGGCTTCGACAGGCATCACTTATCGAATATTGGTTGACTGCTCAGTAAGAGGCGCTTAATATCGTTGGTGTGGGATTCAGCGGCTGAACTTCTAGCTCGTCGCGTGCAGTATTAGCCGTTTGTCGATGCGACTCGCTGTGAATGAGGGAGAGATAGCAAATAATGGTGACACTTAGTACGCCGGCCGAGACTCAACTGAAAGAGTTGATTGAGAATCAGGACGAACCCGAATTAGCCTTGCGTGTGTTTGTATCATCGGGCGGTTGCTCGGGATTCCAGTATGGAATGGCGCTCGACAACTCGGTACAAGAGGGTGACGAGATATTCGAGCACGGGGATATCAAAGTAGTAATAGACGAGTATAGCGTTCAATATCTTGAGGGCTCCGAGATAGACTACGTGGACGGTCTAATGGGTGCGGGTTTTACCGTTCACAATCCTAACGCTGTGTCGACTTGCGGATGCGGTACCTCTTTCCAGACGTCTGGGGAAGAGGGTCAATCGCAGCAATGCCACTAGGCTTCGACTATCCGTTCGACGGCACTTCCGAACAGCCTGAGTAACGCACCTAGCCGAGGGATATTGTAAGGCGGCCAGCCGCAATGTGCCCGTCCCCATCTTTCGTCGCCGAAAGATGGGGTTTTTTCTGTCTCAATTGACAGGTATGTTCACGCCGGAGTGATAGGACTGCTGTTCGCTTGTGAGGATGCCATCCTTCACACGCAAACGTGACACGATCATTGAGTCGAGCCGGTTCAGATGTCCAAGATCAACGCTAGTCAATACAACCTGTTGCCCTGGCCGAATCCTGTCGAGCACAAATCCCCGCCGACTTTCATCCAACTCTGAAAGTACATCGTCGAGCAAGAGTATAGGCTGCTCGCCCGACCTTTTCTGAATGAAATCTGATTCCGCCAGCTTCAGCGCTAGGGCCACGAGCCGCTTCTGGCCCCGAGAACCATAGGTTGTAACTTCACGACCGCCCGTCACCAGAGAGAGATCATCACGATGGGGCCCGATAATTGTGACGCCCAGTTCCCTCTCCCTCGATTGGGTCTCTCTTAGCCGGCTGGCTATTGACTCGGCGGCTTGTTCGGCCGAATCCGTGTCGCCGGCTGCGACATTACTAACCAAGCTCACTTTCAATTCGGTTCCCGTACCGCTAAGTTCAGGATACAAGCGCCGAGAGATTTCATCGATCTGGGCAATTGTTTGCCGCCGCTTGGCGGCTAGAATGCCACCTGCCGCTGCGAGTTCCTTGTCCCAGAAATGAAGCTGATCAACTCTAGCCTCACTGCTGCGAATTCTCTTCAAGAGCGAGTTGCGCTGCGCCAAGACCTTGCCGTAATGCGAGAGCGCGCGAACATACCGGGAGTCGACCTGCGCGATCATCACATCTAGGAATTTGCGGCGATAGGCCGGCGCTCCTTCGACCAACTCCAGGTCTTGGGGCGAAAAACTGACTACATTCGCCAATCCAACGGCATCGATGGTACGGCGCGGCACATCGTTAACTCGGATGCGTTTGCTCGCACTAGCGGCGGTGGGGCTGATAATGAACTCAAGCTTGGTTGTGGCGTCGATGCGTTCGACTAGGCCGCTGACACGGGCGAAGCCATATTGGTCCTCGGCTGCGCGCCAGTTGATAACCTCTCGATCGCCGGTCGCCCTCATCGACTTCGTTGTCGATAAGAAGCCAATGGCCTCCAAGAGGTTACTCTTGCCTTCTCCGTTGTCACCGACTATTACGGTGAAGCCGGGCGGCAGCTCCAACTCCAGTCTGACGTAATTACGAAAATTCAGTAGAGATAGGTGTCTGCAATACATCGTCTAGAGGGAGCTAGTGTGGCGAAAGCGGATCCGTGCGTGCGCTCAATTCCTCGCCAGATGCATGGGCATTATCACGTGGATGTACGCGTCGGAGCCGACCGGCTTGATGACTCCAGGACTCGCCGGGCCCGCGAATTCGAGGGACACTTGGTTGTCATCTAAGACTGCCAACACATCCGCCAGATACTTGGCATTGAACGCTATCTGTGCGTTCTCGCCCTCCACAACGGCACCGATACCACCGGTCGTATCGCCACGCTCCGCCGCGGCCGCAGTTACAACGATCTGTCCCTCTTCACCATCCTGCTGTATCTGTAGTTTGAGGATGTTTGCGGAGTCTCGGGCAAAGAGCGAGGCTATGCGGGTAGCTTGCTGGAATTCCTCGCGCGACACTATGACCCTGGTGCCGTGGCTCTTTGGTATGACTTGCTCATAATTCGGGAAACTGCCTTCGATCAAACGCGAAACCAACTCGACTTCGTCGACTTGAAAAATGACGCGCTGATCGTCTCCACCGATGGATATGTCGATGGGGTCATCCGTTCCATCGGAAATTCGCGCTAGCTCCAAGAGAGACTTGGCGGGCACGATAACGGTAACTTCATCGTCGACTGGCTCCATAATGTCGAGCCGCCTTTCCGCGAGACGAAATCCATCGGCCGCGGCCATGGTCAGCATGTCCCCTTGGATCTTTACGAGGACGCCGGTCAGGGTAGGACGGGTTTCATCAGTAGCAGAGGCAAACGCGACCTGCCCGATCGCTTCATGGAATTTCTTGGATTCCACTCGCAGCGTCGGCTCTTCAGGAGGTCGAATGGCCGGCGGAAACTCACCACTGGCAATTCCTTTGATGTTGGCTTCGAATGTTCCGCACTTAGCGTGAACGCTCGCGTGCTCTGGGTCAACCGATAGCTCGACTGGCTTTTCCGAAGGCAGCGAGTTCACAAAATCTTGGAAGAGCCTTGCCGGAACCGTTATTGCGCCCTCTTCTTCGATCATGGCGCCTATCCAGGACGTTATCGCGATATCGAGATTAGTAGCAGACAGTTTGAGCCGACCCGCGTCCGTCTCCAAGAGAATATTGTTGAGAACCGGCAGCAGAGTACGGGTAGAAACAGAACGACTAACGATCCCTAGTCCTCTGGACAGGTTATCTTGGGAACAGGTGAGGCGCAATACGGCTCCTCCTCGGTCGTGGGGAATATTGAAGCGAAGTATACAACAGTGGACCTCATGTTAACAGCCGCGAGTCGCAAGCGCCGGGCGGATGGTCCTCTGAGATTCACTAAGAAACTTCATGCCTGTGCCTCTCAGCACCACGGCTACATGCACAGTAGGGCGACAATTTCCCATGCTATACTGTCGCCCATATTCACGAAGTACGATTGGGGGTCTGGCTATTTCCGAGGCGCGGGACTTACCCCGGATTGCAGCCGAGCTAGCTTCAGACCGCAAGGCCGAAGACGTTGTCGCCTTGGACATTCGGCGGCTCACCTTCATCGCCGACTTCTTCGTGATCTGTACAGTCCCCGCTGAGCGCCAGATGCGTATCGTGAGCGATGTTCTCATCAAGGAATTGAAGGAAGGTGGAGGGCAATTTCGTCGCCGGGAAGGCGCCGAGAATTCAGGTTGGGTGTTGCTAGATTTTGGCGATCTAATCGTTCACCTCTTCTCGCCGAAACAACGAAGCTACTACAGATTAGAGCAACTGTGGTCAGAGGCCGTCACTATAGTCCGCTTTCAGTGAGAGACTAGCGCCGCCTAGCGACCACTATCAGTTTGGTGCTGTCCGCGTTTAGTTCGCTGCCATCAAAGTCACCCGCTACCCACTCCGGCGTGAGACCGGCTTGAGTCAGCATAGTCTCGAGCTCATTGCGATGCACGTACCGCATGTCGAATGTCTCGGATGTTCGCCGAACAGACCCGCTAGGCGCTACTTCGTCGTACACGAGTGTCATCTGGAGCGCCTGCCGGACGGGATCGACAGTTTGCGCTCGCAATTTCGTGACCGTCCATCCAGGCAACAACCCTGGCTTCGTGTACTCGGGAATTAGACCCTGTTCGGCGTTGCCAAGGATGCCTGGTTCGGGGTTGGGAAGATCCAATGCAAAGGTTCCTCCCGGCGCGAGGGTCCGCCGTACCGACTGCAGACACGACATTTGCCGCGATGGGGTTGCCAAGTGCATGAAGGAATTCAGAGGGAAGGTAACCAGATCGTAACGCCGATCCACCGCAAACTCGCCCGCGTCAGCTTTGATCAGCCGAACCCGCTGCCCGATTTCAGATTCGCGAAGCCGGCGGCGGGCAATGTTCAGAATCTGCTCGGAGATGTCGAGCCCATCAATATCAAATCCGGCGGAAGCAAGCCGGGTCAATATCCTACCAGTGCCGCATCCTAGCTCGAGGATAGGTCCGCCGGAGCGAGCTGCGAGGCCACCATAAAACACATAGTCCTTATCATATGTACCTACATCAAGATCATAGAAGCGAGCGATCTTGTCGTAACCCCTCGCATCCTCGGCGGGTAAGTTCATTGACTCATCATTCTCTTTCGCGACGATTTGGCCGGTCTTGGTCTAAATCGCGGTGCCGGCACGCCCCGGCCGGAACACGCGCTTCCCAAGGGCTTTGCACCTTGGTTACGGACGATCATTCCAAGAATTGACTTTAATATCCACAACGATATAATGAATCAACGTTTGACAGCCTGATTGTATTGAAAATACGGAGAAACAACATCGCCAAAGACCCCCGACTCAATGAGCAAATTCGGATTCGCGAGATTAGGCTAATTGATGAAACCGGAGAGCAATTGGGCATAATGCCCACCGCTGAAGCGCTTGAAATGGCTCAATCGAGCGGGCTAGATTTGGTTGAGGTTGCACCTACCGCTAAGCCACCCGTTTGCCGAATACTCGACTACGGTCGTTTAAAATATCAGCAAACCAAGAAAGACCGTGAAGCGCGCCGGAATCAGAAGGTAGTACTTCTGAAAGAAGTGCGGATTCGTCCCAAGACCGGCGACCACGATCTAGAAATCAAGAGCCGGAAGGTAAAAAAGTTCCTCAGCGACGGAGACAAGGTCAAAGTTACTGTCAGATTCAGAGGCCGTGAGATGGCTCACCCGCAAATGGGACGTCAGGTCCTAGAGCAGTTGCTGCAACACCTAGCTGGAATAGCGAACATAGAGCGGATGCCAGACATCGAAGGACGCGCAATGACGATGATCCTGGCACCGGGAAAAGGTATGGCCGGCGGGAGCGCCTAAGTCCCATCCTGCTTCCTAAGGCAAGCCTGATACCTACCCACTAGACGCCACCTGGGGTGACCCAGTAACCGCTTCATCCGGGTTCGCATTAGTCTTGGTGCCGTCTATTACGCCATTCTGCAAGTTGTCACTCGCGGAGCGATCGCCGTTTTCACTCTTCTTCGCGTTATTTCCACGCTGAGAATTCTTAGTAAAGATTCCTACGACTGATCGGGCGCGAATGTCGGTTGCTAACTCGAACCCAATTCTCCTCTCGTTGTAAAGCGCCTGAAAAAGATGAGCATATTCGTTGTCCAACGCAAGGAACACCGAACCGGTGTCGGTCTTGATAATGCAAACGTGATCGCAGGATTCCAAGCCGAACCTTCGGCGAACATCCGCCATATACACGAAAGAACGATTGTTGATAAACCAGTACAGACTGCTCTTGCTTAGTCTTCTTCTTGCCATTGCCTACCGCCATGATAGAAATTTCTGTTTGATCTTGGCCAAAGCAGCGGAAAAGAAAGAGGATTGGGGCAGACAGGACGAGCCGGGTTCGACCTCAAGTACGAGGCGGGCGATGCTTTCCCTTGCCAAGAGAGAGAAGGCGGTGCAGCCAGCTAGGCCGGTGGGGACCGTCGTAGATGTTGTAGTCCAACTCACGCCCGCGCCATAGTCTATCAGATCTGCCGACGGATCTTGAGCCTAGAATCGAAACAACTAGAGCCGTTAGCAGCACTACCACACTAAGCACTCCCGCGAGCGCCGCCAGCAGTGGGAAACCAAATCTCAGAAAGTAGCCGGCAAAAGCTAGGACCACTCCAACTACCAATAGTCGGGATGGCGTTATCCGCCAACCGACGCCATCTAGCACATCGCGCACTGAATCGCCAATATCTAATTGCGGCCTTGAATCCGATGTCTCCCCAGGGAGTCGATCGTCCATCCGCCGCTGAACTATCTCGTCAATTTCTCGTTCGTACTTCTGGGACATTTTCGACCCCTCCTATCTATCGATTATTCTATCCTTCATCCACACTAGGAATCAACGTGCCATGCGCCTAAAATTCGCGAACCAACCGAATTGGCGGATTTCTGTAAACTTTGCCAGGGATTTGCCCGGTGGACCAAAGATTCGCAGGCTAGATCATCAGCCCCAATATAGTCTGCGCCTCAGAGTCTCCCCGATTTCATCGGAAAGCACTGATTGTGTGATCCATCCCAGTTGTAGGCAAGGTTGAAGCGATAGTCCACGCCGGCTGCGGCCGGCACACTACGGCTTGAGAATCGGGGCATCCCGTGACCCCCTGGGTTCCGGCCCCGGATCGGGGTACGGGGCGCGCCTTCGATCACCGGGATGACGAATTCAGTGACGGCAGGTATCCATTGATGCTGCAATGACGGGGCTCATCGAGGTGACCAAGACCTGCCGGTGTGACAGGAGCCCAATTATTTTTTCGTAGCAATAATAATGTTGATGGAAATGATGCAGTATGCTACATTCCTTATGACTTTAGTCAACTATGGCCTATGAGAATTGAGGCCGACTAATGATGAGAATCGCGACGAACGTTCTGGAACTGATCGGTAATACACCGCTGATTCGTCTCAGCCGTATCAGCGACCAAGTTGAAGTCCTTGGGAAACTGGAATCTGCCAATCCCGGCGGAAGTGTAAAAGATCGTATCGCCGCTTCAATGGTCGAGGCTGCTGAGTCCGCAGGTAAGCTGAATCCAGGCGACACTATCGTCGAGCCGACGAGCGGGAACACTGGCATCGGCCTGGCGATGGTAGCGGCGGTCAAAGGCTACTATCTGAAACTGACCATGCCAGACGATATGAGTATCGAACGTCGAACCCTCCTCTCTCTCTATGGTGCCGAGATTGTGTTGACACCGGCGATCGAAGGTATGAGCGGCGCTGTCTACGCAGCAGAAGAGATGGTTCGCAAGTTCGGATACTTCATGCCTCAACAATTTCTAAACCAGGCGAACCCAGATATCCATCGCGTTACGACCGCCGAGGAAATAATCGAGGCCACCGGCGGGAAGATTGACGCGTTCGTGGCGGGTGTAGGAACGGGCGGCACAATCACGGGAGTTGGAGAGGTGCTAAAGTCGCGGCTCGCGCGCGTACTTGTGGTTGCGGTCGAGCCGGAACGCGCCCCGGTTCTTAGTGGGGGCCGGCCATCGCCGCACGCAATTCAAGGGATAGGCGCCGGATTCATGCCAGGAGTCCTGAACCGCGAAATTATCGACGAAGTGGTGACCGTTTCCGATGACGATGCCATCGCGATGACACGACGACTCACCAAAGAAGAGGGATTGCTGGTTGGTATATCGGCAGGCGCGAACGTATCAGCTTCATTGGAGGTAGCGTCGTCGCTGGGCCCGAACGACAAGATCGTCACCATGTTGCCGGACACTGGAGAACGTTATCTGAGCATGTTGCAGGAGAGCTAAGGCTTTCCGATCAAGCGCACAGTAATGACGCTGAGGCCAGAAAAACAGGATTGCTCTACTTTGCCAATCAAGGTATATATGCCATCGCCGTATCGAGACCTGACGAACGGCGTTGCCCACATCGAGGTAGAGGGCCAAAACGTCGCAGATGTTATCGAGCGTCTCGAACTCACCTACCCTGGATTCCAAGAGCGCGTATGCGAGGGTCCGGAGATCCGGCACTTTGTCAACATATACGTCAATAGCCAGGAGGTACGATCGTTACAAGGGATCGATACGGAGTTGCAGGCCGGCGACGAGATTGCATTTGTTCCGATGATGGCTGGTGGTCAAACCACCTATTCTCTGGGACCGAAGATCACGTCAGGGGATTGAGCCACAGTTGTTGGAAGTACCTGAAACACTATATGTAGAAGCCGTGGGGCACGCCCGACGCGACTATCCTAACGAGTGCTGCGGCCTGATTGCCGGACTTCCAATCCAAGGCGGCTTCCGAGCGGAACGCATATACCAAATGGAAAACGTGGAACATAGCCCTCTCGCCTACAGGCTGGATCCTCGCGAGCAATTGAAGGTCTTCGATGAGATCGATGACGCGGGGTTGGAGCTAATCTCCATCTATCACTCCCACACGCATTCGCCGGCCTATCCGTCGGCTACGGACATAAGACTAGCCTACTATCCGGATTCATATTACGTAATCATCTCGTTGTCAGATCCCGACGCGCCGGATATTCGCGCATTTAGTATCATCGACGGTCAAGTGAACGACAAAGAGGTGAAGATAGTACGATAAGACTATCGACCAGAAGTGAATATGGGATCATGGCCCTACTTGATCTAGCAAATCACTATGGAGAGGGGCCGATCCAGAGCCGCGACATAGCCAGTCGGCAGGGCGTACCCGAACCGTATCTGAACCAACTGCTGACAATGCTACGTAAAGCCGGTTTGATCAATAGCAGGCGAGGACCGGGTGGAGGTCATGTTCTTGCTCGGCCGGCGCGTGAAATACGTCTGGATGAGTTGATTCAAGCATTGGAGGGTGCTTTCTGGGACGCGGATACTGGTCGCCGAGGCGACGATGGCAATAAACGTCCCAACTGCCAGCCGTTGCGCGAAGTATGGCGTGAAGTCGCGCAGGCGGCCCAAGAAGTCTTCGCGCAAGTGACACTCGCAGAACTACTAGAACGCGAAAGAAGACAGGCGTTCACCTATCACATCTGAGCTGGCGCGTGGCGCGTCAGCTACCAACACGGAGGCACTATTCATGAGAACGTTCAAACCCGATCAGATACGACGATACCACCGCCACTTGATATTGCAAAATGTAGGCAGCATCGGACAAAAGAAGCTGCTTAACTCACGGGTGCTCCTGCTGGGTGCGGGCGGGTTAGGCTCTCCCGCTGCTCTCTATCTGGCCGCTGCCGGGGTCGGCACCCTCGGCATAGTCGACTTCGACCTGGTGGACGAGTCGAACCTTCAGCGGCAGATACTCCACCGTCTGAGCGACGTCGGCAGGCCAAAGGTTGACTCGGCCGAGAACACAATCAACTCAATCAATCCAGACGTGAACGTCGTCAAGCATCGTACGGCCCTACACTCGAGCAACGCGTTCGAGATCATCGAAGATTACGACATCATCGTGGACGGCACGGACAATTTTCCTACGCGTTACCTAATTAACGATGCGGCGACGATACGAGGTAAATCGGTCGTTCATGGCAGCATCTTTCAGTTCGACGGTCAAGCAACAGTATTCAAACCGGGCGCCGGCCCGTGCTATCGCTGCTTGTTTCCGGCTCCACCGCCACCGGGTGCCGTGCCGAACTGCGCCGAAGCGGGAGTCTTCGGAGCGCTGCCGGGTATAGTTGGCACTATACAAGCGGTCGAGGTGATAAAGCTCGTCCTTGATCTAGGAGATCCCCTGATAGGACGGCTCCTGATATTCGACGCGCTTGCCATGGAGTTCTCCGAAGTCAACATTCGGCGCGACCCAAAGTGTCCGGTGTGCGGCGACAATCCAAGTATCAGAGAGCTCATAGACTATGAGCAGTTCTGTGGGGTGGCGCCACCGGTCGCGGAGCCAGAAACTATCGGCGCGGGAGTATAATAAAACGTAGTACGATTGGCTTGAGTTCGGTTGCCCCTTTTGCTAGTTGGGTACAGACCTTGGTCCATGGAGGGCCGATGAGATGCGTCAAGAGAGCCTTCTGAAGCTGGAAAAGCTAGAAGAGATCCTACGCGGATGCGGCAGCGTACTTGTCGCCTTTTCTGGCGGCGTGGACAGCACATTTCTTCTTAGGACTGCTCTCGATATCCTGGGTCCGGACAATGTGCTAGCGGCAACCGGTGTTTCTGATAGCCTGGCCGTCGACGAGCTTGCCGAGGCCCGCAAGATAGCCGCCCAAATTGGAGCGCCCTTCCTAGAGATTTCGACCTACGAGATGTCGGACGAAAAGTACGTCAGTAACCCGACCAATCGTTGTTTCTTCTGCAAGTCTGAGCTGTTTACACGACTGATGGCGGTATCTAGAGAACAGGATAAAGCCGTTGTCGTAGACGGTTCCAATTATGACGACCTGGGCGATCATCGACCGGGAATGATTGCCGGCCATCAGATGGGGGTGCGGAGTCCGTTGCAGCTCGCCGGACTTACCAAGGATGAGATCCGGCAATTCTCTTCGCAGATGGGTCTGCCTACCTGGGACAAGCCGGCGGCGCCCTGCCTGTCATCGCGCATCCCGTACGGGCAAAGAGTAACGCCGGAGAAGCTGCGGCAGATAGATGAAAGCGAACGTCTTTTGCACAAAATGGGTTATCAAGAGGTTCGGGTACGTCATCACGAATCCTTAGCTCGCATTGAACTAAAGCCCAACGATATGGTGAGGATGCTCTCTGAAGGACACTATGTGTCAGTCGAGCAGGCATTAAAAGCGTTGGGCTTCCACTATGTAACCCTCGATATGAAGGGACTTCGCTCCGGTTCGCTGAACGAGAATCTAGTTCCTCTAAAGGCTCTCTCATCCAGGCCAGTTTCTTCAGGCTAGTATCCTAAGGCTACGAGTTGCAAACTCACGGCCCCGCTTCGGATATTGAGCTTCCGGCCTGGGGATGAACGATTAAACCAGCGATGCGTCCCAATGTCCTAGGGCACTATGCGCCAACCTGCGTCGATGAGTCGGCTGGCTTGCGGCTCCATATTGTTGATCTCCACATAAGTGTTTTGTATCTGGATTATCTTGCGACGAATAAGGTTGAAGAGGATCACACCGGCACGAGCTTGCCGCAAACTCGACTCCCGAGTCACGCCATCGATAACGCGAAACGGAGGCCACTCGTGAGAAGGGAAATTCTCGAAAGCCTGCCGGATTGGCAACGTATAATCGGCTACGTTGTGCTCGTCGAAGACTGCAAGCCCGCTCTCGACATGTTCGAGTAAACGAGGGTCTCTAATGCTGGCCCGCTCAAGCAATTGCCGGGTTGATGCGGCCCCACTAATGCATCCGGACAACATCCATCGCAGAGCCCCGCAATCCCAAACGAAGCTGACACTGCCATCCCTATCTATGAGCGTGTACCTCATCGCGTCCATGCTGACCGTCCTATTTGAATTCGCATTGACATTGGTCGCGCGGATCGCGATGTCTACTCCGTGTGTCGACCGCGTCCACTCGGCACTGCGATGTCATCACAATCGGCGTAGATGCCGAACAACCGTTACTGGAGCAGAACCGCGACGTTATCGCGCCATTGGCTCCTATCGAAATGATACCACCCTGACCGACGAGGCTGGCACTTTCGGCCAGATTGGTTGTTTCGCCGGCAGATCGATTGAATCTTCATTCAACGTCTTCTGCCGACCATAGCGGTAGCACCAAATCCAATCACAAATGCTGCTATGACCGCCACTCCCAGCGTGATGGGAGAGGAGAAGTCGATGTCGATAAATGAGGTGGGACTTGTCTGGACGGTCGACGGCGTTGGCGTAGAGACGACGGGCGTCTCTGTCGCGGCGTGGGTCGCCGCGGCAGTTGCGGTAGCAGTCGCCAGGACGATTAATACGCTGGTTGGCGTCGCGACCGGCGCCTGCGTCCCCCGGGCAGCCTGCACCTGGGTCGAAGTCGGAGTAACGACCGGCTGTTCGACGGCGCCGGCCGTTGGCGACGGGGTATCCGGCAAGATCGAAGGCGTCGGCCGAGGCGTATCGACAGCGGTGTCCGGCGACGGCGAATGTTCCACAGTAGGTGTCGGCTCAGGAAGCGTCTCCGGGACTGCCCTAAAGTATTCACCAACGAGCTCTTTGAATTCATCAACCGGAGCACGCCTGGCAAATGCCGACAAAACTTGATCGCCGCTGACCAATCGAGGCTCGTTCGATTGCGAAACTACATCGCGGAGAGCTTCAAAAAACTCGCTCTCGCCCATCAGCGCCTCGACCTCCAGGTAGAACACCGTGGCACGCCGGTAGAGCATCGCGAAGTAATGCGTTTCATCAACATAATCTTGGATCGGCGTATCGAGTGGCATTTCGCCATATGTCGAGATAGCATTATCTAGCCTGCGTCTGACTCCGGCGACCGAAGGATCATACAGGGATGGATAGAGGTCTTCGTAATACTCGTAAGTCAACATCACGGCCAGACCCTCGTCGATCCACGGTTCGTTGACTTGATCTATGCCAACCTGGCTATAGAACCACTGGTGCAAAGTCTCATGCGTAGCTATGTAGTTCAGATAGCTGCCAGGATTCGAAGGGCCGGATGCGACCTGATTGCTAATGAAATAAAGCGTTGGATACTCCTGACCAACGCCGGCCGGATCGTTGCTTCCAACAACTGCCACGTGCAAAGTCAAGTAGGGATACCCACCCAATCGTTCGGCTCCCCACTCAATTGTCTCGGACGTGTAGCGAAGCAGAGCCGGACCGTTGTCCCCTTGTTCCGGAATGTAAAAGACGGTGACCTCCACACCTCCCACTTGCTGGTGGAGTGTCTTGTAGCGCTCTGATACCGCAAGGGCAAAGTCTCGGACATCGCTCGCCTCGAACGTGAAAGTCGTGCCTTCCGCGGCAACGAGACGGCCGGTGTGTGCAATCTTGGCCTCCCTATCCAGAGTCAGACTGACTCGGTAATCCGCGTTCTCGGCGACCCAAGGGTCGCCTATTGGGACGTATTGTTGCCTGACCCAACCCCGCTCATCGATTATCGCGAGAATTGGGAACCAATTTCCCATAGCCACGACGCCCGATAAATAGCCAAATCTGATGTCTCCAGGCGAAGGAATGGTCAACGAATAGGTAAGAGTGGCTGTGATGCGGTCACCGACGTTTAGGTCAGCATCGAGAGGCAATGAGAGGACTTCGCCATCCAAGTGCGCATTGACAGCTTGACCTCGCGCGGTTGCTTCGGATAACGCAAACGCATCGTAACGCGCCGGCGGAACCTGAAACACAAGCTCGGACAAGGGAATAGCAGACCGGTTCACGTAGTGCACAGTCTGGTGAACAGAAGCCGTCTGGGATCCCAAGTTTAACGTGACGTCGAAGACATATTGCGGACGGTCGTTGTCCTCGTCCTGTGCACCTACTGAGGCCACGTCGCTCAGAGTCCACAGGATTACGGATAGCGCGATCAGTAAGCGTATCTGGCATTGAATACATGGGACGATCGGCGAATGTCGCGGGGCAATTGGGTCAGACAACGGCCGGCTGAATTACGCGAGGGATCGTCTGGGGACCTTGAGGCAGAACGGCTACTCGACTATTCGGCCCGGACTGTGTCAACAATCGTCTGACAAGCATCTCCACGTCATCCACGGGCACAAGACGCGCTTTAGTGATGACATCATCGGAAAGGCGATCGGAATACAAGAAGACCGGATGTCGAGTCTGTATCTGAGCCTGAATCTGTACCTGCCATTGGTCAGTAGTGACATGGTGATTCGCCATGATACTGGCGAGTATGGCGCGCGAATCGTCTCTTGCCGTAAGCATACGCGCGTATTCGCCGTGGCCCAGCCCCTCCCGACACTCCGCCACCATCACAATGGGCGCCCCGTCGACTGCCGCCAGAGAGGCCGCCGACATCCCTTTGACGACTTGGTATAGATTGAGATCCAAGGGATAGCCACTGTTTGTCCCAACTACCACTTCGTACGGCCTGTCGATCTCTCGTAACGAGTGACTCTCGACAGACCGGCAGCCGGCGTCGTGGACCTCGAAGAGCTCGCCGGCAAACACGCCGGTGATCCGCCGTTCCTTGTTCAGAGTCACGTTCAATGTGAAGTGTGGAGGGGCCAAGGCTGCAGCCTGGCGACTTTCTCGATGGACGGGATTATGCCGAAGGGAAGCCCAAGTCGAACGGTGATCCGCAATCTTGGCCGCATTATGATTGAACTTGATACTCGACGCGCCGGCGATGCTGGGGAGGATCGCCTTCGGACCGCCGCTGAATCCGGCGAAAAAGTGCGGCTCTATGAACCCCGTAAGAATACGAACATCGGCCTCGACGTACAGTCGATTGAGGTATACGTCGTTTCCGCTGGCCGTTCTACCCACGTTGGTCATATTGTTCACGTCGTGGCAATCGTGGTTGACGACGCGAAAGCTTCGGACAATCTCCGAACCCAACATTCGTTCAAATTCCTCACCGGTGTTGGGTCGGTGCATTCCGGTACCCACCAGGAGTGTAATGTTTGTGGGATCAACGCATGAGAGCTCATTCAGGATGGCGGGAGTCATTAGATGATTGGGTGCCGGCCGAGTGATATCGCTAATGACTATGCAAATGCGGTCAGTCGGTTTGATCAGTTCGCGCAAAGGCGGCGAGCCTGCCGGATTGCGCAGCGCTTCGGTCAGGGCGGCCGGCTCGTCCATCAAACCTGGAACGAACACTGGCTCGATCACATCTGTTTGGCGATCGGGGAAATCCACGGCCATTCCTGTTTCGCCATATGCCAGCCTAACTAACAATGCAAATCTCCCGTGGCCCTCACCAAGAATATGGCTTCTGCGTGGGAGTGCCTGACGACGTGAAAGCCCACAACACCAGCCGGAAGACGAAGAGCAAACGATCTTCGCAGCCGGCAACCTCCCTCGAACCGACCGCCAATGCTTGGCGACCAGAGCCAACTGACAGCCGTTCGGCTACATGTTAGACTGAGCAACGTCCAATGCAAGTATAGACAGGCTCGAGGAGAAGCCGAGCTTGGACCAAGCTGACCCCAATTCGCTGAGGGCGCCTAGTCGAACGATGAAGGCTAGCCGGCCGGAGCAATGACTAGATTGCTCGATTTTTCCGAAACTCGTTTTAAAGGGAGGATTCTTTGAAGGACTCGTTACACAGCAACATGAAGGTAGGCATCGTACACTTCATGGCGTTTCCTGAAACGATGGGAGGCGACGGACCCATATTGGAGACCGTCCGCTCGATCGTCGAAGATGAGTTCTTCGGCGCAATCGAAATCGGATTCGTCCAGGATCCCAGCGTTGTCAAAGATATTGCAAGTTTGACCGAGACGGCCGGAGTTCAAGTGGGAGCTTGCGGACAACCTGTACAGCTCGGCAATAATCTAGATGTGAACAGTCTCGACTCGGAGACGCGAGATGCGGCGGTAGAACGACTCAAGCGTGCGATCGACCAGGCGGGAGAGCTTGGGGCGTCAAGATTTGCACTGCTCAGCGGCCCGTATTCAGGTCCCGAAAACGAGCAGGAGGCAGTCAAGCTCCTGATCGACTCCCTGAATCAGCTAAGCGATTACAGTGAGGCAGAAGCGAAGATACCCCTGGTGCTGGAAGTATTCGACCGCAGCATTGACAAGAAGTCGCTGGTCGGACCCACAACACTTGGCGTCGAAGTCTCTGAGGCGGTGCGCGGAGACCATCCGGAGTTTGGTCTGATGCTGGACCTGAGCCACCTTCCATTACAGTTCGAGACGTCTGAGCACGCCCTGACTGCGGCGGCCGAGCATCTAGTCCATGCCCACATCGGCAACTGTGTTCTAGACGACCAGGAAAGTCCCCTGTATGGCGACAAGCATCCTCGTTTTGGCATAGAGGGCGGCGAGAACGACGTGCCGGAAACCGTCGAATTCCTTCGTGTCCTCAAGAACGTAGGCTATATCGGGCCAGGCAAACAGAACATTGTCGCGTTCGAGGTCCGGCCCCACGGCGACGAATCCTCGGACGCCGTGGTAGCCAATGCCAAGCGCACATTGATGGAGGCTTGGGCCCGGCTCTAGGGACGGACTTCGAAAAGAGCCACGCGTCGTCGGATCAAGCAACACCCGAGGACGGTTCCGAGTCGAGTTTCCCCATTGTGAAAATTTGACTTTCGTTCTCTTGCGACCTCACATTCTTCGACAAATGGTACGCTGAAATAGTGAAACGACTTTCCATATTGGCCACGAGCATTATTGTCTTTTTGGCCAGCTTCTGCACTCTCATGATCGAGATAGTGGCCGGCCGAATATTGGCGCCCCACATTGGAGTTTCACTTTACACGTGGACCAGCATCATCGGAGTAGTGCTGGCCGGTATCAGTCTGGGCAACTTCCTAGGGGGCCGGCTGGCCGACCGCCGGGCGTCACGCGGGGTATTGGGGCTGATATTACTCGTCGGCAGCCTTTCCACGGTCGCGACTCTTGTACTGAGCGAACTAGCTCTGACCCGGGTCCTCAGACTTGGGATGCCTCTGGTCGCCAGAATCTTAGTACTCGATATCATAATATTCTTCCTGCCTTGCCTTATTCTGGGAGTGGTCACCCCCGTCGCAATCAAGATGACACTCCATGACATTAAGCGTACGGGGGCGGTTGTGGGCACTGTCTACGCGGTATCTACCGCCGGTAGCCTGCTTGGGGTATTCGCTACTGGTTTCTTCCTTATCGAGGCGATCGGCACTCGAACAACCATACTGGCGGCGGGCTCGATCCTCTTTCTGACGGCGGTTTGGGCGGGCGAGTATTGGAGAAACCCCGCCAGGCTCGCCGCAGTCGCCTTGGTCGGATTGATAGTTTCGGGAGGCTTGTTTATTTCGCGCGACCGGTTCCTGGACTCGAAGTGCCTGCGCGAATCTGGCTATTACTGTATTCGGGTATTGTCGAACCCGATTGTGGCCGATCCAACGGCAACCTTGATGCTGGATCACCTCACCCACACCAAGATATCGTTAGTTGATCCTACCTATCTGAGCTACAGCTACATACGCGCCTACGCCGACATAACCACAATAACGGTGCACGAAAAACCTGACTTCAAGTCGCTCTTTATTGGCGGCGGCGGTTACGGCTTCCCACGCTATGTCGAAGAAGTTTATCCGGAGAGTGAAATCCACGTGATCGAAATCGATCCCGCGGTAACGGAGGTCAGCTACGAACACCTGGGCCTAAGACCCGATACGAGAATTATCTCCTACAATCGGGATGCACGAATCGTCTTGATGGAGTGGGACAATCCGCAGGCCTTCGACGTGATATACGGTGACGCATTCAATGACCTCTCGATCCCATATCATCTGGCGACAGTCGAATTTCACCGTATGCTCTACGACCACCTTTCAGACGATGGCGTATACCTCGCAAACGTAATTGACGACTACGAATCCGGCGAGATGCTGCGCGCCTTCATAAACACAATGGGCGAGGTCTTTCCCCACATCTATCTGGTGCGTTGGGGGAGGTACGACCCTGGCGAGATCGAAACGATCGTGGCGGTGGGTGCGAAGCGACCACTCGACCTCGATTATCTTGACGACATCGAGCGCAGCAAACAGACCTTTGGCAGAGTACTTGGAAGCACGGCGATTGACCAAGAGGAACTCGCAGCTTACCGCCGGGCCGGCCGACGGGTCATACTGACGGACGACTATGCGCCGGTCGAGCAACTCGTCGCCCGACTCTTTCTACAAAGAGGATCTTAGTATCTGGATGCTCCCAACTTGGAATCTGGCCACGGAGCTGGTAAGAAGATGGTGACCCCAGTGACTCTCGGCGATCAAGCTTCTATCGGAAGTTCAGCGTTGGATCGCTTCGGTGCTTCACGTTGGTTCCTGGAGGATAGGCGACGAGGCTGGATTTTCGAACACTTCGCGCATCTTCCCATACTTAAGCTCAAGTCTGTACGGTGACTAATGAACGTCGTAGATAGCCACGTTCATATCTTTCCTTCCGAGGTATCTCGGCATCGGAGTGACTTCGTCCGGCGGGACAAATTCTTCGCAGAGCTATACGGCAATCCAAAATCTCGGATCGCCGACGCCGAGATGTTGATTGAGTCGATGGACGAAGCCGAGGTCAAGTGGTCCATCGCAGTCGGATTTGGCTGGCAGAGCCAGGATCTTTGCACCTGGCACAATGATTATCTTGTCGAGTGTTTGAGAGCACACCCGGACCGAATAGTCGCATTGGCCTGCGTCCAGCCTACGGATCCACGAGCGGTCGGCGAAGTAGAGCGACGTATAGGGGAAGGATTTGCTGGAGTTGGTGAACTCATGCCGCACGGACAAGGTTACCGCTTGGACGACTTCGCGACGAGCGGGGATATTGCGGAGACCGTTCAGGCAGCCGGCGCTATCCTAATGACTCACTCATCCGAGCCGGTTGGCCACACCTATCCGGGTAAGGGGTCGGTGCATCCTCAGCAGGTTGCAGCGCTTGCGACTCGCTACCCCAAGCTAAAGCTGATTGCAGCACATTGGGGCGGCGGCCTGCTCTTCTACGAGCTGATGCCAGAGGTACGAGCCGCGTTTTCCAACGTATATTACGACTCGGCTGCGTCTAGCTTGCTATATGAACGTGAACTATTCCGCATAGCTCCGAGGCTCGCAGAGCCGCACAGAATTCTGTTTGCTACCGACTATCCGTTGCTGAAGCAAAAGCGCCAGATCGAAAGGGTAATCCAAGCCGGCCTTGATTGCGAGTACCTGCGTCGTTTTCTGGGAGGAAACGCCGAGGACCTCTTTGCCCCTTGGAAGCCGGAGAAGCATTCGGAGTCTGACTGATGCGTGCGTTCGTGGCTCTCGACTTGCCGCCCGAGGCGGTTAGCCAAATCGAGCGAGTCATAGCATCTCTGAAGGGAGCGCTCGGCATGGCCACTCCGAGCAGGGCCAAGGTGCGGTGGGTACGACCCGGTCAGGCGCACCTCACGCTTCGTTTTTTGGGAGAGGTGGGCCCCAGTCAAGTCGAGTCCGTCATCGAAGATATGCGGCAAGTGCTTCGATCGAAGGAGGGTTATCTCCATCTCAGGTTTGGTCGAGCAGGCGCCTTCCCCTCGCCATCCAGAGCACGAGTCTTGTGGGTCGCGCTGGACGGATCTAAAGACCAGCTGTTGGAGATTGCGGACATAGCCGAGACTGCTGCCCAGAGGGCCGGCCTGGAGCCGAGCAATCGTCAGTTTCGCCCCCACGTAACTCTGGCCCGAATTCAACCGCCAATGAACGTTTCTGGCTTATTGGCATCATTGCGCACGGATAGAGATAGTTGGCAAGGTGAGGTAGTTTCCGTGATTAGAAGTGATCTAACACGAAAGGGTCCTGAACACAGCAGGCTTGCTCAGTTTGATCTTTCGTGCGATCGCGCAACCGAATAGAATGCCGGGTCGTCTAGATTCAGTCCCTCGGGGAGACCGAAAGATGCGAGCAAATGTCGCGCCAGCGGCAACGCCGATCGAGTCAGCCGGCGGCAGACACTTGGGTCGCTTTTCGTCCGATTGAGCCGGCAGGTACGTTTCTAGATGGATTCTGTTTCAGGTGAGCACGATCGCTGTTGCGCCGGCCACCGCGCAGTAAGCGGCAAACACAAACAATCGGCGACGTATGATCCAGGAAACCAACCAGCCGATCGCGAAATAGCCGGTAACGGCCGCACTCATACCACCAAGCGCGAGCGCCACAACCTCTTCGGAATCTACCCCCTCGCTAATCGTGCCAGCCAACGCGAATAGGCCGGCTCCGGCGACGATCGGGATTGCCAGCAGTAGACTAAATCGGGCCGACGCCGCTCGATCAAGGCCAACAGCCAGCCCGGCCACCACAGTTGCGCCGGACCTGGACAGTCCTGGCAAAATAGCGCAAGCTTGCGCGCTTCCAATCGCCAAGGCACCCGGCAACCCGGGTAGTTGGCCGGACCCACCACGCGAACTTCGACGCGCCATCAACTCACCCGCGGTCAATGCCGCAGACGTCACAAGTAAGGCAACTCCGACAGACCTGCCGGATTGGAAGAGAGGCTCGACGGCGGACTCGAGGAAAACCCCGGCGAACACGGCTGGAAATGTAGCGATCGCCAGATACAAGAGAAGCCGCCGGTGAGCAGACGGGTCATCACCCTTGCCGCCCAAGGCCGAGGAGCAAATCCTCAACAGCTCAAAGCGGAAATATACCAACAGGGACACCAGCGTACCCAGGTGAATCGTTGCGTTAAACGCAAGTCCGCCAGATTCCCAACCCAGCACCATTGGTACCAACACCAGGTGACCGGAGCTACTTACAGGTATGAACTCGGTAATACCCTGCAGCACTCCGAGCAACACCGCCTGGAGTGGACTCATCAATCCCCGGTTTTCGAATTGCTCCGCGTAACGATCAGGTCAAATGACGAACAGTGGGGCCAGGACTAGCGTAATCGTGCTCAACAACTTTACCAAGACGTGTAACGACGGTCCGGCAGTGTCTTTATAGGGATCTCCCACCGTATCGCCAACGACAGAGGCAGCGTGAGCTTCACTGCCTTTCGCGACTACATTGCCGTCGGCATCTTTCAGCATCCCGGCTTCGATAAACTTCTTGGCATTGTCCCAGGCGCCACCGCCGTTATTCAGTACCGTCGCCAGGATGACGCCGGAGATTGTTCCCACCATGAGAAAGCCGGCGGTTGCCTCGGCTTTCAAAACGAGACCAACGACGATTGGCATTCCAACCGCCAACACACCAGGTGCAATCATCTCGCGCAGGGCCGACTTGGCAGTAATATCAACACAACGAGCAAAGTCCGGTTTTACCGTACCGTCCATGATTCCTGGGTTCTCGCGGAATTGGCGGCGGACCTCTTCGATATTGTCCGACCCAGCCCGTCCGACCGCTCGGATTGCTAGAGAGCTAAACAAGAAAACCAGCATAGCGCCCAAAAGGGCACCAACGAATGTATTGACGTTGGCCAAATTGACTACGTCAAATCGCTCCCCCGCCTCCAGCAATCCACGTATGTGCATTACTTCGGTAACTTTGTCCAAGTACGCGCTGAACAAGAGGAACGCTGCTAGCGCGGCAGAACCGATTGCATAGCCTTTGGTTAGAGCCTTAGTCGTATTGCCAACAGCGTCTAGGTTATCTGTAATCTCGCGGGTGCCGGCTGGCGCGTGAGACATTTGGGCTATACCGCCCGCATTGTCGGTTATCGGACCGAAGGTATCCATTGCCAGGATATACGCCGCTGTCATCAACATGCCCATCGTGGCGATCGCAGTGCCATATATGCCACCATGCGGCAAGCCGGTTTGGGCACCGGCGGCATAAGATGCGATCAATGCCAGCGAGATGGTGACCGCTGTCGTGGCGGTCGTCTCCATTCCTACGGCAGTACCTGAGATGATGTTCGTCGCCGGCCCGGTCAACGAAGCCCTGGCAATTTCCTGGACTGGTCGCCAAGACCCGGAGGTGTAGTACTGAGTGATAAACACGAACGCGATCGAAGTGGCGATACCTATGACGCCGGCAATCGCCAGCCAAACGTGTTGCCCCAACATCACGAACGTCGAACCAAACATGAAGACGGTCGCTAGCGCCGCAGTCACATAGTATCCTCGATTCAACGCTTGCATCGGGTCTTCGTCTTCGCCGCAGCGAACCGCGAACAATCCTACGGCCGAGGCTATTAGGCCAAATGCGCGGATAACAAGCGGAAAAAGAATCCATGCCGGATCTTGAGTGGCTACGTATATTGCAACACCGAGGATCATCGCGCCGATATTTTCGGCAGCGGTCGATTCGAACAAGTCGGCACCGCGGCCGGCGCAATCGCCAACGTTGTCGCCGACAAGGTCGGCTATGACGGCTGCGTTGCGCGGGTCATCCTCAGGGATTCCCGCCTCTATCTTGCCAACGAGGTCAGCTCCTATGTCAGCCGCCTTTGTGTAGATGCCGCCTCCCAATTGAGCGAACAGAGCTACAAAGCTGGCACCAAATCCGAATCCAACGATCTGAAAGGCGGCCTTGTCCGGCGTATCCAAGCCCCCATATGCGACGAAAATTGCCGCAACTCCAAGAAGACTCAAAGACACCACCAGAAAACCAGACACGGCGCCCCCACGCAATGCCACCGTTATAGCTTCATTGAGGCTTCGTTGAGCGGCACTGGCAGTTCGCACGTTTGAGCGGACTGCAATGAACATCCCGATGAAGCCGGCAATGCCGGAAGCTAGAGCGCCTACCACGAAGCTGATGCCAGTCTTGATGCCGAGATCGACGTTGTTCTCGACGGCGCCGATGACAACTCCGACGACTACCGCGGTTATCGCTGCGAATATTGCGATAGTGCGGTATTGGCGCTTCAAAAAGGCCATCGCGCCTTCATAGATCATGTTGGAGATTTCGCGCATTGCATCGTTTCCGGTGTCGCGCTTCAGCACGTCCCAAGCCAAAAAGGCCGCAAAGAGCACCGCCAGCCCTCCCAGAACGAATACGATCAGCAGAGCCATAAATTAAACATCCCTCCTATGTTGTAGGGTGGTCGCTCGATCCGGGTGTCGCGCGCCTGACAACACCGCAATATCACAGACACGAACAAGCCTAGACAACTATGTCTAGGCCGGTGGCTGATTTGTGTTCGCTTTTGGCGAGAAATCTAACATCGACGCGCTGATCGGTCAAGCCTATATGCGAGTCGTTCGCCGCAACTCAGCTTCGAGATTGCTCTGTCGTACCGCGACTGTGAAATCACCTCGTGTCCGCTCTAGTACGCCTCTTACCATGTCCGTGGTTCGTCGAAGTCCTCGAGTCAGCCCATCCGGATAATCAATCGTCACCAGTAGCCCGTATATTTCTTCCATGTGGACAAGAACTCGCTCGCATTCTTCGATGTTGCCCTGACGCAAGCGATCCAAGACGTAGCGCCGTAACTCACCGGCCGCTTCCCCTAACCCATTCAAATAGACCGCCGCGTCTACATCCAACTCTTGATGAGAGCTCAGTTGAGCCTTGGTAATTATCTCGAAGGTCAAGGAGGCCTCGGCATACTCCTTCTGGGCATCCTGAAAGAATCCGGTATAGAGGACTTCGGGATGCGGCGCCATTACCAATTTTAACTCTTCAATGAGATCGCGGGATTCCGCGATTAGTCTCGTTGCATCGGCGAACTCGAGACGGTGGACGGCCCTGATGGCCTTGGAGCAAGATCGTGTAGCACGGCGACACAGTGCGAGCGCCTTCTCGCGCGCCAGGTTTCGTTGCTCAAAGATCGCCTGGTAGGTGGCCTCTAGCGAGTCAAATCGATCGGCGTTCATCTCTCGATATCTTACGTTCTAAATACCGTTTGCGCATTCCCGCGCGGACCATTTAGGCGTCGGACAATTGAACTCAGTGGTAACACGGCTAATCAAAAGTGGGTGAAGCCACCGGCACCGCGAGGCCAATCGGGCCGTTTGGGTATCCGGACGCCCGGAGCTTCAGTAAATTTGCCTATTCTGTAAAGTGGAGCAAGCTTGGACTGTTTGAATCCGGCTGCGAGCCGCTCCATATTGGAAGGTGGTACAGCCATCAGCAACTCATAGTCTTCACCTCCACCCAAGACCAACTCCACCGGATCGAGTCCTAGCCTGAGTGCTACGTCAACGAACCGCTCATTCATGGGAAGCGCATCCACATGGATCTCCGCGCCCAATTGACTTTGCTCGCATACGTGACCGAGGTCGGCCAAAACCCCGTCACTGACGTCGATCATCGCGTGTACCAGCCCAGTATCAGCGGCAATCCGGCCCTCTTCGCATCGGGGCTTGGGCCTATGGTGCGCGCTCAAGAATTGATCGCGCTCAAATATCCGTTCAGCATCAGGCGAATCGGATAGTGCGAGACCAAGCGCGGACCATCCGGGTGCCCCTGTAACAACTACGCAGTCACCGGCACGAGCGCCGGATCGAAGTGTCAGGTCTGACGGCTCGCAACTGCCGAAGGCAGTTACGTCGATAACAATCGGCCCAACTGTCCCGGAGATATTTCCTCCGATGGTCGATATTGCGAACTCGCGGTTAATCTCCGCGATGCCGGCGTAAACAGACCGGATCCAACTAACTTTGAGATCGGCAGGTAGCGCGAGAGAGACAATTATGAAGTTTGGCTCGGCACCCATTGCCGCGAGGTCGCTCAGGCTGACCGCGACCGCGCGCCAACCGATGTCTTCCGGCTGAATCCGATCTCGCCTGAAATGAACCCCCTCGATTTGCGAGTCGCATGTGGTGACGACTGCGCGTCCAGCCGGAACTTCGAAGGCCGCCGCATCGTCCCCGATTCCAACGATTGCCCCGGTATCGCGCCCGGAATCCCTAGCGAGCAAATCTATCAAGTCAAATTCGCCTATTTCCCGGAGCACCGGTTCGGAAAGCGGCATGTTGGGGGACGGTCTACAGTGACGAAGTGAATCGGTGGATTCGATCGAGCGCCTCTTCGATGTTCTCAATGGAGTTAGCGTAGGACAGCCGGATGAAACCGTCTCCATATGCCCCGAAGTCGTTTCCGGCCAGCGCAGCCACACCAGCTTCATCCAACAGGCGGTCCGCAAATTTCTTGCTCTGCAGTCCGAGTCGCTTCACATTCGGGAACACATAGAAAGCACCGGCCGGCCATACGCAAGTGATCCCATCAATGGCGTTCAACCCCTTAACTATTGCCTCACGGCGGCGCCCGAATTCCAAAAGCATTTGGTCGGTCTCCTGGTGCATCCGGTTCAACGCCGTGATGCCAGCCTCTTGGACGAACGTAGCGGTGCAGGAAACGCTGTTGGTCACAAGTCTTGTTACGTGGGGTATGAGCTCTTCCGGCATCACGCCGTATCCCAATCGCCAGCCGGTCATAGCGTAGGTCTTGGAGAATCCGTCGAGGATTATGGTACGCTCGATCATCCCCGGAAACTCGGTGATCGAGGGACTACTAGTGCCATACACGATCTCTCTGTATATCTCGTCGGAAAGAACCGTAAGATCGTTTTCGATCGCAACACTCGCGACTGCCGACAGCGTCTCACGCGTCAAGACTCCGCCGGTGGGATTGTGCGGTGAATTGAGTATTATCATTTTGGTACGAGGGGTCACTAGGGTGCGGAGCTCCGCCGGATCCAACTCGAAATCAAGCTCTTCCCTCAAAGGTATGGGCACCGCCTTGGCGCCGACGAAGTTGATCATCGACTCAAAAATTGGAAATCCCGGGTTTGGGTAGAGGACCTCGTCGCCTTCTTGCGCTAGCGCTAGCAACGCATAAAACACGATCGGCTTGGCACCGGGAGTCACCACAACCTGCTCAGGGGAGACAGAGATCTGTCGAGTTCGACTCACGTGGTCTGCGATGGCACTTCTAAGAGGATCGATCCCAGGGGAGGGAGAGTAATGAGTCGAGCCATTGTTGATTGCCTGGACACCTGCCTCAACGATTTGCGGAGGCGTATCAAAATCCGGCTCTCCTATCTCCAAGTGGATTACACTGCGGCCCGCCGCCTCCATTTTTCCGGCCCTCGCCAATACCTCGAAAGCTGTTTCGGTGCCTAGCCGGCTCATTCTGCTGCTCAATTTCATACCAGACAGTCCCTCACGACTCACGCGGCGATAATTTCAAACGTGGTCCGAAACTCGATCAAATCTATCAAGATGTCCCGACCAGTATACAGCGACCGTCCTAGCTGGTTGTAAGACGCCCCAGCGTCGAAAGCATGCATCAAACATTATCGAGCAGACCAAGTCTCAGCTAATGGTGCGGCTTAGCCGCCTGCTCATATCTGGGCTGGCAATTCTTCTTTCACCACCAAGTTTAGGCCTCTGGTGCAGGCCCACCTGGCCGACGCCGAGGGCGAACTGCCTTGGGACGTCAGACCCTGAGCAAGCGCCCATCATCGACGTCGGGTTTGCACAAGGAAGCGAACTTGGTCGACGAGGCAGGCCAGTCAGGGTCGTCCGAACGAAACGTATTTGAAACCAGCTGCGCGGATCGTCGCCGGGTCAAATACGTTGCGGCCATCCACCATTATCGGTTGCCTCATCACCTCGCGGAGCCGAGTGAGGTCCAACTGCTTGAACTCGTTCCACTCGGTAACCAAGGCCAACGCATCCGCGCCCGTCGCGCACTCGTAGGGGTCATTCGCCGGGAACACGCCGTTTAGTTGCTCGGTTGCCGCCTCAATAGTGACAGGATCGTATACGCGGACCTGAGCGCCACACTGGACTAGTTGCTCGATGACACTGAGCGACGGAGCATCTCGAATGTCGTCAGTGTTTGGCTTGAACGAGAGTCCAAGGATCCCAACCACTTGGCCCTCAAGAGATTGACCTATTGCATCTCGTATTTTTTCGACTAGCCTTCGGCGTTGATCGTTATTGATTTCGATCACCGAGCGTAGGAGCTGTGGATGACACCCGTTCGTTGCCGCCAGATGTTCCAACGCTCTGACGTCTTTTGGAAAGCAGCTTCCACCCCAGCCGAGGCCGGCCCCTAGAGAACCTGGACCTATACGCACGTCGTAAGCCATTCCGCTAGCGACTTGCTTCACGTCTGCACCGACTTGTTCGCAGATCGAGGCGATCTCATTAATGAACGAAATCTTTGTAGCGAGAAAGGAGTTGGAAGCGTACTTAATCATTTCCGCGGTGCGTTTATCGGTGATAATTATCGGCGCATTGAGCGTCTGGTACAAGTCTGCAACCCTCTCAATCGCCCCTCCGTCCGATCCACCGAGGACGACCCGGTCAGGATGCATGAAGTCCTGAACTGCCGAGCCCTCACGCAGAAATTCGGGATTTGAGACAACCTTGGCGGCTAGACCTGGCTGGAGATTGTCATTCACGATAGTCTCGACCCAGTCACCCGAGCCGGCAGGGATTGTGCTCTTCGTGACAACTATGATGTCGTCGCGGGCACTCTTACCCAGGCTGGTGACGGCCGATTCTACGTAGCGCATATCCGCACCGCCATCGGGCCCCGAGGGTGTATGGACAGCAACGAACGCGAACTCGGCCCCTTTGACAGCTTCGTCGTAACTTGTGGTGAAATTCAACCGGGCCGCGGCTTTATTTCGATGAATTAGCTCCTCGAGACCGGGCTCGAATATCGGCATTTTGCCGCTTGCCAACATCTCGATCTTAGCTTCGTCGATATCCAGGCAGACAACGCGGTTGCCAAGGTCGCTGAAACAAGCGCTCGTGACCAGTCCCACGTAGCCGGCACCGATCACGCATATATTTGACATCTAATTCCCTGAACCTCGCGGCACAGCGACCACTCGACCCCATAGTGGAGATTACAGGCCAATCGACTCCGCGATTAATTTGACCACTCGATGAGCCATGCGAACGCTGTAGTTTTGTCCTCGATCTTGAGGATACACCTGAAACATGTTAGCAAGGAATACATTGGGCAAGGGTGTATCGTGTGGCGGTATATGGTTGACGAAGTCAGTAGTTACTATTGGCTGGGCAAACGGGGCCGTGAACAAGTGCATTCGTCGAATCCAATTCCGGTTGAATAACGGGTTGATCTTCTTGATAAATGGCTCGAACTCGTCCAATATCTGTCGGTCCGTCAACCCGAGCAGTCTGTGCTTTGGTGGTAGATAGTTGCCGAAGTAGACTGGATGGCTGCCACCGTAGTCCTTGGCTGACATGTAGTTCGTATGGTCGACGACCACCAGAAACGGATAGCCCGGATCGTGGACGCTGAGCCAATAGACTTGGTCGAGAAGATTGCGGTCGAGTTCCAAGATCAGGCACTGAGCTGAATATGCCTCCCCCCAATCGTACTGCTGCACGTATTCCGCCGGCAGCGAGGGCGTTAGCCGGACAAACAGACGGGTCGGCAGCGTAGCGAGTACCGCGTCGAACTTAAGCAGGTGACCGCCGGCCACTCCGATAACAACGCCATTTTCGTCGCTCTCCACGCGTTCCACCGCCGAATTGGTCCTTATTGTCCCGCCCATCTGTTCGATTCTCTTGGCTAATTCGGCATAAAGCCGGATGAATCCGCCGCGAAGATAGCCTAGCCTTGCGGTACGAAAATGCAGTCTTGCCCAAAACCATGGCATGGAAACTTGGGTGTAGCGATCACCGAATTTCTGCTCGAACATCGGCCTCCAGATCACTGTGTAGGCTCGGTCACCCATCCACGTTTGGATCCATTCGTTGGCTGTCCGGCCTTCAAGAATCGAAGGTGTAGGAAGAAGCTTGAGATAGCCAATCGCCACGCCCAATCTCAAACGATCGACCAAGCCGAGAGGGCTGAAGCGGAGTACATCGATAGGAGAGTCCAACCGATATGCTTTACCGTTGTAAAACACGCTCGTAGACGGACGTGGCCAGAGCAAGTCTTCGCTCAGCCCCACTTCCTCAATGAGCCGCGTTATGTCGCGGTCGGTTGCAAAAAGGTGGTGATAGAACTTCTCGAGATGTGAATCGCCGATCTTGAATGCGGTGGCAAGTCCGCCAAGTTGTTCGCCCCTCTCGATTATCGTGACCTTGATCCCCAGTTTGGCAAGGTCGTAGGCGGCGGTTAACCCAAGCGCGCCGCCTCCGATAATTCCAACCGTTCGCGGGACACTATGCATCCGCACCGCTTTCCTTGGTGACGCTCCCATCAGCCGAACTTGCTCTAGACAAGCTCAAGTTATGGAACCACAGAAACGCGAATCCCAACAAAGTGATTGGCAACAATAGCGTCAAGTGCAGCACTACGACGTAGCTGAGAGCTTGCTGGCTGTCGGCTCCTAAGAAACCAAGTGACAAGACTCCCAAAGCCTCGAAGGTGCCGATATATCCGGGGGAGGACGGAACCATCGTTCCGAGGTTGATTACGCCGGTTGTCAACAAGTATCCAATCGGTGGTATGTCTAACCCGAAACCTATGCCAATGAGCAAGTACATCAGAGCCTCGAACGACCACGCGAGGATCGAAAGGCCCAGTATCGTCGCCAAGGAACCCACGCTCTGGAGAGAAGCCAAACCAACAAGGATCTTATCTATCGGTGCACGCCCCTTGTGTCTCAAGGATTCGGGGAGAAAAGCCAGAACGAAGCGTGCGATCCTATTTGCCAACGCCGGCGAGGACACGACCAGGAACAAAAGCAAGAATGCGGCGATGAAAACTAGCCCGGCGATCCGGAATATTGCGGACACCTCATCGTTGAAAGGCATCGAGAGAGAAGCTATGCCGACGAACACTAACATGACGGCGCCATCGAACATTCGCTCAACCGCAATTGTAGCCAGGCTGGACAGCCTGCTAATACCATCGCGCTCCTTCAAGACGTAAGCGCGCACCACTTCGCCGAGCCTTGCCGGCAGCACGTCGTTTGCCATGTAGCCGATCGCGACGACGGCAAAGAGTCGGCCGACTGAAATCTTCTTTATCGGATTGAGCAACACCTGCCATCGAATAGCCCTTATCCAAACACCGACGAAATAGGCGGCCAAAGCCGGCACAATCCAGCGATAGTCGGCCGAGCCCAGGTGCCGGACCACCTCGCCAAAATCCTCGACCTGACGCGTCACCCAATAGAGAAACGCCGCGCTCACAATTAAGCCGATCCAGATACGCCATTTCTTCAATAACATCTAACCTCGCTTAGATGATAATTGGTTAATTCCCAGTTGACGACGATTGAGCGGCGAAACCAGACAAGTGAAGGGTAAGTTCGTTGTCACGATTTTGCGAGGTTTGGCGACTGCTTGAAGAAGGCTAGTTTTCGTTCTGGAAGACACTGTGCTTCGAGGACAATTGCCACGGATTGGTCCCAGCCCGGCCAAGTCGGGGAGTTCATATCAACCGGCTTTCGCTGCCTGTAGTGACGACCAACTGAGGCTTTCACTGGCGGCGGATAAGAGACCTGCTCCGCTAACAAGAACATACTGCACGGCATGAGCGACGACGACGATCGCCAATGCGTTTACGTCGTCGATACCGAAAGCGCTTACCAGGGCCAGCTTACCGAAGAAGTGAAACGAACCTAAATGCCCTGGCGCCGAAGGCAACATGATGCCTAGGTTGATGACCACCACCATCAACAACGGCGCGGCCACCCACTGAATTCCTGCCAGTTTCACATCGAACGCCATTAGGACAATGCCATAAGCCAAGGCTTCTATGCACCAGATGGCCAATGAGCAGACCGATATGACGATAGCGCGTTCCGGCCGGCGCAGCGCCTCCAGTCCAGCTAAGAAAGAGGCACTCTTCTCGGTGCCAAAGCGAGCGACACGATCAGGCATCAGACTCAGGAAGAACTCCGCCAATCTCAATAGCAGTTCGCGCCTTGCCAGGGCAAAAACTACTAGGAACAGCAGGGCAAGGAACACAGCCACGGCAAATGTAGTGATAGCCGTGATTTCAACGCCGAGGTTTGGGGGACGATAGATTTGGGTAGTTAGCATCAGCAAGCAAACCAGGGCCAGTCCGTCAAACATTCGTTCGATCAATATGGTTGCCAGGCCAAACGACTTGCTGGTGCCCGCCACCTTACTTAACACAAATGCCCTGACGAATTCGCCTATGCGGGCGGGAAGAACGTTATTGCCCAAGAACCCGATGAACAGCACTTTAGCGACGCGGACAAGTGAGGCGTCAACGTCGGGCCCAAGAATAGTGCGCCACCGAAATGATCGAATTGCGTAACCAGACGCCCACACAAGCGCAGCCAATGACACGAGCGCGTAGTTGGCCTGCGCGAACGCCTCGGCCAGGCTGAGCAGGTTTATGTTCCAGACGGCTAAGATCGCTAGGACGATGGTTATGCATATACCGACGAGGGCTGTTACTCTCATTCAGTCCAATCCACTAGCTAACTGGCGGCCCATTCTAGGATATGGTCGCCCTAGCAACAACTCCCAAATCCAAATAAGAAGGTTGATCCGTGATTCGTCAGTGTTCAAGCCTGTTTCATCGCGTGCGGCACGGTGTCCCGCAGGTTACTCCCAACAAGTAGCGGTCATAACCCAAATGAAGAGCCTAGCCTGGGGGTATTGAGGATACTCATATCGAAGCTATCGTTGAGGCGGCCCATTTCGTGGGCGCCGCCGGCTTGCGCGGTAAGCTTGTTGCAGTAGGCGTTTCAAATAATTCCACCAGCCCTTGGCTTCGTCCACCTGCTGGGACGAGATCGGGACCTCGCCGTAGCGGGACTGGTGAAACCGGTCAACGATCCGAGAGAGTTGTGGCTCGACCACGGGCAGATCGCGGCGGAGGCGGTCGGCGTATTCAGCAACCGTCATGTCGGCAGTGCGATCATGCCCGAGCTTCTGTGCCCTGCTGAATATGCTGAAGATCATGTATTCAAGCCAGCCGCGCTCATCCAATTCGCGGAGCCGGATCGCCGGCCGCCAGGCGGCCGGGATTGAAACCTCCTTTCTAAGAATCCGGTTGATGGTGAAGCGAGCGGCCTCGCCGCCGAAGTCCACCACTCCCCTCAGTAGCGCAATCACACCGTAGATTGCCAGCCGGATGAGGTTGAGCAGGTCGGAGACGACATTCACGAGACGGAGGGTGTGGCGGCGGCGCCAGAAGTACCTCCCAACGAAGTAGAGTGCCAAAACGATCAATACCCAGCCGGCAATCGCCGCCAAGGTAGTCAACAAGGTCAGATCAGACACCTGCTCTTGGACGGATTGTGGGACGAACGCCGGCTCCGAAGCGGTAGATGCTTCTCCGTCCCCGGAGAATTGGCTGAACGGAAGCGAAATTATGGTGATCAGCAGGAACCCTATTAGTATTGCGATCCCGACGATAAACAATACGACCGGCTCCAGCAGCTTCAGCAAGTCCAGAACAAATTGGCCGTAACCAGTTGGCATCAGCAGGGCCAAAAACAAGGCAACGCCAACGAGCGCCACGGCGCTGCCGAGCCACCTAGCAGGTAGGCCCAATGGAATCTTCGTCCGCTCGACCTCCCAATTCGACGTCATCCTGACAAGCTGATTGACGGATATCAGTAAAAAGCCGGCCAGGATATATAGCATTGACTCACCTACCGGCACTCCGATGTCGGGGTCGGGCACCAACAGCTCGGAGACCAGGGGCGAAGCAATCAGATGCAAGCCAGCGACCAATACAGCGAGCACTGCTATCCCCATTACCCAACGATTTCGAAGACGCTCGAAATGCGCTATTCGGTCGGTAGATCTAAAGGTGCCTAAGCCTTCAGGGATGTTCGCCGTTTGATCCTCTTCTGGGATCTCACCTTCTTGTATTTCTAACCCGCGCAGATCGCCAGCGGTGACGACACTCCAGATCCAAGTTGCCATCAGGAGTGCGGAGTTCAAGAAGAGCGAGGGGGTCACGATTCTGCCGGGATCGGCTATCCATCCATTTAACGAGCCAGCAAATCCGTCGAACCCGACTGCGACTATCTCGGCGAGAATCCTGTGGAATATGGAGGGCAATATCAACCCAACTATCCAGGTGTCTCGGGTGGATCCAAAGTTGTCGCGTCGCTTTGCGAAGTAATAGGCGCCGACGAACGTCAGAATGGCAACCGGAACCAGATAAGGCGCGCGCCAATGGAAAAACGGCAACTGAGACAGATAAGTCACGGCGCCGACCCAACTTGCCGCCAGGACCCCCGTCAGCCCCAGTCCTGCCAACTCGGCAATCTTTGGAACGGACGAATACGGAGCGTCGGATTGAGCAGCGGTTTGTTCGTTCAAGCCGGCACTTCCGAATGATTACGGGACATTGTCCTCTCCAAACATGGGAAGTTTACAACGCGGTGCATTGGATGACATCCGTGATGCCCGCCGGCGGGATTTCCCCGGCTTGCCAGTACCTTGCCCGGAACGTGAGGAGACGCCGCTACTGCCATACCTTGACGCCTTGTAGTCGAAACGCGAGAATGGCCGCGATCGACAATCCACCACTATTATCGTGGGCCCGGATGCGTGCCACGGACCGCCCTGGCGAAGCACACACTGCGAGGATTCAAAATGCTCATTGGAAGCGGAGACACCACTTACACTTGGAACGATGATTGGGCCGAGATTCCCAATCCCGGGGAGGCCAAGGGTGGCTGGTCGCACCACGGCGTAGTGGTAACCGAAGCCGGCCATATCATCGCGTCTCACCCTGCTACGCCGGATTTGCTCGAGTTCGACCAGGACGGGCGGCTACTAGGAGCGGTTTCCACCTCACTGACCGAATGCCACGGCCTTACTCTGGTAAAAGAGGGCGACTCCGAGTTCCTATGGATAGCCGATATTGGCCGCAAGCGCCACAAGGTGAACGGCGGCTATGAATACATAGAATCGGCCCAGGGTCCAAAAGTGGTAAAGATGTCGCTGTCCGGAGAGACGGTGATGACCCTCGGACGGCCGGAGCATCCCGCGTACGAAACTGGGACTTACACACCGACTTGGGTCGCAGTAAACGAGGAGCGCTCTGGCGGCAACGGCGACATATGGGTTGCTGACGGGTATGGCGAGAACTACGTGCACCGCTTCGACAAGTCCGGCAACTATATCGGCGGCATCAATGGCGAGGAAGGACAGACCGGCGCTTTCGACGGACCTCACACCGCGTGGGTAGACACCCGAAAGGACGAGCCGGAGCTCTACATCGGCGACCGCAGCAACGGACGCATCCAGGTTTATGACCTTGAAGGAAACTACAAGCGTTCATTCGGCTCGGAGTGGTCCAGATCGCCGACGGGCTTCGCATCACACGGCGACTTGATGATCATCATCGAGCTGAACGCAAATATGGCGATCGTCGACTTGGACGACAACCTCGTGGTACAGATAGGAACAAATCGTTCAGTTTGCGAAGTTGACGGTTGGCCCAACGTGACGAATGCGAACGGCGAGACCGTACGAACTCATCTGTTGGAGCCTGGCAAGTTCAATAGTCCTCACGGGGTGGCAACGGACGCCGCTGGCAACATCTACGTGTCGGAATGGCTAATAGGCGGCAGGTACATCAAACTAGCCAAATAGGCACAGTTCGCGATATGGGAGATACTTCTGTGCAGGCAAATAAGGCTACAGTGTCGGATACCTCATCGTTCGACGTAGAGTTTCATAGTGAGCAGGTCGTGAGTCAGGGATTCACGATTATCCCCAACGCCGTTTCTCCTGACCAGGCCCGCGAGGCAATCGACGCGCTGGAAGAGATCTACGAACGGGAGCGGCCGATTGCCGAACGTATGGGAGAACAGACCGAAAACCAGAAAGTGGCGCGGAATCCCATCGCCAAACATCCCTTCTTCGAGACTTTCTATCTTTGTCCCCCGGTCCTGAATGTGTGCAAGAGAATCCTCGGGGACGACATGGTGCTCTACGACACGACCGGCCGGTCGATCCGGCCGAGCGGAGGACGTGAGCAGAGGCACGGATTCCAAGTGCACGTCGATCGCGAGCTATTCAGTGTGTCACCGTTCGTGGACGGAACCCACATCCCGGTCGCGATCAACGTACTGTGGCCATTGGTAGATTTCACGGCCAAAAACGGCGCTACGGTAATCTGGCCGGGCTCACACCGATCGTTGAAAGTCCCTGAGTCAGAGGGACAGCACCCTGGATATGTACAGGCAGAGACTCCGGCCGGATCGGTGATCATGTGGGACGCGGCTACCTGGCACGCTACGGGTTTGAATACCAGCGACCATGTGCGGCACTCGGCGATCGGGTTCTTTCAGCGTAGATGGGTCAAGGGTATGATCGACAACGAGCGCATCATACCGCCGCACGTAAAGCGACGCCTGTCGCCGGACATGCGGGAGTTGCTGGCGATCGATGGGTCGCTGCCGGACTATTCGTCGGTTCGAGGACTGTCAAAAGAGCAGTTGGACCGGCTGTCTCCCTGGGAAAAAGAAGTGATCGGCATCGGGATCTATTGAGCAAAACCATCTTCATAGCACTGGATCGCGCCACCGAACGCCACAGAATCACTAGAGTCAATTCTACTAGCACCCTCCACCTTGGCCGGTCTATGCGGGCGAAGTCGAGGGCAAGGAGTCGATCGTGAAAATCAGCATGTTTCATTTGATGCCTTACCGCGATCTGCCGGAGGACTTTACGGAAAGGTATGACAGCGTCTGGGTGGACATTCCGAGTGACCTGTTCGATCCGGCGAAGGCGCACGTGATGTATAACCAATCTCTGGATGAGCTCGAATACGGCGCCGCTATGGGTTACGACGGCATCTGCGTCAACGAGCACCACAGTAACGCCTACGGAATGATGCCTTCACCTACGTTGATGGCGGCCTCATTGGCACGCAGAACCAAGGACGTAGCGATCATCGTCTTAGGCACGTCTGTGGCTCTCTACAACCCTCCGGTGAGAGTAGCGGAGGAGTACGCGATGCTGGACTGCATCAGCGGAGGCAGGATCGTGGCCGGATTTCCGGTCGGATCGAGCCAGGACTCAAACTTCGCGTACAGTGTGAACCCGGCGATGCTCCGCGAGCAATACCACGAGGCCGCAGACCTGATTGTCCGAGCATGGACTGATCCGGATGTGTTTAGCTGGGACGGCAATTTCTCTCAGCTTCGGTACGTGAACATTTGGCCTCGTCCCATCCAAAAGCCACACCCACCCGTGTGGGTGCCGGGCGGCCGGTCGGTGGAGACTTGGGATTGGACCCTGGAGAAGGGGTACCTGTACGCTTATCTGTCCTATAACGGATACAAGCTAGGCAAACGAGTGATCGACAATTTCTGGAAGAAGGCGGAAGAGAAGAACGTGGAGCCCAACCCCTATCACGCCGGCTTCCTTCAACTTGTGGTGGTCGGGGAAAGCCAAAGCGAAATCGAGGAAAAATACGGCCCTCACGTCGAATATTTCGTCAACAAGCTAAACTTCCACGTGCGTCCAGGGTTCACCGAGGCACCCGGTTATCGCTCTATCGAATCGCTCAAGGCGGGATTACTTGGAGTGACAAGGGCGCCCGATAACAAGGACGCGGGTAGCTCGTGGAAGGACATCGCCAGCAGGGCGGTGGTCGTAGCCGGCACGCCAAGCCAGGTGACGGAGCAATTGGAAGATCTCATCAAGAGCATGCGCATCGGACACCTCATGGTGCTGAACCAGATTGGCTCGATGCCGCATGATCTGGCGATGGAGAACATCAGGCTTACCGCGACAAAGGTGCTGCCAAATCTCCGACACATCTGGCGGGACAAGTGGGAAGACAAGTGGTGGCCACAGCCGCTACAGAGCCGGCGCCCGCCGGCAGAGGTGCAGTAGGCAAGTCGGCCGCGGCATCGCGCGCCGGACTTTGTTTTGCATTTTCTAGTTTTTGCTAGCGGTCCTGTCTGGACTCGATGAGGACCAGCAGGCAAATAGTACGCCGGCCGGCCGGCGACGCTGACTGATGTTGATACCGTGTTTTGCAATTTGCGAATTCAGTTTGGCGGACTCCTCGGTCCACGATACGGACCGGCGCGCGGAGTTACCGCGAACTTGTGTTCTTGTATTATAGCACCGATAGAGATCTTGCGGGACTTAGGGGAGATCGGTCGAGGGACCTTTCGTGGCCCTTGGCGGGATGTCGTTGGCTGGCGACAAGCCCTAGCGCTACGGGATTGACTCTGGCCCCGATGGTCGTCATTGGAGGGACAAGAAACCCCTCCCTTCCCCCTGGACTCCGGCCCCGTATCGGGGTACGGGGCATGCTTTTGATCGCCGGAGTGACGAGTCGGCCGGCGGGATTGGGCAGTGCTCGCCGGCGGGGGCCGTTTTGTGGGATACTTATTAACGTAGGGTCGTCGGCCAGGGGCCTGCGACTGGCAGATAAAACTGTTGAGCGGGGAGTAGCTCATGTTCAGGGCCAATGGCCTACGTCTACCTGACCTCGCGATAAGTGGATTTCGTGGCATAGACGAGTTGCACTTGCCGCGCTTAGGCCGCGTAACGTTGCTGGCCGGGGGGAACAGCATCGGTAAGACGACCGTGCTAGATGCTGTTAGAGTGTACGCCGCCGGTGGAAGGGCACCCGCTTTCTCCAAATTGTTGAGGGACCGAGAAGAGCTGATTGCTTGGGAACAGGAAGATGGCGAGCGCGTGCTTGTGCCCGATTTGCGCGCACTGTTCTACAACCGAGACGCGTCCCGCACCGCCCACATTGTAATAGGATCGAGAGGTTGTAACGACCAACTTATCATCAAACCAGACGCCTCAAGCGGTATGCAATTGGATTTGTTTGATGAGAGTTTCGAAGATGAGCACACCCAAACACTCAGAGTTGAATACGGGGGCAAGCCTTCTTGGTTTTACGTGCGACCTGAACCTCCTTACCACGCGCCGGTAACAACCCGGCGACCCGCCCAACAGAAACTCCCTGAACAAGACGAGCCACCATCAATAATCGAGTGCGACTCACTAGGGCCTGGAATGCTGGGCAACGAAGATCTAGAACGCCTATGGGACAGCGTCGTATTGACACCGGATGAAGATCGCGCGGTAGCGGCGTTGAAGTTGGTGTTCGGGGACGGTGTGGAGCGCGTCGCAGTGGTCGGCGATGAGGCGACGTATCCACGACGGCGCGGTCGCAGGGCAGTCGTCCTGTTGAGAGGTCAAAGGCGTCCAATCCCCTTGAGGAGCCTCGGAGATGGCGCGTTACGCCTGTTCGGCGTTGCCTTGGCCTTGGCCAACAGCCGGGGCGGGTTCCTCCTCATAGACGAAGCCGAGAATGGCATCCACTACTCGCTGCAGCGTGACTTCTGGAACATGGTTCTTCGGACGGCGCACGAAAACAACGTGCAGGTTCTCGCAACTACCCATAGCTCGGATTGCATCAAGGGATTTGCCAAGGCGGCATCCGATTTCAGGGATGCGGAAGGGGTGTTAATACGGCTCTCCCGGCAATACGGGGATCTGCGCGCGGTGGAGTATCCGGAGGAAGAGCTAACCATCGCTGCCGAACAAGGGATCGAAGTAAGGTAGGTGTATGGCTAACGACGGCGACGCGTCGTCCGACAACCGCGTTCTTCTCGTCGAAGGCCGGGATGAGATGCATGTCGTGTGCCATCTCTGCGAATCCAACTCAATGACTCCCACTTTCACCGTTAGTCCTAAAGGCGGGATAGATCCATTATTGAATGGCATCCGCTCAGAGATTAGCGTTGAAGGCCGTGCAGTAGTTGGAATAGTGGTGGACGCGAATGACAACTTGCAATCCAGATGGCAATCTGTGGCGGATAGGCTTCGAGCAGCAAGTATTGAAATGCCCCCCGGACCAGCTTCTAACGGCACGATCATTGAGAGTAGACCCCGTGAAGGTAAACCCCGCGTCGGGATATGGCTGATGCCGGACAATGAATCGCCGGGCGAATTGGAAGACTTCATTGCCGATATGATTCCGTCCGGCGATCCTGTCTGGCCAATGTCCGAAGACTATATCGAAGGCATTCCCGTAGAGCACCGCAAGTTCAAGAAGGGAAAGATTCTGCGCGCCAAGGTGCATGCGTGGCTAGCGACACGAGAAGAGCCGCGGCCAATGGGAATAGCCATAAGGGCCGGGGATCTGAACACTGCTACAGAGAAACTGCGAGAGATTCGTTGGTTGGCTACGAGAGCTGTTCAAGGATGGCGTTTAGGTGGGAGTGACGATGGCCCGTTGGGAGTCAGGTGCCGGCGGGCAACCGGTCTCCGTGTTCGCGATCCGATTCGATTAGCTTCCTTGAAACGTCTTGAGCGATATCGACCGTTTCGGCGACGGTTCTGCCCTGCGCTACCAGGCCGGGAAAATCATCGGACGTAGCCAGATAATCACCGTTCTCTACGCGCCTTATCTGAAGATGTAGCCGGTATTCTTCTGGCATCCTCGGGTACCCTTCTGAAGAGTAGTCACGTTTGGGTGGCAGGGATCGGATCGCGGGAGGACATGGCACGGAGCCGATCCTAACTTGGTTGCGAAGTCAGATCACTCACTTCAGCAGCCCGCCGCTGTTCGTCTCTACTACTCTTCGAACCGTAAACGAATACGCCGGCCAATCCCGCCAAGTTCAGGCCGACCAAAGAGGCTCCAGCCCAATCGTGGCCGGTGGCGATTAGATATATTCCTCCGCCGATAACCATTGCCGACAGAACAAACCCCGCACCCAGTCCGAGGTTACTCCTCCTGGAGCCGCCGGTGATCACCATCTTATCCATCTGCATACGGTGTTCACTTTGCCGCTCAGCCATCTCAAGAATCCTGTTTGCCGCTCCCGGGATGACAGATTCGTACCCTTGGAGCACTTCTGGCTGGGGAAGCGGGCCTGCCCAAGCGGAGGCGGCAATAACGAGAGGGTGCTGCTCGGAAGGAACTTGACCCGCCGGCCCCGTGGCAGGTCGGTCATCTGAGGGACTTTGGTCTGCCGGCTGAAGGGTGCTCATGAGCCTAACTCACGTGGGTGAGCTTATCGTTCTCGATTACCTTGAATTCGCCAATGGCGTTGCGAATATCCCGGCCGACCATGATCCAATCTGATCGGAGCGCAAAGGTGTCGGACTCCGGCGCCGAGCGAAATCTTGGATGATCGTCCAAGGTGTTTCCCAAGTCAATGATTCGGGCTAACCCTTCAAAGAAACCCGGCCTTGGGTAGTAACGGAAACGCCAGTTGGCTCCCATATGGTCGATGGCTCCTAATTTGTGCTAGGTACATTGTACACGCGGAGCCTAGCCAACCGCGACCTCGACGTGCGTCACATAGACTTCTTCGTGGCGCCGACGTTGGACTTCCTCAGCCGAAGCCGTCTCGTAAAACAGCTCCAGCGCTTCCTTCAAATTGGCCCGCGCCTCGGACACGCTCGCGCCTTGACTCGCGATGTCAAGCTCGGGACAAAGGGCAAAGTATCCGTCGCCTTCACGCTCGATAATCGCAGTCAATTGTTTGATCATCGTGACCTCCGTTACGCCGCACCAAAAAATCTAGTTGATGTACGTTGCTTCTACGAAACAATTTGAATTCAGCCCGTCGACGCAGTCTATCAAATGCCAGGCGGCGCTTGCCGGGTATGTCGGCCCCTATGGTGGGACGCCGTTAGCGGGGGACAAGCCCCCGCGCTACATTTTTCTCCGCCCACCGTCCCCTCTGGACTCCGGCCCCGTATCGTGGTACGGGGCATGCTTTCGACCGCCGGAGTGACGAAATGGGGTGGCCGGAATGACGATTTCCGGCCGGCCGGCTAGACCGCCACCACCGTCTCTGCGTCGCCGGCGGAGAGGGCGTTCATGTAGGCGAGGATGAGGTCGCGGGTGCGGTAGCGGCCGAATTGGGCCTCGTCCTGCCGGCGGACGTGGTTCAATGGTGGCGCCCGCCCTAACCGTTCCACCTGCTAGAGCGACGATCGCTGCTGATTCGCGGGCAACGATTCTCGACCCCGGTCAATTGCTACCGATGAACGGCATCGCACCCAAATATGGAGTGACATCGGACATGTTCCACAGCATACATTGGTTCAGCGTGTTTATTAGGGCCCACAGCATTGTTAATTCCTGCTCGTCGCAATGAATCCATATGAGCCTCAAGAAATCGTCGAGATTCTCAATTTCAGGTTTGTCAGCGAGAGGACTGCGAATTGGAAGGCCATCGACCAGTACGAATCCTCGCTGAAGAACGAACACGCCATCTATGAAAGTATGGTTGAAGAATCCCCGCTGATTGGGGTGTGTCTGTCTGAGTTGCTTCAGATTGTAGTCGTCTGACTCTGATACCTCCTTCATCCAGTCCAAGACAGTCCTGATGCTCTTCGGTCCGTCGTAGGCGAAGACGAATGAGTATGGTCGTGGCGTCATCACCATTCCTGTGGGGTTGAATCGTTGAGGCTTCAGCTGTGTATTCGTCTTGATATCCTTGGTCACCTTCGCAGTCTTCACCAAATCAGCCTTCCGCAGTTTAGACTTGATTTCAATGAACGACGACACCGTCTCCGCAAAGAACAGGTCAATCCCAGTCGCCAACGAGACCTTCGGATACATACGATTGTGTATCACCACATCGATTTGGTTTCTCTTTCCTTCAGGCAGGGTTTCAGGATGAATGATCTCACCCGTTCCGATGCCCCAGAGGTCAGAAGTGTTCTGTGTGAGAAACTCCCTCACAAACGCTTCGCGGATCAGGCCTCGGTTCATATTGTGGTGGAAAGACTTAGCTTCCTCCCCCTCCGCTTTAAGCCGGTTGCCGATTCTCTCAAAGTGAGAAGAGATGAGCGTCACATGCATTACCTCAACTAATACCACACTAATATCCCATGGCTCCGCCGAACGTAAGGCTGCCTATGATAGTCGATTACTGCAATCCTACTATTCCGCCAACACGCCGGCCGGCCGGCTACACCGCCACTACCGTCTCCGCGTCGCCGGCGGCGAGGGCGTTCATGTAGGCGAGGATGAGGTCGCGGGTGCGGTAGTGGCCGAATTGGGACTGGTCATGTTTCTGGACGATGGGGAAGGTGCCGAGGATGTAGCCGGCGTCGTCCCGGTCCAGGCCGTAGAGGTGGAAGTAGAGGGCGTCGAGGCGGGCCCGCAGGTGCCGGCGCTCCTCCTCGTCCCAGGTGAAGGGCGGGCCGCCGTAGCCGAGGTCGCGGGCGAACGGGGCCATGTCGTGGGAGGTGTAGGTGAGCCGGAGGACGTGGTCGCGGACTAGCTCGCGGGCGGTTGTGTTTCCGAACTGCCGATCGTAGTCGCCGGGGGCGATGACTGGGAGTTGCTCAAGCATGTACAGCTTGATATGGGTACTTTGCACCTTTTGACGGGTGACGTAGTCGGAGCAAAAGCTGTTTAAGTCGGCCACGATGCAAGTCGTGTCAAATGCGTCAAGTCGGTCGTCTAAGGGCAACAGTACAGGTAAGGTATCGATGCACCCTACCTGTGGAACTATCGCGGCGATCATAGTGCGGGCGTTGGTGGATGCGGTGATATCTTTGAAAGCCAAGAAATAATCTAGGCTCTGAGTAACGGTACTTTCTCGTTGATTAATCCAATATCGAGGGCGCGGCGTGAAAGTCGGGTCACGATATTCTTCCTGTAGGGTTCTGCTCGGCTGCCCTGGTCGGAACAAATTGCCCTCCCGGTTGGTGATGCTGGCCGCACGATGATCGAACGCCTGCACCGTCTTGCCCTCGTACATTGGAAGGTATAACTCGTCACCCTTCTTCCAACGGTTGCCTTGGACTGGGTAGCAACCATCGGCGTCGAGTTGCGATGCGGTCCGGAAGAGACCTGAATGGTTTTGTGAGTGAAACAGACCTTGGCGGTAGCGGACCGGCCAGGCGCGGCGCTCTTCACCTTGGGATCGGTCCACCAGGACGGGATGTCGCTCGTATATCCGGCGGGTCATGTCGGCGTCCCGGCGGGTGCGGAACACGGGCGCGGTGCCGGTGTTCGGGTTGACCCGGGCGTAGTCCGCCGGCGCGAGGGTGAAGCCGCGCTCAGGGTCGTCGATCGTCCGGGTGTCGGGTAGGAAAAAGCCGCATCTGGTCTGCTCGAAACGACGGTGCTCGCCGCCGAATACGAGCGCGCAGAACTTGAAGCGGGAGTCCACGTCTGCGAAGAACGGCGGCAGGTCTGTTCCGAGTCGGCGGTTCTCGAAGTCGAAGAGGCCGGCGACGCGTCCGCTGGTGGAGACGGACTTGAAGAAATTGGCGGCGGTCTTGTCGGCGTAGATGCCGGATGGCGTCAGCAGTCCGACGAAGCCATCCGGCTTAACCAGGCTCATCGCCCGCTCGACGAATAGCGAGTAGAGGTTGACGTCGCCGCCGCCGAGAAGGGGATAGTGGCCGGATGCGCGAACTAGCCGGCCCATGTTGTCTGCCCGTACCTTCGCCGCGTCGAAGTCGGCGGCGAGCGGGTCATCCTGCTCGCGGAGCCGGCGGATGGCGGTCCTGCGGGCGGCCGCGGTTGGGGCCAGCGCCAGCGCCGGTGCGCGGGTGGCGAACCACTCGACCTCCTGTAGCTTGATCCGGTCCCAGGGCGGGTTGCCGATGACGGCGTCGAAGCCTCCCTCCGGTCGAGCGTCCTGCCAGCGACGCCAGACGCCGGGAAAGGCTACCTCCCAGTGGAGGAAGCTCTCACGGTCGGCGATGGACCTGGCGGCGCTCCATCGTTGCTCGAAGATCGACCGGGATGGCTCCGGGTCGCCAGCAGTGGCAGAACGCATGGCATCCGGCCCCTGGGACAGGAGTGCAAAGGCGCCGGCCGGCTCATGGCCGAGCGCCTCCGTCACCGGTGCCCAGAAGGCATTCCGCTCTTTCGTCTTCATTCCAGCGGTCATCCAGCGCATGCCGCAAAGGAAGTCGAGCAGACGGCGCAGATTGGCGGTGGTCTCCTCGACCCCGCGAAACAATGCGGCGGACTCCCGCACCTCGGAAACGTCGGCGTCCGACATCTCCTCAATACGCTGCATGCCGTTGGGAATCTCTCGCGACTCTTTCGAGTGCATTAGCCGGCTTAAAGGAGGTCAGGAGATTCAGAGTTTATGCGGACGTTCGAGATGACGAGTCGTTGAAAGCCGAGATCGAAGATTATTGTCACAAGGCGATGGCCTAGAAGAGAGGCTGACTTGAGAGATCACAACCTATTGAATAAGAGAATTGCCTTCATTCGAAGGATAGTCGATCGTTGCGATGATATGGGCAAGACCAAGATCCAAAAGATCTCCTATTTCCTCCAAGAGTCTTTGGACGTTGAGCTAGGGTATCGATTTAGGATGCACTACTACGGTCCTTACTCCGATGACTTGGACGGCGCACTTTCCTTCGCCGAGGCTCTGGGATTCATAGAGATCGAACCGGACCCGGATGGTTTTGGCTATCACGTCACGGCTTGCGAAGAAGAGAGTCCCTGGCCGGATCGGTACGACATACCGACGCAGCATGATGTCACGCAAATCGATGATGCGATAGAGATACTTGGAGGGCTGGAAACCTATGAGCTTGAACTTTATGCCACTATCCACCTCATTGGTGGGCCCGACTCCGAGCGTTCCAGAGAACAAACAATTAAGACTGTTGGAAAATTGAAGCCCAGGTTCACTCATGACCGGATAGATGGCGCCTATCAGTCCCTAGAGAATGCCGGGCTGATGTAAACAAGCGGTGCCTCGCGCATCGAGGCATTTGGTATAGCGTCGCCTCTGGCTGGCTGATGGTTCGGATCATTGGCCGGCCGGCGTACCACGGCGGGGGACGAGCCCCCGCGCTACATCTTCCTCCCCGCCCCCACCACGGGACGTCTGGCGACGCGCCCTCACAGTGATGCTGGTCGTAGGTGAGACGTAGTGAAGGGCAAGTCGTCTACATATGGACATACTTTGCGTCTAGTCATATAATGTGTCCATATTAAGGGAGGCGATGATGAAGAGGATTGGTGCGGCGAAGTTCAAGGAGCAATGCTTGGCGTTGCTGGATCAGCTGGATGCGGATGGGCTGGTTGTCACTAAGCACGGAAAGCCGGTCGCGCGTGTCGTTCCGTATGACAACGAGGGAGCCGAACTGATAGGGAGCCTGCGGCATAAGATCAGCGTCAGGGGCGACCTGTTTACGACCGGCCTTCGATGGGACGCAGATGCTGAATCTTGACACCCACATTCTCATCTTTGCGCTTGCCGGCGAGCTTCGGCCGGCGGAGCAGAGCCTGTTGAGCCGGAGCCGGTGGTCGATCTCTTCGATTGTGTTGTGGGAACTGGCAAAGCTCGTTCAGCTGGGCCAGCTGGACTTGGAACTTGACGACCGCGAGGTGGTACGCATCCTGAGCCGCTTACACGTCTGGCCTATCGACCTCGCCGTGGCACGCGCTTCGACCCGGCTGGACTTCAGCCGAGATCCGCCGGACGAGATCATCGCGGCAACGAGCGTGGTGCACAACATCCCGTTGCTCACGCGCGATGAAGTTATACGGAGCTCGAAGGTGGTTCCCCTGGCGTCGTAGACACGCCGGAGACGGGAGGGCGAGCCGGTCGGCGAGGTCTCCAGCCAAGGCGGCTTCGAAATCGGCCCCTATTGTGACGTTGGCCTTTGGCGGCACGCCCATGGCTGGGGACGAGCCCCACGGCTACAATCCCCTCTCCCCACCCCTCTGGACTCCGGCTTTCGCCGGAGTGACGAATTGAGGGGCGGAATGACGAGCGCGGGGGCGGTGGCGTTCAGGCACTCTCGAAGCCACCTAACATCCTTTACGTATCAATGACGACGTGCGGGTTGCGGACTCTCGAAATGGCCTTAGTGTGTTGACTGTTTCGATCAACTGCTTGTCGGCCTAGGAAAACGCTCCAGAAGTCCCAAACATTAAAGAATTGAAAACGCCGCCCGATCAAGTTTGCCGGCCCCCAAAATGTTCGTTACGATAAGCTGAAATTCCGGTAATTGGACACAATCCTAGACGGAGGTCTGCCATGTCTCAACCAAGGGTGGGGATCCAGAGATGCGCCGTCGATTCGACGCCTGAACAGGTTGAAGATGTCGTAAGACGGACCGTGGGGCTTGCCGGCGGTGTGCCGAGCAAAGTTCGCGAGGCCCGTAAGATAGTCGTCAAACCCAACTACGTCGGTATATACGTCAGACCTGCTGACGCGTTGGCCCGCAGATATCGTGATCGAGCCATCGGATGCGTCGACGACATGGTCGTACGCGCGGCCCTATCGATGCTGCGTGAGGCCAATCCTTCGGCGGAGATAATACTGGCCGAGGGGTTGGACGCAAAGCCGGGGCAAACCTCGGAGCAGCTATTCTCCCAGATGCGCTGCGATGATTTTCCGGCCCGCTTCGGCGTCAGGCTGATGGACGCTAATCTCGGCGATTTCGTCGAGGTTCCGGTTCCAGGAGGCGGGCTTCTTAACAGATCAATCTACCTGCGACGTGAACTGGCCGACGCAGACGCAGTCGTATCGCTGGCAAAGCTAAAAGTGCACGCATCGGCCGGGATTACGATGTCCGTCAAGAACATGTTCGGTATCGTGCCCCGCTCTCAGTACGGTGGGTCCCATCGCGGGTACATGCATACCAACCACTTCCGGCTGATGAGGATATTCGTCGACGTCGCGGCCGCGATGAAACCGGACCTGGCGATCGTAGACGGGATAATCGCTTCGAACCTGTCGCTGGACGGCGATCCAGTCGAAACTGAGCTGATGCTCGCCGGCCACGATCCGGTTGCGACCGACTCGATCGGCACCTACCTCATAGGTTTCGATCCGTTGTCCGACTTTCCAACCAAACCGTGGCTGCGCGCGGAAAATCATCTGCGGCTGGCGAGCCAAGCCGGCTTGGGCGTGCTCGATCCGGCCGAGATCGATGTTCAAGGCTTAGAGATCGAGGATAATCGCTGGCAATTCGACCTAAATGAAGCGGACGGTATGACTTCGAAGCAGGCCCACAAGTCACGTCTGGCCGTTCGACGAGAGGCTAGGGCATATGTGGCGAATCGTGACAAATTGGTCGGTGAATACCGTGACCGTTACATCTTCCTCCGGAATGGAGAGGTTGAATGGAGTGAGCCGACGCGAGCAGCCGCTACAGAGCGAGCTCGCGGGTCGGATGGACCAGACGAGTTCGGATTGATCCTTCACGTGAGCCCAACCGATGCCGACCAGGAGCGAATCGAGGCATATCTGTCGTAAAATGCGACCAAATATCGGGACAATCACTTGAAAACGACGCGACGAAAGCCACACTAAGTCTTTAGAGTTCTGTAAGGATCTCCAAACGCACAACGTCGCTATCACACTACGCTGGAGGACAACATGAAAGCAGTGCGAGTTCACGAAACCGGCGGGCCCCAGGTCATGACTCTGGAAGAAGTCGCGATGCCGGAGCCAACTGCCGGGAAGGCAATAGTCAAACTGTCGTCGATTGGCGTCAACTTCATCGACATCTATCAGCGTGACGGCCGGTACAAGATGCCCTTGCCATTTACGCCCGGCCAAGAAGCGGCGGGCGAAGTCATCGCGATAGGGGAGGGTGTCGAAGAAGTTTCGGTTGGCGACAGGGTCGTCTACTGCAGCGTCGTCGGATCCTATGCGGAGTATGCGGTTGTCGACGCCTGGCGTCTACTACCCACTCCAGAAGGACTAGCCGACCGAGTAGCCGCGGCCGTGATCCTCCAGGGCTTGACGGTGCACTACCTGACCCACTCGACATATCCTCTCAAGCCAGGAGACACCTGCCTCATACATGCCGCGGCCGGAGGCGTGGGTCTGCTATTCATTCAGATTGCGAAGCGGCTGGGCGCTAGGGTGATCGGTACCGTGTCTACCTCCGAAAAGGCGGCGTTGGCTCGCTCAGCCGGCGCGGATGAAGTCATCCTCTACACCGAGCAGGATTTTGAGACCGAGGTTCGACGCCTTACCGACGGCAAAGGCCTACCGGTAGTTTATGACTCGGTAGGCAAGACGACGTTCGACAAGAGCCTGAACTGCCTGGCGCCCCGAGGCTACCTGGTGCTGTTTGGCCAGGCGAGCGGAGTTGTACCGCCGCTAGACCCCCAGGTCTTGAATGCCAATGGGTCGTTGTTCCTGACCCGGCCCACGCTAAACGACTACACGCTCACGCGGGACGAGCTATTTCGGAGGGCGGATGATATTCTGGGATGGAGCGCGGCCGGCGAGCTCGACGTGCGGATCGGCGCCGAATTTACGCTGGCCGACGCCGGCGAGGCTCATCGACAGCTGGGCGGACGGAAGACTACCGGCAAGGTGCTTCTAATACCCTAGAACGCACTCCGATGCGCCTATGGCGTCTTGGACGGGCGACTATCTCGAGCCACAATCTTCTGATCTAGGCAACAGCTGGGGACGAGCTATTTTCAAGCGATTTCGAATCGTCGTAACGCGGCCGCTAAACAGCACCAAGGGATTGATTTCTCAATAAATTCAGATCATCAAGATCCCAAACCCGGTATGAAGTGAACCCTGCGGCCTTCGCCCGGTCGCGTACCTGATTGAAGGCCCAATCACTTTCATAGCCGATGAAGACGAAACTTACTTGATGCCCGGATTGGGCAAACGAGATCGCAGTATCCATGAGACCGTCGTTCAATCGCGGACATATTATGACAATCGTGGCTCCCCAGGGAATCTGATCACCGTTTCGGGCGCAGAATTGGCTGAAAGGTACATCTCGCACCCACCCCAGACATGCCAAGAGCTCGAGAGCCTGGATCAAGTGGCCGCGGCCTTTACGCAAAGGCAACCCAGTCGCTCGACCAGGCCGGCCGGAGGATTGCTCGGTTCGGATATCGACGCCATTGGTCAGGATACCGGTCTCCTGTCGTAGGGAGATCAGATGGTTCATGATGCTGGCGGCGACAGTAATCGCGTTTTCCACCGCTTTGTGCAGGGTCTGGACTTGGTACTCATCGGCGTTCAGGTTCAGCAATAAGAGGGTTTCCAAGGTCATTGCCGGTTCGAGTTTGCGCACCTTCAGACTGCCAGTTGCCGCGCTCGTTTTCCAATTGATCGTTCTTATGCTGTCTCCCGGCACGTAGTCACGCACGCCGATCGTTCTCGATGGGTCTTGGTACAACCGCTGCTGAGTTTTCAGGTGCCCGAAGGGGCTGCGAGAAGGCAGTCCCAAATCGGCGACCGGGACGACCTTGGGATACACGATTGTCGTCTGGAAGGGTATCCATCTAATGGATGTCTGATCGAGTCCGAATGGGTCGCCACTCGACAGATTCAACGGACCAATTTGGTAATATCCACGCTGCTTCCCGGTCAGCTCATATCGAAGCTCGATGGTCTCGCGCGGCCCCAAGGAAATCAGGTTGTTGAAGAAAGCAGGGGTGGTCAATTCCAAAGGGAGGTGTTCGTGCAAACGCACCCAAGGTACAGGCAACGGCGCACTGTTCTTGACCACCAGCTTGGCTTGAACCGTCTCGCCATTTAGTATCCGCGCGGGGATGGTCCGCTCGATCTCAATCCGCTTGAATTGTATTCTGGATATACCGACGACGCCGACGTATACGAAGCCCAGCAGGTACGCCATTCTGTAAAGCGAGTCGTTATTGGTGACCGCGCCGGCGAGAAAGATGAGTATGCAAGTGACTAGGATGATCAATTAGAGGAGCCTTTCAGCATGGGAATCGCCCTGCCGGTTGTCGCCGGCACGCCAAGGCATAAAAATTGAGAGCGGCCACGCCTCCTCCTGGATTCCTGCCCCGTATCGGGGTACCGGGCATGCTTTCGGACCAATCAATTGCAGTGCCTATCCCATGGTTACTCGAACGCAAGCTATCTTGATGGCGGAAGACGCCTGCTTGCAGCGACAATCCGCCGACTCGAACTGAATCAACTATCCGCCCACCTTCGGAGCTGGTTGTATACTGACGACCTGATATGCGTTGGCTAGAAAACGCCTTGGTAGGGCTCGTAGATCAATGGGAAGCGTACTGGATTTGGCTCAGTACGTTCAAGGCGGTCTTGCTCGTCACATGCCTCGGACTACTGTCGATGTACGCGCTCGGGCTCACGGCTTTAGTATATGCTCCGAGCTTGGTGGCGGAACCAACTGAGACTCCGCTTCCAACGAACACGAGTACAGTAACTCCCACTCTGGAACCCCCTCCTACTCTGGCGCCGCGAAGCCCGACAGCCACGCTGCCTCCCACTCCAACCCAGTTGGTTCTGCCGACCGCAACGTACCCGCCGGCTGCAACCAACACACCGCTGGTTTCACCGACGCCGATAGTGACAGGGACGCCTGGGACGGTTATCCCGACCACGGCAGTGGAATCGCCGGTCGGGACACTCTCGCCCGAGACGACCTCAATTATTGGCACTCCGCTTACAGTCACGTTGATTGCCACCACCTCTACTATAAGCGACGCAGCGTTGACTCAGACTGCCTCCGCTATCGCGATATTAACGCTTACACCGGTGACGGGGACGCCGGTGGCTCAGACCGCCTCCGCTATCGCGATATTAACGCTTACGCCGGTGTCAGAGACGCCGCCACTCACGCCCACTGAGGCGCCAACTCCGATACCTTCGCCTCCACTGCGGGACGACTCCGGGCCGCCGGAGGAGCCGGTGACGGATGAGCCGGAGGTGCCGGACCAAGAACAGCCGGATCAGGAGCAGCCAGACCGGGACGGCGCAAACCAAGACGGTTCAGAACAGAACGGCGGCAACTAGGATCATACAGCGCCGGATCTTCCGCTGGAGAACTCGCAATTATCCCAGTCTACTCGCATTCGCCCATTCGAAGGCCGAACAAGACGGACTGTCATTGCGGCCGGCTCTAGGGTCGCCGGTATGCGACACGAAACGGCCGGCGGCGAGTACCCACTCACCTCGCACCTACTCGCGGAGCCGGCAGATCTGTGGAAATCATCATAGCCATGCGAAGGCGACATTGGGAAGACAGATATGAAGGGACGCCGGACGATACAACCAAGGCGTGCTGCCGGCAGTGACCGTGGATGGGGACAAGCCCCGGCTCTACATTTTCCGCTCCCACTATTCGCACGTGCCGACTGCCGCCGGCACACCAAGGTATGAAAAGCCGGAGGTGTGATTTGGTACAGTGAGTCGACACGGTCGGTTCTCCTACGCCCCGCGCCGACCCCTGCGAGGTACAAGCTCACGCGCTACAGGATTCCGGCTGTCGCCGGAACGACATGGCTCGCCGGAGTGACCGGGACCCGTGGGCGTCACGGAAATCATCTATCCCGGAACGGAGTCCGGCACATGCTTTCGTACCAATTCGGGGGCTTTTGCTATAATTTCTGCCCGCCAAGGAGAGATTAAATGAAGGGACGCGACCTAGTCAGCATCGCTAATCTCAACATCGACGAAATCTGGCGAATTCTTCATCTCGCCAAATGGCTCAAGTCGGAGCTCAGCGCCGGCCGCCGGCATTCCATATTGGCCGGGAAAGTGGTAGCCCTGCTCTTCGAAAAGCCCTCTTTGCGAACGAGAATGTCATTCGACGTCGCGGCGAAACACTTGGGCGGACATTGCGTCTATCTTTCGCCGGACGAGGTGGGTCTGGGAGTAAGGGAGCGCGTACGGGACGTCGCCCGGGTGATCGCAACGCACGCCGACGTGCTGGTGGCGCGGACCTTTAGCCACGAGACGGTGAGGGAGTTGGCCGAATACGCGGATTGCCCAGTCGTAAACGGCCTATCCGACATGTGTCACCCCACCCAAGCGCTGGCAGACATTCTGACAATTTGGGAGCGCAAAGGCCGGCTCGAGGGAGTCAAAGTCTGCTACTTAGGGGACGGTAATAACATCGCCAACTCACTGTCGATAGCCGGCGCCTTGACGGGACTCGACCTCAGGATCGCATCTCCACCAGGCCATGAATGCGCCGCGGATCACCGCGACTTTGCTGAGCGATTGGCGGCTAAACACGGCTCGAACCTCCAGTTCATGGTGGATCCCATCGCCGCGGCGAGCGGCGCGGACGTAGTCTACACCGACATATGGGTAAGCATGGGACAGAAGCCACTCGACGTAGATCCGTTCTCCGTATTCGGCCCCTATCAACTGAACGAACATATCTTGTCCGTGGCGAATCCTGACTGCTTGGTTATGCATGATCTTCCCGCCCACGTCGGCGAAGAAATATCGGAAGCCGCTTTCGAGTCGGAGAACTCGGTCGTATTCGAACAAGCCGAAAACAAGTTGCATGCAGTGAAGGGGTTGTTGGCCTTGATCGCCGGCAACTCGCTGCCAGAGTCGGCTCCACAAGAATAGCCGATGCAAGCGTCACAATCTCCCGCAAGACTATGGGAGAATTGTGAGTTAAGATATTCTTGGACAACGAACGCATGATCTTTCTCAACGAAAGGACTGAGGCGAATGGTCCTTGAAATATTCGAGGGGATATTAAATGCACTCTCGCAGAATGGCATCTGGAGCATCGTTGACATTCTGGTCGTGGCATTAATCGTCTATGGTGGACTTGCGCTGTTTCGAGGGACCAGCGCTGTCTCGGTGCTATACGGATTTGGACTGTTGCTGATCGTGGTCCTAGGCGTTAGCGGACTACCGCATCTTTCGATGTTGAACTGGCTATTGAGCACCACACTTCCGTTCCTTTCAATCGCCTTGGTGGTCGTTTTCCAACAAGAGATCCGGCGCGCGATGGAGCGAATTGGCCGGATTGGAGCCTGGCTGACTCGTCCACTCGGATCAACCGGCCAGGAAGAGTTGCTCAAGGCCATCGGAGATATATCGCGGGCGTGCGCCAGATTGTCAGAGCTAAGACAAGGTGCGATCATCGTGCTTGAACGCGAGACAGGATTGCAGGAGTACATCGAGCGGGGTATAAGAATCGATGGACACGTCTCATCGGAACTGCTCTTGTCGATCTTTCTTCCAAACTCGCCCTTACACGATGCGGCCGTGATAGTGCGCGGGAACAGACTCGTGTCGGCCGCTTGTGTGCTTCCCCTGAGCGAGGAGATGCTCATCGCCCGGCTGGGCACGCGCCACCGTGCGGCAGTGGGAATCTCGGAAGTGTCGGATTCTATTTCGGTTGTTGTTTCAGAAGAATCGGGCGTGATTTCAATTGTGAATAACGGTCGCATGATGCGTAACCTAGACGAGGCCAAATTGCGGAAGATACTGAGTTTGCTCTACGCCTCCGGCCCACAGGGACAGAGTGGGCTATGGCCGTTCGGCTCGGGCCCCTCCGTCGAGGATGAAACCGCAACCGGCCGATCTTCACAGGCCGGCGCGCAGACCCAAACCGACGCTCGAAACCTATAAATCAGCACCGAGGTGGCGATTTGGCCGGCAGTCCACTAATCGGTTACTTCCGGCGAAACGTCTTTTGGATCATAGTCTCGCTGGTAGTGTCGTTCGCCCTTTGGACGATCGTATCGACGCCTGCGGAGCCGGAGCACACGCTTTCGTTTGACGAAGTACCTTTGCGGATCGATGGTCTTCGGCAGGGACTCACCATTCGAGACGAATCGTTTGTCTCTGTCAGAGTGATAGGCCCGACACTAGCCCTTCGGGACCTGAACAAGCAGAGCTTGCGAGCGTCGGTGGAAGCCTCGATACTAGGCGCCGGACAACACCGTTTACCGGTGCGCGCCGAAGCGATCGACCCACGTGTCCGGGTGGACACGGTCAGTCCATCAACGGTTGTCGTACTGGTTGAAACCGCTTCGGAGAAAAATGTACCGATCATAATCCGGCCGGTTGGCACTGTACCCTTCGGCTATTCCTCTGGAGTACCGACCACCGCACGCAATCAAGCCGTGGTAAGGGGGCCTACAACGGTCGTCGATACGGTAGATGCGGCAATGGCAGAGATTGATCTCAGCAACGCGACGACGAGTATTTCAGAGCTGGTACCGTTGATTCCAGTGGGATCCGAACTTCTGGACGCCAGTCTCCTGGAGATGATTCCTCAAGAGGTACGGGTGGCGGTGGCGATCGATCAACAGCTTGTCTACAAGACCGTGCCGGTTACTCCAAACGTGACAGGGCAGGTGGCTCTCGGGTACCAGATCGTAGGATTAATGGTGGATCCTGTCTCACTGACGCTGGTAGGTCAACCAAGCGCGCTTGAAAGAGTAGATTCTGTTCAGATTGAACAGGTGGACGTGACTGATGCATCAGGCGATATGGCAGTAATGGCCGAGGCCGTTTTGGAATCCGGCATTGGCCTAACCAGACCCCAATCAATAATAGTTCGCGTGCTAATCAGTCCATTAGAGGGAAGCACGACTTTGACGGTGGGTCCGCGAGTCGTCGAGGCGCCTCCGGGCAAGGTGTTGCGACTCGACCCACCCCAAATTCTCGTCACCGTATCCGGCCCACTGCCAACTCTCCAAACCGTCAGGTCATCAGACCTAAACGTAACCGTCAATGCCTCAGGACTGACTACCGACACACTTGAGGTGGAACCCAAGATCGATTTGCCGGCCTCGCTTCGTCTGGTAGCGTTCGAGCCTGAAGTAGTTACGCTGCGAGTCGCATCGAATCAGAGCACCAAGGCGATCCCGGTCGCACCCACGTTGATCGGCACCGTCGCGGATGGTTACCAAGTTACGGGAGTTCTCATCGAACCCTCGAACGCTACCGTAACTGGAGAGTCTTCGATACTGGACGACCTGAACTCGTTGGTTACAGAGCCAATTGATATCAGTGGCCGCGATGCACCATTTGAAAGCGATGCAAGACTCGAAATATCCCAAGTTATCGAGGTTTTGAGTAGTTCAAGCGTACGGGTGAAACTGCTGATCGATCCGGTCGAAGGCTCAAAACGTTTTACGGTACCGGTAGCCGTGTCCGGATTGAGCAACAGGTATACAGTAGATGTTCGACCGGGAGAAATCGAGGTAACAGTCGTGGGGCCAATTCTCGAGTTGCGAGACATCGAAGTCGGGCAGGTTGTCGCGCGGGTCGACGCGTCCGGCCTTCCGCCGGGGAATTATTCTCTGAAGCCCACGGTGCAGGTCCCGGTGACCGCAAGACTCAGTGCAATAGAGCCCATAGAGGTATCTGTTCTAATCACATGAGACATGCCTCCGCAGCGTTCGATTCTCATGACAGCGGCCTCCAACCTTCGCGTGGAGTAGTCGCTATCGTGGGGCGTCCGAACGTAGGAAAGTCAACACTCTTCAATCGCACAATCGGCAGGCGGAAGGCGATAACAGCGAGGGAGGCCGGGACTACACGCGATCGAGTCTATGGCGACGTCGAATGGGCCGGCGCCAGGTTCGCACTTATCGACACTGGCGGCCTCGATTTCTCAGACCAACAGCACCTAACTACAAATATCAGACTACAGGCGAAAGCGGGAGCCTCGGAGGCGGACGTCGTAATATTGGTTGTCGACGGAGCAGAAGGTATAACCGGCGCCGATCTTGAAGCTGTTGATTGGATCCGTCAGCTTGGAAAGCCGGTAGTGGTCGCGGTCAACAAGGTCGACAACGACAAACGCAGTCACAACCGCGGCGAATTCTATAGCCTGGGATTTGATCGGGTTCTCTCCATTTCAGCCCTACATGGACGGGGGATCGACGACTTGCTTGAAGCGACATTTCAATTGCTTCCAGAGACATCAGCTCAAGTGGACGCGGATGATGATGATGAAATCACGATTGCAATTGTTGGCCGGCCCAATGTTGGAAAATCGCAGCTGCTGAATACTCTAACTAGGAGAGACCGCGCAATAGTTTCAGACTTACCCGGCACCACGCGCGACCCGGTAGACTCGCTGATAGAATTCGGTGAAAGGAGGATCCGGCTGGTAGATACGGCCGGCATCCGCCGGAGGGGGCGGATAAACCCAGGCGCCGAGAGATTCAGCGTAGGTCGAGCACTGCAGGCGATATCGCGTTCGGATATGGCCGTTCTCGTGATCGACGCGACGGAGAGGGTGTCCGCTCAGGACATGCATCTCGCGGGCTACGTCGATGAGCAAGGCAAAGGACTTATCGTCGCTGTCAACAAGTGGGATCTGATCGAGGACAAAGCCGGCGCCCGTCTCTACATAGAAGATTGGCTACGTTCATCACTTGCATTCGCGCGCTACTTTCTAATCGAGTTCACTTCGGCGAAGACCGGTTACCACGTCGACAGACTATTCAAGACCGCGGAACTGATTCACGACAGCCGTAGACTTCAGGTGCCGACTCCGGCGTTGAATCAGGTGATACAAAAAGCCTCTCAAATGCGCCGGCCGGCGAGCACGAAGGGACGGACGCTAAATGTCTTCTATGCAACTCAAGTCGACGTTGCCCCGCCGACCTTCACCATCTTCGTGAATGATCCGCAACTAGCCCATTTTTCTTATGTAAGATATTTGATGAACCAGATCCGGCGGGCATGGGATTTCCCCGGCACGCCGATCAAGATCAACCTGCGTGCAAGGCCAAGGACAGGGAACAGAGCGGATGAACATTGACATAGGCTACGCTATTTTGGCAACCGCACTGTCGTACTTGATCGGCGGTATTCCCTTTGGTTGGATAGCTGGAAGGCTGGTCAAGAGTATAGACATCCGGTATCACGGGAGCGGCCGCGTCGGAGCTACCAACACGCTTCGCACCCTGGGATGGCAAGTCTCCGCCCTCGTATTTGCCGCCGACCTACTGAAGGGACTGATTCCCGTGCTCGTTGTTCGCTCCGTATTGAACGATCCGTTCGCGGAGTCGACAACCGCATTGGCGGCGATGCTCGGTCACTGCTGGTCGCCATATCTTGGGTTCTACGGCGGCCGGGGAGTAACTACGTCGCTGGGCAGCGTCTTTGCTTTCTATCCGCTGGTGGCGATCATCGGCCTATCCATAACCATTTGTACGGTGGCCGTGAGCCGGCTGGTCTCATTGGGATCGCTTCTTGGTTCGATTATTTCGGTGGTGCTGATCGTGGTTCTGGTATTCAGTGGAAGCCTCAACGAAGAGATTCTGATTTTCGCGATGCCGGCGCTTGGTGTTATTTTCCTGCGACACCGAGACAATCTGGATCGACTTCTGAAAGGCTCGGAGCGCCGGATCGGCGAGCAGACGGTCCAACCCAAGGATACGGAGTCGCAATAGAAGCCGGACTGTGGCTCAAGCACCATTGATGTAACCCTCACGCCGGCCCGGCGCAACCGCGCAGCTGCCCGGCCCTCCCAATGACGGTCGAAGCGCCCCTCACCTACACCCCATATGATTGGCTCGTTTATTGGGCATTCACAACAAACAAATGATGTAGTGGACGGAGGCAATGACGAGAGTTGGGATGGTCGGGTTCGCCGGAAGGCCGCCAGTATCCACAGGCACGTGCGCGCCAACTCGAACGGTTGAGCGACAGAGTCAATTCGCACGCTGCCTGGAGAGTCTATTTTCATTGTAATATCAATTGAACAAATCCAATGAATTCTTATCAACCAGGAGAAAAACAAGTGTCTAATCCAGTTGTCCACTGGGAGATCGTTTCGGCAGAAGCAAAAAAGCTGCATGGATTTTACGGTGAACTCTTCGACTGGAAAATTAATGCCGACAATCCAATGCAGTACGGGCTAGTGGCGTCCAGCGAAGGCGGCGGTATCGACGGCGGCATAGGTCCCTCTCCCGATGGCCATAGCCACCTCACGTTCTACGTTCAAGTCGCCGACTTGGAGGCGACACTCAAGAAGGTTGAAAGCCTAGGAGGTAAAACGATAGTGCCACCCGTGGAGATCCCGAACATGGTGACTTTTGCCCAGTTTAGCGATCCTGACGGGAACATCGTAGGCCTAATCAAAGAAGAGTCGGATTCGCAATAGTCTCCGGCCAAGACAGCGGCGGCGCCTGTTCCACAAAGTCAAGCTAAGTTTCTCGACGGTTATATGGAGAAGCTGGCGCCCTCTTCTCATTAGTTGTCTGAAAAATGTGCGTTTGGGGGATACGCGCTGATCGCCCGCCGGTCAGGGCACCGTCATGGGCAATCCCAGATGCTCCCGCGCTTCCGCCACGGTCGATAGAGAACCGGTAACTACGATCAGCCCAGTGTGCCCAGACTGCCTCTTCGCCCAGTCCAACGCCTGGGCTGTAGTTGGCGTTCCGGTGATCGGTTTCTTCGACCTGATTCCTACTTGCTTAGACAACTCTCCGACGGGAAAGGCACGTGGGTGCGTCGAGGTCGTAATGTAATAGCGATGCGCAACGGGTTCGATCTCCCGCAGAATCGCACCAATATTTTTGCCACGCAGAAGTCCAAGAACGAATGTTGCCGGCAGCGCCTCGGGTACTAATTCACGGATGGAATCAGCCAATACCGAGGCGGAATGGTCATTATGCGCTCCATCGAGAATGATCAACGGATTCTCGCCGGCGATCTCAAGCCGGCCGGGCCATTCAGCGCCGGCCAGTCCGCTCAGGATCGCCTCTCGGTCAATCCGACCGAGAAAACGCTCGGCCGCGACTGTGGCGACTAGAGCGTTCAGTCGTTGATGGGGTCCCATGAGTGTAATTGTGGCGGCACCATAATCGCCTCCATGGGTGCGCAGACGAAACATCTGAGTGGACGAAGCCAGATTCAACTCGACCGAGCCGGCAGGCGGTAACTCCCGGGCGCCGATCCAAGTCGGCAGCGCGTTCACCTCTCTGACCTTGCGGGCGAGCTGACGACGGACCGACTCACGCTGGGGTGCGATTACGACCGGGCGTCCGGCACGCATCACGCCGGCCTTTTCGGCGGCGATTTGCGTTAGTCGAGACCCCAACACGTTGACGTGGTCGTGACTGATTGGCGTGATGACTGCTAGATCGGTGTCGACCGCATTTACCGCATCGAGCCTTCCGCCAAGGCCCACCTCCAGAACAGCGACGTCTACGCCCACGTCGGCGAAATGGCGCAATGCCATCGCCGTTCCCACCTCATAGGCGGATAACCCGTTCTCTGTGGGTCGCTCGGCATTCACCGAGCGAGCGTCTTCGACAACTTGACGCGCCAACTCGACGAAATGAGCTACGCTTAAGGGGCACCCATTCACCTGTATTCGTTCGCGGTAGGAATGGAGATGGGGTTGACTGTAGAAGCCGGTAACTAGGCCGGTCGTCTTCAGAATGCTGGCGACCATAGCGCTGGTCGAGCCCTTGCCCTTGGTTCCGGCTACGGTAATAACGCGGAAGTGCCGCTGGGGCGAACCGAGCCTCTCTAGGAGCCGGTGGACCCGTCCCAGCTCTACGCCGGCGCTGGCATAGGTATGATCAGAGCGCTTCTCGAAGTAATCGCCGAATGACCATACAGCCTCTACCGCATCTTGATAATCTAACATCGTACCCAATTATAGAATTGATAGCGGATGTCAATCGAAATGCAAGGACCTGGATGTTGTCGATAGTTCCGATCATATTCTCTAGCGGCAAGACCGACTCTCGGTTGGAGTCGATAGTCTGCGAAGCGAAACGGTGCGCAGTCACGGCCACGCTTACGCGATTATCCAATCTGGGAGAGATGGGCAGACCCATCGTCGCCACCGACGATGCCCTCTTGCTGGAGCTTGCGACGTGCGAGGGAGCGGAAGTCTTGCCTACTGGAGCGGATTTCCATTTCGGAAAAACGTTGGCGGCTATCGCCAACCGCTACCCTAACGAACAGATCCTGTACATCGGCGGCGGATCGGCCGCCCTGATGAGTGAGGCCGACTGGAGATATTTTCTCAATCTTATTGGCGACAACGCCGGCGTTGTCGCGAACAACCTCTTCTCGGCCGACTTCGTGCTATTTGGGCCGGCCGAAGCTATGAAGCAGATAGAACCGCCTGTGATCGATAACGATCTGGGCTTTCGGCTAGCTCGGGCCGGACTGCCGGCCAGCCATCCAGACCGGACAACATCCAATCAGTTCGATATCGATACCGTCGTCGACGCGGTGATTGCAACGTATCATCCCAATTGCCCACCAGCCATTCGCCACTTGATAGATCGGAGCAACCTCGATATTCCGGGCATTCAGGCAATAAAGGCAATTGTGATCGATCCGGCTAAGGAGTTGCTCGTGAGCGGCAGGATTGGAGCCGCGGTTTGGAGAGTAATGGAGACGGAAACAGCTTGCCGAAAGCGCGTTTTTTCGGAGGAGCGCGGAATGCGGGCGAGCGGCCGACAAGACGCCGGAATGACTCGCTCGATCCTAGGCATTCTCTTGGAGGCCTTTGGCCCGGATGGTCTATTGGAAAGGCTCAGCGAACTGGCTGACGGCGCCGTGATCGACACTCGTGTACTAATGGCGCACATGGACTGGCGTCCGAGTACGGAAGATCGAATGGCGTCAGATCTGTTGGACGTGAGCCACATAAAACATTCTCAGCTTAGATCCTTGACGAACGAGATTCTGCAATCGGGTTGGCCTGTGCTACTTGGAGGGCATAACGTGATCTCTGCCGGCCTGTGGACGTTGGCGGAGAATGCATGGAAAGAGAACGACGCCGCGCAGTTACGATCCGCCGGTCGGAAATAACCTATGGGCACGATGTACGTGGTGACGGGTCCAATTGGCAACTTGGGCGATAGCTCATTTCGAACCGGCGAGATCCTGGCATCCGTCGATCTGATCCTAGCGGAAGACACTCGGACCACCAAGAAACTGCTCGACCACCTGAGCATATCGGCCAAGCTGCTGAGCTACAACGAGCATAACCACAAGCAGAGGCTATCGACGGTAATTGCAGCTCTTTCCACCGGCGACGTCGCGCTGGTCAGCGATGCCGGCACCCCATCGATTAGTGATCCCGGAACTAGATTAGTAGATGAGGCATGGCGAGCCGGCTTCACGGTAACGCCAGTTCCCGGTCCCAACGCAGTGATCGCCGCCCTGTCGGTATCTGGGTTTAGCGCTTCCCCGTTCGATTTCATCGGATTCTGGCCACGATCGTCGACAAGCGCATCCAAAGCAATCGACCAGCTTGCAATTTCAGCTACGACGGTCGCGTTCGAAGCGCCGAGCAGACTCGGTGGAACGCTCCAAACGCTGGCGGAGCATCTGCCGGAAAGGCGTCTCTTGATTGCCAGGGAGATGACGAAACTGCACGAAGAGCTGTCGAGGGGAACCTGCAGCGAACTGGCGACGAAGTTGGCCCACAGAGCGTGGCGAGGTGAGACGACGCTAGTTCTCGAAGGGGCGCCAAAGTCAACTGGGGTTGGAAGGACGTCAACGGAATCAGTGAGTGACGCTGAGTTCAAAGACAAGGTCCGGCGTTTGAGCCGGCATACGGGCGTAAGCCGGCGGGACGTGCAACGAGTTTTGTTAGCCCTGAAAAATAATGATAATATCTGAGCTTGTCTCACGGTGGATCAAGCAGAAATAACGCCGACGCCTTGCGCCTGCAGTTGAATAACGAGGATACATGTCCACGTTCTACATAACCACTTCCATACCCTATGTAAATGCTGCGCCGCACATAGGCCACGCTCTCGAGTTCGTGCAGGCAGATGTATTCGCTCGATATCATCGCCTGATCGGAGATGAAACGTATTTCCAATCCGGCAGCGACGAGAACAGCCTGAAGAACGTCCAAGCGGCAGAGCGAGAAGGTGTATCCACTGCCGAGCTAGTAGATCGCTACGCCCAGTCGTTCATCGATCTGATCAAGGCGCTCGATATCTCCAATGATGACTTCATTCGGACTTCCGTAGAGCAACGTCACATCGCCGGCGCGCGACTCTTGTGGGAGCTATGCGCCAAGAATGGCGACATCTACAAGAAGAACTATCGGGGTCTATACTGCGTCGAGTGTGAGCTGTTCTACGATGAAGAAGAGTTGGCGGGAGGAAGATGTCCCGACCATGGGACTGTGCCCGACGTCGTAGAGGAGGACAACTACTTCTTCCGGCTGTCACGTTACCAAGACCGGCTAGCCGCCCTCATAAGAGAGGGCGACCTGCGGATAATTCCGGAGACTCGGCGCAACGAGGCATACTCGTTCGTGGCCAGGGGATTGGAAGACTTCAGCATTTCGCGAACACGGAATCGGGCACGCGGCTGGGGCGTCGAAGTACCCGGCGACCCGAACCAAGTGATGTACGTCTGGTTCGACGCGTTGACGAACTACATCACCGCCCTTGGCTATGCCTCGAACGAAGATCGATATCGCCGGTTTTGGCAGGGCAGCCCGAACCGCGTCCACGCGATAGGAAAAGGCATTCTCCGATTCCACGCTATTTACTGGCCGGCGATGTTGATGTCGGCCGGCGTGCCGATACCTTCAACCATATTCGTCCATGGATACCTGACCATCGACAACCAGAAGATCAGCAAATCTCTGGGTAATGTCGTAGACCCCGTAGATCTCGTCGGTAGATATGGTCCAGATGCAGTCCGCTATTGGCTACTCAGAGCGGTGCCGCCCACTGACGACGCCGACTACACTCGGGACAAACTCGAGCGTCGATACACCGCCGATCTCGCCAATGACTTGGGCAATCTACTTAATCGCAGCGTCAATATGCTGCATCGATACCGAGATGGAATCGTTCCCGTCCCTGGATCAAGCAGCAGTGAGGGTGAAGACCTGATGCGAATAGCATCGGGTATCGCCGGCAGGTTACGGGCTTCGATGGGCGATGAATACGACCCGCAGTCGGCGCTCGTCGCGATATGGGAGATTGTGGTTAGAGCGAATCGGTACGCCCAAGAAACGGCCCCTTGGAATCTGGCAAAGGCGGAGCGCGCCGGCGAGGCCGGCGCTAGCCAGCAGTTGGACACTGCTTTGTACCACTTGGCCGAGGCGCTGCGATTAATTGGCGAAGCGGTGCGGCCGTTCCTTCCAGTCACCGCGGAACGAATCGCCAGCGCGCTCGGCGCGACTAGGCAGGATCAAAGCTGGCTAGAGTCTCTGGAGTGGGGCGCCGGTGGGAGCGGCCAAGCAATCGCGCCTGCCGGCAAGCTCCTGTTTCCCAAGATTGAGTGACAATCTCGGCCTGTTCGATACCCATTGTCATCTCACCGATGATCAGTTCGGGGACGGTATCGATGAAGTGCTGGATCGCGCCGACCGTTCCGGGGTCTCCGGCATCCTGTCGGTCGCTACCGACTTGGAGGACTCCAAGCGCGTACTGTCGCTGACCAACACGCGAAACCACCTACGAGCAGCGGTCGGTATACACCCGAACTATGCGGCCAATTTTGACCTGACCTCAATGGATTCACTCAAGACTCTGGCAGAAAGCCAGACCGTAAAGGCGATCGGCGAAATCGGTCTCGACTTCTATCGCGAGTTCACGCCGCCTGACAAGCAAATTGAAGCATTCGAGGCTCAGTTGAGGTTGGCGGCAGATCTCGCTCTGCCAGTAGTCGTGCACAATAGGCAGGCTGACGACGAGATAATGGAGCGACTCGAGGACCATAGTCGAGCGGCGATCGCCAAGATGGCCGGCCGGCCTCTTGGCATCTTGCATTGTTTCAGCGGCGACCGAGAGCTGGCGAGACGCGCACTGGACGCCGGATATCTGATATCATTGGCCGGCAATCTGACCTACAAGAGCGCCGACAACTTGCGCGCGGTAGCCAAGTGGCTTCCTGCCAACGCGATTCTCATTGAGACAGATGCCCCTTACCTGGCACCCGTTCCTTTTCGCGGAAAACGGAACGAGCCGAAGCATTTGGTCGAGACGTTCCGCGTCTTGACCGAGATCAGGAAAACCACGTCGGTGTCATTGGCCGGGCAGTTGCGTTCAAACTGCCGACGAATATTCGGCTGGCCCGCCCGAAGGGATGGTAATGCCGACAGTGGGTTATAGCTGAGGCGCACGTGGCAGATCTAGTTTCGAAGTCTTCCCTCAATGTAGCTGCGCAGCCCGATCTCGACGAGATTCTTGTCCCCGTCCGCGAGGGTCTGAAATTGGTCGAGCAGGAGATCGCAGAGATTGCGCAAGTCGAGTTCCCCATCCTTGGTTCTCTTCTCGAATACGTGCTTTCAAGCAAAGGTAAGAGAATCCGGCCGGCGGTGGTGCTTCTAGCAGGGGGATTCGGCACCAATCCCACCGAGCGGCTATTCAAGCTGGGCGCCGCCATCGAGTTGATGCACACCGCCACGTTGATCCACGATGATTTTATCGACGATTCCAGGGTCCGGCGCGGAATGTCATCTCTACACTCTCTTGTTCCAACTAGAGCCGCGGTACTGGTCGGCGACTATGTGTTTGCGACTGCGGCGGAGCTCTGTACCCGGACCCATAACCACAGGGCAATGCGATCTTTCGGACAGACGCTGATGGCAATCTGCGATGGAGAGTTGCGGCAAATGTACTCAAGAGCGGAGCCGGACTTCAGTCGCGAAACGTATTTCAAGAAAATTGGAAGCAAGACCGCCTCACTTCTAAGTACTGCCGCAGAGACAGGCGCAATCGTGAGCGAGGCGGACGAACACACGGTCGCGAAACTACGTGAATGCGGCTACAACTTGGGATTGGCTTTCCAAATTGTCGATGACGTGCTCGACTTCACCGGCGACGAGAATGACATGGGCAAGCCTGTTGGGAGCGACTTGTTGCAGGGCAACATCACACTGCCGGCGATACTATTGGCAGAGGCCAATGTGGGAGTCGAGCTCCTCAATGGCGTGATTGAGAGACCTGAGAGCCGGGAAGAGCTGGCACCTGAGCTAGTTCGTCTGGTCAGAGAGTCTTCCGCTGTCGTCGAAGCAAATGGACAAGCCGAGCAGTTTTCCCGGCGAGCGCAGGAAGCTTTGTCCGATCTGCCTGATAATGAATACAAAGAGTCGCTTCTCCACCTGAGCGAGTACGTTCTGAGGCGCCGGCACTAGGCGCCGCACTACCATTTCTTAGCCCTCATACGCCATTCTCACGTCATTGAGTCAGCCTATCAGGACTTTTTAACCGTCCCTCTCGCTATAATCGCGCGATGGCTACGAACACACCGATAGGCACTGAATCGCCGGCAACTCATTTCCAGCTTCGCACCGTTGACGACGCATCGGTTTGGCGTCAATGGTTGGTTGAACAACCCGATCAAAACATCCTCCAAAGCTGGGAATGGGGAACGCTCAAGCAGCGCTACGGGTGGCAACCCCTGCGATTGCAATTGATGCGAGACGAGTATCCGGTGGCCGGCGCACAGGTGCTCTTGAAGCACTCCGCCATCGGTTCATTCGCCTACATACCGCGGGGGCCGATTGTAACCGGCGGCAACGATATACTCGTTCCCTTCCTCCGGGAATTGGATGCTCGTCTTGCCCAATTCGGTTGCCTAGCGGCCAAGATCGAACTGCCAGTCGAGGGCACTGAGATCTCACAATCAGATCTCACATCAATCGGCTGGGTGAGCAGCGACGAGGTCCAGCCGCGCAGCACGCTCATTGTGGACCTGACGGCTGATGTTCCGACTCTGCAGTCCCGCTTGTTGCCAGGCACACGCTACAATATTAACGTGGCCCGGCGTCGCGGCGTACAAGTACGACAAGGCGACCGTCAGGACCTGCCGAGTTTGATCAGTATGTTGACTGCAACAAGTCTCAGAGCACGCTTTCCCATTCATGATGACGAGTACTTCGAAGCCATGTGGGATCACATTGTACCCGCCGGCGGCGCAAGACTGTTCCTAGCTGAGCATGAGGGGCAAGTAATCGCCGCAGCGTTAGTAGCTCTTTCCGGACGCCGCGGTTACTATCTGTACGGTGGTTTTTCGTACCCCAGTAGACGCTTGAAGCTGAACGATCTGATGCAATGGTCGATAATGCTTCACCTCAAGGAGATGGGTTATACCTCCTACGACCTCTGGGGCATACCAGATGAGGTAGGGCGCGCTTATGAGCGGAAAGGAAATCACGGGGTCATATCGGCCGGCGAGGCCGGGCCTTTGTGGGGCGTCTACCACTTCAAACGGGGGTTCGGCGGCAACGTATTCAGATTTGCCGGCGCTTTCGACCGAATCTATCGACCAATGGAGTGGTTCGTTGCCAGGCGGGCCTGGCGGTTCTGGAGGTTAGCACATGGCAAGGGCAATGAGTTGCTGTCGCGATGGCTTCCGGCGCTAACCAATGTCCCACACCTCACCCGCTCAACCTAGGCAACCTGGTCCTCTCGCCGTAACGGAACTGCTCGAACATATTCGAGTGGAACGTCTCATCGACCTGGATCCGCAACGATCCGTAAGAACTATCACGTGCGATTCGCGTGAAGCAAAGACGGGTTCACTGTTCTTTGCGATCCCTGGAACGGCAACTGACGGCCTGCGATACGCCGGCCAAGCTCTCGGGAAAGGCGCGATTGGAGTCGTTTCAGAGCGGGCCACCCGGCCGGAGGGGCTTCCAGGAGCGATCGTCGAAGATGGACGGGCAGCGTGGGCGAGGGCATCCGCAGCTTGGTGGCGTCATCCAAGCCGCGAGATGACTCTGATTGGAATCACTGGCACCGACGGGAAAACCACCACAACGTCAATGCTGTACGACTTGCTGAGCCGCGTCAATCGGCAAGTCGGCGCAATAACCAGCGTATCGGCGACTTACCTGGGCCGCGAATTCGAGACTGGCCTGCATACAACTACGCCAGACGCCTATCAGCTTCAAGCTTTACTACGCAAGATGAGGAACAATGGAGTCGATACGGTCGTACTCGAGTCCACCTCGCACGGTCTTGCACATCGCCGGGTGCTGGGATGCGAGTTCGACGTGGGCGTGGTCACAAACATAACGTCGGACCATCTCGACCTTCACGAAACGCTCAGCGGCTACGTAGAAGCCAAGGCGATGCTTTTCGACGGACTGGGAGCGACTTGGCGCAAGTTTCAGCAGCCTAAGATTGCGGTCCTAAACGCAGATGACGGCAATTTCGCCAGACTAAGACGAACAACGGCAGACCGAATCGTTACCTATTCCGTAGATGCGGCCTCAGAGGTCAAGGCAGAGAACATCGAGCTCGGCGAGGCGGAATCCAAGTTCCGTTCGGTCACCCCGCAATGGCAGAGAGATATCAATTTGAACTTGCCTGGAAGTTACAACATTAAGAATGCTCTTGCGGCAATTGCCACCGCGTACGCACTCGATGCCGATCCCGACGCAATCGTCGCCGCGCTCAATGGGTTCAGGGGCGTTCCTGGCCGGATGGAGCCTGTCGAAATGGGCCAGCCGTTCCAGGTAAGAATAGACTTTGCTCACACGGCAAGTAGCCTGAACGAGGTTCTGATCGCGGCCCGATCGATGGCGCCAACGAGCCGAATCATAGTCGTGTTTGGATGCGCCGGGCTGCGCGATCGAGACAAGCGCCCGGTGATGGGAAAGGTCGCGAGCGAGTTGGCAGACATCGTCATCTTAACCGCCGAAGACCCGCGTACGGAGAGCCTCTCGGCGATTCTCGAGGAGATCGCCTCCGGCTGCTTGAAAGCCGGCGGCATCGAGGGCGAGTCTTTCCTCCAGATAGAGGACCGGGCGGACGCCATCCGGCACGGAGTCGAGATCGCACGCGCCGGCGACTGCGTGCTCATATGCGGCAAAGGCCACGAGCGATCGATGTGCTATGGCGTCGAAGAGACCCCTTGGAGTGACCGTCAAGCGGCGATGGACGCCCTCCGGCTGGCCGGATTCGGCACCTAGTCTACCTGCAGCCCGCCTTCGGAGGATCATCGCCGGCTCCAGACGTCTCGAAGAGCCGATAAAGCGCCTGACAATTCCCTTGTTTCGATTATCACGGTTTAGTCCACGAATCTGGGCGCCAAGTTGAACGGCCGGGCGGTGGGAGGATGCTTGCATTTCATATTGGGCCGTTGTTCAATGCAGGAATAACTCACGAGCGGAGAGGTGCGCACAGGAATGAACATGAAAGAGACCGAAAACATCGACCTTACTGGCAAAGTGGCACTGATCACTGGTGGCGGCAGCGGAATCGGTAGGGCCATCGCGCTGCGGATAGCCAAGGCGGGCGCTGACGTTGCCGTGAACGACTTGCACGACGAATGGGTGACCAAAGTCTGCGAAGAAGTGCGGGGGCTGGGCCGGCGAGGGCTGGAGGTGCCGGCCGACGTGACCTCCGTACAGCAGATTGACGACATGGTCGAACGGACCATCGAGAATCTTGGCCGGCTGGACATCCTAGTCAATAACGCCGGATTGTTGCGCGCAAATCCATTCGGCGAAGTCACTGAAGATGACTGGGACAGCACGATGGCCGTCAACGCCCGCGGGGTATTCTTTTGCATGCAATCGGTGGCCCGGCACATGATAATGCAGCAAAGCGGAACGATTGTTAGCATATCGTCGGTGGCCGGCCGGGGCACTCACAGCCTGTCGCCGGCATACGCCGCGAGCAAGGCTGCGGTAATTAGCCTGACCCACCAGGCGTCAAAATCCCTGGCAAAGTACAACATTACCGCGAACGCAGTCTGTCCAGGTGTGGTCGATACGGCGTTCAACTGGCGAATTGACGACGAGATTGGAGTCAAACAGTTGGGGCTGGCGCCCCGTGAGCATCTTCGCCAACGACTCAGTATAGTCCCTCTGGGCAGGATCGCTCAGCCTGAAGAAATAGCAAACGTCGTGACGTTTCTGGCATCGCCGATGGCAGGCTACATCACAGGACAGTCGATCACCGTAGACGGAGGTATTCTCGTAAGTTGATCCGGTCGACGGATTTCTGAGGTAACGGTTCGGATTTGGGTGTATTTCTCTCCTCCATGCCCGCGAACTGAAAAGGCCGAGTCGCCGTTCGGGACCTCAGTCGGCGGTCAAGGGGTGATTTCCAACTCCACAAGATTTGGTCGACCTCATCCCCTCGCCTTGCGTAGTCTTCGACCTGGCCCCCTTCCCCTGGTCAGAGGCTGTCTCACAAGTCCAAAGGGCAGCGATAAGCGCAATTCCGACCTTCGTATTTGGTCGATTTCATCAATATTGAACCGTTAACTAGGTCATGATGAGAAGGTCCCGCCGTATTTCGTACCTCACACAGAGTTATGAGACGAACTCTGGTCAGGAGAAGGGGAATCTTGGTTGTGGGGGACGCGCCCACATCCCCCGGCAAGAGCGAAACCCTTGCAACCCTTTCCTGGCTTTCGCCGATCAGACGTCCTCGCCTGTGGTAGATTCTCATTGGTGCGATATTAGGCCCATACGGAGCGGGTATCCCTAAATCTCAATACTTACTTTCTGCGTCAAGCGTAGCAACCGACGATCCCCTGTGGTATGCTAAAGGCAAGTAGAAAGGAGGTGGTGTGCAGTATGAAATGCTCTAGTAGTCTGAGCGGTAACGCTCGGCAAAGAACTGCGCGTCACCCCGGAAGGGCAGAATCCTAGGAGACCCTTCCGGGATGGCTGTTTCAGTCTAGCCGAGGTTACCGCCAGGCTAGCGACGCCGGATAGCTCAGGCTATCCGGCGTTTTTCATTGAGGGAGAGGTGTATGTGCAATTGGATAGTCTCTCAGCATCGAAGATATCTTCAATCGCCGGCGGCGGCTGGGAGGTAGCTATATTCCCAACCGTTACATCGACTCAGGACGTGGCGCGGGAAATGGCGTCCTCTCACCCATCATCGCGTCGGTTAGCCGTAATCGCGGACTATCAGGAGCATGGGCGCGGACAGGCCAGCCGAACCTGGAACGCGCCGGCAGGACGCTGTCTGCTCATGTCAGCATTGGTCCGGCCCGAACTGCCCGACGGACACATCGGAGCATTGCCAGCGATGGCTTCGCTTGCGGCTGCCGACGGCGTTCTAGACAGCGCCGGCGCATCAGTGGGACTTGCCTGGCCCAACGATCTCATGATTGGCAATAGAAAGGTGGGTGGAGTCCTGACAGATGCGAGTTGGGCCGGCGACAAACTCGAGTACGCAGCGATCGGAATTGGAATCAACGCTAACATCCGCGCCGATGAGATCTCGCACTTGGCACCTAACGCCACGAGCCTGCTACGAGAGCTAGGCCGGCCGGTCGACCGCAACAACCTCGCGGGACACATTTTGATGCAACTGGCGGAAAATATCCGAAATCTAGGGGATCAGGCGCGTGGGGCCCGCGAAATACTCGAAAGATGGAGACTAAGCTTGGGACTGGATGGCAGGACAATCCGCGTCAGCGCCGGCCAATATCTTGGCGCCATCGGCCAAGTGGAGGGAATCGACGTCAACGGGCTATTACTGGTAAACGCCGGCGGGACACAACTGGAGCTTAGGGCCGGCTGGTCCTCTATCGAGATTATCGACTAACGATACCGGCGGCGATGCTTCTCTCGCGACCGATAGTCGCCGGAGCTTATCTCGATAACTTGGGAGAGACTCTTGTCCTGAATTCTCGACGCGATCCGATCGTCCAACTTGCCAAGATGCCGATTAGTAGTGATGACTGTTGGCGACCTGTAGTTATACCTATGGTTGATAATCTGATACAGCTTCTCTTGCGCCCAAGGCGTTGCGCTTTCGGTACCCAAGTCATCTAGTATCAGTAAGTTTGTAATCCTGACATTCTCGAACAATTCATCGTACGTGGTGTCGCTATTTGGCGAGAACGCGGCCCTCATGTGCTCGAGAAGGTCAGGCACTGCGCTGAAGAGCAGTTTCACCTTGTTATCGAGAGCAACGTTCGCTATAGCGGCAGCTAGGTGGGTCTTCCCACTACCAACGAGGCCGTGAAGGACTAGCCATCCACTCGGGTCACGAGCGAACCTTCGAGCCTTTTGATAAGCGTTGTCTACACCTGGGATCCTGGAGTCGAAGTTCTCAAAGGTCATGCTATTGAGCTGCCCTTGCAGCGCCGACATGCGCCTCAAATCGGCAAGCCTGTCCCGCTCTAATTCGTCGATCAGGCACATACACTGCACCGGCGTTCCAAAGGAGCTGTGTTGGACGCTGACGTCGCGACGCAACCATCCGGCACCTCGGCAAATTGGACAGATTTGCCGCTGGTCGGCCGGAGGTTCGTTTATCGCCGGCCTGGGGATGTTCATTTCGCGCAAGACGCTGCCGATAGACTGGCTGCTATCTTCCGTCATGGGCCCACCGCTCCAAGATAGTCTGGACATAGCGCCAACTGCGCTTATTGTATTTCACGGCCAGAGTAAACGCCTCCTCAATCCAGGCCATAGGGTATAGCTTCTCCGCCTGGCGTAGATCGTCGGCCAATAGCGGTGAGATTGTGCCAATGGCGTCCTCGTAGAGACTGAATATGTTCGTCGAAAGATCCGGAGGCCTGTTTTCTTCGGCGTCTCGACGTCGACTGGGAGGTTCGCCCGATTTGGCGCCGACGAGCTTGCGGCCCCGAGCAGAATTGAGCGCGAAGCACATCTCAGATTCGCCGGGGCGAGTCACCTCGATGACAACGCCTCTCCTAAGGAGCCGGCCGAGAGTTTCAGACAACGATTCGGAATCGCCGGCGTCCTGGCGAATGATCCTGATCAGAGGCTCCTCCACTAGTCTCGCCAACGTAAAGGCCGGCGACCGCTTCCACTGATCCATCGAGAGGTGAATCACGGCTAAAGCGAGCTTAAGCTCGTCGAGGGAATCGATCGCAGGCAAGAGCTCGTTGAAAAACTGCTCAGGAACCAGCACAGCCTTCTGTGAGCCGGAATCGAATCCGGCAAACCGACTATTCATCGAGGGCCTCAGATTGCGGTCACGCACGGGTTATACACCCGGAGCCTCTCACCGACGTAAGCAATGCCTCCCAAGTCAACACATGCGGTCGCCGGATCGTCACCAAGAGAGTATGATGGCAATCCGTAGAGGTACCTAGCCCTGCGATTCTTGCTCAAACTCCGCCTTTCCCTTGTCGCCCTCTTCGATCAACATGATGGGGATGTCATCGCGCACTGGATAACGGCGTCCGCATTCAACGCAGACGAGGGTGTGGGTGAGATTATCGAGAGACGCCTTGCACGCAGGACAGACCAGGATGTCGAGCAACTCTTGACTCACGGGCATTTAGTGTTTCACCTGCCGATTCGCACTAAGATTTAGGCCGGGTAGCCAGGCCATATGCAGACAATTCTAAGTGGATAACTCTGACGACGCCAGTATCTCTGACGGCGCCGGCTCGATAACAAGACGCTGGCGGGGTGGGAAGTTCCTGTCTTTGATCGCCGTCGGCCCCAAGGGAGGGGTAGGATTTTGCTATAATTTTGCCAGTCCATCAAATGGCGAGGCGCACTGCTTCCACATTGAGGTTGGCGAGGCTTCTTCTTAAAACCGGGGTGATGATACGGCCGGGTCTTTCGAGGGGAAACTATGAACAACTATGCTACATCGGCGATTAGGAACATTGGGCTGTTTTCACACGGCGGCGCCGGCAAGACCACGTTGGCCGAAGCGTTTCTTTTCAACTCAGGGTTGATCACCCGGCTCGGCAAAGTGGATGAAGGCAACAGCACGTCCGATTACGACCCAGAAGAGATCCGGCGGCGAATGTCTATCCAGCTTTCTCTAATACCATTTGACTGGAAGGAATCAAGGATAAACGTTATAGACTCGCCCGGCTTTTCAGATTTCATTGGAGAAATCTACCAAGCGCTGACGGCTGTGGATACAGCGGTGATACTAATCGACGCGGCAAGCGGTGTTGAGATGGGCACCGAGCTGGTGTGGCGACAGGCCGAGCAGAAACAAATTCCTCGGGTTCTCGCTATCAGCAAGATCGACCGCGAAAACGCCGACTTCACTCGAACTCTCGACCAGATCCAGGAACGATTTGGCCGCAAGGTCGTGGCCCTGCAAATCCCCATTGGCGAGGAATCCAACTTTCGAGGTCTCATCGATCTTGTCAGCAAGAAAGCCCTTGGCGTTGACGGGGACGAGATTTCTGCCCCGGCGGATCTCGCTGATAGCGTAGACGAATTTCACGAAAGGCTCGTCGAAGCGGTGGCCGAGAATGATGACGACCTGTTGATGAAATACCTTGAGGGTGAACCGCTGGAGGAGGAGGAGATCCGAAGCGGATTGCGACAAAGCGTGCGCGCCGGCCTAGTCATCCCCGTGGTTGTGTGTTCGGCTCTGCAGAATCATTGTGTCAGTACCCTAATGGATGCGATAGTCGAGTACTGCCCCTCGCCGGCTGATCGCCCGGCGGCCAGCGCCGCTCAAGACAATTCAGATAAGACAGTTCAACTCAAGACCGATAGCGACGGACCACTAGCAGCGCTGGTCTTCAAAACGACCGCTGACCCGTACGTTGGCAAGTTGACCTATTTCCGGGTGTTATCCGGCACGATCAAGAGCGATAGACACGCTTTCAACTCTTCAAGTCAGCACGAAGAGCGTTTAGGGCAGCTGTTCAGCGTGCGGGGAAAGACCCAAGAACCGGTCGCCCAGATTATTGCCGGCGATATCGGGGCAGTGGCTAAACTGCAAGCCACTAGCACCGGCGACACGTTGTGCACCAAGGACAACGCATTAACCGTTCCTGGGATCGATCTGCCGGCCCAGTCGTACTTTGCCTCGTTAGCTCCGAAGTCAAAGGCCGATTTAGACAAGATGAGCGAAGCGATCTCGCGAATGTCGGAAGAGGATTTGACCATCAAGGTTGCAAAGGACCAATCGACCGGTCAGACGATACTTTCGGCGATGGGTGAGTTGCACGCTGACGTCACGGCGGCGAAGATGAAGAACAAACTCGGAGTCGAAGTAGAGCTAAGCCTTCCGAACGTTCCATATAGAGAAACAATTCAAGAATCCAGGAATTCGGAATACAAGCACAAGAAGCAGAGCGGCGGTCACGGTCAGTACGGACACGTGTACTTGGAAATCGAGCCTCTGCCCCGCAACAGCGGGTTTGAGTTCGCGAATCGCATTGTGGGTGGAGTCGTGCCAAAGCAATACATCCCCGCAGTTGAAAAAGGTGTCGTCGAGGCGCTTGCGGACGGCGTGTTGGGGGGGTTTCCGGTTGTGGACCTGCGTGTCACTCTATCCGATGGGTCCTTTCACGCGGTCGACTCCTCGGAGATAGCGTTCAAGATTGCAGGGCAGCAGGCGCTCAGAAATGGGATGTCGGAGGCGAGGCCTACCCTGCTTGAGCCCATAATGCGCGTACATATAGACATTCCCGATCAGTACGTGGGCGACGTGTTGAGTGACCTAAACACCAGGCGCGGGCGAGTCCTTGGCATGAATCCTCAAAATGGGGTGAGTACCATCGAAGCGACCGTGCCTATGGCTGAGATGCTCCGGTACTCGGCGAGTCTTCGTGCTCTGACCCAGGGGCGCGGCGTGTACCAGATGGCGCAAGATCATTACGAGGCGGTGCCGGCCCATATCGAGCAAGACGTGATCGCCGAAGCCAAGCAGGAACAAGCGGCGGTATAGACTCCCGGCCTAAATCGCCGACAGCTCCAGCATCCAACGTACCGTGCCCCAGACCGTCCACTGGTTCACGAAATCTTTTGCAGATAATCGCAGGTTCGCCGGATGTCGTGGAACACCAATGCGGCGCTCTCCATCTCTCAGGGCGGAACAGGCAAACCAGACCCAACCAGCGCCGGATCGATCCGATTCGATTCCGGCCACCGACCGGTAATGAAGTGCCCAGGGAGGCGCGCCGGCGAAGTCGAGCGGCCGCACCAAGACGATTGTCGAGCGGCCGGCCTCGAGGGCCCGTCTCACGTCGTCGAACGAACCGCGCCATCTGACATTGCAGCGGTAACCCAGTTTTCTGGCCAGCAAATGTAACGCCCAGGGAGGCGTTGCCAGAATATATGGAACTCTATGAGGAGACAGCAGTCGACTCATCTGCTCAGGCGTTGGAGACCTGCCGCCAAAGCGGCTGAGGGCGATCGAGAGGGCGGCCGGCCCGCAACCGTTAGTCTTACCCTGGTAGTAATGTCTATAACGTGGCCACAAAGACACGCCTGGGGTATCCAAGTCACGCGGCTCTGACAATGGCCGGCACCGCTCGTCAGCCAATCGCCTGTTGCGTCAGAATATGTTGAGCTGTCTTCACGTCGGCGGCGATTTGGCTTCGCAGCTCGTCGATACCAGCAAACTGACGCTCACCGCGCATGGAGTCTACGAAGGCGACTTCAAGTCTATCGCCATAGATGTCGCCCGTGAATTCAAACAGATGGACTTCGAGAATGCGAACACCGCCACCGAACGTCGGCCGGACGCCAAGGTTTGCTACGCCGCCGTAGGGCTGACCGTTGCAACGCGCCATAACCGCGTACACGCCATCGCACGGCACGAGCTGACGCTTCTTGGGAAGTATGTTCGCCGTAGGGAATCCAATGAGCCGGCCGCGCTTCTCACCTTCAACTACGATGCCATCTATCTCGAATCTTCGGCCACTCATCGCGTTTGCCTCGCGAATGTTCCCAATCTCCAGCGCGGCTCGAATTCCACTGCTGCTAACCGGTCGGTCGGGCAGACTGAAGTAATCCATCAACTGGACGTCAAAACCTAGCGAACGCCCAATCTCGTCGAGACGGGACATATTGCCCTCGCGGCGGTGGCCGAGCGCAAAATCGGGACCCGCCACCATAAGGCGCATCTGGAGCTTGTCAACCAATTCCCCGCAGAAATCGAACGCGCTGATCAGGGAAACCTGGGATGTGAATTCCAATGTAATGATTTTGTCGACACCGCAACGTTTGAGAAGTTTGCGACGATAGGCAAGATGGGTGAGGAAGGACCAGCACTCGAGCCCCTCCAGCACCGTCTGTGGGGGTGGATGGACCACTATGACGACGGGTGACAGCGACCTTTCCGCGGCCAGTTGTTTCAGCCGAGAGACTAGGTGCTGATGTCCGACGTGAACTCCATCGAAGACGCCAATCGTAACAGCGGTAGGGCCACCGCCGCTCATTTGGCTCAGATCGAGCAACTCATCCACCTATGGGAACGGAGTTGCCGATAATCAGCTTTGAAGGTGCCAGATTTTGGGAGCCGGCCGGGCGAGCGAGGACGAGTTGGTCGGTAGGAGGATCCTGGACTACGACGCAGTACTCCGCTCTAACCTCCACAAACGGATGCTCGATTTGCACCGTTTGCCCTTGCGTCAGACGGGCAAAAAGACAGGGCCGCAACGCGAATCTTGGAAATTCGGTCAATGCGTCGAGGCAATTGGTGACCAAGCCGGCCACACTACCACGCGCGAAGAGAACCTCGATTTCATCAACGGTTTTAGCCTGGTCAACACTAAACTGTCCGCTGCGAATCCGGCGCAGCCCACTCAGATGAGCGCCAACTCCGAGTTTCGCGCCGAGGTCGCGGGCCAGTGCGCGGACATAGGTGCCCGCGCTACAACGGATCGCAACCTCGAGTTCGGGAGGTCTCCAGTCTAATAAATGCAACCGATGGAACGTCACCTCTCGAGGCTTCAACTCGAAAGTCTCGCCGTTGCGTGCGCGCCGATACGAGCGAACGCCGCCGACCTTTATCGCGGAGTAGGCGGGCGGTGTCTGCAATTGCCGGCCAACGAACGACGGTAGATTAACTCTAATGTCATCGAGGGATATGTCCTTAGGATCCACTTCGGCCAGGATCCTACCCTCTGAGTCGTCCGTATCGGTCTGTTGTCCGAGTCGAATAGAGGCTACATAATCCTTGTCGTGCCGGCTAAACACGTCGGCGAGCTTGGTAGCTGAGTTAAGGCAAACGACCAATAGTCCGGTAGCCATTGGATCAAGAGTACCGCAATGCCCGACTTTACGTGCGCCGAGCAGCCCTCGCAACTTCGCCACAACGTCACTTGAAGACCACCCGCGATACTTATCGACCAGAATGACGCCGGAGGGCAGCATCGCTTCAGCTTCCGTTCTAATCCTGTTCGGCCGAGATTCGAGCCGCATCGATCAACTCAGAGATCCGGCTTCCACGATCCAGTGAATCGTCGAAACGGAACGAGAGCGAGGGCGTCCGCTTAAGTACCAGTCGACCGGCAAGCTCTCTCCGAACGAACCCTGACGCCTTGCGGAGCACGTCCAACACTTCGTCTCGCCATTCTTGGTCACCAAATACGCTAAAGTACACGTTGGCCGCGCCTAAGTCGGGACTTACCCGTACGGCGGTGAAACTCACCACACCTGACAAGCGGGGATCGTTCATCTCTTTGTGTACGATTTCGCTGATCTCTTGACGCAGTTGCTCATTCACACGTTCTTGGCGTCGAGTGATCATCGCCTGGCAGACTCGGTCACGGAGCCAACGTTTATTTCGTCATGAAATACTTCGAATATGTCTCCTTGAAGGATTTCGTTGTATCCTTCGATGGCGATCCCACACTCGTAACCTGTTTCTACTTGGCGAACGTCATCTTTGAACCGCTTTAGGCTTGCCAACTTGCCTTCGAAGACTTTCCTGCCCTCACGAAGCACCCGAATACCACAAGATCTCAATACCGTTCCATCGGTCACAAAACACCCGGCCACGATTCGAGTCCGACCCACGCTAAACAGCTGTCGCACTTCCACGTGACCGTCGATTACTTCCCGTGTGACCGGTTCTATCAACCCATCTGCAGCGGCCTGCAGGTCTTCGACTATCCTATATATGACATCGTACAGGCGAATCTCGACGTGGTTGAGCTCGGCCGCGTTGTTTGCTCCCTGCTCAACGGATGTTCGAAAGCCCACTATCATTGCATTCGAAGCTTTGGCGAGGAGAACGTCCGGCTCGACGATCGCTCCCGCCGAAGCACGTATGATACGAACTCGGACATCATCAGTCGAGATGTTGGAAATGGAGGATTGGATCGGTTCCAGGGATCCCTGGACATCTGTTTTCAATACGACACTCAACTCTCGACTCCCAGCGGCGCCTGATTGGGCCGAGAACTCATTCAGTGACACCGCGTCCGTGGGGTCGGAGGTCGCTAGTGGCTTCGAGCCTAGCTGTGCATTCCCAGCGCGAGCAGATTTTTCGTCGGTGAAGACTTTGAACGTATCGCCAGGCACCGGCTGCTCGGAGAGGCCAAGCATCACCACTGGAGTCGAGGGGCCAGCAGACCCTAATCGCTTGCCACGATCATCGAACATTGCACGTACACGCCCGACGGAGTTGCCGACCGAGACCGTGTCGCCGACCCTTAGTGTGCCGGACTGCACGAGCAGGGTTGACGAAACACCGCGTGCCCGGTCAATCTTGGCTTCGATAACCGTTCCATAGGCGGAACCTGTGGGGTCTGCTTGCAACTCAGCGAACTCGGCGACCAAGAGTATCATCTCTAGCAAATCGTCAAACCCGGCGCCCGTCAATGCCGACACCTGGGCCGACACGATGTCTCCACCGTAGTCCTCGACAATCAGGCCGGCCTCGGCCAACTGTTGTTTTACGATATCCGCATTCGCGTCGCGTCTGTCGATCTTGTTGATCGCCACGACTATCGGGACTCGGGCGGCACGAGCGTGATCGATTGCCTCAAGAGTTTGAGCTTGTACGCCATCGTCGGCCGCCACAACCAGCACGGCGACGTCGGTTGCCATTGCGCCGCGGGCGCGCATCGCAGTGAATGCTTCGTGTCCTGGAGTATCCAAGAAAGTAATCTTTCTTTCGTTTACCTCTACTTGATATGCGCCAATATGCTGCGTAATACCCCCGGTCTCTCCGTCCATCACATTTGTGCGCCGGATCCGGTCGAGTAGGCTGGTCTTGCCGTGATCCACATGTCCCAATATCGTCACCGTTGGAGGGCGGGTACTCATACGGGAGGGTTTTTCATCGGCGGTCGTTTCCGAAGGACTAACCGGCCTCTGTTCGGACACCTCTTCCTGTAATTTCGGTGTGAATCCGAATTCCGTGGCGACCCCGGCGCAATCTTCGTAGCTGACTGCTTGGTTGATAGTAGCCAGGACACCATTCGTCATGAGCGCGGTGATGACGCGGCTTGGACTCGCCTGCAACAGGTTCGAAAGGTTCTGAACCGTAATTTTGCTTGGTATTGCGATATCGCCAAGAGCCGGCGGGCCAACTGCGGTAGCGGTTAACGAAGCCAACTGCTCGCTTCGAGCGTCCGCGCTTCCGCGCTGACGTTTACGATTCGAGGAGCCCCTGCCTCTAGGTCCAGATCGATATCGATATCGCCTTGGCGCGTTTCTAGGACTCATTCATTCCTCCTTATGCAGCAGACTCCGTCCCAACGAACGGTGCCGACCTAGGAACCAATGTCCTGATCCGCTAGGCTCGTCAAATCAGCAGCGGATCAATTCTCATGTATGCACGATTTGCGCCCAAGAATCGTTGGCAAATCTTGCCTAGAGCCAGTCATTGGTTGTTATAACTTATTCGCATATTGTGTGAGTCGCGCAATCTCATCGGTTGTCAACCTGCGCCGCAGTGCTCGACCCAGTCCATCCGATTTCGTCGCCTTATCCCAACACTCGGCACGCCGGCAGAGATAGGCGCCGCGACCATTCTTGCGACCGGTCGGATCGACATCGACACCGACATCTGCCCGGACTATGCGTACCAACTCTCTTTTCGAGAGATTCGCACCACACGACACGCATGTCCGCTGTGGCGGCTTTCGTAACCGCTTCGTACCCTTCACAATCGAAACTCGGCCATGCGATTGTGATGGGGGCGCAATGCACTAACACGATTGCCCATGTCTCATACGTCCGTCGAATCCGGTCGGTCATCGTTATCACGTTCAGTCGACTTAATATCAATCCGCCAGCCAGTCAATTTCGCGGCCAACCTCGCATTCTGACCTTCACGGCCAATCGCCAAGCTCAGTTGACGCTCTGGTACAGATACGATAGCAGTCCTCAACGTTTCATCCAGCTCTACAGAATCAACATGGGATGGGCTGAGAGCCGCGCTTATGAAATCCTCGGGGCCCTCACTCCATGCGATGATGTCGATCTTTTCCCCATTCAATTCGTCGACAATATTCTGGACTCGAGCGCCTCTCACCCCAACACAGGATCCAATGGGATCGATGCCTTCCTCTCGCGCAGCTACAGCAACCTTCGATCTCAACCCCGGCTCTCGGGCAATCGCCTTCAATTCAACGAGGCCGGAGGACACCTCCGGTACCTCTAACTCGAACAGGCGTTTAACCAATCCTATGTGCGTCCGAGAAATGACGAGTTGCGGTCCTGCCGGAGTCTTCAACACGTCAACCAAGTAGATCTTCAAGCGCTGACCGGGCCGATAGTACTCCGTGGACACCTGTTCTTGAGGCAAAAGGAATGCCTCCGCTTTGCCGAGGTTGATAACCACGGTTCGCTGCTCGATTCTCTGGACAATACCCGTGATAAGCTCATCTTGGCGATCGACAAACGCGTCGTAGATCAGATCTCGCTCAGCCTCCCGAAGACGTTGCAAAATGACCTGTCGAGCGGTTTGGGCAGCGATGCGCCCAAAGTTGTCGGGCGTAACATCGATAGCGACGGTCTGGTTCGTCACGGCATCAGCATCTAGCTCGGTGGCCTCGGCCAACGAGATGTCCGTGTCGCTATCCTGAACTTCGGCGACCACCCTTTTTAGCATGACCACCTTGACCCGACCTATTTCACGATCTATCTCCACCTCGATGTTATGAGAGGCGGCACCATAGTTTCCCTTATACGCCGATGCCAAAGCGCCTTCTAGCGCGGTGATTATCACCTCGGGCGCTATTCCTTTTTCGGCACTCACGCTTGAGATTGCGGCCATGAAGTCGTTGGGCGCCAGTTCCTAAATCCCCTCACACGATAACGGCATCGCCGACTAACCAATTCGCGCCGGCCCAGACGTATGCAGCAAAAAAAGTGGGGCGGGCCCCACTTTTCACCTTGGGCACTAATTTTAAGTCACCAATTGCAGTTTAACACTTTTGACCGCGTTCATTCAAACCGTGGGCGCCGGCTGTTCCCACACTATCAGGTGAAACCAGCAGTTATAGAAGGCGTTCGGATCCACGGCGGCGTCCGCATTTTTTGGCGATCGCCCATACAGGTTACCGGCGGGCGCACCAAGGTATGAAAATCGGGTGCATTGGTTGATGCAAGGGTTCAGTTGTCGTCTGTGCCCCCCACCCGTCCCCTGGCCGGGGACAAGCCCCAGCCCTACATCTCTCGTTAGACCCTCGGCTGTCCTTGTTTGGGCAACGGTGGCTGGTGTCGCCGGCCGGCGCCAGGATCTATTTTCCTACCAACTGGCTGTGGGGCAAAGGGTTGTTAGCGGAGCCCGATCAGGTGTTGCTCTTGCTAATTTGACCCTCGTGCAGAACTTCAACCCTGAAGAGCTGTATTCGCAGCATACAGGCGTTGTAGGAGCAATCCGGCTACCTCATCCAATGACACGACCATAGTTTCGTTGCTGCTTCGCGATTTGACCTCCACACCGCCGGCGCCGAGACTTCGCGCACTATATGTGACCCGCCAAGGCAGGCCGATCAAGTCGGCGTCATTGAATTTGCCTCCGGGTCTAACAGGGCGATCATCGTACAGAACCTCGATACTAGCCGCCTTGAGATCGTCGTACAGCCGGTCAGCTCCGTCCTTCAATTCGCCGCCCTTGGCTAACGCGCACAGATGTACGTGGTATGGAGATACCGCCGCTGGCCAGACGATCCCTCGCTCGTCACGACTTTGTTCGACTATCGCCGCCATCAGTCGATCAATGCCGATACCGTAACATCCCATGGTCATCAGTCTACCGTTTCCATCAGCGTCCAAGAAGCTAGCGTTCATCGCTTCAGAGTACTTTGTGCCTAGCATAAACATGTGACCAAGCTCGATTGCTCTCTGCTCGCTCAACTCATTACCGCAATGGACGCAACCATCACCGGACCGAACCTGGGCTATGTCCGCAACCTCGTACCGGGCAGAGTCTCTGCTGGGCTTAACATTTTGAGAATGTTAATCGACCCTATTCGCACCGGCCACGTAGCTTCCGTCGGTAACTGACTGGTCCAAAACAACGCGCAAATCGTTCAGACCCAACGGCGACACGAACCCAGGCTCCAGTCCGGCGTCCCGTAGTTCAGCATCGGCTGCGAGCTCGAGTACTGGGGCACTTACGATTCTGGCTAGCTTAACGTCGTTAATCCCAAGGTCGCCTCTGATGGCTGCGGCAACCAACTCAGCGTTCGCTTTGTAGATTTTGTCTTTAGTAGGTTGGACTGCGGCACGTTGAAGAAGTCCGCCAACTCGGCGATCGTTTTCACGTTCGGCGTATGCACTTGTATCGGCTGACGATCATCTTCGACCGGACCACAATTGGTACGTGCGGGCAAGCCGGCCGCGACATCGAGGTTCGCACTATAGCCGCAACTATCGCATCTGACGACAACGTCCTCCCCCGCGTCATCGAGCGCCACGAACTCGCGGGAGCCGCTGCCGCCAATCAGACCGGGATCGGCATCGACAGATATGGCATCGAGGCCACAACGGCGAAAGATACGTCGGTAGGCACTATTAATGCGAGAAAGGTGGGCCTCCAGGTCCCTGTCGTCTTGATGGAAGCTATAGCCGTCCTTCATAGAGGAATTCACGGAGCCTGAGTAACCCACCTCGGGCTCGAGGCTCGTCGCGGAACTTGGAGTGGATTTGATAAACCATGAATGGGAGTTGCCGATAGGAGTTGATCTCCTTGCGCGCGAGGTGGGTAATCACCTCCTCGTGCGTTGGCCCCAAGAGCAAGTCTCGCCCGCCACGATCCTTGAATCGAAACAGATTGTCACCGTATTCGGTCCAGCGTCCGGTCTCCCGCCACAAGCTTGCCGGATGTATCACCGGCATGGACATCTGTTGACCATCGACCGCATTCATCTCATCACGGATGAGGTCCATGATCTTGCGGACAACTCGATGACCTAGCGGAAGATGACTATAGCTGCCGGCCGCCACCTGACGGACAAGCCCGGCCCGCAGGAGCAAACGATGGCCCGGTGTCTCGGCCTCGACAGGGACTTCTCGCATGGTACGGCCGACAAGACTTGAAACGCGCAAACCCGTGCTTCCTTGGGAAAGATCGATCTATCTGAACATTCCCTCAGTCTGGACTGGACTCAACAAGTCCAAGTAAGTCACCACCACAATGAGCGATAGGAGGACCGCGATTCCCACACTATGTATGGCACCTTCCCGGCGCGGATCAATCCTTCGGCCGCGCAAGGCTTCTATTATGACGAATAGCAGTCGGCCGCCGTCGAGCGCCGGGATGGGCAGGATATTGAAAACCGCCAGCGCGGTGCTGATTAGCGCGGCGACCGAGAGTGCCGGGAAAAGCCAGCCACTGTTCACGCTGACCGACGTAGCTTCGGAAGTGATTTGAACAATCCCTACCGGACCCACCGGCCGCGCCATGTCGAGTGGGATGAGACCTCGCAGGATCATTGAAGGCACCGCGAACGTGAAGCCTATGGTCTGGTAGGTTTGTTCAGCGCCGAGAACCAGGGCCTGTGGCAGCGGGTGGGCGACGCGATCAATCCGAGTCGGTCCTATTCCAATTCCTATGGGCCCCTGGCCCTCAGGTGGATTGACGCGGGGTCTCACCTCTCTTGTCAGGGTGGCCCTTTCCCGCCGGACCTCGATGGGCACAGGGCGACCCAGATTCTGACGAGTAAGTTCTAGCAACTCACTGGTCGAACCTATGGCCACGCCATCGAGGCTTATGATCACGTCGTCCGGCAGTAGGCCGGCTTCAATGGCAGGAGACCCCTCGGCTACCTGGGTGATCTTGATCCCGGCGGCAGGGGTAGGCCAGCCGGTTGCATACGCAGCGGCAAACAAGAGAATTGCAAGCACAACGTTGGCAGCCGGCCCGGCGAGCAATACCGCGGCGCGCCACCATCTGCTTTGACTAGCGAAACTGCGTGGATGTGATGGGTCTTCCTCTCCCAACATTTTGACGAATCCGCCCAACGGCAGCGCGTTCACGGAGTAGCGAGTTTCGCCGTGCCGGAAGCTGAATATGCGCGGTGGAAATCCGAAACCGAACTCTTCAACCTTGATTCCGGCCCGTTTTGCAACGAGGAAATGCCCCGATTCGTGAACGAACACTAGTAAGGTCAGCACGAGCAATCCAAGTACGATGAAGGAAGCACTGTCCAGCAGTTGATCCAATTAGTATCCGTCTCCTGTCACTATAGAAGTCGCTCCCAGGGCATCGATCACCTGGGCCACTCTTGGCCCAGGCGATGTCAGTGGTGAACTGCTTGTACGAAGCGGTACGATTCTTCTCGAGCCCATGAGTCGACCTCGTTGATTTCATCGATGTCAAAATCGTCCAGAGGTTGGTGCCTCGACATTACCTGTTCGATCAATTGATGTATTTGATCGAATCCGATCCGGCCGGCAAGGAATAGATCCACCGCGACCTCATCGGCAGCGCTCAGTACCGCAGGCATGGTCGAACCCATGGTCCTTGCCTCCAACGCCAACTCGAAGCAAGGGTATCGGCCCTCTGGAATCGGCCCAAACGTCAGGCTTCTCACTTTCTTTAGGTCCAAGTATTGAGTGGAGTTGCTCAAGCGATCAGGGTAAGCGATGGCATACTGAATTGGTTGGCGCATATCCGGCAAGCCTAGCTGCGCTTTAACGGTGCCATCTACAAACTCGACCAGCGAATGCACAATGCTCTCGCGGTGGACGATAACTTCGATCTGATCAAAGGGGATACCAAACAACCAGCGAGCTTCGAACACCTCGAAGCCCTTGTTCATTAACGTAGCGCAGTCGACCGTGATCTTCTTCCCCATTTGCCAAGTGGGATGTTTCAGCGCCTGTTCGGGCGTGACGGCGCTGAGTTGCGACAAGTCAAGGTCACGCAGAGCACCGCCTGACGCTGTCAATATGAGTCGGCGCACAGAGGTGTCGGCGCAGTCCCACCATCGCTCAGTCTCGCCTTGAAGGCATTGCCAAATTGCATTGTGCTCGCTGTCAATCGGCAGCATTCGAGCGCCGGTCTTCTCCGACAAACTCCGCAGCAGATTGCCGGCCATTACAATTACTTCCTTGTTCGCCAAGGCAATATCCTTGCCGAGAGAAAGCGCCAATGCCGATGACCGCAAGCCTACACTGCCAACGGTCGCGATGATAGGGAGATCGTAGTCCTCGGTAGATATCATCTGGTCTATGGGTAGCGCGTATGGTTTGCTTCCATCGCGGCTCAATAGGTTCGGAGTGTTGCACCAGGCGTAGCGAGGTGCGAACTCGGCAATTTGCTTATTCAAGAGCGAGACGTTTGCGCCCGCAGCGAGCCCTACAATCTCAAATTGGTCTGGATTGCTGCGCACAACGTCGAGCACCTGCCGGCCGATGGATCCCGTCGAGCCCAGGAGAATAAGGCGGCGGCGCTGCCCTGTTTTCAAGAGGTCACGCTCCCTACAAATCTAAGGACATAGTAAAGGGCCGGCGAGACGAATATCAAACTATCCACTCGATCGAGCAAACCTCCATGACCGGGAAACAGAGTTCCAGAGTCTTTGACCCCTGCTACCCGTTTCGTCAATGATTCTACAAGGTCGCCCATCTGAGCAAACACGCTTACTATCAGCCCAATGAAAATCGCCGCCGCCAAGTCTACGCCGATTAGAGGACTCAAAGCAGCGGCGAGCAGACTGGTCGCCAGCAGACCAGCAACACCGCCTTCGACTGTCTTCTTGGGGCTTATGTGCGGCGCCAGAGGCCGGCGACCGGCGAGCCGGCCCACAATGAATGCGGCGGTGTCGTTCGCCCACACCATTGCCACCAAGAACAGAATGTGTTGATAACCTTCAGGTTCTCCGAAGATGGATTGTAGTTGGGGCGAACGAAGCAGAATAAGGTGCCCGGCGCCAACGCCGAGATAAATACTGGATGTTATCGCAACTATCAGGCCAGTAATCGATCGCCTCAGATCGAGGGAAGCATCGATCAGGGCCATCAACCAAAGGGTGAACGAGCACACTACCAGGATTTCTGGCAATCCAATCGTTGATGGGAAAGCAACCGCCGCGGAAACTGCCAATCCTGCCGCCGGGATCGCCCCGTACCAGAATGGACCGCCCGGCAGCCAGGGACGAGACATTCTCGTGATCTCTATCCCACCAACTACAATGACAACCGCAACCGCCAGCACGAACGCGATATCGCCGTAAATCGCTATGGCTAATACGATTGGAATGGCGACAGCGGCGGTCAGTACCCTTTTTATGGCACTATTCCGTTTGCTAGTGGATCAGGGCGAAAAGCCACGTCGATCAGCTGACGACTCTGCCGAACTTGCGCTGTCGTGCCGAATAGTCCCTGACCGCCTCCATAAGCTCGTCGCCACCAAAATCCGGCCACAGAGTAGAGGTGGAATAGTACTCCGCATAGTTCGCCTGCCAGATGAGGAAATTGCTGAGACGCATTTCGCCGGCCGTACGGATGACCAAGTCAGGGTTTGGTTGCCCGGCAGTATATAGATTGTTTGAGATCGCGTCTTCATCTATCCGGTCGGGAGGCAATCCCTTTTCGACGAGCCTGCGCACGGCGTCGACTATCTCGGCCCGGCCTCCATAATTCCAGGCGATATTCAATACAAGGCGACAGTTTTGAGATGTTAGGTCTGTGGCCCGTCGAACAGCCCTAATCAGGTCCCTGGGAACGCCATCGGCTCTGCCCAGATGCATCACACGTACACCCTCGCGGTGCAACTCGGCCGCCTCTCGCTCGATGACCTCGGCGAGAATCTGAAACAAGCCGGCGATTTCGGGCTGGGGCCTATTCCAGTTCTCGGTCGAAAAAGCGTAAAGGGTCAGATACTTTATACCCACTGTCACGCATCTTCGAAGAATTCGACGGATATTTTCTGTGCCGGCTTTGTGCCCGGCCAGTCGGGGCAATCCTCGCTGACTCGCCCAACGACCGTTTCCGTCCATGATTATGGCGACGTGAGTTGGAATCCGTACATTGCCGTGAGACGATTCGGAAGTTTCTATGACCAAACTCCTTCATCACAGATAGCATCACTAAGAGTGGTTGCCTATCTTCAGCCCCTTACCGGAATCACCGTCTATAACAAGCCTACATCCACCGGGCAAACTTGCTCACGTCTCCATTATCTCTTTCTCTTTGGCGACGCCGGCTAGATCTACCTGGGCAATATACGAAGTGGTAAGGTCCTGCAGATCGTCTTGTCCGCGTTTTGCCTCGTCCTGCGAGAATAGCTTCTCCTGCTCAAACTGTCGAACATCGGAAACCGCGTCGCGCCGCAGGTTCCTGACCTCGACTTTCGCTTCCTCGACGCGCCGGCGCGCCACCTTGACCAGGTCACGGCGACGTTCTTCGGTCAGAGGCGGAATATTGAGCCGAATTAGGCTTCCATCGTTGTTCGGATTTAACCCCAGATCGCTTGCGAGTATCGCTTTCTCAATATCAGACATAGCGTTTTTGTCCCAGGGTTGTATGACCAATAAGCGAGCTTCAGGAGTGGAGATCGTGGCCAGTTGGTTCAAGGGGGTTGACGTTCCGTAATACGGGACCTGTAACCTTTCGACCAACGCGGGGCTGGCTCGGCCAGTGCGAATTCCGGCCAGATCACGCTTGAGGGCTTCGATCGCGTCGGACATTTTTGTGCCTGTTTCGGCCAATAGGTCTCCAAGCATCCATAGTCCTCCTTAGATGGCCCACGGCGGAATATCTAGTGGATGAGGCTGCCGATCTCCTCGCCACGGACGGCTTTCATTATGTTCCCCTCCACGTTGATGTCAAACACTACGATTGGAATGTTGTTTTCCATGCACATCGAAAGGGCCGTGGCGTCCATTACACCGAGGCCGCGGTTTAGGGCCTGTAAGTATTCCAAACGGTCAATCTTCGTGGCGTTAGGAGTAACTCGGGGGTCAGCATCGTATACGCCATCAGTCCCATTCTTGCCCATCAAGATTATCTGTGCTGAGATCTCAACAGCGCGGAGAGCGGCAGCGGTATCTGTGCTGAAATATGGGTTCCCAGTACCGCCGGCGAACAAGACCACTCGACCTTTCTCGAGGTGCCTGATCGCCCTTCTCCTGATGTAAGGCTCAGCAACCGAATAAACGTTGATCGCCGTTTGAACTCGGCTAGTCACTTGAGAGCGTTCGAGGGCGTCTTGGAAGGCTAGAGCGTTGATAATGGTTCCCAGCATGCCGGCGTAGTCGGCCTGGGCTCTATCCATTCCGAACTGAGCGGCCTCAGCGCCGCGCCAGAAGTTCCCTCCGCCAATTGCCACACCAATTTGCACATCCAACTCACGCCTTAAACGCTTGATCTGACTTGAAATCGTCATCAAGGTCTGCTGGTCAATACCATATCGTCTAGGACCGGCGAGAGCTTCGCCGCTCAATTTCAAGAGAACTCGGCGATAGGGGCCTACAGGTCGTTCGAGATTTGATACGTCGCCGGCGGGATCCGCTGAATTCAGGTTCATCGGCGCGGCGTCCAAGCACCGAGCGGATCGCGACCGACGCCTCGACAGAGCAGAGCGACGAATCGAATGGCGTTCATACAGGTCGGCATGCCCTAACCCTCAGGATGCGGAATCAAGTCGCGTTTTCCTCGTTCGAACGAAAACGTTTTCTCCAAGAAGCACCCACCTCGGAGTCTATCGACCGTCACCCAATTTGAAAACGAGCGAAACGACGGACCCGAATATTCTCTCCAACGATCGCGATGCGCTGTAAGATCAACTGTTCAATGGTCTGTTCAGGATCCTTTATGAACGGCTGGGACATCAAGCACACTTCTTCGGCGCTTTCGTCAGTATCGGCAGGTATCTCTTCAGCGCCTATATATTTCGGGGAGGTAGCAGCTACCTGCATCGCCAAGTCGTGGGCCAATGCCTTGAACTCTGGTGTGCGTCCAACAAAATCTGTTTCGCAATTCAGTTCGATCAAGGCCCCGATGCGCCCACCGGCATGTAGGTATGACTCAACCAATCCTTGGGTAGCGGCTCTGCCCACTGCCTTCTCGGCCCGGGCAAGTCCTTGATCCCTCAGTATCGTCACGGCCTGTCCATGATCGCCATTTGCCTGGTCTAGCGCGCGCTTGCAAGCCATCACGCCGGCACCAGTCTCCTCGCGCAGTTGCTTCACCGCGGCAACCGTAACTTCCAAATTAGTCCTCCAAGGCATTCAGCATGTTGGCAGCGGAGCGGGAATCCTTTTTCTGGCTTCAAACTAGATTGGGATCCGGCGACCCGATACCATATAACGGCTGTGGAATGTCGATGCTGAAACAAATCCTGAATTGCTTTGGGTCAACGAAACAATCCTCTGCCGGAAGGCGTCTGGCTCATCAGCCGATCGTGCCAGGTACCGCCAAATAGAGCTTCGTGAAGAAGCGCCTACACAACCTGACAGGTTATATTTTGGTTTGACCCTCGCCCTTATCCGGACAGAGTGGCGGGTTCTGCGCCCTCGGCTAGATCTCCGACATCGGAAGCTTCGGGTTCCTCTTTGTTCTCGTCGTGCTCACCTAGTTCAGCATCATCAAGAGCGGATTCGCTTTCTTCAAGCTGTCGTTGGGCCTCCGCTTCGCCTTCAGCTTTCTCCTCGGCCACCTGGGCTTCCCTTATACCAATACCTTCCATGGCGGCATCAGCGATCTTTGTCGTGAGGAGTCGGATTGCTCGAATCGCGTCGTCATTTGCCGGAATTACGTAGTCGATCTCTTCCGGGTTGCAGTTAGTGTCGACCATTGCAACAATTGGTAATTCCAGCCGGCGGGCCTCGGCAACGGCCAAGCGTTCGCGGTGAGGATCGATCACGAATATCGCGGCAGGGAGTTCTTTCATGCTGCGGATTCCTCCGAAGAGGCGGCTGAGACGCGCCATCTCGTCTCGAAGCTTACGGGCCTCTTTCTTCGGCAACCGCTCAAACTCATCCGCTGCGTATCGCGCTTCTAACTCTTCCAGCCGCTTGACTCGACTCTGAATGGTGCGAAAGTTTGTCAGCATACCGCCAAGCCATCGACGCGTCACATATGGCATGCCACAACGAGTCGCCTCCGTTTGGATCGATTCGTGGCCTTGTTTCTTGGTCCCTACGAATAGTATGGTGCGCCCGACTGTCGCCAACTCGCGTACGTACTCGTAGGCGTCGTTGAGCATGGGGACAGTCTGCTGGAGATCAATAATGTGGATACCGTTGCGCTGAGTGAAGATGAACTGCTTCATCCGCGGATCCCAACGGCGTGTTTGGTGCCCAAAATGAACACCAGCCTCCAGCAACATTTTCATAGACACGATGTTTGCCATCAACTGCTCCCAATCGTTTTTACCGAGCTAAGCACGACGCTCGGACCGCCGCCTTCATCATTCCGACAGGCCAATCGGAGCCAGGATAGAACGCTGCCCGGCCGGCTAGAAGGCGTGTGTATTTGTAGTCAAGCCGAAGCCAAGAATGCAGTATAACATAGGCGCCCGACTCGACAAGAAGACAACGCCAGGCGCACGAAGAATTAGTCGCTCAACTGCGCTTGCGTAAAGCTTCTTCGGCACGTGCCAGCATGAGTCCGGCCGGCGCCCTTTGGCCGGTCCACATCTCGAACGAAATCGCCCCCCCGTACACCAACATTGGTAGACCACCCAGAACTTGCGCGCCGGCTGCGGAAGCATCGGCCAACAAGCGGGTCTCCGCCGGAGTGTAGACGATATCGTAGACCATCAGGCCGGAATTCAACGTGGAGGCGGGTACAGGTGAGCGACCTTCGGTTTGGCTGTGAAGCATTCCAACTGATGTTGTATTGACGAGAAGGTCAGCGGTTGGGATATGCCGGTGGCAGGATTCGGCCGTCAGCACGTCCACGTTAACTCGATCGCGCATGTTAGCGGGCAGTTGATCGCGTAGAGCTATCGCGCGATCCAGTGTTCGATTCAGCAGAGTCACGGTTCGCGCGTCCCGTACCAACAACGCCCAAACACAGGCCTTTGCGGCGCCGCCGGCACCGAGCACGACGACACGCTTGTCGATGGGACTGTAGCCACGTTGCCGCTCGAGGGGTAGGGCAAAACCGTCTGCGTCGGTATTGTGCCCGGAAAGACGGCCACCAGTATTGACAATCGTATTGACGGCCCCGATCTCACCGGCGGTCGAGTCGATCTCATCAAGATAAGGGATGACGGCCTCTTTGTGGGGGATGGTGACGCAAGCCCCCATAATCTCAGGTTTGCGCAGGCTTGCTACCCTAGCGGCAACCTGCGCCGGCGGCGTAGACCACAGCTCGAAGCGGCCGTCGATACCATTGAAATCCAAGGCTGTCTGTTGGGTCACAGGCGATAGAGAGTGCGACAGTGGGTAGCCGATCAAGCCGAATAATTTGGCGGGCAATCGTGTTCCTGAGCTATCGCTGATATCTTCGAACGTTCATGTTGTGCTCTTCAAGAGTTCGGGCGAACGCGTGAGAGCCATCAGGTCGAGCGACGAAATAAAGGGCATCGGTATCTGCCGGCATTAGAACCGCCAGAATCGAATCCAGGCCAGGGGAGCATATGGGTCCCGGTGGAAGTCCTGTGTTGGAGCTCAGACGAGTGTTGTAAGGCGAAGGGTTGTTCAAGTCATCTGCGGTCAATTCGATTTTCCAATAGTTCTCCCGCAGTATATCATCGCCGACCAGCGCATATTGGGTGGTTGGATCTGCGCCCAGCGGAATCGACTGTTCCAGGCGGTTCAAGAACACTGCAGCGATTATGGGGCGCTCGGCCGGCAGGACCGCCTCTTTCTCCACTATCGACGCCAGGGTGACGACTTCGTGCACGCTTCGACCGATTTCACTCGCCTGTTCCTGTAAGTCTTCGTCAAATCGAATCAGGAAATTCCGAATCAACTGCTCAATGATTGCTTCGGCCGGCTGATCGAGCTCAAAGTCATAGGTGTCAGGAAAGAGATAACCCTCCAACCCCGAAGCCGGCGGACGACCGGTTACGTCTTCAACCCACTTTGCGTTGCCGGCGGCGAGGTAAACGAAACTATCGCGATCAGTGATAGAGTTCGCGGCAAGCTCGTCGGCGACCTCGGCGATGCGCAATCCTTCGCGCAATGTGACGCGGATTGTCCTTGATCTGCCCTGCCCTAGCTCGGCCAGTATTACAGAGACGGGCATGTCTGGGCTTAAGTAAAATACGCCGGCTTCGAGCGCGGTGTCCGCTGCGCGAAGTCTGGATATCAGACTGAACGACATCGAAGTTCGGATCAATCCAGCCTGCTCCAATCTTCCAGCAATCTCATCGGCACTTTCGCCTGACTGTACCTCGAATTCGACAGGATGAGGCCGTTCTTCGGAGGTTGACGCCGGCTGGTCCAACCATGAGAGCAGACTGTCTTCTAGGAATTTGTTCACGGACAGCGTGGAGACAAACCCAAGGACTACGAATGCGCCGGCGAGAAAGCCGAGAAGCCCTAAAGCCGCGATGAAACGCATATCTACCGCCGGTGCCTGGAGTCGTGCTGAGACAGATGACCCTCGAGTATAAGAGCCGCCGCTATGGCATCAATGCGATGATGGCTTGAATTCTCACTTAGGTACTCGGAAGCAACGGCGGACGTGTGACTTTCATCGACAAATTGCACAGTTAACCCGGCCTGACGGGCCAACTGATTGGCGAATCTGCGAATTGGCCTAGCCTGCTTATTAAGGCCCCCGTCCGACGAAGTCGGTACTCCAACGATCAGTAACCGTGGAGCGATACGGACTAGGAGATTACTCAAATCGATGCGGGTCCTTGGTCGCCGCCGGTCAAACGTAGCCACTGGCGTTGCGATTGTCTCAGTTTCATCGGACTTGGCCACCCCAACCCAGCGTGAGCCGACGTCAAGGCAAACTAACATCAATATTGTGCATTCTGATCCGGCTGCGGCGCACCTTCATCCAGTATGTGAACGTTTACACGGACGCTTACGCCGGGCCATTTAGGGTGGACCGACACCAAAGGCGGGCTGGCCAAAGGGAATCTGTCGATCAAGGCTTGCCTGGCCTCGCCAGCCGGCTTCAGTCTCACAGTAGAAACGACTTCACTGTCTATGATATCGCGAGTAGCCCGCCCACGGCTCGCAACGATTAGCCGTGCGGTTTCGCCCTCGATCTCGGGTGTCATCTCGACTATTTCGACTGAGGTTGGTTTGATCGACCAGCCGCCAGGCAGATTCTTGTTCCAGACGTCAGAAACTGCCCGCCTTAATCCTAGAGATGAGATCACCGGCGTTCTAACCATGATCTGCGAACGCAGGTGTAGCTTCTTACTCTCTTCCCCCAACTTATGGCTGAACTGCTCGTCGATGACGCTCAGTTTGCTGAGAGCCAGGATTGCCATCGCATCGGAATCATGCATCGACACGATTTCGGCGGTAGCTTCCTGGCGCGCCATTTCCAAAACACTCGAACGCAAAATTGCCATATCGTTCGCCGTTACAATACTCACCGAATACACGCCACCGCCCTGGGTAGCCTCTTCGTTGAACACAGAAACAACATCGACGAACTTTTCATCGACTTCAGTGATACTCAAGCGAGGTAGATTTCCCAATTCCCCTTGTTCTTCAGCAATGACGTTGACTTTGATCTTGCTGTTGACCCCAACCGGGAGGTCGACTGGAGCACTTGTGAAGAAACGAACGCCCGACTCGCTCCAAACCGACGTACCGGCCGGAATCGTCATCGCTTGCTGGTGCCGATTGGCGAACGTCACTACGCCTTCCGCCTGTCGCTGTACCTGCTGACGGACGCCCGTCGTTACGACTTGTTGTACGAGTTCGAGTATCTTTGTGTGTTCTCGCGCAGGAACACCACCCGGTTCGGCGGGCGAATCATAGGTTAAATCCAGGGTTAGCTTTCCCTCTACCTGTCGAGACATCGGCTCTAGCGTTACCTCGGTCCAGGTACCAAACACGAAGACTGCCGCGATGAGCATCGCAATCCCCAGACCGGTTGCACTTGCCAATCCGATCCCGGCGAATCCCAAGCCGGCTCCATGTCGGACATACTGGGCGGTGGCGATTGCACGGCTGGCTTGGCCAAACGATCGGTAAACACTCAATCCGGCACGCCGCCCAGAGGACTGAATCTCGGAATCTGGCGAGACGATTGCCACGGCCCACTCCGTCGACACTGTGCGACGGACCAATCGCATTGCGGCTACGTTGCGAAGGACCCGGCTACCATTTGGCGCCAGCAAGATCACATGACCTCCAGGCAGCGATTCTACCTTGGCGCGAATCTCCTGGAGATTTTGGTCCGGCTCTAGATGAACAGTGTAGGTCTTACTATCCGCCACTTCCACCCATCGGGCGTGCTTCTCTCAGCGCCTTCCCTCCCTCTCAAGCATCTTCTCCACGATCTTCGGCACCTCGGCAAGAGCCTCATCAATCTTTGTTACGTCCCCGCCTCCGGCCTGTGCAACATCAGGACGCCCGCCACCTCTCCCTCCCGCAATCGAGGCGACGTTATTGACCAAGCGCCCGGCGTGCAATCGAACACTGGGCGAAACCATCCCGACAAAGCCGGGCCGGTCGTCAACAGAACCGGCCAGAATCAGTACAGATTCTCCGAGTCGGTCCCGCAGGAGATCACCAAGCCCACGTATTTCGGCAAAGCTACCCACATCTACCTTGGCCGCGACGACTTTCAAGCCATCGACGGACTTAGCCTGGGAAGCCAGTTTGTTGACCCAGGATGAAGCTTGTTCGCGCTGAACTCTCTCAAGCTCACGCTTCAAGTCGTTGAGCTCATCTTGGATATTCTGCAGGCGGGTTAAGGGTTGACCACCAAGTTGGTCGGTCAATTGGTTCAGCAAACTCAGTCGGTCGCGAACGAACAGATCGGCAGCGTCGCCGGCCAAGGCCTCAATTCGTCGTACGCCGGAGCCTACGGCAGTTTCCGACCTGATTAGGAAATTGCCGATTTCGCCCGTTCTATTGACGTGGGTGCCTCCACACAGCTCGCGACTGAAATCGCCTATCTCCAGCATTCGGACGGCATCGCCGTATTTTTCGCCGAAAAGCGCCATAGCGCCGGATTTGATCGCATCTTCGTATGTCGTATTGATGGCTCTTACAGGCTGATCGAGCCTGATTTGTCGATTTATCACGGTCTCGATTTCCGCAATTTGCCCCGGCTGAACCGGTGCCACATGAGTAAAATCGAATCGCAGGCGATCGGGAGCAACCAGGGAGCCGGCTTGATGCACGTGCTGCCCTAACAGATCTCGCAAAGCCCTATGCAGCAGATGCGTGGCAGAATGGTGACGCCGAATTCGTTGCCGCCTCTCGGAATCAATCCCGGCGATCACTTTTTCGCCCTCAACGAGCTCGCCTTCGATGAGCCTCGCCCGGTGGACGATTACACCGTCGATCGGCCGCTGAGTATCCAACACTTCTGCCCGGCCACGCGTTCCGATAACCGAGCCGGTGTCACCGATCTGACCTCCGGCTTCGGCGTAGAAAGGCGTCCTTTGAAGTACCAGAGTTATGGTCTCGCCCGCGCTTGCCCGTTCGACCTGCCGATCGTCCGCAAGGATCGCCACAATTCTAGATTCGGACTCATCGACATCGTAGCCAACGAACTCGCTACTTTCCTCTAACGACCTCAACTCTTCAGAGGCGCCATCGCCCGCCTCGGCGAACTTTGACGCCGCACGCGCTATTCCTCGCTGCCGTTCCATCGCCTTGGCGAACCCTGACTCATCAAGCTTCAACCCGGCTTCGGCGACCAACTCGGCGGTCAACTCCTTCGGAAAACCAAAGGTGTCGTGAAGGCGAAAAGCGTCTTCGCCCATCAAAGTATCGCCGCCACTTTTTCGCACGTTATCGATCAGAGTTCCCAATTCGTTCATGCCATGGGTCAAAGTACCTTTGAAACGATCCTCTTCACCCTCAATTGCCCGCAAAATGAACTCGCGTCTCTGTTGGAGCTCCGGATAGGCATGCCCCATTGTCTGGATGACTGATTCCGATATTTCGCCTAGAAACGGTCGCTCAACCCCTATGGTTCGTCCCAGCCGGATCGCTCTTCGTAAAATACGCCGTAGGACGTATCCGCGTCCTTCATTGCTCGGTAAGACGCCGTCGCCGATCAAGAAAGTGGATGCGCGAACGTGGTCGGCAATCACTCGGTGTGAGAAGCCTCGACCGTCCGACTCATATGGTCGTCCGGAAAGCTCTTCGACCGTCCGAATAATCGGGCGGAACAGGTCTGTATCCCAGTTAGAAGCAACGTTCTGAACGACCGACGCCACGCGCTCCAGACCCATACCGGTGTCGATACTGGGCTGCGGGAGTGGTGTCAGCTTCCCATTCTTGTCGCAGTCGTACTGCATGAAGACTAGATTCCAAATCTCAAGCCAACGGTCGCAGTCGCACTTGCCGATGCCACATTCCGGGGCGTCACATCTGAGATTTACCCCGCGGTCGAGCATGATTTCGGAGCATGGACCGCATGGACCGGTGTCGCCCATTGCCCAGAAGTTGTCCTTCTCGCCAAGCCGAACGATGCGTTCGGCCGGCATTCCGGCAACTTCTTGCCACAGTAGATGAGCCTCTTGGTCATCCTCGAATATCGTCGCCCAAAGGCTCTCTTTGGGCAGATTAACGACATCCGTAACGAACTCCCATGCAAATCCGATTGCTTCGCGTTTGAAATAGTCACCGAATGAAAAATTGCCCAGCATTTCGAAAAACGTATGATGGCGAGCCGTGTGCCCAACTTCGTCAAGATCGTTGTGCTTGCCGCCGGCGCGCACGCACTTCTGCGAGGTGGTCGCCCGGATGTAAGGACGGCGCTCAGAACCCAGGAATACGTCCTTGAATTGAACCATGCCTGCGTTCACGAATAGCAGCGTCGGGTCCCCAATGGGAACCAACGATGAGCTGGACACTATCTGATGACTCCGCTCCGCAAAATAATCTAAGAATGCGGATCGGATCTCGTCACTAGATTCTGGGGATGATTTCCACGCCACCTGTACGTACCCTACTGATGATTTTTCTCAGCGGTCCTCGACTGCGCTATGCGTGAAACTTCTTCATACACCTTTGAGAATGATAGGCCAACACGCTCGGCGATTGCGGCAACATCTTCATATTCCGGAGAGGGGCTCCGTACTTCACCGACCACCTTCCATTTTACCCGCGCCGAGCCCCATGGGGTCTCAATCGTCTCCGACTCGCGTGTGGCCATGAATCGCGATTTGGCCGACCAACGAACTCCGAGAGTGCTCAAGTGTCGAATCATTAACTCGCTAAGCACATGCAAATCAGCCGGATTCGCTATAACAGAGATTTTAGTGGCGGGCCGGCCCTTTTTCATTTGAATCGGCGTTAGAAACACGTCGAGCGCACCCTGTCTCATCAGGTGCCCCACCGTCCAGCCAATCGCTTCGGCCGTCATGTCGTCGACGTTCGCCTCGATTTCCACTACCGAACCGACCCGGAGATCTGAAGGATTGGCCGGCTGCTCAGCCAACCACACGCGCAACATATTCGGCCATTCAAATCGCTTTTGTCCGAACCCCACGCCAACATGCCTTAGCGCCATGTCCGGCTGTTCGAAACGAGCCAAGCTTGAGAGAAGGGCGACGCCGGTCGGTGTGGACAACTCTCCCTCACCGAAGCCAGGGCGAGTCGGAATCTTTGATTCGGCCAACATCCAAAGTACCGCTGGTCCAGGCACCGGTATCACACCGTGTGAAGTACCGACTGAGCCGGAACCGGTTGGCACCGGCGAACTGAAGACCGCTTCAACGCCTAAATCGTCGAGACATACGGCAACTCCGACTATGTCGACAATGGAATCGACGGCTCCCACCTCGTGGAAATGTACCTGCTCTACGCTGACACCATGGACGGCCGCCTCGGCGTTAGCAAGATGATTGAACACGGCGACCGCCGTTTCTTTTGCCCGTACGGAGATCCCTGAGGCTTCTATTCCGGCGACGATGTCTCCAAGGTGTCTCTCTGGTTGCGCCTCGGCCACGTGCACCGAGAATTGTGTTCCGACGAACCCCTTGTCATTGACCTTGCGGGATGAGAGAGTGAAGCCGGAGAATGGCAGGGTGCCAAGTTGGTCATTCAGGTAATCTAAAGACACGCCTGTGTCGAGAAGGGCACCGACGGCCATATCACCGCTGATGCCGGAAAAGCAATCGAAGTACGCGATTCTCAAGATGTGTTGCGCCGGCTTGTATCCGCTGCCCGGTTCGCGATCAATCCGGCGCTGGCCCCAGCGCCAATACCATTGTCGATGTTGACAACGACGAGTCCAGGGGAACACGTTTGCAACATTGAAAGAAGCGCCGCGAGTCCCCTGCCACCGAGACCGTATCCGTTCGATGTCGGCAAACCGATGACTGGCACATGGACCAGTCCGGCGACGACCGAGGGCAGCGCTCCATCCATTCCAGCCGCGACGATCATTACGTCCACGTCCGCGTCGAGAAGCTGGGAAAGTGGCTCTACCAACCTATGAAGCCCGGCAACCCCTACGTCGCTCACCATCTTCACTTCGCAGCCCATCTCATTGGCCATAACCCCAGCTTGCTCGGCGACTGGCAGGTCGGACGTGCCGGCGGTTATGATGCCGATCCGTCCGCCGGTCCGTGGACGCTGGAATCTCTCATAGTGAATAACCGCCATCCTAGCCAGCTCGTGGCAATCCAGATTCGCTCCAGGGAACTGAAGTGCTATCTCGCCGGTGCGATCTTTGGGGATATCGCTGACTATGGCCCGACCGACGGTGGACAGGAACCCATCGACTAGGTCGACGAGTTGCTCCGTCGTCTTGTTGGTAGCGAGGATGACTTCCGGAATACCCTTACGCCCGGTCCGTCCGTAATCTGGCCGGGAATGTCCTCGTGTTATTGCTCCATCGACGAGCATCTCAATCGATGATAGGTCATCAGTGAGTTTCTTGACCGACTCGTCCAAATCGCTCAGTCCTAACGTACTCTTGGATTGAGAAATCTAGCACGCTGTGCCGGTCGCCGCAAGACAAACGACCGCCGCTAATCCAGCAATATGCGATAAGATGATGAGGACTATACTCTATCAACTATAATCTGTACTTGAACACCGGGCGAACGGGAGTTATGCGGACGTGTTTGTATTCAAACTGGTAGTGTGGGGACTATTGCTGGCAATGCTCGCGTTCACGTACCTAGTGAACCGGCGTAAATTCCGGCAGATCATTGCCGTCGTCGGCGTCGCCTATGGTGCCATAGTCCTGGCAAGTTTCGTGAATCTCCGCGAGGACACCGAGACGCTAATCACGATCGGTACGGCGCTTGGCGCGCTGGTGATCGCTTATCTGATCACTTGGGGAGGCGGCCTACTGGTTTTGTGGCGGGGCCGGCGCAAGGGAGCAAAGAATTAGCTCGATATACGGGCTTTCCCCGGTTCTTGACAGGCCTCCACAGGCAACCCTAGAATTCGACGCGCCGAGCAGTACGGGCGAATCCTATACTCTGTAGAAGACAAATACTCTGAATTGTCACTTAACGTCAGCCCAACTAGATCGGATAGATTCTGCAACCCCGGCCGGCGGGGCAACGGGAATCGGCCAACGCGAGCAAATGCGATTGTTAGGGTGCGGACTGTTTCCGCATACGCCGACCGACGCGGAGAACTCGACGCGCCTTAGAGCCTAAAAGGATTACCTCAAATGATTGTCGTAATGAAGAAGTCTGCAGAAGAGCATGAAATCCACGAAGTTATTGCACGAATCGAGGAGCTCGGCTACCGCGCCCATTTGTCGCACGGCGAGGAACGCACCATTATTGGAATCATAGGTGATGAACGACCTCTAGTGGCCGAGCCATTGGAAGCGCTGTCCGGGGTCGAAAACATAATGCCGATCCTAGAGCCATTCAAGCTGGCCAGCCGCGATTTCAAGCCAGAGCCGACGATATTCGACGTCGACGGCGTCACCGTTGGCGGCGACGAGATCGTCGTAATAGCCGGCCCTTGCGCCGTAGAGAGCCGCGAGCAACTCTTGGAAACCGCTTACGCTGTCAAAGAAGCCGGCGCTAAGATGTTGCGAGGCGGCGCCTATAAGCCTCGAACCTCACCCTACAGCTTTCAGGGACTTGGCGAGGCCGGCCTCGATATACTGGCAGAGGTGAGCGAGGAGGTCGGGATACCTGCCGTGACCGAAATCCTCGCATCAAACCTCATCGAGCCGGTGGCGAGTCACGCCGCTGTGCTCCAAGTGGGCGCCCGCAACACGCAGAATTTTGCCCTCCTCCACGACGTCGGCAAGTCAGGGAAACCTGTGATCGTGAAACGTGGTCCGGCTTCAACCATCCAAGAGCTGTTGATGTCCGCCGAGTACGTTCTATCGAATCGCAACTACAAAGTAATAGTTTGTGAGCGAGGCATCAGAACCTTCGAAACAGCAACCCGATACACATTCGACATTAATGCGGTGCCCGTTCTCAAGCAGTTGACCCACCTGCCCGTGTTCGTCGATCCCAGTCATGCGACTGGAAAGTGGAATCTTGTTGGCGCAGCGGCCAAAGCCGGCGTTGCTGCCGGCGCGGATGGGCTTATCATCGAAGTACACCCACATCCGGATCGGGCACTGTCCGATGGACCTCAGGCCCTCAAGCCGGAGATTTTCTCCCAGCTTATGACTGAACTGAAGGCAATTGCCAAGGCGATTGGGCGCAAGATCTGATCGAAGGCGAGACGGCTCCGGTCCTGCCGCGTCGACTTCCAATAATTGCAAGATCAGAGCGTTCGTCATGACAAGGCCTGAAGAGGATATCCCAGGCGACACCAGTCAAAGGGCCACGAATCTATGCCGAAGCTAGTCGGAGATCTTGAAGTTCCCGGCGATAAGTCCATTTCGCATCGTGCGGTACTTCTTACCACGCTCGCGTCCGGCAGATGTGCAGTCCGAAACTTTGTGAGATCGGCGGACTGTCTGGCCAGCCTCGACTGTGCTCAGCAGCTCGGACTGATCGCCGAATGGGCAGGCGACACGCTGGTTTTGGAAGGACCCGGCCCTAAGAAAATATTGGAGCCGTCCCGAGTACTCGAAGCGCACAACTCCGGTACGACCATGCGCTTGCTCAGTGGCATCCAAGCCGGACACCCCGGCTTCACGGTCATCGACGGCGATGCATCGCTGCGTGGGCGACCCATGGACCGGATCATAACCCCTTTGACCCAGATGGGTGCGAGAATGTTCGGACGGAATGGGAACCGATTCGCCCCGCTAGCGATTGTTGGGGATAGATTGTCGCCGGTCGACTACAGAACTCCTGTAGCAAGCGCACAGGTAAAGTCGGCTATCCTACTGGCCGGATGCCAGACCGAAGGAACCACCGGCGTTACCGAGCGGGCAGCGAGCCGCAATCATACCGAACTCATGCTCGATGCGATGGGCGCTTCGCTGCACGTCAATGGCACCCATACCGAAATAGACGGCCCTTCGGACCTGAGGGCGGTCGACGTCGTCGTACCCGGCGACTTCTCGTCGGCGGCGTACTTCCTGACGGCCGCGATGCTCTTGCCGGGCTCAGATCTGGTGATTCGCAACGTCGGAGTAAATCCGACTCGCACAGGGTTCTTAAGGGCAATGGAGGCGATGGGCGCTTCAACACAACTGGAGAATCGACGGAAATCCGCCGGCGAGGCGATTGCTGATCTACGCATACGGCCGGCCGAATTGCGCGCGATCGCGATTGATGGGGATCAGGTCCCGACTATCCTCGACGAACTGCCGTTGCTCGCTATTGCTGCGTCTCAAGCCCGAGGTCGCACGGTGGTGAGCGGCGCTGCCGAACTCAGAGTTAAAGAAACCGATCGGATAGCCGCATTGACTAGCGAACTCACAAAGCTGGGAATCCCAATCGAGGCATTTTCAGACGGGTTCGCAGTCGAAGGCCCTTCGAATATCCGGGGCGGTACAGTAGACTCACACGGAGACCACAGGATCGCGATGTCATTGCGGATAGCTTCGCTCCTGACAGAGGAACCGGTAGAGATAGAGGGCTATGAGAGCGTTGCCGTGTCGTTCCCTGATTTTGAAGAGAGACTGAGGCTCGTACTGGAGAGATCAAGTTGACCGAGCTGAGATTCCTTACCGCCGGAGAATCACACGGACCTTCGCTGACCGGGATAGTCGAAGGCATGCCGGCGGGACTCGAAATAGATGAGGACTTCATCGCACATCAGCTTGCCCGGCGACAGCACGGCTATGGCCGCGGCGGCAGGATGAAGATCGAGAAAGACCGGGCAATAATTCTCTCCGGCGTCGCAAACGGGAAAACCACCGGTGGCCCAATCACACTACGCATAGATAATCGCGATTGGGCCAACTGGAAGGACCGGAAGATGCCTCCAATTACGGTGCCCCGACCCGGGCACGCTGATTGGGTGGGAGGCGTCAAGTATGGACACGACGATATGCGCCTCGTCTTGGAGAGATCCAGTGCTCGCGAGACTACGACGCGGGTGGCATGCGGCGCGGTGGCACGCCGGCTGTTGGAAGAGTTCGGGATGGAGGTGTTCAGCCACATTATCCAGATCGGACGCGTTCGCGCGGAGTCTGCCATTACCGGCACAGCCGAACAGTTCGGCCACGTGGACGAGTCACCGGTTCGCTGCATCGATCCCGATGGCGAAGCTAGAATGATCGACCACATCGACGACGCGAGAAAGAAAGGCGATACACTGGGCGGCGTCTTCGAGGTTGCCGTCACCGGGATGGTCCCAGGTCTAGGCAGTTTCGTGCATTGGGATCGGAAGTTGGACGGCCGGCTGGCGCAAGCAATCCTGAGCATCAACGCGATCAAGGGCGTAGAAATCGGCGGTGGATTCACGACCGCGGCCCTATTCGGAACAGAGGCGCACGACCAATTCTACGCGGATGATGGGAGAATAGTACGCGGATCCAATCGCGCCGGCGGATTGGAAGGTGGGGTTAGCAACGGGGAACCGCTACTAGTACGCGGTGCAATGAAACCCATATCGACGACGATCAAGGCACAGCACTCGGTCGACCTAGCGTCAGGGCAAAGCAGCCCGACGAAGTATCAGCGATCGGACGTCTGTGCGGTACCCGCGGCCGGCGTGATCGGCGAAGCGATGGTGGCGTTGATCGTCGCCGACGCGTTCATCGACAAATTCGGGGGGGACAGCATACGAGAAATCCGACGCAACTTGGAAGGATACCTGAGAGATTCCAAGCGCTGGTTCGAGCTAGCGGAAAGCTCCTCACAGTAGCCTTGTTTAGGTGGCCGCGTCTTCGCCGGCGGGACCCTTGTACTTGGGAACTAACTCAAGCGTCATGCGCTCGCTCATCATTGCTACCAAACCCCCGCCGAACGTCGCAATTATCAGCGGGAAACTGAACATCATTGGCACCAAAGCGAACAACACGAATGCAAACAATGCAAAGATCGACAAGATAATGTTGTCTAGCGCAAGTAGCAAAGAGTTCCTCAGCACTATCAGTATTCTCTTGTCCTCCTGCTCAATCAACATCGGCAGCATGTAGGGCTGCATCATGAGCCACACAACCGTAACCCAACCTATAAACACCGCGACGCCGGTGAAGATCACATTTTCCTGTCCCCGGTCGAAGTAGAAGCCCATGTTCACCAACAAGATACCCGCAACACCAAGACTTATCAGAAAAATATACGTCGCTTTGCGCCAGAACATCCTCAGTCCTTCCCAGAAGAAACTGAAGTGAAGGATCTCATCCTTGACTATGTGTCGCGTGAAGTAATGCAATCCGGCTGCCGCCGGATTCGGGCCTATGACGAGTATCAAGCCGGTCACACCTATGGCGAACGAGGCGATAATTGATTCACCCCATATCACAGCGATTATCACGTTAATCACGGCAAACATAACTGCCGAGACGGCGAACCACATCAGATTCATGCCGATGATTCGGTAGAGCTCATCGTAGACGTCCTTGATGGACGTCCATGTGATTGCGAATGGATTCGCGGACCCTATTCGAACCTCGGCGTCAACCCGTTCATTCTTCTCTGCGTCGAACGGGGAGGGATGAGATCTGAAAGGTGCGCTAGCAGCACGCTGAATGTTCTCGGAGTCGTGCTTCTTTACGCTGACCTCGGAGGGATAGGATCTGGAAGGTGCGCCATCGTCAGTGTGAATCTCCTCGGAGTCGTACTTCTCACGCTCCTGGGGATCCGATAAGACCTCGTAGGCGCGCAGAATCTCCTTGAAGCGAGTCTCTGCGATATCGCTCCTGGGGTTCAGGTCGGGATCGTACTGTCGAGCCAGATTTCGATATGCCGACCTGATATTCTCTTGACTAGCATCTCGCTCTACACCGAGCAGCCGATAGTGGTCTTTCGCCGGTGTGCCCATAGCATTTTCACCACTTTTGTAATCAATGTTGACGAGGCCAAGCTTCGTCGGCACACGAACAAGTGCACAAGTGGATCATAATGCTTGGCCATTTATGTTTCAACATTGGCAAGGATACGGAACTCTTCAGACTTGAAGAAACACCGTCCCGCAGATGTGCAAACTTTGATCGATCACGATCTATGGGTTGTGAAGGGCATCCGCATAGGCGCTAGATCTGGTGTTTGGATTGTGGCTGGGATTCAACAGTATCTTTCGAAAGCCGCGTTGGGAAGATGAAATTGGAGGTATTTCTGTAGATTTGACTATGCCGATCGTCATTGGCGCAGCGAGACCGGGCGGAAACGGATGGGACGCAAACTCATCGTCGATCTTGCGTAAACTGGCGGTCTTCATAGCAATCGCTCGTACCGGGCGACGCAGGCACAAAAATGGTATGAAGATTGCGTCAGATGGCTGGTGCAAGCACGCGAGGATCATCGGCGCCTTCGATGCATTCCCTGGATTCCGGCATTCGCCGGTACGTCGAATCGGGTAGCGATAATTTTGTATGCAAACAACGAGATAAGCGGAACACTTGGGCGTGAACGGAACCATGTATCCGGGATCATAATTAATCCGTTAAAGTTAGGCCTTAACATTTTCTCCGTTGTTGATCTACTCGAAGGATGGTAGTCGATTGGAATAACATGGGCATTCGCTACTCTCGGGGGGTTCCACTCCTTCACAGCCTGATCGGTCACCAACCAGTCAGTTCTGCGCATTATCGATCAGATATTCTAGCGCGTTGTCCGGTGGATTGCTTCAGCGTGACTCAGGCAATGCGCCGGCGGGGACAGCTGGGAGTTTTGGCGGCGCCGAGTCGGGGACTACGGCGTGATCAAGATGTGCATGACGGTGCGTGGCGTTTTCTGGTGATGAGGATCGATAATCGTCGGCGTGGGTGTATCAGTTGCAACGTCTCTTAGTTCGTCACAACGACCGTAGAAGAAGCTCTCTCATGCAATCGGGACGAAGGGAGAACGACTAGATGGAACAAGTGCCGGATTATCGAGGAGAACGCAAGAAGTTAGAAGAGGTTATCAGTCAAGAGAATGGACGTGCATCAAGCAGGCAAAAACCCCAGAATGAGAGTGCTCATATGCACCTCCTCCCCCGGCATTTCCTTTGACCTGTGGCAATAGGCTTGCCTTAGAGCACCCCCACTCTTCCACAAAACACAGGATAAATCCTCGCGATTAAACTGATGTAAAAGCTTCGCCATAAGTAATTAGAATCGCGTTAAAGGAATCTTGTATGTGTATCCGCATGATCGTGTCGGACCTGGATGGGACGATCTTCAAGTGGGGCGATCCGTTGCTCAAGCAGACGATTACCGCGGTCAAGCGCCTGACCACGGCCGGCAAGCTATTCACGCTGGCCTCAGGCCGGATGCCCGGGTCGCTTGCGCCATTCGCGCATCGACTTGGGACGAATGCTCCGCTCATATGCTACGGAGGCGCGTTAATCCACGATCCTTCTACAGATTTCGATATCTATCAACGCACGATTCCTACTCAAATTTCATCAAGGGTGTTGCAGGAAGCGAAGCGGCGCGACTTGGCCGTAAATGTCTATCGACGGAACGATTTGCTTATCGAAAGCTTGGACGAATCATCACCGGCGTACGAGAGCTGGATGAAAAACGGCGCGAGGGCGGTGGGCGACTTGAGCCGGTTCCTAAACCCAGAGCCGCTGCACCTATCGATAGTCTGCGATGAGAGCCGGACATACCCTTTGACCGAGGAGCTGCGAGCAATGTTCGCTGGTCAGGCCCACGTGTCAAGCGGCCATCCCAACATGGTTGAATTCAACCAGATCGGCGTCAGCAAAGGGAGTGCGCTCGCCTGGATGAGCGCCCGAATGAGCATAGATCGGTCGCAAGTTCTGACAATCGGTAATGACCTGAACGACCTTGAGATGCTGAAATGGTCCGGCGTCGCGCTCGCTGTATCCGATTCGCCGGAGGAGCTACTATCGGTCGCGGACGAAATCGTGCCGGTTGGGACCGACGTCGTAAGATACGCGATGAAACGCTTCGATCTGGCGGGCTAGACGACCGCCTTCTCCGGTTGCTGTTGCGCCTTCTCTGGTACGCCGGCGAACATGTAACCGACACCGGGCTCCGTAAGGATCAGCCTTGGACTCGAAGGCTCAACCTCGATCTTCTGCCTAAGATACCGAATGTAGACCCTCAAATACTCAGTTTCATCCCGATACTCCCGGCCCCATACCTTGGTTAGTAGGTCTTGATGCAAGACCACGCGTCCGTGATTCGTGACCAAGTGGTAAAGCAGCTTGTACTCGGTGGGGCTGAGTTTTACCTGTCTACCGGCGGCGAACAGCCGGCGCTGTGCGAAGTTCATTTCGAAACCTTCGCACTTGAACGCAGGCTCATGCCGAGTCGCGTTTGGAAGCCGCGTCCGCCTGAGTACCGCCCGGATTCGCGCGATAAGCTCTTGGACACTGAACGGCTTGGTCAGGTAATCGTCGGCACCCAACTCGAGGCCGCGAATCTTGTGGGGCTCCTCCTCGCGAGCGGTCAGCATTATGACCGGGACAGTGGAGAACTCGCGAAGCCGGCGGCACACTTCGTAGCCATCCATGCGAGGCAACATGAGGTCCAGAATTATGAGATCCGGCTCATTCATCTCAGCAGCGCTCAAGGCGCTCTCGCCGTCTTGGGCCGTGATGATCTTGTACCCGAGCTTCTCTAGGTTACTGCGAACGAGTCTCAGGATCTTGGGTTCATCGTCAACTACCAATATCTGTTCGCGTGCCATTTTATTTAGCTGTCTCCATAACCAAATTATTCTCCTCCTCATCGACGCGTGAGGTCGGGATCGAGAAAGTAAACACGCTTCCTTTTCCGGCATCACTTTCTACCCAGATCTGGCCTCCATGGGCTTCAACGATCCCTCGGCAGATAGCCAATCCCAAGCCGGAGCCGCCCGTTTCATACGATTGGAAACCTTTGACTCGATAGAATCGATCGAAAATCAATCCGATCTCATCTTGTGGTATTCCTATACCCTGATCGGCGACGCTAATCACAATCTTCGAGTCAATCTCCTCAACCGCGACCCTGATTCTGCCACCGTCCTGCGAGTACTTGATGGCGTTTTCCAAGAGGTTACTGACGACCTGCTCAACCCTGCGGGCATCGACCGCCGTCTCATTCAAACCAGGTTGCACGTGACAGCTCAACTTATGTAACTGGGTATGCGCCCTTGTTCGCTTCGCCAGTTTTTGGACCAACTTGCCGACATCGGTCATCCGGCGGCGAATTCGGAAGACTCCGGCCTCAATCGCAGACATTTCCAAGAGATCGTCGATCAGATTGCTGAGGCGATCGGCTTCTTCGTCGATCATTCCCAAGAACTCGGTCTGCTCGTCCTGATCCCATTCGACGTCGCTACGCAGAAGAGTGGTCGAGTAACCCTTGATAGAAGCGAGCGGCGTACGGAGCTCATGCGATACTGTTGAGAGCAACTCAGTTTTCAAACGATCGAGTTCACGAAGCGCGTCTACTTTGGCCGCTTCGGCATTCAGATGCACGTTGTGTATGGCAACGGCTGCAAGACCTGCAACCGACGCCACTAGGTGCTCGTCGCTTTTGCTGTAAAGAGAGGCCTCATCGGCTCCGAGAAACAGGAGCCCCAACAATTTGTCGCTGGCTAGCAGAGGCACTACCATCTGCGACAACAATTCGCTTTCCGCGCTTTCAATCCAAGCCTGATTTGCGAAGTCTCGGATTGTGAGGGGATTGCCGGTTCTCAATGGCCAAGCTAAGATGTTGCGACGGCTGAGCTTGGACACGTCAATCGCATTGAACTCGCGGATGTAGTCGCCAACAAGGCGGACATTACGCTTCCGATCATATTTTGCGGCGAGTACCAAGCGCTCGCAGGGTTCTCCCTCGCACAAGTACACCTCGACCATCGAGAAGTGAATCTTGTCTTCAAGAGTGGCGATCAATTTGCCACAGATTTGTGGAGCTCCCAGATCCCTGGTGATGTAACTGGCAAGCTCTCTCAGGATTTCAGACTCTCCTTGCAGCCGCGCATTCTCCACCGACAGATGGTCCACCACGTCGCGCTGATGACCTATTCGGGCCTCAGCGTCGGAATGGCCGCGGACGGTTGTCATTTCGAATTCGGCCAGCAACTGTCCTAGCTCCTGTAGGTGCCTTGCCGATGGGCCTAGCTCGGAGATGACCTCCGTGGGAACTGGAGTGTCGAAGTCGTGGCCGGCAAGCCGCCGGACTGACCGCTCGATCTGGTGAATGTCGCGTAACGGTCTCTGGAATACCAGGTGGGTCAAGACCAGCGCCGAGATCGGTGACGTGAGCAGCCACGCACCAACAAATGGAAGGAACCAGGCCGGCAGCGGCTCAAAGTTGAGCAAACCGAGCCCTCCCAATACCGCTACTGGTAGGACAAGGGCCAACCAGACCACGAATTTCGCCCTTGTTCCAAGCCCGGCCGGGGTTGACGTAGATGATTGACGTCGCCGAGCAGGGATCGCAACCGATTCTGCGCGCGTGGCTGAGGGTGCAGCCAAGGCGTTGCCGCGAAAAGAAGCCATATAGTGCCTTAGTCAGTCCTCATAGAACAAAAGCCCGACGCTTAGGAGGAATGGGGGATCGAATAGAACTACGAATGCCTGCAGTTCTGCCCGATCGAGCCCTTGAAAGGTGGACGCCGGGAGTCGATGGAATTCATTCTAAACAAACGAAAACGAGTCGTCAATAACTAAGTTGTTCGAATAATATTGTTTTTGATATCTCTGTGTCGGTCTCTGCGAGACGGTTTTCGATTCGGCGTCTATAATGTGAAAGAAATGACCTTCTGGTCCGAAGCTCTCGGCAACGTGAGGGTCCATTTCACTTCGAAGCCAAGCCTTGCACAAATCTCGCGCGTCAGAAGGGCGCCTTGAACCCCATAAGCACGAATTATCGGGACGCTGAGAATATGCCCTCCGGACGCAGTATCGTTTTCCGAGGCGATTACCGTGAATGCACTCATAAGCCCGTCAGATAAGACTGGGCTTGACCAATTAGCGCTTGGACTGAAACGTCTGGGCTACACGTTGTTAGCCACGGACGGAACCAAGGCGTACCTTCAATCAATCGGCATCGACGCAACATCGGTTTCAGATCTCACCGGCTTTCCCGAGATGCTTGGCGGGCGAGTCAAGACGTTGCACCCAATGGTTCACGCCGGCCTGCTCGCCAGGGCGTCGGACAGCAGAGACCTCGCGGAGCTGTCCCGCTTCGGTATAGAGCCAATTTCGCTCCTGGTAGTCAACCTATATCCGTTTCGAGAGACGGTCGAAAAGCCCGAAGTATCGTTCGATGAGGTGATCGAGCAAATAGACGTGGGTGGCGTCGCTATGCTCAGAGCGGGAGCCAAGAATTTTCAGAGCGTTCTGACCTTGGTCGATCCATTAGACTACCACGATGCCCTGGCCGCACTGTCTCGAGGCGAACCACCCATGGAGATGAAACGAGCTATGGCTGCCAAGTCTTTCCAACACGTCGCGGCCTACGACTCGCACGTCGCCGGCTTCTTGAGAGACAAGGACCTCCTGTTTCCCAATGAACTGACAGTCTCATTGAGCAAAGTGGCAGACTTGCGCTACGGCGAGAATCCTCACCAAAATGCGGCCCTTTACCTCCAGGTGCCCAATCCACGCACCGAGGCTTCGATTGCCGGCGCCGAACAGCTCAATGGGAAGGCACTGTCATTCAACAACTTGCAGGATGTAGATGCCGCTTGGAGTTGTGTGCGTGACTTCAGCCATCCGTGTGTCGCCATCATCAAACACAGCAACCCATGCGGCTTAGCCTGCGCCGACGATCTGCCGGCCGCCTACCATAAGGCCTATGATGGCGATCCTGTGTCGGCATTTGGGGGAGCAATCGGTCTTAATCGCGAGGTAGACGAAGAGACGGCCGCCGCGATAGCTAAACTCTTTTACGAGGATATCATCGCGCCCAGTTACTCGCCGGAGGCGCTCGCGATCCTATGCAAGAAGAAGAACTTGCGAGTGCTTGCGATCGATCCCAATACACTGAGTGAAGACGAGCGTCACGTGGCGCCGACGGGCGCCCTGGACTTTAGGCGAATTGACGGAGGGTTCTTGGTCCAAACGCAAGACACGGCATCTGCGACCGAGATTGCCTACACCGTCGCGAGCGATCGAGCGCCTACCCTCGAAGAGCTAACAGACCTTGAATTCGCTTGGCGAACTGTCAAATATGTAAAGAGCAACGCAATCGTTCTTGCAAAGGGACTCTCGGTCGTAGGTGTTGGCGCCGGCCAGATGAGCAGAGTAGATGCGGTCGATCTGGCGACTCGCAAGGCCGGCGAACGCTCAGTCGGAGCCGTACTGGCATCCGACGCATTCTTCCCGATGACGGACGGCGTCGAACACGCCGCCTCAGCCGGCGTAACCGCGATTATCCAGCCCGGTGGATCCATAAAAGACAAAGAGGTCATAAGTGCCGCAAATCAGCGCCAAATGGCCATGCTGTTGACGGGCGAACGGCACTTCAGGCACTAGACTCACGAGCAAAGCTCAAGTTTCAGGTATCCCTAATGAGCGGACCTAAATGGGTCGGTAGCGAATCAATTGCGAACCGTTGACGGGTAACGAGAAGGGCAATCCTTCGTCAAGTAGAACGCGGCCCTCCAGAACACTATGTGCACCGCTATATGGGTGCTCGATCGCATACGTGCGACCGCCATCCAAGCCCCGCAGTCGTGGACTTGCGCGCCCCTGATCCGATTGCACACGGAACGCCAGGACGAATCCTTCCCCGGTCGAAGGATCGTGAAACTGCCATCCATCCCATTGGCGCAAGCTCTGCGGTTGAGGAAATAGCGGATAGAAATCCTCCGCCAATAGGTGGCGGACCGACTTATAAACCTCGATATGCCGTCTCGCCCGGTCCTTTAGATCGTCCGACCAGTCCTCGACTCCTTCGGTGATGTTAAGCAATCCGGCGAAATGTTGGTGGAACGCCTCGTCTGTGTAATCGTCCAGGCCACGGCAAAGACCATTGATGATGAGGTTTCCCGGCAGCACGGTATTTGCGCCGGTAAATTGATAGCGAATCGCATCGCCATAGCGGAATTGATCGCTGGTGTAGTTGCAGTGCGCCCGCCCAAGCGTGCCAAGGTCGATCCGCCGGCCGCCGGAGGAGCAGTTCTCCAAGACAACGTTTGCGTGGCGTCGCCGGACCTCGTCCCATACACGCCAAACGCCACGGATGTAATCGTGCTGAAGCCGGCCAATCCGATGAGACGGCTCGTTAGCATCCCAGTACGGTCCCGGATTGATGTTGTTATCGTAAAAGATCCATTCGACGCCGTAGTCATCGATCAAGCGATCATATACGGCGATCGCCCAATCCTGGGCCGCCGGAATCGCAAGGTTTAGGAGACCGTCAGGGGATTGGCTCGTCCCCTGTTCACCGGGCAAATACAAGACCCACTCCGGATGCTCGCGCGCCACTTCGGACGATACGTGCGCCACCTCCATGTCGGTCCACAGGCCGAACCGCAGCCCCTTCGAACGGACGAAATCGGCAAGTGATTTCATATCCGGGAAACGTTCGCGATCAGGATGCCAGGTTCCCCGCGAAGAACCGGTCGCGCCCCAGGCGCCGGGCGATCCCGGGAGGTCCTGAAACCAGCACTCGATAACATAGTATTCGGCGCCGATTTCAGCGTTGGCTTCCGCGTGAGTTCTGCACTGGGAGTCGTTGGTAAGGTTGGGCGGACAGATGTATCCACCTGGAACCGCTTGTATGAGCGGCATCCGCCGGCCGTCAGAAAGGACTGGCGCCCAATCGCTCAGGAACCGACGCAGCCGGTTGCGCCCAACTTCTACAGACCCCTCGTAGAATCCAAGCAAGACGCGCGGAATGTGAAAGGTCTCCCCGGGCAAGAGGTTAAGATCGACCTCGTCCATTCCTCCCTGGATCGACAGCGACTTGTCGGGGCCAAGCTGACCGTAGTGGATTTGCGGCGGCTCGTCTTCCCGAGTGAAGGTGAAATGCCACAGCCCAGACCATTCGATACCGCCGAACAGGCCGGAAGTTCGCTCCCCATCCTCTACGTAGAAGAACGGCAAGTCTTTGTTCGAAGATCGCCCCGAAGGCCCAGAATCGATCGTAAGGACGTTCGGTCCAGCTATATACGATTCCTGGAGCCGGTAGGCCATTGGCGGATAGAGCATGTGGGTCACTCCACCGCCTATCGTGTGCACCGTTGGATCGCCGAGAGACTGTAGCGGCTCGAAGACAAGGTCGTATGAGCGGAGCGTACTGATATGCTCGATAACACCGTCACCATTGTTCTTCAAGGTGGCGCCGTACACTACGGAATCGTGTTTGGGGTAGTAAACATATTCGAGGGTCACCTCAAGGCCGTTCGCCGGGTCCGTGAGCTGTACGGTTCTCGTCGGTTGATCAGGGGCGGAATCGTCGAATTGATCGTCAGTCACCTGAAGGCGGGACAGAACCTCATTATGGGATAGGCCGGCGTAGGACAAGGATAAGCCGGGTCCGCTTTCCAGGTGGGTTGGAAATCGGCCCGGCGGAGGAGTGGTGAAAGCGTCGAGCAAGTTCACCGAGGCGGCATCGACTTTCCGGGCAGGTTTCATAGTTTTCGCTCCTCGCGACTGTCGGGTCCCAAGTTTCCTATGCAGAGCTGAATAATCAAGCCCGACTAGTAGACATCTGACGCAGCCGTGCGGTTTGGCCAGCAACAGGCCTCAGCGGGCTAGTAGGGCAAAATGCCCCCACAAATATTGTAGGTCTGAGCAGTAAGATAGTTCGCGTCCTCCGAAGCCAGGAATGCGAACATATTCGCCACGTCTTCCGGCTGTTCGATACGGCCTACAGGAATTGAAGCCACAGCGCCGGCCTTTACCGATCCGACTGGAACTCCTTGGAGCTTCGCTACCTCGCGGTCGATCAAATCCCACATAGGCGTATCGACTATTCCGGCGCATACGCAGTTCACCAGAATCCCATGCGGGGAAAGCTCCAAGCCCATCTGCTTAGTTATCGCTACCACAGCGTGCTTGCTGGCAGCGTAGGCTCCGAGAGGAATGTCTTTGCCCGGCGCCATCTTGCCAGCGCCGGACGCATTATTGATGATCCGGCCGCCGTCGCCTTGAGCGATCATTTGCCTCGCGGCGGCCTGCGAACACAGCAGGGTGCCCTTTGCATTCACGTTCATCAGAGCGTCCCAAGTGGACTCATCCGTGTCAATCAATGGAACTACCGCGCCGATGCCGGCGTTATTTACCAATATGTCCAACCGGCCGAAACGCGCGACCGCGTCCTCAACCATCTTGTCGACGTCAGCTTTACTAGTTACGTCAGTCCGGAATGAAATCGCCTCACCGCCGGCGGCCGTTATCTCATCCGCAACCCCGGCCGCGTTTTCGACATCGAGGTCCGAAACAGCGACGCTAGCGCCCTCGTGCGCCAGCCGGCGCGCAATGGCCCTGCCGATCCCTCTGCCGGCGCCTGTCACTATGGCTACCTGCCCATCTAGCTCGTATCTTGGCATTCTGGTCACCCTCGGATCTGAATAGTTTCGACTTGATTAGCGTTACCGCCGGCGACAATCTTCAGAGTTCTATGGCACTGGGTAAGTCGCGATCTGTATTGAATTAGTTGGAATACTCGCCCCGCGCAATGGTTAGGACAAGCTCCAGATCGCGCGAAGATCATATCAAATCGTCGAACGCGCCGATTAACCCACGTCTTCATCACGCATCAACGCGAATCTCAAAATAACCGCAGCTGATCAGGCTCCTCCCGGACCGGGGGTTCAACCTGCAATTCCAATTGATTCAGGAGATCGCCCACTTTCTTGAAATCGTCCTCTATCACCGTCCGCAGCCGCGGATTGTGAAGGGCGGCGGCCGGATGATACATAGCAATTACAAACCGGCCTTCGCGCATCCGTGATTGTCCATGTATACGGCTGATGGTCTGGCCGGGGAAAAACTTTGCCATCGAGTAACGGCCCAATGTCACTATGATCTTGGGATCGAGAAGCTCTATTTGGCGCTGCAGATACGGGTCACAGGCACCAATCTCGCCCGGCAAAGGGTCACGATTATTCGGTGGTCTGCATTTCACGACATTGGCAATAAAGACTTCGCTTCGTCGAAACCCGATCGCCCCCAACAGTGCTTCCAAGAATTTGCCGGCGGGGCCAACGAAGGGCCGGCCCTGTTCGTTCTCATGAAATCCGGGGCCTTCCCCTATGAGCATGATCGGCGGGTTGGCCGGCCCCTCGCCGGGCACAGCCAGCTTTCGCCCCTTGGCTAAGGCGCAAAGTGTGCACCCGCGAACTTCCTCAGCGACTTTCTCGATTGAGTCCAAGATGGCAATCCCCCTATCGCGAGACGAGCAAGATTTTCAGCAAAGGCGTGCCAATGACGATGCCAGATCACCGTGTCGACTTCGCAGACAGGGCAACTGGCAACCGCCAGCTTCGCCCACTCGAGAGAGGCCGCGCAGCTGACAAAGACGCCCCTGGTGCCGACCATGATCAAGCCTCTGTGACGAGGTTGTCAAAGTCTAGGAGCTATCGTCCGACCAATGCTGTCGATTCAGACGAGGGAATCAGGCTAGGAGATACCTGAGTCCATTCAGGCGGACTCATCTTCGGATCGACTCTTGCCGGACAATCGTTCGATCTCTTCCCCTAGCTCTCGTACGCGTCGATTGAGATATAAGACATATCCGCCTAGCACCAGCCAAACGGCCGCGAAGCCCACGAAAAGGAAGAACAATCCCGAATCCATCAGCAGACCGCCCTGTCGGTTCCGTTCAATGCCTGGTTTCGTGGATCTCGGACAGCCTTTCGCGCAGGTCCTCGATTCCTAGGCGAGTTCGCATCAGATACGCGTACACGAAGGTAAAGGCCACAAGAGTTATCAGCAGCGTAACGATCATCGTGGCTGGCATAGCCGGCCCGCCCTCTCTTAGCACTGTCGGGGCCGGGTGAATCGTTCGCCACCAGGTCACCGAGAAATGAACTATGGGTATCATAGCGGCGCCGAATACGCCGATCACTGAGCTGAACGCAGCCCCTCGATGATCGTTGCCGGCGTACGATCGCAGCATCAGATACGCCGCGTATACAAACCAAAGAATCAGAGTCGTAGTAAGCCTGGGATCCCACGTCCACCATGTGCCCCACACTTGACGCATCCAGAAAATGCCCGTTATCAGATTCAGCGATATGAACATGACGCCTACTTCGGCGGCTGAGCGAGCCCAGATGTCAATTTTCAAGTTTCGCTTGAGCATGTAAAGAACACTCGTCACCAACACGATCCCGAATGAGACGTAGGCGAGATAAGCTAGCGCAACGTGAAAGTAGAATATGCGTTGTACAACGCCCTGGATCCGCTCGGTGGGTGCGAGAATGAAGATGGCGAACAGAGCCACCATCATCGAAATGACCGCGGTCCATCCAAGCCAATCGAATCCAGCCAGGGCCGCCAACGGCCGGCCGGCGGTTCGCTCCAATCTAAGTTCTCCAGTAACCAATACCGTTACTCCTCAATGACAAACTCGAAGGTGATAAACGACAGAACTACGAACACTATATCAAAAACAATCAAGACGCTGAGCCAGATTCCCCACTGATCTACGCCTTTGCCTTCAATCGAGAACTCCGTAGCTCGCACGGCCGCGATCACTACCGGCGTCGTGACGGGCAGCATCAAGGCCGGCAGGAGAGCCTCGCGGGCGCGGGTGCTCGTCGCCATCGCAGCAAAAATCGTCCCGACGGCGGAGAGACCTATAGAACCCAGCACGACAGCGATTGCCAATCCAGCCCACTCAAATCCAATGTTGAAGAAAACCGAGAAAGCTACAGCGCTGATGAGCGCGATCCACAACATGAAGAGCAGGTTCACGAAGAACTTAGCGGCAAAGATAGATCCACGGTCGACGGGAGCCATTCGCAAACCTTCAATTGTGGCGCCTTCGCGCTCGGCCGCAAACGCCCGGTTGAGCGCAAGCAACGCACTGAGTATCAACGTTACCCAGAACGCGCCCGGCACGACTTCTCTAGCCACATCAAGCCGCAGGTCAAGGGCGAAGCTGAAGGTGAGAGCTACCAGCAGCGCGAATAGGGCCGTACTGGTGAGGACTTCACGGGTCCGCAACTCAAGGACGAGATCCTTCCAAATGATTGCGGCTACCGCGGACATCGGTCGATAGCTCAGCCGGCTCGAACGGCAGGCGCCGGTTGGGCGGATGCGTCGCGTGCTATCCGCCCACCATCCAATCGGATAACGTCAGTGCCTAGGTGTTCGAACCGGTCGAGTGAATGGGTAGCGATCAGCATAGTACACTCGCTGCGCCGGAGTAGCTCAAACAGCGTCGCGGTGGCGGCCTCGTCAAGACCCGTGTCCGGCTCGTCCAATAGCAGTATTCGCGGATCGTGGAGCAGAGCCCGGGCCAACGCGGCACGCTGTTGCCATCCGCGCGACAGTATGCGCACACGCTGGTTGAGACTTGGACCAAGCTCGAGCCTTTCAACTACCGACTCGATCGAATCATTCGACCGGCTCTTTCCATACAAGCGGGCGTAGAATCGTAGATTCTCGTCGACGGTAAGATCATCGTATAGATAGGTCTGGTGACCGACGTAGCCAACCAATCGGCGAATGGAAGCCGCCTGGTCCGTCACGTCAAAGCCGGCCACCGTTGCGATCCCAGCCGAAGGTCGAGTCAGGGTTGCCAATACCCGCAGCAGGGTAGTCTTGCCGGCGCCGTTCGGTCCTAGCAGGAGGGCGCGCCTGCCCCAAGCGAGATCGAAGCTGACGTCGACGAGAGCCGGCCGGCCCTCGAACCGCCTAGTGAGTCCAGTAGCGGAGAGCGCCGGCTGAGTAGGCGAGGGGTCCTTACTCATCGATTGGTTTGGCCTCGACTCCAGGTCGTCGCGATTCACCAGCCGTCTTCTCCTGGCTTGCGGCGAGGTCAGCCCGGTTCGACGCGGGACCTGCGGAGGAATCAGCCCTGGAGCGAAACCCGTAAAAGCCAATCGCGCCCAGCGCCAACAACACTAGGATCCCCGCCAAGATTCGCATAGTCGTGAAATCCAACTGGGCGCCGATCGGCCGAACAGGTAGCCCGCTGACTTGAACCCGAACCATTGTGCCGGCAGGCAGGTCTGCGCCGAATAGCATTTGATAACTTCGGCCCTGAAGCTCCGTCAGTCCAGCGTAATCCAAATCAGGACTATCGATCCGTGCCCCTATTTCGGGCATCAATACTCGAATCAAGTCGGTCTGATAGCTCAGCGGCCTTGCGAACAGGTGGACGGAAAATGGGTAGCCAATCTCATAGGAATATACGATCTGGCGCCGGCCGGGAAACACGGGTTCGGTAAAGTAGAATCTGCCAGCGCTCGGCATCAGGTCTTCTGCGCCCAAGCCACGTTGCATCTGGAAGCTGCCGGCGCCTTCAGGAAGGTCGACAGTCAGCGTACGATTCAGAACGCCGGGAACGCCGGTGCCCGGCTCTCCTCGCTTGTCGCCAATGTAGACACTGGTCGATTCATTGACCACGGTCATCATTTCCAGCACGGTCATCTGCTGTTGTTGCGGATCGATCTGGGCAACTATTATCGTCGAAGACTCGACCCTGATGACAGATTGGTCGTCGGTAGTCGGAAAGACCGTGATCGGCATCAACCTCACCGGCCCTTCCGCCGGCACATCGATCGGCTGGGTGGAGTAGGTAACTCCCTGGTAGTTGACAGATACGAACATGCGATTGTCGGGTCGAAGCGGCAACTCCACGTCGTATCGACCCGATGGATCGGGTTGCGTCTGTCCGACGACAGCGAATCCCTCGCCAAATCCAGCGTGTACGTTCACGATCAAGTCCGACGGCGAAGCATCGGCATCTGCAATTTCCACTTCTCCGATCACCAGAATAGCGTCGGGAGCCGCCTGTGCCGTGCCGGCATGTGCAAGTAAAACCAGTAGGCCGACTACGACCATCAAGCCACGTGCAAGAGTTGGGGATAAATGTGAGCGCATCGTGTCGCTTTTCCTCTCGCCTTCCGATTTCGTAGACAAGTCTAGTGGCGTGCGGGTCCCGGATCGCTCGATTGCGCGGTCAAGACACGTAAAGTGTCGCCAAAGCTCCAGTCGCACCCGAGATAATCCGTGCAAAGAGTCTTTAAGGCGCCCTGCTGGTTCCGACCGGTAGATCAGGGTGTGACTGGCTGCTGTCGCGAAGCCCGACGCCGCATTCAGGGCAGAAGTTGGCGGACGCTTCTACCGAGGAGTCACAATTTGGACAGACGGAAGATCGGTGCCGTGGTTTGGCACCCTCAGCCAACGCAACCTCAGCATTGGCGAGCGTCTTCTCCGTTTCGACGAGGGGTCGCAAACGATCGATTTCCCGCAGTAACCCGGCAGCTCGTTGTCGACTTTCCGCAAGCAAGGGTGCGTAGTCTTCCTCACTAATCTTGCCGAGGGAATGGTCGTCGTCAAGGTCCACAAGATCTCGATAGGCCAGGTCCCGTTGAATTTCCAACTCGCCTAGTCTCAAGGACATCAGGCGCGAGTTTCGACGATCCTTGGAACGCCACAAGGGCCAAGCGGCAAAGGCCATAGCGCCAATACCGGCGACGATCCCAAGCTCGATCCACACTAGCCGCGCCCTCGTTGAATCACCCTTAACTCCTCTTCTACCCGCGACTCATACTCATCATCGATTGATGATACGTACGCGGGTCTGGAAGAATCGCCTCTGTGGCTCAGGACGCGACCGATCACGAAGGCGCCGGCCAGCAAGGCGACGACCGGGAGTACCCAGATCAGCAGGTTCAGCCCACGAGCCGGCGGGTTCAGCAGTATGGAGTCGCCGTATCGATCTACAAAAAATTGCACGATCTCGCCCGGCGATTCCCCGGCCGCCAGCTTCACTCGAATCAACGCCTTGGAATCCAGGCAGGTAGGCGTCTCGCACCCAAATAAGGGTCGCATATTGCACTGAATGCAACCGAGCTGATCTACAACCTCCCGATAGTCCTCGTCGGAGTAAGGTTCGGACTCCGCCCGGGCCGGCGAAGCAAACATCAACATTCCCATAATTGCCATCGTCGCCAACGTCAACCCGATGCAGACAACAGTGAACCGGCGTTTCAAGTACGTTGTAACCTCCGTCTTATGACTGCCCTTGGCCGACTCAGGTCTGTTGCGCCGGCCCACTCTAGGTCTCTGCTGTCGTTCGGCTGACAGCCGGCATCGTGGCCGATGACGCCGCAACGGAGCGGACAGGTGAACCTTCCGGCCAGATTATCACCAGCCCTCCCACCAGTAGCACAACCCCTCCGATCCAAAGCCACATCACCAGAGGATTGACATACATGAAGAAGCTAGCATTTCCGGCGGCGTCCCAGCTGGCCAGAACCACGTAGAGGTCCTCACGCAAGTCGCTGCGAATCACAATCGTCGATGTAGGTTGGCGCTCGAAGTTACGTCTGAAGCTGCGGCCCGGCTCAATCTGGCCGATGGGGCGTTCATCTTCCAACAGGTCGAGGTTGGCTGAGACAATTCGGCGGTCCGGCAGCGCCTGCTCTGACAGCCCGTTGTAAGTGAGCGTATACCTGCCCAGAGATATCGACTCGCCCGGAGACAGCGACACTTCCCGCTGGATCTGATAGTAATTTGATCCGACTATCGCCACGCCGATCAATATTATGGCGATATGAACTATATATCCTCCGTATCGGCGGCGATTGGACGACAGCATCGACAAAAGCGCATTCCCAATTGTTCGCCCCGCGCGCAATCTGACGCCGATGCCTCTGTAGTATTCGAGGCCCACTCCGAATAGGACGAAGCCACAGCTGGCGAAGGCGATCAGAGGCAGAAATTCGCGAATGCCAGCCGCAAACAACGCGATGGCAAGAAAGCCGGTAGCGATGACCGGCGGCGCGAAGTTCTTCCAGAGAAGCTGGCGCGAGGCTCGACGCCACGGGAGCAGTGGACCGATACCCATCAGAATTATCAGAGCCAGGAACATAGGTCCATTGATCTGCTCGAAATATGGCCTTGCCACGGTAATTCGAGTTCCTTGAACTAGCTCTACGAAGAGCGGAAACAGCGACCCCAAGAAGGTCGCGAATGTAATGCCCAGAAACAAAAGGTTGTTCAGTAGGAACGCACTCTCTCTGGATATAACGGAATCGAATTCAGCCTCAGAACGCAAAGCGCCAAGCCGGCGGGTTAACAATATCAGTGAGCCTACAAGGCTAAACGCCAAGAATCCTAGGAAATAAGGCCCGATTCCCGAGATTGCGAATGAGTGGACCGACGTAATCAAGCCACTCCGTACGACGAAAGTGCCGTAGATGGCTAGGTGGAAGGTCGTTATCATCAGAGCCATGGTCCAAACCTTCAGCATTCCCCGACGCTCCTGGATCATGACTGAATGAAGGTAAGCGGTACCGACGAACCAGGGCAAAATCGCCGCGTTCTCCACCGGGTCCCAACCCCAATACCCTCCCCATCCGAGTACGTGATAGGCCCACCATGCTCCTAGAAGATTCCCGATGCCTAGAATCAACCAAGCGAAGATCGCGTAGTTGCGGGTTGTGCGAACCCATTCCGTATCCAATCGACCGCTCGCCAGCGCCGCGATGGCGAATGCGTAGGGCACAGCCCAACTCATATAGCCGGCAAGCAGCATCGGGGGATGAATCAGCATGCCCGGATCTTCCAGAAGCGGCATCATCCCTAGTCCATTTGGCGGAGTATAGGGCAGGCGCTCGAAAGGGCTGCTCACGAAGCCAATCAAGAACAGGAAGTAACCTTGAATCCCCAGAAGCACAGCAGTGACGTAGGGCATCAATTCGGGATGCCGCCGGCGGTTCTGCAGAATGACTACCGCAGTCAAGATTGAAAGCGCCGTCGTCCAGTACAGCAACGAGCCGGCCTGGCCGGCGTAGAAGGCCACCACCTTCAGCGGCAGGTCGGTTTCGTAGCTTGAACGCTGGGCGACGTACGCGACGGTAAAGTCGTCGGTGACGAAAGAGTAAATAAGCGCTGCCGTTGCCAGAATTGCTAGCAACGAGACCGACAGGGCCGCCCGTTGGCCGCTGATGATTAGGGGGGAGATGCCCCGCAAGTGGCCAACTATTGAGGCCGCCACGCCGAAGGCCGCGACGACAAACGCCGCCAGTACAACTATTGCGCCGAGGTCTGCCAATGTTCTTAGCTAGCTCGTATTCAACTGGGCTTCGAAACGAGAAGGACACTTCGCCAACAGGGTCGTCGAATGGAACTCGTCTCCGGTGTAAACTCCCTCGACGACGACTTCCACATGCTCGCTAAAGACGTCCGGCACCACACCCTTATGTACGACTGGCAACTCACCGCTCTCGTCGTAGACCACGAATCGTACGCTCGATGTCGCAACGTCGCGATGCACTGATCCGGCCGCGACGTTGCCCGCTATCCGCACTCTCTCGCCTTTCAGAGACTCGGTCTGAGCCTGCAGCTCACTTACGGTCAAATAATATACCGTAGTTTCTTTGATACTGGTAAAGATCAGGTAGCCGAGTGCTACGAAGATAACCAAGATACCGACAACGACTCGGATTTGTCTTTTGCCTCCTGTTGGCCCCTTGGCTAGAGTGACCGAGGGAACTGCGGCCTCACTCATTGCAGCGCCTCCTCCAGATAGTCTCGCAGCAGGCGTTCATTGATAGGCCCGATGTGCTTGCGGATAATTTTGCCGTCGCTGCCGATGATAAATGTCTCGGGAACGCCGGCAACTCCGTACAGTATGTAAATTGAGCCATTCACGTCTCGTCCGTTCGGATAACCGAGGCTGAACTCATCGATGAACGCGCGGGCATCGTTCTCCGCATCTTGCATGTTGACTCCCAAGAAAACAACCTCACGGCCGCCGTATTCACGGTACAGCTTCTCAATTACCGGCGCTTCGTCACGACAGGGTATACACCAGGAGGCCCAGAAATTCAGCACGATTACTTGACCTTGATAGTCCGACAGTCGGACCACGCCACGATCGAACAAGGGCATCTCAAAATCCTTGGCGTCCGGGATTTCGGGAGAGATGATCGACCGGGGAATTGCGAGTCCGGCGACAAACAGCCCGATGATGGCCAGCACGCCAATCCAGCCTAACCAGATAGGCCATTGAGGCGTTCGCCGTTGGGCGGCAAGATCGTTAATCGCAGCGTTGTCGGCCAAATTCTGACCCTTTGAGACTGTTGCCGCGCCAGCTTAGGATGATGTTTCGTATATCGGTTGGACTCGTCTTCAATTATTGATTGTAGCAAATTTCCAGCTATTTTAGGCGCTCGACAAGCCACTCATACGTGACCGCGCCGGCCTGGACCTCTTGGATCACTCCCTCTTCGTCAACAATTATTGAGGTTGGCAACGCCGCCACCCGATACATAATGGCAACCTTGGCATCTAGATCGAGCAATGGAACTAGAGTAACGCCAATGTCATCGAGGAACGGACGAATTCGCCCCTCTTCCTCTTCGAGATCAATCAGTAGAACCGTGACGCTGCCCTGGTGGTCGCGTGCCAGCCGGTCGAGATCCGGCATCTCGGCTCGACACGGGGGACACCAAGTAGCCCAGAAATTCAGGATCACTTTCTGCCCGCGGTGCTCCGACAGCGTGACCTGATTTCCATCGAGGTCTGTAAGCGTAAAATCAGGCGCGTGCCTGCCTGGCCTGGGTGCTGGAGACTGATTCACAAGGGCAACCAAGGCCTCTCCCGAGACCACGGCTCTCAGGGTGCCAACAGGATCGCCTCCCTGAAGCCAAATCACGCCGGCCAGGATCAACACTAGGATCAAAGCCAGACTTACACCTCGCCGCAGGCTGCTAGCCACCGGAGGAGGGGTCTTGGAAATGCCGTCAGCCATTGAAACTCCTGTTGCTCTCCATCCACGCCAGGGATGCCACGAATGAAGGTCTCGTCTCATGGAATTATATTCCGAAGAGGAGTATCAGCCATCAATTGATCCTGGGAAGACTTAGATGCTAGGTAAGAAGTCCCCCGTAGGATCCGGCTCGCCACGGACAACATCGAACAACAGGCGGAGGCGGCGCACGTTTCGAGTGCTGCGCCACCGCATTGACACCCGCCGGCGCGTCAACCTAGAATCCGGCTCGCGGTCAGGTGCCCCCGCGGCTCAGTCCGTAAACGCGATTGATCCTGCCGGGCGGCTCGTTCGCCTGGCGCAACGCTTTTGCAAGCGGGCGGTGAGTGTAAAATGGCACTTATTGGGTCACAGACCCGCGAACCCGACCAACCCTCAGCCCTGAAGACATCGGCGATGGAGGCCCAGTAACGATGACGGAACAGCCGGATGAATCGGCCCAGATCAGCCAACTCATCGACAGCGCTTGGAAAACGCGCGCAGCGACTCTGAACGAGCTAACGCGAGTAATGCCGGAGGATCTAGAGCGCAAGGTCTCATGGCGTGACCAGGAATCGAATATCCGCCATCTTCTCATACGCCTATGCGATCACGACTACGAACACCGGCTCAACATCCGGCTTGCGCTCACGGCAGCTAACTGGAAGCCCAGCGAGACCCAACTGCTGCTGGCGGAGGGAAGCGCTGCCCGTGGTGAGACTTTGGCGCTTCTCGCCGGCTTGACTGATGATGCACTCGACCGGAGGCCGGCCGACGATGAATGGTCGCCCCGTGAGGCCATAGGACACTTGCTAACTATTGAGGAACGGTATTCCACCAACGTCGACTTCTCCGCCCGTCGGTACCGAGACGGCAAGGATCCAACCGAGAGGCCGGCCGTGTTGGGCCCAATCGAGGCGACGATTGAGGGCGACGTGGCTGCCGTTCACGAACAGCTGGTCCGCGGCCGGGAACAGGTCAATCGGGCGTTTTACGGTCTCACCGACGAGCTACTCGTCGCCTCAACCACGTGGAGCGACTGGCAAGTAGACTTGAGGTTCCGCTTCCATCGCTATGCGGCGCACGAGCGTGAGCATGCTAACCAGGTCCGCAAGGCTCTAGCGGCAATCGGATATGTGCCGACCGAGGTCGCGATGCTCCTTGGTCAAGCGGAGATCGCGAGGTCCGCAATGCTATCGGAATTGATTGGCCTGCCTGACGCGCTCCTAACCGCCGCCGGCCCATCGAACGCCACAGTGGAAGACTCCCTGATCAGCGCGTCCAGAGATGAAATCGCCTTGGTCGAGAGAATCGTCGAGTCGTTGCCCAACGGCGCCTAGCGGCTCTGGGGAATGAGATGAACGGCAGTCGCCTTGAATTGAGCGACGGCCGGCTGGCCCGGTGCTAGTCCTAGTTCCACCAGAGAAGCCCTGGTCACCAGGGTAATCAACTGCGCCCCGCCGACGCGAACGGTTACCTCGGCTACGGCGCCCCTCGATCTGATAGCGTCTATGTTGCCGGAAATACGATTGCGGGCGCTGCTAACGAGATTCGGCGACGGTGTGAGGGTCACGTCGTCGGGCCTGATGCAGACCAGGACAGACTGGCCGGTTTCCATGTTGGCCACCGCCTCAACTTCGAATTCCGCCGTCTTTATAGTCGACACGCCGTCGATCGATCTGTCCACCGTGCCCGGAAAGACGTTTTCGACGCCGACGATCTCGGCGACTTGGGCATCGGCCGGCCGACTGAATACCTCATCGGGAGGCCCGACCTGTGCAACGTGACCGCCAACGAGGACAGCTACCCGATTCCCGAACATTAGGGCCTCATCTCGATCATGGGTTACGAGAACGGTAGTCGTGGCGGCTTCCAGAATCGCCTGTTGGACGTCCGCTTGGACGGCACTGCGAGTCGCCGGATCGATACCGGCGAACGGTTCGTCAAGCAGCAAGAGCTGGGGGGACAATACGAACGCGCGGGCCAAGCTCGTCCTCTGGGCCTCTCCGCCAGAAAGAGTGCGCGCCTGCCGGTCGGCTAGTTGCGAGATGCCGAAACGACCCAGCCACAAGTTGACCCGCTCGGTCAGCTCCTGGCCGGCAACTCCCCGCAGCCTAAGACCCAAAGCCACGTTATTGAAGACCGAATTATCCATCAACAATGGTTCTTGGAAGACCACCGCGGTCTTGCGCCGCAGGGAGACCAAATCAACCGCCGGCGAAGGGTCAAGAACGACTTGGCCGTCGAAACTGACTCGACCGGAGGCGGGTTGCTCAAGCATTCCCAAGACCCGGACGAGAGTTGACTTGCCGGCGCCATTCGGGCCTATAACCGCAAGCGTTTCGCCCTTCCTTATGGCGAGGTCGGGCACTTCAAGCAACAGACGGCCTGCCCTCTCGACCCTTATCCGGCGCGCCTCGATCATTGGCTTCGGCGACGAGGAAACTTGACGCGCGGCCTGGGCTGAGCCAGACGGCCGCACCTGGGCATGAGTTTTGCCCATAACTAAACTGGACGCGCCCGCTGTTGGATGGTAGTCAACACGAGGTTGACGAGATAGACCATCAGCATCAAGATCACCCCTAGCGCAATAGCGAGCGCAAATTCGCCCTTGCTCGACTCCATGACGATCGCGGTCGTCAATACTCGAGTGTGTCCCATTATATTTCCGCCGACCATGATCGCGGCGCCCACCTCGGATATGACTGCTCCGAATCCAGCCATAGTCGCCGCCATCAGCGGAAGGCGCGCCTCGCGTATCAACAGCCAGAAATACTGCCATCGATTTGCTCCCAACGACAGAATCTGCAGCCGCAGCTTCGGATTGATTTGTTGCACGGCGGCCAGCGTAATGCCTGTGATGATCGGTGTTGCGATAGCGAACTGCGCGATCATGATCGCCCAAGGTGTGTAGATGATGTGCGTGAATCCGAATGGCCCGCTTCGCCAAAGTAAGATGACGCCTATTAGGCCGACGACGGTCGGAGGAACGCCCATACCGGTGTTTACGAAGCTGACCGCCAGGTTACGCCCGGGAAAGTGATTCAACGCCAGCGCGGTTCCCAGTGGCATTCCAACGGCTAGACTCAACGCCGTCGCACCCAGGGACACCTGCAATGACAGCAAGGTCACTCGTATGACTTCCGGATCCCCCATAATGAGCAGCCTTAGCGCTTGTATTACGCCTTCGAGTATCAAGTCCATCAGGACACACCCCATTCATATTGAGTGCGGTAGCCGGAAAGGCGATCGCTCGCGTTAGCAAGGGAGTACAACGCCACACTCCAGCGGTTGCTCTGTACCTCCGGCTCCAGCCGTCGCTGGATATTTTGTGAACGACCTACATGACTATTCCATAGGCAGTCATCGGGTTTCGTCGGACATCGGAAAGAACAATGGCTCGCCGTATTTGTCGACGCCAAATGTTCTGATCAACTCCTGAGCTTTCGGAGAAGTGAGAAACTCGCCGAACGCGGCGGCGGCAACTGGATTGACGGCCGGATGCGCCTCAGGATTGACCCGTATCACGTGGTAGATATTCCGCAAACTCTCATCTGCTTCGAAGACAATCTCCAATCGAAGGGATGCTTCTCGAGCCAGGAAAGTGCCACGATCAGCCAAAGTGTATCCGTCTTTTTCGTTGGCGATATTCAAAGTCGCGCCCATTCCCTGGCCTGTTTCTTGATACCAGTGGCTCCCGGCGGGATCGATGCCGGCCGCCCTCCATATCGCCTGCTCACGCGCGTGGGTGCCGGAGTCGTCGCCCCGGCTGATAAAAAGAGACTCGCTTCCGGCAATCCCTTCGAACGCCTCAGCCACCGACGCGGCCCCTTGGATCCGAGCCGGATCGGAGCTCGGGCCGAGCAGGACGAAGTCGTTGTACATCACCACCCGCCGCGCGACGCCGTGGCCGGCAGCCATGAACTCTCGTTCCGCATCCGGCGAGTGGACTAACAGCACGTCCGCTTCGCCCCTTGCCCCCATCGCGATGGCCTGGCCGGATCCGACCGCTATCGGCTTGACGAAGTAGCCTGTCTCTTTCTCGAACTCCGGGAGGAGTACATCCAGCAGACCAGAGTCTCGCGTACTGGTCGTTGTCGCCAGAATCAACTCGTTGGTTGCGCTCGGTATCGGAGAAGTGCAAGACAGCGCGCCGAGGGATGCGCCAACCAATAGACAAAGAACGTGCCGCAGTTTGGGCAGCATCAATTTGATACAGAAGGCCGGCTAGTCAAGGTTGATGTTCGCTCCACAACTTCGCCATTGGGCGGCGCTTCGTTCCGATTATATGTGACACGTTTTCTCAGAATAGTCCAGTTCCTGAATCTGTTCCGGCTGGTTGCGAGTCCGGGAACGGCAGCACGGCAACCGGCGACGCAACCCGCGGGGGGCGGATCAAACACCTCGACTGCGCCCGTCGTCGGTTCACGTCTTTCAGCACTATGCGCCGGGTAAGTGTTCAGATTTAGGGGTACCTGCTCCGTATGGGCGTAATATCGCACCAATGAGGGTCTACCACAGGCGAGGACGTCTGATCGGGCAAAGCCGGGCAAGGGTTGCAAGGGCGAAGTCCTTGCCGGCGGGTATGGGGGATGAGATCGACCAGCTCGTGGATTTGGCATCGATAGTTTGGAAAAGTTCGCTTGACCTCCGACTGAGGTCCCGAATGGCGACTCGGCCTTTCCAGTTCACGGGTATGGAGGAGAGACATACACCCAAATCTGAACTGTTACATACGCCGGCGGGATATTGACACAATCACGGCTATGGCAAACAATGGGTGTCACCGAGGTCTCGAAGGACGCACGGTTTGGTCGGGCCTTAATGCTCGGTTCACGGCTGGAGCGTCCACGACAGCAGCACAGTCCGAATAACTCACGGGGGTACGATCAATGAAGGCGGTAGTGTACCAGGGGCCGTTCGAAGTCACAGTCGAAAACGTAGACGATCCCAAGCTTCTCCACCCTAACGACGTCATCGTCAAGATCACGTCGAGTTGCATATGCGGTTCTGACCTGCACATGTATGAGGGACGGACCGCTGCAGAGCCCGGCATAGTTTTCGGGCACGAGAATATGGGTATAGTCGTCGAGGCTGGCAATGCCGTAAAGACGATCAAACAAGGCGACCGCGTGGTCCTGCCCTTCAACGTGGCCTGCGGGTTCTGCCGAAACTGTCAGCGCGGATTTACCGGGTTCTGCCTGACGGTCAACCCAGGATTTGCCGGCGGCGCCTATGGCTACGTGGCGATGGGGCCCTATCCGGGCGGTCAGGCAGAGTATCTGCGGGTGCCGCACGCCGATTTCAACTGCCTCTTACTACCAGAGGGAGACGACAACGAAGCTGACTTCGCGCTATTGGCCGACATCTTCCCCACCGGATACCACGGCGCGAATCTTGCCGAGGTTCAGCCGGGCGAGACAGTTGCGGTATTTGGAGGCGGCCCGGTAGGTCTGATGGCGGCCTATAGCTGCATTATTCGAGGCGCTGCCGAAGTCTATTTGGTAGATCGCATTCCCGAACGGCTCGAAACGGCCGGGAGTATCGGCGCTATTCCGATCAACTTCGACGAGGCGGATCCAGTCGACCAAATCGTGGATATGCGTCACGGCGATGGAGTGGACAAGGGAATTGACGCCGTAGGATACCAGGCCCACGACACCAACGCCGCGCGTGAGGTTCCGGCGGCTGTGCTGAGCGCCCTGAGCCGCGTGGTGAATCCAACCGGCATACTCGGCATCCCCGGCCTCTATGTCCCGTCCGACCCAGGCGGCGTCGACGAGAACGCCAAAGAGGGCCTGTTGCTGATACCGTTCGGCAAGATGTTCGAAAAGGGTCTTGTTCTGAAGACCGGTCAGTGCAACGTCAAGCGGCATAATGCCTACTTGCGCGATCTGATCACTGCCGGCAAGGCCAAGCCGAGCTTTGTCGTGTCGCACGAAGTCTCGCTTGACGACGCGGCGGATGCGTATGACAAGTTCGACAAGCGGATCGATGGCTACACAAAGGTGATACTGAAGCCGTAACTTAGGCAAATCGCGGCGGGTTGAGCCGGCTCAATCGGCCATTCGGCAAGTGTGGTTCATTTGCGTTGATGGCGGGCACCAGCAGAAGATTGAGAATGGCACGTGTGAGAAGGATGCCGGCCGGTTTGATCGGTGGCCTGGCGGTGGCCATTCTTGGCGTTATCGCGTACATCTTCGCGTTTGGCAATATGCTATCAGAGGAGGCTTTCGGCGACGGAGTCTTAGCCGTGTTCTTCGTCCTAGGGGCAATCGGCCTCTTGAATGCGGTTCTATCAAAGTCCGTCTACGAGGCATCTAGAGCGCTACTGCTGATATCGGTGGCCCTGTCGTTTTCCTTTCCACTGTCTGCGATTATTGCCTTTAGCGCTAGAGCCGTGACAGGGGTCGAGAGTGGCGCCGGGGCTATGGGCACTGCCCTCGGCGGTGGCTTGGCAACTGTTTTCTTTGGCTTCCTCGGTTTCTGCCTGGGCGTAATGTTGCTGTTAATTACCCTTGTCATGGGTCGGGCTGAGCCCGAAAGGCAAGCAGGGTCCAAGGTGGAGTGACGGCAACCATTCTTGAAGTTTCAGTGAGGACTATTCGCGGGCTAAGGCCAACCGTACCGAGTCCACCGCTCGCAGCCGGCGAGTTGCGCCGGAGCGCAGCATTGCTACATCGCCGGACGATAGCTCGAACTCCGTGCCATCGATCTCCAGGACTGTGGACCCGGACATAGCCATCCAATACTCGTTAACCTCAAGCAACTCATCATCGATTGCCGCGCCGGCAGGTAAAGCAACCACGCGTAACTCGCTCAACGGGCAGCGTGATCCTCGGTCAGGGAACGGTCCATTATTGTCGGCGCCGGGCGCGACGAAGCCCGGCACGGTAGGCACCGGCGGGCCCTCCTCCTCGACCAGAATATGCTTGCGCCTTTTTTCGCGTTCCAAGGGGCTCACCACTGCCACCGTCTCAAAGGGCGCAAACATCTGGAACCGGTGGACCGTGCCCATAGGTGTATAGACCGCCGTGTTGGCAGTGAGCCTATGGGATTGACCGTCGAGCCAGGCTTCTCCATGCCCCTTGGCAAATAGCCAGAACTCGTCACAGTCGTGATAGTGGGGCTCCACGCCGTATCCGGTCGGTTGATCGGTGAAATAGCCAATTGTCAGCATGAAAGTCCAATCCGGATAGGGGCCTTCCTCCCAATAGGTGTTAAACGGGTCATTCGAATTATGGGACATGACCACATATTTCTCTGTCTTGACGATCATATTCGTGCTCCTGCCGTTGAATGCCGTTCAACCGGCATACGTCAAAGGTCGAAAAACTCTACCGCGTTGTCACGCAGGATGCGCCTCGCGACGCTCAATGCCTCCGACTCGCTGTAGTAGGACTCCGCCACAAGCTGACCAAGGGCAAGCGCTATCTGTCGCTTGGCTAAGAGCAGGTGGCCGTAGGCCGGATCGGCGATCCGCACGTCGCCGCCGAAAGCAAATATCTTGTTGATTGGCACTGAAGTCAGGTAGCTGAGAAGAGCCTGCCGGCTGGCATACGGATCGATGATCCAAGCCCAGCAAAAGTTGAGCCAAACGTTCGGATAGTTCTTCGCCAGGGTGCCCAGCTCCAGATGATACGGATAGCTGATGTGGAACAGATCGAAACGGGCTTCAGGGTACTCGCCGAATAGATTCGTCAGGTCCGATGCTCGGATGCGCTTGACGTCCATCCCCCAGTTGCCGGCAAGGTAACCAGTGTGGATCTGAACAGGTAGATCGTACTCGATGGCCCGACCGATACAGTAACGGAAGGTCGCGTCTTGAAGGGCCTTCGTCTCCGCGGCCGTCACGCTCTCCCCTCTGACGTACTGGCGCTCGAATATCGCGGCCGCGTCTTCGTCGCTGACCGAATCGAACCTCAAGTTGCGCCAATACGGGCAATTGTTCTTGATCGCGACAGCATCCTCGCCGTACTGCTCGAAATACCAATCAATTACTCTCTTATAGGCCGACCAGGAGTCCGGGGCTACTCCAGTCGGGTCGGCCAACTCCTGCACCATCGTCTGCTGGCCAAAGAACTTTGCTACGACGATCACCTGCTTGAAAAGGCTGCGATCAGTCTCCACTCTGAAGGGGTACTGCTCTCCATCGAGGTTGTGGACGATGCACCAGTCGATTCCCGCCTTGTCGTGCAGCACGCTCCGAATCACGCCCGGCTTGTTTGCCGCCCGCATCTTCTCCGTGATCGGGCCATAGGTGGATGAGTTCAGATCATCGGCGCCATAGAGATCCCGGATCGTGAGACGGATCGCCGTCGAGTAACCAGTATGCCGCGCTGCGTCCCAATGGGGGGCAAAGATTCGCCACTTCTCGTCGAGATCGGTCGCCGGAGACATAAACCTGTCGTGGTCGGAGGAGGACATGCCGGCCGACACCAGGTCGGCGTTAGCGTAGGCGTTGAATAGCGAGGAGAAGTCGAGTTGGTCGGCGAGCCGAGTCGGCTCCTCGAAGAGATGCTCGTGCGTATCGATGGTCCGCATAGGTTCGATCTGCTCGTACAGAGCCTCGGAAATCTCCAGATAACTGCTCACGGCATCTACTCCCAGGATAGGTTATCGATACGCGCCAAATTCGACTACGAACACCATAATCGAGGCAACTAGACCGGTCAAATTACGTCGATTTCTCAAACGCAGACGAATGCCATTTTCCTCGGTGCAATCTATAATCAGACTTGGTCTGAGAAAGGATGGTTGGTTGGCGACACATTTACGTTTTCATTGTTCTTATCCGAAGTGCACTGGGACCTTAACTAGCATCGTATAGCTGGCGGCGGTCCCATACCACCTCTGCAGGTGGTTCTGGGCCAACCGCAAGCCGTACGATGACGCAAGATGGTCTTGACGAGGAGGGGCTAGAATGCAGAGCGCTCTTTGGCTCGGCAACTACGACTTCGAAATACAGGAATCAGCGGTGCCCGAACCCGGGCCGAATGAAGTGTTAGTCAAGGTTCATGGATGCGGTATCTGCGGCACCGATCTACATGCGCTCGAAGGACTATATGATCTCTTTCAACCACCCAAGGTCATCGGACACGAGTACTCCGGCAAAGTGGTCGCAACAGGTGCGGATGTTGACGCAGTATCGGTCGGTGACTTGGTCACCGTCATGCCAAGCGTTAGCTGCGGTACATGCGCGAATTGTCTCGCTGGGTGCTCCGTCATGGAGTGCCACCGGCCCGCGCGACAGGGCGGATTCACCGAATACGTGGCTGTGCCAGTTCAAGCTGCCGTTCCTCTGCCGGCAAGTGCGGACCTGTCCGTTGCCACTTTGCTGGAGCCACTCGGCTGCTGTGTACGCGCGATGGACGTTTCTGGGATTCAATCGGGCGACAAGGCTCTGGTCATAGGAGCAGGACCCATCGGACTGATGCTTGCGCAGCTTGCCAAACGCAGCGGAGCCTCGCTAGTGCTGGTATCCGAACCAAACCACGCTAGGCGCAATCTGGCCAAGCAGCTAGGTGCCGACGTCGCCATCGATCCAACCAAAGAATCGGTGTTGGAAGTAGCGCGAGACCTCAGTGGCGGGCGGGGTGTTGACGTATGCTTCGAGGCCGCCGCTGTTCCGGCCGCCCTCAGCGAGGGACTCGAGGCAGTGCGTCATCGTGGAAAAGTGGTGATGGTGGGCGTACACGCCGCGTCCGCTCGACTGAACCTGGAACTATACCGGTTTCACAGGCGCGAGCTATCAATCATCTCTACCTGGGGAGCATGGGGAGCGTTCGACCGGACGGCCAACTGGCTCGTAAAGCTGAACCTCCGACCGATTCTCTCTCATTTCTACGGGTTGAACGAAATTGAGGCAGCGTTTGACAAGGCCAAGAGCAGCGACGCCATCAAGGTCATAGTCGGCGCCGGCGTTGCCGGTAGATGAATCAAACCTCGACCCCAGTGCACGTTGCGAGCCCCTGGCGCCGGCCGAAACATCAAGAAAGTAACTTGCCCGATCAAGCCCGGAGACAATAGAATTTTCACTTGTAATCCAACCTAACTCACAGGGACGTCTATGCTGGCAAAAGCGGCTATCTCTCGGCAGGATGACTGGGAGCGCGCCCTAGAAGAGGCGATCGATGGCACGGCAATAGTTGCCTCGAACGCAGGGCACGCCGACTTGGTATTCCTTTTTGCCAGCCACGCGTACGCCTCCAACTTTCCGGCGATGGTGCAACGAGCCCAAGCTGCAACCAAGGCGAGGGTTCTGATCGGCTGCAGCGGCCAGGGAATCATCGGCAACGCCCAGGAGGTCGAGCGAGAGCCGGCCGTCTCGGTTCTCACATCGTCCCTGCCTGGCATGGACATGCGGCCCATCCGATTCACCCAGTCTGATCTCGAGCGGTGCGCTAAACCAGACGATTGGCATGATCTGACTGGAGTGCGTCCAGATGACGTCAATGCGTGGCTCTTATTCGCGGATCCCTTCACGTTGGACGCCGAGCGATTGATAGGCGCCCTGTCCAACGCCTATCCCGGCAAGCCGTTGGTCGGAGGCTTAGCCTCCGGTGACTTCCGCTCTCAGCAGACCCATTTGTTCCAAGGCGACCGAGTGTACAGCGAGGGTGCGGTGGCAGTTGCGCTGGGCGGAGATTATACGATTCAGACCGTGGTGTCGCAGGGCGCCGACCCAATCGGCGAAACCTGGACCATAACCGCGGCAGACGGCAACCTCGTTCAAGCAATCGGGCACAAGCCGGCCTTGGAAGTAGTGGCCCAAACGCTGAGCAAGCTGACGCCGGACGATCAGAGACGCGCCCGGAACAATCTCCTCGTTGGTCTGGCAATGGACGAATATCGCGACGACTTCACTCGGGGCAGCTTCCTGATTCGGAACATAGTGGGCATAGATCCCAATTCCGGCGCTCTCGCAATCGCTGCCGAGCCGCGAATCGGCCAGACGTTTCAGCTTCATCTACGCGACGACCGGGCGGCTGACGAGGACCTCCGGGCGCTCTTGCGTGAGACCAAACTTGAGCTCGGTGATCGAAAGCCGATTTGTGCCCTTCTGTGTTCCTGCAATGGACGCGGCGTGGGCTTGTTCGGGTATCCCGACCATGATGCGCGGATGGTCTCTGAGCAACTTGGCATCGACCAATTGGCAGGCTTCTTCTGCAATGGAGAAATCGGGCCGGTAGGTTTCCACAATTACGTCCACGGTTACACCGCCTGCATCGCACTTATCGTGCCGGACTCTCCAGAAGCGGAGAAATGATCAGCCTCCTCAACCCGGTCTAGTCGACGACGACCTGCGCATCCCGCTGCAACCAAACTCAATCTGACTACGGAATAGCTTGGGTTGAGTCGACATTCTCAGCGCCCCAAGATTAGAGAGGCAATATAGCGACATAGCGCACGAATCCCATTTAGCGGTGAGACACCGTGTCGAATGGACAGAAAATGCAAGCGATACTGCTTCGTCATTCCCCGTCATCGCCGCGAAACTGGGAAGGAAGCCGGATTTCTTAACGCAGTCCGGACTGTCCAACGCAAGTCTCACCGGAAGGAGCCGTCGCAGGCTTTAACACTTTATTTACAGACATCTAACTAACTCTGCATTGAACGGAGAACGCGGGCGAAACGATAATTGAGCAATGATTCAGTCGGACGTGCTTTTCGCGCCATCGCAATGTGCATCGGCGCGGGAACAAGATGACTCTCTCAAGTGTTTAACTGAATGAACCTGTTAATTGGAACAAGAAATCCGGGAGGTGAAAAATGATCAAGAACTTCGTCGAAGCTGATGGCGTTGTTGCATTCCCGGCAGATACCCGGTCGAACCGCAGCTCCGATCTAGAGAGTTGGATCGTGTCCGGCAACCCGCTCGAAGCAACAGAAACTGTCCAGCCGGTCCGAGAACCAAGCAGCGATGACTATGACTCGAGTGCGGAGAGAACCTCTGACGCTCAAGAGGACGGAGACGCCGGATATCACGAACCGGGGAAAGACTCGGGAGTTGGCACTCCGGCCGCTCTTTATCTGCGCGAGATCAGCCGCGTACCGCTGCTGAAGGCGAAGGATGAGGTGCGCCTGGCCCAGGCAATCGAACACGGCATGGCAGCGTTGGATCGCCTGGCCACCGGCCCGGTGCCTGCCGACGAACTCAAGTCCCTGACCAGCCAGGTCAGACAGGGTGAATTATCCCGCAAGCGGTTGATGGAATCCAACCTGCGCCTGGTGGTGAGCGTCGCCAAGCGATACCTGGGTCGTGGCGTGCCTTTGCTCGACCTGGTTCAAGAAGGCAACATTGGGTTGAATAGAGCGGTCGAAAAGTTCGATTGGCGCCGTGGCTACAAGTTCTCGACCTACGCCACTTGGTGGATCCGCCAGGCCGTCACGCGCGCCATCGCCGATCAGGCGCGAACCATCCGAATTCCAGTCCACATGGTTGAAACTATCAACAAGCTGATCCAAGTTGCCCGCCGGCTCCAACAGGAGCTGGGGCGGGAAGCCACACCGGAAGAGATCTCCGAGGCAACCGGATTTACCGTCGAAAAAGTGCGTGACGTATTCCGAGCCTCGCAAGTACCGATCTCGTTGCAAACAAGGGTTGGAGACGACGAGGAGTCAAGCCTGGGAGAGTTCATCCCTGACCAGGTCACGCCACAGCCATCCGAGACCGTGGCGCAAGAGCTGTTGAAAGAGCAAATCGACAGCGTGCTCAAGAATCTAACCTTACGCGAGCAATTGGCTCTGCGCTTGAGATTCGGTCTCGAGGATGGCCGGCGGCGCACTTTAGAAGAGGTGGGCTCAGAGCTTGGCGTTACGCGAGAACGCGCCCGCCAGATTGAAGCCGAGGCCCTGCGCAAACTTCGACGACCGCAACTCAGCCGGCTTCTTCGAGATTACTTGGACGAGTAGCGCCTCAGCTTAGCTATAGGTCAACAAAACCGTAGGGGCCCACCAGCGGCACGAAGCGGACAGATCCAAGGTCGGTTCTGATCAAGTCGGTGTCGACCCTCTTGATCAGAGTCAGCCGCTGTTCTTTGCGGGAGCCAATCGGGATAACCATCCGACCACCTTCGGCAAGCTGGTCCAGAAGCGGGTGTGGCGCCTCGGGCGCCGCCGCCGCGACAACTATGGCGTCGAAACGTGCGTAGTCGGACAGCCCTTGACTTCCATCCCCAATCACGAAGCGGACGTTATCGATGCCAAGATCTCTAATCCGAAGCCTTGCTGCACCCGATAACTCTGGAACCACCTCCATTGTCAACACTTCCGCGCACAGGCCGGCGAGTATAGCTACCTGGTAGCCTGAGCCGGTCCCTACGTCCAATACTCTGTCTCCCTGAGCCAAGGCCAACGCTTGGGTCATCATGGCAACTACGTAGGGCTGTGAGATAGTCTGTTCAAAGCCAATTGGCAATGCCTCATCTAAGCACGCCAAATGGGTTGATTCGGCGGGTACGAAAAGATGACGAGGAACTGTGCGAATCGCCTCCAGAACATTCTCGTCCCAGATCCCTCTCCGGCGAAGGTTCTTCACAAGTTCGCGCCGCGCCCGAGATTGTTCCATATGAAGACCCTCAATAGACCCGACGGGTTGTTTGGTATCGCGCAGAATCCAGAATGTTCATCGTAATCTGAAGAAATGGGTTCGTGATCATCTACGCTGGCGGAAATCCAACCCTCTCAGAAATATGGGAAGCCGGCCACGAGCCCGATTCGGCGTTCATACGTCGCCCAATGGTTCATTCCCTGTCATCCATGCGAAGCATGTCCTCTTGGGAGCAGCCGGAGTCCGGAGAATGCGGGTATCCACGAAAGCCCGGGACGACGACGCTTTGGTTACGTACAGCAACTTATCGCCAATGGAAGACAAAAACAAAACCCACGACAAAATGTACGTGACTACAATTGCCGCCCATTTGGGACCGAGTTTATCAAGTTCTTGCGCGGTTCCCCCGCTATGAAGAGCCCCACTTCCTTCGACACTCGAATCGCTCCGTTTTGCAAATTCGCCTTCGCCGCTCTAACCATGCCGGGTGATCTATCAGTGAGGCTGAAACTGCCAGAGGCTGGCAGTTCACTTAGGTTCTCACCGTAAAGACGTCCATTTCCACACCCAACCTCGAGCGCAAGATCGTGATGACTTGGATCAATCTGCTCGAATATCCATCTCTGGAGCGTGACTGGCGATGTGCTGAATCTTGAGTGCAGATCGATGCGATCTTGAAGATTTCTATCGGATCCGTATTGTGAATCGAGCGCGCCGTCAGGCATCGCAGATGGACCACTCAATCGCTTGCCCGGCTGGACGACTCCGAGAGTTTCTCGGCAACGAACCAAGAAGATGGGATAGCGACGAGGCACAAAGTCTGCCCAACGGAATCACATCGTCCCTCCGACGCCTTTCCTACCAAACTATCTGGGCTGAACGCCGGGTAAGTTATCGATGCGAACGGCATCCACGTATTCACCGTTAGGTTTGCGTCCTCCATAACCCATACCAGCCTCTGCATTGTACAGGCCAATAGCGAGCGATAGATCCTCCGATGAGCTCACTTCTGAACCAAGAATATAGACGTCATCAACTTCCTCACCGGCCGCCCATTCAATTGTTGGGTAGGCAGATTGCAGCGGCTTCGCATCGATCTGGTGCACAATTTTCCCCGACCGATCGAGTACATGTACAAACACACTAAAGTCCCGCGTTGGCTTCTTATCCGCGCGCCATTGCAGTGTAAGACGTAACTCATTCTGCTCAAGCCTCTCTAGCACATACCCCCTGAGACGCAGCTCCTCCTCGAAGACGATGTCGGTTCGCTCGAATCTCCGATCGCCGATCTCTTCGCCCTCCGTTGGTCGCACGACCACAAATGTGAGCGGAACATGGTCTGCCTGCCATCCATCAACACCCGGTCGCAGCAAACGTTCGTACTCACCGTCGATTTCCCGATATAAACCGACCTGAAGTTGGTATGCAAGTGGGGGCGCCGAGGCAGGCAATGTCAAAACGTGGTGGTCGGCGACATATTGAGTAGGCCACCAGGTACGGACGGGCCGGCCGCCTGGATGTAGGTTATCGGAATTGGCAATAGCCTCGCCGGTGTTCATATCGAGTAATCGCATAACCGAGCGATAGTCATCTCCAAGGCGTTCCATGGATTGCCAATACACCGTGACGTTGATGGCCTCGCCCGGCATGATCGTACGGCGATTAAGATCATAGCCAATTAACTTCACCTTGCCGCCTATAGTGACATCTACATTGTACTGAGCATCGCGAACGGTCCCGACTGGCGACCTATACGAAAGAAGCTCGGTATAGCGATCGAAGAATGTGATCTTGAGCGTCAGCATGACCAACAACAGCGCAGCTATCAGGAGGAGTGGTGGCGAGATGACGTCATCATTTACTGTAACCGAAACGGCAACAGTCTGGCGTCGACGCGAATTGGGAATCAAAGCCAGCAAGCCCAAAAACCCAACCAACGCCATCAGCGAAATGTATTCGGCAGCCTGTTCTACAGGCGTCCGGCCATACCATACTTTGAGCCGATGCAGACCCTCTGGTACGTCAAACGTCAGCACACCAGTACCCTCGGCGGGCCGTGCTGCAACCGCTTCATCATCAATGGCCACTCGCCATGCCGGGAAGTAAAACACCGGATATTGAATGGTGGTAGGGGCAGAAACAGTTACAGTGTACTCTTCACGGAGAGAATCACTTGCTAGCCACTTCGCCTGCACACCATCCGGCAAGCAGTTCCCCTCCAGTTTCGGCCTCCTGTTTCCGTTTGTCCAGCCTCCGCAGACAGGTGGCCCGGCAGGCCACTCTCGGACCCAAACAGGTGTGAGTTCGCCGGTACTCGTGGTACCGATCGCGCCCGTCTGTAGTTCGAAATCAAGAATATCAACCGGGTGAAGGTCGCCAGATTCCATGAATGGCTCCAATGGATATAACCGTGGCGACTCGACCGCAACAAGTAGGAAGACTATAAAGGCGGGCACGAGGAGTGGAGTCAGCCTGTGGCGCAACAACTCATAACTACGTAACGCGGCAATACCACATAACAAGGCCGCCGGGGTGGTCGCTAACCCAAGCAGACGCCAAGGGAATTGAGCGAAAGACAACAATGGCAGGTTTTGCCAAATAGGCGCAGAAGCTGGCGTTACCATGAAAACTAGCGCCGCTAAAGCCAATCCAGCGAATATCGTCTGATATCTCAGCATTCTGTGGGTGCGTCGCGGCCAAGAGACAAGCGTCGCCCCAAGGAGAGAAAAAACCAACAATGCCGGACCAAGATTGAACGGCAGATCTGGGTTTTTCAGAGCCACGTCAACGACTGGTGAAGGAGACAAAACCTCGATCAAATCAAGAAAATTTCGCGTTACTTCATAAGTGCCGGAAACTCCAAGGTTTGTTTGGATGTAGTGTCGTTCGAATAGGGCAGGCGCCCAGAAAAAGGCGCTTAATCCTAATGAAAAGACTATGGCCAATCCCGCTCTATATAACCCGACCAACTCACGCCTGCCAGCGGCGACCATAGCCACGTAGAATATGATCACGGGTGTGGCGAACAAAGCAGTGATGTTGTGGGTCAGAATGATTGCCGTCAACAAGCCTGTCGCTGCGACAATCCATCGTCTCGATCCATTAACCATCAATCCATAGAAAGCCCAAAGTGCGAAGGCCAATAGCGCCATGGCGAGAAGTTGACCTAAGGAATGTGAACGATATGCCTCAAAGAAACGAGCGGGCGCATAGAGATTTGCGGTAGCCGCAACTAGGGCTGGGCCGGCAGGCATAATCGTTCTGGCCCACAAATACCCGCCCACCGCGTAGGCTGCCGCGGCGATCAAAAGAGCTAACTTTAGCCCATTGTCAAGAGACAATCCCAGTACGTGAAACAGTTCAAGAACATAGTAGGACAGGGGAGCATAGTAGTTGAATACCGGAAATCCCCAACCATACCCAATGTCCGGCGCCCACCGCGGCAAGAGATACCCGTCTCGAATAAGCAGGTCTAGTTGGACTACTCGCAGAAGGTGTATGAGCTTGTGTGCAGTGTCAGGGAGTCCGGGACGCAGTAGCGGCACGACCGTGGGTAGCGTGATGGCCAACAACGCTCCGGCCACAGCTAGTCGCTGCCACCATATCGACGAGGAACTGAGGAAGCCACTGTCTCGGACTGAACCAAGCCTCAATTGCGAATTACATGACATCGGGCAATTGAAGTCCTGCTTTGTGGCTGTGCTTGTGCAAAGTATATTACCATTGCGATTTATGCGGATTGAGCCTCTTTGAAAAAGTCAGTTGGTTCCAGTATTGATCGAAGTAATATCCAAATAGTCGATTGTGACCCCGACTAGGTAATTCCAGACAAGAGCGCATTTTGACTTAGCTTTCGACGAGCAATACAGCCTGCCTTGGTCCGGCCAGGCCAGCCGAGTACAGTCACAGACAGCACAAGGATCACGGTATACTCACGTTCACGAGAAGGCGCAAGACGTGCCCCACCATATCACAGCAAGAGCGACGAACATGAGACCGACCGAGGAAACTCGCACTTGAAATCAGAGCCAGAATGCAAGAAGGCCGGGGACGCTTCTTTCGGCTTGCGTCCTCGACGAAGAGTTGCGGTCGTCTACAACCCGAAGCTCCAACATAGTAAGGAGTTGGCCGAGACTCTTTCATTGGTAATTAGACGGAGTGGCGGAACGGCCAAGACCTTGTCTAGCATGACAACCGAGGAGGACGGGCACTCTACACTTGTAGTAACGAAAGAACTATCCGACTGCGACCTGGTGGTTACCCTAGGTGGCGATGGCACTATATTGAGAGCCGCCCGGCACGCCTGGCCGGCTCGGGTTCCAATACTGGGTGTGAACCTTGGAGAGCTGGGGTTTCTTGCCGAGTTGAGCGCGGACGAGGCAGTCGCCAAGTTGCCGGCCTACCTCGAGGGACAAGGTTGGCTGGAGGCGCGCTCGGTGCTGCGAGTGGAGATAGCCGGCACCAGCGTTAGCCCAGACGGTCAAGTCGTCGATGGGGTCCACAACGTCAAGCCGTTAATTGCTCTAAACGACGTCGTCATCAGTCGAGGGGCGTTGTCTCGGGTGGTACGAGTTCGAGCAACCATAGACGGAGCGCGGTTTACTACCTATTTTGGTGACGGCGTTGTCGCTGCTACACCGACCGGATCTACCGCGTATTCACTCGCAGCGGGGGGGCCAATACTTCACCCGGAATCCTCGGATATATTGCTTACGCCGATCGTGCCCTATCTCACCTTCTCTTACCCTCTGGTGATTCCGGGCAGCAGCGCTATCGAATTTGAAGCTTACAGCGCCGTCGATATGCTCCTAACTATTGATGGTCAGATAGATATGAAGCTAATAGAGGGACAGTTGATCCGGGTATCTGTTGACGAGCACCCATCGATATTTTTGCGCAACCGACCTCCTGGGTACTTCTATAAGACGCTAGTTAGCAGACTCCGGGCCGACCGATTTTGGATGGGGCCGGACGACTGATCTAAGAGGGCAACGCCTTTGCTGAGTTGGCTGGCGATCTCAGATTTCGCAGTAATAGATCGGGCCGAACTGGAATTCGAGTCCGGCATGAATGTGTTGACCGGCGAGACTGGATCCGGGAAATCCATTCTGGTTGACGCATTGGGTGGTTTGCTAGGAGAGAGGCTGGGCTCCGACTTCATACGTACCGGCGCCGACCGCGCCCGGATCGAGGGTGTTTTCAAAGTTGACCAAAGTGACTCTTCGCTGAAAGACCTGGAACAGATTGGCGTCAAAACGGATAGAGGCGAACTTACTGTAAGCCGTGAGATCTCCAGTTCTGGCCGCACCATTTCACGGGTGAATGGAGCCTTGACCCCTCTAGCTAGCTTGAGGGACATCGGTGCCTGTCTGGTCGACATCCATGGACAGAGTCAACACCTCGGCCTGCTACGGGTACCGGAGCACTTGCGGCTACTCGACGAGCAGGGTGGATTGACGGAGCTGCGCTTGCGTTTTGGCCGGCTGGCCGAACGCTTCCGCGATTTGGACCGAGTAATCGTCGACTTTAGCAGGCGCGCCGATGAGTCCAGCCGGCAGGTAGACCTACTCCGTTATCAACTAGACGAGATAGGCCGGGCCGACCTTACAGAGGGTGAGGAAGCTGCCCTGCTAGCCGAGCGTGAGATCGTCGCCAATGCCGTTGCGCTCGCTGGCGGCGCTGACGAAGCTTACAACATTCTTGCCGGCGATGACGGTCGCTCTGCAATCGAGCTAATGGCGCGGGCCATCGACCGACTAGCGGGTATCAGGCAGTTTGACCCTTCGCTATCGGAACGAATCGAACAACTAGAAAGCAGTTTGTATCAAGTCGAGGACACCGCCGCTGATCTTCTGGCCTATCGGGACAAGATTGAGTTCGTACCGGAGAGGTTGGCTCAAATCGAAGAGCGCCTCGACTTGATACAAGCCTTGAAGCGGAAGTACGGAGACAGCATCAGAGCGATATTGGACTACGCAGCATCTTCCCAAGAGCGATTGGAGATGCTCGCCAACCGCGAGGAGCGTTCCGGGCAGCTAGAGGCCGAACGCGACCAATTACTTGATGAATTGTCACTCCTTGCTGTTCACCTCTCGGAGAATAGAGAAAGGACCGCCAACGGGCTCACCTCCCAAGTTACCGACGAACTGAAAGGACTCGCTCTTTCCGATGCCCGCTTCGCGATAAAAATACACCAAATCGAAGCGCCTGATGGACTCCGGCATCCGGACGGTCGCCTCGTCCGGTTTGACTCCACGGGAATAGATCGGGTCGAGTTTCTGGTTTCGATGAATTCGGGTGGTCCACTGCGCGCGTTGTCGCGTGTGGCCTCCGGCGGCGAGACGTCGCGTCTGATGCTGGCGATAAAGTCAGTGCTCGGCCGAGGAGCCGGACTGCCGGTACAAGTATTCGACGAGATTGACGCCGGCATTGGTGGAAGGGTAGGTCGAATAGTCGGCCAGAAGCTCTGGAGCCTGGCACAGGAGCGCCAGCTAATCTGCATCACTCATTTGCCGCAGGTGGCGAGCTTCGCCACGAATCATTTCCTGGTCAGAAAATCAGCCGACGACGGGCAGACCATAACTTCAGTAACCGCCCTGGATTCTGCGCAGCGGGTCAAAGAGTTGGCCGCGATGCTGTCCGGCGTCGCAGGAAGCACAACGTCCGAACGAAACGCTCAGGAAATGTTGGAGCGGGCCGATCATTGGAAGGAATCCCGGCTAGCCACGCTTATGAGGAGATGAACCATTTGGAAGAATCGTTGGTTTCGTCCAAGCAGATCTTTCGCGGCAAAGTTGTCGAGTTGACGCTGGACAGAATCGAAACAGCCAGTGGAATTGCCGCGGACCGCGAGATCGTAGTCCACCGGGGAAGTGTCGCAATGGTTGCCCAAAGGGCAGATGGGCGGATAGCGCTGGTGAGGCAGTACCGCCATCCGATTCGGCAGATCACGCTGGAAATTCCGGCGGGAACCCGGGAGGTCGACGAGCCGGCTATGACCTGCGCAATTCGGGAGCTGAGGGAAGAGACCGGCTACCGGGCGAACCAGATCGACCGGATCGCAGGTTTCTATCCTGCGCCGGGATACTGTAGCGAATACATCGAGATCTTCTGGTGCACCGATCTTTCGGAGGATCCGCTGGGTCAGGATCCCGACGAGGATATCGCAGTCGAATGGCGTACCCCTGCTGAGTGCCTAGAGGCAGTAGACCGCGCTGAGATATCCGACGGCAAGACCATGGTTGGAATTTCCGCCCTGATCCGCAAGCTCGCCGGCTAACCAGGGAAATAGTCCCTAAACTCGAATTCCGCGAGCATTAACCGCCGCCACGTCCGGCTTGCTAACATGCTCGACAGCCAGACGGCACTGTACTCATGATCAATTGGTAGGATGTGATCCGTGCTCGACCTCTCCGGCGAAGGCAAGGTTGCTCTCTCAACTGGAATCGACCTCATCGAGATCAGCCGGATAGCCAAGGCCGTTGATAGGTTCGGTGACCGCTTTCTTCGCCGCATCTACACCGACCGTGAGCTCAGGTACGCTCGTAGCCGAATTCCTGAACTAGCCGTGCGATTCGCGGCCAAGGAAGCCGTCACCAAGGCGCTCGGAACCGGCCTCCGAGGAGTCGGTTGGCGAGAGATCGAAGTGATCTCGGACCGGCGCGGCAAACCGCACATACTATTGCACGGCGGCGCCGCGGCCCGTGCCAAGCGAATAGGGCTGAACCACTTTGCCGTAAGCTTGACTCACAGTGTGGAACTCGGTGCTGCATTCGTCATCGCCTCTCACCAGCCGGAGGCAGACAGCCCAGATCTGCACTCGGGATGAAGTTCGTTAGCGCCCATTTATTTGGTCCGGACGGAAGAGTAAACGAAAATGAAAATCGTTACGAATAGCGAGATGCGCCGGCTTGAGCATATGGCCGGTGAGTTGGGCCTGCCCGCTCCCGCGTTGATGGAAAATGCCGGCCGAGCCTTCGTCGACGCTTTGGCTGACAGATGGCCGTTGGCCGGATTGCGTGCGGTCGTACTCTGCGGACCGGGCAACAACGGTGGCGATGGGCTTGTGGCGGCGAGGCACCTCGCAGATCATGGCGCCAAAGTCTCCGTGTTCCAGGTAGGCAGACCTCCCTCGAATGACGCCAAGATCATGCTGTTGGTAGAGAGACGCGTACCGATTCGGCGACTAGAAGAAGGAATCGCCCCTCTGTCGGCTTGGCTGGAAACCGCGGACCTAGTGGTCGACGCGCTCTTGGGCACCGGCCGGCGACGGCCCATCGTGGGTCTGATGGCAGAGGTTCTGGCGATGGTGGGAGCGAGCAGACGCCGGGGATTGAAGATTGCCGCGATGGATTTGCCATCCGGACTTGCCGCGGATACGGGCGAAATCGATCCGGCGACTCTGCCAACCGATGTCACCGTCACCCTTGGCGCCCCGAAACGAGGACTGTTCCTGCCGCCCGGCGGTGCGCTAGTCGGCGAGATAGCGGTGGTCGATATTGGCATTCCATCGTCGCTAACAGACCCGCTCTCGGTCGATCTGATCGATCGCGCCCTCATACGCACGCTAGTACCTTCCCGACCGGCAGCGGGCCATAAAGGCACCTTTGGCCGTCTGTTTGTCGCCGGCGGTTCCAGCCGGTATTTCGGCGCTCCCTGGCTATCGGCGATGGCCGCGATTCGGGTTGGAGCCGGCCTTGTGGGCCTCGCGGTGCCGGCGCCGAGCGTGCCCACGCTTGCGAGTCGGTCGCCGGAGCCAATATATGCGCCTTTGCCCCACAGTGACGGAGAGCTCGACGAGCCGGCGGCAAACAGGCTGATCGAGGAGTTGGAGGGAGCGACCGCACTTGTCGTCGGGCCTGGCTTGGGCACCAGCCGGAACAGTATGACCTTCCTGCTCAAGCTTCTGGAACACCTGCGCGCGACCGACGAATCGCCCAACGTGTTAATAGATGCCGACGGATTGAATCTGCTTTCAGAGATCGACGAATGGTGGAAACTAATTCCGCCCAACGCCGTCCTGACGCCGCATCCAGGCGAGATGGCCCGTCTGACCCGGCGACCTACGATACCCGATCGGATTGAGGCCGCTCTCGAGTGGGCGAGTTTGTTCGAAGGCGTACTGGTCCTAAAGGGCGCTCACACAGTCGTCGCAACCGGTCAGATGGCGGCGGTAAGTCCGATCGCCACTCCGGCGTTGGCGACCGCCGGCACAGGTGACGTGCTTGCCGGAGTGATCGGCGGACTGATAGCCCAAGGCGCGAACCCTTACGACGCGGCCCGGGCCGGCGTTTACATCCACGGTATGGCCGGGCGCAATTTGGAGGAGTCGATGGGGCCGGCCGGTGCAATCGCCGGCGATTTGTTGGCGGAGTTGCCGTTTGTCTTGAAAAACATGCTTGGTTAGGCGGCCGGCAATACCCTGGGCAATATTGCGCAAATCGCCGATCCGGCCTATCGTGTCCTCTCAGTCGAATATGCCTGAGAGATATTGAGAGTTTCGAAGTCAAACAGGGGGAAGACGCATTGGGAGCTTTGGAAGGCAAACTATCGCTTGTAACCGGCGCAGGTACCGGGATCGGTTTGGGCGTGGCGCAGAAATTTGCGGAGGAAGGCGCGTCCGTAGTGTTTCACTACGCCAGTAGCGCGAAGGGAGCCCTCGACGCGGTCTCGGACATCAATGCGCGGGGAGGCAAAGCACTCGCGATCCAGGCCGATTTGCGCCTGGTATCGGAATGTCGACGGCTAGTCGAAGAGGCGGTCAATTTCCTCGGAGGCCTCGACATACTCGTAAACAACGCCGGCGCAACTCTTACGAGGGCCTTCGAAGAGACCACCGAGCAGGAATACGACGACCTCTTCAACCTGAATATGCGCGGCTACTACTTTTGCGCCCAGCAGGCGTTGAAGCACATTCTGCAGCGAGGCGGCGGCAGTATCCTGAACATGACTTCGGTGCACGCTTTTGCCGGCCTCAAGGACCACTCCGCCTACGCCGCAACCAAAGGGTCCAATGCCACGTTCACGAGGGAGCTCGCAATAGAGCTCGCCCCAAAGCGTGTGCGAGTAAACGCGATCGGGCCAGGCCTCATCGAGGTCCCGCGATATTTCAGAACTATGCCGGACTATACGACCGAAAAAGGGAATACGTGGGTTCCCTGGGGCCGCGTCGGGTTGCCGGCAGACATCGCGGCCGCGGCGGTCTTTCTATGCTCCGAAGCATCCGACTTCATCACCGGCCAAGTAATCTATGTGGACGGAGGACAAACTGCGAAGATGTCCATACCGCGAGACTGACCCGACACGTGTTGCTCTTGGGACTGGCTGTCTAATGTTCTTGGAAACCCGCTAATACGACACGACACAACGAACGCTGGATCTCAGCGCATCAATGTGCCGCCGTTCACGTCTATGGTCGCGCCGGTAATGAAGCTCGCCGCATCGGAAGCCAAGAACGCGACCGTATCCGCCACTTCCCGGGGTGTACCGATCCGGCGCATCGGGACGCTGTTGGCGATACTCGCGAAGAGTTCTTCATCCCAATCCTTGGTGAGGTCGGTTCGCATCAGAAACGGCGCTACCGCATTTACCGTGACGGCGCACGGAGCGAGATGCGTCGCGAACGACTTGGTCATGCTCATCACTGCACCCTTGGAGGCTGCATAGTGCGCCGCCCCGATCAGTGTGCCGGTGTGGCCGCCAATCGAAGAAATGTTGATGATGCGCCCGCCTCCCTGCTCCTTGAAGATAGCCGCCGCCGCCTGTGAGCAGAAGAAGACGCCTTTCTGGTTGATGTTCTGGACGCGGTCCCACACCTCCTCGGTCGTATCCGGTATGGACACCATCGGAGTGATCCCAGCGTTGTTCACCAGAATATGCAACCCTCCAAGCCGGCGGACCGTTTCAGAGATTAGACTCCGGCAATCAGCGACTTGGGTGACGTCGGTCCGGATGTACACGCTCCGCCGGCCAAGTTCCGCCAGCTCCGAGGCTGCCAGCGAGCCGGCCTCCTCCTGGATATCGCCCACCACTATGTCAGCGCCCGATTCAGCCAAAACCTGGGCGATCTCACGGCCGAGTCCGCGGGCGGCTCCCGTTACGACCGCAACCTTTCCACTCAACGAAGCACTCATAGATCACGATTCTCCTAGAACCAGATTTGAAAGAGTCGAACATTTCCTACAAACGTCAGCCCTTGCTTATCGAGTCTTCCACCATTCATAGTAGCACCAAGATTCGATCTGCCATTGCACCTCCTCCGGCAGCAATCCCGCCAACTCGAACATTAGAGGCTGCTCGCTATGCACCGGTTGGACCGGCAAGCGAAATATGAGCCAGGGACTGCCCGGCCCGTTGGCCAGGTAGTAGCCGGGAACTGTCTCATGCCTCAGTTCCTGCCCTCTTACCTGGGCACGTAATGCCATAAGGCCACGGATGTCCCGATGATACCAGTGCGCCCCGTCCCTCTTCAGCCGGACGATCAGCGCTAGCGGGCATGGCTCGTGGATGGTAGGGAGGTAAAGCTGGCCGGTCATGGCACGCGCGGCAAATCCAGTAACGTCCGTGCGGTCCGGCGGCGGAACCGTCAAGTGGATGGCGTCGGGCGACGCGGCCTGAGTTTCGACCGCCAGTTCCTGGCTATCAGCAATGGTCGGTGCCGACCAAGCCGGCCAACCGGACGTATCCAGGTCCTCGCCGACCTCCAGGACAGCGACCTCAAACGGCCTCAGGGGCAGGAAGACCGTCTCGCCGTGTGAATATCTAGCGCCGCCGGAGAGCGGCAGCACGCCCCGCCGCGGGTAGCGCTGCCGTACCAGGAATCCGCGGTCGCTCGGTTGCAAACCGATCCCCGCGTCGAGTCGCACACTGATTTCCGACGCATTGAAGCCCGGATTGCTCACTGTCACTACGGCGTGAGTACCGTCGCCGCCAGCATAGCCATATGCTTCGGCCTTCCAGGGATCTCCAAAAAAGGGCCGCGTGTGCAGGTACAGCCGCCAATTCTCCCGCATGAACTGGTACCACTCGGCTAGAAAGTCGAAGTCTTCTTCATCGAATAATCCTAAGTTGCCCCAGGGCTGGGATACCAGGTTGCCTCGGGCCAAATCGAGCACCCAAGCATCCCGCCAGTCATCTTTGCCCAGGCCATTTGCCCAGTTCCCTTCGCCGATCCAGATTCCAAGACTGTCCTGGACAATAAGCGGTGTGAATTCGCCGTAGCGGGCCGCCTGGTCCAGATTCAGGCTTACACTCGACCGGAACATCGGGTTCGGAGGGCTGGCAACGGCCGCCGCCTCCATGCGCAGCCCTTTGTCGAAAATAGTGTCGCCGTACAACATCCAAAAAGGAGACTTATAGCCCCAATACCAAATCAGAAACAGGTCCGGGCAGGCTCGGATTACTATGCGAGCGGTTTCTACCATAGCGTCCATTTGCGCTTCGAGCGAATACTTGCCCGGCAGGTGGTCGTGCTCGGTGCTATTGCAGTACAGGCGAGCCATGTCGATCTTTATCGCCCGCACCTTGTTCTCTCTGATGTGGTGGAGCAATGCATTCCGGAAGATAGTCCGGTACGGCTCGGCCGCCATGCATAGCTCGCGATTCGATCTCAAATGATATTTGGAGCCATGCGGTGTGGTGCAGTCCTGGACCGGCGGATAGTGCCCGCATGATGCCGGCGCATTATTCGTCGCAAACCACAAGCCGAGATTGACGCCGATCTCTTGCAGCTGTTCGACCAACTTGCCAGGCCCATTGGGGAAAGTATCGGGCTTGAACCACGTGAGGTCGGAGGACTCATCGGTCCAACCATGGTCGATTATGTAATAGTCGAAGGTTATTCCGCGCGCACGGAGCTCCCTGAGCATTTCAACGGTATCGAGCGCGATTTCCTCGGTTAAGAGAAACATAGGGTCTTTTGGATTGCTATAGTCGTGTAGGCCGAATGGGTCATAGATCGATATCCACTTGTCTTGACGCCGGCCATTTTTGCGTAGATATTCCAGGAAACCTTCACGGGCCGCACCGCATTCGCTGACGCCGAATATAGCCACTTTGCTGGTGGTCAATTGTTCCGGAGCAAGCGTGATGGCCGGATGGTGCCGGAGGCGAACGCCATCACCTAACCCCTGATTCACTCCTGCCGGATGCTCAATCGCGCAGTACGCTTCGTCGTCTATCAAGATTGGCAGCCCCTGGCCACCTTCCGACGTAGTGCCATCGATCTCAAAATCTTCCACATCTACGTCAAGAAGTAGCCGGGGTGATGCACCCCGGTTCTCGACCTCTATCTTTTTTCGTACGATCGGATCGCCGGCGCGAACCTGATAGTTATAGACGACGCGGATTTGCTCCGCCTCGTTCTCAGCCCAAAAGGTCACCCGCAGCCAGTGTCGATCGCCTCCAGAGGCCCAGTCTTCAAGTTGAAAGTCGCTTATCTCCTTGGTCGGAGGCCCCACGGTGACGAACTGGTCTGACATTCGACTCATGAACAGGTAGTGCTCGGCTTCGGCCGGAATCATGTCGGGTAGCATCTTGTTCAGGCTGCCGGCTTGGATAACTATTAGGTTATCAGCGCCAAAACGGAGCGCGGAGTAGGCGGGATGGCTCGGATCTAAGATGAATGGCTCTGGCTCGCGCCAGCGGCCGCTTAGCTCGCGGGAGCCAATTTCCTGACCGTTTACAAACAACCTGTAGTACTGCCAGTCCTCGTGGTCATAGCCGCCAAGGCCGAACGCGATTTGCCGGCCGGCGGCATCCGACGGGAGGTTGAATGGAGCTCGAAACCAGCCATAACCTGGCCAGACAGAGTCGGCGGGTTCTGTCGCCGCGTTGATGCATTCGACTTGTATCCAGTCTCGGTCGTCGAACTCTGGTTTGTGGTAGCCCTCCCGGAATCCGGCGTCGTCCTCCGGCGGCGCCGCCTCGCGATTTCCCGGGGCGTAGCGCCACTGTGGAATGTCGATACGCGTAGTTGCCGAACTGAATCTTAGAGTGACCTCCGCACGTGTGTTCAGGCGCCAGGATCTTCCGGTCCGTTTGTTGACGATTGCCACCGTCCGCAATTTTCCGCCTTCGCGAGAAAGAATACGTTCCACCAATGAGTTGCCGATGTGGATAGCATCGCCTTCCTCCCGAACGTAGCACTCCTCCGATCGCCAGCTTCGTCGAAACATTGCCAACTCCTTAGCTATTGTCGAATCGTCTACGACCGCACCTCGGAGACGAGCGATAGTGACAGTGAGTTGATTCTCTATTAAGATATCGACTAGTCGCCGTGATATGTCAGGTATTCTACTAACAGAAGGGGTGCAGAGGACTGCATTAGGAAACAGGCGGTAATGACGGCGTAAAGAGATTCAGGCCAACCAGCACTCGATTTCGTCGGTAACTTCGTTGTGCCTAACGCCCAAGAGGAGAGACTTGATGTTTGACAAGATATTGACTCGCAACTGGTCGCGTCGCTCGTTTTTAGCCGGATTGGGCGCGGCCAGCGCATTGCCCATTCTGGCGGCGTGTACTCCCCAAATTGTCACGGAAGAACGGGTCCAAGTCGTCGAGAAAGACGTCCCGGTCGAGAGGGTAGTGACCCAGATCGTCAGAGAGCAAGTCGAGAAGATCGTTACCGTCGAGGTTGAGAAGGCGGTTGAAGTAGAAAAGGTAGTGACCGTCGAGGTTGAGAAGGCGGTTGAAGTAGAAAGGGTAGTGACCGTCGAGGTCGAGAAGGAAGTAATCGTCGAGAGAGAGAAGATCGTTACCGTCGCACCGGTGATGATGGAAAAGAAGGTGGTGACCTCTTGGGGTTGGGTCCATTTCTCGACAAGTGAGGACTTCCGAAAGGATGGCCAGCTAATGGGCGAGGCCCTCCTGGAAGACACTGGTATCTCCGAAGAGCACATTCCGGTCGACTACCCGAGGTACATTGACGCCCTCAAGGCGTCGGTCCCGGCCGGAGTCGGGCCCAACGTGTTCGAGAACAACTGGAGCGTCGTCCAACCTATGGGCCGCGAGGAGTTGATCGTCCCTCTACAGGACTATGCATCAGCCGAGTGGGGGTCCGATTGGAAGAATAAGTTCGTCGCCGGTCCCATCGACGAGTTTGAGAAATTCGGCCAGATCGAAGGCAAGGGAAACCACTACCATCTGTCTGTATATGCGCAGGCGCTGGGATTTACCTTTGTCAATCTCGATTTATTCGAAGAGCACGACTTGGAGTTGCCCAAAACGTGGGACGAATACGTAAAAGTCAATGACACGTTTACAGCGGCCGGCGTCCCGGCTCTAGCAATGCCGATGAAGGCCCTTTGGTGGGCCAATTCGTACTGGACTCTCCTGCTGGAAACCGCCGCGCCGGGCTATCGCGACCAGATCGACTGGGAAGGAACTGGAAATTTTGACAGCGACGAATGTCGCGAAGCGCTGAGACTTTACACGACGATCTTCGAAAGAAACTGGACCCAACCCAACCCGCTAGCCGTCGGCTACCAGGATGCGGTAACGATGTTCATCGACAAGAAGATTGCCGCGTGCATGGGCTGGAGCGGATGGTGGGGCTCAGAACGAGCCGGAGAGGCTGGGGGGCACGGTGAGCAGTGGGGCATTATCGAGCCTCCAGACGGGAAGACGCTCGCGTCATCGGCAGCCGGCTGGGCGATGACTCAGACAGCAGACAAGGACCTCGCCTGGGATCTGATCAATTGGTACGTGGACGGCCCCGGGCAGGATTTCATCGCCAACAGGCCCTCTCCACCGGCCAAGAAGGGCGTTAAGATGGGAAGTGCCTTCCCGAACTTCGACAAGAACGTGATTGCGCCAACTATGGCTATCCTTAACGAAGGCAGGACTATCTTGCGGTGGGCGAAGTGTACGGCTACTGACGAATCGCTCGCCCAGGGAATGCAGGGGTTGATAGATGGTCGTACGACAATCGACGAAGTCTTGGACGAGGCGCAGAAGGTCTGGGAGACGAGGTGTAACTAGGAACCAGGAAACGCCACAACCTCGAGGTTCCCGTCAGCATTACGCGATTGCAAGACCCTGGCCTTTGCCGGCTAGGGTCATCCTAACAGGGGTCTGATACTTGAGCCGCACCCGACTTTGGACTCCGCCGCCGACCTCTCCGACCGGCGTCAAGGTGTCAATTCTCCGATTCATCAGACGCTCCCATCTGACGAATTTTCTCTTCATCCTACCGGCCGTATCCGTATACCTCCTGTACGTGGCTTGGCCTATATTCAGGTTGCTCTACGACAGTCTGTTCGAATGGGATGGTTGGATCGAAGAAACCCGCATACCTGTCGGCTTGGAGAATTACATCGAGCTGCTGACCAGCGATAAGTGGTTCCTTGCCTCTATCAAAAACAATCTGATCTGGTTTTTCGTCTCCGTCGCGGCAGGATTGGCCATAGGGTTCACCGCAGCCTATATGCTCAATCGGAAGATCAAACTGCGAGATGTCTACCGCACCGCAATCTTCCTGCCCTTAACGACGTCTGCCGTGGTGGTCGCATTCGCTTGGGACCACATCTACGAGCCAAACTTGGGTCTATTCAACACCATATTGAGGCCTCTGGGAATCGAGCAGCAATTCCTGGGCGATTACAAGACGGCGTTGCTCTGGATCATCCTGGCCGCGGTCTGGCATTCGGCGGGATTCTCGATGGTGATATATCTAGCCGGCTTGCAGACTATCCCTTCGGAGCTAATCGACGCGGCTCTGGTGGATGGCGCCAATGTCTTGCAGCGGATATGGCACGTCGTCATACCCATGCTATGGCCATCGACCGCGGCACTGCTCATCTTCGGCGCGATCGGGTCCGTGCGCACGTTCGAGTATGTTTTTATACTGACCGATGGGGGGCCCTTCCACGCGACCGAGGTGATCGCTCTCACTATCTACCACGAGGCGTTTCGGCACCAGCGGACGGGCTATGCGTCGGCGGCTGCGGTGGTCCTGCTCACCGTGGCGATGATAATCACTTACTTTCAACTTCGCATGTACAAGGGCGCTCACCAGGCATAGAGGAAACCTCCAATGTTCGTAAGAGCAACTCCGTCTAATCCAGCGGCCCCCAGATGGTTATCCAAATCGATTAGGCGCGTCTTAGTATCGGTGAGTACGCACTCTATCCTTTTCCTCGTTTCGGCGCTGTTTCTGATTCCTCTCCTTTACATACTCTCAACCTCGTTCAAAGCGCCTGGGGAGCACCTGACCAACTCTGAGTTCCTACCGAGGACGTGGGAATTCGCCAAATACATCGAGGTGTGGAACAAGGCGAACGTCGCACTTGCGGGAAAGAATAGCCTGATTATTACTATTGTGACCACGGGCATCGGTCTTGTGCTGGCATCACTGGCCGCTTACGGATTCTCGCGCCTCGAGATTCCCGGGCGAGATTTCTTTTTTCTGCTCATCCTAACCGGTCTTATGCTGCCGTCCGCGACGTTGATCGTGCCGCTATTCAGGATGAACCTTTGGCTGGGAGCACTGAACACTTACGCTGCCGTAGTAGGACCTTACGTGGCGCTGGGTCTACCCTTTTCCATTCTGCTGATGAAATACTACTTCGACACTCTGCCGCGAGAGATCGAGGACTCCGCTCTGGTAGACGGCGCCAACCGGCTGACGATCTACCTGGCGATCACTCTGCCTTTGACCCGGCCAATCGTCGGAACGATGGCGATCTTCATCGCGATGGGAACGTGGAATGAGTTCCTGCTGGCGATGCTATTCTTAACCGATCCGGCGATGAGAACGCTGCCCCTCACAATAATTCAGTACACCAGCCAGTACTTCTTCGCGTGGGAACATATCTTCGCTTTGCTGGTCATGATGACTTTGCCTGTCATCTTACTGTTCCTGGTATTACAGAAGCAGTTTATCGCGGGACTCACCAGTGGCGCCGTAAAGGGCTAGGGATTAGCCGCTGTTCAGGGAATTACACGTCTTAAAGTCGCGCTGCCCACGTTGTCCCTATGCTCCTCCTTCTGGCAACTTCGCCATTCACGCGCATTCGATCCCACCCTATCGCCTGCGATAGAGGCGCCCAAGAACGCGGCGCAAAGGGCATAGAGGGATCGATTCGCATGCCGCGCTGATAGAATAGCGCCGCCTACCTTACCGAAAACGCGCCTGGCACGTCATTCGAGCCAATCGCGATAATCTGGCAGCGGAGAAGAGTGATCATGACGGATACAGGGCTCGCCTGCGTCTTTTCTGTAGAGCCGAATGTCCCGATAGAAATTGCTGACTTTCCGCTCCCCGAAGTAGAACCGGATGCCATCCTGGTGCGCATGACCATCGCCAACATTTGCGGATCAGATCTGCACGTCTGGCGTGGTGAGATGTCGGCTCCGTTCGAGACCGCGCCGCCAGGATACGGTTCTGGCCACGAGGGGACCGGCCAGGTCGCGCGACTGGGCAGCAACATAAATACGGACTCGCTCGGCCGGCCGATCCAGGAAGGCGATCGGGTTGTATTCGCGTATTTTTTCCCTTGCAACCGCTGCTATGCCTGCTTGGATGACAGGCCCAACGCCTGCCCTACCCGGAGCAGTCGATTCGGTCCAAGAACGGTTGCCCAACCACCATACTTCACCGGCACGTTCGCTCAATACTATTACCTGCGACCCGGCCATTACGTCTTCAAGGCCCCCGACGACTTGAGCGACGAGCTGTTGGCGCCGGCCAACTGCGCCCTTTGCCAGGTCATTCAATCGTTCCAAGAGGCCGGCCTTCGCCTGGGAGACACCGTTGTGCTGCAAGGCGCCGGCGGCCTGGGCTTGTATGGCGCGGCCGTCGCCCGCGAGATGGGCGCCGGACTGATAATCTCTATCGACCTTTTGAGCGCTCGATTAGAGATGGCAAAGAGGTTTGGCGCAGACGTCGTTATCGACGCATCGGAGATCAGCAACTCCGAGGACCGTATCGCCAAGGTAATAGAGCTTGCGGACGGCGTCGGCGCCAACATCGTCGTCGACCTCGCCGGCGTGCCGGCTGTGATTCCCGAAGGACTGGATATGCTGCGACAGGGCGGTGTTTACGTCGAAGTCGGCGGCATCTGGCCCACCACGGTAGGTATAGAGCCACAGAAGCTCGTATTTGGCAATCGTCGCATCGTAGCGATGAGCCATTACCATCCACGGATCCTGCCGCAGGCGTTAGGGTTCCTGTCTAGAAACAAGGATCGACTTCCGTTCGATGAGATGCTTTCTCACAAGTACCCATTGGCCAGAGTCAACGAGGCATTTGAGGCAGCCGACTGGGCGCGCGCCTCCGGCGATTCGACGAAAGTCATCCGCGCCGCGCTGACTCCTTGGGCCTGAGAAAGGGCATCGTTCACCCGTAAATGCCGGGCGTCGTGCGGCGCCCTTAAAGGAGAGACCATTGAGAATCCCTGAAATCTCCACAATCACGCTAATTGGATCGGGTCTCATGGGGTGGCAGATTGGGCTTGTCTGCGCCAAATCGGGCTACATCGTCCGGCTCCACGACATCGGGAGCGAGGCGATGGAGAGCGCGAGACAGCACCAAGCGGCGACGCTGGACGAGTGGGCAGCCGCCGGCGAGTTGGACGAGCCGGCTGAAGCCGTATTGGATCGCATAAGCTATCATCCATCGGCCGGTGACGCAGTCGCCGGAACACAGTTCGTGATAGAAACCGTAACCGAGGATCTGGAGATCAAACAACAGGTCTTCTCCAAGTTGGACCGGATCTGCCCGCCTTCCGTACCAATCGCAACCAATAGCTCGTCGATCCAAAGCTCCCGATTGGCCGGCGGACTCGAGAATCCCGAACGCGTGCTAAACATGCACTTCTTGAACCATCCCTGGCTACGCCCATACGTCGAGACGATGACCTGTGGACAGACCCGCGAGGAGCATCTGGAGCTTGCCCGCCGGTTGGGCAAGAGCCTCGGATTGGCCTCGGTACGCATCCACGGCGAAGTCCAGGGGTTCGTATTCAATCGCCTATGGCGCGCGATCAAGAAGGAAGCTATGTTCTTGGCGGACGAGGGTTTAGCTTCGGTCGATGACATCGATCGCGCATTCATGATCGGCCTGAGGGCGGAGAAGGGTGTGTTTCAGATGATGGACCGGGCCGGCCTTCATATACAGCTGGCTATCGAGAAGCAATGGTTCGCGGAGTCGGGAGACGACAGCGATCGCCCGCGTGCTGTCCTCACTGACCGGGTAGAGCGTGGTGACCTGGGAATGCCCTCTGGAAGTGGATTCTACAGCTATCCGAACCCGTCATACGAAGAACCCGGCTGGATTTCCCGAGGCGACGATTAGAACCCTCGCAAGGTTGCCGGCCTCGACAGAGCGATGGGCGGGCCCGCCTCGGTCGTCTCCTCAGAGCCGGGCTTGGATCGGCGCCGGCAGCTTGAAGAACCGGATAGCGTTCTCGCCCATAATTTTGGACTTCACCTCGGCCGGCACTGGAATATTGAACACCGTCCTCGGATGATCGAAGTCGTGGTGAGGCCAGTCTGAGGCGTACAGCACACTGTTCTCGCCGTCAAACAACCTGATCAGCGTCGCCACATCCGACATGTCGGCCGGCTCCTCGATCGGTTGCGTCGAGTATACGAACTGCCTCTTGATGTACTCGCTTGGCCGGTCGCTAAGGTAAGGCACCTCCCGCCGACGTTCGCTGTACTCCTTGTCTAGTCGCATCATCATGAACGGCACCCACGAGATGCCGACCTCCTGAAGGCAAACTCGCAGGTTTGGAAAACGCGCCGGCACGCCGGTCGAAATCATGTGGGTCAAGTTTGCCATTATCGAGAAGGGATGCGCCAAGGCATGCCTGGCAAACTCGGTTTCGAACTGCTCCAACTGGTATGGAAATGCGTTGTGCGTACCACCAACAGCGTGGAGTATCAAGGGCAGGTGCATTTCCTCGGACGCTTCGAAGATCGGATCGTACTTACGGTTGCCGTAAAGCGGATACACACCGCAAGTCGGCAGGTATACGCCCACGATCTTCTCCTCGTTGCCCAATTCAAGAATCTCCCGTGCCGCGCTCGCCGGATCTTGTGGAGCGGCGAGAAGAGCGCCATAGAGCCCCTCGCTGCGGGTGAGCCACTTGTCGATCAGCCAGCGATTGTAAGCGCGGGCCAACGCCTCGGCGTACTCGGCATGCGCTATCAATGCGAACTTGAGGAAATGATCGGGAATGAGAATACCCAAGTCGATTGAAAGATCATCCAACTCTTCGCGCATCTGCTCTGGAGTGTGGACCATCCGGCGGTTTATACCCCCCGGGAAGCTGGGCGTATACCCGCCCGAACCCGGACCGCCAGGCGAGAATCCAGGTATGTCCAGGTAGCGCTCCGGGACATCTTTGATGGACTCCAGCGACTTACGCCAAGGCATGTCGCAGTACTCCATCAAAGCGCCGGGGGTCTCGTGCAGATGAACGTCAACGTCTACGATGAATGTGTCCTCTAGACGAAGCCGGCCCTCAACAACTGCCATCTTATAGTTCCACCCGATACAGAATCTTTGGATCGTCCCAGCGAGACAATTCGTGGATCGTATCATATCCTATACCGGCGAATTACAAGAGGAGCTATCAGACGTGAACAGCGGTAGCAGCGAGCGACGGTCCGCAAGAGCTATTGATATTCTGCGTGAGCTAGTAGCTATTGAAAGTGTAAATCCCTATTTCCCAGGTGGAGACCGGGCTGAAGTGAAGATGAGCGAATACTTGGGCGATTTCTTCCGGGGACTGGGTTTGACTCCACATTTCCAGGAAGTCTTGCCCGGCAGGGCGAACACTTGGGCCGCACTGGAAACTCCGCGCGCTCGCCGGACTTTGCTATTCGAGGCCCACATGGACACCGTAACTCTGGAGCCGGTCGGCGCCCAATTGCTCCAGCCTAGGCAGGAAGACGAGAGGCTCTATGGACGCGGCTCCTGCGATACCAAGGGCTCACTCGCCGCAATGTTGGCTATGTTCGAAGCGCTGGTCGAAGAACAAAGCGAAATGAACGTAAACATCATAATGTTGGGTACAGTTGACGAAGAGCACAAAATGCGAGGCATCGAGACGTTTGCCACGCAGGGGCCGCGAGTCGACGCCGCTGTTGTCGGCGAGCCGACAGAGTTGCACGTTGTCAGCGCCCACAAGGGCATGACCCGCTGGCGGTTACACACGATTGGAAGGACTGCCCACTCGTCTCGACCAGAGCTGGGCGACAACGCAATTTACCAGATGATTTCTTGCGTCCAGCGGATACTAGCGGCATATGAACCAATCTTGAGCGGCCGATCTCATCCGCTGCTCGACAAACCAACTCTCACCATCAACACCATCCACGGTGGGACCGCCGTCAACATAGTCCCCGGGAGCTGTGTCATCGAGATCGACCGGCGAGTGCTGCCCAATGAAGACTACGCGCAAATTACGCCGGAGTTGCACCGAATCGTGCAAGACGCACAACGGAGTAGTCCGGAGCTGAACGTAGAGATCGAGGACCCGTTCGAAGAGCTACCGGGAATCGATACCCCAATTGATTCTGAGATCGTGCAGATTACCACTGGAATCGCTGGCGAGATGTTTGGTCACTGGGACGCCACCGGCGTTCCGTACGCAACCAACGCCGGCTCGCTGGCCCACGCCGGCGTGCCCGTCATCGTACTTGGGCCAGGGGACATAGCCCAGGCACACACTGATGATGAGTTCGTCAAAATAGCCCAAGTCGAAAATGCGGTCGAACTCTATCGCCAAATCGCTCTCGCCTATCCAGGATAGAGTGAGTTCGTCGTACCGTAGGTGCAAAGTATGACCCAAGAGCCCAGAAAATATTCGGCCCACCAACTAGAATCGTTCGTCCGGCAGGTATTGAGCAAACTGAGAGTCCCAGACGAGGATGCCGGCTTCGCGGCTGAGGCTCTGGTTGATGCCGATCTTCTTGGCGTCGACTCGCACGGCGTCCGAAGGTTGGAGGCCCATCCCGGATTTCTGCCCGGCCTCGAGAAAGGGCTGATCAATCCCACTCCAAAACCTCAGGTCATAAAGGAGTCCGCTGCGACGGTCCTGCTCGACGGCGACAACGGTCTCGGTGTAGTAGTTGCCACCAGGGCTATGCGTCTCGCTATCGAAAAGGCCGGCGCAGCCGGCATAGGCGCGGTGGCGGTAACGAATACGCATCATCTCGGCATCGCGTGTCACTACGCCATGATGGCGCTGGACCACGGGATGATCGGAATTGCCATGACCAACGCCTACCCGCAGATGGTGCCAACCGGGGGCGCCAAAGCATCGCTTGGTACAAACCCGATCAGCATCGCGGCGCCTTCAGGCGACCGGCCCGCGTTCATCCTGGACATCGCTAGCAGCGTAGTATCCTACGGTCGAATCGACCTAGCGCGTCAACAAGGCGCTTCGTTGCCGGACGGTTGGTTGGTCGACAAGGACGGAAGACCAAGCAACGATCCCATCGATATAGAGCGCGGCGGCGCGCTTTTGCCGCTCGGCAGTAGGCCGGAGTTGGGCAGCTACAAGGGGACCGGCCTCGCGATTATGGTGGACGTTCTTTCCGGCGTTCTCTCCGGTGCCGGATACGGCTCTATTCTCGATCCAAGCAGTTGGACCACCGGCCATTTCATGCTCGCAATCGACATCGAGGCTTTCCGGCCGTTGGTCGACTTCCGAAGAATGATGGATGGCATGGTAGACGCGCTAAGGTCGACTCCAACGGTCGCCGGGGTGGAACGCGTAACGTTGCCCGGCGAGCGCAAACTGGCGACCAGAGCCGAACGCAAACGCGCCGGCATAGCGTTACCTCCGCCAGTCGTGGAGTCGCTGACAAGGGTCAGCCGGCGGTACGACGTACCGTTGATTCCAAGCTGACCAGGCGTGGGATAACTCGTTCGATCTTCTAACAATTTTGCCCGGGCCTGGCCATCGCCCTCAAACCGCGCTTCTTCATTGGTGCGGAGATGGATGATTCCCGTCACGGCCGCTGGTCCTGTCATTGGTACGAAAATGATGTTACGCGGCTTCCCTTCGTCATTCCGGCGAAAGCCGGAATCCAGGGGTGGCAGGGGTGGCAGGGGTGGCACTAATCACTCCCACCAACCGGCGCCTCAATTTTCATACCTTGGTGTGCCGGCACCAGCCGGCATGGGCGATCGGTACGAAGGCATGTCCCGGACTCCGATCCGGGATGAATGTTTGCCGTCACGTTCGTGGGTCTCGGTCGCCCCGGCGAGGCCCGTCATCCCCGCCACCCACCTCGCCATTTGTATGTTGCAAATGCCTCACGAATGGGCCAAATTGTGAGGTTTAGGTGAGGGGCGGGGGGAGGCAAGACCGCCGCCAGTCTTGGTACGAAAGCATGTCCCGGACTCCGATCCCGGATGAATGGTTCCCGCCACCGAATTGGTCATTCCGCCGATCGAAGGCATTCCAGGTACCCCGATACGGGGCCGGAATCCAGGCGAGGCGTCAACGGCCTTCTCCCTCTCCATTTGGGAGAGGGCTGGGGTGAGGGTCAAGGCCGGAATCCAGGCGAGGCGTCAACGGCCTTCTCCCTCTCCATTTGGGAGAGGGCTGGGGTGAGGGTCAAGGCCGGAATCCAGGCGAGGCACGGGAGGCGCCAATCACACTCGAACACTTCCGCAAACTTGCGCCCCCATTCTCATACCTTGGTATGCCGGCGGCAACCGGCGTAGGCTTAGATACGCAGTTGGGTGTATCATCCCCTCGCAGAATCGAGCAACCTTGGAAAGACCCGGCAAGTTTGCACCCAAGAGGCGCACACGTTGGCGTCGATACGGTCAATCGGCAAAAGGAAAACGCGCTAACCTGATATCCTATAGACAAAGTCTGGAAATACGTACATAGACACGCTGAGGTGATTTGAGAATATGGGAAAGAGTCTGACACACAAGATCCTAGAATCCCACTTGACCGATGGCGAATTGAAGACAGGCGAAGAGATCGGCATCCGCGTCGATCAAGCGCTTATCCAGGACATCACAGGCACAATGGTCATGCTGAACTTCGAAGCCATGGGTCTGCCGCGAATCAGAACCAAGGTCGCCGTGGCCTATGGCGATCACAATGTTATCCAAGTGGATCAGCGCAACACCGAGGACCACATTTACTTAGCCAGTTCGGCCAAGAAATATGGAATCTGGTGGGGCAAGCCATCGACGGGCATCGGGCACCAGATTCACCAGGAACACTTCGCGGTACCCGGAGAGGTCGCGCTGGGCGCCGACAGCCATACGCCTCACTGCGGCGGTATCGGAATGATCGCGATTGGTGCCGGCGGCCTCGACATTGCGGTGGCCATGGGAGGAGGCCCTTACTTCTTCACGATGCCCAAGGTCGTGAACGTTCAGCTGAGTGGCCAATTGGGGCCCTGGTGTACGGCCAAGGATGTCATCATGGAGCTGCTCCGCACGATAACTGTGCGCGGCGGCCTGGGCAATATCTTCGAATACACCGGACCGGGCACGCGCGCGCTTAACGCTCAGCAGCGTTGTACGATAACTAACATGGGCGCTGAGTTAGGCCTTACTACGTCCATATTCCCATCCGACGACGTAACACGCGAGTTCTTCGAGCTTGTCGGCCGCGGACAGGATTGGCGCGAGACGCTCCCCGATTCCGATGCTGACTACGACGATTCGATCCAACTTGACCTCTCCAAAGTCGAACCCCTTGTGGCAGTACCAAGCAACCCGGACAAGGGCGTGCCGATATCGCAAGTCGAAGGCACCGAGATACACCAAGTTGCTATAGGTAGCTGCACCAACGGCGCATACATGGACTTGAAATCGGCGGCTCGTATCATGAAGGGCCGCCAAGTGCATCCATCAATCGATTTCGTTATTCACCCCAGCAGCCGTAAGGACCTTGTCGAGTTGGCCAGGGAGGGTTTCCTCACCGACCTGATCGACGCTGGTGTGAACGTTGCCGAATCTACCTGTGGTTTCTGCATCGGAACGGGGCACGTGCCGGCGGCCGGCACCAAATCGCTGCGGGCGATAAACCGCAACTTCAAGGGGCGTTCCGGCCTGGCCGAAGACGAAGTCTACCTTTCTAGCTCCGAAGTGGCGGCCGCAAGTGCAATTGCCGGAGTGATCGCCGATCCGCGAAAGCTGGATATCGAACCACCCAGCCAAGACCTCCCATCTCGATTCTCCCAAGAGAATCCTGGCCTTGTTCCCCCGGCATCTGAACAACAAGCAGCGGAACTTACGGTGATACGAGGGAGCAATATCCAGCCCGTGCCGGTCAATCCACCAGCCTCCGGCGACATTCAGGGCGGAGTCGTAATAAAGGTTGGCGATGACATTTCAACCGATCACATAATGCCGGCCGGCGCCCATATCCTGCCATTTCGATCAAATATTCCCAAGCTATCCGATTTCGCATTCGGCCGCATAGATCCCGACTTCCCCGATCGAGCCCGTCGCGAGGGCGGCGGATTCATTGTCGGAGGTTCAAACTACGGCCAGGGCAGCTCACGGGAACATGCCGCAATCGTCCCAATGTACCTGGGCATCAAGGCGGTATTGGTGAAGAGCTTCGCGCGAATTCACAGGGCCAATCTAATCAACTGGGGGATCTTGCCCTTGCAGTTCTCCGATCCCGGTGACTATGACCGAATTGAACAGGGTGATCAGTTCGCCATCCCCAATATGCATCGTCTCCTAAATGACGGCGCGGAGACCCTCGACGTGCGAAACGAATCCAAGGGCAACACTGTTGTCACGACAATCACGGTGACTCCGAGAGAACGTGCTTATCTGCTGGCCGGGGGTAAGCTAGCCTATACGAAGTCGCATCCTTCCGGGGCTTAAGAGCCACGCAATGGTGGTGTACTTGGGCGATACAGACGTCTGCCGGAGGGATTTCCCGGCGCAAGAGCCCATTGCCCGTACGTCGGACAGGAATCGGTTTTCCGCCAGAACTCTAACATGCCTCGCTATCGTCGTCGCGGCAATTGTCGCAGGCTGTGCCGGCGACCTCTTACCTCGACCTGAATCAGTCGCTGACGTACAGACCCCCTCCCCCAAGACTCAGACTGTCGCGACCGCAAGTCCTACCGCTGAGCCTACCGAGGCAGCATCACCAATCTCTACCGATACTGCGGAACCGCGCACGCCGGCGCCGCGTCCGACCTCGACTGCCGTCGATATCGATAGGACAGCGACCCCCGTCGAACCCTCACCAGTCCCGGCGACTCCCTCGGTCACGACGACGCGCGTTCCCGCGACTCCCTCGGTCAGGTCGACACGCGTCCCTGCGACTTCAACGGAAGCGCCGCCGGAAATTGGGACGCCCGTTGTTTTCGGCAATGAGATCGAGTTTCCCAGCGCCGTGGCCTTAATCGTCAGTGTCGGTTGTGCCGATTGTGAAGGCGCGACCAAAGGCCTGATTCGGGTCCACAAGGGCCCGGATGCCGAGATATTGGTGGACTCGCTGTTTTCGGTTGAGAACTTGGATCTGCCTCCGCGTTCGGTCCAAGTTGGCGACGAGTCTCTGGAGGCGGACCCATACATCCTGGGCGCGCCGGCGATTAGTAGGGATGGCGGCGAAATTGTCATAGGAGTCTGCACGCGGGGACGCTGCGGGCCCGATACCACCAGCGTCACATCCGACGCCCAGATAGCAGTGTTCCGCTCGGTGGACGGCGGGGTCAAATGGTCCAAGCTGCTGGACCTGGATGGCGCCTATGAAATCCTCGAGGTGGTGCGAGAAGGAATCATCTTGTATGGGCCACTGGGCACGGATGAGTCGAAGCCAACATTTACAGTCTATCCCGGCGGCGAGATGGTATCTCCCCCTTGGGCAGGAGGAAAGCCGATCACGCTGCAGGATCGAAGGCTTATTTGGCAACTGAGAACAGATCCGAGTGCATTACGGCGCGGTGATGGCAGCGCGTATATGTCTCTGGCCCTTCCGAGCGACGCCATCCTCCTCGACTTCATAGAAAGCCCTTTCAACGACCAGATTGCTTTGAGCTGGACAGCGTCACAACAGACCATCGTCGGACTTGCAAACTCGGAGGGACAGATTACGCAATTGATCAACTTCGGTGACAAAATGGTCTCGGTGGGTGGATGGTTGACCGCCGGCCAGCTAATTGTCACCGCAGATTTCGCGGAAGACCGGCTTGAGAGCCCACCGGCCGAGACTTACGCCGGTTCCCTGCCCGGCGTGCTTGATCTCGACAGCGGAGGTTCGCAACCAATCTCGAGCCCGTTTGCCGAATCCGAGTTTCAACAGGGGCGCAGCGAAGTAGTAGCGACCGTAAGGGGCCCCTTTGCGCGCGTGGTGAACACGGGCGGCTGCCTGAATCTTCGGGCCGAACCAACTCTGGACGCGGAGATCGTAGGTTGCTTGGCCGACAACGTGCTGCTGCTGGACACCGGCGAGGCCGCACGCGGTGCCGACGTAACCTGGCTTAGGGTCGTCGCTCCGCTGGGCCTCGAGGGTTGGGCAAGCACGGCCTTCTTGAAGAGATAGCTAGACTCGGCGGACGCCGGCACGACAGGCGAAGTGGCGCGGCGAGCCGGCTCTGCCCCTCAACGACGGCAAGATTGGCGCCTATTCTTGGCTTGAGTCCGACTGGACTTGGCCGGACTTTTGGGCCTCAGCCGCCATCCGATTCCTTCGCCGGCGGGAATACCACCTATAGGCGAAAATCAAGGGCACCCATATGGGAATAAACACAACCACCCATATCAGAACATTCACGATGGCGCGCGCGGTTGAAAGCAGGCCGCGTATTGCCGAAGTTGCCACGTCCGTTAGGTTCCAGCCAGCGACTAGCAGCGGCTTTGCCCGCTCCGTTGTCGAGATTTCAAGATTGACCAACGACAAGGATGTTGTCTGGCGCAGGAAACGCAATCGTCCCTCAGCGCTCTCGATTCGATAGCGGACATTCTCGAGCTCGCGCTGAACATTTAAGATCTCTTCGACAGTCTCGGCCCGCGTAAGGAGATCCAAGTACCTTGCCTCAGTCGCGCTGAGCGAGTTAAGACGCGCCTCGGTATCTATGAACTCCTCCGTCACGTCTCTCGCGGAAGTCTGCTCATTCTCGACATTGTTCGCCCACTCGCGGACCTGGGCCAAGACGGCGTCGAGACCCTCGCTAGGCACGCGGAACGACATGTTGGCGCGTTCCTCGTCTCCCGCTCCAAATCTGCTTGAGTGGACGACGAATCCTTGCTGTTCGGCGACCAACGCAGTGACCCGTGAGACTACCGTATCGATGTCGTCGACGACAATGCTCATATCGGCGTTGCGCACAATCTTTCGCTCCATGGGAGCCGCGACATCGCCACTGGCGGCCATCCCATCGGACGACACCTGCTTTGCAACCGCCATCGATGAGACCTCACTCTCTCTCTCCACTCTCTCGACCACGACTTCGCGAACCACGTCCTCCGTCTGCGGTTGGCAACCAAGCGCTGCCGACATCGACAAAAGTCCGAAGATGGCTACCACGATCCATATTCTTGCTTTCAGCATTATTCTGTCCTCCCGGATGCCGAGTCCCTACGTACGCGTCTAGTATTGTGTTTCTGTTACTGATAACTAAGACGGAATTCGACCCAAGTTAGTTCCAAAGTATAGATCAAATGCTAGAAACCACATTTTTCAGTAGGTCTGGATGTTGGGATAGAATCATCGCATATCAATAAAACGTTTGACATAGGTTAAGCGATACTCGAGATCCGGAGTGGCAATGAAAACTCTAAATGACAAGGTCGCGATCATCGTTGGCGCGAGCAGCGGAATGGGCAGAGCCTGCGCGCTGGCTTTCGCGCAGGAGGGCGCCAAGGTATGCGCCCTGGCTCGCCGCGAGCAAGAACTCGCCGATCTGGAGAATGAAGCTCGTGACGCCGGCGGCGAGATTTTCAGCCGGACTCTCGACGCTCGCGACAGGCCGGCGGTGATGGCGGCCGTCGAGGAGACTCTGGAACGCTACGGGAGAATCGACATACTGCTGTACGCGACCGGCATAAACGTAAAGAAGCGAGACGTGGCTGTGATCGAGCCGTCCGATTGGAACGCGATTATCGACACCAACCTCAACGGCGCATTCAACTTTGTCCAGGCGGTCCTGCCGGCGATGCGTCGGCAGCAAGACGGCCAGTTCATCATGATTTCGTCGGTATCGGGAAGATGGACCGATTTCTCCGGATCCGCTTACCAGGCGAGCAAACACGCGCTGAATGGGCTCACCCACGCAATCACGCTAGAGGAGCGCAAGAACGGTATTCGAGCTACCACCATTCTTCCAGGGCTTTGCCACACGCCAATTGTCGACTCGCGGCCAATCCCATTGCCCGACGAGATCAAAGCTCAGATGATGAAGACCGAAGACATAGCCGCCGCCTGCGTATTCGCAGCAAGCCTGCCGGCTCGGACATACGTAGCGGAGATGGTCTTGTACCCCACCGCGCTACAAGGCATGGGCGAAACTATAGTCAAGTAACGGAATCACGCCACGAAGACGTAGCTAGACCCGCGACATCTCCTGCACGACGTTGACTACGGATTCACCGCGAAAGTATCGGTTCAAGTTCGCAACCATCACGTCGAGCCGGCGGTCGATGGTCTGCGCCGTGCTGCCAGATGTATGCGGCGTCATAATGACGTTATCCAAATCGGCGAATGGGAATCGCGATGGCGCAACGCATTCGTTAGTCTTCGGATAGTGCCACCAAGGATCTAGCGCGGCGCCGGCAAATACCTTGTCCCGCAATGCTTCGTATAACGCTTCTTCGTCGACGATCTCTGCCCTCGCCGGGTTGATTAGAAACGCCGTCGGCTTTAGCAAGCTCAGCTCTCGCTTGCCCAACATACCTCGTGTTTCGTCGCTATATGGAGCCGATATGACAACGAAGTCTGACTCTCCAAGAACCCGTTCCAAGTCAGAAATTCCTCCGATCCAGTCTATCTGCAACGACTCTTTGACATCGTCTGGTACTGGGAAAGCGTCGAGCGCAATCCGGCGCATATTGAAACCGGAAGTGAGCTTGGCTACCGCCTTGCCAATCCGGCCCAATCCGATGATGCCAATCGTCTGGCCGCCAAGCTCAGGAAAGAAAGGATAGCCAAGAGCCGGGAACAATTTCCAGTTACCCTGGCGTATGGTCCTATCGGCTTCGAGCAGCTCGCGAGCAAGTGCCAGACACATCATGACTACGTACTCTGCTATTCCCTGCTCGTGCTCGTAGCAGTTTGCAACTAGGACGCCGTCCGGGATTGCGGTGGCGTCCATCTTGTCCCAGCCGGCACCGGGCATCTGGATCAAGCGGAGATCATCTGCCGCTTCCCCCATCGCTTTGGACCAGTGGCTAGTTAGCGCAATCTCAGCCCCAGGTAGGAGGGGACAGGCGTCTTCCTCGCGAAAAGTAGGGGATGCCGCGATTTCCACGGGTACTATCAAATTATCAGCCAACCACTGGCGCCGATCGTTCAAGAAGGGGGTAACCATTACAATCTTGACTGCCATCAATAACTCCTCAACTCATTGTCTGCTGCGGTAGAGAGTTCGCCTTCACTCTGTCGCAAATGTCCCAGCGCCGTCAGAGCTTGGCTCGAATCGGGCATCGAATTGTGTTTCGGTGCCCATCTCTTGGCAGAGGTATTATGCACTACCGGGCGCCGGTTGGAACGCCGAGTATGGACGGCGTAACTGTTCAGACTTAGGGGGACCAGTCTCGTGAGTGTCATTGGTACGAGAATAGATCCCCACTCTCGTCATTCGTACGAAAATTCGCCTACGCCGCGTTCGAGCGCGCCGTTGAACCCCTCCATTCCGCGATCTCGTCATTCCGGCCACCGAATTCGTCATTCCCGCGAAAGCCGGAATCCAAAGGGGAGGTGCGGGTTGTGGCAATGACGCTAGAACTCTCCCACCAACCAATGCACCCAATTTTCACACCTTGGTGTGCCGGCGCCATCCGGCATGGGCGATTGGTACGAAAATAGTTATCCCCGGACTCCGAATTCGTCATTCTCGCGGAAGCGGGAATCCAGAGGGGAAGGGTGGCACCAACCACACCCAAACACCTCCAACGACCAGGTCCCATTATCATACCTTGGTGTGCCGGCACCAGCCGGCATGAGCGATTCGTACGAAAGCATGTCCCGGACTCCGTTGATACGTAAATAGTTGGTTTCCATCAAGTTTGCGAGTACTTGGCACCCTGGCGAGCCTCGTCATTCCTGCCCCCCAATTCGTCATTCCGGCGAAAGCCGGATTCCAGGGGAGGGGCGGTCGGCGCACCCGTGCCACATTGAGTCGCTATGGGCAGTTCCGCCACAACCTACGGTCCTTGTTCGATCACAGTTTGCAAACGCGCAGGACAAATTACGCTCAAGTCTGAACAGTTACAGGACGGCCGGCTTTCGTTCGTCGACCGCGGCTCGGTCATAATATCGAAATAGCACTGTATGTAAGTTAAACTCTGAACGAGCACAAGAGCGCACATTGAAGGATGGGATACGATTTGGCTGAGCGAGTAGTAGTCGGAATGAGCGGAGGAGTCGATAGCGCGGTATCCGCCGCCATTCTCAAGGAGCAGGGGTACGACGTTATTGGCGTGACATTGAATCTTGCCCCCAAGACGGATGAGGATGAAACTCTTGCCCGCGAGGATGCATGCTGCACACTCGCATCGGTGGAGGATGCCCGCCGAGTTGCCGATCGTATCGGCATTCCTTACTACGTCCTAAACATGCGCGAACACTTCGAAGAGCACGTGATCAAGGATTTTGTGGACGAATATCGCCGCGGACGTACCCCCAACCCGTGCATCAGGTGCAACGACCATGTGAAGTTCGGAACCGTTCTGATGCGGGCGACTGCGCTGGACAGTAAACTCGTCGCGACCGGCCACTATGCCAGGATCGGCTACGACGGGGATTCGGCCAGGTACACCCTTGCTCGCGGCGTTGACAGAAACAAAGACCAGTCATACGTGTTGTACGTCCTCACCCAGGGGGAGTTGAGCCGCACGATCTTCCCCCTCGGTGGCATGACCAAAGACGAAACACGCAAAAAGGCGCGTCAACTGAGACTACCGGTTGCCGACAAAGTCGAGAGTCAGGATATCTGCTTCATACCTGACCGCGACTACCGGCGGTTCTTGAGGGAAAAGGCTCCAGACCTTGCCCGTCCGGGTCCGGTCGTCGACTTGGACGGCCGCGTCGTTGGCGAGCATCAGGGAGTGGCGTTCTTCACTGTGGGTCAGAGGCGAAACCTCGGAGTCCAATCTACCGTGCCGCTTTACGTCATCGAAATCGATGCCTCGCGCGACACGGTAGTAGTAGGGCCGGCGGATGCCCTGCTCAATCGTCGACTGATTGCCTCGGACGCCAACTATGTAGCTGTGCCCCCTGACACCGGGCCCATCGAGTGCTACGCCCAAATTAGATCCCGGATGGAACCTGCGCTGGGCACCCTCCGTCCAACCGGAGAGCACTCGTTCGAGTTCGAATTCAATGAACCGCAGAGAGCGATCACGTCTGGACAGGCGATAGTTTGCTACAAGAATGACACAGTTCTCGCCGGCGGCGTGATCGAGCGCAGCATATCTCCCACCCCGAGGCCGGTCTACGACGCAAGTCCGGCCGGAGTCGTCTGATCTACCGACGCAACCCCCAACTTACCGCCTGGCAGCACGCGCGCCCCTGAACCAAGTAAACGTCAGGAACCCCAGGCCGATCGCCACTCCTAGCGACGCGAATGACTGAGTCAGAGGCAGAGTGAGCAAATACACTGCGTCTTGTCGGAAGAAGCCGGCTCCCAGCCTGCCCAGCGAGAACAAAGTGACACTTGCCCAAAACAAGACGCCCGGTGGAGCTATGCTCGCCCACCTCCACAATATTGCGGCAACAGCCAAGTCCCAGATCATCTCGTAACCGGCGGCCGGATGTACCGCACCGCCGCCGCCGGCAAGAGACTCCGGATGCGTGTAGATCACGGCCCACGGCAGACGCGAGGGAACACCGGAGTGTTCACCGTTTAGAAACTCGCCAAACAGCGCGATGCCATGGCCCGCCAGCAAACCCAGTCCGGCGGAATCTGCCACCAACGAGAGGGACCGAATGCGCCGGCGCAGGTACAACCATCCTGCGATTCCCCCGCCGATGATTCCGCCATAGGAGACCATACCGCCCTCGGTGATGAAGGGAATCAGCCAGGGACGCTGGGAATAGAACGGCCAGGAGTCCAAGACGTGCAGAAGCCTTGCGCCGGCGAGGCCCACCAGGACCGCCAAGAGAATCCCGTTCAGTAACAGGATAATGGGAATGCTCCCGCAACGGGAGCGCCCGATCGTAATCGCGACTCCCGCCGATAAACCCAACCCGGCCATTAGACCCTGCCAAGCTAGAGCAAGAGGGCCTACCGAGGCAATAACGGGATCAATGTGGATCTGAATCAACTGCACTTCCGCTGGTGGACATCACCTACAGGCCGTATAGGTGCCCCGATGGGACCGATGGAGATATGAGGAGAGCTTAGTGCTCAGGAAGAAGATGCCATTGCCTACCGGCCACGACTCGTCGAGACGACAATCCCGCGGCAATATCCAAAAAAAGGAGGAGGGCCCGTCGGCCCTCCTCCTTCGATTCTGCGAATCTACAAGAACTGCCTAGTCGACGTAGGTGGCGCCGAACTCCTTGCAGCTCTCGTCCAACGTCGGCCAACCACTCCTTGGTCCGTTGTCGTTGTAACTCTCGATCGCCTCGCGTCGGCCTACGGAGTCGGCCTTCTCTGCGAACTCCTCGTAGGTGAGTTCGCCGAGAATGAAGCCTTCCTTGAGTCCGCCAACCGAAGAGGACCCCCAATAGCCATCCAGGCCGAAATAGCGATTTCCGCGATGTTGAATAGAAGGATGGCGCACCTGGAACGCCTCTGTCAGGCGGGGGTCCATCAGCCCCATAACATCTGGGTTCTCCGGTACGTCGCCATTCTCGACTACAACTCTGGCCCCGTGGATCGAGGTATGGAACTGCAGGAAGTCACGGATGATCTCGTCAGTCGCGTCGCTTGGCCCGCTGCGTCGGTACCTCCCGTTGGTTGCTAGGAACTGGTTGAATCCGCCCTGCCAGTTGTGGAACCGCCCATCGAAAAAGATCTTGAGCGAATCGTTGAACAGGTCCTCCTGCTTCAAAGAGGGAGTGCGGCCGAAGGAGAACTCGTCGACGCCAAGAATTCCCTCGTCCTCAGCGGCCCTGATCTGGTTGAACTCGACCGTGGCCGCCATCCAGAATGCGGCCTTTCCATTCAACCATCCCTGACCGCGACCCGCATGGATGTAGCCCTGCGGTATCGACGCATAGAAGCCGGCGGCGCCGCCCTGGAATGAATTAAGGAAGCGCCTCGTCTGCATCCACGACTCTTGGAGCTCAGGCTTCGAGTAAGTCCAGGTGCCATTGCACCAGTTCCCGTACATCTGTTTCCGTGGGAAGAGATGCTCGCCCGGGTTGTCGGGATGACCACCGCCTTCAAGCCAGAGATTGTGTCCCAGCACGATATTCATTTGCTCCCCCGGGAGGACGCCCTGCCAGTAGCCTTGCCAGGCCTGTATGCCGTCAGCCTCCATTGCCGCGAACACTTCGTAGGCCTCGCTGAAGGACAACTCGCCCAAGTCTCCGTCCTTGACGCCGTACTGCTCGGCCAAGGGCACGTTTGTGAAGACGGTGCGAATCAGCATCTGGTTGTGGATGTGGACCCAGTACTTGTCCACCTCTGAGTTACCCCGGCTGAAGAGCAGGTTGTTGTCAACCCAGTCGTTCCGCCAGGGACGACCGCCGCTGTATGGATTTGGCTCATCCAGGTAGTCGAAGAAGTTTAGTACTTCCTGCTCGGTGCCGGCCAATACCGCGCCTACGCTGGCGCTAGCCGGCTCGGCATCGACGTGGAGGAGGTCCGGCGCCTCTCGGGCTGCGTACATCGCGGGTCCCCAAGCATTCCACGAAGTCGGCGGGACGTCGGTCAGTTCTATCTCTACCTCTGGATGGAACACCTTGTACTGCGCCATTGCGGCTGCTAGTGCCTTTTGGCGCGATGTCGGTCGCTGGCCGGCCAGTGGCTTGGAGCCTCTGTCCATGAACCAGACCTTGCCCGTAAGGGCGCGCATCGCGCCGGGCATCATGACCTCTCTCTCGACTACCCGAGTGACCTCTACCTCTACCTCTACCTCTACCTCTACCTCTACCCGTCTCTCGACCTCGACAGTGACTGCCTTCTCGACTTCTACCTGCTTCTCAACCTGGACGGTGATTACCTTCTCGACCTCGATCTGTACCGCCTTTTCGACCTGGACGGTGATGACCTTCTCAACCTCGACCTGCTTCTCGACTTCGACCGTGACTACCTTTTGGACCTCTTCCCGGACGATCTGGGTAACGATCCTTTCTACCGGGACCTCTTTCTCGACTACCTGTACTCTCTCGACTTCGATAACCTCTGGGGTGCAGGCAGCTAGGATTGGCAATGCACTTGCAGCCCCCAATCCAGCCAGAAATGAGCGACGCCCAAATCTACGTGTAAGCAACTTTAACGACATTTTTCGAGAAGGCCTCCTCTGTGAATTAATTGATTCGGACATTTTCAACGCCAGTAACTTTCGGACAACTCTTGGTCGCCTCAGTAAGCAATCTTGTTCGGCCATTCTCCTTTCAACGACAGGAACTTCGTCTGTACAGGCTGCTTCAGTCTTAGCGACGATAAGTATCGTAGGATTGATCAAACTTGTCAACAGAGAGCCCAAAAGCACCGCTGTTGAACCAATTGACTCGGCAGCTACAGGCCCATCGCCACTGTCGGAGAAAACCTAATTCAGACTGGGCCCAGCCAACAAAGTCGGCAGGATTGCCCCGGCCGGGTTTATCTGGCAAAATCGTTCTCAGGCGTGGATGTTGTAGGGCCTGTTGGAGTGGTGCTCATGCGTACTAAACGATCACTGGTTTTGGCGATTGCCTTGATCGCTATCCTGGGATGTAACCAAGAATGGGCTGGCAGGGGATCAACCACCACCGGTTGGGGAGCGAAGTACCAGAAAGCCAGCCAATGTCTAGATCCCACATACGTACTCCACTCGGAGATCGAGGTCACATTGGGGCCCGGAGAGGATATCAACGCCGAAGGGCGTAGTCATGCGCGGTCCGGCGAGCTGGACAAAGCGATTGGCAAGTTTAACGACGCAATGGAGCTTGATTCTGGCTTCTTTGGCGAGTATGTCAATAGGGGTAACGCGTACTATCGACAAGGCAAGATAGAAGAGGCCTTGGCGGATTACTCAACAGCGATCGAACTGAGTCCGAGCTCGAGAGGATATAGAGTAATCATCCCGTATATCGGCCGAGCGGAAATCTACTCCCTAGAAGGAAGAGCCGAGGAAGCGGTAGCTGACTACACCAAAGCGATCGAAGATGCTCCTGATAGTGAGCGACTCAAAGGGCGCGCCTTTTGCGGTCGCGCCGGCGTATACGAGGGACTAAACAAGCTAGAGGAAGCCGCGAATGACTACCGCAGTTACTTGGAGGTCGCCACGAAAAAAAGCGGTGACCAAGAGGTAAAACCAGCGGACCACGCCGAAGTAGAGCAAAGAATCAAAGAGGTCGAGAACAAATAGCGGCTATGCCTTGTCGAACGAGGCGAGAATACCGCGGCTGTAGAATCGCAAAACCCTGCCACATGGATTCATCAGGTAGTAAGAGATGACCGACTACCTCGATGAAAGTTGCTCTCGATCCCCACGCAGGCCCCTCACAGCTTCGCTCGCAACCACAAAGGCGATGAGTCAAGGACGAGAAGCGCGCAGTAGACGACTCAATTCCGGCGAATATGAGTAGACTTGCGCACTTGGGCTTGAAATTGGCCCTCGCTGACGGTTACTATATGTAAATATCCTAGTTCCCGTGGCGCTTCCCAACGCGAAATAACCGTGGGGGGGAGGGAGAGCAGGAAATGGCAGCGACCACACAGGGCCGGTTGTCCGAGGCCCAACGGCTCATAATCCAGAGATGGGTCCTCAAAACTCTGGGTTATGCCTTCCTGATCGCATTCAGCATCATCTTCCTAATCCCGTTCTTGTGGATGGTCTTCACTTCCGTCAAGACGCCGTGGGATGCGGTTTCATACCCCCCTTCACTGTTTCCGGACCCTACCAAGCTCTCGATGATCAACTTTGAGTACGTAGGCCGAACCTTTCCTTTCTACTTCGGCTTTCGGAACACTATGTTGATCGTTGTCGGGGTAGAGGTAGGCCGGCTAATTAGCGCAAGCCTCGTGGCCTATTCCTTTGCCAGGCTCAGATTTCGTTTCAAGACACCGATTTTCCTGGCGGTCCTGTCCACGATGATGCTGCCTTATCACGTGACGATGGTGCCCCAATACTTGATGTTCAAGGAGTTGGGTTGGATAGACACCTTCTATCCACTCATCGTGCCCGCCTTCTTGGGTGGTGGAGCGTTCTATGTCTTCCTGCTGAGGCAGTTTTTTCAGACTATCCCGCTGGAGTATGACGACTCGGCGCGGATCGACGGTGCCGGTGTTTTAGCCATCTTCTGGTACATCATCCTGCCAATGTCGGTGCCGGCTCTGGGCGTAGTCGCAATCCTTACGTTCATCGGCGAGTGGAACGATTTCTTTGCACCCATAATCTATTTGAACTCCACCGAGAACAAAACCCTGGCCATACACCTGCTCGATTGGCAAAGACTGGTCCATATCGGCGGCACCGCGCGCAACCGCACTTGGAGCTCGATAATGACGGCTTCGATGTTGCTTACGCTGCCGCCCCTAGTGGTATTCTTCGTAGCTCAGCGCTACTTTATCCAGGGGATAGTGATCAGCGGCGTCAAGGGTTGAGCGCTCTCTAGAGAATGTCTCCCACCCCGCGGGACACCCAGTGATTCTTGGTTGTCCCGTCCGAGAGGCTCCCCTTTGAATCCATTGCTGACTATGACACCCCCTTCCGGCGCCCGGGGAACTCACTCGCGGCACGGTCCGAGACCGGCGGCAGCTTGGGCTGCCGGGCCCATCAGTGTTGGACTCATCCGCTAACTGCCAAGTACGTTCGTATTCGCGGAGGAAGAATATGGCCATCAAACCTTGGAAGTCCAGTGAGCCTATTGGCTACATCAGCAACGAGATTCCGAAGTTCGATCTGCCCAATTACGAAGGCGAGCGCTATGAAAGGATGGTCCCGGACACTCTGGACGTGGCCGAGCGCGCCGATTACGCGATTCACTTCCTCACTAACGTAGTGGACCCGGATGCTGACTACGAGATATATTTCTCGGTCGCTCTCAACTGCAATCCGGCGGTGATGTGGCATGACATGAATGGAGCCAACATCCAGCCGAAATTCATGGAAGCCCTTCCTTTGCTCCGCTCGATCACCGGAAATCGATCCAACAAAGTGGTCGATGATGCTTGGGCCAAATCGCTGTTGCGCTCCCAAGGCAGCGACGGGTTCATCTACGCTCCAGTACAGGGCCGTCCCTGGGAGCGGTATGCATCCGGTCCAGGGTGGGACGTGGGAGACGATGGCAGCGATCAGGTCGGTTACCTTTACGCAAACGGAATCCTGATCGCCGTAATGAGTCTCTATTACCTCCAAACCGGCGACGAGATTTGGAAGCAAAGGACTCATCGTCTGATCGATCGCTTCGCACAATTCCTGGTGTACGAAGACGACTACGCCTACAACCCAATTTTCACCGCTAATCCCGGGGCCGCGATCTCACAAGACTCTCCGATCCTGGACCCGAACTGCGAGATTGAGGCCGGCGGTACCGTGTCCGGCTGGTGGGTTCAGTCTCTCACGCAGGCCTATCACGCCACCGGCTACGAACCTGCTCTCGACTTGGCCGGCAAATTGGCCGTCTACCTGATGAAACACTCCGGCTCTTACGACGACCAGGCTCGATTCCTCGGCATGCCCCATACCCATCACCACCTGAAGCCATTGATCGGGTTGCTTGAGTACGGACTGACGGCCAACAACAAAGAGATGATCGACTTCGCCCGAAAAGGGTACGAATACGCGCGTTCCTGTGGGGCGCCATCCATAGGGTATTATCCGGGCATTCCGGGCCCCGACGCGACCTACGATTACGCGACCATTCAGGAGTTTTCCAGGGGGATCGCTGAGGGATGCACGGAAGGGGACTTTGTTGCGATCGCCGCTAAGCTATGTGGGTCGGGAGTGGCCGACTACTGGGACGATTTGGACCGATGTGTGAGGAACCACTTCTTCGAGAGCCAAATGCTGACGAGCGATTGGGTTGCTGAAACGACGAAGGGTTTCCCGCCTCCTACGATCTATGAGAATTGGGATGAGCCCGACGCTTGGGAAAAGCCAAATCTAACGACAACTGCGGATCGCGTAGCCGAAAGACACGTGGGCACTTTCGCAAGTTGGGGGGTACCCAACGACTTCTGGGACGGTCGAGGAAGGGGGTTGATGCACTGCTGCGCCGGCAACGAGACGCGAGCCATATACTACCTCTGGGAAAACATGCTGGACTATAGCGACGGTACTCTCAGGATAAACCTGCTGCTCAACCGAGCATCGCCCTGGGCCGACTTGGACAGTCATATCCCTTATGAAGGTCGTGTAGATCTGACGATCAAACGGTCCTGTAACCTCGAGGTCAGGATTCCTGAGTGGGTGAAGCCGGCGGAGACAGTCTGCACGGTGAATGGTGAGGTCCGAACTCTCGGCTGGAACGGACGCTACGCTCGGGTAGGAAGCGTAGGCCCAGACGACGCGGTGACTCTGACCTTCCCTATTTCGGAGCGAACGGTCAAAGAGACCATCGACGGCACGGAATACACGATGATTATCAGGGGCAACGACGTAGTCTACATGGATCCGCCGGGGAAGAACTACCCGTTCTACCAGAGGAAGGGTCACTACCGGGAAGGCCAAGCGCGCTGGATCGAGCGCCGGCGCTTCCTACCGTCCGAGCCGGTCCACTGGCGCTAGGCGCCCTCTCCGATGGACGCTCTTTCCCGGCCCTAGATCGTAGACCCAAACCTCGCACTAAAATACTCCAAGGCCGGTCTGCAATCCAACTCGCGCCGGATTTAGAAACTGAGCAACGACTTAGGAGACGAGATCGATGTCATCGAACATTAAGGCGGTTTCCGTGGAAGGGGAACGCTATGCGGCGACTGTTCCCGACACCTTAGATCTAGCTGAGCGAGCCGCGATAGCCATCAACGGCCTAGGAGGCACTCTCGATCCCCAAAGCGACTATGACCACTTTTTCCGAGTAACCTACAGCTCCAAACCGCCCTATATGTACCACTTAGCCTTTGACGCAACCAATACGGCAAAGTTTGCCGAATCATTCCCATTCATGCGCGTGATGTCGGGCAGTTGCCAGCACGTCGACGCCGAACACGCCATGATGTCGTCGCTGGTCAGCCGGCTCTCCTCCGACGACGGGCTGTATTACAACATCTACAAGCCGGAGCGTCCGTGGCATTCAACCGGCCATCCCGGTTATACCCAAGGTACGGAAGATTTTGCGAACCTGTCCGGGAACGGCAGAATGTTGCGCTCTATGATCGTCTGGCGGGAACGCGATGGCGACCCGGCTTGGGACGACCGAATTCGAGCGTTGGCGAGAGGATTGGAAGACATCGCCGTGCATCGAGAGAAATACGCTTACTACCCGGATGGCGGCATCGCCGAAGCGTTCACCTATCCACGGTCCGGCTGGCGCCATACGAACGAGCCAAGTAGTGAGACCGAGGGCGGTGAAGGATCGGTCGTCGCCTATCACGGTCATGCCCTACTTGGGCTTGCCTGGTGGCACCAAGTGAGCGGCGATGAGCAAGCGTTAGGATTAGCCCGAAAACTGGCCGCATTCATCATGTTGCCGAAGTTCTGGGGCGGCGACAGCGCGGCTACACTGCCTATGGACCGCGAGCGAGGCCATTTCAATACTCATTTCCACGCTCGGATGATTGCCCTGCGCGGCCTGCTACAGTTTGCGATAACCACCGATGACCGGCGAATCAAAGACTTCGTCCGCTTCTCCTACGAATACGCCCGCACCCACGGTATTCCGCGAATAGGCTATTTCACTTTAGCCGATCATTCGGAAGGGTGCACGCTAGGCGACATGACCGCCATGGCGATCAAGCTAAGCGATGCCGGCGTCGGCGACTACTGGGACGACGTCGATTGCATAGCTCGTAACCTTCTGGTAGAGCAGCAATTGGTGCGTGCCGATCTTCTGGAACGAATCTCTGAATGCGGCCCCGAGCGCCCGGCCGGGTCGCAGTGGCGGGTGGACAATGGATTCCAGAGAGTGACGATACATCCAGGCCAGGAGACCAACGAGCGTGTGATCGAACGAAGCCTGGGCGTCTTCGCCGGCGCTGCAAAGCCGACGCATCTGCCTAATGCGGGCGTAGCGCAATGCTGCACGAGCAATGCGACCCAAGGGATTTACTATGCCTGGGAGGGCACAGTACGCGAGAGGGACGGCGCCGCCCAAATCAATCTGTTACTAAACCGGGCCTCGCCCTGGCTGGATATCGACAGCTATCTCCCCTACGAGGGCAAGGTGGTGGTTCATAACAAGAGCGCCAAGAGGATATCGGTCCGGATACCATCTTGGGTGAGTCGACGAGCCATCCGTTGCCGAGTCGGAGATCGGGATTGGCGAACCTACTGGACTGGGAACTACCTGGTGGTCGACGGTCTAACGCCGGGCGATCGGGTCACTCTAGATTTCCCGATCATGGAAGAAACTATCTCGACCCCCGTAGCGGACGACCCAACCTGGCGCCGGGTCAAGACCTACTCCTGCACCTTCAAGGGAAACACGGCGATCGACATTGCACCGCGCGACGATTCGCCAGGAAAGTATCCAATATTTATGAGGGACCGATACAAGCTGGGTCAGGCCCCTATGAAAAAAGTGACTCGTTACGTCTACCCTGGAAACTTGAGCTGGTAAGACGAGATTCCGACTGCCCTCTGCACAATAGGAGCCGACGGCACACGTCTTTGTCCGATCATCTCTCGCGTCTTGAAGTAGGAGGTGCTCTGTTATGAGAATACTGGTTACCGGTGGCAGCGGCAGGATCGGCTACTACGTACTCCACGACCTGCTGTCGGCCGGACACGAAGTCTCTTCCTTCGGTCGCTCGCGGCCGGTTGTCGAGGGAGTTAGCTTCGTCAGAGGAGATATCACCGACATCGCGCACCTCAAGCGTGCCTGTCCTGGTTACCACGCCATCGTACATCTCGCCGCGGTGGCGGCGCCCCGACTCAGCACGCCCGAGCAGCTGATGCAAGTCAACGTCATGGGCACGCTAAACGTTCTTGAGGCCGCGGTCCAAGCCGGCGTGGGCAAAGTTGTGTTTGCATCCTCCGGTGCCGCCACCGGATTCTCGTTTCAGAAGTACGAGATCGTGCCGCGCTACCTTCCATTGGACGAAGAGCACCCGGCCGAACCTCAAGACATTTATGGGCTAAGCAAGTTGCTGAGTGAGCTGACCCTTAAGAGGTACACAGAGTTTTACGGAATCCAGACCATCAGCCTGCGCATTAACAACAACTGGTTTTTGGATCGCTGCTCTGCCGGACAAGCAATAAACGTCGGAGCCTTCAGATACAGCTCGATTGAGGAGTTGTGGAGCCAGAGATACGTCACGAACGTAAAGGACCCTGGGGAGTGGCCCCTGACCGGAGTCCCTAGTCCGCGCAACCTGCTGTGGGCCGTCACCGACGCCAGGGACGGCGCCCAAGCGTTCAGGCTGGCCGTCGAGAACGAACGGATCGAACACGAGGTGTTTCAAATAAACGCCGGCGATACGAGTTCACGATTGAAGACCCGCGAGCTTATCGCCCGGCACTACCCGAACGTGCCATTGAAGGCAAATCTCGAAGGTTATGCGTCGTTGGTTTCCCACGAGAAGGCCACCAAGCTACTTGGATATCGACCTCAGTACACTTGGCGCCAGAGCGACTTCAAGACTTGGATGGACAGCCAAAAGGACGGCTGAGACACCTATCATGGTCAGTGTTCAGAATTATGGGGTACCTTCTCCATACGGGAATAATATCGCGATATTCAGAGTCTGCCGCAGGCGAGGACTATCGATCCGCGAAGGCCAGTAAAAGGTTGCAAGGGCGAAGCCCTTGACGGGGGATGTGGGGGTGTCCCCCACAACAAGAATTCCCCCTTCTCCTGGCTAGAGTTCGTCTCATAACTCTGCGTGAGGTACGAAATACGGCGGGACCTTCTCATCATGACCTAGTTAACGGTTCATTATTGATGAAATCGACCAAATACGAAGGTCGGAATTGCGCTTATCGCTGCCCTTTGGACTTGTGAGACAGCCTCTGGCTAGGAGAAGGGGGCCAGGGGGATGAGGTCGACTCACCTGAGGGTTTGACACCAATAGACCGAAAACTACACCATCAACGGCGACGTAAGTCCCATATGGCGAACCGGCATTTCCGGATGAGGGGCATGGAAGAAATCAATACACCCAAGTCTGAACCGTTACCCATCAACTTGGCAACCATCACCGGCGGGCAGGTCGAGTTCTTCCAAGAGAATGGGTACATCCAGATCGACGACGTCCTTTCACCGGATGAAGTGAGCCGTTTGCGCAATGCGGTAGAGGAGGCGACAGGACGGCAGCAGAAGTTTCACAGGCGCCACGAACAGTACGATCAGTACGCCAATCTTTGGACAATCCACGAGGAAGTTCGCCGTCACGTCTTGAATCCGAGGATGGCCGAGTTCGCTCGGAGACTCAGCCGGAGCTCTCGAATTCGCATCTGGTCCGACCAGTTGCTCGTCAAGATGCCCGGCGGCCGGCCGAGCTACTGGCACCAGGACGTTCCGCTATGGGCGATGATCGAGAGTGGGGCGCTGAGCTGTTGGATGGCTCTCGTCGACGTTACAGCCAGCATGGGATGCATGCAGTTCATTCCCGGGTCCCACCGTTGGGGACGCTTCGCCTGGAAAACACTGCCCGGCGATCTCCTAGAAACCCTGGATGGGTTGCGTCTGCTGTTGCCCGAGGACAAGCACAGCCGCCTGCAACCGGTCGAAGTACCTCTAAAGGCAGGTAGCTGTACGTTCCACGACGGTTTGATGATGCATTACGCCGGACCGAATCTCACCGACCGGGCTAGGTTGGGTCTAGTGACTCATTACGTGCCCGATGGCACCACCTTCAGCGGGATCAATTCCAGCTTCATGACCGATGCCGCGAACCTGGTCGCCGGTCAGCCGATCGAGGGTGATCTATTTCCGGTCGTGGCGTCGGAAGGCACAGACTAGGACTCGAGCCGACCGAGAAGCGGGGATCGCCACGGAGCGCACTCGTTGACTCGTATTCGCGTCTGAGATCACTGGCAACCGGCCTTCAGCCGGCAAGTAATGAGAGTACCGTCCTCATCGCTCTGAATCGGATCCCATCGGTTTGACCGTGCCTTTTCGACGTGAGTGCAGTGCCTGAGCCAAGAACACTACTAACGCCAATGCCGTCAGCGGGAGAATAAAGAGCACCATTGCCGCGTTGAATATGGGCAGCACTTCGTGTTGAGTGGCATTTAGGACCAAGTAAACCAAATAGGCTACATAGTACCCGAGTAGAAGTCCTCCCTCCCATCGCGAGACGAAGTGGTCGGTAAAGAAGATTGGCAAGCAGACGATCGCCACGACTGTCATCACCGGGAAGTCAAAGTTCAAGACTGCCGCCGCCACGTTCACACCGTCGGGAGACAGCGCCGCTGACGCCCCTAGTACCGAAAGAATATTGAGTATATTGCTTCCGATTATGTTCCCTAGGGCCAAGTCGATCCTTCCACGAATACTTGCGATGATGGAGGTAACGATTTCGGGCAGGGAGGTGCCAACGGCGATGACCGTCAGGCCGATGATGATCTCACTGGCGCCCAATGTTTGGGCCAGCCACACCGCCCCGTCCACCACTAGCTGCGACCCGGCGATCAGCATCGCGAGGCCTACGATGACGAGCGCGACTTGAATGACGTGCCATTTCGTTCCACCGCCGACCACTGTTGACGACTGATCATCGCTGCCTGTGCGGCGCTCTTTACGTCCCTGTCGGATTGACCACACCGTAAACATCACCGCGGCCAGGACAAGAATCAACCCCTCCACTCTTCCGAGGTGGTGATCGAGCGACAAGATTACCAGCGCCACGGTCACCCCTATCATCAGGGGTATGTCGAGTCGCACCAGTCGTTTGGACACCGCCATCGGCGCCAACAAGGCGGATATACCTATCACGAGCAATATGTTGGCAATGTTGCTGCCTACTACGTTTCCCAACGCGACGTCAGTTTGGCCTGATAGAGCAGAATCTATGCCAATCGCCAATTCCGGCGAAGAAGTGCCGTAAGCTACGACCGTCATTCCGACGACCAATGGGGGTATTCCGTTAGCCGCCGCTAGCCGCGATGCGCCGCGCACCAACATTTCGGCTCCGAGAACCAGGATTACAACTCCGACGAAAAACAGGATCAGTGTTGTGATTTCCAAAATCTTGCTCAACCCCATAGACGTGGAATTTGAGTGCGGCTGTCAATTGTATTCGGTTTGCTCCTGCAATGCCCGAATCGCTCGCCAAACGTAACCGTTCAGACTTAGGTGTGCCAGTCATGTGAGCGACATTGGTACGAGAATAGCTCGTTCTCGTCACGTCAACGGACCGTGGCCAAACCTATAGCGCGTGGGCTTGTCCAACGTTTGGTTCCCACCACGCCCTCGACAATCCCTTGTAGGGGCGCCCCTCGTGGGCGCCGTGGGTGGGGTAGTCACCCCGGCAGACGCCGCCGGCACCAACCACCCTCCCCCCAATTCTCATCCCCTAGCGTGCCGGCGGCTCGAGTCTCGAATAAACTGAACACGCCGGCCGGAAGACGGCGACAATGCTTCGTATCAACTTGATTGCAGGGTAGTTGAAGCAGAAGGAGATCGGATTGGACAATCTAGAGTATCTCAGGGGTCTCACATACAGCCGGCAAGAGATCGACGATTGGTTCGCCGGCCATGCGTATCCGTTCTCGAAATACGACAGTGAGTTCGGCTATCTGCACCGCAGTGGGCGCAGAAGAGACGGAGCGAATGGCAGCCTCTGCACCTACTCTTACGACGAGAATAACTCCCGTCGGATGGTAGCCTTCGCCGGACAGAATTGTCGCATCAACACGTACGGCAACAGCTTCACGAACTGCGACCAGGTGAACGACGGGCAGACTTGGCAAGAGGTGGTTGCCGCGAAAATAGGCGAGCCCGTACGCAACTACGGCGTCAGCAGCTTCTCGGTCTACCAAGCCTATCTACGGATGAAACGCGAGGAGATCAATACGCCTGCTGACTACATTATCTTCAACATCTTCGACGATGATCATCAGCGCAATCTAAGCGGATGGCAGAGGATCAACTTTCTGAGGAACACATTCCTCGCCCAGCCGACAGTGCCCTCTGTCACGGTCGATCTGAGGGCCGGAACGTTGCTAGAGAGAAAGAATGCCTGTCCGACCCCTGAATCCGTCTACAACCTCTGCGACCCGGATTGGGTGTGCGGCAAGTTCGGAAAAGAGTTCATGCTGGAGATGCGAATGTCGTACATCGACCAGGGTGGCGGTGTTGGCGACTCTCTTGCTCAATTTGCCCTGGCCCACCCAACGTTTAGAGACGCCGGCCTCTGGGCGAGCATGCGTATCGTTGAGAAGGCGGAAGCATTTGCCGCGGCCAACGGAAAGAGAATCCTCTGGCTACTGTCTTACAACGTAACGACGGTCGCTGAGACATTGAGACAGGGCACCCGCTTCGATCGGAAGTTCATCGACTTCATGAAGCAAAACGGATTATGTCACGTTGATCTTCTCAAAGCGCATCAGGTGGATTTCGCGAGCTTCAACGGCGATGTCGATGAGTACCTGAAGCAGTACTATATCGGCCACTACAATACGGCCGGTAATGTGTTCACCGCCTCCGCGATGGTGGAAAAGCTTGCCGAGATGTTGGATCCAGGACCGGACTTGTACAGATCCAGCACCTAACCGAAATTTACGGTCAATGGCGGGAATGCATGTCCCGGACTCCGATCCGGGATCAATTCCGGCGCCGGCCGGCGACACCAACCACCGTCGCCCGAACAACGACAGCCCAGCGTCGCAAGAGAGAAATGTAGCGCTGGGGCTTGTCCCCAGCTTAGGGCGCGCCGCTCGTTCGCCCGCGTTGCACTACCCGGCATCCCACGACGTGCCCCTGTAGGGGCGATTCGCAAATCGCCCTGGGTTGGGCGTAGTGGCAAGGCCTCCGCCGGCCCGGCCGCTTCGACAGGTCATCACGCTCCGATTCTTTCAACAACGAGTGCAGCCTGGTTTTCCTCCATTGGTGTGCCGGCGGCAGCCGGCGTGGACGGTTTGCACGAATGCCGATCCCGATCGCGGATCGCTGGCTCCCATCAAGCCGATGGGAGCCAGAAACTCGCCCTCCTGCCGCGGCGCGACTTGTCGGCAAACCTCGGTCAAGACTTGACATCCCAAGAGGCGGCCTCCGTCGATCCGTGCGATACCGCCCCCGCAATGGTATAGTAATGGTACATATGTTCCTCTTTGGTCACGGCGCGCCTCGCTTGACAGCGGTCCACCTCAGAGTCGCCAGCTTGTTTAAGGTCGTGCCGCAATGCGGATCGAATGTGAAAAATACGAAACAAATTTCCTGGCAGGCCCGCGCAGGATCGCTCGCAGAAAAGGTGAAATTGCAAAACAAAGATCCAGATCGGCCTGTGCCGAGGCCGGATGAATGCGCACTTCACATCGGTTGGCCGAGGTTGCGGCAGGCAGGACCACCGACAAAATATGAAAATTACAACACAAAGTTCCACGCTGATTCACCAGGGATCGGCCCCAGAACTTTGAAAATGCGAAACAAAGCTGCGGATACGCCCGTTCCACCCGTGGATAGCAAACGTCCCGGTGTGGGCACTACCAGGAATCTTCTCGTCTAGGAGACTATCAATCCCTCCGGCGGCAACGCTCCCTTCAGCGCGAACGGCAGGCCGGCAACCATCAAGTAGACACTGTCTGCCCGACTCGCAAGCAACTGATTCACCCGGCCGAGCGCATCGCGATAAGTCCTACCCATTTCGGAGTTCGGTACAATCCCCATCCCGACCTCGTTCGACACAGCTATCACCCAGATATTCTTGCGCTGAAGAGCTGACAGAAAGTGCTCGGTGTGCCGAATAATTCTGCCGATTGCGGTCGCCGGCGGCTCATCACGTGGACCGGCTAACAGCAGGTTGCTGACCCACAGAGTCACGCATTCAAGCAACGCCAGCTCACCTGTACACGCCTGGTCGAGAGCGGCCGGAAGATCGATGGGCTCCTCGACCGTACGCCAGTTTCGTGGTCGATTCGCTCGGTGGGTTACGATCCGTTGGCGCATCTCGTCGTCGCCGGGCGTAGCCGTCGCCAAATAGACGACCGAACGACCGCTCCGGCGCGCCAACTCTTCCGCAAGGCTGCTCTTACCGCTACGGGCTCCGCCGAGGATCAGAGTGAGCCGGCTCGACATCGCCCAGACCGACTAGTCATCGAAGCGCGCGCCCTGCAGCGCGGAGGTGAGTCCGCCATCGACTACGAAAACGCCGCCGGTGCAAAATGAAGCTTCCTCGGATGCCAGGAAAAGGACCAACCGAGCGACTTCCTCGGCCTCTCCTACTCTACCCAGCATGTGTAGGTTGCCCAAATCGCGTTGCCCCTGTTCAATCGGGATGTTGGCTTCCTCGAAATAGACCCTCTGCATTGGAGTGTCTATCGCTCCCGGACATATCGCGTTGGCTCGGATATTGTGTTGGCCCAGATCCACAGCCATGCTCTTAGTCAGAGCGATAATGCCTCCCTTGGCGGCAGCGTACGAGGCAACCTTGCGCTGGGTGGCAAGTCCCTGCACCGATGCGGTGTTCACTATCGAGCCGCCGCCGCGCTTCATCATGTATGGTATGCAGTGCCGCGAAACCAAGTAGAAGCTCTTGAGGTTCACCGAAAGCGTACGATCCCAAACATCTTCCGGCGTTTCCCAAACCGTCCCATAGGACTGGATTCCGACGTTGTTGAAGAGGACATCGATCCCGCCGAGTGCGCTCGCAGCATCATCGGCCAACCGACGGGCCTGATCGTCCCTTGAGACATCTGCCTCGACGAAAAGCGCCGTACCACCCTGGCCCTGGATCAGGTCAACAACCTCCTTTGCTTTCGCCGCGTTGACATCTCCGATTGCGACCGCTGCTCCCTCGGCGGCAAAGGCCTCCGCCGCCGCCCGCCCAATGCCTGTAGCCCCGCCTGTTACAACCACGACCTTGTTTGCGAAACGCACGTCCTTCCCCCCTTCGTGATAGCTGTCCATTATATAGACACCGTCGCAACCCACCCGGACCGCGACCTTGGTACGAGATTGACACTCATGCAAGGTAAAGGTAGAGTTCGACCAACGAAGACGGATAAGTCAAGACAGCCGTTCCGACCCAAGCGCCACCTGGTGCAATGTGATCCATTGGAGCAGTAAGATATGTCCTCGCGCATCGAGAAATTTCGTGAGTTATTGGACCAAGCCGGCCTTGATGGCGCGGTTGTCCGGCTACCTGAGAACGTGTTCTACTTGAGCGGCGTAGAAATCTTGTCCTTCCGGCCGTGCTTCGCCGTTGTCAGCCAGGAGCGTACTATAATCGTAGCGCCTTCCTTTGGCATAACTCCGCCGGAAGGTGTGGAACTCGCCGGATTCGACATACCTGGAGCCACGATTGACCGCGTTGTGGACCCGGAAAAGACCGCATCGACGGCGTTACTGGCAGCGGTCGCAGATGCGGGACTCACGGATAAGCGCCTCGGAATCGAGGACTCCGTTACCTCTTTTCAGCACCTCACCGACCTATCGAGGCATGCGACGTTAGTGCCGCTTCGCGACGAGATCGCGGGGCTTCGCCGTCAAAAGGATGCGGACGAAATTCGGCTCATCAGAAAGGCTATTGACTGCATCGAGGCCGGCTTCGCCGCCATCCGGGACAATACGCGAGCCGGCATGTCTGAGATCGATGCTTTTCTCGCTTCATCTGCGGCAATTCAAACTACAGCCGGCACTACCGCGGATCTCGGAGATTGGAACAATTGCTTCATCACCGGCCCTCGAACCTATGAGATCATCGGCCCACCTGGCACCCGCATATTGGAGGAAGGCGATCTGATGATCATGGACTCCAATCCAGTGGTCAACCATTACAAAGGCGACATCACGCGGACCTTTTGCATTGGCAAGCCGACAGATAGACAAACGGCTTTGCACGATCTATTGGTTCAGGGACACGATCAGGCGATGGAGACAGTCCAGCCAGGGACCACCGCACACGAAGTTGACGCCATCTTCCGAAACATCTTGGTCGACGCCGGATACGGCGACTACCTGATAGGACACTTCGGGCACGGCATCGGACTGCAACATCTCGAACGTCCCTACATAATCCCGGGCGACGACATGCCGCTCAAAGAAAATATGGTGATCGCGCTCGAACCCGGTGCCTACCTCCCTGGCGACTTTGGGATGCGGTTTGAGGAAAACTATCTGGTCACGAACGATGGACTGGAACCGCTATCCCATTTCCCGCGCGAGGTAATCATCTGCGGCTAGAAGTCGACTGCAGGCACGTGAGTCGGCGCACCATTTCGGACCTCGTCGACTAGAGACTCCCACCGAGAAGGGCTCGAAACCAGGTCGAGTCACACAAGCCGCTCGAATTCGCATGCAATGTGGGTCGCACTCACATTACATGCTTTTGAACTTGAGCTCTAGCCCGCGCCATTTTTGCTGAGATATCGTGAGATAGTCGGCCTGTACTGACCACATTTCACGGAACAAGCTGATCCATCCATGGTCCCACGCTTTTGGGGACTCACCAATAGCTCACTTCGGACAACTGTCAGCACCCGAAAAAGACTCATACGTGTCAGCTCCGGTTGCAGGTAGTCTATTATCTACCTGCCAACTCACACAGGGATGATTGTCAGCGTGATTTTCTTGAACAGACGGCTGTTGCCAAATTGAATAACGTTCCAACGAAAGAAGGCGGTCTCATCTCAGGTAGTGGCAGCCAAGAAAAGCTGCGGGTGGCGTTGGTCTCCGTGCTGGCCGCAGTGGCGTTGACCGCCATGAAGCTCGTCGCTGGACTCGTTACTGGCAGCATTGCTGTACTTGCGGAGGCGGCGCATTCAGCGCTTGATCTGGTGGCCACGCTGATGACGCTGTTCGCGGTACGGGTAGCAGACAAGCCGCCCGATTCTGAACACCAGTATGGACATGGTAAAGTGGAGCACCTATCCGCCTTGTTCGAGATAGGACTGCTGGTCATCACCTGCCTATGGATCTTCTACGAGTCGATCCAGCGCTTGGTATCCGGTCAACACCACATAGAGCTAACGGTCTGGGCATTCGTCGTAATGCTCATTTCAATCGTAGTGGACTACTGGCGTTCACGGGCTCTAGGACGGGCGGCTAAGAAGTATCATAGTGACGCATTGGCGGCCGACGCCCTCCACTTCCGAACAGACATTTGGAGCTCTTTGATCGTCCTATTAGGATTGAGCCTGGTGTTCGCTGGGGATTTGGTCGGTCTTCCGCATGTTCTTGGCGGCGCGGACGCCATTGCCGCCCTAGTCGTAGGCGGCATAGTGCTTTCCATCAGCGGGCGGCTTGGCAAGACTACTATTGATGCATTGCTGGATCGTGCGCCGGATCTGATTGGGCAAGAGATCGGACGCGCCGTGCGAAGCATCAACGAGGTTCAGGAGATCCGCCGTATGCGGTTACGCCGATCCGGCAATCGCGTCTTTGCCGATCTCGTGGTAGGGGTACCTCGGACGACAACGTTCGCAGATGCCCACGAACTGACTGAGCGAATTGAACGTGCTATTAGCCACGCCGTTCCTCGTACCGATACAGTGGTCCACTTTGAGCCGGTTGCCGGCCGGGATGAGACCGCGGTCGATCAGATTCACTTTCTGGCGCATCAACACGGCGTCCAAGCCCATGCGGTCCACGTACGCGAAGTCGATGGTGACCTTGATGCCAATCTCCACGTCGAGTTGGATGCAGGTATGAGTCTAGACAAAGCACACGAAGTCGCCACTGTGCTAGAGGAAGCCGTGCGCGCCGCGAACCCCGGCATTAAGACCGTCAATACCCACTTGGAGGTCGCAGACTCCGCCGCCGAACCTCGCACCGAGGTTACCGATGAACGCCAACTTCTTATAGATCAAATAACTAGACTGGCAGACTCGATTGCCGGCACCGGCAGTTGCCACTACATCAGAGTCTATGAGTCGTCTCAGTCTCGAATTGATCTTGTGCTGCATTGCACACTGCCCGCCGAACTGCCGATCCGACCCGTCCACGATATTTCAACCGAAGTGGAGATGAAACTGCGCGATAAGATAGCTCGTCTGGATAACGTGCTGGTCCACGTTGAACCAGCACCCGCATCATAAGAGGGCATTGGCAAAGTATCCGTTTGATCGACAAATAGAAAAGATCAAGCCGAGGGCACTGCACCCAATTGATTTCTTTAGATACAACACTGAACACAAATCTAGAGTGCTTAGAGCATCGAGGAACAGCGAGGTAACCGAATGGGCGAATTCGCAATAGGTAGCATCACGATCCACATAGATCCGGTCATATTCCACCTAGGCCCTTTTGCGCCACGATGGTATGGCCTGATGTACGTTGTCGGCATAGTAGCCGGGGTACTGGTCGCAAGGCCCTACGCCAATCGGTCGGGCATCACCAATGAGCAGGTTGAGACGATATTGGGGCCGGCAATCATCGCCGGCTTAATCGGCGGTCGCCTGTACTTCGATCTTCAGAACCTGGATCAAATGGACTCACTAATCACGTATTTTGCTGTTTGGGAAGGAGGAATGGCCTTTTTCGGTGCAATCTTTGGCGCTTCGCTAGCAATGATCATCACGTCGAAGCTCGCCAGAATTCCCCTCTGGCCTGTGCTCGACACCGCAGCTATTTTCGCCGTGGTCGGTCAATTCTTTGGTCGTATCGGCAACGTGATCAATGGCGACATAGTTGGACCACCGACTGATCTGCCCTGGGGTTTCACCTATACTCACCCCGGCGCGCTCGCCTTTGGCCGGGAGTTGGGCGTGGCCTACCACCCCGCAGCTATTTACGAAATGGCGGCCAACGTCGTCTTGTTCCTGATCCTCTGGAATCTCCGATCACGATTGCCCAAACCCGGTATGCTCTTTGCCCTGTATCTGATCGGATACTCGTTGTCCCAATTCGCCGTCTTCTTCCTCCGAACCGAACCACAGCTTCTCTTCGGACTCCAACAGGCCCAATTGACGGCAATATTCGTGGCTTACTTCGGCTTACTGTTACTCTGGTGGACTTGGCGCAAGGTGGAACCACAACTCGCAGGCAGACACTAGTAGGGAAGTTCTCGCCTGTTCGCGCGGGTCGGGCAGTGCACTTTGAGTTGCACGCTTACGTCCAATGGGTCTTTGTACCCAAATAAAAAACCCCTCACCGGGACGATCCCGGTCAGGGGTTCATTGTGCCTATTCGTTCCCTCTAGGTCTCGTATATTGGAGACGCGAGTGAAGGGCTTCGGCTCTCATCTCTGGCTACGCTAGCAGGCTCCGCATTCGGCTCCGGCATCACAATCCAGATCACGATCATTACGCCAAAGACAATCAGTGAAACGAACTCCATATTGTTTCCTCCGCCATTAATTAGCTGTTCTCTGCGAGACACATCGATAATACCGAAAGTCTTTGTCACTCCACCAGATGATGAGTTAACAAACTAACACGGGAGTATTTGTGCACCAAGCACAATAGATTACCTGGATAAGCAAAAAAGCGCCTAGCCGGCCCCTTTCTTCCAAGGAGCCGGCCAGGCTGAAGTAGGACTAGGTTCTAGTCGCTTCTAAATCTGAGAAGTGTAGGCGATCTCGCCGTGCTGGGTTGCGTCGAGACCTTCGGCTTCCTCCTCCTCAGTTACGCGGAGACCAATAGTGATGTCTATTAGCTTCAATAGGACGAATGTCACTCCGCCAGCGTAGACCCACGTGGCTAGCACCGCAATAATCTGGGTCAACACCTGCCCAGGATTACCGTCGATCAGACCGCTGGCACCACCTACGGCGGCTACCGCGAATATGCCGGTCGCGATGGCTCCCCAAGTGCCGCCTATACCGTGCACGGCCCAGACGTCGAGCGCATCATCGACACCCAGCGCCTGTTTCAGATGCACGGCTAGCTCACACAGGACGCCCGCGCCGACACCGATCAGAAGTGCCGCCATCGGAGTAACAAAACCAGCGGCCGGGGTTATAGCGACCAAGCCGGCTACTGCCCCTATCGCAGCGCCCAAGACGCTCGGCCTTCCGGACCGGATCCAGCTCAGCGTCATCCAAGTCAGCGCCGCCGCGGCTGCCGCGGTGTTGGTGTTCACAAACGCTACCGCTGCGAGTCCACCCGACACAAGCGCGCTGCCGGCGTTGAATCCAAACCAGCCGAACCAAAGCAGCGCCGCTCCCAGAACGGTCATCGAGATATCATGAGGGTCAATCGGCTCGTCTCCGAACCGCTTGCCGATTACCAAAGCGGCGACGAGCGCCGATACGCCCGAGCTGATATGAACTACAGTACCACCAGCGAAGTCGAGCGCCCCAAGCTCGCTGAGCCACCCACCTCCCCATACCCAGTGGGCAATTGGCGAGTAGACCAACGTCGACCACAAAACAGCAAATATCGCGAACGCCTTAAACCGTTGCCGCTCGGCAAACGCCCCGGTGATCAAGGCGACGGTGATAATCGCAAACATCATCTGGAAGACCATGAACGTATAGTGAGAAATGGTCTGACCGTCCAGAGGCTCCATACCTACGCCACCTAGCCCGACCAAGCTGAGATCGCCTACGACCCCTCCGATATCTTTGCCAAAGGCAAGTGAGTAACCCCATAGCACCCAGACTATGCTGATAAGACAAAGAATGAAAAAGCTGTGCATAATTGTCGCAAGCACATTCTTGCGACGCACCAAGCCGGCATAGAAAAAACCAAGTCCCGGCGTCATCAACATGACTAGCGCCGCGGAAGCCAATACCCAGGCATTATCTCCAGAGTCCATTAGATGCAGATCCCCCTATATATTATTTTTCGCCTAACCCTTGCCGGCGCCCTTTTTTGTCCTGGGCCACCTTGCATGGTTAGGCACGATGCCCACAACTGGCAGTATATCCAAGCGCGTGTACGCTGAAATTGGGCTTGTCGAATGATATTGGCCTTAATGTATTGTGCCGCATGCCTAAATTACAAATACGAGGTGAGGCGTTTGATCAGTTCACGCGTCACATCGATGAATCAAGAAATCGACATGGTCTTAGCGCGACAAGACTGTTTCCGCGATATTCGATCCTCTTCCAGTAGCATGCTCGCCGACGATGAGTCGCCTTCGTTACTCGAGAATATTAGGCCCAGTTACGGCATCAGGTCACTGGGAGAATCAAGTCGGTCGACCGAAGAACCATCCTGCGGGGCATCGCATGGCTTCGCGTATCCAACGATCACGCAACTCAATCGGCCACGCTAGCCACACTGCTCTGATGCTGCGTGAGTGGGACGGACTACGCAACAAACTAACTTCCATGAGGCGATTGCGATAGCCATACCTCGATTCGGCGTAATCCTCCCGAGTGAAACACCTAATGAAAACCCACTCTGCGACCGCGAATCCGTTCTGCCGGCGTTTCCAACCCTTTGGAATCCGAAACAGGTATATCCTTAGCGCTAGGGTTTTCGAATGGTAACAAGAGCAACCTCAACTCTTGGCTCATCGTCAAATAGCTGTTAGCAACACGAGGAGAGTCTCAATGTCGGGGACGCGGATTCGAGCAGCGGTGATTGGCTTGGGGCGCATTGGTAGCTCCTTCGATGACGAGATAGGCGCCTTCCAGCCATTTGCAAGTGTGCCACATTCGCACGCGGCCAGCTATCAGGCTGCCAAGGAAGTGACGTTAGTGGCCGGCGCCGACCCGCACCCCGGGCAGCGCGAAGCGTTCATTCGAAAGTGGGAGTTCGACCGCAACCACGTCTACGCTGACTACCGGGAGATGCTGGAGCGCGAACGTCCCGAGATCGTAAGCATCTGCACCACGGCCAAACCGCGGCCCAGCATTCTACTCGCAGTCGTAAAGGCTAACGCCGGGGCGAGGGCTATCTGGGCGGAAAAACCGATAGCCTTCTCGCTCGAAGAGGCCGACCAAATGGTCGATGCCTGCCGGCGGGCGGGTATCCTGCTCGCCTTCGGCGCCTCGCGATGCTGGGACGTTGTCTACAATCGCATGCGCCAGTTGGTTGAAATGGGCGAAATAGGCCGACCGCTCCATGTAAACGCCTTTGCCAGTTGTCAACTATCGCATAACGGAAGCCACCTGCTGACGCTGGTGCGCTACTTGGCTGGTGGCGATTGTCAGTGGGTCTTCGGCGCTATGGAAAGTGACGAAGAGGCCCGTGGGGATGATGATCTAGCCGGCAACGGATATCTCCAGTTCGACAACGGCGTGCAAGCTTTCGTTCGCACTATGGCGTGCGGTACTGCCGATTGGAACCTTGACGTCATTGGGACCGAGGGACGGCTGAGAGCGATCAATGACGGCGAGGAGGTTGAGTTTTGGAAGCAGGGGACGCCCACGCTTCCGGGCCGGCGACGCGAACCTGTACGTCAATTATTCCCACGCCCGCGAGTGAACGAAAGCGCGAATCTTCGCACTGTTCAGGATCTCGTCACTGGGCTGAAAACGGGCAAGCCGCCCAACTGTGACGGTGAAGCTGGCCGGCAGGCGTTGGAGATCGCTATCGCGTTGCGCGAATCGCACCGCAGGGGAGGCATGCGAGTCGATCTTCCGTTGGCCGACCGTTCACTGCGTATCAACTCCCGGGAAACTTTGCAGGGAGAGGAACCAGCACTCATCCGGCGGCGGCGTGCGGCCGAAGCCGGGAACCGATGACGGTCGTGATGTCCGGACCCCTTCAAATTGTGCAGATCGATCAGCGACCAAAACAATAAGGCACCGTATTGCAGAGCGCGCGGCCAAGTATTTACGACCAGGATAGCCCGGGACTCTCGATCCGGCGAATGTCTGGCCGCGTGACAAATATCGTAGCTGCCAGCACCACGGACGCAACCCCGCCAACCGTCATAGCGATTGGTGTCCCGAGGCCGCCGGCTATCGCTCCAAGCGCAAGTGATCCAAATGGCATAAGCCCCCCAGTGAACATATAGGCGCTTATCGCCCGACCTCGCATCTCATCGGGAACATACTCCAGGATGACGGATTGCGTAAGGATCATAACTATCGAGAAGCAAGTACCCAATCCGCCCAGCACCAATGTTGCCGGAGCCATGGACTGTGTCATTGCCAAAAGGATCAGCAAGCCACCCGAGAACGCTACAGCTCCGAGAGCAACTAGCCTGCGATTCCGTAGCTTTCCAGTCACTGCCATCAAGAGAGAACCGACTATCGCTCCGGCCCCAACCGACGACAACAGGATACCGAGACCCTCCACCCCTTGATCCAACGTCCCGCGAGCGTAATCCGGCAAGAGGACCACGTAGGGAGGCATGATAAATATCGTGTAGATGCTGGTCGTCAATAGTACCGTGAACACCGGCTTTGTCCTATAACAGTAGCGCCAACCGTCGATTAGGCTCCGTAAAGGGGATTCCCCCAAGCCGAGTGAGACAGGTCGGGATACTTTGATGGTCAAGACGGTGGCGAACGATGCGGCCGAGAAACCCGCTTGCACGATCATAGTCCCGAACATACTGACTGCGCCGGTGAGCCATCCAGCAAGTGCCGGCGCGGTCATAGCAGGCAGACTCATCGCCATAGTGTGCAGGCTCACTCCGCCGGTCATCTGGCGCTTATGAACAAGCTCCCCCACTAACGCGGCCCGTGCGGGGTGCATAAACGTGTTGGATGCACCTGATAGCAACGAGACCATCATCAATGGCCAGACTGATGAGATTTTCAGAAAGACCATTAGCCCCAGGGTGACTGCGACTGCCACTAGTAACGCCTGGCCGATAACCAGTACCCCCTTGCGCGAAAACCGGTCCGCAACGATCCCACCATAATGTGTCACTACCAGCGCCGGAATCATGTGGAAAAAGCCATTTAATCCCAAGTAGAACGCAGAGTTGGACAACTCCAGAATGAGCCACCCCAGGACCGTAGTCTGCATGGCAAGCGCGAAGGAACTAGTAAGTGTGGCTTGTACAAGCCTGCGAAAGTCTCGGGATGCCAGCGCACGCAAGGCTTCGGGCCACCGACGAATCCGCTTAGGCGTCGAGCCGCCCTCTGGAGTTGTGGTCGAGCTTTCGGTTGTATCAGCCAAAGAGCCTGATCCCTAAATGACCCCTTGAGCGTCGCTCTGTATGGTTTGGACGAGTGGGACGCAATCAACGTATCATAGCGCGATAAGATTGCGATCCAACAACTACCGGCATCTAACGGCAGCAATCGAACCTCTGCGATTCTCTAGTGTCAGTGCCTGGCATGGCTCATATACACCGGTGAGCATCACGGTCGTGGTTCGCAATGACCTAACGTTCCTACCATTGCCAGTTCCCCCAAGGTTGCCGAAGGTATCTGTTTGCAGTGCCGTAGGTCGCTTCAGCCAGGCGCTTCCTTACCAAGCCTGTGGGCATCGAAATCAAGACATCAGAGGACCGAAATGGCTTGGGTCTCGCTGTATTCGCTTAGTCGGATGTTGAATATTTGAAATCGGCAAGGATTGATCGTCGGTCTACCTCTACAATATGTAGAGGTAGCCATTTGGATAGTCTTTCGACGCCAAGGCCAAGGAGGTTATGTGTATAAGATCGGTATCGACGTGGGCGGTACGTTCACCGACCTCGTAGTCGTGAAGGATGAGGGAGCGCCTCGGTACTTCAAGACTCCTTCGACACCCCAGGACCCTTCAGCCGGCGTGACGGCGGGCCTGCGAGAGGTCGCCGCAGATTACATGGTCTCATTAGACGAGCTTCTATCGTCGACCGACCTAGTCATCCACGGAACTACTGTAGCTACCAACGCGCTGATAGAGCGTAAGGGCGCCAAAGTGGGTCTCGTCACAACAGAAGGGTTCCGTGACCTATTGGAGATGCGCGAGGGTTTGAAAGAGGACCGCTACAACCTGCGGATGCAGCAGGTAGAGCCGCTAGTGCCAAGGTACTTGCGCATGGGCATTCCCGAACGGGTGCGCTCGAATGGCGCGACTGCAACTCCGATCAATGACGCTGCAATCGATCAGGCGCTGGAGTATTTCCAAAACGAAGGTATAGAGGCAATTGCCGTTTGCTTCTTGTTCTCCTATATGAATCCCGAACACGAGCAACGAGTGGGGCAAAAAATAAGAGCACTATTCCCAAAGATGTACACCTCGTTGTCTCACCAGGTACTTCCCCAGATCAAGGAGTTCGACAGACTGAGTACGACGGTAGTGAACTCCTATGTTGGGCCGGTTCTATCTGAATATCTACAACGGCTCAAAGAAAATCTCGCCCGGTTCAACCGCCGCCAAAACATATTGATAATGCAATCGAACGGCGGTGTCGCGTCCATCGAAGACTCGATCCCTCAAGCCGTTCGGTCAATCCTCTCCGGCCCAGCAGGTGGAGTCAGCGGAGCATCCTACTACGGAGAATTACTGGGTGAGCCAAATGTAATCGGCTTCGATATGGGTGGGACGAGCACCGATATTGCCCTGATAGATAAAGGCGCGCCGTCGGTCACCACCGAAACGTTTGAAGGTGGCTGGAAAATCGCCGTGCCGATGATCGATATTCAAACATTAGGAGCCGGCGGCGGTAGTATCGCCAGAGTAGATCCCGGCGGCGTTCTCCGCGTCGGGCCCGAAAGTGCCGGCGCAGATCCAGGTCCTTCCAGTTACGGTAAGGGTGGCATCTCGCCAACAGTGACGGATGCTAATTTGGTATTGGGGTATCTCGGGTCGGACAATTTCCTCGGTGGAAAGGCCCAACTGGATGAGGAGTTGGCGCACCGATCGATCGAAGAGCACGTCGCCGCCCCGCTCGGACTGTCTGTTGTAGCAGCGGCGTACGGTGTACATCAGCTGGTGTCGACTACGATCGCCGAGGGGATACGCCTGATGTCCGTGCGCAGGGGCACGGACGCCCGGCGATTCGCCCTCCTCGGCTTCGGGGGAGCCTCTGGACTTCAAGCGAGCAGTGTCGCTCGACAGCTTCAGATCAGGAAAGTTTGTGTCCCGGCGCCGGCTCCGGTTCTATCCGCCTATGGAATGCTTTCGACCGACCTAAGAAACGACTTCTCTAGATCCCTTCCGTCAAGTCTAAAGGGGATCGACCTAGAAGCAGTTCGGGAAATATTGAAGGAGTTCGAAGAACAGGGCCGGAAAAGGATGTTGGAACAGGGTGTAGCGGCCCAGGACATTAGCGTCGTTACTTCGGCCGACATGCGTTATCGAGACCAGGTGTATGAGGTCAACGTACCCTTGCCCCGTATGCGCCAAAAGGACGCCAAGATCTTACAGGAGTTGGCCTCGAACTTTCATCGCCGTTACGAGGAGCTGTTCTCCTACCACCAGGTTGATCAGGAGATTCGTCTAGTCACGTTGAGGACATCCCTACTAGGTCGAGTACCCAAGATTGGATTGCCCGAGCGAGACGTGGGTGGGGATCTGGCACAAGCAAAGAAGGGACACCGCAGGATTTATCTTGGCGGATGGCACGAAGTGCCAGTCTACGAATCCGACCGCCTGTCGCCCGGGATGGAAATCAAAGGGCCGGCAATACTCGAATCGGATTTCACGACCATACTCGTGGAGCCCAATGATTCTGCCGTCGTGGATAAGTACGGTGGCATTGAATTGCAAGTCAAGATTGAAGATGACGCAGCTTCAGATGCCAACCACGGTCAGGACAACCTCAACGATCCGATTACCCTGGCGATAATCGAACACCGGCTTGAGTCAATCGCCCGCGAAATGATGGAGGTGATGCTCCGGACATCGATGTCACAGATACTGAATTCGAGTCGTGACTACTCTACGGCAATCCTGGACGCAGATTGCCAACTGGTTGCACAAGGAGAAGGAATTCCGATCCACATCAGTGCTTTGCCTCCGGCGGTGGCCGCGATAGGCGAGTATTACGGAGAGGACATTAGTGAAGGCGACCTGTTCATCGTCAACGATCCTTACTACGGAGGCAGTCACCTCCCAGACATAACGGTGATATTACCGATCTTTTATCGAGGTGAGCTTCTTTTCTACTCGGTCAACCGTGCTCATCATAGCGACATAGGAGGCGGAACCCACGGAGCATACAATCCATCCGCCAGCGAGATATTCCACGAAGGATTACGAATCCCGCCACTCAGACTTCACGAGAGGGGAGTCGCACGGCATGACATCTTGCGAATGATAGCCGCCAACGTAAGGCACTCCAACAACTTCATTGGCGATCTGAATGCGCAGATAGGATCGGTGATGATTGCGGCCCAGCGTGTGTCATCGCTAATACAAGAATATGGGCCTGAGCGTCTGACCCACTATGTCGACAACATTCTGATGGCCACCGAAAAGCAAGTAAGAGGAATCATAGCCGAGTGGCCCGATGGAGAATACAAAGGCGAATCGCTGATCGACGACGATGGATTTGAAAGCAAACTGATACCAATTCGAGCCAACGTCACAATAGCCGGGGATTCGATGACCATCGACTTGAGTGACTCAAGCCGGCAGGTTACCGGATTCATCAATAGCTCCTACGCGAACACCCGCTCCGCCGCTCACGCGACGACAATGTACTTGATGCCCTTCGACATCCCAAGGAACGAAGGGTCAATGCGGGCCATCACCGTTATTGCCCCCAATGGATTGATTGTCAACTGCAACCCGCCGGCGCCAGTTTGTATGAGCACCAGCCACTGCGCCGAGGAGATCGTAGAGGCAGTGTTCAAGGCGCTGGCGCCGGCGGTTCCCCAAGCAGTAAACTCGGGCTTCTCACGTCGCCTTCGTTATGCCATTACCGGAATCGACCCTCGCTTTGGCCGCCAATTCATATGGCATTTCTTCTTCGCGCGGGGAGGGGGAGGAGCGTCGCATGGCTTTGACGGCTGGTCCAATGCCGGAGAGATTACCGTTGCAGGCGGCATACGCAGTCCCAGCGTGGAAGTCACTGAGGAGCGTTTCCCGTTCTTCGTGATTCGCCACGAGCTTCGACCAGATTCCGGCGGCGACGGCGCCTGGCGCGGCGGACTGGGAGGCATCTGCGAGATGATCTACGAGGGGCTTGACGCAGCACGTTTGAATACGGCCGGTGACGGAGTAGTAGTCCCACCTTTCGGGCTGTTCGGTGGCGGACCGGGCTTGCCCCATACCTACAGCTTGGTGTCGGATGGCGTCGAGCGAATACTGAGATCGAAAGAGACCGGCGTGGTAGTGAAGCCAGGCGATCTCATAGTGTGCCTATCATCCGGTGGCGGGGGATACGGTGATCCGAAGTCACGCCCTCGATGGCTACGCGACTGGGACCGCAAGAATGGCTACGTGACTTGACCAGCCTTTGAGCCTCGACTTCAGATTCTTCCCACCAAATCGGAATTTCGATGCCAGCTAATTGATGCCCGGGATTGCGTTGATCTGCCAATAGAGTAATAATTCGATTTGGTAGGCAGGAACAACACGATGCCTCAAGTCACAATCGATTCCGTCAGCAAACGGATCGGCGACACTCCGATCCTACGCGACATCAACCTGACCATCCTCGACCGCGAGTTCCTCTGCATCATCGGCCCATCGGGTTGCGGCAAGACGACCATCCTTCGCCTAGTCTCCGGCCTGGACCGTCCGACATCCGGTTCTGTTCTCTTCGGCGAGCGGGACGTTACCAACGTACCTCCGAGCCGGCGCGATGTTTCGATGGTATTTCAGTCCTATGCGCTCTATCCTCATCGTCGCGCGCGTGGCAACATCAGTTTTCCCCTAGAGCTAAGGCACATGGAACAAGGTGAGATCCACAAGAAGGTGATCCGCACTGCCGAAGACCTTGGCTACGGGTTGGTCAACATCCTGGACCGAAGGCCGGCGCAACTGGCTGTAGGCCAGCGCCAGAGAGTGGCTATAGGCCGGGCCGTCGTACGTGACCCATTGGTATTCTTGTTTGACGAGCCACTCTCGAATCTTGACGCCAAGATCGCTGCCATAGCCCGAATAGCAATAAAACGACTCATCCGCGAGGTGAGGCGAACGGCGATCTACGTCACTCCCTCTGTCACTGAAGCTCTGGCTCTGGCAGATCGAATCGCGGTGATGAGCAACGGCCGGCTCGAACAAGTCAGCACGCCTACCGGCATATGGAACCGGCCGGCGAACGCCTTCGTAGCTGACTTCGTCCATCAGAATGGATTGAATCTCTTCCCTTGCACACTCGACTCGGACTCCCGGCGCGTCTTCGCTGACGGCTTTACTATTCCACTCACACCGTCTCTCTTGGCCCGATCGCGCAACGAACGACGCATAATAATGGGAATCTTGCCGGAAAAGCTAAGACTAACTCAGGCAACCGAACAGAGCACTCTCGTCGGCCAAGTAGAGTTGGTAGAGCCACTAATAGCCGAGCGCCGGAAGAAGCTCCACATTCGCCGGGGCAATATGAAATGCATCGCGTCAGTGCCTATCGAAAGCCCTGCCGGCAGGGACGACTGGGTGGGGGTTGAGTTCGACACCGACGGCGCATTCATATTCGATGCGGACGACGGCCGTGCTATCTATTGAGTCGCTTCCATAGCTTATCGTCGGTGAAGTAAGCCGGGCGGAGAAGTTGGCAATTTTGCCAACGGTCCTTGAACAACGTGAACGAGGCGCGCGATTCCCATCGCCACGCACTATGTTACGGCAAGCTCGACCAAAATCGCACTAGCGCCATAGAGCGCGTCAACGCTTGGCTGCGGATGAAGAGCACTGTGAAATCGGGCGCTTGTCAAAGAGGCATTGGACCTGATCCGGCCTGGGACTAACACCCACTACAAGTTGATAAGTCCTTTTTGAATCGCCTGTGTCACGGCTTCAGTACGGCCATTTACGTCCAACTTGTGGAATATGTTGGCCACATGTGTCTTTATGGTGCTTTCACTAAGGGTGAGAGCGACGGCGATCTGTTTGTTGGCGGCGCCTTTGGCGATCAATCGTAGCACCTCGATTTCTCTTTCCGAGAGACCGGCGGACTCGGGGGTCTGTCGGGAAAGCTGAACGAAGCGATCCAAGACCTTGGCGGCCACTCCAGGCTCGATCAGAGACTCGCCTCGATGAACTGCGCGTACCGCTTCAAACAGCTCCTTACGGGAGGCGTCTTTCAAGAGATAACCCTTCGCTCCGGCCTCAATGGCGTCAAAGACATACTCATCGCTGTCGTATGTGGTCACGACTATGAACTTGACGTCCGGGTCTTCAGCTCTTATACGACGCATCGCCTCGACGCCATCCAGCACGGGCATTCGAAGATCCATCAAGATAACGTCCGGGCGCAGATCGCGAGCCGCCTCGACGGCCTGTAGACCGTCTTCAGCCTCACCCACTACTACAAATTCCTTCTGTCTTCCCATTATGGCAGTCAGTCCGTCCCGGACTACTGTATGGTCATCCACTATCAGAACTCTTATTGCCTTCATGCGTACTCAACTCCGCGCTCACCAATAGCCATGGGTTATTACCTTAAGGGGTAGCAACAATCCTTGACTACTACGAAAGGACTAATCACGAGGTCGGTATTCTAGCTTCCACTAGTGTACCGTGACCTTCTTCAGTGGTGACTCTAAGGCTACCCTTTAGCAAGCGGGCACGTTGCTCCATAGCGATCAATCCAAACCCGCCTACTCCGTCCGTTGCCTTCACCACATCCAGATCGATACCCATGCCATCATCTTCCACCGAGAGCCACGCCGCTCTGTGATTGAAGCTGAGTTCCACTGTCACCTCGGTGGCTCGAGCATGTCGACGGACATTTGCGAGAGACTCCTGGCAGATACGCAGGAGAGCCGCTTGGATATTGGACGGCAAATCCCGTTTCTTGCCCGACAGACGAAATGACGCTTTTTCTGGCCCAGAGGTGGAGAATCGGAGAATCTCGTCCTTCAGGACGGCGTCCAGTGAACGCTGTTCTAGAGCACCCGGAACCAGCGCCCTAACCGAACGTCTCGCCTCATTGAGACTCTCCCTAGCCAGACTCTTTGCCCGACTAAGATGTCCTGATACCTCGGCGGGACTCTCTTCTAGCGCCTGTTCCAATGCCTCGAGCTGGACTACTACCCCAGTAAACCCTTGAGCCAGCGTATCGTGTATCTCCCGGGCGATCCGGTTTCGCTCTTCCAACACGGCCAATTCCCGCATAGTCGCTTCAGCACGTTTGCGTTCAGCCAGGTCGCTGACGACGCCCATCATGCCGCTAGTGCCGCCGCTTGCATCCCGCAATGGTGCTGTCCAGATGCCTATATCTATTGGAGAGCCATCTTGCCTTTGACAACGCATCTCTCGACTTTCGAGTCGATCGCCCCGAAGTGCCAAGTCCAGGTCAGATGAGATTTCGCCAAGATCTTCTCCTTGGAAGAAGGGTGGTAGTTGGCCAATTAACTCACGCTCAGTCCAGCCGAAGACTTGCTCGGCAGCAGGATTCCACATCCGGGTCTTCGCGTCGCGATCAAGCGCAAATATGGGCAGTGGTGAACTTTGAATGAGCGCTTGGAGGGTCTGGTTCGTGTGTCGCAGTGTCTCTTGAACTCGCCGAAGCTGATAAAGCTGCCCATTTATCTTCTCTTGCAAGTCCCGTAACCGGCCCGTCACAACGCCAACCAACACCAGTGATCCGGAGCTTAACGCGCCACCTCGAAGCAGCCATTCCTGCCAACTCCCTTCGGCGAATATATCGGAAAGCAGGCCATTCAGGATCACAGCTACGAGGCTGGCGAGCAGTCCACCGCGTATTCCATACGCCAGTGCAGCCGCAACAACAGGCAATACCGTGAGGACAGTCACGCTGCGTCCCAGGATGTCGTACGCCGGCGCATATATCAGCGCGTACGCAACCGCAGTGCCCACTACGAGCACCAACTTGAGGTCGGAATATGTGACCTCGAAGCCGGCTATCGTCGAAGGAGCTTCGCCTGATTGGTTGAGTTTTTCCTGAGAATTGGCCACGCGCGATTGGTCCTCGATGCTTCACCTGTATCCAAATTTGGGAAGCGTAAGACTGTTCTGAGTGTAATCACGGCTCCACCGGCGGTCAAACAGTCGGATCGATCGTAGCTGTTCAGACCTATGTGGACCAGTCTCGTGAGCGTCGTTGGCGCGAAAGCATGTCCCGGACTCTGATCCGGGATGGCCGGCTCCCGCCGCGAGTCGGAACAGAGAAATGTAGGGCTGGGGCTTGTCCCCAGCCAGGGGTTGGGTGGGGGGCACAGACGACACCTGAACCCTTCCATCAACCAATGCACCCAATTCTCATACCTTGGTGTGCCGGCGGCAGCCGGAATGAACGATTGGTACGAAAATAGCTGTTTCCAGTCGAGAGAGAGACATCTACCGCTGGGGCTTGTCCCCAACCAAGGACATGCGGCCAACCGGTCGGTAGTGGCGGCATTGCCGCCGGCAACGGACACCGGCGTAGAGACGGGGGATAGCCGCATCGGTAGAAAGGATGATGAAATAGTAGGCTCTTTGTCTAGAGCAGAATAGGTTGGACAGCCGATGACAAGCGAAACGGCTCGGCATAGAGTGGTAGGCAAATGCAACGAGAAATGTTGAAGAAACCGGTGAGGAGGGCCTGAGAATGAGTGCACCAACTTCTGTGGAACGTCTGTACCGAAGTAAGAGCGAGCGAATGCTTTTTGGGGTATGCGGAGGGCTTGCCACTTACTTCGACTTGGATCCTACTCTAGTGCGCCTCATTTTTGTTCTACTGACCCTAGCAACCGGCATCGGATTAATCATCTATATTGTGATGGCAATAATCACTCCGCAAGATCCGTTCGTAACGATATAGGACGAGTCGACGACCACCGATTGACTGGTCATGTGCCGGCCTCTGCCGCGGGTATGATCCGCCGACCGGAGGTGGGAAAGAGATTGGGAATGTTACCGGAGGTTAACAAGTGAGCGCATCAATGCCGGAAAAACGACTCTACCGCAGTCGCAGCGAGAAGATGCTATTTGGCGTCACCGCCGGTCTTGGCGATTACTTTGAAACTGACCCAACGATAGTGAGGCTGGTGTTCGTATTATTGTGCTTCTTGGGCGGTGCTGGCATCCTACTTTACATCGCGCTGGCGATATTAATGCCGGAGGAGCCGGCCACTGGCACCGGCGAGCTCAGCGAGCGAATCTCGGAGACGGCTCGCGAAATCGGCGAGCGGGCTCGAAAGCTCGGCGAGGAAGCCAACGCCGCATTTACTTCGGCTGGTGAATCCGCGCCAGCCGATGGCGAGAGCATCGGTCAGAGAGTAGCTGATGCAGCCCAGGATGTCGCTCAGCGGGCGGAACAGCTTGGTGAGGAAGTACGCTCCTCCGTACGCGCAGACGAGACTTCACCAACCGCCCCTTCAAGGCCATCCGGTGGCCGACGACGACCGCGGCAACTAATCGGCCTGGTCCTGCTCCTGCTTGGAGCGATATTTCTTCTGGACAACCTGGGACTCTTCTGGTGGTGGAATTGGGACTGGATGTGGCCAATGGTCATTATCGGAATAGGTCTATTCCTATTGGCGAACAACGCTAGAAGCAAAGGTGAACGATGAGTGAACAATCCTCCAGCGATGACTTAACCCGTTCGGAAAGTGCGACACCTGTCGCCATTGAGCCGAAGCCATCCAGTGGCCGTTGGAAACGGAAGCAGCTAGCCGGCCTGATTCTGATCCTAGTTGGAGTGATTTTTCTTCTGTCCAACTTTGGACTCTTCTGGTGGTGGGATTGGCACATGACTTGGCCCGTGATCATAATGGGAGTAGGACTGTTCCTCCTGGTGGGCAACACAAGGGGGAAGGAGGCACGATGAGTGAGCAAGCTACTAGCAACCGTTTGACCGGCTCGGACAGTGTAGACACGGTTTCCATCAAGTCAATGCCGTCCAAAGGCGGTTGGAGACCAAAGCAAACAGCCGGCCTGATACTGATCCTGGTTGGGATAATATTTTTGCTGGCCAATCTTGGGTTCCTGTGGTGGTGGAACTGGGGGACGATGTGGCCCACAATCATTATCGGGATCGGACTATTCATTCTGGCAAGGAATGTCAACTTGAGGGTTAGAACATGAGCGACCAACCTGTGAACGCACCATCTGTGGGTTCGACTCAATCGCAGGCGGCCAATAACCGAGGCTCACTCCTATTTCCAATCCTGCTAATTGCCCTGGGACTGATCTTCCTATCTCAGACGATGGGTTTTGTACCTTGGGACGTCTGGGGACGACTGTGGCGCTTTTGGCCGGTCATTCTGATCCTTATAGGGCTCGACATCATCGTTGGCCGGCGGACGGCTCTAGGCAAATATCTTATGGGAGTTATCGCGATTGCCGCCATTGCCGGAATTCTCCTCATAGCGACGCTATCGCCATTCGCCGTTCCTAACTACGGACTTCCTCATCTCGTAACCCACAACGTGGAGACCGAGTTGGGCACAGTGGAGAGCGCTACAATCCGCCTTTCTACCGGTGCAGCAGACTTCGAGCTCTCTGAGCTTGAGCGTGAGAGTCATCTTCTGGCAGGTGGAGCGATCCGATCGAATAGGTTCATCAAGCAAGAGTTCCACCGTGGCGAAAGAGACGGGTTGCTCGAGCTGCACAGTTCGGGAGAGGGACTCTTCGGCGGATCGACCGTCCTTTCAGACGAATGGGATATGATGGTTACGCAGAAGATTCCACTGAATATTGAGTTAAATTTCGGTGCTACTGACGCGAAACTCGATATGAGTTCTCTAAGCGTCACGCGGTTTTCGGTGGGCGCGGGTGCCAGCACAATCGACCTCGTGGTACCGAGGATTGGGCATACGCAGGGATCGATTTCTACAGGCGCGGCAGAGATCAATATCGAAATTCCGGAAGGAGTCGCCGCCAGCATCAGAATCGAGGGAGGGCTCAATGACATCGATGTCGACCTGGCACGCTTCCCGAAAGTGGGAGACAGATATGTTTCGCCCGACTATGAAAGCGCGGATAATCGCATAGACTTGCGGATTGACAGCGGAGTTTCATCGATCTCTATCCGGTAGCGCGGAGCCTGCATGTTGCGGAATATCGAGAGATATCCTGAGATCCGCAGCGGGCGACTAGAAGACGAGGACGACCGATTGAGAACTTCAGATGGGGCGAGCACCGGCCCGGGCATTAAGATCGAATATTGCTGCGAAGATTTCCGCAGCGCCTGCGACGTCACGTTCGCTAATCCGATTGACAGCGATTCCGGCTGGTTGCTCTACGGCGCCGACTACGAGACGGTCAGCGTCGGCAATCCGGAGATCCGTTTCTGGCCGGCTCGCTATTGCCCGTTCTGCGGCAGCCGGCTGAACAAAGCGACCGTAGTTCCCGCGCGCAGCGTTCGCCGGTTCGGCCAGACCTGAAACAATCTAGCTGGTAGATTCAGCTTATTCGGCGTAACTGTTTAGACTTAGGGGGACCAGTCTCGTGAGTCTCATTGGTGCGAGAATAGATCCCCACTCTCGTCATTCCCGCCCCTCCCCTGCCACATTGAGTCGCTATGGGCAGTTCCGCCACAACCTACGGTCCTTGTTCGATCACAATTTGCAAACGCGCAGGACAAATTACGCTCAAATCTGAACAGTTACTATTCGGCTATCCAACTCTCATCTAGGTAATAGTAGAGTACCTTCGGATCCATGAGTGTGCTGATGTCGTCGTGCCGAGACTCTAGCCAATTCTTTCCAAAAACAAGAGCCCGCCGGAATACCTCGGGCGTCAAATAGTCCGTCTCCACCTGAAATCGTGTCAGACGCGCGATTTTGGCTTTAACCGCATCCTCGGTACTCTCATTCTTCCATCCAAGTAACCATCCCCAGTCGCCGAAGCTCGGTACATTGTCGTGATAGGGCAAGGTTCTAAAACCAGCGGCCTCCAGCGTCCTTTGGATACCAAGGTAGGTCTCAGAAGCATGATAAGGAGATGTTGCCTGCAAGGCGACCATGCCCGTCTCGGCGAGAATTGGTCGCAATTTCAAGTAGAACTCCTTGCTGTACAGCTTGGCGAGTTCCACCGAGCTTGGGTCAGGCAGATCGATAAAGATCACGTTCCAGGCGTCGCCCACGTCAGCGATGAACCGGTCCGCGTCTACGATGTACACTTCTACGGTACTGATCGGCTCGGACAGGCCGCGTCCGGCTTGATCGGTCTCTCCCGATTCTTGGTAGAGAACTGTCCTCTCCTCAGATGCCTGCACCCCCGGTGAAGACCAAGCCCTCACACGGGCATCGGCGAATGCATCGTTGTTGAGTTCACGTAGAGTCGAGTTTGTAGAAAACAGCTCGATCATTTCCGGATCCAGTTCGACTAGCGTCACCTCCTCGACATCCGCGTATTTCAACACCTCGCGCAGGGCAAGGCCATCTCCGCCTCCTAGTATGAGGACTCGCCGATGGTCCGGCACGAGCGCCATCGCCGGGTGTACAAGCTGCTCGTGATAAATGCTCTCGTCTCTGCTCGAAAACTGCAGATTGCCATTGATGAAAAACCGATATTCGCCGCGTCGATCGCTATAGGTCAATACCAGCCGCTGGTAGCTGGTCGTCTTAGCCAAGACTATTGGAGCGTTATATAGTCTCTGTTCGATACTCTGATTCCAGCCTCGGTTATTGAGGTACCCATACCCCAGTGCGAAGACGGTAACAACAATTGCCCCTCCCATCACCCACCGATGGGAAATCAGGTCCTGTCGCCAGAAGTACCAGAATGCCAGCGTTGCTACAAAGAAATTGAGGCCGGCGACAATGAAGCTTATCTCCGTAAGGGGAAAGATCTTCAGTAGTAAGAAGTTGAAGGCTACAGCCCCTACGAATGCTCCGACGTAGTCGAGCGTGTAGATGCTTGCGATGTTTGCACCCAGCCGCTTCTGGTATCTCTCGTTGATACGAAGCACGAGGGGAATTTCAAAGCCGATCAGGAGACCTATGGACATCACAAAGAAGTACTGAATAACCTGGAAGTGGTGCACCAGTGCGCCAAAGGCAGCGTATATTGCTATGGGGGCAAATCCACCCAGCCACGCCAACAGAATCTCGATGAGGATGAACTTCTCAACGAGGCCGCGGTCGCCAATCAGGTTCTGCGCCGAGCCGGCAACTCCCATCATCAACAGCATCAGCGCAATGATGATGACGAATTGTTCGATCGCGTTCCCTAGGATGTAGGTGCTTACGGTGCTGAGGATGTACTCGACAACCAGGCCGGCGGCACCGGTAAAGAACATGCACGAGGCAAGCAGGATCGTCGGGAGATGAGCGCGCATAGGCACGTTCTGGAAGAACGATCTCAATCCGGCTGGCCATTTTCCCGACGGCTGGTCTACGGCAACTCGTCCTTTCACAGAGTGCTCCATCGAGTAGCGCAACCGAGCCCACTACATATGTATCTGCGCGGAGAAAAGCTTAAGGACAATTTGCCCTTCTGACTTCGGCCGCGACCTTCGGGTCGGGACCCTTAGATGATCGCGGCGCTAATGACCAGAGCCACGGCGATAATCGCGCCTTGGGCCATGGCGATGGCCGCGACGTTCCTGTCGCGGGCAACCTCGGTTGCAAGGTTCGTGTTAGGGAGGAATAGCCAATCGATCACCTTGCGGAACAGGAGAAGGACCAAGATACCAATGACCGCGTACAACGCAAATGACACAAGGTCATCTACCCAACTGACAAACGGACCTGCGATACTCGCCTTCAGGATAAATCCCAGGGCGACGAGCATTCCTGCGACCGCAGTGCCCGCGGCGGCATTGCCATTCTTTATCTCATCCTTGACGTTGAACGGTGTAATTAGCTGGTACACCTCGTAGAAAACGAACAACGCTATCTGTCCCAGAACCGCAAATGCCAGAACACTCAAGATACCGTTCAGTAAATCGACACTCTCTCCGGTGAATGCGCCGTACAGAATGAGGCCCGTCGCGATAGTGGACCCCGCCTCGACCAGCCCTACTGCGACGTTGCCATTCTTTGCTTCGGTGTCGTTATCGACTGTTCCCAGGATCACGGCATCGTTGAATATCCGCGCACCGGCGAGAAGGACAACGGCCAGAATCCCATCGATGACCAGGGCAGTCAGGTCCGGCACGAACCCTTGCGGTGACCCAGAAACAGCTCCCACCATGGCGATCGCAATCGCTAGATAAATGCCGGCCCGACGTAAGCCGACGGCAAGGTTGCCCCTCTCTTCCACCTCTTCGTCGGTGTCGAAACGCGTCCGCCAATCGCGCCAAAGTTTCATGAGGAACATGAATGCGAGGACGACCGCTATGAATACGAGACCTTGCCAAAGCTGGCTGACCTCTTGCGACAGGTCGATGTTAGACACGAGCTACGCTCCTTTGTTCTCTCACAGACTCCGAATGTAGTTCTGTTGGTCGGAGGGTCACTTTCCGCCCCCGCTGGGACCTCCCCCGCGACCGGCAGGGCCCGCTCCACGCACAGAGGCAGATTGCCTTTGGAGTCCGCCCTTCCTCGCCCAAGTCGAACCAGAGTATCGAGTCCCTGAATTCTGTGAGTACGTACCGTATCGATTGGAATCGCCGGCGGGACCATAGTAGGCTCTCTGACCATAGTATCCGCCGCGCCAGCCATTCCAGTCGTTGTAATAGTAGGGCCTATGGAGAAGTGTGCTGAAGAATAAGTATGGACCAAACCAGTCCCAGAAACGATTGCCCTGATTATCCTCCCTCCATTGGCCGTATCTGGAGTTACCCACATAGGCCATACCCGGAGGCGAAGCCACGTTGACGACCTCGTCCTCGTACGCACCGTAGGGCTTTGTTACGATGTCCATGCCAAGGTTCTCCAAGTTGGCTTCGAAGTGCTCCCAAGTCACTGGTTCCCAGCCTGTTTCTCGGCGTTGGTCGTTCTCAGTGATAATGTATTTGTGATAGTAGTCGGCCGGCGCGTCTTGCAACCAAAACTCCGCGGTATCGTCTCCGCTGGGCCAGGATTCCGCCGGATCGATACCCAATGCGTTCCATCCAGCCTGGTCCATGCCTACCCGGAGACTCCTACCACTGAAGAATCCGCTGGTGAAGATTGCGAGAACGTGATTGTCCGGAAGCCCAGCGATTGAATCGAAGGTTGCTTGATCTACCTGTCTTGGACCATAGGCGTAGTTGTGCTCCGCGGGGAAATCTGCGCCTTCGTTCCAGCTAGTGCGCCCCACGATTATCGAGTTGCGCACATCCATATCAACGAGCATCTTCGAGTAGCTGCGGCCTAGCTCTGCCAGCCTAGCTCTTAGCTCCTTATCCTGTTCTTGGATTCGGTCGAAATTCTCAGCGACAAGTTGCACACTGTCTCCCAGTGCGGCGTAATCGGGATCTGCCGCATTGACCTGGTTTTGTGCGACATCTACCGCCTTTTGGGACGCATCATAGAGGTCGCGCACGGCCACAAAGCGGGTCGTGAGATCGGCCTCCTTATCCGGATAATCACTTTTAGCCTGATTCGCGACTGTGACAAGATCGTCGAATACTACCTTGGTCAGGCCCAGATCTTTCTCGGCCTCTACCACCCATTCCGGGCCCTGGGCCTTGGCGTCACGCAGGAATTGCATGCGGTTACCGGGCTTTCCAGCCTCCTCGCGGGCATCTCTCACCGCAAGGCCGAGGCGCTCTAGCTGCACTCGCAACGCCTCTGCGTCTTCAGGGCTATTGCGATCAAGGAGAGGTTTCACGGCCTGTTCATGGACGGCGCCAGCATCAGCCAGCCGGCTGCGAGCGCCCTGGAAATACGAATCCCACTTCTCGCGTTCATCGTACCGCTTGAAGAAATCTGCGTACTCGGATGACTGTTTGACGCTCTGAAAGCTATCAGAGAGCTCACCGACTCTTTGTTCTGCCTGAGTGATCTGCTCAGGAATCGCGTCGGCTTGGTCCCGGAGCTCCTGAGGCAGTCCGGCGCATCCTCCCATTAACAACATTGTTAACAGGACGGCCATGGCCGGCCACAGATACTTCGTTCTCATAGGCTCTGCCATCCTTTCCGGTAAGCAAACCAGAGTGGCTGATTACAATCGTTCCTTCGTTGGGATATGAGTGAGCAGTCCTGATTCTCAGGGAAGCCTCCGGCTCATTAGGATACCCCAAGATGATGGTCCTCGCAGGATCTCCGTGCGCTCCTCGGGGAAAATCATAGCTCAAATAGAATCCTTGGGAACCGACGCTCTCGGTTTCCATCCGTCGAATTTCCGCCGTACCTTCAGTCCAACGCATTGCCATCGCCTGGAAACCGTATGTGACCTGAGGGTGAAAACCAAGCTCCACGGAACCAGTGACCTCGCTAAGCGGCCCATAAAAGGCTCGACTGCGCGACGTTCGGACCTCCCCACAGGCAAAGACCTCGTACAACCTCATAGCGCCGACCTGAAAACAGATCGCGTGGCTTCTGCCAATGATCATGGCTTCCACACTGATTTCAGGCGAGACTTGCAGTACTCCCGTCTTGAATATTTGGAACTGGGACAGGTCAAACTCACCTTCAATGACGTTTAGTCGGAGATCTTGAGCGGATTGCTCTTGATAATCCAACTCGTTGCTCACAGGAGTCTCCCTTTCACTCACGTTTTCAGGGTTAGGCAAGAATGAGGGTAGAGATATTCAGCAGGTTTCACGTTGTGACGTGCTGGCCTCAGCTAAGTTAAGTCTAGAGGATTTTTAAAAGGAAAATGTGGAGATTCTGTAATAAAAATCGGGACACCTACCAATGTCCCGATGTTGATGCGCAAATCTTGTGATTCATCTCCGCCTGATAATGTCCTTGATCGCACGTGCTGGAAGCGTAAACCCCGCGAACACCTCGTACTCCGGCTTGCCGGGATCTCCATAGTCCTCTATGCCTATAAATAGCCGTTGGTCTTCGCTTCCGGGAATTGGGCCGGAGTAGAAATCCCAATATTCGTACTCCTCCCCGTCCTCATCGGTGTCGTCATCGTTCTCATCCAGATAATAAGTAACGCTGTTCAGCGTGAACTTACTTACGTCGCGTTTCGACGTACTCAACAGCTCGTGCGAGATATCGGGGAATTTCTTGTCCAAGCGGATATTGATAAGTATCTCCGGCTCTCCATCTTCCTCTTCATACTCGACATAGGCGTTCCTGCCTTCGATGCTTTCGACTAGATATTCCCAACTGTAGCTATACTCGAACCTCTTCTTTACCGTGAACGGCCCCTCCGAAAGAATGTTGAAATTGGGGATGGGAAAACCGGTGACCAGGTAGGCATCATGGAAGTCGATGATATCGCCCTTTTCTAGAGTCTTAAGGTCGGAGGCGGAAATCTCATCCATCGGTACTCCTTATCACATGTCCAGTTGTTTCTTTAGGTCATCGATCCGGGTTGCGTTAGAACCCTGGGAAGCACCGCCGGCGGGTAGTGCCTTTTTTAACTCGTCGTCAAGGCTGGATCCACCCTCCGCAAGCTCGCCATATGCCTGAGCGCGTGCCTCTCCCTCGTCAACTCTCTCCTTCATACGCTCCAACATAGCTACGGTTCCCGAGGAGTCTGCGCCGGCCATCACCTTATTGATCTTCTCGACGGATTTTGCGGTCTGAGCCCGCGCTTTCAGGATGGTCAGTTCGTTTTCGTAGGAACGAATCGTGGTCTTCAACTCTCCTATCTTTCCACCAAGCTGGGTAGCCATCGCCTCTTGCCTTTCCGCGTCCTGTTGGAGTTGAGGAAGGCTTGCAGCGATCGTTTGAGCCTCGACGAGCGCTTTGGAAGCTAACTCTTGGTTGTCGTCGCCGGTGCGTTCCTCCAACGATGAAGCTTTCTTCACGTAGTCTTGGGCGCGACGCCGCTGGTCATTAAGTCTTCTTCTCGCTTGTATGGCATTGGCTTTGACCGCAGCCAGCGCGTTCACGCTTTTTTCAAGATCACTTCGCAGGTCTCGAATCCCATGCTCGGTCATCTTGACCGGGTCCTCTATTTTGTCGAGAGCGCTATGCGCCTCGGCCTTTCCGATACCGAACACTCGTTGGAACAGTGACATTTCGTTTCTCCTTTGAGCCTATCCTCGACTTTCCTTACTTGAGCATCTTGACGAGTTGATCGCCGTGCTCGGCTACAGCAAGCGACAGCGCGTCGAATGAGCCTTCGAGCTCGTTCAGGTCAAGGTTGGCAATCTGTAGGGTGTCTGTCCATATGATGCGTTTGCCTTGCCGGCCAAGGGCGTACGCTCCATGCACCAACTCCCGGTTCATCGCCAGGAGTTGCCGGAAGTCCGTCTGTGGAGTGATGAGACCCAAGACCTGCTCGAGTCTCAGAATGTCGTCCTGGCAGTCCACCACGAGGTTCAGGATGCCTCGGTCTTCGTCAGTAATGACGAATAACGTCCCCTCAGGATCCTTGTTATGAGGGACGAACCCCAGTTCAACTACCATCGCCTTGACGCTCTCATAATGTGACATGATTCTATTCTCCTTATCCCACGTACTACACACCCCTTTGGGAGCGTGAAACTATCTTTTTCCGTAATGCGCCTTTATAAGATCAAACGCCTGATTTATCTTGTTGAACAGCGCTTCCGCCACTTCTCGCTTGGGATCATTATGCCATTTATCTGGATAATACTTCTGAGCCATCCTGCGAAAGGCTCGGTGGGAGGTCTCCCAATCTGAGCCAATAGGCACTTCCAGTGCCGCGAAAGCATCCTGCAACTCCCGCGAATACGCTGACGAAGCCGGCGTTCTCTGCCGCCGCTGGTTATCGCGGCCCCGACGAGCGAGGTCCTCTTCCCAATTCGCAACTTCCTCTTCTAACTTAGCTCTGTCTCCGAAGGCGGTGGCTTTTCCTATCCGCCAGAGCCTGTCTAAAAACGAGCTCAAAGAGTGCACCCCGCTTTCATAGCATTTAGAAGATACCACAACATCCTCTAGCGTTGGACGGTCCGTCATTTTAGTCGTTAATGGGCAATTAACCGTCACTAACGAACGATGCAACTCTTATGAGATTCTAACGCTTGCGGCCTCCGACGCCTGCCATGCAAACGTGATATAATTCTTGGGGCATGGACGTCAGGGATACTTGGGGAGGCACATACAGTCGGTGAGGGCAAGGTCGGGTAAGGACGGCGGTCTGATGGGCCGTAGGACGTTCTCAAAGCTCGCTTTGGCAGCTGCCGGCAATGTGGCGCTCGCTTCGTTTTTTCCCTTGACTGCAGGCGCCTCAGAGCCTACCGAGGCGGAGCAGCCGGCTCCGCCGTTATCCCACCAACAATTTCTTGAAACTATTGGCAAGCTGTCTGGAAGCACGGGTAGCCAGGAATTCCTGGCCTCTTTCAAGCAACTCATGCTTGAAACAGCTTGGTCTTGCGTGCTGGACGCCGGCGACTGGGTGATCCCAAGTAAGCTGTTCGAGTTCTACTTCTTCTCCCGAGATTCCTTCTGGGTATTGGCCGCTTTAGAAAACCCCACCATTTCAGACAAGGCCGTCGCTAGGTTTGCTGCCGATCAACTCTTGAACCCTGACGGTCATATTGCGACAGCTCTCCGTCGAGATGGCTCGCGTCCGCCCCTGCGCGATCGTTTAGAAGAGAGCACGATGATGTTCGTACTCCACAATTTTCAACTAGGCAGGTTGGGGGGAGAGCCCAATCTAGCGTCTCTCGAAAGGGCCTACGAGTTCATCTTGACTCATATAAAGGATGGAAGTTACGTGACCACCGGTGAGACGCGGCCACCCTCAGTGCCGGGCGCAGTCAACGAGATCGGCGCCTACCATTATTGGGCGGATACGTTCAGGCCCGCCGGCAAGCCTGCGGCAACCTCTGAAGTAATCGCCTACAACCAGGGCCTGCTGTGTGTGACTCTCAAATGTTTGGAAGAAATGAACGTCGCAATCGACCCTCAGATTCGACCGCGTGCTGAAGAAATATATAGAGGAATGGTTAATCCAGAGGATGGGGTCTCTCTACCCCAGAGGATCGGATCCACGATCATCGATGTCGCATCCTTAGTAGGGGAGGCTCTGTCTCTTTACCTGTTCGATAGACCCATTCTGTCCACCGAGCGGGTAGAGGCGACGTTCAATAGGTTCTCCAAGGTGCACTATCCCGATGGAAGTTTCCTGGGCTACAAAGTGATCAGCGACTTCTACGGCGGCTATCGACATGACAACGAGTTCATTCTCCCTCAAGTCAACCGGCCGGGGAATTACCACCATGGGGCGAGCTGGTTACTTTACGATGCTTTGGCGCTTTACGTAGCCGGCAGACACAACCTGCCGGGCGCAACTGATCTGTTCTTTCAACGACTCCAATCGGAAGTGCGATACTCCTGGGCATCGCATGAGTTCATAAACACCAGTCCTGACAGTCTCGGAAGCTCGGATACGCTACGCGAAGCGTATGGCTGGAATACCTTTGTACTGAACCTTCTGCCGTAGATTTCGCCACCCACATTCTAAAGATCAGATTCTCAAGCGCTACGGACGGACGTTCGCTGTGATGACGGACGGGGATGCGGAGACGAGGATCACTGCCACGGATCTGGCTGAGGCTTGTCTGGTCGTCTAGATACCCTCGGCAGCACCCGTTTCAGAGTGAGCGATGGCTGAATCGCCGGTCCATATTAGGCTAAGCGTAGACCCGCAGGCGCCATTCAGGAAAGCGCGAATCGTTGCCCCTCACCAAGTCATTGAGTAGCCCGGTCAGTCGCGCGGTCACCGGCCCCGCTACACCCTCGCCAACTTGGTAATCGTCAATCGAGATTATGGGCCTGATCTCTGCGTTGGTCCCACAGAGAAACATTTCCTCGGCGATGTACATTTCGGTGCGGTCGACATCACGTTCCTCTACCGGAATATTCAGGAGCTCTCTCGCCAACCTAATGAGATTCCGGCGGGTGATGCTCTCGAGGATGCCGCTCGTGATCGATGGGGTAATCAGCCTGCCCTCGCGGACGATGAAGACGCACGCGGTTGCTGACTCGGCCACCTTGCCGGCGGCATTCAGCAGGATGGGCTGGTCATAGCCGCGTAGATTCGCCTCCAATAGCGCCAATCGGCTGTTCTGGTAGTTCGAGATGCCCTTTACCCGCGGGGACAAAGAGTTGTCGGAGATGCGAGTCCAGGAGCTGACGCCGGCGCGCAGGCCGACCTGCCGGCCCAACCATGACTTGCGTGCCGCAGTCGTCATGAAGATTGAGGTGCGGCTCTCGGTCCAGGTCCCAAACCAGTCGGCGTCAGGCTGGTAAGCGACGGGTCGTACGCGGCAATCCTTACGGTAGCCGTTAGCGCGCAGCAGGTCTAGAGCGCCTTCAGCGAGGTCCTCCAGCGCCAAGTCGGTCTGTAGGCGCATTATTTTCATCGACTGTAAAAGCCTGTGGAGATGCTCTGTGAGTTGAAGGGCATACAGCTGCCTGTGTTGCGCGTTCCAGTAAGCGTTGATGCTGTCGAATACTGCCGCCACGGTTGACCAACCAAGGTGCGAAATGTGGACTGTCGCCTGATCCCAGGGAGTTAGTTCACCGTCGATCCAGACAAATTTGTCGGGTGTTGAAGCCATTCTCTTCACCGCTGAGCGCATAACCGGATGGCAAGTATAATCTATGGGCCCTCGACAGATAGTGTTGATTGGCGATGCGGTCGAAGTCCGACAATGAGTGAACGAATCGAGAGGTGACCGCAAATAGAACCGGCGTACCAAGCGGTTTGGAGATGTTAGGGAGGATCTATGCTCGGTCGTATTGAGGTGCATGACAAGGCCCTGCTCGAGCTAATTCCCGTGAACGCAACCCCGGTGCGAATCGCCGGCGGTTTTGGCTTCACCGAGGGCCCGGTTTGGTGTCGCGAACACTTGCTATTCAGCGACATACGGCGTAACCGCACAGTGCGGTGGCGCGAGTTGCCGGAAGGACCGGAAGTCACTACATATAGGACCGATACCGCTAAGGGCAACGGGCTCACGTTGGATTTGAGCGGCAGGCTGCTGACTTGCGAGGGTGGAGCACGTCGCGTCTCGGTCATGGACGCAAATGGAGACTCTCATACCCTGATCGATAAGTACAATGGCAAGAGGCTCAACGGGCCCAACGACATCATCGTGGGTTCTAACGGCGACATCTATTTCACAGACCCCGCTTGGGCGCTCCCAAATAGGACCGAGGGGAAGGAACTGACTTTCAACGGCGTCTTCAAATTTACGCCGGAAGGTTCGTTGACAGTAGTTGCAGACGACTTTGACCGGCCGAACGGATTAGCACTGTCTCCAGACGAGGCTACGCTATACATAGACGACAGTGGTCGCCAACACATCCGAGCGTTCGACGTGAGGCCGGATGGCACACTGGCTAATGGCAGGCTCTTCCTGGATATGCAGTCGGACGCGCCCGGCCCTCCGGACGGAATGAAAGTAGATCGGGAGGGCAATATTTACTGTACTGGCGCCGGCGGCATATCGATCATCGACCCATCCGGCAGGCTGTTGGGTCGTATCATCCCACCTGAAGCACCGGCGAACTTGGCCTGGGGTGGCGAAGGATGGTCCACCCTGTTCATTACGGCACGCACGAGCGTTTACCGACTGCACACTTTGGCTACCGGCATCCCGGTCCCTATTAGCCCGTAGCGCCCCTCTGCGATTTCACCGCCAATTGGGGACCCTGCTGTGGCATGCGTTGACCCTAGCGCCCGTCGAACGGGGCAACGAGATCGACTTATTTCGACGAATCCTACTGAACATACCCTTTTCGGTGGGTGCGTCCCCTGTACAGACAGCCGTCGTAACCAGTGACGTAGAGAGTTTGTAGGTCACTGTCTCCGAAGCAACAATTTGTAGGACTCGTCGGCACCGCGTGGTCCTCCAATACCTCGCCGGATGGGGAGAAGACGGCTATCCGAGCACCGGGCCCACTTTCCGGCCATCCACAAGCTGCCACGACGTTGCCGTCTTTGTCGATTCTCATCCCGTCGATGCCACGATGCGGGCCAAAGTCGTGCAATATCGTTGGCTCACCGAGACTGCCGTCGCTTTGGACAGGGTACGCGCGTAGCTCGCGCTGACCTCTCGGCACACTAGGTGCCTCCGCAACATACAAAGTTGTCTGATCGGGCGAAAAGACCAAGCCGTTCGGACTTAGAGTGTCAAACGTCACTCTGGACATACTGTAGCTGCCATCAGATTCGGGATCGAGCCGGTAAACTGACTCGTGATCCAACTCCATGCTCTCTCTATCGTAATAACATGGATCAGTGAACCAAATACGCCCCTGATTATCGGCAACTATGTCGTTCGGTTGGTTCAGCCGGCGACCCTCGAAATGGCTGGCCAAGGTCACCCGTTGCCCATCTTGTTGGTAGCGCGCGACCCGCCGGCCAGCTCCCTCGCAGACCAGAAGGTTTCTCTGCTGGTCTAGAAACATACCGTTGCCATTTCCGGTCTCTTGGGCGAAAACACTACATTCGCCGGTCGAGGGATCAAATGACTTGATCTCGCCATCATAAATTGCGGTGAAGAGCAGACGCTCCCCATTCCAAACCGGTCCTTCAGTGAGATTGAATGGGCCGGCAACCTGTTCGAACCTCCACTCCATCATTACCCTCCATTGTTCCTGAGATTCTCTTCGCCAAGTCGTTATAAGTGAAGACGCTTGATGTTCGCAACTCTAATTCAGCTTCTTATCTCGAACCCGGATCCCTACCCAGACACCCTAAGCAACAAGTCCAGTGTTTGTGCCATCGCCCCGCTTACGTGGATCAGGAACGACCCTCTTCGCTTTACGACTCTCGACGACGACAAATTAGGAAGAGAGGAGAACGATCTCGGAAGTACCCCAATCTACCTTCGCTTTCTGGGCTTGTACCGAGTATCGGCGCAGGGAATTGGGGCCTACTTGAGATGTTGGTAGCGCATACGGGATTCGAACCCGTGATCTCCGCCTTGAGAGGGCGGTGTCCTAGGCCGCTAGACGAATGCGCCCTGAGGCAAATGGTGGGCGATACTGGACTCGAACCAGTGACCTCCACGATGTCAACGTGGCGCTCTAGCCAGCTGAGCTAACCGCCCTATCACTACCCGACTCGTTTTACCACACGAAGTATAGCCTCCCTACGTCCTGGTGGTCAAAAGATCGAATTGCCTCAACATTGTTGCTCGGGGCCTCCAATGACTCACACCGCCCATCGGAGTGGATTCTCTCGTGGTGCGGGTTAGTCATACGGTGTTCGGCATAATAGTCGAGATAGTCCTCGCCGAACACATACCGTATGGCCCATCCGGCTTGCACGATCTTGCCGGGTTGCTTCAGAGTAGTGGCATTAAGAGAAAGATGGATGTTCCAACTTTCGAACATTTTGGCGAATGCTGTGTCGATGTTGTTCATCAGGACTCCCTTTGTACAGCTAAGGCTTCGATGGGCGCTCTCATTGTGAACGCTAGGCCTCGAACTCCGGCGACGGACACTCCAATGCCTCGTCGGCCACGGCTTTGATGACTGACCCAGTGCACATTCACGCCCCGAATGTCACCCGTTCGTTCAGTTCCTTCCGCCGTCATGGTGCCTTCCTATTGTGCGGCCTTGCGGGCAAGGACTGCCTGGCGTGGTCATGGAGACTGTCGGCCATCGACGTAATCTCAGCCACCATCGTCAGGCGGTCCCGCCATTCAGACGGGATAGCCCCAACCCCATAGTGAGCCCCGGCGATCTGCCCGTAGATTGCGGTGGTGGTGTCGGCGTCGTCCCCGAGGTTGGCGGCCAGAAGGGCTCCGTCACGAAAGTCCTGAGAGTTGTGGAAGGCCCATAGCGCCGCCTCCAGCGACTTTACAACGTAGCCCGATCCCTTGATCTCAGGAGGTTTTCGATCCTTGAACGACCCGCCTGCCACAGTGGCGACCTTTGCCGCCAGCGGGCTTCTTTCCCAAAGGCCTTCCGCCGGGCAATAGCGTGCGGAGAGGAGCGTCTCTCTGTCGACGCAATTCAAAGCGCCAACGAGCAGGCCGGCGAAGTAGCGGCAAGCGTCAACCGCTTCTTCGGCCCCGTGGGTGGTTCGGGAACTATCGGCGCTCCTGCTGATTGCTTCGGCAGCATCGCCTGCAAAGTACATCGGCACCGGCGCAAGCCGCATCAGCGAACCGTTCCCGGCGGAATAAGGGTCGGAAGAGCCGGCATAAGGTTCGCCTGTATCCATAAAGCGCGACAACGCACCTGCGATGGTGTTCCCAATGTCGAAGCATGTCCCTGTGGAGGAGAGGTAACCCTCATCCCGCCAACGCACGTAGCGTCGCATCTGGTCCATCGAGTCAAACTCGCCCCTCTCGATCAGGCTGGCGGCCAAGCACAGGGCCATGGACGTGTCATCGGTCCACTGGCCGGGTTCCAAGTTAAACTGCCCGCCGCCGATCATGTCGTCGATTCGCTGGAAACTACCGGGCCGCTCGAACTCCAGCGTGGTGCCCAGCGCGTCACCCGCCGCCAGCCCCAGCAGGCAACCGCGAAACCGGTCCCGTGTGGTTAGCTCACTCAAGCGGTTACCTATTCTAACGACGGCACAGTCCAGTTGCGGACGTGCTCATGTTGTTCGCTCGTTTCGGGCGAGATGGGCTGCCGGTAGACCTTTTCAACTCCCTGCCACCACTCGGCAATCTGGCGATGGGCTGCGTCTCTCGTGTGTCCATGCCTGACCAACGAGCACCCAACCACGTTACCGGTCCGGCCAACTCCGCCCCAACAATGGAGGTACACGGTCTTGCCGTCACGCATAGCGGTGTCGATGGCGTCGAGGATCCCGCCCATCTGCTCTGGACTGCTTGGAACGCACTGGTGAACAATTGGACACCGTTCATATCCAACGGCCGGGCCAAGGCAACGGGCTCCCTTCTCCGCAATCTCAGCATAGGGGATCAATTCTCCCGGCTCCGCCGGGTCGATGAAGTGGTCGATCCCGCTCTTAGCAATATTCTCAGCTTTCTTGCAGCCTCGATAGGGCCCTTCGCGCCAGGATACTCTCCCGCCGCGAAGCCGGGACGAGTGACCTGGAAGCGATTGGGTAGGAGGCGGTTCCCGCTGTTTGCTACGCTGGTGCCAGGGGAGCTGCGTATTGCTTCAAGCCCACGACAATTGGTTGGAAAGCTACCACTCTTCATTCAGATATATTAGGTTAGTCTGGCACAAGTCTAGAGCGCCATGCTGAACTGCAAAACGAAGGTTGTCGATTTTGGTGGGCCTAAGCGTACTGTACTGCAAACTTTTCGCTGGGAGGTCGGGTTGTAGCGGCGGTGGGCGCACAAGGGATGTGACAAGGCAACGACGAGGTCGAATCGAAGACCTCGCCGTAGTCCAAGGTGCCTCGGTAGTGGACTTCTACTGTGTCGTTATCATTGGCAATCGCGCCCCCGAAGAAGATGCGGACATGGGGACTGAAGTGGATATGGGGGGAGGAGTAGACGTAGCTTTAGGCTCGGAGCAGGCCGGGGAGAGAGATTCACAACCAACCAGAAGGCCAGGAGTGAACTCAGGCGCTTGAGCACACCCCATTGCCGCGTGTTCGGCGCGCAGAGAAACACCGGGAGCGGGGCCTCGCGCCCAATACCGTCAAATTCCCCGCTCGCCTTCGACTAGAGCCACTGTTTCCGGCCGGTTACGTAGATGGTCTGGAAGTCTTCATCGGACTTGGTCAGGTAGATAATGCCTTCCACTAGCCCAAGTATGCCAGCAGCCATCAGAGCAATATAGCCAACCCCGGACAGCAATAAGCCAATGATGATGCCAACGCCGAAAATCCCTAAAGCGATAAATACATTGGCCACAACTGAAGCCAACACCAAGCCGCCGCCGCCAACTGCCAACTGTATCATCGCGGGCTGCTTGATGCCCAGGTAGAACTTGTGGGCGCCGGCCCAGCCAAGGAGTATCCCCAGCACCCCGGCAACCACCTTGGTCCTCTCGGATCCCAACAGGCCGTCAAGAGCGCCGCCTATCCCGCCAGCGCCGGGGTACGGCATAGCACTGTAGATGGCTAAGGCATCGCCGCCCTGCGCCTCGAAATCCACCCGCATTCCCCGGTTGGGAATCGCCTGGTCCTTCCATTCGGCCCCGACGAAGTTATATCGGTTGCCGTTATCCCCCGTGATTAACCCCGAGTTGGTTTGAACAGAGTAATCCAATATAGTTCCATTCACTCGCTGTTCTCCTTTCACTCGCCGTTCTCCTTTCCCCGTTGGGCTGCTGGGGTCTGACGAGTTGTCCCGACCGATTACGGCTTTATGTCAGACAGTCTGATAATGAAGCCCTCCGCACGGCCGGCCTCTTCGTCCAGTTCAAATGCCGCTAGCAGTTCGAAGTCGCTGGCGCTTTCCGGCAATTCGTACTCCAAGGCTATGCCCATGCTTGCTTCACCCGAGCTTATTTCATACGGGACCTTGCTGTCACGGATATTCCCTCTGAATTCACAACTTGAGGCCCCGTAGAACGTTCCGTTCCCGTCGCGAACGAGCAGGTTTTCGCTGCAGCCCGGTAGCGGTAGTATGTACACGCCGATAAAGTAACAGATAGTCATGATTGGCAAGTGCGCGCAGGCGAGGGCCGCCGTTCCAGATCAGGGTGAGATTGACGAACTACGTGGGCAACCAGGGTTGGAGAGAGTTGGAACGCCCAGAATACCGGCAAGCCTCGTGAATGGTTAGGGTCAGACAGATGGCGGACACGGGCGAGAGATATATAGTTGCATGAGTTGGAGTGGCTGGCGGGGGCCTTGACGTCCTCGCGGAAGCTCCGCCCGTTGTCAACCACGCAGAGGGGGAACCGGAGACGGGCGGGGAACCCGCCCAGGTGGGCGATACTGGACTCGAACCAGTGACCTCCACGATGTGAACTTGGCGCTCTAGCCGGCTGAGCTAACCACCCAATGTTTACCCGCCTCGATTTTCCGCGCGAAGTATGGCGTTCCTACGTCCTAGGGGTCAAGACAGAAACGCCGCCGGAACTTACCTGTTTCAATTCGATTGAGCGCCCATGATGCATAGAAGTCAAGAGTCGCCATTCTCATCCGGGAGACGTCATCTCGTCACTATTCCTACATTAGGTAATATGATTTTCACGAATTGGCACAAGTTTTCAACCAAACGGAAAACAAACTATACTCTTATCGCACTAACAAACTAGCACTTCAAGCAGACACTCGAAGGAGATCTCATGGCTACCGTATCTTCTGTCACCGAAATAACCAGCAACGCCAAGGACCGGCTGATCAGCGCCATCAACGAGGACTTGGCGTACGAGTATCAGGCCGTCATCATGTACATCCAGTATTCATCTGTAGTAACGGGCCCTCATAGGTCCTGGCTCTCGGAGTTCTTCTCCAGCGAAGTTAGCAGTGAGTTGAGCCATTCCCAGTACTTGGCGCAAAAGGTGGCGGCGCTAGGTGGCGTTCCGATAACCGAGCCAAAAGCTGTTCCCGAAGCCACCGAGCCAGTAGAAATGCTAAATAATGTACTTTCGGCTGAAGAAGACGCCATCAATCGGTACGTCGAGCATGCAGAATTCGCCGGACAGCTTGGCGAGCACGCTCTGAGACTGGTCCTTGAAGACTTTATCAAGGATGAAACCACCCACAAAGAGGAAACCGAGAAAGTCCTGCGCGGCTGGAAGTAGCGCATTTTAGGATACTGACTTTCCTAGCTGTCCAAACCGTTCCAAGGTCTTGCGGCAGACGACCTTCGAGAATAGCTGAGTCCGTGGGCTTCATGCGCAAGATTTAGTGGCCGGATTGAGTAGTTCCGGCATTGGCTCTCCACGTCACGTCGGCGTGCGAGGCGGAATACAACTAGAACCGTAGGAGGGATTTCTGAGTGGAAATTCTTCGACATCTCGTGGAGTGGGTAGTCGCGTGGGCGGAATCACCATACGGTCCGGCCGCACTCTTCGTCATATCATTCGCAGAATCTAGTTTCTTTCCGGTTCCTCCGGATATTTTGCTTATCGCTCTGAGCATCGCAAATCCACCGACGGCCTTGGTGTTCGCACTCGTATGTATGATTGGGTCGGTCCTGGGCGGTATGCTTGGGCACCAGATGGGCACGAGAGGAGGCCGGCCGATAGCGATCAAGCTATTCGGCGAAGAAAAGATTATGCTCGTCCAAAGACTTTATCAGCGCTACGACGTGTGGGCGATCCTGATCGCGGCATTTACACCCATCCCGTATAAAGTGTTTTCCATAAGCGCCGGTGTCTTCGAATTGGATTTTAGACGCTTCGTGATCGCCTCAGCGATCGGCCGTGGAGCCAGGTTTTTCCTGGTGGGCGGATTGATATTCGCGTTCGGCGAGACTATACAGTACTACCTTTCGCAATATTTCGAGTTGGCGGTCACACTCTTCGCAGTCTTATTTGTTGCTGGCTTTCTTTTGATAAACGTCTCGGCGCGAGTGATCAGACGGAGAGAGCGAGCTCGTAACTCGGTTGACCCATCCACTTCCCAGCAGGCTAACCCAAACTAGCTCCCATCCCGCGTCCCGGATATCCGTCCGCGGACCCTGTGTGCACCCCAGGGCTTTTCTATTCTTTGATGTTTAGGACTTCTAGAGTATTTTCCTAGGCCGACAAGCAGTTGGTCGAAAAAGTCAACCTACAAAGCCCATTTCGATAGTCCGCAAACCGCATGTCGTCATTCGTACGAAAATGCGCCCACGCCGCTTTCGAGCGCGCCGCCGAACCCCTCCATTCCGCGATCTCGTCATTCCCGCACCCCCCCTTTCGTCATTCCCGCGAAGGCGGGAATCCAGAGGGGAGGTGCGGGTTGTGGCAATCACGCTAGAACTCTCCCACCAACCAATGCACCCGATTTTCACACCTTGGCGTGCCGGCACCAGCCGGCATGAGCGATTGCTATGAGAGCATGTCCCGGACTACGATCCGGGATGTGCCCTCCAATCAACCTCGATGCCGGCTCTCCACCGGCGAAACGTGCCGAATTGTAGACCGATGGTCGATGGCGGAATGAGAAAATGTAGCGCGGGGGCTTGTCCCCCGCTGGGGTCGGGGTGGGGCGTGGCACAATCCGCCGTGCTCATTCGCTGTACCAAACCACAACTCCCGCTTTTCATACCTTGGTGTGCCGGCGCCAGCCGGGATGAGCGATTGCTATGAAAGCATGTCCTGGACTAGGATCCGGGATAGACCGCTCCAGTAGCCTCTCATTGGTCATTCGCGGCATCCCCTCGTCAATCCGGCCCCCCAATCGTCATTCCGGCGAAGGCCGGAATCCAGAAGGGGTGGGGAGGGGTAAGGTCACCAGACGATGGAAAAAACTCACCCGTCGCCCCATTTTCATCCTCTTATGCGGACCTCTCAGGTCCATGGTGATTCCGGCGATCAAAAGCATGCCCCGTACCCCGATACGGGGCCGGAATCGAGAGGGGAGGGGGAAGGCAAGACCACCGCCAACCTTTGGGTGATAACGGATGCTAGAGAATCAAAAACCACTGGTGTGCACTCTCCCAAGCCATTCGATTGGCCGCGTGTATACTTACGATGTTCTACCGAAGGGTAAAATCACAGGACGAGGCAGAAGGGTCGCTATTGGTCAGCGGTGAGTCGGCAGCCATACGTGAACGGATCCTCGAGCTTAGAAACCGGCTGAGCCAACTAGAAGCTACCGGACACTTACCCAACCCAGCACTTGCCGTCGCGTTCCTCGGACTCTTGATAATTCAGGGGTTCCATGAGGCCGAGCAGGTCGTTCAAGTATTTCAGCGATTCGTCCTCGAAATACAGAATGCGAAAGGCCTGCTCGGTCAATATTTCGACCAAGAGCCACTTCAATTCGCCTATAACATTCTCTTTTTTCTTCTCCTTATCTCAGTCTATGCCCTGAGTGGTGCGCACCGACCACAGCTTTGGTCCCGCGGGACCGCAGCGTGGTGGCTTCTCACAGTAGGCATCCTTATCCAGGGATATCACGCCATCGAGCACATATTCAAGATCTGGCAGTTTGTTGAGTTCGGGCGAGACGGAACGCCAGGTATCTTGGGTAATGCGTTGCATCTAATGTGGCTCCATCTCGCCCTTAACACCGCCGCCTATCTGCCGGTGATCGTCGCCTACTGGATAGGGGGATTCTATCGACACCTAGCGGCCGATCTGATCGCGGGTTGGAACCAAGTCGCCAATCAGCCGGCAAGCTCAACCGGAGTCAAGAGCTCACCTGGGCTGTCTCGCAGGGCTCTGCTCGTGGGTATGGCGGGACTCGTTTTTGCGATTGGCGGAGCGAGAGTTGCCGCGGCACTGCGTCGACCCGATCCCGAGGCAACGCTACCAATCTACGAGGACATTACGCTGCAGGCAGGAATTAACTTCAGGCATCAGGCTAACCGGCGTGCCGACACCATTCAAGCCGGCGCGGCCTTTATTGACGTCAATGGAAATGGCATGCCGGACATATTCTTGACCAATGCGAATGGACCGAACGCGCTCTATATCAACAATGGAGACCGCACGTTCACCGAAATCGCAGACGAGGCGGGGATAGCCGATCCTGACGGGGTTGCTATTGGAGTCGCCGCCGCCGATTACGACAACGACGGTCACTGTGACATTCTGCTTACGACTCTGAGCGGATTAAAGCTGTTCCGAAACAAGGGCGATGGAAGATTCTCGGACGTTACGTTCGACGCACTGCTTGCCCGCGGTGAAGGTCACCCCGCCTCGGCAGCCTGGGTTGATTTCAATGGCGACGGACATTTGGACCTCTACGTTACGTACTGGCTTGACGAGGTTCCAGAGTTCCGGTTGGAGATGTCGCCAGATTTCACTCGTAGGGCGTATACTGCGGCATCTCGCAGCCACCGTCTGTTCCAAAACAAGGGCAACGGCACGTTCACTGACGTGACGAAATATCTGGATGCGGGCGAGATCCATGGTGCAGGACTGGCTGTAGGCTCATTTGACTATGACGACGACGGCAGGCCGGACTTATACGTAGTAAACGACTTCGGCCACCACATTCGCCCAAACACGCTGTTTCGCAACCTTGGTCCAAGAGACGATGGCTGGGCGTTTCGAGAGGTCGGCGCGCGCGCCGGCGTCGATGCGGCATTTCACGGAATGGGAGTCGCGGTGGGCGATTACGATGGCGACGGGCGTCTGGACATGTTCGCGACTAACTTGGGCAGCAACGTCCTTTATCGCAACCGAGGCGACGCGACATTTGAAGAAATGACGAATCGAGCTGGCGTCGGCCGCGCGGTCGTTCGCGGCGAGGACTCAAGCGGATGGGGTACCGCTTTCCTAGACTTCGACAACGATGGCGTACTCGATCTCTACTTTGTAGCCGGCAGGTTATACCCAGAGCAAAAAGCTGACGGAAACTACCCTCCGGACCAACCCAATGCCCTTTTCCACAACATGGGCGACGGGACATTCCGTGACGTATCGAGGATCACTTCCACCGCACACACCGGATGCGCCCGCGGACTAGCCGTTGGTGACATAGATGGCGATGGATTCTTGGACATGCTCGTCGCCAACTACGACCAACGGCCAGTGCTTTTTAGAAATAGGGGCAACGGCAATCGGTGGTTAAACGTCCAACTCGCCGGAACCCAGAGCAACCGGGACGGTATCGGAGCTCGGCTTATTCTGACTGCTGGAAATAAGCGTCAAATTCGGGAGATCCAGAGCGGAACAAGCTTCTTGTCCCAAAACAGTTTGATCGCCCACTTTGGTCTAGGCCAAGTTGGCAAAGTTGACGAGCTCGAAATCCGCTGGCCCAGTGGAGTTGTGCAGTCGATAAGCAACATCTCTGCCGATCGGACGATAACGGTAACCGAGCCGACTTAGCACGCCAAGCACAAATCGTAGCGTCTTGTCTGTGCGGCCATCTGATTCTCCGGGCCGATGGCTAACCACTTGGCAACGCACGTCCGTCCGGAATTGCGGCTCGTGTGACCGACTTGGGTGGAGAACCGGAAGACCCTCGCCCGCCGTCCAGGGCTTTTCTATTCTTTAATGTTTAGGACTTCTAGAGTATTTTCCTAGGCCGACAAGCAGTTGGTCGAAACAATCAACCCGCCAAGGCCATTTCGATAGTCCGCAAACCGCATGTCGTCATTCGTACGTAAATGCGCCTACGCCGCTTTCGAGCGCGCCGTTGAACCCCTCCATTCCGCGATCTCGTCATTCCGGCCCCTCAATTCGTCATTCCCGCGAAGGCGGGAATCCAGAGGGGAGGTGCGGGTTGTGGCAATGACGCTAGAACTCTCCCACCAACCAATGCACCCAATTTTCACACCTTGGTGTGCCGGCGCCAGCCGGCATGAGCGATTGGCACGAAAGCATGTCCCGGACTCCGATCCGGGATGTGCCCTCCAATCAACCTCGATGCCGGCTCTCCATGGGCGAAACGTGCCGAATCGTAGACCGATAGCCGATGGCGGAATGAGAAAATGTAGCGCGGGGGCTTGTCCCCCGCTGGAGTCGGGGTGGGGCGTGGCAGAATCCGCCGTGCCAATTCGCTGTACCAAACCACAACTCCCGCTTTTCATACCTTGGTGTGCCGGCGCCAGCCGGCATGAGCGATTGCTATGAAAGCATGTCCCGGACTCCGATCCGGGATGTGCCCTCCAATCAACCTCGATGCCGGCTCTCCACCGGCGAAACTTGCCGAATTGTAGACCGATGGCCGATGGCCGATGGCGGAATGAGAAAATGTAGCGCGGGGGCTTGTCCCCCGCTGGGGTTGGGGTGGGGCGTGGCAGAATCCACCGTGCCAATTCGCTGTACCAAACCACAACTCCCGCTTTTCATACCTTGGTGTGCCGGCGCCAGCCGGCATGAGCGATTGCTATGAAAGCATGTCCCGGACTCCGATCCGGGATAGACCGCTCCAGCAGCCTCTCATTGGTCATTCGCGGCATCCCTTCGTCACTCCGGACCCTCGATTCGTCATTCCGGCGATCAAAAGCATGCCCCGTACCCCGACACGGGGCCGGAATCCAGAGGGGTGGGGAGAGGGGATTGTAGCGCGGGGGATTGTCCCCCGCCTAGGGCGCGCCGCTAGTTCGCCCGCGTTGCACCACCCGGCGCCGTCCCATTTTCATCCTCTTTTGTGGCCTTCGCAAGGCCATGGTGATTCCCGCGATCTAAAGCATGCCCCGTACTCCGATACGGGGGCAGGAATCCAGAGGGGAGGGGGAAGGCAAGACCACCGCCAACCTTTGGGTGACAACGGATGTTAGAGAATCAAAAACCCCTGCCGCCGTCAACAGTTCGCGCAATATCGCTCTTACTGCGGTATAATGATGGTACGTATGTTCGCTTATTCGTGCCAACTCTGACGACAGCACACCTACGGCGCGCAGCTTGATATCGGTCCGTGGAAGATGGCCGGCCCAATACGAAAAAACACAAAACAAACGCCTAGACAAGCGCACGCCGGCCAATTGGTGACGTCATTTCAGGCCGCCGGCCTCTATCAACTTGCGCAGAACCGCTTTCCCGATGGCAAGAATGCAAAACAAATTGTCTTGACGAGCGCAAGCCGGCCAGATGTGCCATCGTCTCAGACCACCGGCCTCCATCAGATCGGAGGGACCCACCTCTAAGAGGTACTTTTTGCAAAACAAATTGTCCTGACGAGCGCAAGCCGGCCGGATTTGGCATCGTCTCAGACCACCGGCCTCTATCAGATCGGAGGGGCCCACCTCTAAGAGGTACTTTTTGCAAAACAAATTGTCTTGACGAGCGCAAGCCGGCCGGATTTGGCATCGTCTCAGACCGCCGGCCTCCATCAGATCGGAGGGGCCCACCTCTAAGAGGTACTTTTTGCAAAACAAATTGTCTTGACGAGCGCAAGCCGGCCGGATTTGGCATCGTCTCAGACCACCGGCCTCTATCAGATCGGAGGGACCCACCTCTAAGAGGTACTTTTTGCAAAACAAAGCGCCCAATGAAGCGCGCCGCTAGGCGTAGGGGCAGCGTTTGGCCGCCTCGGACGGAGAATCGACAGACTTTGTCCAATCGACGGAGAGTCTTGTATCGACCTTGAGTGTTCAGTACTGATAGTACAATCTTAGTTGGACCTCAATTCCAAATGAGAATTGCATTTCCGAGAACGTGCGGCGCGTGGTGCCTCATACGATGTGGGATTGAGTTTCCTGAGAGGCGAGCGTAGACTCAACTCGACGCAAGGCAAAGGGCAAGACCATGATCCAGAAAAACCCTAGCGACAACAAAGCAGCAATGTCCGCCTCAGAGAGTTCCGAATTCGAACGGCTGGCTATGAATCATGTCGACTCTCTGTATCGTACCGCCCGCCGTATGACGCGCAACGCGCAGGACGCCGAAGATCTCGTCCAAGAAACCTACCTTCGCGCTTTTCGTTCGGCCCATACATTTCAATTGGGAACAAATATGCGGGCATGGTTGTTTCGGATCCTACACAATACCCACGTCAACATGAACAGGGCAAAGTGGTCCACAAGCGAGTCTTCAATCGAAGATTTGGAGGAGTTCTATCTCTACAATCGGACGAACCGGTCAGAGACTCCCCTTCCCAAGAGTGCCGAAGATGAAGTGTTCCGCGAGCTAGTCGACTTGGACATCAAAGCCGCAATCGAGGAACTCCCGGCGCAATTTCGCATTGCGGTGCTATTGTCCGACGTCGAGGGTCTTAGCTACCGAGAAATCGCAGACGTGACCGACGTTCCAATGGGTACCGTGATGAGCCGACTTTCGCGCGGTCGCAGGCTTATGCAGAAGAAATTATGGCAATATTCGAGTTCGGCGGCCGGAATCCAAGTACAGGCGGGTAGTCGTGACGAACTTTCATAGCGAACCTGATCATATAGAGTGCCAGGAAGCAGAAGAAAAGTTACACGTGTACCTCGACCGCGAACTGTCCGACCAGGAAGCGGCAATCGTCCGGCGGCACCTCGACGCGTGCCCGAACTGCCGCGCACGTTTCAGATTCTCCGACAGATTGCGGCGATTGATCGCCCAAGTCGCACAGGACGAATCGAGTCCCTATGACCTGCGACACCGAATCCACATGCGGCTACAGGAGCAATAGGAAAGGATGCGAACTCCCAGATCTCATCGATCCCAACACTCAAGCGGATGCGATCCGGTCTCAACCGGAACTCGGTGCACTCCAATGGGCAGGGGCCGGCGCCATGCTAGAATCGATACTGCCGAGCCGGCCCGAGTTGGACGTTAGACGGATCTTTGCGAATTAGGAGGCCTGTTACGATGAGTGTCTTGGTGCATGTTGGCGTGCGTGCGTCCAATCTGGATGAGTCGGTACGGTTCTGGCGCGATGGTCTCGGTATGAAAGTAGTTAAGCACAAGGGTATACGCTACGACCTTTCAGACGGCTACCATAATTTCGCCGTCTTCCAGCACACCGGCGACCCGCGACCTGACCATGTCGGGGGTATGTTGGATTACCTGCACGTGGGGGTTGGCGTTACTAATGTCCCAGCGGCTGCCCGGCGCCTCCGCGAAATGGGATATGAAATCTTTTCGGACGGACTGAATGGAAAACGCCCCGTGGATCCCGATAATCTTGAGGATCGAGCATTCAAGGTAGAAGACCCCGACGGCATTACTGTCGACGTCAGCGAGGTTGACGAGAGGTGGCCGGGCATAACTCTGGAACCTACCGATATCTAGTCAAGCCTGAAGAAAGTAATTTCAACCGCCGGCAACACAGTCCCGCGACGATGATTGACGTCTCCCTAGTCGCGGCTTCCCAGAAAGATGCCTTTCGGGTCCAGCTCTTCACGCAATAGGCGAAGCTCGTTTTCGATAGGCGGTGCCGTCTCTTCGACTTCGGGTGCGACTCGCAGATCCCAGGCCACCTGTTCACGCACATCATCAACCGTCACGCCAGGGTGAACCGAAACCAGGCGCATTTCGCACTCTTGGTCGAACCTATATATGGCCATCTGAGTGATCACCACCGATGGACCGCCACGCGGCAAGCCGGCCGCTTGCCGAGCCCCAGGACCGGAAAGGTAGCCCGGCGTTGTCACGTAATCTACTTTTTCGCTGAACTTACGACGATCTTGAACCATCATCACGCACACACGATTGGCGAGGCTGCCTATCTCGTTCGCGCCACCGCTGCCTGGGAGCCGGACCTTTGGGTGGAAGTAATCACCTATTACGCTCGTATTGATGTTGCCGTAGTGATCAATCTGAGCGGCGCCGATAAACCCGACGTCTACGTAACCGGGCTGCAGGATCGAACCAAAGACTTCGGTCAAACCACAGAGCATTGCGCTATTTGGTACTAGGCAACAATCGCCTATGCTAATCGGGGTTCGCGTCGGCCTAGAGTCGATCACCCCGGACTCATAGATCTGCACAGAGTCCGGTGCGTGTGTCCTCTTGGCCAGCATTGCTCCTAGCATGGGCAGGCCAGTTCCGACGAAGACTCGTTCACCGTTCTTGATTTCACGGGCCGAGCAGACAGCCATTAGTTCGGCCCGGCTGTAGTTGAGAGCGGCCTGCGCCACAAAGTCACCTCCAACCTATAGTCCCGTCTTCAACAGGACCTTCATTGTAACACCCTTCGCGAGCTACATACTGAGATACAATTGCCATCTGCATGTTCCCGCCTAAGTGGGAATTTCGAATCGAGATGGCAGACCAAAATCGGGATTCGACAGGCCCGTTGGGGGAGACAATATGAGCTTGGCATCCGGAGGGATTGGACTAAGAACGACTAGCAGCGTTCCTCGAGCCGGCCAGCAGAGCCCAATTGCGTATGGCTCTGAGGGAATGATATCTGCCGCAGACCCGATCGCGACACGCGTAGGCATCGACGTATTGGAATCCGGGGGCAATGCGGTCGATGCGGCCATCGCAGTCGCATCTGTCGAGAATGTCACGTTGCCGGCCATGTGCGGATTGGGCGGCGACCTCTTCGCCATCGTTTACGAAGCAAGTACTGGCAGGTGCACGGCGATCAACGGAAGTGGAGTGTGCGCCTACAGGGCAACACCGGAGTATTTCCTGGAGCGGGGATTTCGCAAGATGCCAATCTCCGGCCTGTACTCAGCAGCAGTGCCGGGAGCAGTTCATGCATACGAGACAATAGCGAACCTCTTCGCTACTCGCCCGTTGGGCGACCTCTTGCAGCCGGCCATCGAGATAGCCGGACAGGGGTTCATCCTGCCGGAGACAACGGCCGGCGTTATCGCTGGGACGGCCCACGTCCTGGGTCAATTCCCGACTTCCGCGTTAATATTCATGCCGGGCGGTAGATCACTACAGGCTGGCGACCGGCTCCGAAATCCGGATCTGGCAGAGTCCTTGCGCCTCATTGCGTCTGGTGGCTCTAAGGCATTCTATGAAGGCGATATCTCGAGACGAATCGCCGACTTCTACCGTGCAAGTGGTAACTCGGATAGTGGACTCACAGAAGCTGAATTCGCGGATCACGAGACCGAAGTCTACGCTCCAATTTCGACCGACTATCGAGGTTACCAGGTTCACCAGACCAGACCAGTATCGCAAGGTCTAATAGTTCTCGAAGAGTTGAACCTTCTTGAAGGATTCGATCTGCGGATGTTGGGACGGAATACGACGCAAACACTGCACATCATGATTGAAACCAAGAAGCTGGCTTTCGCCGATCGCCTGCGTTATTGTGGCGACCCCCGCACTGTTGATTTCTCAATCAACTCGTTGATAAGCAAAGAGTTCGCGGCCTTGCGCCGTCGGGACATCGACCACAGCCGGGCGCTCGGCGTGTTGGCCGGTGCCCCGCCGGAGTTGCTAGGAGGTGACACGACCTATTTCGCAGTAGCTGACCGTTGGGGTAACGCAGTCTCAATCATCCACAGTTTGTCTAACGCCTTTGGCAGCGGAGTAGTAGCTGGCGATACCGGCATCGTGCTGAATAACCGGGCCGGACGCGGATTCACACTCGAAGCGGGCCATCCTAACCGCTTGGCTGGCGGCAAGCGGACTATGCATACACTGAATTGCTATCTCATCACCAACGAGGGCAAACCGGTGATCGTCGGCGGAACGCCGGGCGGAGATCAGCAACCCCAGTGGAATATGCAGACGATCGTGAACCTTGTGGATTTCGACCTGAACGTACAGGAGGCTGCCGAAGCACCTAGATGGTACAGCTTTCCCAGCACCGATCCGGAAACCATCGAACATAGGTTCGTTGTAAGAGCGGAACAGGGTATTTCAGACGACGCACTAGCCGGACTGACTGAGCGGGGCCACCGGGTGGAACGACTGGATCGTTGGGGCGCGGGCGGCGGAGTTCAGTTAATAGCCTTCGATCACCACCGCAAGATTCTCCTCGGAGGGACTGATCCGAGGGTTGCTGGGATGGCGATCGGGTACTAGTTGGAGGGATGGAAGGACTCGCAGCCTAGGACAATAGCGTCCGACCGAAGACAAGGGAACGCGCGAAGTTAATATGAAGTCGGGCGGAGGCTTCTGTTATTGACGCAGACCCTTCGCGAATACGTCTGGGTTCACGATCGCCGGTCCTTGTTTGCCGGCCAGACCGGCCAAGATGTTTTCGGCTGCCACGTCCGACATCTGCTCGCGAGTCTCCACGCTACCGCTCGCAATATGTGGTGCGATCACACAGTTTTCCAAAGTCAGGAGCGGATCGTCCATCGTGATAGGTTCGGGCTCCGTCACGTCCAACCCCGCCGCGAAAATCTGCCCAGTTGACAAGGCATCGTACAGCGCCTTCGGGTCCACTATCGGCCCACGAGCGGAGTTCACTAACACCGCGCTATTCTTCATCTTGGCGAAGGCAGAATCGTTTATGAGGTGGTAAGTCTCTTTAAACAAAGGAACATGCACAGAGACGAAATCAGACTCGTTTAGCAGCGTGTCCATATCTACGTGGCGAATGCCCATCGACTGCTCAAGATCTTCGCGCCTGACCACGTCGTGGTACAGCACTTGCATCGAAAAACCCTGGGCGCGGCGCGCCATTTCGGAGCCGATCCTGCCCAAGCCAACGAGCCCCAACGTGGCGTGATGAATATCCTGCCCGCGCAGCAGTAACGGCCCCCAGGTTGTCCACTTGCCGTCCCGGACATAGCGCTCACCTTCAGTTAGCCGGCGGGCCGCTGCCATTAGTAGAGTCCAAGCAAAATCCGCGGTCGTGTCCGTAAGTACGCCGGGAGTGTTTCCGACGATGACGCCACGTTTCGTAGCCGCAGGAATGTCGATATTGTCGAAGCCGACTGCCAAATTTGCGATTACTTTCAGCCTAGGACAAGCGTCCATGAAGTCGCCATCTATCTTGTCGGTCAAGAGCGACAGAAGGCCATCGCACTCCTTAGCCTTATCCAGCAGCACGTCGGCCGGTGGCGGCAAATCACTATTCCAGACCTCGGCGTCCGTCGCGGCCTTCACTTTCTTCAGCCCACGCTCGGGTATGAGTCGCGAAACGAATACCTTGGACATCTGAAACACTCCTCAAAATAATGGTATTGTGGGAATCCGGCGGTGCCGGCGCAGACATTCTAAGTAGCCGGTCATGGGTACGTCAATGCCCGGCTTGGCTAGCCTCTACGCTTGAGCAGATGTATCACACGACTGTCCGCGTCCAACGAAGCCTCACGAACCGCCTCGGTCATCGTGGGATGAGGATGGATCGTGTTGGCGAAATCCTCCAGCGTGGCCTCGAGGTTTATAGCTAATGCGGCCTCAGCGATCATATCAGTAGCATGAGAGGCTATGATGTGTACACCAAGCACCTGGTCGTACTGCGCCTCGGCAATGATCTTCACAACGCCGTCCGCTTCACCAGAGACGATCCCCTTTGAGGCCGCGGCAAAGGGAAAGTGACCAATCTTGACCTTGTGGCCGGCCTCTCGCGCCTCTACTTCCGTGAGGCCAACACCTGCGACCTCTGGAGACGAATAGGTGCAGCTTGGCACCGCGCGGTAGTCGACTCTGACCTGCTGCCCCAACATATGCTCTACCGCCACCTCGCCCTCCGCTGAACCCACGTGGGCTAGCATATAGCCTCCGACGACATCACCAGCCGCATAGACGTTTGATGCCGAGGTCCTCATGCTCTCGTCCACGTGAATGTGCCGACCATCCATCTTGATTCGAGATTCGGCCAAGCCAAGACCATCCGTGTTTGGTTGACGACCTACCGCTATCAATACACGCTCAGCCGATAACCGTTCCTCGGTCTGCCCATCTGGGTCACCGACAACTACCGCTAAGCTCCCTGCGTCCGACTCGATCCGGCTGACAGCAGTGCCAGTCTTGATCGAGATTCCCTTTCGGGCGAAGCTGCGCGCCAACATACGACCCATCTCGGCATCTTCCAATGGCAATAGCGTTTGCAACATCTCTACGATAGTGACATGACTGCCAAAGCTGCTGAAGATGGTTGCAAACTCGACTCCGACAGGCCCACCACCCACGATTACAATGGAGTTCGGCACCTCATCCAGTTCGAGCGCCTGGTCACTTCCTACTACGCCCGGCAGATTGACCCCAGGAATAGGAGGTCTTCCCTCCTTAGAGCCTGTGGCAATCAGAACGCCTCGGCCGGCGCGGATCCGCTCAATAGTCCCGTCCGTTTTCTCTACCCGGACGCCTCCGGCGGATATAGTGCCCTTGCCTCGCACCCAATTGATGCCGTTGCCTCGCACCAAGCTTTCAACGCCATTACGTAATTGCCGAACTACCTTATTCTTACGGTCGCCGATTTTTCGGTAGTCAAATCCAACGTCATTTGCGCGTAGACCAAATTGCTCGGCCTCCTTCAAATCAGTGTATCTCGATGCAGCTTCGAGCAGCGCTTTGCTAGGTATGCAACCACGATTCAGGCACGTGCCGCCAAGCTCGGACTTTTCGACCAGGGTAACTCGCGCCCCCATTTGGGCAGCCCGAATAGCCCCAACGTAGCCGGCCGGACCGGCTCCGACTATCGCAATGTCAGTTTCGATCGTCAAAATAATCTCACCCGTACGAGTTAGTGCTTAAACAAACAGGAGGTAAGGAGATTCGAGTAGGTTCTGGACGCGAGCCAGGAATTGAGCGGCCGGGGCACCATCGACGATACGGTGATCGAAGGTGAGGCTTAGCCACATGGTTGGACGTATGACTATTTCCCCGTCACGTACTACGGCCCGATCGGCGATCCTGCCGACGCCGAGAATTGCGCACTCAGGATGGTTAATGATGGGAGTAAATGCCTCAACACCATGTGTGCCCAGATTTGTGATGGTAAACGTGCCTCCAGTGACCTCAGTGTGTGACAAACTACCATCCCGGGCCTTGCCGGCTAGTTCGCGGAGTGTGGTCGAGATTTCAAGCAACGACTTTTGGTCGGCGTTGGGAATGTTCGGCACTATTAGCCCATCATCCAGCGCGACTGCAACACCAACGTTTATATCCTTATGCCTTCGAATCTCTTGATCCACCAGACTGGCGTTGACAGCCGGATGCTCGCCCAGCGCCTTGGTGACTGCTCTGACTATGACATCGGTGTAAGAGACGCGAAAGTTGAATTTGCTCTCCCATTCCGTATTGATCTGAGAACGCAGCTTCGCAACCTCACTCATGTCGACCTCGGAGGTCAAAGTCACGGATGCCGTGGTGTCTTTGCTGAGGTGCATGCGTTCGGCGATGGTCTTGCGCATGCCCGTCAATCTCACTACGTCAAACACACCAGACACCGGAGCGGCAGCCGGAGCCGGCAGTATCGGAGCGACAGGAGCGGTTGGGGCCGCTTTGGACGCAGCTATGACATCTCTTTCCAAGACGCGGCCACCAGGGCCGGTTCCGGTTAACATCGTAGGGTCTAGACCAAGCTCTTTCGCGACTCGGCGAGCTCTGGGAGAAACGAATATGCGTCCTGTTTTAGACGTTGCCCTTTGTGGCGGTGGAGGCGTTGGGACGGGCGCAGAAACCGCCGGCGACGGAGAAACCATGGCCGCGGAGTCTACTTGGCCAACGGCAGCGGGGGCCTCCAGCTTTTCACCAGACAGCGCTATTATCGCCAGCAGCGCACCAACCTGGACGTTGTCGCCTTCATTTACGGATAATTGGTGAACGGTCCCGGTAGCGGGCGACTTTACTGGCGCCGATACCTTGTCACTTTCGACCTCGTATAACTCTTCACCTTCCTCGACCTCATCTCCTACTTTCTTTAGCCAGGCGGTCACGGTACCGTCCTCCATAGACGGCGAAAGCTGAAGAAGCTTTACCTCGTAAGGCAATTGAAATCCTCCTGTATGTTTGACCGAACTATAACCAACAGCCCTTCGCAAACTGGAGATCCGGACTCGTAATTCGCGGTCATGCCTTAGATGGACCAAACTCGTATCGCAGAGCAGTTCCAGTCGGTGTTAGTTGCCTGGTGTTGTTGACAAGCCTCTCACAGTACACGAAGTCAAACGTGGCCGACATTCGCAGCAAATCTCCGTTGCCGGAAAGTGGAATTACACAAAGAGAGCACGGCCCAGAGGCCAATCTCGCGTCTGCCGTTGCGGGGACTATGTCTCCCCACCCTCCAGGCTAGGCCGACTGTCCTTGACCGGTCTAGCATAACAGACAACCGCGAAGCCCCGTATCATTTTGGATTCGCTAGCAGCGTCGGATCAGGCGTGTGACCCTCAGCCGAGTCTTATTCCTCTCGACTGATCGGCCCGACCGGGCGTGGCTGGCCGTATCTCCTAACCTCGCTTAAGGTAACTAGAGAATGCAACTTCAAGTCATTTGCAGCCAGATTCTCTCTTGCACCCTGTTCCATATCAGCGACAGTCACCACATCGTGGACGATTAAACCAGCGTCGCGCAACTGATGGGCAGTCTCGATGGCACTCGCGGCAGTGGTCACCAAGTCTTCGACTACGCATGCCACGCTCGCGCGGGCAAAGTCCCCTTCAACTCCGGACGGCTCGTTGGGTGAATCCGCCATTTTGCGCACCCATAGCATCGGAATGTCTGTCATAAGGGATAGTGCCGTCGCGAGCGGGATTCCTGCGTAAGGGACCCCGACGACTCGGTCTATCCCCAAGTCCCAAACTATGTTGGACACCTTCTCCGCGAGATAGCGAAAAATAGAGGGATGTGATGCTAGACCGTGCAGGTCAATTAGTATGTCCGACTTCGCCCCATTTTTTAGGACATAATCGCCGTGTTTGATCGCATTGATATCGCTGAGGACCTTTATCTCGGTCTGCTTGATCATAGGAAGGTGCAGGGTCATCAAGAAATCCCCTCCGCGTTTTGCGATATGGACAAGGTATCTTAGGAGTAATCCCCAGGACAGGAGTTCGCAGCATCAAAGCCGGAACGGACCTAGGTCAGTTGCATTATACAGTCTATGACTATACAGGCCGGCTCGGACTATCGGAGCATTTGGGCTAGTGGATAGACCCTCGAAGCTAGAATTCCCGTGCTACACGGTCAACGTCGATCAACAATGCCGCTCGCGTGCTGTTTTGAGCGCCTTCGAACGACGACGGACTCCATCGAGCCATTGGCGTTTCTAGGCTGTTTCTACTGAAACATGATGGTAAGGGGAGCCACTAGGGTCGGACTAACGAGACCCTCAACGGCACAATTTAGATTTGCCGCCGGCTCCTGTCTGTACGAAGACTGATTCAGAGATCGACTTATCCGGATCGAAGCCGCTTGCGGTCGGCCTTGCCGTGGCAGTCGCTGCACAAGCTTATGAGGTTACTTAGGTGATGAGTCCCGCCGAATCTGATGGGGACGATATGATGCGCCTCGATTCGCACACCGGTCGCGCCACAGTTTTGACAGGTATAGCTATCCCGGCGATACACGCGCCGGCGGAGTCGATCCCAATTCGGTGGATACCGCGAGCCTTGGCGACTAAACCAGCCATAGACTCGCCGGAACCGCCGCCGGAAGAGCGACATCAGCAGGCGCTTCGATAAGAGCAGGACCGCGTATCCGGCACCTACCCCCACAGCCGCCGTGAGCCAATGTCCTGTTACAACCCAAAGCAGTAGCCACACGACTAGGGAAACGGAGATGATCCAAGTTACGTAGGTCAGCGTCTTCAAGTCCATCAGCTCCAACTAATTGTTATAAGAACCATCCTTCCCTTGGGAAAGAACTCCTGCACGGTAGTAAGGGACAAGACTACTCTGCGGGAGGAACAGCGCGAAATGCCCAAGAAACTCGGTGACGATACAAACACCTTAGGGAACATAGAGGAGTTCCTCCAACAGTGTTTGGAGGGGATGGAGCCAGACCGCAGGGTCAAGGGGCCTGGCAGGCCGCGTATTCTGCCGGCGATGGCTCTGTGGGCTGGACTGCTGGTGTGCGTACTGAGAGGCTTTGGCAGCCAACTGGCCTTGTGGCGTCTTATCTCGGAACGGGGGCTGTGGTTCTTCCCCCGATTTGAGGTAACAGACCAGGCTGTTTACAATCGGCTACATAGCGCGGGGATCGAGCCGCTGGAGAGGCTGTTCGAGCAGATCAGCAGCGTGTTGGCAGAGCGATTTGAGGGTTTGGTCTCCGATAGGCTGGCATCGTTTGCCGAAGAGGTGGTGTGCATAGACGAGAGTACACTGGAGGCCATCTCGAGAACGCTGCCGACTCTGAGGGAAATCCCTGAAGGGGACACTCGTCTGCTCGCCGGCAAGCTGGCCGGCGTGTTCGACCTGAGACGCCAGCAGTGGCGTAGGGTCAAGTTCCAGCCGAATCCCAATCAGAACGAGAAGGTATTGGCCCGAGATCTGGCGGCAGAGCTGCCCGTGGGAACACTGGTGGTGGCAGACTTGGGATACTTCGGTTTCGCCTGGTTTGACTGGCTGACAGACAGGGGTTGCCATTGGCTGAGCAGGCTGAGAGCAAAGACCAGCTACAAAGTGATACATACTTTCTATCAGCGCGGCGATGTCTTCGATGGCATCGTGTGGCTGGGAGTCCACCGCGCTGACCGGACCAAACACGCCGTTCGGCTGGTGACCTTCAGACAGGGCAAAACACTGCGCCGTTACATCACCAACGTTCTAGAGCCTCACAAATTCCCGATTCCATCCATTGCCGAGGTCTATGCTCGCAGGTGGGACATTGAGATGGCACTCGCATTGGCCAAGCAACACCTCAAGCTGCGTCTTCTGTGGTCTGCCAAGCAGGTGGTGATTCAGCAACAGATATGGGCGACGTTGATAATATCGCAGGTCCTCCAGTCGATGAGGCTTGAGATAGCCCACAAGGCCGGGGTGGACCCTTTCGAGGTGTCCATCGGTCTGCTGGTGGAGTATGCGCCTCAATATGCCTATGAGGGCAGAGACCCTGTGAAGGTCTTCGTCGAGCGAGGTCGCGAACTGGGCTTCATACGACCTTCACGTAGAACGCGCATCCAGGCCCCGCGCATACCTGTCGAGTCAATCCTGCCCGCACCACCCGGACTGGCGCTCACTCGCAAGCCTCGATATGCCAACCGCAAATGCTCCAGACGCACCGCAAGCACCCTGAAAACCAATTAGTTGGAGCAGATGGTCTTCAAGTCGCGCCCCTACGCTAGGGCCATTTAGAGGGCCAAACCGTCACGAACGTGGAATAAGCCCATGCGAAATCCGGCAGTTGCCGAGTTGCCGTTCAGACGCGACTCGCCTAGTCGAATCTGAACACGATCTTGCCGGCGGTGGCGCCGGCGGCAAGCTGAAATGCCGCGGGGCCATCTTCGAGCGGCATTTCGTGAGTGATGACTTTCTTGATCGGCACTTTCTTGCGCCGGACAAAGTCAACGATCTCGTCAAAGTCTTTATTGGGGTAGAGGTTCGAGCCGAAGACACGGATCTGCTGGAAGAGGATTTCGCTGAGGTCTCCGAGATCCAATGGAGCGCCGGGACGAGCCAAGCCGATGATCGCGGCCTGGCCATTGGTACGAAGCTGACTGGAGATAGCGCGGTGGGCGGACGAAGCGCCGGAGGTTTCGGCCAATTTATCGGCGCCGCCAGGAAATACGGAGTCCACCGCTTCGCCGATGAGCTTAGCCGTTGGATCAAGGACCGCGTCGGCGCCCAATTGCTCGGCGAGTTGTCGGCGTTCTGGTGACGGATCGACGCCGGCGACCGCAGCGCCCATGGCCTTGGCGAGCAGGAGGGTGAAGAGACCGACCGGCCCCAGTCCGGACACGACCAGCCGGTCTCGCCCGCTGACGTTCATCGCCTTCAACGGGTGATAGGCGGTTCCGACCTGGCAAGCGAAGAGAGCTCCATCGACGTGGTCGAAATCGTCCGCCAACCTTATCAGGTGCTGGGGCGCGGCGATCATGTAGTCTTGATTGGCGCCGTCGGGGTCGAATCCGTAGGCTCCAATCCTATTGACGCACAGGTTTCGCTCGCCACCAATGCAGTAGAGGCACTGCATGCAGGTAACGCGGTGGTAAACAACGGCACGCTCGCCGACGGACCAACCATCGACTCCTGGTCCAATTTCAACGACATCACCGCAAGGTTCGTGGCCTGGCACAAACCGCTTGGTCGGATCGTCGTCGGACAGCTTGAGCTTGTAGCGATGAAGATCGCTGCCGCAGATGGCAGCCGCTTTCATCTTCAAGAGCACCTGCCCCGGTCCCGGCCTGGGCTCCGGCCGGTCGGTTACTATGGCTTGGCCCTCTCCCAATAGTCGCATCGCACGCATTTTCCTGTCCTCCCGGTAAGTCCTAATGCGGTCTCATTCGTTGGTATTGACGCCGTCCTCGGTTCGTTCGGTGTCTGGCTTGATTGGATTGTTGTTTTGCATTTTTAGGTTTTTTGCAGCGTGCCTGTGTGAACTCATAGAGGCCGGCAGTTGGATTGCTCGACCAATTTGTTTTGCAATTTCGACTTTTTTGCAATTGCTGCGTTCCCGCCGAAAGAGGCCGGCGGAGGCGTGACCCATCATTTTGTCTTGCATTTTCCAATTTTTCGTCGCCGGCCCTGTGGGAGTCGGCGCAGGCCGGCATTCAGTAAGTATGCCGAACTCAGAGCCGTTGCGGTAGTTGCGAACATTTGTTTTACATTATACCACCCTGGGAGCCAACGTGGAGGAACTCAGCGAGACGGTGCGTCGCCGGGACGGCCAGGCCGATTGGTGCCGGCCACCTGGCCGGTTGCTCGCCGGACGGTGTCGACATTTTGCCGGAGTGCGTCGGCTAGCATCTTTGTACCGGACAGCCAGAACATCCTGGCTCCTTCTTCGGCGGCTCGAATCACCGAATCCAACTCCAGGCTCCAGGAGCAGATGGTGACGCCGCTCCCCCGGAGGAGATCCTGGGCGCGCCGGAGCCGGCTGACGACCTCTGGATGGTCCACCTGTCCGGGAATGCCGAGCGAGGACGAAAGGTCGAACGGGCCCAGGAGCATCGAGTCGATGCCATCAACCCCGAGAATAGTCTCGAGGTTATCAAAGCCAGCGCGGGTCTCGATGAGCAAAAGCGTGAAGATGTCCCGGTTGGAGGCTTCGTAGTGTTCGAGCCAATCGGTCATCGAGTAGTCGGCCGCGCGCACGGTGGGGCAGGAGCCTCTTGTGCCGAATGGCTCGTAGCGTACGGAGGCGACGGCGCGTTTCGCGTCATCGGCGTTGTTGACGTTGGGAAATACGATCCCCTGGGCTCCCAAGTCGAGGAACTTTCCCACGGTGGGAGAGTGGATCTCTGGGACTCGCACCATTGGCGTCAGGCCTGCGTTTTCCGACGCGCGAATCATGTCGGCGACGGTCTCGGGATTCATCCAGCCGTGCTGCTCGTCGAGGATGACGTAGTCGAAGCCGGCCAAGCCTATGAGCTCGATAAGTGCGGGGGACATTATGGTTAGGCCGGCGCCGCAGACTACCTCGCCGGCTGCGAGCAGGGTCTTTGCCTTGTTTTCGCGCACGTGTTTCCTCTGGTGCCCGGCGCCGGCCGCGGCGGGGGCCGGTTGTCGACGGGGCTGTTTGGGCTTCAGGCCGGTATTCTACAACGAGGGATTGGTAGGTGAACAAGACATTGCCGGCCGGCCTGATGGGAGGCCAACGGGATTTTGCCATTAGGCCCACCCCAGGGCGATTCTCGAATCGCCCGTACAGGGACCGTTAGTCGTTATTGAAAGGCCGGAATTCCGGCCGTGATTTGGTCACGATGACGTGAATCCTGTCGCATCGAGGGGGAGGATCGGAAGATTCCCTACAGGAATTGATGATTGCGCTTGGCTTTCGGGTTTCGCTATCCGTTTCCCATCGCTGCGGATTGTCGAGTATGTACTCTCGAACCCGATTCAACTCGGACTCACTTCGTATGACATGCTCGTAGTAGTTGCGCTGCCACGACCGTTGATTGGGCGTTCGTTGCAGCTAGGTTGACCTTCTTGGTCGCTACGCTCTTGAATGCGCCTATGAGGCGTCCCAAGGGTTTTCGCGCGGGGATCTGGGCGGTTCGAGACTGATCCTTAGGGCCGTTGGAGATAATGATGATGCCGCGTAGATGATTCGGCGTGACGACGTATCTGTCCAACTCTAAGTAGCGATATCGCGTTGGCAGCCATTCCCAGACGTCTGCCACCAGTTGTCCTGTGTTGCTCATCCGTGGTCGCGCGCGACTATGGTCACGAAGTACGCACCTTGCAGGGTATAGTCATATCGCTTCAGCCTGACCGATCGACGATGATGGAGATCTGGGTCGTAGCGGTGGAACAATGGATTCGGCTCCTCGTGGCGGCAAGGTTACTCACGGCCGGCGCAATTGCGAATGCCGATGCACCCGCGCAAAAACAGGTGAGGACGATGCTCCAGTGCATATTGGACTGGCGCGACGATGCTTGTGTCCAATTCTACATAGGGGAGCTGAGTGGCGAACGATCCCCGTCCGCGTGTCGCCAGCCGGCGCGTAGACGTTAGCAGCACCGGTCGGTTCGGCCGCGTCGGACGCCGGCGGCGGGGATTTTGCCAGTACCCCCAACCCAGGGCGATTCGCGAGTCGCCCCAACAGGGATGTTGGTTGTTGTTGGGAGGCCGGATTCCCGGACGTTACCTGTTCGCCCTATCCTCCGTATCAGGGAACGGTGCATGCCGGCGCCGGAATGACGAGTTGGGAGGGGGCCGGAGTTACGGCACTCGCCGGGGTGACCGGGACTGGCGGGAGTGACGGGATCCATCAATCCCGGATCGCAGTCCGGGTGATGGTTTCGTAGCGGTCGCTAACAAAACTGGCCCGCCGACGTTCGAGCAGCTACCAATCAGGACTGTAGTGGATTAATTGAATATGAGTTAATTAGACTGTCCGCATGGCTAAACGACTGCAAGTCCTCCTGGATGAGGAGGAATACTCAGAGATTCAGGCTGTCGCCCGCCGGCAGCGAATGACGCTCGCCGAGTGGGTCCGGCAAGCGCTGCGCAAGGCAAAGGCGGACGACCCCGCAACGGTCGAAACGAAGCTGCGCGCCATCGCCGATGCGTCGCGGCACGAGTTTCCAACAGCCGATATAGAAATCATGCTACGGGAGATCGAATCAGGGCGACGTCTGACGTGATCTTCATCGACTCCAACGTACCGATGTACCTGGTAGGGGCTGCCCCTCCAAACAAGGACCGCGCCCTAGCTATATTGACCCAGTTTGTGCGCGACGGAGAACAATTCGTCACCGACGCGGAGGTCTACCAGGAGATATTTCATAGATACACGGCGATTCGGCGGCTCGATGCCATCGACCCTGCTTTCAAGAGCTTGGATGCCATTGTCGACGAAATCCTGACATTTGGCATGTCTGAGGTCCGTGCCGCCAGAGCGTTCATCGGTTCAGTGGACGGCCTTTCCGCACGAGATGCCTTGCACGTGGTCATGATGCGCAGGGCCGGGACAAATCGTATCCTAAGCTTCGATCGCGACTACGACACGTGTCCTGGAGTCGAGCGCTTAGAATGATGTAGGAGCGTAGGGCCGGGTGAGACAATGCTCCGGCGCTAACGCAAATCCGTCCGCCCTCAAGACAGAATGCGGCACGCGTCGACTGGACCCGCCGGCGGGAGAGCCGCTGAATAGCAATATGCCACACCAGACCGAACCTAGCGCCAACAACGCGATGGGCAGCCTGCTACAGGGTATGCTGTCCGGCCGGCAGCCGGCGACCCATCGAGTATTTCCGAGGCAAGGAGCTGAAGCCGGCCTACCTAGCGGACGCGGATCCGAATCGGGCGCTGCTGGACCGCCGGGTGGTCTGCGACCTGCTGGAGTTCGACGAGGACACCTACGTCGGGGTGCGCCGGCTGGCGGCGAAGTGGTGCGCGGAGCCGTCGGTGCATGGGGGCAAGAGCCGGCCGAGGGGGTCGACGCTGGTGGTGTAGCCGGGTGGGCTAGGAGAGGCCGGCTTCGGCGATGGTGGCCGTGGTGTTTCCTATGTCAGCATGAGGCGCCCGCCCTTGGGTTCCGGGATTGGGTCGCCGAACTCTCGCGCTGTTTCAAGCCACAAGTCCACGGCTTGGCCGATGCTCTCAAGTGCAGCTTCTTGCGTGTCGCCGTGGGCCGCGCATCCCTGAAGCTCGGGCGCTTCGGCGACATATACGCCGTCTTCATTGCTCCAATAGATGATGATCTCGTACTTGTGCATTGATCTTCCCCTTCAAGCCGGTATCTCAGGATTACCTGCCGGACCTGTCGCTACCCAGCCGGAAGTGCCGGGCGCGATGTCCGGCCCGTGGGCAATTCGCCAGCCGGCGCCGGGGAGCCAGGCTAGGCCGGCCTGCTCTATGCCGGCTTTGGTGATGGTGGTCATAGATCACTCCCTGATGCGCACTCGTGCATCTTCCACTATCCAGGGTTGGCCTTTAGGGGATGAGCCGGCCAGCGTTTCAATCAACCGGGCACCGACCTCTAAGATAAGGTCCCGCGTTTGGCTGGCGAGCCGGAATACGACGATGCCGGGATAGTCGCCCGGTGGATACATCCTGATATCGGCGAAGTCCACGTCTTGCGTCACCAGCACGCGTTCCTCAGCGAGGCAGACCGACGCGATTTCTGCATCTGTTGCGCCGCCAATCCCCTCGTCGAGGACTGTGACGGCGTCGTGGCCGGATTCAGTGAAAAGGCGGCTGAGCTGGAGTGGCAGGTTATCGTCGAGCTTTACCCGCATGACGCGTCCCTATGCGCCCAAGGGTACAATCCGCTCCTTGGCCAACTCGGCAGCGTAGTGCAGCACCGCTTTGACCGCGTCTGCGGAAACGGACGGATAGCTCTCGGCAATCTCCTCAGCGGTCAATCCCGCAGCGAGGTTGTCCAGTATGACGGTGACCATCACACGGGTGCCGGCAATGCAGGCTTGGCCGTGACAGACTTGTGGATCGACGGATATGTACTCATGCCAGTTCATGGTCAAACTACCTCCTGTATGACCAAAGTTTGTGGCCGCGCTCGGCGCAGGGGTGTCCGGGACGATGTCCGGCCCGCCGGATGTCGTAGAGGTATTTCCGAGCCTCAAGCTTCATAGATGGGAGTCCTCGTTTGCTCCACCGATCGCAGGAAGTAGGGATTCCTGATGGCCGACTCGACGACCAGGTCCACGGGTCGATCGAAAAGCCGGCCGAGACCCTCAAGCAGGCCAAAGTAGGAGTCGGCGTAGGCAACGAAAGCAGCCGGCTGGAATTCGACGAGGAAGTCCAAGTCGCTCTCGTGCGGATCGTCTGAGCCGGTTGACGCGGAACCGAACAGGTCGAGCCGCTGGACATCGTAACGTTGGCAGAGACGCCTGAGATCGTCGGCCGGCTCCTCAACGGCAGGAATCATTCGGCGTCCTCCTGATTGGAGATGAAGCCCAAGCTGTCCAGATTAGCGTCAATGGCCGCATCCAGCCGGCGGGCTTCGGCCGGCTGCCGCGCAAGGCGTCGGCCATCCGCCGAAGCTGGGACTCGTAGCCGGTGACGGTGTCGCCGGGTTCGGTTGTTCGTGCGGTGGCCAAGTTGGATTCTCCGCGTGACTGCAGTGCGGATTCGCGGTGGTTGTTTGTTTTTTGCAGTGTAACCCACGGGGTGTGAAGTGGTAATGCCGGTATTGGGGGCAAGGATGGGGCCGGCCGGCGGGCGTGGCCATTACCGCACCCAAGGGCGATTCGTGAATCGCCCCTACGGGGACGCTGGGCTTTGGCTGGGGACAAGCCCCAGCGCTACAGGTTCCTCTTTGGGCCGGCCGGCGTTGCTACCATAGGCGCGGGGCGTGCATAATGGAAATGGTCGATGGCGGTAGGCCGCCAGGGAATCGAACCCTGAACCTGCGGATTAAAAGTCCGTTGCTCTACCATTGAGCTAGCGGCCCGCCAAGATTATAGGTTGCTGCCGGCCGGGGCGGCAAATGTTTGCGGGACGGCAATGTTGACCTTGGCGGCGATTATCACGCGACGTGGGCTCGGTCTTTTCTTGGGTTCGCTGACGGTCGTCTTTGGAATCTTCGCGCTGATGCCGTTACTGACTCCGGTGCTTGCGGCGATCGGCTACGATGAATTGGCCCATACAATATTCGTGGGCTTCAGCGTGGCATGCCACCAAGAACGGGAACGGAGCTTCTTCGTACTTGGCCATCAGGTGGCAGTTTGTCAACGCGAGATAGGGATCTATTTCGGGTTGTTTGTATCAAGTATCATCTATCATCGCGTCTCTAGGCTAGTAGGACCGATGCCGATAAAGCTGTATATGCTAGCAATAGCACCAATGATGATCGATGGCCTATCGCAGATGTTCGGGGTGCGAGAGAGCGATTGGCTGCTGCGCGTGACGACCGGTGGGTTGTTCGGAGCTTCCACGGTCTGGGTGTTTTTCCCACGTCTGGCCCAAACTCTGAGCGACATAGACGCCCATCTATCGAACGAATTGAAGCAACCAAGGCGGTCTCTTGCAAGATTCTATTGAACTTTTGCCGGCATTGAAACAGCCGGCAGATTCGAAAATCGTGATGCTGGTCCTGGATGGGTTGGGCGGGCTTCCCCATAAAGATAAGGGATTGACGGAGCTGGAAATAGCCAATACGCCAAACCTGGACGAGTTGGCGGCGGGTGGAATATGCGGTTTGAGCCAGACCGTGGGGCCGGGTATCACACCGGGCAGCGGACCTTCTCACCTCGCGCTCTTCGGATACGATCCTATCGCGGAAAACGTGGGACGAGGCGTGTTGTCGGCTCTCGGCGTCGACTTCGAGCTAGGTAAAGACGATCTGGCTGCCCGAATCAATTTCGCGACTATCGATCGTCAAGGCGTAGTCATCGACCGACGTGCCGGCCGTATCTCAAGTGAGCTGAACCGCCGGCTGTGCGACAAGTTGAGGGCGATCAGAGTGCCGGGAGTACAGATTTTTCTGGAGACCGAGAGCGAGCATCGGGCGGTCGTCGTTTTCCGGGGCGAGAACCTGTCCGGGGCATTGTCCGATACCGATCCTCAGCATGTTGGTGTCTCGCCGCTGGAACCCAGAGCGGATAGTCCAAGTGCCGAGGCAACCGCCTCAATCGTCAGCCGGTTCATTGGAGAGGCTCGGCGCGAGTTGTCAGATGAACATCCGGCAAATATGATCCTGCTGCGAGGATTTGCCAAGCTTCCTTCGCTCACAACGTTGTCGGAAGCGCACGGCATAAGATGCGCGGCCATCGCCGCATATCCCATGTACCGTGGACTCGGCCGGCTGGTGGGCATGGACGCTCTTGCAACCGGGAAGTCGATCGGCGAAGAGTTCGACACGCTGACGAGCGCCTACGGCGAATACGAATTCTTCTTCGTGCACGTCAAACCGACTGACTCGAGGGGCGAAGACGGCGACTTCGATGGCAAAGTTGCGGTAATCGAGGAGGTGGACCGGCTAATGCCGCGTATTACCGAGTTGAAGCCGCAAGTTCTGGTGGTGACCGGCGACCACAGCACGCCGGCGAATCTTGGGAGTCACTCGTGGCATCCGACGCCGTTCTTGCTATCGTCGCCGGTGGCGATGCCAGATGAGACTACGAGGTTCGGTGAGCGGGCCTGCGCCGGCGGCGGCCTCGGCGTCTTTCCTGCGAGAACGATTATGGCGTTGGTGTTGGCTCACGCCCTCAGGTTGAAGAAGTTTGGGGCGTGACGATTGGGCCGGCAATCTGGCTCAGTCGGCCTCATAAATCCAGGAATCGATGTCGCGCTGGTAGTCGAGAACACCACCCTTGGTGAACCACAGAGCGATCTCTTGCTTTGCTGTTTCAATCCCGTCGGATGCATGGATCAGATTACGCAGAGTAGAGACGGCGAGGTCGCCGCGAATGGTACCAGGCGCCGCCTCGGCCGGCCGGGTCGCGCCGACCATCAGGCGAGTCGCTTTGATAACATCTGGACCTTCCAATACGGCCACAATCACAGGCGACGAGGAAATATATTTGACGAGGTCATCGTAGAAGAACTTGCCCTTGTGGACTGCATAATGCTGTTCCGCCAACGCGCGATCGACCTTCACCATCTTGAGGGCGCCGATCCTGAATCCGCGCCGCTCGAAGCGGGAGATAATCTCGCCCACCATGCCTCGCTCTACGCCATCGGGTTTTATGATGATTAAAGTTTTTTCCATCTGAACCTGCTACCCAACAAGGGTCCTCCGATCAATTGCGGCTGCCTGATCCGCGGAGACTCATCACGCGATCGTATTGCTCGACCGCCTTTTCGACATCACCAACTCTCATGTAGGCGTCTCCCAACGTCTTCAAAGCGGCGATGTGATTGGGCTTAGCGTACACGATCCATCGCAGGTTATCTACTATCTCACCTGCCAGCGATGGGTCCGAGCGCAAGATCGCGGCGTACTCCGAAACGGCCTCGTCAAACTTGTCGCTCTGCTGGAATCGCAACGCCTTGTCCATATGTTGCCGCATTGCTTCCGTCGTCAAGCCGGTCACTTGTTCATCAGCTTTCGCGGCCACCTTCAGATACATCCCCGGGATGCCCGGACGCTCGGAACTCGCCGGGGACGTATGCGGAGCCGGATTGGGTTCGTCTGATCGAGCATTGGCCGGAGGAACGCCGGCAGCGGTTTCGCCGGCGTTCGACGGGCGGATCATCTTGGACATCCAGGCATCGGTTTCCCCGCCATCGGAGCCTCTGGGGACGTCGTTCTTGAGTTGCGGAGATGGATGAGGATCGGTCGAGTCGTCCGAAGCGAGGTCGATCTCGATGTCCGATCTGGGCAGCTGAGACAGGATCTCCGCCGGCAAGATTTCCCTGACGTACAGGTAGGATGGATCACGGGCCGCAATATGCGAGACTATCTGCTCCGCCTCATTCGAGCCGGAACCGTCGAGAATAAGATGGTGCAAAAGCATTGCCAAGGCGGGCAGACAATCCGGAGCGTCATTAAGCAAATCCTTGCACACGGCTTCGGAAGATGAGCGATCACCGACGCGATGATAGGCAAGTGCCAGAAGCGCCCGGGCATCCAAGCGCCGCGGATCGACCGCGAGTGCCCGATTGAGCGCCCCGGCGGCGTCCAAGAATTGGCCTGAGTTCAGGCTAAGTCGAGCCAATCCTATATTCGATAGGGTGAGTCGCTTTCCCAAGACATCTTCGATTTCGCCGGGTAGCTCGGGATGGAACGAGTGATTATCGTACGCGATCTGATACACATATTCGGCGGCACCAAGTCCGTCGGTTTCAACAATCGCGGACCCTAGCGTACGAAGAGCCCGGAGGTTGTCCGGTACAGAGCTGAGTACCCTCTGCGACAGGTCCTTGGCCTGCCCATATTCGTTGATACTTGACAGACACTCCGCGAGCAACAGGTGCGCGGGTATATGGGCCGGCAAATGATTCAGAATGATGCGACAGCATTGGGCAACGTACTCGACATCACCCGCGTTCAAGCGCTGCCGCGCCAGGGTAATCAGCTCGGTTGAACTAGGCATACGAGAATCTAACCGAGGCCGCGGCCTTTGGTCGCTGCCTTCGAAATAAACTTTGCTCGATCCACAAGCACTCTCTCGTGTGTGCCCTCTCCGATCAACTCGATTGGGTCAGATGCACAAACCTTGAACATGATTTTTCTGCCATCTACTGCGGTGACCTCGGCCTCCGCTTGCACCCTACATCCTACCGGCGTAGGGGCCAGATGCGTCACGTTGACTAGCGTTCCCACGCTGTCTTGCCCTTCGTCCAAGAAACGCCGAATGGCGTTCACCGATGCCCGCTCCATCAGAGCAATCATCGCCGGCGTGGCGAATGTTGGAACCGCACCGCTGGCGACGGCGCTCGCGGTCTCTTGCTCGCTCACCATCTCACTGGCTTCGCCTCGCGTACCAATCGGTATCGAATGCACGTCTCACTCCTTTTTGGTGGATTCGCCCGTCGCTGCAATGCTCGTAATACAATCGAATAGTGCGAGCCACAAATATATTATAGGGCGCTTCCGCGCACACGGATTTGAAGACGGTAGGTGAGTAACAGTTCAGATTTGGGTGTATTTGTCTCCTCCATGCCCGTGCACCGGAAAAGCCGAGTCGCGATTCGGGACCTCAGTCGGCGATTAAGTGGTGACTTCCAACCTATCGATGCGAAATCCACGAGCTGGTCGACCTCATCCCTCACATCCCCCGGCAAGGACTTCGCCCGTGCAACCCTGTCCTGGCTTTCCTTGATCAGACGTCTTCGCCTGTGATAGAGCCTCATTGGTGCGATATTACGCCCATACGGAGTAGGTACCCCTAAATCTCAATACTTACGTAGGTGACGGTCGGTGGTCACAACCCGCGGATTCGCTTCGATGCCGCGCCTTGCCGGCGAAGTGTGCTGCCGCGCGCTATGGAATCAGCTACAATAGCCACAGAGAGAAGTAGGGCATGGATTGGCGGGCGGAGGGACGCGTGCCGATTCAGCCCACAAAGCCAAATGGAGGAGTGACATGGATAATACGTTCCACATGGAAATAATCTACTGCGTACCTTGAAACTATCAGCTGCGGGCCGCCTGGACGGCGGCCGAGATCATGACTAAGTTCAAGGGTCAAGTGGGCTCAGTTAAGCTGATTGGCGGTCTCAACGGAGCCTTCGAGGTCTCAGTGGACGGCGAGCAAATACACTCGAAGTGGGACACTGGGAGATTCCCGGACCTCAAAGAGATAACCGACCAAGTGGAAGAAAAGGTCCAGGCGGCGGTCTGAGGTCACCAGTCTGAGGATTTTCACCTGATCCGGCAAGCGGATTTGGCTTGAATTCACCTGGATTCGCGGCGTTCGACGATCTCGGTTTGGCGCTTTCCATTCGGCACAGCGTGGCCCAACTGAGGCAGAGCGCCGCCCCAATCGTCAAGGTAATGTACGCGACGCCCGGTGTTGCTGCGCCGGGCCGCCGGATGGCAGTTTTCGCCGGCTCGTTCAATCCCTTGACGATTGCCCACGAAGCAGTTATTGAGCAGGCGCTAGGCACCGACCAGTGTGACGAGGCAGTAGTCTCGATTGCCGTCCACACCATAGACAAAACAGAGCAACAAGGCGCCAGTCTTGTAGACCGGTTGGTGTCACTAACCAACCTTGCGCGTGCCCATCAAAGAGTCTCGGTAGCTGTAACAAATCTTGGCCTGTATCTCGATCAAGCAATCGCCTACCGAAAAGCGTTTCCCAAGCTTGGCGGGCTCACTTTCCTGGTAGGCTTCGACAAGATCGTGCAGATCTTGGATCCGCGATATTACCAAGACCGCGACCGGGAACTGGGCCAACTTTTTCGGTTGGCGAGGTTCATGGTCGCGCCTCGAGGCGACAACGACCGTTCCGAATTAGATCTTCTACTAAGTTCACCACCCAATCAGTCATTTTCCGCAATGGTTGGATGGCTGCCCCTAGGCAGCGATTTCACTCGACTGTCGTCCAGCGCGCTCAGGAGCGCGGCCGGACCGATCGCCGAGCAGTACGGGTTGTCGCGCCACGCCGCTCCGGCGATATCAGCCGGCGCCTACTCAAACGAGACCCTGGACAAATGGCGTTACGGGACTCGGCAAGCATTGATCGAAGCAATTGCCTCTATGCGAGATGATCTCCAACGACGCGTAGACTTTGCAACGTTGATGCAATGGCTCAGAGTAGGTGATGGGCGCATACGGCCAATCGTCGACCAATTGGACGACGGACGCCCTGGGTCCGGGGTAGAAGAATCAATGGCTCGCGCCGGCATACTGTCGCGAGGTCCCAGCTAGCCGGAAGGTTCCTCAACCTCGGAGGTGGTTTTCGGACGGGAGGCAAGTCGCATAAATCGGCGACGAATAGATCAGGTAGATGAATCTTCGAATTGGGTATGTCCTCCGATTACGGTGACGACAGCCAGGGCGGCAACTGCTTCTCCGCGACCTATCGCGTCCATGCCTTCGTTTGTCCCCGCCTTGATATTGACTCGATTTGCCGGCAACTCCAGCACGGCGGCGATTCGCTCGACCATCAGGCCCAGGTAGGGCGCCAGCCGGGGCCGTTCAATCAATATCGAAATGTCAACATTGTGGGGCCGGAATCCAGCCTCACTCAACAGTTCGATGCAGCGTCGCAGCAGGTCGATGCTCGAAGCCCCGCGATAACGCGGTTCGCTATCCGGGAAGTGCGTGCCGATATCTCCGAGGCCGGCGGCTCCCAGGAGTGCATCTATCAGGGCGTGAATGGCAACGTCGCCATCGGAGTGAGCGTCGGGTCCCTTGTCGAATGGCACGTCGACACCGCCCAGGATGAGTTTGGAGCCGGCGATCAATCGGTGAATGTCATTGCCTATGCCCGCCCTCATCATCGGACCAACACTTTAGCGGCGATCATTTCGGCCAGTTTAATATCTTCTGTCTTGGTGATCTTGATGTTCGACGGCTCGCCACTGAACGTTTGGACTCGCGAACCCATCGCTTCGACCAATGAGCTATCGTCGGTCACGTCGTCGCCGGCGGACATAACTGCGGCGAGCAAGAGATCCCGACGAAAGAACTGCGGCGTCTGGACCGACACCAATTCGGACCGCTTGAGAGTCTCGACGACTCTGCCCTGGCTATCTACCCGTTTGACAGTGTCGGTTACTGGCAGGCAGGGTACGGCAGCGCCGGTAGACTGAGCAGCCTGGAATCCTCGCTCAATCAGATCTCCACTGGTGAAGGGGCGGGCACCATCGTGTACCGCTATCCATTCGGTTCTGGCAGCCAGAAGGCCGGTCCGAGCGGAATCTTGCCGGCGATTCCCACCAACAACTAGGTGTGTCCGGTCAACAATTCCCATTTGTTCTAACAGGTCCGAGCAGAATCGGCGATTACGTTCGGATATGACCAGTACAATCCGGCTCACCAGGTGGCTGCGTGAGAAAGCGTCGAGAGTCCAAGCTATGACAGGGCGTTTCGCTATGGGCAAGAGCAACTTGTCGCAGCCCAATCGCCGACTTTGGCCGGCCGCGAGAATGACCGCAGTAAGGTCCGCGGTCATACCATCTGCCATGCCGCCTCCAACGCCTCGGCCAACGTTGCGCACCTCAGGAGGTTCAAATTCGCCGGTGCCGGCAATCCACCCGCGGCCCCACTTGGAAGGATGCATCGAGTGAAGCCAAGTTTCGACGCCTCGGTGAGCCGCCGCTCCAAGTGGGAGACCCTTCTCAACTCGCCGGCGAGACCGACTTCTCCAATCGCGACCAAATCGCCGGCGACCGGTCGGTCGCGGAAGCTCGAAGCGATTGCCAGCGCTACCGCAAGATCGGCAGCCGGCTCCTCAACATGCAGTCCACCGACTACGTTCACGTAGATATCCTGATTGACCAGGCCAAGCCCCACTCGTTTCGTCAACACCGCAATGATGAGCTGCAATCGATTCATGTCGGCACCGTTGACGGTGCGACGAGGAACCGCGAGGGGGCTGTAGGTCGCCAGTGCCTGAACCTCAACCAGCATTGGACGAGTACCCTCGACAGTCACGGCAACCGTAGATCCGGCCGCGCCTGCAGGGCGTTCCGCAAGGAAAACATGTGAGGGATTCTTAACTTCTTTGAGACCATCACCTAGCATTTCGAAAACGCCAACCTCGTTCGTCGAACCGAAGCGGTTTTTCACACCACGCAATAGCCTATAGCTATGAAATCGTTCGCCCTCCAGATAAAGCACGACGTCTACTATGTGCTCTAACGCGCGAGGCCCGGCTATGGCTCCCTCTTTGGTTACGTGCCCGATGATGATCGTCGGTATGACCGACTCCTTGGCTAAGCGAAGCAACGCCATTGCACACTCTCGCACCTGGCTTGTACTCCCAGCTGCTGCGGACAGGCTTTCCAAGTACACCGCTTGGATCGAATCTATTATCAAGAGCGCGGGCCGGATCTGCCTTATCTGTGGGACCAATTGGTCCAGGGAGGTTTCGGAGAGGGCAAGAATGTTGGTGTTGGTGGCAGCGACTCTCTTGGCGCGCATCACGATCTGACCAGTCGATTCTTCCCCGGAAACGTAAAGAATCGGTTGATCTCGACCTGCCATTCCCGCTGCTACCTGCAAAGCGAGCGTGGACTTGCCAATCCCGGGATCACCGCCTAGCAGTATGACCGATCCATGTACGATACCGCCCCCTAGCACTCGGTCGAGTTCGGCAATAGACGTGCTGATGCGGGGCGTGTCCTGCAAGATAACGTCGTCCAGAGCAACAGGAGTGGAGCCCGAGCTATTCGTCGCTAACGGGCCGGGAGCCGGCGGCCGCGGCTCGGGGGTCTCCAACAGTGTGTTCCATTCGCCGCACTCGGGGCATCGCCCGAGCCATTGGGGAGCCTGCGCTTCGCACTGCTGGCAGACGTAGATGACACGTCGCTTGGGTCGACCACTAGCCATCAATTTGCGCCTTATGGACAGAAAAAAAGGGAGACTCGCAGCGTCTCCCTTCAAGAAGGTCGTGAATCGCCCTGATCAAACTCCTACGAGCTCGACCTCCTTCATCTCAAGCTTGTCGTCCTTGACCGTGACCTTGACGGATGATCCTTGCTTGATTTTCCCCTGCAACAGCTGTTCCGCAAGCTCATCTTCGATCATATTTTGGATAGTCCGCCGCAGAGGCCGGGCGCCGAATTGCGGATCCCACCCCTTCTCGGCCAACAGATCCTTCGCTTCATCGTCGACTTCGAGGGTTATTTTCTGTTCAATGAGCTGGGCACGCACCCGGCCCATCAATATATCGACGATTGCCCGGATTTCTTCCTTGTTCAGCGCGCGGAATACCACCACCGAATCAATCCTATTCATGAACTCGGGCCTAAACGTCTTCTTCAGCTCGCCCAATACCTTCTCTTTCATTTTCACGTAGGCGCTTTCTGAATTACTCGCTTCTGAGCCGCGCGCCGTGAACCCAAGCGTCGTGTCCCTCTTGATTAAATCGGCGCCGACGTTCGACGTCATCACGATAATCGTGTTGCGGAAGTCAACCTTGCGGCCTTTGGCATCGGTCAGGCGGCCATCTTCCATTACCTGAAGGAGCATGTTGAAGACTTCGGGATGTGCCTTCTCGATCTCATCCAGCAGTACGACCGAATATCCCTTGCGTCGAACGGCCTCGGTAAGCTGTCCGCCCTCATCGTACCCGACGTAACCGGGGGGCGCGCCAACCAAGCGGGCTACCGAATGGCGCTCCATGAACTCCGACATGTCGATCTTGATCATGTTTTCTTCGCTGCCGAACAAAAACTCGGCCAAGGCGCGTGCCAGCTCCGTCTTGCCAACTCCGGTAGGGCCAAGAAAGATGAACGAACCGATTGGACGTTTAGGATCTTTAAGGCCGGCGCGGGCCCGCCGCACGGCGCGGGAGATCGTCACGATGGCTTCCTGTTGACCGACGACACGTTTGTGCAACGCATCTTCCATTTGAAGCAGGCGCTCGGACTCCTCCATAGCAATCCTGGTAACTGGGACACCAGTCCACATAGAGACAACTTCGGCGATATGCTCTCCGGTGACGACCGTTTTACCGGCCGCTTGCGTCTCTTGCCAGCCTGCCTCCAGTGCGTCGATCTTTTCCCGCAACTTGACCTCGCGGTCGCGCAGATCGGCTGCCAACTCATACTGCTGGGCACTGATAGCCGCCTCTTTTTCGCGCTGGACCGCCTCGAGTCCTTTTAACGCATCTTTCAGAGAGGGTGGCGCTTTCGACTTCTTGAGTCGGACACGAGAAGATGCCTCATCAACCAAATCGATCGCCTTATCCGGAAGGAATCGGTCGGCGATGTAGCGGGCTGCCAAGTCGGCGGCAGCTTGGATAGCTTCCTCGGATATCTCGAGCCGGTGGTGCGCCTCGTACCGCTCCTTGATACCCTTCAGAATAGCGATCGTCTCTTCGATTGTGGGTTCTTCAACGGTGACCGGCTGAAAACGGCGCTCCAAAGCGGCGTCGCGCTCAATGTACTTTCGGTACTCATCAAGAGTAGTCGCGCCTATGCACTGGAGATCACCACGCGCAAGCGACGGCTTGAGTATGTTGGCGGCATCGACCGCGCCCTCGGCAGCGCCGGCTCCCACTAGTGTGTGAAGCTCATCGATGAACATGACGCAGTTGCCGGCGGTCCGGATTTCTTCAACGATCTTCTTTAGCCGTTCTTCGAACTCTCCCCGATACTTGGTACCGGCAACCAACGACCCGATGTCGAGAGTGAGCAGCCTCTTTCCTGTCAAAGTCTCGGGGACGTCGCCGGCCACTATGCGCTGGGCCAGTCCTTCGACGATGGCTGTCTTCCCAACGCCGGGCTCGCCAATCAAGGCAGGATTGTTCTTGGTACGACGCGAAAGAATCTGAACCACGCGCTCGATTTCGGTCAACCTACCGATGACGGGGTCGAGCTTGCCGGACCTAGCAGCCGCAGTCAGGTCAATTCCCATCTGGTCGATTGTCGGAGTTCTGGTCGGCTGGCGGGACTCATGCTGCGTGTATGTAGAACTTTGGCTGAGAAGGTGGATGACCTGTGCGCGAACCTTATCGAGGCTGACTCCGAGACTCTCCAAGACGCCGGCGGCAATTCCTTCACCCTCTCGGACCAAGCCGAGCAGAATATGCTCGGTGCCGATGTAGTGATGGTTCAGCCGGCGGGCTTCGTCAACGGCAAGTTCTATGACCTTCTTGGCACGGGGAGTTAGTCCAATCTCGCCCATTACCATCCGGTCGCCGCGACCGATGATAAATTCGACCGCCGAGCGCACTTTCGATAGCTCTACTCCCATATTTGCCAGCACTTTAGCCGCGACACCTTCGCCTTCGCGGACAAGGCCCAGGAGTAGGTGCTCCGTACCTATGTAGTTGTGGTTGAAGCGCTGCGCCTCTTCTTGCGCTAAGGTGAGAACTTTTCTGGCTCGCTCGGTGAATTTATCGAATCTATCCGCCAATGAGCTTCCCCCGGGTTACAAAAAGTGCGCCGCTCGCAGCCGGTCGCGATTCGCAGTTAATCTTAACACGGCCGGCAACAGTCAAACGAGCATTACCTGCGCGCGCACCTTGTCGAGGCTAACTCCCAAAGCCTCCAAGACGCCGGCGGCGATTCCTTCACCCTCTCGGACCAAACCGAGCAGAATATGCTCGGTACCGATATAGCGGTGGTTCAGCCGGCGGGCCTCATCAACCGCAAGCTCTATGACCTTCTTGGCAGGCGGGGTTAGTCCAGTTTCGCCCATCACCATTCGGTCGCCGCGACCGATGATGAATTCGATCGCCAAGCGCATTTTCGACAACTCTACCCCCATATCTGCCAGCACCCTAGCCGCGACGCCCTCGCGTTCGCGGACGAGGCCTAGCAGTAGGTGCTCAGTGCCTATGTAGTTGCGGTTGCAGTGCTGCGCCTCTTCCTGCGCTAAGGTGAGAACTTTTACCGCAGGCTCGGTGAATTTGTCGAATCTATCCGCCAATGAGCTTCCCCCGGGTTACAAGAAGTGCGCCGCTCGCAGCCGGTCGCAGTTCGCAACTCATCTTACCATGGCCGTCTGGACCCAACCGGGCACAGGGAATAGCAAGGCCAGACGTGGGGTCATTTGAATGTAAGTGGCACAAGGCGGATTTATTGGAGCGTTATGGTATTATGGTTACTCGGAGTCTTCCACGGCATGCAAAGACGCTGCCGTGGCGCGAGACGTGTCATCAAAGAATTAGTGTGATTGCGGTGTAAACGCGATCCAACCAGTGTGGAGTTTCGTTCATGCTTACGCTCGACCAAATTGAGTACTATCGGACCCACGGCTACCTGGGAGTGGAGAATGTCCTCACACCTTCGGAACTAGAGGAGGCTCGTCGCGTCGTCGATGAGTTCGTCGAAAAATCGCGGGAAGTCTCCGAGCATTCCGAGATTTTTGACCTGGAACCAGAGCATACTCCCGAACGACCGCTATTGAGGCGTCTAAAGACGCCAAGCAAGTGGCATCCGTTCTTCGACGGCTTGATGCGTTCCGATGCGATCTTGGATCTCATAAGTCCGTTGATTGGCCCCGACATCCGTTTCCAAGGAGACAAACTGAACATGAAGGTGGCCGAAGTGGGCAGCCCAATCGAATGGCATCAAGACTTCGCCCACTACCCGCACACCAATGACGATCTCGTGGCGGTGGGTGTCGCGCTAGACGATTGCACCTTGGAAAATGGCTGCTTGCTGGTCATTCCCGGCTCTCACAAGGGGACGATCTACGACGAGCATCAGGACGGCGTCTTCGTGGGCGCTATCTCCCCGAGCCGTGAGAACGTGGACCTAAGCAAGGCGGTGCCAGTGCAAGTGAAGGCAGGTGGGTTAACGATCCATCATTGCGGTACACTTCACGCATCAGCGCCCAACCGCTCATCGAATGCGCGCCGGCTGCTGTTCTACCAGTACACCGCGGTAGATGCGTGGCCGCTTGCGGGCGTTGGAGATCTCGACGAGTATGACCGGACTATCGTGCGCGGCGAGCCAACTCACGAGTACCGCATGACTAGTATGACGAAGGTCAGGCTGCCGCTGCCGAAACCGGCGAGGACTGGCACCATCTTCGAGCTCCACTCGCAGGTCAAGGAGCGGGCATTCGCCGGACGCTAAGCCGGGGCACTGATCCCGGCCTGTTGTCGCGCCTGTTCGACGATATCGACACCTACCAGTTCGCTCCACGCTTGGAGCAAGCGTCTTACGACAGGGCCTGGAGTCTCGGCCTTCAACGGCCGATTGTCCACTTTGGACACGGGTAGCAGGCAATAGCTCGAGGCCAACACGAACGCTTCGTCGGCAGAATAAGCATCGTAAGGCTGCAGCTCACCTTCGATTGCTTGTATTCCCAGATCTTGGGCCAGCCTCCTTATCACGTTCTGAGATATCCCTTGAAGAGCATTGCGGTCGCCGGCGGTATATATGATGCCATCCTTTACCAGACCGAAGTTGAAAGTAGTGCCTTCCGAGATGTTCCCATCATGATCAAGGAGAACAGGCCACGCCCCAGGATCTACGTCAATGGTCTCCAGCTCTGCTAGAACGAAATTCAGACGGCTGTAGTGCTTCACTTTGGGGTCAACTGAGGTGGGATGATAGGCGCGGGTTCGAGCGAAGACGACGTGACACCCTTGTTCGTACAGGTGAGCGAAGCGCTTGAAGTTCAGATAGCCGGCCCCAACGTACACGTTGGGTCGGTTACGATCCGCTACAGACCAAGCTGATCCTCCGGTAACTATTTGGCGGATCATGAAGTCGTTGCCGGCGGTGCGCAGATGATCGTTACGTCTCACGACTTCGAGAGTGATCTCCGCCATCTCGTCTTTGGTCAGGCCGGGATCGATCCGCACGTATCCAAGTGACCGATAGAATCGGTCAATGTGGCCTGCGAGGTCGAAGATCTTGCCATCAAAGGTGCGTTCTACATCGTAGACTGCGTCGCCCAAACGGACGCCACGATCGTCTATGTGCAGCTTGCACTCGCTGTGAGGAAGCCATTCACCGTTGAAGTAAGCAACGAAATCTTGCATCGTATCTCACGTCCAGGATCCAGCCTCTTCGCCATCCTGGTCCACCAGTATCGGTCTTGCGGCAAATATCAGCCATAATAGCGCACGTGTGTCAGTGTACGAACAAATCCGTCACGGGCTTTAAGCTCGCGTGTAATTGGTCCTCATCAGTCACTCGACGTCGTGTCCGGATTTTTGCCGGCGTTCACCACGGCCTCGCGAAGGCCACATAAGAGGATGAGTATGCTGGGACGCCGGGTCTCTTGCTGTCGTATGGCGGTCCTGCCTCTCCCCTCTCCTTCTGGATTCCGGCCCCGTATCGGCGTACGGGGCATGCTTTCGCCGGAAAGACCGCGTGGGAGGAAGGTATGACGCAGCGAATGGCGGGGACCTATTCTAAGTAGCAACGACAGGACTCGCGGGCGCGACGGGAACCGTCCATTTTCACTGCAATGAGGCTCGCAAGACCAGTCCCCCTAAGTCTGAACAGTTACAGGGCTCCTCCAGTAGGACGATCAACTGGCTCTCCAATAGTAAGGTCCGACGATTCGGTGCTCTGACCCGGCAGCGGCGCCTAATTCTGTTAGTCTGTGGGATAGGCCTATTATCTACTTCAGACCAAGCTCGATCCACTTTGACACGAGTCCGCGCACCCGAGGACTTTCACTGGTCAAGAGCGCGTCATCAATGATTGAGCCAGGCGGAGACCATTGATACCTGCCGATTTCCGCGATGTTGTGCTCATAGTTCCGCCGCATAATCTCAACATGTTGTTCGGTGCTGGGCTCTGGGGTGAAGATCACCGATAGCTGACGGCGGCCGGGACGGCCACCAAAGGCTGCATGCCAGAGGTTCATGTTCAGGAATATAAGGTCGCCGGGTTGCGTCTCAAGCGGAAAGGAAGGCACTTCGGTCCCACTCACTCCGAATTTGTCGTAGCTCCTCGGTCGGTCGTGCGTAGGCGACGGCTTGAGGTCTTCGTGAAAGGGCAGGCAGTGCGAACCTGGAATCACCCGAAGACACCCTGTGTCGGAGGTGAGATGGTCAAGGTACATCGTTATCTTGAGCGGAGCAAAATCCAGCCTCGTGCCGTCCGGGTGCCACCGTGTATCCCCGACAAACAGGTTTCCCTCCGAGACCAACCAAGAGAATCCCGGCCCCAACAACTGCCCGGCCGCTTCGTAGATACGGTCATCGTCAAGCAAGGCCATCAGCAAAGGGCTTTTCTCGTAGAACCCGTAAATCACCTGTCGCTTCGTCTCAGAAAAGGGTTCTCCCCGCCGGTCTCGCTCAAGTATTCCATCGAACTCCTGACTGATTGCGTCCGTCTCCTTCTGTACAAATGATTGTGGCACTACAAGAAACCCGAACGTTTCGAAGAAAGCTAGCTGTTCCCTGGATAACACAACGTTGCTCCTAGTTTAAGTTGGCGTTTGAGAAAGAAATCCCCAGTACGTCCTCGATTTGGGCGCTCTAGGATAGCGCATTTCCTCCGGTTCATTTAGCCGATTCATCCGGCGTAGACAACGGCATCGGCGTGTTGGTACACGGTGCTGGGGTGTCTGTGAAAGCCGTTGTCGCCTTCGCATGGGCAATCGGAATCTTGGTATTCGTTGGCAGGAGAGGGTGTCACTGTCGCATTCAATGCAGGTGCGTCCGTTGGAGCCGGTGCGGAAATGGGAGTCGGAGGCACTTCGGTTGGACCAGGCGCGGAAGCCGGCGCACGGCAAGCAGTCGATAGAATCAGCAGTCCGGACAGTAGCGCCAACAGCGACCGCAAAGCCATTCCTTTCTGCCAAGAGCAACAGAAGGACATGCCGCCAACGGGCGCCATTGTCGAGACAGCACTGCACGTTGTCAAGCGACGCCAACGACGCGGCGCAGAACGAATCAGGAATTTATCCGGACGAATTGCAGTTCACTCGTGGCCTTGGGGATCTGACACTGGCCCAATGTCCTGCCGGGATCAATCTTACTCTGATGCCTCACCGCTCTTGTCAGTTCCGTTGCAATCGCCCATGCCGGTTGCCTCCGGCACACCACGGTATGAAAACCGGCGACACCCATACCTCCCCTGGATTCCGGCCTTCGCCGGAATGACCGGGCTCGCTGGATTGGCCGCGACCCACGGGCGTGACGGGGATCAAGCGTGGGAAAAGCTAACGCGCTACAGTTTTGGCCGGGGCCTGCGGGCGTGACGGGAACCATCTATTTTCGTGGCAATCTGACGACGAGTGCGTTTACCTGCCATCACTGTGATCTCAAGGGTTCACACCCAGTTCCTCAATGAACTGATTGATCTGCTCCAAGTCCAACGTTCGGCGCAGCACGTCGGCCCAGCGATCGTAGGGATCGACGGCCGGCGCCAGTATGGTCGGCGCCGGCATTGGTCTGGATGACCGGAGCCAGTCCAGTATGCTGCGCCGAATCGGCTCGTTCGCGAACAGGCCATGCAGGTAGGTACCCGTGACGAGCCCGTCGCTTGCAGACGCGCCATCCGGCTCATCGACCGGGCGGTCCAGCCGGCGAGTGATCTGAAAGGGCGCCTCACCGGCACCAGTCGAACGTCCCATGTGTATTTCGTAGCCGGCGATTGGTTTGCCGTGGGCACCGGCCAGGGGGCCTTTCCGGGCAACGACGCGGGCCTGAGCCCTGGTGGTTCGCTTCTCATGGGAAAAGACGGTCTCAACAGGTAATAGGGCCAGTCCTTCGACCATCGACTCCGATGATTCCACTGTCAGCGGATCGCGGATAAGCCGGCCGAGCATTTGGTAACCGCCACAAATGCCTATTACTGGAACTCCGGCCGAGGCGGCAGCGACTATTGCGCCGGCCAGTCCATTGGCTCGGATGGCGTTCAGATCGCTCACCGTCGTCTTGGTGCCGGGCAAGATGACCAGGTCGGGGCGGCCAAACGACCGAGGAGAATCGACGTAACGCACTTGGACGCCGGGCTCGCGATCCAATGGATCGAAGTCGTCGAAGTTGGAGATGCGCGGTAGTCGAATGACGATGATGTCGAGTTCATTGGCATCCGGACGAGTAGGGCCGGCGCGAGAGCGTCGGTCCTCGAGGCCGACCGAGTCCTCCTGGGCTATTGCGAGATCGGGCACATAGGGCACTACACCGATTACTGGCTTGCCGGATCGACGCTCGAGGATGTCCACACCTTCGTCGAAAAGCGATGGGTCTCCGCGGAACCGGTTGACTACAAGCCCTTGAACGAGCCCCCGCTCTTCACTGCTCAGCAGGTCCAGTGTTCCCAGAAGCTGCGCGAAGATGCCTCCCCGGTCAATATCTCCGACCAACAATACCGACGCCCCGGCATGAAGGGCGAGATGCATGTTCACCACGTCGTGTTCGCGGAGATTGATCTCGGCTGGACTGCCGGCGCCTTCGGCGACTATTACGTCGAACTCGCCCCGGAGTCGGGCCAATGCCTCGGTAACCTTTGGCCAAAGGTCTATTTTGCGTCGGTAGTAGCCGCGAGCGGAGAGAGATCCGATCGGTCTTCCCAAGACAACCACCTGCGAGCTGCTATCGGCCTCCGGCTTGAGCAGCAGGGGATTCATGTACTGAGTCGGCTCTATGCAGGCTGCCTCAGCCTGCACTGCGGTCGATCGCGCGATTTCGTACCCGTCGGCGGTGACGAAGGAATTGTTCGACATGTTCTGCGCCTTGAACGGCGCGACCCTGTGACCCATTTGGTGGAGAAGACGACAGAGGCCGGTCACTATCAGGCTCTTGCCGACGCCGGAGGCAGTACCTTGGACCATCAGGACGGGTGTTTCAGGCATCGACCAGGGCCTCGATCAGTCGTCGACAATCTCGCAGCGGCTTCATACCTATGCGGATGCATTCGGGCAGGCCAAAGGAAGCGCAGTCGCGGACGACCAGTCCGCGCCCTATAAGCCGGTGGCGCAGGCCGGAACCATCGCCGACCTCGACCATTAAGAAATTGGCTACGGACGGCCAGACCTTGTATCCAAGCCGGCTCAATTCGCTGGTCAAGTATGACCGAGCCTCTTCTACGACTGCCCTACCTTGGGCCAGGTGATCGCCATCGGACAGCGCGGCCAGACCGGCGGCAACTGCGGCCGCGTTCACGTTCCAAGGCGGTCGCACAGCGTCCAGCGCACTGATGATCTCCGGTCGTGCGACGGCGTAACCCAAGCGCAGGCCGGCGATCGCGCAATCCTTAGTAAGCGAGCGCAGAATTATCGCTCGGCCGGCCTCTACTAACAGAGCAATGTCGGCCGACGCTGAGATTTCTGAATCGACGAAAGACATGTATGCCTCATCGACGACCAATCGGGCCGTCGGCGCCGCTTCAACAATTCTTGCAAGCTGGGCGCTGGAGAGCAGATGGCCGGTCGGGTTATTCGGATTGCAGATAAATATAAGCGAAGGCCGTTCTTCATCGGCAATCCGGATCACATCCGCCAGATCGGGAGAGAAATCGCAGGATCTATCAGCGCAATAAATCACCGGCTGTCCGCCGGCCGCCCGGATCGCCCGCTGATATTCGCCGAAAGTGGGTCCTACAACGAGAGCCTTTTTTCCCGGCGCCAGTGATGCGAGCGCCAACTGCCAAATCAGGTCGATAGAGCCGTTGCCGGCAGCGATCCAATCGGGCGGTCTCTCTTGCCGATCGGCAAGTACCTGGCGGAGCCTGGGTGTTCCGTCTTCCGGATAGCGATCTATGGATAGACCAGCGAGAGCGGCACGCACGTTTTCCGAGGGGCCAAGCGGGTGAGTGTTTACGCTGAAATCGATAACCTGGTCGATAGTCAGCCCGTAAGTTGTCAGCTCAGCCTCGCTGATGCTGCCATGAGGGACCGGGCCGGGACCGCCGCCGTCCTCACCCACGCCTTACCACTCCCGCGGCCTTAGTACTAAGCGAAGAATTCACGCGAAAGAACTTGCGCAGCTTGAAAGCGAGGGCAGCTACGGCGGCCAACGCCCAACAAAGCCAGACGGCCGATCGGGCGACCCGGGCGGCTCGGTTGATGTCGGCCGGCTCCGGTCGACCGAACTCAGCACCAAGCCGGTAGTCGTCCGGCTTCTCTAGCTGCACATTTAAAGCGCCCGCCATCGCGGCCATCGGCCAGCCGGCATTAGGGCTTGCCGTCAGTCGATGGTCGCGTAGGGAGATTAGCAGAGATTTGGGCCAGTCCAAGCGATTGAGCGCCGCCGCTCCGACGATCAGAACGGCGGTCATTCGGGATGTAACCAGATTGGCGAGATCATCTGCTCGAGCGGAGATTTTACCCAGATACTCGTACCGTCCCCGATAGCCGATCATCGAGTCGAGCGTGTTGGCGGCTCGATAGGCAAATGCGCCGGGTAGGCCGAACATTAGAAAGTAGCTGGCCGGCGCTACGAACGAGTCGTTCAGGTTTTCGGCGAGTGATTCTATAGCGCCGGCGGCTACCAGGGGCTGGTCCAGCGCGGCAACATCGCGACTGACCAAAGTGGTTAGCGAGGCACGTGCGCCGGCCATATCGCCCGCGCGGAGACGACTCTCGACGATCGTTGATGCCTCGATGAGGCCCTGTACGGCGAAGGACGGCTTCAACACAATCGCGCCGGCCAGCAGTCCCAATGGCCCCGGCAGCCGCCGGATTGCCAGTTCGACGACTCGTGCAATGAGATAGGCGGTGAGCACGGTCAGTGCCCAAATGAAGGCGCCTTGGACGAGCTGGGCGATGTGGTCCCGGTCAGTCACCGATGTTGAGCTCTCGGCCGGCACCAGAAGGTCGACTAGCTTTCCGAGCCAAACGACCGGATGCGCCCAGGCAGGTGGCTCGCGCCATATCCAATCGAACGCCAGCGCAAGCAGCAGCACCATCGAACGATCCGGGTAAGACGAAGCCTCTTTCAAACCGGGTCATCTCCATTCTGAAGACATTAGCCTAGAAGACCTGAAACTGACGGCCACCAGAGCGCAAGCGCTATGAGGATTACAACCTCGACGATCTCGTTGACAGCGCCATATACATCCCCAGTAAGGCCACCGACCTTGCTGACGGCGAGCATGCCGGCAAAGTGAGTCAATGTGAAAGCGCAGGCCATCAGGACCAAACTTGCCGGCCCAACAGCCGCGTATCCCACGACCAACGCTATCAGGGCCGCCAGGACGACCGTCAAGGCGTTCGTGCCGACCCTGAAGTCGGAGCTGAAGCCAGAGTCGCGGGCCGGCTTAAACGCAACAACCGCATAGACCATCGCGCATCTAGAGCCCGTTGCGGCCATTAAAAGGCCTCCCAATGCGCCGGAGTCGACCAAGATGTTAACTGTGACTAACCTAAACAGCACATCGCAAATGCCGGCCGCCAGAGCAAAGCTGCCGACGCGACTGTCGCGCATGATCGCCAGTCGATCCTCTAAATGAACGCCTCCGAAGAGTCCATCTACCGTGTCGAGAAGCCCATCGAAGTGCAATACGCCGGTAAGGGCCAAACCTAGCGCAACGATAATGGCGGCCGTCAATAAGGGAGGTGCGATCGTCGTTAACGTAGAGCCGACCAGCGCCATAATCCCACCAATCACAGCGCCGATCACGGGAAAAAAGATGAGAGATCGTCCCAGCTCTCCTGGTGCCAACGGCCCACGAGCTCGGACTGGAAACAAGGTGAGGAATTGCAGTGCGACCACCAACGAGCGAAATAGGTTGAAAGAACCGATAAATCCAGTTCTCGGTGGTCGCATCTGACTTCAGCGCTCGACTGCTCTACTGATACTTGCCTCTGAAAAGGTGGCCATTTCGGCCATAATACGCGTTGCAGCGTCGATAAGATGGAAGGCGAGAACGGCGCCGGTTCCTTCACCTAGCCGCAAGCTGAGGTTAAGTAGAGGTTGCAACTCCAGTGCATTCAACGCGACGAGGTGGCCCGGCTCTGCCGATAGATGACCGGCCACCATATAGTTGCGGGCTGTCGGAGCTATCCTCGCGGCAACTAACGCGGCGGCGCCTGCGATGAAACCGTCCAACACGACCGGCCGGCGTCTGGCAGCGCCGGCCAGAATCGACCCAACCATTCCGGCGATCTCGTAGCCGCCGATAGCCGCCAACGCATCGACCGGATCGGTCAACGCGGACCGGTTTGAGGCTAATGCTCTACCGACGACCTTCCGCTTGTGCGCTAGACCGGCATCATCCAAGCCGGTGCCGCGCCCCACAATAACCTCTGGCACGGTGTCGGTTAGCGCACAGATCAACGCGCTTGCGGGAGTAGTATTGCCTATGCCCATCTCGCCGGTTGCCAGCAACCGCGCGCCGGCTGCAATCTCCGATTCGGCCAACTCGGCGCCAATCCTGAGCGCCTTCAGAGCCTGCGGCCGGCTCATAGCCGGTCCGACGGCGATGTTCGCGGTGCCGGGACCGACTTTGCGAGCCACCAGCCCAGACACCTCACCCATTTCGGTCGCCACGCCGAGGTCTACGACCAAGACTCTGGCCCGGGCCTGGTCTGCCAGCACATTGATAGCAGCACCTCCGCCAAGAAAGTTCATCACCATCTGGGGTGTGACCTCCGACGGGTAGGCGCTGACGCCCTCACTCGTGACGCCGTGATCGCCGGCCATCACGATTACGGTGCGCGGCTCGGTCGCCGGGGTCAACTCGCCGGTAACTCCGGCCATCCAGATCGCCAACTCCTCCAGCCGGCCGAGGCTGCCAGCCGGCTTGGTGAGATTATTTTGGCGCTGTCTTGCGGCGGCCATCGCCGCTCGATCCAGCGGCCGGATAGAGGTCACCAAATCGTTCAGAAACTCTTGTTCGCCGTTCATAGCTCCTCTGGACAATCCTCACCTTTTACCTCGAAATATGGTATAGGATAATTGTTGTGAGTGAAGCGAAACAATCCGTCACCAACGCGGTTTCCGCCGCATCAGGGAGCGGATTGAGACCAAGGGTCCTTGACCGAATATAGGTGGGAGGAATGAGAGTCGATGAATTTTGAGATGGTAGTGATGCGGATTCTCCACATAGGCTTTGGCGTATTATGGGCCGGTGCCGCACTGTCTGTCATTCTAATGCTAGGACGGCGTCTGCGTGAGTTGGGCCCCGACTATCAGCGCCCGGTGATGCATGTAATCGCGCGCGTGATAGGACGGTTGCTTGGCATCAGCGCGGTCGTCACGATCCTGGTCGGCCTGGCTATGGCCATCCGACACAGTGGGGGCAACCTGAACCTATTCGTGAACACCGGCTGGGGTTGGGCTATCTTAGTTGGGTTCGTGGTATCTGTTGCCGGGTTCATCTCCGGTCTGGCGTTGAGTAACGCGGCAAATCGAGCCGCGGCATTGGGCGCATCTATCGAGGAGAGCCCGTCGACGCAGGAAGACATTATGCAATTGCAGACCTTCAGCAACCGGACGGCGAGTTTGGGCCACGTTACAGCGGTCCTAGTGTTCATCGGCGTATTCTCAATGGCTGTTGCAAGGTTCGTGTAGCTAAAACGCGATGACGCGCTGGCGCTGAATTCCCCGATTGCCGGCACCTGCCCTATTGCGACATTCGGGTAACATAACACCAAGAGCGCAACGGTTCAGATTTGGGTGTATTTCTCTCCTCGATGCCCGTGAACTGGAAAGGCCGAGTCGCCATTTGGGACCTCGGTCGGCGCTCAAGCGGTGATTTCCAACGAATCGATGTCAGTTCCACGAGTTGGTCGACCTCGTCCCCCTTCTCCTGGCCGAGGCTGTCTCACAAGTCCAAAGGGCAGCGATAAGCGCAATTCCGACCTTCGTATTTGGTCGATTTCATCAATAATGAACCGTTAACTAGGTCATGATGAGAAGGTCCCGCCGTATTTCGTACCTCACACAGAGTTATGAGACAGCCTCTGGCCAGGAGGAGGGGGACATTTGTTGTGGGGGACACCCCCACATCCCCCGTCAAGGGCTTCGGCCTTGCAATCCTTTCCCTGGCTTTCGCCGATCAGACATCCTCGCCTGTGGTAGATGCTCTTTGGTGCGATATTACGCCCATACGGAGCAGGTATCCCTAGATCTGAACACTTACCCAGGAGCGCGGGCAAACTCACGATCTCCAGGTGATGGGCGTGGTAATCGTAGTCCATCGCACTCGAGGCAGGCACCCACATGCGATAGATGCCCGAATTATCGGCTGCCGACCGGTCAACTCGATCCAAGTGGTCACCGCAGATGGAACCAGCAATCAAGGAACATCAGGCTGGCTTCAGTTCTGGCATTAAACGTGAGCGAATTCCGCCGCCCCAAACAACTTGGATTCGCGGACCATCATTGGAGTACGCCTCAGATGTGGGTCGATTGCGCGGGCTGAGAATCGGCGACCGTCGTCCCTTACGTGAGCGGCGGGATGGCGTACACCAGCCTGTCAATAGAATCTTAATCGCTGACTGTGAACACTCAGCTAATCTCCTGTTTTCCGGCCGCAACGGGTGTACACTTTTTTTGCGGATGAAGAAGTTGATGTTCTAATTTCTTCACCAGACCGTCTTTGCTCTCACTCAAACGTGTAGGGAGCAAGAGCTTGTGATCGCATAAGAATGAAAGGGATGAGAGTCCATGAACAATGAAATACTAGTAATGCGAACATTGCATATCGGATTTGGTTTAGCTTGGGTTGGATTGGCGATGTTAGGAGCTCTTGTACTGGCGCCGCGACTCAGGGGTTCGGGCAGGGAATACCAACACCCCATCGTGCGAGCCGTCACCCGGGCGTTGGGCTCAATGGTTGGAATCAGTGCTGTCATTACAATACTAGTAGGACTGACAATGGCCTTCCGAATGACTGGTGGCACTCTGAGTGTATTCGTGGGCACCAGTTGGGGTTTGACCATCTTGATCGGGTTTGTTGCGTCGATCGCCGGCATTATCGCTTGGCTGATCACTTGGATCGCCTCTAACCGCACTGTCATGTTGGGATCATCGATAGAGGGAACTCACCATACTCCGGTTCTGAGCGGCCAAGCTCAGAGCTCAAGCAGCGGATTGACGATAATGATTGTCGTTGCGGCGGTCTTACCCCTCATTGCATTAGGCGCCATGACCTCTACTAGGTTTCTGTAGGTGGAATTCGATGCCGGTTTGGGTCTTGATGCCCTAATCACGGGAAGGATGCTAGATTGCGCGCATTTCGATCATTCGGCTGGGGTAATCGTTTGTTTCGCTCATCGTCGTTCCCAGGCTCCTAGGGACTAATTGCTGACTTCTCCGATCCGTTCCCGAATGGCCGACACAACCTCCTTCGGCGTTCGGCAACGAGCCGCGGGAGACAGATCCTGATACAGCCTGTGCGCCACTCCGCCGGTGAAGTCTCGCTCAGAGAGCGGGGTCGTCTCAAGGCATATCAGTTGCCTAGTACGTCTGACTGCCTCCAGATTGGATAGGTTGTTGAAGCCTATTGGCAGGTTGCACAGGACCGCGAACTCGGACGCGTTAACCATCTCTAGGTGTTGGGCATGGGCGTCCTCGTCTATCGCGCTGAAGGCCGGCACTGACACATAATCGATGCCCAAAATATCGGCGGCGGTTCGGTCGGCGTCGCCGGCACCAAGAGGCCCAACAGTTACCGAGAAACCTGCCTGCCGGAGCTCATACATTAAACGCGCGCCTGTTCCGCCACCGCAAACAACGTGGACTCGCGGGTCGCTTTCGGAAGGAGGGAGTGGTTGAGTCTCGTCCAATAGGCTGATGGTCGGAGTACCTGAAAATGGGTCCTGAAATACCACTGCCCGCACCCTGAAAGCGGTCTCGATGTTCGCCGGTGTCAGCACCTCCTCCGGTGTTCCTTGAGCCAGTATTCTTCCGCCGTTCAGCAGGATGAGGCGGTGACAGAAGCGCGCCGCTAGCGATAGATCATGAATGGCGGCGATAGCTGTCAGTCCCTTGGCAACCAGCGCTCGAATCGTGCCAAGAACTTTGAGTTGGTGCTGGATATCCAGGTTGGAGGTCGGCTCATCGAGCAGCAAGATTCGAGGCTGTTGGGCCAACGCCCTGGCAAGGAAAACGCGTTGGCGTTCTCCGCCGGAGAGGGTATTTATCTCACGGTCGACAAACGCTTCGGTCTCGGTCAGACGCATGGAGTCCAATGCGATGCGCCGGTCCTCTGAACCCTCCACCTGAAAGCGATTCATATGAGGGTAGCGACCCATCATCACGATCTCCAAGCCGTTGAATCCGTAGGTGTTGGAGGTCGTCTGGGGCATATGAGCCTGAATACGGGCGATTTCAGCGGCCGACATATGCGCGAGATCGCGTCCTTCCACGACCACCGATCCCTCTTGGGCGCGCAGAAGACCCGATAGCGTCCGCAGAAGGGTGGTCTTGCCGGCGCCATTTGCGCCTATCAATCCGACAAAGTCTCCCCGGCCGGCGCTCAGGCTCACTTGGTCAAGCAGGCGGGTCGCCTCAACCCGATAAACGAGGTCGTGCGCCTCCAGCATCGGGTTGCGTCCGTTGTCCACTCTATGGGCCGCTCCTGTCCGTCCTGTGGCTACTCCGGCAGACTAAAGGGTCCATATTCCAGGTCTCCGAAATCGTCTGGCCACAACATCTTGGCAAGCTCCTCGGCCCCACGGATGTTCCAGAATGAGAGGGTGGTGAATAGCTTGGGATCAACCGGGTACACTCTTCCGCCTTTGATGGCCGGGACTTCCGCCAGGGCCTTATTGTCGAGAAGTTGCTCCCTGAATTTCTCAGCACCGTCGGCGGGCTGAGCGATGATTATGACTTCTGGACTCATCGCGATGACACCCTCGAGGCTGGTGGTCGTATTGCGTTCGATGCCGGCTTCCGCCGCTACGTTGACGCCGCCGGCTGTTTCGATGATGTTTCCCTCCGTGGAGCCAATGCCAGCGACATATAGCGCATCGGAGTAGGACGTGAGCGCCAGCACCCGAGGCCAGGTATCTGCCGGCTTCGCTCGCACGACGTCGGTCAAGGCATGGTGCCGGCTTCGAACTTCGGCCGCCAAGGTCAGCGCACGCTCCTCTTCGCCAAGAACGTATCCCATCAATAGTATGTCCTGGATTCGGCCGGCCGGATCATTGTGGAGCTGTGTTTGGACAACGACGATTCCGGCGTTTTCGAGCGCTTCGATAAGGTCTTTCTTGGTGAATGGGCTGGCGATGACGATGTCGGGCCTCTGGGCTACGATCTGCTCAGGGTCGCGGCCAATTCCGTCCACTTTTTGCGCCAGATCGGCTACGTTGGAATATTCCGGCGACTGCGTGTATTTGCCTACAGCCACGACTCTATCGGCCGGAACCAGTGCGTACGTCACTTCGTCATGTCCGAGGGAGACGGTATGGATTCGCCCCGGTTTGGCTTGGATCGTCACTCTCCCGTTGAGTCCTTCCACATCCCGGGGCCAGCCGGTATTCGTAGGGTCGACGATGCCGGGAATCCCTTCAAGGATGACCAATTCCCTAATCACGACCTGAGTTATTACCGTCTCGACTGGTCTCTCGACGACTACCTGCTTCTCTACCTGGACCGTCACGACTTTTTCGACTTGGACTGGCTTCTCGATCTCGACGGTTACTACCCTCTCAACCTCTTCCCTGACGATCTGTGTCACGATCCGATCGACCGGCACGTCCTTCTCGACAACGTGAACCCTCTCGGTTTCGATGATCTGAGGTTGGCACGCGGACAAGACGGGCAGGATTACTGCCGTTCCTAAGCCAGCTATAAAACGCCGGCGGGTGAACTTGCGACGTGAAGAGTCTTGCGACAAAATGTGCCTCCCAACTTGGTTTCGAAGTGGTGGTTTCAAAGGGCTTCCGCGCGGCGTCTGTTGTGCACCAGCAGAAAGATGAAGAATGGCGCTCCAACGAACGCCGTGATTATGCCTACTCGGAACTCGGCCGGCTGGACTACAACGCGGGCCAGCGTGTCGGCGATGACCAAGAACGACGCGCCTCCTAGGGCGCTGACCGGGATCAGGACCCGATGGTCGGGGCCAAATACGAGCCTCAACATGTGGGGCACCACGAGGCCAACGAAGGCAATCGTCCCGCTGACGGCTACTGCCACACCGGTTACTAGTGACGCGGCCGCAATTAGAATCGGCCGGATGACTCCAACGCGCACGCCCATCGACTTAGCATCGTCATCGCCAAGCATAAGCAGATTGATGTCGCGAGCGAGAATGACTATCAGAGCAGAGCCGGCGAGGATCAGCGGTGCGGACAGGTGAACGTGGTCCCAGCTTCGGGAGTCCAGTCCCCCTGCCAGCCAGAACAGGATCTCTCGCAGCGCCTCATTGCTTGGAACCAGCACAAGAACGGCGGAGATGACCGCGCCAAGAAATGCGCTGACGGCAACCCCCGCGAGAAGCAATGTCGCCATAGAAACTCGCCCGCCGGCGATGGCGATGCCATAAACGAGAAATGCCGCTCCCATTGCACCCAGGAATGCGAAGAGAGGCAACGCCAGAAAGAACAGCCGGCTAAGTCCCAAGGCTATGGACAATACTGCGCCAGCCGCGCCGCCGGCCGATACCCCGATGATTCCAGGATCGGCCATCGGATTGCGGAACAGACCTTGCATTGTCGCGCCGGCTATGCCGAGAGCCATTCCCACCAATGCGGCGACGATGATTCGCGGTAAGCGCAACTGTTCGACGACCAACTCTTCGGTGCGGCTATAGGGAGCGACCTCCAACCCCAGCGGCGCAAGCACGACTGCGGCAACTTGGACGGCTGGAATGTTGACCGGTCCCAGAGTCACGGAGACCAGTGAAGCCAATATCAGCAACATGGCCAGCAGGCTCGCGCCGATTGCCAAGGAGGTAGTGACGCCAGCTTCCCTGAGCCGCCATATTGATTGGAGTGGCGCGACGCGCAAACTAAAGGACCTCCCGCTTATCTTCGCTGGAGGTCCGAGGTCGGTAAGCCATCGTCAAGCCTTACCGGGTAGTCGACCACTTTGGTGCGAAGAGCGATCTACCAACCGGGTCAGGCAGGTCTCCTGGCTTACGGGGGTCTAGAGTACTTGCCGTCCCCGCCCTATCGCCCAAGCGCTGGGTGGATACTGGCAAAACCCCCGATCACAGTGGCGCAACCACGGCGGACTTACACCGCCTTCCCTATTCTCCCGTTGCGGGGCACCTGACCGGATCGAGTATTCTGTTTTCAATGGGCCAAACTGTAACACATTCGCCGGCGTCCTGTCACTGGCGTCGCGATCCGGTGCCGGAAGCAGTTCGCCCTCACCCCCGTATCGGGGTACGGGGCAGGCTTCTATCCTCTGCCGTCAAGGGCTAGGAAAGAGACCTTTCCGGCTGGCCGAGCGTCCTTGGCAGGGGACAATCCCCAGCGCTACATTTTCTCCCTCCACAATGGGCTGTAAATTCACGGTTCGACAAGTTTAGGGTGTAGGGAGGCGCCCTCGAGGCTGATTGGAGCGCCTATCCCGGATCGGAGTCCGGGACATGCTTTCATCGCAATCGTTCATGCCGGCTGGTGCCGGCACACCAGGGTATGAAAATGAGACCTGGTCGTTGGAACTGTTTGGGTGTGGTTGGTGCCACCCCTCCCCTCTGGATTCCGGCTTCCGCCGGAATGACGTTTGGGGGACCGGACTGACGATCGGGGGACAGGACCGGACTGACGAGTGCGGGGGCGGTGGCATTCAGGCACTTTCGAGGCTGCGTAGCATCATTTTCGTACCAATCGCTCACGCCGGCTGGCGCCGGCACACTGAGGTATGAAAATTGCGGGTGCTGGTAGGCAGTAGAGTTCGGGCATCATTGCCGCGTGCGGCCCCTCCCCAGCTGGGGACAAGCCCCAGCGCTACATTTCTCTTGCGACCCTGGGCAGTCGTTGTTCAGGTGACGGTGGTTGGTGTCGCCGGCCGGCGCCGGAATTCATCCCGGATCGGAGTCCGGGACATGCTTTCGTACCAATCTGAATCTATACGGGCTACGTTATAGGCATCAATCCTCTGTGACAACGGACCGCAGGCGAGCCGTACCCTTGACCGTCGGGTTAACCAGAGCCACCGGCCAGCGTCGATCTATGAAGACTCTGGTCATTTCGGCGACGGCGTTTCGGCGGTTGTCAACCAGTGACTCCACCGAGAAGCTGGCGGTGTGCGCAGTCAACAGAACGTTGTGCATATCAAGCAACGGATTGTCGACAACAGGTGGTTCCTGCTCCATCACGTCCAACGCCGCGCCGCCGATCCAGCCATTCTCGAGCGCTGCGATCAGTGCGGCTTCGTCGATGACCGGCCCACGCGATGTATTAACGACATGAGCCGTCGGCTTCATCATTTTGAAATGCCGAGTCGTTAGTAGGTGATGAGTATCGGCGCTGTGGGGCGCGTGTACCGATATCAGGTCACTGAGACGGCACAACTCCTCTAGGGACACCTGTTCAACGTTCCAAGCGTCCGCGAGTTCCGGCGCAATATACGGATCGTAGACGAGGTAACGCATACCAAAGCCGGCGAGGTTCTCGGCTACTCCCTGACCAATCCTCCCAAAGCCGACAAAGCCTAGCGTCTGCCGGCTTAGCCTGTTGACGCGTCCCATGCTGTCAAGCGCTTTGCGAATATCCCATCCATGTTGGCGGAAGGATGAAAGCTGCTGAGGCACCCGGCGGGCGCAGTTCAGGAGAAGCATAGAAGCGGTGTCAGCGACTTCTTCGATACAAAATGTCGGGCTATTGGCCACCGCAACGCCAAACTCGGTTGCGGCATCGACGTCTACCCGGTCGAAACCGACGCTACAAAAGACCAACAACTGCAGATTAGGCAACGATGCGAACGTTTTTCGAGTGAGATACGGGCCGAACGTGCCGATCATTCCGTGTGCGTCACGGGAGCCGGCGATGATCTCATCCTCCGACGTCGTCGGCAGATGCGTAAGATCGAGGCCTGCCGCTTCCATCTGGGTCCATTCGTCGTGGCTCGGGGTAATCTGGGGACCGGTAACAACAATTCTGATCTGGTCAGCCAAAGCTATTCACCTCTCGTTCATTTCCAATAGCGGCCTCGCCCGCTTGACCGTGGATTGGCGACTTCGACTTGCTCAACCAGCTTGGTCCCACCACTGTCGAAGTAACTGGCGGCTCAGCCTAAGCAACTCTCTATCCGCGAATACTTCTAGCGTTACGGTACTGTCGTATCCGACGCTCTTCAAGGAGCGAATTACTCGCTGCCAATCGATATTTCCAGCCCCAAGCGGGAGATGGAGGTCCCAATCACCACCTTTGTTATCACTCAGATGGACATGGACTAGCCGGTCGGCAAACGCCTCCAGCAACTCATCGACCCGATTGTAATCGCCGTAGAGGTTCGAGTGGGCGGCGTCGAGATGAAATCCAGCCGTTGGCGCAGCGTCCAAAATGCGACTCATGTATTTCACCTGGCTGAACGGTCCGGCCTGATTTTCGACCATCAAGCGAACTCCGAGGCTTTGGCCAACCTCGGCGAGGTGAGCGATAGATTCTGCATTCGCGCTCGCCAAGGCGTCGGGGCCGCGTTGCTCTCTCCGTATGTCGGGGTGGACGTTCATGAGTGGGATCTGAAGCTCGCTGAAAGTCTGGATGCACCGTTCGAGAATTTCTAATCCCGCTTGACGCAGCTCGGGAAACTGCGAAGCGATCGGCATATACCAAGCGGTGTGTCCCACTGCCTGCAATCTAGTGCTGTCCAATACCCGGCGAATAGACTTGACGTCGACCTGGTCCGGCCGGGCTCCGGTGGGCTCCAGGGTGATATCTACGAAGTCGAAGTCAGCTTCGGCAAAGTCCCGTATCTCCTGTACCAGATCGCGCATAGGGTGATTCATCGCACCAATCAACATCACTGTACCTCGCCATGGGTGTGGGTAGTCAGGCCAGATCGACATCGCGCCAGCCCACCATTGTACATGTCCGGCCGTGCTATATCGGTTCACTAGAGGGGACACTGCGGTTCAAGGCGCTACCCGAGTGGGTCGAAAAGTCCTGGGTCTGAATCGTGAACGTGCTTACGTCAAGTGAATGGCTTGCGGGACACGCGAGGAGGCAGTCTTGGTCGAGCGATACGACACGAGGGTCTTCAACCAAGAGCTCTCAACCACCTTGCGTAGGCTGGATGTCAGCGCGCTCCGGCAGTTTGCGGCGAAGTGGGGCAAGATTATGGCCAATCGGCCGTTGCTCAACTTGGTTCAGGCGAACGACGACTTCGTCGCGATCCGGATGCGGATGATGATAGTTGACCAGCCGGACCTTGCCGACATGCATGCCGAGGCGAAGCGCTGGTTGTTGATCCGCCGTCGCCCACACCTGAGCAGTTGCCAACAGCGAGCAGGGGAAGAGTAACGCGATCAGCGCCGGCGATTAAGAGCCTCTGGGTTCACAACATTAGCCGGCTTTCCTTCCAGGAAGGCGACTATGTTGTCGCCTGGCATTTTCATCAGCCGTTCGGATGAATCGTGCGTGACCCATCCGACGTGGGGGGTCAAGACAACATTGTCAAGCTGGACCCACGGGTTGTCAGCCGGCAATGGCTCCTGAGCGAACACATCCAAGCCGGCTCCGGCGAGCCGACCCTCCCGGAGGGCGGCGAGCAACGAATCTTCGTCGACAACCGCGGCCCGCGCCGTGTTTATCAGTATGGAGCCGCGTTTCATCAGGCCGATCTGCCTGGGGCCGACAAGACCGGCTGCTTCGGGGGAGTTGCGTACATGGAGTGAGACAACGTCGGATATACGAAACAGGTCGTCCAGATCGACCAGACGGATGCCAAGCCGGTCGGCGCGTACAGGGTCGTGACTGAAGGACCAGGCTACTGCGTTCATTCCAAATGCCTGGGCAAACCTAGCTACCTCGGAGCCGATCAGACCCAATCCGACTATGCCGATGGTCTTGCCGTCCAGCTCCATCCCATGTTGGTGATGCCAGACGCCTTCGCGCACCTTGCGATCAGACAGTGCCACGGCACGAGCGACTGCGAGTATCAAAGCGAAGTTCAATTCAGCAACTGAGGTGGTGGACGCGCCGGGCGCGTTGGCGACCACGACGCCGAGATCTGTGGCCGCGTCCAGATCGACATTGTCGGTGCCGGTGCCAAGAATCGAGATCAACTTCAGCTCGGGTAGGCGGGCAAGCAAGTGCCGGTCGAAGCGACTGAACGCACGCACATTCACCACGACCTCAGCATTTGCGAGCCGGCCGGCCAACTCCTCGGTATCGATGGCCTTGGTATCGTATACCGCAACGTCGCCGAGCTCTTTCAGTCGTTCGAGCTCAGGATGTCCCTTGTAGACCGGTGGAAAGTCGTCAGGAATAACGATTCTGGTTCTCATTTCTCAACCTCCTCGACACAAATAAATTGGAGCCTCGGAACATCCTGGAAAGGGGCGTTCAGCAACAGTTCAGATTTGGGTGTATTTTCTCTCCTCGGTGTCCCTGAACTGGATCGGCTGCGTTGCCATTCAGGACCTCAGTCAGCGGTCAAGGGGTGATTTCCGACCCTATCCATGTCAAACCCACCAGGTGGTGGACCTCATCTCCCTGACCCCCTTCTCCTGGCCAGAGTTCGTCTCATAACTCTGTGTGAGGTACGAAATACGGCGGGACCTTCTCATCATGACCTAGTTAACGGTTCATTATTGATGAAATCGACCAAATACGAAGGTCGGAATTGCGCTTATCGCTGCCCTTTGGACTTGTGAGACAGCCTCTGGCCACGAGAAGGGGGAATCTTTGTTGTGGGGGACACCCCCCACCCCCGGCAAGGGCTTCGCCCTTGCAACCCTTTCTTGGAATGCGCCGATCGGGCGCCCTCGGCGTTGGTAGACACTCGTTGGTGCGATAATACGCCCGTACGGAGCAGATACCCCTAAATCTGAACAGTTACGACGTTCATCATACAAGGGGAATCGGGCGCAGGACGAGATTATAATAGCAACTCGCCGGCCTAAGGCTGAGCCGGCCGACCCTAATCGCGAAGCTAAGGTCGTGACGGGCCAGTTGGCCATGCGAGGATACCAGACACATGTTCATAGACCCTGACACAGTTAGATCTTGGGAAGCCTCATACGGGACACCGCGAAGTTTCCGGTTCAGCCACGAGGTGTCGACCGGCGAGATCGATATGATTATCGCCAGTCAAAAGAACCGACGCGCTCATGACGTCACATTCTTCATCATCGAGGGCGAGCAGGTAGTGGTGATAGCCAAGCACAACTATCCAACTGGTGTCTACCGCGCGCCCGGTGGTGGGCTGTCGCCCGGTGAGTCGCTGGAGGCCGGCGCGGGGCGCGAAGCTAAAGAGGAGACCGGTTTGGATGTCTCTCTGGAGCGCTACCTTGTGCGGGCTCAGGTGCAATTCTTCGCCGGTGAGAAAACGGTCGATTGGACAACACATGTCTTCAGCGCGCGATCGACCGCCGGTGACCTATATGCCAGCGACACGGTGGAGATCAGTGAAGTGCGAAGGGTGTCGCTAAAGCAGCTTCAGGGCCCGATCCGCCAGAGGATGTTGGATAGTGGACGGCGGCTGATGGCTTATCGAGTCTGGCTGACTGATGAGACTCTGGCAGAGCTAACGGCAGCGGGCCGGCGGCAAGTACGACAAGATCGCACGCCATGATTTAATTTGGCAAATTCCCGCGATACGTATAATATGTTCGCTGCCAATCATCTCAAATACGGCGTTTTGCAGATGGTCAGGCTACCCCATTTCAATTACGCAGCACTCAGAGACACAAAGGGAGGCAGGCTCGCATGTTGACAAAGAGCGCGCTCGCACACGCAGTTGCAAAGGATAACGGCCTAACTATATCCAAGGCAACTCAGGTCATAAGTTCCATCTTGTCAACTCTAGAGAGTAGTCTGGCTGATGGCGAAAACGTACGTCTCACCGGATTTGGCAGCTTCAGAGTCAAAGAGACCAAAGCGCGCACCGGCCGGAACCCTAGCACCGGCGAGCCTATCCAAGTATCAGAGAGCCGCCGCGTCAGCTTCAGCGCCGGCTCAAATCTGACCGCCACAGTTCGTGGAAAATAGGAAGTTAGCACTGCGCAGCGTCTTGAAACGCCCGTAGCTTTGGCGGTTAGCCACACTCAACTCCGATACGAACACCATACAAACCGTGCAAGGAATTACCCAGGCAGTTGGGCTATTCAATCGCGTCCTGCGCCGGCACACCAAGGTATGAAAGTTGGATTGGTTGGTTGGCTGAGGTGTTCGATTAGCATCGGTGGCCCCATGTCTCCTCTGGATTCCGGCCCCGCAACGGGGTACAGGGCATGCCTGTGACCGCCGCAATGACGAGATCGGGGAATAATGGGGAATTACGAGAGTGTGCATGGCGGGATTCGCCGGCCGGCTAGCCGAGTGCCTCGGCTGGGGACAGGCACCAGCCCTACATTTTTCTGTGTCTACTATCGGCTGTTCACGTTGGGCAGTTAGTCGTTGGTGTCGCGCGCCCCTACCGAAATCTGTCCCGGTTCGGAGTCCGGGACATGCTTTCGTACCAAGTAGCGATTTGTCACCGGCGGAAAAAGGTCTCCAGTAAAGGTAGACTCGTGGCTAAAGATGTGGCTCTAGCGCCCGGCAAGGTGCCGAACGAGATTCTCGAAAGGGTCGTCTTTGGCCGGCTTGGAAGGCGACGCCCCGAGACTCTCTTGCGGCCGGGGATTGGGCTGGATTGCGCGGTGTTGGGACTCGGCCAGGATACTATCGCTCTGACCAGCGACCCAATCACGGCTGCCGGCGCGAACGCCGGATGGCTGGCAGTTCACATCGCGTGTAACGATCTAGCGGCGTGCTCCAGTGAACCGGTAGGCATATTAACGACCATCTTGCTCCCCGTTGGATCGACCGAGAACCGGCTGGCGACGATCTGCCAGGACTTGCACCGGGCCGCTGAATCGCTGGACATAGAAATCCTAGGCGGACACAGCGAAATCACCCTCGGGATCGAACAGCCAATCATTGTCACAACTGCAATTGGTAGATTGGGCCGTCACAAAGTCATGGGTGCCGGCGGATGCAAACCCGGCGATGCATTGTTGATGACAAAAGCGGCCGGACTGGAAGGCACTGCCATCTTGGCTACCGATCTTGCCAACCGATTAGCGACCTTCATTGGCACCGACATGCTGAAGAAAGCCCAGAGCTTCGTGAACGAAATTAGCGTCGTGGATGAGGGATTGGCCGCCGCCCGGTCGGGCGCGTCCGGCCTTCATGACGCCACGGAAGGCGGAATTGTCGGAGCAGCCTGGGAGATGGCCGAGGCATCTGGGTTGGGCTTGACACTGCAAGCCGAGCATGTGCCGATTCGAGCGGAAACGCAAGCTATCTGCTCGATTCTTGGCTTAGACCCGTTGCGACTCATCACAAGCGGCTCGATGCTAATCGCGACGCCTGTGCCGGAGCGAACGACGAGCGCATTGGCCAAACGCGGCATAGCCATTAGCGAGATCGGCAGTTTCCATTCCGGCAAGGCCCGAACATTGGTCACACCAGAGGGCTCAATGCGGCTGGAACCGCCGGCCCGGGATGAGATCTGGCGTGTTCTCGAGAGACAAAACTAAATGCGTCCGACCTCAATACGTGGAGAAAGCCTGCTGGGTCGCCGGCTCAGGCGGACTCAGCCAACGCACGGCGCTCGTCGAATCGGGCGCGCAAATCGCCATATAGCAGCGTGGCCACTACATTTTGAATGGGGGTTAATATCACGGTAAATAGCAACGGTACCAACCCGCTCGAGTCGAATTGAAAGGCTAAATTCGAAATAACAGAATAGACAACCGCAACCAGCATGAATATGCCAAAAACCCGACCCCAAGAGCCCTTCACCAACTCCCAACTGCGGCGAAAGGCCGTGTAGACGCCACGGCCTTCAAGAACCACTGCGTGCCAGGCAAAGGACCATTTGATGCCTATCCATATCGCCACGGGTAGGCTGACCAAGATCAAAGCCGGCCCCGCTAGTAACGGCACCAAGAACAAGGAGCCTAGAACCAACAACTCAATGAGCATCACCCCCATCAGTTGAGGCAGGCTTCGCAGTCCAAGAACGAGCGCATCTTCGTAGTTCAAGCTGAGATTGCCGCTAAAACGACTGGCGACAAGCCATATTAGCCCACCCAAATACGCCATCGTCGCCAACGTAAAGCCGACGACCCCGATGACGACTTGCACCTCGGACAACTCGATTTCCGACGGAAGAGGACTCTCCAAGCCAGGGGCCTCGTTTGTGGACAGAAGCAGCGACGTAAACGAGGCACCAAATAACGCAAACAGCATTATCAATAAGACCACGTAGTAACTCACTGTCAGAATAACAACACCTAGAAGGTCCGTCTTGATCATATGCGCCGTATCATCAAATAAGTCCCTGAGGCTGCGCTGCCGGACAAGTCTGTCGTTGGCCATGGTAAATCTCCCAGCTATAGCAATGAGACACAGGCTGTGGCCGTTGTGCATCGACCAGCTATAGTAGCTTCGTTAGTAGCACATGTTATAGAGTGGCGCCTCGTTTGTCGCTATTGCGATATCAGGATGGGCAGCTAGCGTTTGGCCAACCGCTCCGGCAGTTTTCGCAATTAAACAACCATTTGATCCAGATAGCGATTCCGGTCCAGAGAGCGCCTCTACATCGGCCAGACCCATTATCGCCCTAAAGGCTGCGCTTCATGACCTGCTGAATGTCTAGGAGGTCCTTCTGGATCGCCATTTCCCTCGGTCTAGGGCACCCATTCAGAACTTCGAACGAATACATGCGGTCAAATCATAAGATAGTGGTTCTGATACGATTTGTTGCTCGCGTTCTTATGTCGCAACAGTTCAGATTTGGGTGTATTTCTTTCCTCCATGCCCGTGAACTGGAAAGACCGAGTCGCCATTCGGGACCTCAGTCGGCGGTCAAACGGTGATTTCCAACTCCACGAGCTGGTCGACCTCATCCCCCTGGCCTCCTTCTCCTGGCCAGAAGAAGGAGGATCTTTGTTGTGGGGACCCCCCACATCCCCCGTGAAGGGCTTCGCCCTTGCAACACTTTCCTGGCTTTCGCCGATCAGACGTCCTCGCCTGTGGTAGATCCTGATTGGTGCGATATTGCGCCCATACGGAGCAGGCACCCCTAAATCTGAACACTTACCTTATGTCGCCTAACTATCGCAGCCTTAATGAGGCTGCTACAATCTTGTGTACCTACCGGGGATTAGTGGTCACTCCATATATTAGGCTTGGGAGGTCAATATCAGCGAGCCAAAAGAATCCAGCTACGACTCGCCTTACTTTCGACCACCAGCCACCGACTGGGGCCAGCTGTCGGAAGAAGACTTGGAAGTAGTGACCAGCGTGTCCAATGCGTTATCGGAATTGGTTGGTCGAATCCGGTGTGAGCGATCGGAGAGCGACAACGAACCAGCATTGACGGCGCCTGGAGAGATGGCTTGGCGACTGTACGACGCCGCGGGCCGGCTTTCGGCTGCTGCCGTCTCCGATGAAAAGGACTTGCGGCAGATGATTACCACTTTGCGCACTGCCCTGACAGTAGCGTGGGATATGTACGACAGACCTCAATCCGAGCGGACTACTGTCCAGCAGCATATAGAGCGATTGCGCACGACCATTCAGGAGTTTGAGGCTGATTTGGGCGCCTTGCAGTCCGCTCATTCGCCTGAGCCCAGCTCCTGAGCCGACAGTGTCGGCGCCAGAGGAATTGAAGATTCCGACCGACCGAGAGGTAGTGGCTCAACAGATCGCCGAACTCTTGACTTCCCGAAGAGAGACGTTGGCCGTGGTCGAAACCAGCGCCGGCGGGCTCATCAGCAGTATTCTCACCGACATCGCCGGAGCCTCAGACTGGTATGTCGGATCCGCGGTGACGTACTCTAGTTCAGCTAAGCAGAGAGTCTTGGGGCTGAGGTCCGCGCCGGGCGTCAGCGAATCCGCAGCAATGGAGATGGCACAGGCCGGCCGCCGAGTTCTGGGGGCCGACTGGGTCCTGAGTGAGACAGGAATCGCCGGTCCGCAATCCGGTCGGCGCTCCACAAAGCCTGTCGGTCTGGTCGCCGTGGCCGTCGCCGGCCCAAAAGAACACTCGAGAGAACTCAGGTTGGATGGCAGGAACCGCAAAGACAACAAGCTGGCCTTCGCCACCGCCGGCCTGACCCTTCTCCTTGCTACTCTCCAAGAAGCCAAATAAGCATTGGCGGCAGGTATTCCTTCCATTTTTTGCCTCGCCGCAAAAGTTCCTACTCCAATTAGAATGATCACAATCGTCTCGAAAAAGGGGGAGAAGAATGTCGACGCCTGGTTCCTATGAGGAGTACCTGGGAAAGGTGAATGCTCCAGATTTTCCGCCGGACATGGATTGGATCAATGTCGAAAGTCCAGTTAGCATCAAAGATCTGGCGGGGAGAATCGTGATCCTAGACTTCTGGACATTCTGTTGAATTAATTGCATGCATGTACTTCCGCAGTTGCGGAAGATCGAAGAAAAATATCCCAACGAACTCACAGTTATCAGCGTCCACTCGGCCAAGTTTCCCGCTGAGCGCAGCACGGAGAATGTGCTGGAAGCGGTACGAAGGTACAACATCGTTCATCCTGTTGTGAACGATCACGAGTTTCAGGTCTGGAGTACCTATGGCACAAAAGCCTGGCCGACGTTGATGTTTATTGACCCGGCCGGCAAGGTACTGGCTCGGCACGAAGGCGAAATAAGCGTCGACGGTCTGGATCGGGCCCTTCAACGGATGATTGCCGCATATGATTCGGCCGGACTGCTGACCCGTCAGCCAAGGCCCTATCGATATGTCGATCACCCCAAGCCGGACAGTCCCCTACTATATCCGGGCAAGGTATTAGCCAACCAAGGCTCTGGAAAAGTCTATATCGCCGACAGCAATAATCACCGAATCATAGAGGCCGACTTCAGCGGCCGGATTGAACGTATATTCGGTGCCGGCCAACCGGGGATGCATGACGGCCCCGCAAACGAGGCGGCCTTCGATAGTCCTCAGGGTCTTGTATCGGATGGTGATAGGTTGCTGGTTGCCGACACTGAAAACCACGCCATCCGGCAGGTGAATCTGGGTACGGGGGCAGTATCGACTGTGGCCGGCGTAGGCCACCAGAGCATGCAATATCACACCGGTGGCGACCCGTCGCAAGTCGCATTGAACTCACCATGGGACCTCGCAATCTCAGATGGACGGCTCTTCATCGCCATGGCCGGATTTCACCAAATCTGGCAAATGGATCTGCAAGGGACGCGGACGACGCCCTTTCTCGGCAGCGGTCGCGAGGGACTATCTGATGGCGACGCCGATTCGGCGATGCTGGCACAGCCCAGTGGACTAGAAGCCAGCAAGGGCCGGCTTTACTGGGTCGACAGCGAGACGAGTTCGGTCAGGATGGCAAACCTGTCCGGACAACCCAAAGTCGAGACGATAGTTGGTGAAGGTCTATTCGTCTTCGGCGACGAGGATGGCCTTGGCGAACAAGTCAAGCTGCAGCACCCCTTGGCAATTGCCATTCGCGGAGACGAGCTATTCATAGCCGATAGCTACAACCACAAAGTCAAGCGCGTATTCCCACATAATCGAGGGTGTACTACCTATCTCGGGGACGTCAATTCGGGACTGGTGGACGGTACAAGCAACGCCGCACGCCTGTACGAGCCGGGCGGACTTAGTGTGGCCGGCGATCAACTGTTCATCGCTGACACGAATAATCACCGCATACGAGTCGCAGACCTCAATAGACAATCACTGCGCACCCTGGAAGTAACCGTATAAAGCGAGTGCACGACTCCATTGCCAAAATGCGGCTCACGCCACCATACTGCGCGATCGTTCGTGACGACCTGAAGGAATCGGGCAAGCAATCGAGGTAACCTCGCCGGTGGCGCGCTCACCCGATGCGACAGGGACAGGGCCAAGTCATTCACGCCAAGAGCCCCGGCAGCGAGGCTATAATAGTTCCGCTGTAGACAGAGGGTCTGCGACCGTGATCATTGCGCAGATCTTCGCCTCTTTCTCAATAGCTATGTGGAGGACAAGACCAGATGGCCGGACTAGTCTACCCAAACCCAGACTTGCTAGTCGAGGGCGACTGGCTTGCCGAGCATCTACACGACCCAAAGATCCGGATCGTAGACGCAGACGAACGTATCGCCTATCGCCGCGCGCATATCCCTGGCGCGGTAGGTCACATCGGCCACATGTATCTGAAAGAACGCCAGGGTGCCACGCACATCATGGGGCCGGAACAGTTCGCCTCGACAATGAGCCGGATGGGCATTGGCGACGATACGTTGGTGATAGCCTATGACGCTTCCAACAGTCTTTACGCGACCCGTCTGTGGTGGTGTCTGAACCACTACGGGCACTCGAACGTGAGAGTGCTGAATGGGGGTTTCAATAAATGGGTAGCGGAGAATCGGCCTATCTCACTGGCATCGCGGAAGCCGTCGCCGGCTGAGTTCACGCCGCAAATCAGCCCGGAGTGGCTGGGAGTCTGCGAGGTGATGAAGGCCGGAGTGAGCGATCCGGACACCGTATTCCTCGACGTGCGTTCGGACGAAGAATACGCAGGCGTTAACACTCGCGGCAACAGCCGGCGCGGTCATATCCCCGGCGCTGTCCACTTGGAGTGGCTCAATTTCATCTCCGACGGGCTGCGGACCTTCAAGGCGCCGGAGGTCCTAAGCAATATGTTGACAGAACGCGGTGTCACGCCGGACAAGAATGTATACACCTATTGACAAGGTGGCATCCGTGCGGCGCACGGAATGTTTACCCTGAATCTGTTGGGGTATCCCAACGTACGCAACTATGATGGCTCGATGGGGGAGTGGGCCAACCGAGACGACACACCGCTGGAATTGCCGTCCGAGTAGCCAACGCGTTGGGCTAACCGGGAAAGGGGGGTTTCCACGGGCGTGGATGAGCAACGAGCCGGCAAGGCATCAAATACGAGCCTGTAAGAATCCACCGACGACACGACTGGCGCAAAGGCATAAGCAAACTGAGTGGATTAAGACGCGGAATTTGGCGCAGCATTCACTGCGGTCAGATTCAGGTCGTTGAGAATCACCTGCCATCATCTCGGCGTCCCAGCGGCGAACCACGCTTGGAAAAGCGGTTGGTCGATGACTGGCGCTAAACCGCCGCGATGCGTTCCCAGGGCAAATTAGCTTCTTCGTACCGCCGAATTTCTTCCGCGTGCTCCAGTGTTAGGCCGATGTCGTCCAGGCCATTAAGCAGACTATGGCGGCGAAATGAATCCATCTCGAACCGAAACTCCAAGCCGGCACCGTCGGTCACCAAGTTTCGCTCCAAATCGGCCGTAACTTGGTAATCAAGCTTGGTCCGCGCTCGAGCAACCAACTCGCTCACGGTCTCGTCCGGCGCAGTCACCAGCAGGATGCCGTTCTTCGCACAGTTGTTGTAGAAGATGTCGGCGAACGTCGGGGCAATCAAGACTCGGAATCCGTAATCTTGCAAGGCCCATGCCGCGTGCTCGCGGGACGAGCCACATCCAAAGTTGCGGCCAGCTACTAAGATACTGGCATTTTCCAAACCGGGCTGATTCAACTCGAAGTCAGGGTTCTGCTGACCACTCTCGTGGAACCGCCAATCGAAAAATAGGAATTGGCCGAAACCGGTGCGCTCTACTCGCTTCAAGAACTGCTTTGGGATGATCTGATCAGTGTCTATGTTAACGCGGTCCAACACCGCTACTACACCGGTGTGTTCCTTGAAAGGCTGCATTCGACTGATTCCCCAAGAATAAGATTAGATTATTGTTGGCAAGCGGGATACAACCGCAGCGACTAAGTCGGCCAATCGCGAATATCCACGAAGTGGCCGGCAATGGCGGCAGCCGCGGCCATCCCAGGACTGACCAGATGAGTTCGCCCTCCCTTGCCTTGGCGCCCCTCGAAATTGCGGTTAGAAGTCGAGGCGCAGCGCTCGCCCGGCTGGAGAATATCGGGATTCATGCCCAGACACATCGAGCAGCCCGACTCCCGCCACTCAAAGCCGGCCTCCTTGAATATGTTGTCGAGACCCTCCTTTTCGGCCTCGGCCTTCACACCTTGGGAGCCAGGGACGACCATAGCTTGCACCGTATCGGAGACTTTGCGTCCACGCACGACTTCGGCTGCGGCGCGCAAGTCTTGAATTCGAGAGTTGGTGCAGGAGCCAATGAACACGCGATCGATAAGAATATCCTGCATTGGCGTCCCTGGTTGGAGCGCCATGTATTCAAGCGCTCTGGTTGCAGCCTGGGCTTCACTCTCAGTCGCAAACGAACTCGGATCCGGCACTTCATCTGTCACCGGCACCACCATCGCCGGATTGGTGCCCCAGGTCACGTGCGGACTCATCTGGCCGCCGTCCAACTCGACGACTCTGTCAAACGTTGCACCGTCGTCGCTTCTCAGCGTCTCCCAGCGGGCAACTGCCTGTTCAAACTTACGCCCTTTAGGCACGTGCGGACGACCTTCGGCATATGCGAAGGTTGTGGCATCCGGGGCGATCATACCCGCCCGGCCACCCGCCTCAATCGACATATTGCAGACGGTCATGCGCTCTTCCATCGAAAGCGACCTGACAGCCTCGCCGGTGTACTCGATCACCTGGCCAATCGCACCATCAATACCAATTCTTCCGATTATGCAAAGGATCAAATCCTTTGCCGTCACCCCCATTGGTAACGCACCTTCGACTCGTATCTCCAGAGTTCGGGGCCTGTCTTGCTGAAGACACTGAGTGGCGAGAACGTGCTCAACCTCAGAAGTTCCGATGCCGAACGCCAGCGCTCCGAACGCTCCGTGGGTAGAGGTATGACTGTCGCCGCACACTATGACCATTCCGGGCTGAGTCAGGCCCAGCTCTGGCCCGATGATATGGACAATTCCCTGAAGCGGACTCTCCCTGTCGTACAATGTGATGCCGAACTCCTCGCAGTTGCGCCTCAGAACTTCGACCTGCTTGCGCGAGATCGGATCAGCGATGGGGAGTCTACGTTCGGTCGTGGGGACATTGTGGTCCATTGTGGCTACGGTCATCTCTGGACGGCGAACGGTACGAGATGCCATCCTCAAACCTTCAAATGCTTGGGCAGAAGTTACCTCGTGGACAAGGTGCAGGTCTACGTAGAGTATCGCCGGCTGTCCGGGCGTTTCATGGACTGAATGGGACTCCCATATCTTCTCGAACATCGTCTTAGCAGCCATCGATCTGTCATCCCTTGCGATAAACTTTGTTGACACAGCGGAAAGTTACTTCAGAAAGGTGTGTAACAACAGGAATGGTAACCGATGCGGCGCGGTATCGCCACCGTCGTAACGCGAGTGCCACCGGCATGATGAGATTCATGAACTCGATGGGACGGCAGGCGCGACGAGGCTGACTCAGACACTAGCCGCGCACAAGAGTGAGAGCTACAGCACGACCGATATGCTACTCTCGCGCATGAGTTGTTCCGGCAGATGCGATTGATCAAGTAAGAGGATTCCAAGTGAAAGAACAAATGCGTGTTCTGCCGCTTGCCGGAGGTTCGGCCGCGTGGAACATGGCCGTAGATGAAGCACTTCTGCAAGCCGATCTGTTCGACCGGCCAACGCTACGTTTCTATGAATGGACGGACAACGCGATGTCAATTGGCACCGGCCAACGGGTGCGAACGGATCTGCGGCTGGACCGCATCGAAGAGCGCGGCATCGCGCTGGTCCGGCGAGCATCGGGCGGCACAGCCATCTACCACCAACACCAGCTTGGCATCTCGCTAGCCATCGAAAACGGGCACAGTTTGAACAGCCCTGACATTACCGAGAGCTACAGACCGTTCGGACAAGCGCTCTCCAACGCGTTTGCGCGCGTTGGACTTGACGCTGAGCCTATTTCCCTCGAAACGGCCCGCGGAATGCGAACCTACGGCCCGATCAACCGCTGCTGTCTTGCTGGCGCCAACCCGTTCGAGCCATTTGCCCGGGGAACGAAGGTTGCGGGGCTTGCGCAAATCCGCCGGCGGGACCACTCACTCATACACGCTGTCATCCCGCTGCGATTCGATCCGGTCGTATGGGCTTCATTGCTGGCTAGCGATCCCTGGACCGAGAGCCAGCTAGCCGAAGGGTTATCGTCGACTGCCGCCGGCTTGGACGCAATTGCCGGACGAGATATCGTCGCGAGAGAACTGTTTGACGCAGTATGCACGGAGTTCGAGGCGGCCGGCTTCGAGTTAGCGGTCAGTAATTTGTCCGCCGAAGAACAACGGCTAGCCAATGGACTCTATCAAGATAGGTACAGCCAAGCCTCTTGGACTTACCGTCTATAGACACTGTCCAGCCGGTCTATGCGGTCCAAAGGGGCGTTTCCCCACTTTGAACCCGGAGTATGTTGGCGAAGCCATTCGCAAACCTTCGCGGCCAGCTGTCCCAAGTCGGTCCGGCGACGTGGGGAGTTACGATTACATCGTTTCTACCCAATAGCGGATGGTCCGCTGGCGCCGGCTCTTGGCTGAGAACATCGAGGCCGGCACCGGCTATCCCGCCGGCCTCCAACGCATTCAGGAGCGCGTCCTCGTCGAGCAATGGCCCGCGCGCGGTATTAATGAGAATGGCAGTATCCTTCATCAAGGAGAGCTCTTTGGCCCCAATCAAGTGATGTGTCTCCTCGGTCGAGGGAAGGTGTAGGCTGACTATGTCGGCGCCGGTGAGCACTTCCTCGAATGTCACATATTCTACGTTCAGCTTCTCCTCGCGCTCCTGATCTAGCCTAAATGGGTCGTAGTAGATGAGTTTGGGGCTGAAGGGCACCAGTCGTTGGGCAACCTGCCGACCAATGTTTCCCAGTCCGAGGAGGCCAACGGTCTTGCCAAAGATCTCGTAGTACCTCTCCGTACCCAATCGAGAATCTCCCCAATCGCCGGTGTTAGCTCGGTTCACCAATGGAACCAGCTTTCTGTAAAGGGCAAGGATCAGAAGAATAGTGTGCTCGGCAACGGAGATTGCATTTGCGCCGCCGTTCGCGGCTACCGGCACGCCAACCCGCTTGGCAGCTTCGAGATCAACATCATCGGTACCGACGCTCAGAGACTGCACGAGCTTCAAGTGACTTGCCTCTTGCCAAAACCTGGCCGGCAGATTGCGTGGGAACCCTATGACAAACTCAACGCTTGCGATGTCAGCAAGAAACCTGTCGTCGCCGTCACTTGGATCGGTAACTGTAAGTTCGAACCCCAGAGGTAGTTGAGACCTACATATTGCTTGGACATCCTCGTTGAGTCGAGGAATCAAGGCTATCTTCCCGGCCAACTTCCAACTCCCTTGTATACGATACGGGATAGCTCCGAAATCCAGTCAAGTCCGCCGGATTGTGATTCGGAGAATCCCGAGACGACTGTATGGACTACGATTTTGATATACTCTACGCCAAGTAGGACGCGAATGGAAGAAAGGTGAAGTAGTGAGTTCGGTCATTAAGAAGCGGCGCAAAAAGATGAACAAGCACAAGCACCGCAAGAATCTAAAGCGAGACCGCTGGCAGCGTCGCCACGGTTAACCCTCTTCGGCAGACAACGCACGCCCTCCCGCCGTACTAACCGTACTATATGTAAGTTGCTAAATGACGGATGAGTTGGGGCTGGACACGTCCTTGCGCGTTCAGGACCGAAACCGCAACTGTGCCACTTTCTTCGGCTCATCTAGCGTATCACCCATGCAAGAATGCCTCTGCCGCATGTCTGCAACAGTTCAGATTTGGGTGAATTTCTCTCCTGCATGCCCGTGAACTGGAGAGGCCGAGTTGCCGTTCGGGACGTCAGCCGGCGGTCAAGGGGTGGTTCCCAACTCCAAGAGCTGGTCCACCTCATCCCCTGGCCCCCGTCTCTTGGCTTTCGCCGATCAGACGTCCTCGCCTTTGGTAGACCCTCGTCGGTGCGATATGACGCCCATACGGAGCAGGTACCCCCAAATCTGAACACTTACGCGTGTGCGCGCTTGTACAAACGGCCTGAACGCGATAGGATGACGACGAACCGTTAGTGGACTTTAGCTCCTTAGCTAATATCGACCCGGAAAGTGGGTGAAACTACCGTATGCAAGTACTCCTTCGCGAAGGCGAGGGCTTTGAACAGCTTCTTAAGAGATTTCGTGCCGGCGTGGCTAAGCACGCAATCATCAGCGATTACAAGCGCCACCAGACCTATATGAGTCGAAGGCAGAAGGTGCGCGCAAAGTTACAGCGCGCTGAACGAAAGCGGCTGGCAAGGCTAGCACGACGGGCATCCCGGGCGGCTAGCGGTCGCTAGCTCCGCGCTACATCCGATAAAGAGCGTAATAGATCGGACCCGAAAGGATTTGAATCAGATTCACTCGGAATCGTCCGAACACAGGTCCTGAGAGCCCAATCCCTAATCAAAGTGCGGGATGTTTTCAGCTAATGGCCGGCGCTTTTTCTAAGGTGGTAGTGTTTCCCGCGCTATCCTCTGTGGCTCTCCGGAATCCCCGCCTCGTCATCCGTCATTTCGCGGATCAGCCGCGACGCCTCGCCACTTACGCCAGAGGTCACGCAATCCTGGAAGGTAGAGTAGATAGCGCGCCGGATCATTCTTACGCCTTCGGCCGAGATCGCGTCATCAAACTGCTTTTGCATGTTCAACAGACGCCATAGACGCTGGATGAAGAATCTTTGGACCTGGTTCCAATCCTGATCCTGTAGCGGCGCCACGTCGAACGCCTGCAGGTCTTGCCTACGGAGATCGTGATCGCTCATCGGCTCATCCTGTTATTTTGGTGTTCCAGCGTCTGGATTAGCATACTAACGTAGTAAATGATCGACAAAACTGAAGTCTTGTAAATAGTTTTTCGAACGATATCGGCCCTTCAAGAGCCCACAACGAGAAACAGACACATTTTATTCCATAAGGTTGACTTTGTGACACCGTCATTTGTTAAGAATATCGTCTGGGGCCCATTGTCGACCAATTCGAGGTCGAACTCGGCGCAATAAGACCAAGTGGGAACGATCGTTCCTACCCGCTGCGAGGCTCCGCTTCGTGCGACGGCGAGTTCGAGTGTGTCAAACACCAAATCAACTACATCCCGCGACAAACAAGATTGCAACGTTCGACGCGGCTTGCTATAACCCGATGGCCTCCGGTACTCACGGTTTGCACGTCGGTTCAACCTAAATTGATGGCGAACGGCGGTGGCTGGATATACTAGAAACTGGCAACAAAGAACAGAAGGTGAAGGCTAATTTGGTCCGATACGAAGCCGGCCCCATTGCACGCATAACGCTCGACGACCCGCCGATGAACCTATTGCGACCCAAGATAGTGGTTCAGTTGGGTGCGAAGATAGACGAGGCACTTGCCGATGAGCACGTACGGGCGATTGTATTAACAGGCGCGGGCAAACGCGCCTTCACGGCCGGATTTGACATCAAGGTTTTTACCGAGATTGAAGGAGCATCAGCGGCCGAACACCTCGCCAGGGCCGGCCAGGCGATCACAATCGCGATCGAGTCGGCGTCCAAGCCGGTCATTGCCGCGATCAACGGACTGTGTCTGGGCGGCGGAAACGAGCTTGCAATGGCCTGTCACTTTCGGATCGCGACGAGCAACGCCCGCTTTGGGCAGCCGGAGATAAAGCTAGGTCTTATTCCTGGCTTCGGCGGCACACAACGATTGCCCCGTCTGATCAAACGCAACGAAGCGCTCAGACTGATACTTACCGGCGAGACGATCACCGCGGATCAAGCTCATTGCCTTGGCCTGGTAGACGAGGTTGTAGACGATGCGGATCTACCGCACGCGGTGGACCGCCTCGCGAGTCAATTCGTCGCGAGCAGCCGGACGGCAGTCGCAGCGGCGTTGGTCGCCTGGCGGCACTCGGAAGGCGACCTTCAGGCTGGTCTTGCGGCAGAGGCCAAGCTATTTGGATCGGCTATGGACAGCGCCGACGCTCGCGAAGGGATAGGCGCTTTTCTGGACAAGCGCAGGCCGAATTTCACGACTCAGCCTTGATTGAGCTGGGAAGACCGTATCACCATCTTCAACTTCGCCAACGCAGCCTGCGGCGCAATACTATTCATGCATTGGTGCACAGGCAGCAAACACTCGGAATTGCGATAACGGTTCTCGTGACAGAGATTGCAGGGCTCTGCCGGAGACACGAGATGCAGGTTCCCTACAGGCGGCATCCAAAGGCGCACCGGGCTGGCACCAATTATGGCCACCGTCGGCGTGCCGACGCTGTAGGCCAAGTGCAAAATACCGTTGTCAATCGTCACACAGGCCCTGGCTTCTTGGAGGGCACCAGCGACTTGTGGCAGGCTCAATTTGCCGCGCAGGTCGACTAATCCAGTCTTTTCCACTATGGTTCGCTCCGCATCGTGTACGCCGTACGTCCTCTGATATGCGGGTGCGGCGCCTAGCAAGCCAACCGTCCACCCTTCGGCTTCGCAGAGTTGGATGAAGCGTATCCAGGACGCCGTAGACCAAAGCTTGGCCGGCCGCGTAGCTCCCGTCGAGATGAGCAAATCTGGCACAGGAATTGCCGGCTCTACGACCGTTACCTCTGGACTGAAGAAATCCGTCTCGACATACGCCCTGCGGCAGTAGATCTCTCCAATGAAGCCGCTGGTCAGCAATCCTCCGTAACGCTCCAAGAGATCATCGGCCGACCAGTCATCGGTTTGTAGCCTCTCGACGGCGCCGGTGTCGTCGGTCAGGAATTGCCCACGGCCATCCTGCCGAATGGCGGGGCCGGCCACGTATCGCGGATTCAGCAGAGCAGCGGCGAACGCGGTTGCGGGGTCGAAGTCCAAGTTGATTGCCAGATCGTAAGGGCCGATCGAATCCTGCCTTCGAGCAATAGCGCGCGGCAAGCCGGCCATGCTGTCCTGCCGGCCAAAGAGCGAGTATCGCCAGTCCACGTATTTGGAGGAAACCTCGAGCTCGGATGTTCTCTCCCCCCCGAAGAAGTCGACGACAGCTTTGGGGAAACGTTCCTTTAGTCCCCTAAGCAACGGCGTCGTTACGACGAACCCACCGAGCTTGTCCCCGGTGAGGATGCCAATATGTGGCGCCGGCCCGAGTGGCTGATCCTTGTAGCGTTCCATAGTTACATCGAATTATATTCGAGGAGCAATGGCCGGAAAGGCCGGGCAGGTCGGAGGAAAAAAGAGGACGAGAGCGAGTCAGGCCGTCATGCTATGATAGCGCCGGATCGGCACAGCCGGTATTCAATACCGGGAACACAGGTTGCCGGCACCGGAGATCTACGTGAGCAATGTAGTCGAGTTACTGCACGACCTGGTTTCCATCGATAGCGTCAACCCTCGTTATCCTGGCGCTACTCAAGGCGAGCGCAAAATCGCAGAATACGTGCATCGCTACTATGAGACGCTGGGCATCGACGTCGAGTCGTACGAAGTATCGGACGGTCGCCCGAACGTGATCGCCCGATTGATGGTGGATGATCCAGTCGGCACCGTCTTGCTGGACGCCCACACCGACACGGTGGGAGTCAACCCGCACGGCCCAGAGCTCTTCCAGCCGCGGGTCAAGGATGGCCGGCTTTACGGTCGCGGCGCGTGTGACGACAAGGGTTCACTCTCGGCGATGATGGTTGCGATGGCAAGTCTGGTCGCCCGGCGCTCCGAGTTGAGGGTCAACGTAGTCGCGCTGGCCTCAGCCGACGAGGAGAGTGGCGGAAGCGGCATCAACTCCTTCGTCGACCGCGGCGAACGGATCGACGCCGCCATCGTCGGCGAACCAACCGAACTGCAGGTTGTAAGGGCACACAAGAGCGGCATTGTCTGGGGCGTCACGGCTGTGGGCAAGGCCGCCCATTCCTCCAAGCCGGAAATCGGAGTCAATGCAATATATCAGATGATGCCTGTACTCCAAGCGATCAAAGAAGAGATCGAGCCGGCGTTGAGCCAAATAACGCATCCATTGCTTTCCTCACCGACTATTACCCCTACCCTGATCGAAGGCGGCACCGGCGCCAACATCGTGCCGCCAGAGTGTACGATCACCCTGAGCCGGCGGTGTTTGCCCACTGAAGACTCTTCTACCATTGTTGACGAGATGCGGGATTTTTTCACGCGACTACAGGATACGACCCCCGGGCTAAGGTTACGGATCACTGAGCCGCAGCCCCCAGAATTCATAGGATTGGACACCCCCGCGGATGAACCGATTGTAAGAGCTGCCTCTCAGGCGATAAGGTCCATTGATGGAGATGGAGAGCCGAAGGGTGTGCCTTACGGTTCGCACGCGGTTTGGCTGTCTGGGCGTGGCCGAATTCCTTGCGTCGTCCTGGGGCCGGGATTCATCGATGACGCACATACGGCGACTGAGTCCGTATCGCTGGCCGAACTGGCCAGCGCCCCGCTCGTCTACGAACAATCAATCTTAAACTTTAGCGATATCCTGGCATCCAACTCTCAAGTGTAGACTGCGCGGAGGCGTAGAATCTGCATTGTGGGGTCCGATCCACACATAAAGGGCTCGTGACGTAATAGGGGGCATTTGGGGTGACAAGGGAACCCGCCTCCATCCAGGACCTCCCGAGTAAGCTGAGTCGGGTATTTTAATTTGTCACTTGCTGGCTGCCGTTGCAAAGGGAGCTTAGCAGCTCCTATAGACATACCTTATTTGCCAACGAGGCTTCACTCCATTCCAAGGCTTAGTGAGGGTTGAAGAATGCATGACGTTACGATAAAGGGTGGACGACTGATAGACCCGGGCCAAGGCATAGACGGGTATTTCGACGTAGGCATAAAGGACGGTAGGGTAGCCACCATACAGCCAACAATCGAAGTCGACAACACCAGACGTTCAATTGATGCAACGGGCAAGATTGTCACCCCGGGCCTGGTGGATCTCCACACCCACGTTTACTGGGGGGCTACCATTTGGGGGATCGACGTCAATCAGATCGCCCCGGTCAGCGGAACTACTACGTTCGTCGACGCTGGTACCGCCGGCGCCTTCACCTTTGCCGGACTTCGCAAGTTCATAATCGAGCCGGCAACGCCGCGGGTATTAGCCTACCTGAATATATCCAGTATTGGCCTTGCTCACTTCACCTACGAAGTCTCAAATCTAAGCTACGTCGACCCCGACGTGGCGACGGAAGCTGTCAAGAACAACCGCGAGTACATAGTTGGCATCAAAGTGCGTATCGACGCCCTTACAACGGGTGATAATGGCGTGCTCCCATTGCAGCGAGCGGTCGAAACTGCCGAGTCTCTCAAGCTGCCTGTAATGGTACATATAGGCAAGCGACCACCGGCGCTGAGCGACATCATCAGCCAGATGCGACCCGGAGACGTGTTGACCCATTGCTATACCGGTGGGCCCGGAAAGAATCAACTGGTGGATGAGAACGGTAAGGTTCACGACTTCGTCCGCCAAGCCGTCAATGATGGGATCGTGCTCGACATCGGGCATGGTGTGGGCAGCTTCAGCTACGAGTCAGCTGAAAAACTACTTGACCAGGGAATCATTCCCGACGCGATAAGTACCGACGTGCATCAGTTCAGCGTAGCAGGCCCGATGTTGGATCTACCGACAACGATGTCCAAATTCCTGAACCTGGGCCTACCCCTGCCGGATGTAATCGAGAAGACTACTGTTGCCCCTGCTCGGGCGATTGGCCGTGATCTCGGAACGCTGAGGGTGGGCAAACCGGCCGACGTCGCCGTATTCGAGTTGCGCGAAGGAGATTTCGACTTCGGCGATGCCAGGGGCGTGCGTCGCTCGGGCCGGCTGAAGCTCGAGAATGCCTGGACGATGGTGAGCGGAGAGATACTGCCCGAGCCATCTGCGAGTGAAGTCGAGGAGCAGGAGCACCGGGTCATGGCCAAGTACCTTCGCGACCGGCTGAGCACCGGCGAACTGCTGCGATGGGGTTCGCCCACTGCGACGACTAGCCATCAGTGATCTTCGGCCGCCGGCCCACCTTGCGCGCCAGAACGAATGCTCCGAGTAGCAGTGCCGCCGAAACGGCGACACCGGCTGCGGGAATATAGGGAGGCACTTCGATGTCTCGGCCGGGACTGGCGCCCGGACCGTAGCCTGGGCCGGCGCCAAGCACTTCAGGCCTATCTTCGGGCCCGATTTGGCGGGTGCCGGCACAGATGTTTGTGGTGAGCGGTCCCCCCTCCGCAACCAAATAGAGCAAATAACGGCTACCCACTTGCCATGGGACATCTATCGGCGTCTTCTGGTACACTCCGGAACGGATCCTGAAGCGGATGTCGCGTTGAGATCGTCCCTTGTAGATCCAGTCAATTTCTACGCTAACCATTGTTCCTTGCTCCGCCGACGGTTCCAGCGATACTACGGTGCCGGTGGCGATGATACGGGCATCGGCGGCCTGTTGCTCGAGTGACGTCGAGGCACAACTGGCCTCGACTGATCCACCGAAGGCAACGGCAAGAATTATCGGCGCGAACGAGACCACTAACAACCTAGCCTTGGGAAAGTTCTGACATTTAAATAGCCACGAGATCATTTGCCAATTTCCTGATCGAAAAGTTCGGCGCCCGGATTGATCGTATGCGGAAGAAGCGACTGGATCTTCCCAGATATGTTGATCGGCGGGCCTGCGTTCTGCGAATTACCCGGCGCGTCTATCCCGCTTCCACATTCAGACTCGGGAGATCACTAGCGGACTCCGCAAACCGCATAGAATTCCCAATGGCGACAACAGACTTCCAACGGGAATCACATCGGCTCCTGCCACCGGGCCAACCAGCCCTCCACAGGCGAGTTGCCGCAATTCGCGTTTTTCGAGCGGCGACGAAATCGCCCAATCAGATACAAGTCTACCTCACGGAGGATCGGAGATTGGACGAAACGGTTCAAAATGGACATTGGGCGCGGCCAACACCTACAATCGCGAGGATGAGCAACATCCCAACTCGGTGTCGACTCAAGTGGAGGATAGTGTAGCGTGACCAGCGTGGGCATAATTGCCAACCCCTATTCCGGCAAGGACATCCGGCGGCTCGTCGCCCACGGCGAAGTCTCCGACAACCACAGCAAGGTAAATACTATTCGGCGAATACTGATCGGCATCGACAGCGTAGGCGTAGACGTCGTCTTCTATATGCCCGATCCTTACAACCTAGTTCGAAGCGCCGAAGACGGCATCGATCTGTCGTATGATCTGAGCGCTGTCGAACTGCCGCTCCAAGCCGGCGCGATTGGCTCGGTCAGGGCCGGCAAGTTGATGCGAGAGGCTGGCGTAGGTTGCATTGTTACGCTGGGTGGCGACGGTACGAACCGGATGGTGGCGAAAGGATGGGCGGATGCGCCGTTGATGCCGGTCTCTACGGGAACAAACAACGTTTTCCCAGTGATGGTTGAGGGCACATTGGCCGGCATCGCCGCAGCGATCGTGGCCGGCGGGCGAGTGCCCAGCGACATCGCCCTGCGTCGATCGAAGCTGCTTGAGGTTGCAATTGATGACAAGCCGGCGGATATTGCACTGGTCGACGTGGCAGTATCAGTGGAACGGATGGTTGCCGCCCGAGCGATCTGGAGGCCAACCAGCATCAAAGAGCTAATTCTGACCAGCGCCGCGCCCGGCTCGTTGGGGCTTTCCTCGATCGGCGCTCACCTCGACCCGGTGGGCCGCTACGACCCGGCAGGTGTCCATATCACCCTCTCAGACGATGGCATCAGGCCGGCTGCAATCGTCACGGCCCCGATTGGGCCTGGGCTGGTGGAACAAGTAGCGATTGCCCGACACCGTCGATTGGAGATCGGAGAGACGGTGCGCTTGCGTCCGACGCGCGGCACTCTGGCCTACGATGGCGAGCGGGAGCAGATGATTTCGCCGGCCAACGCGGTAGACGTTACGCTGACGCTGGCTGGCCCCATGGTGATCGACGCCACCGCGACTCTAAACGCGGCGGCCGAGGCCGGACTCTTTATTCGCCGGGAGTGATCTGCCGGCGGCCGGGCAGTGAACGATCCGCGTGCGTGACGAGCTTAGGATCAACGGGAAACGCATCGTTTGGCACCGGTGTCCACCGCACAAGTAGCACGGCCGGCATCTCGTGGCGCTCCGGACGACGATCTGCCATTTGACCTTCAGCCCAGTGTTGTTAGCGCCTCCCAGGCGTCCCCTGGATTCCGGCCCCGAATCACGGTACAGGGCATGTCTTCGGTCGCGGGAATCACCGATGGCCTTGCGAAGGCCACGTAAGAGGATGAAAATGGTGGGACGCCGGGCGGTACGACAAGGGGGATTGGCAGCCGGGCCCTTGGCGCTTCGAACCCGCGCCGGAATCTATTCACCCTCACCTCTATCCTCTGCCGTCAAGGGCGAGGAGGAACACCATTCGGGCTGGCCGAGCATCGTTGGCTGTGGACAAGCCCCAGCGCTACATCTCTCCTTCGACCCTCGGCTGTCGTTGTTCGGGCGAAGGCGGTTGGTGTCGCCGGCCGGTGCCGGAATGCATCCCGGATCGGAGTCCGGGACATGCTTTCCTACCAATCTATCGCGGGGGAATAATCAAACACATAGAATTGTTCCAAATATTGAGAGTCCGGACAGGAACCCGTACTAGATCAAGACAAATTCGTTACTAAGTTACGACAACCAGCGTTTGCTAGGGAGCGCAATATGATGAGAGATGAATTCGGCCGCGACGCCAGTCACGATACTCATGAAACCGGCGAAGACGCGGGAGCGCCAGTGGCAGGGGACAAGCTGATCCTGTATGGCAGTGCGCACTGCGGCGACTGCTACCGCTCGAAGAGGTTCTTGGACAGCCACCACGTCCCCTATGAGTGGGTCGAAATCGATAACGATCCCGCGAGCATCGCGCTAGTGGAAAGAATCAACCGGGGCTACCAAAGCGTGCCGACGATAGTCTTCTCCGACGGCTCGATCCTCACGGAACCGTCTAACCGGCAACTCGCGGAGAAGCTCGGTTTGGACACCGGCTGAGCATCGAGACAGCCTCAGGCCAGGCCGGCCTGCTCCAGCTTGAAATCAGCGATGAGGCCGGCGGCCCCTTCACTGGCAGCGGCACTGGGAGACCACTCTTTATCCAGATATGCGAGCTCGAGTGACAGCCTAGGCCGGTCTCTATGGGAAAAGAATCGCCTGACTACGGCGAGTCGGCCATTCTCGATCGCTTCATCGAAATAACCTAGCTCGCGATCCAACCCGTCCAGGTGCCGGCGCAGGCGCTCGATCCGGCTCAAAATGACGTCACGGCCCCACTGGGTGGTCATTCGACCGACAAAGTCATTCTGCTTTCCATTGATCCAGTTGGGGACTCTATCTCGCAAGTAGGGAACCAGGAACGTCTTCAGGTTTTGGGCCAGGTAGTCTGCGAAGCTCTCCCCGGCCCGGGCGTATTCGTCATCAAGTCGATGAGCAGTGATCTGAATATTGCGGTAGAAGGCCGGCAGCCCGACATTCGCGTCGATAGTATCCGCATCGTAGAGCAATCTTCCTTCGAGACTGGAAAACTCGGGATGCACTTTGAGGTGAGACTCGATGATCTCGCAGACGTGGGCCAAGAACTCTTGGTCAAAGCCGTGCGGGTCCAAAAGCTCTGTCGCGACTATCGCTCCGGATATGCTGTGAACGGTGCCCCGCAGGCGGCGTTCTTCATAGATGCGCGAGACCAGATTTTCCCTTGCCGGCATCAGCGTCTCGTTGCGCCAGAAGCCGTTTTCGTCAAGCACCCTCTTTCCGTCCTTCATCACGATCTCGCCATCGTAGGACTTGGTGATATCGTGCAGCAGCGCCGCGTAGTCCAGCGGAAGACCAGCGCCGGCTCGTTCACCCATCGCAAGTGCCAGCGCGCGGACTCTGTGGACATGGTCGAAGGTGTAGTTTCGCCACGAGAATCCGACCCAGTCTTCATCCCAGCAGTAATAGGTGTCGTGCAATAGCTCGGATAGCTCGGCCAGGAGCGCCTGATGATCGATACTGTCGATGCTAGTTGCCAAACTCTCAGTCCTTCAATTGCTTTATCGATGATTGGCCGGCGGAATCAATTGGGTTCACGGGAATCCGAGCCGGCGTTCCTTGAGGCTGACGTAACCATGCCTGCCGATTATGATGTGGTCGAGCAGTTGAACGTCCAAAAGCTCGCCGGCCCGGCGGATGTCCTCGGTAGTGCGTATATCGTCCTCGGAAGGGGTCGGATCGCCGCTGGGATGGTTGTGGACGGCGATGATCGAGGCCGCGTTTTGGAGAACGGCCGGCTTGAAGACTTCGGCTATTCGAATCGGCGACGAGTTGAGGCTACCGGAGTAAAGCGTCTCGTGCCGAAGTACGCGGTTCTTCATATCCAGCATCAGGACACGAAACTGCTCGTGGGTCAGGGTCGACATCGACCACTTCAGCAGGCGATCCACGTCCGCGGCTGAGTGAATGGTAGGCAATGTTGGGGAGTTTGTCTCGATGTTGAGGCGGCCGGCGAGCTCCAGCGCAGCCTTCAGTGTGGCGGTCTTGGCAAAGCCGAGACCTTTGCGCCTCTGCAATTCGGCGACCGACATGCGCGCAAGACCGAAGAGACCACCAAATTCCTGCAGCAAATGCTGGGCCATATCCAGCACCGGCTCACCGCGGGTGCCAGTAGAAAGCAGTATTGCCAATAGCTCTTGAGTCGAGAGCTTATCAGCGCCATGTTGTGCAAGGCGTTCTCGAGGGCGGTCGGCAGCCGGCAGGTCCTTGACCGACGCAGAATACTCCGGCGGGCCGGAGGGTTCTCGGTCGACGGAAACGAGCGCCTCGCGCAGAGCGGACGACTCGCGATTGTTGTTGCGCCGGATTATGCGATGCCTCCTTGTCGGCAGGAATCGAAGACCGCAGCAGGACGGTTCTTGAGCCGGCTCTCAGCCAACCAGGGCGTTTGCTTGGAGCTTTTGTTTTGCAATTTTACCCTTTTTGGGGGTGGTCCTGTCCGACTCGAATCGAAGTCGAGACTTGGCCTTGCGCAGACAGCAGTGAACATTTGTCCGAAATGATACCACAGGAGGATTGACACCGCACGAGCAAACCGTCGCCGGACTGAGTGTCTCGAACTTGCGGCCGGGGCGCCGTCACGGTCCGCGCCCAAGCCGGCCGGCGCGTTATGCCAAGTCGTCATATGAGTTGACGATTGGACTGTCCAGGGTCGAGTACGCTCGCTGGCATACCCCGCAATCACCTATGACCGTGGTAAGGCCACGTAAGAGGATGAAAATGGTGTAGCGCTGGCCGGGAGTGTAGAGTGGGACGCCCATGTGCCCTTTGCCGGGGAGAAGTCCCTGCGTTACGGGGTTCCCCTCCCCTCTGGACTCCGGCTTTCGCCGGAGTGACGAGTCGGGAGGCTGTTTTCATAGTAATTGGTGCATATATACTATTCGGGAATTTCAACGGGACAACGTTTCGGCCAAAATTGGCTTGGCGAGGAGCGTCTTGAGGTTAACTTGCGGCTTTATCCTCGGCCTCGTTGTTGGGGTCGTAGTGATCCTGGCAGCACTGATGCTGCGAGAACCTCCGGAGGCGCCGGTCGTCACCGAGTCAATCCCGGGCGAACCGGACATAACAATATTTATCAGCGAAGATTACTTGACCGAAGAGGTCGCCATTCAGCTTGAGGGGTTGCGGGACGAAGGCGTCGTACAAATAGAGAATTTGCGCATCGACGCTCAGACGCAAAATATCATCGAAATATCCGGCGACGCAATCGTAACCTCCAAGATTACGGTGCCTTTTCGACTTTCGGTGCGCCCGTACGCGGACAATGGCCTGCTACACGTCGACGTAGTTTCGACGAACTTGGGATCATTGCTAATGCCGGAAGGGGTGAATGACTTGGACGCCGAGGTGATAAATCCACAATTGGACGCCGTCCTCGCATATCTACCGGTGGAGCTGGTCGACATTTATACGGACGAAAAGGGCATATACTTAGACCTCAAACTGAATCCCAACATCTTCACATTCAGGTAGAAACTGCGACCGCGATCCGACCCTCGCCAGGATCTGCTAGGAGACTTGACATTGCGCAGTATCGCGAATGGGGTAAGCGTCAACTACGAGGCGACTGGAGAAGGGCCGCCGGTGGTTCTGATCCATGGTTTGGCCATGGATTTGACATTCTGGGATCCGCAGATACCGGCGTTGGCGCAGCATTTCGAGGTGATTCGATACGACACGCGGGGACACGGCGCGTCCGAACAAGCCGATCCGCCGTACTCGCTGGAGCTGATGGCCGACGACCTAGATCACTTTATGCGTTCGATCGGAGTCCGAGCCGCCCACCTGGTGGGGCTGTCGATGGGCGGGATGATCGCACAGACATATGCGCTTTCCCATCCAAACGACATTCTCAGCCTAACGCTTGCCTCGACAACCAGCGAGTATCCGCCGGAGGGTCGACAAACTTTCCGTGAGCGGGCCGAAACGGCTCACGATTCCGGAATGCGAGCTCTCTTGGATGGCACGCTAACCCGATGGTTCACCGAGGATTATCGCCGGAAGGATCCTCCGGAGCTACGGACGGTGCGTTGCGTTGTACTTGGTACTAATCCGGGCTGTTTCGCCGGCGCGGCGTTGGCGGTTTCTGGCGTGGACACGACATCGCGCTTGGCCCAGATCGAGCTGCCAACCCTCGTCATTGCGGCTGAGAACGACGTGTCAACGCCGATTGCCGCAGCGAAGCGAATCCACGAGCAAATTGCCGGATCTAGGTTAAAGACCATCGCCGGCGCGTCTCACTGCTGCAATATCGAGCAGCCGGAAGAGTTTAACGGGCTGCTGCTGGACTTTTTGCTTGGTGTGTCATCGCCGGACAGTGGCTAGCGGTCAGTGGTTAGGCGGCGCTGGCATCTCCGGTTCTTGCCTGCCTGCCTGACTAGGCGCGGCCACTCGATACAAAAAGATAGCATTCGGCGAAGCGCCTACGGGCGTTAGTACTTGTAAAGCCGGGGCGCAAGACATGAAGATACACCGCCCAGCATCACAGAGAAGACAATATGGACGAGGGACAATCTCGCTATCGTCGGAGAGTTTTATAGCGACTCCCCTGGTGTCTGGGCTTGGCATGTGGGCTCGAATCCCGACGGGATCTCCACGAAATTAGAAGCGAAAAATGCTTGGATACCTTTGTGCATCCTGTGCTCGAGCCTTGGGCCTAATAGCCTAGATTCAACGCACATAGCACGGCAACTTCCAGTGTATCTAGGGAATTGGTTAGTTCCTCATCCAAACCCTGGGTGCTCTCGTCGATACATATCACCATTGCGACCGCATAGATTCTCATCTTTTCAGAGAACTCATGTTCATCCTGGGCATCGGGAAGTCCCCGCCCAATCTCTAATGCTGTCGTTGCAAAGTCTGCGGCAGTGGCAAGTTTATTCCGCCTGCTTGCTTGATGCCACTCTGTGATCTTGCTCTGGTGCAAAGTTCCGCCTTGAAACCAAAGTTGAGGAGTGGTGGTAGGTTCACCCAGTGTCACAGTCGCAGTCGTCGTGGCTGTCGATGGTATTACCGTCGGGGCCGACAGAGAAGCGGCTGCAGCACTCAAGTATCGAGCCGGCACAAAGCCTTCATTGCCATCCGGGTCTCGGACATTCCTCCAGAGTATACCCTCCGCGGTTACGTCTGGCCCTATGACGACCATCTCTGTTCCGTCCGGCCAAGCCTTGATCCTGTCGGCCATGTCAGTTGTCCGGCGGATGTATACTCCGTCGCCACCTGTGTTGCCGATAACATAGGTACGCTCCTGCGTCTCACTGGCCGACGAAAAAGTAGCAGTCGGGATCAAAGTTGGTGAGGGGGTAGGCATAGGCAGGTCAGATAAATCCAGGGTCCATGAGATAATGCGGACCTGCCCACCTTCCGTGGCCAGGACAGCGTTCCCCACATTCGATAGATCGATACGGACGGATTCGCGTCGTTTCAGAGTGATCCTGTGAGTCGTTACGACGGGCGTATCATCCACGAAGACATTGGACACATGCATGTCAACAGAGTCGCTTTCGTCATTCGTGAGAAGCGCGCTAAAGTGAAACGCCGGTTCTTCGTACTTATCGAGTTGCAAGCTTTCATGAAGTTCGGTTAAGAGTGCCAGTACAGCAGCCCGATTCGTGACGTATGTAACGCGGAGCAAATCTTCGTCCGGAAACGTGTTGATGCCAATGGCAACTGGCTTGTTAGTAATGCTAGTCGAGCTGCGCATCCACAGGACCGGCACGGAGATACGGATAACGGCGAACTCGTCGCCGTCTGTATTCGTGCATGCAATGTAGGTCGCGCTGGTATATACCTGAGAACGTAGGAGGTTGGCAAGAGCGGGGCCTACCTCGTCGCATCGTTCGCCGGCCGCGACGGAAACGTCCACGCTGGCGTAAACGGGGTCGCTATCTTTAAGAACCTGCCTGATGTCGGAGGTAAAGAAAGTGGCTTCAATGTCGATGGGTTTATCCTTATCGCAGCCGGCTAGTGCAAGGATACATGTAAGAAAAACCGTGAGTACAGCTTGCCTCAATGCCACTAAAGAAGCCCCCTTGTAACACAGAATGTTGACTACTCACCACAAGTCGTCGCGATTTTCATTGTGAACCCCAAGGGGGCGCGCAGCCCCATTCATGCTCGTCGGGTAACAATGAGTAATGCGACTGTCGTGAGTGGCAGCATTACACTATACATGACTTATAAAGCTGTCAATGCAATAGAGTAAGAGTAACTGTTCAAGTTTAATGAGGTGAATTGGTCGAAGGCCTGCCGCTACCGGCCGGCTGGCCGTGCGGCCCTGGCTGGGGACAAGCCCCAGCGCTACATCTTTCGGTGTGGGCGTTGTTCCTGGTTTCCCGATTGCCGTTTTTCCGCGCGGCGATGGTTCGTGGATTACCCACCCACGAAGGCTCTCTAAAGCCGGCCCTACGGTGGAGTTGGCCTCGGCGGGACGCCGGACGATGCGGCTGGGGCCGGCGGCTTGGGAGGGCCCAGCCGCTGGGGGCAATCCCCAGCGTTACATGGTTGTCTTTCGACTCCCGGAGACTGTCGCTAGGGCGATGGTGGTTGGTGTCGCGGGTCCGTGCCGGAATCTAATTGCCCTCAACGCGGTATCGGGGCACGGGCAAGCTTTGGCCTCTCAGGAAAGTATAGGGAATCCAAGGCCGGCATAGTTGCAACCCCTCGTGGTTTCCCCCGCTCGGTCGTCGTTCTGGGCATCCACAAGGGAGGCCCCTACCGGGATTTTGGCCTTTGTAGTATGGCGGCGTACCTTTGCCTCTCCTCGATTCCGGCCCCGTATCAGGGTACGGGGCATGCCTTCGAGCTTGTTGCAGAAATCGGCTCATATCAGAGGGAAGGCAAGCCCACCGGGGAAACTGGCTGAAGATGGGATCTGTTGAGTTGCAGCATGTCAAGAGCTGAGCCAACGATAGCCACCAGTACTGACCTATAGGCTGATATTACAGCTCGACCCCAGGCACAACTCCCCGGGGTAGTGGTCCGCGAGCGCCATACCCGCCAGAGGGTACGCAGGTTGAATGCGGTGGCCAACAAGCTCCATTCCGCCGCCACTTTGGCCCTACCACGCAGCAGGAATCTCCGCGCTTGCTGCTGCTCTTTGATGATGCCGAAGACGGGTTCCACCAGTTGTTTTCTCAGCTTATACTCTTCCTTGGCTTCGTCGGTGCGCATCCAGGCCCGATGACTACGCAGCGCCTCGTCGTGAGGCCCTATCTCCAGTGCTCGTCCACGGCGTCGGTCTCTGGTACAGACCCCGAACGCCGGGCACCGACGACACACCGTCGCTGAGGCACGGTACATGCGCATGGGTGTGCCACGAGTGAGCTTCATACGCTTGAAGGGAAGCCTCTGTCCTTGAGGACAGCTGTAGCTGTCGGTACTCTCGTCGTAAGTGAATCGATCCTTGTGATAGGGACGCTTCAGTGCCTTCCGTTGCGCCTCCGGCATCACCACGTGGTGGTCTCTACTGGCGCATTCCTCCAAATTGCTGCCGGAGTGATAACCGGCGTCGGCCAACGTCGTCTGCGCTTTGATACCGGTCGTATCCTCGGCCTGCTGCAGCATCGGGATCAGTCGAGCATGGTCATGCGCCTCATCCACCACGTCAACCGCGGTGACCAACATGCCACCCACTTTCCCCTCAGTCTCCACCGCTGAGACCATTGCCTGAGCGTTGTAGCCTGGCATTATCCCCTGACGAGTCTTCATCAGCCGTGCCTCTGCATCGGTCAGGTTGATTTGCTTGGCGTCCTGTTGATCTGCTAACTCCTCCATCGCCTGGCGAACCTGCTCTCTCAGGGCTTCCTTGTTCTTCAATTCTTTGGGTAGATGTGCCGGTGAGTCATCTTCTCCCCGTTCGTTCTGAGCCTCGAGTTCCCTTATCGCCCCCTCCAACCTCTCCAACAGCTTACCCAATCCCTCCGCATCGTAGGTCCTTTCTCTCGCCGCGTTCGCCCCTACCTTCGTGCCGTCCACCGCCTGTACCGCCAGTCTCACCAGCTTCATCCTCACCGCCGTGCGCACCGTCCGCTCGAACAGCTTTCTCATCCCCTGCCGATGGGCCTTGTAGAATCTCCGCAGCGTCACGTGATCCGCCTGTTGACACCCCGTCAACCACAGATACGGTATCTGCTCCCGACACGCCCCCTCCAGCTTACGGCTAGACCTCACTCCCGTCATGAACCCGTACACCCACACGCTCAACAGCCCTCGTGGATGATATCCTGGCGCTCCCAATCGCCCGCCTTCTATATCGATCCCAAGCTCGGCCCATTCCCCCTCATCCAATGCATCTACGAACTCCCCCACGAATCGTGCCGGATGATCCGCCGGCAGCAACTCCTCGAGACTCGGCGGCAGAATCCAAATCTGCTCTCGGCTCATCGGTCTATGCGGCATCTACCTCTCCTCCTATCACCTTCTCTACCCTGAGTCTACATTCTCTACTCGTGTTATCCCAACTTATGAAACACGCTCCGTTGATCGCCGCAATGATGGGACCTGCGAGTTCGACGGGGAGCGTCCAAGTTCGTCACGGTGGCATGAAAGGTCGGCGCAGCCTAGTAGCGGAGCCGTTGGTTGCTATTGCGTGGCATGCTAGAGCATCCGTGAGGGGACGGGGTGCCTCTGTTCAGGTCAGCGTTCACCGGCGCAGTGGGTCTCGCTCAACTCGAGCAATGGGCAGTCGAGAAGTCTGCCCGGCTCGCAATAGCTGCGGTATAACCATTGCAGCCCCTGGCGGCGCCTGGCACCCGAAGCCAGCTTTGCCAAGTCCGGGTGGCTCACCAGTTGAATCGCCGACCTAGTCGCAACGTTCCAGGAGGGAGCCGCCAGGAGTCCGAATGCGATCATGGCATTCGACGCGAGGACCGGCTGACCCGCCATAGAAGCCAGCGCGTGAACGAATGGCAACACGACATTTGCGGCGATCTCTACGGCTCGACTGCGACCGATCAGTGCCACAGGTCCAGTCGGGAGGGGCCGGGCAAAATCGGAATGCCAGGCCCAATAGCTATCGCTATCTTTAACGATAAGCGAGCCTAATAAGGCCGGCAGGTCGAATGGCTCAGCCACGACGGCTCGCAACCAGCTATCGATCAGCCTATCCAATCCTGGCGCGACGAGACGGGCGGCCGCACCGAGCCGCCGGAGCGGTGAGTTGCCGGGTCGGACGGAGAATCTCCAATCACTTCCCGCAAGGATCGGCTGGCTAGCCGGATCAGAGGCCATGTGCCACACCGATTCGAGCTCGGCGGTGTAATCATCGGTTTGCCAGTCGCTGGAAACTACAGGACGCTGGGAAGGCAAGAGACCGGCTAGGCCAATCAGAATGCCCTCGATAGTCGATGGGCCGGAACGAACGGCCCATTGCAACAGTTCGAGACGCAAGCCGGTTGCGAGCCGGCGGAGAGGCTTTCGGTTCTGGCTATAGCCCAACGCATCGAACAACGCGCCTATCAGGATCGCCTCCGGCCCAACAACGCTCATCTTCGATTGCAATCGGCCGGCCTTGACCAGAAACCACTCGTCGCCAAGTTGCTCGAGTGCGGCATTTAACTTGCCGGCCGGCAATTCAGCTGCGATCGTGTGACAGTCAGGCATTCGATGAATTGAAGAATCGAGGGCGACCGGCCCGTTCGGTGAAAGCTCCAGCGTTTCGACCGGCCGGCCGTTGGCCCGAAGGACCGGCACGCTAAGATCGTCCCAGTTAACCACGTGCAGGACGACATTGTCGTAAGCGGGATCGTGTTGGTGACCGTGTCTATACCAGTCGGAAGCGAGTACGTGGATCTCGACATCGCCGGTTGAGAGTTTTCCAGCCGGAAATGCTATTACCGCATCGCAAAAATCTGGGCCAGAACCTGGAGCCCAGCGACCTTGGAATACGATCTCCAACGGCTGGCCGCTGGTAGTTCGGAGGGAGTCTGAGGTCCAAGATCGACTGCGCCAATAGTCGACGACTGATTGTTCATCGACTTCGCCGCGCCGCCGAATCCTAGCGGGAGGACTGTCCTCGAGCACGCCGCCGGTCTAGAGGGCGCGCCGGCGCGATTCGTCGGGCAACCAGGCGAATGGATCGGCGCAATCTGGCGGCGACCTATATTCGAGGCCAACGAATCCGTGGTAGCCGGCCTCCTCAATCGCGTTCAAGACGTTTGGGAAGTTGATTTCGCCATCTTTCGGGGGCAACCGACCGGGCACATCCGCGAGCTGCATATGCCCGATTTTGTCGAGGTTATCGCGGACGGTGTTTATGAGATTGCCTTCCATCAACTGCATGTGATAGAGGTCGTACTGAAACCTAACATTGGGGCTGTTTATAGCCTCGACAACTTCAAATCCATCCTTCGAGTTCGTGATCAAGTAGCCAGGATTGTCAAAATGATTGAGGGCCTCAACCAGAAGGGTGATACCCTCGGCCTCAGCCAGGGAAGAGGCCTGTTTCAGCCTGGATATCAGGGTCTCGATCTGCAGTTCGCGCTGCACTCCAGGTAGGGACAAGCCGCAAAGCGTATTGATCAGACGAGCGCCGGTTATTCGAGCAATCTCGACGGCCTCGGCCAGACGGGCAAAGAATGCGTCACCGGCGTCGGGATTGCTGAGTTGGCCACGCGGATTTTCGGCGTCGACTTCGGTATCGAGCAACACCATAGTCAAACCGTACTCGTCCTTCAGCCGAACAAGCTCATCGACATCGATTCGCTGGGGAAAGAGCCACTCAAAGTATTTGAAGCCGGCGTCCCGAACTCGCCGGAGCCGCTCTTCAGTAGGGAGATCGGGCATGAGGTAGGAGACGTTCACGCTGTATGCAATCAAGGTTTCGCCTCGGTTAGATTCGGTTTCAAGCTGTTGACCGGGTGCGACACGCGGTTACCGGGATAGTACAAATATATCGTGCTTGGTGTCGATTTATCAACTCGAGGACGTGTTCGCAACAGTTCAGACTTGGGTGTATGTCTCTCCTCCATGCCCGTGAACTGGATAGGTCGAGTCGCCATTCGGGCCCTCAGTCGGCGGTCATGGGGTGATTTCCAACCTATCGGTGCGCGCAATCCACGAGCTGCTCGACCTCATCCCCTGGCCAGGAGAAAGGGGATCTCTGTTGTGAGCGACACCCTCACATCCCCCGGCAAGGACTTCGCCCTTGCAACCTTTTCCTGGCTTTCGCCGATCAGACGTCCTCGCCGGTGGTGGACCCTCATTGGTGCGATATTACGCCCATACGGAGCAGGTACCCCTAAATCTGAACACTTACACGTGTTCGAGTGTCTTTGACGCTACTCATACATCCCTGGATTCCGGCCCCGTATCGAGGTGCGAGGCAATGCTCTAGCTTCCCTACCATTGGGAGAGGGATTCAAGGGCCGGCGTTGTTGCAATCCCGCGTAGTTTTCATTGCGGCTTCTTGGGCGCCCACAAAGTACGCCCGTACGGAGACGTTGGCCTAAGGTGAATAGCTCTGGCTGCTACTACATGCGGCGGCCAGCTTGCCGTTGGCTGGGCGCAAGCGCCGGCGCTACATTTTCTGCTTCTACGTGTTGGCTGGCGTGGCCAGGGTGGTGGTGATCGGAGTTGCCGCGATCTTCCCACCCTCACCCCGATCCTCTCCCATCACGGCTGGGGGACAAGCCCCAACCCTACATTTTCTCTTTCCACCATTAGCTTTAAATTCACGGCTCGCCAATTCTAGGGTGTGAGGAGGCGTACTCGAGGTTGATTGGAGCGCCTGACTTCATAGAAATGACACGGTGGGCCGGTGGAATGAGGGGATTGGTAGCGGGTCGCCGCGCTTACAGGTGATGCTTCCGACTAACGGCGGGCCTTCTTCACCAATGGGCAGAAGACGTCCATGCCATCACGGAGGTCCTTGACCGACATATAGCTGGTGGCCAGCCGGACGAAGTTGCTGCCTTGTCGACCATCGGGAAAGAAAGGCGAACCCGGGATATAGTTAACGTTCTCGTCGAACGCCAACTGGGCCAACCTTTCCGGATCGACGCCTTCGGGCAGTTCGACCCAGACGAAGAAGCCGCCTTCGGGCCGGCTCCAGCGCGCCTCTCCGTTCAGGTGATAATCCAATCCATCCAGCACGGCGTCCCTCTTCGCTCGGTAAACATCGATCAACTCTCGAATATGATCGTCCATGTGCTGGCTCAAGTACTCATACACTAGATAGTTGATGTAGTAATTGGTACCGCTGGTGTTGAACGAGCTGACATGGTTGATGATCTCCGGATCGGCGATCAGATAGCCGCACCTGAGCCCGGCCGCCAATATCTTGGAGAACGTGCTGCACCGGGCAACGATTTCACCGTTGTCCAGTCCAATCAGAGACCTCACCGGTTGGCCTTCGAAGCGAAGCTCACCGTAAGCATCGTCCTCCAGGACGAGCGTCTCGTGCTGGCGGGCTAGGGCGAGAAGCTCGTGGCGTCGATGGAGCGGAAGGGTTGGGCCAGAGGGATTCTGAAAGTTCACGATAGTGTATATGAACTTGGCCCGCTCGCCGTTTCTCGCGAGTTCGGCCAGCGCGTCGCCCAATGCGTTCATATCCATGCCCTGCTCATCTACCGGCACGCCGATGATCCGGGCTCGATGACGATCGAAAGTACGCAACGAGCCCATGAACGTGGGCGCTTCGACGATGATCGGATCGCCTATGTCCAGGAACGTATCGGCAAATAACGATATAGCGTTGGATGCGCCGTGAGTGATGAGCACATTTTCACGCCGGATTTCGATATCTTCGTGGCGCATGAGTTTGTCGACGACCAGATCGCGGAGCTTATCGTAGCCGTAGGCCGTCCCGTAGTTGAGCGCTTCGGCGCCATCTCGCTGGAGCATGGATGAAGTGGCTTTGGCCAGATCCTCGTAGGGGAACGATCCCGGATCGGGTCTGCCGCCTCCGTAGTCGAAACCTCGCTTTGACGACGCTGTGACGCGGGCGCGGAACACAACTGCAGGCGCCTCGAATTGGGCGCGCCGGCTCAGCAACGATTCAAACACGGGACTCTGCTTGGCAATCGTCATTCAAAGGACCTCACCTGCAAGATAGTAGCAGATCATCGGCTAGGAAGTTAGATCTTCGTTGCATGACGCGGAATCGTCGTGCAAATGCCTCGGTCTGTACAAGTGAACGGGCAAAAAAAGTGGCGTTGAAGATTGACGTAGGAGAGCGTCCTGAGAGGCGTCCATCAAACCTCGCGGTCGCTGTGCGCCAGGGACATCGAGGCGGCGATCCTATCATGCACCGCTTCGAGCGTGCCTACACCGTCAACCTCGCTTATCAAGCCACGCTCACCATAGTAATCTAACAATTGCTTTGTCGCATTGTGATAGCCGTCGATACGGCGACGAATCGCCTGTTCACTGTCATCAGTACGTCCACGATCCAACATCCGTTGGACAACGATCTCCTCGGGGGCACTAAGATAAATCACTCCACCGATCCGCCTATTTAGCGAATTCAGCATATTTTCAAGCGCCTCGTTTTGCCGGATAGTACGGGGGAATCCGTCGAACAAGAGGGCCGTATTCGGTGCGAGGGAGGAAACTTGCTGACGGACAAAAGCGATGATTACATCGTCAGGAACCAGGTCGCCGGCGTCTATGTGGGCCTTGGCGACCTTGCCCAATGAAGTATTCATCTTAACTTGCTGTCGCAGGAGCTCGCCGGTGCTGATCTTATAGTAGCTGAATCTCTTGGTGAGAAGATCACCTTGAGTACCCTTGCCACCACCCGGCAAGCCTAAAATAACCAGATCCAAACATGCCCCCTTAGCTGATTGGCGGGTGGGGATGATCGCAGTCTGCGAGCCCACAGGCCGTGCAACCCTTGGCGCACGGGTATTTTACCGGCCGGACGGTACAACTAGCAAAGAGGGTCATAGCCGGCTCCCCACGCTTCATTGTCAATTTGGCGCAGACAAATATGCGGCAACCGATTGGGGCTCTATGCGAGAACTGCACGTTGGATCGTCGTAGATAGGCCCCGAGCCGACGTCGCCTTCGTCGACAAAGGTTGGCGCTAGGCAGCGCCTAGATCAGATTTGTTTTACGGAATTTGTTTTCCAAAGTTTGTTTTGCAATATGGAAACGTCAAGCGAGCAATTGGGCGTCCGTCCCGAGATTAGGGACCACCTAACAAGCTATTTAATGAGATGGGAGAGCCCAAGATCCCAGCCGCCGCCAATGCCAGCGCCCCAATTACAATCACCGCGAAATAAAAGCCTATGCCGGCCAGGACGAACCCGCAGCCGAAACGGAAGCCGTCAGCGACCGACAGATGAACTCCTGGCTCGAATTCGTGAACGGCTAGCCTTTCTTCGGTTACCGGAGGTTGTTCCATAGCGCGATGAACTCCTAGTTCGGGTTCATCGACGGCCGGCTTTTCTTCGGCTACCGGGGGTTGTTCCATACCGCGATGAACTCCTGGTTCGGGTTCATCGACGGCCGGCTTTTCTTCGGCTACCGGGGGTTGTTCCATAGCGCGCGGATTATACCATAGGGACCGGCGTGCACCGGTTATCTATGTGCCGGATGAGTGTCGCCTTTAGCTCATTCTATTGTTCTCGCACGTTCACAACGGATTCGGGAACGGAAGGAAGATGAAAAAGGTGGGACGCCGGGCGCTGCGGCCCGGGCCGGCGCCCTCGTGCCCTTGGCTGGGGACAAGACCCGGCGCCGAAGGTCTGTCGCCCCCACCATTGGCTATCAATGCACGGTTCCTGGCTGGGGGCAAGCCCCAGCCCTACACTCGACGCGCCTCTCACCTACAGCCCACAAATGGGCCCATTTGTGGGGCATTAGCAACAAACAAATGGCGTGTTGGGCGGCCCGGACGTGCTGTCTATTCCCGGACCATACCCGCCGTAAAGCCGGGCGCCCTGGCCATTTCCTTTCGAGCCTTTTCGACTTCAAGGACCTTGCGCGCCTCGTCGGCTACCTTGGTAGCTATGGAATCGGGGATTAGCACGACTCCGTTCTCGTCGGCATGGATCAGATCACCTGGGTGAACGTGCATACCGTCGATATTCACGGGCACGTTGATTTCGTGGAACTGGTGGGAACCGTGTGAAACTACAACTCCGCCGGCAAAGTACTGTAAGCCGATCTCTCGGACCTCGGCCAGGTCGCGAACTCCCCCATCGGTCACCAGCGCAATAGCACCCAGCGAAGTGGCGGTGGTGGCCATCACGTCGCCGCAGAAGCAGGAGTGGCTGCGGGCCGACGCGGGCCCCGCGTCTTGGATAACAATGACTACCGGCTTGGGCGAGGCTTCTACAGCTTCCCATAGGCGTTCCTGGACGGAGCGATCACGGGATTCACGGGAAACAGTGCTATCGGCGGTCGCGGTGACCGCGTATCCAAGGGTAACGCCCATTTCGGGGAACAGGCACTGTATGTCACGGCCAACATAGCCGGTCGTGTCATCCCGAACCTTGAACGGCTCGATAGCGTTGGCTACGGTCGGGCTGTCGATCGCGGCTAGCTCGTCGTACTGTTGCTTGGTGAGAACTATGGGCATGTTGACTAAACTCCAATTGCTGAATGACTAGATTCGTGTTGCGAGTGCGGGACGCGTTGAAGGCAGCGATGTCTCATTCGGGAGAAACGTGCGCGTACTGGGCGACCATGCACTCGATTAGAGCGGCCCGGCCTTCGCTATTCTGCCTGGCGGCGCGCTGGATCGCCGCTTTGATCTCGCTGGGCTCCTCGACTCGTTCGCTGTAGGCCCCGAGGCTCTCGGCCAGCTTCGCGTAGTCGCCGGAGAGCTTGCCGATACCGTACTCTTCCATGGCGACGGGAAGGTACTTGTTATAGCCGGTCATGATGCTGTTGTTGAGCACGACGATCGTTACCGGTATCCGCTCTCGGACCGCGGTCTCGATTTCCATGCCGCACATGCCGATCGCCGCGTCTCCCTGGAGAGCGATGACCTGCTTGTCCGGCGCGGCGAGCTTGGCCCCCATAGCCATTCCCATTGAGGTGCCGAGCTGGGTGGTCTTGCCCCAACCCAGGTATGTGTTCGGCTCCAGGGATTGCCAGAAGGGTACCATCTGGTCGCGGGGATAGCCGGCTTCGTGGGTAGCTATCGTATGCCGGCGGTCGACCGCGTGCATGGTGTCCCAGATCACCCTGTAGGGATTGATGGGCTTCTCGTCGGAGGTGAGGGCCGGCAGCCACTTGGCCATCCAACTTTCCTTGATTCCCTTCAACTCGGTTGCCACGTCGCCGTTTCGGTCGATGGGTGCTCCGTCGGTCTGAAGATTGATCTCGTCGATGATCGCCTGCAGGGCCAGCCTCGCATCGGCGATAAGCGGATACTCGGTGGGATATTCCTTGTTGATGTCACCCTCGTTGAGGGTGATGTGCACCATCACTTTGCCCGGCGGAAATGGCATCGCGTAGGGAGCCAGGGTAAAGCTACAGCCAACTCCAAGGACGAGGTCGGCCTTGTGGCGGAAATGATCGGCCATGTCGGAGTAGGACCTGCCGGCGCCCCCGCAGGAGAGAGGATGATCGTCCGGAAAGGCTCCCTTGCCCGGCATCGTCGAGACGACCGGCGCCTGGAGCAGCTCGGCTAGCTGCCGGAGCTCGTCGGTCGCTTCGGCGTACATGACGCCCTGGCCGGCGGAGATCAGCACGTTGTCGGCGGAGAGTATCGCCCGGGCGGCACCTTCGACTACGTCGGGATCGGGCGCCAACCTGGTTGTCACGATTGGCTGATAGGACAGATGCGATTCGTCGAAGTCGCCCTGTGAGATATCGATCGGGACCTCGAGGAGGACCGGCCCCGGCCGGCCGTTTCGCACCTGGCTGATGGCCCTTCGCATCATCGCCGGGATGCGCTCAGGGGTGGGAATGCGATTGGCCCACTTGGTGATGTTCTTGTAGTTGAACGTTGCGTCGAAATTGGGGGCTATGATCGCCTCTTCGCGTTCGACTCCGCCGGGTAGGAAGAGTATTGGGACCGAGTCGGCGTAGGCCTGGGCGATGCCACCGAACGAGTTCTCGCTGCCCGGGCTGTGCTGGACGGCACAGACGGCGAGCTTGCGTCGGTTGGAGATCCTGGTGTAGCCGTCGGCCATGTTGACGACCGTTCGCTCGGTACGAGCGAGGACGGGCCGGATTCCGATTTTCGCGCATGCTTCGATCAGCGGATTGGAGGGATAGCAGAACAGATACTCAACGCCTTCCTGCTTGAGTATGCTGGCAACCGCGTCTGCGCCGTTCATAAAGGGACCTCCGATTAGACGTTGTTTCGAGTGTAGGGTATGGGGCTATGATAACGGCAATCGGAGCGGGGCGGCAATACGCCGGCGACGGCGAGGGGTTGTGGGGCCGGAGGGGATGGTTGCGGAGACACAGTTTGGAATCTTGGCACAGGGTCGGCCTGGCTACGATGGCGAATTGACGAATCGTCGCCGGCGGCGGTATCATCTAGGATGTGACCCTTTCCCAGAGGGGTGGGTAGGGGAACAGGTATATGGATGACGAAGCGCGCCGGCGGGTGCCGAATCGGCTCAAGAGTATAGAGGGGCACGTGCGCGGAGTCCAGAAGATGGTCGAAGAGGACCGATATTGCATCGACATCATCAGGCAGACCGACCCGATCCGGGCGGCCATCGACCGGGTGAACGGGGCGATTCTCGACAATCACCTGATAGACCTGCGTGACGACTGCGATTCGAGGAGAAGATCCGTCCGAGCGTGAGAGGGTGATATCGGAGCGGGATTTATAGACCTTACTACCCATTCCGTCCACATTGACGGAATGCCTCAACTGGTAATATATTTCACTTTACTGATCACAGGCGATTGCGCGTAGGCCAAGTGGCGCGGACGAGGGTTCGTGCCCCCTTGCGGCCTATGTACATTCAAGTAGCTTGTGATGGGTGGCTTGAATGTGCGCCGCAACGGGGCTACCCATCATGCGAATCCTCGTTGTCCTGTCCGTTATGTTACTTGCCTTAACCGGCTGTACACCGCAGTCGGTTAGGATCAGAATAGTTGATGTCAAAATCACCGCCACACCGTCTGTTAATACCACAACTGCGCCTAATACGCCAGTCTCCAATGTAGTTGATACGCCGGTTCCCACAGAGGTTATTGCGACAGTTGAACCAGTATTCGGAGAGAGCTACTACGTAGCCAATACCGATGGTGAAGGTGTCTATATCAGATTGACGCGAGATATGGCGGATCGCATTGTTGCCTGGCCGGACGATACCGAGATGACCGAGCTATCGGCAGAGTCTGAAGTCGATGGCACATTGTGGCGCAATGTTCGTGACCCTGTTGGTAATGAGGGATACGTTCCTAGTCAGTACCTATCCGTAGAGCCGGCGGCTACTGAAGCGCCGGTTGTTGCTGAAAGGCCCGATGTTGTTTGTACTACCGCCACCGTTGATTATTTGACGGAAATAGCAATACCCATGGTTACCATCGGAGAATCAGGCGATGCTGTGATACGGGAAATAGAGGCGCTAGAGAGAGGGGACGGGTCTTACGATTCTGAGGCCTACAAAAATAACATAAACGGGATAATAGCTGCCAGTTTCCTTCTCCTTGATCTACCCGCGCCGGCATCTGATCCACTGGCTCAAAAGATAGACTCGGAAGTGAGGGCCAGCGTTGAGGTAATACTTGGCGGCAACTCATTGGTAAAGGATGCCGTTAGCCGTCGCAACAAGGAGGATTTACAAGAGGGCCTGGGTACGATTGTACTTGGCTTGGCGGCAGTCGAAATAGCGGCGACTGAGATACTAGACCAATGCGAGGCGATCATCAATGACAGCTAAGTCTGTCAAGCGGCCGGCGACTTTTGAGGAGATTATTAAGGCGCTGGTTCTGCCTAAGCCGAAGAAGCCAAAGCCTGACGCCTAATGCTTGTAGTATTCAGATGCGCACTTTGCCAAGAGGTCGCCCATGGCATCGACGCGGATGGAAACATTCACCACATTGAATGCCTCCGGTGTGGGCAAAAAATCGATGCTGAGACAGCAAGGCGCCAACTCCAACGCTTTACCATGCAAAAAGCCCAACCACTCATTGAGAGAGAGATCACTAAGCGCAGCATGTTTCATAGCTATAGACCTGCACGTATCAAGCGACCGATTACAGGATTCATTATCGAAGTTGAAGACGAACGCAGCGCGACCTAGAATAGCGCTGTCTTTGGTCTCGCCGGAAACTTCAGTAGTCATCAAATCCTCCTACTACATCAACTGTAAGGCCGTGGCGTCGTGAGGAGATCATCAAGGCGCTGGTTCAGCCTAAGCCGAAGAAGAGGCCGCCTACAACTGTCAACCCGCAGTAACTATCACCAGAGGAATTATAGACCCTACTACCCGAGCATACGTTCCCATCGGAGCTGTTGGCCGTCTTCGAGGCCAAGGGCCGCTCAGTCCGTGCTGACGATCGAGGATGAACGCAGGAGTCACTAGAGAATCGCCATGAGTATTGCGACGGAAGATCAGACGAACACAGAGAAGTTGACCGTGGCGGTCCAGGGCATGAGCTGCGCCGCCTGTGTCCGGCGGGTGGAGAAAGCGCTGGGTCGTGTGGACGGCGTCCGGGAGGCGTCTGTAAACCTGGCAACCGAAAAGGCGACGATGGTCTTCGACCCGGCGCATACGGGCCTCGAGGCGATGAAGCAGGCGGTCGAGGAGGCAGGGTACGGGCTGGTCGAGCCGGAGGTTGCGCCGGACGAAGACGGGATCGAATTGGCCTCGGATCCGGTTCGTCGCAACGCGGTTTCGACTCGGCGCCTCCGGGCCAAGGCGATGTTCGCGGTGCCGCTAGCGGGGCTGATATTGCTGCTCAGCGTCGCCGGAGCGATTCCCACAATTGGCGACTTTGCCGGAAGAGGGTTATTGATCTGGTTGCTGGCTACGCCGGTCCAGTTCTGGGCCGGCTGGCAATTCTACTCTGGCGCCTGGTCGGCGATACGGCATCTGAACGCGAATATGCACACGCTGATTGCGGTGGGCACCAGCGCCGCTTATCTTTACAGCACAGGCGTGCTGCTGTTTCCGGGATTCTTTGCCGCTGTCGGCGGTGGAGGCCTATATTTCGATACTGCCGCGGTCATCATCGCGCTGATCCTGGTCGGCCGTTACCTGGAGGCTCGCGCGAGAAGCCAGACCTCCGCCGCGATTCAGCGCCTGGTCGGCTTGCAACCGCGAACCGCTCGCGTCGTTCGCGAGGAGCTCGAGGTTGATGTGCCGGCGAGCGAAGTCGCGGTCGGCGATCTGATTCTTGTGCGGCCGGGCGAACGGATTCCGGTGGACGGCGAGGTGACGCAGGGCAATTCGACAATCGATGAGTCGATGATTACAGGCGAGAGCGTGCCGGTGGACAAAGCTCCGGGATCTCAAGTCATTGGTGCCACAATCAACACCTCTGGCTCGTTCAAGTTTCGCGCAACCCGGGTCGGTAGCGAGACGGTACTCGCCGGGATCATCCGGCTGGTCGAGGAAGCGCAGGGCTCGAAGGCACCGGTGCAAAGGCTGGCGGACGTGATCGCCGGCTACTTCGTGCCGGCCGTCTTTGCGACTGCGGCGGCAACATTTGTATTGTGGCTCTTGCTGGGGCCGGAGCCATCGTTCGACATCGCGCTGCTCAACTTTATCGCCGTATTGATTATCGCCTGTCCCTGCGCGCTGGGTCTGGCCACACCGACCGCCATCATGGTCGGAACCGGCAAGGGCGCTGAGGCCGGCATTCTCATCCGCAACGCCGAGGCGTTGGAAAATGCCCAGCGGCTGGACACCGTGGTGATGGACAAGACCGGGACACTGACACAGGGCAAGCCGACAATGAAGGGACTGGTCACCGCGAACCGTGAATCGGCGGACGAAGTCTTGCGGCTGGCGGCGTCGGCCGAGCGCGGGTCGGAGCATTCGTTGGGCCAAGCCGTCGTCGATGCCGCACGAGAGCGCGGCCTGGCTTTGACGGAGCCGGTTGATTTCCAGGCCCTGCCGGGTCAGGGAGTTTCGGCCCTGGTGGAGGGAAAGCGAGTATTACTGGGCAACGCGCGATTGATGACTCAGCGTGGAGTAGAGGTCGAGATGTTGGCGAAAGAGGCCAGCAAGTTGGCGGGGGTCGGCCTGACGGCGATATTCGTGGCGGTAGACGGTCAGTTGGCCGGCTTCATCGGATTAGGCGACGGCCTGAAGGCCGGCTCGAAGGCAGCGGTCGACAAATTGCGGCGAATGGGGTTGAGGGTGGTGATGCTGACCGGCGACAACCGGCGCGTGGCGGAAGCGATCGCCGGCGACCTGGGAGTCGACGAGGTGGTGGCAGAGGTATTGCCGGATCAGAAGGCGAATGAGCTGATCAGGCTGCAGAAGAAGGGACATTCCGTGGGGATGGTAGGAGATGGCATCAACGACGCGCCGGCCCTAGCCCAGGCCGATGTTGGCATCGCCGTTGGGTCCGGCACCGACGTCGCGATCGAGGCGGCCGACGTGACTTTGATGAGCGGCGACTTGCGCGGCGTAAGCGCGGCAATCGAGCTGTCCAGACGCACGATGCGCACGATAAAGCAGAATCTGTTCTGGGCTTTCGCGTATAACGTGGCTCTGATTCCAGTCGCGGCCGGCGTGCTGTACGCGGTGTTCGGACAATCCGGCGTGCCGACCTGGTTGCAGCCGGTCTTGGGCGAAAACGGCTTCTTGAATCCGATGCTGGCCGCGCTTGCGATGGCGGCAAGCTCGGTCACGGTCGTTTCGAACTCACTTCGATTGCGCCGGCAGAAGCTGAGGTCCTGACGGACACCTGCCGCCGGCGGAGCGATCCTGACGAGTAGAACACATATACAAGGTGGGGAGGTACGTAATGGAAACACTGACACTTAAGGCGCCGGACATATCCTGCGGGCATTGCGTGAGCACCATACGAGACGCGGTAACGCAGCTAGGCGGGGTCGAGTTCGTCGATGCCGATATACCAACCCGTACGGTGACGTTGCGACACGAGCCGGGCCGGGCCAGCCGGTCCGAGATCGAGGAGTCGATGGCCGGAACGGGCTATCCTGTTGAGCGCTGAGCTCACCGGGGCGGACCGCGAGACCTCGTACCAGGGCCACTCAAGTTGTGATTACCGGCGTCACGCTTAGTTGAGAGGGGGCCGGCGGAATCTCCAATTTGAGATGGGAAATGACAGGCCAACGTAGCAGTTGCATACAGTTGGAAGCCTAGCGTCGTTTGATGGTCGGAGTGTGGGCAAATTGCGAAACGAATTCACGGCAGTAATTGAGAAAGAAGACGATTTGGTATATAGCGTACTGCCCCGAAATACCGGGGGCTAACGGTCAGTGGAGCACCGTGGATGCGGCCCGCGAGAATCTGGCGGAGGCGATTTCCCTTGTCCTCGACGACCGGCGTGAGGATGGACTTCGAGGCGTACCGCCTGACGCGGTCCGCCAAACAGTCACCGTCGGGTGAGGCGGAACGCACTACTTCGCCACCCACGTCGCCACGGCTGATACCTGAAGCGTACGGACACTAGATTCACGGGTTTGCGCCAAGACATTGGACGACTGGCCGGAATCGACTCGCGACCGGGATTCAGGTTCGCAGGAGATGGTCCACCAGCGCCGATATGGAGGTGGCGACTAGGTCTGGACGGAAGCCTGGCCGTTCGAGGTCTTGGGGCCTGAACTTGCCGGTCTGCACCAGCGCGCCGGCCAGACCGGCGTCCTGGGCGCCGGCGACGTCTGAGACGGCATCGTCTCCGATCATCAGGACGCGGTGAGCCGGCACGCCGAGGGCGGCGACGGCCTGTGAGAAGAAGTCCGGCGCCGGCTTGCCGAAGAGCTTGGCGCGCGAGCCGGTGGCAAACTCCAAGGCTGCCACGTAGGCGCCGGCATCGAGCCAGAGGTCATCGCCGACGCGCCAGTACGCGTTGCGGTGGATCGCGATCAACTCGGCGCCGGCCAAGAGGAGTTGGAAGGCCCTGTTCATCGCCTCGTAGGTGAAGTTTTCCTCTGCGCCGCCTACTACAACGGCGGCCGGCCGGTCCGACTCCAGCGAGACGCCGGCGAAGTCTTCGGCAACGTCGCCCTTGGCGATCAGGAAGCAGGACGGATCGTCGCTGTTGCGCAGATATTCGGCGACTGCTACCGGCGCACTGACTACCATCGATTCTTCGATGTCAAAACCCATGCTTCTCAACTCGCCGCAGAGAGACCGGCGACTCTTGGTGCTGGTATTGGTGACGAATCGCAGCGGGAGGCCATTTTGCCGGAGGCGCCGGACGGCATCGACTGCGCCCGGTACCGGGGCTGACCCCTGCCGGATGACGCCGTCGACGTCGAGGAGAAGGGCGGAGAATCGCGATGTGTTCGCCGGCATGGCGGTATTGTACGCGCGCCGGCGGGTTGCCGCGGCAGGCCCGGTACCGAAATCAATCTTCGTACCAATCGCTCATGCCGGCTGGTGCCGGCACACCAAGGTATGAAAACCCGGAGGAGTGAATTGGTACAGCGAATCGGCGCGGCGGATTCTGCCACGCTCCACGCCGACCCCAGCGGGGGACAAGCCCCCGCGCTACATTCCCCTCTCCCACACCCCACAATCGGAACATTATTGAGACCAATAGCAGCATACAAGTGACGAATTGGATTGAGGGAGTCTATTTTTCGTACGAATCGCTCACGCCGGCTGGTGCCGGCACACCAAGGTATGAAAAACGGGGTTGATTGGTGGAAGCGTTTGGGTGCCGTGCGTGCCACCCCTGCCACCCCTCTGGATTCCGGCTTTCGCCGGAATGACGAGACCGGCAAGTCTAACGGGTGCCGCCTATTTTCGTACGAATGTCGAAGTGGGTGGCAGGTATGACCGGTCTCGCCGTGGCGACCGGAGCCCGCGGGCGCGGCGGGAACCATCTATTGCGTATCAGGGTACGGGCCATGCTTTCGTACCGATAACGAGGGAGGGGCCGGCGTTACAGGTAGGATGGCCGCTTGGCCGTGGCTGGGGACAAGCCCCCGCGCCACATTACCCACTCCCACACCTAATCGTTGGCCCGCTTGTGGTGTATTGACAACATACGAATGACGAGGTTCGAGACCGTGGTCCGTGTCTATTTGAGTGCGCGTTTTAGCGATTCTATATACCGCTTACCCACCACTCGGAGGCGAGGGACAGACCCATTGTAGAGAGCATCTCGCGTTTCGGAAGGTCATGGCCGCCGGTAACTACCACCACTTGGACAGCCTTGCGGACACGCGCTTCAATTGTCGCTCGGTCGAGAAGAGCGCGACCCACGCTCTTCCATAGACTGCGATCCTCGACGACGAAGTCGTCAATGTTGCAGGTGAGGCCGCCGGGATCATAGACCGGTGGCGCGGTGTGCAAGCTGGCAATTACGAAGCCTTGAATTGTTCCTTCGCACTCGTATACGAGCACGATTGTGCTGTCGAGTGTCAAGAGATGCTCAAAGTAAGGCTTTTGGGCGGATGCGGAGTCGCGGGCTTTGCGCCAAAATATTGGCTGCTGTTGCTCATACTCGGTCCGTTTCTTCTCGGAGAATTCGACCATACGAGGAACGTCGGCAGCTCCGGCGTTACGAATTGTCCCATTCATCCGCAAATCCTTCCTGACACGACGTGCCATTGCCAGCCTGCTCAGGCGCACACATCGGCCGGTAAAATTATCGTCGAGCTAAATCAAGTAACTGTTCAGATTTGAGCGTAATTTGTCCTGCGCGTTTGCAAATTGTGTTCGAACAAGGACCGTAGGTTGTGGCGGAACTGCCCATAGCGACTCAATGTGGCACGGGTGCGCCGGCCGCCCCTCCCCTGGATTCCCGCCCCGTATCGGGGTACGGGGCATGCTTTCGATCGCGGGAATGACGAGAGTGGGGATCTATTCTCGTACCAATGACACTCACGAGACTGGTCCCCCTAAGTCTGAACACATACAAACCAAATGTACGTTGGATGAATGTCTACAGGATATGATAGCCGGGAGTCCGACTCGTTGCGGCGCTGACTCCGCCCGAACGTTGTGCCCGAGTGTGGACAGGATTGGACGAAATGATAGATGAAGAGCTTGCCTTCGCTCCGGCGACTGAGCTCCTAGCACTGATTTCGGGGAAGCAGATTTCGCCGGTGGAGTTGACCGAGCTATATTTCAGGCGAATCGATGAGTTGAATCCGAAGCTGAATGCGTTTCTGTTGCTGACCCGAGACGAGGCATTGGAGTCGGCGAGAGCCGCCGAGGAGGCCGTCGTACGAGGCGACAAACTCGGCCCGCTGCACGGCCTGCCCATCTCGATCAAGGATACGGAGCCTACCAAAGGATACCGGACCACCGTCGGCTCGCTGGTGTTCAAGGATCGAATACCGGACGAGGACGCGGCGGTGGTGGAGCGGGTGAGAGATGCTGGGGCCATCATGTTGGGCAAGACTAACGTCCCGGAGTTTGGACTCGTCGGTGCCTGCGAGAACCGATTGGGTGATCCCGGCCGGAACCCATGGAATACGGATCGTACGCCGGGCGGGTCCAGCGGAGGAGCGTCGGCTGGAATCGCGGCCGGCCTGAGCCCGATAGCCACGGGGAGTGACGGCGGCGGATCGATCCGCATACCAGCCAACTTCTGCGGCATTTACGGCATCAAACCGACCCAGGGCAGAGTTTCGGGGTACAGAGGCGTAACCGACGCGCCGATGCCCAACTTTTTCTCCCAGGCGGGCCCTCTCAGCCGGACGGTCCGAGACGCTGCGCTGCTGCTTCAAGTAATGGCTGGATACGACAAGAGAGACCCAATCTCGCTACGCGAGACTCCACCCGATTTCGGCGCGGCGGCGGGCAGGGAAATCGAGGGCTTGCGCATCGCATGGAGTTCGGACTTCGGGTTCGCGGAGGTGGACGCTGACGTTCTGGACGTAACCTCGAAGGCGGCGCTGGTGTTTGAGGACCTGGGATGCCACTTGGAAGATGCGAAGCTCGAGTTAGACCCTCCTTACGACACCTTTGGGCCTATCTTGACGGCGAACTCCTACGCCACCAACGGCGTCTACTTGGAGACCCACGGCGATCAGCTGACGGAGTATGCCAGGCTTTTCCTAGAAATGGGGGCAAGAGTAACCACGACCGATTATGCTCATGCGCTCGGCCGGATCGACCTTCTGAAGGCCAAGATGGCCGGCTTGTTCGAAGAGTACGACCTCCTTCTGTCACCTACCGCTCGTTTCCCGGCATTCCCGAATGGTGAGTATCCCGGGCTGACACCAAGTAAATCAATTTACCCCGATCAGTACTGGAACGGCGCATTCACGTTGCCGATCAACGTTATCGGGCACCCGGCGGCGACGGTGCCGGCCGGCTTATCGACTGACGGGCTGCCGATCGGTCTTCACATTGTCGGGCGGAAGGGAGACGAAGAAACCGTGATAGCGGCGTCCGCCGCATTCGAGGAGGCGAGGCCATGGATTCACCGGAGGCCCCCCGTTTCCTGAGTCTAGACCGCAATTGCCCATCCCAGGGCAAGAGTCAGGAAGGGCCGAGGCCCTTCGGTGACTGTATCTCTGAGGATTGATGGGAATCACCATGGCCTTGCGAAGGCCGCATAAGAGGATGAAAATGGGACGGCGCCGGGTGGTGCAACGCGGGCGAACTAGCGGCGCGCCCTAGGCGGGGGACAAGCCCCCGCGCTACATTTTTCTGCCTGCACTACCTTTGGAGCGTCTATTCTCATAGCAATGATGATCGAACCTTTGCTTCTTCCAATACTCGTACTTGGCTACGCTATCGGGTCTGCACCGGTCGCACGGATATTGAGCCACGCTTGGGCCGGCATCGACATCCGTGAGTTCGGGACGGGAAATCCGGGAGCGGCCAACGTCTACAGGAACGTGGGTCTGGCGCCGGCCGTCCTCGTCGCGGTGTGCAACTTCATGCAAGGGTTGGGTTCTGTACTCCTGGCTCGGGCGGTGGGGCTGGACGAGCTACAGTCGATGTTAGTGGGACTCTCGGCGATGGCCGGCTACGGGTGGCCCCTGAGCCAACGTTTTCGCGGCGGCCGAGGCGTCGCGGTCACCATCGGAGTGTTGAGCGCGTTTGCGGCCGGGCCGGCAGGAGTCTTGATCTGCATTTTTTTGGCCTGTATCCCGATGAGGAAGACTTCAATCGCCACGTTCGTCGGGTTCTTGACCCTGCCTCTCTACTTGACGTGGACAGGCTCTCCCTCGCACGTTGTCGCGCTTTCCGTGCTGGCATTTGCCTACATCGTCACCCGCCGGCTTTGGGGAATTTGGGGTTATGCCGAGGGTTCGGATGGGATGACGGGACTGATCCTTCGACGAGTCATTCTCGACTCCTCACGCGGACAACGCCTAGTTGGACCGCGGGTCGAGCGAGCCGGCAATGGGATAGGCCGTGACCCCGTTTAGCTATTTCGACCATACAGCGGACGTCGGCGTCGAAGTATCGGCCGATTCCCTGGAGGAAGTATTCGTCGAGTCTGGCCGCGCACTGTTCAGTTTGATCGTCGATCTGGAGCAACTCGAATTAAATGAAACGGAGACTGTGGAGCTGGAAGGCTCGGACGAAGTTTCGTTGCTTATCGATTGGCTCGCCGAGCTAATCTTTCTCTTCGACGCCCGTGGATGGCTTTTTCGCGAGTTCCAGGTCACGGTCAACGGCCGGATGGGCGAGTCCGGCTTGCGCCTGACCGCCGAGTGCCGGGGCGAACGGGAATCGGGCCGGCAACTAGAGATGGGGTTGAAGTCAGCCACGTATCACGAAGCGAGCGTCTCCCACCACGAGACGTGGCGGGCTCGGTTTATACTTGACGTGTGAAGAGGGATCGATCGCTAGGCGCCCGAAAAATTCGCGGCGACCCCTGGGGGAGTAATGGCACTCAAGCAACTAGATGAATATCGATGGCAGGTACCGATCGGTACTGTCCCTGGGATGCGCGTGCCGGGGTTGGTATTTGCGGACGCGGCGCTGATGGATTCGATCAGGTCCGACCGCTCATTGGAACAGGTCGCGAACGTCGCGACTTTGCCCGGCATCCTGGGATCGTCGATTGCGATGCCGGACATTCATTGGGGTTATGGTTTTCCCGTCGGCGGAGTTGCGGCGACAGACGGTCAGGACGGCGTGGTATCGCCGGGCGGCATCGGATTCGACATCAACTGCGGCGTACGGCTGTTGTCGACGCCACTCGTCGAGGGCGATCTGAGGGGAATGGCACCTGATCTTGCCGATGCCCTTTACCGTGACATTCCGGCTGGGGTCGGACGAGGCGGGCGAATAAAACTGCGCCACAGCGAACTGTCCGAGGTTATGGAACAAGGTGCCGGTTGGGCCGTGGAGGCCGGCTACGGTCAGCCGGCCGACTTGCGGCGGCTAGAGTCCGGCGGACTTCTGTCAGGGGCAGATCCGGGGCAGGTCAGCTCCCGGGCGCGGGAAAGAGGTTCCCGCCAGCTGGGCACGCTAGGTTCCGGCAACCATTTTCTAGAGGTACAGAAGGTAGACGAGATCTACGATCAGGACGCCGCCGAGCGTCTGGGGATCGGCGAAGTAGGCCAGATCACGATCTTGATCCACACCGGCTCCCGAGGCTTCGGCCACCAAGTCTGCCAAGACTACCTCAAGGTGATGAACGCCGCATCAACTCGGTACGGCATACATTTGCCGGACCGTCAGTTGGCCTGCGCGCCGATCAAGTCGCCGGAGGCACAGCGCTACCTGGCGGCAATGGCGGCCGCTGCGAACTTCGCATTTGCAAATCGACAGTGTTTGACTCAATGGGTGAGGGATACATTTGCCGGCAAGTTCGGCAAGCGGATCGGCGAGGGCATCGCGGTGGTATACGACGTGGCCCACAATATTGCCAAGATCGAGAACCACGAGGTAGAGGGAGTCCGGCGCGAGGTGTGCGTTCATCGGAAGGGCGCGACCAGGGCATTTCCGCCAGGCCATCCGGAGCTGCCGGCGGAGTACAAGGCAATAGGTCAGCCGGTGCTGGTGCCGGGTGATATGGGTCGTTACTCCTACGTGGCGGTAGGCTCGCCCGGTGCAATGGAGCTGTCATTCGGATCCTGTTGCCATGGCGCGGGTCGGATGATGAGCCGGAAGGCTGCCAAAAAGCTGTTGGGCAAGGTCGATCTGACAAAGCGACTTGAATCCGAGAACATCTACGTGCGGGCGCGTGCACGGGGTCTGCTGGCGGAAGAGGCGCCGGAGGCGTACAAGGACGTTGCCCAGGTAATGAGGGTCGTAGACGGAGCCGGTCTATGCCGCAACGTCTTACGCCTGCGACCGATGGTGGTGATCAAGGGATAGCCGAGCCGCGTTCAAGAGTAGTGGATCAAGAGCAACTCAGCGTTTACTTTCGAGCTTTCGGTCAAAGGCTGCGCATGGCGGGGCCGAATCAGGGCCTGACCCGCCCGGCCGTCTAAGACTATTGGATCTGGCGCCACTCATCTGGTCGCCCTTATCGAGAACATCTGCGGGAAGCTCTCGTTGTGCTTTGGAAGCCGCCACCAGCCATCGTCGCTCCGCTCCATGGCCGGGTAGGCCTGGTAGCAGGTGAAGGGAAACTCGTGCAGGAACTCGATCCTCAGCCCCGCGTCGATCAGCGCGCAGACTATATCACCCAGGCTGTGCTGCCACTGGTAGGTCGGGGTCTCGATTATCCCCTTGCCCGCATAGCTCGGGTCGCCGCCCTCGAAGAACAGTTCGTGGTGGAAGTACCTGTACGTCGGTACCATGTCGCCCGCCTCCGACGCCTCGAACACCGCCGCAAACGGGTGGAACTCCACGATGTAGAACACGCCCGCCGGCTTGAGGTGGTTGCTCACGACCTCAGCCCATCTGGCGATGTCGGGCAGCCAGTTCAGGACGCCGTAAGAGGTGAACACGATGTCGAACTGCTCGTCCAGCGCGTCCGGTAGATCGTAGATGTTGGAGCGAATAAATCGAACGCCCAACGCCAACTCCTCATTGAGCGCCCGGGCCAGGCCGATTGCGTTCTCTGAGAAATCCACCCCCGTCGCCTTCGCGCCCAGCCGCGACCACGACATCGTGTCCAACCCGAAGTGACACTGGAGGTGGAGGAGCGTCTTTCCCGATACGTCACCAACCTCTCTTCGCTCGATGTCGGTTAGCGTTATCCGGCCCGCCTTGAACCCTCCTACGTAATAGGAGTCAGACGCCGCGTGTACCGGTGTACGCTCGTTCCAGTTGGTCCGATTGATCTTCAGTCGTTCATCCATGTATATGAAACCCGGTCCTTGAGAGGTGGATTGCGGAGGGGGTCGGGGAATTCACTCCGGGGGAACTTTCCCATATGTGACGCCGTGTTCCAGGTGGAACTCTAGCAGAGTCAGCGCCTCATTCCAGCCGGCAGACCTGCATTTGGGGCATCAACCGAGCACCATGTTCCTCCCAGCCGATGGAGGAATGGCACTGCGTGGTTACGACCGCGTAGCCGAGGAGGAGGTGAACTGGCCCGTCCAGGAGATTGCGAGCACTATGGAGTCAGTAGACAGATGCTGACTTTCCGCACGAGTTAAACAGGGATTGACCGGCAGTTCAGACGTAGGAAGACCTCAAGCACATCTCTACTGATCCCTGGCGTTGGCTGCTGCACGGCTGACTGCGAAACATCGGCAAACGCCCGGTCTGGATCGCCGAATCCACCGTCTCCGCATGTAGCGGACACTTGACCGACGGGGATGTGTCTAATGACCTGGTTACAGGTCTAGGACAAACCTCAATGTGAAAGTTCTCGATTTTGTCAAGTTTGGTGGGGCGGACTGGCCAGAATCGAGAACCGAGGCGCATTGGCCGGTCACTCCGTTTGATGGCTTGGGTATGTTGTGCGTCAGTGTGGGCTCGTCTCCAGCCATCTTGGCGCTCTCGCTTGCGAGTGAAACGGGACAACTTCCAGGCTCGGATGACCTTGAAGGAGGTCGGTTGGGTAGTATGAGAGCGCATCATTGAATCCGTTCATGGCTTGTCCACACGAGAGTCGTCGGGTTCCCCAGCCTGGGAGAAGTTGGTGATGGCTACCTCGCCCTCGGGAAACTCGGCGACGATCTTCAGTCGTCCACCTACTGCCTCGATGTAGGACCGCAAGCTTGACACGTACACGTCGGCCCGTTGCTCAAGCTTGGACACGGCGGGCTGGTTAACCTTCAGCATCTTTGCCATGTCTCGCTGGGTCAGCGCCCGTGCCCGGCGAAGCTCATGTAGAGGCATTTCGGCGAACAGAGCCCGCTTCATTTCGTCGACGCGCCGGCGGCGCTCCGGAGTGAAGTCCTTAGTCAGCTCGTTGAACGGATGGCGTCCACTCATTCGATCAGCCCCTCCTTTCGCAGTTCGTCCAGATGCTCGTCGTAGAGGTCGTCGGCCACCGGCACGTAATCCTCGTAGAACCGGTCGTTGCCTGTCTTGTCTCCCCGATGAGCAGTATCGACGTTCGCCTGGAGTCGAAGGCATAGAAGACCCGGATGGGCCTGCCGCCGCTCTGCACTCGAAGCTCTCGCATGACTCCGTGCCGTGAACCTCTGACGTCCGAGGAGTATGGGTAAGGCAGGCGGGGTCCGTGCTCCATCAGCAGCTCGACTCTGGCGGCCAAGGCGTCCTGCTGAACCTCCGAGAGTTCCTGCCACCACTGCCCGAACTCCTTCGTGTACTCGACGTCCCAAGCCATCAATGCATTATATTCCTATCATGGAATCTATTGCAACAAGCGACCGGCGACGGGCCGATACTTACTAGTCGTTAAAACCATTGCCTAGAAGCCTGATAGCTGCTTGTGGCAGGCCTTCGCCCAACGGGGTAGTTCAGGGCAAGGTTACGGGTAGAAAACGAGCCTCACCGTGAAGTTTCGCGAATTTGTGTAGTTTGGGGGCTACCGGGAACCTAGATAAATACGGGGCAGGCGCTCGGACAAGCCGGTGAACACCTCGTACACGATGGTATCGGACCAGGCGGCAACCTCCTCGGCGGATATCGCTTCGTTCCCCTGCCGGCCAATCAAGACAACCTCATCATCCACCTCGGCGTCAATACCGTCAGCATCCACGGTGACGTAGCCCATCGACACACGCCCTACCAACGGGGCCCTCCGTCCTCTAATCAGGACTCGGCCCCGGTCGGTGACGGCCCGCCTCACGCCTTCGGCATAGCCGATCGGCACCAGTGCGATATCGGTCGGCCGGGTGGTAGTGAAGGCATGTCCATACCCTACGCCGGATCCTGCAGGCAGATTGCGAAGGCGCGCCACGCGGGATTTGAGAGTGAGGGCCGGCCGGAGCGACGCACCCTGTGTTGAAGACCCTCCCGGGCTGTGACCGATCAACGCCAAGCCACACCGCACCATGTTGAAGTGAGCCTGGGGCAATGCAAGCGTTGCGGCGGAATTCGCCAAGTGGGCACACGCGAATTCAAAACCCGACGCTTTCAGCGTGTTTAAGAGGGCATTGAACTGTTTCAACTGGCGTAAGGCAAAGGACTTGTCGGGTGAATCGGCGGTGGCGAAATGGGAGAAGATACCCTCGAATCGCAGGCTGCTCGAGGTACTGAAGGATCTAAGAAGCGGCTCCACCTCGCGGGGTAGCAGGCCGAATCGTCCCATGCCGGTATCCACTTTGATGTGGACCGGGATTCGGGTTCGCCGGCGCCGGCAAGTCCGATCCAGCGCGTCGGCTAAGCCGGCCGATGCAACAGTTGGAACAACCCGCAGATCGAGTACCCGCTCAGCCTCGGAGTTGGGGATGTAGCCGAGCACCAGAATCGGCACGGCGATGCCGGCTTGTCGGAGCTCGGCCGCCTCGTCCAAATTCGCGACACCCAGCCGGGTGGCGCCGGCGGCGAGCACAACTCGAGAGACTGGGACGGCACCGAGGCCGTAGGCGTTGGCTTTCACCACCGCCAACAGCTCGACGTTGGCGGAAAGGACGGAGCGAATCGTTCGCACATTATCAGCGACGGCGTCAAGGTCGATCTCTGCCCAACAGAGATGGGGAGACGTTACCTTTCGACTATGGTTGGAGCCGGCGATGCGATCGGAATTGAGAGTAGTAGACAATGCATTCATGATTATAACGTCGGGCGCAGCGGTGGGCGGAGGAGGAACCGCGAAACTGAGCGTCCAACACTAGCCGCATATGTTACGATTCACGGTATTGGGAGTCGAGAATGCAGTTGCCCACAACGGACTTCGTACCGGCCAACGAAGCGTTGGAGGATCAGGCGGAACTCAGGCGTCGAGTGGCCGAAGATGGTTTTCTGTTTTTGCGTGGCTTGGTAGACGCCGGGCGCATTCGAGACTTGCGGACGCAAGTGACGCAGATTTGCCAACGCCACGGCTGGATCAAGGCCGGATCGAATCCATCGGATGGCATCGCCGAACCGTCACGCGCTTGCGCCGAGCCGGAACCCGATTTTTACGAAATCTACAGAGACATCTACAAGCTGGAAGCGTTCCACAGTTTGGCGCACTCGACTGAAATCATAAACGTCATTAAAGGCTTGGTTGGAGACCCGGTCCTGGTCCATCCGACCAACATTGCCCGAATAGTGTTCCCCTCTGAGTCGGTTGCGGCCACACCATCCCATCAGGACTTCATACACATTCAGGGAGCGCCTGAGACGTTCACGTGCTGGATACCGCTTGGCGACTGTTCGCGTGAAGATGGAGGATTGGTAGCGCTCAGGGGTTCTCACAAGGCCGGCATATACGATCACCACGTTACCAGGGGAGCCGGATTCCTTGGAGTGCCGGACGACGAATTGACCGGCGATTGGTTCAGCGTCGACTACGAGATCGGTGACGCATTGATCTTCCACAGCCACGCCGTACATCGGGCGCTGCCGAACACGACCGAAAGGCTGAGGCTGTCGGTAGACTACCGATATCAGAGCGCACGAGAGCCCATCGTAGGGGCGTTCCTGGATCCGCACGTGGCGAACATGGGATGGGAGGAGGTTTACGCCGGCTGGGAGTCGAGCGACCTCCAGTATTACTGGAGAAACTTCGACGTGGAAACCGTGGTCCGCGACTCTCGCTTCTACGACAAGCGGGACGAAGAGGCTTTAGAGCTCGCGCGGCAGGGTAACGACGTCGCGCGTCCAGTCCTGACCAGGATGATCGAACGAGAATCTGATCAAAGCAAACGCCAGGTCTTCGAGGAGGCGCTTGCCGCGCTGAATTACGCGATCGCGGCCAAGACAAGTGACAACTAGCTCCTGAATGAGCAGTTCTTTTGCATAGTCGAAATCGTAATGCTAATGTGAGGAAAGGTCGTCACAGCGGAGAGATCTATCGCGTGAACTTAGGAGGTAGAGTGCGGTGGCAGTCAAATTGAATGAATATGTCGTGTCGAACGGCATCTTGGACGACGCAAGCGAGTTGCGCGAGCGAATGGACCGAGAGGGCTATCTATTCTTTCGCGAGTTGATCGATCCCGCATCGAATTGGGAAGTGCGCAAGGACGTGCTGGAGGTGCTGCAACGAGCCGGATGGCTCAAGGAGGGCGCACCGCTGATCGACGGGATAGGAAACGGGAGGCGGGTATACGTCGAGCCGGAGCCTGACTTTTTGGAAGTCTACCAGGAAGTCCAAAAGATGGAGAGCTTTCATCGACTGGCCCACTCCCAGGCAATTCTGGATGTCATGGAAAAGCTCATCGGCGAGGAGGTGCTACCCCATCCGGCGAAGATCGCCAGGCTGATGTTTCCCCAGAACAATCAGCACTCGACTCCACCGCACCAAGACTTCGTTCATATCCAAGGGACAACCGAGACTTACACTTGCTGGATGCCTTTGGGGGATTGTCCGAGAGAGCTGGGCGGACTCAACGTGCTGCCTCGATCCCACAAACAGGGTGTGCACGACTACCATCTGTCGTTGGGAGCCGGCGGCATGGGTGTAGACGCCGACTATCTGAGAGGCGATTGGTTGACGACCGATTACAGGGCAGGCGACGCGCTGATCGTTCACAGCCTGACAGTTCACGAATCGTTGCCGAACTCGACGCCGGACCGAATGCGACTGTCGGCCGATTATCGTTACCAAGGTGTGAGCGAGCCGATGCTCGACACCTTCCTGATGCCGCATTACTCGACGTCATGGGACGATATCTATCCCGGTTGGCAGTCGACTGAATTTCAGTTTTATTGGCAAGAGCAGGATGTTAAGTTTGGCGAGCGGGACTGGTCATACTACGACAAGCGAGACGCAGAGGCGCTAAGACTGGCACGGGAGGGCGACGAGACCGCGCGGCCGGCACTGAACCGGATAATCGTCCGTGACACGAGACCAGAGAAGAGGCAGGCCGCCAAGGAGGCCCTGCGAGAGTTGGACGCCGTTTCTGCCGGCAAGCAGTAGCAACTTTTCCGGTCCGGCAATCGTACCGATCAGACCAAACATCAGAGGACACTGGCAGCACATCCTGGGGAGGTAAAGCTCAATGGCCGTGGACATGAATGTATATGTTGTTTCCAATGAAGTCGCGGACGATAGCGAAGAACTGCGCCGAAGAATGGATCGGAGCGGTTATCTATTCTTTCGCGAGCTATTAGATCCTGGCCAAGTCGAGGACCTGCGCCGCGACGTTCTTGAGGTCTGTCAGCGGGGCGGTTGGCTAAAAGAAGGCGCTCCCCTGGTGGACGGGATAGCGAATGGCGAGCGCACATATCTGGAGCCGGAACCTGACTATCTTGAGGTCTACGACGGAGTCCAGAGGCTGGAGAGCTTTCATAAGCTGGCCCACGCGCCGGAGATCTTGGACCTCATGGGGAAAATGGTCGGCGAGGAAGTACTGCCCCACGCGACGAAGATCGCCCGACTTATGTTCCCCCAAAACAACCAGTTTGCCACCCCACCGCATCAGGACTTCGTCCATATTCAGGGGTCGACCGAGACCTACTCCTGTTGGATGCCGCTTGGCGACTGTCCGAGAGAGCTAGGCGGGTTGAGCATTCTGGCCGGCTCGCACCAACAGGGCGTTTTCGAGTATCACCCCGAGTTGGGCGCCGGCGGGATGGGTGTAGACGCCGAGTATCTGACGGGCGAGTGGCTAACTACCGACTATAGGGCCGGTGACGCGTTGATCTTTCACAGCATGACGGTACACAAGTCGCTACCAAATACGACCCTAGATCGCATGCGATTTTCAGTTGACTATCGGTATCAGGCGGCGAGTCAGCCCATTGTAGAAGCTTACCTCGGACCGCATAACGTCAAGAGTTCCTGGGAAGAAATCTACAGTGGTTGGAAGTCGAAAGACCTCCAATACTATTGGCAGAATCTGGACGTGAACATTGGCGAACGGGATTGGTCCTACTACGACAAGCGCGACGCCGAAGCGATGGAGTTGGCAAAAAAGGGCGATCCCATCGGGCGTTCCGCCCTGACGCGGATCATCGCGCGCGATCCCAGGCCGGAGAAAAAGAGGGCGGCCGAAGAGGCGCTGCGAATGCTGGCTGCCGCCTCTGAGAGCAAGGGGTAGGGCCCTAGCGGGACTTTTGTATCCCCGTAAACCAGCATAGCAATCCGTGGCCGCCAAGGCCCGACTTCAGGAGATGGTTACAGGAAATGGCTGTGCAAGTGAACGACCTCGTAGCATCAAATGACGCCTTAGGCGATGGCCGCGAGTTGCGCGAACGAATTGCGCGAGAGGGCTATCTTTTCTTTCACGGCCTGCTCGACGCCGGACAGGTTGGGACCCTCAGAAAGGAAGTCCTTGAGGTATGCGCGGAGGGAGGGTGGCTCAAGGCGGGAACGGATCCAGCCGACGGGATCGCCAATGGCGAACGTGTTTACCTGGACCCGGAGCCGGACTACGTGAAGGTCTACGGCGAAATCCAGACAGTCGAGGGATTCCACCGGCTCGGCCACTCGCCGGCCATCATCCAAGTGATGGGGGCTCTGCTGGGCGACCAAGTCTTACCCCACGCGAACAAAATCGCTCGGATAATGTTTCCCAGGAACAATGAGTTCGCCACGCCACCCCACCAGGACTTCGTCCACATCCAGGGTACGACCGAGACATATTCTTGCTGGGTTCCCTTGGGGGATTGTCCGAGGGAGCTAGGCGGATTGGCGATCATGCCTCGTTCGCATCGTCAGGGCGTTCGCGAGTATCACTTGGCCCTCGGAGCCGGAGGGATGGGAGTCGATCCCCGGGAGCTGGGCGGCGAATGGCTCACGACAGACTATCAACCAGGCGACGCGCTGATTTTCCATAGCCTGGCGATTCACCAGGCGTTGCCGAATTTGACCGACGATCGGATTCGCCTCTCGGTCGACTATCGTTATCAGAGCCCGAACCAGCCGATCCTCGACTTTTGCCTCAAGCCGCACAACTCCGGCGGAACTTGGGACGAGATATATGAGGGCTGGGAATCGCGAGAGTTGCAGTACTATTGGAAGGATTTCGACCTGACCATCGCCGATCGGGACTGGTCCTACTACGACAACCGTGACGCGGAGGCGATGGAGCTAGCTAAGCGCGGCGACGAGAAGGCGCGGTCCGGACTGACGTGGATCATCGCGCGACATCCAGATCCCCAAGTGCGTAGGGAAGCCGAAGAGGCTTTGCGCAAGCTGGACTTGCAGTAGGAGCGCGTCCAGGCATCCGCTGGATTCAGGCCCGGGATCGGGATACGAGGCAGCCTTTCGCGAGAATCACCTATGGCCCCTTGCGCAGGCCACATTAGGGGATGAAAAGGCGACGGCGCCGAGTGGTGCAACGCCGGCGGACTAGCGGCGCGCCCTAGGCGGGGGACAAGCCCCCGCGCTACATTTTTCTGCCTGCACTAACTTTGGAGCTTCCATCCCGGATCGGAGTCCGGGACATGCTTTCATAGGGGAACTTTATACAATGCTACGCAAGCGGCCCTTTCTGTAATCTGACAAGCGCATGGACTCCTAATCGACCGGCGATCAACATCCAAAAAAAGGAGCACTATGTTGGATGACTAGGCGTTCCAACAGAACGTAGCCGACGTTACTGCTGAGCTCGCAGGGCGAGTCATATCCTTCGAACGTGTATGTGGTATCTTACTGCAAGAGATCGTATTCCTCGCCGATGCCAGCGAGCACGCTGGTAAGATTCAGGCGCTAAACATCCGTATCAATAAAGCCGCTACTGAGACCTATCATGGGCAAGAGCCAAAAACCCCGGCAATAATACATCACATTAGTACTTTCTCAGGCATGCACGACTCAGAGGCTCACGTAATCCATGAGTTTGAGAAGGGATTTATATAATACTTGGGTCATTTGAAACAACATGCTAACATTTGTCCTACACACGGACTAGGAGGAATTTACGCGGATGAACATCATGGGAACGGTGTACGATGCTCGCTCCATTGCGAATGCATTTATTCAGTATGCGCGTAAGCACGGTAAGACTCTTACACCCATGCACTTACAGAAATTAGTATATTTTGCTCAGGCTCGCATGTTGAGCATTCATAGAGAGCGGCTGATCCATCAAGACTTTGAGGCATGGCAACTCGGTCCGGTTGTTTCTGATTTGTATGACGCATTGAAGCAATACAAGGACGCTCCTGTTTCGCAGGAGATTGCAAATGCCAAGTCCGATCCCCTTGGACTTAGAGAGAGAGACCTGATTGAGCGCGTGTTCGCGATTTATGGGGGTCAGAGTGCCGAAGAATTATCCGAGTTGACTCACGGCCAGGGCACACCGTGGCGGCGAGCCAGGGCATCAGGCAACCGTCGCCCGGTCATTCCGATCCAAGATATACAAGACTATCATGTGGAAGAATGGAGAGAAGAGGTACGCAATACCTTAAAGGAAATGGCGGATGATCCCGCGATTCGAGAACACATTTCTGAGGGAATGGAACAAATCGATCGCGGCGAATTCGTTCCTGCCAGCGAACTAGCCGGCAAGCTTCTCCCCAATGCCACCCACCGGTCGTAAACTCTGGTTTTCACGCCAAGCCGCGTCATTCCTGGAATCTTGTATTGATCTGATGGACGCATGGCGCACCTGTGCGTCCATTCTATTGGACCCTGCCATTGACAGGCATTTCAAGTTCAGCCTAGACGATTTCAACTATCCGGGGTCGCGAGTCTTACTAGACGGTAGTTGGCGTATTGTCTATCGCGTCAATGACCATGGCGATGTCTTTATCGAGTCGATCATGCGACACAAAGACCTTGAATTCGGCGGGTTTCCTTTGCGCTCCACCCCTTGACATCTCTTCACCCGTCCGACCTTCGACGGGCACCGCGTAAGATTGTATATAACTCCCTTTCATAGTATTCGCTCGTCCCGGCTGCCGCCGGTACACCAAGGTATGAAGACTCGGTGCGTTGGTTGGTGGAAGAGTTCGAGTTTCATTGTTGCCCACCGCTGCCTGCCCTTGATTCCGGCCCCGCATCGGGATGCGGGACACGCCTCTGATCGCCGGAAAGAGCGATGGCGTCCTGAAAGGACCGGGTCAGTGAGCGACAGCTAGCGGCGCCGGCACGCCGTCCGTATAGATGCGCCGGAAAACGGCGTTCCTAAAGGTGGCGATCATCATGATGACGAAGACGGAACCGGTCGCGGCCAAGATCAAAGAAACGTCGATGGACTCAGCCAACTCGCCATTGACCAGATTGACCAGCGCCATGGAACCACCTAAGTGGAACGTGAAGATGCTCGCAACGCGTCCACGGTACTTGTCATCGGCGAGCGACTGGGTTATGGCTGCTACCTGAGTCATGTATGCGCCCTGAGAGCCGCCGGCTAGCGCCGCCGACACCAGGGCGAACGTCATGTTGGTTGCCAAGCCGAGGCCGGCCAACGAGAGCCCGCTCAAGACTCCGACGGCGAGTAGAATTCGCCCTTGGTTCAAGCTACCCCTAACGCCCGCGATCCAGACGCTGCCGACCAGGGAGCCGGCGCCCACCCCTATCATCAGGGTATTGAACCCACTGGCTCCTGCTTGCAATCGCTGGTCCGCCAGAGTCGGTAACACGGATTCGTAAGCCATAGTGAGCGCGCAGTGAAACGCGGTCAGAATCATGATCGATCTGATCAGTCTATGCCTGTACACGTAGACCATGCCGTCGACAAATGCGGGCCACATGTGCTGTTCGGCGGTGATGCCCCCGGTGGACCGAGTGCGTACCCGAAGGACTTGGACCAGGCCGAACGAGTAGGAGATTACGCACAGTACGAATGCTCCCCCGACACCCACCGTAACCAACAGCGGCGCAATTAACACTGGTCCTATGAGGCGTGATCCGTGGAGGGTCGCGGCGTTGAGCGAAAGCGCGTTCAACAACCTTTCCTTGGGGACCAGGTTGGGCACCAGTGCCCCGACCGAAGGCATCTGGGCAGCTCGGGCGACGCCGTTCACCGCGGCAAGCGTCACCAGATGCCAAACCTCGATTGCACCGGTGATGGCAAGCAGCGACAACACCACGCTTTGCAGGATGTCGATCGCGAGCGTCCAAGCGACGAGATTTCGGCGATCTACCTTATCGGCTAGAACGCCGATGAACGGCGGCACGAGGAAGAGGGGCGCCATGGCGGCGAAGGTCGTAAGTCCCACGACTCTGGAGGAGCCGGAGGTGATCTCGAAGGCCAGCCATCCCCTCGCCACTATCAACGCCCAGGATGCGGCGGAGCCGGCGAGGCCGGCGGTCCACATCAACTTGAAGTCGGGATATCGCAGCGCAACCAGGTACCGCTCGGCGGCACCTTGACGAATCTTGGATAGCTGCGTGATTGCCCTCCAAAACGGAGATCAGCGTAGGCGGATCAGTTATGCCAATTCTAGCCGCGAATAGTGTGGCGGCGATACCCGAACTCCGGGCAGTGGTTGTGGGGAAGCAGATCTACGCCCAACATCGAACGCCTATGTTTAACTCGGTTGTACAGGATCAACCGGTAGCGTGCACCAGAACTTCCCGGTCGATCCTCTGTACCGTGAGCGGCTGACCCACACGCAACTCGCCGCCTCGAATCACCCTGGCCAGAAGGCCCCGGCGGCCGGCGACTTGGTTTCTCAATCCAGGCCGGACTTCCTCCAAGTGGCTGCAGGGCTCACATTCCATAGTAATTTCGAACCTGGCTTCGCCAGCAATAATAGAATCTCCAGGTTTCAGATCGCTTAGTGTCAGCATTTCGGTGGTGATGTTTTCCTTCAGGGAACCGACTGGAACTTCGAGTATCCGGAGCGTTTCGACGTCCATAAAGAGGACTTGCCGCCGACCGCCGGGCCGGGCGTGAGCGTCGTGGTCAAGCCCGTGATCTCGCAGCGCCAGGATGGATTGCACTGACTTCATTGGCATACGGCGCCTGGGTGAGTAGTGGAGCGCGATGATTCGGGGTGTCGCTTCGCTCAACAGCACGCCTCCTCATATAATCTATTTGATTCAAGTCTATCCCCGGAACGAGGTCACAACTCAATTGTAGTCTCGATTCCGGGAACGAGCCAAATCAGGAATGGAGGGAACTATGAACCGACCACGATATCCCACCGTCGGCTCTGCGGCGCCGGACTTTTCACGGCCGGCCACGGGCGACCGCACCATATCATTGTCCGACTTTGTCGGTAAGCAATCGCTAGTTGTTTACTTTTATCCCAAGGATAATACGTCTGGGTGCACGAAAGAGGCTTGCAGCTTCCGCGACTTGACGCCGGAGTTCGCCAAGCGTGGCGTCGCGGTCATCGGCGTTAGCACAGATAGCCTCAAGTCGCACGAAGGATTCGCCGGCAAGCATGAACTGCCGTTCCCGCTACTGGCCGACGAGGACACCAGCATGAGCACCAGCTACGGAGCATACCGGGAGAAGAGCATGTACGGGCGAAAGTACATGGGCATCGTAAGGAGCACTTTCGTCATAGGCGAGGACGGGACAGTAAAGGCGGTTTTTCCAAACGTGAAAGTGCCGGGCCACGTCGAAAGGGTGTTGGCCGCCATAGACAGCGACGCGGATGAGTCCGGCAACTAGCTCCGCACTAGGCGGAAGGGCTCTAGAGGCCGGAGTCTATGCGCCGGCCGCCCCTTCCCTGGATTCCCGCGTTCTCGGGAACCGCCACGCCCCTGCGAGGTCCGCGTAAGTGGATGAGAACCGTGGGGCGCCGGGTTTTCGCCTATTGTACTGCGGCCCTGCCCCACCCCTCTCCTCCTGGATTCCGGCCTTTGCCGGAGTCACCAATGACCTTGCGAAGGCCACGTAAGAGGATGAAAGTCGGACTTTCATAGCAATCGCACATGCCGGTTGCCGCCGGCACACCACGGTATGAAAATCTGGAGCATTGGTTGATGGAAGGGTTCGGGCATCATCCGTGCCCCCACCCCACCCCACCCCTAGCTGGGGACAAGCCCCAGCGCTACATTTCTCTTGGGACCCTGGGCTGTCGTTGTTCGGGCGACGGTGGTTGGCGTCGCCGGCCGGAGCCGGAATTCATCCCGGATCGGAGTCCGGGACATGCTTTCGTACCAATCGCTGATGCCGGCCGCCGCCGGCACACTCAAGGTTTGAAAATAGGGCTGCGCTGGTTGGTGGAAGTGTCTTGGGTGTCATTGGTGCCACCCCTGGATTCCGGCTTCCGCCGGAATGACGATTGGGGGGCCGGACTGACGAGTCCGGGGGCCGGACTGACGAGTGCGGGGGCGGTGGCATTCAGGCACTTTTGAGGCTGCGTAGCATCATTTTCGTACCAATGACGCGTGCGAGGGATTCCCGGGTGAGCCGGGACCACGACCCCACCCAGGGCGATTCGCGAATCGCCCCTACAAGAGATTCTCGCGGGCGTGGCGGGAAACATCCATTTTCGTACCAATCGCTCATGCCGGCTGTCGCCGGCACACCAAGGTATGAAAATGAGACCTGGTCGTTGGAAGTGTTTGGGTGTAGTTGGTGCCACCCTTCCCCTCTGGATTCCGGCTTTCGCCGGAATGACGAATTGTGGGGCCGTAATGACGAAGGGAGGCCGCGTAACATCATTTTCGTACCAATGACGAGAGTGGGGTCTGTGCTCGTACCAATGCCACGCATTAGATCGGTCCCCTAGGTCTGAGCAGTTACCTAAAGACCGTGGGGCGGTCGGCCTCGGCCAATCATGACGTCTATCGCCCATTCGACCGCGCCATCGGCGGGCAACGTAGCGTATTCCTCGCGCATGATTGCAATATCGAGCCGGTCGGGGCATCCGTTGCAGGGCTCAAGTAACACCTGGTAGTACGGATCACCTTCGAACGGATGGCCGCCCCGGTTGGCCACTAGGCCAAGGAAGGGCGCATCCCCAGGTGAGAATTCAAATGTGAGGAAGTCCTCGGTCTCCGTATCGTATAGAGTGCCCCACCCTGCCGGAAGCCTGGTGGTGAAGATCTTATCTACATACCCGAGGTCGGCCGGCCCCATGATACTTTCATCGAATTCGCGACCTGCATTGTCTACGGTGATAGGCCAAGGCTGTTCATCCAACAAGACACCGAGCCGGTTACCCTTGGACATCTCGACACGAATCCTGACGCCCTGCGGCATTAGAATGCGCGTGGTGGGCGTCGCGACGAAGAACGGATGCGTGGACCAAAGATACTTCATCGGAAAAGGGGAGAGGTTCACTAGACGGTAGTTGATCGTCAGGGTTCCGGGCTTGTTCAAGACCAACTCGCGGCTAAAGACGTAGGGAAAGCGGACGCCGGCGACTGTCAACTTGATGCCGTTCGAGATTGCCTCGTCGCGCCAGGGTAAGCACCATAGCTCACCGTGATCCGGTATGGGCACGCCCTTCCAGGGATACTCCGGGTAGTCGACCGGCGTTATGCTGGGGAAAACCTCGTCCCATCCGTTGATGTTGTAATCGCCGAACCATCCGTCGTATTTTGGCATCTTGAAAGTGACGGCCGGATCGCGCCAGATGTATTCGCGACCGGCAACGGTGTTCTGGAACGAGATTATCTTTCCACCGATCTCAGGAATCACGGTGAGTAGTATCGACTCTCCCTCGATGGTGACCGTTCTGAAGCCATCAATTTGCGATTCGCGAGTCTGAATAGCCACGGCGACCTCATTTTCAGCTAATTATTGGGGCCCATTGGTGGGTCGGCCAGATGCCAACGGTACATCCGCAGCCGCTACGGTGTCAATTGGCGATAGGGGATTAGGAGAGGTGGGGCGCCGGACAATAGCTATAGGGCCGGCTGCCCATTTTCCTGCGTTGGGGACAAGCGGCGGCGCTATGCGTTCCATCCTCCACTATCAGCTGCCGGAGTTTTCCGCTTTCCCTCCTGAGGTAGACGGCCGCAATTTCCTCACGAGATGGTGATAGTATTTACCGAGTGCCCCCTGAGGGTAGAACTTGAAGGGGAAAACACTCTCACCCCCGCATCGGGGAGATGGCTAGGTAGTTTAGCTACTTATGCCGGCGGATCGGGCGCGAGTACTGGGCCGGAGCAGTAAGAAAATGAATGTCATAGTGATTGTGATAGACACTTTGAGACAAGACCACGTTGGCGTCTACCATCAGGGACGGGCCACGTTCGAGGAGATTGCGCCTTGCGCCACTCCCAACCTGGATGCCCTAGCCGCCCGGAGCATCGTATTCGACAACGCCTACCCAGAAGCTCTGCCAACCATGCCTATTCGATGCCAACTTATGACGGGACAGCGAACGCTGCCATTTCGTTTCTGGCAACCGCTGCTGCCATCAGACATCTCGATCGCGGATATCTTGAGTCGGGAGGGTTACACCTGCGGCCTCATATCCGACATGTATCACTATCGCGCCCCGGGCCAAAACTATCATCGGAGCTTCCATGCCTACCGATGGATCAGGGGCCAAGAGTACGACCCGTACGAATCGGCGCCAACGCGCCGGAACGTCGACGATTACGTGAACGAGCATTACAACGCGCATTGGCGAAGAATCGTATCCCAGATGCTGGCCAATACCGATGAGTTCCAGGATGAGGAAGACTGGTTCCCGGCGCAGGTTGTCGACGAAGCTATCGGTTGGCTGAGGAAGAACCGAGTCCACGACAAGATCTTCCTGTGGATCGACTCATTCGATCCTCACGAGCCCTGGGATCCACCTCCCCGCTTCGATACCTACACCGACCCCAACTATCGAGGCCCCCGACTAATGATGCCGATGGGAGGGCAAGCCGAAACCTGGGCCACACCGGAGCAAATCGAACATATCAGGGGACTATACGCGGGTGAAACCGCGTTCGTCGACTACTGTCTTGGCCGGCTCTTCGAAGCTCTCGACGACTTGGGCTACATGGAAGATTCGCTAATTCTCCTTCTTGGCGACCACGGTCATCCCCTGGCCGACCACGGAAAGTTTCTGAAGGGAGCCGACCGAATGTACAGCGAGCTTCTGAAAGTACCGTTCTTAGTACATCTTCCAGGCGACAAGAACAAGGGTCACCGTACTGGCGCGTTGGTTCAGTTCCAAGATGTCCTACCGACGATTCTGGACTTGATTGGGCTGGGCAACAATGATTCCGCGTTCCACGGATCCAGCTTCAGGCCGGTGGTGATGGGTGACGCGAACGATCATCGAGAATCAATTGTCACTGGCTACCACGAAGGGATAGACCGATGTGTTCGCGACCGAGAATGGAGTTTGATCTTACGACCTGACGACGAGCCGGACGAGCTATATCATTTGCCCAGCGACCCAACCGAGCAACGCAACTTGGTTGATGAACGCGCGGACGTCGCCAAGCAAATGGGCGGGCGGTTTGGTCAATATTTCTTCCGCCGGCAGAGGTCGCCGGCGATCAAGGGCATTCAGGGCAAATACGAACTTGCGTCAGGTACCGTTGAATAGTCCTAATGCGATAGGAGATTGAGAGATGGCAACAGCAGAAGAACGGATCGAGCAGCTAGGCATAGAAATCGGCGAGCCAACGACCCCGGTGGCCGGCGCCAACTACATTCCAGCCGTCAGGGCCGGAAACCTGCTCTTTCTATCGGGACATGTACCGGCGGCCGGCACTTTTGTCGGCAAGGTCGGGAGAGATCTTACGGTAGAGCAGGGCTATCAAGCGGCAAGGTCCGTCGGAACCAGCCTTATCGCGACGATAAAGGCAAACCTGGGCGATCTCAGCCGGGTCTCAAGAATCGTTAAGGTTTTGGGCATGGTCAATTCGGCCGAGGGATTTACGCAGCAATCGCTGGTGGTCAACGGTTGCTCAGACCTGCTGACGGATGTTTTTGGAGAAGACGGCCGCCACGCTCGTTCGTCGGTGGGAATGGCGGAGCTACCGGGTGGCGCCTCGGTCGAGATCGAGCTGATAGTCGAAGTAGCGTCGTAACCAGCCGGAATCAAGGCGGCCGGCTTTTCGGGATACTGGGCACTCCTCCGCCGGACGTATAAGTCGGGGGCCGGTGAATGCGTGGTGGACGCCAGCCGGATTGCCAACGGTTGGTAAAGAGCCCCAATGCTGTGCTGCGCGCGCACCCTTCCCCCTGGATTCCGGCTCCGTATCGGAGTACGGGGCATGCCTTCGCCGGAATCTCCAATGGCCTTGCGAAGGCTATGTAAGAGGATGAAAATGGCGGCGTACCGGATCCTTGTCTGCGAACAAGCTCCGACTCTACGGGGTTTCCCCCGCCCCCTGGACTCCGGCTTCCGCCGGAGTGACCAATTCGCCGGCCGCCGGGGTGCGCTTGGCTGGGAACGAGCCCCAGCCCTACGGGGTTCCCCCATTGGACTCACACCCCACGTTGGGGTGCGGGGCAAGCTTACGCGGGAGGGGCGATCAGAAGGTTACGCCGATATGGGCCATCAAAGAACCCAGCGACGCGTTGCTCAGCCGGTTAGTTGGAGCTTAGACTTCGGTCACCACCGGAACGATCAGGGGACGGCGGCGCGTTTCGTTATAGATCAAGCTCCTGAGCAAGTCTCTGATTCTCCTGTCGAAATACCCGCGCCCTCCTTGTGCGCCGGCGTTTCGTTCAAGCGAGATGCGAAGGCTCTCGGAAGCGGCCGTCAGAATCGGTCCGTCGCTGGGATACATGAAACCACGCGAAACTATGTCAGGACCGCCCAACAACTCGCCGGTTTCCCGATCGATGGCTACGGCGGCTATGAGAACTCCATCCTCGGCAAGGTGCCTGCGATCGCGCAGGATGTCCCCGGTAACGTTGCCAATGTTCCGGCCGTCGATGAACACGGAGCCGGCGTCAACCCGAGTCGACTTATCCCATCCGCCATCCCGGAACGCGATCACGTCGCCGATGTCGGAGAGGACGACGTTTTCGGCCGGGACGCCAGAATCAACCGCGAGATTGCTATACAGGACCATCTGGCGGTACTCGCCGTGGACCGGCACGCAGAACCTGGGACGGAGCGTGTCTATCATGAGCCTGAGTTCGTCGCTGCAGGCGTGGCCGGAAACGTGTATTCCCTGAGTGACAGGGGGATACAACACGTTGGCTCCGCGACGCATAAGATTGTCTATTGTCCTAGCGACTGTGCTCTCGTTGCCCGGCACGGCGGTGGCGGAAAATATGACAAGATCGCTCGGTTGGATTTCGATTTGGCGGTGGTCTCCCACGGCAATCCGGGACATGACAGCCGATGGCTCTCCCTGGCTGCCGGTTATGAGGAGCACGACTTCTTTCGCCGGAAGTCTATTCGCTTGATCTAAGCTGACGAGTCTCTCCCAATCGAAATTCAGATGACCAAGATCGCGGGCCACTCTCAAATTTTGCTCCATGCTGCGCCCGGCGACTGCAACTGTACGGCCATGTTTCATCGCACTGCGGACGGTCTGATCCAGCCGGCTGATGTTGGAAGCAAAAGTGGTTACAATCACCCGGCCTTCCGCCTCACCGATCATCCGGTCAAGATTCTCGGCGACGATTCGCTCGGGCGGGGTGAATCCTGGTCGGTCGACGCGCACGCAATCAGAGAGCAATACTGTCAGGCCTTCCTCGGCAATCTCCTCGAGGCGAGCTAGGTCAGGCTTCTGGCCTCTTTCGATGTCAAGATCGAACTTGAAATCTCCGGTGAAGAAGGCGGAGCCGGCGGGTGACCGAACGAGTACGCTGCCGCTATCTGGGATACTGTGAGCGACTTGAGTTATTTCAATCTCCAACTGTCCAACGGAAACCCGTTCGCCAGGTTCCAACTGGATTAAATCGACCAGATGCTCGACGCCGTGCTCCCTCAGCTTATTGGCTACCAGTCCCAGAGCCAAGGGCATAGCAAAGACCTTGACGGGAACACCTAGCTGACGAACGAGGAAGGGAACCGCGCCGAGGTGATCCTCGTGCCCGTGGGTCAAAACGATGCCACGCAGAAAATCGGCGTTGTCCACAACGTAGCTGAAGTCGGGGATGACAAGGTCTATACCCAGCATCTCTTTGGAGGGGAATTGAACGCCGGCATCGACCAGCAATAAATCTGTGCCGTACTCGACCACAGTCGAGTTCTTGCCGACTTCGCCGACGCCTCCCAGGGGAATAATCAACAATTCTTGGTCAATTGACTCAATCACACAGTTCTCCTAACACACGCTTCTCGAATACAAAAGTTAATAGTCTATTCATCACTGGAATCGCCGACGCCGGCGCACCAGAGTCTAAAGAATGGGGGCACCGGTTGGTGGGCGTGTTCACTTGTCATCGGCGGCTGGCGCCGGTGCCGGGACAGCTTCGCTCTCACCTCAATCCTCTCTGCTCGAAGGAGAAGAGGAGCATCTCTCCTCCCCTGGATTCCCGCCTGCGGGAATAACGGGATGTACCGGTGTGACAGGCGCCATCTATTCATGTATCAATGATTCTATTGGATGATCAATCATGAGGTGAGCGGCGCTAGCTAGATAGAAAATCGGGCAAACGCCAAAGGATGAAGGCAATTGCCCGCTACTCTTGGGGAAAGAGGGGTGGAGGGCGAGATCTGGTTGATTCGGCTCTATCCCTTAAGTCCTGAGAACACGACGCCCTGGATAAAGTACTTCTGAGCAAAGAAGAACAGCAGTAGCGGCGGCACCATGATAATCGTCGCACCTGCCATAACTTCGGTGACAACCGGGCTTGTCGTCGGCGAGTTTGTTCTGGCGAAGAAGTGCAGGCCAACCGCCAAAGTGAACTTGTCGTTGCTGCGTAGGAAGATCAGCGGATTGAAGAAGTCGTTCCACGTCCACAGAAACGAGAAGATCGCCACTGCCGCAAGCGCCGGCATGATCAGCGGGAGGATTATTCTCCAGAAGATACCGAACCAGCCGCATCCATCGATCCGAGCAGCATCGTCAAGCTCGTGGTTTACCGTCATTATGAACTGCCGCAGAAGGAATATGAAGAACGCGCCACCGCCAAACCAAGCCGGAACGATCAACGGCGCGTAGGTGTCCAGCCAACCGATCTCTTTGTAGATGATGAACAGCGGGATGATCGTCACCTGGAATGGCACCATAAGGGTGCTTAGCACCAGAATGAACAACACGTTGCGGCCAAAGAACCTCATCCGGGCGAATGCGAACGACACTAACGAGGCGGTGATTAGCCTCCCGGCTAGCACGCCGACGGTGATTATCGTCGTGTTTAGGAAGTATCGTCCGAAGGGAACGTAGGCGAACAGCGCATTATGGTAGTTAACCCACATCCACTCGGTGGGGATCCAGGTTGGCGGTATCGCGAACGCCTCCCACTCGGTTTTCAGAGAAGCGGTGACCATCCAATAGAATGGGAGGATAACAAATAGACCGCCCAAGATCACGATGGCGTGGCTGGCCACAGATCGAACCATCTTCAGTTGACGGTGGCGGCGTTTAGAAGCCGCGACCACCTCAGCTGCGGACGGACTGGCTGCTACAGTATTCAATCTATCTCTTCAACTCTCCCTCGTAATAGACCCACCGGCCCGACATAGTAAAGGCCAGCACTGTAAGAGCCATGATTACGATGAACAACGCCACGGACAGAGTAGAAGCATATCCCATCCTGAGGCTGCGGAAGGCCTGCTCGTACAGGTAGAGTACGAAGAACAAGGTGGCGTTAGCCGGACCGCCATCGGTAATGACGAACGAGTTGATGAAGACTTGGAAAGAGCCAATGATTCCCATTATCAGGTTGAAGAAGATAGCGGGTGAGATCAACGGTATGGTGACGTTCCAAGTCCTGGCCACCCATCCGGCTCCGTCGATCTCGGCCGCCTCGTATAGCTGGGTGGGTACGCCCTGTAGAGCCGCCAGATAGATCACCGTACCGCCGCCGAGGGCCCAGAGGTTCATAAAGATGAAGGTAGGTAAGGCCAGCTCGTAGTTGAATAGCCAGTTCGGTCCTTCGATCCCTATGTACCGCAGCAGGGTGTTGACGATGCCGGCTTCCTTGTGAAGTATCCACGTCCACATATAAGCCACGGCGACTCCGGCTACAACCGCCGGCGTGAAGAAGATGGTGCGATATAGAGCAATGCCGCGAAGGTTCTGATTGAGCATCAATGCGAGTATCACACCGAAAATAATGCTCAAAATGACGCTGCCAACAGAGTAGATGCCGGTGACCTTGAGGCTATGCCAGAACAGAGGGTCACGGAAGAGCATCTTGTTATAGTTCTTCAAACCGACGAATTCGGACTGAAGAACTGGGGTAACGATGTCGTAGCTAGTGAAGCTCAGAACGAACGAAGCCAACACAGGGCCGACTTCGATCAGGACGAAACCTAGAATCCAGGGAAGTATGAAGATGTATGCCCAGAGGTTCTCCTGTATAACGCTCCTGGGAATACGACGCCGTCGCAAAGCCGGCGCTGGTGTCGCAGCCATATAGCTAGGGGACTCTCCTCACCCTGAGTGATCCGTCGGCAGCGTGGATGTTATTACCTGTTCGCAGATGTGTCAACCTACTCGAGCGCCTTGTAACAGTACAGATTTGGGTGTATGTCTCTCCTCCATGCCCGTGAACTGGAATGGCCGAGTCGCCATTCGGGTCCTCAATAGGCGGTCAAGGGGTGATTTCCAACCTATCGATGCCAAATCCACGAGCTGGTTGCCCTCACCCCCCCGACATCCCCCGGCAAGGAGTTCGCCCTTGCAACCCTTTCCTGGTTTTTCCCGATCAGACGTCCTCGCCGGTGGTAGACCCTCATTGGTGCGATATTACGCCCATACGGAGCAGGTAACTCTAAATTCTGAACACTTGCGAGCGCCTTTCGTCCGTCCTACGCCAACAAGGCCTCGGCATTCTTACCGCGCGACAAGATCGTCACCTTCGCCGCTCTGAGGTCGTCGATGAGGGGTTCGGAGGGGCGGCCGCCCATAACTAACGAGACGATAGTCAGCGGCGATCTAGTACATGTGACCATACACCGAGGCGGCCACCGATACCTCGATGTCGTGGATCGCATGAGACATCGCTTGACCGATAAGGTCAAGCTTGCGCACCTGCTCGATGCGTGCAGTCGCGTTGACTAGCTCTCGCCTAGACAGCAACTCCTTGAAGATGCCGCATGCGTCGGCAAGGCAGATGATCATCACGTCGCGCGGATAGGGGATCTCGTCGCTAAAGAGCACTCCCATGATCCGCAGCTTGACCTCGCGCTCGGCCTCGCCGTCGATGACCGGGTAGCGCCTAGACCGGAACACCCACAGGAAGCGGTCGTCCTGCCGTTCGAGGATGCCGGCGGCAACAAGTCGAGAGAGCGCCTCTTCGCGGATCGCATAGGCTCGCCGCGCGGTGTGTTCCACCCAGTAACGAGCGTCGTGCTTCTCTCCGGCCTCGATCTCGGCCAAAGTAGGGTCAAGCAGACTGTCGCCGACCGGCGTGGCGTCGACCAGAATCAGATTCTCCAGGTCGGTGTCGATGCGGTTCTCCATCGCCAGATCCATCAGCACGCCGCCGGCAATGGCATATTCCAGCGACCATCTGGGCACATGTACGAACCTACCGTCCTCGTCGTGGAGCAGGAGAAGGATGATTTCCTCAACGAATCTCAGCATGATGCTTGTCCACCCCCAGTAAAGCACTCGCTCTCAACAGGCTACCGACCCAAGGGGCCGGCCGCCGTTGCAGCGCTGGGAAATTGGGGCCGTCATGGCGTACCTGACGACTCTGAGCCAACCGACCGGTATGCCGCAAATAGATTACCGGCCTCGTTCACGCCTATGGGCCAAAAGGAACGGCGTTCGGAACTCTCGAGTTGGCGCTGGAATTGTAGCGTGAATCAACGAACCTGGTCTAGTCAAGGGAGGTCTGTGCGAAGGGACTCGTGCTGCGGATTGGATTCCAGAGGCGGGTTTGGTCTTGTCGGCATGTGCGTTCAGCGACTAGATCGCTCATATCATCTGCCGCTGCACAAGATCACGGAACGCGCCTCCTTGCTGGCCGATCAACTCCAACGCTGCAAGAATGGTGCAACATCCTTCTTCTACTGCGTCTGAGCTTGTTCCTCCGCTTGTGGGTTTAATCAGGAAGCTCAACGACGTAATCTTCGGGCCTTTTCGATGCTATGTGTTGCCGGACGCGTCGATAATCTGGCCACGTATCCAGGCAGCGGCCGGCGTACACAGGAACGCTACCACTCGGCCCACGTCTTCAGGTTCGGATAGCCGGTGGAGTGGATGATCGTCTGCCGGTGTAGGAGCGACACCACCCCGCATGGTCCTTGCGGCGGCGGTATCGACCGATCCTGCGCGAACGGTGTTTACATTAATGCCAGCATCGGCGAGATCGGCGGCCAGGTAGCGCACGAGTGACTCTGCTGCGGCCTTAGCAACTCCGAGCGCGCAATAGGACCCTCCACCCGTAGCGGCGCCGCGACTGGATACGTGGATGATCGCCGCACCATCTCGGTCGGTCATCAATGGAACAGCACGCTGCGCACAGATTAACAGCGCTCGCGCCGCAACGTTCATGGAGCGGTCCCATTCGTCCACGGTAAGCTGCATCGCGGTCTTGGCAATGGGCTCGACAGCGTTATTCACGAATATGTCAAGGAAACCGGTTTCTCTTTCGATCCGCTCGAAGAGGTGCTTGATTTCGGAGGGCTCCCGCACATCGGCCTGAATCGGCCAGGCCCGCCGGCCGGAAGCCCTGACGGACTGCGCAACTTCGTCCGCACCGGTCTTGTCACTACTGTAGTTGATGAATATATCTGCGCCATCGCTGGCCAGAACGCGAGCTATTCCCGCTCCAATTCCTCTAGATGATCCGGTGATAAGGGCAACCCTGCCCTTCAGGCCGAATGGTCCGTTTCTTTCGGTCATTAATAACTCTCCCCGAGTGGTGTGAATCAGCCAAGTTCGATTCTCGAACCAATCATCCAACTGCGCTGATCGGCGAATTGTAACAGTTCAGATTTGCGTGTATGTCTCTCCTCCATGCCCGTGAACTGGAAAGGTCGATTCGCCATTCGGGACCTCAGTCGGCGGTCAAGCGGTGATCTCCAACCTACCGATGCCAAATCCACGGGCTGCTCGACCTCATCCCCCTGGCCCCCTTCTCCTGGCCAGGAGAAGGGGGTTCTTTGTTGTGGGGGACACCCCCACATCCCCCGTCAAGGGCTTCGCCCTTGCAACCCTTTCCTGGTTTTCCCCGATCAGACGTCCTCGCCTGTGGTAGACCCTCATTGGTGCGATATTACGCCCTTACGGAGCAGGTACCCCTAAATCTGTACACTTACGGCGAATTACCATTAATTATATGAAGTTTGGCATCTCGGCAATCGAATGGGTGTGGTACGCAGCTATGGGAGTGAGCGCCGGAGGTCGAGCCAACTTTAGTCCCAATTGCCAGGTTGCTGTTGGAGATTTTTCGCACGTCTTGGGCCGGCAAATCGCGTGGTCAGTCGTCACACGGTCGGCCTTTCGCGCATGGGGTACTATGTAATCGACAGATGCCACTGAGTAGTTGAAGCATCAACAGAGGGAGCTGCCCGGGATTCCCAAACTGCTGCATATGACAACTCACGCTGCTTGCATTGGTGCGGAGGCTGTCGGTTTGGCGACTTCATGAAGCGATACAGACATTCGAAAGGCATCAGCTAATGAGCCATGTATCGAAGAAAACACCGGCCGCCGCGATCGAATGGAGATACGCGATAGCGGCGAGCGTAGCGGCAACGGCTGCGGCGGTCGGATTAATGCAACTATGGCGATCCATCTATCAGATTCGCACCCTGCCGGAACGCGTGATGGAATGGGTGCTTGTCTTCGTACCCCTAGACCTATTCGAGCAGGGGTTGGTGACGTTCGGATCTGCCGCCAAAGTCCTGGCCTTGGGCGGCGCAATCGTAGGCATGGCAGCGGCATTGGTGGCGGTGGGCGCCGGCGCGGTGAAGAGCGGGCCGATAGCCGTGGGCGCGGCCACGGTTGGGCTGTGGCTGCTGGCTATGGCCGTGGTGATGCCGGTCACCGGCGCCGGATTCTTCGCGTCCGCCCTTCTCCGCGACGTTATGTTGACAAATTTGAGCTACGCCGGGGTGGCGTTTACGTACGGCATGGTCTTACTTTTGGCCCGGCTATCGCTGCTGAGTCGGGTCAAATCAGAGGTGCAAGCGGAAAGCAGGCTGGCATACTTGCCAGGGCGTACGCTTACACGACAGTCCTTCGTAGTCGCACTCGTCGGAATGGTCGCCAGCTACGGACTCACCGTTGGGTTCGGACGACAGGCCGGCGCGGTCCAAAGTTCGTTGCCGCTAGCGGACATAAGCGACCTCGAACTTCCTACGCCGGCGCCGATTCCGACTCAACCTCCGACATCCACGGCTGAATCTATACCGCCTCAACTCCCGACGGCTACGGCTGAATCGATTCCGCCTACTGCGACTGAGGCGGTTGTCGCTTCAGAGCAAAGTCCCACCGCCGCAATACAACCAACTGATGTCCCAGGCAGCACGTCGACTCCGCAAATAGTCCCTACCCATACCGCTACTGCGTCCGCATCGCCCACACAACTTGCGCAAGAGCCAACTCTGACTCCAACGGCAGGAACGCAATCCGCTGTATCCGAAGCTGCGACCGATACACCGGCTGCGACGGAGGTGTCGGAACAGTCTAGCGCCACGCCGGTTCCATCCACTTCGACGCCAATACCTGCGTCACCTACTCCGACAACAATACCGGCCACGCCTACTTCGACGGAGATTCCAGCGACCGCGACGGCAACGCCGGAAGAGCCAACCGCTACACCAGTTCCACCCACGGCAACGCCCACTGCGACGCCAACTGCAGTAATAGTCGAAGTGCCGCCGGCGCCCGGACCCAAGCGGCAGCTCGCTCGCGATAAAGACGGATCGCTAACTGCGTCGGGCCGCGCGCCGGGACAATTGGCTCCACTGATCACGGCCATACCTAACTTCTATATCACTACCAAGAACGCCGGCGGCGACCCAATATTGGAGCCGTCACAGTGGCGACTCATCCTCGACGGCGAGGTAGGCCGGCCGGTGCAACTCAACCTGGATATTCTTTACAGACTGCCGGCGATTCGGTTCACCAAGACGCTCGAGTGCATCTCCAACTGGGTTAATCAATGCGAGCGCAGCCAGGGAGGGCCAGGGTTTGGCTGCGACCTCATCAGCACGGCGGTGTGGAAAGGCGTGCGTCTAAGCGACGTATTCGCGCTTGCCGGAGGGGTAAAGCCGGGCGCGCGCTCTATAGCCGTCATCGGCGCGGACGAGTTCAGCTCGTCTATCCCGCCCGATGCTCAAACTATGGCCAGCACGCTGCTAGTTTACGAGATGAACGACGAAGTTCTTCCGTTGGAGCACGGCTATCCAGCTCGCCTATTGATTCCCGGACGGTACGGGATGAAGAGTCCGAAGTGGGTGATCGCGATGCGGCCAATGAACGACGTTCACCTTGACTGGTATGGTCAACGGGGCTGGAACTTGAATGCATTCGTTCAGACGATTACACGAATCGACGCCCCCGTTCACGGACAGATTCTGGCGCCCGGCGAGCACGGGATCGCCGGCGTAGCCTACGCCGGATTGCGTGGAATCTCGCAAGTCGAGTATAGCGCGGACGGCGGCGCATCCTGGCAGCGGGCGAGCTTCGTCGAGCCGGCGATAGGAGGGGATGTCTGGGTGCGTTGGGAGGGAACGTTCTCCCTGGCTGCGTCGAGCTCAGCGGTCTTGATGGCACGATCCATTGACGGCAATGGAGTCCGGCAGAGAGAGGATTACACGATCACACAACCAGACGGCGGAACCGGGATCCACTCTATCGAGGTCATAGAGGGTTAGAAATCCAAGATCATTCGGATAGCTGCTGGAGGGAATGCGGCCCAGTCTAAGAACTCTGCAGGTCGTGGCTAGTGAGTGAACGCGCCGGATTTGGCTCATATACGGAATCTCTAAGTTACCAGGGGGTCCGTCAACTGGTGCGGCCGGCGCAGAAATTCACCCTCGAGGCTCCCTGAGCCGTCTGTTCTCGCACCAATCGCTCATGCCGGCTGGTGCCGGCGCAATCAAGGTATGAAAATTGGATGCATTGGTTGGTGGGAGAGTTCTAGTGTCATTGCCACAACCCACACCTCCCCTAGACTCCCGCTTTCGCGGGAATCACCATGGCCTCGCGAAGGCCGCATAAGAAGATGAAAATGGTGGTACGCCGGGCCGTGCGACTTGCGCGAACGAGCGGCCCGCCCTAAGCTGGGGAGAAGCCCCAGCGCTTCACTCCCCTCTCCCCACCCCTCTGGATTCCGGCCTTCGCCGGAATGACGATTTGGGGGGCCGGAGTGACGAAGGGATGCCGCGAATGACCAATGAGAGGCTGCCGGAGCGGTCTATCCCGGATCGTAGTACGGGACATGCTTTCATAGCAATCGCTCATCCCGGCTGGCGTCGGCACACCAAGTTATGAAAAGCCGGAGTTGTGGCTTGGTACAGAGAATTGGCACGGCGGATTCTGCCACGCCCCACCCCGACCCCAGCGGGGGACAAGCCCCCGCGCTACATTTGCTCATTCCGCCATCGACCATCGGTCTACAAATCGGCACGTTTCGCCGGTGGAGAGCCGGCATCAAGGTTGATTGGAGGGCACGTTTTCGTACGAATGACGAGTGCGAGGGGATTCCAACGGACGCCGGCATGACGAATTGAGGGGCCAGAATGACGAATTCGGTGGCGGGAACCATTCATCCCGGATCGGAGTCCGGGACATGCTTTCGTACCAGGCTCAGAGTTTCCGGCTGGCGACCATCTCCTCGATGGCGGCGCGCATGGTCCGGGTCTTGTCGCGGGATTCGGGCAACTCCTGAGCGAGGCGAGTTTCGCCGACCCGGCGATAAAGGTCCGCCGCGGCGAGATGATAGCCGGACGAAAGACCCAAGTGTCCCAGTGTAGCTGCGATCTCCTCCATTTCGCTCACCCAGCGCCGCGACTTGGGTGGCATCCCGGGGATCCCTTTGTCCAGCCAATCGAACAGCGCGGCCTGGCTGCCCCGCAACTCCTCATGCAGCGAATCGATTAGATCGAGCTTGGCCGCCGCGACCATGATCTCGGTTCCGAGCGCGCTCAATCCTTTGGTCAGGGCGGCATAACACATCTTCATTCCAGAGGCCTGGCCGATCTCCGATCCGATGGGACGTATATCCAGGCCGCTCGACTTCAGTCGCAGAAAACTGTCGACGTGCGGCCCGGAAGCATACAATCGTGGTTGATACGTGTCAGTCGGGGGACCGCCGATGATACCAACGTCCACCAAAAGGCCTCCCGCGCCAGAGATGGTTCCTTCGATCTCGCGCACGGTCTGTGGCGCGATTGCATTGCACTCTACGAAAGTCAGCGTTCTGCCGCGGCCGGAAAGCCGGTTCGCGACTTCAGCCGCGACTACTGGGGCCGCGGCCGATGGCATGATCGACAGGACAATATCTGCTTGATCTACCAGGCAATCGAGGTTTCCGACATCATCAATGCCAGCCGCCTGGCTGAGATCGGCTGTGCGCCGGCTGCGCCCGGCCAAGCTGGTGATTACGCGGAACCGATGATTGACGAGTACACGGCCAATTGCGTGACCCATTTCGCCAGGACTTAGGACGGCGATAGTATTCAACGTCATAGATCTCTCCTCCCGAGAACTATGCAGCCGCCTACGATGGCGGCGGCAAGGTACAAACCGGCGTAGGCAATCATCCACTCGCTCGCCGGGTGGATTCCAGAGAAAGGTCCCACAGCGTTGATAGGGGTCAGGAGGCTGGGCTGCAGAAAACTCGAAGCCAGTCTCCAAACCACGTCGGTGGGCAAAATCGCTCCGGATATGACCCCTATCAACATCATAGTTTCGTTTTCGACAAGCAAGCCGACCTGCTCGACCATGCCGCCCATCATAGCAATCACGTAGAGCGTCAAGACGACAACACCATTCGCCAAGGGCGGCAAGAAGGTGCTTCCGAAGACCGCAAGGCTGAGCAGCACGAGCACCTGGAGGGCCATCGACGCGATCCCCAACGCCGGCTGGGGCGGCACATAGCCGGCTTGCAGGTACACGATCAGGATCATTGCGCCGGCTGTGATGGAAGCGTGGATCGCGAGCATTACTCCGATGCCTAACCATTTTCCGACGACGATTTCCCAACGCGCCAGCGGTTTCGGCACGATGACTTGGAGAGTACCCGCCTCAATCTCTGCTGCAATTGTACCGACAGAGACGAATATAGCGAGTAGACCGCTCAGAAAGCTACCAAACCACAGGCCCATTAGCAGCACCTGGGCAATTACGGCCGAACGGAGCGATGGTAGAGTGCGCGGCGAACTGTCAAACTCCGCCACCAAAAAGTGAATGCCAACTCCGAACAAAATGATCAACAGGAGTGTCAGGCCGATTGCCGCCGGAACTACCCGCTTGCGGACCGCCTCGCGAAAAGTGAATATCGCGAGTGTTCCAACTCGAAGACGCCGGATCATTGAGGTCGCCCCTCCTCCCGGCTCTCCACCAAGCTGACGAACAAATCCTCAAGATTGGAGCGCTTCTGGGCTAGACCTATCAGATCCACGCCGGCTTCGACAACGGTGCGAGCCACCCAGGGGATTTCCTGTCGGTCGGCAACCTTTAACAGAATAGTCGAATCTTGCAGGGCCAACACTTCGACTCGATCCGACAACCGATCCTCAAGCGCGCCGGTCGGCTGACCTGTGCCGATCCGAATCTCCAGCAACAAGTCGCCGGCGAGAAGATCGGGGAGCTTTCCCTGCGCGACCACCTTACCCTCGTCGAGAATCGCCACGCGGTCGCACATAAGCTCGACTTCGCTGAGGATATGGGAGTTGATAAACACTGTCGTGCCGGTGTCGCGAAGTTGGATTATGAGCTCGCGGAAGTCCTTCCTGCCGATTGGATCGAGGCCGGAGGTGGGTTCGTCGAGAAAAACGACTTTGGGCTCGTTCAGTAGAGCGATTGCCAGACCAACTCGCTGGGTCATGCCCTTCGAGAAAGTGCGGAGGCGGTCGCCGGCTCTGTGGGCAAGGCCGACGAACTCCAGCGTTTGAGCAACTCTATCGTGCCGGCGCGTCGGCGGCATGTCATACAGCCGGCCGTGAAAGTCGAGAAGCTCTTCAGCAGTTAGCCAGTCGTGGTAGCGGCAATTCTCTGGCAGAAATCCGATGTCGGCCTTCATCTGGAGGTTATCGATAGGTTGACCGAGGATCCAGGCTTGGCCGGCGGTCGGCGTCACCAAGCCGAGCAACATTTTCAACGAGGTCGTCTTGCCGGCTCCATTGGGACCTAGGAAGCCGAACGATTCGCCCCTGGCGACCTGTAGCGACAGGTCCTGCACAACCAGATTCTTGCCGAATCGCTTGGACAGCCGATCGGTCTTGATTGCCAGCGACGCGGTCGCGAGTCCATCGGCATCGTTGGCGGGGGAGTTCATGCCGAAAGATAGCCGCGACTAGCGAACAGAGCTTGCGATCTGCACCAAGTCATCGGATGAAATGCTGCTCTTGGTGAACACACCCATCAGCCAGTTGTCCTGAGACCATATGAGTAGCTTGTGACCCTCATCTGGTACGACGAACATTACGCCCGGGCTGCCGGCGACATCGACCTCGGTGGCGTCCGCGTCCGGAGGAACGATGACTGGGAACGTGTTTCGCCAGTCGGAGATAGCCTCGAGTTGGCTGGCGAGCGGCTGGAGGTCCGATGGCATCGCGGACAGCAGCGCGAGCCGGACCGCTTCGACGTTGACCTCGCCGGGAATGGTCAGAGTGGGCGCCTCCATCTGTCCGATGACGAAGTCCGGCCGCTCCTTGTCGGATCCATAAGCAACGAGCACTTTGGCTGGCGAATCGAATAGCAGAGTGGCGCCGTCCATCTCCGGAGGAAGGACGATAGGTCCGATACCGACTTCATTTGAGACAGATTCGATCTCAGTCAAGTCGACAGTGTACTCAGTGGACGCAGCTTCAACTACTGAAACTCCCGCAACCTGGTCGGAAATCGAATCCGGCAACCACGAGGGTTCGCGAATGTGGCGCCGAAACTCTTCCCGCGCCTCGTCGATAGAGTCGTATTCCCGGACCTCGGGTTTTTCGACTTCGCCCAACTCCCCAAATATATCCTTTTGAGGCTGCAATGCCGTAAATCCGAGCATGGCCGATGCGGTTTGTCCGTCGTCAGAGAGGGACTGGGGGTCGAACTCGATTAGCGCAAACTTCGTCGGCCGGAGCACTTCCGGCTCGTCCTGAGCCTGACTTCTCAAAGGCATAAACGCCAGGATCAGCGCCATAAGTAGCAGGATTGCCGCTAGCGCTATGGGAGCAGCCTTGGGAGTTCGCTTGAGCACAAGATAACTCAGCACGAATCGCTCCTTAAGTGGTGAACAGTTCCGTCAATCCCACCGCTGCCTGCAGGCCAATGGCGCGATGGCCGCTTCTCACCTGTACATTGAGCGTACCACCCGGTTCATCGTTGGGCAAGTTGGGTTTTGTAACGAACGGAGCGCCGGGCGGTACGCCTAGGGCGGTAGTTGATAGTGCGGCGAGCCGGTGCCGGAGTCGATTTACTCTCGTCCACGTATTGGAGTACGGGGCAAGTGCCCGCAATCTCCCTAAGGGGAATTAAGCTTCGGCGTAGTCGCAACCACTCGTGGTTTCCCTTGTTCGGTCGTCGTTTTAGGCGCCCACAAAGGGCCCCTACAGAGATGTTGGTCTTTGTTGTGCGCCAGTCTTGCCCCTCAATCCCCTGGATTCCCGCCGCGATGAGCGCCGACTCGAATGGCTGGGGCACAAAGTCACCTTTGGGGCCGCTTGGACTGCCTACTTTAGCGGAGTGGCGAGTCGGCTAACGGCCGGCCTAGTTTGCTATTATGGCACGTGCGCTACTTGTGCGGCGGAATACACTATGTGGAGATAACGGGAGGCCTTTTTGCCGATAAAGACCGCGGACGAGCTGGACAACCTGACCCGAACGGTGTTACTCGCGGCCGGCGCGAGCGAGAGCAATGCCCGGCGAGTCGCGGAGGCACTGGTATCCTCCCATCTGGCCGGCCATGATTCTCACGGAGTCCAACATCTTCCTCGATACGTCAACAACATCGACACTGGGCAACTGAAGCCGAGGGCGAAGCCGGACATTGTGAGGGAAACCGCCAGTTCGGCTTTGGTCCGAGGCAACTGGACATTCGGGCACGTATCGGCTGAGTTCGCTATGCGCTTGGCGTTGGAGAAGGCCGCGGTCGAAAACGTATCGATAGTCACATTGGTAGAGGTGAACCATATCGGTCGTTTAGGCGAGTACGGGGAGATGGCGGCGGCCGACAACCAAGTCGGCATAGTCGTTGCGGGTGGAGCCGGCGTGATTCAACCTGCCGCGGTGCCTTACGGCGGGAGCCGCCCGGTCTTGCATACCAATCCCATCGCGATGGGGTTCCCGGCCGGCAATTCTCCGATGATCGTGGACTTCGCTACGACCGCAACCTCCGGTAGCAAGGTTCTGTTGGCCGCGGCGAAGGGTGAGCAGGTTCCGGCCGATTGCATCGTGGACCGGAACGGCAACCCGACCACCGACCCAACAGCTCTTATGGAGGGCGGATTTCACCTGCCGTTTGGCGGCCACAAGGGATTTGGGATTATGCTGGCGGTGGAATTTCTGGGCAGAATTCTCGCCGGCGCGGATACATACGCGATCGCGGGTAGGTCTGAAGCTGTATCGCTCCACCGGGGCGTCACCATGATCGCCATCAACCCGTCTGGCTTTCAGCCGCTCGACGAGTACTTGGCCTCAGCCAGCGAGATGATGGACCGCGTACGCGACGTCGCGCCGGCGGCCGGAGTAGACAGGGTGCTGGCGCCAGGGGATCCGGAGCAGTTGGCAAGGCGGGCTCGTCTCTCGAACGGAATATCGATACCAGAGGCGACGTGGGATCGATTGATGGATTTGGCCCGTTCTCTGGGGGTAACGGATTCCGCCTAGAGCGGGAGCGGCGGGTTTCAAGCGCAACCCTACGAATTAGAGTAAATGCTGAGCGGCTGGCGATTCACCACCCAGAACAGTTCTCGAGCCGTCCCTACAGTGACGTTGGCCCTTGGCGGGATGCCGAAGAGTACCACTAGGGCCGGCTGCCTGTTGTGCAATTGGCTGGGGACAAGCCCCAGCGCTACATTTTCTCCCTCTACTTTCGGCTGCAAATGCGGGGTTCGGTAAGTGTGAGTCTATTCCGGCGGATTTCGCTGCCGGAATAGATGGTAGAGCACTATGGAACCGGCTACCGCCGCGTTCAATGAGCCAATCCGGCCGGCCATCGGCACTCGCACCAGGAAATCGCACTCGCGGGATATCACCGGGGAAAGACCGCTGCCTTCGGAGCCTATCACCGTCACGACGCGCTTGGGATAGTCGAACCGGTCGTAGATTTGCTCGCCGGTTTCGCTCAAGCCGACGACCCAATAGCCAGATTCTTTGAGTTGGCGCAAGCTGCGTGCCAGGTTGGTGACCCTAGCCACCTTCAGGTGCTCGACGGCGCCGGCGGAGGCTCGAACCGCGCCGGGAGTGACAGCCACGTTTCTGTGCTTGGGAATGATTACGCCGTCGACTCCGATGGCCTCGGCCGTCCGCGTCAGACTTCCGAAGTTTTGAGGATCCTGAATCGAATCTAACGCGAGGAGGATGGAGGGACTATCTGGGTGCGCCGGCACAATCTCAAGGAGGTCGCAATATGGGAACTCGTCTAAAACAGCAACGACGCCCTGGTGGTTGCTTCCGCCGGCAAGGCGATTGAGCACGTGTTTGGGGACTTGCTCGACTTCGACAAGACGTTTGCGAGCCTCGACTACGACCTCACGCACGTCGCCCGATTTATCTGCCGTCAGCGAGACGTAGAGCCAGTCAATGGATCGTCCGGCTCGCATTGCTTCGATGACTGGCCGGCGACTGAATATGACACGTTTCGAAGATGGAATCTCTATAGCGTTCGATGTGTCTGTTCGATCAGGCGGCCGATCTTCGGGTCCGGGAGCAAGGCGGCGGCTACGATCGGGCCGGCTAGGTTTCATGAGGCGCGAGCGGGATTGGCCGGAGCTTCACCCCGAATCTCCGTCCTGCTGCAAAGTTACTCAATTGGTCCGGGCCGGAGCTTTCAACTCGGGCGCCAGGTCGATCCGTCTGGTCGGTCCTTCACGACGACGTTCAGCCGGCTCAACTCATCACGGATTCGGTCGGAAAGCTGCCACATCTTCGCGTGCCTTAGCTCGGTGCGCACCGACAACAATAGGTCTACGAACGGACGCGCTTCGAGGTCGGTCGATTCGTGCTGGAGCCTCAGTCCCAACACGCTGGCCAGCGCGCGTAGCTCGTTCTGCACCGGCAACAGGCCGCCGGCCGTGGCACCGCCGGCGCGGGCCCGGTTTATTTCTCGCGCCAACTCAAATAGCTGCGCCAGGGCGGCGGAGGTATTCAAATCGTCATCCATCGCTTCGATGAACCGACCACGTGCGTCAACGGCAACCTTGGCCAGTTTATCGGGGACCTGATCCACGTCCGCACTATGACCTTCAAGTGCCTGGAGGAGACGTTTGATCCCACGTTCCGCCGCCTGCATACTCTCGTCAGAGTACGACATCGGACTGCGATAGTGAGAGGTAAGGACTGCTAGTCGAAGAGCATCGGCGGAGTACTGCTCCAGCGCCTCTCGAATGGTAACGAAGTTGCCCAACGATTTCGACATCTTTGTGTCGCCCATCTGAACCAGGCCGTTATGCACCCAGAACCGAGCGAAAGGGACGCGGCCTGTGTGGGATTCAGATTGAGCGATCTCGTTCTCGTGGTGGGGAAAGATGAGGTCCTGACCACCTCCGTGGATGTCGATTTGGGGGCCCAGATGGCGTAGGACAATCGCCGAGCATTCTATGTGCCAGCCGGGCCGGCCTTGGCCCCACGGACTCTCCCAAGCTGGCTCGCCTGCCTTGGCCGCCTTCCAAAGAGCAAAGTCTGTAGCGTTTTCCTTGCGCTCATCGACGTCGATTCGCGCCCCAGCTAGTAGCTCTTCGCCGGTGTGTCTCGATAGCTTCCCATAATCCGAATCCTGTCCGACCCTGAAATAGACGTCCCCTTCAATCGCATAGGCGAATCCCTTGCCGACGAGATCCGAAATGATCTCGAGGATCTGGTCGATTTCCTCGGTTGCCCGAACGTATCGGGTGGCCCGAAGAACGTTTAGGCGCTCAAGGTCGGCCAGATACTCACCTGCATAGCGTTTGGCGAGGTCAGCCGGAGGGATCCCCAGCCGGCGGGATCGCTCGATGATCTTGTCGTCGATATCGGTGAAGTTTTGCAAATGGAAGACGATATGTCCCCGGAACTCAAGGTACCGACGCAGAACATCGAAGACAATCGCGCTCATCGCGTGGCCGACGTGCGATTGCTCGTAGGGCGTCGTGCCACAAAGATACATCTTAATGGAGGCATCGGTGAGTTCGAGCTCTTCCACTCGGCGGGATAGGGTGCTGTACAGTCGCATTTATTCCCCTAAGTTGAGCATGATCTGGCGGTTGCGGTCGATCTGGATTCAGCCCGGGTTCGTCTCAGGGACCGCGTCGTATTGCGTAATTCCGCCTCGAGCTCTTTGAGGCGCTCATCAAGTTCAGAAACCTTTTGATGAAGATTGGAGATCATATCCGCTTCAGGGTCGGGGAGGTACTCCACTCGACGAGATGAACCATCAGGCACGTGGAAGGTCACCACTTTAGCCGGCACGCCAACGGCCGTCGAGTTTGGCGGTACGTCGTTGAGGACAACGGCGCCGGCGCCAATCTTCGAGTTCTCTCCGACCGTGATCGCCCCAAGAATCTTGGCTCCGACGCCGATCATCACATTGTCGCCGATTGTTGGATGGCGTTTGCCTCGCTCCTGTCCAGTGCCTCCCAGAGTGACGCCCTGATACATGGTTACGTTGTCGCCGATTTCGCTGGTTTCACCGACGACGACGCCCATACCGTGGTCTATGAACAGGCCTCTGCCTATCGTCGCTCCCGGATGTATCTCTATGCCGGTCAACATGCGCGAGATGTGTGAGACCACCCTGGGCAAGATTGGGATTCCGATAACGTACAAGAAATGGGCCAGACGGTGCACAAGGAGAGCATGTAGGCCCGGGTACGTGAGGACGACTTCGATAGGATTAGTGGCAGCCGGATCGCGATCCAAGGCCGCGCGCAAATCGTCGCCAAGTGACATCCTAAACCACCTCCTAGTCAAAAGTTATATCAGAAAAGTAATGCCGCCAAAGGGGGCGCTGGACATAAAGACGCCCCTAACTACAAGAGCAGCTGGCAACAACACTTGGGCAGTCGAGCCCTGTGGTTAGGATCAAACTCGGTTCCTGATTCATCGGGATCCAATTTACGCGTTAATTTTACGACATGGGAATCAAGCAATCTAGCATTGGTCCAATTCGAAGTGCGTTAAGTATTGCAGCGTATCAATCGGGTGTCGGTGGCCGCCGGCAGGCGGGCGAGGACCTGTCGACGACCCCCACCCAGGGCGATTCGCGAATCGCCCCTACAGTTGCCTGCAGCTACGAGACGGCGCTTGCCGCCCCGTTCGCTATTGGGCCAATAGGTGGCTCAGCCCTACTTCCTGGGCATACTTGATGATCGAGGCGTAAGACGACGCGGGCAAGCTGACACCATCTTTCTCTGCCTTATCAAACCTGTCCCATTCGATCTCACCCGGCGCATAGACTCTAGACACGCCAGACACCAAAGGCGAACCGTGGACCTCGTCGATCAGTCGGTCAACCCTGGCCTTAAACTCATCAATTGGCATAAACGCCGCTGGGTTTAGCGCCAAGAAAAAATGGCCGCGTTCGCCCGGGTTGCTTATGTTCCCTCTGCTCCACTCGCGGTTCTGTTCCTGCCCGAATCTTGCGCCGGTGAGAACCGCGGCGAGAGTCTCCATAATCATTGTCAAGCCGTAGCCCTTGTACTCACCGATCGGCACAAGCAGCCCGTCTTTGGCTTTTTCAGGGTCCTGGGTGGGTAGACCGTTCGAGTCGAACGCCCATCCAGGAGGTATTGGCTTTCCCTCCGCTGCGGTGAACCCAACCTTCGCTCCTGCAACGACACTCATTGCGATGTCGAGGACGATGGGCCTACGCTGGCCGGCCGGCACCGCAACGGAGAGCGGATTGTTGCCAAAGTTCGGCCGAGTCCCGCCCCACGGGGCTATCAGGCTGCCGCCGTTCGTGGTGCACAATCCAATTAGACCTTGATCCAGCCCTATCATCGCATAGTAGGCGCCCATTCCGTAGTGGTTCGAGTTCCTGACGCCTACGGTGGCAATGCCGGTCTGAGCAGCCTTCTCTACGCAGAGGGACATGGCCTTGACGCCGGACAGCTGACCCTGGGCATTTTGGGCATCGAAGAGGGCATAAGACGGACCTTCGGTGAGGATTGTGGGTTTCGCCTTGGGGTCCGTTCCTCCGGCCAACATCTTCTGGCAGTAGCCGGAAATGGACGAAACTCCGTGGGTGTGGACGCCGCGCATATCGGCAGATACCTGAACGTCGGCAATGGTAGCAGCGTCCTCTTCGCTCACTCCGACCTTCAATAATGCCGCAATGGCATATTGTCTCAGCGACTCGGGCGGAACCAGATGTGCATCAGCCATGGTAGGGGATCACTCCAACATTAATATTTGTCGAAACCGTGAAACTGCGCCTAAGAGTTCTTCTAAGCCTGATTGCATCGAGGCCACGCTTACTTGCTCCCAGGACCGGGCGTTGATAACGCGAACGTCGAATTCCCCGAGCCGGAGATAACCCGGCTAGGCAGTTTGAGGCCTATCTCCGCTTCCAAGGTCCCAGTGGCGAATGAGCGGCTGAACCTCGGTCCAAAAATCCTCGGGAATCACCTCGCGGGCCGCCAGCACGTTTTGACGCGCCTGCTCGGGCGTCCTGGCACCGACGATGGTGGTGTGGACCTGGGAATGCCGGACAGGGTACTGAATCGCCGCCGCCGCCAGGCTGATACCGTAATGCGCGCAAAGCTCCTGAATCTTCTCTGTATAGGCTAAGCACTCCAGCGAGAACTCGCGGTCTCGATGGACGACGTTGGGACGAACTCCTAACGCGAGAAATCCTTTCTCCAGCGCTTCGGCTGTCGCGATGCCCATGTCGTAGCGCTCCGCGGCCGGGAATATGCGTCTCAATCCGTATTGATTCAACAGGCTGTACGCTTCCGGCACCAACGCGCAGTCGAACTCGCCGGTCTCGATGAACACTTCGTTGATCCTGGGATTGTTGATTCCTACACCGATGTTGTCTACGACGCCTTGCTCTTTGAGCTTTCGCAGGGCGGCGAGGGTTCCCGGCTCGCCCGGCTCACGACCCATCACTCGGTCAAAGTGGTCTAGAGTCGGATCGTGTACGTACAGAATCGGGAAGTGGGTACGTTGCAGGTGTTCGATGCTCCATTCTACCGAGCGCATAGTTTGGTCGTAGGAGAAGTCGAACTCCGGAACCGGATGGCCCACTTTGGTGGTTACCATGACGCCTCTGGCCAGATCCGGCCGCTCGTGGAGCGCACGTGCGATTATCTCTTCACTCCGGCCGTTCTGATATCCGGGCGCCGTATCGATCAGAGTGGCGCCGGCTTCGATCGCGGTCCATATGGTGCGCATGCCGATGTCGATATCAAGTGGTCGATCCTTAGACCAACCGACACGACCTCCGCCAATGGCCACGATCGAAACGTCAAGGCCAGTCTTGCCCATGACTTTCGTCCTCATCGGCGGCAGGTCGACGTGATCGTCCATTCTCACGTGCTCCGCAGTGGTTGAGTTGCAGATCTGCCGCGGGCCCCCCGATTCACCAGATGCATAGGACTAATGCCAGGAGGATCAATCCAATTCAGCCAAAAGGGACTTGACGTAGGCAACACTTGCGCCGTCCTGGGTAAGCTCATCGGCGGCGCGTCCTTCTATTGCGATGCAGCCCTGAAACCCAGCGTCGGCGACGGCACTGATCGCAAATCGGTAGTCTATATCGCCGGCGACAAGCGGCGCCGCGATGAAGATCGATTTGCCCAGCTCCGGAATGTTTATGCGGGTCAGGTTCTTACAATGCCAGTACTTCAAGCGTGGCGCCAAAGCGACAATACAAGCTTCGACGGTCTCTTCGGGCGTATCGTACGCCCAAACCACGTTTCCGAGATCGGCATTCGCACCCACGTTTGGCCGGTCGATCAGGTCCAACAGATGGTTCATCGACCAACTGTTGTCGGCTACTGAGTGCTGGGCCATTTCTATGGCGACCTCAATCCCGTGATCGGCTGCGATATCTCCAATCTCCGCCATCGCCTTTGCGTTGCGCTCGAAGTCCGCGGCTCCAGCGGTACGGCTGCCCCACTGGGAGGTTTCTTCGCCATGGCCGGCGCCGGGCGCCTTCTGATCCACCTGGGTGCCGACGGTAGTCGCCATTATTGGAGCGCCAATCAGCCTAGCGTAACGTATGCCGTCGAGTTGAAGCTGGCGGTTGCGAGCGGCATGCTGGGATTTGACGAACCCGGCTCCAGTGACCCTAGAGGCCGTACGGGCTGCTATGCAGGTCAGGCCGGCGTCCTCCAACTCGCTGCGCAAGTCCTTGATCTCTTGCTCACTGCCGCCCGGCTCGTCAGGCGAAGATGCGGTGATCTCCACACCTTCAAAGCCAATCGAACGGACCTTTGCCAGCCACTTACCTCGGACCTCCTTTGGCGGTATACCTTTGTTACCCCAGCCAGTTGTCGGGTAATAGGACCCTCGACGCGGCGCGTAACCAATTATCATTTCATTGCTCCTCCTCGATGATGAGTGTGCTTGGTAGAGGCGTCAATCGAAGCGGAATACGACCTTGCCGGATGCTGCGTTGCCGGCCAAATCGAATCCCATCGGCGCCTCGTCGATTGAAAGCTCGTGGGTCACGACCCGCCGGATCGGCGCCTTCTTACGGGTCACGAAGTCAGTGATCTCGCCCCAGGCGGAATACGGCCATAGATTTGAGCCGATCAGGTGTATCTGCTTACCCATGAGGTGAGTGACGTTCAATTTGGGCTCGCCGGCACCGCCGCCGATAATCGCTACGCGGGCGTGCATATCGGCAACCTCCGGGATCAACCCGTGGACATTCGACGATCCGGAAGCCTCGGCCCACCTCGTAGGGCCTTTCGGCCAGATCTCATGTACCTGCTCGGCCAGAGGCGCGGCCATCGGGTCGATGACCGCATCCGCACCCAACTCCGCAGCTAGATTCCGTCTCGCCTCGACCGGGTCGACTCCTATTACGTCTATCGACATGGTCTTTGCGAGGACGACCGCCAACAATCCCACAGGGCCAAGGCCGGTGACGATAAGCTTGTCTCCGGTTCGGGTGTCTATGTTACGCAATCCAAAGTAGGCAGTGCCGGTTTGACAGGCCAATAAGGCCCCCTCTACCGAGTCGAACTGATCGGGCAGCGGCAACATGTCGGCGGCGCCGGCCACCATGTACTCTTCGTCTGCGCCGTCCGGATTGAACCCGTAGGCTCGCCGCCCCTTCATGTCCCGATCCGGACAGAGATTCCGGTAACCGGTTAGGCAGTAGTGGCACTTCCTGCAGGCGACCCGGTGATAGACGACAACGCGATCGCCTATGCGCCAATCGGTCACGTCGGGACCCAACTCGACGATATCGCCGCAGGGCTCGTGTCCCGGCACGTAGTCGAGGGCGGCCTGCTCCGGCGTCGGAGAGCGATAGTTGCCAAGGTCGCTGCCGCAAATGCCGGCGGCAGCCATTTTCAAGAGAACTTGGCCACTTCCAGGACTTGGTATGGGTCGGTCCTCGACGGTTACCTTGCGATTGCCGTGCAGTCTCGCAGCCCGCATAGTGGTGGTGGACATGTTCAATATTCCTCGTTGATCACGGTGTTGGTCAGCGTGGGGGCCAAGGCGCCGCGGAAATCTCGTTCGGGTGGTCGTTGCTAAACCAGATTCGACCGTCGTCGCTGCGTGTCATTCCGTGGGGCTCTATTCCTTCGACTCCGATTTGGTCCAACAGCGCGCCGGTCCGCTTGTCGTAGACGAACACCGCGCTTAGGCCGGTATCATTGCAGACTACCCGGTCGCCGTCGACGAAAATGCCGTGTAACCGCAGGCCAGGGAAGCTGATCGTCTGGCGTATCTCGGCGGTATCGGGATCGATACGATGAAGGGCTCTCAACCCTGGCCTGGACACCCACAGGCTGTCATCGTCCCATTCTAGCCCATGGGCGCCTCCAGCATCGCCGTCCACCAGCGTCAAGAACTTCGTGCATTGACCGGTGTTCGGGTCGAACTTGAAGACGAAAGCCGGCATGCTATTGTGGGACACCCATACGGCGCCACCGCCGACGGCGATGCCGCTAACTTTCTCGGCCGGCGTGCTGAAGCTGTTGAGCACCGCGCCGGTGTCAAGGCGCAATTTATATACTCGGCTGTTGTCTATGTCGCAGATCCATAGGGAGTCCCCCTCGGCTACCAAGCCGTTCGGCCGCTTGTGCGGGCCTTTGAACACGGTTATCGGTCGTATTGTCAACCGGGAATCCTCCTTAATTTGATGGGGCCGATCCTACGGTATAGCGCAGGCTCTCAAATCGCGCGATGTCGGCATGAATGAAGGCGCATAGCCGCCCTTAGCAGAGCTTGCGGACGTTGGCGACGGGTTCAATGAATTGGCAGGTAACCCTTAGCCTTTGACGCCGGTAAGGGCAATGCCCTCGACAAAGTATTGTTGAAGCGCGATGTAAACCACAACCACTGGTAACATCGCCAACATTCCGCCGGCCATTATCACAGAATAATCAGGAGTTCCGCCATATTCTATCCCAGCGGCGAACGACGCAAGACCGACCGGCAACGTGAATTGATCGGGGGAGTTTATGAAGATAAATGGCGTATAGAAGTCGTTCCACATTACTTGGAACGTGAATATGGCTACGACGGCAAGTGCCGGCAGCGAAAGCGGCACCATGATCGCCCAAAAGGTATAGAACCGGTTGGCGCCGTCGATGCGAGCGGCTTCCTCCAACTCAACCGGGATGGTCCTGAAGAACTGACGCATCAGGAACGTCCCGAAAGTGCTCGCAAACACACCCGGAAGAATCAGAGGCCAATGGGTGTCGATGAAGTCAATCGCCGTGTAAGTTGTGTATAGAGGGATAATCAACATTACGGGTGGCATAAAGAGGGACGATATCAAGACGGCGAAGGCGATGCCGCTTCCTTTGAACTTTATGCGAGCGAACGCGTAGCCGGCCAACGCCGAGAAAAACACGCGCCCAATAGTAGCCAACAGAGAGATGTAAACACTATTGATAATGAACTTGGTAAACGGGAAAGACAGGCTGTGGGTGGTAAACAGCGCCTCGTAGTTTCCCAAGGTGAAAGTCTTGGGCCAAAAAGTTGGGGGATAGGTTATAGCTTCGGTGAGAGGGGTAAACGAGGTTTTCAACATCCAGAGAAAGGGGAATATGCAGATTATGGTAACGAACAGGCACCATAAGTAGAGCGGGGAATACCTCCGCCAATTACGCAGCGAACGGAAGGAGGCGCGGTCGGCTACTCGATACATTTCACGCGGCGGAGCGGACATTACCTTTACCTATCATTGTTCTAGCTGCCCCCTTGCCACGGAATGGCGGACGTGTTTGCCGGTCAATCTGAATAGTGGACAAAGCGCTGGCCCACCCTCCAATTGATCAGGGTCAGTATTCCGACGAGAGTCATTACGATGACTGCCACGGCGGAAGCCAGTCCATACCGAAAGTGATTGAGGCCTTCCTCATAGAGGAAAATGACGAGCACGCGCGTCCCGTTGACCGACGACGCCCCACCGTAGCCAGCGGTGGTCAACAAGAGGATCGTGGTGAAGACATTAACCGCAGCAATCGTAGAGATGATAAAGAGCAAGAAGAAGACTGGCGTGAGTAGTGGAATGGTAACGAAACGAACTCGTTGCACAGCGCCAGCGCCGTCAATCTTGGCCGCCTCGTAGAGGTGGGACGGGATTCCTTTCAAGCCGGCGAGGAAAATCACCATCTGATAGCCCATGCCAGTCCAGACCCCGAAGAGTACGACAATGATCATAGCCCAGGGTATCTCGAAGAAGTAATTCGGGCCGTCTATATTAAACAGGTTGAGCAGGGTGAGATTGATCAGGCCGGAAGTTGGCGCCAACAGGAATCTCCAGATCAGCACCGTGGCCACCACCGAGGAGATTACCGGTAGGTAAAAGATCGCCCGGAAGAGTAGATTGCCGGGGAATTGTTGGTGGATAAGCAAGGCTAACAGGAAGCCGGCGGCCATCGTCAGCGGGACTACCGCCACGGTATATAACAAGGTAGCCTCGACGCTCTCCCAGAAATCATAGGAATTGATGAGCGTTTCGTAGTGGCCGAGCCCAATCCACTGCATGGGAGTAAGGCCGTCCCAGGCGTGGAGTCCGAAGTAAAGGTTGGGGAAAACTGGCAGGACTTCGAAAATCAGTGTAGCCAAGACAACCGGCAGCACGAAGAGCCAGCCGGTTATGTTGTCCGCTAAGCGCGCCTTTAAGCGCACGCGCCGCCTAACACCAACTTGACTCGTTGCCAAGACCTCTCCCCTACGATTGGCCCTGAAATTAGTTGACGCTCACGCGAAGCTGGGTCGTATATCGGCGTTTCTGAGCATCACAGCGATCTTGAACCCGGAGGCGGAGCCGTGGGCTTCACCAGTCGACCGGCGATGTCATCAGAACCGTATGGCTGACTGTCCGAAGCCGGCGGGACAAGCGCCACACCGCATCATCCCTCACCCTGAGAGGAAGCCGGCGCGAGTCGCCTCAGAGACTCGCGCCGACCCTAGCGTGCTCTTGCGAGCGAACTTTCGCAGAGGCCGGAGCTACGATGCGGCCCCGGCTCCCATCAATCCCGAACCGGCCGTCAGCGGTAAGATACTCCGTAGCCGCTCGTGCTGGGAATATCCCTCGGATAGCCTGTGTTCGTCATGACGCCCGGCAGACGCCATCCTGGCTCATTTAGCGCCTTGCTCCACTTGTACTGACCGATGACACCGTTCGCCTGTTTGGTCGCATCGTCCAAGAACTCTTGGACCGTCAACTTGCCGGAGTCCATCTTGCTACCGTTGACGCACAGAGTGCTTGCGTAGATGCTGCCCATCGGGTTGTCCGTCCGGACACGCCATCCGTTCGTGTAGGTCTCGACTGCCCAAATCCGATTGAGCGGTCGCCCGTTCGCGAGGAACGGCTGATTGAGGTATCTCTCACTCTGGTAGACCTTCTTGAGCGCGGGGAAGATCATATCCGACATAGCGTAGCCCCACTGGCCGACCTCACCGAGGAACCACTTGCCTAGCTCCCAGGCCTCGTCACGCCACTTGGTGGTGCTTGGGATGGCATAGGTTTCGTCAGATAGGAACGCGGGATTGTCCGAGACGCCACCGGCTACGGGAACATCGATTCCGCGCTTGACGATCGGGTAAGGCATGAAGTCAAAATCGATGTCCTCAGGGATACTGGCAGCGGATTTCAACTGCCCGCCCGTTATGGCAAGCTTCCCGGCGTTGAAGAGCTCGCCGGCGTTATTTCCACGCGGCAGGGCAATCGGCTCGTCGCCGAGCATCCAAGGCATAATGCGCTCGAACAGGGCGACGATGTCCGGGTGATTGTACTGAGCGGCGGTCTCGTCCGCGTTGTAGGGATCAACTCCCGTGAGGGGAAGCCAAGTATTGCTGTAACAGCCATGGTAATTCCCTGCCCACTGCTCAACCGTGCCATTCTTTCGGATGGTGAGCTTGCGGAAGTTCTCTTCCCACTGGTCAAGGGTCCAGGCATCGGCATAGTTCTCCGGCATCTTGATGCCAGCCTCTTCCATGATGCCCTTGTTGTACATGTACATGATCGGCTTCCCGCCGACGGTTATATTCGCTACCTGGCCACCTGGCCCGGGCCGAGCGTTCCACGCCCTCGGGTGCCAGTCATCACGGTTCAGGTCGCGGTCGATGTAAGGATCGAGAATCGTGATCGCTCCGGCCGCAGTCAGGAAGAAGATATCGTCGTCATCGACGTAGCTGAGGTCCTCGGCATTACCGGAGCGGAACTGGTTGAGGACCCGGAAATTGTCCTTCTTCGCGACGAAGTGACGATCTACCATGATCCTGCCGCCATAGGCGTCCTCGAACGCGGTGATGACCTCGTCAATCGCGGGGAAGAACGGGGCAACACCCATCGCCTGGTAGGCGATGGTGATCATTTCAGGCTTCATCGGCGGGACCATCGTCACGACCTTCTCGACTTCGACGATCTTCTCGACCTCGACGACTGTTTCCTTCTCGACCTCGACGATGGTTTCCCTCTCGACCTCTACAATCTTCTCAACTTCCCGGGTAACCTCCACCATCACCTCAACCGGCTTCTCGACCACCATTTCCTTCTCGACGATCTTCTCGACTTCCCGGGTTACCACAACCTCAACCGGTCTCTCAACCACTTTCTCGACAATCTGCGGTTGACAGGCGGCCAGGATAGGCAGGGTAGCCGTAGCGCCCAAGCCGGCTAGGAATGAGCGGCGAGTAAAACGAGTCGACAAAAACCCTGGTTTCATAACAAAAGTCTCCTCTTAATAGGTAAGTACAAGCGATCTACCCGTTTGCAACTGCGCCCCTAGGCACCAACCAAGAAGCACCAAAACCATAAGTCGAGCAGCCTCACCTCCTTGAGTACGCAACTTCGCGATACCGCGATACACGCGCACCATTTTATACACCTTGTGAAAATGTGTCTACACATAACGCGATTCGGTCCGGTGCGCTACTTCAGAACCTGCGACGGAAATAGTCCTCCCCGCCGTGCCGTTCCTGTTCTGCGTGGGCGGTGCTGAGAAGAATCGACCTTATTTGCTCACGTAAAGGGGTACGAACGTGACGGCAAAGCCGGAGTTGAACAGCATCGCACGATTTCGGGAATTGGTTTTGACCGTGGGTCACAACTGTAGTAAAACAATATGCGTTCGACAGGATTCGCTAAGGAAAGCGGCAGCCTCGCTGCTTGCTTCGTTCGAGTGGGCCTGCCCGCAACAAACAACTCTTCGCCTTTATTGGTGTCGTGGAGCTTGGAGGAACACGAGTGAAGCTTTTCGAATATGTAACGCCCACCACCGTAGAAGACGCGGTGAAGCAGCTTGCCGACTTGGGGCCTTCTGCGCGCGTCCTCGCCGGGGGCACGGATCTGCTGGTGCAGATGCGAGCCGGCAGGTTCGATCTCGACCGGGTCGTTGACGCTAAGAACATTCCAGAACTGGCGGATGTCTCATTCGATCCGGCGACTGGACTCACCTTGGGAGCGGCTGTACCTTGCTACCGGACATACACGGATGCACAGGTTACGTCCAACTACCCCGCATTGGTAGATTCAACCACAATCATAGGTGGTATCCAAATACAAGGCCGAGCCAGTGTCGGCGGCAATTTGTGCAACTCTTCGCCGAGCGGCGACACGCTTCCTACACTGATCGCACTAGGGGCATCGTGCTTGATCGCGGGCCCGAACGCCCGGCGTACGGTGCCGGCCGAGGAATTCTGCACCGGCCCGGGAAGCAACGTCCTGGAAGATGGCGAAATGCTAGTTTCGCTGAACTTCAGTACGCCGGCACAGAATACTGGAGCTCATTTCCTGCGGTTCATACCTCGAAACGAGATGGACATCGCCATTGTCAACGCGGGCGTTTGGGTGGAGCTCGATGCCAGTCAGGAGAATATCGTCTCGGCGAGAGTTGGGCTAGGTGCGGTCGCACCCACGCCGCTATTCGTTGAAGAAGTCGGCCAGGCCGTTGCGGGCAAGCCGGCTACCGAGGACACGATACAAGAAGCTGCCAGCGTAGCAAGGGATGCAGCGAGACCGATTAACGACATGCGGGGGACCATAGACCAGCGCAAGCATCTGTCTGCGGTTCTAGTTGCGCGAGCGCTGCGTGGCGCCATCCGAAGAGCCAAAGGAGAAACGGTCAATGGCCACTAAAATCCCGGTTTCGGCGGTAATAAACGGCGAAGAGGTGCAGTTTCTATGCGATCCTCGCCAAAGCCTGCTTGAGAGTCTTCGCGACGAGCTAGGATTGACCGGCGCCAAGGAAGGTTGCAACGACGGCAACTGCGGCGCCTGCACGGTGATGCTCGACGATCGAATCGTGTGCTCGTGCCTTGTGCTGGGACTTGAGATCGAGGGTAGATCGGTGGGCACCATCGAAGGCTTGGTTTCGGCGAAAGGCGTCCACCCCATCCAGCAAGCGTTCATGGAAGATGCCGCGCTACAGTGCGGTATCTGCACGCCTGGATTCATCGTGGCGGCCGAGGCCCTCCTCAAGAACAATCCAAATCCGACGGAGCACGACGTAAGGTGGTGGTTGGCCAATAACCTTTGTCGGTGTACAGGATACGACAAGATTGTCCGCGCCGTATTGCACGCCGCGGAGAAGATGCAAGAGGCGAACGTTTAGATGGCAACCAGTTTGACGAAATCGAATGTAGTTCTGTCAAACACTGAATACAAGGTTGTAGGCACTCGGCCTATCCGCCACGATGGGACGGACAAGGTCACGGGCCTGGCCAAGTATGGAGCGGACTTGAACCCACCAGGAGCGCTGGTTTGCAAGCTGCTGAGGAGTCCCCATGCCCATGCGCGTATCAAGTCGATAGACACGAGCAAGGCGGAGGCCCTGCCCGGTGTCCGAGCGGTCGTGACGGCGAAGGATCTCCCACTAGCTGAAGACAAGATCGAGGAGATTGGCGAGACCGCGGTAAACGTGAGATTTCTGAGTGACAACATTCTGGCGAGCACGAAGGCCCTCTACTACGGCCACGCCGTAGCCGCCGTCGCGGCGATCGACCAGCACATCGCGGAAGACGCTTTGAAGCTGATCGACGTGGAGTACGAAGTGCTAAAGCCGGTGTTAAACGTTCTCGACGCAACGAGCGAGGACGCACCTTTGTTGCACAAAGACATAGTGACGGAGGAGTTCGGCGGCGGCAACGGTAAGCCAAGTAATCTCGCGAGCAGACTCCGATTCGAAAAAGGAGACGTTGAAGCCGGCTTCGCCGCCGCGGACGTAATCATCGAGCGCGAGTTCGACACTGCGACTGTGCACCAGGGTTACATCGAGCCGCACGCGGCGGTAGTCCATTGGAATGCCGACGGACATATCAACGTATGGACGTGTACTCAAGGCGCGTTCACGGTCCGGGACCAAATGGCAAGCGTCTTGGATCTCCCGGTATCGGACATAACTGTGGTTCCGAGCGAGATTGGCGGAGGATTTGGCGGGAAGTTTCCGCTCTACGGGGAGCCGTCAGCGGCGCTTATGTCGCGCATGACAGGGCGGCCGGTCAAGTACGTGATGAGCCGGGCCGAAGTGTTGGAAGCCACCGGCCCGACGCCGGGGTCACATAGCCGGGTGAAGATCGGCGCTACTAGAGACGGGAAGATTACAGCAGTCGATGCGTGGTTCGCGTTCGAGGCGGGGGCTTATCCCGGCTCTGCGATCGGTGCCGGCGCGCAGTGCGCATTCGCGTCCTACGAAATACCGAACGGCGTCGTCGTGGGCGATGACATACTGGTAAACAAACCGAAGTCCTCGGCATACCGAGCACCGGGAGCAACCCAGACGGGCTTCGGGGTTGAGTGTGTCTTAGACGAGATTTGCGAAGAGATCGGCATGGATCCGATCGAGTTTCGGTTGAGGAACGCGGCCAAGCAGGGTACTCGGCGACTGGACGGGCCGGTGAATCCAAGGATTGGCGCGGTCGAGACGCTGGAAGCGGCACAGGCGCATGATCACAACCGCACGCCGGTCGCCGGATCCAACCGTGGCCGGGGCGTCGCGATGGGATTCTGGTTTAACGGCGGCGGACCGTCGTGCTGCGCTATCAGTGTAAATGACGATGGGACCGTTACCTTAGTCGAAGGATCCGCCGATATCGGCGGCACACGGGCGGCGATCGCGATGCAAGCGGCCGAGGTGCTGGGTATAGACGCGCACGATGTCAACCCAAAGGTCGTGGACACGGATTCGATAGGATACACCGGTGGGACCGGCGGCAGTCGGACAACGTACGCGACTGGGTTGGCGGCCTACGAAGCAGCCCAAGACGTAGTTCGCCGGATGAAGGAGCGTCTCGCTCTCATCTGGGAAACGAAGCCGGAAGAAATCGAGTTCAGCGACGCGACGTTTAGCTCGGCATCGAATCCCGAACAGACGATGTCGTTCAAAGAACTGAGCGGCAAGCTGTCGACAACCGGTGGTCCCATAACGGGCAGCGCAAACGTCGAGCCAACCGGCGCCGGTCCTGGGTTCGCGGTGCACATCGCAGACGTGGAGGTGGATCCCGAGACCGGGAAGGTGCAGATCTTGCGCTACACCGCGCTGCAGGATGTCGGCAAGGCCGTCCATCCAAGCTACGTCGAAGGTCAGATGCAAGGCGGAGTGGTGCAGGGCATCGGCTGGGCAATCAACGAGGAGTACTTCTACAACCAGGAAGGTCGTTTGATGAACTTCAGCCTGCTGGACTACCGGATGCCCACCGCGCTGGATACTCCGATGATCGATACCGTGATCGTCGAAGTGGCGAATCCTGGTCATCCATACGGTGTCCGGGGTGTCGGAGAGGTGCCGATAGTGCCACCGCCCGCGGCGATATCGAACGCGATCTACCACGCTTGCGGCCGGCGGCTCCGGTCGCTGCCGATGAACCCTGGCCGCGTAATGTCGACGGTACTATCCGACCCGACGTAAGGAATGCGAGAATCGTCACCGTGGCTCGCCTTAGTAATTCACGATAGGGGGTAACCTAAAGTGGCCGTGACACAATCGAAATCCAATGTTGTTCTTTCAAGCAAAGACTATCGGGTCATTGGCACAAGACCAATACGTCACGACGTATTGGAACGAGTCACCGGCAAGGCTATGTACGGAGCCGACATCAATCTGCCGGGGACATTGGTCTGTAAGATGCTGCGAAGTCCCCACGCCCACGCCCGAATCAAGGGCCTGGACACAAGCAAGGCAGAGGCGCTGCCGGGCGTCAAGGCCGTAGCGACCTACAAGGATATGCCACGGCTCAAGGACATAATCGCAGATGTCGGCGAAGAAGCCGTAAACCTCAGGTACCTGAGCGACAATATCCTGGCGAGCGAAAAGGCTCTCTACCATGGTCATGCAATTGCCGCCGTTGCCGCTACGACCGCGGATATTGCCGAAGAGGCCTTGAAGCTGATCGAGGTTGACTATGAGGTTCTTCCGCCGGTCTTGAACGTCATCGACGCAATGGGCGACGACGCCCCTCTTCTTCACGAAAGTCTGACCACGGACGAAAGCGGCAAGAGCTCCGGCAAACCAAGCAACATCGCGAGTGTATCCCGCTTCGTCAAGGGCAATCCGGATGCTGGGTTTGCGCAGGCCGATCTCGTCATCGAACGCACGTTCGCTACAGGTACTGTGCATCAAGGATATCTAGAGCCGCACGCCTGCACGGCGTTCTGGGCGCCGGACGGGCATCTCACGGTCTGGGCTTGCACGCAAGGAGCATTCACGGCGCGCGATACTCTCGCTGCGATCATCGAAACTCCCGTCTCCGACATAACCTACATCCCTACCGAGCTCGGTGGGGGCTTCGGCGGCAAGATAAACGTCTACGGCGAGCCGGTATGCGCGATCCTGTCGCGGAAGACCGGGAAGCCAGTCAAGAACGTGATGTCCCGATCAGAAGTGCTTATGGGAACGGGGCCCACTCCGGGCACTCATCTTCGTGTCAGGATCGGGGTCACGAACGAGGGAAAGATTACGGCGGTAGAGGGATGGTTCGCCTTTGAAGCCGGCGCTTATCCTGGTTCGGCGATTGGCGCCGGCCTGATGTGCGCGTTTGCTCCATACGATGTCGAGAACGGCCGGATGGATGGATTCGACGTTGTGGTCAACAAGCCAAAGTCGGCCGCATATCGCGCCCCCGGCGCTCCACAGACTGAATTCGCGGTGGAATGCGTCGTTGACGAGATCTGCGACAAGCTTGGGATAGATCCAATCGAGTTCAGATTGAAGAACGCCGCTAAAGAGGGCACTCGCCGTGTCGACGGACCGATCTTCCCGGTTATCGGGGCAGTTGAATGTCTGGAGGCGGCGAAGGCTCACGAGCACTATAACGCGCCTCTAGAGGGACCCAATCGCGGGCGAGGCATTGCAATCGGCTTCTGGTTCAACATCGGATTCGCTTCCAGCTGCACGATCAGCGTCAACGAAAATGGGACAGTAAACCTCGTCGAGGGATCGAGCGACCTGGCGGGTACTCGGACAGCCGTTTCTATGCAGGCTGCCGAGGTGCTTGGGATAGACGTAAATGAAGTCCATCCCAAGGTCGGCGATACCGATGAGATTGGATACACGGCGGTAAGCGGTGGCAGCCGCACGACCTATGCCACGGGAATCGCCGCGATCGAGGCAGCCCAAGACGTAATTGGTCAGATGAAAGGCCGGGCGGCATTGATCTTGGAAGCCTCGGACGACGACATCGAGTTCGCTGACGGCAACTTCACCTCGAAGTCAAACCCTGGATCAAGTCTTACCTTTAAGCAGGTGGCCGAAAAACTGAGGGAGACCGGTGGTTTCGTAATCGGCCAGGCGTCAGTCGATCCGACCGGAGCGGGTGGCGCGTTCGCCGTTCACATGGCCGACGTCGAAGTCGATCCGGAAACCGGCAAGACCGAGGTGCTGCGCTACACTGCCATTCAGGATGCCGGCAAGGCGGTACATCCAAGCTATGTCGAGGGGCAGATGCAGGGAGGCGTGGCTCAAGGGGTTGGATACGCCATAAACGAAGAGTACTTCTACGATGAACAGGGCCAGCTGATGAATCACAGCCTACTCGACTATCGGATGCCGACTGCGCTCGACGTGCCGATGATCGACACTGTTATCGTCGAGGTAGCGAATCCGGGCCATCCATTTGGAGTGCGCGGTGTAGGCGAGGTCCCAATCGTACCGCCGCTACCCACCCTGGCGAATGCTATCCAGAAGGCAACCGGCGCTCGAATAACCCAGCTGCCGATGAACCCCGGCCGGGTGCTGAGCAGCATCTTGTCCGGCCAAGATGGCGACTCGGCGAGCGCGTAGGTAGGGCGATGCCGATCGTATTCGTCCCAACCTTGATGCGAGAGCTAACCGGCGGTCAAGAACGGGTCGTGATAGAAGGCGCCACTGTACGGCAGATTGTCAACAATCTCGATGCCGCTTACCCTGGGATAAAGGCGCGGCTGGTCGATGGCGACCGCATTATTCCCGGAATGGCGGTAATCGTCGACGGTGAGGTCACCCGACTCGGTTTGCTTCAGCGTGTCTCGGAGGATAACGAGATCCACTTTCTGCCGGCGATAGGCGGCGGGAGCCGGTTGCCGCCCGTCGGGTAATGGAAGAATAACGAACCAGACGTAGTAAGCACGGTCGGTGGACATTTGTCCGCCGGCCGTTTCGCTTTGCATTTTCTACTTTTGGCTATCGTGCGGGTAAGCACACTCGTCTGCAAGCATTTATCAAGATCCACTAGCACGAATTTATTGGATACGGATCCGAGTTCCGTTAACTGTAGTAATGGCAAATCTATGCGACCAGAGCGGCGCAGATTTACCCCTTTCCAAGGGACCGCGCGAATTTCCGCCAAGAGGGTAGGGGTCGGTCCGGCCATCTGGCAATCCTAATTCGGGGCTATAATACCGGACCATCGAACACCTCCAGATACATCGCCGGAGTATGTCCTGATGAAGATTACCGCTATCGAGACCGTCCCGGTTGATAGGTACCTATTCGTAAAGGTCCATACCGATTCCGGCCTCACCGGCCTGGGCGAATCCGGCGCGTGGGGATATCTCGAGGCGTCAGCGGCGGTGGTCGAGACGTTCAAGAGGTACCTGATAGGACAGGACCCTCTTCGGATCGAGCATCACTGGCAGTACCTGTACCGTTGGAGTCATTTCCGAGGCGCGGCGATCATGGGCGCGCTCAGTGCGATCGACATCGCGCTGTGGGACATCGCCGGCAAGAATTTTGGTGTTCCGGTATATCAACTGCTCGGCGGAAAAACTCGTGATCGGGCCAGAGTGTACTACCACGTGTTCGGCAGTACTACCGAGGAGCTGGTGAACGGCTGCGTCCGCGCCAAAGAGTTGGGGTTCACGGCGGTGGGACACCTGACCCCCTTCCTGGACGAGTCGCCGGATGTTCCATTTTTCAAGACTCACGCAAGCAAGATGAACGACGGCATCGACACGGTGAGGCAATACCGGGAAGCGGTGGGTGACGAAGTGGACCTTTGCATCGAGATTCACCGGCGCCTGACGCCGGCGGAATCGATTGTCCTGGCCCGTGGGATCGAGAAGTATCAGCCGTTCTTCTACGAGGATCCCATATTGCCGGACAACTTTGACGCAATGGCGCTGGTTGCTGAGAACATCCATATCCCAATCGCCACCGGTGAGCGACTGCACACGATCTACGAGTTCGAGATGCTGTTGCGCCGTGGTGCGGTCCAGTATGTCCGGCCGGACGTTTGCATGTGCGGAGGAATCACCGGCGCCAAGAAGATTGCGGCTCTGGCCGAGGCAAATCACGTTGGCGTCGTGCCGCACAACCCCCTCAGCCCTGTCAGCACAGCGGCCTGCACGCAGATAGCGGCGTGTATACCTAACTTCGCGTTGCAGGAGCTGCCGATGGGAGAGAACGAGCCGCCGAAAAGTGAGATCGTCAATAGTCCCTTGCGGGTCGAAGGCGGGTTCATCGTAGTTCCGGACTCACCGGGCATCGGTATCGAGTTGGCCGACGACGCAGCCGGACGGTGGCCCTATACGCCGCGAGAGGTCAAGACCAGGTTGCACCTGGATGGATCTGTGGTCGATCAGTAAAGGCTCCTGGATGTTTCAACCGCGCCCAAAGGCTTTGTCATCAATCCGGATCACCGCAGATAGCACATCGTTCATGTTGTCTTTGAGTCCCGGTACATCAGTCTCGAGTCTCGATACATCGTTTTCGAGTTTGCGAATATCAGCCTTGGTGAGCATGCGTGACTCTATGGAGTTGTGCCTAGATAATAGGTTCTTATGACCAAATTCTAATTGGTCAACGCGATGCTCTAGCGGCTATTGTGCCATAGTGTTTCTCGCTAATTTCAACGTCACTGCACCTGATCTGCTTGACCGGTTCCGATGTGCCGTCTATCTTTCGACGAAGATCGCTTTTGGAGTAGAGCGAATGGCAGCATCCGGCCACTGTGGAAGGGTAGGGGGCTCCGGGGTTAATGGACACCCGAAGGTGCTTGGCAAGATTGGGTTCTGTGCCTTTTTTCTAGCCGCCGCTCTGCTGATGTCTTCCTGCAAGTTCCTGGCCGGGACGCCAACTCAGACCATCGTTTTTCCGGAGGCCCAGCCGGGTTCGGAATGGATACGAGTAACCGCGCCGGGTTGGGACGACCAAACCGGATTCTCGTTGATGCTCCCACCTGGATGGCAGTTGAAGGAGATGCAGGGCATTGATTCCTATGTGGGTGAAGTGGTCGGTGATGGGGTACGGCTAAAGTTCGATTACGGGATGCATTCATGGGGCTTGAACCCTGAGGATGAACCGGAGTTTGACTTCGATTACCTGGAATCCTACGAGGACATCGGTGGGCTTCGGGCGAAACTGCTGGTCTCAATGAACCCGACAGGCGGGCATACCGGCGTTTACTTCGATGACTTGGGCGGACAGCGCATGAACCTAATTGGTTGGGGACTGTCTCAAGAGCAGCAGCGAGTCGCCATAGGAGTTTTTCGCAGCATCCGGGTGGTGGAGTAGTCCCCGGGATGACCCAGTGCTCGTCACTCATTCTCCTTTTGTGTTAGTGGAAGAGTTCGGTCGGCGTTCGCTCCACCCACGCTGCCGCGGGAATCCGGCCCCGTGTCGGGGTACGGGGCATGCTTGCGCCGGAATGACGCCTTGGCCGGCACTGTAGCTACGGTAACCCTTGGCTGGGGACGAGCCCCAGTCCTACGGTTCTCGCTATGGACGCGAATCGCGGTTTGCGGACGTTCGCAAGGCCTCCACTCTCTGACTACCTGAGCTTGCCCCTACCCAGTATCGGCCACACGACCTCTACTTTGCCGTCGCGAATGCCAAAGATTTCGTCGTGCAGGACTACGGTCGTATCACTGTAGCCAACGACAAATTCTATGGTATCGCCCAATCGGGGAACCTCGCTTGGCTGGTCCAACGTGATCTTAGCGTGCTCAGCGCTGAGATCGACCGAGGTCACATTCTCGACTCCAAGAGGTAGAGGAGCCGCCGCGTCGCTGCTCATCGTCTTCTTGCCGTTGTCGCAGATTATGCGAGTCGGATTCGGCCGGCTAGTTACCGTGGCCAGCACGGTCATTGCGTACTCGTGGTCAACACCCATGTGCGTCTTGTAGGCTACGTCGCCGAAGATGCCGCCGCCGGCTTGGATCTCGGTCGCGCCGGGTTGCTTGGAGCTGTACAGATAAGTGCCGGTGCCTCCACAGCTGACAATTTCGACCGGCATTCCCTGATCCCGGCATAGGTCGGCGCTATCAACGAGCTTTTTGATCGCTCCAGCGATCGCTCGGTCCTTTTCGATGGGATTTTCGATTCGGATCGTGTGGGCTTCCCATGCCATCAAGCCGGCGAAATGTAAACCCTGGCACTTCGAGATTGTGGATGCGAGATCGACGACCGGTGCGCCTGGCTCCACGCCGGCGCGGTCCATACCGGTGTTCACCTCGATGACGACCTTTAGCTGGACGCCTTTTTCCTGAGCAGCCTCATCGAGTGCTGCAACGTTTTCCGAGTTGTCTACGGCTACAATCACTTCCGCGCTGGGCAGCAAATTGACGAGCCTGCTTATTTTCGTGGGACCGACTACCTGATTGGCGATAAGTATGTTTCTAATGCCGGCAGCGGCCATGACCTCTGCTTCGCCCAGCTTTGCGCAGGTGACGCCGATGGCGCCGGCGTCGAGCAGGCGATGGGCAATGGCCGGCACTTTGGGGCATTTTACGTGCGGCCGCCAATCCACCTGGTTGTCGCGCATGGTAGAGGCCATTCGGGCTATATTGCGCCCCATTTTCTCTAGATCGACCAACAACGCAGGGGTATCGAGCGCCTCTTTAGGCAGGCCAATAACGCTTGTGTAAGGATACATTACTCACTCCAGAAGAGAGGTGGACCAGGGATAGCTATTTCACTCCGAGAATTGACGAGAATGGTACTAGGCAACAACCCCAAGGAACGAATAAATGTGCCAATAGAGCCGGCTTAACTCGCCAACCATCTTGGTGGGTTCGAGCGGTTGGACGGGATCAACGTGCTTGAATAGGTCGAACTCAGTATAGACTGACGGCCGTCCTAACTCGTCAAGAGCGCGCGCGAGGCGACGGGACTCGACGAATGGCACGGTTGTGTCGTTACGATCGTGCATGATGAACATCTGCGTCCTGAGCCGATCGAGATTAGTATCCGGTGATAGTCTTTTCATCAATGCGCGTGCATCCGGTGGTAGATCGGACAACAATCTTCGTGCCTCGGCCGCATCCTCGGCCCACATTATTCTGAGGATCGTTTGGGCGTTCGGCGTGAGTTCAGAAATCTGTTCCTGAGTGGCGGAGCCGGCATCGAGCAAACTCAAAGTCAACTCACGGTCCTTCTCGGCGCCTAGGGTAGCGACAAGGTGGTCAACGAGTATCCGAGTAACATTCGGCGCCGGCTCCCAGGGCTCGCGCTGTTCTTCAGCCGTTGGAGGCTCAGGTCTAATCGAACGAGTGGCGATGGAGACAACGAACTCTTCGAGATTCAGATAACCGTCGAAGTTGTTTATAAACGCTATTCGATCGCTGATACGCTCGTCCTGCGCCGCAAGCATCGCCATGGACGCACCGATACAAAATCCGGCGACGCCTATCCGCTGAGGGTCAACGTACTCCAGTTCGCTCAGAAGATCAAACGCCGCGATGAGCTCTTCAATCTCCTCTTCGCTGATCTTGCCTGCCTTGAGGTTTGGCGACTCGGGAATCAGGGTGACGATGCCAATTCGAGCGAATCCGTCTCCCAATCGGACCAAGCGAGGATCTTCACGTCCGGCCGGCAGGACACCTAGATAGATAATCATCGCGCCGTGTACTCGATCGTCATTCGGGCGATAAAGATCTGCCATCGCCGAGCCGGTCGACCAGTTTATCTGGACTGTCTCGACCACTGGCGTGGCAGTGAACATGCCCAACGGGCGGATCGGGGCTGAAGGCAAGATGTGAGGGACTAAGAGAGCGGTACGGAGCGCCAAGTTGCCGGGGCCGGCGAGAAAATAGACCAGTACCGTCAGGACGACCAAGATCACAGAAATTCGAATCGGGTGAGAGAGAATTGCCGTGAGCACTCCCGCCTCCTCGTTGATCTGGAGCCCGCGTTCGGATGGACGAATGTTTTGAGGCTACTGAGCCAAGGTCAGCTTTCGACAATCAACAGTATACAGACAGCGGCCGTTCAGCAGATAGAGCAGGGCACCGCGACCGAGGCTGGCCTCGAACGGCAACATATTTCCGTCACTATCCAGCACTTTTGCCGGCCAGTGACGGTGACGCTGCAGGTCAAGAAGATGGAGCAACCTTCGATTCTCGTAGCCGCCGGCGAAGAGCGCTTTTAGATTTTCAACCGCAAACGCTTCGGCAAACTCGACCGGTAACTCTCCCCAGGCCCGAACCTGCTTGGGATCGCGCAGGTTTACCAATGGAAAGTCGGTGTAGTAATAGACCCACACAGACCCGTCTTCGGCCACGTTGATTGCGGTACAGTCTGCGATTCGGGTGATCCCACCTACGGTCAGGCAATCCGTGTAGCGGAACACGACCTGGCCATCGGGGTTCATTCCAACCAACCCCTCTTGGGCCAACTTGGTTGGACCGTAGATTCCCTCATCAAAGTAGCTGATCCAGATGGTATCGTTAAAGGATACACAGACGTCATTCACCCCATCTCCGGCATGGAAGGAAAAGACCCTTGTCGCCGATGGATCGAATACATGTGCGTTTTCGTCGTGTACGCCTTCGCATCGTCCACGGACTGCAATCCACCGTCCCTCTGATAAAGGTTGAACGAAGTGATAGTTCTCGTTGGTAGGCGGCAAATCGATTTTGACAATGCTGTCGGGCCTCATCTGAACTATCTGGAATTGGTTGAGCCGGCGACTTCGGAGCCTGGGGATCGTTCCTTGCGGGCCGGCGGACACTACGTAATCAGGCTCTCCTTTGAGTAGAAGCAGGACCGGCTGGCCAAGCTGATCGATCGAGGTGGATATTACAGTCCAACCGGAGTCTATTTCAGGAAGATCGCCTGCCCGATCGGCGACAATCGTTATCTCGGTCTCTTCGGAGCGCCAACGCGCAGTTGCGCGCGACACAGGCGTCAACTCGATCTTCATTTGATTTCCGCTCGGCAATTAGAGCTGCTCCATTGAGCCTGACGTGAGCACTGTTGGATAAATGGGAGTGTACGACTTTCTAACCTCGAGTGTATCCGGCTTCACCTAGCTGTCCCCCGAATCATCGAACTGTTCAGTGTCATAGCCGGCAGGAAAATCTTTCAAGATTGCCGTCGCTTCGGCGAGTCGGGACTCCTGGACCAGCAGTCTCACCGGCCAGTTGGACACCCCTAGAAACGACATCGTGTCGCGAATGTCCATCACCGCCGACACGCCCTCTCCTCGAAGAGCGCCTATCCATAGCTCCGCTACGATTTGGTTGGGCGCGGTCGCCAGCGGGACTAGCTCCTGGCGGGCGTCGTCGTCATCTGTTGACAAGAGAGAACCCCGATGCAGCATGGTCAAGTCTCATCGACCAACTTCAATCCCGGCGGATTCCTCGAATACCTTAAATATCGACGCCATATCATTCTCGCTGAGCCCGGCAATGTGGGCCTCGTTGAACAGGGATTCGGCGATCTTGCCGAGAGTCAATCTGGCGCCGACATCGGAGCACATCTGCCCTATCGTCCCAAGGTCTCTGAGTATCAAGCTGACCGGGGTGCCGGCCTCGAAATTGCGGCCTAGAGCCATGGGAATAGATCGTTTTAGCATCGCACTGCCACCGAAACTGTTCCCAATGATCTCAAGAATAACGTTCGGGTCGGCTCCAGCCTTGGCGCCCATAACCACGGCCTCAGCGGCGGCGGCGACGTGAATTCCGACCAATAGTTGATTCACAAGCTTTATGACGGCGCCGCTACCGGAAGGGCCGGTGAGATAGATGTTCTCGCCCGTCGATTGCAGCGCGGGTTTCGCTCTATCGAAAACGGCTTCCTCGCCGCCGCACATGATCGTGAGCGTGCCGGATTCCGCGCCGGCGGTTCCCCCGCTTACCGGGGCATCGATGAACCCGGCGCCCTTGGCCGTGACGGCTGAATGGATCCGCTGGCTGGTGCCAGGACCCACGGTGGAATGGTCGACTGCGATCTGGCCTGGCTGAATTGCCGAGACGATTCCGTCGTTTCCTTCGTACACTTCGCCAACGCTGGCCGGGTTCGTCACACATGTCATGATGATCTCGGACTGAACCGTCAACTCAGCGGGAGAGTGTGCGACACTTGCGCCCTCGCTCGCGAGCTCCTCGACCGCGGCCTGACTGCGGTTCGCTACGACCAAGGAATGGCCGGCCTTAAGAATGTTCCTGCACATCGGCTTGCCCATCTTGCCGATTCCAATAAACCCGATCCTCAACTTTGCCCTCCGATCTTCGGTTGTCCGCAATGGAACTAGATTGGTCCCAACAAAGTATCAAGGTCATATTATCTGATTTAAGCTATCACGACGCAGCCGGGCCGCGATAACCTTGTGATCTGGGCTGGAAAGGGTTTCGCGGCGACCTTCCAGATGGCCGCATACCGGAAGCGAACGATATACTTAGGCGGAAAGCCTATCAGTAATCAGCGGATACGTGGAGGTCAGTATGAGCCGGCCGGCCAAGCGCGGACTGGGCCGTGGCCTAGGTGCGTTATTGCGAACCGGGGACGGACCAAGCGGGATCGTTGAAGTCGGGGTCGACCAGGTGGTGGAGAATCCTCACCAACCTCGAAGCGTTTCCGATCCCGCGTCGACGGAAGAGCTCGCCGAATCGATTCGGGAGCATGGCGTGCTACAGCCTCTACTAGTTACTCAGGTCGGATTGGACGATCAGGGAAGGCCTCGCTATCAGCTGATCGCAGGAGAGCGTCGTTGGAGGGCGGCGCGGAAAGCTGGGCTGGCGCAGGTGCCCGTTATGGTGAAGGAGGTCACGCCGGTAGAGATCCTGTCCCTGGCACTGGTAGAGAACATCCAGCGGGAGGACTTGAACGCGTTAGAGGCAGCGGTGGCATATCGGCAATTGATCGACGAATTCGGTCTAACTCAAGCAGAGGTAGCGAGGCAGGTAGGAAAGAGTCGATCGACGGTCGCCAACACTTTGAGACTGGCAAACCTGCCTTCGCCGATCAAGGACGCGTTGATGTCGAGGAAGATCGACGAGGGGCACGCCAGGGCTTTGTTGGGATTGCCGGACGAAGATACGCAAGTCAGGGCACTAGCGAGAGTCTTGGCCGGCGGCCTGTCGGTAAGAGAGACGGAGAGTTTGGTTCGAGCGTGGCTTGCGGCAGGCTCGGACCGGGAGAGTCAAGTCGAGCAGAACCCCGAGGACGATGCAACCGAGGACATGTTGCGAACTTCATTGGGGACTAAGGTGAGTTTGATCCGAAGAGGAGATAGAGGCCGGCTGGTAATACATTTCTATTCGCGGGACCAACTTTCGGCGGTAGTCGACCTGTTGACGACAGAGAGCTCGCCGAGCGGGGAGGAGTATTTCGAGGCCGGCTAGTCGCCCTTGAGCGAACTAAATCTATCCTTCATGGACCCACGCGGCCGGCCGGAGCGAGGTTGTTTCACGTGAAACAGACCCGATTTCCCCTTCAACGCAGATTCAATCCTCGGATCCACTCCAACGATTCGCTCAGTATGTGAACGGGAGTAGCTGTTCAGATTTGTGGGCAAACCTTCCTGCACCTGTGCGAATTGCGAAATAGCAACGTCTGTGAGTTGTGGCGGAGTTTCACATTTGCATTGGACTCGCTGTTTGGATCGCCGCCGGGAGTCACCGCAGCGACGCCCTAAGCTGAGGACAAGCCCCAGCGCTACAATCCCCTCTCCCCACCCCTCTGGATTCCGGCCCCGTATCGGGGTACGGGACATGCTCTTGATCGCCGGAATGACGAATTGGGTCGCGCGATTGACCCATTGGGTCGCGGGAGGGAATTGTTGCGTGGCAGGAATAATGATACGGGCAACTGCTTGTCGTCGAACACAGCTCTCGCGAGAACCTATTCTCGTGCGAATGACGCTCACGAGACTGGCCCCCCTAAGTCTGAACAGGTACGAACAGGGGTGAAATCATCGTCGGTTCCAACGGGTGGTGTTAGACTGTGCGAAAGACGCTCCCAGTTGGAGGATGATCAATTGGTCCAGCTTACTTGCAGCCGATGCGGCAATGAGGGTGAACAACTACCCAAGGCTCCTGTCTCGGGCGAGTTGGGTCAACGCGTATTCGACAACATTTGTCAGAACTGCTGGACTGAATGGAAAGACATGTCGATGCGGATCGTCAACCACTACGACCTCCACCCGGTCGACCCGGATGACCGAAAGAAGATATACGTCTTCATGCGCGAATTCTTCGAGTTCACCGACTGAACTACAGTAGCGCGCCGGACCCATTCCGTATATACTGCATCAAGTTAATGCACTATATTACGCTGGATTTTCGTGAAGACCTTCCCTCAAAGACACTTCAACCTCTCTTCGATCCGACGGCGGGCCGGAGCCTTCGCTCCGCGCGAAGTTACAGCGCCCGAGCGCTATAGGAACCAACCGGCCGGGAATGCTCACGATCGCTCTAGTTTCGATTGAGAGAGAGAACACGAGTAGATGAGTAGGCTAATTAGAGCCCTCATCACAGTCGGGACAACCGTTGTTCTAGTATCGGTCTACTTGGCTGTGCCTGACGTTAGACAGAACGTCGACCTGGCCATCGGACGGGTCTGGAGCGCCGCCGCCACCGGCGACATAACTCCGTTACGCGAGTACATTCTCTCGTTTGGGTTATGGGCCCCATTAGTCTCGACCCTCCTGATGATCCTGCAATCGGTTGCGTTCCCGTTGCCAGCCTTTGGCATCACGCTGGCTAATGGCGCCATATTCGGTCCACTTTGGGGGGCAGCTCTGTCATGGAGCAGTGCGATGATAGCGGCGGCGCTCTGCTTCGTAATCTCGAGATCATTGGGGCGACCCCCAGTGGAAAAGCTGGTCGGCGGGAATGCGCTGCGGGCAACCGACCGTTTCTTCGAACGCTATGGCTCTAGATCCATACTACTTGCGCGACTAATTCCAATAGTGTCGTTCGACATAGTCAGCTATGCGGCGGGCCTAACGCCGGTGACGTTTTGGCAGTTTATGATCGCCACCGGCATCGGTCAGCTTCCGGCTACCATCGTCTATTCCCTACTGGGAAACAGCTTGGGACAGGCGGCCACGATCCTGTGGGGTATTGCGGGCGTGGCACTATTGTTGTTGGTCGCGTGGATGGCTAAGATTCTATTCGAGCGCCGAGTGATGCGCGAAGAGGCTCAGGCCTAGCTTAAGGCGATTCTACGATCACATAACGCACAGCAATGGAGTGACCAACTTGAAATCAGCGGCTGAAGCAGCCGGCAAAAACCGAGCAGTCCTCAAGGAAGACACAAACACACGTGCGTCCTATCTGCTGAAACAAGGGATCAGGCCGGTGGTCAGCATCGCACTTTTGATTCTACTGTTCAGCCTGCTGGTAGATGTCAATGACGTGTGGACCGCGATCATGGCAGCCCGGCCGGACGGTATTGCATTGGCGATCGCGCTCATCATCCTAGCGCTGTTAGTGAGCGCAATAAAGTGGGGCATACTGCTACGGGCCCAGGTCGCCACGATTTCGCTACCCTATCTTTTCAATACCTATCTAGTCGGGTTGTTCTTCAATAACTTCCTGCCTTCCAACGTTGGAGGGGACGTCGCCCGGATAGCCGACATCGCCAAACGGACCGGCAAAGCGCCGGAGGCGACTGCATCGGTGATCGGTGAGCGGCTCATTTCCGGGTTGGCGCTCGCGCTTACCGCGTTGATAGGGCTACTACTCAGTCCCCAAGTATCGGGCCAGTTCGCACCGATTGTTGGAGGACTGATCCTGTTCTTTGTATTCGTGATGGGACTTTTCGCGTCCCGGAGAGCGAAGAGGATTATCAGTACGGTGATTCGCCGGCTGCTTGGTCCCAAATGGTTCGAAAGGATCGGCCGGGTCGCAGCGTCTATCGCCTTGGCTATACGCAATCCTTCCACGTTCTTGTGGGCCCTGTTCTGGTCTTTTGCGTTCCATATCACACTGGTGCTGGTGAACTATGCGATATTCATCGGCTTGAACATCAACCTACCTCTCATCTCTTTCGTTCTATACGTGCCGATTATCGCCGCCATCCAACTCGTGCCGGTTTCGGTCAATGGATTTGGCGTTCGAGAGGTCGCCTACGTCTACTTCTTTGGTACGGTCGGCGTAAGCAGTTCCGGCGCGGCCGCAGCCTCACTACTCTTTGGGATACTGGTCATGCTGGTTAGTCTACCCGGCGGTCTGATCTTCGCGAGTCGCCGATAGCTCCGGGTCATCCTATTCTGTCCACGCCGTCGCAAATCGACGGAGATTATGAGCGAACAGAAACCCTCCGATGGCTAGGCCGGGCCCTTGAACGCGCCCTTAACGCCTCACCAAGTGTTACTAATAGTTCTCCAACGCACCGCTGACCTACAATCATGGCGAGATGTCATATCCAATTTACACTGCATCAAGAGGACGCCGGCCGTTGGCCGTGCTGGGCTCTGTTGTCGCTCTAATTGGAACGGCTGTCGTGGTCGGACTGATCGCTTCAGGCCAACTGTTGGGGGACGAAGGCATCGACGTCATGGCATTTGCGGACAAGCATTTGAATACCAATCGGTTTCAGATTCAAACCGCAGTCGACGCCTATCCGCCGGCCGGGTACACGCCCAGACCGAGCAATAATAAGGCTCAAGGCACGGTAGAATCTCCGCAACCAAGTCCGTCGCCCGCTGCTAGTGGAACGCCTGTTACGACTATGGCAATTGAGGGTACTCCGTCGGACAGCAACAGGCCGGAGGACGAACCGGCTGTCCGAATAGCTGGTGCCCAGAACCTCCCAAGTCCATCAGCTTCCGCAGCACTCGGTTCCGAGCAACCATCTGGAGTGTCCGTCACCCAAGTGCCCGGTTCCGTGCAGCCATCTGGAGTATCCGCTACGCCAGTCCCTGTTTCCGAGCAACCGCCTACCGAATCGTTGGAAATAGCATCACCTGTCAACGAAGCTCTCCTATGCAGCGGGTTCACGATCAGGGGTTCCGCCTCTGGATTGGCCTCGGGGCAACTGGCGATGATCCTGCTGCAATCCGCCGACGGAGGACGTATATACCCTCAGGGACCGCTCATTCCTAATGAAGACGGTACCTGGCAAATCAACGTGGTAGGACTACGGCTGGGGCAGAGATTCTCCCTGACGCCGGTATTGCCACATGGGGAGTCTCTCAATCAACTTAACGAGTACCTGGAGACGGGACGATCAACCGGAGTTTGGGCCGGCGTGGATGCTATCCATGCGGACGCGAATACTTTCGATACCATCTACATACAGGTCGATCCGAACCCGTGTCCAGGATTTGAAAACCCGACACCGGGAGATGACACCGAATACAACGGATACCAAGTAATTGGGTCGTGATAGAGGTGAAGTCTCAGGCGGTTAAAACTACTAACCGCCCCGAAGCGACATGGCCGTCCGAACCAACCCGACGCTAGTATTGTTCCAAGCACTCATCAGTTGCTCTTGTGACATAGTCCGCCGGGCACCCAACTCTCCGTGGAACGCCGGATCGTGATAGATGACGTTTCCGGCTTCGTCCAAGCCCAGAAAGACGATGTAGTGGTCACCCCACCAAGTAGCGCCTTCGTGGCCGGGCAGTTCCCAGTATCTAACGAGCAGTATTGAAGGATGGCCGTTCGCGGATTCAGTCAGGAGATCGAATAGCGACCACTTTTCGTACAGCCAATCCTCGTCGAGCAAACCGTATGTTTGGAGTCCGTGGATTTGAGCTGCCCACCTCAAAGAAAGCCAGGTAGAGCCATTGTCGTAGTTCCAGATCCCCATATAGGCATTTATGTCTTGGCGAGCTTCGCCTATCGAGACAGGCAAGCCGTAGTAGGAAAATGTCATGGCCAGCACGGCCGGCCCGCAGTTGCTATTCGAATATGGATCGCCGGCGACGAGCTGCGACCTGAAAGGAACCGACAGCGGCAGGATCGAGGATCCTTGCGGAAGGCTGTCTGGCAACTGGAAGACATGGTCGCTTGACGTCGGCTCGGTAGCGCCGACCGTTTGGAAATCGACTGAAAAAAGCACTATAACAGCTAGGAAAGCGATTCCGGCTTTCATTAGGTTCACGCGTGCGAGAGGCCAATCCGTACGCCGCGCCTGACTCAAATCCCTGGTCACCCCCGCAAATTATCAATGGTATGCGCCAGGTTATCTATTTCCGACTCTGTATTGTAAAAGCCGCATGAGACTCTGATGCAGTATGGATTGAGGATCCAGCGCAGAATGAAACCTGTCTCCGCCAATCGCAAGACTAACTCACTAGGATCCAATCCGTCAACCTGAAAGGATAGCAGCCCGGCCTGCCTGCTCGCCGGAGTCAAGATCCGCAGTCCCGTGACCGACGACAATCGCCGGCGGGCGTATGTAGTCAGTTGAGCTACTCGTTCATGTATCCATCCGAGGCCGACTCCACTTTGAAGCCAATCCAGGCTGGCGACTTGGCCGGCAAGGAGTGGAACGCTTCGGTCGCCGATCTCGAACCGGCGAGCATCGGGATGTAGATCGCTCTGTACCCCGGGAATTGACTCAGCATTTGACCGATAGCCACCGAAAGTCAGCTCGCAGCTTTCCAACTCGTGGACATTAACCCACAACGCACCGACGTCCTGAGGTCCACAAAGCCACTTTTGTCCCGGAATGGAATAGAAGTCTGCGTTCAGTGCACCAACATCCACAGGGATTGCGCCGACAGCCTGAGCCCCATCCACGACGTACCTGAGGCCTTTTTCGCGGGCCAGTTTGCCGATCTCGGCAACTGATAGTAGGGCGCCGGTAGAGTATGAGACATGCGATACGACAATCATGCGCGATCTCGGGCCAAGAGCTTCGGTGAAAGCGGCGACCGCGTCGGCCTCGCCGAGGCCCAAGTCAACTTCGCGTATCACTATGCCGCGCCGGCGGGCGAGTACGGCCAAGGGGATACTGGCTGCGGAATGTTCTATATTCGTTGTCAGAACTTCGTCTCCCGCCTTCCACTCCAGGCTCCATAATGCGATGTTCATTCCTTCGCCGGTCGAGTGGGTCAGAGCGATTGCCTCTGACGAGGCGCCGACTACGTCAGAGAATCGGGCACGTGCCATGGAGCTAATAGAATCCCCTGCCTCGGCTGCCGACCGGCAAACTCTTCCTTCGGTCAACTCGCGCCGAAGGGCATCCGTAATCGCATCGCTGGCTACGGTGGGCAAGGGACCTACCGAGCCAGTATTGAGATAAGCCCACCTTTCAGTGACTGGCACTTGGGACCTGACAAGGTCAATCTTCGAAGTACTCACAATCCGCCCCCATTTCAACTCGACTGGTATGGATATATTCTGCCAGAACTGGAAAAGCTTTTCGCGTTAGAAGTAGACCCAGCGTTACAGCATAGTTCAATCCACCTTGCCGCCATTTCAGTGCGGAACTTCCATTCGTCAGGCGATTGGAATCGATTCAACCACTCCTCGTAACCAAGGAGGTCGATCTCACGCCTATATTGGTCAGGCGTCTCCCATTCAAGCCCTTCTACGGAACAGCTATCGACAGGCATTCTAGACTGAAATGGGACGTTGAGGGCCTCGACAAAGAAGCTGGCGTCTGACCGCACGCCATTCCTAACAAGGGCTTCAGCCGCATCGCGGCCGAAGCCGAACGAGCCGCTGAAGAGATCTATGCCGGCAATCCCAAACACCCTCGCGGCTAAGCGGTTGGCCGGCCCTTCGGTAAGTTGCTGAGTAATCGGATGAGAAGAGAAGGCTCGCTCCGTGCGCCGGAACATGAGCAATCCGGTTGTGGGTATGCGCTCGGCCGCGTGGAATAGCTCCTGGGGACATTTTAGCAGCCAATGCAAGAAGCGATCGAGGTCACAATGGTGGAATCTGCCTGCATCACTCTCCAGACCGGCTTCCAGGGCCAACCAGTTTGACGCGTATCTGCTTTCACTGTCGTGGACCAATAGCGAAAAATCGTGATCGGCTAGTATGCTGCGCACCGCCGCATCGGTCGCTGCGGTGACGAGTGCGATTCTCGTTTGATAGGTTCGTCGGAGCGCCGAAAGACCAGGCGGATCGGTTCGCTCTGCTAGCCCTTCAATCACCCAACGGAGACGACCCTGCGGATCGTGAAAGGTCGTCACCAAGGCGGGAGTGCCGGCCGGATGTTGGCGGGTCTCGGACAAAGAAGGCCTCAAGTTTCATTTTGATTCGCAAGGGCGTGCCGCAACTTGCCACGGGAAGGGTCTTCGTGTTCGCCTGGGACAAGGCGACTCTACAGCGGATGCAAGCGTGCCGGCCGATGTGGCCCGGACGCTGACCTGAGAATCAAAAACGCGACAATGTCCGGCGGATGCGGGTTAAGCTCAGGAACACTCTATCCACGGTTGTCGCCGCGATCAAGCGGGCACCCAACGTAGTTGCTTCTCAGGCCAAGGAAAGCAGGATCTGACGCGATTGGCGTCTCGGATTCCTCTAACCTGTAGCTGACTTGACTTCCAGCAACTCAAGAACGAAGTCATCTGGATCATAGAACCAGACAACCTTGACGATACCCTCCGGGCCCAAGTCAAATACGACTGGTTCGGACTTGAAGCGAACGCCCTTGGACTTCATCTCAACGTAGGACTGATCCATATCGTCGACAAAGAAGCAGAAGTGTGAGTTGCAAGGATCACACGTGCGGCTGACGATTGGCGTGCCGATCGGGTGATAGTATTCCTGCAAGTCGATAATCATGTCGGAATTGGGGACGCCCAAGCGGACCGATTTGAGTCTGGTGCCGGGCATGTCCGACATCTGTTCGATCTCTTTGCCTTCCAATTCGTGCTCAGACAGTACGCTAAGCCCAAGAATGTCCTTGTAAAAAGGTATCGACTTCTCGATGCTGCTCACCGTCACAGCGACATGTTCTATACCCGTAACCAAGATATACCTCCCGATTGATTCGTAAATGGTTTAGAGCGGTATGCCGAGTGGAATCGTCTCAAACAGCCGCGCCGGCAAAGGCGTGTTGCGACCTTCGAATACTATCCGGCGACTCGCAGTAAGTAATCTTTTCACAGGAGAAAACGCATTTCAACTGATCGATTGTTGCCGAACGAATTGTTCGAATATATGGGCCGGCGCATTCAGGAACGCACCGGTTATCTAATGGGGCCGCTCGGGGTTTCCTGTCCTGGATCTTGGTTGGTAGAACGATCTAGAGTTTGCCCCAAGACCGTTGTCAACGCGATCAGCGTGATGACGCCCACGACGAACGCGCTATCGGCGACATTGAATGCCGGCCAGCGAAGATGCCCGATTCCAACATCGACAAAGTCTACGACATAGCCCAACCTGAGCCGGTCGACAAGGTTGCCTATTGCGCCGCCGACCAGCAAGCCCAAGCACAGCCTGACGACAAGACTTGGGTCGGAAAGGAATGCTCGGCTAAAGAACAGGGCCGGCACTACCAAGAGAGATATCATGGCGAGTACGCCGGAGCTGTTCTGAACCAGACCGAACGCGGATCCGCTATTCGTCGCGAAGCTGAGGCGTACATAGTCGCCAAGAACCTCGACAGAACGCGGTCCTATCGAACCTATTGTGGACACTATTATCGACTTCGTAACTTGGTCGGTGACAAAGACTACCGCGCCGACGGACAAGAATATGGGATCGGCCAAGCGGGCGGGCACCGCACTAAATTGATGTCTGGCGCTCATCTCCGACGAAGTACCGTAGCTCTACGAGTCCCATCGAGGGGTACCAACCGGACCTCCCGGTTCATTGGGCGAAAGGCCGGATTGAGCCACCGATCTACTCAACACGGTCACATCACAGCGCTTCATTAGTCGGTCAATCCGAAAATGTCTATGCGATAGTTAAGGGATACACCCTCGTTGTAGTTGAACAGCTGGAAGCCCAGATTGGTAAGCTCACTGCGAGTTATATAAGTTCTTGCGAGAAAGTGCCCCTGGCCGTCTCGACGCATGAATATATTGCGCGTCAACTCTCCGTTTTCATAGATATTGAAGCCGGTCAACCTTTCGAGGGTGTTGTCCTCACGATCTATTCGTATGATGATCGTTACCTTCGACCGACCTCCAGGGTGAGGGATATCGAAGAATGAGAACGCCCCGCCGCGGCTCCCAGGAACGGTGCCCACGACACTGCTAAGGTGAGGTGTGATTTGGAACGCCATCTCGGAACTGTGATTCCCGGAGACTGGCGTCGGCTCGCCGGCAATACCTTTCAAAAACAGTGTGTAGTTAATGTCGTGATCGGTGCCGTAATTGTATACTTGCAAAGTCAGCCTTTCGCCATACAAGCCACTGTATTTCAGCGAATGAGCAACCGAGGTCTTGGTCCGTTCAACTTCACTGCTGCTGGCTACCAGCGTTTTGCCGGCATACAGATACATGCCTACCGCACGATTTGACAATACAAAAACCGGGGAACTGCTAAGTTTCGCGGTGAACTCGAGATCGCCGCCAGGATAATTCAGATCGTAAAAGCGGAACGCCCCCGCCGGGTCTCCCTCTAGTACGCCAGTCAGGGCGTCTTCATGGGGTTGTAGGGTGGGCGCATCTTGTGGTTCGATAGCCCCGGTAACCTGGGGGCTTGCCGGAGTCGACGAAGACGGCAGTCCGGCCACGTCAATCGAGTAGTCGAATCCAGCGCCTTGTATATAGTTATAGACTTGTATAAGGAAGCGGCCTCCGTTGATCCTGGAGAAAGGCAGTCGGGCGGTAGTACTCGAGCGACTATCGTTTATAGGCTGGCCGCTACCGACCAGCCCCGCGGAATCGTCGTATACGTTGAAACCGATGCCGTTACCCATCGTATGATGACTTTGATTGACATTTATGGTGACCGAAACTTCCTTGCTGCCGCCACCGTAGTCGAACCAGAAGTAGTTGAAGGAGCCACCGCTGGTCCCGGCGATGGAGCCGGTAACGGAAGGCTGATCCCCGGTTATTTCGAGACCCTCGGTGCCACTGGCAGCATAAACGGTATTGACGGCTAGGGCGGCGACTAGTGCAATTACGAAGGTGATACGTTTCAAGACGACGCCTCCTGAGTTCGGGTCGATCAAGATCAATCGGCATTAGAGCAGCATTAAAATCAGCTTTCCCTATTGTACCTTAGTCGCATCAGATCGTGTTGGTATCTCCTCAGCATATCGGAAGCACTAACAGAGCCTCCGATAAGCGACACTAGACACGCTGCATCGCCTAGGTTCGGAGTTATAATGAAGGTGTCGGTCCGGCATTGCCACACCGCAGATCGTCAATGCACAGTCCGACCAGAGTATAGTTGCGAGCGCCTTCACCCAATTACTTGACGTGCGAATCAGCGAGGGATGACTATGGAAATCTTTGACTCCGCAGCTCTTCCGTTCACTTTGATAGTGATTATGGTTATCGTGATATGGCCCACGATGCTTACGTACCGATTCGCGGAGCGGAGGGGCCGCGATCGCACAATCTGGACGTTTGGCGCGTTCGTCGGCTCGGTCTTACCGCCGTTCATCACCGGATGGATCGTTTTCGCCGGCCTGATGCTTCTGCCCGAGGGCGCCGGCCCTAATCGCTAACCGGAACGCCGAGGCATGTAATCTAGGGACGCTGGTTGGTGGAAGTGTCCGAGGGTCATTGGCGCCGGCTGTGCCTCGCCTGGATTCCAGCCCTCGCCGGGATGACGGGACGGGGAGTCGTGCTTAGACGGCGAAATGCGCCGGCCGGGGTTGATGCTACCTTTTGCGGACCGCGAGCCAAATGGTAGAGCCGGGCCCCACCTCGCTACCAGGCCCCGGCATGTGGCTAAGTACGTGTCCTGGATTGATCGAGTTGAAAAAGTTCTTGTCGGCGACATCGGACTCCGTTTGATAATTGGGGTAGGTGTTATTCAGGCCGCTGTCGGTGATTATCCTCCGCGCCTCTTCTTCTTCGAGCCCTACAAGATTGGGGACTATTCCGGTATGCGACGCATTCTTTACGCTCGTGTCCTGTCCCGTGTTGGGTGTAGGTTCGGGTGTAGGTTCGAATGTGGCAATCGACTCAGGTTGAATCAAAGGCGTAGGCGTGGCAGCCGGCGCGGCCCACCTTCTCGGCAAGGTACCTTCAACAAACCAATCAGCTATCACCGGCTTGTCAGGAGCCGGACGCAGTCCTGTCTCGGCGTCAACCGACGCCCTGACGATGCCCACTGGCCGATCGTACCATTCCGTGGGCAGGTCGGCCAAAGCCTCCTCCATGAAGTTGTGCCAGATACCTCCGGCTCCTCTCGAGCCAAATATCCTATCCATAGGCGTGTAATCGGCGTTTCCCACCCAGACTCCGACCGCGAGGTTAGGCGTGTAGCCAATTGTCCAGCTGTCCTCAAAGTGCTCGGTTGTTCCAGTCTTGGCCGCCGCTGGTCGGGATAGCTTCAAGAAGCTATTCGGTCCGTATGTATCCTGGCGCGCTTCATCATCGGAGAGAATGTCGGTGATCAGCCAAGTGGTCTGCTCGGAAGCCAGCCGCTCCCTGCGCGCCGGTTCTTGCTCGAAAACGACGTTGCCGCTTGAATCAATAATCTTGGTTATGACAATGGGTTCGAGGACGCGGCGGCCTGGCTGTAGGTCGGCTTCTCGAACCGGCGCGCCCACTTGCTCGCCGCCATTCGCAAGGACGGAGTAGGCATAAACCAGGTCCAACAACCTCACTTCGCCCCCACCGAGGGTCAGTGACAATCCGTAGCGATTGGGCTCGTTCAAGCTTGTTATGCCGAAGCGGTGCATGGTATCCAACAACGCGTAGATTCCAATGTCGTTCAACATCTTTACGGCCGGCACGTTGCGCGAGTTGCCTAGAGCCTTTCGTATGGACACTGGCCCCTGGAACTCCCTGTCGTGATTATGAGGAACGTATGGGGGCCGGCCGGCTCCGCCATCGAACTCGGTCTCTTCGTCCTCGATGATCGTCGCGGGCGAAGCGATTCGCTGCTCGAATGCAGTCAGGTAGGTAAACGGTTTCAAGGTTGAGCCGGGTTGGCGTTCTGCCAACGCCATGTTGACCTGACCATCAATCTCCGGATCCCAGTAGTTCAAACTGCCCATCATGACCAAGACCTCGGCGGTCTTCGGATCGATTGCTACCAACGCGGCATTATTGGCGTCGAACTCGCGAAGGGTAGACAAGTGCTCACGAGCTATCCTCTGCGCGACCTCGAGCATATCTAGGTCGATGGTGGTATGAATCTCGATTCCCCCGTAGTACAAAAGGTCTGTACCGTAATCCCGCTCGATTAGGTCGCGAATATATACGACAAAATGGGACGCTTTCATCTCCTGCACGGGCGATTCAAGCCTGATCGGATCCTGTTGCGCCTTCAACGCGGCTTCGAGATCCAAGAAGCCATGTTTCACCATCAGATTCAGCACCTGGAACTGGCGCGCCTTTGCCCCTTTTGGATTGGTGAATGGGTTGTAGCTGACTGGCGACTGAATCAGGCCGGCGATGAACGCCGATTCGGACAGGTTGAGTTCGCTCACGGGTTTGTTGAAGTAGGCTCGCGAGGCGGCTTCGACACCGTAGGCCAAGTTGCCAAAGTAGATCTCATTCAGATACCGCTCGAGAATTTCCTCCTTAGAGAAGGTCTGTGAGAGACGATAGGCTAACACCGCCTCGCGTAACTTGCGGCGGTAGGTCTGCTCGTATCTCTCGTCCGGGGGTAGGAGTGTGGCTCTCACGAGCTGCTGGGTGATCGTGCTCGCCCCGGACACGATTTCTCTTCCCTGCAGGTTCTGCAAGAGAGCGCGGGCTATCGACCGCAGGTCGAAGCCGGGATTGGTGAAGTATCTGGGGTCCTCAGTGGCAGTCACCGCATCGATCAGATGCTGTGGCATCTCATGGAGGTTGACGATGGTCCTGCGTCCGCCGTGAGGATCGATTATCTCGTGCAGAAGCCGGCCCTTGCGATCGTAAATGGAGGCGGTCTTGAAAGCGGGCCGGTCAACCGCCGCCTCGACGTCCGGGAGGTCGCCTGTAATCGAAGCAAATGCGCCGCCCGCCGCGACGGAGCCAAGTCCGACGACCGCGCCGAAGCTCAACACAATGAACAACAACATCACGCCGCCCAAGAAGGCGACGCCGGCCAAACCGATCAGGGTGACGGCTAACAAACGACTGTGAGGACGCGAGTCCATTCGCCGGCTGAAACGCCGCAGGGAAGTGCCGGTGCGCCGGCCGTGACGCCGGAGGGGACGTCTAGGCATTGGGAATCTTTCGCATTTTTATCCTCAAACGCGGCCGGCCGGCTGAGAGGATCAAGGCATTCACTGTGTTAGTGGTCCATTACTCAGAGAGTCCAATGGTCTCTGCGCTCATGATACTCCGTTGGAGCAAGACCTTGGTTTGGTATCAATCTGGCAGGTGCGGGTTCGAGGCCGCAAGTCCTGGCCCGCCTAGAGGCCGTCCGGCGCCGAATGTTTGTGCTACATTCTTGGGGGACTCGAGATAAGCTGTCGGACAAGATTGCCGAAGGTAACCAATGATTGCGCGCTACGATCCAGATAAGCACCAACGCCGCTCAATCCGTTTGCAGCGGTATGATTACGTGGAACGAGGTGCCTACTTCGTCACCATATGCACAAAGAACCGGGCTCGCCTTCTCGGCGATATTACGAACGGCGAGATGCGTTTAAACGATTTCGGAAGGTTGGCGAAAGCGGCGTGGGAGGAGATTCCTATGCATTTCCCCGACATTGAAGTAGACACATTTGTCGCGATGCCCAATCATATCCACGAGGTTATCGTTATCGCGCGCCCCAACCCAGGGGCGACGCGTGCGTCGCCCTTACGATGGCAAAGCGCCAAGACGAGCCGGCCGCCTCATCATGTGAATCGCACCACAGCCGGATCATAGCGCAACTACCCGCAGCCCATAATATGGAGTGGGCACATTTCCGTCGGGCAATCCGAGCTTTGTGGACGTGCTGTAGCGCCCGATCTAGGATCGCTCGCGGGGCAGTTGATCTACGCGGTGGAAATCGACGAGTATATTCACCTTGTGCCTTTCGTGACTCAAACTGACGGCACTCGCTTTTTGAAGACGATTATTCCCAGCCGGAGGGCGACGAAAGAATATGGGAGGAAGAGGCTAACGTGAGCAACGAAATGAGCGCGGAAGAGCGCGACATTCTCGATCGATTCGAGCGGGGCGAGTTGCGCACCGCTCCTGACGCTGAACGCGAGGTCAGCACGGCCCGTCAGGCGGCTCGCAATACGTTCAACAAGACCAAGCGAGTGAATTTGCGAGTAACTGAGCGCGACTTCAATCTCGCTCACTCGCGCGCCAGGGAAGAAGGGATTCCCTACCAGACACTGCTGTCCAGTGTCATCCACAAGTACTTATCCGGCAGGGTGACCGAGAAGAGGTAGCCGGATATCCTGGCGCTGGGGCAGGAGCCGGAGGGGTTGCTGGGGGAGATTGTTGGGACAGCAGTGAGCAAGCGTAACTACCCAAATGAGCGTCATCGCCGTTCGCTCCGTTTGCAGGGGTATGATTATTCCGCACCAGCCTCCTATTTCGTTACTAACTGTGCAAAGAGCCGGAGTTGCCTTTTCGGCGATATCGTGAAAGGTGAGATGCGCCTGAATGAGTACGGTCGGACTGTGCTGAGGGTATGGGACGAGTTGCCGGAAAATAGTGTAGCGGAATCAACGTCCCGTGGTACCTATGGACGCCACGGCAGTTGAGTCCGAGGGGAGGAAAGACGAAAGCGCATCGTGGCGTCGGAGAAAGAGACTAAAGGGCTAGTGGAACATTTTCACAGAATTGAGGAAACATCTCGATGATAGCAACTCAAGCCAATCTGTTGGCGTTTCTGAAGAAATCGAGTCAGTTCATCATTCCCATATATCAGCGCACCTATTCTTGGACCGAGTCGCAATGCACGCAGCTCTGGGAGGACATCTGGCGAGCAGGCGGCAACGACAAGATACCAGCCCATTTCATTGGATCAATTGTCTACATAGAAAAAGGTTTGTACCACGTTTCAAGCCAATCGCCACTCTTGGTTATCGACGGCCAACAACGCCTGACGACGGTTTCACTAGTCATCGAAGCACTGGCGCGTCATTTAAATGAGATTGGACCTAGAGAGGGTTTCTCACCCAGAAAGCTCCGAAACTACTATCTCCTTAATCCAGAGGAGGATGGCCATGATCGATTCAAGCTGCTATTGACTCAGACCGACGCGCAGACTCTCCTAGCAATTGTTGATCAAAAGCCGTTGCCTGAGCCCTGCTCTATACGCATTCGCGATAATTTCAACTTCTTTGAAAAGAAGGTCAAGCAGCTCGGTGAAAACATCGCGCCGCTGTGTAAAGGGTTGGAGAAACTAATACTCGTCGACATTTCATTGAGCCGTGACCACGATAATCCACAATTGATATTCGAGAGCATGAACTCGACCGGGCTCGAACTCAGTCAAGCGGATTTGATACGCAATTATGTACTGATGGGCCTGGAGCCTGAACGCCAAGAGATGCTCTACAACACATATTGGAGACCCATGGAGTCAGCGTTTGGCCAAGATGCCTATAGCAAGCACTTCGACGGCTTCATGCGACACTACTTGACGATCAAAACAGGAGACATCCCCAAGATCGGACAGGTCTACGAAGAGTTCAAATTGTTTGCGCGACGGAAGGAACACTCGTCGATTGATACACTGCTAGCAGATCTGCACAAGTTTGCCAGATACTATTGTGCGGTTGCGCTTGGGAGGGAGAAGGAACGGCGTCTGGCACAAGCCTTCCGCGACCTTCGCGACCTCAGAGTGGATGTCGCATATCCGCTTCTGCTGGAGCTATACGATGAATACTCCAATGACAAACTCGCGTTGAATGACTTCGTCGATGCTGTACGGTACGTCGAAAGCTACGTCTTTCGAAGGGCTGTCTCCTCCATCCCGACGAACTCGCTCAACAAGACTTTCGCCACTTTTAGCCGGGAGCTGAAGAAGGACCGCTATTTGGAAAGCATGCTCGCTCACTTCCAGCGTCTACCGTCCTATCGGAGGTTCCCGAATGACGAAGAGTTTCGACGCGAAATCAAAGTGCGGAACCTCTACAACAACCGAACGAGCTATTGGCTGCGAAGGCTCGAGAATCACGATCGGAAAGAGCCCGTTCCCGTGGACGAATACACAATCGAGCACATTTTGCCCCAGAACGAGCACCTGTCAAAAGAGTGGCAAGACTCGCTGGGTGAAGAGTGGCGCGGAGTGCAAGAAAGGTGGCTTCATACCCTTGGGAACCTGACTCTGACGGGTTACAACGCCGAATACAGCGATCGTCCGTTTTCTGTGAAGCGAGACATGAAGGGCGGGTTCCGCGAGAGTCCGCTGCGCCTAAATGAAGGGCTAGGCGGTCTTGACGCGTGGAACGAAGATACGCTCCGGAAGCGTGCCGAGCGTCTCGCGGAGAAGTCAGTAGGGGTTTGGAAGGGGCCGTCGCTCAGCCCCGATTTGCTTCGCAAATATTCGCCGAGCGCAGGCGAGGGGACGAAGACGTACACCATCGAGGATCATTCGCACCTGAACAGGGGAAGCTCCACTCGACAGCTGTTTGAGGAATTGAGAAGAGAGGTATTAGCCATAGACCCTTGCGTTTCAGAGGAGTTCCTCAAACTCTACGTAGCGTACAAGGCTGAGACCAACTTCGTTGATGTCGTTCCACAGGCCGCGCGCATGAGACTGGCCCTAAACATGAGATTTGACGAACTCCACGATCCGAAGGGACTGGCACAAGATGTGACAAATCTCGGCAGGTGGGGCAACGGCGACGTGGAAGTAAGACTAAGCAGCCTTGAGGAGCTACCTTATGTGATGGGCCTCGTTCGGCAATCCTTCGAAAGGCAAATGGGTGACGAGGATACTCAGGATTGACTAGGGAACGCAATCGCTACTCCCGCGTCCGAACCCTCTGGCCCTCGCTAGCTCGGCGACGTGCCGGCGCACTGGGAAATGCGCCGGCTTCGGACAGTCGCGGAAATGCGTGTCAGTAACCTGGATAAGCACGTCAGGGAGAATGAAGTGCCAATCCGCCTCTGTAATTATGTGGATGTCTACAAGAACGATCGAATCACGTCGGCGATTCCCTTCATGAGTGCAACGGCCTCGCAGGATGAAATCGAACGATTCCGGCTAAAGCAAGGCGATGTGCTCATCACCAAAGACTCCGAGGCTTGGGACGATATTGGGGTTCCCGACTCTGGTAACCGAGTCAGCCGACGATCTTGTCTGTGGTTACCATTTGGCTTTGCTTCGCTCTCGCAACAATTTGCTAGGGGCCTACCTAGCCTGGACCTTGCAAAGCAAGTCGGTTGCATATCAGTTTCATGTAGAGGCAAAGGGCGTGACGCGATATGGTCTTACTCACAATGGTATCCAATCCATCTACCTTCCCCTCCCCGAGCAATCCGGCATCGTTCGGTACCTGTCCCACGTGGACCGGCGCTTTCGGCGGTACATCGAAGCAAAGGAAAAGCTGATCCGCCTATTGGAAGAGGGGCGCAAGACCGCCACTCTAGATGCCGTACAGGCTCCCGGTACCAAGAGTCAACGGATCGGAGTAGTCGCAGATTTGGTTGAGCGGCCAATCAAACGTGCGAGCGATGAGACGTACACACCAATCGGTCTTTACAACCGAGGCCGCGGAATTTTCCGAAAAGAGGCTCGAGGTGGCGATGACTTGGGTGACTCCGACTTCTTTTGGGTCGAAGAGGGTGATTTGGTGATTAGAGGCCAATTTGCGTGGGAGGGTGCGGTCGCGCTGGCGAGTGGCGTCGAACATGGTTGTGTCGCGAGCCATCGTTATTCTATTCTTCGCGGCAAACCTAGTATCTTGGATTCAGGATTCTTGTTGGGCCTTTTTCGAACCGACTGGGGCCAACTAATCCTTGACCATAATTCAAGGGGAGCCGCTGGTCGTAACAGACCGCTCAATGTCAGAGCGCTCATGAAGGAGAAGTGCGGTGCCGCCTATAAAGTCTCAACTGCCGGTAGCAGGAATGCTGCAACGTGAGTCTCACGCGCGGCAGCAAGTGAGTCTGTTGAAACAGCTGTTGAACGAATATCGGACGCGGCTAATCGCTGACGTGGTTACCGGCAAGCTGGACGTGCGCGAGGCTGGGGCACAACTGCCGGAGGAGGCCGGGTCCGGCACACGGGAGAGGTAGAGTCACGACTATGGGACGACCGCCTAGCCGGCCAAAGATATACCATATAGTCCACATCGACCGGTTGCCGTCGATCATCGCAGATGGCCATCTCTGGTGTGATGCTGAGGTTGCGCGGCGCGGATCGCCAGGCACTACAATCGGGATGAACAGCATCAAGCAGCGCCGGCTCAAAGAGTTGACCCTTGCCAGCCACCCAGACCTGTACGTTGGAGATTGCGTGCCATTCTACTTTTGCCCACGATCCGTAATGCTCTATGTTCTCCACAGGAGAACCCATTCCGGCCTGGCGTATCGTGGTGGCCAGGGGTCGATCGCCCACTTGGAGGCAGACCTGGGCCAGTCCGTTGCCTGGGCAGATGCTCGCAACCAACGGTGGGCTTTCACCACGTCCAACGCCGGATCGTTCTATTTCGAGGACTTTTCGGATCTGGCGCAATTGCACGAGATCGACTGGGACACGGTGCAGTCAACGGATTGGGCGCAGCAGAAGGAAAGCAAGCAGGCGGAATTTCTGGTCGAGCAGTCATTCCCGTGGCATCTAATTACGCGGATTGGCATCAGGTCGCGAAGCATATATGCTAGAGTGCACAACGCTTTGGCTCACGCATTGCATCGACCAACAATAGAGGTTAGATCGGAGTGGTATTACTGATCTAGGCTAGGAGATACACTGGCGTGATCGAATACAAGACTGGCGACATCCTCACGGAAGACGTAACAGCCTTGGTCAATAGCGTCAATTGCGTGGGCATCATGGGGCGCGGGATTGCGCTTCAGTTCAGGAATGTCTTCCCGGACAACTTCGATGCCTATGCGGAGGCCTGCAAACGCGATGAGGTGCAGCCTGGCCGCTTGTTCGTCTTCGAAACCGGCCAACTGACTAACCCACGCTACATCATCAACTTCCCTACCAAGCGTCATTGGCGCGGCAAGAGTCGCGTGGAGGATATTGAAGCCGGCCTGCACTCTCTCGTCCAGGAGATAAAGGAGCGGAATATCCGCTCCATTGCCCTTCCCCCCTTGGGCAGCGGCTTGGGCGGCCTCGAATGGTCCAACGTGCGTCCCCGCATCGAAGCCGCGTTTCAGGAGCTCAGCGATCTGAGGATCGTCGTATTCGAGCCGGGAGGCGGACCGGCCGATGAAAGAGCAAACCGTTCGAGTGTGGTGCCTAACATGACGGCGGGACGGGCGGTGCTGGTCAGCCTGATGCATCGTTATCTGGGCGGCCTTCTCGATCCGTTCGTGACGCTCCTGGAAGTGCACAAGCTAATGTACTTCATGCAAGAGGCAGGCGAGCCTCTGCGACTGGATTTCCAGAAGGGACGCTTTGGCCCATATGCCGAGAAGCTCAGACACGTCCTGCGCCCGATAGAAGGCCACCTAGTATCAGGTTACAAGGATGGCGGCGACGCACCCCAAAAACAGCTGGAGCTGGTTCCGGGCGCCGTCGAGGACTCGAACGCGTTTCTTGAAGATCACGCCGAAACTAGGCAGCGCCTCGCAAAGGTGTCGAATCTTGTCGAGGGATTCGAGTCGTCTTTCGGTCTCGAGTTATTGACTACGGTACATTGGGTAGCGAACAAGAATCGCACGGCGACAGAGTACGGGGTAATTGACAACGTATATTCGTGGGATGAACGCAAGCGCCAGTTCTCGGATCGCCAGATACGCTTGGCTCTAAGGTTGCTTAGGGACAAGGGTTGGCTGGAAGCTGATGTTCCAGCAAAGTGAGATCACCGCCGACTAGCGCGTTGAGCGGCTCATATCCGCGGCGTTGACCGGCCACCCGTGCGATTCGCGGCAGATAGGTGCGGGCATACGCGAGCGGCCGGCCGCCTATAGCGCCGGCTGGGTCTGCGGGAACACGCGGGACTATGATCGCGACTGCTGCGTGGACCTACCGCAAGTGGCTGTAGGAGAGGATATTTGCGGAGACATACCAACGACAGATTCAACCGAGTACGCACGAGAGTTGGCTGAATGTATAGACAGGGAACTTGACTCAGTCGCCATGGTAACCAGCTAAGCGAAGATCGCCTCGCAAAGGATCTCCAGGCAGCCGGCCGAATCTACGCTGGCCGGCACTTTCACCAATCCGGCGCCACTGGCAAGCTCGGATGTACGCACGGACTGTCCCCGGCGGGCTTCGACGCGGGCCTCGACGCGGACGGGAGTTTCGCGGAAGGCGAACAGCTCCGGCCGGGCTGCGGCGATGACGGCGACTGGGTCGTGCATCGCAGCGGCGCCCTTGCCGGCAGCGCCGTACGCGGTCACGTAGAAGTCAAGCGCCTCTAACGCGAATGACGCCACCGCCGGCCGGCCGGCCAGACCCAGTCGGGCTCGCCAGGATTCGAGCCGGCCCTGGCTTACCAATACTTGGTGGGTGGTGTCCAGGGGTATCAGCGTTACATCGAGCCCAGAGGTCATTACGATATCGGCAGCAAGCGGATCTACATAGAAATTGTATTCGGCGACGGGGGATACATTCCCGCCTCGCTCGAATGCGCCTCCCATGACGACGACGTTGGCGACGTGCTCGCGCAGATCCGGGTAGGCCAGCAAAGCCAGGGCCAGGTTAGTCAATGGACCGGTCGCAACTATCAGCAACTCGCCGGAATGCAACCTGGCTTGTTGCAGAATCAACTCTACCGCGCTGAGGCTCGATAGTTCGGGGCCGGACAGAAGATCAGACCTTTTTAGAGTTCCCAGGCCCCGCTCGCCATGTACCTGCGCGCTCGTGGTCCAATCGTGGGCGATTGGGCCGGCAGCGCCTTTAGCAATCAACATGTCGCCGCGACCAAGAAGTCCAAGAACGGCCCTTGTATTTTCCGTCGCATCGTCAATCCCGACGTTGCCGGCCACCGTGGTCACCGCACAGATCTCGAGTGAATCGGACAGATAGCTCGCAACTATCAGGGCCAGCGCATCGTCGATACCGGTGTCGACGTCGATCAGCGTAGGTCGGTTGGTTGAGGATTTGGTCATCTCGATCCGCAATACTCGATGAGCTGACCTGGTACATACCGGCGAGTTCTAGCGTACAAGAATTCCTCGTTCGGCCAAGAAACTCTTGGCCTCAGCGATACGGTAGTTGCCGTAGTGGAATATCGAAGCAACCAGCGCAGCGTCGGCCCGGCCGGTTGTCACGGCGTCAAAAAGATGCTCCAAATTGCCGGCGCCGCCGGATGCGATTACCGGAATCTGCACCGAGGACGACACTTCGGCTGTCAGCTCCAAGTCGTAGCCGGCCTGAGTACCGTCGGCGTCCATCGAGGTCAGGAGAATTTCGCCGGCGCCCAGGCTCTCGACTTTGGCCGCCCATTCCACGGCGTCGATGCCGGTCGGCCGGCGTCCGCCGTGGGTGCACACTTCCCACCGGGCCGGCGCCACCGGACGGCCGTCTTCGGTGCGGACCCGCCTAGCGTCAATCGCCACCACAATGCACTGGTTGCCCACCCGTTCGGACGATCTGGCGACGACGTCGGGCGAGAGGACGGCGGCTGTGTTTATCGCGCACTTGTCGGCGCCGGCCCGCAACATCGCGACAACGTCGTCAGGCGATCGGACGCCGCCGCCGACCGTCAGTGGTATGAAGACCTCGTCGGCTGTACGACTTACGACATCGATCATCGTCGGTCGGTGGTCCGAGCTAGCCGTAATATCGAGGAAGACCAACTCATCAGCTCCCTCATGGTTGTAAAAGGAGGCCAACTCGACCGGGTCGCCGGCGTCGCGTAGGTTGAGGAACTTGGTTCCCTTGACGACGCGGCCATCGGTTACATCGAGGCAGGGGATGATACGTTTGGTGAGCAAAATATCCTCAATTTCGGGTTATTTCACGGTGATCGCCTATGCCGGTTGCCGCCGGCAGGCGTGACGGGAACCATCCATTTTCGTACTACTACTACTCGATAGAGCCTATCGCCGCGGCCAAGTCGATCTGCCCGGCGTAAAGGGCCCGGCCAACGATAGCCGCCTCAACGCCGATCGAGTCCAGAGTGCGTAGGTGTTCGACGGTTGCGACCCCGCCGGAGGCGATAACTCTCGCCGGTATATCTTCCACAAACTGCTTGACCGCGGTGAAATTCGGCTCGGTCAGTGTGCCATCACGACTAATGTCAGTGTATATAAATCGGCTTACCCCGATATCTTCGAGTCTGCGCGCTAGGTCCACGGCCGGCGTATCGGAAGTCTCCAACCATCCATGCGTCGCGGCCATGCCATTGTGGGCGTCGATTCCAACGGCGACTGCATCGCCCCAGCGCCGGACTGCTTCGCTGACCATAGCGGGATTTTCGAGCGCAACTGTACCGAGGATTATTCGCTTCACTCCAAGGGACAAGACTTGCTCCGCATATTCCAAGGTTCGAATTCCACCGCCCAACTCGACCGGTATGACGACACTGCCGATAATCGCTTTGATCGCGTCGAGATTGGCGGCCTGACCGGTCTTAGCCGCGTCCAGGTCGACTACGTGGAGCCATCGGGCGCCGGACTCAGCCCATCGGCGAGCTACGTCCGACGGCGAATCGGAGAACACCATCTCACGGGCATAATCTCCCTGAAAGAGACGGACGCACTTTCCGCCCAGGATGTCTATCGCCGGGATAACTATCATGACCCTCACTCCACACTTGACTGAGGCGACATCGTTGATTCTAGGATACGCTTATGCTGACAGTCGAACATATCAGCAGCATGTCGTCTGAAATCGACTGATTCTGACGCTGTGAATATTCGCCTGATATATTAGTCGAACGCGGCCGGAAACTGAACTGACCGTTGGAATGAATACTAGGCCGAGAATTTCGGGAGCAACCGCGATTTGAGTGCAGTTCCCAGAAAGCTTACGCGACGATCCTTTCTAATCGCATCTGGAGCGTCCGCCGGCTTCGCTCTGAGTGGGTGCGCCCTGTTCGAGAGGGAAGACCGGGGCCTTCGGGATTCCGATCTGTACGACCGGAGCGAATACTCCGGCGACGTGGCTTCGCTTCCGATAGTCGCGCCGACCGGCTTGGAAAGGCTGATCCGAGCGAGCCTCCAACTAATCAAAGATCGCTCACCAAAGCATTTCGAATACATTCAAACCCACATACAACAAGTGGTGACCGGGCGAGGCATTCTCGAAGCGAGTGGCGAGGTAGTGACCATTGATCGAGAGTCACGAATTTTGATTATCGACGGGGCAAATTTCGAAGCTCAGGATGGACAAGATACCGAAAGAAGATTCAACAATCTAGCGGTGTGGCGTTGGGCAACTATCCTGATAGGCCAGGCTGCAAATGCGGAGACGGGATGGGCGCCGACGAGCGAAAGCAGGTATCGGCAAGCCCAGCTACAGATGGATTTCTTGATCGAGGCCGGCGGGCATTCGGCACTTATAGCGGAAATCGAACAGAGCACCACGAACGCGCTTGCAACGTGGGAGCACGAAATGTCACAGGTGGAGGTGTTGCCACAGACGCCTGTCCCAGCGTCGCCAATCGCTCACTTTCCAAGTCTGATAGACCAGGCGCCCGAGAGCGTCGAGGAGATTATCGGCACACCGGTGCAATTCGGCTTGTGGGGCTCCGCCGGCGACGATGAATCCGGCGTTTGGACAATTAAATCGACAGGTAAGAATGCACAAGCGTTGGTCGGCATCTATTTGGATCGGCAATTGGAAGTGCTTTACATAGAAGGGAAGGCCCGCCGATTGAAGCTCTTGCTGCGCGCCTACCGGCTGCTGTACCCTACCGATAGGGCGTTGGCCCTAGCCGCAGCCGGACTCGACAATCGGCTGCCTGCCAAGCGCGAGGAACAGCAGATGGTCTGGAGCCATGAACGCTCAATGCCCGGACTTTACCGCGTTTGGCTGACCAAGTGGCGCGAGTTGCCACTGATCAACTACGTATATGCTCTGACGAACGCCAGATATGTTTGAGGGATCCATTCAGGAGGCGCCGGACAGGGAAGCCGAAGCCTAATTCGCCAGCTCGCTAAGCTGCGAACGAAGGTCGTTTGCCGAGGTTACCGGCAGCTTGCATACGTGTCTTTGGCAGACGTGCGCTGTTGGTTTGCCCCCTACCATGTCCCGCCCTTCTAGCAACGGAATCAACTGAGCCGCGGCCTCGTCGCCGGGGGGCCTCGCAGCTACAACCCTGTTGGGTTGATACTCGTCGAATATGACGTCGAGTAGCGCCTTAGCATCTTGTGATTCCGGATCGCCCACGATTGCGACCTCGACCGGCGAAGCCAGCGCCAATTCGATTGCGCATAGAGTACGGCCGAATCCGTTCGGGTAGCGCAACGGTAGTTGGACGGTTCGTTCAAGATAGTCGAGTGCAACTTGGGCAAACCCAAATTCGGCGGTGTATAGCGAAAGCTTCATCAAGACTTCACAGGCGACTGCGTTGCCCGACGGAGTTGCGTTGTCGAATATGTTTTTCGGCCGACTGATCAGCCTCTCGTGGTCGGTGGAGGTGTCGAAGAAGCCCTTATCGGATTCATCGCGGAACTTGGCGACCATCTGCTCTGACAGCTCGCGCGCGGCGGCAAACCATCTTGTGTCGAACGTCGCCTCATAAACCGCGAGTAGACCATCGGCGCAGCAAGCGTAGTCTTCCAAAAACCCGTGGATCTTGGCGCGGCCGTCTTTGTAGATGCGCATCAAGACATCGTCTTTCCACATAGATCCCATCAAGAATTCGGCGTTAGCGACGGCGGCCTCACGATAGTCGTCGCGCTTTAGAACCGTTGCGGCAACGGCAAAGGCCTTGAGCGTGAGACCGTTCCACGCTGCAATTACTTTATCGTCGCGTCCAGGTTGGGGCCGTTTTTCGCGAACGCTATACAACTTCTCGCGAGCCACTCGGATGTAGTCTTCCAGGGCTTCGTCCGAGATCTTCAGCTCCTTGGCGACCTTCTCGGGCGCCCTGGGAATCCACAGTATGTTGTGGCCTTCGAAGTTGCCCGGACCGGTGATCCCAAAGTAGCGCTGGACAGGATCAGAAAGCTCGGGTCCCAGAACGGCCCTAACCTCGTGCAGATCCCAGACGTATGTCGTGCCTTCTTCTCCTTCCGTGTCGGCGTCTTGGCTAGAGTAGAAGCCGCCGGCCGGATCTGTCATCTCGCGAAGAACGTAGTCGAGCGTCTCCTCGGCGACTTTGCGGTACCGAGGGTCGTTGGTTACCTGGAACGCCTGAACGTAGGAGAGCGCGAGTTGGGCATTGTCGTACAACATCTTCTCGAAATGGGGAACCAACCATTGATCATCCACGGAGTAGCGATGAAATCCGCCGCCGATCTGGTCGTACATACCTCCGCGCGCCATCCTGTCCAAGGTGATGGTCGCCATCTCAAGCGCCTTCTGCTGTCCCGTCCGCTTGTAGAAGCGGAGTAGATAATCGATGATCATGGGTATGGGAAACTTCGGCGCACCCTTTATCCCACCCATCGCCCAATCGAATTGTCCTTCCAAGCCACTGAAAGAAGCGTTGATGACCTGTTCACTCAACTGGGCAGTTTCAACTCGATCGATGAGGTGTTGATTGAGCATTTCTGCCAATTGCTTGGCGCTTTCTGCCACCTCGTTCCGGCGATTGTGATAGGCATCCGCTACCGATCGCAGGATTCGGGGGAATCCGGACATGCCTGCGCGGTCCGCGGGCGGGAAATAAGTGCCGCCGAAAAATGGTTTGCCGTCGGGCGTCAGAAAAACTGTCATAGGCCAGCCGCCATGATTAGTCATTGCCTGGACAGCTTCCATGTAAATCGCATCGACGTCTGGACGCTCTTCGCGATCGACCTTGATATTTATGAATAGCTCGTTCATCAGAGCGGCGATTGCAGGGTCTTCGAACGATTCATGTTCCATTACGTGGCACCAGTGGCACGATGAATAGCCAACGCTCAACATTAGAGGCTTGTTCTCAGCCCTGGCACGCTCGAAAGCCTCTAGGCCCCACGGGTACCAGTCCACGGGATTGTGCGCGTGCTGCAAAAGATAGGGGCTGGTCTCGTTTATCAATTGATTGGGCAATTAGCTCACCGCAGAATGCGCCGATAGGTGCCGGCGCATCTCCAGATTTCCACATAAGGGTAGAGACGAATTCGATCGGATCACATGAATGGTGCGCCAATAACACGAGCCGGTCAACAGATTCCGCGATCGGGACAGGTACAGAGGCATAGTTCCGGGCGCCATTGACGCGTTGGGGAGTATAGAGATCAGCGGTTCACGCAGCTACTCTGCCTCGGATTCCACACGCAAATCCTGGGCGATTGATCGAGCGTTAGGCGTCTCTGACAACTCGCACAACGCTCCGCTCGGAGAGAAGAATCGACTGGTCATTTGCCCCCAAGGCTCTCTTTTGGGTGCCTGGGCGACCTTGGCGCCTCTTGCGCCGAGATTCTCACTCGCTGCCTCGACCGAGTCGACCTCCAAACCCAATGTAAAGCCCAGCTGGATTCTGTCGATCGCGGTCGGATCGCCGAACGTCGCTTCAGCGGCTGCCACTCTCGACCAAAGTCCGAAGTGGATTACGCCAGGAATTGTTACAACTGCGTAGCGATCGTTACCCGGCTCTACCTGCAATCCTAGGACATCGCGGTAGAACGTAACGGCTTCGTTAACGTTTTCGACGATCTCTGCGATTCCGGCAACGTGTCTAATCATGACGAGTCTGGCACCTCCACCTCAGGATCTTGCTTGCTGTGATCGAAGGACTATTGCATTCGATTAGTTTCGTGCAGAGATTGACGAGGCCGCTAAATCCCTCAGCCTCGCTCGATCGGAACCACTGCGCCTTGGGCCGCTGAACGATAGGAAGCCTCCAAGAACTCTACGACGCGAAGGCCGACCTCGCCGGGCGAGCGGTTGACGTCGGTTCCGTTAATCACATCCACCAGGTTGCCGGCAGTAGCGTAACGCGGGTAACGACCCTCTTCCGGTAGTTGCCCGAATCGCCTTTCTGTGCCATCGTGATAGTGGATGGCGGCAGTACCATTGATCAATTCCATTATCAAGTAAGCCTTGGAGCCATAGATGCGCAGCTCATGTTGGCCGCCATCGCCGACACCGATATTGCCCGTGCTGCCGACAACGCCCACGGCGCCGCTATCGAACTGGACGCTGATTCCGTCCACCAGATCGACATCCACGTCGAACTGGTTCATGAACGCCGATACGCGGCGGGCTCTCAAGCCGGACACCCAAAACATCATCCCCGATGAATGAGTAATCTGAATCTGACCTTGTCCGCCGGAGGCGAAGCTTGTGTCCGCAGTGGACGGATCAGTAGGGGCGTGCACCGGATAGCTGAATACCGGTTGATAGGCGGAAGGGTTGCGTCGGTAGAACTCGATGACCATCGAGGCAAAAATCGAAGACACGAACTGTATGTCACCCAACTCGCCGGCCTGTACGAGCTCTCTAGCTTGGCGAGTGTGTTCCGTGAAATGCCAAGGGTAGCCAACGATCACTTCGCGACTTTGCCGCTCCGCGATCTGGAGCAACTCGCGCGCCTGGGAACTCTTCGACACCATCGGTTTTTCAACCATGACGTGGAGCCCACGTTCCAGGCAGGACTTGGCTACGTCGTAGTGAGTCCCAGGCGTAGTGGCTACGACGACCCCATCCAACTGCTCCGCCTCGAGCATGCCGTGTACGTCATCGTACCTGCTGTCGATCTGGAATTCGTCTGCGGCTCTGTTCAACCTGACTGGGTCAGCGTCACACAGGGCAACCAAATCCGCACCTTCGTGCGCCTGGAGCCCAGGAATATGGGCGAATGTGGCCCACCAACCAGTGCCAATTACCGCTACTCTCGCCTTGCCGCTATTCATTTGACACCTCTATTCCGTACCCTGGAAGCTATCCCGAACTATGTTAGATTCGCGTACGGCCTCAGACTATCGGCCCTCTGGACTCGAGATCTCGCTGGAATGACGTTGGCAATTTGCGGATAGGTTCCGCAAGGGCGATAGAATCTCCTCGCAACAGTTCAGACTTGGGTGTATGTCTCTCCTTCATGCCTGTGAACTGGAATGGCCGAGACGCCATTCGCGACCTCAGTCTGCGGTCAAGGGGTGATTTCCAACTCCACGAACTGCTCGACCTCATCCCCCTTCTCCTGGTAAGAGTTCGTCTCATAACTCTGTGTGAGGTACGAAATACGGCGGGACCTTCTCATCATGACCTAGTTAACGGTTCATTATTGATGAAATCGACCAAATACGAAGGCCGGAATTGCGCTTATCACTGCCCTTTGGACTTGTGAGACAGCCTCTGGTAAGGAGAAGGGGGATCTTTGTTGTGGGGGACACCCTTGCAACCCTTTCCTGGCTTTACCCGATCAGACGTCCTCGCCTGTGGCAGACCCTCGTTGGTGCGATATTACGCCCATACGGAGCCGGCACCCCTAAATCTGAACACTTACATGTCCTCAAATCAGTTGGCGCTGCCGAACTGACCGCCCACAACTGCCGTGAGTATAACAACTTGGTCGCGGCCGCCGGAACCAATTGCCTCGTGGGCGTGCTTGCGCCCTCAGAATTAGAACGCGATTTCGCATCAGCTAGGTTAGAATCTTCTAGGAACAGTCTCATCAGCGATAGCTAAATCAAGGATCTTGAGCGTGAAGAAATGATCCACGCGAACATAGACGCTCGTCATCGGTGCAACATTCATCCGCACAGGCCGGCGAGCATATATTGCAAACGCTGCCGGAAGCCTCTGTGCGACGAGTGCGCACGCAGATACGAAGACCTGAAGGTATGCGACAACTGCCTGAACGAGCTCGATATGGCCGAGCGAATGAAACTGACGCCATGGGAAAGAGTCTTGCAGGGACTCGAAAGCTTGAGAAACACGGTCATCGCAACCGCCATAATCGGCGGCATTTTTGCGGGCGGTTTCTTCCTTATCCGGGACAACCTGAATATCGAGCTCACACCAGAAGAACTCGCGCGTTTTCGCTACGCGATGTCAGGCTCTTTCGCAACTGAGGAGGGACTCAACGCAACGACGACCGTACTGGGTGCTTCGATCGTGACGGCAACCTCGCAGCGTACAGAGCATGACGCCAGGAGGTTGATCGACGAATACCATGGACCTAGTTTTGAGGGCTGGCGATCCGTAGACGCAAGTTTTCCCCAGGAGGTCGTAGTGGAGCTAACGGACCAAGTGGCAGCCGACAAGGTGGTTCTGAGCAATCACCCTGTCGAACCTACAACTTCCTACGTCAAGGATTTTGAAGTGCTGCTCTCGCTGGAAAGCCCGGAAGGGCCATGGCAGTCTGTCGGACGTTGGACCGCCGAACAGCGTCCCGAGGTTCAAAGGTTTCCTTTCGATAGCATGCTGGCCAAATTTGCGATGTTGCGCGTGCTATCGAACTACGGTAGTCAGGAATTCACCTCCCTGACGAGCTTCGAGGTCTATGTGACAGTAGACAACTCGCTGCTCCCAGCAACCAACAATTCGGGTCCTGAGACAGAGCGATAATCATGAACGGATCGGACAAGGCGGTGCGACGGCACCCGGACATGGGTCCGGGTAAGGTGCCGCGTAAAATAATTGGCGACAGCGATCAGGCCATTCCGGCATAATTGGGCTCAACCGACTGAGGGGACGGATAGATGGCGAAGCATAAGGTCGCGGTGCGACGATGCCTCGTCGAGGCTGACCGAGGGGCTGTACAAGAGAACGTTGAAGACGCGATCGGACTCGCCGGCGGTCTGCCCGATAGTTTACGAGCTGCAAAGTCAATCATCGTAAAGCCCAACTTTGTCGGGGCGATGAACACCTCCTCATGCGCCCAGCTCGTGTCTCATAGAGGCCGGCCCGTACACGACTCCGACCCACAGGTCATCGAGGCGGTCGTAGCGGCCATCCGCAAAGCCAACCCAAGCGCGATTGTCTATCTAGGGGATGGCTTGGATCTTCGAGGGGACCGGGACGCCGATGATGTTTTCGGCTGCATGGATTGCCACGGCATAGCTCGCCGATACGATCTCCGCCTGATCGACTTCAACGAAGGGACGGTCGTCGACGTGCCGGTGCCGGCCAATGGACTTAGCCAAAAACGGCTGTTTGTAAGGGAAGAGGTCGCTGCGGCCGAGTGCTTCGTTTCGATCGCAAAGCTAAAGTGTCACAACACGGCAGGCGTGACACTTTCTTTGAAGAATATGTTCGGCCTCCTCGCGCGCAGGATGTATGGAGATATCACGCGCAGCCTTATGCACCAGAACACCTTTCGCCTGATGCGAGTGTTCGTGGACGTGAACCTCGCGTTCCCGAATGTTCTACAGGTAATCGACGGCATCGTCGGAGCCACTCACAGCCAACGGGGCGGGCCGGTCGAATCTGAGCTCTTATTAGTGGGCACAGACCCGGTGGCAACTGACAGCATTGCGACGCGGGTGATGGGATTCGACCCCACAGCCGACTACCCGAACTCGCCCTTCTCAATGGCTGAGAATCATCTCAAGCTAGCCGCGCGGGCTGGGCTTGGTTCACTCCAACTGAACGATATCGACACCGTAGGAGATGAGGTGGCCCCTCTATCGGGGAAATTCGAGCCCAGGCTGTACTTTACTGGCGAGCAGGCGGAATTGCACAAACGGGAGTCGCTCAGGCAGGCGCAGGTGTATTTGCAACAGCGCAGAACACTGTTGCGGAAATACCTTGGAAAGTACATCCTACTGGTCGAGGGTAAGGTCGCTCTGGTAGTTGACACGCCGGCGGAGGCCGCGGCCCAACGTCACTTCAACCCTGATTTTCGAAGGGGATTCCTCACCCAAGTCTTGCCCGAAGAAGAGCAGGTAGAGAAGATAGAAGCGTATCTAGCCGGCTGAGTCGACGGGCGGCGACACTAGATCGCTCACGACCTGGCGGACCAACTCCTGGGGTACGCCGGCGTCGATGCGCGTTCTACCGATGTCATCGAGCAGAATCCATCGCACTGCCTTGTCGCGCACCTTCTTGTCGAACGCGATCGAAGCCATGACCTTGTCTACGGACGTTCGGCCGCACAGCTCGCGAGGCAAATGCGTCGGCAAACGAAATGCCGCCAACGTGTCCCGCTGTAGTTTCACAACGTGTTCAGCCAATGCATTGGTTCGGACCGCTATGTCCGCCGCTCCTGTCATGCCTATGGCCACCGCCTCGCCGTGCAAGAGAGCACCGTAGCCCAAGGCCGCTTCCAGTGCGTGGCCAATCGTGTGACCGTAGTTGAGCACCATTCGTAGGCCGGCTTCTCGCTCGTCCTGCTCCACCACGGAGATTTTGTGGCGAGCGCAACGCTCGATTACCTCTACCAGACTATCGCTACTCAGAGCGAGAAGCCCAAGCGACTCTTGTCTGAGGATCTGAAGAAGATCCTGATCGAAGATCATCGCGCACTTTATGGCCTCCGCCCACCCGCTGGATATTTCGCGTCCAGGTAGCGATCGAAGCGTGTTTGCGTCGGCAAAAATCAAGCGGGGCTGGTGGAACGCCCCGACCAGGTTCTTGCCCCTCGGCAGATTCACCGCCACCTTGCCGCCAATCGCGCTATCGACCATTGCCAATAGCGTAGTCGGAACCTGGACGAGCGCCATCCCGCGCAGATAGGTCGCGGCGGCAAAGCCGGCTACGTCACCAACTACGCCGCCGCCAAGCGCTACAATATTATCGCTTCGCTCGGCGCGCTGATCAGCCAGCCATTCATATATTTTCTGGGCAACTTCGAAGGACTTGGTGGGTTCGCCAGCCGGCAGGGTCAGAGACTCCGGCCGGAACCCCGCCTGTACGAGACTTTCCATTGCCACGTTGCCATGCGAATCGTGGACATTCTCATCACTGACTAGGAATGCGCGTCCGTTCAGGCCGGCGGACCGCATCTTGCCGCCAAGTGTATCCATCACCCGATCGCCCACTTGGTAGTTATTCAACTCACCATTCCCTTCGTCGCAACCAGGACGCTGTCGGCGACTTCGGCAGGTGTCATGCCCTCGGTATCGACCTGGAGCTGGGCGGCGCGATAGTGCTCCTCGCGATCCGCCAATAAGCGTGAAATCCGACCGAGGGGATCGGATGAAGTTAGCATGGGGCGCTCGCTCAGATTGGTACTGGAGAGTCTACTGAGAATGGTCTCGGGAGATGCGACGAGCCGGACGACGTAGTTTCCATCCAGCATGATCCGTTTGTTGTATTGATCGACGATGGTGCCGCCTCCCACGCTTATGACCTGATTGGAGTCTGAGCATAGTCTCGCAATCAGGTCGCGCTCCAGTGTGCGGAACCGATCTTCTCCGTGCGTGGCGAAGATCTGAGCGATCGCCATCCCCTGATCATTGACTATTTCGTCGTCAGAGTCCACAAACCGCCAACCCAATCGATCTGCGAGGATGCGGCCGACCGATGTCTTGCCGGAGCCGCTGAAGCCGACAATTATAAGGTTCCTGACCATCAACCGTCGGTCAACACCCGCCGTGCCGCATCAATGGCGGCGTCAATGTCCGATTGCTCGATGCCGTAGTGAGTCACCATGCGCACTTGAGCGGGACCGAGCGGGTTGAATCTGACGTTTTCTTGAGCCATCCGACTTGCGAACTCCTCGGCGGTAATCTCGCCGGTGACTTCGAATATCAGGATGTCGGACTGCACCTTCGTCAAGTCGATCTTCAGACCGGGCAGGGGAGCCAGACCCTCGGCCAAACGGCGCGCATTCGCGTGATCTTCCTCAAGCCGGTCGACCATGTTCTCCAACGCGTATATGCCGGCCGCGGCAATTATTCCGGCTTGACGCATGCCGGCGCCCAGCATCTTGCGGATCTTACGAGCACGCCCGATTGTTTCCACGGTGCCGCATAGGACAGACCCTATGGGGCAAGACAAGCCCTTCGATAGGCAGAACGTAACGGTGTCCGCGTCGGCGGTGAGTGTGCGCACATCTACTCCGAGCGCAACCGAAGCATTGAATATGCGTGCTCCATCCAAGTGGACCTTCAGGTCGTGACGCACTGCCAATGACTTGAGTTCGTTCATGTACCCAGGCTCGACCACGGCTCCACCCAACCTATTGTGCGTGTTCTCAACGCACACGACCGACGTAGGGGGGAGGTGTACGTTCTTTCCGCGAATCGTGGCCTCTACTTCATTGAGATCTAGTTTGCCATCAGGGGATGGAACTGGCCGCAGTTGGACGCCGCCAATGGCTGCTACGCCGGCCACTTCATACAATAATACGTGGGCTAACTCGCCAACAATCACCTCAGCGCCACGGTCAGCATTGCTCAAAACCCCAATGAGATTGCCCATCGTGCCGCTGGTCACCAATACGGCGGCTTCCTTGCCCAACCGCTCCGCTGCCATAGCCTCCAGCTTGTTGACGCTGGGGTCCTCACCGAATACGTCGTCACCTAGAGCGGCATCATAGATGGCATCCCGCATACCCGGTGGGGGTAATGTGACGGTGTCGCTACGTAGATCAACAACCCTTGCCGGCATAGAACTCCTCCAATGCGTGATCCGATCGCGCCAGGTTCTCGTTGTGGTAGCGGTGCTTAGGAGATGGCCTCGATAAACCTAGCAACCGATTCTTCGGTGTTATGAGTAGGATTGTAGCCAGGGTATCTAGTGGCCAGATCAACGTCGGCCTTGAGGTTCATGTTCTGTTGAGTAACGCTATAGAAACGACCGCCGAAATGATGGTACCGGGCAAGGTATTCCTGCTCGGTCTGGCCGGGCGTGGGAACTAGCATCGCCAATTTACCGAGCTCGGCCAACTCCATCAAGGTTGTGTAGCCCGAACGGCAGATTACCATTTTCGCCCGGTTCATCAATTCCTGTTGTCGCCGCCGGTTCAAGAAATGATGGACCTCGATATTGCCTCTCCGCTCAGGGGCTTCAGAGCTCTCTGGTTTGCCAAGAGCAATCACCACTCGGCCGGATAGCTCGGTGGCCTGCTGCAAGACAAGTCGTTCCATCACGGTGCGCTGAGGTTCGGGGCCGGAGACAGTGATGAAGTAGTCAACGTCTTTGGGCACGTCCATGCGCCGCAAGCCGGAAAGAATCCCCAGATACTCGACTCGGGTCGGATCGAAGAACCTCATGCCGTGGCTGAGGTCGCCGGCAAGGCTGTTGTTTTCAAAGTCAGGTACAAGGAATTTCTTGACAGGACCGAACAACCGCCAATTCAAAAACTCGAACATTATCTCGAGCCATCTATAACGCTTTGGAGCAATGAAACGAAGGCCATGCACGAGCTGGAACGAGTCTACGTGCTTGCTGTATATGCCGTAGCGATTATCAGATACGATTCGATCGAACCTTCGGTAACGAAGCAGGCCTCTTACTTGGTAGTTCTCTGCGATGATTGCCCTGTATGCCAGCGGAAGACTTAATGTGAATTTGGCGTATGACAGGGGGGCAGAGCTGGCGAGCGATTTAGGAAGATCGGGCCACTCCATGAACTCGCAGCGAGTTCCAAGCTCACGCTTGAGCAGGGTCAGCGCCCGGTCCGTCGATACCACGGTGACCTTGCTTCCTTCACTCAATAGTCTTTCTATGAGAGGCAAGTCACGGGTAGCGTGCCCCAAGCCCCACGAACCCACCGCGAACAAGATTCGCATGTTGGCGAGTTCGTTAGAGCGAGTCAGACCGCGCTCGTAACGTTCAATCAGTTTCGTCGTTGCAATACTGCTCAACGTTTGTACGGGAAACCCCCTGCGGGTCGTATCTGCTGGTCTTCAACTTCACTAGAGCATGGCCCCCAATGGGAGACGGCGCCACCCCAACATGCTGCTCGTGATCGTCCCTGAGCGAAGTTGGCTCCTGCGTACTGCTTACGCGCTGCTCCTCTCAATTGACCAGCAACCTCTTGTTCACGCGCCTGTGTAGCACAACCTGCCGTACAAAAAAGTCCGGCCGGACAATGTTCGCGTTTCGCCGACGATGTCCCACATTAGTGTGAGAATTGGGGAACGCGGGATCGTCTTGGCCTTTTCAAGGTTTTATAGCATTACCCTGTCCGTCGGTCAAATTCCGACGTGTCAAGCGGCGCCCCAGAGCAGCATTGGATCCCTGTCAATCGTCCCGTGGACCCTCAAATGGCGATTGAACGTTCTCACCGTCATTCGCGGGATCATCGGCAGCGTCCGACCGGGGACGGGGCCGCAATAGCAACGCGATGACTACAATGATTACCACGATCAAACCGTACAACAAGACCTCGTCTAGTATGCCGACTGCACCGTGCCCAGAAACGGCAAGAATCACTCGCTGCCACGACCCTCCAACGAAACGTGGGGCCAAGCGCCGAGAACTTTGACAAAGGGACATTCCTGCTCTAGTCGGTGTATGGCCGCCGCGACATGTTCATCTTCTGGATGTCCCTCCAAATCGACAAAGAATAGGTAGTCCCATAGCTTGCGCCGCGAGGGTCGTGACTCGATCCTCGTAAGGTTGATTTCGCTGGAGGCGAAAACCGTCAGGGCATCACGCAAGGCCCCTACCCGATCGCGGACCGAGAAGACCAGGGCGGTGCGGTCAGCTCCACTTTGGTTCGCCCGGTGAGTACCTATAACCAAAAATCGAGTGACATTACGTGCGGAATCTTCGACGTGCGCAGCGATAACTTCGAGATTGTAGATATTGGCCGCGGTCAGGGTGGAGATGGCCGCAGTATGCGGCGCTTGCGCCATTTGGGCTGCCAACGCCGTGCTGGAGGCCTCGATCCTCTTAGCGGAAGGTAGATGCGCCGACAGCCATCGCCGGCACTGCGCCAGCGCTTGCTGGTGCGAGTATACCTCTTGCACATCCTGTAACCTTCCCTTGGAAAGCAGGTAGTGTGCGACAGGCAGCCTGATCTCGCCGCAGATCTGTAAATCGCTCTCGACGAGCATGTCCATCGTGTGGGTAACAGCGCCCTCGGTCGAATTCTCAATCGGCACGACGCCGTAGGTCAGCGTTCTCTTCCGTGTTTCGTAGAACACGTCGGCGATGGTGTTACAAGGGGTATATGTAGCGCTGCTTCCAAAGCACTTCTTGGCGGCCTCTTCCGTGAACGTAGCCCGCGGTCCGAGATACCCAATCGTCAGCGTTTGTTGCAGACTCCGCGAAGAGGAAAGGATCTCGGCCCATACCGCGTGAAGAGCCTCGTTCGACAAGGGGCCCCGATTTGCCGCCTGAACGTTGGTAAGCACTTTGCCTTCACGATCGGGTTGAAATATTTCTGCTTCGAAATCTGCTGGATCGGATTTGCGTTTAGCATCGCCAATCTTGATTGAAATTTCGGCACGTTGATTGAGGAGACCAACCAACTTTAGATCGATCTTATCGACCAAGCGACGAAGGTCAGCGATGTCATCTTTCTGCATTAACAAGATTTCCGTCTAGAGTGGACCGATTTGCGCCACATGATCCCCGAGCCATTCAAGGTCTGCTCGCCCAATTGTGTCAGCGTGAACTCGCTCTGCTCTGACTCTCCGTCGGAAATGAACGCCTTTCACTATTCTTGACCAACTCCAGAGCACGGGCCGTTTAATTGCCGGCTGCAGTGTAATTGTATTATCTTGGTGCACGCGGGGCGAACCTGATCCGAGCCCATAAGTCAAATTGTAAGAGTCATTTACCTTGAGCGGACTGTCGGAGCCCGATGCAATTCTATTCGATCTTGACGACACGATTCTGAACGATGAAAGAAGCGTTGAGCCGGCCTGGCGCAAGGTTTGCGCAGACGTGGCAGCGCAGGTCAGGGACTTGAACCAAGTTGAGCTCTACGAGGCTATATCGCGGAGGAGGATGTGGTTCTGGTCAGATCCGGAGCGTCATCGGATAGGCAGGGCGAATCTGCTCGAAGCCTCGTACGGAATCATCCACCAATCGCTTCAGATGCTGGGGCACGATTTGCCGTCGTTGGCGAGATCAGCCGCCCAAAGCTACCGCGAGATGCGTTCGGCAGGGGCACAACTCTTTGCCGGAGCGCTCGATACCTTGATAGGCCTCGATCAACTTGGCTTGCGTCTCGGCCTAATCACGAATGGAAACGGACCTGCCCAGCGTGCGAAGATCGATCGATTCGGACTGGCGAAGTTATTTCATCACGTCCTGATCGAGGGGGAATTCGGATGCGGCAAGCCGGACCCGCGTGTCTATTGGACTTCGATGAACGCGCTGGGATGCCGGCCGTCCAATACCTGGATGGTCGGCGACAATCTCGAGTGGGAGGTCGCGGCTCCCCAGCAACTCGGCTTGACCGCAATATGGGTCGACCCTTCCGGCCACGGCCTTCCGTTGGGCACCTCGATCCGGCCAAGCTCTATCATCCGGTCCGTAACCGAAGTGCTGCCACTCGCGCGCAGTGCGATAGGGCACAAATGAATCGCGTTGTGTCGGTCTGTCCGCCCGAAGTTGGGTGTACCTATAAGGAACGTGAACTGTGAGCAGTCCAATTCTCAGATTCGTAGCTACCTCCGACTGGCATTTCGGTCGTAGGGTCCCCGACGTAGAGACCCTTCAGCAACTAATCGACTCGATGGCGGCAGTTCGGCCGAGTTTTGTGCTCGCTTTAGGGGACTTTGTAGACTGGCATCGACCGGATGATCTGAAGCTCATTTTCGCGAGGCTAGCACAAATCGAGTGTCCGGTCGGTGTGCTGTTTGGCAACCACGACATTCTGATACCGGAGGTCGCCGTAAAACCAAGCACTACTTGGGAAGCTCTAGAGACATTCTGCGGACTGGCTAGCGATGCCGGACTGCATCCACTCGATCGGGAGCCGCTGATAGTAGGGGGCGCCTACGTTTGCGGCACCGGGGCATGGTACGACTACACTTTGGGTGACTCCGAGTGGCCGCAAGAGCAATACGCGGAGAAGCGCCACGAAGAAGAGTTGATTCGCAATCTTGCGATCGACCGGTGGGGCATGCCCGACGCCGAAGTATGCACGGTATTTATGAGTAGGTTGGAACGCGATCTCGCCCGGATGCCGGCCGGCGTGATACCAATTGTCGTTACCCACGTAACGACCTTGCCCGGCAGCTTTCCCAGGACCGATGACGCCCGCTGGAACTTCATGAGCGCGTATTGGGGCAGCCGGAGGATAAGCGCGATCCTGCGGAAGTACGATGCCAGAATTCATCTGCACGGACACGTCCACTCCGATAGACACGCAATCCCCGAGGTCACGAGCGACGACCGCTCGGAGATGCGGTCCTTCAACACTAGCTACTATCCGCATAGGCCGTTTATCATTTGCGAACCAGATGACTCCGATTTCGGTTGGGCCGTTCGGGCCCCCACGGACGCGGAGCGGGATGATATCCAAAGACGATAAAACATGGAGAGAGAAACTTGCTCTGTACTACCAAGGATCAAGTGCTGCCAACTGCATTAGTGGGCTCAATCCCTCGCCCGGCCTGGTACACGGAGAATCTTCACGGGCGCGATTTCAAGTCTGCATTCAGCGACAGGTCCTTTCGGGAACAGTACATCGATGCCGTTGGTGCGTATATTCACGATCAGAATATGGCCGGCCTCGACATTCTGACGGACGGAGACGCCCGTTTCGACAATGACGTTGGAGGTCGGAGCTGGTTCTTCTACCCGCTCGAGCGACTGGGCGGTTTCACGGCCTACAACGATGGGATTGACGCGTGGCGCAGCTTCACGCGACCCGGCGAAATACTTTGGGAAGTAATGGAATCGTACCGCCCACGCACACTATCGGAGAAGGTGTCTCGGGGCCCGCTACAATACGCGGCCGTCTGGAAGGTCGGACAACGTCTTACGACAAAGCCTCTAAAGTTCGGCGCGATCGCCGTGGACAGCGTTACCCACATGATGGTGAACGAGGCGTATGAGGACGAAAGAGAGCTAGTTTTCGACTTCGCCGACATCTTTAACCAAGAGTACAGAGAGCTAGCCGCGGCCGGCTGTCCGATCATCCAGATCGAGGAGCCGCTTCATCATATCTTGTCGCAAAGCGAGAGCGCGGACCTCGATCTAATGACGGAAACGTTCAACCGGCAGGTAGACGGCGTAGACACGGAAATATGGTGTCATACCTGCTGGGGCAACCCGGCACAGCAGACTACAAAGGGAAATTTGACCTACGAGCCGGCCTTGGAATCGATGTTTCAAATGAACGCGGACGTGATTACGTTCGAATGCGCCAGCAGCGACGGAGAAGACCTGGAAGCCATAGGAAAGATCCGCTCGGACAAGAAGGTAGGCATCGGCGTGATCAGCCACCTGCGGACCCCGGTCGAGTCGCCGGAGCAGGTCGCGGCTCTCATCCGGAAAGCAATGAAATACATACCGGTCGAAAGGCTGGTAATCACTACTGACTGCGGCTTTGGCCGGGAGGGATTGTCTCGGCGCATCTCCCAGTACAAGATGGTGGCGCTCGTCCAAGGTACGAATATCGTCAGGAAAGAGTTGGGTCTGCCGGAGGCCGAGGTAAAGGCTGCGGACCCAAAGTTCGCATTCGCGAAGCCGCTTTAGGGGCCCGGAGGCGCGTCGCGACTAGGATTTGCGACGGCCGTCAAAATAGTACGCGGTTCAGCCGGCGGGACAGTCAAGTCTAATCACGCAGCAGAGATGGGAACAGTCGCCTGGTGGGGGCGTTTCAGAAGTGACACTGCCCTTCTTGGCAATCTTGCCTTGCCCGGCGCTTCGCGATCTCACGGTAGGTCAGTCGTGCAATCTTTCGGACAGCATGAGACCGATTAAGAGTCGCTAGCCAATGATAGCCGGGGAGTTGGGATACCAGCCAGAGCACGGCGTCGGCGCCGACTCGCAACTCTCCGGAGCGAGAGATGACGTGAATCTCTCTGAGCGCGTCCTCTTCGCGTATCGATAGCCGGCCGAGGAGGCCCGGTGTCTGCAACGGTCTCGCATCCACCAAGCCGGCGGGGTCGTGAGCTTCGACCCACTTCTGCGTCCATTGGCAGAGGCCGCACTCGGCGTCGTAAAGTAGGAGGAATTGCCGGCCGGCGTCGAGTGTTTCAGCCATCCGAGACTGTCCGTGACGAAGTCGAGTGCTCATGATTTCATGATATATCAACGGGCAAAGCAACTATGTTCGGCTAATATAGCCAAGTTCCTCGAACGCTGGGTGGTCGAGATAAATCGCCGGCTTGCCTCGGACCGCCGGCAAGCCTAATATCGAGCCAGTCCTCAGGACAGGCAACGTTCTCTAGACAAGGCGCGGAGTTGAGGAGCCGATGACCATCGCCGGCAACGCATTCGTCAGCCTTGTCCGCCAATACTGGCGACGCTTGACCGTCTCCCAGTTTGGGTCGAGTCCGCGTCCTATTGTTGTGTTGGTCGATCCGAGGAGGTTTCACACCCCTAGTGGCCCTGCTGGTTTGAGTAAGGGCTGACCTGGTTTTGCGGATGAAATATCGTGCGCTTGGCCGGACCGGCGTGAAGGTCAGCCCCCTGTGTCTGGGATGCGGGAGACTTGGCGGCGAGGCCGGCGAGCGAGCATCGATCGAGATCATAGAACGCGCGATTGACGCCGGCATCAACTTCCTCGATACACACTCTCACCGCCAAGGAGTGAGCGAGGAAATTGTCGGTCAGGCGCTGAAATGCGGGGGCCATCGCAACCGCACGGTGCTTGCCACGAAACTTCACTTTCGCGTGTCGAGCGACGGCCCGAATACTGCGATTCGGAGGCATCACATCAAGGCGCAGTGCGAAGCATCACTCAACCGCTTGCAGACCGATTGGATAGATCTGTACCAAATACACGAGCCTACGTCGGATATTCCTATAGACGAGACTCTACGTGCATTGGACGACCTCATCCGGGAGGGCAAAGTCCGCTACATAGGGAGCAGCACTCTGGCGGCCTGGCAATTGATCGACTCATTATGGACCTCCAGAGAGAAGGGCCTAAACCAGATCGTCAGCGACCAGCCGCCTTACCACTTGCTTGATCGCAGGATTGAGCGGGAGTTGATTCCTATGGCGTTGACTTACGGACTAGCCGTGCTTCCCTGGTCGCCTCTGGCGGACGGGTTCTTGACCGGCAAGTATGGACGCGGCCGGCCTCCGCCGGCTAATGCCAGATTGGCGACGACGGCGCGGGATGAGCGGATCGAAGCTGTCTTCTCAGACGCCAGTCATACGGTTGTCGAAACATTGAGCCTGCTGGCGAGGGAGAAAGGGTGCACGGCCAGTCAGTTGGCGCTGGCTTGGTGCATGCAGCAGCCCGGCATTACCTGCCCGATCATTGGACCGCGAACCATCGATCAACTGGACGATAACCTGGGCTCCTTGCACGTCTCTATTTCAGATCGGGACCTCAAAATGCTAGATGAGGTTGCGCCGCCGGGTGGGATGATTGCGCCGTACTACGAGGCGGATTTTGGCCCACATCGCTTCGGGCGGTGACCGCTTCGCATCCGGCGCGGCGAGCAGACTTGAGCTCATTGAGGTGCTTCAGCACGGGGATGGAGTTGCCGTCGCTTATCGAGTCAGCACTCGGGTCGGACAAGGAGCGTGAGTGGAAGATGTCTGAACAGTATACAATGCGTGCGATCTGGGCCGATTACGGTGAGGCGCGCCAGAGGGTGAGAAAAATGTCGTATCCGACAACGGGATTGCGGCACCTTTTGGAGCAACCGAATGAAGACTCGCGTCCATCCGACCACCGCTCATACTGGGCTTTTTCCGCGGCTTCTTGCGAATGCCGGCGTTTACTTTCGACTAACTAAGCCCAAGATAAACCTTCTTCTCCTCATTAGCGCAGCTGCCGGTATGTTGGCGGCTGGAGGCGGGTCCATAGATTGGCTGCTGGGAGCCACCGTTCTAGCCGGCGGCTATCTATGCTCCGGCGGGGCGGGGGCCATGAACTGCTATCTCGACCGGGAGTTGGATCTGGCCATGGCGCGCACCCGCCGCCGGCCTTTGCCCTCCGGGCAAGTCACTCCCAGGAATGCACTGATCTTCAGTATCGTAATTAGCTTACTTTCCATTCCCCTGTTTCTCCTGATCAGTCCGCTTGTAGCCGTCTTGGGCATAGTGGCCTGGCTCTACTATGTCGTGTTTTATGGTCTGTATCTGAAGCGACGGACACACCACAACATCGTGATAGGAGGCACAGCCGGCGCATTCCCGCCCTTGATTGGTTGGGTGGCTGTGTCGGGTAACATTGACCTATTGGCGATTCTCCTGTTCCTCATTGTGTTTTTCTGGACCCCGCCTCATGCCTACGCCCTTATGCTAATCGTGAAAGAGGAGTATCAGAAGGCGGGCATCCCCATGCTGCCGGTCGTACTGGGAGACCGAGCGACTGCGCGACAGATCTTGCTCTACTCTATATTGCTGCTGGTCTTGACGGCCGCGCCTGGAGTAACGGGCCTTTTTGGGCCAGTGTATCTGGCGACGGCAATCGTGCTGGGCGCTCTGCTCGTCATCCTGTCTATCGGTGTATACCGATACCTGGATCGGGTTTGGGCGATGAGAGTCTTTCGCTACTCCAGTCTCTACTTGGCGTTGCTCTTCCTCGGCTTGGTCATTGATCGCGCACTATTCATGGGAGCCTGAGCACGGCGCTTGACACCAAGTATCCAGGTCGGGGACGAAGGGCCTCCCGGTACTTCTATTCCGGCGGACGAGCCGGACGCCGCCGAGATATGGGTGATTTTGCTCCAGCCAAGCTCCTCAATACTCACGGGCCACGACTTGGCCGGGAGTTCGTCGGTTATTTGCCATGGCGTAGGGCCCTGGGCGCTAATGGCAGAGCTCTGCCGGCGTGCATCCTTACGACAGCGTAGTAGATCGGCCCGCTCGTCGCGGCCGGGGGAGTCGACTTCGATGAGCGTGGCGCGATAGCCGGCAGGGTCGCGCACGCCAGGTGCTATGACTAGCGGGTCACGACGACGGCTTACGGGCTATTGCCTCGCCAAACGCAAAGGCCCCGCATGCGCCGGCAAGGTCTTTCCACTCGTCCATGGCATTGCTCCAAGCGTCGAACTGCTCATGCGTCGCCAATCCATATTTGGTCGCCGCGGCTATAACTTCGGGTGAGTAAAACCAATCCTTGATGAAGCCGTGAAGGAAAGCAACGTCTTCGGCCGTGCTGAAGAAATCGAAGGATCCACCCGCCCAGATATCCGAGAACCCGGCCTCGAGGAAGGTGTTCTTCAGCTCTTTGCCCATCTGAGGATGGCCGCCATTGGCCGCGAGAAGCCTAGAGAACGTGGCCCATGCGGCGGCGATGTTTTCGTTGCTGGGCTCCAGGAACGACGACGCCACGAAGAATTCACGGCTGGAGATGATGCCGCCGGGTTTCAAGACACGCATCACCTCGGCGAGGACTCCTCCGGTATCGGGAACGTGCATGAGAACCGCATGGCAATGGGCAACATCAAAGTAGTGGTCTTCGAAGGGAAGGTCAGTCACGTCACCGACGTGGAACGTCGCGTTGCCGTGTCCGCCGGCTTGTGCGGCGGACCGCGCCAAGTTGATCTGCGACTCTTCCACATCAATGCCGTGCACCTCACCGGTCTCCACGACCTTGGCCAGACCGACCGTGATGGTCCCCGGTCCACAACCGAAGTCGAGAACTCGAAGGCCGGGCTTGAGGTATGGGAGCAAATGCGCGGCGTGGGTCTCCGCGCTACGCCGGTCGAGAAGTTGTCGAAACTCTTCGCTATACCCCATCGTGTAGCTGGATTCTGACGATGTACGTTCAGTCATCGTTTCACATTCCTTTACCCTTTCGGTTGTCCGCAATGGTCTTGCGCACGCCTCAGATTGAGCGAATTTATATCCTTGGCCGACTGCAAGATTGCGGTTTACTCAAGGCCGATTCCGCCTGGTCGAGTCTCAAGCTTGGACTCGGCGGGTTCTGGGACCTAGGCTATGGGCAGCTCTACGATCATCTTGGTATGTTGTCCCGGCTCCGAATCCACTCGAATGGCGCCACCGTGCTGACGCACGATATCGTTGCAGATAGATACCCCCAAGCCGGTGCCTTTGTCAGTGGGCTTGGTCGTAAAGAATGGATTGAATATTCTGTCGACGACATGGGGCGGTATTCCACTGCCGTTGTCCTTGATGCTAATCTCGGCCTGGTCCTTGCCGCGCCGGGTGGCCAACCACAGTGTCGGCATATAGCCATTACCCTGCCCGGTCTCGGCAGCGGCGCGCCGCTTCTCGTCGGTGGCGTAGCAGGCGTTGCTGACCATGTTCAGGAATACGCGCCCCAGGTCCTGGGAGATCACGTCGATCTCGCCCATCTCCGGGTCCAAGTCCAACTGGATATCGAGCTGGAAATCCGAGTCCGTCGCCCGGGCGCTGTGGTAAGCCAAGCGGGCGTGCTCGTCCAGGAGCCGGTTGATGTCGGTGGATTGGGAGTTCGTTGAGCCCCGGCTCATGGACAACATGTCTTGAACTATCCGGTTGGCCCGTTCGCCGTGGGATCGGATGCGCCCCAGATTGTCGGTCATGTCTTGGGCGATCTCTTCAACGAGGCTCTGCTGCTCCTCGGTCAACCTTTCGCCGGCTTCATCAAGGATCTCCCGAAGCTCCTCCAGGAGCTCTTCCGAGGCCTCGGAGAAGTTCTTGACGAAGTTCAAGGGGTTCCTGATCTCATGGGCAACGCCGGCCGTAAGCTCGCCCAGCGCCGCCAATTTTTCCCTCGTCACGATCTGGTCTTGGGCCGTACGCAGCTCGACCAACACGCTTTCAAGCTCTTCGTTCTTGCCCTGCAACTCTTCGGCCAGCTTCTCCACCAGGTTCAGGCGCTGGACCTCCAGGGCATGTCGCCGGAAGACCTCGAGAGCGGCGGCCATTTCGGCTACCTCGTCTCGTCCGCCGATCTCGACGCGGGCTTCCAAGTCGCCGCCGGCCATGCGACGCATCCAATTCGATAGCATTCCCAGACGGCTCAACAGTACGCGGCCGACGTAGAGCCAGGTGATGAGCAACGCGCCGCCAATGCTGAGCGCGCTAATCACCAGCAGCAAAGTGCTGCCGGTTAGGACCGCTTGTGAGGAGGCCTGGGTGGCTTCCTGCGTGTTCAGTTGGGCTTCAGCTACCAAATCGTCAACCTGCTCTATGAGGGCCACGGCGACGGCGCGGTTGCTTGTCAGTAACTCCCCCTGCAGCGCGGCGAGATCCAACTCACGGGAAAACAGGTCGAATCCGTTATCCTCGCCGGTGCCCAACTCCAACAACCGCTCGAAGACGGGGGCCAACTCAGCGTGCAGAGGGGATGCCTCTAGGTCGGCCAGGTTCCGCTCTATGTGGCCGGCAGAGGACTCGAACCGCTCCCGCAGAGGCTCGATCAGTGAAGCTTCGGAAACGGTGGAAGCGCTGGCCAGCAACTGTGTCGCGATGTTTGCTTGGGCTTGGAGCTCGGACATATAGCGGAAGCGAATTAGCTGCGTTTCCGAGAAATGGACGTCACGAGACTCCGGAGGCGCTCCGAGTTCTCGGTACCCGGTCATCGTGTAGAAAAGCTGATCATCCAGGGCCGGGACCAAGATCTCGTCCAGGTCGGCGCGTATGGTGACAAGCTCTAAACGGAGGGCGTCGGCGCGATCTGCCAACTCGAAGCGCTCCAGCATTCCCTCCTCGATGGACTCAAGGTTACGAATCACCGTACCGGCGTCGGCGCGAATGCCCTCGAAACGTTTATCTTGTCCGTCCATCTCCAGCAAAGCCAATTGCTTCTCGAACTCCCGGTGCGTCTCGGCAATGCCGGCTGAAACATCGGTGAATTCCTCGATGGTCTCGGCCGCGGTAAGGCTCGGCCCGGCGGCTACCAGGATCCCACCAAGACGGGCGACGCCAAAGGCAGCCGCCATCTCAGGCACGCTGCCTTCATTTACCCGGCTCTGCGCGTCGCCCACACTGTTGAAGGAAAACAACCCGACGAGGCTGGCCGCTATGGTGAGGATGACCGCTCCACCAATCCCGAAGTAGATTTGGGTGGAGATGCGGAACCGAAGTTCCAGCAGACGCTTGAGACGTTCGGTCAAGGAATCAGGTCCCCGAGAGCGTCGACTGGATAGTAGCTGCCGTCTTGGCCAATCACGGTGAGGAACACGGCGTCGGAACCTTGGTTGTCCTGCTCTCCGAATTGAAGTTGAAACCCATTAAGGTCGATGGACTCCGCCTGGAGTAAACCGTCGAGAAAGCACGAGCGGTCCACCTCGCGGCCGCAGCGCTCTAGGCCGGCGATGGCCAGGCGCCCGGCCAGATAGCCCTCCAGCGAGACGAAGCCGGGGACCGCATCGGGGGCATAGGCGAAGAGGGCATCATGGTAGCTGGAGATGATGGGCAGGGAGTCGTCGGTTGGGAATGGTACCACCTGGGTCACGAAGACCCCTTCTCCCGCGGCGCCGAGTTCGTCAGCAAGTGCATTGCTGCCCACAAAGGAAACGGTCATGAACACGGGGTCCATCCCTATGTGCCGGGCCCAGGAGATAGAAGCTGCGACCGGCTGGTAGGCCCCGATCAAGATCACCGCTCCGGGCGCCGCTTGGTGAAGATCAAGCACCCCGGTCTTGACCGACAGGGTGTTCCGCGGGTACAAACCGACTGCGACCGGCTCCATGCCGCGACGGGCCAGAGCTTGGCGAACGCCCCGGTAACCGGCGCGGCCGAAGGAATCGTCTTGGTACCTCACTCCAATACGATTTATCCCCAAGTACCCGATCAAGCGGGCGACCATTTCCTCGGTTTCCTGGTAGTAGGAGGCTCGGAGATTGACTATGTTGTCCCACCTTGCCTCACGGAGGAAGGCCGCGCCGGTGAACGCGGCGGACTGGCCGAAGACAATCTTGTTATCGGAGACGCCGGCGCTGACATCGGACAAGGCATCTGATGTGGGAAGGGGGGTGGAGACCTCGGAATCCCCGATAGGAGTGGGTTGGTCAAGCTGATTGCAGCCTATGAGACCGGCAGTAATAGAGAGCACGAGTACGCTCCCGATCCCGAACAGCAGTGCTGCCGGCAAGCGGGGCCCTCTCTTCATCCAACCCTTCGTTTTGTGAAGGCCAAGTGGTTCTTACCTTGCTCCCGCCGGTATTGCAGATCATCCATCATGCTGCGCACGAAGAACACGCCGAGCCCGCCGATCCGGCGTTCGTTCAGCGAGGAGTCGAGATCGGGTTCGGGAGCTTCCGTGAGTGGATCGAATGACCGTCCGTCGTCAGTGATCTCGACTGTGACAACTTCCTCCTGAAGGACAACCAGCTTGTCTCTCGACGAGAGCGCTTCGCGCCACTCGGCAACGTGGCTAAGAGTTCGCTCGATTGTGACCCTCAAATCCTGGAAATCGACGGGCTTGGTCACGAAGTCGAACGCGCCTCGGTTCATCGCTGTGCGGATATTCTTCATGTCGCCGTATGCGGAAATGATTACGGCGCGGATGTTAGGGTCCACCTTGGGAATCTGCTCGAGGAGGGCCAAGCCGTCCATCTTCGGCATATTGATGTCCGAAAGGACCATATCGATGTCTTCATGTTGGTGGAGCAGCTCGAGAGCCTCCACCCCGTTTTGGGCGAATAAAAACTTATAACGGCCGGCCCGTATGGCGCGCCGCATTCGTTGCAAGACCAGCGGCTCCAAGTCCGGCTCGTCGTCAACTACCAGTATCTTGTATGGTCCATCCGCCACGTTTGCTCCTCCTCGTCAGCCTTCGAGTGCGGCGACCGCCTCGGCTTGAGAATTGTGGATTGGGATGATCTGGGAGGCTAACCAATCCCTCGCCTTAATCGCGTGCGTCGACACATTGAAGGTACCCGTGGAGTTAACTCGCGGAGTGGGCGATGCGGCGTGAGAGGTCGGGGAGATTTGGCGGCACTCGCGAGGTAGGACAGGCATCCGATGACCCCCGTTTGCCCTCCGGGCAGAGTCGCCGGCGCTACTCTTCGAGTATCCGCCTCGCGGTCTCTCTGGCGTCGTCCAAGGTCTCGACAAAATTCTCTTCCGGAACACGTCGCAGGACGTTTAGCGCCTGAAGCGTGGTGGCGGGCAAACCCGCAAGACCCATCACGACGCACGCAGTATCCTCCGCTATGGCGCCATCGATTAATTGCTCCACCACCAGGGCGGCACTGTCGTCCACATAAACGGTGTCGGAGAAGTCGAGGATGACGACCTCATGATCTCGGATGTCGACGCTGATCGTGTTGATCAGCTTGTTCGAGGATGCGACGGTAAAACTCCCTCTTAGAGCCGCCAAGCCAACGCGCGCCGAAAAAGCGTCCACCTCATTCGCGCCTTCTTGACTCAGGAGAAAACTCTTGTCAAGCAGCGGCACGGAGACCACACTTTCCAACTCCAAGCGCTCGAATTGCCGCGCGCCGGCGATCCCCGCGCCAACGACGACCGCCCTAGCGTGCCTCGGCCTCGTGACGCCAAGCATCTGGAATGCTCCCTAGCCGGAACGAAGCCAGTTCAAGGCACAAGATGCTACCACACGAGCAGGGCTTATATGGGGCCGGCTCGAATCTCAAACCCTCAGGCGGAAGGGACATGAAGAAATGCCGGAAGCTTGAGAAGTGGTGGGCCTAAAGGGACTGAATTGCGAACTTTTCGGTGGGCCGTCTCAATATGAAGGCCGGATCGTAGAACGCTACCTAGTTTCGAGGCGGGTTGCTACTACTCATACCAGCCCGACCCAAATAGCAGTCCGTCATGCCGCACAATCCAAGTGTGCTTCTGACGGTTCTCGCCCGATTCCGGGTTGAGCAACACATAGTCCACCCAATGACCCGCCTCAGTGGCGCTCTGTAAGTCGTCGCCATAGAAATACCCCGTGGCGTCCACACGGAGGCTGGGATCACGCCCTCGAAACTGCGGGTTATGGTGGGCTATCGTGTAGCCGTCTGGGTCGATGATGAAGACGTACCACTGGCCGTCAACACTCTCCTTGGTGTTGTAGTAGGCGACGGTCTCCTCCAGGCCGAGGGCGACGTAGAGGTTCATGGCCTGCTGCACGAAGGCCCTGGTGTAGGCGGGGGCGTCGGACTTGCCGGGGCCGCGTTCGTACCAGCCGGAGCCGAAGGTAATGCCGTCGTGGATCACCATCCAGGAGTGCTTGGTCTCCACAACGCCAGTGGCGGGATTGGCATAGGTGTAGTCGAACCAGGCGCCGTCCTGGTCGGCGGAGGCGGCGACGGCGGACCCGGTGGGGTAGGAGTTGGGTCCCAAAGCCTGGGAGATGTGCTTGCCCACCAGGTCGGGGTCGGGGGCATGAGCGACGATGGTCTGGTTCTCATCGATGATGAAGACGTACCACTGGCCGTCAACACTCTCCTTGGTGTTGTAATACGCGACGGTTTCCTCCAGGCCGAGGGCGACGTAGAGGTTCATGGCCTGCTGCACGAAGGCCCTGGTGTAGGCGGGGGCGTCGGACTTGCCGGGGCCGCGTTCGTACCAGCCGGAGCCGAAGGTAATGCCGTCGTGGATCACCATCCAGGAGTGCTTGGTCTCCACAACGCCAGAGGCGGGATTGGCATAGGTGTAGTCGAACCAGGCGCCGTCCTGGTCGGCGGAGGCGGCGACGGCGGACCCGGTGGGGTAGGAGTTGGGTCCCAGAGCCTGGGAAACGTGCTTGCCCACCAGGTCGGGGTTGGCGGCATGAGCGACGATGGTCTGGTTCTCATCGATGATGAAGACGTACCACTGGCCGTCAACACTCTCCTTGGTGTTGTAGTACGCGACGGTCTCCTCCAGGCCGAGGGCGACGTAGAGGTTCGTGGCCTGCCGCACGAAGGCCCTGGTGTAGGCGGGGGCGTCGGACTTGCCGGGGCCGCGTTCGTACCAGCCGGAGCCGAAGGTAATGCCGTCGTGGATCACCATCCAGGAGTGCTTGGTCTCCACAGCGCCAGAGGCCGGATTGGCATAGGTGTAGTCGAACCAGGCGCCGTCCTGGTCGGCGGAGGCGGCGACGGCGGACCCGGTGGGGTAGGAGTTGGGTCCCAAAGCCTGGGAAATGTGCTTGCCCACCAGGTCGGGGTCGGGGGCATGAGCGACGATGGTCTGGTTCTCATCGCTCATGAAGACGTACCACTGGCCGTCAACACTCTCCTTGGTGTTGTAGTACGCGACGGTGGCATCTAGTCCTTCCGATTCGTATCTGGTGATGGCGTCTCTTACTAGGAACTTGGTGTAGTCGGCGGGCATCGACTTGGGAGGTACGGTCGCCGTGGCATAACCCGTGTCCAACTGCTCCTGTATCTGCTCAATGAGAGACGCGACGGTGGCCTCATCCACGAGGGCGGGTGCGCCCGCGGGCCCTGGAGGTCCGGCTGGTCCGGGTGCGCCTGAGGAGCCCTGCGGCCCGGGAGGCCCCTGCCCCCCAGCGGGCCCGGCGGCTCCCTGGCAGGCAGCAATTGACAGGATAAGAGCGATGATCGGGATTACTGTGATTAGGGCGCGCATTGTCAGATCTCCTGGTTGCGACGGGCGGCGCCGGACCTCACGGTGGCGAATACTGCCGCTGCGCCGGAAGTGTCCGAGTCAAACTTCAGCCCGCGGAAGCGCATACGCCACTGCCAAGTCGCTGTTGCTCTGTGTGGCCCAATCGACGTACTCAAAATCGGAATGGGCGGTGGCCGTGCCCTCATCGGTTTTCCACGCGATAATGAAGTTATAAGCCGGTTGCCCGATCATATTAAGCGTGCTGAGCGTAGCATTCAACCGCCTCGCTATCACGCTGACGGAGTCGCCCGGCGTGATAGTAGTAGTGGGGCCGGTCCATTCCGGTAGGAAACGGACTTGGCGGGGATGCAAGGTGACGAAAATCGTGGGGGAGGGCTAGAATGTTTGTGCTAGGCATCTCGGCTATGGCAGCCTCAAACGCGGGCGCTGCTGCGGTCGGGGCCGGGTCGCCTGCTGTCTCTAGTTCAGGCAGTCGCTTATCGAGCGCCCAGCGAACATCTCCAAAATTCATTGGTTGAAGACCGACCTCTATTTATAGACGATTACCATATCACAGGTGTGTTATTCAAGCCTTTTTGTGTACCAGTATTGTCTCAATTTGTCCCCAGGCGTTACAACTACGACTGACCGGGCCGGTGCGTAGAGGCACGGAAGACCGGGGCTTGCGCAGTTCACAGGGACTGCGGCTGCTGCCGTACCTGCTGGCAGAAGGGGCAGCAGCCGCCAGGAAGCAGCGGGGCCGGATACCGAAGGAGGCGGGAGGGTGCCGCAGACTGGCTTGTGAAGCGCCACTCACGGTCAGCGGAGGCCGGATAGCGGCCATGTCAGCCTGGCAAGAGGGTGAATAATCAGCGCGGGCGGGCTGATGGGGGCAGGGAAAAGATGCTTGGCGGGGGCCGGACCGAGCAGGGCGCGGCTCCCGCCGGAGTACCTATTGCAGCGCCAGGGTGAACCTCAACACGAAGGTTCTTGATTTTGTCAGGTTTGGTGGGCCAGAGTGTACCGTACTGCGAACTTTTCGCTGGGAGGTCCTGTTATGAGGAGTCGGTCAACCGACCCCGGCTAGATCCTCAAGAGCCTCCGGTTCACCGGCCTGGAGGCTCTTCCATTCCCGCCATTGCGGGAAACCACCCATATGCCCGCCGATATTGGGGGTATCGGCCCGAATACCATTTTCACGGCTGCGCCACGGCGAAGGCAACGCCGGGCCAAGCTTTTTCTTGCCCGCGTACCTCGCTGAAAGACTCGATCCGCTGTCGCCCTATTCTATTGGTTCGGGCCTGAGACAGTGAAGTTCAGGGAGTTGGACAGTTTCCGGCCGTCCTGGGTGCAGATGGACCCCTGGGCGCCGCACTTCGTTGTCACCGGCAGCACGACGGTCACATCGGCGTTGGAGTCGGGCCGCACCGTTATCCGCCAGGAGATATTGCTGGACTTGTCCACCCGTTGCGCTTTCAGGACTTCCCCATCCGTCACATTGAAGGCGTGCAACTTCAGAACCTTGTAGCTCAGCGGGAATTCCTCGCTGAACTCGATTTCGAAGGTGAATTCTGCTGATCCGTCGTGGGTCGCCGGGGCGGCTACCGTCAGGCTGACGGTCAGCGGCGGGAGAACCGGCGCCACCGCACCGGTCCCAGCGCTGGTCAGAGCCTCCTCATTCCTGGCGTCGTCGGTGAAACTCACCCGGACCTGCACGGTCATGCCCTGTTCGCTTTCCGTCAGGGTATAGTTGGACTCGGTGGCTCCCTCGACTTCGGCGCCTCCGGCGATCCACTGGTAGGCGAATACGGCGTTCTCCACGCCGTCTGGGTCGGATATGTCCGAAGTGTCGGCGGTGAGGGTTTCGCCCACACGGGCCGTTCCGGTAATCGCGGGTGCGCCGGTGGCGGAGCTATTGGGAGTTGGCGCTGCCGCCACCACGTCAGTCGCCGCGCTGGTCAGCGTCGCATCATTGCCCCCGTTGTCGGTGAAACTTACCTCGACCTTGACGGTCTTGCCCTCGTCGCTATCGATGAGGGTGTATGTAGACCCTGTAGCCCCGCTGATGTCCGCATCGTCGGCAAGCCACTGGTAACTGAACGATACGTTCTCCAATCCGTCCTCGTCGGCAATGCCGGTGGTGTCCGCCGTCAGCGTCTCGCCCACCCGGGCCGTGCCGGTGATGCTCGGTTGTACTGATGCGGGGGTGTTGGAGGCCTCCTGCTGCTGGACAGCGAAACTTACCTCATCCGTGGCCGCGCTGGTAAGATTCTCGTCGTTGTCGGCGTCGTCGGTGAAGTTGACCCGCACCTTGATGGTCAAGCCCTCGTCGTCGGCTACCACGGTGTAAGTGGAGTCCGTCGCACCCGCGATGTCGACATCCGCACCTCCGTCACTGACAATCCACTTGTAGCGGTAGGTCGCGTTGACCAACCCGTCATCGTCGGCGATGCCCGAGGTGTCCACGGTCAGGGTCTCGCCCACCTGGGCCGTGCCGCTGATGGCCGGCGCTCCCTTGGCGGGGCTGTTCTGGACGGTTTCGGCAGGCTGCACAGGGGTTACGTTGTCAAAGTTGGACCGGCCGCTGAGCCCGACGGGGTTGATCGCCTTCACCCGGTAGGCATGCGGCACATCGGGTGTGACGTTCTCTCTATCGGTGTACTTGGTAGCAGTGCTCCCGGTGTCATTCACGTGAACCAGAAGGGTTTTCTCTCCCTCCCGTGGCCTTCTGCGAAGTACTTGGTAACCCGTAACCGAATCATCGTCGGGGGCCTCCCAGCTGAGGGTCACCGAACCATCCGAGTTGGCGGTTGCCGTCAGGTTCTTAGGCGCGGGAGGCGGGTTCTGTGGATCCTCCTTGTCGGTCGGGCTGCTCGTTTCCCTGGTCACCGGGGTATTGGAGCGGGGCTGCACCAGACCGGTTGGATCGCTCGTCAGGGTCTCCTCGTTCTCCGCATCATCGGTGAAGGTGACTGATACCCGGATGGCGAGTCCTTCTTCGTCTTCTGTCAGGGTGTGGCTCATTCCGGTGGCGTTCTGAATGTCCGAGTCTCCAGCGATCCACCGGTATCCGAAGCTAGCTTTGTCCATCCTATCGGCGTCGGAGATCTCGGAGGTGTCAGCGGTAAGAATCTGTCCCACCTCCAGCGTGCCGGTGATAGTCGGTTGCCCGGCAGCGGTTGTCTTGACTGGAGGCGGTATGAGGAGAGCAAAACTGGTCAACTCTTCATCGTTGTCGCCGTCGTCGGTGAAGTCGACCCTGACCTTGATGGCGGCGCCTTGGTCCTGCCGCGTTACCGTGTATGTGGAGCCGGTTGCTCCCAGGATGTCAGTATCGGTGTTGGCCATTGGGTCGTGTCGCACCCACTGGTAGCTGAAACTGGCGTTTTCCAGGCCGTCGGCGTCGGCGATCCCGGATGTGGTCGCGGTCAGTTTCTCTCCGATGCTGGGTAGACCGGTTATGCCGGGCCCGCCGGTAGGGGAGTTGTTGGATGCCGCATGCCCGGCGGTGTCAGGCTCCGTCTGGCTGACACGGTAGTTGTACACACCCGTTCGGCCGCCGGGGTTGGAGCCAACCCCCAGGTAGTATTTGCCGCTGCCGGCAGTTCGGAAGGTCAGGGTAACGGACGGGTCGGTCCCACTGCCAGCTTCGCCCTCCTGGAACAGCACGCCGTCTTTGTCGTAGATGCCTGTGATCCGGGGCCTCATCAGCCGATGTTCCACGGGAAAGCGATCGCTGCCTTCCAAGTAGACCTCATACTCGGTGCTTCCCTTGAGTTCGAACCCGTACCAGTCCTCGTCCGGCTCGGATCCCCAGTTGTCCCCCAGCAGGTGACCGCCGGCGAAGTAGTGAGTCCGCTGGTCGGCGCTGCTGTACCGCTCGTACTCTGTGAATCTGGTGCTGACGTCGGCCCGGATGTCAAAGGCATATCCCTCGGGTCCGCCTTCGAAGGGGAATACTGCGTTGCCGTCGTCATTTTCGATGCAGTAGGTGTCGTAGCGGACCAGCACATGGTAGGAGCCGATTCCCTGGTCGTCGGCCGACTCGCCCGACTTGACCTTCAGAACAAAGTCGCCGAACGTGCTAAAGACGAATATAAGCCGGGAGTTGCGGCCGGTGCCGAAGTCTCCGGGCGCCGAGTTGAATCCGTGACCTCCAGGGTTCCCAGCCTCATGATGGAGAGAGACCGGATGCGGGTCCGCAAGGGTTAAACTGCCGCCGACGTCCTGGCCCCAGACATCCAGGCTGGAGTCGGCTCCCAGGATCTCCACAAAGTAGGTTCTAAAGGGGTCCACTCCCGGTATGACCCAGGTGTCGACCTCGCCGGGGCTGCTGATCACGCCGCGTTCGGAAAGCACGGTGACGATGTTGGCCCGGTTGTTGTCGATGCACGGCACCAGCGGATCCGGGTCGGTCTCCATCAGCGGATCCGTGTCGGCGTCGTCGTCGTGCACCGTCACCGGCAGGTCAGCGGCCACGGACGCGTAGCCGCCACCGGCCGCGGTGTGGGTCAGCGTCGCCGAGTCGTTCACCGTGTCGTCGTCATGGCCCGCCTCGACCGTCACCGTCTTCGCCGTCGCCCAGTCCGTGGTCGTGAACGTCAGAATCGTCGGGTCGGGCGTCAGGTCCGTGTCCGCGTGGCCCGTGATCGTCACCGTCACCTCAGCCGACGGCCGCGTCGCCAGCGCCACCGTGTAGCTCTCGCTGCCTCCCTCCGACGGACCCAGCGACGCCTTCGACAGCACGAGGTCCGCCTCGTCGTCGTCGTGCACCGTCACCGGCAGGTCAGCGGCCACGGACGCGTAGCCGCCACCGGCCGCGGTGTGGGTCAGCGTCGCCGAGTCGTTCACCGTGTCGTCGTCATGGCCCGCCTCGACCGTCACCGTCTTCGCCGTCGCCCAGTCCGTGGTCGTGAACGTCAGAATCGTCGGGTCGGGCGTCAGGTCCGTGTCCGCGTGGCCCGTGATCGTCACCGTCACCTCAGCCGACGGCCGCGTCGCCAGCGCCACCGTGTAGCTCTCGCTGCCTCCCTCCGACGGACCCAGCGACGCCTTCGACAGCACGAGGTCCGCCTCGTCGTCGTCGTGCACCGTCACCGGCAGGTCAGCGGCCACGGACGCGTAGCCGCCACCGGCCGCGGTGTGGGTCAGCGTCGCCGAGTCGTTCACCGTGTCGTCGTCATGGCCCGCCTCGACCGTCACCGTCTTCGCCGTCGCCCAGTCCGTGGTCGTGAATATCAGAATCGTCGGGTCGGGCGTCAGGTCCGTGTCCGCGTGGCCCGTGATCGTCACCGTCACCTCAGCCGACGGCTGCGTCGCCAGCGCCACCGTGTAGCTCTCGCTGCCTCCCTCCGACGGACCCAGCGACGCCTTCGACAGCACGAGGTCCGCCTCGTCGTCGTCCTTGATCGTCAAGCTCTCTGGGTAGGGGAACGAGACAAGTCCGGAATCTTCCATCCCCACCACTTCCGCCGTCCCCGTCACGACGAGACGCTTGTCCGGACCGTCGTCGTCGTCGTTCACCGCGCTTATGGTCACGTTTCCCGTGCTGTTCTTCTGGCCTGCCGGAATCGTCAACAGCGTTCCGGATTGGGTGAAGTCGTCCGGATTCGCCGCCACGGCCGGCGCCGTCGCCACCGTCACCACGACGTCCCCCTCGACAATCGTGTTCAGGCTCGCGGTCACCGTGCTCTGTCCATCGCTTTCGGCGATGCTGGCCGGGGCGACCGCGAGCGTTACCCGGGGCGATCTCTCGTCATCGTGGATGGTCCAGTCGCTATGGATGCCGACCTTCGACTGGTCGATGCCGGTTGCTGAGACGTCGATGATGACTTTTCTGCTCTGGCCCGGCCCGTAGTACTCGTCGTCCGAGGCTGTAAGCGTGACCAAGCCCGTGCTGCTCATCGACCCGGCGGGTATGGTCAACGTGCGGTTTGCGCTCAACGTGAAGTCGTCTTCCGTCGCCGTGTGATCCCGGTGCGACTCGTCGAAACCTATCGTTATCGTCACGTCGTCGGGCAACGGCTGGCTCAGTTTCGCGATGACCGTGCTGGTCTCACCCTCGTACATTCTTGCCGGCACCGGCGACACCGTCACCCACGCGTTCTCGATATCGTCATCGATGATGAAGACGTTGGCGTAGTATTGGACGACCACGAATTGGTTGTCGCCGGACGTCCTTGCTCCCGCTCCGACTACCTCGTGAGTCCTATCGTCGTCTTGCAGCGCAGTGAGCGTCACCACACCCGTGCTCTCGGTCTCTCCCGCGGCGATCATGAGGACCCGGTCCGCGCTCAGCTCAGCCGCATCGCGCTCGCCCCTCTGCTGGACGGTCACGATCATGTCGGCCGGCACCGGCTGAAACGCGCGCAGGGTAATCGTGCTGACCTCGCCTTCCGATATCGTCGCCGGTGTCGCCACCAGGGCTGCCAACACCGGCAGGTCATCATCGAGAATCGTCAACGTCTGGTCGGCCGGGTCCGCCACGCCACCGCCGCCGGTCACCGTCCCCGAGACCGTGACCTCCCGACTGCGCCCTCTGCCACTGAACGGGTTGTCTAACCCGCCACCCAGCATGTCGTCGACCGTTGCGATGGTGACCGTCCCCGTGCTCCTTGTTCCGCCCGCCGGAATCGTCAGCACCGTATTGGCGCTCAGCACGTAGTCGTCTGGGCGGGTGTCGGCGTGACCGGGCGATGCGGACACCGTGATCGTCGCCTCGTCGTCCAGGGGGCCGCTCGCCACGGCCGTCACCGCGCTGACCAGTCCTTCCCTGACCAGCTGCGGCATGAGCACCAGGGCCACCTCCGGAGACATGTTGTCGTCGTCCACGATCGTCAGTTCCAACGGTAGGGGCGTCCAGACGCCGCGCCCCTCGGTCACCGTCGCTGAAATCGTGATCGTCTGGTCCGGCTCGTCCGCAGCGTTGTCCACGGCCGTGATGGTCAGGGTCTCGGTGGAGTAGATCGATCCCGGCTCGAAGGTCAACGTGGTGCTGCTCAGCGTGGCCCGGTCGCTCGGCTCCAGCGACACCGCCATCTTCACCACGCCCTCGTGCAACCGGTACTTGATCGCCCGCAACGTGGCTTCGCCGCCATTCTCGAAGATTGTCGACGGGGCGACCTCCAAGTCAACGATGGTGTGGTCGTCTTCGACAACCGAGAATGACTCGGTGTCCTCATCCACACGCGGATGGTCCGGAGTCAGCGTCGCGTCGAAAGAACGGGTGCCCTCGTTCTCGAAGTCATCCAGGGAGGTGAAAATCACCTCCCCGGTGCTCTCCGTCGCCCCGGCCGCAATCGTCAACCTGGTGTTTGCGCTCAGCACGTACTCGTCGGCCCTGCCCCTTCTCGGGACCACCGCAACGGTGATGGTGACGTCTTCGTCGAGAGGCATCGGGAGCATCGCACGTATCGGCCTGCTCTCGCCCTCGGGTACCCTCTCGACCACGGCCACCAGCCGCATGCGCGTGGTGTCGGTCACGGTTACCGGCAGATCGGTGGACACCGAGTCGTGTCCGCCGCCCGATGCGGTGTGGGTCAGGGTGGCCCTGTCGTGTGTCGCGTCGTCGTCCGCCGCCGCCGAGACGGTCACCGTCTGCCGGGTGTTCCAGTTCTGGTCGGTGAAGGTCAGGCTGGACTTGTCCAGGGTCAGGTCCGTACCCGTGATGCCCCCTATGGTGACCGTCACGTCTCCGGCGGGCACCGAGTCCAGCTCCACTTCGTAGGTGCCCGAGTTCCCCTCTTCGATCTCCAGCGAGGTCTCGGAGACCATCACGCCCGGGACGGCTTCCTGGGCGTGGGCCGGTGAACCCTGGAAAGCGCCGGTGGCCGTGGCCAGACCCAGGGCCACGGCTGCCGCCAGGAAGAAGAGGCCGAACTCACTGCGTCGACGAATCACAGCTGCGGGCCCTCCACTGCGACGCGAGAGAAGGCCACGAAAACAGCTGCCCGCAGACGATCGGCCGGCTCGCTGCAGCTCTTCTTTCGAGCTTGTTCCGCACATGAGCAAATCTCGATTCGGCTCTCTTGACATCCTTGGCTCCTCTATCCTAAGCTCCCTCCCTCATCCGTGACTTCACCCCACCTGAAACCCCTCGGGTTTTTCTACTCCCCCTCAGTGGTCCCGTTTTCGCCGCACGACATTACGGTTCAGCTACAGGGACTGGTCGGCGACTCCCGGCGCACACTATGAGCCCCTAGCCCCGAGAGGCCAGGGGCTCATGCCGCGCACTTCGCCAACGCGGTATTATTGCACACGCGCGGTGCGAGGGCAAGGCTTTTCACGGCGGTGTCGCCGGGCATTGCCCTCATTCGAAGGTCAGTGCCGCCAACGGATTGACAACCTTTCCAGACGCTCAGGCAAGGCATAGGGGAACCGCGACGGCTCTATGCGATAGGCCCTCTTCTGGTGTCAGAGCGCCGCGACGAGTCGGGGAGCTGCACGGAAAGGCCGTCGCCCGGAAAGCCGGGCAACAAAAAAAGGGCCGCACACATGGGCGGTCGGCCTGAAACGCAAAAAGGCCGCATACATGGCCGGACGGGTGAGGCAAGCGCATCCAAGGGAAGTGGGACAACCCACTGTCTGACGCGAGCCGGAGGGAGAATCCTTGCGCTCGCATGCAAGAGTGTCGTCGGCTGTGCACCGGGAGGGACGCCAACCCCTGACCTCAACACGACCAGAGGGACGCCACGTTATAGATTCTCGATATCCACCGGCTCGATCTCATCCGCCGGCTCAATCCCGAATAATCGGCAAAAGAAGTAGAGTTCGGCTTCCAGCGCCCTCTTGATGTTGCCGGCCTGCCGGAACCCGTGCTGCTCGCCGGCAAAGGCCAGATACGCCGTCGGGATCCCCTTCGCCCGCACCGCGTCGAACATCGCCTCTGCTTGGTCCGGCGGCACTATCCTGTCCTCCAACCCCTGCAGCAGGATAATCGGACGCGACAACTGCTCGGTGAAGTTGATCGGCGACCGCTCCCTGTAGACGGCGGCCTCTTCCGGATAGGGCCCCACCAGCGTGTCAAGGTAACGGGACTCAAACTTGTGGGTGTCTCGCGCCAGGGTCTCAAGGTCGCTCACCCCGTAGTAGCTGGCCCCGGCGGAGAAAATGTCTCGGAAAGTCAGTGCCGCCAGCGTCGTGTACCCTCCCGCGCTGCCCCCGTCGATCGCCAGCTGCTTCTCGTCAACCAAACCCTGCGCGGCCAGGTACCGGGCGGCGTTGACACAATCGTCCACGTCCACGACACCCCAGTTCCTCTCCAACCGCCGGCGGTACTCTCTGCCGTACCCTGTGCTCCCTCCGTAGTTCACGTCCACAACCGCAAATCCCCGGCTCGTCCAGAACTGAATCTCCAGGTCGAGCGCGTTGGACGTGGCTGCCGTCGGACCGCCGTGGCTCTTCAGCAGCAACGGTGGCTTGGCTCCCTCCGGCGCCGTAAAGTCCCGGTTCCGGGGCGGATAGAAGAACGCGTGGGCCGTCAACCCGCCTTCAGTAGGAAACTCGATAGTTTCCGGCCCGGACAGGTACTCCGGGTCCACCCCTGCCGGATTGGAACGCCGCACCACGTGCAGTCTGCCCGACTCCAGGTCCAGCCGCAGCAAAGCGTTTGGATCCGTCGGCCCGCCGGCCTCGAAGAACACCCGGTCCTCGACGACCCGCAGGTCGGACCGGCCCATCGCTGAGTAGCCGCCGACATCCAACGCCGTCCATCGCCCGCTCTCCAGGTCGACGTCCAACAATCCCCAGACCCCATTGCGGTTGACGGCGCAGATGGCCCGGTCCGCCGAGACGAACCCATAGCAGTTTGCTCCGAATACCCACTGCGGCCGGCCGAACTCCGCCTCCATCGACAGAACGCACTCGCCGGCCCCTCGGCCGGTTCGGTTGTCCCACCGATACAGGTTCCACCACCCGCTCCGGTCCGACACGAAGTACAACCGTCCGTCGGGAGCCCAATCCGGTTGGCAGATGGACTCGGCGCTCCCGCCGGCCACCAGCTTTCGTTGCCCGATCTTCCCATCGTCTTCCAGCTCACCAACCCACAACTCCGTCCCGTCCCAGGGCATGTTCGGGTGGTTCCAGCTCAACCAGCACAACCAGTACCCGTCGGGACTTAGCCGGGGCGACGAATAGAAATCGCTCCCCGAAACCAACACCTCCGGATTGGCGGTGACGCCGTCACGGGTGTCCATCGGGACCGCAACCACCGAATTGACTGGCTCCGCATCGTTGGATTGGTTCTCCTGGACGCAGACGAGCCGCGAGCGCGCCAAATCAACCGCGAAGTCCGCGTGACGTATGTCGCCTTGCGGGGTGATAGGACTGGGCTCTTGCCCGACAGTCTGCCGGTATACCCGTTGATCGGCGAAGTTGGTGAAGTAGACCGTCCCTCCAGAGACAGCATAAGCGCCACCGCCGTACTCATGAACACGGGTACGAACGTTGAACGGGGCCGGAGTGACGTCCAGGGCGGCGCCGTCAGGAGTCCGCTTCACCACCACCTGCCGGCCGGCCTCCATTGGACGCATTTCCACCCAGTAGACATCATCGCCGTCCAGGGCAATCTGTCCCAACCCCACCGACTCGGCGACGATCAAGTCCGTAGTAATCGGCGAAGTCCATGAGCCGTATGGGCTGGTAGTAGGCGACATAGTCCACTCCTTAGTCGCGAGGGGCCTGCCAACGGATCGGGTGCGACCGGGCGTCCTGGAAACAAGAACGTGCGCCAGCTTCTCAGCGTCGTAGCTCGGCCAGGCATATGGAGACGACGGGCCGGAGGCCCAGGCTCTCCAGGCTAAATGATAGAGGTCCTGGCCATCGACAAGTACAAGGGTGCGCACAAAAAAACACCCGCCCAGGGACTATGGCCGAGACCAGTATCCAGCGGGCGGGGAAGAACTCATTCCCTAAAATAGCAGTTTAGGCTGAGTTTCGCCAATCCTTCGGCTTCCTTTGCCTTGTCCTCTGCCACTGCCCAACCGTTCTGCGGCACAAGCCATCCGCATCATGTTGGAGCCAGTCGCTCGATCCTCTGGCTTTCGCCTCCAGGTGGGTAGGTTGGCCCAGCGATTTCCTCCGAACGTCTCCCGCCAAGGCCGGGCATCCCGTTCCGCGTACCATCATTCTGCTGCCCACTTCTGACCAAACAGAGAGCGGAGGTGTCTTCTGGAATTGGGCTACCTGTTGTGTTCCCATCGCCGGGATTGGACATGATCATACGTGAGACGGCTGACCAAGCATTGGCTCACCGATTTAGCAGGGAACGTGTCCACACGCGTTTTCGAAGATCATCCGCTCTAGCGGTCACGTCCGGGCTCTCACAGCGCTTCGCGCGCCGCTCACGAACAAGAGCGGCGCGCGAAGCGCCGGATATACATTTTCCCGGAGAGCTAATCCTTTGATTTGATTCGGACAGCCGCCGCGTGGATGTCGCTCAGGTTCCTGGTGCCGGTCGCGTCAGCTAGGAAGGTTCGGAACACGTGGGTCAGGGCGCCGGTTGACCCCCCATCGCCAGAGAGCGTCACCACCCCAAACCCGGGGCAACTGCCCAAGGCGGCGTGTTTCACGGTGATCGGAGTTGACCCCCGGAAGGCGACGACGATCATTCCGCCATCGGGGGTAATTTCCACGAGGTCAGGAGCAGGATCGTCGTTGAATTCATACCCTTCATCATTCATGTCGACGAAGGGCGCCCCCTCGCCGACGCAATGTCCTGAGCCGGTGAGGTCCAGAGTGCCTACGTGCGCCACTGCCTGGTCTTCCAGCGTTGCGCCGGGATCGTTGATGACCTTGCCAAGATCGAACACTTCCGCGTTGTTCTGGATTCGGTCGAACTGATACAGATACCGTCCGTTGGCCGAGATAGTCATTCCGTGCGCATCCCGGCGTGCCGCCAGGTCCGCCTCGTCGGTGATGCCCAGCGTCTTCTCTTCGTAGAACGTCACCACCGGCGGCACATTGGGCGTCGTGAGCGGGTTCGCGCCATCGGGATAGTCCAGGGGCAGACGATACATGATAAACGTCGAATCATCTGCGCCCGCGCCGCTGGCCGAGACGCCCGCGTTGAGGTACAGGAAGCCGCCCACCTCCGCACCTCCGCACCCGGCAACGCTGATGACGTCATTGGTATATTCCGCCACAATGGACATCGGCTCCGTTGTAATGTCCACTATGAACAGTCCGCCACCGCCGAAGGTGACATAGGCGTGCTGGTTGTTGCTGCTGATTATGGGACACACCACGACGTTATTGGCCCGCCCCGGCCCTTCCTTGAGCGCGCCGCTTGGCGTGGTTGTCGGCTGGAAGTTGGCATACTCGCCGCTCACCCTGCCGCCGGGCAAGGTCGAATCGGCCTCCGCTTCCATGGCGGTCAGGTCCCGTCCACCCACCAAGTCCAGCGTGGCGGCTTTGTTGAAAGCGAAGGTGTCGGTCTCCGCATCGTAATCTATGCGTTCCAGCAGCTTTGCGCCAAGATTGGCCACAATCAGCTTGGTGCCGTCCGCAGAAAAGAAGGACATATGATTCGAGGGAGGGGAGCCTTCCGGGCCAGTGGTGCGGAAGAGAGCCTTGCCCAGCTTTGCAGCCTCTTCTGGATCGCCTTGAATCGGCCGGCATTCTCGCAGACCGTTGGCTAACTCCTCGCACTGTCCTTCCGCGTCAATAATGCCCACCAACCCCGCTCCCGGGCCGAAAAAGTTGACACTCACATAGCGATGCGTCGTCGGGTGCATCAACATCCCGTGAAGGCGCCTTAGGTTCAATCCCAATTCTTCAAGGGCAGCAGGGAAAACATCGGTAGCTTCGATTACGGTCGGTCCGTAATTCGGATCGTCTTCGGCATACCAACCAGGAGGAGCGGCGAGAATGTCGCTGCTCTCATAGATGATGATTCGGCTGCCATAGGTCCCGGCCGGATTGTCAGTGCCAATGTCGGCGCTGTCCGACTGATCCGAGAGCCATACTTCCCACCCCCTGGCTGTCGCTTCGACTTCCCTGACGACTTCTACAGTGACTTCTTTTTCGACTTCGACAATCTTCTCAACCACCTCTGGTTCGGGGGCACAAGCCACCATGGTCGCCCCTAGAACGAACATCATTGCTAATAGAAACCCAGACCTTTTCATTGCTCCCTCCTGTCGCAACAAATTGCGCTTGTCGTTAGTCAGCATACCGGCCGGAACGGCCCCGCGCAGAATAGCGAATGCCGGTTTGGAGAATGAGATCAGAGACAACTAACCCTCCTTACCGGAAGAAAATATAGAGTATATAAATCCACTATATACACAATTGGCAGAACTGTACCGGAGAAGAGCAACAGAGTCAAATATTTACGGGAAACGTAACCGTTCAGAATTAGGTGGGCGATTCTTGGGACTGGGTTGTGCTCTTATGTGTTAACACCGCTCTAACGTCTTAATGCGGTCTGGATAGCTAAGGTTTCTCTGTGACAAAGAGAATTCCTTCGCGAATCGATTTAATGGATATCATTCGGCAGCAAGCAGATGAAAATGCCCGGCTGCGATAAGGAGTGGAGCAATTGGAGGTCGATCTAGAGCTAGCACGGAATGATCGACCAGGACCAAAACCTCCGTCTTGGCTCAAGCCTAATAGTCCTGAACGAAAAGGGCCGAAACGCCCACGCAAGAAACGCCCCAGCGGGATTCTCGTAGGTGACTTCTACAAAGCCTATGACCACCTGTTGGCAGAGCATCAACGTTGTTGGGCACATCTGCTGCGTGACATCAGAGAATCGGTTGCCCGCTATCCTAAGAACCGCACATTGGCACGCTGGGCCCACCGTCTAAATCGTCTTTACCGCTCAGCACGAGCCAGTCCTGCTCGAAGTTCGCCTGAGAATCGTGCTATCCGCAAGAGATTGGAGCGAATGGCCATTCGAATCTGTCAACCATTCATCGACTCGGATGTGTCTCAGCGTACGCTCTGCGAACGGATTCTCAGATATGTCCACGAACTCTTTACATTCGTGGTTAACCGGCAAGTACCACCCACCAACCATGAGGCGGAACGCTCACTGCGCCCACTAGTCATCTCCAGGAAGGTCTGGGGAGACACCCGATCGGCCGAGGGATCGATTGATGCTATGCGTCGGGCTACACTGGTCGACACTTGGAGAGTCCGAGGACTCAGTCCTTTCCTTGAAGTTAAGAAACTACTACTTCCCCCTCAAATCTGAACTCTTACGCAAGCGATTATTACTTCCTCCCGCAGATTAGTCGAATCGGCCGGAACTTGGCACTCCCGGCGGTCAACGGCTTGATTTTTCCTCTCCTCCTCTACCCGGGCGTAGGAAGTGCCCCATGCAAAGGAGACGGGATTCTCCCGCTCTCACTCAGTCAGCCCGGCACCATCTGCGGCACCAATCAAGGGCAAAACCATATCGGCCTTCATCGCTGGCTCCACAGGCCCCGTCTGCGCGATGGCAATTCCGGCCGGCAGACCGTTGGGCCCCGCGCCGACCACCAGCGCGTCGTAACTATTGGTCTGTGGCACTGGGCTCTTACCCTTGAGCAATCGCCTCCGTGGCGTGCGGGGAGGGCAGACGGTTCCTTACAGGAGTTCCCCGTTGAACAGGAGCCGCTCGATACCCCACTTGCGACTTCCAAGCACACCGATGATGCCTGCGCAGAGGAAAACGAGGATCGTAACTTCGCCACCGTGCGCCACGAACGCATTGCCCCCGTCGGGAGGATTAGGATACAGATGCGGCCAGGGCCATACCGGGCTGAGGGCGGCGTGTACTCCAAAGTAAGCGACAATCATCGTTACGACCATGGCTCCCGCTCCCAGTCGGGTCAGAATGCCGAGCCCGATGAGGCCTGCGGCGACAAGCTCTACCCAGCCGGCAATATCTAACAGTGCGCCCATCCCGTTCGGATTCGCCCCAGCGGGAAAGTCCCACAGCAGGAACGCCTTCTGTGCACCGTGCAGCCCAAGCAGGGCTGCAAAGGCCAGCCTGAAGAGGAAATAGAATCCATCGGTGCGTGGCTGCAAGAACCGCCCGAAGATGCCGGCCCCCTGCACTCTCTCCTCTGCCATAGTCCCACCTCCCTCTTGGTGTTTAGAATTCCCCCGGCTGGTATGCACTACAAAATAGTAGTGCATACAAGTGGTGGAGCTGAGGGGACTCGAACCCCTGACCTCAACACTGCCAGCGTTGCGCTCTCCCGGTTGAGCTACAGCCCCTTAGCGGCCGGCGTTGGCGATTGGCCACGCACAGAGTAATTCTAACAGAACGCCCAGCTTCCGCTCAAACTTGTTTGCGGGACGTAAGTGTTCAGATTCAGGGGTGCCTGTTCCGTATGGGAGCGGTATCGCACCGATAAGGCTCCTTTACCGGCGAGGGCCTCTCATCGGCGAAAGCCAGGAACGGGTTGCAAGGGCCAAGCCCTTGACGGGGGACGTGGGGGTGTCCCCCACAATCAAGTGCCCCCTTCTCCTGGCGAGGAGAAGGGGGCCAGGGGGATGAGGTCGGCCGGCTCATGCTATTGACGTCGATTGGATTGAATCTCCGGCTTGACTGTCGACTGAGTTCCCGTATGGCGATTTGGCCTCGTTAGTTCGCGGGCATTGAGGAGAAAAATACACCCAAATCTGAACAGTTACTGCGGGACATCGTTCCGTCCTTCCGCAGGCTCGTGAAATCGGCCCAACAATGGCGGCCGAGTGCACCTCTAGGTCAACATTTATGCAAGCAATCAAACCGGGTTTTATCCGGTTTAAACACGCGTTACAATGACATAATCGGGCTGCAGGCCATCTCGCCGGCGACCGCGTCTAGACGAGCGCAACGTGTCCCTGGCGGTCTTTCTAGCCCGGCCGGCCGTGGCGCATGCCGCCGGGATCGAGGATGAGACCGCATTCGTCTTCAACACATTCTCGTTCCTCGTCTGGGGCGCGCTCGTGATGTGGATGTGCGCCGGATTCACCATGCTCGAGTCCGGCTCCGTGCGCACCAAGAACGCATCGATGATCTGCCTGAAGAACATCGGCTCTACTCGATTGCAGGCCTTGCCTATTTCTTCATAGGCTACAACCTGATGTACGTTGGGGTCGGCAGGGAAGTCGGTATCCTGGGTATCGACTTTGGCAACCTGATCGGCTCGTTCAATATCCTTTACGGACCCTCCGGCGACGAGATCGCTCTGCTGGCCGGCGAAGATGGCGCCCTGACCAAGGTGCTCCAGGACGGAGCCGGCTACTCGATGATGTCGGACTGGTTCTTCCAGATGGTCTTCGTGGCTACCGCGGCCTCCATAGTGTCCGGCACCTTGGCCGAGAGGGTGAAGATGTGGTCGTTCTTGCTGTTCACCCTATTGCTGACCGCGTTCATATATCCGATAGTCGGAGCGTGGACGTGGGGAGGCGGCTGGCTCAGCGATCTGGGATTCCAAGACTTCGCCGGCTCGACCATAGTGCACAGCACCGGCGGCTGGGCGGCACTGGCCGGCATGCTGGTCGTCGGTCCCAGGCTCGGCAAGTTCCGCCGCGACGGCACCGTCAGACCGACGCCGCCCTCGAACATTCTGCTGGTGACGCTCGGCGTGTTCATTCTGTGGTTCGGCTGGTTCGGATTCAACGGCGGGTCGCAGTTAGCATTGGCCAGCGCCGCTGACGCCGTGTCCATGAGCATCGTACTGGTCAACACCAATCTGGCGGCGGCGGCCGGCGTAATAACCGCCCTCATCGTCTCCCGGCCCATCTTAGGGAGGGTCGACCTGTTTGCCGTATTGAACGGCGCAATCGCCGGGCTCGTTTCAATTACCGCCGGCCCCACCTCGGTGGACCTCTACTGGTCGGTGATTATCGGCGCGATCGGCAGCATTCTGTGCGTCGTTGGGCTCAAACTTCTAGAGAAAGTCAAGCTGGACGACGTCGTCGGAGCGGTGCCGGCCCACCTGTTCGCCGGGATTTGGGGGACACTCGCGGCCTCTATCGCCGCCGGCGCCACGTTCCACATACAACTACTGGGCGTGGTCGTGATTGGAGCGTTCGTCTTCGTGGTCTCGTTCGCACTGTGGAAGTTGCTGGACAAGATATTGGGCGTCGGCGTGTCGCACCAGGTCGAGCGTTTGGGCCAGGACGCCGGCGAGTTGGGGATGGAGTCGTACCCCGAATTCGTGCTGATGCCGGAGCCGGACGACGAGGACTGATCCCCTCAAAGTAGTCTCGCGCAACAGGTCAAGGCGCGAAGCGGTATACGACGGGCAGCTGAGCGTCGTCCGTGACATTGGAAGCTGTGTGGTGCGATATTTGAACTCGGCCAGTGCCGCCGGCGCCGAACTCATCGCAGGATATGACTCCGACGATGCCGTTGAAGCCGGCGGTGCCTCCCGCCTTGGATGCCACGTGGCCTCTCCCCCGCCGTTGCCCAAGCAGTGCATATGGAGTGAGATTCAAGAGCAAGCTTGTCATGTATACTTTGAACCGTTGCTGTAGGCTCGATCCTACAATCTAGCGAACCGCGAAACTGCGACGACTTCGACGGTCTCTTCTCCAGTCGATTGCAAAGGAGCAGGCAGCATGGCTACGGCGAAACCAAGCGTATATGAAACCCTTGGAGTCCGGTCGTTCATCAACGCTTCCAACAATGCAACCGTATTCGGCGGATCGGTGATGCCCTCCGACGTGGTGGAAGCTATGGCTCAGGCGAGTACCGAGTTCGTCGAATTGGCCGGCTTGCACGCCGCGGCCGGCCGCAAGATCGCCGAGACGGTAGGGGTCGAAGCGGCGCACGTCTCCAACGGCGCCTGCAACGGCTGTACGTTGGCGGTAGCGTCCTGTATTACGGGGAACGATTTGGAGGCCGCTCAACGTCTGCCTGATACTTCCGGTTTGAGGAACGAGGTCGTCTGCTACCGCTATTCCCCTTATCCAAACTACCTGTATCAGGCTATCGAAATGATCGGGGGCAAACTGGTAAAGGTCGGGGAAGTCGATAGATTAACCTCGTCCGACTTCGGGGAGGCCATCGGGCCGAGGACAGCGGCGGTATTCTACGTCGTCGCCTACAACGAGGGGGCGGCGAACTCCTCCGAGGAGGACCCCGCGTCTGTCCCTGCCGTCTCCGAGGTAGCCCGCCGCGCCGGCGTGCCGCTTGTGGTCGACGCGGCCGCCGAGCTGCCGCCGACAAGCAATTTCCGTCGATTCCTTGACGAAGGCGCGGATCTAGTCGTCTTCAGCGGAGGCAAGGCTATTCGCGGCCCGCAATCCACGGGCTTGGTATTGGGCCGACCCGACCTAGTCCAGGGATGCGCGCTAAACCACAACCCGAACTCGGCCATCGGCCGGGGCAACAAAGTTGGCAAGGAGGAGATCGTCGGGGTAGTGAAGGCTGTGGAGCTATTCGTAGAACGCGACGAGGAGGCCGAGTTAGCGGAATGGAGCCGGATGTGCGAAGTCATCGCCGGCGATCTCGACGGACTGCCGGGCGTCGAGGTGACGGTCGAAAGCAGCGGCCACTATCGCTTCCGGCCGCCGGTCGTGCCCAAAACTATCGTGCAAGTAGATAGTCTGCGCGAAAGGTGTGCCGACGCGGATCCACCTGTCATCTTCTTGCGCGGCGGCTCCAACCTATTGATCGGCAGCGATCCGTCGGTAATGTTCGGTATTTCCGAAGATACTATTCTTATCCATCCCATCGCTTTGAAACCGGGAGAAGAGTTCGCCGTGGGCCGGCAACTCAGGTGCGCGCTGGGCGGATAGAGTTGGAAGCTTACAGGGTTCATACACGAATCTGGCACGAGGGGTAACGAATCATGGCTCAAGTCAAAGCAACAAGCATAAGCGAAGAGTACACCCGCCGGACGTCCCGCGCCCAGAGACTCTACGCCCGAGCTAAAGAGGTGATTCCCAGCGGAGTCACTCACGACGTCCGCTACATGGAGCCCTACCCGATCTACGTCGAACGGGCGGCCGGCCCGCGCAAGTGGGACGTCGACGGCAATGAGTACGTGGACTACGTTATGGGCCACGGAGCGTTGCTGTTGGGTCACAACCATCCGACCGTATTGACCGCCGCAACCAAGCAGCTTGGCAGAGGCACCCACTACGGCGCCTGTCACGATCTGGAGGTCCGTTGGGCCGAGCTCGTACATCAGATTGTGCCATCGGCCGAGAGGGTCAAGTTCGTCAATTCCGGCACCGAGGCGACGATGATGGCAATGCGATTGGCCCGGGCGTTCACCGGCAAGAGCAAGATCATCAAGATCGACGGCCATTTCCACGGCTGGCACGATTACGCCACCGTCGCCATGAAGCCGCCTTACGACGTGCCGGACTCGGCCGGCGTGCCGCAAGCGACGGCCGATACTATACTGCACGTTCCGTTCAAGGACGTGGAGGCGATTCGCAACGTGTTGGACACGGACCCCGACGTGGCCGGACTCATTCTGCTATGCAACGGGGCCGGAAGCGACTACCTGGGGCAGCTGCGCGACCTTACCCGTGAGCGGGGCGTTGTACTGATCTTCGACGAGGTGGTGACCGGCTTCCGATACGCGCCCGGCGGATGCCAGGAGCACTTCGGCGTCACGCCGGACCTGACCACGTTGGCGAAAATCCTGGCCGGCGGATTTCCCGGAGGCGCCGTTGCCGGACGCGAGGACCTCCTCAAGTATCTGGAGAATCGCGACGACGATCACTGGTTGAGATTCCGCCGGATCTATCACCCTGGTACGTTCAACGCTAATCCACTGAGCTCGTCCGCCGGAGTCGCCACCCTCGAGATCGTCCAAGACCCGTCGATCCAGAAGCAGGCGACGGCGACTGCCGACGACATTCGAGCCGGGATCAACGACGTGTTCGAACAGAGCGGTGTCGATGGCAGCGCCGGCGGCGAGGTATCCATCATCCCGATGACCCTGTCGAGCGACAAGCTGCCGAGCCGGCAATTTGTCTGGCGTTTTCGTGCGGCGATGCAGCTAGCCGGCGTGGACCTGATGACGAGCTTGTCCTTGTTCGTCAGCTATGTTCATACCGAACGCGAGGTCGAAGAAACACTCAGGGCATTCGGCCAAGCGATATCCAGGCTACAGGCCGAGGGCGCGCTCTAGGTCGAGATCGTTGGGATGGGATAAGCCCTCGGGTTGACCGAGGGTCAGCCGGCGATCGCCCCTACGCTTCCCAGGAACCGCTGCGCGCTGGCCGCTACCCACCGCGGCCAGAGAGAATGGAACCAACGTACTCCCAGATCGTAGTATCTCTGTAGCTCGGCTTCCTCAGCCAGGAAGCCGGCCGTCTTGCCGGCGTCGACGATCTGGCCGATGGCTTTCTCGATAGCTCCCATCACCTCGGGATGCTTCCAGTCACCGACGTGCCCCATGCTCTGGGCCAAGTCGTTAGGAGCGACCGAGAAGACGTCGATGTTTGGTACTTTGAGAATCTCACTCAAATTCTCGATCGCCTCGGCTTCTTCGATCAGAATTCCCACCAGCGTTTCCTCGTTGGCGTGGTTGAAGTAGTCACCCACTCCGAACGACCGGCGGCAACCGGTGTAGATTCCTCGGTCGCCCAGTGGCGCGAACTTGGCCGCTTCAGCCACTCTTCGGGCCTCGTCGGCGGTCGAGATATGGGGAACAATGATGCCGCTGGCGCCCTGGTCCAACGTGCGCGTAATAATCCAGGGCTCCGAGGTCGGGATCCGGACGATTGACGCGGTGTTCCAGACATCGCAAGCCCTCGACAGGTCGCCGATCTGGTCCCACGTGACCGGGCCGTGCTCGCACTCTATCCAGATGCCGTCAAACCCGAACTGTCCAAGAAAGTCGACCATATGACTGTTTGTCGGATGTCCGCCGACTATGGTAACCGGCTTTCCTTCCGCTAGCTTGCGCTTTATCTGGAGATTCGCCATCTATCAGTACCTCCCGTCTGGATTGATCGGATCGAATGGAACGTGGAGCCGGCACGCGGCCGGATCTAGCAGATCGCCACCGGGTTGATCGGGCTGCCGATTCCGTTTATCAGCTTCAGAGGCGTGGCGACAAACATAAACTCGTAGACCTTGTCTGCGGCAAGCTCCTCCAAGAAGAGGAACTCCAGCAAGTAGCCGCCCAAGTCTCGAATCACACCCAGATGGAGTGGCCGCGGTTTGCCGACGGTTGATTCGACCGCGACATTGTCCGCACCCATAGCGCAGATCTCGTGATCTTTGAACCAAGCAACCACGTCTCCGTTCGGCCCCGGCGACCCTGAATCGAATAGCTCCCGATTCTCGGCAAACACCCTGAACCACCCGGTCCGGACCAACACGATGTCGCCGGGCATTATCTCGACGCCCTGGGACGCGGCGCAGGCGTCCAACTCGTCCGGCCCGATCTCGTCGGTCATTTGAAGATGTTCGACACCGCGGTGGCCGGCGATGTCGAGCAAGACTCCCCGGCCGATCAGGGAACCGATGTTGTGCACGCCGTTCCTACTTGAGCCAGACGTTGGGTGAATCTCTTCGTCCACGCGGTATCCGTTATACATCTGATTCTGATAGAACACGTGGCAAAGCGCATCCACGTGGGTTGTACCGTGGGTGTGCATCACGACGACGTCATCCGCGGAGCTGTGCTGAGGAGTTGGACGCAAGGTCACCGAGGTGCGGTGCCATAGTGGGTTACGCGTCTGTGCGACCGGTCCGTCCTTGTCCAAGTCCACCATCAGACTGTAGGCTTTTCCCTGGCGAACGAGGCCGGCCGCCAGCCGGATGTTGTCGGCAGTCAACAGGTTTAGCGTGCCGCGCTCGTCATCGGGCCCCCATCGGCCCCAGTTGGTCAGATTGTCATTCGTCATCTCTCGGATACTCCTCCGCAAGCTTGTTCAGACTATCTGTAGCTCCCGGCCCTGGTCGCCGTAACCCTCGCAGCCATCGGCGGTTACGGCCGCCGCGTCCTCGAGCTTCACCGCGCCTACCTCTGGATGCATGTACTCGGTTTCGATTGAAAGAACCATCCCTGGCGCCAGCAGCCGGCTGTTGCTCGGCTCTATATACGGATGCTCGTGCGAGACCATGCCCATTCCGTGAAAGTCAAAATTGCCGTATTGGGCGAAGGGACTGCTGCCGGCGGCCTCGAGAGCCGCGTGATATATCTCGTCGCAGGGCACGCCGGGCTTGATCAGGCGTCTCACCTTGTCCTGCACCTCCAAGCAAGCCGCATGCAATTCCGTCGCCAGTTGCGACGGCCGGCCCAAACAGCCCATGCGACATATATCCGCGACGTAGTCATCAATCTCGCCACCGCAGTCCAAATGCAGGACGTTACCGGCGGTCCATTGGGCCTGGGATGGCGCTTTCATGAAGCTTGGGCCCGCTCCGGTTAGGGACCATACGAACCGCATGCCGCGCTGTTCGATCTCCAGTCTGACTGCATCGGATATTTCTCGAGTGGTGATTCCATCTCGACCGTTGCCGAAAGTGGCGCAGATAGACTCGGCCACTTGATCGTTTATGTTACGAATCAACGCCAACTCGCTCTCGCTCTTGATCGCCCGCAACTCGTCGAGCACAGGCTGCACGTCGACGATCGTCGCTTGTGGAAGGTTCCTTTGCAGCGTCACATAGGCGTCGGCCGGCAGGAATCCCATCTCGACGCCGATCCGGCCGGCGCCCCATCCAAGCGATTCGATGAGTTGCGACGCCTTCTCAGCCGCCCCGGTCACGCTTCTGGGTGATTCATATCTGTTCCCCACCCAGACGCCTTCCGACTCCATCTGGCCCATCTCGTAGGAGATGCCGACGTAGAACGAATCGGCGAAGTTGCGGGCCGGCAATCCGAGCAGCGGAAGATACTGACTCAGGTCGATCCTGGTGAAGTTCTGATGAAAATGGAAGTAATAGTTGGTCAGGTAACGCAGATTGTGCCGGCTGTTGACCAGCGCTAGGTCTATCTGGGCGCTTTCCAGCAAGGACGCGAGCTTTTCCTGATCGAATGGGTACATGTGCCCTCCACTCCTTATCGCTGGGCGAGTCTCATGCGAGCGAATTGCTCACTTGAGCAACTCAGAATCGAGATTGTCTTTAGGAACAGCGGCCCGGCCTAATCGTAGATGATAGTCGTGTCGATCGGGCCGTCGGCCATGAAGATCGCCTGGTAGTCTGGAGTAAAGGCAAACGGACCGTGCACGTCGCCGGCCGGGGCATACCAGTATGTTCCCTCGGACACGAGGGTTTCGCCGGTATCAGCGTCGTAGATCGCGCCCTTCAGAACGTAGATTCCATGTCCGAGGTTATGCTTGTGCTTCGGCTCTCTATATCCCGCCTTGATCCAGACTCGGGCGATAAACCGGCCGGTCTCGTCGTCCTCGTAAAGGGGGCGCATCATGACGCCTTCGTAGAGCTTCTGCTCCTCGTCGTTCAACCCGGCCATCAAACCTACAGCGGACTTCCACTCCAAGTCGTTCTCATTAACCTTTACAACCTTAGTTCCCATCTCATGCTCTCCTTAGGATCCGACTGGGTCGCGGTAAAATTGCTGGCCATTCTCCTAAAGAAACTCCCGCCGGGCGGCGGCGAATACGGGACTAACCATAAAGCCGGCCACATCAAGTGTCAACAAGGCGAGATTCACAGCGCTCCGCGTCTGTTGAAGCCGCCTGCGAATGCTACGCCGCGCACGTCCGATCCTTACCGATCGGGATATGTCGCGAGCAAAGCGTCGAGCCGGCGCTTGACCTCCCTGGTTAGAAGCACAGGATCCCATTCGGCATGGTACAGACTGTATACCTCGGCGGTCCATACCCCATCGTAACCGCTCTCACGAAGCGCGGCTATCCCCTCTCGAAGAGGCACTACTCCATCGCCCGGCAGGCATTGCCGCGGCTCGTTGGTCCAGGTATCGCCGGTTCGTTGCATAGAATCATCTACGTGGACCAACAGGATGAGTCGCGGATCCAGCTCTCGCACCTCATCCCACGCAGTCCCGCTGGCCCAGAGAGAGAAGGTGTCGGCGACGATTCCCAGGTTGTCCCGGCCGGCGAGGTCGATGACTTCCAGGGCCCTCGCAAGATTGTGCACCGGCGTAGCGGGTATGTTTTCTAGCGCGATGCGGATGCCATATCCCGCGGCTATGTCGGCCAGCTGTGCGAGAGACCTAGCCACGCTTGACCGAACGATCGACCAGTCATCATCTACAGGCCCGCCCGATGCCCAGGCCTCCACCTGCAACGTAGGGCACTCCAGGACCTGGGCGGCGGCGCACAACCGCTCGCAACGGCGCAACAGTCTTTTGTAATCATCCTGCCGCTCGAAAACTAGGGGAAACAGCGCCGGAATGTTGTTCACCTTGAGGTGGCCCAAGGCCGGCAGAAGCTCCTCGACGGCGAAGCCGGCATCCATATATCGTTCGAGCTTGGGGGCGTGTAGCTCTATCGCGTCGAAGCCGGCCGCCTTGACGTGCCCAACGTCGGCGACGACATTGGAGTGCATAGTGGTGAGACCGTGTATTCCAAGCAGCAAACCAGTCTATCTCCTAAGCGTGGTTAGCTAAGTCGCCGGTGGAAACGCGACGCGTCTGTTGCGGGAGGGTTTAGTTCACCACGCAAACTGCCGGCGTCAGCCGGAAACCTCTTTGAGGTACTCCCGTATCTTGGCCGCGCCAGCCGGCAGCTCGACCTCTGGAGCGGGAAGCTCAGGATGATCCTGCCTCTCCCACTCGTATGAGATGAACCCATCGTATCCGGCGTCTATCAAGGTGCGAATCGACTCTTTGATCGGGATCTCCCCCTCTCCCATCGGCACCGCCTCCCAAGCCTCGACGTCATGCGCGGTCACTTGGGGTTTAGACTCGGCCGGCGGCGCGGCGTCGAACGTTCGACGCGCGTCCTTCACATGGACGTGGACCACCCATTCAGACAGATGCGACCATACTTCGGCGACCGATTGGCCGCCGCGGAAGGTATGCTGGGTGTCCCACAGGGCGACGACACGCGGCGAATTCACCTGTTCCAGAACCCGGCGGAGCGCGCGGGCGTTTCTGAAGCAGTCATGTGTTTCGAGCGCCACCGTGGTGTTGGACTTCTCCGCTACCTCGGCAAGCCGGCCGAGTCCGTCGGCGACCGTGTCAACCAGCCATTCCTCGGACGGGTTCTCCAGCGCCCAATTCCCCATCACCCGGAGGTAGTCGACGCCCAGATCGCCTAGCAGCTCCAGATACGCCTGCGCCTCGGACAGGGCGGCGGTCCGCTCGGCAATACTCTCCTTAGCGAGCTGTACGTGGCTGAGAATGACCAATGGCCGGCAGCCGGATGTCTCCGAGAGCCGCCTGATCCGGCCCGCGTTTTCCTTAAGCATTTGGGGAGTGGCGAGCCGGTGCCCGTCCATCGACTCGATCTCTATTCCCTTGTAACCGTACTCAGCCCCACGCTCGAAAATCTCCTCAAGAGTCCAATCCGGACACGCAAGGGTAGTAAAAGCCAGCTTTATCTTGTCGTCGTCCACGAGTTTCAACTCTGCCCCCTTTCTAGAGTCGTGCCCATTTGGCATAATTATGTCACAGTGTGAGCCGCCAACCATTGGAGGAGCCGACCATGAAAGTAGATCGCCAGCAGTTTCTCGAGCAAGGCTACCTAATCCTGCGCGACGTGATACCTCCGGCTAAGCTCGAAGAGCTTAGGACAAGTTATGAAGTCTTGGTCGAAAGGCAGAAGGTGGTTTGGGCCCGCGACCGTGCACCCGGCGACCCGCCGGGTGGCGTTTGGGAAACGGCGCCACAGCCGCGCTTGGGCCTCCACAATTCCCCTGAGTTGATCGACGATAAGACGGCGATTGCCGTCGAGTTCTGTCTGCACGAAAACACGCTTGGCGTCAGCGAACAGCTAATCGGCCGGCCGGGAGCGTCGGTCAACGAGATGATGATGATGTGCAATCCGGTCCGCGATCGTGGGCCGGCGGAATGGCATCGCGACATTCACCCAATAGACACCGCGCCGTTGGCAGGATACGTCGGCGACTTCCTGGACAACGGGCCACGACAAGTGCAATGGAACATCCCGATGTATGACGACAGCGTACTGTGGGTGATGCCCGGCAGCCACTGCCGGCTCAACACCGACGAAGAGAACGCCCAACTGCTTGCAAATCCACGAGGCCCGCTTAGAGGTGCGGTGACCGCCGAGCTGGGAGCCGGCGACGGAGTCGTCTATGCCAGCCCGATGATCTTGCACTGGGCCAGCAACTACAGCAGTAAGCTGAGGCGCACGATTCACGTGACCTATGGCATCCACTCGATTTACGATGACCTGAGCTATACCGAGCATCTGTCCGAGCCGGCGCAGGCGACCTTCCAGCGCTGGGCGGAGAGGAGCGCAAGCGTGCGGGACGTCACCGAGTCGGTGCTTCGAGCCGCGATCGAGCGAGATGCCCAGGGTTTCCGCGACAACCTGGAGCAACTTCGGCCAGGCGCCAGCGAGAGAGGCAAGATGGTGTTCACAGTTTTCCTCGCCAAGGCGGCCTGCCACATCTACTACCACAAGCACCCCGAGCTCGACGACATACCGGAGGACCTACGCAGAAGGGGGAGTGGCCCCCACGCAACTACGCTCAACTGGGGCCCAGAATTCGCGGACCGATTCTCTCGCGACGAGGCGGACGCTCTCTGGCAGCGCTTCAAGCCTCTGGATGACAGGCTCCAGGCCGACGAAGTGCATTTCTCGCCCGGATTTCAGTCGGGGCCGATGCACTACTACTTCAATGAGATGCCGGCCGGCTACGGTACGGAAGACTTCATCGCGAGTTGGAGCTAAGACGCGGCTTTGCGGCCCGCGTGTCGCCAGCGAACCAAAGGTCACCTTGCTGCCGGTTCTGACAAATCGAGTACCAATACCGGCGGCTGATGACCAGACCGGTTGGATAGCCTTCGATACGCCCGGTATGGAGCGAGGAATAGAGAGTTGACACAAGATAATTCACTTAGACGTATGACCCCTGAACAGTGCCGGCGTTGGGACGAGGACGGCTACCTGATCCTCGAAGGAGCCCTATCTGATAACGAGGTGAATGACCTCACCGCGGAAGTCGACAAACTGGACGCGGAGTCGCAGCGGCTGGGGCGCGACCCCAACACGCTCCTCCATGCCGTCAACATCATCGACCGAGCCACGGAAGGCCTGTTCCAGCCGGACCGCGCCAAGTCCGGCCGGATATTGCGCCCCGAGCCCTCGGACACCTTTCTGAACCTGATCGATCACCCGAACCACCTCGGAATCGTCTGCGATCTGATTGGTCCAGCAATACTGCTGTCTTGGGCAGAGGCGATGGTGCGCCCACCCAACCCGAAGCCGTCTAATCGCTGGCACAAGGACGGCTCCAAGCCCTACTACTTCCCCCAAATAGACGGGAGGACTCCGCTGCTCTGGGCAAGGATAGGCTTCTTCCTGAACGATCTGCCGGAGCCGGACATGGGCAGCTTTACCGTCATACCCGGCAGTCACCGCACCGGTTTTCCTAAGATCGATCAGGGAGTCGATCACGCACTGACGATCACTTCATACGGCCGATTCACCGAGGTCGAACGCATCGACGAAGGAGTTCCCGGCGCCCGGCAGCTGATACTCAAGGCCGGCGACGCGGTGATATTCCACAACGCCATCTGGCATTGTGTTCCACGTAACACGTCAAACATTCGCCGGAAGAATCTGTGGTATATCTACGCGCCGATCTGGTTCCGCACCGGCGACCGGACGCGGAACTCGCCGGAGGTGTTGGACAGATGCGGCCCCGTCCGCCGGCAGCTGCTCGGAGAGCTGACCGGGCCCAACACCAACGGCGGCATCCATCCCTTCGACGAAGGCGTACCGCTGGTCCGGCTCTTCGAAGGCAAGAGCTTTCAAGAGACCTGGGACGCCTTGGACGAGAAATACATACGCGCGACGCAGACATAGCCGGCCGGCCGGCGCCGGCGATCCCACCTTTGAACCGCGCCGAGACTCGGCCGGACGACAGCGAGCCGCTGACACCGTCGTCGAGGCTGACCTGAACGCGGTTGAGATATGCGGCTATTCGGTGAAAGAATTGCCTATTGATTACCCGATGAAAGTAGAGCGCGAATGAAGTACAGCGACGAAGACATCAGTAGCCAACTGAGCTTGGGCGAGGACAGCGGCTGGGAGTTCAAGGCGGTCGAGTTCGCCGGCAGCCGGCCGACAAGCCCGCGCCGCGACGACTGGGCCGACGAAATCGCCGCGTTCGCCAACTCGAGCGGAGGAGTACTGCTCTGCGGCGTCACCGACGAAGGCGAGGTGCAAGACATGTCGCGTCAACGGATCGTCGAGTTGGACTCGCTCCTTGTCGAGGTCAGTTCCGGCTCGATAAGGCCGGCTGTTCGCATCCATACTTATCACCGACAGCTACCCGGTGGCAGGCGATTGCTCTTGGTCGACGTGCCGGAGGGCGATTCGCAACACGACAGCCCCGGTGGAAGCTACGTTCGGGTGGGTGGATCGAAGCGAAGAATGACGAGCGACGAGCGGCTTCGCTTGGCGCAACGGCGGGGACAGGCCCGGTTCAGATCGTACGACGAACAAACCGTTCCGGGCACAGGTTTCAATACTTTGGATCAGTCTCTTTGGAGACCCCTATTGAGCGCACAGGGCGCGGCGGAACCCGAGTCCGCGCTTGAGAAGTTGGCGCTACTGGCCAACGACGAGGCCGGGATTCTGCGTTCGACGGTGGCCGGCGTCTTGCTGTGCACTCGAAATCCCGAGCAATGGCTTCCCAACGCTGGTGTCACGGCGACTCGTTACCGGGGAAGAGACCGCACTTCCACCCAGATCGACGCGCAGGAAATTGCCGGCCCACTGAATCGACAAGTCGCCGACGCGGTGGCTTTCGTCGTAAGGAATATGCACGTTGCGGCCCGCAAGGATCCGGCGCGGGTGGACCTACCTCAATACAGCGTGAGGGCGTTGTTCGAGGCCGTAGTCAACGCCCTGGTGCACCGTGACTACTCAATACGCGGCAGCAAGATTCGCCTTTCGATGTTCGAAGACCGGCTGGAGATTCAGTCGCCTGGCTCGCTGCCGAATAACCTGACGGTAGAGAGTATGGCGACGCGCCAAGCGACTCGCAACGAAGCGTTGACCTCTGTACTGGCGCGAATGCCGGTAGGGGGAGTCCACGGCTCAGAGGACAGGCAATACTTCATGGAGCGCCGCGGCGACGGTGTTCCAATAATCCGGCGGGAAACACAGGAGCTCTGCGGCAGGCTGCCCGAGTACCTGCTGATTGATAACTCGGAAGTCCTGCTCACCGTCCCGGCCGCAGCGCAGCAGCAGAGTCCCGCCAGCGTCGTCATCACCGTGCGAGCTGCCGGCCCGCCATTGCCCGGCGCCGACCTGCTGGCTCTCTTCCCCAACAAGACTTGGAAGCATGCGACCACCGACGAAAACGGCGAGGCGACCGTCGACCTGTACACGACTCACCTCCCTATGACGATTTTCGCTTCCGCGCCCGGCCACGCCGCACGCCTGGAAAGGAATTGGACGCCGAGCCAGGGAGCGCTCGCGGTAGAGCTTGAAGCCTTGCCGGAGGGTGGCAGCATCATCTTCCCCGAGGCCGCCGGCTACCTTCCAGGGCTCAAGGGAAGGCTGAACCCCATTCGCGATACGCATGACCGAACCTATCTCTATGCTTCCAACATCGCCATTGATGGAGGAAAGCAGCAGCCGGTGCAGTTCGTCTACGGTGAGGATCTGCGTCTCACCGACGCCGACGGCCGGGAGGTGCTGGTCCGCGTCGTGGATATCGTCGGCCGATCGGCGCTATTGGAGTACCGACCCGTAAGTGGGAAGTGAGACATGTTGAGGCATGTCGTTCATCCCGGCGACACCGCTCTGCGCTTCGGGCACTGGTTCGGCGTCGACCCCCAATTCTGGCTGAATCTCCAGTCGCAGTTCGACCTCGCCGCCGCCGAGCGGAGAGCCGGCGCCGACGTGCGCGAGCTGCCGACCGCGGCTCACAACACATAGCGCGAAGCACGGCCGGCGATAGCTCAGACGCCGGACCCGCATTGGCTGTCGATCCCTCTCAGATTTCTGCCAAATTCGCCCACATAATCGAACCGCTGTTCGGTACAATTACTCCGACAAAGGACGAATCTGCACCGTGGCCGCCCTGTTCCCCTACGGGCGCAGTCGTGGGTAGACATACTCAGGCGGGTCTGTGGGAGACTTGCCGCGAGTTAAGAAACTTGTCGGACCTGAAGCCAAATAAAGGAGGGGTCGAGTTGACAATACAAGAGGCGCACTGTCCTATTTGGGGCGGGAACAATCTTGCCGAAGTAGGTCGCGATGGCCCTAGCTTTAACTATCGGGTCAGGCATTCTCCCCGCGCCGGCGGTGCATATGAGATAAGCGATTTAACAGCGTTAGCTGATACCCCAGACATGACGGATGCTGAGAAGGCACGGCTAACGACTTGGCTAATCGATCAGCGTAGGCAGGGAAATGAGATGCCGATGGTCACCCGCGAGGTCATCTCGTACGTCAAGAGCAATCGCCCACTACCAGTGCACGAGCGGGCCGATAGACTCCTTCGGTTCATCGCCACGTCGGCAGAAACAGTTGCGCAGCGGGTTTCCGTCAACGATGAAACTCTTGCCGCTTATGCTTGGTCCGAATCAACGGCCTGGAGGGAGGTTGAATATTTCCTTGACTATCTGCATGGGAACAGCTGGATCCAGGGAATTCGGTCATCGGCCGGGAGTTTCGATGGCACAGTGACCGTATTCGGCTACGCTCGCATCGCGGAGAATGAAACCAACATCGATTCTTCGCAAGCATTTGTCGCCATGTGGTTCCACGCAAGTACAAATGAAGCTTACGACCTTGGCATCGAGCCCGCGATCGAAGACGCTGGGTATAAACCCCTGAGAATCGATCGGAAGCCAGACGTCGACAAAATAGATGACGAGATCATAGCCGGAATTCGCCGATCCCGATTCCTGGTAGCTGACATGACCCATGGAGAAAACGGTGCACGGGGAGGTGTGTACTACGAAGCGGGGTTTGCACACGGGCTGGGACTAGAAGTGATCTTCTCGTGCCGGAAGGGTATGGAGGACAAACTGCATTTTGATACACGGCAGTACTACCATATCGTTTGGGAGACCCCCGATGACTTGCGCATTGGTTTGTTGAACAGAATTCGCTCTCGAATCGGAGATGGCGCCGGCAAGAGAATTGCTCTATAACCCTAAACGGGACGACATGTTGCCCACTACCGTAGACGAGTCCCAATTGGATGCACTGCGGTCCAACATGGTATCGAATAGAATCCGGGCGAATAACGGAGGATTGGATCGATGGACCTGAACGCCCAAATGGAACGATTCTCTTTATCGTACGTCGAAGCGGTCGCGTCTCAAGCCGGTTACCATATCACTCAACCAAGAGTGGACCACGACAGTGTCGATGGAGTACTGATTGCGGACTTCGGGCGAAGGCCTAGGATAGAGTTCCAGGCCAAGGCAACAAGGAAGGACATTATTCGCGGTGCGACTGCGAATTTTCCTTTGAGCATGAAAAACTACACCGACCTTCGAGTGGACGTCAAGAACCCTCGCATATTGATCGTTCTTCTCATGCCTGAAGAAAAGTTACATTGGCTTAAGCAGACTCAAGAAGAGCTTTGTTTGCGTCATTGCGCGTACTGGATGTCTCTCGAAGGGCAACCTGATAAGCCCAATACTTCCAGCGTTACAGTCCAAGTTCCTATAGCCAATATCTTCAACAGCGAGCAACTCATCGACCTCATGCAAAAGGCCGAAAAGGGAGATGCGCTATGTTAGTCGATATAAAGGACAAGGACGCCTTATCAAGACTGTCAATCTTGAGCCTGCGATCCTACCTGAATTCTCGCAGGTGGCATAACGAAGGGCCATGGGGGAGCAGACCAGCGACAATCTACTCCAAGGAACACGGTGGGCGAAGCTGGGAGCTACTCGTTCCTCTACGGGATACTCTCGCCGATTATGCCGAAAGTATGGCCGAGACCGTTGCTGTTCTGGCCACAGTGGAGGAACGTTCTCAACTTGATGTGTTCCAAGACCTGATAGCCACTGGAGGCGACGTGATACGGATGCGTTCGCTTAATGGAATGGGGAGAGAGCCTCTATCTCTGCGACAGGGGGCAGATCTGCTCAACGATGCATACAACATGCTGGCTGCTGGCGCACGCGCCGCCGAGAGACCGCAGGCAACATACCGTGGCAAGATGAGCTCCGATGTAGCTGAATTTCTTGATAACGTACGTCCGATGTCCAGCTATTATGAAGGCTACACGCTAACGTTGTATTCTCCGGTCCAGGCGGGATTGATTAGACAGGAGGATATGGGAGACGAATTCCATACACCCTTCCCCCGCGCTGCTACCAAGAGGCTTGCTCAGGCGCTGGAGCATGCCAGCACAGCTGTACAAAAAGTGTTGGCCGACGATACTCTGGATTCATTCAAACTGGCCGTCCCACACGGCGTCAGCGCCAATCTATGTGATTCAGTGGCAGATTTGGCAAATAAGGGTCGGGGAGTTGAGATAGATTTGATTTGGTCCGACTTAAGGCCATTAAACGCTCCTGATTCCCGATTCCAGTTTTCCACCAACTCCGCTGACATTCTGGCGGAAGCGGCAAGATCCTTCCGCCGCGATGAGCCCTCTTACAACGAGCAGATAAGGGCCCAAGTTTTCCAACTAGACAGGGAACCCCAGGAATTCGACGGTAACGCAACTATCTTATCCGTTCGAGATGGCCGTCTCATTCGCATCAGGGTGAAGTTTGATCAGGCAGTTTACAACACGGTTATTCGGGCTTTTCAGGAGCACAAAACTATCAGTTTGGACGGTGACATTTATCCAGATGGGAATAGGTATGAGCTGCGCAACCCACGTAGTTTGTGCCTAGTAACCGAGTAAAACCGCGTTTCTCTACACGGAGAGCAAGTTGGCCCGGGTGTCGCGTACGCTGTGATCCGGCGCCCGGCCGACCATAGTCGCCGGCCCACCACCCACCACCGCCGGCCCGCATACGCTATAATCGGTAAACTAACGCCGGCTATCACCAAGATTGGAAGTAGATAACCCTTGGCACCATATCTACAGGCCGCCCAGATACTGCTATCGGTGCTGCTAATCGTCATCATCCTCATGCAGTCCAGAACCAGCGGGTTGGGGTCGACATTTGGCAGCGACTCGGCCGTCTTTCGCACGCGCCGCGGATTGGAAAAGACGCTGTTCGAGGTTACCCTTGTCCTGGCCACGCTCTTTATCCTGCTCTCGATAGCAAACGTCATCGCCGCGCGCTCCTAAACGGTCTTTCGTTCGCCCATGAAAAGATCCGGCACCGGGACGAACGGCTTCCTCCAGCAAGTGCCACTGCTTTCGGTTATCGCCGGCCTCATCGCCCTGGCCGGCGTCTACGCCATCGACGCCACGCTGACCCCCACCGAGCTGGTGCCGGCCTCGGGAGGAAGATACGGGGAGGCGGTCGTCGGCCGGCCGAACTACATAAACCCGCTCCTCTCCCAGTTCAATGAGGTGGACCAGGACCTCACCGCGCTCATATTCGAGGGGCTGACCCGGGTGGCGCCGAACGGGACGATTCAGCCTCGATTGGCCGAGAGTTGGGAGACCTCGCCGGACGGCTTGGCCTACGTTTTCAACCTACGCCGAGACGTTACCTGGCACGATGGTTGGCCCTTCACCGCGGATGACGTAATCTTCACCGTCAACGCGATCAAAGACCCCAACTACCAGGGAAGTCCGGCGATGGCCGACTTGTGGCAGACGGTGAACGTCGTCAAGCTGAATGAGTACCAGGTTCGATTCGAGCTGCAGGAGCCGCTGGCCTCGTTCATCGAATTCACGACCATAGAAATCGCACCGGCTCACCTACTATCCGCGGTACCAGCCGAAAAGCTGCCCCTACACCCGTTCAACGCTAACCCCATAGGTACCGGCCCGTTCAAGCTGAAGGAGGTAACGCTGGAGCGGGCGATATTGGAGACGAACCCCAGATACTACGGCGTCCATCCCTTCCTGAACGAAATACGCTTCCACTTCTATTCGAGCTTCGCCGAGGCGCTCGCCGCCCTGGATAGGGGCGAGGTACAGGGCGTACGCTCCCTTCACCCGGAGATGCTGGCCGAAACCCGCGCCCACGCACGCCTTTCGATCTACTCGCAGGCCGACTACTCGAAGCTCACGCTTCTGATAATGAATGACCGTTCAAAGTTCTTCGAGGACGCGCGAGTCCGGCGTGCCTTGGCCCACGCGATTGATAAACAGACCCTGATCGACATCACCCATGAAGGCCAGGCACAGGCCGCCGAAGGCCCCATATTTCGCGCTTCCTGGGCGTTCGACCCCAACGTGAATCGTCCAACGTTCGATCCCAGCGCGGCCAGCGCTCTATTGGACGAGGCCGGCTGGACCGACGGAGACGGCGACGGCCTGCGCGAGAAGGACGGGGAGCCATTCAGCTTCGTACTGCTGACGAACGACCGGCCGGAGCGCATCGCGGTGGCGCAAGAGATCAGCCGGCAGCTTGCCGGGCTGGGAATCAGAGCCGAGGTCCAGAAAGCCGGCTGGACCGATCTAATCGAGAACTTTCTGGTCCCGCGCAACTTCCACGCTGTATTGGCCGAGCAATGGTCGCCGAACTCGGACCCCGACGCCTATCAATTCTGGCACTCTTCCCAGATCAAGGACGGCCTGAATTTCGCTTCTTGGGCGAACCGGCGGGCCGACGAGTTGTTGGAAACGGCGCGCCGGACGAACGATTACAACGAGCGTAAGAGATTGTATTCCGAGTTTCAGCAGATATTCGCCGAGTCCCAGCCCAGCATCCTGCTCTTCTACCCCAACTTCTTGTACGCGGTCCACAGCGAAGTCAAGGGCGTCCGCATATGGCTGATCCTCGCGCCACGGGATCGCTTCGTTTCGGTGCAGGACTGGTACGTCCGCACACGACTGGTGCCGCGCCGCTCGTGATTCGACGCCGGCTGGTTGCCTGAACCCCGGCCGGCCTTCCGCGGCCGATCAGGGCATCCCGGACATCCCTCATATCTCTACAGGTTTTGCAATGTTATTGACTGTCATATGCTCAACTTGCTATGATTGCCGTAGGACAAGAGCCCCGAGTGTGGCATCCAGAGGACAATACCGGACGAGAGAATCGAGGTCATGAGCCAAGCTAGCAAGGCCGCCCTGGAACGGGTGGCGCAACCCAAGCGCGGTCCAGAAGACGAGCCGGTTTACACCATCAGCATAGCGGCCCGAATGGTGAATATGCACGCCCAGACTCTGCGCTACTATGAGCGAGTGGGCTTGATCAACCCGTCGCGGACCAGTGGACGCATCCGGCTGTATTCGGCCCGCGATATAGAGCGTTTGAATCTGGTAAAAGGTTACATAAAAGACCTTGGCGTCAATCTTGCCGGCGTCGAAGTGTTGATACGCATGACCGAACACATCAACCAAGTGGAGCGTCAAATGGCGACGATGCAGGCCGGCTATGAGCAAGAGTTGCGCCAATTGAAAGCCCGTTTGGGCGAGCCAATCGAAGCCGAGGTGACCGTGCTGCCGAGCAGTGAGTCCGAAGTAGAGGAAGTGCCCGGCTAGAACCGCGCCGGCTATCACTGCCGGCATATGATCCTTCCGTCCAAACAACTGCTCTAGGGTACCGGCTGATGTCATCCCACACAGGGTCAAAACTTAGGCAAGACCTGAGATCTCTCGGCGTCGAGCCTGCAGACATCCTGTTCATTCACTCATCGTTCAAGAGCTTGGGTCCTGTTGATGGCGGGGCGGGCACCGTTATCGACGCCCTGAAAGACGCTGTCGGCGATCAGGGACTCATCCTGATGCCCTCGTTCAACCTCTTAGACGGCAGAGTTTTGCGGGCAGAATCATGGAACGTCGAGACCACGCCATCGACTGTTGGGTGGATCACCGAGTACTTCCGCCTAATGCCGGAAACACTGCGCTCGGACCACTACTCCCACTCCGTCGCGGCCCTGGGCAAGCGGGCGCACGAGTTTACCTCCGGCCATCTGAGCCGCGAGGGCTACGATTCGGTCTGGGACCTGGAGCCGTGGGGCAAGATGTTCGGCACCCACTCACCCATGTACAAGGCCTACCAAGCAGACGCCAAGGTTCTGATGCTCGGAGTCGAATACGACTCGTCCACCTACGTCCATCTGGTGGAGACCATCTACCGACACGAGCGGCCGGATCCGAGATGGACATCTGGACCTTGGCGCCTGGATCGACCCTTGCTCGGCGAGTACTGGGACCGCATCGGGACGCTCATCCGAGGCTGCGTGGGCGACGCCGAGTGCCGGCTCTTTCAAGTCCGGGAGTACGTTGACACGCTGTTGGCGGAGGCAAAACGCGACCCGTCCCGCTACTGGACCACGAAGCCGGAATAGGTGACGCCGCGCCGGCCGGCGGGACTAAGCCACCCGGTACGGGGCAAGCGCCTCATAGTTTGGTTCGATGCCGAGACCTGGCCGGTCCGGCGGGCTCACGGTCCCGTCTTCGTTCATAGTCAGTGTGTGCTTGAAAACCTCACGCCAGATTGGGAAGACGGCTTCGCGGTAGGTCTCCAGGTACGTGGCGTTGGCCGCCGCGGCAACCAGATGCACGTGAACTTCCTGGCTGCCGTGGGGGGAAACGTCTAGGTCGTACGCCTGCGCCATCGCAACGACCTTCATGAACTCCGTGATTCCACCCAGTATTTGGGCATCGGCGTTCAGTATCGCCGCCGAACGGTGCTCGATCAGATCGCGAAACCCATAGCGAGTGTACTCGTTCTCGCCGGTTGCGATCGGAATAGTCGTTTGCTCGGCCAGCATAGCGTGACCCCGATAGTCGTCCGGCGCCACTGGCTCCTCGAACCAGTAGATATCGAACGGCTCTATCTTTCGAGCAAATTGGATCGCTTCGTAGTAGCGGTAGGCGCAGTTGGCGTCCACCATGAGGTTGACTTTCGGCCCGATCGCCTCGCGAACCACCCGTACTCGCTCTACGTCTTCGTTGATCGGCACGCCGCCAACTTTCATCTTGACGGCTGTGGCGCCGGTTTGAACGTTCTGGAGCATCTCCTGGGCCAAATCGTCCAGGGTCTTGCCATCCAGATAGTAGCCTCCGGCGATATAGGCCGGCACCCGCTCTCGGTAGCCACCCAACAGCCGGTACAACGGTTGATCGGCTATCTTGCCCCGCAAGTCCCATAGAGCGATGTCGATCGCGCTGATAACGCGCGTTGTCATGCCGCGCCGGCCCACCAGCTTGGGGACCCACATCTTGTGCCAGAGACGCTCGACGTTCATCGGGTTCTCGCCGATCAGCTCGCGCTCAAGCGTGCCTACCAGCGCCCGACCCACCAGACTGGCGGCCCCTATGCCGATGCCCTCAATTCCTTCATCTGTAAACACTCTCGCCACAGCCAGACCTGCGTGGGTAGAGATGTGCTTGCCGGTTTTGAGTGGCGTAGCGTGCGGGTAGCTATACTCTTCCCAGGAGACGCGGGTAATCTTCATTGCGACCTAGTACATCCTCTTTGCTCTGAAAATTGGCTTGAAGCGCGCAAGGACAATACTATCACCTCGCCAGCCGGCTATTGGGTCGCCGGAGGATGCGCCGGGCCGAGTCGAACAGGTGCTTGACAACTTGGAGTAGAAGGTTCTAAACTATTTTTTAGAGTAAGCTAAATTGCATTTACAAAGGTCCTTGGTAGGCTGTCTTTACTTAGGAGAAGAAACTATGAATCTGGGACGATCAAGATGAGCGAAGGCATCATACATACCGTAGCGCTGACCAAGTCTTACGGCAAGAACCGAGGCGTGATCGATGTGAGCTTGGACGTCCGGCCGGGCGAGGTGTTCGGCTTCCTTGGCCCCAACGGCGCCGGCAAGACGACGACTATACGCACGCTGCTCGACTTCATCCGGCCAAACAGCGGCGTCGCCCAGATATTCGGACTGGATGTCCATGAGCAAAGCAAGGAGATTCGGCGCCGGATCGGCTACTTGCCCGGCGATTTGGCGCTTTACGAAAAACTCAAGGGCGCTGAAATGCTTCGCTACATGGGCAATCTACGCGGGGGCGTCGAGTGGGACCACGTCCGGGAGCTGGCTGAACGGCTCCACAGTGATCTCTCACGCCCGATTCGGACGCTCTCGCAGGGCAACCGACAGAAGATCGGGCTGATCCAGGCGCTCATGCACAAACCGGAGTTGCTTATCTTAGATGAGCCGACCAATGGTCTGGATCCCCTGATTCAACAGGTCTTCTATCGACTAATCTCCGAAGTCGAAGGACAAACGGTGTTCCTTTCGTCGCATAACCTGCCCGAGGTCGAGCGGGTTTGCGATCGCGTGGGCATCATCCGAGAAGGGCGGTTGATCGCCGTCGAGGAGGTCGCCGCGCTAAAGTCCCGCGCGTTGCGACAGCTCGAGATCCACTTCGCCGCACCGGTGCCTGAATCCGCGTTCGCCAACGTGGCAGGCGTCAGCGACCTGGCAGTGGAGCAAAACGTGCTCCGCTGTAGCGTGAAAGGGACCTTGGACGCCGTGATCAAGGCCGCTAGCAAGTTCGAGGTGGTCAACGTGATCAGTCACGAGCTCTCCTTGGAAGAGATTTTCCTGGCCTACTACAACCGAGGTGAGAATAATGCTGCGTAACGTGTTGCTGAAGTCTTTGCGTGACGCGCGTCGCGCTCTGATGTGGTGGTCGATCGGACTGATATTGCTCGCCCTTATGATGATGGCCTTCTATCCGAGTATCCGCGAATCAGCCGAGGAGCTTGAGGGATACGTCGAAGCTCTGTCCCCCGAGGTCATGGCGCTATTTGCCGGCGAATTCACAGACATGACCTCGCCGGAAGGATTCCTGAATTCCCAGCTATACTTCCTGATGCTTCCGATGCTATTCCTGATCTTCGCGATTTCTTACGGGAGCGGCGCCACCGCTGGAGAAGAGGACCAAGGGACCCTCGATCTGCTTCTAGCCAATCCAGTGACGCGAGCTCAGGTGGTGTTGGAGAAGTTCGCCGCGATGGTACTTGCGGCTCTGGTATTGGCTGTTGCGTTCTGGGCGGCCCTAGCAATCGGAGCCGACATGGTCGATATGGAAATCGGCCTGGGAAGGCTCGCCGAAGCCACTTTCAGCGCGATGCTGCTGGGCTTGATGTTCGGGACGCTGGCTCTCGCCGTCGGATCCGCGAGCGGCAACCGCGGGCTGAGCATGGGCATCTCGAGCGCGGCCGGCATCTTGAGTTATTTTCTGAACGCGTTGGCCCCGATTTCGGAGGCCATCGAACCCTTTAAGGTGTTGTCGCCGTTCTACTACTTCATAGATGCTGATCCCTTGTCGAACGGGCTGAATCTCGGCCACGCCGGCGTGCTGCTGGCCCTGACGGCGATATTTCTGGCGGCGGCGTTGGTCACGTTCGACCGGCGCGATTTGACCGTATGAGTCCGGTCAACTAGGCAAAGACACCGATCCTTTGCCGGCTGATCTAACCCTCACCCACGGCGCCGTCGGATATATCAGGGCGTTTGCTATAATCGGGACACTCAACAAGACTCGCCTCAGGAGGGTTAGAAATGTCGGCCCCGCTTTCTTCCACGGCCTATTTCAATGGCAACTTCATGCCCTTGGCCGAGGCGAATGTAAATGTAATGACTCACGCCCTGAACTATGGCACTGCTTGCTTCGAGGGCATCCGCGGCTATTGGAATGAAGAACAACAGCAGCTCTATCTTTTCCGAATGCGGGAGCATTACGAGCGCCTCGTCAAGTCGTGCCGGATCCTCACCATGAAGGCTCCCGGGACGCCGGAAGAGCTGGGGCGGATCACGCTCGAAATGCTGCGGCGGGACAATCCCCGCCACGACGTCTACATTCGGCCGCTGGTCTACAAGAGCTCCTTGGCTATTGGCGTCCGGCTCCACAACGTGGATGACGGGTTCGTTCTGTTTTACGCATTGCTGGGCAAATATATCGACAATCAATCCGGCTGCCGCTGCTGCACTTCGACTTACCGCCGGGTGGATGACAACGGAATACCGGCCCGCGCAAAGATAACCGGCATATACGTTAACTCGGCGCTGGCCAAGAGCGAGGCCGAGCTGAATGGCTTCGACGAGGCGATCATGCTGACCCACGAAGGGCACGTCTCGGAAGGCAGCGGGGAGAACATATTCCTCATAATTGACGGCCAGTTGGTTACGCCGGCGCCCTCCGAGAACATTCTGATGGGAATCACCCGCGCCTCGGTGATGGAGCTGGCCAAGCGCGAGCTTGGAATCGACACCATTGAGCGGCAGGTCGATCGGACCGAACTATACATTGCCGACGAGGTCTTTATGACCGGCACCGCTGCCGAGATAACGCCGGTCGGCGAGGTCGACCGCAGGCCCGTGGGCGCCGGCGGAATTGGCCCCGTCACCGCCAAGCTACAAGAGCTATTCTTTCGAGCGGTCAAGGCGGAGGTGCCGGCGTACACGCGATGGTGCACGCCCGTTTATCAGCCGGTAGCGGCCTCGCGCGAAGGGTAGGCGCTCAAGCTTATCGGCCGATTGGATCTTACTCCTTGACACTTTGGGGCGACCGCGGGGCGATGCTTCTGCTGACGCTGGGTTTTCTAGCGATCGCCGCCGGATTGGTCTACGTTTGGTGGTACTACGACACCCTCCCGGGGATGGTGCCGCTTCACTTCAGTACCGACGGTACCGTCGACCGCTTCGGCGAAAAGGAGCAACTATTCCTGTTGCCCGGGTTCGCGGCCCTCTTGCTGGTTTTGAACACGGCACTCGCCGCCTACCTGTACCTGCGCGAGCGCGTGGCCGCCCGGATGTTGATGGCGGTGGGCACCGGCGTTGGGTTGATGTTCCTGGCAGGCGCCGTCAATATCGTCCGGCTGGCTTTTGACATGTAGCAATCGCCTGAATCGATCGAACAATCACCAATCCCGGACGATCACCACCTCCTCGAAGCCTTCGTTGACGCTGGGCGGCTGAAGCTGCCGGTAAAACCTCTCGATAACCTCCTCCGGCACCTTGCGCCGGCGCCGGCGGTTTCGGGCAAGCGCAACCTCCATCGGTGTATCCGCGAAGATCGCCACAGCCGGCAAATCGAATTCCTGGGCGATTGCCAAGCTGCGCAACCGCACTTCGCGCGTCACGTTCGTCGCATCGTACACGCAATCTCTCCGCCACTCTCTCAACCGAGATAGCGAGACGCGCATGAGTTCCTCGCCTACCTCGGCGACTATCCGCTCGTAGCGGAAATCGAATGGGCGGCCGGACAGCATAAGGCGCAGATCGTCGAGCGAAATGCGTAGCGCTTCGGGCAGATACTTGCGGATGTATGAGGATTTTCCGCTGCCGGGAGGTCCCACCATTACGTAGAAGACCGGCCTGTGCGACTGGGGTTTGGCGGGCTCCATCAACAAAGCGAGCGGCTAAGATCGTTCAAGTAGGCACATACGCGGCGCGCGAGCAACATACCACCCACGACTCACCTAGATCACGATCGGCTGCTCGGAGCGCCGGCGATTCTGTGTTCCGACGCACCGGCGGGCAAAGTGCTCGTCCACGGAGAGAACCCCTATCATGGTTGCCTGTACGGTTGCGCCGGATCGACAATCTGTAAGAGATTTGGAAGTTATCATACGTTATCAATAGCCCGAACCGAAGCGATCCACGGTTTCTGCCGAATGAGCGTCAGGTCCCTGTGGCATAATTTGTCCGATTCAGAGATCGGAGGATGTGATCTTGATAAAGCTGCACCCCGACCTGCCGGCGTTGCCTCTACAACCTTCGGCTTGGCAGTGGCTACAGAAATACGGCGTCGAGATAGTAGTTCGCGATAGTTACAGCACGAGAGGCGGCGGCGCCTGGTGGCCCGGCAGAAAGCTGGTCGAGTTGCTCACTGTACAGGAAGAAGCGGCGATCCACGAGCTGGCCCACGCCTGGTGGCAAGAGCGCCGGCTGATCGGGGCCACCGCGGCTGAATTGATGGTCGCCTGCGTTAAGCTCAGCGAGGAGACAGACCCACGTTACCGCCGGGCGACCGAGTTGGCAACCCACTACGTATACGGACTACGGAATCAGAGGGACGAGAACAGCCCAACCGGCTGGTGGATGGGAATGTACGTTGGCCTCGGCGCCGACTGGGAGATTTTCGCCGGCCTGGCCAGCGGCGTCATGGGAGACCTGCGCCTACTGCCGCCATACGTCAGGCGCTTCTACGAGGGATTCTTCGACGAGCCGGCGGCATAAACGTGCGGCAGGCCTCTCGGCACTTCGTTGCTCTTAGCGAGGTAATGTACCGATGAATTCGTCAGACATGCAAAGAAAGGTCGCCTGTTTCATAGAAGCCAACGGGATGGAAATGTCGCCGGAGTCCCGCCTTCTCGACCTCGTCTCGGAGGTTGGCGAGGCGGCCAAAGCGATATTGAAAGAGACCGACTACGGCCGGACCGAGTTCCAGCCCACAGCCGAATGGGCGGACGAATTGGGAGACACACTGTTCGCCCTCATCTGCCTCGCCAACGCCACCGGCGTCGACCTCGAAAAGGCGTTGGATCAAGTCTTGGAGAAGTACCGCGATAGGCTCGGCGCGACCGGCGATCCGGGCTCGTCCCGGCAGGACACGCGTCTGCCAAGCCATGATCATCCACAGTAGTGAGTTCAGGACGCCAAGTGCCGCCGGGACCGCGGATATTGTCCGATTCTTTTCACACTGAGCATACTTTTGTATAATACTAAATACGTATTTGTGTAATTCACGAGGAATTCGGCGCACTATGGAATTAAAGAGTAGGACTAAGATCGTCCGGCAGCTTAGAGGGGGCCAAATTACGATTCCGGCGGAGTTTCGCAAGAGACTTGGCATAACCCAAGACAGTCTGGTCCAAATCACCCTGGCAGGGGATGAGCTACGACTGCGGCCTTCACCCCTGGCACAGACTGTCAAAGGTTCGGCATGGTTCGCGCAGCTTTACGAAACCTTCGCTCCGGTTCGAGAAGAAGCAGCCCAATATAGCGATGAGGAGGTAAACGCGACCATCGAAGAGGCAGTCGACGCTGTGCACAACAAACGTCGTGTATAGAATTGTACTTGACACGGTCGTCTTCGTTCGAAGCCTGATCAACCCGCATGGCAGATGGGGAAAGCTAGTCTTTGCCCACGACTACCGTCTGTTTGTATCGAAACCAGTTGTCACGGAAATACTCGAAGTTCTCTCCCGTCCCGAACTCACCCAAAAATTTCGCGCCCTGCGCGATATGGACGTAGCTCGGGTCATCGATATCCTAGGACAATCCGAGTTCGTAGAAATTCCAAATATCCCTACCGTCTCGCGCGATGTCAAAGACGATAAGTTTCTCGCCACTGCGGAGATCGCCCAAGCAGACTACCTCGTCACCGAGGACAAGGATCTGCTGGTACTAAATGAACACAAGGGAACGCTAATCATCGACGCGGCAACTTTCCTCCGGATTTTAGAGCAGCAAGAATCATCAACGGATCCTCAGTTTATGGATACTCGGCGGTCACCGCTGAGGTAAGCCGGAGCCCTATCTTAGATAGATATCGGAGCGCTTGCACGGAAATACCGAGTCAGCCGGCGCTAGCCGCCAATCTGCGACATGCTCCGTGAGGCTCGCTGGAACGCCGGACCCTCGTTGATCTTGTGCTTCAGCTCCTTGTGATCGACTGCGCCCTGCAATACGAGGCCTAGCTCGTCGTCGGTTGCGCCGGCGCGCATAGGGGTGCGCAGATCGGTCTCCTCGATGGAGAATAGACAGGTACGTACCTGCCCGTCGGCGGTGAAGCGGATCCTATCGCAGGTGCCGCAGAATGGCTGGCTCACCGGGTTGATGAATCCGACCTCGCCTCCGCCGTCCGCGAACCGATAGAGGCGCGATGTCGAGCTCGGATCGCTTTCGACCGGCTCCAGCGGATAGACCGCGTCTATCATCTTGAAGATCTCGCGCCCGCTCAGGACCTGCTCACGCTGCCAGTTGCCATCGGCATCCAGCGGCATGAACTCGATGAAGCGCATCACGTAGGGCTTGGTCCGGGCTAGCCGGGCAAAATCGAGGACCTCTTCTTCGGTAAAGTTCCGCATCGCCACCGCATTGACCTTGATCGGACTGATACTTGGGTGCTTCTCCAACTCTTCCAGTCCGGCCAACACCTTATCGAGACAGTCGCGGCGAGTTATGCGGTGAAACTTTTCGCGCGAGAGGCTGTCGAGGCTCACATTGATTCGAGTGAGGCCGGCCTTCGCCAATTTCCCGGCAATCTTTGTCATGTTGAAGCCATTGGTCGTCAGGCTGAGGCTTTTCAAACCGCAAGCTTGCAAAGCGGCTATTCCGGCAATGATTTCCGGCAGGTCCGGACGGATCGTTGGCTCGCCGCCAGTCAGCCGGACCTCCTTTACGCCCATACGCACGGAAATCGCTGCCAGTCGCACCAGTTCATCGACGCTCAGTACCTTCTCCGAAGGCAGCCAAGGCAAACCCTCCGGCGGCATGCAGTACACGCACCGGAAGTTGCATCGGTCGGTGATCGATATGCGCAGACTCTCTATACTGCGGCCAAAGCTGTCGATTAGCGGTTGCACTATGCCTCTCAATCCAGCGAAATAGGGCTATTCATTCTTTGAGTATATGTTTACGCCGGCGATTAGTATAGGTTTAACGCCGGCCCCTTAGCAATCGTTCGTGCAGCCAGCTCTCGGTCGCCTCGAAGTCGCGCAGCCCGTAGCCGGTCTGTCGATAGATGGTCTTTGGGCCGGTGAACGCCTGCGCTAACGGCGTGGTCCGTTCAAGATCGAAGACGCCGCCGTCCGGCTGGCAGTTCAGAAGGGTCTCCGCCTTCACCATGGGAGCGAAGAACAGGGAATCGAAATATGCAAGCGTCCCGGCTATCTCGGCCGCCCGATCAGGAAAGATTCGCTTGTAGTCGTTGATTTCTTCCAATGGATACTCGTCGGTGTCGCCGGATCGGGCAACTGGGTCATAAAAAATGGGCGCAGATGCCACCAAGAACGATAGGGCCGGACGCAGGGCCGCCGCGGCAATTGCGGTATCGCCGCCTATTACGGCGATCCTGCGCTGGTCCACCTCCGGCCTGTTCAGCAGGAAATCTATCGCCCGGCAAGTGTCTGCGACGATGCCTCGATAGATATAGGTGGCGGGTTCCTCGATTCCCTCGGTCAGGAGGCCGGGGAAAGCAGCCGCGAATGGCTTGTCGGACAATCTCTGCCCGCGTGCGCAGACGGACAGGCAGACGAACGAGCGGCGCTCCTCGTAGGAGGGTACCGGCACAACCGACGCGTACCCAGGGCAGTGAACAATCGCCGGAAAGGGGCCGCCGCCGTGGGGCACGCTGTAGTAGCAGAAGATTCGGTAGGGACCAATGCTGGTGAGTCTAACTCCGTATGTTGCCGAGAAGTCGGTGCCGCGCAGGGGGATAGCCTCAATCTCCGGCGCAGCCGGAAAGACGGCCAGTTCGGACATAGCGTTGCGCCAGAAACCTTCGAAGTCTTCCGGCTGCGTCACCGCCGGTGCATAGGCGCTCTCTTCCGGCATCGAAGCCTGATTCACCACCTGAAGCGATGCGGTCCGAAGCCGGGATCCGGCTGCTGGACGAGTCGCCGGCCCGGTGGGGCAACTTCGTCGATCCGCGCCCTGTCCTCGTCCGAGACCTCCACGTCCAGCGCGCCGAGGTTGTCGTCCAGCTGTTCTACCGTACGCGGGCCGATAATCGGGCTGGTAATCGCCGGCTGCTGTACGTTCCAAGCCAGAGCCAACTGGCTTGTCGTGCAACCCTTCTCCTTAGCGATCTCGTCGAGCGTCTCGACCGCCGCGTATTCCGCGTCGGCGAACGCGGTCCGGTGGCTTTGGGAGCCGGCCATACGAGCTATGCGAGCGAACCGGCCGTCTTCCGGCCAAGGCCGGTCGCGTCGGTACTTGCCGGTTAGGAAACCGCCGGCCAGCGGCGAGAATGGAATGATGGCGACGCCGTAGGTCAGGGCCATTGGCACGACCTCGCGCTCGATCCGCCGGTCGAGTACATGGTACAGGGGTTGTTCACATACGAATCGGTTAAGACCGAGCTCCTTCGATGCCCAGAAAGACTCGACGATATGCCAGGCTGGGAACGAGCTGGTGCCAAGGTAACGAACCTTGCCGGCGCGGACCAGGTCGTCCAATGCCCGCAGCGTCTCGTCTATCGGAATATCCGATTGGGGCCGATGCAGCTGATAGAGATCTATCCAGTCGGTCTGCAACCGCTTTAGTGAGGCGTCGCACTGCTCGATAATGTGCCGGCGGCTGTTACCTCGGGCGTTGGGATCGTCATCAGCCATTGCACCATGCACTTTGCTAGCCAGGACAATCCGATCTCGCCCGCCGATACGCTTGAGCACCTCACCGATTCGACGCTCACATCCCCCGCGACCGTAGCTGTTAGCGGTATCGAGGAAGTTAATGCCGGCGTCGACGCCGTGTTCCAGGATCCGCGCCTCCTCGGCCTGCTCGTGCGGCTTCTCGCCAAACATCAAGTTTCCGAGGCAAATAGGGCTGACCTTCACCCCGGTGCGTCCAAGATTGCGGTATTTCATATTGGTGTTTGCGCCTTTCTCACCATCTGTATGGGTGCGGTCCGAAATCACCCTCGTAGAATCGGGCGGAGACTCCGCCCGGAGGTGACACCTGATCTAACGCGGCCCGATCTTCATCCGTCACGACAACGTCCAGCGATCCCAGGTTGTCGTCGAGCTGGGACATCGTCCGGGGTCCGATGATCGGACTGGTGATGTGCGGCTGCTGCAGGCACCAGGCGATGGCCAACTGGCTCGGCGTGCAACCTTTCTGTCCGGCAATCCGCGCCACCGTATCCAGAACGTCGAAGCTGGCGTCCGAGAAGAGTGACTGCATTAGCCGGCTGTCAGATATCCTGCCAAGCTTCGAATCAACTGGTATCGACTCGTCCCGCGAATACCTGCCGGTCAGAAAACCGTAGGCCGTCGGCGACCACGGTATCAGGGCAAGGCCGTAGGTAACCGCGGCCGGAATGAGTTCGCGCTCAATCCGGCGGTCCAACAGATGATAGGGCGGCTGTTCACTGACGAAGCGATTCAGTCCAAGCTCCTTGGCGACCCAAAGCGACTCTATGACCTTCCAGGCAGCGAAGGTGCTGCAACCGACGTAGCGAACTTTGCCGGCCCTAACCAGGTCGTCCAGCGCCCTCAGCGTCTCGTCGATCGGGACCTCCGATTGGGGCCGGTGTATCTGGTAGAGATCAATCCAATCGGTTTGTAGACGCTTCAACGACTTGTCGCACTGATCGATGATGTGCCGGCGGCTGTTGCCTTGAGCATTCGGATCATCGTCATCGATCCGAAAGTGCACCTTGGTCGCCAACACAATGCGTTCGCGATGACCGTTGCGTCTCAGAGCCTTTCCAATCGTCGTCTCGCTGACGCCGCGCCCATACATGTTGGAAGTGTCGACGAAGTTGATCCCCCGGTCGATGGCATGATCGATCATGTCGAGCGAGTCTGCCTCAGGGGTCCTCGTGCCAAAATTCACGGATCCTAGGACCAACCGGCTGACCTTGACGCCCGTGCGCCCAAAATTACGGTATTCCATATTCGATCTGGCCCCCTGTTGTGTCACCATCGGAAAGGATGCGGACCGAACTCGGCCTCATAGTATGGAGCCACCATGCTGCCAGGTGAAACCAGGTTGTCAAGCGCCTCACGGTCATGGTCGGTCACCGCAACACTAAGAGCGCCCAAGTTGTCTTCGAACTGCGCCATGGTGCGAGGGCCCATGATCGGGCTGGTGATGCCGGGCTGCTGCGCGCACCAGGCTAGCGCCAGCTGGCTCGGCGTACATCCTTTCTCCTCAGCTAGACGGACTACTCCGTCAAGGACGTCGAAGCCGGCATCGGAGAAAAGAGGGTTCGTACGCTGAGGTTGATAGCCTACCTGCAATCTCGATCCTTCCGGCTTGCCCTCACCCCGCCGATATTTCCCGGTCAGAAATCCGCTGGCCAGCGGCGACCAGGGAATGATAGCTAGACCGTAGGTCATCGCCATCGGAACCAGCTCTCGCTCGATCCTCCGGTCGAGCAGGTGATAGGGCGACTGCTCGCTGACGAATCGGTTGAGTCCAAGCTCCTTGGATGCCCATAGCGCTTCGACGACTTGCCAGGCGCCAAAGGTGCTGGTCCCAATGTACCGCACTTTGCCGGCTCTTATCAGATCATCCAGAGCCCTCAGCGTCTCATCGATTGGGATGTCCGGCTGCGGTCGGTGCATTTGATAAAGATCGATCCAATCGGTCTGGAGTCTCTTCAGCGAAGTTTCGCATTGTTCGATGATGTGCCGGCGGGAGCTGCCCCCAGCGTTGGGATCGTTGCCAGCCAAACGCCCGTGAACTTTGGTCGCCAGAACTATCCGGTTGCGCTTCCCATTGCGCGCAAGCGCCTCGCCTGTCATCTCCTCGCTGGCGCCGTCGCCGTAGACGTTGGCGGTATCGAAGAAGTTGATGCCGGAGTCGATGGCCCGATCGATGATCTCCATCGACTCCGCTGGCTCGGTCTTGCTGCCAAACATCATGCATCCCAGGCAGAGAGAGCTGACCTTTACGCCGGTGCGTCCAAGATTGCGGTATTCCATGCCGTTAGCTACCTCGGTAATCGATGAGAACCATTCCGGCCAATAGTCGCAGAGTCGTCCGTCAAACGGATTGCACTTCCCAAGGTGGGGAAGCCCGAGGGAATTCTAGCGCCTAATCGGTCCGCGTGGCTACTTACTAGCCTTGTAGTGCGGCCGGCCCCCCAAATCGTCATTCCCGCGAAAGCGGGAATCCAGAGGGGAAGGGTGGCGCCAACCACACCCAAACACCTCCAACGACCAGGTCCCATTTTCATACCTTGGTGTGCCGGCGCCAGCCGGGATGTGCCCTGCAATTCAACCTCGATGCCGGCTCTCCACCGGCGAAATCTGCCGAATTGTAGACCGATGGCCGAGGGCGGATGGAGAGAATGTAGCGCGGGGGCTTGTCCCCCGCTGGGGTCGGGGTGGGGCTCAGCAGAATCCACCGTGCCGATTCGCTGTACCAAGCCACACCTCCGGTCCTCCTGAATTCGTCATTCTCGCGAAGGCGAGAATCCACGCACTGACATCCCGCGAAACAACGCCAAGCGCGATACCTCCACCTACGTCCACACGGCGGCCCCACTTCGGCATTCTCGGCCCCTCATTTCGTCTTTCCGGCGGTCGAAAGCTTGCCCCGTACCCGCGATACGGGGCCGGATTCCAGGGGGCGGAGAGGCGGCACAAATGCCACTCGAACAACTCCACCAACCAGCGCCTCAATTTTCATACCTTGGTGTGCCGGCCGCAACCGGCATGAGCGATTGCTATGAGAGCATGTCCCGGACTCCGATCCGGGATAGACTCCCGCCACTCATTTCGTCATTCCGGCGGTCGAAAGCCTGCCCCGTACCCGATACGGGGCCGGAATCCAGAGGGGTGGGGAGAGGGGTTTGTAGCGCTGGGGCTTGTCCCCAGCTTAGGCCGGGCCGCTCGTTCGCGCAAGTTGCAACGCCCGGCGCACCACCATATTCATCCTCTTATGCGGCCTTCGCAAGGCCATGGCGATTCCGGCGATCGAAAGCACGCCCCGTACCCCGATACGGGGCCGGAATCCAGGGGAAGGGCAGCCGGCGCACCCCTTCCACACTGAGTCGGTATGGCCACTTCTGTCACGACCTATAGTCCTTGTTCGATCCCAATTCGCACAGGCGCAGGACAAATCACGGTCAAATCTGAACAGCTGCCCTGTCGAGAGGTCCGAGGACCTCGTCGAAGGGTTGAAAAAGCCAGCGGAATTTAGCGCCTATCGCACCCGCGCGGCTAATTGTTAGCCTTGCTGTCCCGCCGGCCGAAATCCTACATCAATACTTGGAGACATTGAACTCTTCCATCCGGCCGGTGACCATGAAAGCCACACGCTCGCAGATATTGGTGGCCCGGTCCGCGATGCGCTCAAGGTTGTGAGCCACCCACATAAGATAGGTTGCGCGAGTAATGGTACTTGGGTCTTCGATCATAAAGCTGAAGAGCTCTCCAAGGACCTGTTCGTACAACGCATCTACCGCATCGTCCTGTTCGGCGATCTCTCGCGCTGCCTCAACGTCGCGGGCAATCATGGCGTCTAGCGAGCACCGGATCATACTGCGAGCCTTCTCAGCCATGCGAGGGACGTCGATGAGTGGCTTCAACAGCCTGTCTTCGCCATGCATTATGACGATTTTGGCTATGCCTTCGGCGTGGTCGCCGATCCTCTCCAGGTCAACGATGATGTTCAGCACGGCTGCTATCGCTCGCAAGTCGCTTGCCATCGGTTGCTGAGTTGCGATCAGCAGAAGCGCCTGCTCCTCAATATCGAAGCGCTTCTTGTTTATGGCAAGGTCTTCGTGGATGATCTCTCGTGCCTCTTCAGTGTCCAGCGTGCCGAGGGCCTCCACCGAGCGGGCTATTGCTTTGTCGACCATACTGCCAAGCTCTATGACCTGTTGCTCCAGGACCCGTAGATCCCGGACGAATGCTTCACGTGGCACAACAATTCCTTTCGAACCTGGGTTTATGGTCGGATGTTAGCAATTCTCTATCCGATCCGTCCGGTGATATAGTCTTCGGTCCGTGAATCGCCGGGGTTGGTGAACAGCTGGGCGGTGGGTGCGAACTCGATCAACTGGCCGGTGAGGCTCTCGTCGGCCAGCAAGAATCCAGTGTATCTCGAGACTCGCGATGCCTGTTGCATGTTATGGGTGACTATGACGATTGTGTACCGCTCTTTTAGCTCGGCGATCAGCTCTTCTATCTTGAAAGTAGCGATCGGATCGAGCGCGGAGCAAGGCTCGTCCATAAGCAGCACTTCTGGATTCACCGCCAGCGCTCGGGCTATACACAGCCGCTGCTGCTGTCCGCCGGAAAGCTCAAACCCACTCTGCTTCAGCTTGTCCTTTACCTCGTCCCAGAGAGCCGCCTGCCGGAGCGATTGTTCTACCAGCTCATTCAAATTGCCCCGATAGCCGTTGATTCGAGCGCCAAACGCCACATTCTCATAGATCGATTTTGGGAACGGATTCGGCTTCTGAAAAACCATCCCGATTCTGCGACGCACGAGGACTGGATCGACGTCCGGCGAGAGTATGTTTTCCCCTTGGAATAGAATCTCGCCCTCGATGCGAGCACTCATCACAAGATCATTCATCCGATTCAGACAGCGTATAAGCGTACTCTTGCCGCATCCAGATGGCCCGATGAGCGCCGTAACTTGCCGTGTCAAAAACTGAATAGTCACCGGGCCCAGCGCATGGTGGGATCCGTACCAGGCGTTAAGGCCCCTGATGTCAAATCCCGAATCTGACTTCTCGACCGGTGATTGTCGATCGGAAGTATCGGTGAGGGTGTCTTGCTCCGGAGCCATTACCATTTAACTCTCCCACGGTAGTATGAGCGTAGAAGGACCGCTGCCGCATTCATGCTCACGAGCACTATCAACAACACGATAATCCCCGCCGCCGCTATATTCTGAAATTCCGCCTGTGGACGCGACGCCCAATTGAATATCTGAATCGGCAACACTGTGAACCCGTCCATTGGGCCCTCCGGCACGTAAGCGATGAACGTCAACGCGCCTATGGTGATCATCGGAGCCGCCTCGCCGATTGCGCGAGACATTGCGAGGATGGTTCCCGTCAGGATCCCCGGTATCGCATAAGGAAGCACATGTTCCCAGATAACCTGCCAACGGTTAGCTCCTACCGCGTAGGCTGCTTCTCGGATCGACGAAGGCACCGCCCGCAATGATTCTTGCGAAGTGATGATGATTATCGGCAGGATCAAGAGGGACATCGTCAGCGCCCCTGCCAACACGCTTCGGTCGAAGGCCAATATGCGAACGAACAGCGCCAATCCGAGAAGCCCATAGACGATAGATGGCACGCCGGCCAGGTTCGAGATGTTTATCTGGATTATCCCCGTGATCCAGTGACGAGGCGCGTACTCCTCCAGGTAAATCGCCGCTCCAACGCCTACCGGAAAAGAGAAGAGCGCTGTCAACCCAATCACCCACAGGGTGCCAAAGAGGGCCGACTTTAGCCCTGCCTGCTCCGGAAAGCGCGAGGGGAAATTGTTCAGAAAATCTAGACTAAGCCATCCGGCGCCTTGGGTCCAAACTTCCTTCAGCAGCAGCGCCAAGAAGAATATTCCAATCAATGTAGCGGCGAGGCAGACGGCGACGAATGCGACGTTAACGCGGCGACGGGCTATCAGCTGGCCCGTCCCGGCAAATCTCTGATTACTCATTCGTAGACCTCACGGAATCGCCGCACCACGTAGCGACTCAGTATGTTCAACCCTAGAGTGATGAGGAAGAGAGTGAAGCCAACTGCAAAGATAGTCTGGAACTCGACCGTGCCGTGCGGAGCATCGCCCAGGCTGACCTGTACTATGTAGGCAGTCATCGTTTGGATGCTTTCAAAAATGTTCAGCGTCAGTTTCGGTGTGCCGCCAGCCGCCATAGTAACTGCCATAGTCTCGCCAATTGCTCGTGAGATGGCGAGGATAAACGACGCGAGAATGCCTGAGAGCGCTGCCGGCAGAACGACTCTGATCGAGACCTCGAACTTCGTTGCTCCCAGAGCGTATGCACCCTCACGCAGGGAATTTGGTACCGCTGACATCGCGTCCTCGCTCAGCGAGGAGACCATCGGGATGATCATTACTCCAACGACTATCGCCGCGCTCGCGGCATTGAAGATTTCGGTCGATGGGATGACCGCTCGAAGTGCCGGCGTCACGGACGAGAGAGCGAAGTAGCCGTAGACAACGGTAGGTATGCCGGCCAGGACCTCGAGGACCGGTTTCACGATTTCCCGCACTCTATCGGGAGCGTACTCAGATAGGTATACCGCGCTGCCCACACCTATCGGCAGCGCTATCGCCATCGAGCAGACCGCAACCAGCAAAGTCCCCGTGAGCAGCGGCAATACGCCAAAATGCTGAGGTATGAAGAGTGGGGTCCATTTGACCCCGGTCAAGAACTCAAGGATCGATACGCTGCCGAAGAAAGTGATCGTCTCGAATAGCAGGACTGATACTATGCCGACCGTGGTGAGAACGGAAACCGACGCGCATGCAAAAAGAGCTGGACGAATCCAGGTCTCGACGCTCAGTCTGGCTCCATGCCTGACGATCGACTCGCGCTCAGGCCAGGGGTCTGCTCCACTAGGGGGACGGGTCAGCACAGTCTCATCTTGTGCCAAGCTTTACTCCCAAAAAAGAGTTCGCATAATCTCACTCCGGCTCAAAGCTAACCGACAGCTTAGGGCTTTCGCGCCCGGCTGGTAAGGAGAGATTAGTAAACGTCAGGTTAACGTTTTGTAAACGAAACAGGCCGACTCCTCGGTCCGTACGTGATATGTCCGGGCAAGTCGATCAAGGATAGCGATTAACTACGTCGCAAGGAATAGCTAACCCTGGTACCGGAGCTCGCCGTATCTATCCATCCAGTCATCCAATACCGGCATCCGGCCGTTCCGCTCCAGGCATGGTCTTCCAGTTCCTGGGCGCTTGGCGACCTGTGGTGTTTCAGGAAGAACGCGGCTAGCCACGCCGCGTCCTTGACGCCGGCCAATCCACTCCACGCAAGACCGCGCTGATCCATTCCCGGCTCGATGGCCGACCCGGTCGTCCCATTCTGACTTACCTTGGCTGTCTGCTCCCGTGAGTCGCTATGTGTTTGTTTCATCCATGTCAATTTCGCTTTTCCTTGATTACACGCCGGCTTACTTGATAGCTGCCCCAACCTTCTCCCAGATCTCGGCATAGTCCTCGTCCGGCAACTGGATGTAGCCTACTTCCGGCACCAGCGCCGGTCCTTCGGTCAAATAGAACCTGACGAATTCCAGCACTTGGGGCTTGTTGATCAGGGATGAGATCGACACATAGATGAATATCGGCCGAGAGAGTGGAGCATAGGTACCATTGTTGATCGTCTCAGGAGTCGGCAGAATCGGTCCGTCGCCTCCGTCGATCGACACTAGCTTCAACTTGTCGGTGTTCTCGATGTAGTAAGCGTAGCCGAAGTAGCCGAGCGAACCCTTATCGCCGGCGATTCCCTTGACTAGAACGTTATCGTCTTCACTGGCGGTGTAGTCCGGGCGGCTTGCGCCTTCCTCGCCATTTATCTCATCTGTGAAGTAGTCAAATGTGCCCGAGTCGGTACCGGGCCCGTAAAGCTTCAACGCCAGATCGGGGAATCCGGACCTAACGTCTTTCCAGTTGTTTATCTCGCTCTCCGGCTTCCAGATCTCGCTCAACTCCTCGACCGTGAGGTGTTCGACAAAGTCGTTTTCGGGATTGACCATCACCGACAGGCCGTCGAATGCTACTGGCAGTTCTATGAACTGTATGTCCTTCTCGGCACAGGAATCCCGCTCGTTGTCTTTGACCGGCCTTGAGGCGTCGGAAATGTCAGTCTCACCCAGGCAGAACTTCTTGAAGCCGCCGCCCGTGCCGGACACTCCAACGGTGACGCGCACGTCTTTGTGTATCTTCATGAACTCCTCGGCGACCGCCTCAGAAATCGGGAATACCGTGCTGGACCCGTCTATTTTGACGTCTCCCCTGAGCTCCATAGGCATTTCGACTACCCGAGTGCCCTCCTTCTCGACCTCGACCATCTTCTCCACTGCCTGCGGCTGGCAAGCAGCGAGCAATGGCAGGACGGCAGAAGCGCCCAACGCCGCAAACGATCCAACTACGAACCTACGCCGACTGAACTTGAATTGGCTCAATTTTCCTCCACGACAAGAGTGTTTTGTTCTTTACAATTTTGAATTATGGGCGGCTGATGTAAACAAAAGCGCAGCACTCAGTAAATGGAATGTTAACGTTAGGTAAACAGATGAGGCCGGATGTTGGGCTGGTCGCAGAGGGACTTTGTAGATTACCCGAACTGATATCGTTGCCTCAATTGAGAACTTAAACTTCTCTATTGTCGTGCAATGTACAATTGCATACATTACTCTACAATATTGTTCAAGGAGTCAAGAAATGATTGAGAGTTTACCTGTGCAAAAAGTTATCCCTGCGACCGAGATGAGAAATAAGCTGGGGAAACTCCTCAACCAGGTCCATCGTAACGAGCAGCACCTGGTTGTGGAGAAGCTCGGCATTCCGGTGGCGGCAATCATAAGCATGAAAGACTACGAACAATACCGTCGCCTGTTCGCGGCACACCAGTTGACTGCGATTGGTCGAAAAGCAGGCACAGAGGCAGAACGGAAGGGCCTTACAGAAGAGCAACTCCATAAGGAGCTTGAGAGGACTCGCAAAGCCGTTTTCCGTGAAGCCTATGCCGACCTTGCACAGCAGGACTAAACTGCGTGTGATGGCAGATACTACCGTCCTCTTGGCCGGCATCATCTGGCCACGCTTTCCTAATGAAGTCCTTCAACACGCCCTTCGTGGCGATTTTCAATTGGTGCTTTGTCCCTTCGTTCTGACCCAGGCACACCTAAAATTTAGGGAGATCTTCCCAGCCTTCACCGAAGACTTTGCAGAGTTTCTTGTCGATGTACCCTACGAGAGGATTTCTGATCCCATATCCTCGAGCGTTTTGGCGAACCAGCAGCTTATGCGTGATATCACTGACATTCCTATTGCCCTTGCCGCAATCAATGCCGAGGTTGACTACTTCGTCAGCGACGATAAGGACTTTACCGCTCCTGATCAACCCATTCATCGGAATCTGTCCATTCTCCAAACCGGAACGTTCCTCAACGAGGTGATGGGCCGCAGTCGCGATGAACTGGATCGGATAAAACGCCGAACGTGGGCAGACATTCCCGATGAGTAAGTCTTGTGAAAAACGTCGCTAGGACTTAGTGCCTGTCGATTGGCCGGCCAACTTAGCTACTGGCCATTGGTACACTGAAGTAGAAGGTAGAGCCTTTGCCGACCTGGCTATCTGCCCAAACGCGCCCGCCGTGAGCCAGAACTACATGTTTGGTGATCGCCAACCCCAATCCGGCGCCATCGGACGAACGCGACCTGTCGGTCTTGTAGAAGCGTTCGAAGATACGATCAATTGTTTCCAAAGGAATCCCAACGCCATCGTCGGCTACGCTGAACACGATCATTGAATCAGACTCATAGGCATCAAGTCTGATCTGCCCACCGGGATGGGTGAACTTTATCGAGTTATGGATCAAATTGATCAACACTTGCTCGATCTTCTCCCGGGCAACCAGAGCCGGCCCCAACTCCTCCGTAGCTAGCACCACGATCGCTAGCCCGGCACGCTCGGCCTGGGCTTGAAGCCGGCTCGCCGCTGCTACTAGCAGTTCACGCGATCCATGCGGCTCGAACCGCATAGATTCCTGGTTGGATTCGATTCGCGAAAGCTCGAATAGCTCCTCGACCAACTGGGTCAGGTTATCCACCTCGACTTGCATCTTGTCCAAGAACTCCCGAGCGACTTCCCGGTCTTCCAACGCACCACCTTCGAGCGTCTCGACCAGAGCGTTGAGCGTGGTCAGAGGCGTGCGTAGCTCGTGAGAGACGTTGGCGACGAACTCCTGCCTTATCGTCTCGGCTTGACGTTGCTCAGTGATATCACGCAAGATCAAGAACCCATGTCCGGTAGGCGGGTCGGCGCCGACCGGCACCGCCACTGCTTGGATCTGACGCCGGCGCTCACCGAAGCGAACGAGCGCCGACTCGGGTGAGCTTTGTTGGATAGCCTTGTCATAAAGCTGAGACAACTCATGATCGCGAACGACTTCCATTAAAGGGCGTCCGATCAGTTGCTCAGGAGTGCTCCCAATGAGTCCCCGGCCGGCCTCATTGACCAACCGAACCATCTTGCGCTCATCGGCTACGATCACACCATCGGTCATGCTTGTCAGCACAGCTGCCATCAGATCGTGGCCCTCTGACAACGTCATCATCTGGCTATCAATTCGTTCACTTGTATGTCTTAGCGCGGAGGCGAGGTTGGCTATCTCCTCTACATCATTGTCCACTGGCCAGTCACTGACTTGGCCCTCCGTAAGGCTGCGGGCCTTCGCGGTCAGCCTGTCCAGCGGCCGGCTGACTTGCGCACGTACGACTAGTCCGACCAATAGTGCGCCGGCGACCGCTATTATCAGAGCAATAACGACGATCCGTAGAGAAATGGCGCCCAACGGTGGATTATGGGTGACTAGACCCATCGCCAAAAGGGAAACTAGGATGATTATTCCGAAGAGGACAGATATCCGCCAACGCATCTGGGTAAACATTCTGGCTAGCCAACCAGCCGGTAGCCAACTCCGCGAACAGTCTCCAAGTAGGTAGGCTTCGAAGGCTCTTCCTCGATTTTCTCGCGCAGCCAACGAATATGCACGTCGACCGTGCGGGTGTCGCCACCGAATTCGTAACCCCATACCTGGTCAAGCAACTGATCGCGGGAGAAGACCTGATCGGGATGGCGCAACAGAAAGGCCAACAGCTCAAACTCTTTTGGCTTCATGTTGATCGTCCTGCCATCGAGCATTACTTTATGTTGGAGCAGGTCCATAGTTAGACCGCGCACTGCCAATCTTGTCTTGTCCGCCTCGCCGGTGATTAGTTCACCTTTCAACATCTCGGACCGACGGATCATCGCTTTCACCCTAGCCACCAACTCTCGCATGCTGAATGGCTTCGTTATGTAGTCGTCGGCTCCTATCTCTAAGCCAACGACCTTATCGATCTCGCTGTTCTTGGCGGTCAACATCAGTATCGGTACGTTACTCTCGCGCCGGATCGCCTTGCAAACCTCGAACCCATCGAGCTTGGGCAGCATAACATCGAGCAATATCAGATCTGGCTCATATTCGCGGGCCTGATCGATTGCTTCTTCGCCATCTCCGGCCGTCCTCACCTGGTGAGCCTCTTTTGTGAGATTGTAGTGCAGAACATTACGGAGAGTGGGTTCGTCATCCACCACTAGAATCTTTGCCATCAGTTCCTCAATCCTGTGCCTATCGTGCCCCCATTATATTTGAGCGCCCGACGGAACTGTAGGACGGATCGCGCTCCGACAAGCACTATGTCACACGACAAAGACGGCGAGGCGACTTAATGAAAGGCCGGTTGGCAGAGTATTTGTGGACGACGTTGGTCAATGACAAAATGCGGGGCCGGACTCAAGGCATCCGTACCCGGAGGCCGGCAGCTCATGACTGATTGCTCGCCGTGTAGCACAATCGTTGCCGCGGCGCGTGTTCATCTGTTGAACTTTCATTATCGGCGAACGCACTTCCGAGCGGAACTCTTGTAACGATCGCCGGCGCCTCGCCGCGTTGCCCGTGTTAAACTCTAATGTGGAAGCGACGAGTGATTCACACGAACGCTTATTCAACCTGACCTCTACTCCTGGGTATGGGACTCCTTAATCGATAAATGCTTGGGTGGCTAACGAAGATCGTTGGCGACAGCAACGAGCGCGAAATCGAGCGCTTATCATCCGCTGTTGCCGACACAAATGACCTAGAACAGTCAATTCAGTCCCTGACCGATGGCGAACTGCGCGACAAGACCGACGAGTTCCGTCAGCGGCTAAACCAAGGCGAAACTCTGGACGACTTACTTCCAGAGACATTCGCAGTGGTACGAGAATCCGCCGTGCGGCGGCTTGGAATGCGCCATTTCGATGTGCAACTCATGGGTGGCATCGCGCTCCACCAGGGAAAGATCGCGGAAATGCGGACCGGCGAGGGTAAGACACTCGTCGCTACTCTGCCCCTTTATTTGAATGCGCTCACTGGAGAAGGTTGTCATCTCGTTACGGTCAATGACTATCTCGCGAAACGTGACGCAGTTTGGATGGGTCCGATCTTTCACGCATTGGGCCTCACCGTGGGCGTCATCCAGCACGAGTCCGGATACATATACGATCCAGACCATCCTGGTGAGTCCCTGAGCCTCCAGCACCTCAATCAGGTAAGCCGCAAGGACGCATACGATGCGGACATTACCTACGGCACCAATAATGAATTCGGCTTTGACTACCTTCGGGACAACATGGTGGTTGATTTGTCCCAGCGGGTGCAACGCGCGCGCCACTTCGCCATCGTAGACGAGGTGGATAACATCCTGATCGACGAGGCGCGCACGCCTCTGATCATCTCTGGCCAAGCGGAGCAGGCCACCGACCAGTACCAACAGTTTGCTCGGTTTGTCCCCAAACTAAGACCAGATCAACATTTCACCATCGACGAGAAGTCGCGGACTGTGTCACTGACGGAGCGGGGAATCGAAGCGGTCGAGTCAGTACTGGGAATAAGCAATCTTTATGCTCCGGATAACTTCGAATTGACCCATTACTTGGAGCAGGCCCTGAAAGCTCAGTTCATTTTTGAGCGCGACGTCGACTACGTTCTCTACTTGGACGGAGAGGTCCTTGGCGAAGGCAGACACCACGCTCTGTCCGAAATCGTGATAGTCGATGAGTTCACGGGACGCCTGATGATAGGCCGGCGCTACTCCGATGGACTGCATCAGGCCATAGAAGCCAAAGAGCGCGTCCGAATTCAGCGTGAAAGCCAAACGATGGCCACCATCACCTTCCAAAACTATTTCAGGATGTACGAAAAGCTGGCCGGCATGACCGGCACGGCTACGACGGAGAAAGAGGAATTTGCGCGCATTTACAACCTCGTGGTTGTGTCGGTGCCCACCCACAGACCAATGGTGCGGGAGGATTCTTCCGATCAGGTATACAAAAGCGAGGACGCCAAGTATGCGGCGGCAGTCGACGAGATTCTGTTACTTAACGAGCAGCAGACGCCAGTCTTGGTGGGTACAACCTCCATCGAGAAGTCCGAGCACCTGGGCGGCTTGCTCAAGAGACAGAAGATCGCCCATCAGGTTCTCAACGCCAAATACCACGAGCAGGAAGCTGAGATAGTCGCCCAGGCCGGCCGGCCAAGCGCGGTCACAATTGCCACCAACATGGCGGGGCGTGGGGTTGACATACTGCTGGGAGGAAACCCGGAAGGACTGGTCGAGGAGTACCTTCGCAAGGCGGGCCTGACCCGTGAGACCGCGACCGAGGAGCAAGTAGCTGACGCATTGAACGCCGCCCGCTCCGACTGCGAACGCGATGGTCAAATGGTACGTGGCTTGGGCGGTCTGCATATTATCGGCACCGAGCGTCACGAAGCTCGACGGATCGACAATCAGTTGCGTGGCCGCGCCGGCCGGCAGGGCGATCCCGGGTCCTCGAGGTTCTACCTCTCATTGAAAGATGAGCTCATGCGCCGATTTGGCGGGCCAAATATCGCTGACCTGATGAGCCGATTCGGAATGCAAGACAATGTCCCGATCGAGCACGACCTAGTGTCCAAGGCGATCGAGAACGCGCAGACGAGGGTAGAGGGCCACAACTTTGATCTGCGCAAGCACGTTGTCGAGTACGACGATGTCGTCAATAAGCAACGGGCGATTATCTACTCAGAGAGACACAAGGTGCTCTCGGATGAGGACCTTAGAAGCGTCATCATAAAGATGGCAAGTGAAGTGATCGATGATCTGGTAGAAACACATACGGTCGGAAACGACTCCGCAGACTGGGATCTAGAGACGCTGGCAACCTCAATAGCGGCAATAATGCCGACTCCGGCCGAGTTTTCCGCAGATACGTTGGCTCAGTTGAATCGAGACGAACTGACCGATTATCTCAAGTCTATTGCGAATTGGGCGTACGAAACGCGAGAAGTCGAACTCGGCGCCGACTTGATGCGGCGAGCCGAAAGGCTAGTCCTCCTTAATGTCATAGACCGCAATTGGGTCGGACACCTGACGGCAATCGACGAGTTGCGTCAAGGCATAGGCCTCCGCGCCTACGGCCAGCGAGATCCCTTAGTCGAGTACAAATCCGAAGCCTACAATATGTTCCAAGGATTACTTGCCGGCATCCGCCAGGAAGTGGTACACGCCATTTTCCACGTAGCTCTACAGTCGCCGCCAATACCGCGACAAAGCCGCCGGCTCTCTACTAGTGTTTCCGATAACGGTGGTGCCGCGTCCACTGTGAGCAAGAGGGTCGGTCGGAATCATCCCTGTCCCTGCGGCAGCGGCAGGAAGTACAAGCGGTGCCACGGGCGGATTCAAGCGTAATGAACCTCTTGGGCACGTTGCAGAGATTACAGGCCGCAACTCACAACAAGAATCAGCATGTTGTTCTCGCGACGTCCTTGGGATGGCATCGAGTCTCGATTCGTGAAGGCCAACTGGTTCGGTTGAATCCTCCGGCTGAATCAGAGGACGTTGTATTAGAGTCTATGGGACGCAAACCCGACTCCCATCTTGAAGAATCCAACTTGGCCCTCTTGCGACGTGTCGAACGGCAGTTGAATGAATATGCTGTCGGACGTCGTCTGACATTTGATCTGCCGCTCGCCTTGGAAGGTACTGAATTTCAACTCTTAGTCTGGCGTCACCTGATGACGGTCCCGGCCGGCCGAACGGTGACGTATCAGTCGGTCGCCTGCGCGATAGGCAACTCTCGCGCGGCGCGTGCGGTTGGAGGCGCGGTTTCGGCGAACCCAATAGCAATAATGATCCCCTGTCACAGAGTGATAAGAAGCAATGGTTCCATAGGAGGTTATGCCGGCGGCAGTTGGGTAAAGGCCGTGCTCTTGGAGCTAGAGCAAGTCCATTTGGCCGGTGGTTAGGCGTAGCCAGCTCGGGTAGCCTATCGGTTCGAGCCCCGGCTTCTTATTTACGTCTTACCGGCTTCATATACTAATCTAATAGTCCTGTGGCATCATTGGTTGCTGGATAGACCTGCCGTAGGCACACATGTCGAAAGTTGCTGCGAAAAACTGGGTCTGAGGAGTATCTCAATAATGGCGAAGGAGCTACGTCCGCTCGGAGATCGCCTGGTAGTCAAACCAGCGGAGCGGGAAGAAACAACAGTTAGCGGGATAGTGTTGCCGGATACCGTGACCGAAAAGCCTCAACAAGGGACTGTCATTGTGGTGGGTCCCGGGCGAGTGACCGAGGACGGCCAAACTCTTCCCATCGAGGTGAATAAAGGCGATACCGTAATCTATACAAGATTTGCCGGTACTGAGTACAGTCTTGATGACGAGGATGTCTTGATTCTCCGCGAATCTGACGTACTGGCCGTCGTAGAATAGAAGGACAAAATAACGGACCGATTGGAGGGTCTTGATAATGGCGGGCAAACAACTAGTATTCAATGAAGAAGCTCGGCGGGCGCTCAAGCGCGGGATCGACCTTATGGCTGACACCGTGAAGACCACGCTTGGCCCCAAGGGGCGTAACGTCGCGATAAGCAAGAAATGGGGCGCACCGACTGTTAGTCATGATGGTGTGACCGTAGCCAAGGAGATCGAGCTGCCAGAGCCTTTCGAAAACATGGGCGCGCAGCTGCTTAAAGAGGCGGCCACCAAGACCAACGATGTTGCCGGCGACGGCACTACTACGGCCACCGTGCTCGCGCAATCAATGGTCACCCACGGTTTGCGCAACGTGGCCGCAGGGGCCAATCCGATGCTGCTAAAGAGGGGCATCGAGAGCGCATCAAACGTCGTGGTCGAACGCATCAAGGAAAACGCCAAGCCTGTAGAAGGAAAGGACGACATAGCCCACATCGCCGCGATATCCGCGGCCGATACGGAGATCGGAGACCTCATCGCCGAGGTAATGGACCGTGTCGGAAAGGACGGCGTAATTACCGTCGAAGAGTCGCGTGGACTACGCTTCGAGACAGAATTTGTCGAAGGAATGTCATTCGACCGAGGGTACATCTCTCCTTACTTGATTACCAACCAGGAGCGGACGGAAGCCACCTTAGAAGAACCTTACATCTTGCTTACCGACAAGAAGTTAACTGCGATCGCTGACGTAGTTCCCCTTCTTGAAAAGCTGATCCAAAGCGGTCGTAAGGCGCTATTGGTGCTTGCCGAGGATATCGAAGGCGAGGCCCTAGCGACCATGGTGGTCAACAAACTACGCGGAACCCTCAATGTACTTGCGGTCAAAGCCCCGGGCTTTGGAGACCGGCGCAAGGAAATGCTGGCCGACATCGCCGTATTGACCGGAGGTCAGGTGCTGTCAGAGGAAACGGGCAGGCGGCTCGAATCGGCAACGCTGACCGACTTGGGGCAGGCTCGGCGGGTAACGGCTACCAAGGATGAAACTACCATTGTCGAGGGTAAGGGTGCCCAAGAGGATATCGAAGCTCGAGTGAACGCGATCAAGGCGCAAGTCGAGGGCACTACTTCCGACTACGACAAGGAAAAACTGCAAGAGAGGTTGGCAAAGCTTTCCGGCGGTGTCGCGGTGCTCAAGGTCGGGGCAGCCACCGAGGTCGAGCTCAAAGAGAAGAAGCACCGAGTGGAAGATGCTCTGTCCGCGACTCGTGCGGCCATCGAAGAAGGGGTAGTTACCGGTGGCGGCGTGGCTCTGATCAATGCAGTGTCCTCCCTCGATGATCTGAGCCTAGACGGCGACGAAGGCGTAGGCGTCGAAATCGTTCGACGTGCGTTGGAAGAGCCGCTGCGACAGATAGTGGCCAATGCCGGAATGGACGGATCGGTCGTTGTAGAGAATGTGCGTCGGTTCCATGACGACGACGAAAACAACAGCTACGGCTACGATGTAGTCTCTAACAAATACACCGACCTGGTATCCATGGGCATCATCGACCCGGCGAAGGTAACCCGCAGCGCAGTCGAGAATGCGGCGTCGATCGCCGGCATGATCCTGAGCACTGAGGCTTTGATCACCGATATTCCGGAGGAAGAGAAGCCACCGGCAGCAGATCACGGCCACGGGCCAGGGCCCATGGGCATGGGAATGTAGCTGACATCTCGAACATTGACCGGCATGGTCCCGTTCGTGCGGATTTTCTAGCGACGCGTTCCAGACGGGGGATCGGATCCCAATCTTTCCCCCGTCAAGTCGTTTCGACCCCGATAGACTGCATAGAGCCGGCCGTCGCCGCTGCTCTTGAGTTCAGAAATCCAGCCTCTTCCGAACACAAGCTCTGGAGGTAGGTCTGATGCTCCACTTGGCCGGTGCCGGTGCGGTTGGACCCGACGGATTCTAGGCGTTAAGCTCCCATAACCAAGAACCGCCCACAGCTGGGACAGTGGACTTGCTCGTTACTCCGGCGGACCCTCTGAACAATTACGGCAGGTAGTGCGATTCGGCATCCACCGCAGTTGTTGCGATCGATGGTTGCCACGGCAAGTCCTCTACGTGTGCCGCGCAGCCTTTCGTATGCAGACCTTGATTGGGCGGGAAGCTGGTTCGACAGTTGACCACGCTCCGACACTAGCTGTCCGATCCGTTCGCTGACCCCTGATTCTTCCTTGGTAAGCTCGACTTGGTGGGACTTCCACTCGCCAAGGACTGTAGCAAAGTGCGCTCCGGCCTGCGCATGAACCCTCTCTTCTTCCTCTTGAGTGCCCATATCATCCAGAATCTCGTCCTCGATCCGGGTTCGCCGTTGTCGCTCGTACTCTACCTCTCGTCTGAAACCGTCCAACTCCTTGGGATTTTGGATCGTGCCCCCATACAGCTTGCCCTCATTGCGCTCGATCTTCGTGGTAAGACCCGAGACCGTCCACTCGAGATCCTTTAGTTTGGTCTCAAGTTGCCCCAACGCTTCTCCTCTCTGGTCGACTTCTTTGCGAGCACGAACCAATTCTTCGCTTTCTTCTCGGCTCGCCCGGATCTCAGCAAGTCTGGCGTTGAGCAGGTCGAGATCAGAGTCGATCTTTTGCAGATTGAATAATCGATGTGGGATTGGCATCTTAAATTCGATACTCGCTCGTCGGTCCGGCAACGACTGTTTCTTGAAACAGGCTACTATGGGGACTTCTCCCTGGGTCGATGTTAGCATCACGCCGCAGGCAGGTGCAAATATGCCTCGACGGTATCTTCGCGTTTCGGGCGAAATTATAGGATCGTGGTTGAATGGACACGAATGGATTTGCCGAACTCTCAAGTACGACCTAGTACAACGCGAATAGCGAACCGAAATTTGTCGTCTCAGGTCCTGCTACGTACAATCACTACCTTATCGACCGTTGGATTCGTAAATGTTCAGATTTAGGGGTACCTGCTCCGTATGGGCATAATATCGCACCAATGAGCGTCTACCACAGACGAGCACGCCTGATCGGGGAAAGCCAGGAAAGGGTTGCAAGGGCGAAGCCCTTGACGGGGGATGTGGGGGTGTCCCCCACAACTAAGTTCCCCCTTCTCCTGGCCAGGAGAAGGGGGCCAGGTCGAAGACTACGCAAGGCGAGGAGATGAGGTCGAGCAGCTCGTGGATGTGGCATCGGTAGGTTGGAAATCACCCCTTGACCGCCGAATGAGGTCCCGGGTGGCGACTCGGCCTTTCCAGTTCACGGGTATGGAGGAGAGACATACACCCAAATCTGAACTGTTACTTGGATTCGACGCAATTGACGAAAAAAGCGTATCAGTTGTATGAAAGGGCGTGACGCTAACAGCCCCAGGCCCCTGGCTGACAATGATCCATTCGCCCTCGCACTAATAGAAGCAGACAAGGCGCGCGGGCGTAGCTCTCCGAATCCTCCGGTTGGCGCGCTGATAGTGAAAGATTCCGAAGTGATCGCGATGGGTCATACCCAGCCGGCGGGCCAAGACCACGCCGAGATCGTGGCGTTGAAACGCGCCGGCTCCGAAGCCCGAGGCGCGCACATGTACGTGACTTTGGAGCCTTGCTGCACCCAGGGCCTCACGCCGCCTTGCACCGACGCAATAATTGACGCCGGCATAGCCCGTGTCAGTGTCGGCATGATCGATCCGAGCCCGGCGGTGAGTCGCAACGGCCTAGCAGCCCTGACCAGGGCCGGCACACCGACCGAAGTCGACGACGGTGCGCGCTTTCGCCGACCCATAGCCGGATTCGCGAAACGTCTATCGGTCGGCCTACCTTACGTAACTAGCAAGTGGGCCATGACCCTGGACGGAAAGTCCGCAACCGGCAGCGGTCAAAGCAAATGGATTACTTCCCAGGAGTCTCGGGCGCTGGTACACGACCTGAGAGACCAGGTAGACGCCATAATCACTGGCGTAGGCACCGTGTTGGCGGACGATCCCCAGTTGACTCCCCGTCCATCTCGACGGCACCGACCATCGAGGCAAAACCCATTCAGGGTAGTGCTCGACCCGCGTGCGCGTACGCCGGTCGACGGCCGATTAGTCCGAACCGATGACCCAGATCGAACCATAATAGCCTTTGGCCCAAACGCTCCCAGAGAGAGGATCGATCAGTTGATCTTCGCCGGCATCGAGTTTGTCGCGGTTCCGTCTGATGAACCCGCAACGGTCGCCCGATGGATACTATCCTGGCTGGCGGAACAGGGCGTGAACGAAGTGCTGGTAGAAGGAGGCGGAGAGACCCATTGGAACTTCCTGGCCGATGGACTGGTGGATGAAATATGGGCGTTTGTAGGTGCCAGTGTCGTAGGCGGCAGAACGGCCGTGCCGGCGGTTGGCGGCGAAGGATTCTCTTCGCTTGACCAGTTGGACGTATCATCGATAAAGGTAATGCAGGTAGGCCCCGACGCCCTGCTTACTGCCGATATTGGGTCGGAATGGAGGAGGACGCACTGGAGTTCAGCGAAATAGTAGAACGAGTTTATCGCCGCTGTCGGAATTGGCCTAACTGCGGCCGACATCGACCGCGCTGTCTTCTCAGCGGCAATAGTGCGTTACACTTGGAAAAACACCAACCGGCGATGCCGTCGATATTGAAATCGACGTCTTGGCAAGATACGTCGAAGAGTTGCTTCAAACACTCCCGGCCGTCCATATCAAGTAAGGAGTAAGTGTTCAGATTTAGGGGTGCCTGCTCCGTAAGGGCGTAATATCGCACCAATGAGAGTCTACCAAGGGCGAGGACGTCTGATCGTGGAAAGCCAGGAAAGGGTTGCAAGGGCGAAGTCCTTGCCGGGGGATGTGGGGGTGTCCCCCACAACAAAGATCCCCCTTCTCCTGGCCAGAGTTCGTCTCATAACTCTGTGTGAGGTACGAAATACGGCGGGACCTTCTCATCATGACCTAGTTAACGGTTCATTATTGATGAAATCGACCAAATACGAAGGTCGGAATTGCGCTTATCGCTGCCCTTTGGACTTGTGAGACAGCCTCTGGCCAGGAGAAGGGGGTCAGGTCGAAGACTACGCAAGGCGAGGTGATGAGGTCGAGCAGCTAGTGGATTTGGGCATCGATAGGTTGGAAATCACCCCTTGACCGCCTACTGAGGACCCGAATGGCGACTTGACCCATCCAGTTCACGGGCATGGAGGAGAGACATACACCCAAATCTGAACTGTTACAGTAAGGAACGATACTCCAACCCAATGGCGAGTATGTGCGATTACGGTAGTTCCGAATCGGGCCGGCTGGATTTGGTTGGAGGATTTGTCTAGATTGTCCGAGATTGGAGCTTAGCGAATGCCTACGGCTACAGTTGAGAAGGCCCTGGAAGAGTACCAACGAGGCAAGATCGTCATAATCGTCGATGACGAAGATCGCGAGAATGAGGGCGATCTGGCGATAGCCGCTGAGAAAGTCACGCCCGAAGCGGTGAACTTCATGGCCAAGTTCGGTCGCGGACTGATATGCGTTGCTATGCCCGGCCCACGCTTGGACCAGCTCCAAATTCCACTGATGGTGCCGGATAACACGTCGAAGTTTTCGACTGCGTTCTGCATTTCAGTCGAGGCGAGAGGGCGCGTGACAACCGGCATTTCGGCCCATGACCGGTCTGAGACTATAACGGCGTTGATCGACCCAAAGTCTGGGCCTGGGGATTTCCTGCGTCCGGGACACACCTTCCCGCTCCGATGCCGCGACGGCGGCGTGCTGGTGCGCGCCGGCCAAACCGAAGCCTCCGCAGACCTCGCCAAGCTCGCCGGCCTTTACCCCGCAAGCGTCATCTGCGAGATTATGAACGACGACGGCACGATGTCGCGCATGCCTGATCTGGAAAAATTCGCCGCAAAGCACGATCTGACGATTATCAGTGTCGCCCAATTGATCGAATACCGGCACCGCGGGGAGAAGCTGGTCAACCGGATCTCCCACGCCCGGCTGCCGACCGACTTTGGTGAGTTCTCTATCATTGGCTACCAGGACCTCATAAATGGGGATCAACACGTCGCAGTTGTAAAAGGAGAAATCGGAGGCGACGAGCCGACACTGGTCCGTGTTCAGTCCGAGTGCTTGACAGGCGACGTATTTGCTTCCCGGCGCTGCGATTGCGGTTCTCAACTGCGTCAGGCCTTGAAGATCATCGGTCGAACCGGCAAGGGCGCCATCGTCTATCTCAGAGGCCACGAAGGGCGAGGTATCGGATTGCACAACAAGATCCGGGCTTATGAGCTCCAGGATCTCGGCAGGGACACCGTCGAGGCTAACGCCGAGCTTGGATTCCCGGCCGACATGCGTCACTACGGCATAGGTGCCCAGATAGTGGTCGATCTTGGCATTCGCCGGATGAAGCTGCTCAGCAACAATCCGCGAAAATTCACCGGCCTACAGGGCTACGGCCTTGAGGTCGAGCGGATACCTTTGCATACTCCGACGAACTCCACCAATAGGGACTACCTGAGAGCGAAGAAGGAAAAGCTCGGCCACCTGTTGGAATTGGTCGAGCAGGTCGCCGCGGAAGAGGAAGAGGCACGTCGCTCGCAGCCTTCCTAATTTCGAGAAGCCGGCACCGCCGGCGAAATGCGCGGCACGACGGCGCGAGCAACGCCCGGCCGGCTACTGGTCTTCTCCCCGGTACAGCTCCAAGTCGGCAAACCTAGTCTGCGACTGGAAGAATCGCAACGGTATCTGTCCGATGGGCCCATTGCGGTGTTTCGCCACTATTATGTCCGCAATGTTGCGCTTCTCGGTCGTTGGATCGTAAAGCTCCTCGCGATGGGTGAACATCACGATATCCGCGTCTTGCTCTATGCTGCCGCTCTCACGCAGGTCGCTGAGAATCGGCCGGTGATCTGGTCGTGTTTCTACCGCCCTCGAAAGCTGCGACAGCGCGATAACCGGTATGTCCAACTCGCGGGCCAGCGACTTCAGTCCCCGCGAGATCTCCGAGACCTCCTGCACCCGGTTTTCTCGACTGCGCCCTTGCATCAGTTGCAAGTAGTCGACGATGATTAGCTTGATATCTTGCTCGGCCTTGAGGCGGCGCGCCTTTAGTCGCAGCTCCAACACGGTGCTATTCGCGTCGTCGTCAATGAACAGTGGCGCTTCCGAAAGCTCGCCAAATGCCTCCGAAATTCGACTCCATTCGAATTCGTTGATCAACCCCGATCGGATTCTGTGAGAGTCGATAGTAGCCTGCATCGATAGCAATCTCTGGGCAACCTGGTCCACTGACATTTCAAGGCTGAAGACCCCGACCGGCGCTTTCGAGTTCAGGGCCACGTTCTTCGCTATGCTGAGAGCGAAGCTCGTCTTCCCCACCGCCGGCCTGCCGGCGATGATTATCAGGTCGGAGGCTTGAAAACCGCCAGTGAGTTGGTCGAGATCGTGAAAACCAGACGGCAGCCCGACCAACTCTCCGCGATGTTCGTGCAGGTAGTCGAGCTCATCGAAGTAGCTGTCCAGAACGTCCTTCAACCGGACGAAATCTTGCGATATCCGGCGTTGCGAAACCTGAAACAGCTTTTGCTCCGCTTGGTCAAGGGCTTCGTCTATGTCCGTGGGAGCCTGATACCCGATCCGGGCTATCTCGCCGGCAGCGTCGATCAGCCGGCGCATGATGGCGCATCGTTCGACCACCCTGGCATAGTGCTCTACGTGAGCGGCAGTAGGGACAGCGTTTACAAGCGCCGCCAGGTATTCCTGACCGCCGACCCTGTCTAGCTGCTCCAGCCGGCTCAGTTGATCCGAGATCGTGATGAAATCGCCCGGCTGTCCACGGTCGTACAAGTCCATTCGCGCGGCGAAAATCGCCTGATGGGCCGGGTCATAGAAGTCGGTCGACTTCAGGATAGTCGCAACATCGCCTATCGCGCTTGCCTCGATCAGGATCGCGCCTAGCACCGCACGTTCGGCTTCGACGCTGAACGGTGGACTCTTCTCAGTTGCTTCCATTACTCCTTCTCGGACGCTGATTTCTCTTCAACCGGCCGTACACGCTCGCCGAATCGAGCCGGCAAATGCTGAAGAACATCACAAGCGGACCCGTTTTCCGACCGGCTCCGGCTGCGAACGATGAATCCGTTGCCCAAACGGCGCGGGGACGAGCGATCTACTCCGGCTCGACCGTAACGGTCAGATCGGCGTTTAGCTCCGGGGCCAAGTGGATAGATACGTTATGCACCCCGACGGACCTGAGAGGATCATCCATCATGATCTTCCGGCGATCGATATTGATGCCGTGCGATTCCGCCAGCGCGCCGGCGATATCTGCGGCTGTGATCGAACCGAACAACCGGTGCTGCTCTCCCACCTTGGCCGTCATAGTGAGGTTAATTTCGGCAAGCCTCGCCGCAAAGTCGGCCGCTTCACCGCTTTCTCGCACCGCCTGCTTCCGACTCAATGATTCTTGCCGTTTTGCGTCGGCTAATGCCGCCGGAGTGGCCACTTTCGCCATCCCCTGCGGTATCAGGTAGTTTCGAGCGTACCCGTCCTTTACTTCCTTGATCTCGCTCGCCAGGCCCACGTTCTCGATGTCTTGGTTGAGGATAATCCTCATTTCGATAGCACCTCGTCTGCCAATTTATTCGCCGTCCCATTCGTCGCTGTTCGGGCGAGGATGTAATCTTAGCGCGATGAGATTATTATATGGTGAGCGCGGCGCCTGGGTGCAACACGCTTTGACCAGGTTGTGTCGAGGTTTCTAATAATTCGAACCGAATCAGGAATCCGGATTCATCTGACAACTGGTGACCCTATTTCGTCACTCCGGCGAAAGCCGGAGTCCAGGGGCACGGAAGGCACACACCGCGCTGGCTTTGGATTCCAACTTTCACGAGGATAGCGCAGTGGTGATTAGCGAGTTCCTTCTGGACTACGAATCGGGGCGTCGGAATGTCGACAGACCCCAGTTCAAGCACATGTTCCACTGCGGCTGGCCGGAACCCATGCGAGGCAGGAATTGGCGCTAGAGTTTGGCACGCCCGTCGTTCACACCTTGATAGAAGAGTTTGGCAGACTGCCCGGAATTGGGCCCCGGACAGCGCAGAGATTGACATTCTTTCTCCTGCGCGCGCCGGTCGAGCAGTCCAACTCTTTGGCCAAGGCCATCGTCGAGATGAAAGCGAGCATCGTCTATTGCACGCGATGCTTCAATATCAGTGAGCAACCCCTCTGCCGCGTCTGCTCCAACCAGAGCCGCGACCGCGCAAAGATATGCGTTGTCGAGGACCCATTGGACGTGATCGCCCTGGAGAAGACCGGCAGCTACGATGGAACCTACCACGTTCTGCACGGCATCATCTCTCCGGTTGATGGGATTGGGCCGGAGGACCTGAATATCGACGACTTGGTAGCCCGGTTAGAGACGCAGCAGGTATCGGAGTTGGTCCTCGCTACCAACCCGAACCTGGAAGGCGAGGCGACCGCAATGTACATCGGCCGGCTGGTGTCCGGCCTGGGCATACGGGTCACCCGGCTGGCGAGGGGGCTTCCGGTAGGCGCCGATCTCGAGTACGCCGACGAAGTCACGCTTTCTCGGGCAATAGAAGGCCGGCGGGAGTTCTAGTACGCCGATGCGAGCTCGCTGTGGCGCCCTCTGGTTCACTCTGGCGATTGAATAGGCCACACACCGTAGCCGGGCGGGTGAACCGGCCCTCGCGGACCTCACAAATCCGATAGCTCGAAGTGAACCATGCCTCCACAATTCATCGCGTTGCCATTTATGTGGAGATTGCGTATATAATTGAAAGCAGCGCAGTTAATTGTGGTAGAACTGGGGGCATTGCCCTCAGTTTTTTTCTAACTTCCCCAAGGGCTTCTGAGCACCGTACGTGAGAAGGAAGGGACGGCCCTGATGCGTGAAAAACCGACCTACCTGACGCTTGAAGGTCGTGATGGGCTCACCGAGGAGCTCAATCACCTCCGCGACGTGCGGCGCATGGAGGTGTCCGAGAAGATACGAATAGCCAAAGAGTATACCGATACCTTGGACAACGCGGACTTCGATCAGGCCAGGAACGAACAGGCATTCGTCGAGGGCCGGATTCTGACCCTCGAAAGCTTGTTGTCCCATGCGGTGATGATCGACCCAGAGCATGTCCGGCACGACGTTGTGTCGCTTGGCGTTAAGGTCGAAGCCGTAGATGAAGATGGACAGCGTTCCGTCTACGCCATTGTCGGCTCCGCCGAGGCAAACCCGGTCCAGGGCAAAATCTCCAACGAATCGCCCCTCGGACAGGCATTGCTGGGCAAGCAAGCCGGCGACGTCGTCGAGTTTACCGCTCCGGCCGGCGTCTTCCACTACACGATCGTGAACATCGAGTAGCGCCCCATTCTTGATGAGCGACGCACCTACGCCGGCACCAATACCAGCGGCGCGTGCCGGTGAAGAAGAATACGATAGGTTAGTCGCCCAGCGCGTCCAAAAGCTAGAGCAGCTTCGCGACCTGGGAATCGCTCCATACGGCGCGCGCTACTCCCGAACTCATCTCTCCGGCGAAGCCCTCTCTGACTTCGAAAACCTCACCGACAGCACCATCCGGCTGGCCGGCCGGCTCCTCAGCAAGCGGGTCATGGGTAAGGCCAGCTTCGTCCACATATTGGACGATGCCGGCCGTATTCAGCTCTTTTTCCGCCGCGACCGCATCGGCGCCGAGTCCTACCAGGTCTTCCGTGGATTGGTCGACATCGGTGACTTCATTGGCGCCGAGGGCAAACTCTTTCGCACTAGGACCGGCGAAGTAACCCTTGAAGTCGAGCGGTGGGAGTTCTTGACCAAGGCGCTCCGCCCGTTGCCCGAGAAGTGGCACGGCCTCACCGACGTAGAAGCCCGCTACCGCCAGCGCCACCTCGACATCATCAGCAACCAGGACGTAGCCGCCGTGTTCCGCGTCCGCACCAAGGTCGTTTCAGCCATCCGACGATTCCTCGACGATCACGGATTCACCGAGGTGGAAACGCCGGTCCTACAACCTCTCTACGGCGGCGCGTCCGCCAGGCCGTTCGTGACCCACCACAACGCCCTCGACCGCGAGCTGTACCTGAGAATCGCCACCGAACTCTACCTGAAGCGGATGATAATCGCCGGATTCGAAAAGGTTTACGAAATCGGTCGCGTATTCCGCAACGAAGGAATATCGACCAAGCACAACCCCGAATACACCCTTTTGGAGACCTACGAGGCCTACGCCGACTACTCCGACGTGATGGAGATGGTCGAGCAACTGGTCTATTCGGTCGCAACCCACGTGCTCGGCCATCCAATTGTCGCAATCAAGGACAGGTCCATCGACCTCACGCCTCCGTGGTCCCGCAAGACACTGCGGGACGCCATAATGGAGGCCACCGGCATCGACTTCTACGCTCATCCCGATCAATCTAGCCTCTATCAAGCCGTCGCTCACTTGAAGTTGACTACGGTCAATCCGGCCAGCCCCCGAGGCAAGATCATCGATGAGCTGCTATCGAATTTCGTCGAGCCCAATCTCACCGATCCCACCTTCCTGACCGACTATCCGGTCGAGCTCTCGCCGTTGGCCAAGCGAAAGGCTGATAACGCCGACCTCGTCGAGCGTTTCGAGGCATTCATCGGCGGCGTTGAGATCGCCAACGCGTTCAGCGAGCTCAACGATCCTTACGACCAACGCGAGCGCTTCGCTCAACAGTCCCTGGACCGAGCCGCCGGCGACGACGAGGCCCAACCCCTCGACGAAGAGTTCATCCGGGCCCTGGAGCACGGCATGCCGCCCACCGGCGGATTGGGAATAGGAATCGACCGGCTCACAATGCTCATCACCAACCAGTCCTCGATCCGCGAAGTGATACTCTTCCCCACGCTTCGCACCCGCGCCTAGCCAGGCCGGCTCGCCCCAACTGCACCAGCCGGCCACCTCGCCAATCCCCCGCTCTCGTCATTCCCATGCCCCCATCTCGTCATTCTCGCGCACGCGGGAATCCACGCACCAAAGCCACACAGAAAAACGCCAATCGAGAAACCGGTAACCACGTACCCACATGAACATGTAGCGCTCGGGCTTGTCCCCAGCCATGCGCACCGCCGGCAGGCGGCCGGCCCAAGTCCCACCATCCGCCCGGCTCACCCGCGCCCACACTCCTTCTCGTTCCCGGACCCGGCGTATAATTCCCCTTCAAAGACTGGTTTCCGCCTGATCGTGATCATATTCGGAAGACGCGCCCTCGTAGCCACATACTGAGATGCGGATATCGCCTCCCTGACCCCGCTCCCTGGAGGTTGACCATGCCACACACCGCCTACTACTTAGATTCGGACCACCATATAGACAGTGAGGTGGACGATAGCCGTATGCGTCGGATTCTTAAATCTAAGTCCGGCGTCCTGTGGGTGAACATCGCCGAACCGAACGTCGATGACCAGAGGCTATTGCTCGATGAATTTGGGTTCCACCCTCTGGCTGTCGACACCTGTGTTGACCCGGCACATGGAACAGCCCGCGTGGAAGACTACGGCGAGTATCTATTTATCAATGCGCGGGGAATCGACTACACGGTGGATAAAGACGTCCTCCAGATAGCTGATCTCAGCATGTTCTTGGGCCCAAACTATGTAGTCACCGTCCACAGCATCGATATGCCAAGCGTGGAGGCCATCAGGAAGCTCGTGGAAGTCGATGGGAGGCCCCTGGCCAGGGGTGCCGCATTCTTGGCGCACGCCCACCTCGACGCTCTGATACATGTAATCGTGCCAACACTGGACAGGATGTCCGAGCGGGCCGCCGCAATTGAAGAGCAGATCCTCAACCACGCAGACTCGTCCGCGCTCCCTGCCCTGATGACGCTGAAGCGATCCAGTCTTGGTCTGAATCGAGCTCTGGTGCCTCAGAGAGAGGTGCTGAGCCGGTTGGGACGGCGCGAGTTTGACCTGATCGGTGATGGCGCCGACCTCTACTTCCGAGACCTTTGCGACGACCTGGTGCGGGTTCAGGCCACCAACGACACTATCAGGGAGCGGGCCGACACGTCCCTCGCAACCTACCTGTCGGCAGTCGCGAATCGTCAGAACGAGACCATGAGGGTCCTCGCGATAGTTGCTACGATATTCATGCCGCTGAGCTTGATCGCTGGCATCTTCGGCATGAACTTCGAGAGCATGCCGGGCCTCGAATACCCTTGGGTTTATTACATCGTTTGGGCCCTCTCGTTGGGTGCAATGCTACTCGTGCTCTGGATGCTTTGGCTCAAGCGATGGGGCGTAGTTGGGCGCATCGTCCTGAGGAGACGGCAGCTGGGGCGATTCGTTCCCACGGCGGTGGAGCCCGCATGGCTGACTGCCTACCTAGGCCGCGCCGCTGCCCGGAACTTGAGACGGAGGAGCGCAGTCAAACGCACTTACCAGAAGCTTAGCAGGTACGCCCACCTCACCCAATTGATAGGCTCAAACAGCGGCAACCTCCGCAATCTGGTGACGCGCTACCTGCCGAAGCCGGCGATCGACCGCAGGCCGTCCCGAATGGCCAAGCCGCTGAAGGTCCCACGAAGTCCCGTCCACGGTGAGAGCCAGAAGGGCCGAGCGACTACAGCGAACGGCGGAGACCAAACACCCTAAGCTGACGACCCCTTCGACCAGGCCGGCTATCTACGCATACGTAAATACGGTGACTTCGCGCCCCCGCCATTCGAGTTGGCCGGCAGCCCGGCCGGTAGTGAGGACCTCCCGCGGGTCCCGCCATCCCCAATCCCGTCATTCTCGTGGACGCCGGAATTCTGCGTAGGGCAGGCTCTCGAGCCGCCCCGGGTGGAGAACTGGCGAACCCTTTCGCGCCGCCGGCTGACCCTAGTTGCACCATCCCCGGCGGTACCACCAAAGACCAACATTACTGTAGGGGTGCCCCTTGTGGGCACCCATGACGCCCACAACCCAACAAAGTCAACCACAAGGGTTGCCACTACGCAGGCCCTTAATTCCCTCCACCATTGCAGGGCTCGAGTTGGCCCGTACTCCGATACGGGGGTGAGGGTTATCCCCCTGCCTCCGCCGGCCGGCCCAACTCGCACCATCCGGCCTTCTCATCGAGTGCCGCTGTCGCTCTAGGAGCGAGTCGCTCTGGGCGGAGAATCGAAAACCCCTGGCCGGCCTCACATCGCCTCGTGCCGGATCGCTCCCACAAAGGCAAATACGCAAGACCAATTTCCAGTAATATATGACTCAGATTTTTTGCCGACTGTCGTAGGAGCAAAATTAAGAATGAAGCTAACCGAACAACAGTTGAGCCACTTCGACACATTCGGATTCGTCGTTTTCCGGCAACTTCTCACACCCAGCGAGATTGAGCGATTCAGCAAGGAGTTCGACGCCGGCCTCGACTCATGGCTGCCGGCCGGCTCCAAGCATGACCGCAGCGCCCGGCACTACGCCACTCTCATGGACTCGATCACGCCATTCGCCGCATCGCTTCTCGACGATCCCCGCTTCGCCGATGCCGCGGAGCGATTCATGGGCGCAGACAGCATAGGGATCGCTGCGGATGGAAACTACTACGTCGGCGACACCCAGTGGCATCCCGACGGCCACCGACTCAGGGAGGATGGGACGCCAGTCGACTATTCCGGTGTGAAGTTCACCATCTACCTCGAACCCCAGGATGCGACAAACGGCGCGCTGCGCGTCATCCCCGGCTCCCACAAGGATCCGTACTACAGCGCGTTGTACTCTAGGCTCATGGAGGACGGGAGCGGTGGCCGTGCGCGAGTCAATCCGGTCGATGTGTTCGCCGCGTCCGGCGCCGACCTTCCCGCGTTTGCTTTCGATTCACAGCCCGGTGACGTCCTGGCTTTTCGTACGTCGTTGTGGCACGCGGCATTTGGTGGTGGGACTCACCGCAGGATGGCAACTTTCGTCTACTACGATGACCCACAGACCCCCGAAGCGGAAGCCGAGATAAAGAGAATCATGACCGGCAACCACACGCTATACTCATCGCAAGGCCACCGGATGTACACTGACTACTATCGTTCGAACCCAGATCCTCGACATCAGAGGTGGGTCCGCCGGCTCGACGAGCTCGGCGTGCTCGAGACGCCCGGAGTCGCTTGATTGTGTGTTGAGCAATAGGTGCGGGTCATTGGTGTCGTGCGCGTACGTGCGAAGAGCCATAAGCCAACTGAAGTCTACCGTAGGCCAAAACCCAGATATTTGCCGCGAATTCAGGAGGATGCAAGGTGAAACTCACAGACCAACAGATGAATCATTTCAAGTCCTTTGGTTTCCTCACGTTCCGACAGTACCTTACCCCCGACGAGCTCAAGACATACTCCGACGAGTTCGACGCCGCGCTTGAGGCCCGCCGGCTGCAATTGGGAGGGAATGTAAAGAGAGTCTGGACGACCCTTATGGACGCCAATACGCCCTTCATCGCTTCATTGATCGACGATCCGCGTTTTGCCGACGTTGCAAAACAGGTACTCGGTGGAGATCCGATCGGCATCGTCACCGATGGAAACTACTATGTCGGCGATACCGGGTGGCATCCTGACACGGGTACCTGCGAGTACCGAGCCGCAAAGTTCGTGATATACCTCGACGAGCTCGACGCGTCGAATGGCGCGTTGAGAGTCATTCCCGGCTCCCATAGAGACCCTTTGTACTCCCAGCTTCAAGAACTCCTCTGGGATCGATCTAATCGCGGCAGGAAGAGTGACCTCTCCTCCACACTGGGGATCCGACCGGACGAGGTCCCAGCGTTCTCGTTCGTCTCAGAGCCCGGTGATGCCTTGCTTTTCAACAATGCAATCTGGCACGCGGCCTTTGGCGGCGGCGACCGGCGCAGGATGGGCACAGTCATCTATTACGAGAACCCCCAGACCCCTGAGAGCGTCGCCAACACTCAACTCGTCATGGGCAGCAACCACGGGCGGCAGGCAAGAGATTGGGGAGAGCAATTCTACCCGGAATACTGGCGTTCGATAGAGCATCCGCGTCACCAAGGTTGGGTCCGGCGGCTTGACGAGCTGGAAATCCTCAAGACTCCGTTGGCCCAGTCCTGATGCCAGAAACTTTCGACATTGTCGGGCTGAAAGCCCAGCTCGACGAATACGGCTTTGTCACGATCCCGAACGTCATTTCGGCGGCCGACGCCAATCTCATGGCCGAGCGAGTGGTCGATCTCATGAGCAAGCAGCCGGATTCGGACGAGCTCGATTGCCATCTCCCTTCACTTCTCGAGCACGTAATGGATACGAGGGAGTCGGATCTGTTCACCTCGGCTGTCACTATTCCGGCTTACCTGGAGCTTGCCCGTTTAACCGTGGGCGAGGGATTCCAAAGCGCCGGCGAGGCCATGCGGTGGACCAAGCCGGGATGGGGCGGCCAGCCACTACACGCCGACGGGCCGGCCGGCGTATTTGCCAGGGCCGGCCTTCCCGCTCCGGGTCAGTGGCCGGTCATAAACAGTCTGCTGATGCTCAGTGAGTTCACCCGCGAAAACGGTGGCACCCTCCTGATGCCCTTCAGCCATCACTCGCGGCTACTACCCCGAAAGGGCGTCAAGTATAGTCACCTGGTCGCCGCCGAAGGAGACCCCGGCACGATCGTGATCTTCATCGGCTCGATCTGGCACGCCGGCGGCGCCAATACCACCAAGGACCAGCATCGGATCGGCGTGTCGATCGCCTATCACGCAGCCTGGCTCGAACATGGGACGGGTGGCGGCCACTGGCCGTCAATGAAACGCACCGTGCGCGACAGATTGCCGCCGCGGATCCAAGAGATGAATCGCCGGGTCGTCGAGGAGTAAGCTGAGGGTCGAAGGAGAAATGTAGCGCTGGGGCTTAATCCCCAGCCAGGGGAACGGTGGGGTGCACAGGCGACACCTTCACCCTTCCGTCGACCAACGCACCCAATTTTCATACCTTGGTGTGCCGGCACCTGCCGAGGGTCGAAGGAGAAATGTAGGGCTGGGGCTTGTCCCCAGCCAGGGGAGGGGTGGCGGGCACAGACGACACCTGAACCCTTCCATCGACCAGTGCACCCAATTTTCATACCTTGGTGTGCCGGCACCTGCCGAGGGTCAACGGAGAAATGTAGGGCTGGGGCTCGCCCCCAGCCAGAGGAAGGGTGGGGAGCACTGGCGACACCTGAACCCTTCCATCAACCCATGCACCCAATCTTCATACCTTGGTGTGCCGGCACCAGCCGAGGGTCAACGGAGAAATGTAGGGCTGGGGCTCGCCCCCAGCCAGGGGAACGGTGGGGTGCACAGCCGACACCTGAACCCTTCCATCAACCCATGCACCCAATTTTCGTGCCTCAGCCGGCCGGCATACGCCCGGGCCACCTTGTTGACACTACACCTTCGCCGTGATCAACCCTGGGTCGGCGATATGGAATTACTCGTTCAGAACATCTCCGGCGGCGTGTAGTCGCGGCCTTCGATCGCCGCCCGAGCGAAGTCTCGGTACAGGATCGTCTCGGTCGTGTTCTCGCTGCGGTTCGCGTCGAATGGACTCATATACACGTACTCGATGGCGAAGTAGCCGGGATAGCCGACCTCTTGCATCCGCTCGATGATCCGGCGGAAGTCGACCTTGTTATCTAGGAATGAAGTCTGCAATTCCCCCTCGGCCGATCCTCTGCAATGAAAGTGCCGCGAGTGCTCGATCAGCGGCTCCACCTCTGAATCGGGGATGCCGGCATAGGTGAAGTGGCCGTAGTCCAGCGTTAACTTCAATCCCGGCGTCCGCTCCACAAGTTGCATCAGCTTGTCCGGCGTGTCCACGATCGATCCGATGTGGCCCTCCACCGAGAGTTCGATGCCGTGCTTGCCGGCCTGGTCGACGCGCCATTGGAGCTCCTCCGTAGAACGCGACATCGCATCGTCCCATGACTGTCCGTCGAATGGAACGCCGGGCAAAGTGCTGATGCCGTTTGCTTCAAGACGTCGCGCCATCTCGAGCATGTCTAGAAATAGCGCCCGTGAGTCCTCCCTTTGCTTGGGATCGGGATTATTCATCGCCATCACTTGGACGTCAGTCCAGGCCTGGAAGTAGAAGTCCGCCAGTTCGACCTCCGCCCGATCCAATCGCTCCTTCAAGATGCCGGACCACATCGGTATGTCCTCCCGGACGACCTCCGGCCGAATGTGCGACCGATTGCCAAAAAGACCGAGATCGACACCCTCGATCTCTAGAATGCGAATCAGTTCTATAACCCTCTCGTGGGGAAGCAACGGCCAAGTAAAGTCCGCACACGCCAGCTTCATATCCCAAGCACCTCCTTGAATCATTGGATCAACATTGTAACACCGGCCCACTCCAGAGTAGCCTCGACTCACGGCCAATATCGCCGGCCGGCCCGAAGCGTCTCTCCCCTCTCGATTGATGGGTAAGGTTCGTAGCATTGGAGAGATCAAGTGCAGGGGCGACACCGTCTATTTGAGTGAGGCGCCGAGGGGTGAACCGATAGGGCTGAAGCCCAGCGATGATCGGAATTGGACTATCCAATTCGGTCCCTTCATCATCGGACTCTTGGACGATCACACCAGACGAGTTGTGCATACCCCTACGAAAGTGTTACCCATCTCCCCGGTCGCACAAGGTCTTCTCCCTCTCCCTCTGGGAGAGGGTTGGGGTGAGGGCCAATGCGCGAATCCAGGGGAAGCGTGGGCGCCGACAAACAGCAATCGATACACCACCAACTACCTCCACAGAGAAAATGTAGCGCTGGGGCTTGTCCCCAGCTAGGGGAGAGGTAAGGGGCCCGGACGACACCTGAACCCTTCCATCAACCAATGCACCCAATTTTCATACCTTGGTGTGCCGGCACCAGCCGGCATGGGCGATTGGTACGAAAGTGCGCTTAAACGGCTTTCGAGTGCGCCAGCGACCCCCCATTCGTCATTCCCGCGAAGGCGGGAATCCAGAGGGGAGGTGCGGGTTGTGGCAATGACGCTAGAACTCTCCCACCAACCAATGCACCCAATTTTCATACCTTCGTGTGCCGGCGGCAGCCGGGATGAGCGATTACTATGAAAGCATGTCCCGGACTCCGATCCGGGATGGATGAGTCCCCTAACTTCCGCTAACTCGCGTTGCCAATTTCCATCCTCTTATGCGGCCTTCGCAAGGCCATGGTGATTCCTGCGAAAGCCTGCCCCGTACTCCGATACGGGGGCAGGAATCCAGAGGGGAGGGGGAAGGCAAGACCACCGCTAACCTTTGCGTGACAACGGATGTTACAGAATCAAAAACCCCTGGATCACACCAGACGAGTTGTGCATACCCCTATGAAAGCACCATTAGGCCCGAGTCCGGGCCATGAATAGGCGAGTAACTGGGATGCGCAGCTGGGATACGAGTTGGTCCCGAAAGCCGATGGTCAGGGCCAGCCTTCACATGGACCCCACGTATCAGCGGCGGCTGGCGCGTGAAACCCCAGTAGTTACTCGATAGTGTTACCGATGTGCCCAGTTTAAGTGTTACCCATCTCCCCGGTCGTACAACGTCTTCTCCCTCTCCCTCTGGGAGAGGGTTGGGGTGAGGGCCAATGCGCGAATCCAGCGGGAGGCGTGGGCGCCGACAAACAGCAATCGATACACCACCAACTACCTCCACAGAGAAAATGTAGCGCTGGGGCTTGTCCCCAGCCAAGCGCCGGCCGGCCCGTTGCCCTGGTGCCCCCTGACCCTATAAACCGTGAGGCATTACAGCAGCATCAAGGTAAGTGTTCAGATTTGGGGGTACCTGCTCCGCATGGGCATAAAATCCCACCAATGAGGGTCTGCCACAGGCGAGGAGGTCTGATCAGGTAAAGCCAGGAAAGGGTTGCAAGGGCGAAGTCCTTGCCGGGGGATGTGGGGGTGTCCCCCACAACAAAGAACCCCCTTCTCCTGGCTAGAGTTCGTCTCATAACTCTGTGTGAGGTACGAAATACGGCGGGACCTTCTCATCATGACCTAGTTAACGGTTCATTATTGATGAAATCGACCAAATACGAAGGTCGGAATTGCGCTTATCGCTGTCCTTTGGACTTGTGAGACAGCCTCTGGCTAGGAGAAGGGGGTCAGGGGGATGAGGTCGACCAGCGCGTGTATGTGGCATCGATAGGTTGGAAATCACCCCTTGACCGCCGAATGAGGTCCCGAATGGCGCCTCGGCCTATCCAGTTCACGGGCATGGAGGAGAGACATACACCCAAATCTGAACTGTTACGCGTCAAGAGATTTACTTACATAGAGGCACTATGTATAATACTTCTATGTATCATGTGATTCTCACGGGCGCCGATTCCGGCGCAGTGCTGGACGAAACGCGATGAACGTCAGCAAGGATCTGGTTGCGGCCTCTGCCACGCCCCTCGTACTGGCCATACTCGCCGAAGCCGATAGCTACGGCTACGCCATCCTTAAGCGCGTAAGCGAGCTGTCCGGCGGCCAATTGCAGTGGGCGGACGGCATGCTTTATCCGATGCTGCATCGACTGGAGCGGCTTGGCTATGTCGAGGCGAGTTGGGAGATCTCGGAGAACGGCCGCAGGCGCAAATACTATCGCATAACCAGAGACGGACTTGCACACTTGGCGATCCAACGCCGGCAATGGCAAATCGTGGATGCTACGCTGCGCGGCATTTGGTTGAAGATGTCGCCCGTCGCGATTCAAGCATAGGTTCCGCGAAGACGGGAGAAGTTGAAAAGCAATATGCCTGACGACGATTCACTCGAAAACCAGATCGCCTTGTGGCGTGACTACCTCCGCCGGCGCCAAGCTATACATGCTCCCGACGTGGAGGAGCTGGAAAGTCACCTCCGCGATCAGATTACGGCTCTTGCGGACGCCGGCCTGGCGGCCGACGAAGCCTTCTTGGTCGCCGTCAAGCGGATGGGCAACCTCGACGCCGTATCTCGTGAGTTCGCCCGTGAGCATTCCGAGCGGTTGTGGAAACAGCTCGTCGTCGCGCCTGATGCCGCGGACGAACCTGGCCATACGGTCCATTCAGAGACCATCGTCGTCGCCGGCCTGGTGGTTGCCGCGGCGCTGGCAGTAAAGGCTCCTGAGCTTTTCGGCTACCATCCCGCCGGCGGAGCCTCAGACGTGGAGTTTTATGGCCGCAATCTCAGCCTCTTTGTGCTGCCTCTGCTCGCTGGGTACTTCGCCTGGAAGCGCGGACTCTTGTCGCCCGGCTACCTTTGGCTATTGCTGCCATTCGTCGCGGCAGCTGTCTTCGCAAACGTCTTCCCGTTCGCGCCCAACAGCCACACCTTGGGGCTGGCGGTGCTGCACTTGCCAATCGCGCTGTGGCTGGTCGTGGGCTTCGTGTACGCCGGAGGCGACTGGCGCGCCGGCGAAGGGCGCATGGACTTCATACGGTTCTCCGGCGAGTTTTTCATCTACTACGTGCTCATCGCTCTCGGCGGCGGCGTATTCATGATGTTCACTGGCTTCATGTTCTCCGCCATCGACCTGCACGTCTATGGCCTGATAGAGCGTTGGTTGCTGCCGTGCGGGGCCATGGGCGCCGTCATAGTAAGTGCTTGGCTGGTCGAGGCGAAGCAGAGCGTCATCGAGAACATCGTGCCGGTGCTCACTCGCTTGTTCACCCCTCTGTTCGCCGTCTTACTGCTGGTTTTCCTGGTAACCATGGTGTGGACCGGCAGCGGCATCGACGTAGAGCGGGAGGTGCTGATTGGCTTCGACCTACTGCTGGTGGTCGTCTTGGGTCTGCTTCTCTACTCGATTTCGGCGCGCGACCCGCAGGCGCCGCCAAATGGCTTCGATAAGCTGCAGTTGCTGCTCGTGGTTTGCGCCCTGATAGTCGACGCCGTGGCGCTGGCGGCGATCTCGGCACGCATTTCCGAGTTCGGGTTCACCCCGAACAAGGTGGCGGCTCTGGGCGAGAACATCATCCTTCTCGTTAATCTAGCCTGGTCGGCATGGCTGTACACACGATTCCTGCGCAACCGAGTCTCGTTCTCCACCCTTGAGCGATGGCAGACAACCTACCTACCGGTTTATGGCGTATGGGCGGGATTCGTCGTCATCGTGTTCCCTCCGCTGTTCGGCTACGCCTGAGGCGTCGTCTCAGACACTCCTCCGCAAGACGTGTGCCGAGCAGGGGAGTGGAGTCCTGACGCCGATGCTCCCTCGGCAACATGCATCGTATATGTCATTGATTGATGCATGTTAGTATGCTCATGACGTCAGGAACCGGAGGGTTGATGTGAGAACCACCGTAAACATAGACGACCGGTTGTTGGAAGAGGCCCAGCGGCTCACCGGCATTAACCAGAGAGCCGCTCTGTTGAGAGAAAGCCTGCGCGCCCTGATCGAACGCGAGAGCGCTCGAAGGCTCGCGAGCCTCGCCGGGAGCGAGCCTCAGTTACGGCCTGTCCGGCGCCGCAAGGTTGAGACGTCTTGGTCCTAGTCGACACGTCGGTCTGGATCGATTATCTGCGCTCCGAGGAACCGCACCTCGTGTCCTTGTTGAACGAAAACCAAGTACTGGTTCACCCGTTCGTTATTGGGGAACTCGCTTTGGGCAACCTGCGCAATCGTGAGGAGGTGCTCAGTCTACTCGGCGGATTACCTGTAACGCCCGTGGCCACCGAAGAAGAGGTGCTCTTCTTCGTCGAACGACACCGATTGATGGAACACGGCATTGGCTACGGCGACGCCCATCTGCTGGCAGCAGCGACGCTCGCTGGGCATATGCCCCTATGGACAAGCGATCGACGGCTTGTGAACGTAGCTGCCGGGTTGAATTTCGGCTATCAACCACCTGCAATGAAATAGGCAATCCTCCAGGGGAAGCGGAAATCCAAGAGGTAGGCGACACAAGACTTCCCTGCAGCTGCGGAAACCCGGCGAACCGGAAACCACCAAGACCCCAGGGCTTTTCAATTCTTTAATGTTTAGGATTTCTAGGGCATTTTCCTAGGCCGACAAGCAGTTGGTCGAAAAAGTCAACCTACAAAGCCCATTTCGATAGCCCGCAAACCGCATGTCGTCATTGGTACGAAAGCATGTCCCGGACTCCGATCCGGGATGTGCCCTCCAATCAACTTCGATGCCGGCTCTCCACCGGCGAATCCTGCCGAATTGTAGACCGATGGTCGATGGCGGAATGAGAAAATGTAGCGCGGGGGCTTGTCCTCCGCAGGGGTCGGGGTGGGGCGTGGCAGAATCCACCGTGCCAACTCGCCATACCAAATCACAACTCCGGGTTTTCACACCTTGGTGCGCCGGCAACAGCCGGCATGAGCGATTCGTACGAAAATGGTGTTACCCGGCCTCAAGTATGCCTGAATGCCACCGGCCCCCACTTCGTCATTCTCGCGGAAGCGGGAATCCAGAGGGGAAGGGTGGCACCAACCACACCCAAACACCTCCAACGACCAGGTCTCATTTTCATACCCTGGTGTGGCGGCGCCAGCCGGCATGAGCGATTGCTATGAAAGCATGTCCCGGACTCCGATCCGGGATGTGCCCTCCAATCAACCTCGATGCCGGCTCTCCACCGGCGAATCCTGCCGAATTGTAGACCGATGGTCGATGGCGGAATGAGAAAATGTAGCGCGGGGGCTTGTCCCCCGCTGGGGTCGGGGTGGGGCGTGGCAGAATCCGCCGTGCCGATTCTCCATACCAAATCACAACTCCGGGTTTTCATACCTTGGTGTGCCGGCACCAGCCGGCATGAGCGATTGCTATGAAAATAGGCTCCCGCCGCCCACCTCGTCATTCCAGCGATCAAAAGCACGCCCCGTACCCCGATACGGGGCTGGAATCCAGAAGGGGAGGGGCAAGACCGCCATACAATAGGCGAGAACCCGGCCGCCCACAATTTTCCATCTCTCTCATGCGGTCTTCGCAAGGCCATGGTGATTCCGGCCCCGTACTCCGATACGGGGGCAGGAATCCAGAGGGGAGGGGAGGCAAGACCACCGCCAACCTTTGGTTACAACGAGAGTTAGAGAATAGAAAAGCCCCGCCAAGACCCAGGCCCGAGGCCGAACTCAGAGCAAGGTGTGTTAGAATAAAGACAGAACCTATGTTCCTATCAAGGGCGGCCAATCAAATGAACCCTCATCTGGGGCCATCGAACGACAAGCGAGGAACCCTGTGTGCTAGGTCAGCATACTCGGTGACTCGGCCGGATTTGCTGCCCACGCACCCTATGCCTGTAGCCGAGTTGGCTTCGTTTTGCGGTCGCTGCCGATTGCACCAGTATCAGGTCAGGCCGCAGGATAGAGCGATAGCTCTCTACAACCTAGTTTTTGCAAAACAAACACGTCGAATGGAAGCAGGGATGGCTTGTCAGCGATCGACAAACCCAATAATTGCGAAACAAACGCCCCCCGCAAGTGCGTTGATGGCTCCGACCTCGGTCGAGGTAAGTGTTCAGACTTAGGGGTGCCGGCACCGTATGGGCATAATGTTGCACCAATGAAAGTCTTCCGCAGACGAGGACGTCTGATCGGCGAAAGCAGGAAAGGGTTGCGAGGGCGGAGCCCTTGCCGGGGGACGTGGGGGTGTCCCCCACAACAAAGATCCCCCTCCTCCTGGCCAGAGGCTGTCTCACAAGTCCAAAGGGCAGTGATAAGCGCAATTCCGACCTTCGTATTTGGTCGATTTCATCAATAATGAACCGTTAACTAGGTCATGATGAGAAGGTCCCGCCGTATTTCGTACCTCACACAGAGTTATGAGACGAACTCTGGCCAGGAGAAGGGGGCCAGGTCGAAGACTACGCAATGCGAGGGGATGAGGTCGAGCAGCTAGTGGATTTGGCATCGATAGGTTGGAAATCACCTCTTGACCGCCTACGGAGGTCCCGAATGGCGACTCGACCTATCCAGTTCACCGGCATGGAGGAGAGACATACACCCAATTCTGAACTGTTACCGGCCGAGGTTTAGCTTTGACGCTGCGAACTCTGTGGTCGTACAATCTCGCCGGAGAGGTGGCCGAGTGGTTTAAGGCAGCTGTCTTGAAAACAGCCAGGTGATGAGCCTCGGGGGTTCGAATCCCTCCCTCTCCGCCACGTTATGCCTGGCCGGCCCACAAGCGGATTATCTCCTCAGTCGTCGCCGTTGGCGCGCTGCCACCCATCCATTCCAACGCGATATCGTGCCGGCCCCCGCCGGCTTCGGCCACGGCATCCGTAACTAGCACTGGGTAGTAGCCGCGCGTACGCGCATCTATCCAAGTCGCGAATACACATCCCGACGTGGCAATGCCAGTAATGATGACGCTCCTTATGCTCCGGGCGCCGAGATTTGAGTCCAGAGGCGTGTCGCAGAACGCGCTACCCCTTGATTTGAGAATCACAAGATCGCCGGCCTGCGGCGTAAGCTCGTCGATAGTCTGTGCTTCCCAGCTATCCTCTTGCATCAACCTAATCGACGACTGGTCTCGGTGCGACCATAGCTCAGGTCCATCCAACAGGCTGACGCCGTCGCGGTTGCGATGGATGAACTCCGCGTACGTGACCAGCACCCCGGCGCGCCGTCCGGCATCTAGGAGTCTCTGGATGTTAGGGATGATTGCCCGAACTGGCGCAACCCTAGGCCCCATATGGCCTCGTTCCGATACATTATCATTCTGCATGTCTATACACATAAGAGCCGTTTGCTTGGGATCGACCAACTCTTCAAGAGTGGTTAGTACTTCTATCCCTTCGATAACTTTCATCGGATTTTCTCCTTTGCTTGCTGCAGGCGACGAGGATGAGTCATGGCACAAAGCCCCAGTGCCTTTCCGGTTGAGGAGGGAAATATCCGCGCGCCTGCCGGCTTAGCGAAACGGTCGGCGCCACTCGACCCTGGCTTCATCGCAGTGCAACGACGAGCCAATTCTAGCACCCAGATGCTCCAGAGCGACGAGCATAAGGTCCAGGCATGAAGAGAGGCGTACTGGCCAAGCGATTCCCGCGATTGCATCTTGGGCCAAATCCCTTACTAGCCCGATGGGTTGGATAGTACCATGCGCCCAAAGGAGCACACCACCAGCAGCATCTTTAAGGGTTAGGAGCAATTGTACGCCGGCGTCCTGAGATGGGAGTCGGGCGCCAATTCAGGAGGAGAGATTCACGCATGTCAATCAAGAAAACTCTCTACGGCGCTAACTTTGATCTGGAATTTGACCTTGATCCCCACGTTGGAGAATGGAACCTAGTTCTTGGCGATGAAGGATCGGCTCGCGCTACTTACGAAGGTTCCGGCTACATCCTCGAACTCGAGGAAAAGCGAGAATCCGATTACGTTGCTGTGGTCTTCAATCTTCGACGCGGGGACGGGGAGCACTTCACGGTCAAACGGTACACGTTGAGCGCCCGCAGCAACATAGGCGATCTCCACAGGATTTGGATGCCGCACCTCACCGAGAGACACATCGCCTTCCTATACATGCAAAGACAACTTCCGATGGAAACGCTATCACCGTCCAGGCGATACCCACTGGTAGACACTCGCTCCTGCGCCGACGCAAGGTCCCCGGTCATCTTAGGCTTGGACAGAGCAGGAACGGTGACATTGGGCGTCGGACTCATCGATCAGCGCATCGAGACCCTGATGACGGAGAGAATAGCTACTCATTACACCATGCCGGACCTAGACAGAGGAGAGATGGTCTACGAGTTCACGAGGCCGACGGATGACTTCGTACTTGGCCCCCTGACAGAGCATCGGGACGGCTTCTTTGTCTCGAACGGCGCGTCTTGGTTTCAGACTATGCACGACTACCGCGGCGTTCACGATGAGGTGATGAATAGGCCGGTCGAGCCCAGTCCCGATCCCTGCTGGGAACCAGTATGGGTGCCTTGGATCTCCCCGCCGGGCGAGTGGGCAACTGGACGCATCGAGGATGTGGACGATGAGTTGCTGCTGAAAGGTGCGGAAATTGCCGTCGACCTCGGTCTAACCAACATTCTGAACTCCGGCAGCTATTGCTTCGATTCGCAGCATCCCGGTTGGGCATATCCCGTGCAGTGCGGAGACTACGTAGCCGATCCAGTCAAGTTTCCGGATTTCCCTGGCACTGTACGCACACTCCACGAAATGGGTATGACAGTCTGCCTGTGGATAGATCCCTTCGTAGCCGGGATCGAAAGTAAGGTAAGAGCGAAGGTTGCGCACCTCATGATCCCGGAAACGGATTTCTTTTGTCCCCGTAATCCCGACGCTCGGGCGCATATGGCGGAGCTGATGGCCAGAGTGTTGAGGGATTACGATGCGGATGGCTACACGGTGGACTGCGGCGGCAACTTGCCATTGATCCAGTGCACCGCGGACCACGAACATGACGTCTCCTCGATCGGAATCGCCCTCGACCGCAGCTACGCGCAAATGAAGAAGGCTATGGACCAGCCGAAGCCAGAAGCCGTCATCGAATTCAGCCACACCTACTCAAACATAAACTGCCTGAATTACGCTACCGCCTTCAGGGCCACCGACTCAGGAGATACAGGAGATTACGAGCTCGATCGCCGGCTCTGTGTGTTGCTGAGGTCGTTCGTCCCGTCAGGGAAAGCGGTCCATTTTGACCCCATTTGGTGGCGCCTGGATGAGGATGACAACACCGTCGCGAAGATGCTGTCGACTGCGATCATATCCGCTGTTCCACAAATTGCGGCAGATGTGATAAGCCTCTCTGATTCACATCGCGACTTGATCAGGCGATGGATAGAGTTTTACCACGAGCATAAGCACGACTTCAGATATGGCCAGATGACGCCGATTCAGAATGACCTGCAGTTCTCAACCATTCTGGTCAGCAGTCCGAAAAAGGCCTTCGTGTCATACGGCAACTATCCTGCGCTGAGAGTGCCAATACCGGAAGATGCCAAAGAGATCTACCTGTTCAACTGCACGCTTGAGGATTCTATTCACACCATCCTGCAGAACGTCGGCGGCGAGTACGGGGTGGAAGTGCGTGACCACACTCTCACAAAAGTGGGCGAGACTCGGATAGTGGCAGACGACGGCGAAGCGCTGGTCGATCTAAGTGTGCCGCAAGGCGGACTTATCGTGCTGAATTCACTATAGCCGGCTCGTTGGGCCTGATTCATCGTTGATGAACCATCCCACAGTTTGACCTTGGCTCATCGGGCCAAGATCAAGATGCAGCCAGTCAAACCGAGCGGTCAAACGGAGAATCGAATAGGGGACCGCAACAGTGAAGACTCCATGCAGGAGTAGGGCGACGAGCGCCGTCTTCAATACGTTGACTCTCATGTCCAGCCAAGTTTAGCCTAAGGTGTCGACTGGTCCTCGTCAGATTTCAAGTGTTCGGGGATCCCCATTTGCCGGCGATAAAGTCCTCCCTGAGTCTTACGTGCGTCAGGCTATAATCGGAGTTGCCGGCGATCCCATCACTCGGTTGGCGATTGGCGATGCCGGGACGCCACGCCCTAGCGACAAAGGTGGTTTCCGTTGAAGAAATACAACTGCGAGCCGACGCTGACAGACACCCAGGTCTTGGAGTTCTGCAAGAATGGCTTCCTGATGTTGGAGGAAGTGATACCGGAAGACATCAACCGCAGAACCTTTGATTTTATGGCGGGGAATCCGCTCATCATGCCGAGCGAGATCCTTCGAGAAGATTGGTTTGTTCAAAATGTGATCTTGAACCCTAAAGTGACTGGAGCCGTGCGGTCCCTGCTGGGTCAGAATTTCAGCCTGCCCAACTTGATGGCCAATCATCGCGTCACCGGAGCATTGCCGGCCCAGGTCTGGCATCGTGATGGGGGTTCGATACACGAGCCGAACCTGCGTTATCTTCAAGTGTTCTACTACCCGCAGGAGTGCACGGTCGACATGGGGCCGACAGAGCTCTTGCCGGGCTCACACTTTCTTTTCTCTCTACCGCCATATATGGGGCATTACGACAAGGTTCGAGGCTCGTTTCTGGCTGCCGCGCCTTCTGGATCTGTCTTCATCACCGTGTACTCGATTTGGCATCGACGATCCAAAGGACGCGTCAACGGGACTCGCAACTTGCTGAAATACGTCTATTGGAGGACGACGCCTCCTCAGCGCGATTGGGTAGTGGAGCCCGATTTCGATTTCGCCACCGCTGATTACGGGTTGCAAGGGACGACGTTCAGACCGCAGTTTTGGGACATGTATCACGCGTCTGAGATGTTTTACTGGCTTTGCGGGAGAAGTAGCGAGTTCCAGCTTGAGGGCGGACAGGCGTGGCCTCTCACTATCGCCAACCACCCCTTCTTGGACCAGCCCTACGGAGTCCCAACGACAAACTGAGCTTGCCGGCGAGCGCTAGTGCGGTCTCCTCTTTCTCGGATCTTCAGCATGTTGCTATCTGAGAATCCTCCACGAGAACGAATGTGACGCGGTTGGGCTAGCTCATCCTGCCCCGCGTTCAGCGATTTCAGTGCAAATCTCGTCCTATCAGCACTCAATAGACGCATATTTGGCGTGTATCGAGTGTGTACAAGATTTGACTCGACAAAACAGGTAGTGTATATTGCCGGATAATATGGATAAAGTTGATCCATATTATCCAGTTTATTATCCCAACAAGGAGGGTTCGATGAGCATTATCGACGAAGTCCTCGAAGGTAACGCCAAGTACGCGGCAAGTTTCGACAAGGGCGACCTGCCACTACCGCCGGGACGCAAGTTGGCGGTCGTAGCCTGCATGGACGCGCGCCTGGATACTCACAAGATCCTGGGTATCGAGGAAGGCGACGCGCACGTGATACGCAATGCGGGTGGCGTGGTAAGTGACGACGCTATCCGTTCGTTGGTAATTTCCCAGCGGCTGCTTGGGACCGAGGCAATTGTGCTGATCCATCACACGGACTGCGGGATGCTGACCTTCCGCGATGACGACGTGAAAGACACGATCGTAGCGGACACTGGCATTCGTCCTTCCTTCGCGTTGGAAGCATTTGGAGACTTGGACGCGGATGTGCGACAGTCAATCGCTCGCATCCAGGCCAATCCCTTCATCCCCCGCAAGGACCAGATCCGCGGCTTCGTCTACGACTGCGCCACCGGCCGGCTCAACGAAGTATCCGCCGACTGACTCGACGGACCAGAGGAACCAAGCGTAACGGCGACGCGACGATTTGCCGGCCTGCTACAGCCGGCAAATTTGTCGCGTCCACCTGGCCGAATCGCGCTTTACCGCCAGCCGGTAAGTCCGAAGTCCCACCGAGGGATTCCCGACCGCGTTCTCAGAACTACGGGCGTGCCGTAGCAGCCATGCAAAGGGTCCAATCGACTATCCTCCGGCAGACGCCGGTCGCCAAGTATCCACCAGGTTCCATCCGCTGTGCTGGGTGAACTCCACCCTGTTGCCTTCAAAATCTCGGCAAAAGAAGAAGCGGGAACCGTCCGGGCGTCGGTCTGGTTCGTTGTCTATCCGGCAGCCGGCGCTGACAATGCGGCGGTACACTTCGTCTAGGTCGTCAACCTCCATGGCCACATGGAGGCGCTCGTTCGTATCATCATCCTGCAGCACGTGTATCTGTGAACCATTCGTCGCTTGAAAGAATCTCACGTTCTCTTTAGTGAATTCCTTATGTGGCATCAGCGTCATTCCGAGGGTGTCACGGAAGAAGCGCACGGACAGGTCGAGATCTCTAGCAAACAGAGTAGCGTGATGATACGCGAGAATTTTCACTGAATACCTTCTCCATCAAAGCCTGCTGTGTATGCGGAGCACTCGGGTTTTCGCCTTCTAACGCCTTCACAATATTGTAGCCGGGTGTTTGGCTCGATGTCGTGCGAAGTGCTCGCGCCGCCGCCAGAGTATTGAATATATATTGGGGGAGCGCACACCTGGATTCGAGTACTACCAACACCTTGACAGTCGTAAGCCGGCGGCCATAGAATCCAAAACGATCCCCGATAGCTCAATTGGTAGAGCGGGCGGCTGTTAACCGCTAGGTTGTAGGTTCGAGTCCTTCTCGGGGAGCCATTTCCCCTAGCATTAAGTACTTCCTTCGTAGCAGTTAACTCGTCCCGACAAGGTATACAAGATCGCGAACGTCAACTGCCGGCCTAGTTGAGATAGGGAGCGAAAGGTCGAGAAGTACGGGGCAGATCGTCCCTAGTCATAGAGGCTCCGCCGAGACAGCCTGGCTTGAAGGAGAGCAGTTGTCATGTCGTCTTTGCTTTTCGTAGAGGCTTTCGGACAGCTTTCCCCGGGCACGAACCTGATTGATTCCGAGGAGGAGGATCTCTACAGCGTTTTCAGAGCGCGTGCTGAATTGATGGGCTGGTCCACCACGTCGGCTCGCCGCCGCCCGCTGCTCTGGGGCATGAACGAGGCGGAACTGACCGCCGGGATTGACGAATCCCGGATCGGATGGGTGCAGGTCGGACTGGAAGTTGGTGACATTGAGCCAACCAGGGTACCGTCGATGCCTGTTCTAGGTTATGGTTATGCGCCGCTCGGGGTACGGCGACGCGCCGTCGAGCCGGCTGTTTTGCTACCGGCGTTGATTCAGTGTTTCGATGATGCACTCCGCCGCTTTGGGGTCGTCGAGTTGTCTGGACTCCAGGTGACGGCAAATTTCCTAGAGCCCAGGAAGCAATCTTACGCTGATCTTATCGGGATGCTCAACTGGTTTAACACTACCCTGAAGGGGAGAGCAGATGCGCTCATCGCATTCGACCAGGAGTTGCTCGGGGGGCATACCGAGACAGAGTTGGTCGCTAGCCTCCAGTGGATGAACACCGGATCGTTCGAGTTCGGACCGGTAGTAGCCGTGCCTGAGCAGCACTCGATCAAAGCGGCGGTCGAGGCGCCGATCCACTCCATCTCCCCTGCGCGCTCGGGCCTCGGCGTGTCGGTTACGCTGCCTGAATGGACGGCGAGCGCTGCGGCGTGGGTGCTCGCCATCGTCATCGACACAGCGCGCGCCAGCGCGCCAGATGTCAGCAACTTCGCGGTTCGAGTGGTACGGGTTTAGGTGAAGGCAAGCGCGATCTGCGATAGGAACCTGGGGTGCTGGAAGGAAGGCTCCCTGCGTATGGTCACTTCTCACCCTTGATCCGGCCCTACGCAATGAATAATTAGACGGCGGGGTCGGCGTCTAATGTTCCTGCCGGCCCTCCAGCACCGACGCGAAGCATGCCTGCAACTTCAGGACGTATGGCGAAATGAAGAATCTCGTATTCTGCGTAGATGTTAAGAGAGCTTCCGATCGAGGAGTAGTCGAGGCGAGAACTTGGAGGCCTCGAACACCCGGGCCTCCGCCTACTCGCCGGCTGCACGAAGAATCGAGGACCGTGGCGGTTGACATATCAGGAACAATACTCCTCCAGGTCAGAAGCCATGCCGCGTGAACGATTCCTAAAGACTGGGGCCGGCAGGGCGTGGCTGAGGCCCCAACTCACAGATAGAGCGGGTCCGCCTATGGCGGATTAACCGCTAGGTTGTAGGTTCGAGTCCTTCTCGGGGAGCCCAAAACACCTTCGACATGTTTACCGTTTACATGCTGTAAAGGACGACCAACGACCGCTTGCGACAAGGCCAGAAGCCATGTGGTGTGAACGATTTCCAACGACGGGATGTGGCAGGGCATGGCTGATGGTCCAACTTACGGGTAGAGCGGGTCCGCCAGAGGCGGACTAACCGCTAGGTTGTAGGTTCGAGTCCTTCTCGGGGAGCCAAGTTTCTGACCACGAACTCAGGCGACCAACTGGTTAACACAAGACCCCGCAGGGTGATCCCTCCGGGGTCACGTCATTTGTGGCGGTTTCTGTAGCTAAATTCGCCCTTTCCTCATGCTCCCCGATTCTCCAGTTCGCAAAACCGGCTTGGGGTGCCTTGTGCAACCATAGGGGTTGCGCAAGGGGAGCCAGTGTTCTCGTTTCCTAATTCTCCCATTCTCCATTTTTCGCTGGGAGTTGGTTAACAGCCGAGTCCTGATCGGGGCCCTTGTGACGATATTTCATAACTCAATGCGTTACGTATCCAGCGGTGTCCGGGCCGATCTGTGGTGGATCGTCTGAGAGTACAACGACGTCTTCTTCCCACTGGAGCTCGAGATCGGAGCGGTGCTGCGCATCCCGTCGGTGAAGCACGTCAACATGCGCCTCATCGGGCGAGACACCGAGCAAGGGGTGCTGGTCCGTAACGACTGGCGCATCATGCGACCGGTGCCCTCACCGATCTATAGCGCTACGAACCAGGCTCCACACCTTCGAGGTTCGGGCGCATCCTGACAATCCCACCGAGCGAGCCCCGACCCTCAAGGGAGCGGCACCTCTCCGGCAACCCAATACGGACCAGGACAATCACTCGGAAGGGGCTGCTCTACGAAGGCTTGGACACGGGACAGAGATACTTCACCGCCACCGATTCTGATCTCCTCTCCGACAGATAAAGAGACTCCCGAATCGTCGCTGACTTGAATGTTTCGACCGTCAACAGTCAGCTTGAATCCGTGTGGCCAAATGAGAAGGTAGTCGGTGCCGCCTATGCTCGTTATACGAAGACATCCGTCCTTTGACACCAGTTGGCCCTCGAGCTCGGCTTCCATTACTATGTTGACGCCCTCATGCTGCTGAGGGAAGTGAGTATTAGTCGGCAACTCCGGGCCATCAACGCCAACTAGTTCCGTCACCTCTTCTACGAACTCCTCCGGTGTCTTGCCAATTGCAAAGCCTACCGGCTGGTCATTCGAGGCCCATCTGACGACATCTCCATCGATATCCAGAAGGCCGCTCCTTCCACCACCGTAGCTGTCGTTACGGGTCTTGACGAGCACAAACAACCGTCGCTGGCCAGTCTCGGGTGTCGTGGAGCTTCTCTCCCACTCCATGAACGTTCCTTCGCCAACCTCCACAGGCCCGACCCCGCCGTTGCCTTCCTCGCGTAGAATCACGGTCTCGCCACGACCAATTGTTCCGTCGTCCCTGATGACCTGCTCTAACTCAAGCTCAAAATACGTATGCGGCACCAAGGTCTGCTTGACGACCGGCTCTTTGAGTCCTCCCTCAGCTACTACACGGATGACCTTGCCAACTCGTCCCACCGCGATGATGTCTGCGCGGCTCACTAGCTCCTCCGTAGTCTTCGGCAGAGGAACCATTTTGGCGGTATCTGCTCCGGCCGCGACTTCGCGGACGACTACGCGAGTCACTTCAGCTTGCGCCGCTCGCTGGGTTTCTTCATCATCCGTTGTCCTACCTTGTCCGGTTAGGCCGTCGAGCGAAGAATTTTCGGCGATTCTGAGCTACGTTGAAACCTGGTGGACCGAAGACCAAAGGCAAACTCAGGCAGAGATAAACAAGCAGGCCTATTAAGCTTAGCGGGATTTGATCAGGACGAGCGAGGACCGCCGCGCAACGGCCAGTGCCTGCCGCATTCCCTAGTAACCCAAATAGTGTCCTACGATGATGCGCCCAGCCCGTCGGGACGGCTGGTCGGTGGGTGACGCCCACTGGCCGAATCCTCGCAGTCGCGCCCATCTCACTCATCGCTGGAGCGGCCAACGAAAAAGCGATCAACACCGGACCGGCGGCGGGCGAAAATGCAGCACTTTGTGATTGTTCGACCTGAACCGTAATTCGTGGACGGAAGGATCGCCTGCTCCGGACACAGCCCTTTGCCTATCCTTTTTGGGTGGGATTTGCGCCCGCAGTCAGACCCTTTGCCACCCTTTCGAACGTGTCGCTACCGATGAGGTACAAGTAACATCCACCGCGGCGGAGCGTGTTCGCCGGCCTTTCGACAACAGCGGCAGACGTCGGGGAGTGTAGCGCGACGCTGATCGTATCCACTCTCCGCCCGGACTATGGTTGCCCGAATACCAATTGCAACTGGCTGACCAAAAGAGTAGGATTGCGGCAAGGATTTCTAAACACAATATCCAGCATGTTTGCCGAAAGGGGGGATGCCAGGGGAGTTGCCGGCCGACCCGACATTCGTTCCTCCAGGTGGGGACAAGACATTGGTTCGAGACCAGATTTTAAGGAGGAGTTTCAATTGGATCTGAACAAGACCCTGATACCCAGATTTACCCGTCGTTCGTTCCTAGCCGGTCTCGGCGCTGCGGCTGCTTTGCCCGTAATCGCCGCTTGCCAACCGCAGATCGTCGAGAAGGTCGTCGAGAAGCCGGTCGAAGTTGTGGTTACGCGAGTCGTCCAAGAGATCGTTGAGAAGGAAGTCGTCGTCGAGAAGGCGGTCGAGGTAGAGAAGGAAGTCACCCGAGTCGTCCAAGAGATCGTCGAGGTCGAGAAAGAGACGCTCGTCGAGGTCGAGAAGGTCGTCACGGTCGAGGTAGAGAAGGAAGTCATCGTCGAGAAGGAGAAGGTCGTAACGGTCGCTCCGGTGATGATGGAGAAGAAGGTCGTAACCACGTGGGGTTGGGTCAGCTTGGCCACTGCCGAGGACTGGGCGGTTGACGGCGTGACGATGGGGGAGGCCTTCCAGGAGGAGACCGGCATCATCCAGGAGCACGTTCCGGTCCACTGGTCGCGATACAACGACGCCCTGAAGGCGGCCGTACCGGCGGGCGTTGGGCCCGACGCGTTCGAGAACAACTGGAGCCACATCTCTCCGATGGCCAGCGAGGAGTTCATAGTCCCTCTGCAGGACTATGCCGTTTCGGAGTGGGGTGGCGGCTGGAAGGACCTGTTTGTGGCTGGCCTGATCGACGAGCTCGAGCACCTTGGACAGATAGACGGCTCGAACAATATCTACAGCATTCCGATTCGCGGACAAGCGATAGGTCAGTATTACGCGAACCTGGACCTCTTCAAGGAGCACGACCTGGACCTGCCCACTACCTGGGACGAATTCGTCAAGGTCAACGACACCTTCGTGGCCGCCGGAGTGCCTGCCGTTGCCATGGGCTCGAAGGACAACTGGTGGGCAAACACCTACTGGACGTTGATGCTCGAGACGGCGGCGCCAGGCTATCGCGACGCGATCGACTGGGAAGGTACGGGCAGCTTTGACAGTGACGAGTGCCGCGCGGGGCTCGAGCTGTACAAAATGCTGTTTGACAGGAACTGGACTCAGCCGAATCCGCTATCGATCGGCGTCGGTGACGCGCGGTCGGCCTGGATCAGAATGGAGGCCGCCTCCATGGTTGGGTGGGACGGCTGGTGGGGCATCGCCCAGAGCGGGGGCGACGCGGGCAACGGCGACCAGTGGGGCATCTTCGAGCCACCCGGGGGCAAGACCCTGGCGGCGATTTCAACGAGTTGGGCAATCACTCAGGTGGCCAAGGACAAGGATCTGGCCTTCGAGCTCACCAAGTGGTACACCCAAGGCCGCGGGCAGGAGATGGTAGCGGCACGCCCTGCTCTAACGGGCAAGGTCGGAGTCAAGCTTGGAAGCGTCAACCCGACCTTCGACAAGAACGTCATCGAGCCGACGATAAGTATTCTCGCGTCGGGAAAGACGATCATGCGGTGGGCGAGGTGCTCCGCGACCGACGTGTCGATAGCCCCTGGAATGCAGGGTCTCATCGACGGGCGCTCCACGATCGACGATGTCTTGGAAGAGGCCCAGAAGGTTTGGGAGACCCAGTGCTAGGAGTCGGTTGCCAACTCGCCGGCTGCTAGCCTAGACTCATCTGCCCCTGACCCATCCCGGGCCGGGGGCAGCCAATCATCTCCCGCGATTCATGACAGCTGTGCGTCCTGCAGAGCCCTGAATCTAAGGCGACCTTCGTAGCGGACTCGCACATCAATCAGGTCAACAGGCCTTAGGAGGTCATATCGGCGATGACTTTCGGATGAGTCTCGATGTGATCGACGGCATTCACGAATTCGTCGCTGCTACCCTTAACCTGGCTCGACAGCGCCCTCGAAACGCCAGAAGGCAACGATGCCGTGGGGCGCCTAGGTGGCGTAGTAACCTCCGATATTCTCCGCGAACTGCCTCGTTGGGCTTTAGCAAGTAGGCGGACGCCACCCAACTTATAGACTACCGTGCAAGCATCGCCAAATACGCTGGTCGCCACCTACTGAAACCTGGCAACGGCCAAGTGTTCGCCCACACCGTTCGGTTTCCTTGTTGGTGGCGACCTGGTCTGTCTGGGAAAGCACTCATCGCCCAGGCGCAAGGGTCATCAAATGTATCGTTGCTTCTGCATCCACTCTTCGTAACTCAAGTCGCGGGACCGCAGCGCGAGCGATAGCCACTCCCTGGCCGGAATACCGGCAGTGGCCTGGGCTCGCAGCATATCGGTCCGGGTGCCCAGCTTCGCGTCCCACCAACGCCTCAGCTGAAGCTCAAGCCGGTCTTTGACATCGGGATGCTCGGTAGCTAGGTTGCGTTGCTCGCCGGGGTCGTCGACCAAGTTATACAATTCGTCCTCATCTATCTGAGTGACCCCGGGGTCGATCACCTTGATCAGTTTCCAATCAGGCGTGCGTATGCCCCATTTGATCTGGACCGTGGCTTCGGTCAGGTAAATAGCGTCGTATCCTTCGACTGGCTCGCCGCGAAGCGCTGGGGCCAAGCTGACGCCGTCCATAGCCTCGGGCACCGTCACTCCGAAAAGCGAGAGAATAGTCGGCGCGAGATCGATGTGTTGAAAGGTCTGCGGTATCTTTTGCCCACGAACCGTTCCCGGACCGCGCACTATCAGCGGAACACGCATGATCTCTTCGTAAAGCCCTACGTGGGCAAACCACCCGCGATGCTCATACATTATCTCTCCGTGGTCCGCTGCAACAATGACCACTGTCTCCTCGGCAATTCCGAGGTCCTCGAGAAGATCAAAGACCTGTCCCAGGCGATCATCCAGATATGTGATTTCCCCGTCGTAAAGAGATCGTATGTAGTCTCTGTCAGTGACAGAACCATACATCGGCACTAGCCACTTTTCCTGGACGGGCCACAGGATCTCGTTGCGCCAGGGTTCCAGGCTTGTGTTGGAGGGATCATTGCTGTTGCCTTGGTAGTGCGTCTCCTTGTACTCATCAGGGGGCTTGTAAGGCGTGTGGGGATCCCAGTAATGGGCAAACATAAACCAGTCGCCCTCGGTGTGCTGCCGAATCCAGGGCAGCAGGTAAGCGTTGATTTCGTCGGCCGTGACCAGTTGCCCGCTCGGTTTCTTGTGGGTTGGGTTGTACATCTCTGTCCATCCGCGCCCGAACCACGGCTTGAAGTCGATGAGATTGTCAATCGCTGCCGTGAGGACTCCGGCTCTCTTGAGGATTGCCGGCAACCAGGGAGCGTCAAGCGGCAAATGACTCAGGTCAGATCCATGCGATACCACACCGTGGGTAGCGCCGAGTTGGCCGCTAAAGATGGTTGTGTGGGCCGGTATCGTGGGAGTGGTTGGCCCGAAGAAACTCTCGAACAGGGTACCTTCTCGAGCAAAACGATCGATGTTGGGGCTTGTCCGGCGTGGATAGCCGTAGCACCCGAGGTGATCTGCGCGCAACGTGTCCAAGTCTAGGTAGAGTACCTTCATACTTGTTCACCCATCTCTTTCTGTCGAGCAACCTTGGCCTGTTTGGGAGCCCTCACCGGACCGGCCAGCAACGTGTAACCGAGCGGCGGAATTGTGATCTTCAAGCAGCTACTGGCGACTCTATTTCCATCGGCCTCGCTGTTTCGGTGCCGGATTCCGGCGCCGGCGGGCCCAGCCGGGTATCAACGATCATATCCGGCTGCGGCTCACGTGTCCAGTTAGCCAGGGCTGTGCCGATACGCTCATCAGGCGCCTACCAGGTGGATGAGCGAGAGCATCAGGCGAGCCAGCATGTCAAACGAACCTCCTTGACATTTCGGCTTGTAAGTGAAGGGACCGCCGTGCAGCGCATAGGCGCCATAGGGCCTGAGTCATAGGCCTCTAAGTACAACTGCGGGCGGGTCTGAGTCGGGTTGTCATTCGGGTCTGTGATTGGCCTCCTGAGCCCGGGCCCAAACCTCCCCGGGACGGTTGAAGGCACGCCCCAAGCGAACCGCACCTGCCCGGGCAACTCGCCCCACGGGAGATTGCGCGTTGACGTAGTTATGAGGCCGGCACGCCATCAGCTAATACCGGTCTCCTCTTGTGCAACCCACGCGCGGTCCCTTGGTTTGAGGGTGGCACTCCAGCAAGTCGAGTTATGTCTGTTCGGTTAACTGCTAGAAATCGCCTTCTCTGACTTCTTGCCCGCCAAGCTTTGTCCCGAACTGCGGCTGCAGCGAATCGTTCTCCGCGAGGGGGCCCTCGCCATTCTTCAGCTTCTTTACGGCGACGCCGTCCAGACCCATCAGCTTCGTGGCACCTTTCAGCGCCGGCAGGTCGCCACCGTAGTACTCGAACCACGGCAGGCCGGCGTCTGTGTAGTCCAGCGCCGTCGGCGGCCGGCTGGGCGGCTCGACACCGGACACACGAAGGTACTGAACACTGTTCACAATGTGAACGAAACAGCGCGAGCGCGCCGAAGTATCCCACGAATCTAAGCCATAAGGGTCTTCGTAGATTTCCTGGCGCATCAGGCCTCCCGGGGCCAAGCCCATTTCTAGAGGTGCCGAGACGGGGCTATACATAACGTGCTCCGAAGGCGCTTGCTCTTCGAGCCAGGCCGAGTACCGCGAAGCCTTCATTGGGTACACGATGATCTGAAGTCCGCCGTGTTGGGCCTCTCCGGTCAGTTGTTCCTCGGCGGAGTATCCTTCTCCCAAGGGCATGGCCACGAACTGTCTAATCAACCCTTCTCCGACGCAGAATCCGTCGAGCCACGGTTGCTCAGGAACCACCAAGTAGTCCTGGGGCCGCTTTGAGAGTTCGTTATTCCAATTCTCCCCTGTCAACGCATCGATTTTGCCGGCGGCCACCTTTACAGCCATTGGGTATTCGCCATCGAGATTTATCCACATCGCTTCTGCTTGATACATCGGGAAGAAGATTCCCCCATGTTCGTCCCAGGCTTCCGGCACCTTATCTTTGTAGTCGTCCACATGATTGAGGGGAAAGGTTTCAAGGCCCGGCGGCAAGGGATAGTCCCGGTTATCGTCTGGAATTCGGAGCGTGCGCTGGAATCCTATAGTGCAGATGGCATCTGCGTGCACCTCCGGAAATCTGAAAATCAATTCATCATTTCTCAATTCGATCATTACCTCATCCTCCTTTGTCTTGTTCGTTCGTAACCCTGTAACTACTACCAATCTCCGTCTCGAACTTCTCGAATGACGCGCAGAATCGCGTGGTCCGGCACATCCTTCAGTTGTCGCAATAAGTCCCCGAACAGTTGCGGGCGACGGAGGATAACGCCTTGTAAGTCGCTGGACACCTTACCCGCCATCGCCAGCAACAGGTCGGGATCCTCCCCCAGTTCCTTCGCTAATCGGCGGATTGTGGCCTCCGACGGCGGCGCCGCCTGATCTCGCTCGATTTTGCTCAAATAGGCCGGCTCTATGCCGATGCGATGAGCGACCTTGCGAACCGAGAATGCTTTATCCTGGGTGCGAATCCTCTCTCGGACCGTACGGACATACCTACCAAATGTCATGTGTACTACATACTACACACTATTGGCGTTGTCAAGAAGAGTTTTAATTCGTATGTCGGCAGCTAAAGCTATGTACTGCGTAATTGAACATCGGGCGATTAGTGCTGCGTGTGTTGCAGTTTGGGTCCTAGTAGCTGGTGTATCCGCACAAACGCGGGTCAGCCTGCCGCGTGTATCGCCGGCACGTCGACGAGCGTACGGATAGCTCTTGCGACCGCCTTGGCCCGAGAATCGGAAGACCCTGGCCATTATCGGTAAGTGTTCAGATTTAGGGGTACCTGCTCCGTAAGGGCGTAATATCGCACCAATGAGAGTCTACGACAGGCGAGGACGTCTGATCGGCGAAAGCCAGGAAAGGGTTGCAAGGGCGATCCGCCTCAGGCGGATGCCGGGGGATGTGGGGGTGTCCCCCACGACAACGATCCCCCTTCTCCTGGCCAGAGTTCGTCTCATAACTCTGTGTGAGGTACGAAATACGGCGGGACCTTCTCATCATGACCTAGTTAACGGTTCATTATTGATGAAATCGACCAAATACGAAGGTCGGAATTGCGCTTATCGCTGCCCTTTGGACTTGTGAGACAGCCTCTGGCCAGGAGAAGGGGGCCAGGTCGAAGACTACGCAAGGCGAGGGGATGAGGTCGAACACCTCTTGGACTTGACATCGATAGGTTGGAAATCACCCCTGCACCGCCGACCGAGGACCCGAATGGCGACTCGGCCTTTCCAGTTCACGGGCATGGAGGAGAGAAATACACCCAAATCTGAACTGTTACCATTATGGATCTACCCGTGCAGGATCGCTTCAGCAATCGTATAATGTTGAAACAAGTGTTCGGGTCGCTCCGTGTCCGGCTAGGTGGCAACGTCGATTCGGACCGCCGGCCTTAATTGGTCCACACAAGGCCAACGCTTGAAAACATACAAAATGCAAAACAAATGCCCCCGCGAAGACAGACCTGGAATCGATTCTAGAGAATAGCCTCGACACCAATCTGGAAGACGGGGCAGATCGAAGACTTTCGAGAAAGTATGGTCGAGTGAAGGCAGGTAAACCATGGGACGCAAGACGAGATACGCTCTAGTAGGAACCGGCAGCCGCGCCGCGATGTACATTGATCCCATAGTCACACGGTTCAAAGACTCCTGCGAGTTGGTCGGACTTTGCGACCCCAACCCGGCCCGCCTCGCCTACCACAACCGGCGCCTTGCCAAAGAGCTCGGATACCAAGAGGTGCCGGCGTACGACCCCGATCGCTTCGACGCGATGATCAGCGAGACAAAGCCTGACACGTTGATTGTCACGACCATCGACGCGCTCCACCACAAATACGTAATTCGCGCAATGGAGTTGGGATGTGACGCCATCACCGAGAAACCAATGACCACCGACGCCGAGAAGTGTTCGGCTATCCTCGAGACCGTCGAGAGTACCGGCAAACAACTCAGAGTTGCATTCAACTACCGGTGGGGTTCCGGGGCAACGACCGTGAGGAAAATGCTCGCTCAGGGCGTCATCGGCGATATCATCCACGTAGACTTGGACTACATGCTAGACACGAGCCACGGGGCCGACTACTTCCGGCGCTGGCATCGGGAGAAGGACAAGTCCGGCGGCCTGCTCGTACACAAGGCGACACACCACTTCGACATGGTGAATTGGTGGATCGACGCGGTACCCGAGACGGTGTTTGGAATGGGCCGGCTAGCGTTCTACGGCCGCGAAAATGCCGAGCGGCGCGGTGTAGGCGTGAAGTACGGTCGCTACCACGGCAGCGAGACCGGAGACGACCCGTTTGCCATCGACCTGACTGCCAACGAAACCAACCGAGGCTTGTACCTTGACGCCGAAAGATATGACGGTTACGTCCGGGATCGCAACGTGTTCGGAGATAACATCACGATAGAAGACACGATGAGCGTCCTGGTCAGCTACCGCACGGGGGTCGTACTCAACTACTCTCTAAACGCCTACCTGCCCCGCGAGGGCTTCCAGATTTCATTCAACGGCACCAAGGGTCGTATGGAGTACAGCGAGATACATTCGGCCTTGATTCGGGATCAGACCAAGCGCTCCGGCCAGGAAGAATCCGGCAAACATCTGGTCATCCGGCCGCTGTTTAGTGAGCCCTACGAGGTAGAGATTCTCAAGGCCGAAGGCGGGCACGGGGGCGGGGATCCGCTGCTTCAGGCGCAGATTTTCGACCCCGACGCGACTCCCGATCCACTAGGACGCGACGCGGGTCACGGTCAGGGAGCTGCCTCCATTCTGATCGGCATCGCCGCCAACAACTCATTCGAGACCGGTCAGCCAGTACGCATCAGCGAAATATGCCCCGCCCTCGACGGCGTGATCCATCTGAGCGGACTCGCCTAGCACGGTGCCTGAGGCTGTCCGCGGAATCCACGGCCGGATCTCCAGGCAGCCCTTCCCAATCGAACCGAGCGACCTAGAACTCTGCGTCACAAGGAGCAGACGCCGGTGCCTGGTCCCGCCAGAGCTAGTGCTCAGACTCTACTCGGGGCCCTCATGGAAGGCGCGTGGAGAGCGTCAGGCTGAATATCCAAGGGAACGGCGCCACCTACATCTTGCCTTTTTCGCAGTAAACCGGATGATTTTGCTTTGACCGGGAGTTTGCCTCGGAACCTATTCAGTCTTTCAGGAAGGCCCGGACTCCTACCACCCGTAGAACGGAAATCGACTATCATCTTCAGCACCCAGACTCCAATGACCGTTTCCAGAGTGACAAACTCCGGGAATCGTCAATGCCGATAGGGTGTGCTCAACGGTGCCGTTGGTCTAGGAGGCGCCCGTGTTCCAGAGGCCTGTCTTTTGGGCGGCGTTCACCGTGTTCGCATTGGCGTGCACGACGTTTGCGGCCCTGAATGTCCCGCGCGCCTTCTCGATCGTCGAGCTCGATCTCCAGATGGATCGGGAGACGGCAATGTCCGAGGCCGGCCGCCTGGCGAAGCAGTTCGGCTGGGGACCTTCTGACTATCGACAGGCGGCAAGCTTCCGCGTCGACGATCGCGTACGGAGCTTCGTGGAGCTGGAGGCGGGTGGTGCGGAGACGTTCGCGGGTCTTATGCGGGACGGCCCATACTATCCTTATCAGTGGGTGGTACGTAACTTCCGCAGCGACGAGGTGCGGGAGGTGGCGGTCTGGTTCCGGCCCGACGGAGCTCCCTACGGCTTTCGTGAGCGACTGTCCGAGGACGCCCCCGGCGCCGCCCTCGGTGCGGGCGCTGCCCGAACCATCGCCGAGAACAGCGTGGGCGCCCCTTGGAACGTCGCGCTAGACAGCTACGATGCGGTTGAGTCGTCACAGAAGGAGCAGCCGGGCGGACGGATCGACCATACGTTTGTCTATGAGCGCAAAGACGTGCGAGCCGGCGAAGGTCGGTTTCGCCTACGTATCGTCGTGAGCGGCGATCGCACGACAGAGATCACGCACCTGCTGCAAGTTCCACAGGCCTTCGACCGCCGGCACGAACAGATGCGGTCGGCAAACACGGGGATTGCCATCGGGGGCACCTTCGCCATGATCCTGCTCTACGGCGTGGGCGGAATCGGAGTGGGTCTCTTCGTACTGTTGCGGCAGCGCTGGGTCTTGTGGCGAAGTCCCCTCGTCTGGGGGGCGGGTGCCTCCTTAATTCAGTTGCTAGCGGGCCTCAATCAGTGGCCGCTGATATGGATGGGGTACGATACCGCCCTCTCTGAGAGCAGTTTTACCGTTCGTCAGTTGACGGCGCTCGTCGCCGGGTTCTTTGCATTCACCGCTGTCTTCACACTGTCGTTTATGGCGGCCGAGAGCCTGTCGAGACGCGCATTTCCACATCATGTGCAGTTCTGGAGTTGCTGGTCGCGCGACGGTGCGCGGTCACGGCAGGTATTGGGCCAGACGGTCGCCGGGTATCTGATGGTCGGCGTGGATCTGGCATTTGTCGTGGCCTTCTACTGGATTGCGAAGGAATACCTGGGATGGTGGTCGCCGTCGGATGCCTTGCTGGATCCGGACTCACTGGCAACCGTGCTGCCGTGGCTCGGCCCACTAGCGATTTCGCTCCAAGCCGGCTTCTGGGAAGAGTGTCTCTTCCGGGCCATTCCGTTGGCTGGCGCCGCCCTGCTGGGCAACCGATTCGGCAACCGCCGCGTTTGGATCGGAGGCGCATTCGTAGTGCAGATCCTCATCTTTGGAGCCGCCCACGCAGCCTACCCGACGCAGCCAGCCTACGCACGACTCATCGAGCTGATTGTACCCTCGACGGTTTTCGGCCTGTTGTATCTCCGCTTTGGTCTGCTACCGGTAATTGTCATGCACTTTACGTTCGACGCGGTCCTGTTTGCTCTGCCGCTTTTCGCGTCGTCGGCGCCGGGGGTATGGGTCGACCAGGGCCTCTTCGTACTGATTCTCCTCACGCCGTTGTGGATAGTGCTCAGCGCTCGGCTTCGCGGTGGACGATGGATCGAGGCCCCAACAGCGCTGCTGAACCGTGCTTGGAGGCCGCCGGACCCGGAGATAGGTGAATCCCCAACGAATGCGATGCCTCGTGAGCGGCTCGATCTGCCCCGACTTCCGGTGGTCGCCGGCATCGCGGCTGTTGGGTTTGGGCTGTGGGCGTATGCGGCCGCCACTCCGAGCGAATCACCGTCCCTCGAAGTGGGACGCAGCCGGTCCCTTGAGGTCGCGCGCGGTGCGCTGGCTGCGCAAGGCGTGGACATCGAGGACTGGACAGAATTGAGCGTTGTGGTGGGCCGTCTCGACGCCGCCGACCGATTCGTTTGGAGCGAATCGGGAGCCGAACGTTACCGCACGTTGCTCGGCGAGTATCTGCCTGAACCCCGGTGGCGAGTGCGTTACGCGCGCTTCGAGGGCGACGTGGCTGCACGCGCCGAGGAGCACATTGTCTGGGTCGGAGCAGACGGAAAGCTTGCTCGGAGAGAGCATCGTCTCGCCGAGGGGACCGCTGGATCGGAGCTGTCGGAAGAAAACGCTCGCTTGCTCGCCCGCACGGCGCTTGGCCCGCCGGATCGCGCGGCGAGCCTGCGCGAGATATCGGCCGAGTCTTCGAGTCTGCCGGAGCGAACTGACTGGACGTTCACTTTCCGTGACGAGAAGATTGCGGACCTTGAAGGTGGTGAGCCGAGAGTGGCGGTAGAGCTTGCCGGCGACGAAATCGTCGATACGCGTCGCTATTTTCACCTGCCGGAGGAATGGCGCCGGTCTGAAGACCAGCGGCGCGAGACGTTATCTATAGCCTTCACATTATCGAGCATCATGCTGGGACTCGTCCTCTTAGCCGGCACCGCTGGAGCCGTGATTCGCTGGACCCGTGGACAATTCAACGTAAGAGCGGGATTGGAGATTGGCGTTCTTGCCTTTACCGTCTCCGTCCTGTCGCTGGCCAACGATTGGCCAACTTTTATGAACGCGACATCCACAGCGCAACCACTTCCGCTTCAAATTGGGATCAGCCTAGTGGGCGGACTCGTTGGCGGAGGTATCGCTGCGACGGTGCTAGGATTGATGGCCGGGCTTACCCACGCGCTCGCGGCGGGTCGGCATCCGTCCAGCCGGGTGATCGCCGTTTGCACTGGACTGGCGCTCGGCCTCGGATTTCTTGGGAGCATGGCGCTGGTCGGGATCGTTTTCGGAAGCTCGCTTCCTGACTGGTCCGCGTATGGTCCGGCCAGTTCCGTGGTGCCGTTGTTGGGAGCCGCTCTCGATCGGGTGGCGCAGTATCTAATGCTGACGTTGGGGGCGTTGTTGGTCATCACGTCGGTCAATGTCTTGACCGAACAGTGGGCCCGCCGGCGGGTCATGGGCGCTGCCTTGCTGATGCTTGTGGGGATGCTTCTGGCGCCGGGGAAGGTGCCGGAAGACGTGATCTCGTGGGTGATTTCAGGTCTGGTCGGCGGGGTCTTCCTGCTGGTCGCCTATGCCTGGGTCCTCCGGTCCCGCCCAGCGCTCGTGGTCTTCGCCACTGCGGCCATGATCGTGCCCGGATTAATAGGGAGCGGCTTGGACCAGGCTTACGCCGGTGCGTTGGCCGGATCGTTGATCGGAGCGATCGTCATCTCGCTGTTGTCCTGGCGCTGGTTCGAGACGCTTACTCGGACGAACTGAGGAAATCGGGGCCAACAGGCCGGATATCGAACCCCACCCCACAGTCCCTGCTTACTCAACACCCGAACTGTCGCCCGCGCCAAATGTGTTGGAGTTTTCTATTGACCTAGTAGTTGCAAGGTCGTATATACGAACTGAACGCTACTTGGCCGGGTTCAGCCACGACGCTTGAACCGCGCTTGCTCCATTAGGCCGGAGCACCGCCCTTCCACTTCTATGATCCAACTAATGCCTGGGTTGGCGCATGTCCACCGTCGCACAGCGAATCCGTCATGGGCGTTGCGGGATGCGTGACTGATTTCGTTCGGTGAATTGGCCGTGACCCCAGGCTACCGCAGGTGTGCGACTTTGCCATTGCTCAAGATGAGTCATCGGCTGTTGACGGCGCTGGTATTCCTTTTGTTGCATTCCATGTTGGCGGCGTGCGACCTTTCCCCAATCGGTCCCGCCGCGACAACTCAAACGCGGCAGGTTGTGGCTACTACTACGCGGGCGCCGGCGGGTGTAGGTGACTCGACTGCAGCTAGTGTGGTGGCTACCGAATCTCCAGCGACTGCGCGACCACGCACAGATCAATCGGAATCCATTGCAGTGGCGACGTACCCACACCCGACGTCCGTCCCCTCTCCAACTGAGACCATTCGTTTTACACCTGAAGCGAGCTCGTCGCCGATCGAGACCGCGACCGCAACTCCCATGCCTAGCGCCTCGCCCACAGTGGCTGCGACTATAACCGCCACGCCCAGACCTTCGCCCACGGAGGTTGCAACTGCGACCGCCACACATAGCCCATCGCCTACGGAGGTTGCAACTGCAACTCCCCAGACGAGTCCAGTCGCTCCAACTGCCCTTCCAACCGAAGAGACAGTACCTGAACCTTCCGAGGAAGAGCTCGCAGAGCAGCTTAGCCAGATCGTTCAAGCCGGAATACGGCTAGACTTCCCATCCGCCGATGCACAGCCGGTACACGTATTTCCTTTGAACCTCTCGGATTCGATGGGCGAGTACTGGGTTGCGGTCACGAATGGCCCACAGCCTGCGCGTATCACGTCCTCGGATGAAGTGATCAATTTTTTCCATATCGTCGTGGCTTTTCGCCTTCCCTCTGAAGGCGAATGGTTGGAGATCGACCGCGTTGAAATCGAGTCGGCGCCACAAAGAACACATCCTGAGTTGCTGCAAACCGGCTGGCGGCCGCCCAGCGGCAAACCAACAGCTTGGATTGCAGTTACCGGCGGCACTGGCGCCCATGCTGGAACCCTCGATCTCATTGGCTTCGACGGCGAGGCGCTGACCACGACACTCAGCTTGATCAGCGCGCGCCCAACCGCCGGTGAGCTCGCCGACCTGGATGGAGATGGCCTGTTGGAGGTCGTCGCCAACGACTCCAATCCGTACATCTTCTGCTACGCCTGCGCCACCGAACTCAAGCGCGAAACCGTGTACCGCTGGGACGGCTCGCGGCTCGTCCCTGTTCTATTGCGCGCGCCGGCGCTGGCTTTGCCCGACACCGTTCGGGAACAGGCAGATCGCGCCGTGGCGCTGGCCCAGGCCGACCTCTGGAGGCAAGCTGCCGAAGCGGCATCCTTGGCCTCCACCCGAGCTCCGTCGAACGACGAGATTCGCTGGCTGTCGATTCTGATTAATCGAGTGGCGTCGGCGCGGCTCGCCTACGCGGGCTCTCATGGCCAACCGTTGTTGACAAGCGTCTTCGCGGGCGAGTACGAGGCTGCTGTCGATCTCATGCGGGCGCTGGATCCAACCGATGCGTTTGCGCTCGACGGTCCCCTCATCGTGGGCACGGCTGCTGAACAAAGCCTATCGACAATGGCGGTCCAGCTGTTGAACTACGCCGAGCGGGCCCTTGCTGTCGATCCAGAACGCGCCAGCATTCATGCGATTCGCGCGCTGGGCCTAACCCTCGCGTCACCGGACAACCTTGCCGAAGCCCGATCCGCCATGCAGCTGGCTACCGAGCTCGCGCCCGACGACTCGTTCTATGCGGCGAGCCGCGCATTTCTCGACCAAGCTCAGGAAGCTCCTGGCACACCGCCGGAATCGCCGGACGCAGAGACGCCGCCGGCGGGGCCTCCCGACACGTTCTTCACAGATGGCCAGGTGATCGGAACCGGCGACCGCGGGGGGTTTGTCAAGGCCGTGCATCATCGGCTTGCGCGGATTCGTTTGCTCGAATTCAGCGATCCGGGACGCTATTTCGACGCCTATCACGAGGCGACGCGCCAGGCGGTGGTGCGGTTTCAAAACGAGCGAGGGCTTTCGCCGAGTGGCGTGATTGACCTTGAAACCTGGAGCGCGCTCGAGGAGGCAAGCGCTGAGCCGCCGGTAGCGGCCATGGCACCGGTAACCGTCGCTGAGCCACGGCCGGCCCACACCGAGGTCGGGCAATCGGTCGCATACCTCACGTTCGACGACGGTCCGCACCCGAGCTTCACGCCGTCGATCCTTGAACTACTTTCGCGCTATGACGCTACGGCCACGTTCTTCGTGCTTGGCGCTCAAGTGCAACGCTTTCCGGAGGTGGTGGCAGCCGCCGCTCAACAAGGCAACGAGATTGAAAACCACACGGCCAATCACGTCTCGCTCGTCGAAGTCTCCCGGGACGAGTTCATAGCCGAAGTGGTGAGTACCGACCAGGCGATCCACGCCGCAGTTGGTGAACTAGTTGACCCCATCAGCTGCCTCCGTCCTCCGTACGGCGCCCGTGATGAGCGCACATCCTCCATTGCGGCGGAGATGGGAAAGAAGATCGTGATGTGGGATGTCGATCCGCAAGACTGGCGCCGGCCGGGAGCGGAGCAAATTGCCCAGCACATATTGGCGCACGCGCGGCCCGGAGCGATTCTCTTGATGCACGACGGAGGAGGCGATCGCCAGCAGACAATTGCGGCATTGGAAATGGTGCTTGCTGAATTGACCGCACGGGGCTACGTATTTCGCGGTCTTCCTGCCTGCATGTAGCTACAGGCGTTCCCTGTCCTGATTCGATGAGCTTTCAAGGGGATGCACTTGTGCCGGCGTCAAGCATCGCGCTGCCGGTCATCGTACCTCCAAATGTATACCAGAAAGTTAGGTCGTCCTCTCTGTCGACCCTTTACTTGCGGCACTAACATAACGATAATATTGGCGCGGGGCGCACGTCACAGAAAACGCGCCGAAGAGGAGAATGTTGTGCGAGTTTTGTCGAAGAAACGGATAGTATCTCTTGGATTGGTGGCTGTCTTAGTGCTGGCGACGACAGCCTGTGACGCTGTTGGAGTGGGAGAACAGGCACCCTTTAAGATCGGGGTTATGGAATCGGTCACCGGCCCCGGCGAAACCTATGGGACCGTGGCCGTTCAAGCCAAGCAGATGGCTGTGGATGAGATCAACGCTGCCGGCGGTATCAATGGGCGAATGCTGGAGCTCATCGTCGAAGATTCGAAGTGCAATGCGCAGGACTCGATTACTGCCTACAACAAACTGACCGACGTGGACGGTGTGAAGATCATCCTCGGAACCTCCTGTAGTGGCGCAATGCTTGGCGCCGCGCCGCTGGCAGAGGCAGACGGTGTAGTACTCTTCTCTGGGTTGGCAACCAACCCGGACATCGCTAACGCCGGGGACTACATCTTCCGGACGGCAATGAGTGATGCCCAGGTTGGCATCGACGGTGGTAACGTGCTGTGGGCTGATGGTATCCGCAAACTGGCTACGATCACCGAGACGACTGACTACGCGGAGGGAGTTAGGCGGGCTACGGTCGCACAGTTCGAGAAGCGGGGCGGGCAAGTTGTGGCCGCGGAGCGGTACGGTTCCGACGCCACCGACTTCAGGACCCAATTGACGAAGCTGTTCAACGAGGAGCCGGACGCGCTCCACGTCGCCTCCCAGTCCGAATTCGCGGGCGGCACTATCCTCAAGCAAGCCCGCGAACTGGGGTACGAGGGTCCCATATACTCGGACATAGTGCCAGTGGGTACTACAGCCCTCGAAATCGCCGGCGATGCCGCTACTGGCGTGAAAGCGATCTTGGCGGACCTCGACCCGGCTAATTCCAGAGGTCAGGAAGTTCTGGCTAACTTCAAGGAGCGTTACGAATATGTCACGCTGCCCTGGTACCTAGGTTCGGCCTACGACGACGTATACATCGCCGCCGAGTGTTTGAAGAAGACTAACGACGATCAAGATGCAGACGGATTCAGAGACTGTTTGTACGAGGTCACTTGGAGCGGCGCTATCGGGGACAACTACGGCTTCGACGAAGACGGCGAGGTCGTCGGTCTGTCCAACGTGGTCGTACAGATTCTGCCAACAGCCGATAGGACCGAGGATAACCAGGGTTACAAGGTCTTGGGTGGTGCTCCGACCGAGTAAATATTCTCGTGTAGTCGAGAGCCGGCGGAGCAGCCCCACAGCGACGTCAATACTGACCCGGATCCTCACGCAGTGTTTCATCCGGGCGCCGACGGGCCGACCGAGCGGGCACATAAATCTACGACGCCTGATCAAATGAAATCCGCTTCGAGGATCCATCTACTGAGGCACGGTGACAGCCAAGGCAGGCTCTTGGCTACCGTTCTGGCGGCGGCCGTTGTCGCGTATATCGGGTGGAAAATCAGTCAGTCTCCCGGCCAAGCCCTGCAGTTTGCCTTCAACGGACTGTCCGTGGGCGCCGTGTATGCCCTGCTTGCGATGGGGTTCACTCTCGTCTACAGCACGGTTTGGTTCTTTGATCTGTACTACGGGGCGGCCGCAGCTCTAGGCGCGTACGGCGTCTTCTACCTGAGGTCTCGAGATGTCGTCGGTGGGCGCTTTGAAGTCAACGATCCTTTCGTCAATATCTTGTTTGCAGCCGTGGTCGCTGGAGTAGTCGCCTGGGCGCTGCATGTGGGCCTGTACACACGACTCCTGCCGCGCTTCAATTCAACCACGCTGTTCCTCATTGGAGGCCTGTTGTCCGCAGGCGCCGGTATCTACACTGGACTTGTCCTAGCATTTCCGGAAGAACTCAACGTCATGCTCAGTCCGGCCATCGGCGCAATGGTGGCGGTAGCTGCGGTTTGGGTGCTTTATCGCGGCTATCGGCGCATATTTGAAAGCGCTGGTCTTGTGCCGTTCTTCGCCCTTGCGACGATCGCGGCAGTGGCCTTGGGAGCATACTGCGGTCTTCTTGTGGCCAACGCCCCAGGGTCTCGCCTTTATTTGAGTTGGGGAGTTTCGTGCCTGCTGGCGGGCGCTGTTGGGCTGGCACTCTACAGGGGCCTATACATGTACATGCGCCAACGAGCCAGATCTCCCCTAATCATGCTGGTCGCGTCGCTCGGCATCTTGCTTGCTTTCACCGCCTTCACATCCATCGTTTTTCAGAGCGCGCCACGCCCTCTGCCGGAGGCCTTCGGCAACAATCCTTGGACCATTGGTGGAGCCAATATCAAGGGATTTAACGTCTTCACCATTGGCGTAGCCTTCGTGGGGTTCGTAGGCCTGCTTCTGCTTCTCAAGAAGACCTCCTTCGGGAAGGCAGTCCGGGCCATCGGTGACGACGAAGAGGTGTCGAGGGTGGTAGGAATAAACACCACCGCAGTCATCGCCATAGTATTCTTCATAGGTGCGTTCTTTGCCGCCTTGGCCGGGCTGTTGAGCGGACACGATACCGCCATACAACCCAGAATGGGTCTCCTACTCCTCTTAAAAGGCTGGATAGCCTCCGTGGTTGGAGGCATAGGAAACCTCTATGGCGCCGTCGTCGGCGGATTTACCTTGGGAATGATTGAACAGTTCGGAATCTGGGATCTGGCCGGCGAATGGAAGGACGTGATATCTTTCGTCGTTCTGATCCTATTCCTATCATTCTGGCCCAAGGGCCTGTTGCCGAGGAAGTAGAGTAGGACTGATGAGTTCAAGGATAACCAGGAGTCTAGCAAGACTGACGCGCAATTCCAGCGGGTTTCCGCGGTTCGCCAAGGGAAGCGTGGAGCTATGGGCGAATCTGTTCATCATCGCTTGGGCGTTGGCATTTATGCTGTGGCAGGGCATCGGGTTCGCCATAACCGTCTGTACTGTCTTCGCTATCTGGGCGATCTTGGCAGTCAGTCTAAACTTAGTGGTTGGATTTGCCGGCCTGTTGTCGGTTGGACATATCGGCTTTTTTGGCATTGGCGCGTACGCGATGGCCATTCTCACGTCAGACGCATCGTACGAACAACTGCGCACTGAAGCCATCCCCACCTTCGCTTGGCCCTTCTTCGCGGCGTTACCGGTCAGCATAGCCCTCGCCGGCTTGGTAGCCATCGCGGTGGGGGTAGTATTCAATCGGTTCAGGGACGACATCTTCGTCTTAGTCTCCTTTGGCTTCGCCATCATAGCTTTCAACGTCTTCTTGAATTGGCGCAGCCTTACCCGGGGCGCATTTGGCATCCACGAAATCGCAAGGCCTGAGATAGGAGGGTGGGTGCTAGATGGTGAGTTGGAATTTCTTGCGCTGGCCCTGGCATTCCTAGCGCTCGTCATGTTGGTATCCTGGTTCTTAGTGACCTCGTCATTCGGGCGGGTGCTTACCGCCATCCGAGAGGATGAGCAAGCCGCCGAGGTCTTTGGATACCAGGTGACCCACTACAAATTCGCCATATGGGTTATATCGGCTATGATGGCGGGTCTTGCCGGCGGCCTATTCGCGAGTTGGACCAGCTTCATCGACCCCAACTCCTTCATCCTGCTGGAATCGGTGCTCTTAATTTCTATGGTGATTCTTGGGGGACTCGCCACTATCTGGGGGTCCCTCCTTGGCGCTATGGTCTTCGTACTGCTTGAAGAAGGGATGCGCTTTCTGCCATTCCTTCCCACCGAGTACATCGGCCAGATTCGACAAATCGTGCTGGGTATCTTGCTAGTGCTGCTTATGCTATTCCGGCCCCAGGGGTTGGTCGGGAGATACAAGCTGTGAGCGCTGCCAATGTCGAATCTCGCGGCCCCTTCGCCCTAGAAACGGTAGACATCTCGAAACACTTCGGTGCCGTGAGGGCGGTGGACCAACTCACAATTTCCATTCCCAGAAAGGGGATGACCAGCATCGTCGGTCCCAATGGATCGGGGAAATCGACGCTCGTGAACCTGCTGAGCGGGACGTTGCCCCTGGATGGAGGGATGGTAGTCATCGATGGCGTGGGCCTCAAGCTAGTGAAGGCCCACGAGATCGTTGCCCATGGCATCACCCGGACCTTTCAAGAGGTGAGACTGTTCGATCAGATCAGCGTATGGGACAACATCATGGTGGTCTTGACCAACCGCCGCCTTTTTCCGGCCTTGATTGAACGGACGAAGCCCAGCCAGAAAGACAAGGCTACCCGGATCTTGAAGGATGTAGGGATGTGGGAGAAGCGAGACTCTCTGGCGATGAACTTGTCCTATGGGCAGCGGAAGCTGTTGGAGATCGGCCGCGCGATGGCGATGGACGTCCACACTTACCTGTTCGATGAGCCCTTTGCCGGTCTCTTCCCCCAGATGTTGGAGAGGGTCAAGGACATAATGAAAGGCGTACGGGATCGGGGCCATACGCTGATATTTGTCTCTCATAACATGGACATAGTCCGAGAGTTGACCGATCACATCATCGTACTAGACAGCGGTAAGCTCCTCACGGAGGGAGAGGTGGAAGAGGTTCTGAGTCGCGAAGAGGTGATAGAAGCCTATCTCGGCACCTGAGGCTAAGTCGGACCTGTAGGCTCTCGGCGATCATTCCGAAGTGCACGGATGGATGCGCGACAGGAACCGGTCTTAGATCAGATCGCCAATGCAGGCCCCGGCGTTTCTGACGGGAAAGGGGAATCTACCGACAGAATGATACTTCTAGAGTTGGTCGATATATCGGTGCGTTACGGTGCTGTAAATGCCCTGGAGGGAGTGTCCCTGGGAGTCCAAAAGGGTGAGGTCGTGGCGGTCATGGGCCCCAATGGGGCCGGCAAGTCGACCGTCCTCAAAGCGATCATGGGGCTGGCACCGGTAGTTGCGGGGCAAGTCTACTGGCGCCAAGAACCGCTGGTAGCGGCCACTCACGAGATAGTTAAGAAGGGCATCTCCTTCGTACCTCAGGGTAGACGCGTGTTCACCCACCTGACTATCGAAGAGAACTTGGAGATGGGCTGTTTGTACCTGAACGACGGGGCCGAAAAGAAGCGTCGAATGGGCTCGGTAATGGAGCTCTTCCCGATACTCTATGAGAAGCGTCGGGACTTGGCCAGCCAGATGTCCGGGGGACAGCAACAGATGTTGGCCCTAGGACGAGGACTCATGGCCGGCCCGGAGGTGCTACTGCTCGATGAGCCGACGCTGGGCCTGGCGCCCAAAGTGGTTAAAGAGGTGTTCGAGAAGGTCTCCGAGATCAATGAGCGATTCAGTACCACCATCTTCGTTGTTGAACACAATATCAAAGGCGTCATGGACATCGTGGACCGGGCGTACGTCTTGGACAAGGGCCGCGTCGTACACGACGGCTCGCCTCAGTCGGTAAGAGAGACCGATATTCTGACGCAGGTCTTCCTGGGCAGAGTTAATGCCGGGCAAGGGGCAGAGGCGGAATAGGCACGCCGGGACTCATTTCTCTACGTTCCGTCCATCCTCGCGTGAGCGGGGAATTTGTTTCGCAATTTTAGGTTTGTAGAAGGCTGTGGCTCCGGCCTCGCCTCCGCGGGCGTTTGTTTTGCAATTTTAGGTTTCTAGATGGCTATCGCTCCGGCCTCGCGTACGCGGGGCCGTTTGTTTTGCAATTTTAGGTTTGCTGGCGACGAGCTTGTTGGGCGTGATAGGGGCCGGCGGTTCCATCCCCGCTGTGGCTCGACGCGAGTGTTATCAGAAAGGTCCACAAGTCGGAGCCGGATGGGTTGCAGGGGTAGGTGGGCCGGCCGAAGCAAGCCGGCTGGGTCTCGGCCAAGCCGGAGTGGTGTCGAGTCTCCTACGCTTCGCCTTCAATGGCAACGGTTGGGAGTGCACTCGCTTGGGCAGCTCAAAAGAGAACGCTTGTTCTGCCTAAAGTATAGCACACTTGGTGGCGGTCATGGCGATGAGTGAGAGGTTTGGATTCCGACTCCGGCAGAAGCCCGGGTAACGTTCCTACGCCGGACTCAAGTGCCGGCTAGGGAGAACGCTCGTGGTTTTCCCTGCCCGGGCGTCAGTCGTTCTGGGCTCCCACAAGAGAATTCAGAGAGGTTGGTCTTTGTTGTATGGCAGGGGTGTCCCTCAACCTCCCTGGATTCCCTAAGTTCACAAACGAAGTGCAACACTTTACTGAGGTGTTGCCGTGGGATTCCAATACAAGCAGATCTCCACTGAAGAACCTTGCTCCTTCGATGGGCCCTGCCTACTGCAGGCGCTGACTAGGGATCCTGTGCGTCTCAACGCGCATGCTCATCGCCGTCTATGCCCCGCTCTACCACTCCAACACGCCGGGATAGACGTAGCGAGTCGCCGTCTTCATCGGCGTCGTGCGGTGCCGGTAGTGGTCCCTCTGGAAGATCGGATAGCTAACCCTCGACTCGTCGCGAGGATAAATGTCGATCAGAGTATTGCCTTTGAAACTACATTTGTAGGTTTGAACCTTGCGCCAGGTCGGATCCAGGGCGGCGGTGGTCGAGATCGTGTCCTCCACAATGGGGAACTCCAGCGTGACGGCGTCACCTGGCGCCAGACCATCAACCGATATGTAGTTGCCGATCCACTCGAGACGACGCCCCTGTTCGCCGACGCGACACTGTATCTCCTGCCGGTTGACCCACGATGGTATTCGCACGGACACTCTCGCCGCTTTCTTATTACGTATCACAACTCTGCCTTCGTAGGGCAGGTAGCTGTCTATGTCGAGCCACTGTGAAGCCCGGTTCAACAGGAGGTTCACCTGGGCGGCGCCGTCCCGGTAGCGGACAATTCCCTCCCAGGCGTAATAGAGCCCCTGGGTGGCGTTGCCGGTGCAGCACTGGGAGACAGCAGCATCGCGCAAGTTGGTGGGGGTAGACGCGCCGGCAAATACACCGAGGCTCCGCTCTATGACGCGGTCGCTAGCGCACTGCCCAGGATACATCGCAGCGCTCGGAATCTTGCCGTCCGGCCGGCGGGGATCCAGATGGCGCGGGGGGCCGCTCTCCGATAATCTCTCCAACAGTTCGGGACGGACTAGCTGCTGCTCAATCAGGAGATTGCGCGCTATGCAGTCGACATCGTCCCAATAGTCGCCGACGCCTGCGTCACTTAGCTTGATCGCCGTCGCGATCATGTCGCCCAAGGTGCAGCCTTCGGCCCACTCCGCGCAAGTGAACCAGCCGATTCTTGGGATACCCTGGGTGCGGGTGAATTCGTAGGAGCTGCGCACGAAGTCCTTCATCCGCTGGTCGTCGGTCGCGATTGCGAGCTGCAACAAACCGCGCAGGCCGATCATCCGAGCGTGGACGTGCAGATTGTAATGTCCCCGTTCCTGGGCCATTGGCAAGGTATATACGTCGTCGGCGCCCCAGAATCGCGGCAACATTATGAAGTTGGCCAGCTTTCGGCCGAAGTCCAAGACTCGCTCGTCCCCGCTCAACTGATACCACCAGGCGAGGCCGAGGAGCTGATGACCGTGATAGGCTACTACTAGGTTTTCTTCTCCTTCGGCCTTGTCGCTTGGCTCGTCAGTATGCAGCCAGCCGGACCTCGGATAGCTGAACGCCTCGGCGAAACCACCGTCTGGGAAATATGCGTAGCCTTCGCTATGTACGGCGATCCTTTCCAGTCCTCGAACCATCGCTCGAATCCGATCGTCCCAGGCGGGGTCGCCATCGCGCTCTCTCCAAGCGATCATCGCGCGCAGCATCCGGCCCACGCCGGCGACGTTCGCATAGTCCTCGCGGACGTTGCCGTAACCGACGTGGCCGGCGGAGTGCCACGGGCGCTCCGGCTTGCAGATGTTGTAGTACAGGCCGTCGTCGGGAGAGAGCCGGCTGACTAGCGATGACATCAGGGCGTTTTCGGTATCGACATGTTGATTCGATCCTGACATAACCCGCATGAACGGAAATGACTCGGCGAACTTTGCCGTGTTGGTTGGATCGAAGGCAAGATGATACATGTACGGGGGTTGGGCGCGATAGGTCACCGCGAAGTAAACATCGTAATCGCTCTTTGGATCAAGAGTCCCGCCCAGGCCATTGATGGCAAGACCAGCTCTTTCAGCTAAGTCTAGCGTGTCAGGAACTATGGCCTCGTAGCGTTCGCCGTTTGTGGAAACCGGCTTAAAATTGGCTGACACTGCTGACCTCCCCCATCATGGATAGCTCGTAGTTGAATAATACCTTGCGCGCCGGGCTTGTCCGATGCGGGTAGTTACAAAGTTCGGGACGCCCCAGCCCTCGGGTTTCCCGTGTGTGGGAGTCGTTCTGGGTGCCCACAAGGGGCGGCCCTATAGGGACGTTGCTCTTTGATATATGAGAGGGTTGCCCCTCCCTTTCTGGATTCCGGCCCCGTATCGGGGTACGGGGCATGCCTTCGATCGCCGGAATCACCATGGCCTTGCGAAGGCCGCATAAGAGGATGAAAATGGTGGGACGCCGGGCGGTGCACCCTGGGCGAATGAGCGGCCCGCCCTAAGCTGGAGACAAGCCCCAGCGCTACATTCCCCTCTCCCCACCCCTCTGGATTCCGGCCTTCGCCGGAATGACGAATGTGGGGCCGGATTGGCGAAGGGATGCCGCGAATGGCGAATGAGAGGCTGCCGGAGCGGTCTATCCCGGATCGGAGTCCGGGACATGCTTTCATAGCAATCGCTCATGCCGGCTGGTGCCGGCACACCAAGGTGTGAAAATTGGGTGCATTGGTTGGTGGGAGAGTTCTAGCGTCATTGCCACAACCCGCACCTCCCCTCTGGATTCCCGCCTTCGCGGGAATGACGAATTGGGGGGCCTGAATGACGAGATCGCGGAATGGAGGGGTTCAACGGCGCGCTCGAAAGCGGGGTAGGCGCATTTTCGTACGAATGACGAATTGGGTGGCCTGAATGACTGGGGCAGGCCGCCGCTACCCGTCGGCTGGGCGCGTGGCGCTGGCTGGGGACAAGCCCCAGCGCTACATTTCTCTCTCGACTCTCGACGCCATCCGGCCATCCTGGATCAGAGTCCGGGACATGTATTCGCGCCAATGGCGAGCGCGAGAGGATTACCGCGTGAGCCGGGATGGCGGCCCCGCCCAAGGCGCCCACGAGGGGCGCCCCTACAGAGACTACGGCTTTCGCCGTTCCGCCCCCCGCGCCGGCCCGCTAGGAAGTTATTGGCGGCGTCTCCAAGATGCCGAGTTCGGCCATCCGGCCGACCCAACGCTGGTGCCGCGGATCAGGGTTATTCCGGTAGTAGTCCGTGTACATCCGCCGGCTCTTGGACGCGTACATTCGATGGTTGCGGCTCATCACCTCTTGGATCGCAGACGTGGCCTCCGGCGTATCCGGGTCGTCGTAGTAGACGATGCTGCACATCCGGCGATGGTCGCTGCCGCCAAATGCGGCGTGCCAAAGCGGTCCGTTGAAGATCAACACGTCTCCAGGCTCCGATTTGAACGCGTAGGCCGGCACCTCGTCTCCGGGCACTCCGAAGGCCTGCTCCGGCGTCTTTTTGACCCGATCTTCGATCGGCTGCGCGTAGAACTTCTCCTGCAACCATCCGTGATAGGGCTGCCGGTGGGAGCCGGGTATGACCCTAAGGGCCCCGTTCGACCCGTCCTGAGGCTCCAGGTAGATCGTGAACTTGACCGCCAGATAGTCTTCCGGCTTGCCATCGAGGCCGATGGGATGACCGTCAGGGTGCCACGCGGTGGTGCCAACGTAGTAGTTGCCGTCCGCGGCGATACCCAAGACGTCCTTGCCGAGGAGCTGTTCGGCGACGCCGGCAAACCTTGGATCATCATGCAGCGAGGCGATGAACGGCGTAGTCTCCTCCATCAATGAGGCATAATGGCGCGCCTTTCGGTCGTGCTTGATTCCAGCAGGCAGCCAGGAATCCAAGCCGGCGTCGAACTCCCGGCTGAATCGGTCCATCTCACTCGGGGTGAGAAGCTGCCGGAAAACCAAGAATCCGAACGTATTGAAGTGATGTATCTGTTGCTCAGTTAGCTTCAATGTATGTTCTCCTAATCGCAAGGTCGCCGAATACTAGAATGGCGCGGCCGGTCCGGCTTTCGCCGGGAGCCAACCACGCCACTCAATCGTGAAGAGGCACTAGACCTCTTCGAGATGCTTGCTTGCCTACTCCTCCTCGGCCAGCGCTTTGTCCATCTGGGACTTCATGTCGGCGGCAGCTTCGTCAACGGTCTTCTCGCCCAACAAGATATTCGCCCTCTCAGAGCCGAATATCTGGGTCATCTGAGGTGCCGCCTTGGCGCCCCACCACTCCATGACGAAGTACTCGGTCCGAGCCAGGGACTCGATGTTATAGCGCTTGATGTCCGGGTCCGTCTCGAACTGGAAGATTCCAAGTGGGTTGTAGCCCGGTGGGATCTGCTTGGACATCACCTTCAGAGCTTCGGTATCCATCGAGATCCACTTGTTCCACTCCCAGGCGGCGTCACGTATGCTGCTGCCGGGATTGATAGTGTAGTGATGAGGAATACCGCCGTGGGCTTTCTTGCCACCGTCCGGCGTTGGGGGATCGGCCCACCACCAGTCGAACGGCTCGTCGACAAGACCGTACACCCTGACCATCACGTAGGCGGTGCCTACGCCGGTGAACAGCGCAAACTTGCCATTGGCGAACGGAGACTCGCCCAAGAGTGCCCGGGCCTCTGAGGTTGGCGCGACCCCCCACTCCGCGACCGGCGCCGTTGTGATACGCAGTGCCTCGCGACACTCGTCCGAGGTCATGTTCACCGTGGACTCGCCCTCGTCAGTGAAGAACTTGCCGCCTAGGCCTTCAAGGAATCCGTGGAAAGTACGGGTGTCGCCTAAGCCGTTGGTTCCCCACACATCGGGTGCGTTTCCATTAAGCGCCTCGGCCATCTCTTGAAAGTCGCTTAGCTTCCAGAAGTGATCGATGGAAGTAGCGACGCCGGCCTCGGCCATTAGCTCTTTGTTGTAGTAGACGGTGTCGATAACCGGAGCGTGGTGGTGGAACCCGTAGATCTCGCCGCCGCGCGGCCAACTGGACCAGTGTCGCTGGTCCACCGCCCACCCCTCGAGGTCGAGCTTGTCGGCCCTGATCGCATCGTTGAAGCCCCACAAAACTCCCTTGCGGGCGACCGTGTGGAAGAACGCTCCGGAGATGAGAATCGAATCAGGAGCAGTGCCTGCCGCCATTTCGATCAGGATCTTGTTGGTGTGCTCACCATACGGGGTGATTTCGTGCTTGACCGGCGAGTCCGGGAACATCTCGTTCCAAACTGCGACGGCATCATCCATCGCGTTACCCCAGGTGGCAAACCTGATCTCGCCGGGCGGCATCGCGCCTGTACGCGGTATAAAGGGAGCACCGGCCGCGGCGACGATCACCTCCTTGAAGACCTCTTTCTCTACCTCGACGGTGACGATCCTTTCTACCTCGACGATTGTCTCTTTCTCGACCTCGACGAGCGTCTCTTTCTCGACCTCGACGATCTCTTGGACGACTCGGGTGACTTCCTTCTCTACCTCGACCGCCTTCTCGACGACGACTTCCTTCTCAACGATCTCTTGGACGACTCGCGTAACCACAACTTCGACCGGCTTCTCGACGACCTTCTCGACGATCTGCGGTTGGCAAGCGGCGATTACGGGCAAAGCAGCCGCAGCGCCGAGACCGGCTAGGAATGACCGCCTCGAGAGTGAGCGGCGAACTAATCTATCAAGCAACTCTGTACCTCCTCCTTATGGAGCGAAACATAAACATAATGAATCTTTTCTTCCAAAACCCCGTGGGGTCTACCCCGTGGGCTCTAAGCCATTGTTTTCCTATCTATCACCTCCATCGATTGAACCGCGCAGCGCTCGCGCCCCCGCGCTTACCATTCGTATTCTAGCCTTTTACCCCGGATATCACTACCCCTTGCATGAAGTACCGCTGGGTAAACAGGAAGAATACGACTGTAGGTAACATCACCACCGTCGAGGCTGCCATGACTGCCTGAATCGGCGCCAGGCCCATCACCATTCTTCCAAACTGTCTCAGACCGACCGACACCGGATAGAGCTCGGGATCGTTGAGAAATATGACCGGCATCAGAAACTCGTTGTAGGTGGTCAGGAATGTGAAGATAGCTATCGCAACCATCGCCGGCTTCATCAGGGGCAGTACGATCCGCCAGTACACTCCGAACCAGCCGCAGCCGTCGATCCGTGCCGCCTCGTCCATCTCGTGGGGCAGAGTCATTATGAACTGGCGCAATAGAAAGATGAAGAAGGGCCCACCTCCGAGGAAGGCCGGCACGACCAACGGTAGGTAGGTTCCGAGAGCACGCAACTCCCTCCAAATAATATACGTTGGTATTAGAGTGATGTAGGTTGGAATCATCAAAGTGCTCAAGACAATGATGAAGAGGATTCCTCGTCCTCGGAAGCGCAGCCGGGCGAATGAGTAGGCGCACAAAGATGCGGTGAATAAAGTTCCTATCAGGGTGAGGACCACGAGAATAGCTGTGTTCTTGAACCAGTACCAGTGGAAGAACTCTATGTGATCGCCGCGGTCGAACCCAGTGGAGAAAATCACGTGGTAGTGCTCGAAATCAAACTTCCTCGGTATCAGGGACGGAGGGAAGCCGAGCAAGTCACTCGTCGCTTTCATCGAGGTGCTGATCATAAAAAGGAACGGTAGTATGAGCACGCAACTGAATGCGATCAAGCTTGCGTGCGTTCTAAGGCTCGGGATGATCTCGCGGCGAAGCCGCCCGTGTCTGTAGCGGGTATCGGTTCCTTGCGCATCGACCGTCGCACTATCTCGCATTTATCATCTACCTCTTCAGCGCTCCCTCGTAGTAGACCCAACGGCCGGAAGCCTTAAACACCACGACCGTGAGAATCAGGATGATCACGAACAGTGCGAGCGCCAGCGCCGAGGCATATCCCATCTTGAGAAAACGAAAAGCATTCATGTAAAGATACAGCACGAAGAACATGCTCGCGTTCGCCGGCCCACCGATCGTACTATCGCTACCGCCCGCCTCAGACAGGATGAAGGCAATCGTGAAGACCTGCAGGGAGCCGATGATACCCATCACCACGTTGAAGAAGATCACAGGCGATATCATGGGCAGGGTGATGTGCCAGAACTTTTGCCAGCGTCCGGCACCGTCGATGATCGCCGCCTCGTAAAGCGTGGTCGGAACCCCCTGTAGGGCGGCCAAGTAAATCACGATGCCCACGCCGACGTTCCAGTTGGCGATTATAATGAAGGTCCAAACCGGCATGTTGGTGCTGCTGAGCCAACGCGGTCCCTCGATGCCAACTACTTTCAGCAGACCGTTCACCAGGCCAAAGTCGGCGTGAAAGACGATGGCCCACATCATCGCCGCGGCAACCGCCGACACAACCGAAGGCAAATAGTAGATAGTGCGATATATCGTCAGACCGCGCACCTTCTGGTTGAGGAGCAACGACGCGCCCAGACCACTCAATACTCCTAGGAAGACGCTGAAGACAGCGTACTGTGCAGTTAGCCTCAGGCTGTGCCAGAAGAGCCAATCATCGAAAAACATCTTTTCGTAATTGGCTAGTCCGACGAACCTCGGGGGCGTGATGATGTCGTAGCGGAAAAAACTCAGCCCAAGCCCGCCAAGCATGGCGCCGGCGGTCAACACGATGAACCCGATGAGCCAGGGACTGATGAACAGGTAGCCCCATAGCTCTTCGATGCGAGCCGCCCGGGTCATGCCCCTGCGCCTCGGTATGGCGGCAGACGTGGTGCTCATCTGACTCCAATCACCTCAGGTGGTTTGTTGCGATGAATATTATCACAGTTTGCGTGTCAAGAAATATGGGTCTTGACACTAACTAGACCGCCGCAAATTGTGCCCAATATCATATTGCGCGATGCAAAGTCGGGGACGTTTATTGACCCTCACCCCAGCCCTCTCCCAAATGGAGAGGGAGAAGATCGTTTCCGCCTGCCCTGCATTCCGGTCCCCTATCGGGGTACCGGGTAGCCCTTCGATGGCCGGATTGACGAGAGCGTGGATCGCGGGATTCGCCGGCCGGCCCTGTGACCAAGGCCGGGGACAAGCCCCAGCGCTACATTTCTCGATTTCGACGCTCGGCGGGAGCCGGCCCTCACCCCAGCCCTCTCCCAAATGGAGAGGGAGAAGATCGTTTCCGCCTGCCCTGCATTCCGGTCCCCTATCGGGGTACCGGGTAGCCCTTCGATGGCCGGATTGACGAGAGCGTGGATGGCGGGATTCGCCGGCCGGCCCTGTGACCAAGGCTGGGGACAAGCCCCAGCGCTACATTTCTCTATTTCGACGCTCGGCGGGAGCCGGCCCTGACCCTCACCCCAGCCCTCTCCCAAATGGAGAGGGAGAAGATCGTTTCCGCCTACCCTGCATTCCGGTCCCCTATCGCGGGGTACCGGGTAGCCCTTCGATGGCCGGATTGACGAGAGCGTGGATGGCGGGATCCGCCGGCTGGCTGTGTCGCCACGGCTGGGGACAAGCCCCAGCGCTACATGTTTGTCTCTCGACTGCGGGAATTACGAGGGCCGACTGCTCACTCGCTTTTCGATCAAGATCCATGAATCGCGAGCTACGGTTGCGGCCTCGATAGGCTCTCCGATCACGCCCAGCCGGCGATTCAACTCGAATGCCCGCTCGTAGTCGTCGTTCGCGCCGGCCCAGTTATCGTGACGCCGGTAGAGCAACGCCCGGCGATAGTAAGCTCGGGAGTACCTGGGGTTAAGCTCGATAGCCCTGCTGTAGTCGGCGATTGCCAGATCGTCCTTGCCTAGCTCCTCGTATGCGATTCCCCTGTCCAGGAAAGCTTCGGCAAGCTCCGGGTCGACTTCGACGGCCACGTCCAATCTGTCGATGGCCTTTTCGAAGTCGTCCATATCCCGATGGACAAGTCCGAGGTTCCGGTGGGCGATCGATAGAGTGGAGTCAAGCCCGATCGCTTGCTCGAACGCATTGACGGCCTCGTCGAGCTTGCCCTGTCGTAGGTATATCGCGCCGCGATTGTTATAGGCGCGGGCAAAGCTCGGGTCGGACTCAATGGCGCGGTTCAGATCGTCGAGCGCGTGGTTCAGGCGTCCCTGGTCTATGTACATCGCGCCCCGGTTGTTGTAGGCCGACAACAGGCTGGGATCTCGCTTGATGGCGATGGTGTAAGCGGAAATCGCCAACTTCAAGCTAACGGCGTTGTCCAAGTCAACCGCCCGGTTGTAGAAGGGTATCGCGAGGTTGGGGTCGAGGTCGACCGCTCGCTCGTAGTCGGAGGCGGCTTCGGCCGGCTGGCCCATGCGCGAGAAGACGACGCCCCTATTGTTATAAGCCGGCGCGTACTTGGGATCTTGGGCGATGGCCAGCTCGTAGTCGGCGAGCGCTTCCTCGAGCCGATCCAAGCGAAGACGCGCGTTGCCCCGCCGGAGGAGGGCATCTACGTCGGCCGGCTCCTCCTCGATCAGCTTGCTGGTGGCCGCTATGGTTGCCTCGGCGTCGACCGCGAGCGCGGTTGCTTGGGCTTTCTTGGTGTCGGACTCAGTCGGGCCGCCGGTGGCCATTTCAATCAGTCCGCAGCCCACGATTGCGCCGGATGAAATCGCGATGAGCATCGCGGCGACCAACGCCTCCACGAGGCGCCCAGTCGCCGGTACAAGCCTTGAGCCAGGTGTTCTCAATGTTCGGATACCGTACATTCGTGTAGTTGCCAATGGCGTCACGTGACCTGGCATAGTTCGCCTAGTTTAGTAACATGCCACTGATCGCAGGAATCCTATCACGTGAATCAATGCCGGCGATGAAGCGCCGGACGGCGCATCCGAGGAGGTGGCCCGAATGAAGACAAGAGCGGTATTCATGGATTGGCCGGTTGCCCAGGAAGAGCCGGAACGAGTTTTGAACGATCTCGCCCGCTGGACCGGCTTGAACACACTTCTGCTGTTCACCTGTTTCGCAATGAAATGGACCGGCGCGCGGTCCGGCGTGCCGCTGATACTTCCATCACTAAAGGGATTCGAGGGTCTCGGTGCCGAGAATACTCAGGAAGGCTTCGACCTGATGAATAGCTTTGCCGAGTTGGCGAAGTCCTATGGCTTCAAAATCGTGTGCCACCTTTGTCCCAACCTGGGGCTCTCCTTGGACCTGGCCGGCCTGGGATGCACGACGGTGAAGGATGCGCGGCCGGACTCGGAGAGCGACGACGGACTGATCTGGAGTTGTCCGAACAATCCTCAAACGATCCAGTACGGCACAGCGTTCGCTCGGGGCGCGGTTGAGTCGTGGACCGTCGCCGACATGCTGGGGATAAATCACGTCGAGTATGCTTTCCGGCCTCGATCGAGTCTATCAGAGCTGTTCGTCTGCTTTTGCAAGCACTGCCGGGATAAGGCCGAAGAACAGGGAATCGCCTTCGGTCGGATGAAGTTTGAGGTCGCCGCTTTCCACGACGCGGTGCTGTCGGGGCGAAGGGGAAAAGCCGGCGCGAGCCACGGAACCCAGGCGAATGGGGTGCTCAACTTCCTCATCGAGCATCCGAGCGTCGCCGAGTGGCTGAATTTTCGCATGTCGTCGATGTCTGACTTCATCAAGACTATCGTCGCCGCTGCCCGAGAGAGCGCCGCCAAGTCCAATCCAGATCTCAAAATAGGGATGGAGTTCTTCCTGCCATCGGCATCGAACCTGGTGGGGACGGACTTCAACAACCTGTACGAGTTGTTCGACTGGGTATCTCCCAAGTTTCCCGACTATGTTCCTGGAGGAATCGTGCCGGAGGTCGCGGACGAACTCGCCTCGGCCGGCGGCTTGGCAACGGTGGACGATTTGAGAGCGGCCGGACGGGAGCTGCTCGACCTGGGCGTGGGGCCGGCCAAGTACGAGGCGCTGGAGCCGCCATCGGACGCGCTACGCTACTCGAATACGTTCGATCGGACGATCATCGATCGTCAGATGAAGCATCTCAGCCGGCTGATGGGCAAGATAGAGATGAACCCCTGGATATGGCTGCATAATCGCGACTTGGACTCTCTGAATCAAAAGGTCAACGCTGTCCGGGAAAACGGGTTCGATGGCTATTTCCTATGGCTGTGGCAGCGCGATTTCTCGACCGCCAACATCAGACAGCTGGAAGGGATCATCTAGGCGCGTGGTGTCCTGAACAGCTGGGGTGGATACCCACGTTCGCCAGAGGGACATGTTCGCGGGGGTTCACGTGACGTAGTAATGATAAATCCTCGTGATCGCCTTGGTATTGGTATGGTCGTGGGCGCCATGGGCCCCATCACATCTGTCGCTAGACCACGGACGGAGGCATGCGTCCGGCACAATAGTGAACGTAACCCAAGTCCACCGCCTAACTTGTGAGGGAAGCGATCGGGGGCACACCGCAGGTGCCCAGGGCCGTGTCGGAGCAGTCGGGATAATGGGTAGGACGTCGGCTGACGGTCTTGTAGGTGTTGGCGGCGTCTGCGCTCCAATTTGGCCTGTTCTGCGGCTTAGGGTGGCGTGGCTCGGACTGGGCGACCCCGCCGAGTCGCCTTCAACCGATGGAACTACGCAAGTTGGCCGTGTTCGGGGCGGTCCGTCAGCCAGGACCAGAATCCTCCGATGTGCCCTGACCAAGGACCCGTATGAAGGATTATCTAAACGCAGATTGATGCCCAGGGTCATGGCTTGGCGCACCATTCGTCCCGAAAGACTGCGGTGTAAGGAAACCATTTTCTCACCCCCTCATAGAGTCGTGGAAACTCGACAGCTACCTGAATGCCGCTGAAGACGATGGTACCCTCCGCCGGCGTTCCTTGGCCACCTCCGTCGCAACGTCCGACGTTCCCGCGACCCCCTCAGACCTGCGTCCTGCAAAAGGTCCAGACAGATTGCCACACCCGCTATGGCCATCATACCGGACGAGTTCTTGTCCTCGGCATACCGGCACGGCAGGGCGCCTTGCTGCAAAATGGGTGCTCCTAGTTGATGATGGATCATTGTTCCCACCCACCAATGTGGCCCGCTTCGCATCGGGGCCTAACGAGGTCTTGTTTTTTCTAGGTGGGGGATTTGGGGACTACACACCCACTTGACACAACTATAGGCCGCAACTATTCTCTGCGAGTCGAACCCCGACCGAGACGAGAACCAACGCATAGGAGAAATGGATAGGATGGCGGACCTCCAGATCAAGCGCAAACTGGCTGAAGGCCGGCTCGTAAACATCCTGGGAGGCGTACCGGATACAGACGCCATAGATTTCGTCGGGCCACTCGGATTCGACGGGATCTGGATAGAGACCGAACACGGACCGGTTAGTTGGAGAGAGATAGGAGACTACTCTCGCGCCTGCGACCTCTGGAACATGGCATCCGTCGTCCGAATTCCGGTGGGAGAGCCTTGGGTCATAACCCGCACGTTCGACCGCGGGGCCAGCGCCATCGTCGTTCCCCACGTTTCCGACAAGGAGACGGCCACCAAAGTAGCCGTTGCCGCCAAGTTCGGCCCCATTGGTCTCCGCGGGATATTCACCGGGCGCAGGTCGTTTGGCGTTGACGATTACTACAACAGGGCCAACGAAGAGACGATGGTGATCGTACTGATAGAGGAGATCGAGGCGGTCGACAACCTGGCCGAAATACTCGAAGTGCCCAACATAGACGTCTTCTTCGTCGCGCCGGGCGACCTGGCCCAGACGATGGGGCACACCGGAAACACCGGGCATCCTGAAGTGCAGAGTACAGTAGACAACGCGATCCGGCAGATAGTCGCCGCCGGCAGGACGGCCGGCGCTTTGGCCATCGATGGCGTCACCCAGCACTATTACGAACTTGGCGCCCGCTTTTTCTTGTGCCACATGAACTCGTGGGTTACCGCCGGCGCGGCCAAGTACTTGGCGGAAACGGCGTCGCTTGAGTCCTAGCTAGGTTCTCCCCAGCCCCTGGAGAACGAGCCGGACGCCCCACGCCGCGAGGAGGCGACATGTACGCGCGGTTTTCGCATTACCGGATAAATCCTAACAACATCGAACCCATGGTCCGACAGGTAGAAGAAGACTTCTACCCCAATTACCTGGCAAAGTTGCCAGGTCTCATCGCCCACCACGTGGTGCAGATTGCTGAGGAAGAAATAATATCTCTGAGCCTGTGGGCGAGCCAGGATTCAGCTGAAGCGAGCGTAGCGATAGCGGTAAAATACGCCCGCGAAAACATGGCCGATACGTTCGATGAAATCATCCACTCCGGCGCCGGCCGAGTCCTGTTCGTGACGCGCTAATTGGCGGCCAGTGCGGTTGCGCTTGTCGCAATGCACATCTAGGCACGGATACCGTCTACGCGCGGGCCGCCCCATCAACTAAAGTCGTCATTGCGGCAGGCTTCTAGGATGGGCGTGGCCGAAACCCACCCGCCGGCTCGGCCCTTGATCCGGTGGCGTCCTTGCAGCCTTGCATAACTGCCTCCACCGATGGCCAACCGGCGCCCGGCCGTGGCGGAACGGCCACCACTGCGGCACCTCGTGGCGCCCACCTGAACACGTTCGTCGGTCCGAACACCGCGACAGTGGGTCGACCCAACGCAGCGCTCAAGTGTGCCACGCCGGAGTCATTGCTAACGACCAAGTCGAAAGCCGCAAGTACCCCGCATAAGTCACTCACCGACTCCGGCTCTATGACTCTCACACCTATTCCATCCCATGCTTGCAACAGATTCTTTACCGACTGCGCGTCAGCCGGACCGCGCAATACTCGGAAATCCCAACCCCAGTTGGCCAGTTTGCCCATGAGCTCGGCGAAATTGCCGGCCGGCCAGTTTTTCTTTTGCGATCCACTCCCTGGGTGGATCAGTGCGAGTCGCCGATCGCCGGCGACTCGGCCGACCAGACTCAATCCCCGCCGACGTTCGCGTGTACTGATCGGTAGGTCGCATTGGTCTCGATCGGTAATTCCCAGGGGTTCCAAGAGCAGGCAAAGATGGTCCGACATATGTGTCAGATCGTCATTTGGAAAGCTCTCGCCGGCTAGCACAAATTGACAGCCGGCCTCTTTGAGCTTACTGGCTAATGGCTCGTATTCACGCAGCCAGATAATCGCGAGATCCGGCCGGCCGAGTAGATCGAACGTAGCGTCGGGCAACCCTCTCTTCGTCGAAAAAAGCGGTAGTAGCTGAATATTGTCGAAGCTAAAGAATCGGTCTATCGGGAGCGCGCGTCGAAAGATATCGCGACCGAATTCTCGACCCAGGACTGTGACCCGTGGGGACTCGCCGAAGGACCGTAGCCAACGGCCGATCATGCGTAGCGCAGGTACGGATAGAACCCCGTCGCCGAGAGATCCAAGCCGGACAATTAGTACCCGCCGGGGCTGCATACCAGAGATCTCGTCGATTTCGGTCACAAGGGACACTATCGAAGTCGACGGACGCCAAGGACGGCGCCTATGGCCGCCGGCAACGTAATTGAACGAACGTAGCCCAGATTGTCGACGAACCGGTCTAAATCAACAGAAAATACCGTTTCAGCGGCGTTATCCGCGGTGACATTATCGGCGCCGAGAAGTCCGAGCTGACCAGTCGTCACCGGAGGATGCGGCAAAAGCCGGTTCATTAGATCGGCTACCGGGACCATAATCCCTATCGGCACCCTCGAATAAAGCGGTCGCAGGCCCATCTCGGCCGCTATCGCGCGGACGATGTCATCGTAGCGGAGCTGATCCGGCCCGCCCAACCCGTAGGTCCTGCCGTGGTGTTCCCCGTCCTCTAAGCATTGGCACATAATCTCACAGATATTCCCCAGGCTGATCGGCTGGAATAGATTCGCTCCCGTCCCGATGATCGGCACGACCGGCAAAGTGAGGATGACTGCTGCAAGCAAGTTTACGAACTCATCTTCCGGCCCGTAAATGACCGAAGCTCGCAGAATCGTGAAGTTCAGGCCGCTTGCCTTCACCGCCCCTTCACCAATGCCCTTCGATCGCAAATACGCGTACGGGGACGCCGGATCGGCGCCGAGTGCGGAAAGGTGGATGAACCTGTCTACGCCGGCCGTTTTGGCTGCCGCCAGCACCCGCTGAGTCCCCGCCACGTTGACGCTGTGGAAGTTCGATGGGCCGCGCTCCCGGATCACGGCTACGAGGTGGCAGACCGCGTCAGCGCCGGAACACAATTCTTCCAGCGCATGGTCGTCGTTCAACGAGCCAATTACTGATTCAACTTCTACCGGATCTGCGTCGGCACGCGGTCGCCGGAGGAGCCGCTTGACCCGATGACCCCTCTGAACGAGCGCTTGGACAAGGGCGCGTCCCACGAAGCCATTAGCGCCGGTTATCGCGATCCTCAACGGTCAATCCTCCTCACGGACTGCAGATACGGCAAAAGTTTCCGCAGGGGTGTTCCTTGCGCGTGCCCAGAGCGACGATGGACAAACAAGGTCAAGTCTGCGAAGGCGCTTAGGTCTCAACAGTGCGTGTCCTCGTGTTTTCGCGGCGAGAAACCGGGAAGCACCTCACCGAATCTCTCATACGAGCCCAACCATGCCGGATCACGCTTCTCAACCGGCTCGGCCCCCCGCCTTCGCGGCCATCCGACTGTGGCGGCATATACCGGCAGGTGCTATTCTAGACAATGGAACGAGTTGCCACGTCTCACTTGGCGTAGCGATTCGTGACCGGTGTCGTGCGAAGGAAGGAGCGTAAAGTGACCATCGATGGCAACCAATTACGACGGGTAGGAGGATGTTTCGCAACTGGAGTCACTGTTGTTACCACCAAGATCGGCGATGAAACTCACGGTATGACAGCCAACGCGTTTAGTACTCTATCACTGGATCCACCGCTGATACTGGTGTGCGTCGACCATACAGCTCGCACTCACGAGTTCATACCCCTGGCCCAGGCGTTCGCAGTAAACGTACTGTCAGCCGATCAGAAGGATCTGTCGGATTTCTTCGCGAAACGGCTCGCTCCGGACCCCGACCACGAGCTAGAATCCATTCCCTATCACATCGGCCAAACCGGTTCGCCTCTGCTAGAGGGATCTTTCGCATATTTTGATTGCAAGCTATACGCAACCCACCCGGGCGGGGATCACACGATCTACCTCGGCGAGGTAGTTGACGTCTCGGACTCGGAAGATGCGGAACCGCTTCTATTCTGGCGCGGCAAATACCGCAAGGTAGACCCGGAGCCGGTGGCGTAACCTTCTTTCGTCGCCCTTACTGATACAGCAAAAAGCCCCATCATCGTTGAAGGGGCTTTTGTTACTAACCGGCTCAGGTGGATGCGACGTCGATCCGGCGCAGACTACAGTTACTTCTCTTCCGGCGCCTCCATCTGACTGGTGGCCGCACCTGAGACAGAGGCTGGCTCATTCAATGGGACCGAACCGGCCGCCTCTTCCTCTCGATCCTTCTCCCCATTCGCATCGATTTTGGCCATGTTGGCCGCCGCTACAGAGCTGGCCACAAGCCTTCCATCCCGGTCCTTTTCCAGCAATTCCAGCGTGCTAACCGGCGAATCGTGCGTGGCCGGTAGTTGGTGTATCGGCCGGCCGTCGCTCACTCTTTCCTCGACTTCACCTGCCAAGGCGGTGACTTCGTCGCCGTCCAATTCTTGCTTCTGCAGCAAGGTTTCGGCAATCGAGATTACAAGATCACCCTCTCTTGACAGCAATTGCTTGACCCTGTTGTACTGCTCTTTAAGGAGCTTATCGATCTCGAGCTTCATCGCGCCGTCAGGCCGATCGAGAAATGCCAAGTTCGAGTAGAGCGACCCGTTCATGCCCAAGACGCCTATGTAGGCGGCAGCCATCCGGGTCGCGCCCGTGAAGTCGGACGTGACGCCACTTAACTGGGTCTTGAGGAACAGTTCTTCGGAAGCCCTGCTGGCCAGCGAGATCTGTATAGAGCTGAGAATCTCCTGTTTGTCTTGAGTGTAAGTCTCCTGCACCGGCTTGGGCGCGGCAAGTCCCAGGGCGCCTTCGTGCCGGATGATGGTCACTTTCTCTAGCCGCGAGCGTCTCAGAAGTTTGTACATCGCGACCGCGTGGCCAGCCTCATGGTAGGCCAGCCGGCGACGGTCCTCGACGCTCATGCTGGCTATAGGATGACGCAAACCCCACTCATGCGCCTCGCGGGCACGAGTGAAATCCTGGTAAGAGACCTTGGTCCGGCCGCTGAAGTGGGCCTGAATAACCGCTTCGTTGACTATGAACTTCATAGCCGCCGGCGAGTAGCCGATCGTGTCATAGCTGAGCTTGTCGAGACTCAAATCCTCGTGGGCCACTTTGTTAAGGTAGTACTCGATAACCTCCTTGCGCCCATCGAAGTCCGGCTTGTCCACCGAAATCTTGCGATCGAATCGGCCTGGCCGCAGCAAGGCCGGATCCAGCACCTCGGGTATGTTGGTCGCACCCATCGTCAGAACTACCGGTCGCTCGTAAGCCGTCTTCCTCAGCCCCAACCTTCGCAAGATTCGCTCCGACCAGCCAGGGTCTTGACGTGGGGGATCCATCTGGTTGAGAAGCTCGTTTAGTAGGCCGCTGCCTCCTCCCCCGAACATTCCACCCAGAGCGCCCATCGGCATTCCACCGGCCTGCTGGTTCGTCCGCGATCCGCCGATCGCGTCAATCTCGTCGATGAACAGGATACACGCGCCGTACTTACGCGCCAGCTTGCGCGCCTTGTTGTAAAGGAACATGACCTTCATGTTGCCTATACCCATAAACATACTCTGGAACGATGGCGCGGACATATAGCCGAATGGCACGCCGGACTCCGTAGAGATGACTTGAGCCAAGTACGACTTTCCTGTCCCTGGAGGACCTATCAAGAGAACTCCACGAGTCACCTCGCCGCCCATTTGTTTGAACTCTTTGACACCGCGCAATAGGGTAACGATGCGCCGCGACGCCTCTATAATCTCTGGATTGCCTTTGTAATCATCGAATCCGACCCCAGACTCACCTGGTTGTATCCAGTAAACGCGACCGCGAGCCAAGAACCAGAATAGCGCCACGAACTGCACAATCATGAACAGTACCGCGAACACCAGCTGGAACAGCATGAATAGGCCGTATAGCAGGTACTGCAGATACTGGGCGACCAAAGCTGGGAGGAAGAAGAAGGCCGCCCCGCCTAGGAGCGCGACAATGAGGATCGGACGCCACGACTTTTTTAGGCGCGCGACTACCTTTCCAAGAACTCGTTCTATATCATCGACTGTGGGCGTATCGTTGCGTGTGGTTGGGGTTGCAGACATGTCCCCTCCTTTGTCAAGGAGCTATACTGGCTCGTCGCCTTTCAGCTATTGAACGGCGACGATCTTGCCCTGGGGGTCGACGGTAAACACGTAGTAGATTTGCTCTTGCTCGTCAGGACCAGAAAAACCTCGCCTCGAAACGACGTAGAAGAAGTACTGGTAGCCGTTATTCAGATTGAAGCTGCCTATGTAGTTAATCTCGTCGTACGCGGCGCCACGGCGCTGGGCGTCGTCTAAATTCTGCTGTAATAAGTCCTTTGAGCCGCCTCTGTTTTCCATGCCGGCGAGGTACTCGCCGCTGAACGAGTTCCACATCTGGTCGGCGTCGAACGTAGTCAATCCACCCAGATAGGAGTCAACGGAGGCCGCCGGCGGCTGTTGGTTGCTACCGAGCGTAGACCGCACACTTTGGCCGGTTCTGAAGGCAAAATCTGCCGGCGCAAAATCATCCAGCCGGCCGGCGCCCGCCAATATTCCGCTCGCAATCACGCCTGATGCAACCACAGCCAAAACGACGCCAGCGACAACCCATAGCCGGTTCGCCAATATGAAGTGGATTCCTATCGCTAGCAGCCGACTAAATATACGGATAACTGACCTGCACCCCCATTAGGGTTAACAATCATGTTCGACTTTAGCACGCCAAACACCCAAGTCTGAAGACTTAAAGATTATACACCACACTTTTTGTAATAATCCTCTAAAGTCCCGCACTCGCCTCCGGCAAGTTTCGCAGTTCGAGTTGGGTAGAGGTGAATTGGCCGATATTCCTAGAATTGTCGGCGGCAGTGTGCCGGCCGAGATAGCGCCGGCCGCGCCGCAACCGAACAACGCTGGGTCCGCGGAATGAGGGGTGCTGAGCGTCGAGGATTACTCGGTTCAGGCTTGCTTTGAAGGCTTGTCGGCGCCCGCCGGCTTGCTTTCGGGTGCGTCTACCGCGCTGATAGCTTCCCTGACGTCTTTAGTTACATCGAGATCGTCTTTGATCTCGTTAATCTCGCGGGTAGTGTTGCGAAACTCCTTGATTCCCTTGCCAAGGGCGCTGCCGATCTCCGGAAGCTTGCCAGCGCCGAAGATAATGATGACCAACACCAGCACTATGATTAGCTCGAATGGGCCTATGCCCGGCATCATGATGTTTTCTCCAGTCCCTATATTCGCAGCTGATTTAGGAGCTACTTGCTTGAGATAATAGCACTGGCGACCCCAACGGTCAACGGGAATGAACAGCAAGTAACAGTTCAGATTTGGGTGTATGTCTCTCCTCCATGTCCGTGAACTGGATAGGCCGAGTCGCCATTCGGGACCTCAGTAGGCAGTCAAGGGGTGATTTCCAACCTATCGATGCCAAATCTCCACGAGCTGGTCGACCTCATCCCCCGGCAAGGACTTCGCCCTTGCAACCCTTTCTTGGCTTTCGCCGATCAGACCTCCTCGCCTGTGGTAGACCCTCATTGGTGCGATATTACGCCCTCACGGAGCAGGTACCCCTGAATCTGAACACTTACAACAGCAAGCGCTCATCGTCTCGGAAAGCCCTTGAGCCCAAATTACCCTGCAACCTAGCCAATTGGACCTCGCGCACGCCCTGATTTCGCGTCCTCGTATCAGGCTCCGGCGACGCACGCCCCCCAATCACGTTGGAGTCAATCCCTCACGGAAACACAGGAAGCGGTAACTAATAGCTTTGAGGTGTCGGGACGCCCTGCGATCACACAATTGCGCACAACCCCGTTTGCAACACCTGTCCGCAGCCGCTATATCGAAAGCGGGGCTAGCACCCCTGCCGGACGAACTCCGCTACACGTTCGCCGATCACCATAGCTGACACATTTGTATTGGCGCGTATGCAGTCCGGCATTATCGAGGCGTCGACCACCCGGATCCCCTCGAGTCCGTGTACCTTTCCACACTGATCAACCACAGCCATTGAGTCCGACGATGGTCCCATCTTGCAGGTACTCGAGATGTGATGGCTCGTGAGCGCCGCTCTGTCCATCCAATCATCCAACGTCTGATCGGACTGAACATCGGCATCGGTCGGGTCGATGCGTTTATCGACAATCTCCCGATATGCCTGCTGTTGGCCTAGCTCGAGACAGATTCGCACGCCCTCGCGCATACGCTCTCGGTCAAACGGCTCGACGAAATAGTTATAGTCCAGCACTGGTTGGACATGTGGGTCAGTTGACCGGAGCTTGAGCTCGCCGGCTCCTTCGGCTAGGTAAAGACAGGGGTAGTTGCCGAAGGCGGAGGGAGGCATACCCGTTGCCAAATAGCCCTCCTCGGACATCGAAGACAGGTGTACTACGAACATATCGCTCTTCAGATGAGAGCCACTTGCGGTGTAGCGCAGCACGACTTGCAGCTTGGGAGCAAGGGGGTCGTGCGGAAAGCCTGGTTTAGTTTTCCACATTACCGGTACCTGAGGGTGGTCCCTCAAGTTTTGACCGACCCCCGGCAAGTCGTGAACTATCGGAACTTCCATGTCGTCCAGGTGGTTTGAAGGTCCGACTCCCGACAGCAGAAGAATATGAGGCGACCCAACCGGGCCACCGCTCAAGATTATCTCGTCTCCACGTACGGTGAATATCTCGCCGCCACTCTCAACAAGCACGCCGACCGCTCTTTTCCCCTCGAAGAGCACGCGATGCACGAGACAATCTCCCCTGATCGTCAGATTTAGACGGTGTCTCGATGGGTTGAGATATCCGATGGCGGTGCTCCAGCGTATGCCATCTGGGTTATTGAATGGCGCCGGCCCAACTCCTTCAGCATCTGGGTCATTGAAATCTCGGCAGTCAGCGTATCCAATCGCGCGGCAGGCTTCGTAGAAACGTCGCTGATCTTCGTTCCAGTCCTCGTCCTTGAATCGCCGAGCGACTATCGGTCCGTCCGATCCATGGAACTCGTCGTGGAAATCGGTGTCGGTTTCCAGCTTTCGGAAGTAAGGCAGCAGCTCGTTGAAACTCCACTTGTCATTGCCTATAGCAGCCCAGCTATCGTAGTCATCCGGGACGCCACGCAAGAAAATCTGGGCATTGACGGCACTCGAGCCGCCGACAACCTTACCTCTCGGCACCAGCATGGATTCCTTCTTTTGAGTAGCCCGGGCCAGGAAGCTCCAGCTGTGTTTGCTATCCGGACCAAACGCTCGGGGCCAAATGTCCGGGTCCTGGCCGTAGCCATATTTGATCTCCTCCGGCATCTGCTCGACATTCGGGTAGTCTGGGCCTGCTTCCAGTAACAGAACCGAGCGGTCTGGATCCTCCGTAAGTCTCGCAGCCAGGATAGCGCCGGCGGACCCAGCTCCGACTATCACGTGGTCGTATCTCATATTCAGATCTCCCCCGAGAATCGTTCCTTCGCCTCGGATGTTTTATGGATGCCGTCTCCATTTCCCGCCGAGTCTCTGCGACAATTCTGCCAGATCAGGACTCGACCGGCCAAGCTGACGCATCCTCGAGTAACAGTTCAGATTTTGGGTGTATGTCTCTCCCCCATACCCACGAACTGGAAAGGCCGAGTCGCCACCCGGGACCTCATTCGGCGGTCAAGGGGTGATTTCCAACCTCCCGATGCCCCATATACACGAGCTGCTCGACCTCATCCCCTCGCCTTGCGTAGTCTTCGACCTGGCCCCCTTCTCCTGGCCAGGAGAAGGGGGATCTTTGTTGTGGGGGACACCCCCACATCCCCCGGCAAGGGCTTTGCCCTTGCAACCCTTTCCTGGCTTTCCCCGATCAGACGTCCTCGTCTGTGGTAGACCCTCATCGGTGCGATATTACGCCCATACGGAGCAGGTATCCCTAAATCTGAATTTACATCCTCGAAGGTTCCGGCCCGACTCGCTCCGTCGCTACGCGCCCCGATCCACGATCCTTTCCACATGACCGCGATCTCTCCAAGTCACAGGGAGCAGACCCATCACGCGCCCACTCGGAATAAAGGCGATCTCATCCAAGTTTCCATGTGGTACACGACAAGTGAAGAAATCCGTTGCAGGCCAGCCAGACTTGATAGCATTTTTCGCAAGTCCTGGTAGCCATCCATTGTTCGCGAACTCTACTGGAGAGTGTCGCCGAGGGGTATTATCTTGAAAGACGACGGTCATTCATTGCACAAGAGACTAATCTCTGGTGGACTTGGTCTAATGAAAGCGGCGCCCAAACTGTATCGACCATGCGCACTGTTGGCCTTGGCTTTGCTGGGTGCACTGCTTCTGGCCGCTTGCGGCACCCCGACTGAGGCCGAGCCAACTCCTACCACCGCTCCTACAATGACGGCGCAATCTGAGCCGACTCCCACCATCGAATCTGCGCAGCCACCCGTAGTTCAATCGAGTCCGACGGCCGTTTCGGAACCAGCCGGCGCCACTCCGGCGGTTGCAGCTGCCTCGAATCTGAAATTCGATTTTCGAATCCAGCTTTACCAAGGACAGAGTGCTTTAGGGGGACAGGAGATCCAGTTTTCCGACCTATTCGGCCAGGGGAAGCCCGTGATATTGAACTTTTGGGCCGGCCTTTGCCCGCCTTGCCGCTTGGAAATGCCGGATTTCGACAGGTTCGCCAGCGAACACGAATCTGAGGTGCTCCTTTTCGGATTGGACGTAGGCACCTTCACAGGACTGGGATCGGCGGAAGACGGGCAGGCCCTACTCAGGGAATTGGGGATTAGCTATCCTGCCGGCTCTACACCCGACTCGAGCGTTATCGCACGGTACGAGGTCTTCGGTATGCCAACCACTCTGTTCTTAAAGCCGGATGGAACGGTTTTCAGTAGTTGGACCGGAATCCTCACCCAGGAGAAGCTAACCGAACTGGCAGAGGAGCTAATAGAGGCGTCCGCAGGATAGATGAACATGCCCGGCCATAACGTCGATACTCGGAACCGGCGCGGGCGCTCAGCGGTGCCGTCGAGACCGAGATCTTGGGCGTTTTCATTACTTGTCACGGCGGCGCTGGTTGGAACCGGCTTGATACTGAGTGCGGCAATCAACCCTATTCTCGGCCGCCAGGTTCATTGGGATTGGGCCGCCGCTCTGGCAGCGGTTTCGTTCGTTTTTTTGACCTTAGCGATCCGACTACGCTGGGTGTGAGGAGGAGAAGATTGGCAACACGGGACGCGAACGCCGGATTTCGATATTTCGCCGAGTCTCAGCTGTGGCGGGGCATCATCTTTCCAGGCGTTGTGGCGGTTGGAGCTCTGGCTATAGCGATACTGGCCGCGATTCTCAACGCAGGGTCCGGCGAAGTGGGCGGGCTAAACATATTCGTCGAGACCCTGTCCGGCACGTCCTCGACGTTTGTGGGCGGCAATTTCTCAATCCTGCCCTTGGGATTCGCGTTCGTTGCCGGAATGGTGTCCACCTTCAACCCGTGCGGGTTCGCAATGCTGCCGGCCTATCTCGGACTCTACTTGCGCGTCAACGAACAAGAAGGCGCGAAAGCCACGCCGGCCCGGCGTCTCGGTAGGGCGTTGTTGGTAGGAGGCACGGTAACAGCCGGATTCGTCGTGCTCTTTGGCGTGACGGGCATCCTGTTCGGCAGCGGCGGTCGATTCCTGGTAAACATTTTCCCTTGGCTGGGACTGGCCATCGGCATCCTCCTGATCCTCACTGGTGCGTGGCTATCAAGCGGCGCCAAGCTATACAGCGGATTCGCGGTCCAAGCGGCCGGCCGAATCGGGACGCCCGGCGAGGTGGGTTTCCGCGGCTATTTTCTATTCGGAATCAGCTACGGTATCGCCTCTCTAAGCTGCACCCTTCCTATCTTCCTGGCGGTGGTGGGCAGCGTACTGGCAGTCGGCGGAATATTCGCGGCGTTGGGACAGTTCGTTCTCTACGCCCTCGGTATGGGCTTTTCCATTCTGGTATTGACTCTGGCCATTGCGCTCTTCAAAGGCGTTGTGGTTGGCGCAATACGGAAGGCCTTGCCCTACGCCCAGCCGGTGAGCGCCGGCTTCATGGTTATTGCCGGCACTTACATCGTGTACTACTGGCTCACTATCGGCGGACTTCTCGCCAAGATCGCCTAACCCAGCCGTCGGACCTGCCGGCAAGAGGCTCCGGGCTAGCCGGCCCGGTACTTCTCGATCGACCGCAGGTTGAAGATGACCCCCAAACCAGGACGATCCGGTACCTTGATCTTTCCGCTCTCCGCAACCAGCCGGTTTTCCGGATCTACGAGTCTTTCGAAGTTGTAGATGTCTTCGTCCAAATGGAAGTACTCGACGGTGAGGCCGTTCGGGACCGCCGCGACGAGGTGGACGTGCATATCGGCATTCCAATGGGGCGCCACCGGCAGGTCATGGGCATCGGCCAGGTGAGCTACCTTCATCCATTCGCTAACTCCACCCACGACGCCGGCGTCTGGTTGGAGAATCTGGGCCGCCTTGGCATCGATAATGTCACGGAAACCCCATCTCGTCGCCTCGATCTCGCCTGTCGCGACCGGCATCGGAACTGAGGCGGCCACCTGCGCGCTATTCGGCAGCGCGTCCGGATAGGTTGGCTCTTCGAACCACCAGATGTCGTAGGGCGCGAACGAAGACGCGGCCCGTCGGGCCGTTGCAACGTCGTTGTAAGCATTGTTGGCGTCCAGCGCAAGCCTCGCTTTGGGGCCGATGACCTCGCGCGCGGCGCGAACGCGCTCGGTATCCTCCTCGACTGAGGCGCCCCCCACCTTGATCTTGAAGTCTGTAAAACCCCGCTCCAGGTAGCGGCCCATCTCGCCTCTGATCTCATCGAGTGGATCGACATCCGAGCGGTAATAGCCGCCGCTCGCGTAGGCGGGAACTTCGTCGCGATGTGCTCCGAGAAGGCGGTAGAGCGGCTCGTCATAGAGCTTGCCGCGGGCATCCCAAACCGCCAAGTCTACCGCGCTTATTGCCCTCAGCATTGCGCCGCGCCGGCCGATCAGCAGGCTCTCTTTAAACATTCGCTCCCAGATTCGCTCGCTGTAGCGGGCGTCCTGGCCGATGATGATTTCAGCCAGGACCGAGTCGATGCAAGCCTGAACGACGCGACCGCCAACAGTCCCAACGTACGTGTATCCAACGCCTTCTACGCCGGCATCAGTCTCCAGCCATACCAGGACAAACTCCCGTACGCGCAACATCCGCGTGGATATAGCGGTAGGTCGTTCGACCGGAATTGCAACCGTGGCGGTACGAACTTGCTTGATCTTCATTGCGGCGGCCCCTGTGGATGAATGGACAGCATATTAACACAGGGCCGGATGGCATCCAGGAAGGCACGCCGCGTACCTCGATACGGGGCCGGAATCTGAGGGTGGCATGGGCGGCGCAATTCTTAAACGTTGGTGTGCCGGCGGCAACCGGCGTGAGCGATTCCTATGTCACTCCGGCGGATTCTCGCCCAGAGCGGCAACCAGCATCTCGACAACCTGTTCATTCGGTTCGGCGTCTGCCCGGCCGCTACCTGCCTCGGGTTCATCGGCTGGATCGGCGAGCAGGTCTAGCACCGCCGAAACAGACTCGGTAATGCGGCGTTCGCGCTTCAGAGCTTCTCGGAACTTGATCTTCTCGTCTCTGATTTGACCCTCCAATCCCTGTCGTTGATGGATCAGGTGCCTCAATTGCGATTCCAAACTACCCATCCGCCTGCGTACCGCCTTTAGCTCGGCCTCTACTTCGAGAAGACGATTGCTGCGGTCGAGCAGCTGAACCGCAAGATCGGAAACGTCGTCGAATGTTTGATCGAGCCGCTCTTCCAGAACACTCTGGACCTCCTGCCTTTCGTTTTGACTGGTTAGTTCGCGGTTGAGTTGGCTCAGCCGGCGGGAGTTGGCTTTGTTCAGATCGCGCAGCGCGGCCAATTGCGCCTCGTTACTCGCCACCTGAGCCGCCAACTCTTCTACTCGTCTTGCGCCCTCTTTGAATTTCATCTTCGGTTATTCCGACTGCCACTGCGGTGGTTTTGGGTCGCCGGCGGTCCAGATCTTCGCTAACTCGACGCCGTGACGCTTAGTCTTCTCAAAGATCGAGCCTACTGACTCGGATAACGCGTCGGATCGGATCTCCAGGTCGGTCAGTGTTTGCTCGAAGGCCGACCGGGCCGCTCGAACACTGCGCCGGCTTGGCGACAGTTCCGATGAGTCGAAACGCCAACCCGTGCCTCCGTCGGCAAGTCGGCTCGGGACAAAGCATGGCCAATCGCTCAGCACCGCCGCCAACGTCTCCGGCGGCATCACCCGATTGCGGTTGGCCAGTCGATGCAACCGCCGAAACGGTAGCGCTGGGCGGCCGGCCGCTAGTACGCAAGCTACGGCCCGGAACGAAGTCGTTGCGCGCCGGTGTGCCGATTCGCCGGGGCGGCGTGATTCCGACGCCAGCCACAAATCCGCTGAGTCTAGGTCGATTGCGAGTCGGTAATGGCCCTCCGACCTCAGCCTCGTGAGTTGAAGACGCGAGCCCACTAAAATCGGTAGCGCTTGGAAAAGGTGTGCCAAGCCAAAAATACCTCCCGACTTGCCGTCAATCCACCCCGACAGCTCGCTCTGTTCCCCCAAGTTGAGATCTGGATGCAAGATAATCTCCGCCGGATCTGGCTTTGACGGGAAAAAGTTGCGGTCGCGCCGGCGGATGGGCAGGGTGCCGGTCATCAGTCGAGAGTAGTCCAGCGCGCACACGTAGCTGCCTGCGCGCCGCATAGAGTCGTTCTCGCGGATTGTCTCGCGTAAATGGGCTAGGTCTTCGCCGGCCCGAGGTGACAACGCGACCTCCTCGTATCGAGGGTCGGCGGATGGTGCGCTAGCCGCGGACAGTACCGGAACCTGGGACCTCAATCGCCAACGTAGACCTATACCGCCGTTCGCCTCTACCGCGACCGGCTGGAACTTTTTCCGTGACAGCAACTCACTGTGCAACACAGCAAGATACTCTCTCTGACGGCCGGCAACTACGTTCGCTCCAAGGCCCCGTTTCAGCAAGTCTTCGATGTGAACCGACTCGCTTGGCGGAAGATTGAACTGAGCTTCTATCGACCGCCACGCCGACCGGATGGACTTTACGACTTTCGTGTCCAAGCCAATCGCTGTTCTGGCTTCGGCCTTCGGCTTCTTTTTGACGACATTGAATGAAATGCCGGCTCGCCGAATCGCCGCCTTGCCGGTCGCCGCCCGATTCATCTTCTTAGCTCTTCCTTCGAATATCTGACTTGTCGAACTGCGAGTCGACTGACCACTGCCGACGCTCCCAAGTTTGGCCACCCACTCTATCTCACCTTCACGCAGATATGTGTGCGTCAACCAGGCGATTTGCAGGGGCTTGTCGAACTACGCCGCTAAATAACCTGTTCGACTATATCCCACCCAACCTAGTAATACAGACGTTGGAGCAGGTCGCGGTCTTTCTCGTACTGCGCCCGCAGTTCGCGAGTAGTCGAGTCGCCGGTCGCTTCGGCTGAGGCGACATCCCACCAGACGCCGGCCGCCGGCAGGTACCGGTGCTTCTCGACCTCGGCCACGATGACGCAAGCTCGCGCCTCGTCTCTCGCCTCGCGCAGCGCCTGGCGAAGCTCTTCCGGGGTCTCCACGTGCCATGAGCGTGCGCCCATACTCTCGGCATTCTTGGCGAAGTCGATCGAGAGATACTCTCCCTCTAGCCGATTGAGGTTGGCGTCGCGGGCACGAAACTCATTGCCGAAGCTATGGCCGACCTTACCCATTTGGAGCTGTCGAATCACTTGGTATCCGTGGTTATCCGCCACCACCACCGTCACCTTGAGACCCTCTTGAACGGCTGTCACAATCTCCATCGGATTCATCAGATAGGTTCCGTCGCCGATGAACACGATGACTTCACCATCCGGCTGTGTCATTCGGACACCTAGGCCAGCCGACAGTTCGTATCCCATGCAAGAGTAGCCGAATTCGATGTGGGCGGTCCGCCCGTCGCTGCAGTCCCAGATCTTGTGAACGTCCCCTGGCGGTCCGCCGGCGGCCGCGACCACGACATCGCCGTCCCTCGCCTCTTCATTTAGAACTCCCAAGAGCTGTCCTTGGCTCATCGCCTCGCCGGGCACCTGCTGATAGACTTCCTCGGTCAGCCTCGTTTCCCAGGCTGTTTTGGCCGAGATTGCCTCGCGGACATACGCTTGGTCGGGCTGAATACCGGCTGCTCGCGCCGCTGCGGCCAACGCACTTATCGCTTCGCGTGCATCGGCAATGATTGGCAGCGCGCCCAACTTGTGAGCATCTTGATCACCCACGTTGATGCTTATGAATTTGACCTCGGCGTGTTGGAACAGCGACCGGGAGCCGGTTGCGAAGTCGCCCATCCGGGCCCCTATCGAGATGACCAGGTCGGCTTGACCGGCAATCTTGGCCGCGCTCGGCGTGCCGGTGACGCCGACGCCACCAAGCAATAGGTCCGATCGGCTCTGGATAGCGCCCTTGCCGCCGTGCGTCTCGCCGACCGGTACTCCGAATTCTTCCGAGAACTCCGCAAGCTCGTTCCATGCCTCGGAATAGTGGACACCCCCGCCGGCGATAATCATGGGCCGATCGGCCGCTTTTAGCAGAGCTACCGCCTCGGAGATTCGCTTGGGGTCCGGCAGCCGGCGCTCGACCCGCCAAGTGCGTTCCTCGAAGAATTGTAGCGGGTAATCGTAAGCGTGCGCCTGGACGTCCTGCGGCAGCGCCAAGGTTACGGCTCCGGCGTCGGCGGGATTCGTGAGGACTCGCATCGCCTCCGGCAATGCTGTCAACAGCTGCTCGGGACGGCTTATTCGGTCGAAGAAACGACTGATCGGCCGGAAGCAATCGTTCACGCTTACGTCGGCCGAGATCGGATGCTCCAGCTGCTGAAGAACCGGCCCCTGGTGCCGGGTGGCATAGTAATCGGAAGGCAACAGCAGAACCGGCAGGCGATTGAGCGTCGCGGTCGCCGCGCCGGACAACATGTTCGTTGCGCCTGGACCGATGGATGATGTACAAGCGAGCGTCGCCAGCCGGAGGTTTGCTTTGGCGAACCCAATAGCTGTATGGACCATCGACTGCTCGTTGCACGGCTGGTAATAAGGCAGGTCTTGCCCATACTCGATCAGGGCCTGTCCAAGTCCGGCGACGTTGCCGTGTCCGAAGATCCCAAATATCCCGGGAATGAGCCGGCGGGTCCCTCCATCCCGCTCGCTATACTGCACCTGAAGATGCTTCACGAGCGCTTGCGCCATGGTTAGACGGATGGTGTCCCTTCTCATTATTCGATCTCCTCGACTGTATTTCGCCGTGACAGAATGCGCGTCCCAAGACCTGCTCAATCTTGGTATCCATATATAGCACAATTCATCGCCGGCCGGCTGCGCGTACCGCCCGCCCTCCTCGCCATTCCCGCGGAGCCGGGAATTCGAAGAAGCACGGGTAGCACTGGTGCTTGTCCCCAGCCAGGGGCCCGGCGTCCGGCCATGTTCATTTGTCTATATGTAGCCTTCGCGAGGTCCCAGGCGATTCCGGCGATCGAAGGGGCGCCCCAATACTCCGATACAGGGCCGATATTCAGAAACCTCACATCCCAGAGCGCCTCGCTTCGGAATCCTGGATACGTTGCGAGTCAATTCGTTCTCCTCTTCCGCAAAAAATACCGTGGTATACTCTGGTGACCGCATTCCGCTACTCGGAGTGTCGATTTTGTTGCCTCGGGTCTAGACTGATGGGCGTCACGCTCGTACTTGGAGTGGCAGTCATGTGGTCCCCGATAGATGCCCTGCTCGGTCTGTTCTCACACGACATAGGGATTGACCTTGGAACAGCCAACACTCTAGTCACCGTACGGGGACAGGGTATCGTCATCAACGAACCGTCGGTCGTGGCGTTGAACGCCAAGACCAAGGCCGTCCTTCAGGTCGGCGCGGAAGCCAAGAGGATGGTGGGCCGGACACCTTCGAACGTCATTGCGGTCAGGCCATTGAAAGACGGCGTGATCAGCGATTTCGACGTGACCGAGCAGATGCTCAAGTACTTCATTGGCAAAGTACATCAGCAGTTGGGCATGATCGCCAAACCCAGAGTAGTTATCGGTATTCCCAGCGGAACTACCGAAGTTGAGAAAATGGCGGTTGACGACGCTGCACTCAGCGCCGGCGCTCGAAGGGCACATTTGATAGAAGAGCCGATGGCCGCGGCGATTGGGGCCGGCCTTCCCGTCACCGAACCCGCCGGCTCGATGGTTGTGGACATCGGCGGCGGCACCACCGAGGTCGCCGTCATCGCGCTTGGCGGTATCGTCGTTAGCTCATCGATTCGCATCGCCGGCGATGAGATGGACCAGGACATTATCAACTACTCCCGGCAAAAATATAATCTGCTGATCGGTGAACGCATGGGCGAAGAGATCAAGATAGCGGCAGGTTCTGCATTTCCACTGCCCGAGGAGCGAATGGTCACGTTGCGGGGACGTGATTTGGTGACCGGGCTTCCTCGCGCCATCGACATCAGCAGCGTCGAGGTGAGAGAGGCGATCTCAGGGTCCGTCGGCTCCATCGTCGAGGCGGTCAGAACAACCATCGAAGAGACACCGCCGGAGCTTGTCGCCGATCTTATGGCCCACGGCATCGCACTCGCCGGCGGCGGCGCTCTACTCCAAGGTATTGACCGGCGTCTGAGTAGTGAGACCAAGATGCGCGTATACGTGGCAGACGATCCCCTCACCTGTGTTGTCCGCGGTACAGGTGAGTCATTGGAAGAGCTCGAGATCCTTCAAAAAGTTGAAGTGCCGGTCCAGTTCGCACATCCGCTGCGCTGACCTGAGGCCGGCGTCCGCGGAGAGCGCCGCATGCTGATCCGCCTGGTTTACCTGATATTCATGTTGGCTGTTTCCGTTCTTGCGCTGAGCTTTGCCAGGAGCGCGGGATACACTGCCCTCGAAATCAGCATTTTCCAGCTAATCGGCCCCGTACAGTTGAGCGTCGCAGGTCCGGTCCAATCAATAACCGGGGCCAGCGGCGCGCTGCAAAGCGTCGCCGAACTGCGTGAAGAGAATCAGCGCTTGCGTACCGAAGTCGAACGCCTCAGCATGGAAAACGCCCGGCTGCTTTACCTCGAGGGAGAGGTCGAGCAGCTGCAGGCAAGGGTCGGCCTCCGCGAGGCGCGGCCCGACTACCAGTGGATCGGAGCCAAGATTGTCGCGTTCGATTCCGGCGACCTAGTACAGTCGATCGTCTTGGACCGAGGGTCGATGCACGGCTTGGAAGTCGGTATGACCGTGATGACACCGCGCGGGCTGGTCGGGCAGATCATCCGGGTCAGCTCCACCGTTTCGAAAGCGCTAATGATTACCGACGTGGGCTCCTCGACCAATGGGCTTGTATTGAATTCGCGCGCGCGGGGTATCGTCGTTGGATCGCGGACAGGTCGGCTGATCATGAAGTTTGTGCCGCAGGGTCACGAGATTCGGCCCGGCGATCGGGTAGTGACATCCGGTTTGGGCGGGGTGTTTCCTGAAGGCATTATCATTGGCCGGGTGATCGGCGTTCGACAACGTGATATCGACATGTTTCAGGAGGCCACTATTGAGCCGGCTGTCGAATTCGACCGCCTTGAGTCGGTGTTGGTGGTTACCAATCATCTGCCTATCCGGTTGGATTGAGGTGTCCGCATCTGCTTCAGGTAGGGCCGCAGCGCAGTCTTACAGCCAGTTGGATCTGCGAATAGGATCGCCAATAGTGCCGATGAGTTACGCGAGGAAGTTCCGATAACTCCTCTTTACGTATCGTTGCCGCTTATGTTCCTCGCGGCGGTCTCTCAAGCGACGGTACTTCCCTACCTAAAAGTGCTTGGTTTGAGAATCGACTTGGTGATGATACTGGTCGTTTGCTGGATATTGATCAAGGACGTAGATGATGGGGTCGTCTGGGCGATCCTTGGCGGCATTTTCTTGGACCTGATGTCGTTGGCGCCGTTTGGGACTTACATATTCGCGTTGGTACCAGTCGTCGCGTTGGCCGGTTTCTTCAAGGTCTTGATACCTGCTTACCACTCCCTTCTGCCATTTGCGGTAATTCCGGTTGCGAGCATCCTCTACAATCTCACTGCCAATCTGGTATTGGTCATATTCGGAGCACCCGGCGAATGGCCGGCCACCGTAGCGTTGGTCGTGCTTCCCGCTACCTTGGTTGACTCGGTCGCCGGGTTGCTCATCTTCTGGCTGATTAACTTCGTCCGAAATCAGTTCATCGCCGACGCAGCATATTAGGGTGTGTCGTTTCGGTACGGGAAAAGATGGTTCCCGTCATCTGTTGAGCTGCCGTCCAATTGGCGGTCCGGCCACAGCACTCACTCTGATCTATGGGTGCGAAAATAGATGTCTGCCGTCACCGAATTCGTCAAGCCGGTGGAGGCGGGAAACCAGATACTCCACATATGAGAACGCCTCGCGGCGTCATTATTTCGAACGAAACTACACAAACTCTGCGAATCAACGACTTGGTGGAGGGATTCCCGAACCGTTATCCTGTTCATGGGCCGGCTCGATCCGCTTGAAGATCGATTTGATCGGAAGGTGCGTACCCTCAACCCAATTGGGCGCAACCCCGCCTGACTCGGACGTGTATGTTGAAAATGTCAACACAACTTAGCTGTACCCCATAATTTAAACGGATGAGCTGGATAGGTATAGACGCAAGCCGGGCCGACCTGAGCATCAGGACCGGCACCGAGAACTACTCCCGCCAGGTCATCGACCACCTGCTCCGGCTAAACTCGCGCCATCGCATCACGCTCTACTTCAACTCCTCGGAGCCGCCGCGAGAATTCGCGGACCGCGCCGAGTGTCGATGTATGCCCAGCCCCAGGTTTTGGACCCACGGCCGGCTGTCCTTGGAGATGCTCAATAATCCGCCTGACCTGCTCTTCGTACCGTCCCACGTCCTGCCGCTGATCCATCCTCAGCGCACCGCCGTCACTATCCACGACGTAGGCTATCTCTATGTTCCAGGCGCTTATAGTTGGATCGACTGGTGGTATTTGCGATTGTCGACGCTCTGGAACCTACGGAGGGCCAAGGTCGTGATTGTCGACTCTCACGCAACCGCCGGCGACGTGGGGCGAGTATCTGGACCGACCGCTTCGACGCCGCGCACCGTCCACTTGGGAGTGGAGCCGCGCTTCTCGCCGGCGGCAAGGTCGGAGAGCGCGCGGGTACGCTCACGACTCGGGCTACCCGAGCGGTATTTTCTGTACGTCGGCACTATCCAGATGCGCAAGAACCTGATCAACCTGCTGAGCGGATACAAGCTTGCCTTGGCTGAAGATCCGGCGCTGCCGGCGCTGGTCTTGTCCGGCGAAGGCGGCTATCGAGCCTCCGAGATCAGGTCCCGGGCCCAAAGCCTGGACCTGGGTCCAAAGGTCAAATTCATCGGCTACACTCCCGATGTTCTGATGCCTGGGCTGATTGCCGGCGCGGTGGGGCTTGTCTTGGTCTCTTGGTACGAAGGATTCGGACTGCCGGCGCTGGAAGCGATGGCCTGCGGCACTCCGGTCGTCGCGTCGAACACCACCTCGCTGCCGGAAGTGGTCGGGGATGCCGGACTGCTGGTGCCTCCGCACGACACGGCGGCCATCGGGCGAAGCTTGATCCAAGTCGCTGCAGATCCGAACCTGCGCGAAGAACTGGCCGATAGGGGATTGCGCCGGGCCGGCCGGTTCACTTGGCGGCGCTGTGCCGAGGAGACTTTGGCCGCCCTGGAGGATGCGCTCGTCTGTTAGCTCGGCCGCTCGCGCCGGACCTCGACCGCGACAGAGCCCGTCGCGTTCCCTTTCATCGGTGCCGAAGGCTTGCTCAGGCGCACTAGAACCCACTCAGCCGGAGTCTCCGTCAGCAGCGATTGAGCAATATGCTCGGCGACTGCCTCGATGAGATTACGTGCGGGGCCCTCGACTATGGTGCCGACAATCCTCTGGACTTCCGAGTAGTTGGCCGTATCGTTCAAGTTGTCGCTGATCCCAGCCTTGGTGAGATCCAGGCCGATCTCCACGTCTACCGTGAACCGCTGCCCCAGAACCTTCTCCTCGGGATGGACGCCGTGGTAGCCGTAGAACGTTAGACCGCTGATTACTATCTTGTCGCGATTCAACGGACCGCAGGCTGTCCCGATTGTCTGACTAGTCGCCAGAACTCCTCACGCTGCGAGTCGTCGTCCTTCAGTACCCCTCGATAGGTTGAAGTCGTCATTACCGCGTCCGGCTTGTGCACCCCTCGCATCGCGATACACATGTGGGTTGCCTCGGTGACCACAGCCGCACCGGCGCAGGTCAAACCCTCGCATAGCACGTCGGCGACCTGGTTGGTCAGTCGTTCCTGCAACTGCGGCCGCCGGGCCAAAATATCGACGATCCGCGCTAGTTTGCTGAGTCCGACGACTCGTCCGGCCGCTACGTAGCCCACGTGGGCCACCCCATAGAACGGTAACAGGTGATGCTCGCACAGACTGTAAAACGGTATGTCCCCCAGTACTATTAGCCCGTTGTAGTCTTCTTCGAAACCGACCGACAGCTCGGCGACCGGGTCTTGCGACAATCCGCTGAAAAGCTCGCCAAACATCTCGCCAACCCGGTCCGGCGTGTACAGCAGTCCTTCTCTAGCCGGATCGTCGCCGATGGCCATCAGGATCTCTTTCACTGCACGCGCGATTCGCTCCCGGTCGACTCGTGTCTCTATTCTGGTTAGTGTAGTAGCTTGCTCCAAACTATTCTCCTGGCTCGCAGACAGCGTCTGAATGTGTCGAACCAGATGCTCGTCTCCGGCGGCGAACGACCGTCCGCCTGCTCTGGTCCAGCTAGCTAGCCGTACCAATTATACTGCGCGCCGGAATCTTCCATCGTTGCAAGTTGGCGATCCGTGCCGCAATCCACAGAATAACAGTACGGTGGGCGCCTAGCCGACCCTAGGATCAAACCCAGGTTGGTCGCCGTCATTCTAGCAATCGCAAGCCGGCATCTCCCGTGGACGATGTTCTCAGACTCCGCATTTAACTACTCGGCTTATACCCTATAATCCGAAGGGTAGGAGGTAGATCGTGGCTACATTGACGGATGAGATTGCCGCTTACGAAGATATGCGGAACGACCTTGAAGCCCAACACTTCGGGGAATGGGTAGTTTTCCATAACAAGGAATTGGTTGGAACCTACAAAGAATTTGAGGAGGCAGCTAGTGACGCAACCGAGCGCTTCGGTCGCGGCCCGTATTTGATCAGGCAGGTCGGCACCCCACCTATGAGACTGCCTGCTTCCGTGCAATATCGGAGAATTGATGCCAACGGCTGATTGCGGTTTCGACGACCCTAATGCGTTGATGCTGCACGGCCCAACCCTTTACGTGATGATTGGCTTTGATGACGGCTTCCGGGTTGGCATGAGCGACCGACCCGATCTGCCAACGAATCAGCTGCCGGCTCTGGTCGATACTGGGGCATATGAAAGTTGCATTGACTCGGCCCTTGCTATGGCTCTGGACCTGCCGATTGTCGACCGACGGTTGGTCGCGGGCATCAGTGGGCCAGATGAGGTTAACGTGCACCTGGCGCAGATACACATACCAAACCTCAATGTCAACATCCTGGGCCCCCTTGTCGGCGTTCATCTAACTGCCGGTGGACAGCCTCACTACGCGTTAATTGGCAGAACCTTCTTACGCAATTTCGAAATGACATACGACGGAAAATCGGGTGCTGTTACAATTCGCGCCGATTAGCAGGTTACAAGCTTTCTCGTGTTCCTCCCCCTATCGCTAAACTCTGAAGGAGCAGACACGAACATGCGCCTGGAATAAACTCGTGTCGGATGCCTTTTGACTCCTGAGTAACAACAGCCCGAACAGTACACGTTGCATTTTGCAGAAAGCGTGCTTGCGTAGGCTAGTGCCCAAGACTGACACATCGAGGGGCGAGGTCCTCCCGCCGCCCTCAACTGGATAGGATTTGAGCTTGACCCGCACCCTGAAACGGGCAGGAATGCAGGCGCTCCTTCCTTAAGAAACCAATCAGTAACTCGCCGGCAACTTTAGGTGCGCCTGCCCTAGCCCACCCTCCGGCGCCAGGCTACCATCTCCGCCGCGGCGACGGCCGCCTCCTTGCCCTTGTTGAACTTGTCGTCGCGCGCCCGTTCTTCCGCGTGCCTGATGTCGGTGACCGGCAGAACCTCATTAATGATGGGGACGTTCCGCTCCATGCTCAGTCGGGAGAGCCCGTCGTAGACCTGCTGCGCGATCATGTCGCCGTGGCCGGTCTCACCCTTCAGAATCACTCCCAGACAGATGACAGCGTCAAAGGTCCGTCCGGAGTCCAGCATGTAGCTGACCGCGAACGGCAACTCGAGCGAACCAGGAATGGTGTGCTGCTCAACGTCCTTGCATCCAAGCCGTTCGAGATACTCACAGCAGCCCCTTGACAGACCCTCGATGACGCTGGGGTGCCACTTGGACTTTAGCAACAAGACTCGTGAGTCGGGAATCGATGGAACGCCGGCAATCTCCACTTCGGTCTTCATTTCTGCCCCTCCTCTTTTGCTCGATTGAGAATCGTAAGAGTCCACGCCATGTGGCTTCTTCGCTTAGCCTGATTTTAACCGCTTGGCCCCTCGCAATGTAGGAAGCTCACGCCGAGGGCCGGCGCCAGTCTGTGTCTCTTCCACAGCTCCGGCTGAAGCGCGTCAGTGTTGGCCGCGAAAACAGGACGAGCCCACCCGCCTACGACCCATATAGGTTGTAATATTTCGGCCCTTGCGTGAAAATCTCCCTATGCTTGGCTGGCCGGTGCGGCTCGGCCGCGGTTGGCGCCAACAAAGGGTTTCTAAGATACATCCGATGAAGATCGAGCTAAGGCTGCACGGCAACTTTCGGAAGTACATAGGAGGCTCTCACGATACTCTTGATCTCGAAATACCCGATGGCGCAACGATCAATGACGTCTTGGAACAGTTGGGGGTCGAGGATAGAGATTTCTGGATGAGCGCGGTCAACCGCGAAGTCGCCGAACGTAAGGCGGTGCTGCACGATGGCGATAGGGTTGAGTTTTTTGGCCCGGTCGCCGGCGGGACTACGTGTCTGGAACAAACATAAGTCGAATTCGGAGGTGGGTTATGGCAAAGGGCTACACCGGCAAGATACTGAGGGTCGATCTGTCCGACGGAAGCATGTGGACAGAGGAGCACGACGACGCCTTCTATCGGCGCTATTTCGGCGGGAGGGCCCTCGTCGCATATTACCTGCTGAGTGAGACGAAGCCAGGGACCGATCCTCTAGGCCCCGACAATCTCTTGATCTTAGCGCCAGGGGTCGTAACCGGCACCAGCGTATCTGGAAATGGGCGCAACGGTGTCGGTGCTCTCAGCCCACTTACTGGCGGGTTTGGCAACGCCGAGGCTGGCGGTTTTTGGGGCGCGGAGCTCAAGCGCTCCGGATTCGACGCGATCGTAGTTCGCGGCAAGGCGGCCAAGCCTACCTATCTTTGGATCAAAGAGGGTGTGGCCGAGTTGCGCGACGCCTCCCATCTCTGGGGCAAAACGACCGGCGAGACCGAAGAGATCCTCTTCAAAGACCACAATGATCGAAATCTCAAGACCTGTCTGATCGGGCAAGGAGGCGAGAATCTTGTCCGAGTCGCGTCGGTCATAAATGACCGCAATCGCTCGGCCGGCCGCACTGGCTTGGGCGCGGTGATGGGCTCGAAAATGCTCAAAGGAATTGCCGTCAAGGCGCGGGGCCAGTTGCCAACTGCGGATCCAAAGAGCATTCTCGCGATCCAGAAGTGGATGACTAAGAATCTCGATCTGACGTCCCTGCTCCACGATACCGGCACTGCTGGCCACCTGCGCTCGCTGAGCGCGGCCGGGGGGCTGCCCACCTACAATTTCCAGGAAGGCACCTTCGCCGGCGATGACAAGATCAGCGGTCAGACGATGCGCGATACCATCTTGGTTAAGCGGGAAACTTGCTACGCCTGCGCGGTTCGCTGCAAGCGGGTGGTCGAGGTGAAGGATGACTACCAAGTCGATCCGGCCTACGGCGGACCTGAGTACGAGTCTCTCTCGGCGATGGGTAATCTCAATGGAGTGGACAACCTACATGCCCTGGCCAAGGCCAATGAAATGTGCGCGGCCTACGGGATGGACACGATAGGAGTCGGCGCGGTAATAGCCTGGGCGTTGGAATGCGCCGAGAAGGGCTTGATCACGGAGGAAGACACCGACGGCTTAAAGCTGGAATGGGGCAACGCCAAACTGCTGCTCCAGCTTGTCGATATGATCGCTCACCGCGAGGGATTCGGTGACGTGTTGGCCGATGGCGCCGTCCGGGCCTCTCACCGAATCGGTCGAGGCACCGAACAGTATGTCTTGGCAGTCAAGGGCCAAGAGTATCCGATGCACGAGCCGCGAATCAAGCATGCGCTCGGCATTGGGTACGCGGTGTCGCCTACGGGCGCCGATCACATGCACAACATGCATGACACGATAATGGCAACCAAGGGATGGGCCTACGACGCGATGAAGGAATCGTATGGCGAGGGAAGAGACTGGGAGACGATAAAACACCACGGCCTCGATACCGAGAAGATGGAGCTTTGGTACGTTTTCACCCACTGGCGTCACTTCCTCGACTCGGCCGGCATGTGCCACTTCCTGCCTTACTCACCTACACAGCTGGTGCAGCTTGTAAACGGTGCTACCGGTTGGGACACGACCGAGGACGAATTGCTCGAAGTCGGCGAGCTGTCGGACACGCTGGCCCGGGCGGTCAACTACCGCGAGGGCTATAGCGGCGACCACGATCACCTGCACAAGCGAATCCACGGCCGCTTCCGCAACGATGCGTCGTCGACCGGCAAGCCTATGGATCCGGAAGAGACCGCCGGCGCGATCAAGTGGGTCTACGAACGATCCGGCTGGGACGACGATGGCGCGCCGACGAAGGACATTCTCGACAAGTTCGGCGTGAGTTGGGTCTACGACGCTATGCAGCCGACGCCTGAGACTATAGAGTCGAAGCGCGAGATGGTTACCGCCGGCTAGCAGCCCTCGTCGTTCACGCCCGTTAGTTGGTGGCGGTCAGGACCGAGCTTGGCGCACGCACCGTCCAGTTGCGGCTGGCGGTGTAGGCTCGGATCATCCCCGCGTAAAAACCGTTCGCCGCTATCAGGTCGTCGTGAGTCCCCGTCTCGACGATCCGTCCTTGGTTTAGGACCAGAAGCCGATCCGCATTTCTGACCGTCGACAGGCGGTGCGCGATCACTATGGTGGTGCGCTGCGCTACCAGGTTGGACATCGCTTCTTGGATCAGCAACTCGCTTTCGCTGTCGACCGACGAGGTAGCTTCGTCCAAGATGATAATCGGCGCGTTCTTCAACAGGGCGCGTGCGATCGACAGGCGCTGCTTCTGTCCGCCGGATAGGCGCACCCCTCGCTCTCCGATGATGGTGTCGTACTCGTCCGGCAACTGGACGATGAACTCGTCCGCGTTCGCAGCGCGAGCGGCGGCCACGATCTCATCATCGCTCGCATCGGGCCGGCCAAACAGCAAATTCTCGCGCACCGACCCATTGAAGAGGAACACGTCCTGTAGCACCATCGCGATATTGCGCCGGAGAAACTCTAGCCTGAGATCGCGGACGTCCCAACCGCCGACCAACACCCTGCCGAGTTGCACGTCGTAGAATCGCGTTATCAGGTTTACCGTCGTGGTCTTGCCGGCGCCGGTAGGCCCAACCAGGGCCACTGTCTCCCCGTCCCTAACCGAGAATGCAACATCCTGCAGCACCGGCCTCGCCGGATCATAGCCAAAGGTAACCTTGTCGAACTCTATAGACCAGTCGATGTCGGCCGGTGCGACCGCGTTCGGCCGGTCTACTATGTCCGACTCGACGTCGAGCAGCTCGAATACTCGCTCACTGCTCGCCATCGCCGTCTGGATGCCTTCATTAAGCTCCGCGAGTCTTAGGAGAGGCTGATATATGTATGCCAGGTACACGATGAAGACGAAGAGGTCGCCGATCGGCAGGAGGCCGGACATTCCCATCGCCCCTCCCTGCCAGACTATTATCGCCAGGGCGAGAATGGCTAGGACCTCCATCACTCCCGGCGGAACCAGCGTCCACACGTTTGCGCCGATAATCTCATCGCGGAATCTTTTGCTCCGGCTCCCGAGCCGGACCATCTGCTCTCGCTCGCGGGTAAACGACTTGACGACGTTAACCGCTTCGAGGCCCTCTTGTATGAATCCGTGAAGCCTGGCTAGCTGTTCCCTCACGACTACCCATCGACGCCTGAACCGTGGACTCAGGCCGAACACTATGAAGGCAGCGAGCGGCAACGGAGCAAGGGTGAACAGGGCTAGCTGCCAGTTCAACACGAACAGCACAGCAATCATCGCGAATGGAATGAGCGCCGCCTGGAACGCCTGTCCGACGCCGTGGGCGATGAAGAACTCGATCTCCTCGACGTCGTTGCTCATCCTTGAGACCAGTGCGCCGCTAGATCGGTTGGTGAAGAAGCGATGGGGCAGAGACTGAACGTGATCGTAAACGCGCAACAGCAGCTTGTGCAGAATGCGGTATGCCACGATGTGCGAAATTACCCCTTCTCCATAGTGGGAGAGTCCCCGCAGAATGGCGACTCCCGCCACCAGGATTGCCGCAACGACGACCTCGTCGGTCGTCCCGCGCTGTTCCACGATTGCGTGGAAGATCCCCCGCACAATCAGGGGCGGCACCAAACTCGTCAACGTGTAAAGCAGGCCAAGCGCCACAACTGCGGCCATAGCCAGGCGATAACCGCGTAGTAGCGTCATTAGTCGTAGGGTAAAGCTCATGCTCGCTCCAAGCCGTTAGTTCTTAGCAGTGTAGCAAGTGTTTCAATGATAGTCATTTACTCGATTGAGGTTGGCCTCGTGCCCGCGCGCCGGCGCCCGTCTTCACCAGTTGTTATACTGCCCAATCAGTTTGTCCAGAGAGAGTAGGCTTGCCTGAAGATTTCCTCGATCCGAACTTTATCAGTTCGGTTATGGGCATTATAGTCATCGACCTTGTCCTGAGCGGCGACAACGCGGTTGTTATCGCTCTGGCCGCCCGCCGTCTCCCGGCAAAACAGCAGACGGTCGCAATCGTGGTTGGCGGCGGCGGCGCGATTGTGTTGCGCATCACGTTTACCGCTCTTGCCGCGCTGCTGTTGACCGTGCCCTTGCTACAGGCCATAGGGGGGATCGTTCTGTGCTACATCGCCTATCATCTGCTGGTTGGGCGCAGCGATCACGAGAACGTCCGCGAGGCAAAGAGCTTTCGCGAGGCTATCGGCATCATCATTCTAGCCGACGTAATAATGAGTCTCGACAACATCCTGGCGATCGGCGGGATTGCGCGGGGCGACGTGCCGCTTCTGATCTTTGGATTGGTGTTCAGCATGGCCATATTGCTGGCCGCCAGCCGGATAGCTATCCAGCTTATCGCGCGCTTCCCCATACTCACCTACCTAGGTTCGGCCGTTCTGGGCTACGTCGGCGGAAAGATGGTCCTTGAAGACAAGTGGTTGCACAACGCGATCGAACCGGTCAGCGGCATCGAGGTGGTGGTGCCAATCGTCTTGGCGGTGGCCATTCCGGCGATTGGTTATTACGTTTCACGAAGGCATGGGCTGGCACAAACCAAACACGGCTGAGCTACACCTGCCTGATCGCATTCTCATTGATGCGGCGTCGGACGCGTGCCTGGGCTAGCCGCTCACCCTGAACTCGGCCGAATCAGCAACCAAGATCTGTCGTGGTGCGAGTTCGCCGGCACCGACTGTCACGGGTTCTTCATTCCGGAACGCGGCTTCGGACGCCAAGACTGTCTTCATGGCAATGATTGCGACTTCCAACATCGTGTCGTCGGGTTCGGCGGTCGTGAGGCCCTGAACGGCTAGGCCCGGCACTAGCAGCGCTCTGATCAACGGGTGATGATAATTCGAAGCCGCGAAATAGATGAGCTCAAATGCCAACCCCGCGATAACTGGCAGGAGAACGATGCGCGATATGATTCGCAGTTCCAACTGCGGCCAACCCAGAAGGAGGAATACTAGAAAGGACACAAAAACCACTACGATCAAGAAAGTCGTGCCGCATCGAGGATGCTCGATGCTGGCTTTGCGGGCATGTTCCACGTCAAGCGGGTCGCCGGCTTCGAGGGCGTTTATTGTCTTGTGTTCGGCACCGTGATAGCCAAATACTCGCTTCACGTCGGGCATGAGTCCGATCAGCACCATGTAGCCGAGGATCATTCCGAGCCGGATGACCTTTTCGACCAGGTTACTGACGAACGATGATTCGATAAACTGGTCGAGGATGCCGGTCACGAGAACCGGCGTGACGAAGAATATGGCGAGCGCGGCGCCGATGGCGATGGCCATACTGCCCCACAGGACGCCGGATGGAATTGGTGAATCGCCGTCTTGATCGACTTCTTCGGATTCCTGGTCGGCGATATTTGCCGAGAACACCAGGGCGCGCATGCCGAGTGCGAGCGTATCCCAAAGCGCCACCATGCCGCGTAATATTGGCCATTTGGCGACTCTAGCTCTGAGCTGCGAGCGTTTCAACGACTCGCGGTGGACCACTATCTCGCCATTCGGTGATCGCACGGCGATGGCGACCTGCTGTTGGCCGCGCATCATGACGCCTTCAATGATCGCCTGTCCGCCGTAGAACTTGGTCATGGCAAGCCTCTCATGGCCAACGACAAGCGGGGATTAAAAGCCCGTCGGCTTTCTCAACCGGCCGGCTCAGCTTCGGTTTCCGCGGTCGGCTTCTGTTCCGCAGACTGCTCGGGCTCTTCGCTTTTTCGCCGGTGTTCTTCCGCGACGGCTAATCGGCGCAAGAAGCGGTCGACTTGACCGCCGGTGTCTAGGATGCGTTGCTGCCCCGTATAGAACGGGTGGCAGGTGGAACAAACTTCGACTTTGAGTTCGCGCTTGGTTGCGTGGGTATGGTACCGCGCTCCACAGGCGCAACTTATCGTGGCTTCAAACCACTTTGGATGGATGCCTTTTTTCATGAATTCCCTCGCAGAGCTACGGTCAGGTCGCGGCTAGAATGCTCACGTCTTTCTTATTCTTGCGAGCAAACCCGAACTTGACAACTCCATCGATAGAAGCGAACAGAGTGTGGTCCCGGCCCATACCTACGTTGTCACCGGGCATGATGCGGGTGCCACGTTGACGCACGATAATTGTGCCCGTTCTGACGAACTGACCGTCATATCGCTTCACGCCGAGCCGCTTGGACTGGCTGTCGCGGCCATTGCGGGAGCTACCCCCGCCTTTCTTGTGTGCCATATCTCTTCACCTAGTCAGAATAAGAGCGTCGCTTGAGCTTGTTGCAGTCTATTCGTCAGCTATGATCTCGTTGACCAATACCTGCGTATAGTGCTGCCGGTGGCCGGCCTTCCGGCGATACCTTCGCTTGGGCTTAAACTTAAGGACGATGATCTTTTGCTCTCGCCCCTGATCGACCACGGTAGCTATTACCTTGGCGCCAGGCACGAAAGGCTTGCCGATCTTGGTCGCCCCATCCCCACCGATTAGCAGAACGTGCTCGAACTCCACCTGCTGGCCTCGCTCGGCTTCGAGTCGATTGATCCGAACATTTCGGCCGGCGCTCATCCGATACTGTCTCCCGCCGGTTTCTACAACGGCGTACACTGGGTCTCGCCACCTCACATACACAAATATAAGGGGTTAAAGGCTAGAAATAGGGACTCTCGGAGGCCCAATCTTCAGCCGTTAACCCCGTCAGAGCCATTTGTCCGTCACCAGATTATATTGCCGTCGGCGAACGTGGTCAATCTGACGGCGTTATTCGGTGCGCGCAAATTTCCGAAGTTCTTGAACAATTCTCCCGCCGACCGCTTTGGCCACGGCCTTGACCGCGCTTATTGTACCGGTCGTTTCGCTTCCGCGCATGCAGCAAATCAAGAGATTTCTCGCCGATCGATGGTGTGTGCGTATTGTCCGGGCCGCGACAACGGATTACTATGTGCTTGAGCGTCTGGGCGGCGTTGAGTCAAATTAGTCGTGAGCAGGGGCGGTCTATTCAGGAGCGAGGGATATGGTGGTTACCCTGGAGGAAAAGCAGGCGCAGAGCGGGACCAAATATTCGTTCATTGACTGCGACATTCACAACGCATTGCCGTCCGAAGCGACGCTTCGCTCTTATCTACCCCAGAGGTGGCGGCGACATCACGAGACGTTCGCAATGCGTCAATTTCCGGGCAACTATCTGTCACACACCAACCCGCTCGCCTGCCGGGCAGATGCCTGGCCGCCATCCGGCGGGCCGCCCGGTTCCGATCTGGGCTTCATGCGCGCGCAGTTGCTGGACGCATGGGGAATAGAGTATGGGATTTTGAACCCTATGCCGCTGATCCGGGGCGAGCGCAACCTTGAATATGCCGCTGCCTTGGCATCTGCGGTCAACGACTGGCAGATCAATGAATGGTTGGACAAGGAACCGCGGTTGCGAGCTTCCTTGGCGATCGCTCATGAGGACGGGGATCTCGCAGCGGCCGAGATCGACCGGCTGGGCAGCCATTCCGGCTTCGTCCAGGTCATGTTCCTCGCTCGCACCTCGGAGCCGTTGGGCAGGCGCAAGTACTGGAAGATCTACGACGCGGCCGTTCGACAAGGTCTTCCGGTGGGCATACACGTAGGTGGACGCGGAGGCGGCCCGATCACCGGAGCGGGTTGGCCATCTTTCTATTTCGAGCATCACGTTGGGCTTGCTCTGGACTATCAGACTCAGATGATCAGTTTGATATGCGAAGGAGTCTTCGAGAGATTTCCCACACTCAAGGTCGTCCTGATCGAGCCCGGATTCGGGTGGCTGCCGGCCTTGATGTGGCGGCTCGATAGAAGCTGGCACCGACTGCGCGAGGAACTTCCTCACGTGAGCGGCTTGCCGTCGGAATACATTCGCAATCACTTCTGGATTACCAGCCAACCAATCGAAGAGCCGGCGAAGCCGAGTTATTTTCACCAACTCCTAGATCAGCTTGACATGAGCGACCGAATCATGTTCTCGACCGACTATCCTCACTGGGACTTCGACGCACCGGACCGGGCGTTGCCCACGAGCCTGCCGGACGGAATCAAGCGCCGGATTATGGCCGAGAACGCACGGTCGCTATACCGCTTCTAGCACCTGAGCAGGATGGCGAAGCTTGGCTCTTCGCTATCCATCAGACCGCCGCCGAAGCGCTTGCCGCGAGCGAGTCTGAAGAACCGCGGCCGGCTCTATCCGCCTCACACTTCGCGCATAGATCGGAACCGAGCGAAGGCCAAACCCGTTAGTGCCAATACGCTGGCTCCCATGGCCATAACCGTCAGCGGCGCGGAAAAGATTTCGGCTAGGGCACCGGCGGTGAGACTGCCGAGCGGCACTAATCCCTGATTCAAGAGCGTTATACCCATCGCACGGCCTCTAAATTCGTTTGGGACCGTCGTGTGCAGCAGCGTGTGGTTGGTCGTCATGTAGGTCATGTGAAACATGCCTACGAGCATCAGCAGAGCGATGCTGAGCGGGAAGGAACGAGAAAGGGAGAACAACACCAACGATGCGCCGGCGCCGGTCAGCATCATGAATAGCAGCCTTCCCTTTCTCTCAACGTTTCCAACTGTCGCGATCGTCAAAGTACCGAGGAGCGCACCGACTCCCGGGGCGGCTGAGAGTATCCCAAATTCTGTTGGGCCGATCCGTAACACGTCCTTCGCAAAAATGGGAAGCAACGACATGTAGGGGAACACCAACATTATGGGGATCACGGCCATGGCCATCTGCGGCCGCAGGGTTGGATGATTCCATACGTAAGAGAATCCATCGGCCAATTGTCGCCACGCGGAAAGGGTTGACGGAGACGCCGGCGCTGCCGGCAAGCGCATATTCACTATCATTATTGATACGCCGACGTAGGTTAAGGCTTGGAGATAGAAATTGCCGGCCAAGCCTACGACGGCTATGAGAACGCCTCCAACAGATGGACCCACGATCCTTGTCAAGTTGAAACCAGACGAGTTCAGGGCGATCGCATTGGTCAGATGTTTCGCCGGTACCAGCCCCGGCACCAAAGCTTGGCGCGCCGGCACGTTGAAGATCCAGGCCACGCCGGTCAACAGCGTGAACACAAAGATGTTCCAGACCCGGGCGTTGCCGGTCATGACCAAAGTCGCGAAGATGGCCGTCACCGTCATTAGGAAGAGTTGAGAGACCAGCATCACGAGCTTTCGGTTCAGCCGGTCGGCGGCGAGTCCGCCGAATGGGCCCAGCAGCAGGGCCGGCAAGGTGCGGGCGCCACTGACTGCTCCAAGCAGAAGCGCCGAGCCGGTCAGCTCATAGGTGAGCCAGCCTACGGACATCTGCTGAATCCACTGACCACTGCCGGAGAACAGGGTGCCTATCCACAGAAGACGAAAGTCGCGGTATTGGAGCGCGGAGAAGGTGTGAAATCTGCCACTCCAGCCATCGACGGAAGCTAATGATGGCTGTCTTTCGGGGAAACGGTCAGCAGACCTCAATTGTTACGTTTGACAAGCAAGTCGTCGACCTCACAGTCGTGACGATTATGCCACAACGCCGGCGCTCCTTAGTTGCCTGTCGCGATCATCGATAATAGACTTGCCTCATCGGTCCGCCGGCGCGACACTCATCCGCACTGCCCACAGCGAGCAGGAATTCAGGAGGAAGCAACCTTGAAAGTCGTTGTCACGATGCAAGAAGGAAGAGGAACCGATCAATTTATCGACGAGCTGCGGGCAGATTTTCCGGGTGTGGAATTCGTGCTTGTACACAGTGGCAGCGATCAATTGCGGGAAATCCCCGATGCCGACGTCCTGGTAGGGCGGCCTTCAGCAGAGGTATTTCGAGCCGCCAAGCAGCTGCGCTGGATCCACGAAATGGGTACGGGCATCGACCAGTATGTATCGGTCGAGGGACTGGTAGAGAGCGATGTTACGCTCACAAACGCTCTGGGCCCGCATGCTAATCCGATGGCCGATCACGTATTCGCCCTGCTTTTGTCGTTAACTCACTGTTTGCCCGAGCTATTCGAAGACCAAAGGGCGCGGCGATGGGAAATGATGAAATACCAGGATCGCTACGTTGAGCTCGATAGCCGCACGATGGGGATCTTGGCGTTAGGTGGAATAGGCAGGGCGGTAGCGCGCCGGGCCCATGGATTCGGGATGAAAGTCTATGCCGCCGACATCGGGCAGGTGCCGGGTATGCCCGAAGTTGAGGAAATATGGGGCTTGGACCGCCTGGATGAGTTGATCGGAATCTCCGACGTCTTTGTGATAACGGCGCCCTATACGGCCGAGACTCACCACTTGATCGACCGGCGCCGGATCGGCCTGCTCAAGCCCACGTCATACCTGATCGCCATCTCGCGCGGGGGAATCGTGGAGGAGCCGGCTCTCGTCGACGCGCTGCGGGAGGGTCGAATCGCCGGCGCCGGCCTCGACGTGACCGAAGTCGAACCTCTACCCCAAGATAGCCCGCTCTGGGGGCTTCCCAACGTCGTGATGTCGCCGCACGCGTCGGCGTTGACTCCGGAGCTGTACCAAGGTCGTCGCAAGGTACTGAAGGAGAACATACGCCGATTCCTGGCAGACGAGCCGTTCATTTACGTTTGCGACAAGCAGGCCGGCTTCTAGCGCATTCTAGGATGCGGGCAACTCTACCCGCAACGACTTCGCGATATCCATAAGCTGGTCCCAGGTTGATTCCGCTACGTAGATGCCGTCCCGCCGGCGAGCTTCGCGCGCCCGCCGCTCCGGATCTCCCGGCGCCATCACCTCGTCGAAACCATGTGCCGGCGGGACGCCACGCACTCTCTCCATCATCTCTTCCGCGCGCTCGTGGTACTGGGCAAGAGGCTGAAAGCCAGCTGGGTTTATCACGATCATCGACACTCCCTGATGGCCCATGGTCGGTCCGCCCCGACCCGGCGTCGCGTATTTGTCACCGCCGGCCAGGATTCGTCCCAGGAACTCCACCGCCATCATCACGCCGAATCCCTTATGCCCACCGAACGGCAATAACGCGCCGCCTTCGTAGAACTTGCTGGGATCGGTGGTGGGGTTACCATCGCTATCGAGCAGGAATCCGGGCGGCGCCTTCTCACCCTTGGAGATAGCCAGCAAGATCTTGCCGCCAGAGGTTATAGTCGTGGCGAAATCTACGATCATCGGCTTGTCGCCGGCCGGAAATCCTATCGATATGGGGTTGGTCCCCAGAACGCCTTTGCGTCCACCGTAAGGCGCCGCCACTGGGCGCTCCTCGCTAAATCCGCCGGCCGCGATGATGGAGACAAGGTTTTCGGCAGCAGCCATCTCCGCGTACTCGCCCAACCTGCCAATGTGATGCAGCTCGGTCAAGGCCACGATTGATATGATGCTGGTCCGCGCCTTCTCGATCGCCAACCGCATCCCCTGTTTGGCCGGAACCAGTCCGAATGTCCAATGCCCACGAATCAGAGCCGAGCTAGCGGTCTCCTGTACCACCTCCGGCTCGGCCGCCGGCATTATGAAACCATCTTTGATATCTTTGATGTAGAGGGGTAGTTGCTGCACTCCGTGCGAATCGTGTCCGGCGAGGTGGGCGGATATCAGCGCCTCGGCCACTCTGCCGGCATTACCTTCGCTGGCACCTACAGCTACCAAAATCTTCCGAGTGAGTTGTGTCAGTTCGTCAGCCGATTTTACCGGCATGCTCGTCCTCCTGGTCTTGAAGTTGCAGACATGATGATTGGCTCCATTAGGCGTTATGCACCGTTGGCTCTACCAGGCAGTTCCATCATATGCGCCCGATCTCCTGACGCAAGGACTTCCTGAGCACCAGGGCAAATAGCAAGGCAACAATCATACAACCGGCGGCCCCAATTATCGATACGAGTTGAACGCCGGAAACCTCCGCAATGCGACCGAACACGAGGCTGCCGATCGGCATCAGGCCGGCGTTGACTGTTATCCATATTCCGATGATGCGTCCTCGGACAGCATGCGGGGCCTGCAGTTGAACCGAGGCATTGGCAGTTGCCAGAAAACCGATTGATCCAAGGCCGACCAGCGTCAATCCCACTAGCGCCAGAATTAGCGAACCGGCGAATGTATAGACAGCTAGGCCAATCCCCAGGCACACAATAAAGATGAAGCATGTCGTCAGGGGTCTACGCGAGGCAAACCTGAAGCCACTTGAGACTGCGCCGACCAGAGCGCCTATTCCCACCGCTGTAAGCAACAATCCCAAGCCCTCCGGGCCAGCGGACAAAACGTCGCGAGAATAGGCCGGGATAAACGCCTGGTAAGGCATCGCCAGCAATCCTATCCCTCCGGCCGCGAGCAGATAAGCCCGGATCTGACGGTCGCGCCAGGCGTGTTGCAATCCCTCGGTCATCGCCTGGACCCATTCCAACTGGGGAGCAAGGGGTGGAGGGTCGTACCTGATGAGCCAAACCGTCAGCACCACGCCCGTCAGGGCAATCGAGCCGATAATCAGGCAGCCGGCGGTGCCAATTATCGCGACCAACCCGCCGGCAATCGTAGGTCCCAAAATTCTGGCCAAATTGAACCGGCCGGCGTTAAGCGCAATCGCCGTACGCAGCTTATCCGGACCAACGAGCTCCCTGATGATCGCCTGAAAGGCCGGCCATATGAACGGGGACGCTAAGCCGGAGAGAAACGCCAGGACGATCAGCGTGGGGATAGTCATCTGGCCGGCCAGGGTGAGCAGCGCTATGACAAGATTGATGATCGCTGCCGCGGATTGGCCGGCGATCAGAAGCCATCGTTTGTTGACTCGGTCGCTGACGGCGCCGCCAACTACTCCCAACGCGAGTATTGGGACCAATTGGGCAAAGTTGATGAGACCCAGATCGAACGGCGTGCCGCCGAGCTCCAGTACCAGCCAGCCCATCGCGACCGTCTGCATCCACACTCCGAGGCTGGAGATAAATGCGCCGATGGCGAACAGGCCGTGGTTGCGGTTTATTGCGATCTCGGACCCTAGACGGATAGCTCTTTCCCGGAGTGTCCGTCGTCTGAGCCTAGGCACGAGCGCCCATTACAGATGTCTATTTCCTATCCGGATTTGGCTATCGAAGCCGGCGTTGGGGTCTTGATCGACCGCGAAGTGATTATAATCGGGAGCAGCAACAATCAGCCCCGGCCACGACAACGAGAATCAGCGGACGACGAGGCCATATTATGAAAAGACAGAGTAAAGAGGTCCTTTATTTCGAGATTAGCTCACAGAATAAGCCTACTCTCCGGGTGCAAGCCGGCGAAGAGTTCGAGGTGCAGACCCAGCTGAACCGTGGCCCCTTCACCACCGAACACCCTGAAGGTCCGGCCGTGGCGCAAAAGCTGCGCGGCGGTAACCCTTCGAGCGGGTGCATATGGGTGGAGGGCGCCGAACCAGGTGACTTGCTCTCCGTCCACATCGGCGATATCAACTTGGACCCGGTCGGATTCACCGCGTTCCGGGGTAACACCGGAGCGATGCCGGCGTACATGGGCTCATCGGCCCTTGGCGCCCATTCCAAGATTGTGGAGATCAGTGACGGCGTGATCCATTGGAGCGATACTCTCAAGTTGCCAGTCGCTCCGATGATCGGATTCGTTGGAGTAGCCCCACGGTACGAGGCGATCGGTCACGCTTGGGCCGGCTACTATGGCGGCAACTTCGACGTGCAGGAGATCACGACCGGCGCGACCGTGCAGCTTGCGGTCAACGTACCAGGCGCGTTGCTCCACGTCGGCGATATGCATGCGCTTCAAGGCGACGGCGAAATCTGTGGCGCCGGCGGTATCGAAGCCAGCGGCGTGGTGCGGCTGCGCTGCGAGCTGAGCAAGCAGAAGCCGAAGAACATGTATTGGCCTCGGATCCTGAACGATACGCACATAGCGACCGCGGCGATGGCCAGGCCGGCCGAGGACGCGTTTCGCCTGGCCCTCGAGTCGATGGTCCTCTGGTTGGAAGAGGAGTATGGGATGAGTAGGGGAGAAGCCTTCCTCTATCTGGGACAGGTCTTGGAGGCGCGGTGCACCCAGTTCGTCAATCCCACGTTCACCTATATTGCGAAGGTGAACCGCCGATTCCTGCCGGCCGGCGCGAGCTGACCGGGCTTGCTGATGGCCTCGAGTCTTTGATGAAGATAGCTTTCTCTATTCGCGGGATCAATGCTTATCCCTATCGTTGGCCGGGCCCGGCGCCGGTCGAGGCCCGCCGGCGGTTCTTCAGCTTTGCCCGAGATCTTGGGGCCGAGGGCGTAGAAGTCGAGGACACCTGGCTGCCGTTCACAGAGATGGGCGACACCGAGCTATCCGAGTTCCGAGAGGAAGTTGCCAGTTTCGGGCTATCGGTTGCCGCGCTCAAACTGGGCCGCAACAATCTTTGCCTGCCGGATGAGCGCGACCGGAATCTCGAGCGTACATTGCGCGCCGTCGAGATCGCGGCAATCCTGAAAACCGAGATAGTGACATCCAGCTTGACCGGTGGCCAAACGGTGAGCGACCCAAACCAGGTGATCTTCCAGTTGGGATCCGCTCGTTCGGTTGGTTCCAGCCGGGAGGCGTCTCACGAGGACTATGAGCAGACGGCGATCAGACTTCAGCAGGTGGCCGACGCTGCCGCGGAGAAGGGCCTGAAGTTTGCCTTGGAGATTCACCAGGGCAGCATCGCGGACAACTCGAAGGCGACTCTGCGCCTGCTGGAGATGGTGAGCCGGCCAAACGTGGGCATCAACCCGGATCTGGGCAACATCCTTTGGTCGTACAACATTCCGGAAGAGAGTTGGGCCGACACCATCCAGAACACGGCCGGCAAGATGATATTCTGGCACATCAAGAACATGCGGCGGGTATATCTGCCGGAGGCCAATCGGTCGGTGTTCATCAGGACCAACGTGCCGGACGGCGAGATCGACTATCGTTACGCGGTCGAAGTGGCCCACGCGGCCGGATTCGCCGGCTTCATCAGCGTAGAGGGCAACATGGGCACGGTGGGGGACGATTTTCACCACTCGGCGATCAGCATCGGATACCTGCGCTCGATCATTCAGGGTCTGGAGCAACGCCGGCCGGGCTGAGTCCCGGGATTGTTTGGCCGGAGTTTGGCGCAAACCTGCTAGAATTTGCCGGTACGCGGGATTACGCGGGCCCATAGCTCAGCGGTAGAGCGGCCGGCTCATAACCGGTTGGTCCCTGGTTCGAATCCGGGTGGGCCCACCAAGCCGGACAAAATCGAGAACCTTTGCGCTGAGGTTAATTCTGGACCTGTAGTCAGACCCTGCTTCCCACCCCATCGGGCGTTAGCCTGCCGCAAGTGGCCGGACAGGTATTGACTTCCGGCTTTCTCTGTAATGCAATTGCGTAGTATGGTGAAGGACGACTGCGCTTGCGTTGGACTTGGGATCAGCCAAAGAATGAGGCGAACCTTCGAGCGCACGGCCTCAGCTTCGAGGCTGCGGTTTTCGTGTTTGAGGATCCCATGTCTGCGACGCGGGAAGACCCATATCCATACGAGGAACGGTGGCGAACCATCGGCATGGTGGGTACCCAAGTCGTGATGGTAGTCCACACATGGCCCGACCTCTACGCGGAGACCGGCGAAGAGATCGGGCGCATCATCTCTGCACGTAAGGCGACGAGGCGTGAGAGGGAGGCTTATGAAGAAGGACATTACTGAGCTGCCGTCAGACGTTCAGGCGCAGATACGGGCGTTGGAGGATCTACCCGACGACCAGATCGACACGACCGACGCCCCGGAGATTATCGACTGGTCCGATGCTAGGCGGGGGGTCTTCTACCGGCCTGTGAAGCAGCAGATTACGCTGAGGCTGGGCGCGGACATTATAGCCTGGTTCAAGGCCCGTGCTCGTGATGGTCGCGGATACCAGACGGACATCCATGGAGCACTCCGCGAGCACGTCCACAGGACGGCCCGGTCTGCAAGGTAGCCGCAATTGTCGGGGCCGGTGACCGGGTGGCAAGGACGTATACGGCTCCTTTCTTGCGTGATGACGCTTCATTCGGGTGCAAACGGAGGAGAATCATAGGATGGACGGCCTTCTTGACGAACTGAGGAGGTTTGGTGCCCTACGAGACGAAGAGTCGGCAGGTGACATCGTGTCGCAGGCAACACTCAATGCCATCACCCCCACATATGCCGATTCAACTGTGTTCGGGCTACTCTCACCGACACTCGTGACCGCCCTGCGGGGTTTTGGCATTGATCGTCTCTTCCAACACCAGGCTGACGCCATCGTCAAGGCTGTCAGCGGCAGCAATGTGGTGCTCCAAGCGCCCACCGCCAGCGGAAAAACACTAGCCTTCCAGGTCCCAATGCTTGAGGCGTTATTGACCGGAAGCAACCCACGTGCGCTGATGATCTATCCGAACAAGGCACTTGCTCTTGATCAACGCCACCAACTGATGAGCCTCGTGAAGCAGATCCCCGGCCGCCGGATTGATTCTTGGTGGTACGACGGCGACACAGAAAGGGAGGTTCGAGACCTACTGCGTCAGGATCCGCCTCCGATCCTGATCACAAACCCAGAGATGCTCAACCTAACTTTCCTGGGTCATGCCGACAAGTGGCAGCAATTCCTCAAGAATCTCAAGTGGGTCGTAGTCGATGAGATGCACGAGTATCGCGGATACTTCGGCTCAAACGTGGCTATGCTCCTAAGGCGCTTCGTGCACCACCTCGCGTCGTTGGGCACACATCCGCAGTTCTTTCTCAGTTCCGCAACATGTGCGAACGCCAGGGAACACGCTGAGAATCTCACCGGACTGAAGTTTGAAGAGGTGAATGCAAGTAACGGCTTTCGGCCATTACGTCACTTCTACTTCATCCAGCCCGACATTCCTGATTTCCAGTACTGGGATATCTTGCAGCTTCGGACGGTTAACGCCGGGCTCGCTTGCATAGCGCAGGGCAAGGCTATCCTGGCTTTCTGCCCAACTCGGAAGTTCGCTGAATCCTGTCATCGTATCGCAATGCGAGAGGTTGAGAAGTTGGCCCAGAATGGCCGGACCAGCATCGATCCCCAGACGATTAGAGTGTTCAGGGCAGGCCTCAGCACAGACATGCGCCGTGAAATCCAAGAAGGCCTCAAGAGTGGCACGGTGCGGCTAGCCTTTACCACGAATGCTCTTGAACTCGGCATCGATATCGGCGGCCTTGACGGAGTGATCCTAGCCGGATTCCCGGACAGCATGATGTCGGCATGGCAACGAATCGGTCGCGCCGGCCGCAGATGGGACTCTGATGCCTTCGTGCTCTATTACGCCCGCAACAATCCGTTGGACCGCTTCTACGCCTCCAACCTAGCCACTTTCTCGAAAAGCCGCTTGATGACCTGGTTGTCAACCCTGACAACGAAGACTTGGTTGAAAAGCACGTCCCTTCATTATTGTTTGAGACGCCCGACGTTGAAGTGGTGCCAGATATCCTAGGTCCTGGGCTTTACGGGGCCGCCGCCAAGAAGCTGAAATCCGGGGCGCGGGCTGTCAGAGGGGGACACTACCGACCCCACATAGCTGTGAACCTACGTGGCGGCGGAGGCGGCACTTTTGTGCTGAAAGAAGGATCGAACGAAATCGGCACGCTCTCTGCTCAGCAGCAGTTCCGTGAGGCCCATCACCGCGCGATTTACATGCATGGAGGACGGACCTATCGTGTGGAAGAGATTTCCTATACGGGCAGCGGAGGCGAGATCAGGCTCGGGCCTGTAGAACCATTCTTGAGAACCAACACACATACCTTCACGACACTAACCGAGCAGGACATTTACGACGCACGGCAGTGGACGACAGGTGATTTCATTATCAATGCCTACTACAGCAAAGTCCTGATTGTTGAGGCACTCACTTCAGTAGAGGAAGTAGACGAGCGCACCGGCGACGTGAAGGACCGTTGGGCACCGCAGGTCAATTCGGCACAGTTTAATAACGCCCATGCGTTCTGTCTGCATCAAGAAACTTACACTGACGAGGCAGCATCAGGAATCACGGCGCTTCAACATCTCCTACGTATCGGCGCCCTCTTTTCCGTTCCTCTAGACGCACACGACATGTTCCCGCACGCAGTCGTGAAGGAACAAAAGGCCTACATCGTCGAAAGTTACCCAGGTGGCATAGGCATCGCTCGCAAGGCGCTAGAACGATGGCGGAGTATGCTTGAAGTCGGTATCCGAGTGGCCGAATCATGCAAGTGTTCCAGGGGCTGTCCAAATTGCATCGTACCCCCACGATCAAGGGAAGAACTCAGTAAAATCGCGGGGGTCAACCTAGCTCGAACATTGTTGAACTTAACTGAGAGCGCCCATGACTTCAAGTTCGTCCACGGACTGTGGGAGCCAGCCAGTGGAGTCTGATCTGAACTTAGATGAGTATACAGTTAGCACTGAGCAAAGTTGATGTAGGAACACCTCATGAGACCTCCGAGCGACACCAAACGTATCGTGTGCTTGGCCAATTCGCGCAAACTAAGCGGCCGTTGCATCGCCGGAAAAGAAATTCTAAGCGATGGGCGACCCGGCGCATGGGTTCGACCCGTAAGCGATCGGGAGACAGGCGAAGTGTCTGAATACGAACGCCAATACGAGGACGGCAGCGACCCGCGTGTGCTTGATGTCATTGACGTGCCTGTCCTCAATGCACAGCCGAGCTACTTCCAGCAGGAAAACTGGCTACTCGATCCTGAATACTATTGGAGCAAAATCCGGGGCATGACCCGAAACGAACTGACCGATTTCGTTGACCCGGTAACGCCGCTCTGGATCGACGGACATAGCTCTTTCAACGGGCTGAACGATCGAATCCCGCTTCACGAGGCTAACGGCCTAGACAGTTCTTTGCGCCTCATAAGAGTTGACCGGCTTGAGCTGGTCGTGTTACAGCCAGGCAGGGACTTCGGCAACTACCAACGGCGCGTACAGGGACGTTTCACCTATAGTGATGCAGATTATTGGCTCCGGGTTACCGACCCCATATATGAGCGCCGGTATCTGAAACGACCCGACGGCAACTACGAGATCGATGAATGCTACCTTACCGTCAGTCTCGGAGAGTTGTATCAAGGCTACAGCTACAAACTCATTGCCGCCATCATTGAATGCTGACTCGGAGAACGTAGTCGTGACAGCAGCACAACACCCCATCTTCACCGTCGGACATTCGAATCACTCCATGGAGGCATTCGTCTCGCTGCTGCAAAAGCACCGCGTACAGGAGGTAGCGGACATTCGCTCAGCACCCTACAGCCGGTACACGGCCCGCTTCAATTTCGATGTGATAAGCGTAGCATTAGATCAGATAGGAATCCGCTATGTGTTTCTAGGCGGGGCGCTCGGCGGCCGACCGATGGAACCATCGTGCTATGACACCAATGGACGTGTGCGCTATGATCGGATAGCGAATACCGACCTGTTTGACGATAGCATCAGAGATTTGACCCGCGGCGCCGATGAACGCCGAATCGCCCTGATGTGCACAGAAAAGGATCCATTGGATTGTCACCGCACTCTGTTGGTTGCTCCGTCACTGGTGGCGTACAAGGTCAACGTGGAGCATATTCTCGCCGACGGTAGCTTGGAGAATCATGACACCGCTATGGACCGCCTGATGGACTCCTTCAAACTGCCCCCTAACGGCGACCTGTTTCGTCTCAGGGATGAGGTCATCGAGGAGGCACTCTCTCGCCAAGCAAAGAAAGTGGGGCATGTTTCCAAAGTCCCGGTCACAAGTGAAGAACATTGGAGCAGCTCGTCTTGAGAGTATACACGATCGGGTTCACCAAGAAATCAGCCTCCGACTTTTTCGGGCTGCTGCGTGAGTCAGGCGCAAAGCGGCTGATAGACGTCCGGCTGAACAACGTGTCTCAGTTGTCGGGCTTCGCCAAGAGAGATGACCTAGAATACTTTCTGAACAAAATCTGCCGTATGAAGTACATGCATATGCCGGAGCTGGCGCCCACCAAGGAGATGCTGGACTCCTATCGCAATGGCCATCGCAGCTGGGAGACCTACGAAAGCGAATTCCTTGCTCTTATGGATCAGCGCCGCATTGGCAAAAGGGGGATAAAGCGGATCGTCGCCAACGGATGCTTTCTATGTAGTGAGGACAAACCGGACCGCTGCCATCGTCGACTAGTTTCGGAGTATCTTCAGCGCAACTGGGGCGACTTGGAGATTATTCATTTGGGGTAACCGATTCGCGAGCTCGGTCAGTTCGCTAGGGGATGGAGGCCTGCGGGCTCTTCTCCCTTTGGAGAACGAGGCGCAGTTTCCAGAGATGTTGGCGGGTGTTGGTTCCAACTAGCAACCCACCGGACGCGGGCCCATCCGGCTCTCCTTTAGCTCTGTCCACTCACGCGACTTCCGCGCCGACCGCGCTCATCCAGCGACTGCTTTCGTAGCCAGGCCGCCTTGCGCCAGTCGGATCAGGTCCAAGGGTACTTGGCGGGAGGCTCCAACTCCACTACGCTCGACACATGCGTGTCTCCGAACAACAGCTGCTTCACTCCCTCAGCCGGATGACGTTCATCGACACGGCGGACCTGGCGGGCGTCCTCGGCGAGGCGCCCGCGACCATCCACCGCGCATTGACCGGCCTGTTGGACGACGGCATCGCCGGGCGCGGCTGGACACTATGGACGCCTCCCTGGGAGCTATCGGCCGGCGGTTGCACGTGACCGCAACGGTTGCCGCGGACAGGGCGGGCCTATCGGAGATAGTCGAATGAACTCACTTGACGACTATCCCGGAGGTGGCTGCTCGATCTTGCTCAAAACTGGAGGGTCACAATGCTCGACGAGAGTATGGGCAGAGATCGACTAGAAGGAAGACGGCTACGGTTCTGCAAGAACTGGCGCCAGTCTTACAGCAATATCGCGCTTCCCACGGCAGGCCCTACTCGGCCTACCCTCCGCTCAGGACCCTGAAACCGTAATTCTCGTCCGTCCTCTCGGCCGGCGGGAGAACCTCCACGACCGCCCTTGACAGACCGACGACCTCGCCATTTTCGTCGAAGCTGTAGTTGTCGCCTATAGCGCCGCTCCAGGTGATGCCGTAGAGGCAGTCCCGAAATCCGTCCGCGTCCTGGTCGTCGTCGATCTGCTTTAGGCACTCCGCCGCGATGTACACGTCGTCGTAGGCGGACCCTAGGTGCCAAGGCAGGGTGACGTAGCTATAGCGTTCCCTGAAGCTGGCGAGAACTTCCTGCGCCTTCTCGTTGTCGGGGTCGGCAGTGGCCGTGATCGCCTTCAGCCCGGTCGCCGCGTCGCCGGCGATTTCGAGCGCGGTCGTTCCCACCGTGATCGTCTCGCCATAGATCGGGCCACGGTAGCCTAGTTCCCGGGCCTGCTTGACGATGGTGCCGGCCGCGAACTCGGACTGAGGAGCTACGTGGAGCGCGTCCGCGCCGGCCCCGAACAGCTTCGTCAACTGCGACCTGAAGTCCGTGGTGTCGGGCGCGTATCGCTCTTCGGCGACAACCTTGCCGCCGTTTTTCTCGAACTGCGCGACGGATGTGCGCCTCACCCCCTCGGCGTAGTCGGTCTCTTCGGTGATGGTGGCCAGCGTGCGAATGCCGTCCGCCCAGAGGACGTTGCCGGTGTTGATCCCCACCTCGATATCGCTGATCTGGGTCCGGAAGATGTAATCGCCGGCGTTGGCGATGTCGGGGTTGCTGGCCAGCCCCGAGAACAGGACCACTCCATCCCGTTCGGCGAGCGGCGCGACCCCAAGCATCGCCCCGCTGCACGAGGTCCCAAGGATGATCTTCATTCCGTCCACGTCGGTAAGCTTGTTATAGGCGTTAATCGCGTCTTGGGCGTTGCACTTCGAGTCTTCGACGACAAGCTCCAACATGCGCCCGTTGATGCCGCCGGCGGCGTTGATCTCGTCCGCGGCCATCTTCTTTGCCTGGACCGCCACCGTGCCGTAAGTCTCACCGGCACCGGTGAGCGATTCCATCACGCCTATCCGAAACGGACTCTCTGCCCCCTGTTCATCACCTCTGCACGCTATGAACGCCTGTACCAGAATCAACAGCAGTAGTACAGCGACAAATCGTTTCAGGGACGAGAATCGCATGAAATGCTCCCTTCACACCCGGATCTGGAACATTAGTTTACACAAGCGATGCAAGAGGATATGGGACAGCTCAAACACGCCAGAGCGCAAGCTGGGCAAGACGCTCGGAAAGATGGAGCCGTTACGAGGCCGAACGACTGACCCAGCCGGGCCAGTCGTTGGGAGCATTGAGGGCGCGAACGGTGAGGCGATGGGCTATCGGCCGGGACGCGAACCCGTAGTCAGTTTAGCGCCGACGATGTAGGGTAGATCGGGCCCGCAGTACTGCTGGATCTCGCGGATCATCTTCGGCACTCTCTCGGACCCCTCGCCGGCCGATTCGCGAGACTATCGTCCGAGGGGGCAATGAACAGCCCAGCGTCCGAGGCCCTTGATGATCGCACACATTTGTGCTGAAATGGACTCGTGAACGACAGGGAGTTTCACAGGCGAGCCCGGCGATATGCCCGCAAGCATAGGCTGGACTTTGACTTCTCGCCCAACCGCGGGAAGGGTAGTCACGGGGAGGTCCGGCTTGGGCCATACAGGACTACCGTCCCTCATGGCGAGATTACTGCGGGCACGCTGTCCTCGATACTGAAGGACTTACATATCGACAGAAGGGAGTTGTAGATCATGCGCTATGTCTATCCTTGCAGTATCGTGCGCGACGAGGAAGAGCAGCGAGCGAGTGGGAGAGAAGCCTACACCGTGACCTTCCCCGACGTATACGGGGCCAACACGGGCGGATGGTCCTGGGAAGAGGCCCTGGAGATGGCCAAAGACTGCCTGGGTGTCGCCCTCGGCATGTACGTCAAGACCCATGAAGACATCCCCACTCCCGGCCCCTTGGCGGAGGGGCAGGTGCTGATCTCCGTGGCGCCGATAGTCGCGGCGAAGCTCGCCCTCTATGCGGCGATGCGGGAACAGGGCGTCACCAACGTCGCCCTTGCCGTCCGGCTGGGAGTGCAAGAGAATGCAGTCCGTCGCCTTCTCGATCCTGGGCATCGCTCCCACATTACGTCGGTCGAAAAGGCCCTTGAAGCGGTCGGGCGTTCCCTCGTGGTGGAGGACAGGGCCGCCGCAAAGTATCCCGAAGCCTCCGCCGGCCTGTGACCAGCCAGCCAGTCGGATTCCAAAAAGGGCGGTCTTCTCGGTCATAGTCCTCCAACGCTCCCATCGCCTCGGTCCCTGTCGTCCAAGAGGGACTACGTCTCCTCAAGATCGATAACGATCCGGCAATGGTCGCTGGGGCCCCAGTCTTTGGGAGCGTTGAGGGCGCGGACGGTCAGGCGATGGGCTGTCGGCCGGGACGCGAACCCCTAGTCGAGTTGGGGGTGCGCCTCGGACGGGTCCTGCCGGTGGAGATCCCGAGCAACAGCTCGACGTCGACACCGACACGATAGACATTGACAGCGCCCCAACCATCTTGATCTCATAAACTGGACCTACTCGCCGGCGACCAAACCTCCACGTTCGCCGGCAAGAGTGAGACCGGAGACATATGCTAACAATCAAACAGTCGATGGAGCTGGCCGGCAGGAATCTGCTTCACTGCCTCCGGCCGGAGGATCAGTTTCGCCCCTTGTGGGGAGTCGATATCGAGCCTGACTTCCGGGCGACATGCCGGCGTTCTCGGTTCGAGCACAACGTTGGACGGTGGTGGGATGCCGTGCTGCGTCTGGAGGCGGCGACCGGATTCGAGATTCCGGCCGAGATGGAAGCAGCCAATTTGCACAATCTGGGAGATTGCCTGAACAATCCGTTGTCCGTTTGTGCGCCGGTGGATCCCGCGGCAAGTTGCTTCGACGGCCACACGCAGCGGGAGATCCTGCTGGCCCTCTCAGCTCTGGTGCGCTGGCGCGACGACGATTGGGCGAAGGAAGCCGGCCATCGCATGATCCTAGCTCTCGATCGTTTCTTTCAGGACAACGGGGAATGGAACCTCGCCCTGATGAACCGGATCGCCGCGCAACAGGGAAGACACGTCGATGCGACGAAAGATCTCGGTGGCAACGTCGGTGTCGAGTCGTCGCGCACCCACGGCCGCATGATCGAGGGGCTGCTGGAGTTCTACATGTCCGCCGGCGACACCGCGGCTATGCGCCTCGCCACTCGCCTGGCTGAGTTTCATCTCGAAACCAGCACCCGTCCCGACGGATCCTTCCCCGAAACAGACAAGTATGTTCATACGCACTCTCTGCTCGGAACCTACCGCGGACTGCTGCTCTACGGTAAATTGACCCGCCAATGGACGTACATCGATCGGATCGCAAAGACATACGCTAATACCGTCCGCACAGCCGTCAAGGAATCCGGGTTTATCTCCCACGATTGGGGTAACGACAACACCGGGGAGCCTACTTCGCCCGGCGATGCGGCCCAGTTGGCGCTATGGCTCGCCCGGCTAGGTTACGGTGAATTCCTCGACGACGCGGAGCGAATCGTCCGCGCCCGTCTACTGCCTTCGCAGATTACAGAACCATTGGGCCTGCACCCGGCGGATGACGAGGACGCGCCGGCCGACCTCGACGATCTAGCGGTCGGCGCGTTCGGCGGTATGCACGCGTTGACTCACGGCGGCAAACGTCCAACCACCGACATTACGGCGGCTATCCTCCACACCTTGTGTGATATCTACTCGCAGGTAATCGAAGAACGGGCCATTGGAATTATCGTCAACTTCCACTTCGATTACGACGACGCGCGCATACGGATGGAGACGACGCGCACGGATGTCGGCCGGCTTGTAATTCAACCCAAGATTGCCAAGCCAATTACCATCCGCATACCCACATGGGCGCCGGCGGAGTCCGTTCGGCTCGCCGTGGACGGCCGGCCGATCGAGCCATCGTGGGTCGGGCGCTTCTTGATGGTATCTGCCCAGCAGCCGCCGGCGCGGATAGAGGTCGAGTACGGACTACCGGTTAGATCGATTGACGAGCATACAGACGGCGTCGACTACCGCATCACGTGGCGGGGTGACGACGTCATCGGAATTGCGCCGAATACGGACTTCCTTCCCTTCTACCCGACCATGTCGGAGTAGCGCCGGAATCCTGGGAGTTGCATTTCCAGCGCGAAACGAAAAACGATGACCGGATGCCGGATAACCTCAAAAACGTGAAGAATTCTGCCGGTTAGCGCATTCAACGAGCGTACCAACTCTCGGAGAGGGCGCATCGCTTCGGGGAAGGGTACCCGCAGCCCTATTCCAGTTTCACCCCCACCTTTCTTGCCACACCCCGTATGTGCTCTTGACCATCCATCATGTCTTCGTAAGCAAAGTGCTCGACGTTAACAGTTATGTCGTGGTTGAGCCCTTCCAGCCTGCGAAGGACGGTCGCATAGTCCATGTGACCCGTGCCGGGAACAGCCTCGTCTAGATGTATTACCCCGAAACCCTTCTCGAGCCGAACGCGGAAGCCTCCACTTATGATGACGTCCTTGGCGTGAAGCGCGGTAATGTGCTCGCCGAGTAGATCGAAGATCTCGTTCGTGACCTCGGTCGTTCGAAAGATCATCTGGGGCCACGTAAGATTCACGATATCCATGAGTAACTTCAGTCTGGGCGACCCGACCCTATCCAACATCTCCAGGTGCCTATCCACCGAGCAAAGCGGCGACATTACATGTGGGTGGGCTGCGATGTCCATCTCGGCCTTCTCTGCTTCGCCCGCCAGCGCGGTAATCGCGTCCATCGAACGTTGCCAGGTCTCCTTCGACCACATCTGTGGCGTGCCTCTGTCCCCATACGTCGAGAATCCGATGCAATGGGCGCCCAGGATCCGGCCAAGCCGCAACTGCCGACTGTAGTGCTCCATAGCCGCCTTTCGCTCTGAAGCGTCGACCGAATCGAATCCGGCGTGGAAGGTGCTGAACTCGCCCACTCTGATCCCGTGATTGTCGAGAAAACTGCGCGCATCGTGGACCTCCCGGTCCGTCCAGGGCTGAACCTCAGGCCAGCCTTCCAGCATGGACAGGGTGACGGTCTTCACGTTCAGGTCGGCGACCTTCGATAGGAAGCCGGCGCGCTCCTCCTGCGTCCTACCTAGCGGGACCCAGGGGCTCATCAGAATCAAGTAGCGGACCTCCGTCTAGGAAGGCGGTGCCATCTCTCCGTGATCCGGCGCGCTCTTTTCCTCGACGCGCCAGATGTACCAAAGCAGCAGCAAGGCAGCCACCAGACCACCGAGCGTAAATCCCAAGACGAATCGAAACATTCCCATTCTCCAACGCGGCGGTTCAACATATTTCAGCCGATGTCGGACTCGGGCCGCCAATCAGCCGGCGGACGGATGCCCGATCACCAACCGACCTTATACATGCACCCGGTATACATGCACCCCGTCACACATTCAGTTTAACTTGCTTCGTCCAGCAATCTATGCCAATTCAATGTAAGGGGCGTCCGACTGCCGCTGCGCCGCTAGCCAGTGCCTCAGAGCGTCCTCGGCCAGAGCGGTTTGGACATGCTGGCCGAGCGCTGAGACGCCCAGCCGCTTCGTATACTTGTGGCCCCGGATGCGCGGCAAGGGGACGCTCCTCCAGCCAGCTTCCAACTCGGCATACCCTTCGACCGGATGCGGATATCGGCCCAGCCAGACCGGCCTCCATCCGCCGTCCGTGGGATCGTATCCGATGGCCCACGTCCCAATGCTCTCATGCAAGCGGGAGTGGTCGACTATCAGCCGGATTAGCGTTTGCTTCGACAGCGAGAGCTTTGTGGTTGGACTTGGCATATCGCTCCATTAGTCCCTATCTTCCAGCCGCCATTGTGCGCACCGCATAGCGTGGGATTTTGTCGTCTTTGGTGACAATGGTGAGTCCTTCGGCCTGCGCCTGGGCTACGAGCATTCGATCGAAGGGATCCCGGTGGTGCATTGGCAAGTTGCCGGCCTGCTCAGCGTGAAAGAGGGTGATGGGAAGCTGCGTGAAGCCTGTATCTTCGACCGTAGTGGTCAAGTTATCCAGGCCCCGAAGTTTACCCAGAGAGCGCTTGATGGTGATCTCCCAGACATTGATCGCGCTGACGAAGACCTCGTTTCGTGGGTCGATCACGGCTCTACGAGCTTTCTCGCCTAATTCCGGGCTGTCCTCGAGCGCCCACAGTAGGACGTGGGTATCCAGCAGCAGCCGCTGCACTATTCTGTCTCGCCCTCGAATGCGTCGATCACCTCCTTAGGCGTCTCATCGAAGTCCGGCGCGATCCATATCTGCCCTTTCTGCAAGCCCAGTTTGCGCTCGCCCCTGGGCTCGCGGTGCGGCACTAAGTCCAGGTACGGTTTGCCGGCTTTGGCAATTACGATTTCCTCTCCCTGCCAGGCCAGCTCGCCCAGCCTCGAAAGCTGTGATTTCGCTTCGTGCATGTTTACCTTCATTGAACACACCCTGAATAACTTAGCTAAGCTAAACTAAGCTAATAGTATAAAGGTGTGCCAAGGCATGTCAATAAGTGTGACTGTTCAGACTAAGGAGGCTAACTCTGCGAGAGTCGTGGCTATGAAAAAAGGCCGTCCGAATTACCATGAAGCGCATCGAAGGTGTCAGAGCCGCGAGGCGTGCAATCGAAGTGGGCTCTATCGCCGGCGGCCGCCCATTCGAAGTCGCGTAGCAGAGCGCTCTGCGGCTTCAGTCCACTCCCAGATAGTACGCCAGTGGGGCCTGGAGTATTCACGGCCTTCCAGAACAAAACCCGGTAGTCCCTCGAAGACGCTATTCCATTGGGCGAGATCGGATCGCAACTTTACCGATGCGACCGAAGGATTATAAGTTCTGAGCATCTCTCTGATCAATCGCCGGACGTGGCCTACCTGTAGCTCGTCGCCTACGGTGCCGGCGTCTCGGATCGTAGCGGTGCCGTCTACTTTCATGTGCCATTCGAGGAATGCCTCGATAACTTCCTCCTCCTGGGCCGGATCGGAATGGACGAACACCAACATCTCACGACGATCTATTGCATCGTTGTAGCGCTTACGCTGGGCGCGCCCCTCGGGATTGGACATCGTGCGCCGAAGATTCTTCTTTATCTGGGCGATGTCTTCAGGAGCGGCAATTCTGAGATGATATGCTGTCTCGGCCATGCCCGCGAATACCTCATCTACTTGTTCTCAAGTTTCCCCCAGGCGTCGAGGAGGCCTTCACAGCCTACCTGAGTTCGCCGATCATCAGAATGAATCGAGGTTCACTCCGAGCCTACTTCTCGAATTGTATAATCGTTCGTCCCTTCCTGACAAGCCGTGCCGCCGACGTCAACGTACCGGTCGAACGTGTTGGCATTGGCCGCAAACGCTCAGAAACCCTCACTTCGCGTTCTTGACGGCTACGAGCGTCCTTATGCATTTCGCGGCGAAATCGCCAGTGCTTCATCTGGAGGTTGAAGCGATTTCCATCCAAGTGACGCGCAAACATTACTGCCGATTTTGCTTCCAAAAGCGCATGGCAAGCTGCCCCTGAGCTCGACGGAACTGATAACATAAGAAAACGTAGAAGGACTGAATTGGATTGATCGGCTCACGCATGTGAGGCCGGAGGAAGTGCTGATCAGTGAAGGTCACACGTATAGACACGATAACGTGCTCTAGCTATCGTGTAATGGTCTGGGTCCAAGTACACACCGATGAGGGCCTCATTGGGCTCGGCGATACCTGTTACCACGAGCCCCAAGTCGCTGACTTCATCCACAATACGGCAGCTCCTTACCTGCTGGGAAAGGATCCCCGCAAGGTGGAGCAACACCATCGGAACCTGCGCGCCCCGCTGAATTTCGGCCGACAGAATGGACAGGTTAACGGCCTTTCAGCGATTGATATAGCGCTGTGGGACCTCAATGGGCAATCGGTGGGGATGCCGATCTACAAGCTACTGGGCGGTCCGGCTCGTGACAGCATCCGCGTCTACAACACATGCCACGGTACCACTCACCCCTTCCACTGGCAGCCGGCTCTCGAGCCGCCGGACCCCGGTGACCACTCGGCCCGCTGGGTCCGCCACACACCGTTCGACGAGGACGAGATTATGTGGAAGGAGCAAGGCCGGACTGGTGAATTGGCCCAATCGCTGCTCGATATGGGCATTACCGCGATGAAGATATGGCCGTTCGATCCGCACCGAATGGGCACTGATGGCCAGCATATCACCCAGGCGCAGATCGATGTCGCGTTAGAACCTTTTCGCCAAGTCCGGCAGGCTGTGGGAGCACAGATGGATCTGCCGGTTGAGTTGCACGGAGGTTGGTACGCGCAAGCGGCTATTCGAATCGCTGAGGCGCTGCAAGAGATACGCCCGTTGTGGATCGAAGACCCGTTGAGCAGCCGGGACAATGTTGACGGTTTCGCCGAGGTGGCAAGAAAAACGCCAATTCCGGTGGCCATCTCCGAGTCGCTGTGCGGCCGGGCTATCTTTAGGCAGATTCTGGAGAAACAAGCGGCCGGCATCCTGATAATGGATATCGGCTGGATCGGCGGAATCAGCGAGGCCCATTTCATCGCACAGATGGCGCAGATGTACGACCGACCTTTCGCTACCCACGACGCCTCGGGACCGGCCACTTTCGTTGCCAGCTCTCACCTCTGCATAGCCGAGCCAAACGCACTGATTCTGGAGGGTATTCGGGCCAGCTACATCGATGGATGGTTCCACGACGTTCTCACGGAGCTTCCTCGATTCGAGCGCGGATATATCTCGCCACCCAATGAGCCCGGGCTAGGTGCCAGTCTCTTGCCTGAGTTCCTGTCCCGGCCGGACGTTGCAGTCCGCACCTCGGAACTCTAGCTAGGCACCAAGCGGACCTGACCATCCTCGCCGTCAAACAGGACAGGGAGGGGAAATGAAGATAACTCGCGTCGAAACGCTCACCAGTTCACGCTATCAGGACCCGGAACCTACCTGGGTCCAAATACATACTGATGAAGGTCTGGTAGGGCTGGGCGAAACATGGTATTACCAGAATGAAGCGACCGACTACATACATAGGACGGTCGCGCCCTACCTGCTAGGCCAGGATCCCCGGCTAATCGAAAGTCACCACCGCGCTCTTAGCCGCCTAATGAGCTTTCGTTATTTGAATGCGGAAGTCCACAGTCTCTCCGCTATCGACGTTGCCTTGTGGGACCTCTATGGGCAGATCGTGGGTCTGCCCATATATCAGCTGCTGGGCGGCCCTTCCCGCGATCGGGTCCCGGTCTACAACACCTGCCACGGCTACTCTCTTGAATGGAAATCTGATTCTGTTTATCGGGAGGATGAGGTGATGTGGAGAGACCAGGACCGGGCCGGCGAGCTTGCTCAATCCATGCTCGATACTGGGATTCGAGCCCTGAAACTCTGGCCTTTCGATCCGTTCAGAGCCGGAGGGGGTGGTCAGCATATAACCCCGGCCCAAATCGACAAGGCTCTCAAGCCCTTCCGCCGGATTCGGGAGACAGTTGGCACGCAAATGGGCATCCATGTCGAGCTGCATGGAGGTTGGTATCTGCAAGCTGCAATCCGGATTGCCGAGGCGCTCGAGGAGTTGCGCCCGGTGTGGATCGAAGACCCGCTTCGCAGTCGGGACAACATAGACGCTTTCGCCGAGTTGGCCGGAAAGACGCGCATACCTGTCGCAATATCTGAGTCGCTTTGTGGAAGGGCCGTATTCAAGGAAATATTGGAGAAAGAGGCCGCCGGCATTCTCAATTTCGACATTTGCTGGGTAGGTGGGCTGACCGAAGCCCACTTCATAGCCCAGCTCGCCCAGACCTACGACCGGCCTTTCGCTTGCCACGCTCCGACCGGTCCAGTCAATTTCACAGCGAGCACGCACCTCTGCATGGCCGAGCCAAACGCGTTGATTCAAGAAGGCATACGCTTGTGCTATCTGGGCGGCTGGTACCAGGACGTAGTCACCGAGCTACCCAAGTTCGAGCGGGGCTACGTCTCCGCTTCCGATGCGCCGGGTCTGGGTACTCAGCTGTTGCCCGATTTTGCTTCGCGGCCTGATGTAGAGGTCCGCGTTTCCCAGTTATGAGCGGAACCGCTCGTCTATCGAAGGCAATTCGAATATCAAGATCAACCGTGTGGAAATACTTGCCCGCTCCACATATTCCGTGTTCTTGGGTCCTAGACCTACACTGATGATGGCCTGGCGCCAGGAGAACGGGCCAACCTCACCTTATCGATGTTACTCAAGTCAATCAGAGGTGAAGGTCTTTCCATAAGACCTCGACGGGGTTGGAGTATAGATGTGTAATGCCCGTGAGACGCGGACTACGTCGAGCCTGCCGGCCGCGAAAAGTGTCGCCGAAATAATAGATGGAATTCGAATGATTTGGTGCGTGAGTCCTATCCAATAGACAAATGTGATCGCTCTGTATTCCGCGAGTCACTGTTGCAAAACACCTTCAGAATTGATATCTTTCCATAAAGCAATGAGGCAGCCCCAAGAAGGTGCGGTGTGGTGCCGATTCATTCGAATCGTTGCGTTTGTCCCTCGTATGCCGATACGGCGGCGCCGTGTCCGCCGGCCCGTCATTCGGACTCGCCTGTCTTCGCGTTTCGTTCATTGCCACGACGTCGCGATTCGGGGATCTTCCTACCTATTAGCGCCCTCTACCAAAACACGCCACTTTGCTTTCGCTCACCACAGTAGTGTCAATGATGTCATTAGCTGGCAACAATCGATTGCAGATGTAGCATCGACCAAGAATCTGGGCGATATTTGCGAGAAAGGGGGGATGTCCACAGATTTGAGTGCTCGAGTAAACGGTTTGGCTGGCGCCTAACCGTATAAGATCAGAGTAATTGGGCGTAAAAAGGAGAGAGATTATGTTGGGCAAATTGCTGAGAAATAGGTTTTCTCGCCGCTCGTTCTTGGTTGGTGTTGGCGCGACATCTACACTTCCAATTCTGGCTGCCTGCCAGCCTCAAGTCTTGGAAGTTGAGAGAGTCCAAGTCGTCGAGAAAGAAGTGCCGGTGGAAAGGATTGTGACTCAAATAATCGATCGGCCGGTCGAGAGGATAATCACTGTCGAGGTAGAGAGGGCAGTCGAAGTCGAAAGGATTGTCACTGTCGAGGTCGACAGGCCAGTAGAAGTCGAGGTCGAAAGAATCGTTGAGAGGCCGGTCGAGAGAATAGTCACCGTAGAAGTCGAGAAGGCGGTGATCATCGAGAGGGAAGTTGAGGTTGAGGTTGAGGTTGAGGTTGAGGTTGAAAAGGAGGTTATCAGGGAAGTCGTCATAGAGCCAACCGAGATACCTATTAGAAAGGTAGGACCCGACCTCCTACACCCGACCCCGGAAGGCGGAAAGGTCATTCTCGACGTTTCAAAGTATCCCACCACATTTGGTGAGTCCCCGATATTCGCGAAGCAGGTCGCGGCCGGAACTCTCCCGCCAGTCAACGAACGTCTGCCGGACCGGGAAGATCTGCTGGTTGTCGAACCCGTATTTGAGATTGGTAAGTACGGCGGGACGATCCGCCGTGGATTCACCTCCGCCAGCGACCGCCAGAATCTGGGTCGTTTTGCCGCCCACGACATGTTTACCTACTGGGATTTCGCAGTAGAGAACCTGATACCCAACGTCGCCAAGGGATGGGAGCTGTCCGACGACTGGACCACTATCAACCTGTTGCTACGCCGCGGGATGAGGTGGTCGGACGGGGCGCCGGTAACGGCCGACGACATCATGTTCTGGTACGACTACATTTACAACAACGAACAGCTGATGCGGATCAAGCCAATCCAGATGTTCGTTACCGGTGAGGGCGGAGAGCAGATCGAGGGAACGATCACGAAGATCGACGATTTCACCGTCCAGTACAAGTTCGCCGGCCCCTACGCGAGCTTCCCAGAGCAGCTCGGAGTCTTGAACGCTATTACCGGTCCGTCCGAGACCTGGGGTCCGCGAGGAGCGTCCGGCGGAATCGCGCCGGCCCACTATCTGAAGCAATTCCACGCGGATTTCGCAGATCCGGCCGATCTTGACGCTCTGGTCAGGGCACACAAAGTAGACGATTGGGTAGCTCTGTTCCGGATCAAGAATGACTGGTACCTCAATCCCGACTGGCCCTGCTTCACTGCTTACAAGACAGTCAGCCCAATCAATCGAAGTACCTGGGTCGTCGAGCGCAATCCTTACTTCTACCAGGTCGACATCGCCGGCAACCAGCTTCCCTACAACGACCGCATCGTGCTCACGCTGGTTGAGGATATCGAAGTAATGAACTTGCGGGCGATAGCCGGCGAGTACGATTACGCCGACAGACACATACAGTTGTCTAAACTGCCGGTCTTCTTGCAGAACGAGACTAGAGGTGACTACAAGGTATGGCTGGATCCGGGCAGCTACGGATCCATTGCTGGAGTGATATTCAATAACAGCTACGATGATGATGACGAGATCTCCAAGTGGATCCTGAACATCGATTTCCGCAAGGCGCTGTCGATGGGAATGGACCGCGACCAGATCAACGAGGCATTCTTCGCCGGCTTGGGCACCCCCGGTTCCGGCGTCCCATTGCCTACCAACCCGTTCTACCCTGGCGACCAATACAGGGATGTTCCCTGGGTCCAATACAATCCCGATGAAGCCAACAAGGTCCTGGATGAGCTGGGCCTGGACAAGAAGGACGCGGACGGATATCGCCTTCGCACCGATGGCGGCGGGCGACTCCACTTCTGGGCCCCCTGTCAGCAGGCGGCGCACTTGCCGATATGCGAGATCGCCGAGTTCATCGGCCAGCAGTGGAAGAAGATCGGTATCTCGTTCGAGGGCAGGGTTATGCCAGCCCCAGAGGTCCAGGCTCTGACTGAGAACAACGAGGTAATTGCCACGATATGGGAGAACAACAGTAGCGAGGTGATGTTCGAACAAGCCGGCAACTACATCCCAGTAAACTTCCCCAACCCGCTGGGCCCCTTGATCGCGCGATGGTTCGACACTGGAGGCGCCGAGGGAACACCACCTCCCGGACACATGGGTATGGAGAGAGTCGTCGAGCTCTGGAGAAAGGGACGTACGATCCCGAGAGAGATGCGCGTTCCTTTGGGCAAAGAAATCTGGACGTATTTGGTGGACAACCTCTATCACATAACTACGGTCGGTTTCGTGCCGGTGATTCTCGGTATGCACATCGTGAAGAACAAGATGGGGAACATCCAGCGTCGCACGGCGGTGAGCTCGTCAGGTCAAACGCCCGGCAACGCTCGTCCTGAAACCTACTTCTGGAAGGAGTTCTAGCCTCGCACTTCACAGGTCCGGCCCTGGGTTCCTCCCAGGGCCGGCTTCGGTTTTATGGCCTGCATTTCCTGGCATTAGCGCCAGATTTGGACTGACAACGGGTGCTGGGGTACGTAGGCCGGCGTCTGCTGATGGCGCTGGTGACCACTTGGGCTATTACAGTAATCTCCTTCGCAATTATCGAGTTGCCTCCGGGTGACTTCGCAACTTACTATGTTTCTCAGTTGCAAGCCACCGGCGTCCAAGCCACCGAGGCTTATGCGCTGGGCGCCAGCCTGCGCGAAGAGTTCGGCTTGGACCAGCCAGTTTACGTGAAGTATTTCAAGTGGCTGGGACGAATAGTCCGGGGAAATTTCGGCTGGTCGATGGAATGGCAGCGACCCGTTATCGACCTTATCGGCGAGCGCCTGCTCATGACAGTAGTAGTGACAATGGCTGCTGTCGTCTTCACGTGGGTGGTCGCGCTCCCCATCGGCATCTATTCAGCCGTACGACAATACTCCCCTGAGGATCATGCCTTTACCTTCGTAGGGTTCATCGGCCTCGCGATCCCCGACTTTCTTCTGGCACTGGCACTGATGTACTTTACGTGGTTCTGGTTTGGCGGAAGCATCGGCGGCCTGTTCTCCCCTGATTTTGTCGAGGCGCCGTGGAGTCTGCTCCGCGTGTGGGACCTGATCAAACACCTTCCAATACCAGCCATCGTCCTCGGTACAGCCGGCACTGCCGGCCTCATAAGAATTCTTCGGGCCAATCTACTTGACGAGCTACGCAAACCCTACGTTGTGACTGCCCGGGCGAAGGGCGTCACCGAGGCCAGGCTCATCCTGAGATACCCTGTACGCGTTGCGCTCAATCCCTTTGCCAGCACTATAGGCTATTTGCTGCCAGCAATCGTGTCTGGAAGTATCATCGTGTCAATCGTGCTTAGCTTACCGACAGTGGGCCCGCTATTGCTCAGGGCGCTCTTGGGTCAGGATTTCTTTCTCGCCGCAACCATTATCATGATGTTGGGTTTTTTGACGGTTATCGGTACACTAATCTCAGATTTCGTTTTGATGTTTATTGATCCCCGTATACGAATGGAGGGTCGCTGATGGCCGAGGCCGCGGTTCCCGTTGCCGACGGAACAGGGATAGCTGCTGCCGGCGAAGACGAACGGATCCTTGTCGCTACCCAGTGGCAGCTCATGTGGTGGAGATTCCGCAAGCACTACCTAGCAGTCGCCGGCTCGGTCGTCGTGATCATCTTCTACCTTATCGCGTTAAATGCGGACTTCCTGTCATATTCGGATCCATTTGATTCCCACGCCGATCGTTCCCACACGCCTCCCCAACCCATATTCTGGTTCGAAGACGGTGTATTTCGGCCGCACGTTTACAGAGTGAAAGGAAGCCGCAATACGAAAACTTTTGTGCGGGATTACGAAGCCGACCCCAACGACAAGATATACCTCCGCTTATTCGGGTCGGGTTTCCGCTACAAGATCTTAGGATTCATCCAAGCGGACATTCACCTCTTTGGTGTCGTCGATGAACGGCCGGAGGAGACGTTATTCTTGTTGGGGACCGACATCCAGGGGCGGGACCTCTGGTCGCGTCTCATCAACGCTACAAGGATATCTTTGTTCATCGGCCTGGCCGGCGTCACCATCGCTTTGTTCTTGGGCATACTATTGGGAGGTCTCTCCGGCTTCTACGGTGGATTCGTCGATACGGTCATACAGCGGATAATCGAGATTCTACGGTCGATACCTACCATCCCACTATGGATGGGACTGGCGGCGGCAATGCCAAGAGATTGGGACATCCTCAAGATCTACTTTGCTATTACCATCATTATCTCGCTGATTGGCTGGACGGACTTGGCTCGGGTCGTTCGGGGCAAGTTTCTCTCGATTCGGGAGGAGGATTTCGTGACGGCGGCCGAACTCGCCGGCGCCAGCCAGCTGCGAATCATCTTTCGCCACATGGTTCCGGCCTTCTTCAGCCACATCATTGCCTCGACCACACTGGCGATTCCCTTTATGATCATCGCGGAAACTTCGCTGAGCTTTTTGGGATTGGGGCTGCGACCTCCGGCGATCAGTTGGGGAGTGCTGCTCCAAGACGCTCAGAATATTCAGGCTATCGCCATAACGCCTTGGTTGTTGATACCGGCTATTCCGGTCGTTGTCGTCATACTTGCGTTCAATTTCATGGGCGACGGGATACGAGATGCAGCAGATCCCTACAGCTCATAGAGATCTAGTGATGGAAAACGGTCGTCGTCTGCTCCTGTCAGTAAACAATCTGAAGACCTACTTCTTCACCGAAGAAGGAGTAGTAAGAGCGGTTGACGGTGCGAGTTTCGACCTGATTCGCGGACAAACCTTGGGAATCGTCGGCGAAAGCGGTTGTGGAAAAAGCGTAACGGCTCGATCTATTCTTCGCATTGTCGAGCGTCCCGGCCGGATCACTGATGGACAGGTGCTGCTGTATGGGAACGGACAAGATAATCAGGATCGAGGAACTGACTTGGTCCAACTGGATCCCAACAGCGATGAGATGCGCTCGATACGAGGCGGTAAGATTGGATTGGTATTCCAGGAGCCGATGACCTCGTTCAGTCCAGTTCATACCGTCGGAAGTCAGATTATCGAAGCGATCCGGCTTCACCAGAAGGTTGGCGCTGAGGAAGCCAAAGACCAAGCGATCGAGCTACTTCGTTTGGTCGGGATTCCCCGGGCGTCATTACGGATAGACCAATACGCTTTCGAGATGAGCGGCGGTCTGCGCCAACGCGCCATGATCGCTATGGCGCTCTCTTGCAACCCTACGTTGCTGATCGCGGATGAGCCGACGACGGCGTTGGACGTGACCACTCAGGCACAGATTCTCGATTTACTTCGCGGCCTCCAAGAGCAGCGAGACCTATCCATCATCCTGATTACTCACAATATGGGAGTGATCGCCGAGATGGCCGATGACGTGGCGGTGATGTATTTGGGTCGTGTGGTAGAAAAAGGCCCGGTCGACGATATTTTCCACGCGCCGAAACATCCGTACACGAAGGCTCTGCTGCAATCGATCCCCAATATCCACTCGCCCCCTAGGATCAAATTGCCGTCCATCAGCGGATCTGTTCCACATCCGTACAACCGACCCAAGGGATGCCCATTCCATCCTCGCTGCCCGTCTTTTATTCAGAACGTTTGCGAGACGCGCGAGCCTAATCCAGTTCGGCTAGGAGTCGGACAGGAAGCGGCGTGCTTCCTCTACGAAGGGGCGTAACGGTTAATTCCGCTTAGTTAGAACCGGCGCCGGCGCGGCCTTCGCTACTCCTCCGGCGGATAGATGTACTCCGGCGGGTGCCGCCGGGCCGGCGGATCGATCAGCTCGAATATCGTGCCGGAGACTTCCTCAGTGCTGAGATAGGCATATGAACCGTCGCCGTCCGGGCCGAATCCATGACCGCTCTGGATTACCCTGTATCCGGCCGCTTCCGCCTTCCTTAACGATTCGTCGAAGTCGTGGGCAAACACGCCCAAGTGCTGGAGTCCTTCGCCATGCTGGTCAATGAACTTCTGATAGATGGTATCGCCTTCCAGCGGCTGAACCAGCTCGAACTGCGGCACAAGGCCCGGCGTAAATGCCAGACGCATACGATAGTTCTGGGTCTTTCCACCCAGCGTCATGTGTCTCACCAAGGGTGGTTGATAGGTATAGATCCACCAGGGGCCTATGCCCAAGTTATGCCAGTAGCTTCTCACAGCCTCGTCCAGATCGCGCACGACCACGCAGATCTGACCTATCCGGCCCAATTCGGGCAGGTTTAGCCTGGGACGCGATAGATCAGACATCTATCGTTTTCGGCACACGGACTTGGGTGAACTCATATTTCGGCCCTTTGGTGTACGTGGCTCCATAGCCAAGTCCCCAAACGTGTTCCCCTTCGCCGGCTTGAGCTTCGGCCCAGGCCTTGAGCGGCACGGTTTGCCAGCCATCCAAACTGAACCAGTGTTGCGACGATGGCGCGCCAACAGGATCCTTGCCGAGTGGGTGGCTGAGATCGCCCATCGCCCCCAATAACTGCCGGCGGATCGGTGAGCTGCGAGCCAGCAGCTCTGGGTCCTGCTCGAGGTAGCAGCTCGGTCGCACCCATCTGGGTGTGTAGCTCACGTAAGAGGCCTTGCGGAAACTCTTGGAAAGATTCGGAGTTACCGCGTGGAGAGTGGTGGGTCGCCAAAGCAGCGCGCTGCCGGCCGGCACTCTTAGCTCGAAGATATCCTTTGGATCCGCCCATGACTCCCACGTGGCTCTCTGTTCGCGGGTCCACTTGTAGCTTCCCGGCACCAACAGAATGGTCGCGTGGCCCGGTTCGGTGTGGTCGGATATATACCAGCCCACCTTGAAGTCGATCAGGGGCATGCGACCGTCGATCGTTGTTCCGGCGAACTCTTCCTCGTAATCGAAATGCCACCCTAGCGATAAAACGTCGGGGTCCGAATCACTAGGCTTGGGCGCCTGACAGCCAAACGTGCTGTCGCGATTCTGGATGTTCCACCCAATGGCGTCTACTACCAGGGGCAAAATCTTAGGGTGATCGATCAGCTCGAGTATAGTATCGTTCAGTCTGAGTCCATTGCGCGAGCCAACGCTGTCATTCGGCCCCAGACCTTGCTTTCTGCGGAGCTGGTCGGCAACCTCGTCCCAGGCGTCGCTCAGTCGCTTAGTCTCCTCAGGTGTCAGGACACTCTCCAATACCGTCCACCCTATCTCGTTGAGCTCATCCCGCTGCTTTGCGGTCATTGCTATCATCGACTGTTCCTCTCTCAGATTAGTACCAAGGTCGAGCCCCAGCGCCTGCGGCGCCCACCTAAACGGTTCGTGGATAGCATATCAAATACCGGATACGTGCCAAAGTCCGGACAAGGTTTCACCTGTATGTGTTGGGATTTCAAAGCATCGAGTGTTGACACCCTTACGCACAATGTTAGATCATTGTTCTCAACTTAATCGATAAGGTTAGAAAAGATTCATCGGAGGTGTTGCCACAGGGCGACCACGGCGCATTTACCGAAACGTAAGATCTGTTGGTTTGCACGCACAATTAACTTCTACAACGGAGGCTCGATAGGACAGTGAAAGATTTGATCGCACGCAGAATCGGACGCCGCTCATTCCTAGCCGGCTTGGGCGCGACAGCCGCATTACCTATTCTTGCGGCATGTCAACCGCAGGTCGTCACTGAAGAACGAGTACAGGTGGTCGAAAGAGAGGTTCCCGTAGAGAGAGTCGTGACCCAGATCATCAGAGAGGAAGTCGAGAGGATTGTCACTGTCCAGGTAGATAGGCCGGTCGAAATTGAGAGGGTTGTTACCGTCGAGGTGGATCGGCCGGTTGAGGTGGTGAGACAGGAGATTGTCCAGGTAGAGGTAGAGAAGCAAGTCGTCGTAGAGCGGGAGAAGCTCGTCGAGGTAGAGAGGGTTGTCGAAGTAGAGAAGGTCGTCGAGGTAGACAGGGAAGTCGTCGTAACGGCGACCCCGGAGCCGGCGCCCAAGATCGACTCCGAGCTCATCCGCAAGTTGGAGGGGCCCGAGATCATCCTCGACCAAGCTAGGTACCCGACGAGCTTCAATGAATCTCCCCAGCTTGCCGCGCTCGTGGAGAATGGACAGCTACCTCCGGTAGAAGAACGCCTGCCTGTTCCAGAGGATGTTTTGGTAATCGAACCCGTTCACTCGATCGGCAAGTACGGTGGCGCACTGCGCCGCGGTTTTACCGGTCCATTCGACACGCCGAACGGAATGCGGAACGCTGGTCCCGACCACGTGTTGTTCTACGACTATGCGATGACGAAACTTGTGCCCAATGTCGCCAAGGATTGGGAAGTCACGGACGGAGGCCAGACCACGATCGTCCACCTCCGGCGGGGTCTCAAGTGGTCCGATGGCCAGCCCTTCACCGCAGACGACTTCGTATTCTGGTACGAGGACGTTTACACGAACCAGGACCTGGTAGCCACGCCGAACGTAAATTTCGCCATCCAGGACCAACCTGGAACTCTAGAAAAGATAGATGACTTCACGCTCGCCTTTAGATTCCCGTCCGGCTACTTCATGTTCCCCGAGTTTCTGGCTGGCTATTTCGGAATTCCGGGAATGCAACCTGACGGAGGCGGGCTGGGACGCACCGCGTACCTACCGGCTCACTACCTGAAACAGTTCCACCCCAACTACGTCGATTCGGCGGAGCTTGACGAGATGATCAGGAATGCGAAGCTGGAAAATTGGGTGGGTCTATTCAAATCCCGGGCCCATTGGCCGACCAATCCAGACCTCCCGATGGTGTCCCCGTGGAAAACCTCGAACCCGATCAACACGCCTGCCTGGGTCCTCGAGCGAAACCCCTATTACTTCGGGGTTGACACCGACGGCAACCAACTCCCATATACGGATGCCATCGTGATGACTTTGGCGCCAAATCTGGAAGTGCTGAACCTTCGGGCAATCTCCGGCGAGTACGACGTTCAGGGCAGACACATCTCGCTGGCCAAGCTGCCGGTATTCCTGCAGAACCAGGAGAGGGGCAACTACAAGATGCACCTCGATCCTCCTGGCAGCGGAGGTGAAGCTAACGTCGTCTTCAACGTCGACTACGACAAGGACCCCGAAATCCGCAAATGGTTCCACAACCGCGACTTTCGCCGAGCGCTCTCCTTGGGGATCGATCGTGACCAATTGAATGAGGTCTTCTTCATTGGGCTTGGAACCCCTGGATCGCCAATTCCAGTTGCGACCAATCCCTATAATCCAGGTGAAGAAACCTACCGGACGCTCTGGCACAACCATGACCCGGATCAGGCTAACGAGTTGCTGGATGGAATCGGGTTGGACAAGAAGGACGCGGATGGGTACCGGCTACGGACCGATGGTCAGGGCCGGCTGCAGATCCAAATCAGCGCAAACACTGCCTGGTTCCTGCCATTCCCGGAGATGGCGGAGATGATCGGCCAGCACTGGAAGCAAATCGGTATTGATTTGGCTGTCGAGGCAGCCGAGCCTTCACTGATCAACACCAAGATGACAGCCAACGAAGTTCAGATGTGGATGACTTCCAACTACGGCACCGACCGACTGATGACTTGGCCAGGGACCGCATTCAACTTCGGGCCAGAGGCCGACAAATGGTTCGCCAGCGCCGGGGAGCAGGGCAACCCGCCGCCTGAGCCAATTCAGAAGGTCCTGAAGCTTTGGAAGGATGCCAGAACCGTCCCGGTCGAAGAGCAGAATAGAATCGGCAAGGAGATCTGGAAGACTCTCGTTGAAGAAGTCTGGGCGATAGGTACCGTCGGCCTCGCTCCTGTCCTGCTTGGTGTCCGGGTCGTCAAGAACAACGTTGGCAACGTCCCAGGGCGGATTATCGCCGGCGTCGACAGCCTCAACCCGGTAAACTCGCACCCGTCGACGTACTACTTCACTGACTAACTTGACGAGTTCCTGGGCGCCGACTCCGATTGGCGCCCAGGTTCCACGTCAGACACGCTCTCGCTTTAGCATCATGAATGCACCGGTTCGATGCTAGGGTTCGTGGGCCGCAGACTGCTACTTGCCGCGTTTACAACGTGGGCGATCACCGTCCTGTCGTTTGTTATTATCCAGTTGCCACCGGGAGATTTTGTCAATGCTTACATCGCGGCGGTCGAGAGTATAGGCGACCAGGTTTCCGATCAAGAAGCTGAAGCTCTACGTGAAGAGTACGGGCTCGACCGACCGATCTACGTTCAGTACTTCAAGTGGATGCGGCAGATCGCCCAGGGCAACTTTGGGATGTCCATGTCCTATCGCAAAGCTGTGATCGACGTCGTAGGGGAGCGCCTCATGCTGACTGTCGTAGTCACGTTGGCCGCGGTGTTCTTCACCTGGGTGATTGCACTGCCGGTCGGCATCTATTCCGCTGTTCGCCAGTACTCGACCGCGGATCACGCCTTCACTTTTTTCGGCTTTCTCGGTTTGGCGATCCCCGACTTCCTACTCGCCTTGGCTCTGATGTACTTCATCTGGCAGTGGTTTGGCGGCAGCATCGGCGGGTTGTTCTCGCCGGAGTATTTGCAGGCGCCATGGTCCCTGGATCGCCTATGGGACCTCATCAAGCACCTGCCGATTCCTGCTATTGTGCTGGGTACTGCCGGCACGGCCGGACTGATTAGGATCATGCGAGCCAATCTTCTTGATGAATTGTCCAAGCCTTACGTCGTAACTGCCCGGGCCAAAGGACTCTCAGAGACCTCGCTCATCTTGAAATACCCGGTGCGGGTTGCCCTCAATCCGTTCGCCAGCACGATAGGCTACCTCATTCCTTACGTCGTATCCGGCAGCATCATTGTATCGATCGTTCTGAGCCTTCCCACAGTGGGCCCTCTTCTACTGACTTCCCTCGTAAACCAGGACATGTTCCTTGCCGGAAGCATCATCTTGCTACTTGGCTTCTTGACGGTAATTGGTACTCTTATCTCGGATTTCATGTTGATGTTCATCGACCCGCGGATACGAATGGGAGCTCGATAAGATGCGAAAAACGCCACAGACGGGAGTTTCCGGCTTAGCGGGCGATAGGCCTCTTTTGGAAGTCAAGCGGCTGAGGAAGTTCTTTCCGATTCAAAGCGGCATCCTGCGAAAGGTCACTGGCCAAGTGCGTGCGGTAGACGACGTGACTTTCCATATAGACAAAGGCGAAACTCTGTCTCTTGTTGGTGAGAGTGGTTGCGGCAAGACCACCACTGCACGCTGCATACTGAGGGCCTTCCGGCCGACCGGGGGAGAGATTATCTTCCGGCCCGATGGCGCAACCGAAGTGGACCTCGGATCGATACCAGGCGGCAAGTTGCGCCCAATACGCCGGCATGTGCAGATGGTATTCCAAGACCCATTCTCATCGCTCAATCCACGAATGACCTTGCTGGACATCGTGGGCGAACCTCTGCTCGTCAATGGGGTGAACTCCCGGCAGGAGCGGGTTGACCGAGTGGCCGAACTCCTTAGGCTTGTCGGCTTACGTCCCGAGTTTATGCAGCGGTTTCCCCACGCCTTTAGCGGCGGTCAGCGGCAACGCATAGGAATAGCCCGGGCTTTGGCCCTGAGTCCAAGCCTGGTAGTGGCGGACGAACCGATCTCGGCACTCGACGTCTCGGTGCAAGCCCAGATTCTGAATCTACTGCTTGAGCTTCAAGAGGAACTTGGCCTCACCTACTTGTTCGTCGCCCATGATCTGAGTGTGGTCAAACACGTTAGCGACCGTGTCGCTGTGATGTACGTGGGCAAGATCGCGGAAGTGAGCGAGACACAGAAACTATTCCGATTTCCCAAGCATCCCTACACTGAGGCCCTTCTTTCATCCGTACCGATCCCGGATCCTAGATTGCGCTCCAAGAGGATAATCTTGGAGGGAGACGTCGCAGATCCGGCTAATCCGCCCTCAGGTTGTTACTTCCATCCTCGCTGCCGCTACGCGGTGGATATTTGTCGAACAACACCGCCCAAGTTGGAGGAGATCGAGCCGGGTCACCTCGTTAGCTGCCACCGTGCCAAAGAGCTCTCCTTGGCAGGTGTAACGCTCAATCAGGTGACCGGTAGCACCTAAGTACAGCACGTGTCTTGGCGCACCTATGGCAGTTACCTTGGTACGAATGCATGTCCGTTACGCCGATACGGGATAGACCGCTCCAGCAGCCCCTCATTCGAAATTCGGGGCTTCCCTTCGTCATTCCGGCGATCGAAAGCATGCCCCGTACCCCGATACGGGGCCGGAATCACGAGGGGCGCCAATGACACCCGAACACTTCACCAACGGGCGCCCCCAATCTTCATGCCTTGGCGTGCCGGCGCCAGCCGGGATGAGCGATTGCTATGCGACTCCAGAGGGCCCAGCGGAGCACCACTAACCCAGGTTCGGACCCACTAGCGCTTTGATCGCAACGCCCGATTTCGCCAAGTCGAAGGCTTTTCCGGTGTCGGCTAGATCGAAATGATGAGTGATGATGGGCCGCAGCTCTAGCTGTCCCAACCAGGCGACCGCCCGCTTGAACGTCCAGGGTCCGCCGTTGGCGGTCACCAACGATAGCTGCCTTATGTGGAACGAACTCAGGTTTATCCTAAGCTGGGCGGTAGTAGAGTGGGCGCCGACCATGACGACTCGACCACGGTCCTTCACCAACCCAATGCATTCTTCCAATAACGCCGGCACGGCGGCCACCTCGAACGCGATATCCACTCCCTCGCCGTTGGTGGCGTTCCGTACCGCGTCGCTCAAAGACTCCTTCGTTGGGTCAACAGTCAAGGCAGCTCCAAGTTGTCCGGCTATCTCCCGGCGGCGCGGATTTATCTCCGAGACTATCGCCTTTCTGATGCCGCTGTGTATCGCTACCTGCAACAACATCAAACCGATCGGGCCGGCGCCGATGATGACCGCTGTATCGCCACTCTGGACGTGAGCTACGTCGATGGCCCGCACGCAGCACGTCAGCGGCTCGGCTAGGGTGGCGACCCCGAGGTCAACGCCGGCCGGCACCGGCAGCACTTTGGTCATCGGAATCACTATCTGTTCGGTGAACCCACCGGTGGGCTTCCGAAAGAGACAACTGCTGTCCGGCAGACCTGCCAAGCAGTTCCGGCACATATCGCAGCGGCCGGCCGCGATGCAGGTCACCGCGTCGCCGATCGACAGGTGGCCTACCCCTTCTCCCACCGCATTGATCGTTCCGGCATACTCATGCCCGATGAGCATCGGCGGCTCGATATCTCCAAGCAGCCCCTGAATGGCATGCAAATCGGTGCCGCACACGCCGCAGGCGTGAACACTGATGCGCACTTCCCCAGGGCCGGGTTCTAGAGGCTGTGATTCCTGAATCTCGAAGTCGTGCCCGCCTATCCACATTGCGCTTCTCATGCCCTAATCCTCCTGGTCTGTTGGATGTGTTCAAACCGGCTATTGGAGGCTGGAACTCCAGTCCCTCCCAGCTAACCGGGGCAGCCTGTGTCGTCGCCAATGGCCGGGCCAGTTGGAGTCAAAGAAATCCCTCGCTTGTCCCATCATAATGCAACTTGACACCGTGCGCGCTACCCCAATTGCATTGAAGCAAGCAATCGCTATCATGAGATTGATTGCGTTCGCCGCTGCGACTCGCACCGCAAGATCCTGTCAATTGGATAGTCACTGGAGTCAATTAGTTGATCATCTCGAAGAGCGACCGCCTGATCATCTCGAGTAACTCGAACACGTCGCACTTGGATCCGGCGAGGTATCCGCGCAGCCCAATACTGGACGCGGAGCCATATCCCCAGTGGACCGCCATTGACTCATGCTTTGCGTCGCAAGGGCTGGCGAGATGGCATGGGATATGGCCCCACTATCACGATTACGACGAATTATGGCTGGTCACCGCCGGCTACGGCGAAGGCTGGCGGGACGGTCGATCCTATCCGATTACACCCAACACGGCAGTCTACAACCCAATGGGCGTCGTTCACCGCTCCCAAATGCGGACCGGCTCAGATTGGGTCACGTTCACCACCCCTCACGAAGGACGGAAACGCCCATGGATGATTCTGGTGGAGGAGGACGGACCGCCTACGCCCACTGTCCCAGGATTCGTTGTCCCAGGTGACGAGAATCTCGGGCCATTCCCCGATCGCGGACCGCGTTGTCCTCTTAGCGAGTTGAGGTTGGTGAAGTTTGCCGACGGGGAGGGCATCGAAGAGGGCAGGATCGCGAGAAACGAGCATTGGATCGTAGTAGAAGGAGCCGTCAGGTTGACGGTAGGCGACGACGAAGTTCTGTTGACAACCGGGGATGCGGCCTCACTGCGTGCAGGCACCGTCCGGCGGATTCGGGCCCAGGGCATCGCCGGCGCCGCTTTGGCCCGCGAGTAAACACCGCCTCACCAACCAGGAGTTGCAAGTGCGTATCATCATGATCGGCTGTGAGTACGTCGGCAAGTCCACTTTGGCCGTGCAGGTATCGCGATGGATGATGCGTGCGATGGGGCTGCCAAGCGTTCGCTGGCACGCCCATTTCGTGCTACCACACCTTGATCGCCATATCCTGGTACCTGACCGCGGTGCAGAGACCCCGGTCGACCGGAGGGACGATGAGGCGATCTTACAACTGCCGCCTTTCCTCAAGGAGCAGTTGATGCGATACATGATTTGGCGACACCTGTGCAACGACATGTACCGCGCGAACGACGACTTTCTCATGATCGACTTCTACTACGGCGATGCCGTCTACGCGCCTCTTTACTACGGCTACGGCGGTTCCGACGATGCGTTCTCTGATCGTCGAAAACGAGCGCGGGAATGGGATACCGAGGTGATGATGCAGGCGCCTGACACGGTCCTGGTGTTGCTTAGAGCCTCAGTCGATGCCGTCCGGCGCCGGATGAACCTGAATCCCCATCCCGGCAGTATTTTGGAAACTGAATACGTGCCGATTGTGTTGCGGCGTTTCGAGGAAGAATACGCCGACTCTCAGATCGAGCGCCGATTCGCGCTGGACACCACGGATACGTCGCCGGGTCGGACCCTGGAGGATTTCCTCCGGCAAATGCGACCGCATTTGTCAGACATAGACCACCTGCGCATAGCCTCCAACCGGCCCCCCTGCTAGCGCTTCAGCAGCCGTTCTCCTCCCCGGCTCCAGCCGGCCGGCTCCAGGCTGAAACGTGACGCCTCCGCCAAGACTATCCCAGCTTTGCCAGCGTCGCCGGCGGGACCAAGGCCGTGCCGGCCACCATGAGCGCAGACAGGGACACCGTGATAGCGTAAGTTCCGTATCGGGACGTGTTGAGGCGTGCCGAGGCGTTGGCCGTGTCGATTAGCCAGGCGCCCAGAGCGAATACCACACCTGCCAGTAAGCCGGTGATCATTCCTACCCCACCCTGAACCAGGCCGGCATATGGGGCGCGAATTATCGACTCGACCGCGGCCGGCAGGGCCTCGTCCGGCCCTATGAAGCCGCTGCCAAGAGCCAGAAAAACGCCGCTTATCGGAATGAGCATCCCGGTAACTAGAGGCAACAGGATCCCGTAGCCAACGCCTAGCAGTATCCATACGAACAGCGTGCGGGCAGTGTCAGCTCTCTGGCCCGCCCAGTCGCTGGTCGCTATACTGGAGAACATCGCCGCCAACAAAGCCCCGGCCACGAGCGCTCGACTGGATACGATTAGTGAAGAGGCGAGGGCCAGGTGTGCGGGTTCTTTCGGGAACTCTGTCTGTGCCAGCAGATTTATCAAGAACTGGGCGGATCCGAGAATGCCCCCGAGCAGAGCCAGATTGATAGCTAGCCTCAGCCTTCGTCCATTGGATCGGGGCTGGTCAAATGTTGTGGAGTACGATCGGAGCCTAGTTCGCATCTTCAATTCTTCTCGTCAAACCCGATATCCTTGAATTGATCATATCATCATTGTTTACAATATGAGTGACATAAGACGCTCGCGTATGCCTTCGCCGGCGTGACGCGCCTGGGATGCTCGCGGGCCCATTTTGAGCGCGCTTGCCTTGTCGGAATTACGCTCCGGCTATTGTGGCAGTCCTCCGGCAGGAGGCATCGCGCTCATGTCGCAGGCGATTCTTGATCCAAATCGCCACGATGTTTGGAGGTACTAGGTGTTTCGACGCAAAATAGTCGTGCAGCGCCGGACTGGCGCCGGCGCTGATCTCGAGATCGAACAGCTGGAAGCGGACTTCCCTGAAGTCGAGTTTCTGGTCGCGGATGATATCAACTCAGTTGCCTCGCTGATCCAGGATGCTGAAGCACTTATCGGAATGCTCAACGCAGAGTCCTTTAGAGCGGCGAGTCGCTTGCGCTGGTTTCAGGCCTATAGCACCGGCATGGACTGGATGCAGACGATCCCCGGCTTGGTGGAATGGCTTTTGCAAAACAAAGTCGTAGTTACCAACAGCCGAGGGGCATTCGCGCAGACCATCGCGGAACACGCCTTTGCGTTGATCCTGACGCTCACCCGCGATATGTGGACGATCCGGCGAGACCAACTGGCCCATCGCTGGGGCGGCGAGCCTGGAGGCCGGCCAATGGAGGCAATCGCCGGCCGCACGATGGGAATCTTCGGTTTGGGACAAATCGGCACCGCGATCGCCCGCCGGGCCCACGGATTCGAAATGCCCGTTTACGCGGTCGACGCACAGCCGTTCCCTCACGTGCCGGATTTGCATGGGCGCTGGGGGCCGGACCGGCTCGACGATCTCTGCCGGGTATCCGATTTTCTCGTGATTGCCGCGCCCCTGACGGCGGAAACGCGCGGAGCGATCGACGCCCGCCGGCTGGATCTGATGAAGTCGTCCGCCTATGTAATCGCCGTCTCTCGAGGCAACATAGTCGACGAGCAGGCTCTGATACAAGCTCTTCAAAACGGTAGGCTGGCCGGCGCTGGCTTGGACGTTACCGGCGAGGAACCGCTGCCCTCCGACAACCCCCTATGGGATATGGACAACGTGGTAATAACGCCGCATAACGCCGGCGGAGGCTCCATCACTCCCCGTGTTCAGTGGGAGATTTGCGTAGCGAACCTTCGTCGCTACCTGGATGGCAGGCCATTGATAGGAGTCGTCGACGTGAGGGCCGGCTACTGATCGGTGAGTCGCCGGCCGACTACTCGAAGTAGGTCTCGCCGGGCGCCAGACGCTGCCTCACGACCTCTTCATTGAGCTCGAAACCTAGACCGGGGCTGTCTGGAACCGTGGCGAACCCGTCCTTGATCAGCGGCCGATCGACACCTTCCAGAATGTCGTCCCAATTGCGATCGTCGGCTTGGTGGAACTCAAACGCGATATAGTTCCGTGGCATCACCACCGCGGCGTGGAGATTCGCCATGAACGATACGGCATGGTTGGCGTTGTGCGGCGCGACTAGAACATTGTAAAGATGTGCCAACTCGGCGACCCATTTCGATTCTGCCAAACCGCCGACGTCCTGGATGTCGGGCGCCACCACGTCTACCGCGTGGCTGGCAATCAGGTCCCGGAACCCGTTTCGCAGATAAAGGTGCTCCCCGGTCATTATTGGCGTCGTAGTGCTGTCGCTGAGCAATCGGTATGCTTCGACGTCGACGTAAGGTACATCAGCGCCCTCGAACGGGTCTTCGAGCCAGGCGAGATTATATGGCTCCAGCTCTTTGGCCAGGGTCATTACGGCCTGTAGGCTTTGCCCCGGCCCGCAGTCTATCGCCAGACCTATTTCGTCGCCCAATACTTCCTTGATGGCCTCGACGATCGCTACCTGGGACTTGATGCCTCGTTCGGTCGCATGCCCCTGGTAAGGGTAGGTCATATTTGTTTCCCAGATGTAGCCCGGCACCGTTTCGAAGTGTTGCCCGTGGAACCCGACGTCGAACTTCATGATGGTGTAGCCCTCCGGCAATGCCTTGCGCTGGCGGGCCCTTGCGGCATAGGCCTCCGGCGTGAAGCGCGAGGCTGGATCATTCGGGTCCAAAAGCAGGCCCACGTCGGTATCGCTGTAGACACGCACTCGGTCGCGAATCTTTCCGCCCAACAGCTTATATGCCGGCAATCCGGCCGCCTTGCCGGCGATGTCCCACAGCGCCGTCGATACCGCGCTGACTCCCACGCCCATGTGAGCATTGCCACCGTAATGCCGGATGTGCAACATCACCTGCTCGACGTTCGTTGGATCCAAACCCAGGATGGCTGGTTTCAACGCCAGGATGAAGTCATTTGGCACCGGCCCCAGCGCACCCCAGTTTGCCTCACCGTAGCCGTGAATACCTTCGTCAGTATCTACTCGTACAATCTTGGACCCAGCTATGGTTATGGTCCTCAGGTCCACTATCTTCAATGAACTACTCCTGAATATTCCGCCAGATCAGGCCAGTGCGAAATCAAAGCTCGGACGCGCGGACAGTTATGTCGGAGCGCCCGAGGAACTCCGGCTGTAGTCGAGTCCCCAGCCCGGGGCCATCCGGCGCAGCCACGTACCCGCGCTCGACGTCGGGGATGTCGGTGACGACATCCTGATACCAACCTCCGTCCCAATGCGCCCGCACGCCCTCTTGGATCATCGCGTTGGGTAGCGCGATGCACAGATGCGTTCCAACCACGTAGTCGAGCGGGCCGGCACAATCGTGTGGCGCGAACGGACGATGATAGGCTTCGGCCAGATTGCAGATCCGACGCGACTCGGTGATCCCCCCAACCCACGTCGGGTCTATGTTGACTATCCCCACGGCGTTTCTCTCGAGAAGCTCGCGGTAAGCGTACCGGCCGGCAAGCGACTCGGACGCCATCAACGGCACGTTAGTACGCCGAGCGAACTCGGCCAACTCGTCGACGTTATCGACCGGCATGGGGTCTTCGTACCACATAGGCTGAAATTGGTCCAGCGCTTCGGCAATGCCTATCGCAGCCGGTAGGCTCCAGCGCAGGAGCAGTTCGACGCCAATGTCCATCTCCATCCCTACAGCGTTCCGTATGTCGCTGAACGGCTGTAACCCCTGATCTATCTGGGCCGGCGTGATGTGCTGTCCCCAAGAGCGGCCTTCTATGCGGTTGAATCGCGTATCGGCAAACTTTTCGAAAGGCCAAATCTTCATGGCTGTGATTCCCATGTCCAGCAGAGACGTGGCGATCTCGCCGGCCCGCCCCTCGTGCCAACCTTCGTAGTCGTCCTCGTAAGGTCCACTTATGGCGTGGCTCAGGTCGTAACCGATCCCTGTGTAGCCGCAGCAGGTGTTGTAGAGCCGGATTCGGTCGCGGACCGGCCCGCCCAATAATCGGTAGATTGGCAACCCTGCGCTCTGTCCGAATATGTCCCAGAGGGCTATGTCTATAGCCGAGAGACCGCGCATCTCTGCGCCGATTGCCCTGTGTCCCATCCCACCAAGGTGGTTCACTCTACTCAGCGTCGCATAGTGCCGTTCGATTGCAATTGGATCCTGCCCTAGCAGGAATTGCGCTGCCTCTTCGTGAATGTAGCCGATTACTGCGTCTTGGCCGGAGGTTGTTTCACCGGTCCCAATCAGACCGTCGTCGGTGTAAACCTGAACCCAAGTGAAGCCACGGAATGCCGAGCAAATTACTGTCTCGATGCGGGTAATCTTCACTGCCCGATCTTGTGCTATTCCTCTGTAACGTCGCCCTCCGCTTCACGAGTGTGCCACTGGCCGGCCACTACCCATCCGGGCTTCCGAGGATCGTTCGGCGCATGGAAATATTTGAGCGCCATTGCTCCACACCCTATTTCAAATTGTCCGCATTCCGGCTTGAATCATCCGTGCCTAGACATCGCTGCTTGCAACTGGCATCAACTCTTAAATTTGCCGGTAGAACAATCCGGCGTGATATCAAAGCTCGGACGCGCGGACGGTTAAATCGGAGCGCCCCAGGAACTCCGGCTTTAGTCGAGTCCCCAGGCCGGGACCATCCAGTGCGGCCACGTACCCACGCTCCACGTCGGGAATGTCGGTGATAACGTCCTCGTACCAACCCCCATCCCAATGCGCTCGCACACCCTCTTGGATCATCGCGTTGAGTAGCGCGATACAGAGATGGACGCCAACCACGTAGTCGAGCGGGCCGGCGCAATCGTGCGGCGCGAATGGACGATGGTAGGCCTCCGCCAGGTTGCAGACCCGCCGGGACTCGGTGATTCCTCCTACCCAGGTCGGGTCTATGTTGACTATCCCCACGGCGCCTCGCTCGAGCAGTTCGCGGTAGGCGTACCGGCTCGCCAGCGACTCCGACGCCATCAACGGTACGTTCGTTCGCCGGGCGAACTCGGCCAACTCGTCCACACTGTCTGCCGGCATCGGGTCTTCGTACCACATTGGCTGAAACGGGTCCAATGCTTCGGCTATGCGTATCGCCGCCGGCAGGCTCCAGCGATGGTGCAGCTCGACGCCAATGTCCATATCCAATCCCACGGCGTCACGTATGTCGCGGAACGGCTGCAAGCCCTCGTCTATCTGTGCCGGCGTGATGTGCTGCGCCCAATTGCGGCCTTCTATGTGATCGAACGGTCGATCGGCATACTTGTCGAACGGCCAAATCTTCATTGCCGTGATCCCCATGTCGAGCAGAGACTTGGCCAACTCGGCGGCCCGTCCCTGTTGCCAGCCGTCGTAGTCGTCCTCGTAGGGGCCACTAACGGCGTGGCCGTAAGCGTAACCGATACCTACATAACCGGAGCATGTGTTGTAGAGCTGGATTCGGTCGCGCACCGGCCCGCCCAACAGTCGGTAGATCGGCAACCCCACGCTCTGTCCGAATATGTCCCAGAGGGCGATGTCGATGGCCGAAAGACCGCGCATCTCTGCGCCAACTCCCCGGTGTCCCATCCCGCCAAGGTGATTCACCCTGCTCAGCGTCGCGTAGTGCCGCTCAATAGCGATCGGATCCTGGCCTAGCAGGAATTGCGCCGCCTCTTCGTGAACGTAGCCGGTTACCGCGTCGTGGCCGGAGTTTGTTTCGCCCAGTCCGATCAGTCCGTCGTCCGTGTGGATCTGGACCCAAGTGTAGCCGTCAAACGCCGAGCAGATAATCGTCTCTATGCGGGTGATCTTCATTGCCTGCACTCCTCTCGGTCCCCCGGAGGGATTCCAGCCCACTCCTCAGGACGACGTATAACGAGAACCGGCCGGCCAACCCGCTGCCTTGTCTACGGCAGCAACTTGGGGCAATGGGAAAGGCGCGTACGCCGAATTCGCGGAGAGACACTCCGGCACCGCCGGCTCATAGCGCGCTGCTGATCACCGCCACCGTCATCGGTTCGCTACCGGTGTTGAAAGCACCATGCTTTACATTGCGCGGCATGAAAGAAAAGCTGCCCGGGCCGACTTCCCGCTCCTCCTCGCCGACGGTAATCACGCCTCGGCCGGAGATGACATAGTAGATCTGCTCCAGGTCGGGATGGAAGTGGTCCTTGCCGCCGTGCTCGACGCCGGGCGCATACGTGTTTATGGCGATGATCAATCGCTCCGAGCTGAAGTTGCCCAGATTGAACTCGGCATATCGGTCATCGGGGCCCACTATTACCCAGTTCTCCAGGATCCCGCCGCCAGCTTCAGGAGTGGGCGGCATGCCCCCCATGACCCAACCGGGCTGTCGAGGATCGTCCGGCGTATGGAAATACTTAAGTCCCATCATTCCACTCCCTTGTCAAATTGTCAGGATTCCAGCTTCAGAAATCCGCCTCTAGACTACGCTGCTCACAACCGCCATCACGAGCGGGCCCTCGCCGCTGTTATGAAAGTCGTGTTCCACTCCCGGTGGTATGAAGGCCGCGCCTCCCGGTCCGATAACGCCTTCCTCGTCGCCGATCCGCACCGAAGCCTCGCCGGAAATCACGTAGAAAAGCTGCTCTTCGTTGTGATGATAGTGGGCGCCGTGGTCCGCGCCGGGCTCATAGGTGTGGACGGCGATTGCCAAGCGTTGAGTCTTGAAGTCGCCCAGCTTCTGCCCAGGATACTGGCCGGAGTGCTCGGCGATGATCCGCGTGTGGCGGTGTCCCTTGGGCGCTAGAGGATCCGAGTAGTCCGTGTAGCTCACGTTCGGGCGATGTGGGTCAAACTCACTGTGTATGTACTTCGGCATGCTCACTTCCTCAATCGAAAGTCCGTTGACCGTGAAATAGATGCGTTTTTCAAGCCATAAATCAGCATCGGCTATTACCTAATCTATATCTACAAGCGCGCTGCTGATCACGAACATCACGAGCTCTTCCTCGCCGGCGTTCGCAAAGTCGTGCAGAACGTTGGGCGGAATGAAGACCGAACTGCCCGGCCCAACCACCGCCGTCTCGTCGCCTACCGTGGCTTCGGCTTGGCCGGATACGACGTAGTAGATCTGCTCCATGTCGGGATGCTCGTGGGCGCCGTGCCTTGCCCCGGGCTGGCTGTGGTGGACGCCCACAATCGTCCGCTCAGTCATGAAGTCGAATAGGTCCTGATCGGGATACTGCCCGGGTAGATGTGATACCTGTACCGTCCGCGTTTGTCCTCGGGTGGTGCCCGGGACAACGTCGTCGCTATAGCTCACCATCGGACGGTGAAGGTCGGCCGGAGTGCGAATCCATGTGTAGCCACCCATGATTTCTCCTTGTAATTGACGGATTCCGTCAACAGCTTGAGCGACAGGTCCATGCCGGCAATCTTTCCGGCGGCGGATCCAACGTGGTCGATTGCAGGAAGGAACCCCCGCTTCTCGGCGAGTTAGATGCCCTTGAGGCTCTCTCTGCTGCCCAGATTCTCTCCCAACACACTGCTGATCACCGCCACGGTCAGGGCAGTATCACCAACGTTGCGAAACCCGTGTTTGGTGTGTAGCGGAATGCACCCGGATCCGCCGGCGCCTACTTCCAACTGTTCGTCTCCGATCTTGATCAGGGCGCGGCCGGAGATTACGTAGTAAGCTTGCTCTAATTCGGAATGCTCGTGGACATCGGTGTGGCCGCCGACCTCGTAGGTGTCGATGGCGATGGATAGTCTCTCCGAGCTGAAGTTGCCGAGGCCATGTCTTGCGTATATCTCGTCAGGACCGACGAGCAAAAGGGAGGATAGCTGGCCCTGATGTGCCTCTGGCATAGTCTCGTTGCTGGAGAGTGACGCCGAGCGCCTCGGATGGTCCGATCGCTGGAAGTATTTCACTACAACCCTCCTATCCACCGGCCGAATTTTGGCGGGTCGCCGTAGTCAATGAAGCCTATCTTAGCAGTGTCCCGTTCCCCGGCCAAGTGCAATCGGAGCAGCATAAGCGTTCAGATTTAGGCGTACCTGCTCCGTATGGGCGTAATATCGCGCCAATGAGGGTCCACAACACAGGCGAGGACGTCTGATCGGCGAAAGCCAGGAAAGGTTTGCAAGGGCGAATCCCTAGGTGGGGGATGAGGTCGACTTGCTCGTGGATTTGACATCTATGGGTTGGCACTCACCGCTTGACCGCCGACTGATGCCTCGAATTGCAGCTCGGCCTTTCCAGTTCACGGGCATGGAGGAAAGGAAGTACACCCAAATCTGAACTGTTGCGTAGCAGCATCTGGACCGCATGCCCGGAGCGCGACGGCCGCGCTCTGTTGGACGCGACGCGCGTTTGGACAAGTTCGCCTTGACTGAGACAGCCTCATTAGCTTCCGGCCGGTTTAGAATAGTGGCAAGTGAGGCATGGAACGGATGAAGAACTTTTGCCGGACAATCCCCTGAGGAGCATCCAATGACAAATCCCAATGTCGAGTTGCGTAAGAAAGGTCAGAGTCTCTGGTACGACAATCTTCACCGCGACCTCATAGTCTCCGGCGACTTGAAGCAGATGATCGATGAGGATGGGGTGCTCGGTGTCGTGCTCAATCCCGCGATTTTCGCCAGAGCCATCTCTGTCCAGGACTCCTATCGACACGGACTGCGCGTGCTGGCGCAAAATGGGAAAACCGCCGGCGAGATCTTCGAAACCCTAATGGTCGAAGATGTCAGCGCCGCTTGCGAGCTCTTCTTTCCGATCTACGACCGCAGCAACTTCGTCGATGGCTTGGTCACCGTGCCAATCTCTCCACACCTGGCCCACGACACCGGCGCGACTGTTGCCGAAGCTCGCCGGCTGTTTGCCGAAGTTGGCTGGCCAAATCTGATGATCGAAGTGCCGGCCACGACCGAGGGGATACCGGCGATCGAGCAGTTGATCAGCGATGGAATCAACGTCAATGCAACCTGGCTTTTTTGGGCAGAGGACTACCGCAAGGTCGCGGAAGCTTACATCCGCGGCCTGCAGAACAGGCTCGAGGCCGGCCAATTCGTCGATGACGTCTCCTCGGTTGCCAGCTTCCCGGTGAATCGGGTGGACGCCAAAGTAAATCCTCACCTGAATTACCTAATTGAACGGTGCGAAAGTCCCGAAGACAAAGAGTTGGTGGCAAAGCTGCTGGGTAAAGCCGGCGTGGCGAATTGTCGAATGTCCCACGCTGTGTTCCAGGAAGTATTCGACGGCGACGAGTTCAGGCGAGTGGCCGACAAGGGCGCCCGGGTCCAACGGCTGCTGTGGTGCGAAACCAGGAACGACAATCCGCGGCACCGAGAAACGCACTACGTCCAAGCCCTTATCGGTGGGGACACTGTTGCCTCCGTCTCTTCGGACACGTTGCAGGCATTCAAGAAGGATGGCATCGTCGTTCGCACTCTTGATGCGTTTCCGGGAGCCGGCGCAATAATAGCGACCGAACTTTCCCACCTCGAAATCAAAATGTATGAGCTGGCTCCGGAACTGTTGGAAGAAGCAATTTCCGATCAGGTACAATCATTCGACCGGCTCATCGAGGACATGACCGAGCGGATCGAGGTTTTTCAGGGATCGTCTTCCAATACGTCCCCTGATTGACTTGGTTCGAGAGCAGCGGATCTATCTGGAGTGGGTTGAGCGGGGGCTCCCTTTCGGCGATCTAGTGAGAGGAGGTCTGGTGGTTGGAGGCCGCGATGGTGGGCCTCGGTCATTTGATTCGCCGCCGGCGCGTTCGCTAGCAAGGCAAGAGCGCCTCGTCATCGTGGGGATTACAATATCGAAGGTTCGCCATCCGAGAGAGCCGGCGCCGTTCTTGCCTACACTCGCCGCCAATGCGACGGCTTCATGAATCGAGTGTCATCGATATGCGCCGGCCTCACTAGTGGACGAGCGAGTCGAACAACATACGTGGACAGTTTGGAGAGGTAGAAATGGCTAGAGTCAACCGAGCGATCGAGCTACTTGGGCAGGGGCAGCCCGTCTACTATATCGCCACCGAAGAGTCCGGGTTCGTCGGTGGGGTCAAAGACTTCAACTATGAGGGGGGTGTCAAAGCGGCCAATACCTGGGCGGACATCATCCTCGTCATTATGGAGCATTCGCCATACGACATTACCCGGCTCAACGATTTCATGCGCGGGCTGGCCGATGGTGGTCCGACACCAAGCGGGCACCGAACGCCCACGGTGCTCGTCGAAACTCCGTTCAGCGGAGCTGATGAGCATGTGGTTAGAGCGAATTCCTGGATGGTAAACCAGATTCTGGCGACCGGAGCCCACGGTCTGCTACTCTGCCACGCCGACACGGCTGCGGCGGTCAAGGCATTCGTCGAAGCCGTACGTTTTCCGTTTTACCGGATTGGGGTGGGCGACGGGCTGGATGAAGGACGCCGGGGCAGCGGCGGACAAGACAACGCCTCGAAAATATGGGGTATTTCCGTCGATGAGTATCTCCAGAAAGCCGACGTGTGGCCTCTGAATCCAGAAGGGGAGATCTTTCTGGCATTCAAGATCGAGAATAAACGCTCGCTTGTGAATACGGAAGAGCTTACCAAGATCCCCGGAATCGGATTCATCGAGTGGGCTCCCTTAGATATGAGCCTTTCTTTGGGCGTGCTGGGCGGCAACCTACCGCCATATCCTCCGGTGATGGAGGAGAGCCGGCGGCGGGTAGTCGCCGCGACAAAGGATTCCGCCGCCGCTTACGCCGGCCAGGTGAACAAGGACAACGTGGTCGAATACATCGATGAAGGGCTGATGGTTGGCGTACCCTTATCTCCCGACATAGCCGAGATCGGCCGCCGGCACACGAAACGTTCCATGCCCTGGTGATCTTCGGCTCCTGATCGAGCCACTATCGCTTCCATAGCTTAAGGTATGCCGCCCTCACCACCGTTCAAGCGGCCAATTCAAGAGTTGGCCGTTGACTGACCAGAAGGGCAAGAAAGCCAAAGTTGCGCAAACACATGAACCCCGGCGTTGGCATTGACAGCTACCTGCCAGAAGTGGATCAGGCGCTATCGGACCTGCAACAGCGCGATGTGATTGGACGCATTTGGCGTGGTGACCACACGGTATGGAAGCCAGAACTCGACGAAATCACCGATCGCTTGGGGTGGCTGACGGTCACCGATCTCATGAGGGAGCAGATTTCCGCTCTTGAGACCTTCGCCGCCGGCGTTAGGGCCGTTGGGTTTCGCCATGTGGTGCTGCTGGGTATGGGCGGTAGCAGCCTGGGGCCGGAAGTTCTCCAGCGGGTGTTTGGCAGCACCGAAGGATACCCCCAGCTGATTGTGCTGGACTCGACCGTGCCGGCCTGGGTACAGGCTACTACCTCGATCATCGATCCTACTCGGACACTGTTCCTAGTCTCATCGAAGTCCGGTTCCACGTTGGAATCTAATACCCTCTATTCTTACTTCAGGAGCGTGGTGGACAAGCTCGTGACGAATGAACAGGCTGGAGGGCACTTCGTCGCGATCACGGATCCTGGCACCAGCCTAGAGAAGCTGGCCCGGGAGCACGGCTTCAGGCACGTATTTCTGAATCCCCCCAATATCGGAGGACGCTACTCCGTGCTGTCATATTTCGGACTGGTGCCGGCGGCTCTAATCGGACTAGACCTTACAACCCTGTTGGACCGGGCGGACCGCACGCGAAACGAATGTGCGTCCTGTGTCGCAGCACAAGACAATCCGGGCGCCCGGCTAGGTGCGTTAATCGATACTCTTGCCCAATATGGCCGAGACAAGCTTACGTTTGTCACCTCTCCCTCCTTGGGCAGCTTCGGCCTCTGGGCGGAACAGCTTGTAGCCGAGAGTCTGGGCAAAGAAGGTCGAGGTATAGTGCCAGTCGTGGATGAACCCATGGTATCGCCGGATTCCTACGGAGACGACCGGCTGTTCGTCTATCTTCGTCTTGACGGAGACGACAACTCCGAAGTTGATGCCGCGATCCAACGCATAGGGTCGTCGGGTCAGCCGGTACTGCGCCTAGACCTAGGCGACCGATATGACATTGGCGCAGAGTTCTACCGTTGGGAGTTCGCCGTCGCGGTTATTGGAGCCAGCTGGGGGGTAAATCCCTTCGACCAGCCCGACGTGCAGAGCGCGAAAGACATGACCGACAGGGTATTGCGGGAGTTTCAGACTTCCGGTAACCATCCCCACTTCAAGGCCGGCCAATCCGTCAAACAACTGCTTGCCGGAGCATCTCGCGGCAGCTATCTGGCAATCACTGCCTATCTGCGCCAGACGCCTGCCGTCGACCGTGCAGCAAATGTCCTTCGACGAGAGATTGTACGGCGGTACGGCCTCGCAACCACCATCGGATATGGTCCTCGCTATCTGCACTCCACCGGACAGCTTCACAAGGGCGGCCCGCCCTCGGGGCTTTTCTTGCAGCTTACGTCAGATCAACAGAAACATGTTCCCATCCCAGGATATCCATATACATTCGATATCTTGGCCGATTCCCAGGCGATGGGAGACCTGCGAGCACTACAGAAATTGGACAGACAGATCGCCAGTGTGCGCTTCGGTCCTGACGAAGAGGCCAGTCTACTCGGACTTGCCGACGAGTTGAAATGACCCGCAGCGTTAACGAATATCAAAGCCTTCGTCTCCTACGCGTGGTCAACGCGGGGCGGATTCGTCCAACGCTCCATGATGTTCACAAACTCGACTAGCTCCTGAAGATAGAGTCGGCGCCAAGTTAACGATGCACGGTGACTGTTCAGACTTTAGGGGACCAGTCTTGCAAACGTCGTTGGTACGAAAATGATGCTACGCAGCCTCAAGAGTGCCTGAATGCCACCGCCCCTGCACTCGTCATTCCGGCCCCCCAATCGTCATTCCGGCGAAAGCCGGAATCCAGGGGGTGGCAGGGGTGGCAGGGGTGGCACTAATCACACCAAATCACTCCCACCAACCGGCGCCTCAATTTTCATACCTCCGTGTGCCGGCGACGGCCGGCACAAGCGATTGGTACGAAAAGCATGTCCCGGACTCCGATCCGGGATGAATTTCGGCACCGGCCGGCGACACCAACCACGGTCGCGCGAAAACCAACAGCCGAGGGTCGAAAGAGAGATGTAGAGCTGGGACTTGTCCCCAGCCACGGCCGCGCCACCAGCCGGCCGGCACTGGCGCACTTCTGGGGAATCTGGCCATCCTTGTTCTCTTCATTGCGACGATCGAGAGCGTGCCCCGTACCCCGATACGGGGCCGGAATTCAGAAAGGGAGGGGCAAACCGCCATCCAATAGGCAAACACCCGGCACCCCACTAACTCGCCGCGCCGGCGGTGCAAATAACGTCATGCCCGGCCGCGGAAATATCCTGTTATTGTGGCAGGCACATGGGTTATAATTGCTGGTCTATGCCCATCCACCCATATCCTAGGAGTATGCTCTGATATGGCGGTTGAAGTTTCCCGCGACACCCAGTCTCGTCAAGTCAGTCTAGGTCAACTCCGGCGGAATTACGCCCAAATAGGCGAAGTATTGCCAATGCCGAATCTAATCCAGGTTCAGCTAGAGTCGTTTCGCTGGTTCCTAAAAGAAGGATTGAAGGAGCTTTTCGAAGAGATTTCTCCAATCTCTGACTTCGCCGGTAAGAACCTGGACCTGTTCTTACTCGATTACGCTTTTGCCGATCCCAAGTACGATGTCGACGAATGTCGAACTCGTGAACTGACCTATGCCGCTCCCATGCGGGTCAGGGCAAGGTTGGTCTCGAAGGAGACCGGCGAGATAAAAGAGCAAGAAATCTTTATGGGTGACTTCCCATTGATGACCGACATCGGAACGTTCATCATCAATGGCGCGGAACGGGTAGTGGTCAGCCAACTCGTGCGCTCACCCGGCGTCTATTTGACGCTGCAAGAGGATGCCACGACCGGGCGCCGGCTCTGCTTTGCCAAGCTAATTCCTAACCGTGGAGCATGGCTCGAGTTTGAAACCAGCAACAAGGATATACTGTCGGTCAAGGTAGATCGGAAGCGCAAGATACCGATAACTACCTTCCTGAGGGCAATCGGTATTGCTGAATCGGAAGACCTTATCGAACTCTTCAAGGAAGTTGATACCGGCGAGCATCAGTACATACCTGAAACGCTTAGTCGCGATTCGTCTACCGATACCGATTCAGCTCTTATCGAGTTCTATCGCCGGCTGCGTCCGGGCGACCCGCCGACGGTCGATAACGCGCGAAATCTCCTCAACTCCCTGCTGTTTAACCGACGCCGCTACGACCTCGGTCGGGTAGGACGTTACAAGCTGAATCGAAGACTTGGACGAGACCCTTCCATTGACGAGCGTATTTTGACCAAAGAGGACCTCATCCGCATCGTCGCTACGATGATCAAGCTGAACAACGGCAAGGACCGCACCGATGATATCGATCACCTTGGCAATCGTCGTGTCCGATCGGTAGGCGAGCTGATCCAGAGCGCATTCCGCATAGGCTTGCTCCGAATGGAGAGGGTCGTAAAGGAGCGGATGAGCATCCAGGATGTAGATGAGGCCACGCCGGCCGCCCTGATGAATATCCGTCCGATTGTTGCCGCGATGAAGGAGTTCTTTGGTGGATCTCAGCTCTCTCAGTTCATGGGCCAGACAAACCCATTGGATGAGTTGACCCACAAGCGCCGGCTTAGCGCGCTAGGTCCGGGCGGGCTCAACCGAGATCGGGCCGGCATGGACGTAAGGGATGTTCACCACAGTCACTATGGCCGGATCTGCCCTATCGAAACGCCAGAGGGGCCTAGTATCGGGTTGATCGGCAGCTTGGCTACCTACGCACGAATTAACGAGTATGGATTTATCGAGACGCCTTATCGACGAGTTGCCAAGATTATCGAAAACAAAGCCGATCTTCTGGTTGGACGCATACTCCGACACGATCTAACGACTGGATCCGGCGGGCGTGCTGTGGCGACGGCCGGTGCGCATATCGACGAGAAGCTTGCACGAAAGATTGCAAAACTTCCTCTCGATCACATAGAAGTTCGTCCGTTCGTGACCGGCGAGTTCGTCTATTTGACCGCCGATGAAGAGGACAAGTACAGGATAGCGCAGGCCAATAGCGAACTCGACCAGCATGGCAACTTCGCCACCGAAAGGGGCGAGGTGCGTTTCGGCGAGGACTTCATATTTGCGTCGCCCGATAGCCTGCAATATATGGATGTATCGCCCAAGCAGGTCTTTAGTCCGGCCACTTCGCTGATCCCATTTCTTGAACACGATGACGTAACACGAGCCCTCATGGGATCGAATATGCAACGCCAGGCCGTGCCCCTGCTAAATCCCCAATCCCCAATTGTTGGCACCGGAATGGAAGCTCGAATAGCTCGCGACAGTGGACAGATAGTCATTTCCTCGTCGGATGGCGTCGTCGTGAAAGTTAGTGCAAACAGAATTGTAGTGCGTGACCCGGATGATCAGGAGCGCGAGTACGGCCTGAAAAAGTTCCTCCGATCCAATCAGGGGACTTGTGTTAGCCAGAGACCCATCGTATCGGTCGGTGAGAGGGTTAGGGCCGGTCAGCCACTTGCCGATAGCATGTCGACCGATAATGGTGAGTTGGCGCTTGGGCAAAATGTTCTTGTCGCATTCATGTCCTGGGAAGGCTACAACTTCGAGGACGCGATCATCATTAGCCGAAGTCTCGTGCGAGAAGATAGTTTCACCTCTATCCACATCGAGAAGTATGAAATTGAGTCGCGTGACACCAAGCTTGGCCCCGAAGAGATTACGCGCGATATTCCGAATGTCGGCGACGAAGCTCTAAACGATCTCGATGAGAACGGGATCATCCGAATTGGCGCCGAGGGAAAACCAGGCGACATTCTCGTCGGCAAGATTACCCCCAAGGGTGAGACCGAGCTGACGGCCGAGGAGAGGCTCTTGCGCGCGATCTTCGGTGAGAAGGCTCGTGAGGTGAAGGATAGCAGCCTGCATATTCCTCACGGCGAGCGTGGCAAAGTCGTTGACGTCAAAGAGTTTTCCCGGGCAAGCCACGATGAGCTCCCGGCCGGCGTCAATCAGCTGGTTCGTGTTTGGGTCGCACAGAAGCGCAAGATATCTGAAGGCGACAAGATGGCCGGCCGACACGGCAACAAGGGCGTCATAGCTCGTGTGCTGCCCGAGGAGGATATGCCATTCCTTCCCGACGGACGTCCGGTAGAGATTATCCTCAACCCGATCGGCGTGCCATCTCGAATGAACGTTGGGCAGATCCTGGAGACCCACCTTGGTTGGGCAGCGAACGCCCTCGGTTACAAGATAGCCACTCCGGTGTTTGATGGTGCCCACGAGGACGACATCAGAGATCTGCTGAACCAAGCCGGACTGCCGGAGGATGGCAAGATTCAGCTGCGCGATGGCCGCACCGGCGTGCCCTTTGCCCAGCCCGTCACCGTTGGCCAAATCTACATGCTGAAGCTGCTTCACCTCGTCGAAGACAAGATTCATGCTCGCTCTACCGGACCTTACAGCCTCATCACCCAACAGCCTCTGGGCGGCAAAGCCCAGTTCGGTGGACAGAGATTTGGCGAAATGGAAGTATGGGCGCTTGAAGCCTACGGTGCGGCCCACACTCTCCAGGAAATGCTCACCGTCAAATCAGATGACGTTGTGGGTCGCGTCAAGACCTATGAGGCGATTGTAAAAGGCGAGCCGATTCTCGAACCGGGCATACCCGAGTCGTTTAAAGTGCTGGTAAAGGAGCTCCAGAGTCTGGGTCTAGCGGTTGAGGTGTTAAATGAAGACGAGTCGCCTATTCCGTTCGTCGAGGACCCGTCCGCGAGCGAGGACGATGGATTGAGTGATCTCGGCGGCATAATCGCCCCTCAACAGAAACCCGAAGAAGCGAATTGACCGGTATATCTGAAACTTTCGTCCGAGTATAGCTCCGAATCCCCGGAGGATAGATTTGCTAGAAATCAACGAGTTCAACGCGGTAAGAATCAGTCTTGCCTCGCCGGAGCAGATCCGGTCATGGTCGTACGGAGAAGTCACCAAACCTGAGACCATCAATTACCGCACCCTAAAACCGGAAAAAGATGGGCTTTTTTGCGAAAGAATCTTTGGTCCAACCAGGGATTGGGAGTGCTTTTGCGGAAAATACAAGCGCATCCGCTTCAAGGGCGTCGTATGTGACAAGTGTGGCGTGGAGGTGGCTCGATCCAAGGTGCGCCGAGAGCGAATGGGGCATGTCGAGTTGGCCGCGCCCGTCAGTCACATCTGGTTTGTCAAAGGAACGCCCAGCCGGGTTGGCTTGTTGCTAGACGTTTCCCCTCGAAGCCTGGAACGAGTCCTTTACTTCGCCCAGTACATAATCACGGACGTCGATGAAGCCGAAAAGCAGCGGGCCCTCGATGAAATCGACAAACTCTACGAAGTCGAGTTGTCCGAGTTGGACAAACGCATCAAAGGGGACCTGGAGACTCTCGATTCTCAATTCAACATAGGCCTAGAAGAGCTGACCCGAGCCAAGGAAGAGGCGCTCGCGGAGGTCGAGGCAAGGTCGGCGGCCAGCCAGGAAAACTTGCGTCAACGTGGCGAAGAGTTGGACGCTGCGTTGGGGTCGATGCTTGAACAATCGACGCCGAACAAGATTGATTGGGAAGGCAAGCTGATCACCCGCCGAGGTTCAATAGTACGTCAATCTCATATCAAGAAGCTTGAGTTGGCGATATCGAGCAGTCTGGAAATTGCCAGTCTTGACGCTGAATCCGAGAGAGACGCGTCTATTGCCCGATTTGATGCGGAGATTGATCTCTTAAGGCAACGCGGCGCTTCCTCAGGTACGGAACGGCAAGACACATACGCTGAAAATCGCAAGACACTGGAAACTAACTATAAGGAACGGAGGGCCGAGATCGATGAGATAAAACCTCTTTTCTTGATGAATGAAATTGGTTTCCGCGCACTGAACGAAAGGTATCAGTTCTTCAAGGCCGGAATGGGAGCGGAAGCGGTACGCGACATCATCTCAAAGATCGATCTGGACGAGTTGACGACCGAGTTGAGAAATGAGATTCGTGAATCCTCCAGTTCCGGCCAGCGCCGGAAAAAGGCAACCAAACGTTTGCGTGTTGCCGAGGCCTTCCGCCGCAGCGGGAATAGACCGGAGTGGATGGTTCTTGCGGTCCTGCCGGTGCTTCCGCCCGAGCTTCGCCCAATGGTTCAACTCGATGGTGGACGGTTCGCGACTTCCGACCTGAATGACCTTTATAGACGGGTCATCAATCGCAACAATCGGTTGAAGCGTCTGTTGGATTTGGAAGCTCCGGAGATCATTGTTCGCAACGAGAAGAGGATGTTGCAGGAGGCCGTGGACTCGCTTATCGACAATGGCCGGCGCGGACGTGCGGTATCCAACTCGAGTAGCCACAAACTTAAGTCGCTTAGCGACTTGCTAAAGGGCAAGCAGGGTCGATTCCGGCAAAACCTGCTCGGCAAGCGAGTCGATTACTCCGGCCGATCGGTAATCATCGTCGGCCCTACCTTGAAACTGCATCAATGCGGCCTGCCAAAGAAAATGGCCCTAGAGCTCTTCAAGCCATTCGTGATGCGCCGGCTCGTCGACAAGGGATTCGCACACAATATCAAGAGCGCCAAGCGCATCGTCGAGCGCGTCAGGCCGGAGGTCTGGGACATTCTCGAAGAGGTGATTGATGGTCATCCGGTTCTGTTGAATCGAGCGCCTACGCTGCACCGCCTGGGTATCCAGGCCTTCATGCCAGTCCTGAAAGAAGGTAGCGCGATTCAGATACATCCGCTCGTTTGCGCGGCCTTCGGCGCCGACTTCGACGGCGATCAGATGGCCGTACACGTGCCATTGTCGGAAGCCTCTCGTAATGAAGCTCTCGAAATGATGCTGTCTACTCATAACGTGCTTCTTCCCTCCAATGGCGAGCCGACCGTTGCGCCAACGTTGGACATGGTCCTCGGGTGTTACTACCTGACGCTCAGCCGCCCGGGTGCCAAGGGCGAAGGAAAGTGGTTTTCCTCGCCGAATGAAGCAATGTTGGCTTATGAATTGGGTGTAGTCGACCTGCATGCCGCAGTAAACGTGGTCGCCGTGACCGCGCAAGGTGAGAGAACGGTCAGCACAAGTGTTGGTCGAGTAATCTTTAATGAGGTATTGCCCGAGAGTTTCCGCTACACCGACTACACCAACGAGGTGATAGACCGTCGTCATTTGCGCACTCTGGTCGGTAATTGCTACCACCAATTTGGCTCCGTTCGTACGTCCGAGGTTGTTGACGAGATCAAGCGCGTTGGGTTCGATTTTGCGACGCGATCAGGTATCACTATCGCGATCTCCGACCTCGAGATACCTAGTACGCGCGACGAACAGTTGGCAGAAGCGGATAGGCGGGTTTCCGAGATTGAGGATGCCTATCGGAGAGGCCTCATCACTGATGAAGAACGCTACAACCAGGCCGTAACGATCTGGACCCAGACCACGGAGGCGGTTACCAAAGAGCTCTCCAATACGCTTGATCCATACGGTTCGCTCCACATGATGACCAACTCGGGAGCTAAGGGCAACATCGTACAGGTGGCACAGATGGCCGCTATGCGTGGATTGATGGTAGCTCCCTCCGGCCGAATCATCGAACTGCCGATACGCTCTAGTTTCCGCGAAGGCCTCACCGTCTTGGAGTATTTCATCTCGACTCACGGCGCTCGCAAGGGGCTGGCGGACACCGCTATCCGTACGGCTGACTCTGGTTACTTGACGCGTCGGCTGATCGATGTCTCGCAAGACGTGATCATCGTCGAGCGCGACTGCGGCACTTTGGATGGGATCTACGTTACGGATAGGGGAATGTTCGAGTCATTGGCCAGCCGGTTATACGGACGAGTAACGTCCGAGGCGGTCATCGATCCTGAAACTGGTGAAGTATTGGTCGAGCGCGACGAAGAGATCGGCGAAGACATGGCCGCCCGAATATCCGATGCCGGCATAACCAGGGTGGCCGTGCGTTCACCGTTGACCTGCCAATGCCGAAAAGGCATTTGCCAGCTATGTTATGGCCTAAGTCTGGCCCGAGGTCGACTCGTGGACTTGGGCGAAGCGGTTGGAATTATTGCCGCTCAGAGCATAGGCGAGCCCGGCACCCAGCTCACGATGCGCACATTCCACACAGGTGGCATAGCCGGTCAGGACATCACCACCGGCCTGCCTCGCGTCGAAGAGCTCTTCGAGGCACGCGTGCCCAAGGGACAGGCCATAATAAGCGAGATCGATGGCGTAGCCTCTGTCTACTATGAAGGCAACACCCGCCACATCAAAGTCGTCAGCAGCCAAAACTATAGCGACGTAACCGAAGTGCCGCCGGGAGCCGAAACATTCGTGTCGGAGGGCGACGGCGTCGATATCAACACTGTGCTCGCTAGGGTAGACGAACGGGAGCTCACTGCGGCGCTGGCGGGCGTTGTCCGCATCGAGGAAGGCCAGATCGTAGTTGAGTATCAGGAGGAAGATAGCCGCGAATATACAGTGCCTCCGTTCGCCCAAATCAAGGTAGAGGATGGCGAAGCGGTGACTGCTGGTCAGGCGCTTACCGATGGACCTCGAAATCCACAGGACGTCCTGCGGATCCAGGGACGTGAAGCGGCGCAAATCTACTTGGTAGAAGAGGTCCAAAACGTATACCGATCACAAGGCGTCACCATCAACGACAAACATATTGAAATCGTCGCTCGGCAAATGCTTAGAAGAGTCAGGGTCGAGACACCTGGAGATACTGAAATATTGCCTGGTGAGTTAATTGACGCATTCGAATATGAAGAGATCAATGCGAGGGTCCTCGCAGAGGGTGGCGAACCTGCAACGGCTCAATCCGTCCTGCTGGGCGTGACCAAGGCTTCACTCAACAACGAAAGCTTCTTAGCGGCGGCCTCGTTCCAGGAGACCACTAGGGTGTTGACAGAGGCGGCTGTTCAAGGCAGGGTTGATCGACTTGTCGGGCTAAAAGAGAATGTCATAATCGGCAAGCTGATCCCAGCCGGCTCCGGTATCGCCAAGCGGCGAGAGATCGCGGCGCGCAAAGACGCCTTCCTGGCGATCGCTACAGATGCGCTGATTGGCAACCCCTCGGACGACGATCCACCCGGCGAGGAGATCTTGTTTCAGGCCGAGCCGTCTAACAATGGCGGCGAAGGCGATTCCGTGTCGCAGGTTGAAACAGTAGAACCGGCCGATGCGCCGGGCGATGACGCGGCGATGCCCGAAGGCGAAAGCCATTCGGCGCAAATCGTCGATCCGGCGAGCGATTCCGCCAATACAGTAGAATCGGTCGATGCGCCGGGCGATGACGCGGCGATGCCCGAAGACGAAAGCCACTCGGCGAAAATCGTCGATCCGGCGAGCGATTCCGCCGATCTTGAGGCTTCCGAAGACGTCAGCAGCCCAACAGCCGTCGAAGACGAAGCAACGACCGCCTCCAACGTCCAAGCAGACGACGCGCCGGCTCAACCCAGCGCTGAGCCAGCACCGGCGGCCGCTGATCTCTCGACCGAGTCTGCCGATGAGCCTGATGTAGAATCAGCCGATGCGCCGGGCGATGACGCGGCGATGCCCGAAGACGAAAGCCTTTCGGCGCAAATCGTCGATCCGGCGAGCGATTCCGCCAATATTGAGGCTTCCGACGACGTCAGCAGCCCAACAGCGGTCGAAGACGAAGCAACGACCGCCTCCAACGTCCAAGCAGACGACGCGCCGGCTCAGCCCAGCGCTGAGCCAGCACCGGCGGCCGCTGATCTCTCGACCGAGTCTGCCGATGAGCCTGATGCGGGAGCAGTATCCTGAGGCGAGGATACAGAAAGCCTTTAGGTCGTAGGCGTGAGTCTAGGTAGGCAAATTTGAAGACGACGCCGGCCACCAACAGAGCGGAACAGCCGGCCGACCTTGATGAGTTCTGGCAGGCGACCTTGGACTCGATGGTCAATGTTCCGCTTGACGTGTCTGTAGCGTCGCTCGCCGCTCGCAGCACGGCGGATGTCGAGGTATTCGAGATTCGCTACACAAGTTGGGACGGAATCCGAATCGCGTGCTGGTATTGCCGGCCCCGCGGTTCGAGCGGTCCCCTGCCCGCCATCATTCAGTTGCCCGGTTACGTGAGCGAGCCGGTCCTATCGAAATCCATCGCCAGGCGTGGTTACGCGGTTCTGTCCGTGGCCCCTCGCGGCAAGTTGCGCAGCAATCTTCAATTCAATCCGGGCTACCCCGGACTTCTGACACACAACATTGTCGACCGTGAGACCTATGGATATCGCGCGCTCTACGTGGACGTTCTCCGCGCGGTCGACGTTTTACTCGAACTGTCCGAGGTAGATCCTGGACGCATCGGCGTCACCGGCAGCAGCCAGGGCGGCGCACTCACTCTACTGACCGCCGCAATGCGTCCGGAAATCCGGGCCGCATCGGTGGGAGCCCCCTTCCTTTGCGGAATTATGGATGCGATCCGGCTAACCAACAGCTACCCGTACCGGGAGATCAAAGATTATCTGCGAATGTATCCAGAACGCGAACCTCAGGTTCGCCGGACAGTTGCTTACTTTGACATGATCAACTTTGCAGACAAGATAACCTGTCCGATCATCGTAAACATCGGTCTGTCGGATGATGTCTGTCCGCCGGATACGGGTTACGCGCTGTTTGAAGTAATCGGCTCTACCGAGAAGAAGCTGTACGAATATGCTGATTGTATGCACGATGCGGGGCTTTCTCTGCATTCGTCGATTGTGACACGTTTCTTGGATGAGCACCTGTCGCCGGCACAATGAGCTCTCGAATTGCGACGAATTGCAAGCCCGTGTGAGATGCGCTGGGCTCCATCGTGAAGAGGAAACCGTGCTTTATGCTTGAATCAACAGCCGACCGTCGAAGCCGCTGCGCAAGGCGCAAAGTTCACACCCACGCGAGAGTTCTGTGATTGATCGGACGCCCGCTGGCCGAGACTCGGGTTCTCTCGATCAAATGATTAGATTGATAAATTGTGCTGCCACCTGTAATATTCGTAGAAGTAGCCACCGAATCAATATGGCTTTATTACCTCGGGCGATCACCGAGCTCACTGTCGAGGAATTCCGTCAATTATTAAGGGCCTAATAGGATAAGGTATCGACTATGGACACATTTGGATCGCGCGGACCGCGAAATCCTGATGACGAGATCAGAGTAGCTGCAACATCTGGCGGTAGAGTACTGCGCCGATTCTGGCCCTATATCTTGGGGATAGTGGTCGTCCTGTGGTTGGCTAGCGGCATCTACATAGTGCCTCCCGAGTCGCAAGGGATTGTGCGAGTGTTCGGTGCTTGGGATCGCTCCTTGCATGAGCCGGGACCGCACTATGCTCCCCCATCCCCGATTGGGTCGGTTGATGTGGTTCCGGTGCTGGATGTCCGGCGCCAGGAGATTGGCTTTCGCACCGTAGGTCCGGGACAGCTCCAGGATGTTCCCGAGGAAGCGCTGATGCTCACCGGCGACGAAAACATCGTCGACGCCCAGGTGATTGTCCAGTACCGCATAATTGATCCGGGGCAGTTCCTGTTCGTGGTAGTAGATGCCGATGCCATGTTGAAAGTAGCGACCGAAGCGGCTTTGCGCCAAGTTATTGGTCAGGGCACAGTCGACGACGCATTGACCGAGGGACGTGGACAGATCCAGGAGTCAACGCGAACCAAGCTGCAGCAGATTCTGGACAGCTATGGTTCCGGCCTACTTATTCAAGAGGTCAAGCTTCAGGCAGTTCGCCCTCCTCAGCCGGTTGAGGCATCCTTCAAGGACGTGGTCTCTGCTCTAGAGGACAGGTCGCGTCTCATAAACGAAGCAGAAGGATACAAGGAGGACATCTTGCCAAAGGCCCGCGGGCAGGCCCAGCAGATCCTCCGAGAGGCCGAGGCTTACAGGGAGCAACGGATTCTGCGGGCTAGTGGTGATGCCGCCCGCTTCATCTCGATCTTGACCGAGTATGAGAAGGCGAGGGAAGTTACGCGCCAGCGAATGTATCTTGAGACAATAGAGCAGGTATTGCCCATGGTTCGCAAGTTTGTCCTCGATAGCAACGCAGGCGGTAGTCTCTTGCAGTTTTTGCCGCTTGATTCCGGCGGAACATCGATAAGGTCCCAGCCTTCGGGCTAGAACACAGTCTTCGGTCTACTAATTTTGATGCAGTTATGAAAAAGAGGTAATCGATGATGAGAGGTACCGGGTTCACAATACTGGTCGCCGCAATAGTCGTTGGATTCGTCCTGACGCAGACGCTGTTTGCGGTTGACGAGCGACAACACGCGCTGGTACTCCAACTGGGTGCGCCAGTACGTGCGATCAGCACAGCCGGTTTGAATGTAAAATTACCGTTCGTGCAGTCAGTGGAGTTCTTCGAACGGCGAGTGATGGTATTTGATGCTCCGCCTTCGGAGTTGATCACCGTTGAGAAAAAGCAGCTACTCGTGGACAGTTACGCATTCTGGCGCATAGTTGATGTGCTGAAGTTTCGTGAAACCGTTAGTACCCTTCCACGGGCTCAGGCTAGGCTAAACGACATTATTGCCTCTGAGTTACGCACGGAGATCGCGAAAGATGACTTCGATGACGTGATTTCACAGAATCGTGAGTCAATTATGCAAAGCGTGGCTATTAACAGCGACGAACGGGCCCGCGAACTGGGTATCCAAATACTGGATGTCCGCATCAAGCGAGCCGACCTGCCGGCCGTAGTCTCCAATAGCGTTTATAGTCGCATGAAGGCCGAACGAGACCGCATCGCCAAGCGTCACCGTTCTGAGGGTGAGGAACAGGCGTTCATCATTAGGTCACAGGCCGACAAAGAGAGGACGATCCTTCTGGCCGACGCGGAACGTGCGGCACAGGTTCTCCGCGGAGAGGGTGATGCCGAGGCGATCGAAATTTACGCGGATGCTTTCGAGCGAGACCCGGAGTTCTACGCATTTACCCGCTCGCTGGAGGCCTATGAGAAGGCACTAGCCCAAGATGCGACCGTAGTACTGGGTGCCGACTCGGACCTGTTGCAGTATCTCTCGTCCCCAACTTCGTCCAAATCTGAGGAATGATCCTCTCCGCCAAATAAATCAATTCGTCGAAGTTGAAAAGGGCCGGCCGGTGTCAGACCCGCCGGCCCTTTTTCATTTATCTTTAGATCGGCATCCTCACGTTGTCTGTCCTAGCCAGTGGCTATCATTGGGTAATTCTGGTGGATTCCCAGGTAGGTGGTGTATTTTTTTAGTAAGCAAGGAAGATGTCGCGTTCGGGGAGGTACCTGAATTTGACTAGCACCAACACCATCAAAACTGTTCTACTTTTGGCTGCCTTGACGGCGGTGTTACTCTTCGCAGGCAGAATGATCGCCGGCCCCGGCGGCATGACCATCGCCCTGATATTTGCGTTGATCATGAATCTGGGAGCTTACTGGTTTTCCGACAAGATCGCGCTTTCCATGTCCGGCGCTAGGGAGACTCCCATTCAAGATGCGCCCGAGTTACACAGCATGGTTGAGCGTCTGGCTGCAAATGCCGGATTGCCCAAGCCGCGCGTCTATGTTATCGATAATCCATCGCCAAATGCATTCGCGACCGGGCGCGATCCCCATCACAGCGCCGTCGCGGTGACCACGGGGATCGCCGGCCTCCTCGATCGCGATGAGCTGGCCGGCGTCATAGCCCACGAGCTGGCGCACATTCGTAACCGCGATACTCTAATAGCAACTATGGCTGCCGCGATAGCAGGGGCCATCACCTATCTGGCCTACATGGCACAGTGGGCGATGATATTCGGCGGCTTCGGCCGTGAAGACGACGACGACGGCGGCGGCATCGGATCGCTCGTCGGTTCGCTTCTCATGATTATCCTGGCGCCTGTGGCGGCCATGGTCATCCAGATGGCAATTTCCCGTGCGCGCGAGTACGATGCCGACGCGACCGGCGCTCGCATTCTGGGCAATCCGCTTCCCTTGGCGTCGGCGCTGGCGAAATTGCAGGCCGGCGTGCAATATCGACCTATGAACAACGCCAAGCCGGCGACCGCGCCACTATACATAGTGAATCCATTTAGTGGCGGGGGGTTCAGCAGACTGTTCAGCACTCATCCTCCGATCGAGGAGCGGATCGCCAGGCTTCGCGTTATGTCCTAATGCGTGCCGGTAGTACCTCGGCGAACGCAGATTGAGCACAGGTAAGAATCTATGACTGAGAGCACTTTCCAATTGGGGTCGATACGTGGCATCCGCATTGGAATTCATGTCACGTGGCTATTCGTGTTTGGTCTGGTCACCTGGTCGTTGGCCGAGGGTCACGGATTGTTCCAGACGATGTTTCCCGAATGGAGCGTGACTGATCGCTGGGGTCTCGCGGTGTTGGGCAGCATACTGCTCTTCGGCTCAGTTCTGGTTCACGAATTAGCCCACGCGGTCGTGGCACAGAAGCGTGGGATGCGAGTTCAAAGCATAACCCTGTTCATTTTCGGTGGCGTTGCCAACATCAAGGACGAGGCTCGCAGTCCAATGGACGAGTTCCTTGTCGCTATCGTAGGCCCTATCGCCAGCTTTGCGTTGGCTTTGTTCTTCTTCGTACTATCCGGCGTTGGTGAATCTTTGGATCCGCTGTTTGGGCTTGCTTGGTACCTGTCCAGGGCAAATCTGATATTGGCCCTATTCAATCTAATTCCGGGCTTTCCGTTGGACGGTGGACGAGTCTTGCGGGCGATTTTGTGGGCGTCGACCAACGATGCCCGTAAATCGATTGTAACTGCCGGCCGTGTAGGCCAGATTGCCGCCTATTTCTTTATAGTCCTAGGCATCTTCCAGGTCATTGGTGGCGATTTAGTCGGTGGTCTTTGGATAATCTTCATTGGCTGGTTCCTCAATAACGCCGCCGAAGGCAGCGTCAGGCAGTACGTCGCACGCAGCAACCTTCGTGGCTTCCAAGTCAACACCATCATGCGGCATCCTCCGATCGTCGCCGAACCAGGCATAAGCGTGAGCTCACTGGTAAATGACTTTTTTCTCTTCCGAAATCTACGCTGTGTCCCGATAGTGTTAGGAAACCGATTCCTAGGATTGGTATCACCATCGGAAATCAAGAAATTGCCCCGCGAGGAATGGGCAACTCGATACGTGAGTGAGGTTATGCGGCGACCTGACCAAATCCGTTCTGTCAGTCCAAATGAAGACTTGGGGAACGCAATCCAGGTGATGGCGGAGCAGGATCTTAACCAGTTGCCGGTAATTGTGAATGACCAGCTAGTCGGTCTGTTGAGTCGCAGCGACATTATCCGATTCTTGCAGCTGCGTAGCGAACTCGGCACACCGCCGTCCAGATAGTCGCCAGTGCGGCCCCCGAAAACGAATAGTTTCTCAGACCTGGACTTGAATCGCTGGAAAGACTACGACGATATCCAGCTCGATAGCCTCTGGCTTCTGGGCCGGCGAGCCCAATCCGGCTCCCACTCGGCGGAGTATTGGGGCAATTTCGTCCCGCAAATCCCCCATCAGATCATGCGAAGGTTCACCAAGCAAGGTGAAGTAGTCGTCGACCTGTTCGCTGGACTCGGCACAACCCTGATAGAGTGCCGACTCCTCGGCCGGCACGGAATAGGCGTCGAACTCGTGCCGGATGTCGCCGAACGCGCGAGGCAGTTGATTGGCCAGGCCGAGAACTCTCTCGGTATCAACACCAGGATCATAGTGGGCGACTCGACCCTGCCGGACACCAAACACAGGGTGCAAGAAGCGCTGCGCGATGTTGGGTCGGAAGCCGCTGATCTTGTGCTGCTTCATCCCCCCTATCACGACATCATCAAGTTCAGCGCAAGACCCGACGACCTCAGCAACGCCTCTGGACTTGAAGAGTTCCTGGAAAAGTTCGGCCAGGTCGTACAAAATGCCTATACGCTGCTGCGACCGGGACGTTTCATGACGCTGGTTGTTGGCGACAAATACGCTGGCTCACAGTGGATTCCCCTCGGCTTCGAGTGCATGAGGGTGTGTCAGGACGCCGGGTTCATCCTGAAGGCCATCAACGTCAAGGACATTCAAGGCAACGAGCGTGGCAAAGGCAAGAACGAGAATCTGTGGCGCTACCGGGCGTTGAAGGAAGGCTTCTATATCTTCAGGCACGAATACGTGATGGTCTTCCGCAAGAAGCCGGTCTGATAGTCTTTCCAAGCTCCCGGATCAAGCTGAAATGGGCAGCCGAGAATGCCCGTGGCCCGGTTCTGCGTCAACTCTTCGACCTCGAAAAGGATCTTGAATTGAAAGTTAGAGCCTCGGCAATACGGCTTGGATCAAGTCCCAGCCCGCTAGCACGGCGGCAGGCGCGGACAATTACCGGCCTGCTGGAAGCATCTCGGCCGGATATCGAAGTGGATATGGTTCCTGTAATAGCACAGGCTGAGCGGGAATTTGCCGGATCACTGCCGGAGACCGGTGGCGGAGAATCGTTCGTTCAAGAGCTGCAAACGGCGCTGCTGGAGGATCGAATCGACTTGGCCGGTCACAGCTTGATGGATGTGCCGTTGGAAGAATCCGCCGGCCTTACAATCGGTGCAATACCAAGGAGATCGGATGCCCGGGATGCGCTGATAACTAATGACGCGTCTTCGCTTGCCGATCTGCCGGCGAATCCGCGAATTGGAGTAGCCGGCCTCTGCCGACGGGCGCAGGTACTTCTCGTCCGTCCGGATGCGCGTCTGATCCCGCCGCGTGGCGGTTTGGAGGCTCAGTTGGCAAGACTCGAAGCCGGCGAGTACCATGCCGTCGTTCTGGCTTTGTGTGACCTGCAAATACTTGGCCTGACCGACTATGTAACCCAAGTGCTCGATTACGACACGATGTTGCCGGAACCCGGACAAGGTGCGCTCGCCGTCCAATGCCGGGCCGACGACCAGCAGATGCTCAGCTTGGTCTCCTCGATCCACCATCCGGAAAGCTGGGCGCGGGTTACTGCCGAGCGCGCCTTTCTTCGGGACTTGGGTGCGGATTGTCGGGCGCCCGTGGCCGCATATGCTGAAGTTAAGGGCGTGAACCTGCGACTACTTGGTCTGATTGCCTCGGTGCGTGACTCGCGGGAGATTCGTGTCTCGATGAAGGCATTGTTCTACGATCCGGCGGTCATCGGTGAAACTCTGGCTGAAAAGGCTCTGGCGCTTGGTGCCGGCAAGTTGCTGAATCGTTGATCGTGCATGGCCCGCCACTATCTGAGAGAAAGAGTCTCAAATTGCGATCATCATTACAAGGCGTGGATAGGTCGTTGCTGGAGAGTCATCGCGAGCCGCGCGGGTATCTGGAACGGTTCGTATGAGGGGAGGACCAGGCGAATGCAGTCAATTGATGGGATGATCGCTCTCCTCGTCGCGCACCCCGAAGTTCTGGGCCTGATGGAGTATGGAAGCGCCCGCCACGATGACGAAAGCATCCACGGCGACTACGATCTCTTCATAGTACTGAAACATAAGGATTCTCAGGTGGAGAGCCTGCATTTCTACGTCGATGGGGTTCCTGTCGATCTCAATCTGAGGTCCCTCGATGAGATCAGTAGCTCGGCTCTTGCCACAGGTCTTGATCAGACGCTTCTCGAGGCCAGGATCATCTACGATCCAAGTGGCAGAGTAGCGAAGGAAATTCGGGCGCTAAAGCGCCGGCAAGAGCAAGCCCCATCACAGACGACGTCTCACGAAAGGATTGCGTACATCCGCCACGGAACGAAGCACATCTTTGACAAGGTCAGAATGCGGCTTGATTCGATGCCGATTGTTAGCGCCTATATGCTCCAATAAAGCGTCTACTGGCTTGTGCGCGAATATTTCGTCGTGCGCGACATGCAGTTCAAAGGCGAGAAGAATGCTTTGGATTACCTCAGACGGCACGAGGCGCAGATATATGACTTGATAGAACAGTTCTATGCAACTACAAATTTGTCGAAGCAATTGGACCTCGCAAGGCGGATTTCCATGGTTGCGCTCGCCCCGGTCGGTGGTGCGTGGCGCGAAGACGAGGTGTTAGTCTTCGGCCATCAGGCCAGAGGCACAGAGGTATTCGCTAGTCTCTTTGATCGAGGCGGATAGCTCGAAATCTTCAGATATCCGGAGCGCAGTGCCACTTGCGCGGCCAAGTTCAGAGATCGCGCCGCGCACTCGCAAAGGAGACCTACAGGTTTAGCAGATCCCTCGCGGTTTCAGCGAAGATGCGCTTGTGAAGCTTGTCCGGTAGCCGGGGAAAGGTTGTCGCCGGGTCGTCCCAATCCCAATGAGGCCAGTCCGAGCAGTAGATCAACACCTCATCGGCATGCATTGCTTCGAGCATGGGCATAAGGAGCTCGGGCTGATCCGGCTCTCCAAGTGGCTGCGAGCCAATCCTGATGTGCTGCCGGTAGTATTCGCTCGGCAGCTTTTTCAACCAGGGAGTTTGCTCGCGCAATGATTTCCAATCGGCGTCCATGTGCCATATCAAACCAGGCGCCCAGAACTGCTGGACCTCGATGAACGCGAACTTCAATCGCGGGAACCTTTCAAATACTCCTTCGCAGATGAGCGAAGCGCAGTGGGCCATCGCTTCCTGGGGACGGGCCATCCGATGCTCAATGTAGTAGGTTGGGTAACCCACGCCGGTTGGCGGTCCGGCCATGCCTACACCCGCGGCACCGGGATGGATGATAACCGCTAGCCCATTCCGCTCGCACGCTTCCCATATCGAATGGAAATAGCGATTGCCGTAAGGCCGGCGCGAACCTGTCGGAAGGATGATTCCAACTACTTCCGGCCGATTTCCGAGCCGGTCGATTTCCATTGTCGCCAGTCGTGGGTCGGAAGTGGAAATGATTAGCGCCATCTTCAAACGGCTATCCCGAGCTGTCCAAGTCTCGAGCGTCCAATCGTTGTAGGCTCGGCACAGAGCGGCTGCGTAGTCCGGATCCGGGATTACGCAAGTGCTGTAGAAATTGACCGGACCGGTCAGCAGCGCGTAGTCGATGTTCCAACGCTCGAGATGCTGTTCGCGTAGTAGATCAAAGTCGGAGCCACGCTCACGTATATCGAGTATCTCCGTGTCCTTGCCGTCGGAAAGGTCGGTGCGGTTTGCACTGAACGGTACGTTGTAATAACCGGATGTGGGAAGAAGAAATCCCTGATCGATTACCTGTTCTCGATACACACGCGGAAGATAGGGCAGAAGGTCGTCCTGGCTCTTCAAACTGTTGTGGACGTCGCAGTCAATGACTGCGATATCGGTTCTGGGTTCACCGGTCCAACCCGGAGCGGTGATTGGCTGCGCGCCCGCTAATGGCATCTCTAAACGCCTCCAAATACAAATGCTAAGACATCAAGAATTGTAGTACGCGATACAACCATCGTAAAGACCCCGGCCTCAAAAGTAAGTGTTCAGATTCAGGGGTACCTGCTCCGTATGGGCGTAATATTGCACCAATGAGAGTCTACCACGGGCGAGGACGTCTGATCGGGGAAAGCCAGGAAAGGGTTGCAAGGGCGATCCGCCTCAGGCGGATGCCGGGGGATGTGGGGGTGTCCCCCACAACAATGATCCCCATTCTCGTGGCTGGGGGAAGGGAGCCAGGTCGAAGACTACGCAAGGCGAGGGGATGAGGTTGACCAGCTAGTGGATTTGGGGTATCGATAGGTTGGAAATCACCCCTTGACTGCCTACTGAGGTCCCGAATGGCGACTCGGCCTTTCCAGTTCACGAGCACGGAGGAGAGACATACACCCAAATCTGAACTGTTACCCTCAAAATACCCATTTGTTTTCCGTGCACAATTGACAGTAACGAGATCGCGTGCGGGTCGGCGCAAAGCGCCCCCAACGACAAGCCGCGCCGGTTCAATCGGGAGCTCAGTCATACCCGCAAAATCGCGTAATTACGGCCTTGGGCACCCCCGGCAGGACTCGAACCCGCAACCTCATGGTCCGAAGCCATGCGCTCTGTCCAGTTGAGCTACGGGGGCAAACTTTTGTGCAAAGTATAACAATTAAACCGCCCCAATAGGGTGTTACAATACTACCCACCGCTCCACCTCATCACCCTTTCGGCGCCAGGTCAATCCAGGTAGTCCTGCTCGTATTCTACGCTACGAATAGAGGTAGCCTTTTGATGCGTGTTGCGCGTCTTACCCCCAAACAGCTGTGGAAGGCTGCTCAAGGGGAGCTTGAGTTGAAGCTGACCAGACCTGTGTATGAGACCTGGGTAAGACACGTAACGGCGGTCGAGATCAATGACGACACCCTGCTAATTCGCGCGCCCAGCACGTTCGCCAAGGAGTGGATCGAAAGTCGACTCTCGTCTGAAATCAAAGGCACCATCAGCAAGATAAATGGACAAGCACTCGATCTTTCGGTCGTAGTAGGCCCGGTTGAGCCTGCTCCTTCGGCGTTGGAATCCGTGAGCTCGGCCACGGCAGCACATCCTCCGTCGGACCCTCCCGACAAGCAGATTGTTTTGTCACCACCCAGGTCTGATGTCTGGCGCCCAAATCGAAAATACACGTTTGAGCACTTCGTCGTTGGCGCCGGCAACCAGTTGGCTCACGCCGCTGCCCAAGCCGTCGCCCGCGAGCCCGGTGGCTCGTTTAACCCGCTTTTCATATATGGCGGTGTTGGACTCGGTAAAACGCACTTGCTCCACGCCGTCGCCCATGCGATTCTGGAATCCGGCCGCAGCGTGGTCTATATCTCCTCCGAGCAGTTTACCAACGACCTTATTCAATCGATCCGCAATAACCGCACGCAGGAGTTCCGTGACCGCTACCGAAACGTGGATGTACTCTTAGTTGACGATATTCAGTTCATAGCGGGTAAGGAGAGCACCCAAGAGGAGTTCTTTCACACGTTCGACACCCTCCACTCGAGCGGACGCCAAGTAGTCATTTCCGCTGATCGCTCCCCCAAGGCCATATCGACGCTTGCAGAACGACTGAAGTCGCGATTTGGTTGGGGATTGGTAGCGGACGTTCAGCCGCCCGACTTGGAGACGCGACAGGCGATTCTCATAGCTAAGGCCCGAGAATCACGCATCGCCGTTCCTTTGCCGATAATGCGGTTCCTGGCCGCGAAAATCCAATCCAATATCCGGGACTTGGAGGGTGCACTCAATCGTATCTCTGCTACGGCGACGCTGACCGCTCGGCCAATCGATGCCGACCTTGTCGCCGAATGTATAGCGGATCTTGTTCCGGCTGAATCACGTAGGCCCTTGCATCCCGAGGAGATCATCGACTTGGTGGCGCGCCATCTAAAAGTTGATCCGGTCATCATCAGGGGCAAGTCCCGGGGCGGCAAGATAGTATCCGCTCGACAGATGGCAATGTATCTCCTGCGCGAGGAGTTGGGGGTCTCGCTGGCCGAAATCGGGCGTCTGCTCGGCGGCCGCGACCACAGCACGGTCTTACACTCTTGCAACCGAGTAGCCGACAATTTGGAGAAGAACGACAGACTGAGGCGCGATTTGGCCGCCGTTCGAGAGTCGCTCAGGACAAAGTCAGTCCCGATCTAGGATCCGGACCCGCCGGCCTTCGATCCTAAGCCGGCCATTTGCAAACAGTTCGATCGCCTCTACTAGGATGCGATGCTCTTGCTCGAGTATTCGTTCCGACAAGCTTTCTGCATCGTCGTCTTCCCTCACCACTATCGCGGCTTGGGTGATTATAGGGCCGGCGTCAACTTCGTTGTTGACAAAGTGGACCGAGCAGCCGGATATCTTCACTCCGCGGGCCAATGCGTCCGCCTGGGCACGCAAACTGCCGGCAAACGCTGGTAGCAGCGAAGGATGAATGTTGATTATTCGATCGGGGAATGCTGCGACCACCTGCCCGCCAAGGATCCGCCTAAAGCCGGCCGTGACAATCAAGTCGGGCGCCAGTTCCACTAGCTTCGCAAGTAAGATCTCGCCGTAGTTTTCACGGTCTAGCCCTCGGCTGATCAAGAGGTAAGTAGGTACGCCGGCTGGCTCGGCTCTGGTCGCGCACTGCGCGCCGGCACGGTTATAGATTACTCCCACGAGCCTGATTGGCAGGGCGCCAGCCTGCTCGGCGTCGATGATCGCCTGAATATTTGTGCCTCGACCCGAGCAGAGCGCGACGACGCGGATCGGCTTGGACCAAGTAGTTGGCAACTCGCTCAACTGCTTACGAGTTGTTTAAGATGACTAGGGTCGATGGGCGACTGATTCATTGCGGCGTGTTCGCTGTTCCATCCTGTTGCCGGCTCTGCGGACGGCATTCACCATATCCGTGAAGAGAGAACCCTGGAGCTCACCGCGTCTCCAGGGTCAGCTTGTCGAACTCGAGCTGTACAGGTACCGGATATTGCCCTGTGAAGCAGCCCTGGCAGAGCTTGCCGTGATTGTCGCGAATGGCATCCATCAGGTTGTCCAAGCTCAGATAGCCGAGTGAGTCGGCGCCGATGAATTCGCGAATCTCGTCTATCGTCTTCTTGGCCGCGATGAGTTCATTGCGCCGGGCCGTGTCCAGTCCCAAGTAGCAGGGATAGACCATTGGCGGAGCATGGATCCGTACGTGAACCTCGCGGGCGCCTCCACGCCGGAGCAAGCTGACAATGGGCTTGGTCGTAGAGCCGCGCACAATGGAGTCGTCCACCACTGCTACGCTCTTGTCCGCCAAGACCTCCGGCAGCGGATTGTATTTCAGGCTAATGCCGATATCCCTCAGCCTCTGCTCCGGCTGGATGAAGGTACGGCCGATATAGCGATTCTTTACCAACCCCTCACGGAAGGGAATGCCGCTCTCTTCCGCATATCCGATCGCGGCCGGCGTACCCGAATCGGGTACACCGATGACTATATCCGCATCGGCCGGATGCTCCCTGGCCAGGGCCCGCCCCATCGACATCCGGGCTTGATGAACCAGACGGTCGTTGATGATGCTGTCCGGTCGGGCAAAATAGATGTATTCGAACATGCAAAGAGCTCGCCTACTCTCCGACGTGGGGGGAAAGCTCTCGACACCACCGTCATCTATCTTCACAATCTCGCCGGGCTCTATTTCGCGAATGAACTGTGCCTCAATGGTATCGAGTGCACAGGATTCCGATGCGACCACCCAGGAGCCACTCAGCTTGCCTAGACACAGCGGCCGTACCCCTAGCGGATCCCGGAGAGCGTACAGGGCGTTCTTCGTCAGCGCTACTATGCTGAAGGCGCCAATCAACCTGCGCATTGCGAGCCGAATTCGTTCGGCCTGATCCCGGCCCGGCCCGGAGTTGAATAGGTGCGCGATCATCTCACTATCGGAAGTGCCGCGAAAGACGTAGCCTTCGCTGAGCAACTCTTCGCGCAAGATAGCTGCGTTGGTTAGGTTGCCATTGTGGCCCAAGGCAATTTGGCCGTCGACGACGACCGGCTGGGCATTGAAGATCTTGGATGAGCCGGTGGTGGAGTATCTGGTGTGCCCTATGGCTATGTGACCGGGCAGGCTGTGCAAATCGTCCTCGGTGAAGACCTGGGCTACCTGGCCCATACTCTTGTGGACGGCAAGCCGGCTTCCGTCGGAAGTAACGATGCCGGCCGATTCTTGCCCGCGGTGTTGTAGCGCGAATAGGCCAAAGAAGGTAACTCGGGCTACGTCCTCCCTATGCCCGTAGATGCCAAAAACGCCGCAAGCTTCTTTCAGCTTGTCATCCAACGCCTATCCTCCTTGTGAGACATCCAAGGTTCACGCTGGTCCCGCTCAGAGTCTGCCGAGTCGATTCCACGCTCCCCGCATCAGCGCCAATGAGATCTCGGGCTCGTCGGCGATGCGCAATGCGTCGCCCCCAACCCTGCCAATCCTGGTAAGCTCGACGCCCATTTCGAGCGCCAGCGAACGCAGCCGTTTCTCGTCTACTTGTTGGGCACTTACTATTATCCGGCTATGACTCTCTCCAAACAACCGATATTCGGGTCGATTTCCGAGAGTAAGGCCAACCGTTGCGCCGATTCCGCCAATCATGCAGCTCTCCGCAAGGGCGACAGCCAAGCCGCCGTCAGAACAGTCATGGGCGCTTTGCAGGAGATTGGCGTTGGCTGCCCGCCGGCAGTACGTTTGTACTTTGCGTTCTCGTTCGAGGTCTACCACGGGCGGCCGGCCAACTACAAGCCCGTGGATCACTTTCAGATATTCGCTCCCGCCGATCTCCTCGGCGTCGGCAGGACCAATTAGCCAAACGTCGTCGCCTTCCTGCCTGAAGCCGGCCGACACTGCTCTTGTCGCGTCTTCCAAGAGGCCGACGACGCCCAGAATAGGCGTCGGAAATATCGCCTTCCCGTTCGATTCGTTATAGAGGCTCACGTTCCCGCTGATTATCGGAATATCGAGGCCCCGACAGCCGGCGGCGAGTCCGTCGATTGCGCGCTCTAGCTGAGAGTAGATCTCCGCCTTCTCCGGATTACCGAAGTTCAAACAGTCAGTTGCCGCCAACGGAACCGCTCCGACACAGCTCACGTTACGTGTGGCTTCGGCCACTATCCCCATCGCGCCGCGATATGGATCTAAATAGCAATGCCGGCCGTTGCCGTCTACCGACACTGCGATCGCTTTGCCGGTGCCCTTGATCCTGAGGACCGCGCTATCACCCGAGCCGGGTCCTACCAGTGTATTGGTTTGAACGCTATGATCGTATTGTCTATATACCGATCGTTTCGAGGCGATGTCCGGCGAGGCCAGCAGCTTGAGCAGACTGTCGTTGAGGTCCTCGAACTGAGGGATCTGCTCGATCGGGTATGCGGCTGCCGCCCCCTCCCATTCGGGGATCTTCCCGTCGCGTACGTACTCCGGCGCACGCGCCAGGTAATCCGCATGCAGGTCGGCCACGACTTTTCCTGACTCGACTACCCTCACTTGTTGATCCGCTGTAACTTGGCCGAACAGGTCGGCGTGCAGTCCCCACTTCCCGATCACCGCGAGGGCCATCGCCACGTCTTCCGGGCGTACGACGACTAGCATTCTCTCCTGTGATTCCGACAGCATGATCTCATAGGCGTTCATATTCGTTTCACGGCGCGACACCCGATCGACGTCGATCTCGACGCCGGTGCCGCCCTTGCTAGCTGCCTCCACGATTGCGCTCGTAATGCCGGCTGCGCCCAGATCCTGCATTGCTAGCAGCTTGCCCGAACGGTGGAGTTCGAGACAAGCCTCGATAAGGAGCTTTTCTAGAAACGGGTTGCCTACCTGAACGGTGGGTCGCTGATCTATCGTGCTGTCGCTCAATTCGCGCGAAGCCAAGCCGGAGGCGCCGTGTATGCCGTCGCGTCCGGTATCCGCACCGACCAGAAGGAGCGCCGCCCCTGGAAGCTCGGCCCGTGACCGAACTATTTTGTCGGTTTCGATCAAGCCTACTGCCATAACATTGACAAGTGGATTCTCAGCATAGGCCGGCTCGAAATATATCTCGCCGCCAACTGTGGGCACGCCTATGCAGTTGCCATAGAAAGATATTCCGCCAACTACTCCCTTGAACAGATACTCGGAACGCTCATTGTCCAACGCTCCGAATCGCAGCGAGTCTAGGAGCGCGATTGGCCGCGCCCCCATCGTGAAGATGTCGCGTATGATCCCACCCACGCCCGTAGCCGCGCCCTGGAAGGGCTCGACTGCACTGGGGTGATTGTGACTCTCTACCTTCATGACGACCGCCAAGCCATCGCCGATGTCGACTGCGCCGGCGTTCTCGCCGGGGCCCTGTAAGACCCGGCTGCCAGTAGTAGGCAGCCGACGAAGCAGCGCCTTGGAATTCTTGTAGCCGCAATGCTCGCTCCACATCGCTCCGAATAGTCCGAGCTCGACTTCAGTCGGCTCACGTCCTATCAGATCTACGATGCGTCGGTGTTCCTCGCGAGATAGTGCTATCTCGTCCAGTACGTCCTGAGTGACCATCATGTAGCCGCGGCCACCATAGACAACAGTGATTGGAAGACTAGCCGTCCATCCGTACCGCCCAAGCTCTGTTCCGAGCAACGTTCAGGGTGCGGCATGAGACCGAATACGTTGCCTCCTTCGTTGCACACGGCGGCAACATTGCCGACCGAGCCGTTGGGGTTGAAATCGGCACTTACCTGGCCATCCGACCCGCAGTATCGCAGCACAACCTGACGGTTGCGTTCGAGACGGCTCAGCTCATCCTCTCCGAGGTAGTAACGACCCTCGCCGTGAGCAATCGGCATACGGATTACTTGGCCTGGTCTGGCCGCGCCGAGCGCGTCGGCCCGGTTTTCCTCTACCAAGAGATTGACCCACTCACATCGGAAGGCCGTCGAGTTGGGCAACAGCGCGCCGGGCAGTAGTCCCGCTTCGACCAACGCTTGAAATCCGTTGCAGATTCCTACAACTTGGCCGCCGGCCCGCGCAAAGTCGGCAATCGGCCTCATTACTGGCGAGAATCGAGCTATTGCGCCCGCTCTTAGGTAATCGCCATAGGAAAATCCGCCGGGCAGTATCACGCACTCGGCATCGCTCAGTTCGGTGGAGTCATGCCGGACATACTGAGCAGGCTGATGGAAAACTTGGGTAATTACGTGGAAGCAATCAGCATCGCAATTGGTGCCAGGGAAGACGACGACCGCAATCTTCAATAGCTGCGTACCCTCCGGCAACTGGAGCAATATTTTATCACGGAGGCCAAGTGAGCGCAGGGTCTGCCCCAGGATGAGCGCCGGCACACTGTACATCCCAGCGACACCAACCACCATCGCCCCAGCAACGAGAGTCGAACGACAGCCTCGTAGCGCTGGGGTTTGTCCCCAGCCAGAGCCCGCGCCACGGCCGGTCAGTAGAGCCGGCCGTCCGTCGCATTTAGTCATCCCCGCTCTGGTCACTCCGGCGGTCGAAAGCATGCCCGGTACTAAAGTGTCACCTATGTCACCGGTTTAAGTGTTACCCATCTCCCCGGTCGTACAGATAACCAAGTCCACCTCGGCACGGTCACGACTTCGATAGAAGAAGATGCCCCTAGTTTCGCCTAGGTTCATGCGATGTTTGACGATCTCCGACACCACCCAAGTCTCGAATATCGGTCCACGCAGGGGGTGCGAGCCTAGTTGCTCTGGTGTTCGGATACCGATGAGCCAGCAGACGAGACCAGCGTCGTAGAAGTGCGACTTCGGCGATTTCACCAGCCTTTTGTTCTGGTTCCTGTGGAAAGGCAGTAGGCGAAAAACGATGAAGCTGGCTTCCAATATGCTGAGCCAGGCTCTCGCCGTGGGCTGGGACACACCGCAGTCACTCGCCAGTGCTGCGAAGTTGATCAACTGAGCCGTGCGCCCAGCGCACAACTCCACGAAGCGCTGTAAGGTCATGAGATCACCGACGTTGCTGATGGCTCTTACGTCGCGTTCGATGTAGGTCGCGACATATGAACGGAGCCACTCCGAAGGGTTGAGGGCCTGGTCGAATATGCGAGGATAGCCGCCAGCGAGGAGAGTCGCTGCCAGGGTCTTCGGATACTGGTCGAACCGCACAACCTCGCTCCGGGCCAGCGGAAGGAGATAGTGAACCGTAGTTCGCCCTGCCAAGGACTGGCTTACCGACTCGGCTCGGCAGAGATTTTGTGTGAGCCCGTCAGGATCCACCGACCCGGCTCTCGCGCTGCGTCGATGATTCCCTGAAGGTAGGAGGGGAGCTCCGGGACTCGTTGAACCTCGTCGGTAATGGCGCCATTGGGATACTGGGCCAGAAATGCGCGGGGATCTTCAGATGCAAAAGCCCGAACATCTGGAGCCTCAAGACTCACATCGCTGTGCGGGGAAAACACGGCCTTGGACAGGGTGGTTTTGCCGCTTTGACGAGGCCCCGTGAGCGTGATCGCCGGCGACTTTTGCGCCGCTTCCATCACTCTAGGCGCGAGATCTCGTTGGAATGCCATATGCCGACTCTGCCACGGCTAATTCCAATTCACATTTTGTATTAGCCGGGACAAGTCCACTTCGCGACGCCGGCGTTCGATACATGCAAGTATCAGGGCTGGCAGCGAACCGAGAGAGATTTGAATGGTTCTGAAACCCCCGGCAAAGGGCGTCCCCATGACACTAGCGGAGCCTGTAGGTAATCCTTCCGCGGGTTAGATCATATGGCGAGAGCTCTACCGTGACCTTGTCGCCAGGTAAGATGCGGATGAAGTGTTGCCGAAGCTTGCCGGATATGTGCGCCAGTACCGTGTGTCCGGTCGTCAACTCAACCGTGAACACCGCATTAGGCAGCGCTTTCGTGACCTTACCTTCGACTTCGATCGCGTCTTTTTTCGCCATATTTTCTCCGGTGGATGGATATCCTAAAGCTTAGTCAAGATCTCGGGCCCATTCTCGGTGACAGCCACCGAGTGCTCGAAATGGGCGGATAACATGCGGTCGGAGGTTACTACAGTCCATTCGTCGTCCAATATGGTCGTCTCGGACGCACCCTGATTCACCATTGGTTCTATAGCCAGGACCATCCCCGGCCGAAGCACGGGATCAATCTCCCTATCCACGTCAAAATAGTTCGGGATCGGTGGCTCCTCGTGCATACGCACCCCGATCCCGTGGCCCACGTATTGACGTACGACTGAAAACCCGTTCGCTTCTACGTGATTTTGCACGGTCTTGGACAGGTCACTTACGCGCTTGCCGGCGCGGGCTTGGTCGATCGCTCCGGCGAGCGATTCTTCGGTAACTTGCACGAGCCGGCGGGCCGGTTCGCTCACCGTACCGACCATGTAGGTGACAGCCGAATCTCCAAAATACCCTTGGTAGCTTGCGCCAAAATCTATCGTGACTATGTCACCCTCTTCCAAGACTCGCGAGGTGGTCGGGACGCCGTGCACCAGCTCCTCGTTTACTGAGGCGCATATCGACGCCGGAAAACCTTGATATCCCTTGAACGCCGGGACGCCGCCCAATTTAGTCGCTACCTCCTCCGCCATGATGTCGAGGTCCCAGGTAGTCACACCGGGCCGAATGGCGTCTTCCAACGTATTGAGCACTATTGCGACGATCCGGCCGGCTTCTCGCATCAGCAAAATCTCGCGTGGCTGCTTCAGCGAAATCGAACGCCGTTTCTTTCGGCCCATAGCCCTCAGCGTATGAAGCCTTCGTAGTTTCTCATCATCAGCTGAGCCTCTAGCTGCTTCATCGTGTCGACAACCACGCCCACGACAATTAGCAATCCAGTGCTGCTGAGCACCAGCGATGATCCAAACCCTTGGGTGAAGAAGGGCAGGATAGCGATTACCCCAAGGAACATAGCTCCGAGCCAAGTAATACGAAATAGAACGCCGTTCAAATACTGCTGGGTCGGTCTTCCGGGTCGGATTCCAGGTATGAAGCCCCCGTTTTTCTGGAGGTTTTCGGCTAGTCGCTGCTGTTGAAACGTGACCCAAGTGTAGAAGAAGGCAAAGAACACAACCAGGAGAAAGAACATCACCCAATAGATTATGCCGGTCGTGTCGAATAGATCTCGAATGAAAGTTGCAGCCTCTCCTACAAATCCGGTTGCGACCGTGAAGTAGTTTGCGACCGTCCCCGGGAATAGCATCAACGACATAGCGAAGATTATGGGAATCATTCCGGCCGAGTTGACCCTCAGCGGTATGTGGGTACTCTGACCGCCGTACACTCTGGTGCCGCGGACTCGCTTGGCGTAATGCACTGGAATCCGTCTTTGAGACTCCTGCACGAAGACGATCGCCGCGATAATCACGAGTCCCAGAGCGGCGAATACTATTCCAGCGCCAATTTCGCCGCCGCCAAAGAGAGTTCGGCCTACCATCAATGGAAGTTGAGACACTATGCCGGCGAATATGATTATCGACACTCCGTTGCCGATGCCATTCTCGGTAATCAATTCGCCCAGCCAGACAAGCAAGGCTGTCCCGGCCGTCATAGATATAATTATTGATACCGTTGGCAATAGTTGGCCCGGCGCCAGGCCGAAATTGGTGATTATGCCCTGGCTCTGCAGTAGGATCGACGTGGCGTAAGCTTGCAATATCGCAAGCGGTACCATCAACCAATGAGTTATTGTCGTGATACGTTGCCGGCCGGCTTCACCCTCTTTTGATAGCTCCTCCAGCTGTGGGATGATTGGGACCAATAACTGCATGATGATCGTCGCCGTGATGTAGGGATAGACCCCCATCGCCGCGATCGAAAAGTTTTGCATCGCGCCGCCTGAGAAGAGGTCCAGCATCCCCAGCAACTGGCTTTGGCGAAACAGTTGCTCCAAGCGAAACGTGTCCACGCCCGGGACCGGAACGTGGGCGATAAACCGGAATACAACCAGCATTCCGAGAGTGAACAGCAGTTTACGTCGGAGGTCGGGAATCCGAAGCGCGTTCGCCAGTGATTCGAGCATAGGCCTTGACTCCTAGTTTAGAACCTCGGCCATGCCACCCGCTGCCTCTATCTTACGCTTTGCTTCGGCGCTAAACGCGGTTGCCTTGACGATGAGGGTCGTTCCTGCCAGATCCCCGTCCGCTAGGATCTTGATGGGCTTGCCGGCATGCTTGACCAAGCCGATTTGAGCCATCTGTTCCGGCCCGACTTCGTCGCCGGATTCGAATCTGGCCAACTGTCGCAGATTAACGGGTTGCGGGTTGGGAGGACGGCGGCTCGTGAACCCGCGCCGGTGAGGCAGACGCTTCACGATTGGCAATTGTCCTCCTTCAAATCGCGGATTTATGTTGCCCCCTGACCGCGAACCCTGTCCCTTGGTCCCCCGTCCGGCCGTCTTGACCCGCCCGGAGCCGTGTCCGCGGCCTACCCGCCGCGACTTCTTCCTAGCCCCTCGCGGAGAGCGAAGCGCCCAAAGGCCTCTCTTTTCCATCTATTCTTCCTCGCCAGCTTCTAATTCTACCGAGACCAGGTGTTGGACCGAATGCACCATCCCTCTGATTGATGGCGTATCATCGTGGATGACCGAATGATTGATCCGGCGCAATCCTAGGCTGCGCAAGGTCCTTTCGAAATTATCGCGCTGCCCGATTGTGCTCCTAACTTGCTTGATCCTCAGCTTGGCCATCTTCACACTTTCCGGACCGTCTCACTATCTACGATTCGCTTTTGAACGTCATCGATGGTTGCCGCAAGCCCATTGCCGGTCATTCTGGGACGATAGCACCGACGTCCGCGGATGGGGAACGCGCAATCCGCGCCGGCGATCTAGGCTTTAGTCTTGTCAACGCCAATATCGATGCTTTGGCCACGTTGATCGGGTTGGAGCTGCCCAGCGACTTGGTCAGAATGTCGCGAATGCCGGCCGCTTCTACGACTGCCCGCACCGAACCGCCGGCAATCACGCCCGTACCCGGCGAGGCTGGCTTCATCAACACCCTAGCTGCGCTGAATTCGGCGGTTATTGCATGGGGTATAGTCGAGTCGTGCCTTGGTACCAGTATGAGGCTGCGTCGTGCGTTCTCTGTTGCCTTTCGGATTGATTCCGGCACATCGTTGGCTTTGCCGAATCCGAGGCCTACGTGGCCCTCGCCATCACCCACTACAACTACTGCCCCGAAACTAAACCGGCGCCCACCTTTCACTACCTTGGCGACCCGATTGATGTTGACGACTCGTTCTTCAAGAGAAAGCTCGGTCGGGTTTATTTGGGGCATTCGTCCTCCTGAGCGGTCTTTCTGACCGTAGCGGGATTCAAAACTTGACTCCAGTACGGCGCATGCCGTCGGCGAGCGCTTTGACGCGCCCATGATACTTGTATCCGCCCCGGTCGAATACTATCTTGTCGACGCCCACAGCCAGTGCGCGCTTGGCGACGACTTCACCAACCAATCCGGCCTGTTCAGTCTTGTTCTTACCGTCGATAGCGGATCTTACCTCTCCATCTAGAGTGGAGGCCGCCGCTAGCGTGCGCCCGCTGCCATCGTCTATCACCTGTGCGTATATGCCTGTAAGGCTCCTGAACACCGAGAGCCTCGGGCGCTCCGCACTGCCACCGACTGTTTTCCGAACACGATTGTGTCGCCTTTTACGTGCAGCCCGCTTGCCTATTTTACCCACTGTCCATATCTCCACGTGCCGCCAAATTATGCGGCATGGATACTACAGGAAATCGCGTGTCCAATTACTGGACTCCCACGGTCTTGCCGGCTTTTCTGCGAATGATTTCTCCGCGATACCTGATGCCTTTGCCCCTGTAGGGATCTATCTTGCGCGCCTTGCGGATCACTGAGGCAAATTGTCCTACGTCTTCGTTGTTTGCTCCCGATACCACGAACCGAGTCGTTAACCACTGATTGGCCTGAGTTGGAGTAAAGGTCTCTATCTGCTCCACCTCTACGCCCGCCGGTGGCAGCACCTCGACCGGGTGTGAGTACCCGATCTGCAAAACAACCTTTTCCCCTTGTTTCTGGACTCGGTATCCGACGCCATGCACTTCCAGCTCTTTCTTGAATCCCTCGCTGACACCCGTCACCATGTTGGCGATTAAGGAGCGCGTGGTCCCGTGCAGCGCTCGGTGCTCTCTGTCGTCGCTTGGCCGCTTCACCAAGACTTGGCCATTTGATTGACTGATATCCATCTCGTGCCTGAACTTCCTGACGATTGTGCCCTTTGGCCCCGAAGCTTGCACTTCGTTGCCCGCCGAAATCGTCACGGTCACGCCGGCGGGAACCGTTACGGGCTGTTGGCCAATTCTAGACATCGGTGTCCCTACCAAACATGGCACAATATCTCACCGCCGAGACGTCGTTGTCGGGCCTCGTCTGAGGTCATTACGCCACGCGAGGTCGACACTACGGCGATTCCCAGCCCGTCCAGGACTCGCGGCATGTTGGCCGCCTTAGAATAGACCCTCCGGCCCGGCTTACTGATACGCTGTATTCCAGTTATCGCCGGCTGAGCGTCTTTCGTATAGTCGAGAACAACTCTCAGTGTTCGTCGGGGCGCTTCCTCGGCGACGTTGAAAGCTCGGATATATTTCTCAGTCTTGAGAATTCTGCAAATCGCCTCTTTCATCCTCGATGACGGCATCGTCACCGCGTTATGTCTCGGCACCCCTGCATTTCTTATGCGCGTAAGAAGGTCAGCTATTGGATCATTCACTACCAAGAGTTCAGCACTCCATTCGGGGTAGCTTGTTCGCGTCGTCCGATCACCGCTACCAACTCGACTTGATTATTCCAGGGATTTCGCCTCTCAGCGCACGCTCACGAAAACAGATGCGGCACATCCCAAACTTCCGCATGTACGCCCGTGGCCGACCACACAACCTGCACCGATTGTACTTGCGTACACCGAATTTCGGTTCCCGTTTGGCCTTCGCTATCATAGATTTTTTTGCCACAGTCCATCCCTCGAGGCCGGCATCAGCCGACTCTCAATCAACCTAATATCATTGCTGGGCGTGTTGTGCAGTCGCAATTGGACACCCAAGTAATTGAAGCAGCCGACTCCCCTCTTCGTCGGTTCGAGCGGTGGTTACAATCGTCACCTGGAGACCTCGCACCTTATCTATACTATCGTAGTCGATCTCTGGAAAGACCAGCTGCTCTGTCAATCCGATCGAATAGTTGCCCCTGCCGTCGAAAGAACGGTCGGGTAAACCGCGGAAGTCACGTATTCTTGGCAGAACTCCATTAAATAGCCTCGTCAGGAACGCATACATTCGCTCGAGGCGCAAGATTACGCTCACCCCTATGGGCATTCCGGCCCTCATCTTAAATCCGGCTATCGACTTCCTTGCTCTGGTCACCACAGGCTTCTGTCCGGATATGGTCGTCAGGTCCCGAGTGGCCGATTCGATGGCTCGCCCGTTTTCGATGGCTTCCCCAAGGCCGATGTTCAGCACAACCTTCTCCAAACGAGGCACTTGCATTACGTTCGTGTACTCGAACTCCTTCATCAGAGCAGGAGCAACCTCTTTGCGGTATTTTTCCAACATAGGCTCGATCATGATTTCACAAGTGCCCTTTTTCCACTCCGGCTAGTTTTCGCGTCGAGTTTCGTGTGCATCGGACTTCGCCCACGCCAAACTATATGTCGTTTCCAGTTCGCTTGTTAATCCGGACTTTGCTGCCATCTTCGAGAAACTTATATCCGATTGCCGTCGGGGCGCCGGAACCGGGATCGACCAGCGAAACATTCGACACGTGGATTCCCAGCTGTTTGTCGATGATTCCGCCGGACCGTGCCATACCTCGCGGCTTCGTGTGGCGCTTCACCACGTTTACGCCGGCAACCAACACCTTCTGCTCTTTTGGCAACGCCGCCAATACGGCACCGGTTTGGCCCCGGTGCTTGCCAGCCCGTACGTAGACCGTGTCGCCTTTTCTTATCTTCACCTTCGATCCTTTAGCTCGTCTAGATCACTTCAGGAGCGAGTGATACTATCCTCATAAAATTATGATCGCGGAGCTCGCGGCCCACGGGACCAAATATCCGTGTACCCCTCGGATTCGTTTTGTCGTCTAGGATAACGCAGGCATTCTCGTCGAAACGGATAAACGATCCATCTGGCCGGCCGTACTCTTTGGTTGTACGTACCACGACCGCGCGGACTACGTCCCCTTTTTTCACCGATCCACCCGCCGCAGCGTGTTTGACCGACGCAACTATCACGTCGCCGACTCCACCGAATTTCCGGCCGCTCCCTCCAAGAACTCGAATGCACATGATCTCTTTGGCTCCGGTATTGTCGGCCACCTTTAGGCGCGTTTGAACTTGAATCATCTTACTGGTCTCGACATCATTCCGATAATCGGGCCCGTTCGAGAATTTCGGCCACTTGCCAGGACTTACGCCGGCTTTGTGGTCGCGTCTCTACGATACGGACGCGGTCTCCTATTTGGCATTCGTTATCCTCGTCGTGAGCCATGTAGTTCGTGCGGACGCGTACGATTCGCCGGTACAGCGGATCTTGGCGCGTCCGCGGCACCGTTACGACGACGGACTTGTCCATCTTATTACTTTTTACAGTTCCCACTCTAACTTTGCGTTGTTTCTGCATCGCTCCACCTGTTACAGGCGCGCATCTATAGGTCTGACCTATTTAACGGTGCCCTATTGTGCGAGCTCACGCTCACGTAATACCGTCTCCATGCGTGCAATATCGTGCCTAACTATGCCTAGTCTGCTCGGGTTGGAAAGCTGGCGCGTGCTCTGCTGGAAGCGCAAGTTGAAGAGCTCTTTCCGGTGCTCGCCCAATTGCTCGGCCACTTCCTCGGTCGCCAGTTTTCTAATCTCGCTAGCCTTCATCCGTAGAGTCCGTTCCTGGTGTCGTGTTAGATGCCCCGACTGACGCCGCTTCCAAGCCGTCGACCGGTTCACGACTGATTAGTTTGGTAGCGATTGGCAGCTTGTGGCTCGCCAGCTTTAGCGCTTCATGGGCGAGTTCGCGCTCCACTCCGCCAACCTCGAACATCACTCTGCCCCGCTTGACGACCGCTACCCAATGATCAGGTGCTCCTTTTCCTTTACCCATTCTGGTTTCCGCCGGTTTGGCCGTAACCGGTTTGTCCGGGAATATACGTATCCAGATGTTGCCGCCACGCCGCAGATGGTGGGTAATTGCCCTCCGCGCGGCTTCGATCTGGCGGGAATTAATCCATGCCGACTCAAGGGCAACAAGCCCTACGTCCCCGAAGCTGACCTCGCGACCACCGGATGCCTGGCCGCGACGGCGCCCACGATGCATCTTTCTGAATTTGACGCGTTTGGGCATCAACATTTCTAGATTCTCCCGCTATCGAGCCTGATCATTATCCACTCTCAGGTCCTTCAGTTGCAGGCTCCGCGACATTCTCGCTACCCATTCCGGTCGCTGCAGCAGCGCTTTGCTCCACACCTTCGGTCGATGCCTCCGTGGTGGCGGAGGGTTTTGGCGCCACCGGTTCGGATGCTGTTCCAGCGGGAGTTTTACTTTCCTTGGGTTTGGCTCGCAGGGCTTCGGGTCGCTTGATTCCCCCGACCACGGGTACCGGCGGTGCCTGGGGCATCTTGCTCCGTTCGCCCTCCGGCAAGATTTCGCCGTGGTAAATCCAGACCTTGACACCAATAACACCGTAGGTCGTCAATGCCTCCGCTGTTCCGTAGTCGATGTCGGCCCGCAGAGTGTGAAGAGGGACTTTGCCGGCAACTTCACGTTCGCGGCGTGACATCTCGTGTCCGCCAAGCCGGCCGGCCACTACCACTTTGATTCCACCTGCGCCCCGCTGCATTGCACGGTTCACAGACTGCTTGATCGCTCGCCTATACGGTATTCTTCTCTCGATCTGATCGGCGATGCTTTGAGCTACCAAGGTGGCGTTCTTTTCGGGTTGGCGAACTTCGACGATATTGATTCGGATCCTCTTGCCAGTCTTGGCCTCGAGATCTTGGCGAAGTTGCTCTACTCGGACCCCACTCCGGCCTATCACGATACCAGGCTTTGCGGTTTGAATTCCTATAGTCACGTGATTCGCCGAGCGCTCTATCTCGATGCGCGGAATTCCCGCCTGATACAGTTGGTCGATCAGGTAACGCCGGATCTCGATGTCTTCGTGAAGAAGCTCAGTGTAGTCCCGTTCGGCATACCACTTGGCATCCCATTCCTTGATGAAGCCCAGTCGAAATCCGATGGGATGCACTTTATGGCCCAAGTAATTCCTCCTCGTCGCTAACCACCACGGTAATGTGGCTCGATCGTTTGAGTAGCGGACTGGCCCGTCCACGTGAACGCGGACGAAATCGCTTTAGGGTCGGCCCCTCATTGGCAAATATTCTGGCGATTTTGAGTTCGCTGGCAACCATGTCGTGATTGTTTTCCGCGTTAGCCGAAGCCGCCCGCACGGCCTTTCGAACCTGTTTTGCCGCCTTCTGGGGCATTATTGACAGTAATGTCAACGCTTCCTCCACCGACTTGCCGCGTACCAAGTCCACGATTAGGCGAACTTTTCTTGGCGAGCCCCTTAGGAACTTGTGATTGGCTGAGGCTTCCACGACTACCTAAGTATCCTCTCTATCTTGTCACGACGGTCGTAGTAGTTTCAGATCTACCGCCGCGGCCGTGGCCGCGAAACGTTCTTGTCGGCGCAAACTCGCCGAGTTTATGCCCTACCATATTCTCAGTTATGTACACCGGCGCATGGCGGCGGCCGTCGTGAACGCCGATAGTGTGACCCACCATCTGGGGGAAGACGGTCGAATTACGAGACCACGTCTTGATGACGCGCCTCTCTCCGCTTCGATTGAGGTTCTCGATCTTATGCAGCAACTTGACGTCTACGTAGGGACCTTTTTTTAGAGATCTGGACATCGGACCAATTACCTCTTCTGATGACGTGAGCGTATGATGAACTTGCTGCTTCGCTTTTTGGAATGCCTGGTACGGTGCCCGTGCGCCGGCTTACCCCATGGAGTCATCGGCCCAGGATGGCCTATCGGCGCCTTGCCTTCACCTCCGCCATGCGGATGGTCTGCTGCGTTCATAGCAGATCCGCGGACCGTCGGGCGCCATCCCATCCTCCGCCTCCGGCCGGCCTTGCCTAGGTTGACGTTCTCGTGTTCTACGTTGCCGACTTGGCCGATTGTTGCCATGCAGGCCGAGTGAATCTGCCTTAGCTCGCCGGAAGGCATCCGTACTAGCGCGTATTGGCCTTCCTTTGCCATCAGCTGTGCGGATGTGCCGGCCGCTCTAACCATCTGTCCGCCACGGCCAACCCTCAACTCCAAATTATGGATCGTCGTGCCGGCTGGCATGTTACTCAGGGGCAAAGCGCATCCCGTGCGCAATTCTGCGTCTGGGCCGGCGCTGACCGTTTCACCGACCGACAACCCTAGCGGCGCCAATATGTATCGCCTCTCGCCGTCCTCGTATTCAAGCAGCGCAATTCGAGAGGAACGATTTGGATCGTACTCGATTGCTATCACCTCGGCATTGACTCCCAACTTGTCGCGCTTGAAATCGATCCTGCGATAGAGCCGTTTGTGACGCCCGCCCCGATGCCTGGTGGTGATGCGTCCAGAACTGTTGCGACCCGCCTTTTTTGGCAGCGGCTCGGTCAGCGATTTCTCTGGACGTCGCTTCGTAATCTCGGTGAACGTCTGACCACTCATTCCCCGGCGGCCCGGGGACGTCGGCTTGAACTGCTTTATCGGCATCTTGCTATCGGTTCCTTTTCCTCATCCGCGAGCCATCCATCGTCAAACACCCTCGATAAAGTCGAGGCGTTGACCGGGGACGAGCGTGACTATTGCTTTCTTCCAGCTCCTTGTTCGCCCTCTGTTTCGCCCGACGCGCTTGATCTTGCCTTTCACGTTCAACACGTTAACCGACGTCACGTTCACACTGAACTGCTGCTCGACGGCGCGCTTCACATCGATCTTGTTGGCCTCTCTACTCACTTCGAACAGATACTTGTTCTGAGCCGCTAGCGCGGTATTCTTTTCCGTTATCAGCGGACGACGAATAACGTCATGTGCTTCCACTTTTCTAGCTCACTCTCCGTCCGACAACCACTTCTCGATAGTTCTAACTGCCGGTACGGAAACGATCAGAAAATCGTATTTAAATACGTCTATCACGTTAATAGACTTCGCTGTTTTGACCCAACCTCCAGGGATGTTTCGAGTAGCCAATAGAACGTTCCGATCGGGATGATCGACAACCGTCAGAAACGTCGTGTCCACGTTCAATGCGCTCAGTACACCCACCATCTCTCGCGTCTTAGGTCTATCCAGGTTCAAACTGTCGATCAATAACAGGCGTTCGCTCGCCAGTTTGCTTGAAAGAGCACAACGAAGAGCCCCTAGTCGCAGCTTTGCCGGCAGCTTTTGCTTGTGACTGCGGGGATGTGGTCCAAATGCGAGGCCGCCGCCACGCCATATCGGGGACCTGATCGACCCGTGTCGCGCCCTGCCGGTGTGCTTCTGTCGCCACGGCTTCCGTCCGCCGCCGCTCACTTCCGCGCGGGTTAGCGTATCGTGCGTCCCTTGCCGGCCGTTGGCTAGCTGGCCGACCACGACTTGATGCACGAGTGCTTCGTTGAAGGGCACCGAGAACACTTCGTCGAGAAGCGTGGTCGTTTCTACCTCGTTGCCCTGTTGGTCTCTTACCGTGACCTGCAAACTACCACCTCAGAATGTCGCATCCGCGAAAACCCACAAACCACCATTATATAATGAATTCAGCCCCATATTGAAGCAATTCCGGCCGTGACCCCAAATTGCGCCATGAAAACCACCGGCGCGAGACGCCATCCCGCCCTGAGAACTGAAACACGAGCTTGATCTTAAATCGATCGCGAAAGCCACCAGCAAGCCAACGCTTAGTTGCTCTTAGTGGCGGGTCGTGCCCGAAGCCTCGCTTGATTCGGGGCGGATTAGCAAGATGTCAGTGATTCTTGCGAATCTCGAGGATGCCGTTCTGGGCGCCTGGAACGGCACCCTGTATGAAAAGCAGATTTCTTTCCTCGTCCAATCTGGCTACTCGCACATTCTTGACCGTGACCCTTTCGCCACCCATCCGACCCGGCATTCGCTTGCCCTTCAGGACTCGTCCCGGAGTGGTCGTGGCGCCAATCGATCCGGGGGCTCGCGCGCGGTCGGATTGACCGTGAGTCTTTGGTCCTCCCTTGAAATTGTGGCGTTTCATCACTCCCGCAAAACCGCGGCCCTTCGACACTCCGGCAACGTCGACGAGATCATCGACCTTGAATAGCCTCAGGTCCACTTCATCGCCGACTGAATGAGTCGATGCATCGGCAGTCCTGAATTCACGGAGCACCGCGGCATCTAACCCTTTCAAATGCCCTTCCAAAGGTCTGTTGTAGCGCTTCGCGCTGCCATATCCGAGCTGTATCGCGTCGTATCCGTCGATCTCCATGGTCTTGACCTGGGTAATGACGCATGGCCCGGCCTGCACGACGGTGACAGGCACCGCGGTTCCATCCTCAGAGAATATCTGGGTCATGGCCACCTTGCGACCCAGTATGCCTTCCAACATTTCGGCCTCGATTACTTCCTACAAGCAGTAGTCGCCGGCATTCATTTTCCGGCGCGTCGCTGAGCCTTCTAGCTCTATAGCTTGATTTCGATATCCACACCGGCCGGCAAATTCAGTCCCATTAGGGCGTTGACCGTCCGTGGAGTCGGTTGAAGGATGTCAATTAGGCGTTTGTGCGTCCGGATCTCGAACTGCTCGCGCGAGTCCTTGTCGATATAAGGCGATCTGATCACGCAAAACGTCTCTCGTCTTGTCGGCAGAGGTACAGGCCCGCTTACTTGGGAGCCCATCCGCTCTGCTGTTTGCACGATCTGAGCAGCCGATCTATCGAGTATGCGGTGATCGTATGCCTTGAGTCTGATGCGAATTCGTTGTCCTGCCATATTCCCTTACGTAATTATATTGGTTACTACGCCGGCGCCGACGGTACGGCCTCCCTCGCGGATTGCGAAGCGCAGGCCCTCCTCCATAGCAATCGGAACGATCAGCTCTATCCTCATCTGGGTGTTGTCTCCCGGCATCACCATCTCGACCCCCTCGGCCAGGTTGACCGAGCCGGTGACGTCGGTTGTTCTGAAGTAGAACTGCGGTCTGTAGCCGGTGAAGAACGGGGTGTGTCGCCCGCCTTCCTCTTTGCTCAGAACGTAGACCTCGGCGTTGAAGTTCAGGTGCGGAGTTATCGATTTGGGATTGGCCAATACCTGTCCGCGCTCGACGTCCGCCCGCTCGACGCCTCTCAGTAGGCAGCCCACGTTGTCGCCGGCCTGTCCGTCGTCGAGCGTCTTGCGGAACATCTCGACGCCGGTGACGACGACGCTGCGAGTCTCGCGCTCCATCCCGATGATCTGCACTTCCTCGCCCACCTTGATCGTACCTCGCTCGATCCGGCCGGTGACGACGGTGCCCCGGCCCTTGATGCCGAAGACGTCCTCGATCGGCATCAGGAACGGCTGATCCATGGACCTCTCCGGCGTGGGAATGAAGCTGTCCACCGCCCCCATCAGCTCGTGGATGCACTCGTACTCCGGAGAATTCGGGTCGGAGGAGGAGGACTCCAGCGCAGCTAGAGCGGAACCTCTGACGATCGGAATGTCGTCGCCGGGGAAGTTGTACTTGGATAGAAGCTCGCGAAGCTCGAGCTCTACAAGCTCCAGCAGCTCCGGATCGTCCATCATATCCACCTTGTTGAGGAAGACGACCATCGAGGGAACTTCCACCTGGCGGGCCAGGAGGATGTGCTCGCGGGTCTGGGGCATAGGGCCGTCGGGAGCTGCGACGACCAGGATGGCGCCGTCCATCTGGGCGGCGCCGGTGATCATGTTCTTGATGTAGTCGGCGTGGCCGGGGCAGTCCACGTGAGCGTAGTGGCGGTTGTCGGTCTCGTACTCGACGTGAGCGATAGCGATAGTGATACCGCGGGCGCGCTCTTCGGGAGCGTTATCTATGCTATCGAAGGAGCGGAACTCGACAGAGCCGCTGCCGCCAAGGCCCAGTGTCTTGGTAATGGCGGATGTCAAAGTGGTCTTGCCGTGGTCGATGTGACCGATAGTGCCAACGTTGATGTGCGGCTTCGTCCGCTCGAACTTTTGCTTCGCCATAGAACTCAAACGCCTCCCCTAACCAACAGGATTGCTTGTGGCGGCAATAATACTACTCGATTTCGGTCGATACTGAAAATAAGGTTGCTCATCGCCGGCCTCCACACCTCATGCCGATAATCGGTACTGTCCCCTCGTTCTGGCTCCGAGGCCGGGTTCCCCTCATTGCCGGCTCCGTCATGTAATACTCTGAATCGTCCATCGCTATGCCATAGCTCCGGCCGTCAACTTGTTGACGACTGCCCTTGGCGCTTCGCGGTACTCGAAGAATTCCATCGAGTAGCTTCCACGACCCTGGGTCATAGACCTGATGTCCGTGGCGTAGCCGAACATCTCGGATAGAGGTGTGTAGGCCGTAATCACCTGGTTGGGCATCCGGGGCTCCAAGCTGTGAATTTGGCCGTTCCGAGAACTGAGGTCGCCCATTGCGTCGCCGACGTACTCGTCGGGGACCATCACTTCGACTCTCATCACCGGCTCCAGAAGGATTGGACGCGCCCGTCGAAGCGCATCTTTCGTAGCCATGGACCCGGCGATCCTGAACGCTATCTCGCTCGAGTCCACTGCATGAAAAGAACCATCGTGAACCGTTACTCTGACGCCGATCACCGGATACCCGACCAGCACTCCGCTATCCACCGCCTCCTTGGCTCCTTGTTTCACCGCCGGTATGAACGGCTTGGGAATACTGCCGCCGACCGTCGAGTCGACGAATTCGAATTCTCCTCCCGTAATGGGCTCGACTCTTACTACGCAATGTCCGTATTGCCCTCGACCTCCCGTTTGCCGGACGAACCGACCTTCGCCACCCGCCGGCACGGTGATCGCCTCTCGATATGCGACATGGGGCCGGCCAACGTGCGCCTCCACCCGGTACTCTCGCAGCAGCCGATCGACTATGACTTCGAGGTGCAACTCGCCCATCCCCGAGACCAGCGTCTGGCCGGTCTCCGGATCGGTCCGAACTACAAAGGTGGGATCTTCCTCCGCCAACCTGGCTAGCGCCAGACTCAGCTTGTCCTGGTCTGCCTTGGTTCTTGGCTCTACCGCCACCGAGATAACCGGCTTTGGAAACTGAATACTCTCCAGCATAACTGGATGTTCCCGGTCGCACAGCGTATCGCCCGTGAACGTGTTCTTGAGGCCAACCGCCGCTCCGATATTGCCGGCGGAAATCACCTTTACGTCCTCGCGCTGATTTGCGTGCATCAACAACAGCCGGCTGACCCGCTCGCGTCTTTCTTTCGTCGCGTTCCATACCGCGGTGCCTACCGGCACCGTTCCAGAGTACACTCTGAAGTAGGTCAATCGTCCGACGTAAGGATCCGAGACGATCTTGAACGTCAATGCCGAGAACGGTTCTTCCTCCCGGCAAAGTCGGATGCGTCCCTCGCCACTGTCAGGGTCCGTCCCAACGACCGGGGGAACGTCCGCCGGCGAGGGCAAATAGTACACGACCGCATCCAGCATCGGCTGAACGCCTTTGTTCCGCAGGGCCGACCCGCACATCACCGGCACCAGTCCCCCTTGAATCGTCGCCTTCCTAATAGCTACCCGCAACGCGTCGGCCGATATCTCCTCTCCTTCGAGGTAACGGTGCATCAATCCGTCGTCGCTCTCCGCCGCCGATTCGATCAGGGCTTCTCGCCTTTTCGCCGCTTCATCCGCCATCTCGGCCGGGATGGGCGCGATCTCGGGGCTGGCGCCAAGCTCGTCCGTGAAGTAAAGAGCTTGCATCTCTACCAGGTCGATAAATCCGGTGAAGTCCGTCTCTGCGCCGATTGGTATCTGAATAGGCGCCGGATTCGTGTTCAAACGGCTCCTGATCATATGGATCGTTTGCCAATAATCCGCGCCTGTGCGGTCCATCTTGTTGACGAAGCAAATGCGTGGGACGTTGTAACGATCAGCCTGTCGCCACACCGTTTCTGACTGCGGCTCCACGCCGGCGACCGCGTCAAACACGACTACCCCGCCATCCAAAACCCGCAGGCTTCGCTCGACTTCGACCGTGAAGTCCACGTGCCCGGGCGTATCGATTATGTTGACCCTGTGATCCCGCCAAATACAGGTCGTAGCCGCCGACGTGATCGTAATGCCGCGCTCGCGCTCCTGTTCCATCCAGTCCATCGAAGTCGTGCCATCATGGACCTCGCCCATTCGATGAATCCGGCCGGTATAGAAGAGGATGCGCTCAGTCGTCGTCGTCTTGCCGGCGTCGATATGAGCGATTATGCCGATGTTTCTGGTCTGTGCAATAGAGAATTGATTTGACATATTCGTTGGGCAGCTTCGGTTCTTGGTTAAGCCATTTTGCAGGAGCCGCGACCTACCGGCCGTCCTCGCTCTGGGGGAGAGCTAGGACTACCAGCGATAATGCGAAAACGCTCTGTTGGCTTCGGCCATCCGATGCGTATCTTCCTTTCGCTTCACGGCTGCGCCTGCGCCATGGGCAGCGTCAAGTAGCTCGCTTGCTACCTTCTCTGAAAAGTTCTTGCCCGAGCGGCTGCGCATTGATTGAATGAGCCATCTGAACGCCAGCGCCTGCCGGCGTTCACCTAGAATTTCTACCGGCACTTGGTACGTGGCGCCACCGACCCGTCGAGGCTTGACTTCGATGATGGGAGTAGCATTTCTGATTGCAGTTTCAAATATTTCTATTGGCTCGCCGCGGGATTGGGCCTCGACCATCTCCAGCCCTTTGTAGACCATCCGCTGAGCTGTGCTCTTCTTGCCGTGCATCATAATATTATTGATGAACTTTGCCAGAAGCCTGTTTTGATAGCGAGGGTCGGGATCGATCTCGCGACGAACTACCGTAGCCCGGCGGGGCACTATCTTTTCTCCATGTTCATACGGCGCGGCCCGTTTGACCCTTTGCCTTCGTGCCATACTTCGAGCGCCCGCGCTTGCGGTTCTCTACTCCATCCGCATCCAGCGCTCCGCGCACTATGTGATATCGAACGCCCGGCAGATCCTTTACTCTGCCCCCTCGAATCAAAACGACCGAGTGCTCCTGCAAGTTGTGTCCTTCACCTGGTATGTAAGCGGTAACCTCGATGCCATTCGTCAATCTGACGCGGGCTATCTTACGCAGCGCGGAGTTCGGCTTCTTCGGAGTCATCGTCCGAACCAGGATGCAGACACCTCGCTTCTGGGGCGCCCCTCTGCCGCGGTGCAAACGATTCTTAAGCGCATCGTACGTGAATCGAAGCGCCGGCGCGGAAGTCTTCTTTCGCGCCTTTTTACGGCCTTTTCGGACAAGTTGGTTTATCGTCGGCAAGCGTTCTTTGAACCTCCGCCTAGTTATACCACAATCTTCGCTCTGGAACTTCGTCACGGCACCCAGAATTCGGCGCCGCAAACGGCCAACAAACATTGCACATGGAATCCCGCGCCAACCGAGGAGTATATGTGCCCGGACCGCCAGCGTCAAACTTTTTTTCCATATGGTGAAAATGCAAGACAAACGTGCCGACCGGCATCCCACCAACGACCAACGTCACTGTAGGGGCGATTCGCGAATCGCCCTGGGGTGGGGCATGGACAGACGTTTGCCGGCCGACCGCCAATCTCTACCCGCCGGCACCATCGCCCTCCGGCGGCACATGAGCAAGCCGGCCCACTCTGCTATCATCGCCGGAGTTCTTCTTCGTGGAATTCCGCAGGAGGCGCGACCCTCATGAACGATATCGATCTCTGTTTTCAATCCGCGATTGATGCCGCCGGCGCAATCCGGCAGAAGCGCCTATCGCCAGTTACCCTAGTCGATGCCCTCATCAACCGTATCGAGCGAATCGACCCCAAGCTCAACTCCTTTTGCACTCCGGCATTCGACTCCGCCCGGCGGGACGCCCGGAAGGCCGAGTCGGCTGTTCAGAGTGGAGATACCCTCGGTCCGTTGCACGGAGTCCCGGTAGCCGTCAAGGACGTCGTCATCACCAAGGGAATCAGAACAACCTGGGGTTCGCGCCTGAATGAGGACAACGTACCCACCGAGGACGCACCCTCGGTCGAGCGCCTCAAGGCCGCCGGAGCCATCGTCCTCGGCAAGACCAACACCCCCGAGTACGGCTGGAAGGGCGCCACCGACAACCTGCTATTCGGCCCCACCTTCAATCCTTGGAATCTCGAGCTGACCCCCGGCGGCTCAAGCGGCGGCACCGGCGCGGCAATCGCCGCCGGCTTTGCCCCGCTCGGCATCGGCACCGACGGCGGTGGTTCCATCCGGATCCCCGCCAGCTTCTGCGGCATCTACGGGCTCAAGCCATCCTTTGGCCGAATTCCCTACTATCCGGCCAGCTTAGCCGAGACGCTCTCCCACCTGGGGCCAATGACCCGAACCGTGAGAGACGCCGCCCTGATGCTGAACGTAATGGCCGGCCCGGACAGCAGAGACAGAAACTCCCTGCCGGCCGAATCCACCGACTACCTTGCCGAAACCTCCGGCGGCATCGAAGGACTCAGAGTCGCTTGGAGCCCCGATCTCGGCTATTCCCGCGTAGATACCGAGGTCCGGCGAATCACCGAACAGGCCGCGCAACAGTTTGCCCAGTTGGGCTGCAGCTTGGAGGAGGCCGACCCCGGCTTCGGCCACCTTCTCTCTTCGACCGACAACCCCGTCTACTACGCGACCTACAACAGCGGATTTGCCGCCATGATCGCGAGTCATACCGAGGATGAGCGCAAGAAGATGGATCCGGCGTTTCTGCGCTCGGTCGAGCCGTGGGGCCAACGGAGCCTGATCGACGCCGGACGGGCCAACATAGACCGCGCCCAGCTCTGGGACACGACCCGGCGTTTCTTCGACCGCTTCGATCTCCTGCTGACACCCACGCTCCCCGTCCCAGCCTTTGGCGCACGGTTGCACAGTGCGCCAGAGATCGCCGGCCACAAGATCAAAACCGGCGATCTGAGTTGGACGCCGTTCACCTACCCATTCAACCTGACCGGCCAGCCGGCCGCCACCATCCCATGCGGGTTCACCGAGAGCGGGCTCCCCGTCGGCCTCCAGATAGTCGGAAGGCGATTCGACGAAGCGACCGTCCTCCGGGCCTCCGCCGCATTCGAGGAGATCGCGCCATGGTCCCATCGCCGGCCGCCGCTGGACTGACCGCCGGATTGCAGCGACCCTGCTCGAGACGCACCATAAGACAATGTAACGCTGGGGCTTGTCCCCAGCCAACCACCCACGACTCTGTAGGGACAATGCGCGAATCGCCCTGGGCGGGGCAACGGCGAAGCCACGCCGGTTACTCCGTCATCCCCGCCGCCGTCTGGACCTACAAACTCGGTGGCAACCAGGTCCTCAAGAAAGGGCTCTCCTACCGCGAGCGCGCCATCCTCCGCCGGCCCCTCAAGCCGGACGAGGTCCAGCACTTCGCCGAAACCGCCCGCCGGATCGCCGCCGTACTGCTGGAGACTCACCGTAATATGTAGCGCCGGGGCTCGTCCCCGGCAGCGGTCAAGCGGCCGGGGACCACGCCACTTCGTCATTCTCGCGAAGGCGATAATCCACGCACCACCGCCGCGCGGAAAAACGTCAATCGCGATTCCACCAGCTTCATCCCGACGGAAACTCGGGAAGCCGGCCTCCCAACCGGCAACCCTGCGAAGGCCTGCGCCGCACACCGATACGGGCTGAGCGCGAGCCCCGTAGCGCTGGGGCTTGTCCCCAGCTATGAGCAGACCGGCCGGCCTTGGAATCCCGACTGGGCGTCCCAGCAACGAACCTCACTGTAGGCGCGATTCGCGAATCGCCCTAGGCAGGGAAGCGCTGAACCCACGCCGGCCGGCCCTATTTCGTCGTTCTCGCGCAGGCGAGAATCCACGCACCAGAGATCCGCGCAAGAACGTCAATCGCGATCACTCCAACTACCTCGTTACGAACACTCCAGAATCCGGCCTCCCAACCTGTCGCTCCGCCCGAAGCATGCTCGTACCGAGTTGAATTCTGGCCGCAAGAATCCGCCGTTTCTATGCAAGAGAGCGCCCAATGACAATCCGGCATAGTCGTCCTCTAGAAAGGCACCCAGGCGCCTTGTTGACCGGCGAATATCGCCTTGATACGATTCTATCGTTATCTTTCTACAATAGCAGTAGAAGAATGCGAGGCGAGAATCATGAACTTTCAGATCGGTGGCCGGACATTCGAAATAGTACCGGAGGACGTCCTGAACGGCACGAGAAATACGGCGCCAAGCGCCGGAGATGGGCGAAACAAGTACTTCGTCAATCTCCACGGGCGGCAGTACCCTATCAAACAGGCCGTCCGGCTGGCCACCGGCCTAGCGTCGCCCGAGTTTACCGCGCAGTACGCATACAGGATCCTTGCCGCGTTGGGGTTCGAAATATCGGAGCGTTCTCCTTCATCGAGAGTCATCCAGCACGCGCCTAGCGGCGACGCGCTTAAGCTATTGGTGGTGTTCGAGACCGACGAGGACGGCTGGGAGGTAGCAAGTTGTCCGACTCTCCCGGGCTGTCATAGTCAGGGCCGAACGAAGGAGGAGGCGCTCGCCAACATCAGAGAGGCCATCAGAGGCTATCTCGCCAGCACGCGTGAGCATGGAGACCGTGCGCCCTCCTCTTCAAGGTTCGAAGTGCTCGAACTGTCTGTCTAGTGGCTCGCCTTCCCGTTCTCTCCGGCGACGAGTTTGCCAAGGCGGTAGCCAAGATCGGATTCGCCTGGGACCGCACTGAGGGAAACCATATGATACTGATCGGCCCGGTGCGTCGGAGGCTATCGGTTCCAAGGCACAGAGAGTTGGGACGTGGTCTATTGAGGGCGTTGATCCGCGACGCTGGCCTGACGAGGGAGGAGTTCCTGAGACTACTGCGTTGAATGTGCTCGATTGGGCGGCGCACCCGAGTTGCGCCAAGAATGAACCAAGTGAACCGGCTACCGGGCGTACCGCAACTCGCATCAGCCGGCGTTCGCGCCACGCCGGCCGGCGGCGCTTGGCGTACAGGCCGGAGATCAGCTTGAGTTGGAAGAAGGGCCCGACGGGTTCATATTGCGGCCCCGGCGCATCGACCCGACCCGCCTCGCGCCCTTGCGCGCGAAAATCCGGCCCGGAGACCCGCCTTTCGACCTCGAAACCTTCCGGAGTCAGCCCCATCGGCCGTCGCTTCGGGATTGATACTTCCGTGCTCGTTCGGCTGCTTACCGGCGAGCCGGCGGCGGACTTCGAGTACTGTGTAAGCCGGCTGACCCAATTGGTCAGGGACCATGGTGCAGAAGTCTTCGCCTCCAACCAGGTCATCGGGGAAGCATACGTCGCTGTACAGCATCACGATGGAGTCAGCAAGACCGACGCCCGTGCCGGTCTGTTGGACGTGCTGCGCAGCGGGCTGGTTGCCCCGCTCAACGGTCGTTCGGTTTTCGCAGCCCTGGAGGCTTCCGACAGCCCCGGCCTCTTCGACCGCCTCATCGCCAACGACTACGACCGCGCCGGCTTGGAAGTCTTGACCCTAGATCGAAAGACGGCCGGCCTGGCAGGTGCACAGCCCCTCTGAAGTCAAGACCGCATTGCCGGGATCTAGAATGCCGCCAGCGTCTTGAGAGGTAGTCTCGCCTCCGGGCTATCTCTTTGGTGGAGGGGCCGGAGGTGGGGGTGGCTTACCTGCATTCGGTGGTCTAGCGGACGCACCCCTATCCGATGAGTTGGGCGGAGGTATAGGTTGCTTCGCCATAGCTTACCCCGTGGAATCTTCCAGTGGTTCCACCTTAAGAAAGGAGATTATAACCCTTGTTAGCCAAGAGAAACGGCTAGACAAGGACGGGTAAACTAAGGTATGGAAGATCGAGAGCAAGAGTCCACCAACCACCTTTTCACGCTCGTGCCTTCGTCCTACGAATGGGCACTACGTCGCTTTGACGCAATAGAGCGTCGGATAGATAGACTGCTAGCATTGATAGTTGGAGTTACGTTCGGAGTACCGACAGTCACTACTGCGATCCTGAATAGCCCGACCGGAGATCGGCAGTTGTTGTTAGGCATATGTGTAATTCCGATTGCTTACATAGCCCTCGCTGCAGCTGGCCTCGCAGTCATTCTATCTATACTGTTGCAAGTCGGGCGACGTAGGGGACGGGTTAGAGTACTAGACTTAGCTGGCGCCCAAAAGCGATTGCGATGCCAGCATGTGATCGAGACGCAAGCCAAGCTTGTCGAATGGGCGGGCGCAGATGTGCGCGATAACCAAAAAACGGTTAGTGTCCGCGCCAGGTTTGCGGATATAGTTACTTGGTTGTTTGGGCGGTATGGGTGTGCTATCGGCTGTCCTGACATCATCGGTAGGAGCAGCATCGAAGAAGAGAGAGGGCCGCGAATCTTCTTCGCCTTGGCCAAGCGGCGCCTCCGGCGTTGTGGGTGGCGGCTGTGGTTTAGGCACCGGATCAGCAGGCGGTTTTTCTGGTGTGTTAGCACTGTCTTTTTCTGTCAAGAATGTATTTCCTCTAGATGTCAAATAGATATACCAATGCTCATAGGACATTCTAGGGGATTGCAAACCAGGGGCCAAGAGAGGTATTAGAACGAAGGTGGGACTACTTGGATATATTGCGCGGCATCTTCTTAACAGTATTGATGCTGCTCACGATTCCGATTGCCCTGCTCTATAAACTGTACAAGCGGCTCAGTAAGTCTTCCGAGGAGTCACATTAGTACTGTTGGCCGTGAGGGGCTATTCTGGGGCATGAGATGACTAACGGTTGATGGGTAAAGGCTCATTGCGGACGAGACCAAGGATTTGAAAGGTGTTCCGGTAACTCGCGAAGAATTTGGCGAAGTTCTTCGTAGGCTTGAACGTCGAGAGTGCGAAGCGCGGATTCAGAACTCTCGCATCGGACCTCTATTTTACACTCGATTCTTGGCTGACCTCGGTGACTTACCTGAAAATGAACAGTAGCTTGCGTAGGAGATTTCATTTCTATCAATGGCACCGTAACCATAGTGCCTCCATCGCCTACAATCATCGAATGCTCCTTTCAACACAAAAACCATTAGTAGAATAGATTACCCAAGGCGCGGCGAGGCGCGATACTGCACATAATTGCGTTTGGCAATCTGAACGCGACTTTGCGTTTGCAGTAATTTGAAGTTGCTCATTCCTTCCTAGCTAATCCTGACCGCTTTTCATGACTGCCTGCGGGAAGATTATACAAAGGAATTTGCTCATAAATGCTCTCCTTCATCAATAAAAGTTGGCATATCTGCTTCTCCAGAAACAACCTACCCCATTTCGACGCTTCAAGCACGACTTGCCCTAGTAGTGACCAATTTATGCGAGACTTCTTAGGCGGAGGGATGACTCTAATTCTTGCTCGGATTAATGGGGGGCCAGTCTTAATCGTAGCTGCCAATCGGAGAGGCCGCGGACATGGTATTGAGCGCTGATTCGAGGTAAAATCATTATCAGAAAGCATACAGAAACTCATCCTTTTTGTATGTAGCTACAGTCAGTTTATGGCTGACAGTAGCGTTTAGAAGCCGGCCAAAGTTAGAACTGGCCGGCTTCGTCGATTAAAGCACAAATTTTCTAGGGTGCCACCCCCCCTTTAAGCCCCTGGCTAAAATCCTTGACTTATGCGGCGTTATTGGCTAAAATAGTAATAGAAAGCAAGGAGAAACAGACATGGCCAAGAACGCACCGGGCAAGCACTACCGACAGGGAATCTCGCTACTCCAACTGACTCAGATGTTTCCTGACAATGAGACCGCTGAGAAGTGGTTTGTGGAAACACGCTGGCCGAATGGAGTCGCATGCCCTGAGTGCGGTTCAGTCAATATCTTGGTCGTTAAGTCCCGGAAGCCTCAACCGTTCCGTTGCCGTGACTGCCGAAAGTGCTTCTCGGTAAAGACTGACTCAGTGATGCATGGCTCCAATCTTGGCTATCAGACCTGGGCCATGGCAATCTACCTATTGACGACTGGGATCAAGGGAACTGCGAGCATGAAGTTGGCCCGCGACTTGGGACTACCACAAAAGACCGCTTGGTTTCTGGCTCATCGCATCCGAGAGACTTGGGGCAACACGCAGCCATCATTCTCTGGCCCAGTCGAGGCAGACGAGACTTACGTAGGCGGCCTTGAGAAGAATAAGCACCGCTCAAAGCGCCTAAATGCAGGGCGAGGAACTGTAGGTAAGATCGCAGTTGCTGGAGTCAAGGATCGCGAGAGCAATCAAGTATCTGCCGCTGTAGTGGACAGCACGTACGGCGAGACTCTTAAGGACTTTGTCAATGACCGAATTCAGCCTGATGCGATGGTCTATACCGACGAGGCATTAGCCTATAGGGGACTGCCCCATCATCACGCCGTCAAGCACTCGGTTGGAGAATACGTGGACGGACAAGCCCACGTCAACGGACTTGAGTCATTCTGCAGCATGATGAAGCGCGGCTACCACGGCACATATCACAAGATGAGCCCGAAGCACCTAGATCGCTACGTCAACGAATTCGCTGGTCGCCACAATGACCGGCCACTCGATACCATTGACCAAATGGCGCACATGGCTAAGGGGCTGGACGGCAAGCGCCTGAGATATCAGGACTTGATTGCGTAGATTTCCAGGGGAATTGCCTGACTACTTTCTAGGCTTCTTCGATCCACCAAGCCTTAATATTCCCGTCTACGCGCCCGACCAGTTGTCCGTCGCGCTTGAATTCCATTTTCTTTTCATGTATCTCACACATTACATCAGCGCGGATACGTATGACGGGCGGCCAAGCTGCATCTATTTGGCGAGCATCATGACACATCTGAATACAATAAACTCGTATTAGTTTGCGCTCTACTGTTTGTTCCATCGATCTTCCTTTCATTAGTGTGAAGTAATTATACGCCTACTATGACAGAAGTTCTAGTCGCGACACAGAGAGGCTGGGGCTCAAATTCAGGTGACTCGCTAGCTGTGCGACCTCTATCAGCGCTGCTCGCAAGCAAATACTGAGTTCTCGGTAGTAGACGCAGTATGCTTAACGCAACGAAACGCTTGGTCGGGAATGCGAGCCGATATGTTCTCGATATAGCGGTGATCCCAAGAAGAAGCTTGGCAACTTAACTTCAGGCTTGCCTCATCTCCATATATGTCTAGTGCATTGCAGAATGCTATACCTTCTACTATGACCCTCAACTCGAATCTGGCAACGTCGAAAGACGGATCAGCATATACCTCTAAGGAACCAAAGTCGGGATGATTCTGTAAGTATATCCACAATTGCGCTCTCTCGGCCTCTGCCAATGTGAGTTTCGGTGTAGGCGTACTTGTCGGAACTGACGTATTCACTGGCCTCGGCGTACTTGTCGGAACTGACGTATTCACTGGCCTCGGCGTGCTTGTCGGTACTGACGTATTCCTTGGCGCAGGTGTGCTTGTAGGTGCTGGCGTGGGAGTCTGGTAAGTAACCAGATATTCAGTGAGGATAAAGCCCTCATTCCCGTCTGGGTCTCGTACAGTACGCCATAACTTGCCATCTATCTCTCTGTCCGATTCTATGACCAACATAGGAGTGCCATCCGGCCATGCCTTGATCTTCTTAGCATCTATGTCAGTGCTTGCCCGAAGATAGACGCCATCTCCGCCGGTATTGCCTACTTGATACCGTTCAGCTAATGGGGTATTAGATGCTACTGGAGTAAGCGTGACAGTAGGTGTCTGGGTTGGCGGAAGTGGGGTAAGTGTCAGAGTCATAGTCGGAGTAATTGTCGAAGTCAGAGTGATAATAGGAGTTGGAGTAGCCGTATGAGTGGCCGTACCTGTCAGTGTTGCGGTAGGCGGTACTGGTGTCTCAGTCGGAGTCATGGTTGGAGTGACTTCAGTATATGCCCCGGCCTCGCTATGAATATGATATTGAGAGGCAGCAGGACTAGTAAAGACAAGTACTCCTAAAGGTGGCAAGCAGAATAGGACGGTAATGATCAGGTATTTGAATCTTCGCAGCACGATCTTACTCTCGCACTACTTCAATATATGCTCCGTCAGGCCCGTGCGCGTGATTCACTGAAGCCTTGCCTACTGCTGCTCCAAATGACATGAATACACTCAGAAGGAACAGGACCAGGACGTAGGCGATGCCCTTCTTCGACATGTAAGAACCCCCTTGCGGCGTGGATGTGACTACATGCCAAAGCAGTCCAATCTGCGCGAGCCGGCAAGGGGGCGCGTTGTAGTAGCACCCATACCGACTCGGCATCGCGCTTATTGTGGCCTGCTGGCTAGCAAGCCTGCTGCTTTGGCAAGAGCAATGATCATCCAGGCCCTTTAAGCTGTCAATGGAATCTGCTATAATCCCTGTAAATAGAGGGGAAAGAGGGTATGAGTAAGCAGCCCAAAAGGAAGAAACTGAAGCCAACGGAATTAACGTCAGCGCGTAAGCGGGGCCGCCCGCCAGTCCACGTGATGCCTGATCCCATCCCCGATACGCCCAAGAATGTGGCACGGGCCATCCTCAACACGCCGCCGAAGAAGGACGGTGAGTGGGACTTCCTGAAGCCGGGGTCGGGTGCTAAGCGCTAGGAGAGATAGATGACCCTGTGGTGCAGAAAGGATCGAATCAATGGATGAAACTATCTTGGAGGACCCATTCATTTCGATTAACGGGCCGGCACTTAGTACTCATGTCGCATCCGCGACGTTGCGGAGAATCAAGAGAAGAGGATTGATGGATTGGCATTGCGTGCTAAAGTTCTACGAGGGCGATGATGGCGAGATTGAATCAATCCTATGGCCTTTGTTTGGTGAAAGCGTGGCCCTAGTCATTCGGTCAGACGAGAACCCGGCTCAGGAATACAGAGGTAACGCCATACCACGTTCGCCCCTTGGAATGCTAGTAGGCGATGGCCCACTAGTAGAAGCGGCAACATGCAACAGGTATACGGCTGACTGCCGAGACCCGGCCTTGCCACCAAATTAGGGCAGATTTCCTCCCCGATGTCCATCAGCGCCTTGGCTAACAAGGGTTATAAGTCCCTTTTTTATAGGAAGCTTTAGGTCAGAATCATTGGTAATGACGACGGCCAAGTCATACTCGTTGTCAAAGCCATCTAGCAACAAATAGGTTGCAAGATTGACGTCAGACCCTTTCTCTTCCGTATCACGGATCTCGACCATTCGAGTGCCGGTCCTTGGCGGTCGGGCCAACGGTCTGAATTTCGTCTTCTCTATAAAATGGCCGTAGTGAACACTCAGGCTCGGAACGGTCTGTAAGGCACGAATGTAAACTTCCTGTCTTCGAGCTTTCGTCGGATCATTTGGCCTATTAGAAACGCGCGCCGTGAAGTACCGTATTCGGTTTATTTGGTGGTTGGAAAGCAGGCGTTGTGCCAACTGCCCGATGTCTAACCAACGACAGGGCGTCTCCCTTAAGGCTCGATAGTAGAGATTGAAGCCATCCACATAGACATTGGTGCGGATGAGGTTTGCACTCCACAAAAAAGCTAAGGCTGCCTTGCGGCAGCCTTGCGCCCTACCACCGAAGGGATAGGGGGAGTAGTTACAGTAGGGTATTGGAGATCTGATTCTGATGTCAAATCTCCAGCACATCTATTCGCCGGTGGTAGGATATCTTACACCGCCCGGGCGGTGCGTATCTCAAAGACTACCGCCGGCTCGTGGTCTTCGTCCGGCGATATCATGCTCCCCGTAAACTGTAACCGCGCTTGGGAGGAATCGAAGATGCATCGTGTACGTCGCGACCAGTACATATACGGATTCTCAGCGGGCGCTCCGCCCGTCTTGACCATCGACCCCGGCGACCAAGTTGTCTTCGAGACCCACGATTCATCCACCGGCCGAATTCGTACGGCGGACGACCTGCCGGCCTACCTGAAAGTTCGAGAGGCAACCAAGGTAAACCCTGCCGCCGGCCCGGTTTTCGTTCGTGGCGCCAAACCGGGCGATGAGTTGGTCGTCGTCATCGAGAATATAGAGTTGGCCGGCCAGGGATACGTCCGTGCGGCGCCCGGCAGCCCGGTGGTCGACGAAGGCATCGAGGGCCCGGTCGCTTACATAGTCAGGATTGAAGATGGAGAAATGCGCCTACCGGGCGGTCTGCGACTGCCGGCCCGGCCAATGGTCGGCACCATCGGAACCGCGCCCGTTGATGGCGTGGTTTACACCGCCCACCCTGGGCCGCAGGGATCGAACCTCGACTGCAACGTGATAAAGCCTGGGTCCAAAGTCCACCTCCCCGTGAACGTCGAAGGAGCCCTGTTTGCCCTCGGCGACGTGCACGCGAGCATGGGAGATGGCGAAGTGACCGGTACCGGCGTGGAGATTGAGGCCGAGGTAAAGACAACCATCTTGCTGGCCTCCGGCGACTCGCGCAATCGACCCTGGATAGAGACGGACGGCCAGGTCCATACCGTTGGTTTCGGCCCAACCCTTCAGCAAGCCGTCAACATGGCCTGCGAGGCAATGATTGAAGTGCTTTCCGAGCGGTTCGCGATCAGCCGGACCGACGCCTTCATGCTGCTGAGCATGCAAGGGGATTGCCACGTCGGCCAGTGTTGCGGCGGCCTAGACGCCACCGCCTACCTTTCGTTCGCCGACACTCATAACCCGCCCGGCTGAAGGATCGAGGTCCCTTCGCCGGCCGTCGCACGCCCATGCAACGCAGGTTTCATAGTGATATAATTACGAACAAATGTTCCGTTCACGCGCCATCACTCCCAGGAGGCCTTGCTGGTTCCGTTCACAGGCGACTACCGAGAGCGGCCGGCCTGTGCTGATCAGTTCGGGTGGGACCGCTCCGAAAAACACGAATTTGCAAAACAAACAGCCTTAAAGGTGTACCGCGGAGGCAGGAATTCCACTGGGACTGTCGCCGGCAGAGGTTCGAAATACCTCGCCGGCTCCTTCCAGTTCGCGTCGGACCGCTTACAAAAAACACAAATTTGCGAAACAAACAGCTTTACGAGCCCGCCGCCGGCTGTAGAGGCCGCATTTTAGCGACTTATTGGCGGCAAACCTAGTGGCCATGGCAGCGCCCGGCCGTATATTGGTAGAATGACGCGTTCGCATCGCTCGTTGCCGGCCGAATTGCAATCCCTCGGCTTCTGCGATCGAAGTCTGTCGAACCTGGAGACCTGGTGAAATCTGACTTAGACATTGCCCAATCAGCGAACCTGCTTCATATAGACCAGATCGCCGAGCAGATGGGGCTGGATCCCGAACGCGATCTGGAGCACTACGGTAAGCACATAGCCAAGATATCCCTGGAGAGTCTTGAACGACTGCAGTCGCGTCCCAACGCCAAATATGTCGTTGTGACAGCCCTCACCCCGACGCCGCTGGGCGAGGGGAAATCCACCATGACCGTCGGGATTGGGCAGGCGATGAACCATATAGGCAAGCGCTCCATCGTGACGATGAGGCAGCCATCCCAAGGTCCGACATTTGGTATCAAGGGCGGCGCGGCCGGCGGCGGCTACTCGCAGATCGTGCCTATGGAGAGCTTTAATCTTCATCTGACCGGCGACATACATGCCATTACCGCGGCCCACAATCTTCAAGCTGCGATGATCGATAACCATCTTCATCAGGGCAACAAGCTCAATATTGTTCCCCACCAGATCATGTGGCAGCGGGTTGTTGATCTCAACGACCGGGCGCTTCGCAACGTCATAGTGGGTCTTGGTGACAAGCAGGACGGCGTGCCCCGGCAAACCGGCTTCGATATTGCGGTCGCCTCCGAGCTGATGGCCTGCCTCGCCTTGACGACTTCCCTTCAGGACCTGCGGAAGCGGTTGGGCAAAATCGTCGTTGCATACGACGACAGCAGAAAACCAGTGACCGCCGAGGATTTAAGGTCGGCCGGCGCCGCGACAGTCTTGCTGCGCGACGCTATCAAACCGAACCTTATGCAAACCCTGGAAAACACGCCGGCGCTCATCCATTGCGGCCCCTTCGCCAACATAGCCCACGGCAATTCTTCCGTGTTGGCGGACCTTATCGCGATAAAGTGCACTGACTACCTGTTCACCGAAGCCGGCTTCGGAGCTGACATCGGCGCGGAGAAGTTCTTCAACATAAAGTGTCGGTACTCGGGCTTGAGGCCAAACGCCGCGATTGTCGTCGTGACTACCCGCGCTCTCAAAGCTCACACCGGCAAATACCGTATCGTGCCGGGCCGGCCGCTTGATCCTGCCCTGCTCGAGGAGAATGTGGCCGACGTGGAGCAAGGCTCCGCGAATATGGTCCGGCACATACAAAACCTACGTAAATTTGGCATCAATCCGGTTGTCGCCATAAACCACTTCGCTGACGACACCGATAAGGAGTTGGACGCGGTGAAACGTATCGCGGTCGAGGCCGGCGCTGTAGGAGCGGCTGTCGCCCGGCATTGGGCGGAAGGTGGGCGCGGAGCCGGTGAAGTTGCCGAGCTCGTAGTAGATGCCTGTGAACGGCCCAACGACTTCCAATTCCTCTATCCGCTTGAATGGCCGATCAAGAAAAAAATCGAAACGATCGCGGCCGAGATGTACAGCGCCGGGAGCGTTACCTACTCACAGCAAGCCAACCGGCAAATACGTATGTTCGAGCGCGATGGCTTCGGTGACCTACCCATATGCGTTGCGAAAACCCACCTCAGCTTTACGGCCGATCCCAAGATCAAGGGGGCGCCTTCGGGGTTCGAGCTGCCGATTCGCGAGGTCCGAGCGTCCGTGGGCGCTGGATTCGTGTACCCCATAGCTGGGGGCGTGAGAACTATGCCGGGTCTGCCTTCCTCGCCAGCCGCTGAAAGAGTCGACATTGACGAGAATGGTCGCGTCGTTGGCTTGTTCTGAGCTCGCGTCCGATTTATTCGGGTTTTGTAGTCCTCGACAGATTCAGATCTTCCACAGATCCGATTGAGGCATCCATTTCACCGTCTGAGGATATGGGCATAGTTTGTTCGAGACCCTCATTCTCCGTCTGCTGGGCTACTCTAGTATCCTAGAGGCCGGCCCGCGACGTAGCTCTCGCGCACAGTTAGCCGTAGCTGCCACGCTCGAGCCATATAATATGGATGCTTCCAGGGACGACTAGGCTACGACTCATGCGAATGCCATCTCAAGGGGACCAATAACCATCAGTTCGCAGTCGAAATCGGAGATGTTGTCAGATGTCCCGCCCCGCCGGGGCACAAGCGGCCTAACTTCCACTCCAAACCGCAGGGCGTTCAGCGAGTGGAAATCGGCGTTCGCCGTATTCTCTGTCAGAAACTACCAATTGCTGTTCCGTGGGACTTTCGTCATACATATTGGGTTCGCTATGCAGCAAGTAGCCATGGGTTGGTTGATCCTTGACCTGTCTGGATCGCCGTTTTACCTAGGGTTGAACGGGTTCTTCTTCGCCATCCCGATGATGATCGTATCTCCCTTTGGAGGAGTCATTGCCGATCGTCTCTCGCGAATCAAGGTGTTGATAGCGAGCCAGTCGGCTTTGTTCGTGTTCTCAGTAATTCTGGCCGCTTTCGTCCACCTGGGATTGGCGACGGTATGGCTTCTGATGACCATGTCCCTGTTGATGGGCACGATAATGGCGTTCAACGTGCCCGCCCGGCAAGCGCTAGTTCCTGTGCTGGTGGGGCGCGAACTCGTGTCAAATGCGATTGCAATGCATTCAATGGGCTTGAATACTTCCAGGATAATTGGACCAGCATTGGCCGGCTTTCTCATCCCGGCGGTGGGGGCAGCGGGCTGCTTTCTCCTGCAGGCTTTCGGATATCTGTGGTCGGTCGGAAACGTTACCGCGATCAGGTTGGGCCCACAGGCGCCTAGTGAAAAGCGGGGGTCCCAGCTTCAGGATCTATTAGAAGGTTTGCGTTACTGTCGTCGAACGGGTCCGGTGTTTACAGTTCTGATCATGGCCACAATATCTTCGGTATTCATGATGCCAATCTATATGACCCTACTACCGGCCTATGCTCGCGATACGCTGGGCCAAGACGCGACCGGTCTGGGTCTTCTGATGTCCGCGGCAAGTGTGGGAGCGCTGATTGGCTCGGTTGGCGTGGCAATGGCCGGCCGGTTGCCGGCGCGCGGACTGATAGTGTTAGCGGCAGTCATTGCCGCCGGCGTGCTGCTTGTGGTCGCGTCTACGATCAGATCGATGCCGCCCGCAATGTTGGTTCTGGGTGGTCTGAGCGCTTGCTCTGCCATCGTAATGATCCTAAATCAGTCTATTATTCAGGAGACCGTTCCGAACGAGCTGTTAGGTCGAGTCATGAGCGTCTATCTGGTCACGTGGGGCATGATGCCGATTGGCGCGATCCCGCTTGGGGCGATTGCCGCCAGTTTCGGCACTCCAACGGCCTTCGTAATTGGTGGAACGATCTCAGCCGGCCTGGCAATGGCGATGTTGGCCTTGCGGTCTGACGTAAGGCGCATTTGAAGAAGAAATGAGAAATCATCTACTGAGGAAATTTGAATGAGGAAGAAAATAGCGGTAATCGGCGCCGGTAATGTAGGAGCAACCACGGCTCAGCGTCTGGCCGAGCGCGACTATTGCGACATCGTGTTGGTCGACATTGTTGACGGCCTTCCCCAGGGAAAGGGTTTGGACATGTTGGAGGCCGGACCCGTAGTTGGCTACGATACGAACCTGATCGGCTCGAACGGGTATGAGGAGACATCCAACTCGGACTTGGTGATAATTACCTCGGGCGTACCTCGCAAACCGGGGATGTCACGAGATGATCTGTTACTCACGAACAAGCGGATCGTCCAAACTGTCACGGAACAGGCGATCGCATATTCGCCCGATTGCATGCTGTTGGTAGTATCCAATCCGCTGGACGCAATGGTTCAGCTTGCCTATAGCGTCAGCGGTTTCCCGAAGCACCGCGTATTTGGAATGGCAGGCGTTCTCGACACAGCTCGCTATCGAACGTTCATCGCCGAAGAATTAGATGTATCAGTGCAGGACGTGCAGGCCCTGGTTCTAGGAGGACACGGTGACACGATGGTGCCATTGCCGCGGTATACCACGGTCGCTGGTGTGCCAGTCACCCAGCTTATGGAGCGGGGTCGATTGGACGCTATCATCGAGCGAACCAGGCGCGGGGGCGAGGAGATAGTACGATTCCTAAAAACCGGCAGCGCCTTTTATGCGCCATCGGCCGCAATTGCCGAAATGGTTGATGCTATACTCTTGGATAAGAAGCGCATTTTGCCGGCAGCCGCGCTGCTGGAAGGCGAATACGGTATCGACGGGTTATTCGTGGGCGTTCCAGTGAAGTTGGGCGCCGGCGGAGTCGAGCAGGTTATTGAGATTCAACTCGATGATGGCGAAATGAGATCCTTGCGTCGCTCGGCGGATGCTGTCCGTGAACTGATCAAGACTATGGCAATCTAGAATTAAAGTGGGAGAAGTATATTCAAATGTTACAGTTTCTGGCTGGATTTGCATTGGGTGCGTGTGCAGTCACCTGGTATCACAAGTCCAAAGGCGTTGAAAATATTGAACACCGAATGGCCGAGGTTCAGGTCCGGCTGAACACCTTGGTCGGTGAGGCTAGGCGCGTCGTCGATGAGGCGCGCAAGGGCGTCGAGGATAGACTCCCTGGCGGGGAACCCCCGGCCGAAGAAGCGCCCACAGAAGAACCGATGGCAGAAGAACCTCCACCCGAGGAGCAGCCTAGTAAGGAAGAACCTGGCCCCGCAGCAACCAACTAGCCGGTAGTTGCCGCCCTCGCATTAGCGTTGGTCGACAACCGCTGGACCCGGTTTTCGGCGGTGGAAGTTAGCAAGAACTCCTGTTGTGCTAGTTGTGTGCTGCGTGTGTGTTCGGCCGGCTCGCAATTGACGTTGTGCGCATTCCCAAATTCGGTGAGGCCCCAACCTCTATCACGTATCGTCCCCCTAGGTGAGGGGGAGCCCAAGGCCAACAATGATTCAGATCGACGAACTCAAACTTGATTTCACCAAGCTAGAAGGATTGATTCCGGCGGTGGTGCAAAGCTCGATCGACGGTAAGGTGCTGATGGTAGGTTTCATGAATGAAGCAGCTTGGGACAAGACACGAGCCTCCGGGCTAGTGACTTTCTGGAGTCGCGGCCGTCAGACTCTATGGACGAAGGGCGAAACATCCGGCGACACTTTGGAGTTGAAAAAGGTGTGGGTCGATTGCGACGAAGATACTTTGCTTATCCAGGCTGAGCCCAACGGCCCGACTTGCCACACAGGCTCTGAATCATGCTTCTATCGTGAGATCGAAGTTGATTGACATCGTTCTGCCCAAAGGCAGCCTGGAACAAGAGACCCTCAAGCTTTTCGACGATGCAGATCTTCCGATAGTTCGTGCCAGTAGTCGCGATTACAACGCCAGAATCAACGATCTCAGAATCGGCAAGGTGAAATTCCTTCGCCCTCAGGAGATCGCACTCTACGTGCAACAGAACTATTTTGATATCGGCATCACCGGCCAGGATTGGGTTGCCGAGTCTGAGGCCGACATCATCGAAGTGACGCCGCTTACGTACAACAAGTCCGGCGTAGGAGCGCCCGTCAAGCTAGTGCTCGCGGTAAGCCAGGAAAGCGGCGTCAGCAGCATCGAAGAGCTCCCGCCTAACCTTCGCGTCTCTACGGAGTATCCCAAGATAACGGAGGGCTTCTTTGAACGGATCGGAGTGCCGGCGCAGGTCTTTCTGTCCTATGGGGCGACTGAGGCCAAAGTGCCCCAGATTGCCGATGCTGTAGTTGAGCTTACGGAAACTGGCCAGACCCTGAGACGCAACGGTATGCGCATAATTGAGACAGTGTTTGACTCGGCCACTACGTTGATCGCTAGCAAAGACTCTTGGGCCGATAAAATCAAGAGGCAGCAAATCGAGGAGATCACTACGCTCCTTAATGGTGTCCTGGCAGCCCGAGGAAAAGTGCTGATCAAACTTAATGTCAGCGAAGAGCGACTTGGTGATGTGGTCGAAATGTTGCCCGCAATGAAGGCGCCGACAGTCTCCCGCCTCTTTGGGAGCGATTTCTACGCCGTAGAAACTGTAGTGGTTCGGTCCGAGATTAATTCGTTAATTCCTGAGCTTAAAAGACGTGGCGCAGAGGATATCTTAGAGCTACCAATCTCCAAGATTGTCAGCTGAAGAGTCTCAGTTACTCCCGATGCACGCATCAATTTGTTGGCTGCTCCCGAGTCCTACGGATAGTTAGATCCGGCGTGGTCCTGCAATATCGAAGAGGTCGAGTTCGGGCAACTGCTTTGCGATGAGAAGTAGATGTCTGATTGCGGTGGCGAGTTGAAGATCTTCACCTGTCAGTAGATCGGGCCTGGTAGAGGAGGCAATCTCGTCCGGTGTCAGCCAGGAATCCTCAGTTTCGTTCGCAACCTCCAGATCCGGTGTGATACCGACTCTCCGTACGGAGCGGCCATTCGGCGTCAACCACTTTGTAGTCCCGAGTAAAATAGCAGAATTGTCCTCCAATTCAAAAAGGCTCAATACGGTACCAGTGCCTATGGTACGTTCACCGATGATCTCGCCCCGCCGATTGTCTTGGATCGCACCGGCTAGAATTTCCGACGCGCTTGCACTTTGCTCGTTAACCAGTACTACCAGCGGCAAGTCCTTAATGATGCCTGGCATTTCAGTGCGCAACGGGCTCCGGGTTCCAAATCGGTCCTCCTGTTGAAGAACGACAGCATTACCAAGAAAGTGACCGGAGACTTTTACCGCCTCCGTTAGTAGGCCACCCGGATTGTTCCTCAGATCCAAGATGACTGACGTAGCGCCAGCCCCGCGGAGCTTGGCCGCAGCGCTCTTGATGTCGTTGCTCGCGCCTCGACTGAAACTATCCAACCTAATCCATCCTATCTCTGTGCCCGGGATCATTGCCCAACTGACCGACGAGAGCTCGATCACAGCTCGAATGATTACGATTGTGACCGGCTTGATCTCTCCAGGATGCAAAACTCTCAGGGTCAATGGCGAGCCAGGAGGGCCGTGAACTTGCTCGCCAAAACGTTTGGGGTCCCATCCAAACGTATCTTCCCCATCAACCTCCAAGATGATATCGCCACGCCGGATACCGGCCTTATCGGCCGGCGATCCGGCAAGCGGCTTTACCACGACTGGGTGGTTCTCCAAGAATCGGACCTGGATCCCGATCCCGTGTATGCTGCCGCGACTCCTTTCAAGTTGTCGGAGTAGCTCGTCTGGCGTCAAGAAACGAGTGTGTCCTTCGTCGCCAAGCGCTTCCACCATTCCCCGGATTGCGCCATAGGTCAAGGAAGTTGGATCAAGGGCCTCACGAAATACAAAGTTGTCGTGGACTATTTCCCAAGTTTCCCAGAAAATCGCGAATTCCGGCGGTCCCTCCCCTCGCTGAGCAGCTTGCACCGTTCCTATGACAACTGGTGATGAAATGACACCGGCAAGAAAAGACAATAAAACGAGTAGCGCTGTCGTTAGAGTTCGAGTCATGTTCAGCTACCTACCGCCTGCTAGTACTTGTGGCTTATGATGCGCTGGCAAGCTTACTATCGCTGCAACGCCGGCCGCTGCTGTCTACTCAGGGACACGGCCACGCATATCATAGGGTACAATTCGGGTTGGAGCACGACGACCCAGCTAGCCGGCAGTTGGTAGGGGGTGGGCAGACCGCCACCTCAGGTGTTCACCCGCCAGAGGACATCTGCAAAAATCTCTCCCGCTTCTGCATCGAACCTGGAACCCCTGTCCGGCGGACGGCTTGGTAGTCTTAGAGCGAAAGATCGCTGACTACTCGGGTTTGTAGCCGCGTCGGGGACAGCTTTTAACTGCGTACGGTATTGCGATTCCGACGAGCACCTCTCAAAAGGTTCCTCCCATGGCTGGCGGCTGTCGTGGTTTTGATTGCAGTCGTGTGGTTGACCTACAGCCCTTACCGGCGTGACTTGCATCAACCCCAGGTCGACTCGAATGTCGGTCCTTTGGCGCAGGGGCGAATCTTAACCCAAGAATTTCATTCGAATATAGACAACCTTGCTCGCATTGATCTATTTGTTGGCACTTATTCTCGAAATAGTACGTCGTTACTCGTACTCGAGCTGTTTTCAGAGCCACCTGATGACGCCAGCTATCGTGTGTCATCGACAGACACGGCAGCGCTGGTTGACAATGCCTATTTTCGGTGGGAATTTGATCCCCTGCCCGACTCCGCCGGTCGCAACTACGTATTGAGCGTATGGTCCCCCGACGCTGCTATCGATGACTCAGTCACACTATGGACCTCGAAGGCCGGCGCCTACCCAGAAGGTATAGCCGCTATAAACGAAGTCCCGAGACCCTCGGAGTCGCTAACATTTTCGACGTATTCACACGTAGCGCTTGACCAGCTATTGGTTTCTAGTCTTGCCAAAGCCATACCCGATCAGGGTGGCCATCTTGCAATATTAGCGGCATTACTGGGACCCGGTTTTGTCCTTTGGTCTTTGTCTCGCCGGCGGGCAAATATCCTCAACGACCTGCCGTTGGTCTTTGCTTTATCCTTAGCGCTGTCTCCGACACTCTTACTCTGGGGAGTCCTTTCCCCGGCACGCGCGGTCATGGCCTACTGGCTGTTCGGCCCGATTCTTCTGGCTGTAGGTTTGGGGGTCGTGTTCCTTCGGACGATTAGAGATGGAGTGGCAGTCTCTTGGTGGTCACTCCTGACAGTTGTGGCGGCGTTCTTGACCGCAGCAACGCGGTTGGTATTGTACGACGGGCAACAATATCCTTTCTCCGGCGACTCCGTTCACCACGTAACCGCGGTCGAGTTGTTCCGGCGCGACGCCGGTCTACCTACTTCTTGGAATCCGATTGCTCTACTTGATACGTTCACAGTTGGTTTCGGCTTTCATGTTTGGGCCGGCGACTTGGCACATGCACTTGATCTAACTTCACGCTCCGTTGTCGTTACCTTCGGATTCGTGTTGCTCGGATTGACGGCCTTGAGCAGCGCATATTTGGCAGAGCGTCTGTGCGGCAGACCAATCGCCGGACCAATAGCGGCGCTGCTGACCGGCTTTCTGATGCCCTTCCCTTCGTTTCTGCTGAATTGGGGACAGTACCCGCAGCTCTTTTCGCTGATTATGTTGGCCATACTCGTGGCGATCTCTATGGAGACCCTAACGAATGAACTATCGTGGCGTCAGGTGCCCATATACTCCTTGCTGTTAGTCGGCATCTTCGTGGGCCATTTCCGTACAGCCCTTCTTGGCGCGACTTTTGTGTTGGCGCTGCTTGTTGTTACGTTGGTCCGACGTCAACATGCGGTCCGACTGCTGTCAGCGATAGGTCTCGCTGCTGTTCTGGCCTTGCCTTGGTTGATTAGGCTCCTGGGCCGTCCATCGATGCTGCATTCTACGTTCCCGACGTCCACCGAGTGGTCCACGATGTACAACGCGGTGGGCGATGTGTTTTTCTTCACGCCGGCTTGGGCGCTGGCAGCGGCCGGAATGGGGGCGGTCATCATCGGGTTCGGCCATTTCGCGCGAGCACTCGTGGTTCTGATCTGGATTGGACTATCGTGGGGATTGGCGTCCGCAGGATTCGCATATTGGCCGGTTGGATTATCCGTAGACCACTTCTTCTTACAGTCGAGTGCCTACGCGATCGTTACCCCGCTTGCCGCTGTTACGGCGACGTGGATAGCCGAGATCGTATTTGTCTTGATTTCCCGGGCGACGGGCGGCCCGAGTGTGGCTATGGGGAATCGGCGGGCCAATTGGGGTCGTCCGCTTCCTAGCGACAGAGAGTCTTTGGGCTTGATATTGCAGCCGCCAGTTCTTCCCGCGATGATCGCGATCATTCTTGGTTTGACCTTTTCACTCTCGACCAATCATGCGGTAGCGCCGGATCCGCGCTACCGGCTAGTGTATGAGCAAGACATCAAAGCTATGGAATGGCTGCGCGAGGCTTCTGGCGAGCCTGACAAGACTCTCGTCATGAATGATCTCGTGTTGGGAGAATCGACGATTGTAGGCACCGATGCGGGCTGGTGGCTTCCGCTCGCAGGCATCAGCACCCAGCTGCCGCCGGTCGTCTACTTGGTCGAGCGTTTGGCTCCAGTGCAATCGGAATGGATTGAACTAATGGTCGCCGACCATCAAATGTCCCGTCCGCTGAATCCGGATCGGTGGGTCGAGCATGACTTCAAATATCTTTACGTTGGGGTTGCTAACAGATGGACAAACGTGAATACGACCCGGCCGATCAAGCTGGTATACGACCAAGAAGGTGTCCGAATCTACGACCTTCAGGCGCAGTGACTCTGTAGCACCGGTATCCGGTGGTCCCTCCTGCATCCAAGGCCCGGCACCGTACACGCTTTGCCGCTGTCCTATCGGTAGTCGCGGTCTTCAGGATTAGAGCGGAGCCTTGGTGACTTGTACTCGCCGACAACGGCAGTCTTTCCGTTGCTTTGCTCTACAATGAGTCGAATTCACATCATACCGGCTGGAGATGAAAGGAAACTTTCGAATGCGGTTGATTCTCGTCCGTCACGGTGAATCTCAAAGTAACGCAGAGATGCGATTTGGCGACGCAGATACACCTTTGACGGAACGGGGTCGCCGACAGGCTAAAGCCACCGCTCGATGGCTTGCAAACCGTGCGACACCTAAGATGATCGTGGCGAGCACGATGAAGAGGGCCTTGGACACCGCCCAATATCTTGCGCAGCCATTTGGCATGACTCCGGTTGCCCATCCACTCATGAGGGAAGTGGACCTCGGTGATCTGGAGAACCTCACGCCGGTTGAGGCGGCGACAAGATATCCTGAAACGTGGGAACGCAACCAAGACTTCGAGGACTTGGACTTTGGTTGGCCCGGCGGAGAGACTCGACGCGAGTTCTTCGCCCGCGTGAGACGAGCGTTCGCCCAACTGCCGCCGGTCGGGCCGCAACAGGACCTACTTGTGGTCTCCCACGGTGGCGTCTTGTCTAGCCACGTAGCCGAGTTGATTGAGGGCCGGCCCGAGTCATGGCACAAGTACTTTCTGGGCAACTGTTCAATCACGACGCTCGTTGCTCAGCGGGGTTCAATGTCCGTGCTTGATCTGAATAACACTAGTCACCTGAGCGAGATCTAGTGGCTCGAGCTTGATATTCTTCGAATCGGCAACCGCATGCCGACTGGCCATATTAGTCCTAGCCTTGACCTTCCAAGCGCTCCCGCAGAAGTCCATTGACGATCTTAGGATTCGCTTTCCCACGGGTTGCTTTCATCGCCTGACCAACGAGAAATCCTAGGGCCTTCCTTTTGCCGGCCCGGTAGTCGGCTACGCTTTTGGGATTCGAGGTAACCACTTCGTCGACTACCGAGGCCAGTGCTGCCTCATCGCTGATCTGCACAAGCCTCAATTCTTCGACTAGCTTGTCCGGAGCACTGCCATCCCGGAAATTATGTTCGAGTACGGATTTGGCCGCTTGCTGACTGATCTTGCCCGACGAGGTCAATTCGATTATCGCCGCCAGATCGCTTGGTGAGGTATTTGATTGCGAGATATCTATGCCAGTGGAGTTCAGCATCCGGAAGAGCTCTCCGGACATCCAGTTTGCGACTGACTTCGGATTTGCGCCGAGTTGAACTGTGCGCTCGTAGAAATCCGCCACCGGACGCAAGGTCGTCAACAATCCCGCATCATAGTCGCTTAGATCGTATTGTGCGACCAGACGAGAGCGACGCTGATTGGGCAACTCAGGCAACTCCGCCCGAATTCGGTCCACCCACTCGCGCCCGATCTCGAGCGGCGGCAGATCGGGCTCCGGGAAATAGCGGTAGTCGTGAGCGAACTCCTTTGAACGTTGGCTTCTAGTGGTGCCGTCTGAGTCGTTCCAGCCTCTGGTCTCTTGCTCTATGGTGTCGCCAACTGACAGCGCACCGCGTTGGCGGCTAACCTCAAACTCCAGCGCCCGGTAAACCGCCCTGAATGAATTCATGTTTTTGATTTCGACCTTGACGCCGAACTCCTTTGTACCCACGGGTCTGATAGACACATTGGCGTCACAGCGGAATGCTCCTTCTTCCATATTTCCTGAGCTGACTCCCAAGAATTGGAGAATGGATCGTAGGATAGTCAGGTACTGTCGCGCCTCCTCCGGCGATCGTAAATCCGGCTCGCTGACTATCTCCATCAACGGAACTCCGGATCTATTTACATCTACCAAGCTATAAGATTGGCGACTCGCCGGATCATTTCGGTGGTAGAGTTTAGCCGTATCCTCCTCAAGATGAACCCTGGTGATCCCGACGCGACTACCTTCGGGGAGTTCCAGCCATCCACCGTGCGCAATCGGCATTTGATATTGTGATATCTGATAGCCTTTCATCAGGTCGGGATAGAAGTAGTTCTTTCTGTCAAAGCGCGTCTGCTCAGCTACGTCGCAATTGAGGGCAAGGCCGGTCATAATTGTGGATTCAATCGCCCTGTGACTCGCCACGGGCAGAGCACCAGGCAGCCCCAAGCAAATTGGGCAGACTCGCGTATTCGGCGGAGCGGTCGCATAATCGGCCGGACAGGCACAAAACATCTTGGACTTGGTTAGTAACTGGGCGTGAACTTCCAAGCCGATTACGGTTTCGTATTCCACCGGAATCTTATTCCACGACCGAGTCATCGCCCACATTGAGGCCACTGAAATGACCCGTCAACGAGGCCCGGTCCCCCACCAAAGATCCGGCTGCTACTACTTCCCTGACCGTTGCGCCGGCACCGATTATAGAATCACTTATGATGGAATCATGTACTTGCGCCCCGGCGCCGACTGTGACGTAGGGTCCTATTACTGACCTAACGATCTTGGCCCCGGATCCTACCCAACAAGGCGAGATAACGGAGGAGTTCTCCGCGATTGCCGGTTCTGAGCGTCCTCCGTAACGAGTCAGGAGGTACCGATGCGTCTCCAATATCGAGCCGGCGGTGCCGCAGTCAGCCCACACAGGCATCTCTCGCACTCGTATCCGCGATCCAGCGCCGACCATGAGTTGTAGAGTGTCAGCGAGCCAATACTCCTCTCCGGTGCTGATGCCGCGATTAATCAGTTCCCCATTTGCCGCCAAGAATCGTCGCCAGTCGTTTATAAAGTAGATTCCCGTAATTGCCAGGTTACTCACTGGATCCTTAGGTTTTTCAACGAATCGTTCGACGACTCCGTCCCTGAGAGTCACAACACCAAAGCGCGAGGGATCGGCGACCTGATGCACGTAAATCAGGCCATCTCGGTCAGAGCCATCGAGCTCGGACAGATCGGCCTCGAAGATGGTGTCCGCGAAGACAATCATAAAGGGTTGATCGATCGTCGCACGTGCCAAGTGTAGAGCGTGCGCCTGTCCCAATGGTTCTTGCTGCTCAATGAACGTCGACTTGAAACTGTAGTTGCTTTTGACAAACTCCTCGATCTGGCCTCCAAGATAGCCAACTATAAACACGAATTCTTCAATGTCGACCTGGGCTATGTAGTCCAGAATGTGCGCCAAGATCGGTTTGCCGGCCAAGCTGATCAAAGGCTTGGGTTTGGAAAAAGTATGAGGTCTTAACCGCTTGCCGATACCGGCCATCGGAAAAACGACCTTCAAGTAGTTACTCCGTGTAGGCAAATTACGCTGAGGTTGGTTTTGAGTTCCAATACTGCTCGTAGCTCAATTGAAGAAGACATTCTTGTTGGTTATGATTCAGTACGATGTTGGTTTCTGTGCGCAGCCGAGCTTCATTAGCCTCACTCGCGACTCTGCTCGCCGTCTGGATAGTGTTCAACTGGCCTCTACTAACCCCATTTCCCGATCAGCGATTGCACATAGTTGAAGGAGATTTTACCAATCAATTCTACCCGTATCGCTATTTTACAGCCGATCAAATACATCGGCTGCGCCCGCCATTGTGGAATCCCTACATTTTCGGCGGCCATCCGTTCCAAGCCGACCCGCAAACCGCTGTATTCTACCCGCCGGCGTTACTGACTGCTGCGATATTCGGTGCCGACGGGCTACCAATCGAGGCTTTGGAGCTCGAGGTTGCAGCACACTACCTGCTTGCACTGATCTTCAGCTACATCTTCTTCATGGTTGTGATTGGCCGGCATGTTCCGGCGGTCGGAGGCGCAATATGCTTCGGCTTGAGCGGCTACCTCACTTCATACCCGGCGCAGCAGCTCGCGATCCTGGAAACAGCGATCTGGCTGCCGGCGGTCCTACTCGGGATTGAGTTGGCAATTAGGCGCGGCGCAACTGCATTCTGGGCCGCATTGGCGTCTGTGCCAGTCGCAATTGCGCTTCTGGCAGGCCACCCGCAGACACTTATGTTTATCATCTACTTGGCAATCGCCTATGGCGTTTGGCGACTGCACAAGGCGCGGGTCAGTTTGGTTCGTTCGTCTGTCTTTTTAGCAAGTTTTGGCGCGGCGTCGATCGGTCTCTCCGCTGTTCAGTTACTCCCTACTCTGGAGTTTGTTGGATTATCCAGCAGGGGTGAGTTGAGCTATGGAGCATCAGCGCAAGGATATCGGTTGTCCTCATTGTTAGGAATGGTGACGCCAGCCTGGCGTGGCGAAAAGGCCCTTTACTTGGGAGCGCCGGCTATCTTGGCAGTAACTTCACTCATTAGCACACGTAGGCCTCCCTGGTTTTGGATCACCGTCCTCGTAGCTGCATTGCTATTGTCTCTTGGAGGAAGCCAGCCCTTGTTCCCGATTCTGCATGCTGGTCTGCCAGGGTACGCCCTATTTCAACATCAGGAAAGAGTGATGATCCTGCCGGCCTTTGCGGCGGCGGCCTTGGTTGCTTGCTGGTTGGCATCGATGGGTGACAGCAACGAGCCGATTGCTCGAAAGTTGGCAGGTCCCGTCCTAGTGCTCGTGTCAGTATTGAGTGCGTGGCTACTGCTTCCATACGTAACTGCGAGAACCTCCACCGGTGATCCGGCAAACGCCGGAGTTGACCTGGCAGTCTTGTTAGCTACAGTTGTAGTCACCGCGTTGATTCTGCTCGCAAGTCATCGCTGGCCGGGTGCCACAGGCATCACGGCCATGCTCTTGGTGGCGATTCTTTTTCTGGACCTCGTACGTGTCAACTATGGAGCCAATTTGACGCGCGGGCAACGCGATGTGATCGGTGAGTTCAGTGCCGTTGCCGATTTCCTTGCGGACTTTCCAGAACCATATCGAGTGTTCAGCGAGCCCGATACTTTCTTTCCACCCAATTATGGTGCGATCTTCGGAATTCCTACGCTGTCTGGCGATTCACCAATTCAGCTCAGGCGCCCTCACACCGCTCAAAGAATCCACGAAATCGGCTGGAAATATCGACAGTCGATGAACGTGAAATATCATTTGTCACCGGGAATGGAGCTTGGCGGCACGGAGCCGGCTTTCACCTCGGGACGTGCAAGCCTCCGGTGGGTCATCGATAACCTGCCACTAATATGGGCTGTTCGGGACTACCGCGTGGCGTCAAGTGAGGCGGAGGTACTCGAGTTGATGGGTGACGCACAGTTCCACCCGGGCGATTATGTCATTCTAGAAGATCGCCCCACAGGTCTCAGTAGAGTTCTGCCCGGTGCTCGACCACACACGGAGCTCGCTTCGTTGGGACCTCTACGCAAAATCATCAAGACCCGCTCTGACCAACCTGGCCTACTCGTGATTGCTGAGAACTTTCACCCGGGTTGGCAAGCACTTCTCGATGGACAACCAACGACGATTTATAGGGCCAATTACACAGCTCAGGCGCTGTATTTGCCGTCCGGGGAGCACGTGTTTACTCTTCTCTATCTACCGAGTAGTCTGATCGCCGGCGCCGGAATTTCGGGGCTGACAATAGTGCTGCTGGTTTTTTGGGGCTGGCGGAAACGGGTACTCCACAAGAAGATTCATTGACCAATGACTTGCTAACACCCGCTGGTCTTGTGGCGTTAGACCTCAGGTGGCGTCGATTGCAGGAGCTTAGGCGACTTTGTTTAGTGATCCACCAGCATTGTCTGCATAGAATTTCTCTCTCGTCGTGTCCTCGCAGTTTCGAGTTGACGACGGCTTGTTGAATATCTGAACGCCACTATCGGTCGCGCGTTCCGAGAAACTCTCGCACACCTAAGACTAATATCTCTATGTGATCCCTTTCGAATCTACACTCGGCGAATTAGATCAGCGCCGACATATTGAAGCATTGATCCCTTCCCTCTTGGTCGACTGTGCGGGTTGGGCAAGTCCTTGGAACAGGCGCAACACGTCGAAACATAGGCGTTTATTGGTTAGAATGTCGCTGGCGCGAAGTTTGATAGGAATAGGACTTACCAATAATGAGTCTCTCAGAGGCAAGTGCCGCCAGCAGCGGCAGCGAGACTGGCTTCGAGCAACTTCTTTCCAAGACGGATCGTTTCGTGATCGCTGTCGAAATCGAAACCAGTCGCGGTTTAATGATCGAAAGGCGCTGGCAACGGACCGCGGACTTGGCCAGGCAGCTAGCAGATTTTGATCAAGTGGACGTTCTCGCCATCACGGACAATCCTGGTGGACATCCGCACATAAGCCCCGAAGTTCTCGGCACCGAGCTTTTGAGCCGTGGTCAAGAGGTCAATATTCACCTTTCGTGCAAGGATTTCAATCGAAACGGCCTAGAGAGCCGGCTCTGGACCCTTGCCAGTTTGGGCTTCCGAAACATTCTCACCCTCACCGGTGACTATCCAGTTGAGGGTTTTGGAGGACAAGCGCTACCGGTCTTTGACATAGACTCGGTCGGCCTTCTTGAACTGATTCAACAATTCAATTCCGGCCTCAGAGTCGCCGGACTAAAGCCGGGTTCGACAACCCAGTTAAAGAAGACCGGCTTCTTCCCAGGAGCAGTGGTGTCACCGTTCAAGCAAACTGAGGGCGAACTCATTCCCCAGTACCTGAAACTCGCACTGAAAATTGAAACGGGCGCCAAATACGCGGTCACGCAGATCGGATTCGACTCGCGAAAGTTAGATGAACTGGTCAAGTTTGTGGCACTTAGGAACATGAAAATACCACTCATGGGTTACGTTTATACCCTGAGTGTGCCTGTCGCTCGATTCTTTAATCGAGGCGTCATTCCCGGGGTAATAGTGTCTGATGAACTGCTCGCCTTGGCCAACGCTCAGGGGAATTCCCAGGACAAAGGCAAACGGTTCTTCCAGGAGTTCGCCGCCAAGCAGGTCGCTATCCTGAAAGGATTGGGTTGTCGTGGAGTTCAGATCGCCGGGAGATTCAAATTCGAAGACGTGCGGACTATCTTGGAGATCGAGGGAACCTTTGCGCCGGATGACTGGAAACAGTTCGCCAATGAGATCATTTACCCCCAGCCAAACGAGTTTCACTATTTCGAACGCGACCCGGACAGCGGACTCAGCACTACAGAAGTAAATCGCGACTACCTCGCTTCAAAGTCACCGGCCGCATTAGCCGCGGCGCGGCGTAAGCTCCCACTGGACTACAAGTTCGCTCGTCTATCGCACGACGTGGTCTTCGATCCGCGCTCACCTGGATTTAAAGTGGGTCGAGCAGCTTACAAAAAGGTGGATCAATCGAGTAGTGGCACAAAGAAATTCTTACACACTTTGGAGCAGGCAGTAAAAATTCCGATGTTCGACTGCCGCGACTGCGGCGATTGTTCACTCCCTGATATTGCTTACCTTTGTCCAGAGTCGCAATGCGTAAAAAATCAGCGCAACGGGCCATGTGGTGGAACACACCAGGGAACTTGCGAGATCGGTGAGAAAGAATGTATTTGGTCTCGTGCATATTATCGACTGAAGGCCCATGGAGAAGAAGAGTCGATGTTGCAGAGGCCGGTGGTGATGAAGGACAGCCGGCTGATAGGAACATCGGCGTGGGGTAACACGTTTCTCAGACGCGATCATCAGGGCGGGGTAGGCGAACACTAGATATGATCCTCGTGCATACTGGATCAACATTGACACCGAAAGGACTAATTGTAGATGGTCAGAGCGATTGATTCGCCGGAACAGTTCACGATCATTGGTGAGAACATACACGCTACTCGAGTGCTTCTCCGGAAAGGTCGCCGAGTAACGATACTCGATGATGGCACGGAGGCGGTAGTCTACAAGGACCGATCGGGAGAGATCAGCTACCTAAAAGTCCCAGAGAGTTATAAACGCACACAACCTTACGAGCAAGGACAGATCAAGCACTTCATGGTTGCTATCCAGAAAGGGATCGGTGACGATCAGGCTGAACAGGTCGAAGGAAGAGCCTACATCCATCATGGCGTCCATCGTCAGATTCCGAAAGGGGCGCATTATCTGGACCTGAATGTGGATGAGGTGTCGCCCAACGTTGAGATTCAAAAGAAGGCGATGCGGTGGCTTGTGAAGACCGTGCAAGAGATTTCTCCGCTGCCGCCGAGTGTAGATTCTTCAAACGCGGATATTATCGAAGCCGGCCTTTCCGTCTACGATCGACGCGCGGGCCGCCCGCTGCTTAACTCGCTTGCACTTGAACGCTTAGAGACGATCGAGATGGTAAAACGGTTCGACACTAAGGTGATCGTGACTGCTGCCGGAGCGTCCGGGATGCCCCAAGACGACTCGGAGCGCATCGAGAACGTTAAGCGTGTCATGGAAGCTGTTCGGTCGGCGGACATCCCCCTGCAGGATATCCATGTCGATGCGCTCGTCTTTCCCATTTCAGTCTCTCCTGAATATGGCCTGCATTATCTGGATGCGGTTCGCGATCTCCGCTCGACCTACGGAGCGGACGTGCATATTACCGGCGGACTTAGTAACGTGTCGTTTGGTCTTCCAAGTCGAAAGCTGATAAACGATACGTTCATTTATCTCGGATTGGAGGCAGGCATCGATAGCGGAATCATTGATCCCGTGCAGAGTGACATCAGAAGGGTGTTTGACATTGACCTCCATTCCGAACCTGTGAAGCTTGCGCGCGATATGTTGGAGGGGCGAGATGAGTATTGTGTCAACTACATACAGGCGTGGCGCGATGGGCGCATCAAATAGTAGCGCGTAACTGCAAAGTGGGTCTTGTGCGAATCCAGTTAAGTTACTCGGAGCGATCAGACGCAGCTTGTGATCCCATTGGAGGATGAGATGGTCTTTAAAGTGATGATGACCGACCAAGTCGGGCCGGACACCGATGTCGAGAGGCGAGTACTTGCGGAAATCGGGGCCGAATTCGTTCTGGCACCTGAAGGCAGTGAGGAAACACTGGTAGAGTGTGCCAAGGGTTCGGCCGCGATAATCTCTAACTGGGCGCCCACTACCCGAAAAGTTATCGAGGCCGCAATGCCTAACTTGAAGGTGATCTCTCGATCGGGCATAGGCGTTGACAACATTGATGTGGAATTCGCGACCAGTCAAGGCATCCCGGTTACGAATGTTCCTGCGTACTGTCTGCCGGACGTGGCCGAACAAGCAATGGCGTTGATGCTCGCACTCGCTCGAAAAATCGCGTACAACGATCGAGGAATTCGAGCCGGTCGATGGGAACGCTCATCGGGGCCGGCGATGCAGAGTTTGGTCGGCAAAGTTTTCGGTATAGTGGGAATGGGCAAGATCGGACGAGAGCTTATTCCGCGAGCGAAAGGATTCGGCATGAATGTAGTTGCCCACGATCCTTACGTCACGGCAGAGCAGGGCGCAGAGATCGGTGTAAGAATGCTTGAGCTCGACGCCCTGTTGGAAGTGGCTGACGTCGTCGATCTCCACTGCCCGCTTCTCGACAGCACACGCAATATTATTAACTCTGATACTCTCGGCCGGATGAAGAGTACGGCTTACGTAATTAACACGTCGCGAGGCGAACTGATCGATGAGGAGGCTCTGTACGCGGCCCTCACTAGCGGCCAGATTGCTGGTGCCGGCCTTGATGTCCGGCGAAGTGAACCGCCCGATCCTAACGACGCATTGATCCAATTGGACAGCGTTGTACAGTCTCCCCATGCTTCTTACTACACCGCGGTAGCGGATCTACAGGCGATGACCGCGTGGGAAGCTCGCAGAGTCCTGACCGGTGAGCAACCTCTCAGCGTCGTAAATCCTGATTACCAAGGGTGAGTGTTACGAGGTAAGGACACCTATGCGCTTTGGGCTCTTTTCCGTCCACGATGTACCAACATGGACAACGGACGCCGCCGTCCATAGAAACACAGTCGAGCAATTTGTCGCGTCAGAAGAGCTTGGATTTGACTCAATTTGGGTTGCGGAGCACCATATTGGACGCTACGCGACCGCGGGTGCGCTCTCTGTAATCCTGTCCGCGGTCGCAGCGCGTACCAACCGCATTCGACTGGGATCCGCAGTCAGCGTGCTTCCACTCAGCCATCCTATCCGAATAGCGGAGGAGTATGCGACCTTAGACATCTTGAGCGGAGGACGACTCGACTTTGGTATTGGCCGAGGGTACACACCGATAGAATTTTCCGCGTTCAATGAAAACATCGACGAGAATCGGGAGCGAATGGAGGAGTCAATAGAGATAATTCTGCGGGCTTGGACCGAGGAGAGCTTTTCTTATAACGGTAAACACTACGAAATTCCAGAAGTGCAGATTCTGCCTCAGCCGATACAAGAGCCGCACCCACCTGTTTTGATAGCAAGCTCCGGTAACCAACCTGGTGTGTCCCCGTTGACTTTTAACTGGGCAGTGCGGAAGGGTTGGGGAGTAATGTTCTCGACCGGCAGACCTAATTCCGAGGTTCGCGAACACCGCGATCAGATGCGTGTCATCATGAAAGATGCGGGGTTTTCGCAAGAGCACATTGAACAGACTATGGCCCGGTCTCCAGTTCAGAAGCAGATCTACGTAGCACCAACAGACGAAGAGGCCATCCTCGACAATGAACGTGGCGTCACCTGGTTTTACCAGCAACTTGCTAATCGCCGGATGTTCGGAATCAACGTCCCGGCCCCTTACGATGGCAAGCCCTACAACTGGTATCTGGATAATAAAGTGGTCTTTTTCGGCTCTCCGGAACGCGTAGCAGACCAGATCGCGGAGTGGCGCGACACGGTCGGCGGCGACTACATTATGTGCTGGATGAACTGCGGTGCATTGCCCCACGAAAAGATCATGCGATCGATGCGGCTGTTTGCCGACAAAGTAATGCCTAGATTCAAATAGGCCTCCATCGCGTGTGCGTTGGATTTCGTTCCCGCGTGCTCATCCAAACATTGACGATCCGGATATACAATAAGATAATTACTGGCGACAACTGAATAACCTACGAAGCCCGTGGGGGAGCAAGTAGCTGAGAGGCGGGATCAAGCCCACCAACTCATAGAACCTGATCTCGTTAGTACGAGCGAAGGGAAACGGGAGTATTCACTGAGGGCCATCGCTAAGCAGCTTTGCGCGTGCGGTGGCCCTTCTGCTGTTCCTCGCCTAGAGAGCAGTTATCCTCTGGTTGCAACCTCCCAAATCGATCAATGGTACGCCTCGTAGTCTCTTTGGGGGATTTCTCTGATGAATGATGGACGTTTAGCACGAGGGGGTGGGTCGGTCATCGAAAGGCCGGATGGCGGACGCTGGTTGCTGCTGTTGTTATTGCTTCCGTTTCTCGTCCCAATATTGCTGTTTGGCTACAAGCAGGATATTGCCAGTGCAATACTCAACGATAGTGAAACGCCCGTTGAAGTAGTCATATATCTCTCGATAGTAGTTGCGTTGGTAGTGGCGGGCAAAGTCTATGTCAAGTATCGACTCACTGAGGAATGGAGTACTCGTGACATCGTTGTCACTACCACACTGGCGGTAGCTATCGGAATACTCTGGGTTGGCTGGACCTGGATCTGGAACTTATTCCAAGGCATACCTGTTATCGGAATCTATTTGGACAACTTTCTTAACGGTTTCTGGATGATCGGGGGTGTCTTGGTCGCCTACATCATCCGCAAACCGGGTGCTGCACTAGCCGGCGAGATGATTGCCGCGATTACTGAAATACCGCTCACACCCTGGGGAGCGCTAGTGCCGATCATTCTCGGATTGCTCCAAGGAGCGGGCGCTGAGGCCGTATTCGCCGCAACCCGTTACCGGTACTTTAATCTGATCACGCTTAGTATAGCCGGAATAGTTGCGCATCTATTCGGCATGCTTTATAGCTTCTGGGTCAGTGGCTACGGTGCATTCACGATTGACGTAATTGTGGTTCTTATTGTTGTCCGCATTGTCTCCGGCATAGTGCTGGTTGGAGTGCCGGCCAAGCTGATTGGCGATGCATTAGTTCCGACAGGGGTTTTGGACGGATTCGCTATCTCCCGGGAGCGGCAAGCCGAGGTTTAATCTCCAATGATTACCGTCGAAGGGCTCGGCTTCAGATACCGGAGCCGAAAGCTACCGGCTCTCAAGGAGATCTCATTTGAGCTGGCCGACCACGAATCCCTCCTCATTCTCGGACCCAGCGGCTCCGGCAAGAGCACACTCGCACTCTGCCTTAATGGTGCTATACCGAATCTAATCGATGGTGAGTTCACCGGCCGAGCCCAGGTGAGTGGACTCGATACTAGGTACGCTCCTATGGGCCGGCTCACATCACAGGTCGGTTTAGTCTTTCAGGAACCTGAAACTCAGTTCTGCATGCTGAAAGTTCGCGACGAAGTTGCATTCGGTCTAGAAAATCTCGCGGTACCGCGGACTGAGATGGATGCCCGGATAGACTTGGCTTTGGACAAGGTGGGCCTGGGTGATTGCCGGCAGCGAAAAGTCCATGAGCTCTCAGGCGGCCAACAGCAGCGACTGGCGCTTGCCTGTATATTGGCCATGGAGCCAGGGGTGTTGGTCTTCGATGAGCCGACCTCTAACCTGGATCCGGCCGGCAGCCGCGAAGTGTTTGATACGATCAGGCGACTCCACAGCACCGGTCAGTACACTATTGTTCTCGTCGAGCACCGTCTGGACGAAGCCATGGACATGGTGGACAAGGTTCTCCTTATTGACAGGACTGGCGGTCAGATCGCCTTCGGACCGCCTTCCGAAGTTTTCCGTCGATGCGGTGACTGGATGGCCGAACAAGGAGTTTGGCTTCCCCAGGTAACCGAGCTCGCCCGGCGGATAGAGGCAGCGAACATCTATCGGTTCGCCGACCTTCCGCTGACGGTCGACGAAGCAGCCACCGCACTTGGGCCTATTATCATGCCCAAAGGGCCCTCAGCCAACGCGGGACAGCGCCTGCGCAGTTCCAAATCGATTGTTACTCGACCGGCAGTGTCTGTCTCTGATCTCAGCTATCGGTACCCGAATGGTGTTTCGGCGCTGTCACACCTAAACCTCGAAGTAGCCACGAGGGAGTTTTTCGCCCTCGTCGGGCCCAACGGATGTGGAAAAACAACGCTTGCTCGCCACGTGGTTGGCGTCTTGCCGACTGGAGACAAGCTGAGTCTATTCGGCACTAGAACTACGGATCTGCCAACCGGCGAGATAAATAGAACTATAGGACATGTTTTTCAGAATCCTGAGCACCAGTTCCTAGCATCGACCGTATACGATGAACTTGCCCTTGGATTGCGGTTGCGGAAGAGGCCGGAGGTCGAAGTCCGGCCGCCGGTGGAGATGATGCTAGAGGAGTTCGGACTTCTGGGGCTCGCGCGTGCTCATCCCTTCACTCTGAGCCACGGTGAAAAGAGACGGTTGAGCGTCGCTACCGAGTTGATACTCGGTCAGCAAATACTGATTCTTGACGAGCCAACCTTCGGACAGGACCGAAGGAACTCTGATCTGCTAATGGGCAAACTCGCTGAGCTAAATAAGGCAGGCCGGACAATCATAGTCATAAGCCACGATCTGAGAATGATCGTCCAGTATTCTGGTCGAGTAGGCGCGATGGCAAACGGCCAGATCATCTTTCAAGGATCATCGGACGACCTGCTTGCGGATAAGGACACTATGGATCGTTGCTCGTTGAGTCCACCACCACTGGTCGCGCTGGCCCGGCGATTGAGTGGCGATGACCGAGCCAGATCAGTGGCGACCATCGACGATTTCTTGTCGAGGTTTGATCTGACCGAAACAAGCCCATTGTTTTCTCGAGCCGCCATGCCCCATACTACAGTGTAATTGCGATGCGGATCTTTTTGTACAGGCGTGGGGACAGTTTCCTGCATCGCTTAAACCCACTGAGCAAGTTGGCGATCAACTTGCTCTACGTTGTCCTGCTCTCGATGATAGTAGACCCGGTCACGCCCGGACTGTTCGCTATCGTTGCGCTGATTGCGATGCGTGCACTTGGAGGCGTGTCGCTCAAAACTGTCGGTTACATTTTCGTCCCTCTGCTAGTTGTGAGTTTCGGCACCTTCTGGAGCACATCCTTTTTCTTCGACGCGTCGGCGCTCGATGAAAGTCATCTAGCCCTACGAGTTGGGCCAGTACTACTTACTTATGAAGCACTTGATTATGGGCTGACAATCACGTTGCGCCTCATTGCCATATTCATGTCATCGATGATGTTCGTGCTGACTACGGATCCCACCGAGTTTATCCAGAGCTTGATTCAACAACTCCGAGTCAGTTTCAGATTCGGCTACGGCATTCTGGCTGCTTATCGCTTCGTGCCTATGTTGCAAAACGAACTGGCGAATATCAGAGCCGCTCACAAGGTGCGGGGATTCGACGAGTCCCGGGGGATTGGCTCCCGGATCAGCGCGCTTCGCAGCTATACAGTGCCGCTCCTAGCCATTACTTTACGGAAAGCAGGTCGCGTAGCGCTCGCGATGGATTCACGAGGTTTCGCCACTGGATCGTATCGCACCTATTACCATCAGACAGCTTTCGGCCAAATGGATTGCATATTTATTGTGGGAGCAGTCTTATTGGCCTGCACCGCGTTGGCAGTTCTTGCGGTGATGGGGTTGTTGGGTGAATTCAGTGCATTCGGTGAACTGCCCTCGGGTTGATAGAAAGAACCGGTTGAGGACTACCAAGGAGATTGAAATATGACTCTCAGCAGGGGTTGGTGGGCGATTATCGCCTTCGTCGTCATTATATGGCTGGTAATGTTCCTTGGCCGGGTCTTGCTCCAATGGCACTTCTTCCCTTTCTAGCGAAGAACTCCGAATTGTCGGAACGCGAGGCGCCGAAGATTGCCTACCGTTCGCCATCCGCACCTTTGAAGGACACGCAGGCAAGGTTTGAATAGCGTAAGAAGCGGTGATTTGATCTGGATCGGATGTTGACATCCCGCCGCCTGCGCTGGCAAGCTGAAATCTGGGGCAAAGTCTGCCCAAGCTAGCCATGTCAGAGTATTTTCATCGAGAGGTGATTTGACGAGACTCAGAATTGTGGTCGCCGCGACGGTCCTGGCATTTCTTGTCAGCGGCCCGGTTCTGGCGGAGTCCAATTCGCCGGCGAAACGGTTGAATTGGCCAACCGAAAACGGACACTTCTTTACTCAGGCGAACGGCTTTCCACTCGGTTCCAGCCCCAAGGGTTACTCAGTCATCGACGATGAAGCCCTATTTTGGAGCGGGTTTCAGAGGCTAGGAGGCGTAGGTAAGCTTGGCTACCCGGCTTCTCGGCGTTTTATGTGGCGTGGCTTTCTGACCCAGCTTACCCAAAAGGCAATGTTGCAGTGGCGCCCAGAACAGAATCGGGTAGTTCTGGCAAATCTCTTTGATGATCTGTCGATTCTGGGATTAGACGAATGGCTTCTCGCATTTCACGCAACACCAAAACCGCTCGAAGGCGAGTTCGACGGCGGCAAAGATTGGGCAGCAATAGTCCGTGACCGATTGGCGCTGCTGGAAGAACGTCAAGCGATCCACGATTTATATCATTCAACTGAGGATCCGTTGTCCAACTATGGCCTGCCTACGTCGAGGATCCAAGATCATGGGAATCACTATGCCGTCCGTTTACAACGGGTGGTCATACAAGAATGGAAGGTTGATACCCCTTGGGCAAATGCCGGCGATGTGACCGTCGCGAACGCCGGCGATCTTTTCAAAGCGGCCGTAGAGTTGGAGTTTATCACTACGTGGCCAGAGAATCCTCCCGAAGGTGAGTGGGATCCGGCCGCCGGCTACGACGTGGTGGGGAAGGCGACATGGTACGGTGGATATTTCCACGGTCGGGTTATGGCGAGCGGCCTGATATTCGATGAGAATGATCCCACCACCATCGCCTGCAACGCTTATCCGTTGGGTAGCCGGCTGCGTGTGCGCCGTCTAGACAACAGAGGTGAAATCATCGGAGTAGTGCGCGATACGGGTGGGTTCAAATATCCAATAGTTGTTGATCTTAGTAAGGCGGGCTTTATCAAGCTGGGCAGCCATCCGGGAGAGGGAGTGATAGGTGTTGAAGTTGAGCTTATACCGCCGGAATAAATCGACTAACCCTTAACCAGAAATATCTTTGCTCTCCCCGAATCGAAGACCAGTTCAAACTTCGCGCTTTCCTGCAACGCGCTCGCGCTGATCGGTCCCGGTCTGCTGGCGACGAATACGTACCTTGCCCCTGACTGGCGCGCGACAAGATAGAGCTGCTCCGCATTATTGCCGGCCTGCTCTACTTGAATCGCTAGGTTGGTGATGCGCTCGCGCTCAGGTCGAGTCTTTAGACCATAGATCAATGGCGGTAGAGTTGTGGCTCTCTGTGAGGTGATGGGCAACCAATATCCGGCGTCAGTACCCATATACACATCATCTTGCCAGCGGTATCCCGATATCAGAAAGAGATCTTGGGGATCAGTATTCTTCTCGGCCCATTGCAGCGCCTGTAGGTCTCCGGGGCGGGCCAAGATAGTGATTGGATTGATTAGTTCCACCTGTGCCGGCACGCGCAGAAGGCTTGCAACTCCGGCTGCGACTACCAGAGCCCAGCCGGCGAATCGCCAGAACCTTTTGCCTATCCTCGCAAGTTGTGACAATCCCCAACCTGCCGCGATAGCCGCCGGCAGAAAAGCCGAGATTGCGATGGCCCCGTTATGGGTCCAAAGATGGAAGGGCAGCCTTAAGAGATGAGGATTAGCAGCGAGATACGAGAAAGCCAACCAACCCGCCAATGCAATCGCCAAGGCCGGCGCTGATTTCACTGCGACGAGCGCGGCTAATGCCGCGAATACATATATTGGTAGGTCTTGGTCGGTCCAGACCAGACCGAGCGGGAACCACTCTGGCGTCACCGCGCGGGTGACAAGTGTTAGTTCACCGTGCTCATCGATCAACCTTATCAGCCAGGGCATGGCCAGCGCCAAAGCCAATACGGTGGTCCCTAGAATTGCGAGGACGCGATTTTTCCAATCCAACAAACGCTCGACAAAGAAGTAAAGCGTGACCGGTACCAGCAGTGCCACGGCCAAGACCACTGCCCTCGGATGCACCATCAGCAGACCTGCAGCAGCTATGGCCGCGATCATCACACGTCGGAGAGTCACGTCGCGAACTGTCGGAATGATTACTGATACTGCGCCGCATAGCGAGACCAATCCGGCGATGTGCGTATATCGAGCCCATGTCACGTAGTACGCTGGCATCACCGTCCAAAAGGCCACTATCATGGCCGAAAACAACCCGGCTACGGGACGTTTTGTCAACTGCGTGACTAGGGCAAAGGCACCAAGTGTGATCAATGTTCCCACTACCTGTCCACCCAGCAAGACGGCCTGCTCAGGACGCAGATCGACCATATCACCGGCTGCGGATGCGAATAAGTGAAAGCCGAAATGGTAGGTGAAGGGTTGCGGACCCACTAGCGGGCCATAGTCGTCCGGCACCTTCAACTGCTCTAGCATCTGTTGGACTATCAGGGAGTGGTGGACGCCGTCACCCCAAAGCGGTAGGACGAAATCGCGGACTACCGCAAGCCTCGTGAACAAAGTGGCGACGAAAATAGCTACGAGCGCACCGGCAGTAGCGACATCCTCTCCCGAAATCGAGGCTCGTCTTTTCGTCACCAGTTCCTGGATAAGTGCGAGCAGCGCGCCAACTATCACTAGGAAAGTAACGAACGTGGGAACCGCGATATTGATCATGGACAGCCAAAGCACAATCACAGCCCCAAATGGCATAACCAGGCAAATACCGATTGCGTATCGCTGTACTTTGGGCTCATTCTCGCTGGACCGGTACACGAACCTACCAATAAGGTATCCGCCAGAGGCCAAGAGTAGGAGCATTGAAGCCACTCCAGTTGTACGCCAAGCCGCGCCAGCTGCAATGTCCTGGAAGACGGCGACCGGTGTTAGGCGATAGTAGCCGGTGAGGGCCGGCGATCCTTCCACCCTCTGCTCGCCTACTTTTGCCGTCGTTGAGGGAAAGGTCGAGTCGGTTGTCCACCAGATCGACAGATCACTGGCTAGGCCAGAAAACCGAACTTCCAACCTACGGCGACGATTTTCAGCAGGGGCAAAGTCGAGCCTTATACGCTGAGAGGAGGTGATCGACCTCCTATCCAAAGTAAGGCTGGCGACTTGCCTTTGCGTATCAAGATCGCGGACTTCCGCTCGGAGACTGCCCGGTGTTCGGTCCTTGTCGCTTGAGACCCACATCACGAATTCGAGAGCGACGAGATCGCCTCTTACATCGTGGAATTGCAACTCGACTGATTTCCCCTCCGCTACCTCCAATGGAAGGCTCAGATCGTCACCGTACGTTGCGGGATCGATCATCGTTGCACAGCCGGCTAGGAAACACGTCGAAATCAGTAACAGGCGGCCAAACCAACAGGTTGATCTGCTCGAATGCAGAGGCGAGTTGATCGAACGCGTCGGAGCCGGGTCCACTCTTACCTCAACGGTAAGGGGAGCAGGCAGGCGCACAAACCGGTTGGATGGTATTGGTGCGATAATCCGACAAGGTTCCAGTCAGCGCTAGTCTCGCGTGTCCTAAGTTGAAGTGCAGCTTCTGCGTTTGTTAGTGAATGAGGCGTAGTGACAGTCAAGGGACAATAAGCGCACATCTAGCTGCCGGTAATCGTGGTTCGTAGGTCTCCCAGGACCAGGGAACGAGATGCGTAGCTTGGCTCGAATGATTCGTTTGCCTTGCTACACTAACAGAATGCGCTGGGGCCGGCCCATGAATTGGGAAGCCTTTTGGAGCGATTGGCCGGGCTCTTGAAGGAATTATCCGGTGGATGTCAATGCCGGAGAAAAATGACCTAGCGCGCAGATTATTCAAGGAGATGACGATAGAACACAGTGATTCATGACAATAACGCCACGAATTGAGTTGCAATTCCTATTCATCATAAAGGGTGTAAGTCAAACTGCCGGTATAAGGGGCGGAAGCGACGGGATTCGAACCCGCGATCTCAGCCTTGACAGGGCTGCATGTTAGGCCTCTACACCACGCCTCCGCGTCGAGCACCTTATGCCCAAGTATCACACTTACCTTGTTGATAGTCAAATAGCGTAGAGTGCACGATTCCGATGGAGCCAGAAGCGCTAGGAAGTCTTGATGCGCGCCGGTAGTGACGCTAATTCCAATCGCTCCTGCCCCCCGGCCAAAGACCTCACACGGGGCACTGCCGGCCTGATCATTGCGCCGGGTGCGCTAGCTACAAGTCGTACAAATCTCCAAACTTGGAGCGCAGATAGTGCACGTGAGGCTCTATGCTCAGTGACCCGCCAGTCGCCGACTCTATGAGCTCCGTTGCCGTGTACTTGTCCCCGTGTCGATATATGTTCTTGTTAAGCCATCCGTAGAGGTTGTCGAAGTCTCCGTTTTCTATATCCTGAGGAATGTCCGGAAACTCAATAACCGCCGCATCATAGAGTTGAATGCCCACGATGTTGCCTAACGTGTAACCCTGGAATGCTCCACCGAAGGGGCCACTAAACCAATGTACGTCCTGTAGTACTCCGTCGCGGTCGTCCGGCGGCACAATACCTAGATCGGCTTCGTACCGCTCGGTCCATGCTTCAGGTAAGTCACGGACCGCCAAACTGCCTTCGAGTAGCGCTAGCTCAAGATCGAATCGAATCATAACGTGGAGATTATAGGTGACTTCATCGGCATCGGTACGAATCAATGAGGGCTCTACCTTATTGATGGCACGATAAAACACTTCGAGCGAGACATCTCCAAGCTGACTGGGAAAGGTTGCCCGAAGTCTTGGATAGTAGCATTTCCAGAATCCCCAACTGCGCCCGACTAGGTTCTCCCAAAGCCGCGACTGACTCTCGTGTATGCCCGCCGATGCCCCGTCGGCCAGAACGGATCCTTCGAAGCGTAAAGGTATACCCTGCTCATATAAGGCGTGCCCGGCTTCGTGCATAGTACTGAACAAGGCTTCACTCAGATCCTGTTCGTTCACTCGAGTGGTGATACGGACGTCACCAAGCGAAAACTTGGTCATGAAGGGATGGTGTGTCTTATCCTGCCTTCCTCGATCAAATTCGTATCCGAACTGCTTAACGACTTCTGCGCCGAACGCCAGTTGCTCTGCTTCCGGAAATCTTTGATGTAGACAAGAGTCATCAGCAATTGGCTGGACACTGATCGCCTTCACCATGGGCACAACTTCCGTACGAAGCTCTTTGAAAAGAGCGGTGATAGTCGAAGCCGTCATTCCGTGGTCGGCGAAATCGATCAGCGGATCTGCGATGTGTTGGTACCCTGGGAAGAATTCTGCCAACCGCCGGCTGAGGTCAAGGTTCCTTTCTAGGAAGGGCTGGGTGGCAGCAAAGTCGTTGGCAGGGCGAGCTCTCGTCCAGTTATCGAAAGACGCCGACGAGTGCTCTGACAGCTCAGCAGCAACCGACGCCGGCACCCTTACCGCTCGCTCGAACTTTCGCGAAGCGGTTCGAATCAGACTTGCTTCATCCGAGTGGTAGGGAAGACTCTCTCCATATGGTCGCAGCACGTCGAGTAAGTTACCAATGTCCGGATCAATGAGCTTTTCATGTGCCAGGCGGCTCAAAGTGGCGATCTGGCGCGCACGAGCGGACGCGCCTCCCGGCGGCATGTACGTAGTTTGATCCCAATGGAGCAGGGCTGCGGCCGAGTTCAGGTCATCAACCTCGAGGAGTCGGCTCTTAAGTGCTTTAAACTTGGCTTCCATTGCTAGATCTCCTGGTACTGGTCTGCAAAGATTCTAACGGAACGCGGTTAGACTGGCGTTCCATAGAATGTCTGCCCCGCACAACAAAAGGCGACCGCGCGGACCAGCTATGCGGTCCCGCCTGATAGGACTTGTTGAGGGCGCAGTGTTATTGACCTCGGGACGGTTGTGACCTCTGTAGTTCGTCGCCCCTTTTCCTAACAACACCTCCCAGGGATACTTCTAGCGAATGTCGATGGCGCGTGAGGCATCATGCGCTAGAATATGAATCAACTAGAAAATCGCATTGCGTCGCAAGAGCCCTGCGTCCACATACTCATAATCTGATTCCCAAGAGGGACGGATAAGAGTTTCTGGGAGCTTCATTTGATCACCTTACATCTGATTGGCTATTGTTGCATAATCGCTGCAGACCAATTCTCACAGATTCAGTTGTCCTGAATGGACTATTAGAGGAGTTACCATGTCTTCCGGGCCTCGCGACTTGGACCTGATAGACGTCCTTAGGGCGGAGGCTGTTGGCCCGCCGGGCAGGCGGCGTTTCCGGCTGTTGCTGGAGAACTCACAGGCTCGAGCTGCTCTTTGGATAGCCAAAGAGCAGCTTCAGGCACTTGGAATGACGATTGACCAATTGTTGGGACAACTCCCTGCCATCTGGTCCCAGTCAACCCAAGCTCGTAAGAATTTGCCCGATCAATCACACACAATAGGCGCCGATAGAGAGTTTCAGGTTGCCCGCTTGGCAATCGGTTACGAGGAGGATCGTAAGTTATATGTACTGATGGCCTACGATGCCGATACGGATCCATCTTCTGCGGCTACCCTTAGCTGTAGGGCCACACGTTCACAGCTACGCGATCTAAGCCAGGAGGTCATGGGAATTGTCGCTGCCGGCCGGCCAAACTGTCCTGTGTGCGGAACTCCATTAGAAAAATCCGGGAAGCACATCTGTCCCGCAATCAATGGACATGCGGGCAACGCGATTGAACGCGGGCGGTAACCGCCCGGTCAGATCTAGGGATATTGAACTGAATTAGTCCAGTATCTGAAGATGGGATTGTGGAACGAAGAATTCTGGTAGTCGACGACGCGCCGGATATTGTTCACGCCGTTCGACTCTACCTTGAGATGGAAGGATTCACAGTATATAGCGCGTCTGATGGGCGTCAGGCGATTGATGTGGTCCGTTCGAAGCTGCCTGACCTCGTCGTTCTCGACGTAATGATGCCGGAACTGGATGGACTTAGTGCGCTAAAGCTGATACGCGAGATCTCAAATATACCTGTGATCTTATTAACCGTGCGCAATGAGGAGGACATGAAGGTGAGGGGACTCCGGCTGGGCGCGGATGACTATGTTACGAAGCCATTTAGTCAACGCGAGCTGCTGGGCCGAATTCAAGCAGTGTTGAGGCGGTCGGAAATGCCGGCGTCGGTTCCAAAGACCCAAGTAGAGATAGACGAACGACTGCGCATTGATTTTTCACGGAACGAAGTTAGTGTCGATCAGCGAGTGCTCCGGCTCACTCCTACCGAGCACCGTCTGCTTTATCATCTGATCAGTAATCCCGGCAGAGTACTGACGTATGAGAACCTGCTTGCGAAGGTGTGGGGATACGAGTATCGAGAAGAGGCGCACTACGTGCGCTTGTATATCAATTATCTTCGGCAAAAAATTGAATCTGATCCGTCGAGCCCGCATTACATTTTGACGGAGAGGGGACTTGGATATCGATTCGTCGATTACCGTAGGCGCAAGCCAGCTACCACTTCAAGCCGCTGATCTACCTGCAGCCTTAGGGGAACGAGACTCCGACGACGGCACCGCTACCCTCGATTCGTTCGAGGCAATCGCGAGTTCGCTAGCGTCAGCAGAACGACCCGACGTCATAATCCGTCTCGCACTGGCGACTATACGCCGACTTTTCGCTCCCGCCGAAGCTATGATATTGGTAGTAAGCGACGACCGCTCAAACGTTTACAGATGGTCGACCTCTGAGTCAACCCAAGACGACATGAGTGTCGATTGGGATGTGGCTTCGATCGCACGTTCTGCAGTCGCAAGCCGTCGACCAATCCAGCGTCCCAGATTGGCCCGGCCGAGCATGCCTGCACAGACCTGCTTTGCTACTCCCATCTCCTGGAGTCATGGGGCAAGAGCTCTCGTTGTTGTCCGCAATTCCGAGCGCGGGTTTGGCTCTGCGGCGATTCGATGGTTCGTTGCTCTGGCCAGACTCATCGGGGTTGGGCTCGAATACGACCGATTGTTAATGGACGAGCGGAGACAGGCTCGGCACAGCGACCTATTGTTGCAATTGACGTCGGTACCGGTAAGTTCTATGGAGGAGTATCTACAACAGCTTGCAGTCATAATAAATAAAGAGCTTGTGGTGAACAAAACAGACATTATGCTCTTCGACAGTGGGAGTGGTCAACTGGTATCGGTGGGGCTAGCCGGCGAGACTATGGCGAGTGAAGAGAGACGCGCTGGTCTTGACCGGCTTCCGATTGATCCTGCCGGGGCAATTGCAAACGTATTTAACCGTAGCAAGGCCATATTGATCGACCGGGCCGGCGAGCGTGAAGATGTGGAAGAAGGCTTCAAAAACATGGGCGTCAGCTCGGTCTTGGGCGTGCCAATCGTGGTTGATGGCGAAAGGCGCGGAGTCATACACGTCGCGAGCGAAGTGTCCCACTACTTCACTCCCGAGGACATGGTAATGCTCACTTTGGTGGCCGCCCGAGTTGGCTTGTTGATTAAGAATGCCGAGTTAGCCGAACAGGAGTCGCGTGTGCGAAGACTCGAAGCGCAGCAAGAGGCTCGGCAAGAGTTCTTGGGAATTGCGTCCCACGAGTTAAAGACTCCAGTCGCCGTGCTCACGGCTTACACGGAAGTCCTTATGCAACGGGCTGAGAAAAGCGGCGATAATCAGGTACTGGCTATTCTGGATCGGATGAACTACCAAGCCGAACGTATGCTAAAGCTCATAGATGGACTTCTTGACTTGCGCAGAATTGAGGACGGGCGACTGAGCCTTGAATTCAACCGATTTGACGTGGCCAAGCTCGTTAAAGGCACAATCGACGAGTGGCGTTTGCGAACCAGTGATCATGAGTTCACGGTGGATGCGCCAGATTCGCTCATGATATTTGCAGACCGGCAGCGCATCGAAGACGTTCTAAGTAATCTGCTTGACAATGCGGTTAAATATTCGCCAGTCGTTTCGGGAATCCACACCACGGTCAGGGGATTGATCGACTCCGACGAGCCGATGATTGAGGTAAGCGTAATCGACCAAGGGACAGGATTGGAGCCCGAGGAGTCGGAGCACATATTCGAACGCTTTTATCAGGGCCGAAAGGTTCTGCACAAGGGACATTCGGGCTTAGGACTAGGCCTCTACTTCAGCAAACAGATCGTCGAGCGCCATGGCGGCACCCTTGCGGTTCATGAGACTCCCGGCGGAGGGTGCACATTCCGATTTACCCTGGCGATCAACCGTATTGAAGACTAGCCAGTCGATTCGGAGATGCGCCGCATTATCTCATCTCGAGCCTCCAGGAACGGTCGTTCCAGGTACGCGAGGTGATCGTCCTCACCGTGGTGATGTGTTACCGCGCCATTCTGATGCTGCGCACTGCTTTCGCGTATGTAGGTCAGCGTGCCATCAACCAGGGTCAGCATGTATTGCGCGGTGTCCATGTTGAACGGCCGCCATTCGGCTCCACAAGCAATGTAGATTGGGCTGGTATGTGCGAAGACGCCTCGCGACCATAGATCGTGGTGGCGTGGAGGTTGCATATAGTTCGGCCCGCTAACCCGTGCAGCTACCCACGTATCACCGGACACGGTTACGTTTGCACGGATCCGCAATGTTTGAGCCCCATTCGAATCGTCGGTCGATGCAACCACGCGCCCCTGCTGGATTATCTCTAGGCGATGAATCGGAAATATTGATTCTGCGGTCGCTTCAACATTCAGTCGACCGCCGTTTCCAGGCAGCATGATCGTGTCGCCAATCTGATATCCCTCGACGGAAAGGTTGATCAACGGGCCTCCGCTGAGAAATGTCCGGCCCTTCGTAAGATTCCGGCACCAGCTGTCGTAGGTGAATTCCTCGTCCGGAGGAATGTTGACATAGGTCCTGTACAGACCTACCGGAACGTCGCTGGACATCTTGTCGGTACCGCCAACCAGGGGCAATCTGTAGCCTCCGTTGAGATAACGGTAATACTCCAAGTGATTGTATGGAGTGTGACGCAGCATTTCTACAGCATCGGCCCGGCCAGTGGCGATCAAAGCTGCCGGCTCGCCATTCGGATTGGGATGGTGTGGGATGATGACCGTGCCGCCTTGAGAGTGGCATTGATCCGCCCAATCGGACATCGTCACCTCTAGAGTGCCGCCCAACTCGGCTTCATCCGGCCCATCGGAACACCAAGGCATCACTGGATTCTTCAACCCGAGGAGAATCAGATGTCCTAGAAAATGCTGCCTGTTTTCTTGGGTAACGTAAACGATATTCCGGCCATCCGACGATACGCTGGGCCCGCCAACGAACTCCTCCACATTGGTGAACAAGCTGCCCCACTGCGACTGCAGGAGGTTGACGACGTTAAGATCCTCCCCTTGCGACTCGGCGTGACTCCCTTGAGTCGATAGGAAATGAACATGAGAATCACCGCTGAACCAGCCTTCCTTGTTCATGTCACGCCACCGCCGGATCCGTAGGACCAGCTCTCGTTGACCAGGTTTGATATTGATGCGGGTTCGAAGAGGTTCGTATTCAAAACCTCGAGCCACATCGACTATCGCATCTCCCCTCGGCAGCCAGCCCTGGCACTTTCCATCGATGTATGCATATGTAGCCTGTCCCAGCCTAAGATCGCCGCCGACGTCCATGTGCCAGGTGCCCATGTCGGAGTTCACGTGGGAATGGTGACCGTGTGGCTGATAAGGGACCCCATCTATCGAGCGAAAATGAATCCGACAGGGCACCGGTTGCCCTGAATCGTCATCTAGGACTGTCGTATGAACCCAATTGCGCCCGCGGTCAATCAGCTCCAACCTGAGCTTTGAGTTTGGCTGCACGACCTTTTTGTCTTCAAGTTCACCCCATTGTGCACTGCCTAGGCTCTCGCCATCCTGCTTTACGGTCACAGTTGCCGATCGGGTTGCCGCGACCTCGACGTAAGCCTGGGCGCTCTCGTTGTTCTGTTCCTCGCCCCAACCCTTGAAGTCATCCGCGAGGAATTCTTCGGCCGACTGGGCGGGTAATGGATATGGGAAGGTAGTGTGGCCTCGGTCGACTTCGACTTCGGTAGTGAACGGCTTGGATGCCTCCGCCGAGTTTGGCAGGACAATCTTCATCTGACGGGCGCCGGTGCGGACGAAAGGATGCTCTTCTGCCTGACCCAGCGTAATCCCGGCAATAATGAACTTTGGGCCCATCGACACGACTTCCAATGCCTCGATAGTTTGATCTGGATCGGGATTGGTCCAGGCCCATAGAAAGTAATCCAGTGCGGTTCCTCTGAGCGCTTCCGTCTGTCGCCGGCCCGCTTGTTCCCACGCTCCCACGTAGCGAGGAGGCAGAGAGGTCTTCTCGTCCGATACAGCGCGAAAGGGGAGACCGGCCCATGTTGTTGGTACAACTGAGATCTCGAATCGCTCCCGAATTTGGGCGGTGATCGACTCGCCGCCTTCAAGGTGGACTACGTAGTCGGCAACGTGAACACCGAGCGGTCCACCGTTCTCGATCTCTGACTCGAGCAGTCGGTGAGCATATATTATGTGGCGCGCCTTGCTATCTATCTGGATTCTCACCCTTTCGGGGCCCGAGCCGCGGCCGAGCATGACATAGCATGAGTCGTGAGTCGCCTGAGATCCGCCAATCTGGAATGGAAGGCCCTGGAACATTTGCTCGCCGATTCTTGCCATCCGGCGCGAGCCTTGGGATACAGCACTCAAGGGCTGCGCCAAGTCGCGTGGCGGCGTAACAAATCCAGACGCATGCTGCTCGGCTAGTACCTCCACTCCGGCATTGCTCAGGGCCGATAAATCGAGCGGTCGATAATCAGTCACTCGGTCCTCCTATCAACTGTACGGCGCCTACTTATTCGTCGATGTCCTCGGCTTCCGAACCCACTACCTGATTCTTGTGCCACTCTGGCAACTTGCGCCCATTGTAGCCCAGAGTTCGCGATTTGATGAGGTGAGTAAGGCTGTTTCCAGCTCCCACTGTTCTTTACAATCAAATTTACCGGAGTGTGGGCAGGGCCGGCTCTTCCGTCGCGTTGGCTCTGACAAGGTCCTGATTGTAGCTTCCACGAGTTCAGTCACTCGATTGCTACGATGGGTAGTTGTCAAGATAGGAAAGTGGTTGCTGGTCGAAATCACTTCCTGCATACTTAACAGATCGACCGGTTGACGCTCAGTTTTCATTCTCTTATGGGATGCGGTCTTCAATAGAATGCGATGGCCCATCGCTGATGGAGCCTGGGACGTGGGTTCCTGGCATATAGCACGAATGAGTATGTGAGGAGGACGAAGTGCCTACGTTGGATCAAGCGAGTGTGGATCAATTTCATCGTGAGGGATACACCGTTGTCGAGGACTTACTCGACGAAGAACGCGACATCCGGCCGTTAGTGAATGAGTACACCGCACTTCTCGACAAGCTAGCATCCGGTTGGTATGCCGAAGGACGATTAGTCTCTAGCTACGCATACCTACCCTTCGGTCAGCGCCTAATCCAAGTGCTGCGCGAAGTCGGCGAGGGCTTGATCCAGAACTTCGAGATAACACTCCCATTCCGCAAACTTAGTAGCGACACGCCTATACATCTTGGTCCGGCGGTGTTCAACCTGATGCGGAGCCCCAGGCTGCTCGACGCTGTCGAGTCGCTCATAGGCTCCGAAATCTATTGCCATCCGGCGCATCACAGCCGCATCAAGCTGCCGGTCGAGTCGCTTAGCGAAGGGATCAGCGACTTGACTGGTACAGTGATGTGTCACCAAGACCAGTCCGGCACGCTGGCGGAGGCGGACCAGTCGAACATAGTCACCGCGTGGCTCGCGATCACAGACGCAACAGTAGACAATGGCTGCCTCATACTCAGTCCGGGTAGTCACTTGGCCGGACTCCGGCCGCACATCGTCAAAATCAGGCGCGGGAAGCATGCCGGGACCGCAGTTTCGGATGACGCGCTCAAAGAAGAGCATCTCATTCCTCTGCCGGTGAAACGCGGCAGCGTGATTTTCTTCACGGCTAAGACTATTCACGGGTCGCTGCCCAACAACACCAAGGATGCGATTCGCTGGAGCATAGACTTGCGCTACCTCCCTGTTGGCCTCCCCACTGGTAGGCCCGTTTATCCAGGATTTGTGGCCCGGAGTCGGAAGCAGTCCCAGAGTGAGCTGCGTGACCACCACGTCTGGGTGGATATGTGGTTGCGAGCCAGAAATGTGGTTGCGGCAGGAGAGCCTCCAGAGTTCTTCCGTTATAAAGATCAAGCTGTAATGTCAACTGAATGACGGAGCCACGGTGATATAATGCGAAGGACATTCCTTGCAACCCAATTCGTTTCGTCGCGCCCTTTCATTTCCACGTTAATTCATAGAATTTCGTTAACTCCGAGGAGAGTAGAATGAAAATAGGCGTCATCGCGCCAAACCTGATGGAGTTCGAATTCGAAGAAGGCTTGCGACACGCGAGCGAAATGGGATTCCAAGCCGTGGAGGTTGGCGGTCTTGGACTTTGGCCTAGGAAATTCTGCGATCCCGACAAGCTTCTCGCAAACAAAGATGAAATTCCTCGTTGGCTTGACACTTATGCCAAATACGGCCTGGAGATCAGCGCGCTCGGCGGCCACGGCGCTCCTTTAATGCCAGACAAGAAAATCGCCGACGAGTACTCGCGCGAGTTTCGACAAGCCTGCAAACTCGCTGAGCTTGCCGGTATCCGAAGGATGACTCTTTTGTCAGGCTTGCCCGAGGGAGCCGAGGGCGACAAGGCGCCAAACTGGGTGACTTTCGCCGAGTGGCCGTTTTTGCGGGACACGCTCGAGTGGCAATGGGAGAATCGTTTGATCCCGTATTGGCGGGAGCATGGAAAGATAGCATCGGACCACGGTCTCACCTTATGTTTCGAGATGCATGGGGGCGATATGGTCCACAATCCGGTTACTCTGAAGCGACTCAGAGACGAAATCGGCCCGGTAGTGGCTTGCAACTTCGACTTTTCCCATATGTGGTATCAAGGTATTGACCTAGTCGAGGCACTGCACTTCCTGGGTCCGCTTGTCCAGCACGTGCACGCGAAAGATGTGATTTTCCATAGCCACAATGCAAGAATTCGCGGGGCGATGGACTCCGGCAGTACCGAAGAGCCTTATAGCCGTGCTTGGACCTATACGCTGGTCGGCTGGGGACACGGCGAAGCGGAATGGCGGGAACTGATAACGACATTGCGGTTCATCGGCTATGACGACGTACTCTCCCTCGAAATGGAGTGCGAGTACATAGATGTAGCGGAAGGTCTACAGAAGTCGGTCGACTTCCTCAAACCGATTGTCCTTGAGCGGCCGCCCGGCGCGAAGTGGTGGGAGCTTGCTGGAATGAAACGAGCCGGCGGACTGGCTTACGGCGACGAAGTTGATTGAAATTGTCCGTTAATCTAGAGTGGGTAGGCTTGGCATGCTTCCGCCTCTGGGAGGATGGGGGGCCTGTGATAGCGATGGACCCATACTCGCCTTCAGTCGTCGCCGCGGCAGTTGGGGTCGATCAGGCAGTGTTCGACATCCGTCTTCAAGCAGATACGGTGATCGTCAGCTCCCTCACCGATAAGGCACATGGCCACCACCAACTTGTCGACGGCAATCCCAAGGTGATCAACGCGCTTGATGTCGCGCTTGGCTCCAGCGATGCTCGCATTAACGGCGAACCCCTGGTTACGGTCCAGGCGGCCGAAGCGCCACACCATCCAGAAGGGCCCGATGACAACGCAATGTACGCGTTCAAGGCAGGTGACCTGTGGATCCTGCACATGGGGGACCTTGGCTATGGGGTGGGTGCCGAGGAACTCGCACCCTTTGCCGGTCACTGCGATGTGCTTCTGGCATTGACAGGCGAGGATCTAACCCTCAGGTTGGACGAGCTTGAGCCGATGATCGACATCCTGGACCCGACCTGGATTGTGCCCATGCACTACAGATTGCCTCCACTGAGTGCCAGTATGACGGCTGTAGATGCGTTCCTTCAACTCCGACCCCGAGACCCCATCTTCTTCGCGCATCACCATACGGTCAGGTTTCCCATGCCCACACAGGGACTAGGGAGGCCAACTATCGTTGTGCTCGAACCGTCCGGATATGAACCGGCGTAAACACTGTGGTGAGTGCGGTCAGCGCTCCCACATTGTGGTGCCCGCGACTACCTTGGGAGGAGACTATGTCCGTCCATCTTGAGTGGGTGGGAATGGCCTGCTTCCGTCTCTGGCGAGACGGACGTGGCGTAATTGCGATGGACCCCTACACGCCGTCCACCATTGGACTGGAGGATGACGGGTCTCGTATTCAGGCCGCTACAGTCATCGTCAGCTCGCTCACAGATATAGCCCATGCGAATATCGGACTGATTGAAGGCGAACCCAAGGTAATCAACGCGCTCGATGTGGCCGGGCGACTTTGTGAAGCTGATATCGACGGCGTGCCGCTCTTGGCGGTCGCTGCCGCAGAAGCACCGGACCATCCCGACGGCGCCGACGACAACGCATTGTACGCATTCAAGGCCAACGGGCTCTGGTTTCTTCACATGGGTGATCTGGGTTATGAGTTAGACGCGGACCAACTCGCGCCGTTTGCGGGACACTGTGACGTGCTTCTAGCGCTGACCGGCGAGGGATTGACCCTACGGTTGGACGAGCTCGACCCGATGATCGACATCCTGGAGCCGACCTGGATCGTGCCCATGCACTACGGTCTCGCCCCGGTGTCCGGCATGAAGCGCAGGATGTCGACGCTCGATGTGTTCCTCACCCGCCGGCCTAGTGACCCGGTAATCTATGCGCGCCGAAGTGCGGTTACATTCCCTCTGCCCAAGTCTGATCTGGGGCGACCCACAATCGTCGTGCTCGAGCCATCCGGCTATAAGCCAATCTGAGCCGGTCGTATGACGGTGTCCTTGGCTTTTAGGCGTTGGTTGTTACCAGATCCGAGGGAGTCCAGTGCTTGGAGACTGCCTGCTCCTCTTTGGTGATGAACTCTAGTACCGCCGTCCTGCCCGATTCAATTGATTCCAGCGCCCGCCGCATGGCAGGTACGATCTCCGACGGCTGTTCGACGCGTTCGGCCATTGCGCCTAGCGCCCTAGCGACACCCGCGTAGTCGCCGGACAGTTGCTTGATCCCATACTTCTCTACCGTGATTGGATACTGTTTCTCACTTGCGGTTATGACGGAGTTGTTTAGCACGAGGGTTAGGATAGGTATTCGCAATCGGATGGCAGTCTCGAAGTCCATTCCTCCTTGGCCGACGGCAGCGTCGCCCATCACGTTCACTACTAGCTTCTCCGGCGCCGCTAGTTTCGCGCCCAAGGCGATTCCAAGTGACGAGCCCAGCGGAGTGGTGTTGCCCCAACCTACGTATCCTCGAGGGGAGATTACCTCGTAGAAGGGCATCAACTGCTCGCGGGGAAAGCCCGAATCGTGGGTGACGATAGTACTCTCTCGGTCCACGATCTGGAGGAGTTCCCAGATTACCCGATATGGATTGATAGGGACCTCATCGGACCTCAGCTTGGGCATCCAATCGGACCACCATTGATCGCGCACTGTCCTTATCTCTGCCACCGGATCGTTGTTGGATCGGGCACCGTGGCTCGCGATCTGCTTGTGCGCCTCCGCGATGAGCTGTTGGAGCACCAATCTCGCGTCACCGAGGATAGCTTGGTCAATCGGGCGATCAACGTCCAAGTCTAGGGGGTCGTTTGATATTTGAATCAATGTTTTGTCAGCCGAGACCGGCGCCGTAATCCACGTCTGAGTAAAGCTACACCCGATCCCGAACACTAGATCGGCTTTTTTCAGGAAATGGTCCACTGCCTTTGTCGCTGCGCTAGCGCCCAAGCCGAGCGCTAGGGGATGGTTCTCGGGAAAGGCGCTCTTTCCCAGCAGCGTCGTCATCACCGGCACATTGACCAACTCGGCAAACTCGCGTAACTCATCGGTTGCTTCGGCATACAGCACTCCCTGCCCCGCATGTATTATCGGATCGCGAGAAGCGAGCAGCATGCGGATCGCCGCGGCGACATCTTTGGGATCACCAGATGACTTCGTCGCGTTAACTGGCCGATAGGTGAACCCATCATCGATTTCGTCGTAGAACACATCCTCCGGCACTTCAAGCATGACTGGACCCGGCCGGCCGTTTCTCAGATAGCCGTAGGCCCTGCGCATTAGGTCCGGCACTCTCGACGCATCGTTAATGCTCTCCGCCCACTTAGTGACACCTGCGAAGTTCTTGACGGCGTCGAAATGGCGCGACGCGCCGATCCGGTCTCTCTTGGAGCCGCCGGGTATGAACAGAATGGGCACAGAATCATTGAATGCTTGAGCAATCGCGCCAAATGCGTTCTCGACACCCGGCCCCCATTGTGCGAGGCAAACGCCGATCCGACGACCGTTTGATACTCGTGTGTAGGCATCGGCCATGTTGATCATCGTCCGCTCGTTACGCGCCATTATCGGAGGGATTCCAAGTTTTGCGCCCGCCTCGATTAGAGGATTCGAGGGAAAGCAAAACATAAACTCTGTTCCCTCCTGCTGAAGGATCCTGGCCATCGCATCAATAGCCTTCACGTAACAGACCTCCGTTCATGAACTGTGGATTAGTAGGTTGAGCTTTTCTCGACGGATATTGGCTAGGACGATGCCTGCCGGGACGATGCACTCACTTTGTTGACGATCAACTTAGTGAGTCATCGATGAAGTTTTCGGAACAGCAGGCAGTCCGTGCGGGGTTGGGTTGACATCATCCCTTTACTGATCCAGCGGCCAGACCTCCGATCAGGTATCTCTGGAAGAAAAGGAACAGGAGAGCAACTGGCATGGTAGCCATCATCGTACCTGCCATTACGGTTCCCCAAGGGATGCCTGACTCACCCCCGATGAACGTCTTCAGGAAAACCGGTAGTGTCTTGGTCGCATCGGTGTTGGCCAGAAGGAACGCAAAGATGAAGTTGTTCCACCCTACTATGAACACGAATAGCCCGGCCGCTATGACACCTGGGACCGACAGGGGTAAGACTACCCGGACAAGCGCACCGACCGGCGTGCACCCGTCCACCATCGCGGCCTCTTCAAGCTCGCTTGGAAGAGCCGCGAAGTAGTTTGTCAACAGCCAAACGGCAAACGGAACCGTACCGGTCGATTCTGCGAGGATGAGCGCGCCAAACGTGTTCAGGAGTTGGAGGTTCTTGAAGATAATGAGCAGCGGAACCACTAGGACAACGCTTGGAACCATGTAGATCAGAAGCAGGCCAGATATCATCATTCTACGGCCGGGGAATCGATAGCGAGCGAACGAATAGGCGGCCAGGATTGATACGAATATGGTAAGGAGCATTGTGGAAGTCGCCACGATCGCGCTGTTGCGCATGTAGGTGAGAAAATTCGTCACTTCCAACAACACAGCGTAGTTCTCAAGGGTCGGGGTCGCCGGCCAATACACCGCACGATTGTGCATGAAGAAGCCCTCTTCGGGCGCCAGCGATACATTGAGTACCCAATAGAATGGGCCTAAGCAGTATATTATCAGGAGGCCTATCACCAGAGTTATCCCGGCGGTCCTTAGCCAACTTGAAGGATGGCGACGAGCCGCGATCATCGGACGAACTCCCGAGTGCGCTCTATGTAACGCACGTAGATCGTGGAAGTTATGAGCAACATGACTGCTACTACGAGAGCGACTGCCGAGGCATAACCCACGTTGTAGCTAATCGTCGTCAGGATATAGCTATAGACCGAGAGGGTATAGTTGCTATATGCGGGACCGCCGAGTGTCATCAAATAGATGATGTCGACGTGGTTGGCCAGCCACATCGTGCGCAATAGTAGTAGCAGGAGGATGGTCGGCAGAATTTGAGGAAACGTGACGGAGGTAAATCGCTGCCACGCATTCGCGCCGTCGACGCGCGCCGCCTCATACAGTTCAGCCGGAATAGTCTGCAAAGCCGCCAGCAACATTATTGCCATGAACGGGAAACCAGTCCACAGCATCGCTACAACCAGAGCGATGAAGCTTGTGAAATCATCGGACAACCAACCGACGAACTTTGGAATCAGGCCGACTCTGACCAGCAGGTCGTTTATCACGCCAAAGTTTCCGTCGAACATGAATGTCCAAATGATCGATGTCGCAATAGGCGGTACAACCCACGGTATGAGAACGACGGTGCGTGCAAATCCGCGCCAACTGAAATCCAGATTCAAGAACAACGCCACCGGCAGGCCCAAGACCATCTGAAGCGCCGAAACGATAAATGCCCAACGCACCGTTTGCCACAGAGACTTCCAAAAGACATGGTCCTCTGAAAGGTATTTGAAGTTCTCTATCCCTATGTACTGTATGTCCATAGGCCGAACTAAGTTATGGCTGTGCAAGCTGATGAGAATTGCGTTTGCGATCGGGTAGAAGAATATCCCCACTACCATTACAGCAGTCGGCGCGACGAGAATATAGGGAAGCGGACGAATGCGCGGACCGCGCCTCTGTACAGGCGCAGCGTCAGCTACGATTGAACTATTCAATCCACGTCATCCATTTGAGGATATACATGCGAACGTGAAGACCAATTGGCGTTGCGATTTGTAATGGATCCTGTTTGATGCGCTGGTCATTATATCGGCACACGGTCGAGACCTTGTTGCCAAAAACGGCGGCCTGACGGTTAGCCAACTCCCGAATCGACACCGCTCGTTACGTCGATTACCTCTGGTACTACCGCGTCTTGAGGCACGAATGTCGTGTACAGCCCGATGATCTCCTCAGTAGTTCCTCCTTCTAGATTTCGACCCCAAGCCGTTCCCGAAGCGCCGGTGCAAGATGCTAAAGCGTTCATCTCGAAGGGGATGATTTCAGCTTCGGCTAGGGTGGGGAACGAGCCGGCCACCCGGAGGCGCACTTCACCCGGAGTTGAACTCGTTTTCCGCCAGGGAAACAGCGCGTTCACGCCCTCGTAGTCGAAGCGCAGCTTCGATATGTCGATCCCTTGCATCGCGAACCGGGCGGCAAGCGTCTTGGCTGTTAGCTGCGCGCGTTCGTAGGAACCCCCTCCACCGTACATCACTCTGCCTATGCCCATATAGCCTTCCTTCACGCCCAGACAAACCTTCACGGTTGGTGGTTTCGGATGGCCCGTGGTACCGGTAATACTGACCGCGTTCGGGCCGATGTCGACGATCTCGGTAGTGGAAAAATCCACTGTAACGTCGGTATGTTTGTAGTCCGACGGGTCGCCAATCTCGTACAGGAGCTGCTCTATCACCGTGAGTCGATTCACGAGACCGCCCGTGCCAGGCAATTTGGTTATGGTTGCATCGCCATTCTGCTCAACAATCGCTATGGGAAATCCTACCCTATGCAAGTCGTGGACGACTTTGTACGGTGGATCGGCGAAATACCCGCCAGTCACTTGAGCGGCGCACTCGAGAAGATGGCCGATGCCCTGTCCCTTGGCCAAAAGGTCCCAGTGGTCGTTAGGCCAATCGAACTCGTGAATCAGCGGCGCCAGGAATTGGGTGGAGTCGCCCGCCCTGCCGGAGACCACGATATCCGCACCCATTCGCAGCGCCTGTACTATTCCGCGCCCGCTTATGTAGGCGTAGGCAGCCAATAATTCGTCGCCCATTGATGAGACTGGCTCACCCGTCTCAGATACAATCGGGTCTAACCTTCTGACCTCATCGATCATGTAATCGCCGGCTACAGCCATCACTCTCAGGTTAGGGACTCGCAATTCGCGGCAGATCTCAGCTGTGCGCAAGGCCGCGCCGCGCGGGTCCGCCGCACCCATGTTGGTTATGATCTTGGTACCGGTCTTCGCGCACGCTGGTATGGTCCTGCGCATCCGGTACTCTTGAAACGGGTCCCAGGCGATGCCACCTCTCGACTTGCTGACTTCGTTGTCGAGAATTGCCTTCTCCGAAAGGCAGTCGAAAACCAGGTAATCGATTTCGCCGCTTTCTGCTAGGGCTATAGCCGGCTCCAGCAGATCCCTTCCATGGGCAGAGCCGCCCCCTAGTCTAACGACCTCTTTGGTGCTCATAGCACTGCTCTCTGTATCGATCAATTCATTGCGGATCGAGTCGGATGGGCCAACGCGTCTCTTCTATTGGGCCACCGGAGGCGCATCTAATTCCAGGTCCAGAAGTATTGAACTGAAGCTCTTGCCGTGGCCATCTACCATCAACGACTTTGATGCCCCTCCGGCCAGCCCACCATGGACGAGAAAGTTCAGAGCACCTATCTTAGGTAGTTCATATCTGCTAACTTTGCCCGCATTTGCCACCGATAGGTAGTCCTCGACAACCTGCTCGGTGACATGGTCTCTGATCCAGAGATAATGTTGCGGATCGTACACGGCAATGCCGATATTGACGTCGCTTCCCTTGTCGCCAGAGCGGCTAAAACAGATTTCGCGTAGCCGCACTCTCTTGGTCAAACTGGCACTCCTATCGTGGGTCGCCGGCTCAACATTCTCGGCCGGAGAGCTGCAGACCAACACCGCCACCCAAGTACGGCATGGCGGTATTGATCTCTCATTGGGCTGGGCAACGCCACAAAACGCCTTATGGCTTGCGCAATTCCTTGGCCAGAATGTCCTGCATTTCTTTGGGTGTAATCTTCTTTTGCAGAACTTCGTGCCAAGTTGGGTTCGCAACGGCATCGAACGCCGTTCCCCAATGCTTGTGCCAGAAGGGTGGACTGAACCCGAACTCGATGGTTGCGATTCCGACTTTGGTAAAGCGGTCATCCCTGAAGAACGGCATTTCTGCTACCGACTTCGTTCCAGGGATGAAACCGTGCGTCCGGCTGTCGCCTTCGACCATCGGGTCATCGGTCATGTGCTCGATGAATGCCCAGCTTTCATCCTGGACATCGCCCTTAAACATCAGGTTGCCCTGGGCGCCCATTGCAGACGCCCGCCTGACTGGTCCTTGGGGCGGCGGTGTCATCGCGTGCACTTCCGGATCGTCCCGTCCCGTAACCAGCAACGGTGCGTGGACCGACTGCCCCTGCCACTGCGCAATTTTGCCACTTTGTAGCATCGCCACCATCTGCGGGAACCTGTCTTGGAACAGGCTAGGTTGTGTCAAGCCATCGTGCACTGCCTGGGCGTGATTCGCGATCACCTCGACCGCGGCGTCTGAGTCAAGATCTACCGTCCCATCGAGTTGCACGCCGTCGACGCCATAGGCCTTCCACATATTCCAGATTGCCATTCGGAATCCGCCGTTGTCGCCGGCACGGAAGCCTATTCCGTACTTGTCATTATCAGAATCCGTGAGTTCCTTCGCCGTCGCATACATTTCGTCAAAGGTGTCCGGCGGTTCCAATCCGGCGGCGGCGAAATGATCTGTCCGATAGTGATGGTTATCTGTGAACGCCGCATATGGCATCATCAGCAAAGGCTGATCGGGCTTGATTCTGCCTAGGTTGATTAGGCTTTCAGGGATGTCGCCTTTCCTGCTCCACTCATCGTAGTAGTTCTGGAGATGTTGCAACCAGCCGGCAACGTAGTAGTCCTGCGGCATGCCATTGTTGCCGTACGTGACATCCGGGCCTACGCCGGCAGACTTGCTCGACACGATCTTTGAGCGGAGATCGGCCAGGTTTGCGATCAACTCCGGACTTAGCTCTATCTCTGGGTGCGCCGTTTGGAAGACCAGCAATTGTTCCTGGAATACCTTCAGAAGCTCGGGGCTATCGGCAGCGTACCAATACGTCAACTTGACGCGCGGTTTCGCCATTGCCTCCACAACCCTGGTGACTTCCTTCTCAACTTCAACGATCTCTTTCTTGACTACCTCAACCGGCTTTTCGACCACCATCTCCTTCTCGACGATCTTCTCAACTTCGCGAGTTACCACAACCTCAACCGGCCTCTCGACCACCTTCTCGACAATCTGCGGCTGACAGGCCGCCAAGATCGGCAAGGCAGCCGCCGCACCTAGGCCCGCGAGAAACGAACGTCGCGCGAATTTACGAGTCACGTGCTTGTCAAACATAGAATTCCTTCTTTCCGTCTTTATTAATGTCTAAGTGCCCCTTAAACGGGTCACTATGAATTTGGATGCGTCGAAAAGTGCGCCAACCTCCCTTCCGCAGTATCTGATCTATCAGTAATTTCAACCGAGATTATCAGATTTATGTCCTTGTTCACAAGCTCGTGTCTCGTGTATAGGTTCATCAGACGCCGGACACATTGTACCTCGGTATGGTGATGGCGTTGAGGCGTGAAGATGGACCTCTTCTGCGTCACAGGTGACCCCAAGAAGTCCCACTGTCGAAACCGAGGTGGCAAGCTTACTGAGCAGAGGCTCTTTTCGCCTCTCGTGTCCCCATCTCGGATGGCTCTCACGCAGCTCGTGCACGGCCATTGACAAGGTCCAGCGACGGACTACTTTGTGTCAGGCGCGGATGCCGGTGGAGACAATCATACGACGCGACCAGCACATTTTCGTCATAGCGTTCCCACGGTGAAAGGCACCCGCGCCAATATCAATGTCACGGTATTGAAGAATCCTGATGAATGGGTGGATCTCAAAGAGCTACAAAGTACTGAGCGCAATATTTGGGGACGCTAAGATTCGTCGCCGACGACGAACCCCTCTCAATACCCCAAGTAGTCACGAACACAATGTGAGCATAGGCAAGTTGGGGTAACCACTTCGTCAGTGCAGGCTTGATCCTCGAAGCGAGTATGGATATTGTCGCAACCATTGGGTCTTGGATGGCAGGCCTGAAACATCTGCCGCCTAGTTCGATATCCGGAGACATATTCTCCTCACGAACCAACGCAGGAGGATTCAAGCCTACTTCCGTAGTCCTGGAATACGCACCTCACACTTGGAGACGTCTACGACTTGCCCGGTAGTTCCGGAGCAGTGCAGACGAAGTCAATTCGATCCTAAGTTTCGCAGTGCTATACTCAAGCCAAATCCAGTTTTCACGGAACATCGTTTTGCCGATCACACGACTGCTTCGATTAATAGGCGGATTGATCATTCTGGCGTCGGTCCTTTTGGCGGCCGGTGAGTTCGGTATGGATCAACTCAGCCCCAGCGCTCCGATAAGCGTGCAAGAGTTGCGTACGATCCCTTTTACCGATCTCAATCCCTTTGGTGCGAACTTCTTCCTTCACATGGAAGTGGAGAAGTGGAAGATCGATAAAACAATACAGATGGCAAAGGCGGCCAATATCAAATGGATGAAGCAGCACTTTCCGTGGGAGGAAATTCAACTCAGCCCGGGACCTGATGGCTATTGGGATACCCGTCTGAACAGGAGCACTTGGGAAAAATTCGACTATATCGTCGAGAGCGCCCACGAGCACGGCATTGAAATTATCGCTCGCTTGGATCGACCACCTAGTTGGACTCGCCAAGATAATCGCCGTCCGGAGGCCCCGCCGGACGACTTCGAGACTTATGCTGAGTTTGTTTATGATTTCGTTACTCGTTACAAAGGGAAGATAGGCTATCTACAGATATGGAATGAGCCGAATATATACCCCGAATGGGGAGAGCAATCTCCTGATCCAGCCGACTACGTTGAACTCCTTCGCCTCGCTTCGCAGAGGGCACGGGAAGCTGACGAGAACATTGTTATCCTCAGTGCGCCGCTGGCGCAAACGCTGGAGATGTCTAGCCGCGCCATGTCCGACACCGCTTTTCTCGACGAAGTGTACCAACTTGGCGGTCATGAATACTTCGACATACTCTTCGCCAACGCTTACGGATTTGCCTTTCCACCCGAAGATCCACCTGACCCTGGACGCTTGAACTTCCAGCGAGTGTTGCTGTTGCGACAGATTATGGAGAAGTACGGCGACCACGAAAAACCAATCTGGTTCAACGAGTTTGGCTGGAATGCGGCACCGGCAGATTTTCCAACGGAAAGGCTGCTCTGGGCGCGGGTGGACGAAGTACAGCAGGCTGAATATACAGTTAGGGCGATCGAGACGGCTCGTGAACAATGGCCTTGGGCTGGAGTGTTTGCCATCTGGTATTTTCGTCAGGCCGGCACCATACTGCCGGATAGGGCCGAATATTATTTTCGCGTGGTTGACGTTGGCTTTACCCCCCGTCCTCTGTACAACCAGATAAGCGAGTCGGCCAATTCGCTTCAAGACGCTGGTCCGGGAGAATATGGAGCCGGCGGCCCGGCGGTCAGTTACTCGGCGGGCTGGAGCAATAGGCCGAGTCCCATTGTCGAGGGGCAGCGAGTCATGGTCAGCGATAAAGCCGGCGAGTCGGCAACGTTCACCTTCCGAGGAGGCGGTATTATCGTACGCGCGATTGGCGAACCGGGCGCGGGCCGAGTGTACGCGACGATCGATGGACAGGAGGCAAACTTGTTGCCCCACGACCGCGAAGGCCGATCCTTAGTCGACCTCGGCGGGTCCTCACAGCCGGAGGTCGTGGAGATTCGTGCGGCTATTGGACTGGCGCCAGGTACGCACGTACTCAGGTTGTCGGTGGCAGACAATGGTCGGCCCGTTTCACTGGCGGGATTCAGTATTATGCCCCTTCCTGCCCAGAATTTGTTCGGATACGAGCCTCCAGTCATAGGATTGCTGGCCGGCGCATTCATATTGGCTGCCGGAGTGCTGGTCGGTCGGTTCGGCGGAGTTAATCGCTAGTTGTTGGCATCGATTGATGGGCAACCGGACCCAAGCGCTGCGTTAATCAAGCTTTCTCGCACATGTTAAATTCCCTGATCCCCAGTCTGCGATCAGAAAGAGCACTGGTTGGCTGGCCAGTTGCTGGCGTCGCGCTCGGGGTTTCGTTCCTGCCGGCGCCGTTCGGGGCAATGGCCGCTCCGTTTCTGTTAATTGGAGCTCTTATCCATCCAGTCGCCGGCTTGGCGTCACTATTGGTTCTTCTTCCCTTCGCGACCGTACCGATTGAGATTGGAAGTTTCCAGATACAGCTTGCCGAACTTTCGATGCTGTCGGTCATATTGGGTAGCGGACTCAAACTGGCCCTCCAACGAACGCAGCTAGTCAAGTACAAACCGAATATGCTCGACTGGGCAGCCGTACTTCTGCTCGTGGGCTCAATTCTGTCGTTTCTTGCCGTGGAATCGTCCGACACCGCGTTACGAGCGTGGCGGTGGACGGTGGTTGAGCCGCTCGGTATATACGCAATTGCCCGTGTGTCGATCAGATCGCCTGGTCACGTTCGGGTCTTGTTCTGGTCCCTGGTTATCGGTGGTGTTGTTGTCTCGGTATTCGGGTTGATCCACTATCTACTCAATATCAACATCATTACGGCCGATGATGTGCGCCGCATACGGGTTTTCTACGGTTCTCCCAATAATTTGGCCCTAATCCTCGGCCGAGCCATTCCCATCGCTTTAGCATTGGCCCTTGTCGCCCGGCGATCAGCGGCCACTTGGATTGGCGTGGTGCTAATGATTATTTCTATGGCGTTGACCTTTTCCGTAGGCGGCTGGGTAGCAATCATCATCGCTGTGTTTGCGGTACTCTGGTTATCGGCTCGTCAGAAAATAGCAATCGCCTTGCTTGCAGGAGCTCTGGTCCTGGTCGCGGTGTCGTTGATAGCCGGCCCGGGCCAGCGAATTTCCAGTCATTTCTCGTTGGCGGAGGGAACGACGGGATTGCGAATCTCGCTCTGGCAGTCATCGGTCGCTATGGCATTGGACCATCCAATCATCGGCGTTGGACCCGACAATTTCATTCATCACTACGATGAGACGTACAGATTGCCTGAGGCTTGGCGGGAGCCTAATCTCTCCCACCCGCACAACCTGGTATTGGATTTCTGGTTGAGCGCCGGTCTGTTGGGCCTCGCGAGCTTGGCAATGCTCATCGCCGGATGGGTTCGATATCTTGCGCCGCGCCTAAATTTCGCGTCCGGCGATGGTCGTATTTACGCGGCCGGTATAGCCGCGACCGGTTTGTACACTGTTAGTCATGGTCTTATCGACAATTCGTATTTCTTGATCGATCTGGCACTGTGGACTTGGCTAATGTCTGCTATATTGGGCCGGCCAGCGAACGAGGGTGCAATTTGAAGATCCTAGTCACCGGGGGCGCCGGATTCATAGGCTCCCATCTTTGCGCTCGTCTATTGGAGCACGGTCACGAAGTTATCATCCTCGACAATTTTCTGACCGGCAATAAGCGTAACCTGTCGGACCTGACTGGGGATGTCTCGTTTCGCTTGGTCGAGGCCGACGTGACCGAGCCTTTCGACCTGCACGTGGAGGCTATTTTTCATCTGGCAAGCCCCGCCAGTCCGTCGGGATATATGGAGCATCCTCTTGAAACTGCTCTGGCCAATTCAATTGGAACTTACAACGCATTGGTACTGGCGGAGAAGTACCGAGCCAAGTTTCTGCTCGCCTCGACCTCTGAGGTTTACGGCGACCCCTTAGAGCACCCTCAACGCGAAGAATATTGGGGCAACGCTAATCCGGTTGGAATGCGAAGTTGCTACGAGGAAGGTAAGCGCTTTGCTGAGACACTTACAACGATATTCGAAAGGTCTAAGGGGGTTGACGCGCGAATCGTCAGAATATTCAACTGCTACGGACCCAACTCCGATCCGGACGACGGTCGACTAGTGCCTAACTTCGTAAACCAGGCCCTCACGGGCGATCCGATCACAATCTACGGTACCGGAGCGCATACGCGCAGCATCTGTTTTGTGAGTGACTTGGTTGAAGGATTACTCAAGGCGATGTTAACCGACGGCACCAGGGGACGAATCTACAATCTGGGTAGCACAGATGAGCTTGAGGTCATCGAATACGCTTCGCTTATCAAGCGATTGTCCGGATCAAAATCACCAATTGTGCACGTTGACCCCAAGTTTGAAGACGACCCCCGGCGGCGACGGCCAGACATCACGCGAGCAAAATCGGAGCTAGGTTGGCAGCCCGTCGTGGATGTAGAAGAAGGATTACGCAATACAATCGAATGGTTCCGGGCGCTGATGTCCGATGAGGATAGATAGCTTCGCAGGGAGCCGGAGTATTCGCCGGCTCGACGTGGTGGCGGCGATTGTCGCCAGCATAGCGACGGGCGCGTTGTTGTTGACTCCAATCTGGGTTGCTGCCGGCGTCACCGGGGCGGTCATCGTCGCGTTATTGGTCTTGCGCAGCCCCATCATAGGCCTAGCGCTCACGGTCTTACTACTACCATTCGGATTGGTCGCCGCGAGGATAGGTGGAGTTAGCGGGGTTTCGCCGGCCGAACTCGTCTTGATTCTAACCATCGCGGTGTTGACTGTCCGGGCAGTCGCTGATCGAGCACGACCTCTGGTAGTGCCAATGATCGCCATCGGGCCGTCTATCCTCATCGCGGTGATGCTATCGTCAGCCAGTCAGGCTGCCTCCACGGATCTCGCAGCCAAGGAAGTTGCGCGCTGGCTAGAGATTGTAGTCGCATTGATAGTGGCGCGATCAATTCTCGACCGCGGTCGGCCCTTGCGGACTCTTCTGATAGTACAGTCGTTAGTGATATCGGTTGAAGTTGCGTTGGGGCTGTACCAGTTTGTGTTCCAGGTCGGACCTCCCAGCTTTGTCATCGGCTCGTTCTTGCGCGCTTATGGAACGTTGGGCCAGCCGAACCCCTACGCCGGCTACCTCGTAGTCGCCGGCTTGCCATTGGCCTTCTGGAGCGCCGGCCAGATTGGTCGGTGGATCTCTGGCTCAGCCAAGCCGACGATGTCAGAGCTATTTGTAGTGTGTGCGAGCGGTGCTGCCGGGATCGGACTAGTGCTTAGCATGAGTCGGGGCGCTTGGTTGGGGGTCGCCGTGGGAACCGGCATTGCTATTATCGTTCTCCAGCGTAGATTCGGAAATGTGGTTCGCTTGGGACTTGGGGTGGGTGGCGTGGTCGGCCTTGCTGCCGCGCTTGGTTTGATTCCCGAGTATCTGTCGCAACGACTGCAACCTGCGCTTGCCTATTTTCGCTGGTTCGACCCGGCTGATGTCGTGCCGACTGCCCAGAACTGGTCGATAGTTGAGCGAATGGCCCACTGGGATGCCGCCCGGCGAATGTTCCTAGACAGCCCCTTTCTGGGACTTGGACCCGGATCGTACGTAATCGAATACGAGCACTATGCGATCTTGCCTTGGTGGACGGATCCCCTCGGGCACGCTCACAACATGTACCTGCATATGTTGGCGGAAACGGGATTGATCGGGTTGTTCTTCTATTCGGCGACGGTTGTTTCCTGGATAACACTTTGTGTACTGGCGGTACGATCCGATCCTACGGATCGTTGGATATTCTTGAAGGCCGGCGTTCTGGCCACCGTGGTAGCGGTTTCGGTTCATAGCGTCTTCGACAATCTCTACGTACAAGGATTGAATATCCAGTTGGCAATCTGGCTCGGCGTCGCTGCTACACTATATCCCGCTAAAAATAGCGAGGGGCGTAGTCGAACTCATAGCGTCCCTCGATTAAAGGCAGGACTTGAGCACTAACGGCAACAATCGACCAACCGTCCAGACGGCGGAGACTACCTCGCTTCCATCAGACACGGGATCGGATATCTCGCTGTTTCGTCGCTTGGGCAACCCCCGGACACTTATCTCTTTTGGCATAGCCATAGCGCTTTTGGCTTTTCTACTATCCCAAACCAATATCGATTTCGACCGTACATGGCAAGAGTTTAGCTCGGCAAGTCCCTGGTACTTACTGGCTGGCCTGATCGTCTACTACACGACATTTCCACTACGTGCCGTGCGCTGGAGACTACTTCTGACGAATGCGGGGTTCAGGCAGGATGAGCTACTCAATGTATTCGACCTGGGCAGAATAATATTCATCTCTTGGTTTGCTAACTGTCTGGTACCGGCCAAGCTGGGCGACGTGTATCGCGCATATCTGATGAAAAGATCTGTGGGCATATCACTGACAAAAGCAGGCGGAACTATAGCAGCCGAACGAATCATCGATTTTGCTACGGTAATCGCGCTAATAGCCGTCACCGCATTGATTAGCTTCCGTGGGAGGTTGCCGGCTCAAGTAGAGATTCTTGTCATGACCGGTGCGATCCTAGTGCTAGTTGCGGTACTTGGCTTGTTGGTAATGAGTCGCTGGCAAGTGTTAATGAAATCTCTCATACCACCCCGATTCACCGGTATATACGACCGGTTCCGTGAAGGCACCATCGGTTCGTTCGGAAATAACAATCTGCTCTTCCTATTCACGATACTACTATGGATTAGCGAACCCGCCAGGCTGTTCTTCGTTACTCGATCCATAGGCGTATCGCTCAACGAGTCACTGCCTCTAGAGATAGCAATGATCGCCTTTTTGGCCCTGGGGGCGGCTCTGTTGACGGCACCGCCAGGCACGCCGGCCGGCTTCGGTTATGTGGAGGCAGGGTTGTACGGGGCGCTGGTACTGCTCGGCGTTGAACCTGCGGTCGCGCTGACCATCACCGCGCTTGACCGGGTAATTAGCTGGATCAGCATCGTAGTCTTTGGCGCCATCGTATACGCGTTGTACCGGAACAAGTAGCGGTGTGCCCGAGGCCACCGTGTGTTCCGGCGCCTGGGATACGACCGAACGGCACTCTTAAGCACGATGTCTGGGCCCATTGAAATCAACTCTTATACTTGTATAAGACACGACACCCCACCTATTAGTTATTGTCGTAGTTACATCAACTTAAACTGAGGCGTAGATTGAGAGTCGGAATCGACTACTCCCCGGCGGTGAACCAACGAGCCGGCATTGGCCGATATACCAGGTGTATCGTATCGGAGTTGGCCAAGCTGGATCGCGAGAACGAGTATGTGCTCTTCTATCCCTCTCGCAACCTTGAGCAAGACGGGTTCCCTCCTCCCGGAGCATCGAACTTCCGGCGCGTCCAAATCCCAGTTTCGGACCGATCGCTGACCAACCTCTGGTTCCGGCTTGGGATGCCCTTTCCTGTGGACCTGTTCACCGGGCCGGTCGATGTCTGCCACTTCCCCGATTTCACCCTGCCGCCTCTCCGTAGCGGGAAGACGGTGCTGACTGTGCACGATCTCTCATTCCTTGTCCATCCAGAGTACGCTGAGAAGGGATTGCGCCAGTATCTTGAGCGGGTCGTCCCGCCATCGGTGGCCGATGCATCTCTCGTGCTGGCAGATTCTGAGAGCACTGGCAACGATCTGATGGTATTGCTCGACGTGCCGCCGGAACGCGTCGAAGTATTGCTTCCGGGCGTAGAGCCCAGATTCGCACCGGTTGTCGACGAGATTGCCTTGGAGAGTACGCGGCGCAAATACGACATCTCATTTCCATACATCTTGACCATTTGCACAATTGAGCCGCGCAAGAACCTGATCGGCCTTATGAAGGCCTTCTCTCGTTTTAAGGGGATGACGCAATCGCCGCATAAGTTAGTCATAGGGGGCGGCAAGGGCTGGCTCTACCAGGACGTCTTCGCGACTGCTCACGCGATTGACGTGGCAGATGACATTGTTTTCCTGGGCTACGTCGAAGAGGATGACCTGCCTGCGTTGTATACAATGTCCGACCTGTTCGCTTGGGTATCCTTCTACGAAGGATTCGGACTGCCCGTGCTTGAAGCCATGGCTTGCGGTACCCCGGTAGTGGGCTCGAACAGAGCTTCGCTTCCGGAGGTCATAGGCGACGCTGGGCTTCTGGTCGCGCCGGATGAGATAGACGCCATGGCCGATGCATTCCGTTCCGTACTGGGAGACGAGGAATTGGCTGCCGAGTTGGCGGGCAGAGGACGAAAACAGGCCAGTCTCTTCAGTTGGCGATCGACTGCCGAGCAGCTACTCTCCATCTATCAGCGTTTGGCATCTGATCCCTAAGATACATGTCATCAATGAATTGATGGAAGAAATCCATGGGCGTAGGGATCACTATGCCTTAAGAGCACACCCATCGCCAGAGGCAACGCCTTGGCTGCGTCCTCCCAATGGCAGTCGCACCTGCGCAAGTTGCTATGCGTCGAATAACGATTGGTGAAAGCGCTGAATATGAGAATTGCACTAAACAGCTACTTTCTGACAATCCCCCGTACCGGCACCGGGCGCTATGCGCGTCAGTTGTTGTCGGGACTGGACAGCCATCGCGACATCGATCTACTGGTCTTGCCGGCCCCAGCTCATGACGCAGGTAGGAGCAAGACGAACCGGGGCATCCAACTAATTGCAAAGCTATTCAACGAGCAGTACGGAGACCTGGTACGCGCCCGCCGGCTGAGAGCCGACCTAGTGCATTTCCCGTATTTCGCGGGGCCGGCCGTAGCTTTGACGCGCTTTGTTACCACGATCCACGATCTGGTTCCATTGAAGTGGCCGGAATATTCACCCACTCCCCTAGCAAAGCTCTACTTCCTGGTGACAAGAGTAGGAGCCCGGAATGCCGAGCGCATCGTCACTGACTCGCAATCTTCAGCGTATGAGATAACGTCGACGCTTGGCATATCGGAAGAAAAGATCAAGGTAGTCCCTTTGGCTGCCGATCCAATATTCTTTGAACCGATAACTGTTGAGGAAACGTCTATCACTCTGAATCGCTTCGATTTGAAGCCGGGCGGCTACTTTTTTTACGCTGGCAGCTTCGACCGGCGCAAAAACTTGGGTCGTCTAGTAGTGGCGTATGCTCTCCTTGCAACTCGCCGACAGGATACCATTCCTCTTGTCTTGGCAGGACATGTGCCTACACCCAATCGGACAATAGCTGATGTGAAAGCGATCGTGCGGCGCTGCGGCATTGCGGCACGAGTGCGGTTTGTGGGGTCGATACCAGACCGTGAGCTTCGCGTTCTATACAATCAAGCAAGGGCTGTGATCTGGCCGTCTTTGTACGAGGGATTCGGCCTTCCGCCATTGGAAGCGATGGCCGCCGGCGCTGCAGTGGCTGTAGCAAACCAGTCATCCTCGCCCGAGGTAGCCGGCAACGCAGCGCTTCTATTCGACCCCAACGACCCCTTGCCGATCTCAATCGCGTTGGAGCGCCTGCAAGAGGACGACCGTTTGGTGGAAGAGTTACGGATCGCCGGCCGGGATCGAGCCGGCCAGTTCAGTTGGCAGCGAACTCTTGCCGGAACGCACGCCGTTTATCGAGAAGCACTGGGCTGACAAGTTTAGATGAAGGCTCTGATCATCTCCAAAGCACTGGTGCGCGCCTCATACCAGCGCAAACTGCTCGACCTTGAGCGTTTGGGTTGTGAGGTCCGCGCATGTGTCCCTACAAGCTGGATTGAGGAAGGACAAGAGCACGGACTGGAGATATCGCCATCGGCCCGCCATCTGATTCATCCTCTTCCTCTCAGATTCAATGGACGCTTTCACCTACATTACTACCCGGGACTAGCCAAAGAGTTTGAACGATTCGGGCCAGACCTGGTATTCATTGACGAGGAGCCCTACAATCTGGCGACTTTCCTGGCGATGCGCGATGCGACTAGACTGAAGATTCCCGCAGTATTCTTTACCTGGCAGAACCTGAACCACAGACTTCCGTTGCCGTTTTGGCTGATGCAGAGATATGTGTTCAATCGCTGCCGAGTAGCAATCGCCGGCACCACCACCGCTGAGGTGGTACTGCGCGCTCGTGGTTTCCGCGGACGTGTTGCCGTAACCCCTCAATTCGGCGTGGATACGGAGGTGTTCTCCCCCGGCCATCGTCCGGCTGATCGTCCGTTCACTGTAGGCTACATCGGTCGGCTAGTGCCTGCGAAAGGGATTCACCTGCTAATTGACGCTATGGCCGGCGGCGAAAATGATGGCTGGCGGCTGTTGATCGCTGGCTACGGATCCATGCGGGAGACACTTGTTCAAGCGGCAACTGACGCAGGATTCGGCGAGCGGTGTCAATTTGAAACATCCGTTAGCTCTACGGATGTGCCGGCGTGGCTGAGGCGGTTGGATGTCGCTGTCTTGCCGTCGATCAGTGCTCCCCGCTGGCAAGAACAGTTCGGACGCATATTGATTGAAGCTATGGCGTGTGGTGTCGCGGTGGTTGGCAGCGACAGCGGAGAAATCCCATCAGTTGTTGGAGATGCGGGAATGATTTTCCCGGAGAAAGATGTGGGAGGCTTGCATCGATGCCTTCGGAGGCTTGCCGATGAGCCTGATTTTCGGCGCGACTTAGCCGAGCGGGGACGCGAGCGTGTGATTAACCAGTTCAGCAGCGACCGGATCGCTCGGGAAACATACCGCGCCTTCGAGTTGGCTTTGCTCTAACGGTGGATGTGATGTGGGACATTTGCTGGACTGCTCACATACGCCAACTAAGTTGCCTGCGCTCCTTCATGTCGAGCGTGAATATGGGGGCGCGAGCTGCCCATCGAGTCGGAGCCGGAAGTATGACAAGCAGAATCGGCAAAACTTGAAAACCCTTGGGTCAAGTCAGAGCTCGCCTTGACCGACCTACTTGACTAGCCTAAGATTTTGCCATGAAAGTCGCCATAGATCGCCCTCTCCTTGAGAAGTCAAGTGTCCGATTCGCGGCGTGTCATCGTGCCGATTGCGGGAACAGCTCGATAGTTGGAATAGCCTACTTTTTGGATACTAGGTAAGGCAAGCGTCGGTGTTCGACCAACGACCCGGGGACAAAGTGTTTCATTGGATTGAGATGCCATGCGCGTTGGTATGAACGCTGGATTACTCAATTATGACCCGAACTATCGAAGCGCCGGGATTAACAACTACATCCAGGGTTTGCTGGCTAACCTGGAAGTACCACCAGGGCTCGAATTACACGTGTTCAGCCCTGAGCCTCAACCGAAAGATGAATTCGAAAACAGCCATCGAGTATGGCATCCGAGCGGCGCAGCACTCAAGCGTCCGATACCTCGCATTATCTGGGAGCAGACGGTCCTGCCGGCATGGTGTCGGGCCTTGCGGATAGAGGCACTTCATTCACCAGCTTACGTATGTCCGTTGGTGATGTCCGCCCGGTCCTTCGTAACAGTCCACGACCTTAGCTTCGAGCTGTTACCTACCATGTTCAATCGGATGAACTCCTTCTATCTGCGTACGTTCACCAGGCTGGCGCTGAAGCGGGCTAGGCTCATTCTCGCTGTGTCGGAAAGTGCTAAACGAGACATAGTGCGCGTATATGGCATTCCGGGAGATCGAATCCAGGTAATCTACAATGGGCTCGATCGCAGATTCCGACCGCTGTCGCCTGAGCTAATTCAGAATTTCAGGTCTCGCAAAAGTCTGCCCGATAGGTTCTACTACTACCACGGCACTCTGGAGCCGCGAAAGAACGTAGGTGGGTTGATACGAGCGTACGCGCAGTTACCCGCCAGCCTTCGGGAAAGATTGCCTCTGATAATAAGCGGAGCGTTGGGATGGCATTATGAACCGGTGTTGGAGCTCGCTCAATCACTCGCCGGCGACGTGCGTTTCATTGGATATGTCGACGATGACGAGCTACCGCTATGGTATAATGCGGCTACCGTTTTCGTTTTTCCTTCGTTGTACGAAGGATTCGGCTTCCCGCCGCTGGAAGCAATGGCGTGCGGCCTCCCCACAATCGTGTCTAACCGTGGTTCGTTGCCCGAAATCGTAGCAGATGGCGCCGTGATAGCCGATCCTTTGGACACGGAACTTCTGGCGAGCGAGATGGCAAGGCTGACGGAGGAGCAGACAATGCTCGAGATGCGCGATCGAGGAATTAAGCGCGCGGCGATATTTGATTGGCGCCAGACCGCCCGACGGGTAGAGAGGATCTATGCGGACTTTGCCAAAGTTTCCTGAGTCGCCGATCGAACCTGAGAACGTTCCGCGAACCGATCAGGCCTCCAACGATCGATCGAATTCGGGCCGACAGCCCGTATTATTGCTTGTCATCATCGATGGCATTCTCGTAAATCTGGCGTTCATGCTGGCGTGGTTCATACGCTACGAGCTACAGATTGGTCGCGAGGTCGCTCAGCAAGACTACTTGCCTCTGGGTAGCTACGCCGGCATTCAGCTAACATTCGCTGTTCTGATGCTGGTTACATTCTGGTTGAAGGGACTGTATCGAACACGGAGGCGGCTGAGTTGGGCTGAGGAATTTACTATATTCGCGACAGGGTCTCTGATAAGCGTTGCGATCTTGGTCGTTGGCGTGTTCTATTTCCGCCCATTTGGCTACTCCCGCCTAACGTTCATCTACGCCTTCGTCCTGTGCTTCGTTTTCCTGACTGTTAGCCGGATAGTGGTTTCGTTGATCCGCGATCACCGGCGGCGGCGAGGGTTAGGCTTGCGACGAGTACTCCTAGTCGGGGGCGGCAGCCTGGGTCGTGCGATAATCCAAAATATCGTTGCTCAGCCTGAGCTTGGTTACCACATAGTTGGGTTTGTCGATGACATTCCCCGGGAGAAAATAGGAAGGATTCCCTACCTCGGATCGGCGGAACAGACCCCTACTCTTGTAGATAGCCATGAGGTGGCGGAGGTTATCATCGCCCTCCCCTCCGCATCCCATAAACAGGTCACCGGCCTCTTGATGGCGGTCGAACGCCAAAACGTCACTCTCAGAATAGTGCCCGACTTTTATGACTTGAGCGTCAATCAACTCGATATAGAAAGCATCAATGGAATACCGCTCGTTCGGATGCGGGAAGCTCGTTTTCCGGGCCACATGTTCGTGCTAAAGCGTGTCCTGGACATCGTGGGTGCTTCGATACTATTGATACTTGCGGCGCCGCTCATGCTGATTATCGCCATTGCTATCCGGATAGACTCGTCGGGGCCGATGATTGTGCGCCAACGTCGAGTCGGTCGTCAGGGTAAGCCCTTCGATTTCTACAAGTTTCGCTCGATGATTGTGGACGCTGAGGAGCGCTTGCCGGAGCTTATGGCGCACAATGAGACCGAGGGCCCGCTGTTCAAGATCAAAGATGATCCTCGAGTAACCAGAGTCGGGCGAGCAATTCGTCGCTTCAGCTTGGACGAAGTGCCTCAATTCTACAACGTGCTTCGCGGCGACATGAGCCTTGTTGGCCCACGGCCAGCTCTTCCGAGAGAAGTCGAGCGTTACCAGGATTGGCATCTCCGGCGACTTTCGGTTCCTCCAGGGATCACGGGCCTGTGGCAGGTTTCTGGGAGGAGCGATCTACCATTTGATGAGATGGCTCTGCTCGACATATGGTACGTAGAGAACTGGTCACTCGGTCTGGAGATCACGATCATACTGCGAACTATCCCGGCAGTCCTGTTCGGTTACGGCGCTTACTGAATTTTCGAGGGTTATCAAATTGTATTTGCGTGGCTATGCCGACATCGTCCTGTCCAGATTGTGGGTTGTCTTGTCCGTCTTGGTAGTAGGCGTCTTGGCAAGCGTGGCCAGTGTGGCACTCGTCACGCCGCCACCGACGCCCTATGACGCGACTTTCAAGCTGGCTGTGCGACCAAATGCCGAGCCCATAAGCGGAAGGTTTTACACGTACGACGAATACTATGCCTATGTCGCGTCAGAGTATTTGAACGATGATGTCATCGACTTCATAGACTCTACCACGTTCGTTGCCAGGACGCAGGAGTTATTGAGGAGCAATCAAGAGGAGGTCGTGGAAGGTTCGTTCCGAGCCCACAAGGCTCATCGCGTCATGACGGTTACGGCGACATCGACGACGGCCGCCGGTGCGTTGAGCCTCGCATCAGCCGCCAGGGACCTGTTGTCCAATTCTGAGAGCGACGAGAGCATATTTTCGTTGATCAGCAGGCAGAGACCAAAGGTTACCGTCCTTCAAGACCCAATAATCGTGTCCGGCCCAGTTGAGAGTCGAAATTTGGCTGAGCTGGGCCTCCGCTTCCTAGTGGTTCTGGTCCTCGCGATTGGCATACCGTTCCTGATTTACGAATTGGACGATACTGTTCGAACCACAGCCGAGGCTCGAGAGACGCTTGACAATCTACCGGTCTTAACAGAGGTACCGCGTCCGGCCGGCTGGATTGGGTAGTCGCTGGGCTGGAATGCCCAGATAGCCGTGTCCCGAGAAGGCGTGTCCGCCCAGAAGGGTCAAGCAGCTAGATTTGAGGAGATTTGCCCCTAAGTATTGTCAGGCAAGATCGATCGTATATTCAACGATCTTGGCCAATTCACCGGGAAGAACGTCCTCTGGCTCCGCTAGGTGCGGATGGTTCGCTTTTTCCCACTCGACGGCAGCGAATCCGTCGAAACCTCGCATCGCAAGAGCGCGGAGCGCCTCTCGTACCGGAACATCTCCTTCGCCCAGTCTAACTTGTCCCCATTCATCATCCCCTTCCCTGCGAGCATCTTTGAGGTGTAAGTACCCAAGTCGATCAACCAGATGTTGCCACACCACTGGTACCGGTTCTCCGACCCGCGTTGGATGTAACAGATCCCACAGCGCCAAGACACGTGGTGAGTCAACCTTATCGAGGAGCTTCGCGAGTCGCCGAGAGCTAGAAAAATGGCCGTGGGATTCCAGGGCAATCTTGACTCCCTTACTCACCGCCACATCGTCGAGTCGAGCCAAATCCTCGCTCAGAACGCGGATAATCTCTTCGTCATTTGCGGGGTGAATTGGCACACCGCCAAATAGTCTTAACAGGTCGGCCCCAATCTCTCCGGCCAACTCGATAAAGGTTTGAGCTTCCGAAAGAGCTTTGGTCCGGCCGGTGATGCCTTCTATTCCCAACTCTATGTGAGGCGCGATGGCGAAGGCGCGGCATCCGGATGATTCCGACAAGTCGCGAATTCGTCTCTGATTCTCCTTTAAGAGACGCGGCGTGACCCATTGGCCATCGATAAAGGCGAGCTCCAGACCAGCGTATCCGTACGCGGCCCCATTGTTGAACGCCTCTTCCAAACTCCAATTGGGACATGCAATTGTCGAGTACCCTATCTTCATAGGAGAATTGCCTCCTGAATACTGTATTGGAAGGATCAGGGGTGGATATCTATCGTAATATGATCCGAGGCAATTGGCACCTTCGAGGTATTTTAATTGTCTACATCTAATCCGGTCATGCCACTGCCTCTACCAGATTCCTAGGGGGTACTTCTCTCGGTAAAGGCGTCTCAGCCGACTGCGCCTGCTCGTTTTCGGCTGAACTCACGGCTACGCTCCATTGAATCGATGTATTCAAAATCTACCCGACGGGAAGTCGGAACAATCCGTAGGAAATATTGCGACATGCTCCTAGCTTACATTAATAACCGTGGCTGCGGTCAGATCAGCAATGGCGGCGGTGACGTACGGAAATACAATTGACACTTGCTGTTTCGGCTTCCCGTTCCTCCTGATGAAACAACCTCAACGAATCGCCCGGCTGTTGCGTGACGAATTAAAGACCTGTCCGCCTGAACGCCGGATGCCGGTGATCGTCACGTTGGCTCCGGAACCCAAATCGGTCGCAGATCTACGCCAACTCGCTGGGGAGCTGCCGATCAAGCGCACGTTTCGAACATTGCCGGCTGCCACCTTGCGGGCGAGTCCGTCCGAGGTCCGGCGCTTGGCAACGGACGGGCGCATTAGCAGAGTATGGCTGGATCTTCCATGCCACATCTTGATAGACAGATCTAGTAAGACGGTGAACGCGCCATTCGCCTGGAAGTCTGGATGGACAGGCCGAGGAGTGCCGGTCGGGGTCATCGACACGGGCGTCGACGAGAATCACCCTGATCTGGCCGGCAGAATTGTGGCCCAAAGAGATTTTGTTGGCGAGGGCGCAGGCGACTCTAACGGCCACGGTACACATGTGGCAGGTATTATTGCCGGTACTGGGGCCGGGTCTGGTGGAAGGTACAAAGGAATCTCGCCTGAGGCCAGTCTCGTTGTAGCAAGGGCGCTCGGCGCGGACGGCGTGGGCCTGACAAGCCAGATTATGGCGGCGATAGAGTGGCTTGTGAGTCAGCGCGTGCGAATAATAAACCTATCGCTCGGCTTAGAGGGCCCAACGGACGGATCCGATCCCCTCTCTCTGGCGGTCGACGCCGCCCACGCCTTTGGCAGTCTGGTCGTTGTCGCAGCCGGCAATAGTGGGCCGGCACCCGGGTCGGTCGGCGTGCCGGCCGGCGCCCGCCGGGCGTTAGCCGTTGGCGCAATCGACCGGGACGGCCACGTATACAATCTGTCGTCCCGAGGACCGACGGCGGATGGACGCAACAAGCCAGATCTAGCTTCTCCTGGAACCGGCATCATCTCCTGCCGGTCTGCTCATTCGTCGGATCCGACTATCGCTGAACACTACACAGCTGCTACCGGCACGAGTATGGCTGCGCCGCACGTAGCCGGCGCGGCGGCATTGATCCTCCAAGCCAACCCCGATATATCGGTTGACGAGCTGGCGGGAGTCCTATTAAACACCGCGCCGTTGGAGTCTTCTGATCCAAATGCAGTGGGCAGGGGACTCCTGATGATAGACCAAGCCATCACGGGCACCCCGAGCTCCGACCTTCCGCGGGCTAAGAGAAATGGCTGTCTAGCCAGCCTGATTCCTGCACTCAACAACCTACGTCGATCGTCTGGCAGCCGGCCGCCCAGCCAGTAGTTTATGATGTTTGTGTTGGGCGCCGTCACAGTGACGAGAGTTCCGCCTCGATTCGAAACGTCTTACCGTCTTGGACAGCCTCGAATTGCAGAGCGTTCGAGCCACTGAATCCTAGCTTTTCGCCCCGAGCGAAGTCGTCGTATTCCTTTCCTTCGGCCTTGTTGATTACGACGAACCATTTACCGCCCCGGAAGGCCCAGTACGCAAAGTTTTTTCCATCCGGACTGAATACGACCCGGCCCTCACCGATCATGGTGTAGCCCTGTCCTTCCTGGCCGTCTACCACTGCAAACCCGTTGCCATCGCGGGAGGCTATGTAGCCCAAACGCGCCCCATCGGTGCTAAATACCATCGATTTTTCTACGGTCAGAGCATACTCTGGCTCTTCAACACCATCGACCACGACAAATTGCTTCTCACCACGCATTGCTGTGTGCGCCAGTCGTCGACCGTCTGGACTGAAGATCAGTCCTGAGACGTCGTCGTACTCAGTACCTTCCCTTTCGTCTGACACCACAAGTTTCTTATTTCCCCGGAGCACGACATACGCAAGTCGTAGACCATCTGGGCTGAAAACCGGAGGGTCCTCGGCTACGTAGGAATACCCTTGGCCCAAGACTCCATCGACCGCTACGCACCATTTCCCGTTTTGCTCGACCACGCAGGCGACACGTTGGCTGTCTGGGCTAAAGATGGTGCCTTCTCCAATTCCATCCCATTCGCCAATTTCTTGCTCGTCGACAATGAATACCCATCGGTCTCCACGTGCCGCGGCATAGGCTATTCGCCGACCGTCAGGGCTGAATACCGGATCGCCTTCCGCAATTTCCTCGAATTCTCTACCTTCTACCTCGTCAACCACGACCAGCCACTTGTCGCCCCGCTTCGCTCGATAGGCCGTGCTCGTACCGTCGGGACTGAAAACCAGTGAGTCTTTCCCGATTCCATCGTACTCTTTGCCTTTGATCCCATCGACCATGACCAACCAACTGTCGTCGCGATTAGTGACGCACGCGACTCGCTTTCGGTCGGAACTCGTGATGACAGTGCCGTCGACTATTTCACCGAATGTTGGGCTCAACAGGTTCCCCTCAATCTAGTTTATAAGGATAGATTCTATGTGCTTTTCAACGACTATTTGTTTGCAAGAAGTAAGGACAAGATTGGTACAGGGCATCACCTTCCCAGATTGGGAGGGCGGTTACTCTCAAGCAGCCGGCCCAAATCCTCCTTGGACCGCAGTCCGAGCGAGAGCAATAACTTTGACGTTGTCACGTACTCAACTGGCCTCCCTGGCTCATCGCGCGTTCCGATCTCCTCGATCAAATCCGAGGCCAGAAGCGCGTAGATGGCCTTCGCACAGTTCACCCCGCGAAGGTGTTCCACTTCGGCGGGAGTAGTGGGTTGAAGATAGCTGATCGCGGCGAGTGTTTCCAACAACGGCCGGCTCAAACGACTCGTCGGTGCTTCTCCCTCCAATTGCTGTAAATGTTCGGCTAGATCCGCAGCAGTCACCAATTCAATGCCGTCGTCTCCCCGAAACATGTTGATCCCACGGTCATCGAGTTGCGTCTCGAGCAAATCGATTGCCTGTCGGGCCTCGTCCACTTGACAGCGAGCCAAGTCTGCCAATTTCCCGATCGAGAGTGGTTCAGTCGAGACGAAGAGCAGTGCTTCAATCACTCGGGCGCGCTGTCCAATCGGTGAAGTCACTTCAGGCCAGGTAGAATCTGATGAAAAATGCCGAGTATCAATTAATTCGTCACTCACTCCTGAACGCTTGCCAAGACCGCTTCACTTGATTTTCGTTCTTCGACGCGCAAGAGACCGTACTCAAGGCTATCGGCCAACGCAAGCCAGCTCGCTTCGATGATATTTGCCGAGCTACCGACTGTATTCCAGGTCCCACGGCCATCGGTCGACTCGATTGAAACCCGTACAGCGGCTGCTGTGGCAGCGTCACCGTCGATTACCCGTACTTTATAGTCAGAAAGCTGAATCTCCTCGAGATCGGGGAAGTAGTTTAGCAATGCTTTCCTGATCGCCGCATCCAGCGCATTCACCGGCCCGTTCCCTTCAGCGACGGTGTGGAACACTTCGCCTCCGATTCTTACCTTGACAGTGGCTTCGGCCAGCAGATCCAATCCCGTTCTCTTCTCCACTAGCACAAGCAGGTCTGAGAGTTCGAATGGAGGCGAATAGCCCGGCTGGGATCGCCGGACCAGCAGCTCGAACGACGCCTCGGCGCCTTCGAACTGGTAGCCTTCATGTTCCAAGCGCTTGATCGTATCGACCATGCTTCGCACCTCGCCGGCCTTGGTTTGCATGTCGACGCCAAACTGCTGCGCGTTGTATAGGATGTTGCTGCGTCCACTCAGTTCTGAGACAAGTATCCGCCGGCGATTTCCCACGGTTTCGGGTGGCAAGTGCTCGAATGACTCGGTGGCTTTCAATACGGCATTCACATGCATGCCAGCCTTGTGTGCGAACGAACTGGCACCCACGTAGGGCAACTTGGAGTCGTGTGAGAGATTCGCCACCTCGGCGACGTACCGGGAAAGCTCGGTCAAGCGTTCCAGGCTCTCCTCTTCTACGCAACGATAACCCATCTTAATTTGCAAGTTGGGAATGATCGAGCAGAGATTGGCGTTGCCCGTGCGCTCACCGTACCCGTTTATGGTTCCTTGGACCTGCCGAGCGCCGGCGTTCACTGCCGCCAATGTATTGGCGACCGCCAGTTCCGAGTCGTTATGGGTATGGATTCCAATCTTGCCTCCGATTTCCCGGACGATCCGCTTTACGATAGCTGACACATCGTCGGTCAATGAGCCACCATTGGTATCGCAGAGAACTATCCAATCCGCACCAGCGTCTTTGGCGGCCCTCAGGGTTGCGGATGCGTACTCTGGATCGTCTTTATAACCATCGAAGAAATGTTCCGCGTCGTAGATGACCTCGCGTCCCTGGCGTCGGAAAAACTCAACCGAGTCTCCGATCATACGGAGGTTTTCGTCCGGCGTGGTTCGCAGCACTCTGTCGACGTGCAAAATCCAACTCTTGCCGAATAACGCCACGGTATCGGTTCCTGCATCGAGGACGGCCTGCAGGGTTGCATCCGGCGTAGGACTATCGGGCCGGCGGGTGCTGCCAAATGCCGTCAGCTTGGCGTGAGAGAGCCGCAATCCACGAGCCCGCTCGAAGAATTGAGAATCCTTTGGGGTCGAGCCAGGCCATCCGCCCTCAATATACGAAATCCCCATCCCATCGAGGCGAAGGGCAATCTTGACCTTGTCCTCAACCGACAGCGAAACCCCTTCGCCTTGGGTCCCGTCTCGTAACGTAGTGTCGTATATTGATATTCTCTCCATCGCTATCTCTCCTGGACCGCCTATCTCCCGGCCGCACTTTATGCGGCGAAGCTCTGTCGACGCGATCAGTCAGCAACAATGATAAACGCGTCCTCTACCAGTTGTTGAGGCCGCGTCGATCAGTCTTTTGGATTATCGGCGCAGCCTAGCCGGTAGCAAAGTCCCCGGCCTCGACGGCGCTGGCAATCAGATCACCCATTTCGCGGGTGCCGACTTGCTGACAACCTTCTCCCATTATGTCGTATGTCCGGTGGCCGCCAGAAACTACTTTGACGACCGCATGCTCAACCGCCTTGGCTTCCCGTTCGAGGCCCAACGTCAGCTGCAGCAACATCGCGGCGCTGAGAATCATTGCGATCGGGTTTGCGAGATTCTGGCCGGCGCGGCGCGGCGCCGATCCGTGGATTGGCTCGTACATGCCGTACTTGCCATCACCAAGGCTCGCCGATGGCAGCATACCCATAGACCCGGCCAGCATTGACGCCTCATCAGTGATGATGTCACCAAAGGTGTTTTCCGTTACGATGACATCGAAGTAGCTAGGGTCTCTGATCAACCTCATGGCGGCGGAGTCAACCAGCATGTCTTCGAACTCGACGTCGGGATAGTCCGCGGCTATTTCGTTGGCCACTTCCCGCCAGAGGCGCGAAGTGGATAGCACGTTGGCCTTGTCGACTGAAGTCACCTTGTGCCGCCGCTTACGAGAGAGCTCGCAGGCAACGCGAACAACCCTGGCGACTTCCGTTTCGTCGTAGGCCATGGTGTCGACTGCGGATCGCCGGCCGTCAGCTTCGTAGCGCTCGCTAGGCTGTCCGAAATAGAGTCCGCCGGTCAGCTCACGTACTACGACCAAGTCTACGTTTTCCAGGACTTGCTCGCGGATTGTGGACACGCTTGCCAGCCCAGGAAAAATCTGGACGGGCCGCAGGTTCGCGAAAAGCCCAAGCCTCTTGCGCAATGCCAGGAGTCCCTGCTCTGGCCGGACAGTCGAGCGAGGGTCGTCCCACTTCGGTCCGCCGATTGCGCCCAACAGGAGCGCGTCGCACTCCTTGGCCAACTCAAAAGTCTCGTCGGTTAGAGCCACGCCGTGGGCGTCAATGGAAACTCCACCGACCAGACCCTCCCTATATTCGAAGTCGTGGCCGAATTGCGAGGCGACCGCATCTAGAACCTTGATCGCCTCGGCGTTGACATCGGGCCCAATACCGTCGCCCGCCAGAACCGCTATCTTTGCTTGCAATTGAACATCCTAGAATTAGATTGGAGGTTTGTATTCCTAAACATAGCAGGGATCAGGGTGCGCTCACAACCTGCCATTGATTTGGTCATCCGACCTACATTGCAGCGGGCAGTCATTGCAGGCGCTAATTGGACGCAATCCCGCTTGAGTCGACGGAGGCCGGCGGCACGCCTGACTGGCCCTTTGTTTTGCAATTCTTAGTTTTCGTTGGGAAGCTTCCACGTCCCAATATGGACCGGCAGTCCGCATCTGCGCTTTGGTCCGGCCGGACACGGGCTGACCCGAGTCTTTGTTTTGCAATTTCTAGTTTTTTCGAAGGGGTCCGGCGGGAACCGAAAGGTGCCGGAGTGGAATTACCTGTAGTTTTGTTTTGCATTTTTCATATTTGGTCGGCGGGCCTCCGCGTCCCGATAAGGGCCGGACTTGCCCCAGTGTATTAATGTTCGAACATATGTATCATTATTATAACATTTTGGGAGCGATGTTTTTTCCAGGGAGTCTCCAGCAGGATGGCGGCGATCCGGCGGGCTGTCTCGGCGACGTGCTGGACTTCGTCCGGTCTGAGGGGCCGGCGTCACGTGGGCAGGGCCTCGCGGCTATGGAGGGTTGGGAGCTCTTGATTTCTCGGCCGGCTTTATGTTCGGCAAGGCGCAACTCGTAGAGCTTCTGCAGATTCAGCCAGAACTCCGGGCTGGTGCCGAAGAAGTGGGCCAAGCGTAGCGCTGTGTCGCCGGTGATTGCCTGCCGGCCGTTGAGGATTGCGGTGATGCGGTTGGTGCGAACTTGGATCTGCCGGGCCAGCGCGGCCGCTCACATGTCGAGTTCTCTCAACTCCTCGGCAAGGTATTCGCCGGGATGGATTGCCGGAATCCTCATAGCGCGTCTAAGGTCGCCCAATTCAATTCTTGCAACCCTTCAATGAGCCACTCATGCGCTAGCTCAGTTGCCGGCCTGGGATGATGTAAATGCAGAGCCGTCGTTTCAGACCAAAATACATCTCCGCGCTTGAAACTCTCTTGTTCCGCAGTTTCGATCATAAGACGAGTAGCGTGTTGGTGAACATAATCCGGGGATGCTAATTCGAACGCAACGTGTGACACTTCGCCCTCAGCAACGGGGCGCGGCCACCAATCAAGAAACGGCCGATCGTTGCGCTGATGTGAACGGTGAGGGATGACTAATCGTCCTTCTAGCCGGACAGGTAGGAGGCGGTTCAAACGAAGGCCATTTGAAAGGGCGCCAAACCAACAATCGACAATGTCTTTGTAAATGCGTAACGCGCCGCCGTAAACGGCTTTTGTGCGCTCAAGCAACCGCTCTTCACTAAAGTCATCGTGCCACGACCGGCGCCCACCGACCCATGGACCTGTAACGCCTGGCCCAGCCCAGGGATCTGAAATGAACTCCTCTCCATCCGCGGAGAGCTGCACAAGATGGCGCCTGATTAAACGGATATCTTCGGAGCTGAAGTCAAAGCCCCCGATCCCTAAGGACGCAAGTGTCGTGGTCCGTTCATCAATGTAGCGAACTACGTCACCGATGTTCGCTTGTGTTCGCGACTCGAACCCCCTCGGCGTGACTGCGGAAGCAAATTCGTGGGCAAACTCACGGACAGCGTCAACAGATTGGAGGGCTAATCTCCTCGACTTGAGCTCATAGGACAAAGACCTAACCAACATTTCTTTGGTCAATGACCACGGCCAGGTCCTTGTCGAACGCACGGCGGTAAGTCCGGTCCCTGACCAATCCGGATTGTATTCGAACAGGTTGACATGGGCTGGAATATCGACCACAGGTGCCATCTGCTCAGTACCGCGGTACCAAGAAGTCGTGATCATTCGCGGCCCTACGAAAATCCCAAGGGTACGGATACGGCCGTCATTTGTGACTGGGCAGATGACCGGCGTCAAGGCGCCAAAACCCTTGCCCCAATCCTTCATTGCCTCATGTATTTGGCTACCGAGTTCGTAGGCCGTACCCGTAGGTAACTCCTCGGTCCCAATGCTTGGAGGCCGCGTCCGTTCAGTTTCCTCCAATACCAAACTAGCCATGCCGGGGTCCGAGCAAGCCAAACTGGTCATGATGCAGCGCCCGAGAGATTCATTTTCCGAGTTGATTGCAATTGCAATCGGGATTACCCATCGGACCGAGTTGGGCTGTATCTCGTCTAGCGAAATAGCCCCTTCGACCAGTGCTCTGGCCGCAAACCACTCTCTGAAAATAGGAAGGATGAAGTCTAATTTGCCGGCCTCCTCTGCGACGAGTCGCGAATCCATTAAGAGGCCTTGGGTAGCTCGTCTGCGACTAACCCGCCACGCATCGACGCTCTCGCCGCTATTGACAGCCCGGACAGCCAAGTCCTGCAAGAGTTCGTCCACCTCATCCTGCCGAACTCCTGCCTCACCCAATGCGCTAGTCGCGACTCGTTCGATTAATTGGGCCGGGTTCGCCCACGCAAGAAATCGGTGCTCCCGCAGTTCACAGCCGATCATTACAGCAAACAGCGGACGCTTTACAGCATCTTGTATGGACGCTTGCCAAGACCTAAGTTCCCGCAATTCCACGGCACGACCTGCGACCTTGGATATCAAACGGAGTGCCCGGTCCTCGTCGAACTCAGGCACAGTCACATGTGGGTCAATGATCCTCAACCCTGGCAATGGCCTAGTAGTGATGACTACGGACAGCATTGGATTGGCGCTGACATAAGGGTCAATATCACCAAGAAGACGATTCGCGGAGTCCTTGCCGATCTCATCAAGACCATCCACTATGACTAACGCCCCCTGAACGGAAGGGAAGGCATAATCCCGCGTGACATTCTCCACATGTTCCTTGAAACAGCCAACTAATTCCCTTGCTCTAACAAAAATGGGGAACGGATTGGACGAGTCATCTAATGTGGCTGAGACGGCGTTCTGGAAAAGACGTTGAGCCGCTAGGGTCTTACCTACACCTTGGTCGCCAATTATTGATTGAATTCCTTGGGTGGGGGCGGTTAATTGGTCACCAATGGACTGGTCTCTCGAGAGTTCATCAGCAATTCCGCTAGGTACGCCCAATGTGGTCCAAGATTGTCTGCATCGAAGAATGGATTCCTCATGCGCCGCTATGAGGAACTGTGAACGGCTAGGTCGGTTGGTGGTACCTTGCGCCGCTCGGACGATGTCGTCGGATATCGCCGCTATGACGTGCTCGCCTAATCGATCGGCGGACTTAAGAGTGCGCCACTTCGCGTATTCAGAAATCTCCTTTATGAGTCTTTCAGTTCGCTCATCCCTGAATCCCGACGGCAGCTTAAAGGCCAGAAGTCTCCCTTGAGTACTCATGCAGGTATGGATTTCATCGATCACGGCTTGTGTAGTCTTTCCACCAATCAACCAGATGACGAAATCGGCCTTGGCCGCGTTATTGAGGTAATGCTCGCGCGCAGATTGTGAACTCGCCGGCATATTCTCGAAGGCCCAAGGGCGGGTTAGTGGAAACTCGTCAATTACCCTAATTGCTTCTTGTCGAGCCGGTTCCATCTCGGCATCTTGACAACTACTAATGAAAACTACCAGGTCTGACTGGCTTCGCTGTATCTTTTCTTCGTTCATGCACGAACCCTTTTGGGGGAATCCGATCTCTTGGCATATGTCTTGGTTAAGTGTCAGACGGGCCCATTCAGTCTCACTTGGCGTGTTCATATATTTTAATTGGTGGGGTCCTGATTTCGGGCGTTTTCCCGGGGAGAATGCGGGTTGAGCCGCCCATACCCCACCCCTGGATTCCGGCCTTCGCCGGAATGACGATCCGGGCCGGCGAGCCGGTGGTTGGGGACGAGCCCCGGCGCTACGGGGTTTTCTGGTGGGTCTCCAGCAGGATGCCGGCGATGCGGCGGGCCGTTTCGGCGAAGTGCTGGACTTCGTCCGGCTTGAGGGGCCGGCGGAGGATGGTGCGCTCGCGGTAGGAGAGCCACTTCTTTAGGACCTGGTAGCCGCCTAGCTTGTAGGTCCAGACGCCGGCGGGGACGTTGCGCCAGTATGCGCGTTTGTTTAGGTAGATGTCGTAGGTGGTTTCTCCCAGTGTCGGTGTGGCGCCGGCGAGGGCTGCGCGTTCATCAGGCGTGTAGGCGCGCTGGACGATGCGGCCCTGGCCGGGCATGACGGCGTCGCCGGAGCCGAAGTGGCCCCAGCCGGCGGTTAGGGCGAAGTCGTCGCCGGCCATGTTGCGGCCGTCGGTGGTGGCTGGTACGGCAATTGCGGCGGCCTCGGGACGCAGGGCGCCCTCGGTGATGCCGGGAACGGGCGTGTCCGGGTCGAGCAGCTGGGCCAGCTTCCGGCCGCGGGCGGCTGATTCGGCAAGCGCCTCTGCCGCGCCACCGGCGTCGCCGTCGGGCCAGCCGGGGAGAGGGATGCGCGGCCACTCCATGCGCAGAGCGCCGGCGTTGGCTTGGCGGTAGGCGGGATCGTGGAGCGTGGCGAGGATGTGGTGGAAAAGGTCTTCCACGTCGGCTCCAAGGCGTTCGAGGTAGCGCTGGGCTGCACCTGAGAGGTTGGGCGTGCGCAGCAAGTGGTTGGCGTGGACACTCAGTTCGTCGTTGCGGAGGTAGGCGGGGAACATACTGGCACTCCACTCATTAAGATGGAGTGACGCCATATGTGACGTGACCGAGGATTGGGATTCGGTTGCATCCCTTCGTAGGCGAGGAACAGCGGAAAGCCACAGGTTCCCTGCGAAAACATGCGGCTTGTAGTCGGGGCTAGGACGGGCTAGTAGACCCGAATCCGCTTCCCAATAGAGCCAGCGATTGTCAAACGGGCGGAATGCGCAACGAATGAAGGCGCTTTCGGCCGGGCCGCCTCGTGCAAGGCGTTCATCGCGGACCGATCGGGCATCAAGCTTGATAGACGAGGTGTCTCTCATCGCCAACGAATGCCGCCGCGCGATTTCCTCGTGACTCAAGTTCCCATCGAAATAATTGGCGATGCGTCCTCTAAGTTGATTTAGGTCGATATCGACGAGGAACGGGTCTCGGTTGGTCTTGACGCCCGGAAAAGAGGCCGGCAACAGTTCAGGTATCGCCGGGCACTCAGACCAGCCGGGGCTGACGGCCATTGGCTTGAACGGCATGCCGAGTCGAAGATCAGGCGTAATTGTCGAATAGCCGGAGTTGATTGCCGGAGCGTCAAGGCTGTCCAACAGTGCCTGGCGCCTTTCGTCGGCCCTTGCTTGGTGGAAATCGCGGTATCGGAGGCGATTGTCCGCCGATGCAACGCCGCCGGCGGACTTTGATAGCAGTGTGATCGCCGTGCCGACCTTGATTCCGGGCGATTGTCCTCGGAGTGCAAAGACCGTTTCGCTTGTCCGCCCATCGGGCGCATATTCAGAGATGATGCGGTCGCCGTGCAGATTGTCAATACGGATCGCATCGAACGCCTCCAGGTAACGTTCGCGCATGCCAGTGAACGACCGTCCATCGAGCCATGAGTAGTTGGAGATGAAGCAGACGATGCCCTGGCCGGTTTTTTCGGCGATGCGGCGCTCGGCCATGCGGAAGAAGCGGACGTAGAGGTCGTTGAGGCCCTGGCCTTCGGGCCGGCGGACCCTCTTGGTAGTACGGTAGGCTTGGGACAGCTCACGCTCCTCATCGACGGCCATGCCGGCGAAGCCGTTGTAGGGAGGGTTGCCGATGATGACGAGGATCGGCCTTTCCTGCTTCACCTCACTCGCGCGTTCGCGCTCCTCCTCCAGCTCGGGGAACGGCAGCGGCTTCTGCACTCGCGGCTCCCAGCCGGTGAGGGCGTTGGTGAGGAAGACGCCAGCGCGCTCGTCTCCGTCGTCGGCCAGGGGAGCATCGAGCGCCTGCATTGTGAGGCCGACCTGCAGATGGGCGATGACGAACGGGGCCGGCATGATCTCGAAGCCGAACACCCGCTCGGTCGCGGCCCGCTTGACCCTCGCGCCGGTCAGGGCGCCGAGGCCCTGGCCCCTCAGGTTTTCGGCGATCCGCCGGAGCACCTCGGCAAGGTAGGCGCCGGTGCCGCAGCATGGGTCGAGGACGTAGACGTTGTCGGCGGCGAGTCCGTCGGCGATGCCGAGGTCGTCCTTGAGGGCCCGGTCGACGCGGGCGACCATGTAGCGGACGACCTCGTTTGGCGTGTACCAGACGCCGAGCTGCTTGCGGAGCCGGGGGTCGAAGGCTTCGAGGAACGGCTCGTAGAAGTAGGGCACCGCCTCGCTGCCGGATCCGGTCGGCGACAGGCTGGCGTCGAAGCGGGTGAAAAAGGCCTCCTGGTCGACCCGGTCGAGGGCGGCGGCAGTCCAGTCGAGGACCTCGATGAGGCCAAGTGGCCGCAGCCGGCCGGGGTCGGATAGCTGCTGGAACAGGGCGCGCAACACCGGAGCGCGCAGGTGCCAGACGGCTTCATGCCAGTTGAAGGAGCCTGTGGGCGGCGGCACACGCCTTGGCGCATCTTCGACCTGGCGGGCCCAGAGTACCCAAGCGGAAAATACGCCGTAGAAGAGCGTCTGGACAAGGGTGGAGCGGAAGAATGCCGCGCCGCGCTCGCCCTCGAAGCGGACTCCGAGCGCCTCCTCCAGAGCGGTGCGGACAGCGGCCAATGCCGGCGAGTCGCCGGCAGCCTCTACGCGGGCGAGTCCGTCGCGGGCATAGGAGGCGAGCAGCCAGGCGAGGTCCTTGGGTTCGAAAAGAGTGGCATTGTGGGACAGCGCTCGGCAGAGATACTCACCCAAGCCGGCGCCAACCTTACGGGCGAAGGCGCGGGGCTTTTCAAGCAAGCGGTCGAAGTCTTCGGCGCTGTCGGCGAGCCGGAAGGTCTCGAGCCTGATCGCCCGGCCGGATGGATCCGCTCCGAGCAGGACGAAGTCGCGGGTGTTTGTGACGAGGACGAGGCGGTAGCGATTCCAGTAGCGGCTGACCTGGTCGCCGGCGGCGGTCAGCCAGGCGTCGTCGCCGGCGGATTTGACCTCGACGACGCCGCGCTCCGGAGTCTGGCCTTCGCGGGGCCGGCCGCGTTGGACCTGCTTGGCGGAGTAGAGGCCGAAGTCGGGATGGCCGGCGCCCTGGTCGGCTAGCTCTCCTACACAGAATACCTTGGGCTTTAGGGTTGCGCCGATGGCGTTCAGCAGGTTGGCTAGGGGGCCGTAGATCGACCGCTCGCCGGTCGCTCCGCCGGAGGCGCGGACACGCCGGAGGTCGGTGAGATAGTGCTCGACGGCGGTTGTCAGTTTCGTCATTGCGTCAAGTTTACTCTCAAGCGGCCGGCCGGCGCACCCTCAGCTGGGGGCAAGCCCCAGCGGTACAGGTCCCCTCCTCCCCGCCCCTCTGGATTCCCGCGTTCGCGAGAATGACGAATTGAGGGGCCGGAATGACGTGTCGCGGGGGACCCGCCAGGATTCGCGATGTCCCCACTCAGGGCGATTCCCGAATGGCCGCTACGGTGAGGTTGGGCCTTGTTGGCAAGTCGTTCGTGGGTTCGCGATTGCCGTCTTTCCGCGGCGCTATTGTTCGTGGATGCCCGCACCCCTCCCCTCTGGATTCCGGCCTTCGCCGGAATGACGAGTTGGGCGCGAGAATGACGAATTGAGGGGCCGGAGTGACGAAGTGGTGGCGGGAATGACCACATGCGAGGCCGGCCGGAGGGGGTTTGCCGCGCCCCCCGCCCAGGGCGATTCGTGAATCGCCCCTACGGTGATGTCGGCGAATGGTGGGACGCCGGTGGGCAATATAGGGCCGGTTCAGACGCCGGCGGCTCGGACCAGCTCCTGTTGCTCAGGAGTCGCGTCGCGCTCCTCGTTGGAGGCGATCAGCTTGTTCAAGGCGTTCATGTAGGCGCGGGCGCTGGCGACTATGATGTCGGTGTTGGCGGCTCGGCCGCCGTAAATGCGCCCCTCGCTCTGAATGCGGATCGTTACCTCGCCAAGCGCGTCGATGCCGGCGGTGACGGATTGCACGGAAAACTCGATTAGCTTATTGGGGACCATGATCACTCGATTGATCGCCTCGTATACGGCATCTACTGGGCCGGTACCGGCCGCCGAGTCAGTCAGCGATGTGTCATCAGGTCCAATCAGCGTCACCGTTGCCGTAGGGATGCTGTGATCGCCACAGCTTACCTGGACATGATCGAGGCGATACACCTCGATCGGACCTCGAACTTCGTCGGCAACAAGCGCTTCAATGTCACGGTCGGAAACATCCTTCTTCTTATCGGCCAAGTCCTTGAACCGCTCGAATGCCTGGTTCAGGTCTTTTTCCGATAGGTGGTAGCCAAGCTCTTCGAGACGTTGACGGAACGCCCGCCGGCCGGATAGCTTGCCAAGAACCAGCCTGTTGTCACTCAAGCCAACCGAAGTGGCGTCAATTATCTCGAAGGTCGCCCGTTCTTTGATGACGCCATCCTGATGAATTCCAGACTCGTGGGCGAACGCATTGGCACCTACGATGGCCTTGTTCGCCTGAACCAGCATTCCGGTGTAACTGCTGACCATGCGGCTAGTCTTGAATATCTCGTTGCTGTTCACCCTGGTGTCGATCCCAAACACATCGGCTCGGGTCCGCAGCGCCATGACTACTTCTTCCAGCGAGCAGTTGCCGGCTCGCTCGCCGATGCCGTTCATCGTGCACTCTATCTGCCGAGCGCCGGCTCGTACCGCGGCCAAGCTATTGGCTACTGCCATACCCAAGTCGTCATGACAGTGGACCGAGATCACGGTCTCTTCCGCGCCGGGTACCTTCTCCAGAATCGAAGTCATGAGCTTCGCGTACTCATCCGGCACCGTATAACCGACGGTGTCAGGGATATTGATGGTAGTTGCGCCGGCGTCTATCGCTATTGCCAGCATCTCGCACAGATAGTCTACGTCGGACCTGGTCGCGTCCATGGGCGAGAACTCGACATCGGATACGTATGACTTAGCGCGGCGAACCATTTCGCCGGCCATTTTCAGCACGTCCTCGCGGCTCTTTCGAATCTGGTGAGTCAAGTGTATGTCGGAAGAAGAGACAAAGACGTGTATTCGTCCCTTCTCAGCGTCGCGAACCGCCTCGGCGGCACGGTCCACGTCGGCCGGCAGGGCTCTCGCTAATCCACATACGGTAACGCCCTCTACCTCGCGGGCGATGCGCTGGACAGCTTCGAAGTCGCCCTTTGAAGTGATGGGGAACCCCGCTTCTATGATGTCCACACCGAGCCGGGCAAGCTGGTGAGCTATATCGACCTTCTCTTGGACATTAAGGGACGCGCCGGGCGACTGCTCGCCGTCTCTCAGGGTGGTGTCGAAGATTAATACGCGATCCAGCATGACGCACTCCTTATTTCAGACCCTCTCGCCCAAGCACTATTGAACTGAGCGCGGCTGATAACAATACTCCTATTTGGTAACGCCGATTGTTGTCAGTGTTTCAGCCAGGGCATCATCGCCCTGAGGCCTTTACCGACCTCTTCGAGCTGCCCTTCGGTCTCCTTGTTGCGCATCGCTAGGAAGCTTGGCCGGCCGGCCAAGTTTTCGCTGATCCAGTTCTTGGCGAACACGCCGGTTTGGATATCCGATAGTATCTGCCGCATATTGTCGCGGACATGCTCGTCGATCACGCGAGGGCCGCCGGTATAGTCACCATACTCGGCGGTATCGCTCACGGAGTAGCGCATGTAGGCGAACCCTCCCTGGTAGATGAGGTCGACGATGAGCTTCAACTCGTGGAGGCACTCGAAGTAGGCCAGCTCCGGTGGGTAGCCGGCTTCAACCAGGGTCTCGAATCCAGCCTTGACCAGCGCGGTAACGCCACCGCAGAGTACCGACTGCTCACCGAACAGGTCGGTCTCCGTTTCATTCTTGAACGAGGTTTCGATAACGCCGGCGCTGGTTGCGCCTATGCCCCGGGCGTAGGCGAGTCCGTTCTGCTGTGCGCGTCCGGAAACATTCTGAAACACCGCGAGCAACGCCGGGGTTCCAACGCCCTGGGTGAACATCTGGCGGACAATGTGCCCCGGACCCTTGGGAGCAACCATGCTCACGTCGATGCCTGGCGGCGGTACGATCTGGTTATAGTGAATATTGAAGCCATGGGCGAACATGAGAGTCTTGCCATCACTCAACTCTGGCAGGATGCTCTGCTCGTAGAGCTCCTTTTGGACCTGGTCCGGCACCAATACCATGATCATGTCGGCGGCCCTGGTGGCATCCGAGACCGTGGCTACTTGCAGGCCTTCGGCTTGGGCCTTTTCCCAAGACTTGCTGCCGGTGTAGAGCCCAACGATCACGTCCAACCCACTATCCTTCAGGTTCAACGCATGGGCATGTCCTTGGCTGCCATAGCCGATGACCGCCATAGTCTTTCCTTCAAGCAGCGCTAGGTCGGCATCGGCATCGTAATAAATCTTCAACGAAAGTTTCTCCTGGTCTGATTAATTGCTTGCTGGCGCGACTGCGCGCAAGTTGCCGCGCTGGCGTCCGCTGCTGGCGGCCTCGTCTGACACCCGAGCAGATCCAACGGCACTACGGGTCATAGCGACTACGCCGGTTCGGACCATCTCTCGAATGCCGTAAGCACGCAGCAGGCTCTGCATAGTTTCGATCTTCTCCGGCGGACCGGTGACCTCTACCATCAGTGAATCCACCGATACATCCACAATTTTCGCCCGGTAGATTGAGACTAGCTGCATTACCTCAGATCGAGTCGAGGCTGTCGCGGCAACCTTGATCAGTGCCAGCTCTCGGTCGACCTTCTTCTCGTTGCTGATATCGCTGCACTTCAGGACCTCGATTATCTTGTAGAGTTGCTTGATTACCTGCTCCACGATCGTCTCATCGCCGTCGACAACGATAGTCATCCTCGAAATCCCTGGGTTATCTGTGGGCCCGACGGAAAGGCTGTTTATGTTGAACCCACGCCTGCGCAGCACGCTCACCACCCGGTTCATGACACCAGGATGATCTTCCATCATCGCGACAACTGTTCTGCTCATGTCGTTGGCACCTCTATGTCTATTCTTGTGGACATCAGCCGGCGGCTTCGGTCATGATGTCGGAGAGTGCTCCGCCCGGCGGTATCATCGGGAAGACGCTCTCCTCTACCGCAACCTGGAAATCGATAATAAATGGTCCGTCATGCGCAATTGCCTGGCGGATGGCGGGCTCAACTTCCTCCTTGGTCTTGACACAGACGGATTCAATGCCATAAGCGTCTCCCAGCTTTACGAAGTCGGGTTGGCCCATCAGCGAGTGGGAGTAGCGCTTTTCATAGAAGAATTCCTGCCACTGGCGCACCATGCCAAGGGCGAAATTATTGATAATCGCAATCTTGACTGGCAGCTTCTCCTGGACGATAGTGCCCAACTCCTGCATGGTGATCTGGATACTGCCGTCACCTATGACGCACCATACCGCCTCATCTGGACGGCCTATCTGGATCCCCATCGAGGCCGGCAGGCTGTAACCCATGGAGCCAAGTCCGCCGGAACTGACGAAGCTGTTTCGCTTATCGAACCACCACAACTGGCCGACCCACATCTGATGCTGCCCTACATCCGCAGCGACGATGGCATCGCCGCCAGTCACCTCATACAGGCGCTGAATCACGTATTGCGGCAAAAGCTCCTCGGCCTCTCGAACCTCGGTCATTGGAATTTCTCGGCGCCACTCGCAGATCTGATCGATCCAGTTGGAATGGTCACCTGGTTCGATTTCTTTGTTGAGAACCGACAGTATATTCCTTACGTCACCGACGATGGGGACCGTTACCTTGACGTTCTTTCCGATCTCGGCCGGATCGATCTCAATGTGGATGATCTTCGCGTTGGGAGCGAATCCGCTGACCTTGCCCGTAACACGGTCATCGAATCGCATTCCGATGCCTATCAGCAAGTCACATTCGACCACCGCCCGATTCGCGTATGCGCTGCCGTGCATACCAAGCATGCCGAAATTCAATTCGTGCGATTCCGGTATGCTGGAGATCCCGTGAATAGTCGTAACTACCGGTATATTGGTGGTTTCAACCAGTTCCTTTAGCTCGTCGTATGCCTGCGAGATTATGGTGCCGTGCCCGGCGACGATCAGGGGCCTGGTGGACTCTTTGATGAGTTTAGCGGCCTGCCTTATTTGCTTGATATTGCCGTACATAGTGGGCCGGTAACCCCGGAGGCGCATTTCGTCATCCCACTTGAACTCGGCTTCTTGTTGTTGCACGTCACGTGGGATGTCGACCAAGACGGGACCTGGCCGGCCTGTGCCGGCTATGTAGAATGCCTCTCGAAGTATCCGAGGCAGGTCCGCCGGATCCGTCACCGAGTAGCTATGCTTGGTAATCGGCAGCGAGATTCCTATTGTGTCGACTTCTTGAAACGCGTCTCGTCCGATCATAGGGATGGCCACTTGGCCGGTCAGCGCGACCATAGGTACGGAGTCTAGGTTCGCGTCAGCTATGCCGGTCATCATGTTGGTGGCTCCGGGGCCGGAAGTGCCGAGGCAAACCCCCACGCGGCCAGTCGCTCGAGCGTAGCCACTTGCGGCAAAGACCGCGCCCTGCTCGTGTCTGACGAGTACGTGTCGAAGGTCTTCGTACTCGGGGATTGCATGGTACAGGGGCAGAACCGCGCCGCCTGGATAGCCAAATATTACATCTACACCTAAGCTCAGGAGGCTCTCGCAAATAATTCGTGAGCCGGCAAGCACTTTCGGTCGCTGCTTCGGCTTCCGCGAAACATCTTCGCGTTGCGGTATCGGTTGAATCGCCATGTGTTCCTCCTGCGCTCGCGTGAATTCGCGTGCATAAAATAACCCGTCCGGCTAGGGACGGGCTTAGGGTTTTCCCGCGGTACCACCCTAGTTGACATCTATGGACTTTGCGGCTCCGCCTACAAAAAAATCTCGCCCCTTTGAGGACGAGACTTGAATGCCCGCGGTACCACCTCACTTGACAGCCCACACTGCCCACTCGGCGCGCTATAACGGGCGAATCCGGCTCAAGCCTACTGGGCCCACGGCTGTTCGGCCTAGCTGCTCCGGGGCGAGTTCAGGAAGGCGGCATGCCAGCTCACACCATGCGCTGGCTCTCTGAATGGGCGCTCTCCCTTAATGCTCCCCTTCACGGCATCAATTATGAATTGGCTAACTTGTACCACAGATACGTGGTTAAAGTCAATGTGTAACCGTTCGGTGGGGGCCGGCTTGGGTTCGCCGCGCGCCGGCCAGGGCGTCCCTACGGTGATGTTCGCGGCTGGTGGGAGGCCGGTCGTCACTGAAAGGCGGGCCCGTGGATGGGGACGAGCCCCCGCCCTACGGGGTTCAACTTCGGCCCCGTATCGGGATGCGGGCCGGCGTCCCATGTGGACTTGGTTGGTGGTATCGCAATTGTCGTTCTTTCATGTGGCGGCTGTGCGTGGATACTCGCCCGTATCGGGGTACGGGGCAGGCCTTCGACCGAGAGAGTGACGAGACGGAGTGGGCTGCCGGTAATGCCTGCAGCTTGACAGTCGGATCTGGATTGCATTGGAGTCATTTGTGTGCGGATTTGATATGCTCCACCGGCCAACTAGGTCGTTTCGGGCGCCGAGGCCGGCGGCGGTCGCGGACAGCGCACATTTCATCCCAAAAACGGGAGGGAGAGACTTGACTCGCGATTTGATCGTGAAGAATTACAAGCAGTTCGGCGGCATCAATCCCTACACCGCCTCAATAGGGAATGTCGCGGCTCAACTCGGCGCGACTGCTCCCCACACGAACAAGCCCTTCAGCGAGGCGATGATCTTGGGAGTCGGAGGCGGCATAGGCGCGGGCTATATGATGATCGACTACAAGGTCATCAGCGCGATGGTCATGATCGGAACCCGGCATCTCTGGCACAGCGACAACGTCGAGTTCATGCGGCGTATTTGCACTCGAATCGGCCTGAAGTCAGAGGTCAAGGAGACAACCGGCAAGAAAGCCGCCCAATCCAACCTCAGAACGCCACTCGAAGAGGGTCGACCGGCTCTTGCCTGGCTGGATTTGGCGAGCATTCCATATTCCTCTCTGCCTGAGGAATACAGGCGCTCTTTCTATCACTTAGTCGTCGTTATCGGGCTTGATGACGATAACGATATTGCGTACCTCGACGACCGAGCGCCGGCTCCTATGGCGGTGAGTCAAGTTAAGCTCGCAGAAGCACGGGCGGCGATCAGAACCTACAAGAACAGGATCATGGTTGCCGAGCAATCCGATGAACCAGTCAATCTGAGATCGGCGGTCGAGGCCGGGATAGGCGACTGTTACGATGGTTTGCTGAACCCTCGGATCAAGACCTTCGGTTTAGAATCATTGACGCAATGGGCAAAGCTCGTTGCCAATCCCAATGACAAACGGGGATGGCCCAAGACGTTCGAGGACTCGACAGAGCTCTACAAAACACTCGCGTGGGTACACCATTGGATCGAGACCGGCGGAACCGGCGGAGGCGCCTTAAGAGGGATGTATGCGGACTTTCTTGACGAGGCCGCGATAATTCTAGACAAACCTGGCCTCGGCGGCGTTGCAGAGCGCTACCGCGAGTCGAGCCGGCTCTGGTCGGCCTTGGCGGATGCCGCTCTGCCGAACTCGATTCCGCTATTCAGAGAGACACGCGATCTAGACCTAAGGAAGAGGGACCTCTTCCACCAACAGGGGGATACCGCTCTGCCGGAGATCGAGGAGATCAACCGGAGACTCTTGGCAATAGAGAGCGAAGTCCCCAAATCGTCTCAGTTGAGCGCTTCGGAGATGACCGGGCTATTGACCGATCTGCGAGACCACGTTTTGGGCGTTTACGCAGTAGAGAAAGAGGCTGCTAAAAAACTGCAAGAGTTGGTGCCATAGCGTCAACCTAACCCCAAACCGCTATCCGCCTCCATATCTTGCAATAAGCCGGCTGGTGATAGTCCTGTCCGAATTCTTAGACGCTGCACTCTTCGCGGCGGCTGGTTTCCGTCTGTCGTTGGCTATAATGAAACCCTGTGGGCGTTAAACGCGGGTGGATTCGCGCTAACTCCGGAGCTGTAGTGAGGGCCCAAGACGATCAATCTGAACGGTATCACGAAGGAGAGGACGCAGATGGCAACTGGATACAATCCGGTGACGTTCGAACGACGCTGGCAAGATCAGTGGGCCGCCGACGAACTCTACCTCGCCAACAACGACGATGATCGTCCAAAATGGTACTTCCTCGACATGTTCCCATACACCTCTGGCGATCTACACATCGGACACTGGTACGCCTATGGTCCGGCCGATGTCATGGCGCGTTACATGCGAATGAAAGGCTACAACGTCATGCGCCCTATCGGCTTCGACTCATTCGGGTTGCCGGCCGAGAACGCGGCGATCAAAGGTGGCGAACATCCCGCAATATGGACCATACGGAACATCGACCGGATGCGCCTTCAGTTGAAATCGATGGGCGGTGCATTCGATTGGAGCCGCGACCTGGCCACCTGTCTTCCCAGTTACTATCGCTGGACACAGTGGATCTTCCTCAAGCTATATGAGGCCGGCCTCGCCTACAAGGCGATGGCGCCGGCAAATTGGTGTCCCTCCTGCCAAACGGTTCTGGCGAACGAGCAGGTGATCGACGGCGGGTGCGAGCGATGCGAATCCGTTGTAACCAAGAAGGACTTGGAGCAGTGGTTTTATCGAATCACCAAATACGCCGAAGAGCTTCTTGATCATAGCGGACTAGATTGGCCGGAGAGGGCGGTTACCGACCAGCGCAACTGGATCGGCAAGAGCATCGGCGTGGAGTTGGAATTCCGTAGTGAGGCGGGCAATCCGATGCCTGTCTTCACCACGCGGCCGGATACGACGTATGGCGTGACATTCATGGTCTTGGCGCCAGAGCATCCGTTAGTGACCAAGCTGACAACGCCGGACCGAAAGGCCGAAGTCGATGCCTACATCGGGATGTCCCGACTAAGAACCGAGATCGAGCGCTTGTCTGTCGACCGAGAGAAGACAGGCGTATATATCGGCGCCCATGCCGTCAATCCCCTGAGCGATGAACGGATACCCATATGGGTAGCCGACTATGTCCTCTACACCTATGGTACCGGCATAGTCATGGGTGTGCCGGCCCACGACCAGCGCGACTTCGAGTTCGCCGAGAAGTTCGGAGTACCCGTAAAGGTCGTGATCGAGCCGCCGGAATGGGATGGCGAACCATTGACCGAAGCCTACCTTGGCATAGGCCCCATGATAAATTCCGGGCCGTTCGATGGCGTGAGATCCGATGAGGGAATAGAACGTGTAGCCGATCACGTCGAAGCCAACAGTCTGGGCCGGCGATCGATCAACTACAGGCTCCGCGATTGGCTTGTTTCGCGTCAGCGGTACTGGGGTGCGCCAATCCCAGTCGTCTACTGCCCAGAATGCGGGATCGTTCCGGTGCCGGAGGACCAGCTACCGGTGATGTTGCCGAAAAACACGGAAGTTCGGCCAACGGGGGAATCGCCGTTGAAGCTGGCGCGGCTCTGGCTGCACACCGAATGTCCCGATTGCGGCCAGGCAGCGACCAGAGAGACCGATACGATGGACTCCTTCGTCGACTCGGCCTGGTATTTCTTCCGCTTCGCCAGTCCGAATCACTCGAAAGCCATGTTCGATCAAGAGCAGCTGAACAAGTGGCTTCCGGTCGACCAATACGTCGGAGGGATCGAGCACGCAACCAAGCATCTTCTCTACGCGCGGTTCATCACCAAAGCGCTTCGCGATATGGGCCTTTTCGAGTTCGGGGAACCTTTCCTTCGGCTATTCTGCCAAGGGGTGTTGCTATCCCAAGGTCATAAGATGTCGAAGTCACGAGGTAACGTCGCTAATCCTGATAACTTTGTGCAGAGGCTAGGCGCCGATACAGTGCGAGCCTACTTGATGTTCGTCGGGCCCTGGGACGAAGGTGGTGACTGGAGCGACCAGGGTATCAACGGCGTCTACCGCTTCCTAAACCGGGTGTGGAACCTGGTCCAGACCTACTCGGACAACCCGCCCACCGAAGGAGAACGGTCAGCAGAGCGGGAACTGCAGCGCAAGCTCCACAAGACCATAGAGCGGGTGACCAGAGACCTCGAAAGCTTCCGGTTCAACACTATGCTAGCGGCGCTGATGGAGTACTCAAACGCCTTGGTGCAATCCCAAGAGGCCAGCGACGTGGGGCCGGACGTTTGGGATCAGGCGATTCAGACACTATTGCTCCTGTTAGCACCGACCGCTCCGCATATTGCCGAGGAGCTGTGGTTCCAACTGGACAAGCCCTATAGCATCCACCAGCAATCCTGGCCTGAGCACGATCCGGCACTCGCAGCCGACGAGGTAGTGACGGTCGTCGTCCAAGTAAATGGCAGGGTGAGGGAGCGGCTACGGGTGCCGGTAGGTACCGACCAATCTGCGGCTTATTCAGCGGCTACCGCAAGTCAGCGGGTGCAAAAGTACCTGGCCGGCAAGCAGTTGAGGAAGGTGATATATAGGCAAGACCGGCTGTTGAACATTGTAGCTGGATAACGACGCATACGGGCATTAGCGGCCGGCCTCCATTATTCTGCGCCGCGTTGACCACGTGGCGAATTGCCCTCTCCAGAGGCGAGAATGGTCCCAGAATATGTTTGGGATTGAGACTTGGTCCTACGCGTTGGGCGGGATGGTGGTTTACCCCACATGACCTGACTGGTATAATCAAGCGAAATTCAAATAGGAAACACACGCTCTTATCGAGAGGGACGGAGGGACCGGCCCTAAGAAGCCCAGACAACCAGCCTTACACCTTTTTGGGTAAGCGTTGGTGCCATTCCGACAGCGTGTTCGTACGCTGATAGATGAGAGGATAGTCGGAAAACTTCTCTCGTGCGAGGGAAGTATTTTTTTGCCCATACGGTTGGGGAGATCCGAGGAGATTGTCGATACTCGTTGTCGGCTCGGTCGCGTTGGACAGCGTATCCACGCCCTATGGCAAGGCGGATGAGGTAGCGGGCGGTTCGGCAGTGTATTTTTCGATTGCTGCATCGATATTTTCGAACGTGCGTCTGGTGGGAATAGTCGGGACCGACTTTCCGGCAGAGTACATGGACCTGCTTCGCCAGCGATCAATCGATCTGAGAGGATTAGAGGTCGCCGATGGCGAGACCTTTCGCTGGCGAGGATACTACGGAGAGGACCTCAACGTTGCCCATACCATCGACACAAAGTTAAACGTATTTGGCCAATTCAGGCCCAAGATTCCGGCTGAGTTCGCCGATTCCGAATACGTGTTCCTAGCGAACATCGATCCGGCGCTGCAATCGGAGGTTTTGGCCCAAGTCGAACGGCCGGCTTTTTCCGCGATGGATACGATGAACTATTGGCTCGATCAGAGGCGCGACGAGGTAGCGCGGGTAATGGGGTCGGTTGACGGAGTCATCATCAACGAAGAGGAACTAAGGCAGTTTGCGGGTATTCGAAATCTGTCTTCAGCCGCGCGCGCGGTCTTGGAATTGGGGCCCAAAGTGGTTGTCGTGAAGAAGGGCGAATACGGATGCGCCCTGTATGGTGAGGACTTCTACTTTGGGTTGCCGGCCTTTCCGACCGATGGAGTCACGGACCCAACCGGTGCTGGCGACAGCTTCGCCGGCGGGTTCATCGGTTATCTGGCCGCGCATGGCGCAGTCGATCTCGAGATTATGAAGAGGGCAGCGATTTTCGGCGGTTTGCTCGCTTCATTTACGGTAGAAAGCTTCAGCATCGAGAAGCTCGCCAAAGTAACGATTGGCGACATTCAAGAGCGATTCGCCCAGTTCATCCGCTATACCAACTTCGACTCATCTCCACTCGATATCACAGTTGGCGAACCGATCAGTTCGGTTGAAGCTGCCGGAACAGGGGCGATTTGATTTCAGAGAACCAGGACAAGCTTATCCAAGGAGCTACGGATGGCAACTAGCGCTCTCCCGAGGCACGCGATAAAGGACCTAGCGTTGGCGGATAAGGGCTGCCTCCGGATAGAGTGGGCCGAACAAGAGATGCCGGTCCTCCGTGAAATCAGACAAAGGTTCGATAAGGAACAGCCGCTCGCCGGAGTGAGGGTTGCCGGTTGCCTTCACGTGACTACGGAAACGGCGAATCTGGCAATCACGATGAAGGCCGGAGGAGCCGAAGTCGCACTCTGCGCGTCGAACCCGCTGTCTACGCAGGACGACGTGGCGGCGGCACTGGTAAAAGATCACGGAATCCAGGCATTTGCCATCAAGGGCGAGGACACCGAGACGTATTACGACCATATCGAGTCAGCGCTTGACATCAGGCCCCAGATCACTTTGGACGATGGCGCCGATCTTGTAACCCGACTGCACACGGGTCGGACGGAGCTGTTGGGCGACGTGATCGGCGGCGCCGAAGAGACGACGACAGGAGTGGTGAGGCTGCGGGCTATGGCGGCGGAAGGCGTATTGAAATATCCGATAATCTCGGTCAACGATGCAGATACAAAGCATCTGTTCGACAACCGCTACGGTAGTGGCCAGAGCACTATCGATGGCATAATCAGAGCAACTAACGTTCTGTTGGCCGGGAAGAAGATTGTAATAATTGGCTACGGATGGTGCGGCCGGGGCGTGGCCGCGCGAGCCAAGGGCATGGGTTCGGATGTCATTGTCTGCGAGGTGGACCCGATACGGGCGCTCGAGGCAGTGATGGATGGATTTCGGGTCATGTCGATGAACGAGGCTGCCGAGATCGGCGATATCTTTGTCACGGTGACCGGCGGCCTGAACGCAATTGATGGCGAGCACATAGACGGGATGAAGGACGGATCGATTCTGGCCAACTCGGGACATTTCAACGACGAGATCAATATCTCGGCTCTCGATAGTAGGGCCGGCTCGCGCAAGCAGGTACGCGAATATGTCACCTGTTACCAACTGGGCGACGGTCGCCGGATCAATCTGCTGGCCGAAGGCAGGCTAGTGAATCTCGGGGCGGCGGAGGGACACCCCGCGGCGGTGATGGACATGAGCTTCGCCAACCAGGCGCTATCGGTGGAGTATTTGGTGAAAAACGGTAAGGGACTTGCAGCCGAGGTACACGCGGTGCCCAAGGAGATCGATAGCAAGATAGCGCGGATCAAATTGAGTTCGATGGGTGTGGAGATTGACACTTTGACCGACGATCAAATAGCGTACATAAGTTCCTGGCAAAGCGGAACTTAGTTGGGTTCGACGTAATGAGTTCAGGTCGAGGGTAGCTGGCAATGAGCAATATCAGTTTCATGAAGTCACCGAGCATGCTCTTCACGTCCGAGTCTGTAACGGAGGGACATCCGGACAAGTTGTGCGATCAGATATCGGACGGCGTGTTGGATGCGATCCTGTCTCAAGACCCTCAAGCGCGTGTAGCCTGTGAAACCGCAACAACCACTGGCTTGGTGATCGTAATGGGCGAGATTACCGCTGATTGCCAGGTTGAGATCCCGACCATAGTTCGCGACATCATACGGAGTATCGGCTACACGGATTCTAGCTTTGGCCTTGATGCCAATTCGGTTGGCATGATCGTCTCATTAAAGGGACAATCGCCGGATATTGATTTGGGTGTTTCCTCGGCGCACGAGAAATCGGTAGATCTAAGCGACGATAGATTCGACGAGATCGGCGCCGGCGACCAGGGAATGATGATCGGCTTTGCCTGTGACGAAGATGAGGAGCTAATGCCATTGCCGATCATGCTGGCTCATCGTATCTGTCGCGAACTGGCGAATGCCCGCAAATCCGGAACCTTGGAGTATCTCAGGCCGGATGGAAAGGCCCAAGTCACGGTGGAGTACCGCTATGGACGGCCGGCTCGCATCGACACCGTGTTGGTATCAGCTCAGCATGATTCGAAGGTGGGGCACGATCAGATCAAGCGAGACGTAGTCAATCACGTCGTGAAGAAGGTTGTGCAAAATGGGCTTCTCGACGAAAACACCCGCTTCTTGGTCAACCCGACAGGAAGATTCGTCGTGGGCGGTCCAATGGGGGATACTGGTCTGACGGGACGCAAGATTATTGTCGATACCTACGGAGGGATGGCACGGCACGGCGGAGGCGCATTTTCGGGCAAGGACCCGACCAAAGTGGATCGGAGTAGCTCGTACGCGGCACGGCACGTGGCGAAGAATATCGTCGCCGCCGGACTGGCCAAGCGAGTCGAGGTACAACTGGCGTACGCGATCGGTGTGGCCAAGCCAATTTCAACTATGGTCGAAACTTTCGGAACTGCGGTGGTGCCGGAGGAGCAGATAGTCAAACTGATTGAAGGCCACTTCGATCTCCGGCCGGCAGCGATTATCGAGAACCTGAATCTGCGGAGGCCAATATACCAGGCAACCGCCTCCTACGGCCATTTCGGACGCAGCGATATCGACGCGCCTTGGGAGATTACCGACAAGGCCGACTTGCTCCGATCCGAAGCCGGGCTTTGAGCAAACTTTGCACAAACGACTCGGCTCGCCATACTATGGGCTCGTTCCGTTCTCGATTGGCCAGCTCCCTTTGGCAATGATGTTTCCGATCGGGTACTGAGATTTCCAAACCACTCAAGGTCATTTTGAATCCGCAGACTTCCTTCCTGATTACAACTACCAATTTGCTCTTGACATCGTCAGATAGCATAACGGGAGATGGGCGGCCTTCAGGATCGACTTCTTCTAGGAGCTCGTAGTGAAAGTAGTTATTACCGGCGTTACCGGGTTCGCCGGCAGTCACTTGGCTGAGTACGCTCTGACGCTGGGCGGCGTGGAAGTATTCGGCACTTACCGTTGGCGCAGTCGGATGGATCACCTTCAGGACCTGAATCGCGCCGGCAAACTCAATTTCATCTCGGAAGGCGTCGGTCACTCTCTCGACAAGGACACGCTCAGCGGTGCGATAATTCATAAGGCCAAATCAGACGCACTCAACTTGCTGCCGGCGGATCTAAACGACCCTAACTCAATTGCGCGGGTCATCGGCGCAATTGGACCTGACAGAGTGTTTCACCTTGCCGCCCATAGCTTCGTACCGACTTCTTGGACGGCGCCCGAGGAAACGTTGCGAGTCAACGTTATCGGGCAAACCCACTTGCTCGAAGCGGTGGTGCAAGCAGGTCTCGACGCTAGGATTCACATAGCCGGCTCTTCGGAGCAGTACGGTCAAGTGTTTGAAAACGAAGTGCCGATCAGGGAGACGAATCCTCTCCGTCCGCTGAGCCCGTACGCTGTAAGCAAGGTTGCGCAGGAAATTATGGCCGTTCAGTACTTCAGGACCTATGGTCTGCATACCGTAGTTACTCGGAGTTTCAATCACTCGGGGCCGCGGCGCGGAGAGTTTTTTGCGACGTCGTCCTTCGCCAAGCAGATCGCCGAGATTGAGAAGGGCTTACGGGCACCGGTAGTCAATGTCGGCGACCTTACCAGTCAGCGCGACTGGAGCGACGTCCGTGACATTGTCCGGGCCTATTGGCTGTCGCTGGAGACCGGCGTGGCCGGGGAAGTCTACAACGTGGGATCCGGGACAGCGCGTAGTCTCCAGGAGATGCTTGATACCTTGCTGTCTTTGAGCGGGCACGAGGTGGCGGTAGAGCGGGACCCATCTAGGATGCGGCCGTCAGACGTCAGGCTGCTTCATTGCGACTACAGCAAGTTCAACCAAGCGACTGGGTGGAATCCGACGATACCCTTCGAGCAAACGATGCGTGACCTTCTGAATTACTGGCGCAGTTGTGTTTGATGATGTCGCCGCTGAGTGAGCATCAGGTCCAGCCGATCAGATTCGGGACGGACGGTTGGCGCGGCGTGATCGCAGCCGACTATACATTTGCAAACGTTCGGAAATGCGCGCAAGCCACGGCTAGACTGGTGGAGGAGGTCGGCGGACAAAGGAAAGGCGTTGTCGTCGGCTACGACACGCGTTTCGGATCTGAACATTTCGCGGCGGCAGTGGCGGAAGTTCTGGCAGGTTACGACATCAAGGTGTACTTGTGCGACCGCGCCGTACCTACGCCGGTCGTCTCATTCGGCATCCTGGAAAAGGGCGCGCAATATGGCGTAATAATCACCGCGAGTCACAACCCGGCCATCTGGAACGGCTACAAGTTGCGCTCGGATTATGGTGGCGCGGCGGGCCCGGAGGTAATCGAGCGGCTTGAGAGTCACATTGAAGAGTCGAGTCAGCCAGGGGGCGAACAGTCGTCGCGAAATACGAATACCCCGCTTGAGGAAGCGATCGGAAAAGGGCTGATCGAGTACTATGATCCATCTCCAGGCTACCGGACAAAGATCGCCCAGCTAGTGGATTTGCAACGTATCGAGGACAGCGGGCTCAAGGTGATCTTCGACCCTATGTACGGCGCAGGTATTGGCTGGCTGCCGGAGTTAATCGGAGGAGGAGACACTGAGGTTATCGAGATAAACGGAGAGCGAAATCCATTCTTCGGCGGGGTAAATCCCGAGCCGATCGCTCGCAACTTGCGGCAGCTTCAAGGAGAAGTCAGGAAGCAAGGCGCTTATATAGGGATAGCCACAGATGGCGACGCGGACCGCCTCGGCGTTTGCGACGAAAACGGCGAGTTTGTCGACCAGTTGCGAGTCTACAGCCTGCTGATGCTCTACATGCTAGAAACGCGAGAACAACGAGGCCCGATTGTCAAGACGCTCTCCACCAGTTCGATGCTAGATAGACTGGGTGCTCTCTACGACGTTCCCGTACACGAGACTGGCGTAGGGTTCAAATTCGTCGCCCCAAAGATGTTGGAAATCGATGCGATGATCGGAGGCGAAGAGAGCGGAGGATACGCGTTTCGAGGCCATGTGCCGGAGCGAGACGGGATTCTGGCCGGGATCTTCATTATCGACCTTTGTGTCAGGCTGATGCTAAGGCCGTCCGAGTTGATCAAGTATTTGTTCAGTAAAGTGGGCCCCCACTACTACGATAGGATCGACAGTAATTTCGACGCGGGCCGCCGCCACGAGATTAGCGCCAATTTGCAGGAGGCACCGGTCGACGTAGTCGCCGGCCGGCGAGTAGTACGGTTTCAAACCGACGACGGTTTCAAATACCACCTTGAAGATGGTAGCTGGCTACTCATCCGCTTTAGCGGGACCGAGCCAATAATTAGGATCTACAGTGAGTCTTCAAGCCCAGAGCAAGTACAGGAAATCCTGGAAGCTGGCCGTCTCATGGTAGAGCTGCGGAAATAGAGGATGGATACGAAAGTCCGGGAACAGGGACCACAATTCAAGTCGTTTGACTACGCGCAGGTCAAATATTGGGTCGCATTTCGGCGCATCGCAGGTGTGGGTCACGTCAGGATGAGCCAGATATATGCTTACTTTGGCGACATTAGTTTGGCTTGGCGCGCGGCATCAGCGGAGTTGGCGGCCGCCGGTCTGGCCCCGCGGATGGTCAACCGCATCGTCGAACAGCGTCCGGGTATAGACCCCGACCGTGAGCTCCACACTATTCTAGAAGCGGGATTCGACGTCATCGTCCGGCATGACAGCCGATATCCGGTTAGATTGAAGGAAGTTGGCAATCCTCCATCGGTCTTGCTCGTGAGAGGCTCGTTGAAGCCTGAAGACGGCTTGGCGGTCGCGGTTGTCGGGACACGCAAGATGACATCATACGGTCGCCATGCCACAAACATGATTGTCCGCGATCTAGCATCGGCCGGTGTAACCATCGTGAGTGGACTGGCCCGAGGCATTGATACCGAGGCCCACAATGCGGCTCTGAAGGGCAGCACTCGAACGATGGCAATAATGGGAAGTGGCCCCGACATCATCTACCCGCCAGAGAATCGAGGACTGGCGGAACGGATCGCTGAGAACGGTGCTCTGGTGACCGACTTCCCGGTTGGCACTCAGCCGGAGGCGGGCAACTTCCCGGCCCGTAACGAGATCATCGCTGGGATCACCCTCGGAACTCTGGTCATTGAGGCCGACAGGCGTTCCGGAGCTTTGATAACCGCGAAGTCCGCCCTGCATATGGATCGAGAGGTGTTCGCCGTACCTGGCGCAATATCTTCACCGGGCAGTGCCGGTTGCAACTGGCTAATCCAACAGCAAGGCGCAAAGCTGGCCACGTCCGCTCAAGACATTTTGGACGAGTTGAATATAGAGCGAACTCAGAGGCAGGCCAACATTCGCCGCACGTTGCCGTTGAGCGAAGAAGCGACACGAATACTTGCCGCATTGACCGATGCGCCGGTACACATCGATGATCTTTGTCGAAACCTTGGCGTGCCGATTTCGGAACTCAGCAGCCAGTTGATGATGTTGAAACTAGACGGGCTGGTGGAAGACTTGGGTGGTATGGTTTATGAAAAGATCTGAGTAGATTCGCTTCGGTCGCTAGCAAGAATATCAAATCCGCCCCATGTCGAACGGTCGTGGTAGTATCGTCTAACGACCAGGCTGGGAGCGTCTAGAGGTATAGATTGGCAACAGGGAACTCGAAGAATCTAGTAATAGTGGAATCGCCCACCAAGGCGAGAACGGTAGGGAGGTTCCTGAGCAGTAGCTACAAAGTTGTCGCTTCAATGGGGCACATCCGGGACTTGCCGGAGAAACGACTTGGTGTGGATGTCGAGCAAGATTTCACGCCACAATACGTGATTCCCCAGAAGAAGCGAGAGATTGTTCGCAGCCTGAAGAGCGACGCAAAAGGTGCGAAGGCTATATATCTGGCAACTGACCCCGATCGCGAAGGTGAGGCTATATCCTGGCACCTGATCAAGGCCCTCGGTCTTGATAACGGTCGCTTAGTCCGGCGCGTCGTCTTTCACGAGATCACTAAGGACGCGATCAAGGAGGCGTTTGAGCATCCACGTGAGCTCAATGCCAAGATGATAGATGCGCAGCAGGCCCGGCGAATCCTGGACCGGCTGGTAGGCTACAAGCTAAGTCCGCTACTGAGACGTAAGATCCCGCGCAAGGGGCTGTCGGCCGGCCGGGTACAGTCGGTCGCGTTGAGGATGGTAGTGGATCGCGAGCGTGAGATAGAGGCATTTGAAATCACCGAGTACTGGACAATAGACGCCGAGTTCGTCAAGAAGGACGAGTCCGGAGCGGACAAAACCAGTGTGTCGGCAAGGTTAATGTCGGTCAACGGCAAGAAATCACAGCTAGGCAACGCGGCCGACGCCGAGACGATGGTGCAACAGATGCGGGAGTCGGTCTATCACGTGGGCGACGTGGCGGTGAGGGAGGCTCGCCGCTCCCCGGCGGCGCCGTTCATTACCAGCACACTACAGCAAGAAGCCGCTCGTAAGCTGCGTTTCAGCGCTCGAAAGACGATGAGGACCGCACAGCAACTCTACGAAGGCATCAAGCTAAAGGGTGAGGGGGATGTTGGTCTCATCACGTACATGCGCACCGACTCGATCAATATGGCCGGGTCCGCGATAGCCCAGATACGCGAATATATTGAAGTGAAATTTGGACCAGCATTCCTGCCGCGCGCGCCTCGGCGTTTTAGCAAGAAATCCAAGTTGGCACAGGAAGCGCACGAGGCGATCCGGCCGACAGTGGTGAATCGCGAGCCCGAAAGTATAAAGCCCATGCTCACACAGGATCAATATCGACTCTATCGACTCATATGGCAACGAACGGTCGCAAGCCAGATGCAGTCCGCCCTGATCGAAAACACCACCGTCACAATCCGCGGTGAGAATCCGAAGAAAGATCGTGTCGAGTTGAGGGCAAGGGAAAGTGTCGTTAAGTTTCCCGGATTCATCAACCTCTATACCGAAGGTCGGGACGAGGGCGATGAGCAGGAAGAGAGCGCCAGAGCATTGCCGGACCTTTCGGCGAACGATAACCTCAACCTCGTAGACATCAAGCCGGAGCAGCGGTTCACTAAGCCACCGCCGCGTCACACCGAGGCGACGTTGGTCAAGACTCTAGAGGAAAACGGCATAGGGCGACCGAGTACCTATGCGCCAACAATCAGTACGATCCAGGACCGGGATTACGTAGAGCTTCAAGATCGCCGTTTCCACCCGACCAAGCTCGGCACCATCGTGACAGATCTCCTTGTAGAGCATTTCTCGAACATCGTCGATGTCGACTTTACCGCTGATATGGAGGAAAAACTGGACCAAGTCGCCAGTGACGCGGTCGACTGGTTGCAAATCCTGCACTCATTCTACGGTCCCTTTTCTTCAACCCTGCAGGCCGCCGAACAATCCATTGCAAGAGTCGAGATTGAGCCGGAGATGGCCGGCGAGGACTGTGAGGTCTGCAGTAAACCGATGCTGATCAAGCATGGACGATTCGGCAAGTTCCTGGCATGCAGCGGCTTTCCAGAGTGCAAGAACTCCCGGTCGATAGTGGTAAAGACCGGTGTAGGATGTCCCAAATGCCAGCCTGGCGAGCTATTGGAGCGTAGAACCCGAAAGCGCAAGCTATTCTTCGGCTGCTCTGAGTATCCCAACTGCGATTTCGCAGTCTGGAATCGACCCATAGCGCAACCGTGCCCTGACTGCGGCAACCTTTTGGTTGAGAATGGTCGCGATCGATACCGATGCCAGGAGTGCGGCCGCACAGTCAAATTGGCTGACAAGGGCGATCCCGTCGCGGCCGGCTAAACACTCAAATCACTAGTTCGGATAAGACGACAGGTGGACTACGCTCGGCGGGTTTCTCGGCTGCAAGAACTCATCAGGCGGCGGGACGTGGACGTGTTGATAGTCACGGGACCTGGGAATCGAGTCTACTTGAGCGGCTTTGGGACGGCCGATCCCAGTTCAGCCGACTCAAATGGAATGATTCTGATCAGTCCCAATCGATGCGCCTTCGTCACCAGCAACCTATACTTCGAAGCGGCGAAGAGCCAGATCAAACACATGAATGTTGTTCTTGCGCCCGGACGCTCTGACGAGACTCTTACCCATCTATTCGTGGATTGGGGGGTGAAAAGCGCCGGCTTCGAGTCAACCCATATGACCGTGAGTCAGTTAGGTGCACTGAGCAAAGCGGGCCCTGCGACAGAATTCATCCCACTGGATGGGATCGTTGAGGAGCTGCGCGAGGTCAAAGATGAGCGTGAGATAACCCGAATCAGAGCGGCGGTCAAGTTGACCGATCAAACCCTGGAATACGTGAAGGGCATCTTGCACCCCGGCTTTACCGAAAAGGAACTGGCTTGGCGGATTGAGCGCTATCTGCGCGAGCACGGAGCGGAAGGAATGGCATTCGCGCCGGCCGTGGCCTCAGGCCCGAACAGCGCCGTGCCGCATCACGAGCCCAGCGACCGCCCAATCAGATCTGGCGAGCCGATCTGGCTAGACTTTGGCGCCCGCCTTGACGGATACTGCGCCGACCTAACTCGGACCATGTGTATAGGGAATCCACCCACGCGTTTAAGAGAAACCGTTGAGCTAGTGGAACGGGCTTTGGAAGAAGCGGAGTCCAGAGTCAAACCTGGCATTACCGGCAAACAGGCAGACGCGATTGCCCGGGACCTATTCTGTGAGGCCGGGCACGGCGATGCCTTTATCCACAGCTTGGGACACGGTCTGGGGATCGACATTCACGAGGCGCCGCGCCTTTCGAGATTCTTCGAGGATGAGTTGAAAGTTGGGGCAGCGATCACAATCGAGCCAGGCATCTATTTCCCTGGCTGGGGAGGTGTACGCATCGAGGATACTGTGCTTATCGAAGAAGACGGGATCGAGATCCTGACCACCGCTCGAAAAGACTGGATAATAATCTGAGTGGATGTCCGATCAAACGCGAGAGTTCGACGTTGTTTGCACGTGACCCTGCAGTGTTGAAGGAAGACGGGAGTGGATCGTGATAGAAGTAGGACAGCTCAGAAAAGGAATCACTATCGGTCTGGATGGCGAGCTATTGAATGTCATCGCATTCGAACACATCAAGATGGGCCGAGGTAGCGCCCTTGCACGGTTACGACTACGTAATGTGCGGTCCGGCGCCATTTTCGAGCGAACGTTCCAAGCGAGCGAAAAATTCCTCAGAGTCTTCGTGGAGCAACGAAGGGCGCAGTTTCTCTACAGAGAAGACAACCTGTATATATTCATGGATAGTGAGTCATTCGATCAGTACGTGATGTCGAGCGATCAGTTAGACGACTCGATCACATTCCTTAAAGACGGGCTGGAGGTCGAGCTGCGACTTCACGAGGGCAATGCAATTGGTATCGAGATACCAATCAGTGTTGAGTTTGAGGTGGTAGAGGCCGATCCGGGGTTCAAAGGCAATACCGCAGCTAGCACCACCAAGCCAGCTATTTTGGAGACCGGCTTGAAGATCAATGTCCCCCTTTTCGTCAACGTTGGGGACACAGTACTCGTCGACACCCGCAAGGGTGAATACATCGAGCGGGTCACCTAGCGAATGACAGAACAGTCAAGGTGGCCCGGCAGTCACGCAGAGCGTCAATGTTGAACTTGGTCACTGTAACTCAGGTCAGCGCCATGATCAGGGAGCTGGTCCAGAGCAGTCCCTATCTGGTCAACATCTGGGTGAGTGGTGAGGTTAGCAACTTCCGGCTCTCGCCGGCCGGGCACGCTTATCTGACGCTTCGAGACGCTGACGATCAGATTGCGTGCGTGCAGTTCCGAAGCCGGATGCGCAGAGCTACCTATTTGCCTATTGATGGCGAAGCGGTCTTGGCTCACGGGTCGGTGGGAATCTACACTGCGCGCAGCCAGTACCAGTTGATCATAGACATGATCCAGCCGGCTGGCTCCGGCGAGCTTAAGATGCGGTTCGAGATGTTGAAGGCGCAGTTGGGATTGGAAGGTCTGTTCGAGGAGAATCGCAAGCGCTCATTGCCCGCTTTCCCACGCCTCATCGGCATCGCCACATCGCCAACCGGCGCCGCCCTGCAGGACGCGCTGAAGGTGCTTGACCAACGCTATCCGCTCGCCAACGTAGTCGTGAGTCCGTGCTTGGTGCAAGGCGTGGAGGCGCCCAGTCAGATCCGGGACGCGCTGGAACGGCTGAACGATCTAACACCGCGACCCGACGTGATATTGCTTGTTAGGGGGGGCGGCTCGGCCGAGGATCTAGACTGTTTCAACGACGAATCGGTTGCACGTGCCATCTTCGGCTCAAGAATTCCGGTCGTCAGCGGAGTCGGCCACGAGATCGATACGACAATAGCCGATCTTGTGGCTGACTCTAGAGCGCCGACGCCTTCGGTCGCTGCTGAGATGGTGACACCGGACGCCAGTGATTTGCTTATGTCGGTCGCGAATCTCCGTGGTAGCATCGAACACTACTTTGCAGAGACGTTGAACGAAGATAGGACCGCGCTGCGAGATTTGCTGCATAGACTCCAGTTGCAAGCGCCATCACGCCAGGTAGAGATGCTAAGACAGCGCATAGATGAGCTGGCCGATAGAGCCGGGCGGGCGATCGTCCATGTGTTATCAGGCGAGCGCCAACAGATGTCTACGATTATCGATCGACTCAATACCCTGAACCCATCAAGTGTGTTGGAGCGTGGCTACTCCTATTGCCGGAATGAGACCACCGGGCAATTCGTACGGCGTGCAGACCAAGTATCAGCCGGCGACGATCTTGCGGTGCGATTCTCGGTCGGCCAGGTCAAGGCAAGAGCCGAGAAAGTGATGGTTACGAATGAGTGACGAACTGACAACACGCAATCAGGAAAACAGCTTTGAGGATATGCTCAAGAGGCTGCAAGAAACAGTTGCAGAATTGGAAGCAGGTGGGATCGAGTTGGAAAGATCGATCGAGCTCTATAAATTGGGTATGGAACTGGCGAAGCGTTGCGAGAAACTACTGTCGGAGGCAGAACTGACAGTGAGGACGATTACCGACTCTTCATTGCCCGAAGACGACGAAGATTCCGGTCTTTAGCTAAGGAGACCCAACACCGACGGCAGTCGCCGGCAGGAATCCTAGGTTCTCCGGCGGCCACCACGAAAGCCAAGCTCGACCTACTACGAAACTCTCGGGCACCAGACCCCAAACGTGAGAATCGGAGCTGTTGTTGCGATTGTCGCCCAGGACGTAGAAGTAACCGGAGCGCACCTCTCGAGGCGGTGATTCGTACCTGGGTTCATCAAAGAGGTAATCTTCTTCCAAGGGCATTCCGTTTAGATTGACACGTCCATCCACGATCTCGACGGTGTCGCCCGGAATGCCGATGACCCGTTTGATGTAGGCCTTGTTGGGATCTCGCGGATATTGAAAGACGATTACGTCGCCACGCTGCGGCGGAGCGAATAGGTAGACAGTGTCGCCGTCGCCTGCAGGCTCACTGGCATCAGGGAATACCGTATTGATAAGGTCCCGGTCTATTCGCCAGTAGCCGATCTTATTAATGAGAATGAACTGGCCGTTACTCAGGGTAGGCTCCATACTCCGACCCTCTACCCGGAAATTCTCCGCTGAAGCTCGCACCAGCAAGAAAATGACGACCGTGAGTATGATAGTTTCGGCGATGTCGCGCCATTTTAGCCGCATTCGCATTATTGAGTAAACTTCCTGGGGTCGACAGAGGTCGGACTTGTTCAATCACCCGATTCATAAATTATAGCTTATGAATTCGCACGTCCATTTGATTTGTGGTACAACTGACTGAGGCTCTGAATCGACCAAATCTAACGTGTTCGCCCGCACGTCGCAACGTTAGACGGCCCGTGTGCTGTGAGCTTCGGGGCGAGACACTCGATTCAGAGGCAGCGTACGTAAAATTACAATCAGGATGGCTGGTAACCAAATGGAAGAGGATCTCCCCCGATTTTACACAGACGTAGAATGGTACGAACGAAACAACCGTTCGTTTACCGCATTCGCCCAAACCAGAATGTGCAAGTCTTGTCAAAGTAAGATAGGCGCCGAAACCCAAGAGCGCGTGCCGACATTTGATAGCAAGACAGGGCAGGTTATCTATGAGCTTCACACTGTCAAATACGGGCAAAATCCGATGCAGTCGATCCGCAACTGCTGCTCGAAGGAGCGAGACTACATTACGGTAGAAACTCCAACAGCCGAGGTGATATTCCGCGCATTCTTGGCGAGTAACAACCAACCCAGCGACGTGGAAACCATACGCGACATGCTCTCGACCTATATCCCTTTGAGCGAGCGACCCCACGGTTATGACGCCTCAGTGATCGAACGGATTCTTCGCAATGACGAATACTATGGATTCAGCGAGTTTGGGCGGCTTGAGGAGTTGACCCAGAGCGGATAGTCGCTGGCTCAGGCTTCGGCCAGCGCGCTGCCGCTCTTGAAACAGGCAACACTAACGCCGCGACGCGGGAGGCTACGCTGAGTAATCGCTTGGAAGTGGTTGAGGGCGACATTACCAAGCGCCGAGTTGACGCAATAGTCAATGCGGCCAACACGTCCTTGCTAGGTGGCGGTGGAGTCGATGGCGCCATCCATCGAGCGGCCGGACCGGAGTTGCTAGCGGAAACTCGACGGCTCGGCGGATGCCCAATCGGACAGGCTCGCATCACCAATGGGTACGGGCTGCCGGCACGCTGGGTCATTCACACGGTCGGTCCAATATGGCGCGGAGGCACGGAAGGCGAGGACGAGGCACTCGCACGCTGTTACCGCAACTGTCTAGCCTTCGCAGAGCCATATGGCTTAAATTCAATCGCTTTCCCTTCGATCAGCACCGGCGCGTTTGGATTTCCGCTTGAACGAGCGACCAGAATCTCAGTATCTGAAGTTGCGAGATTGCTGAAGAGCAAGTCGACGCTGGTAAAGATCGAATTCGTTTGCTTCGGCATTCAAGCGAATGAGGTTTATCAATCGGTGACGCAAGAGATCTTTGGCGCCTAGGCAATCCCTCGACGATATGTCCTAAACTGATCGGCCACTACGTCAGGTGCCTAGTCGAAGGGAACCATCGACGGACAAACGATTCTGCCACCAGCTAGGACCTCGGCGACCGGGTGTATAATCCACGCAATCAACCGCATCAACCAAGTTGCACATCGCTTCGAGGAAGAACGCAGATCAACCATGTACCTGAACAAGCTGCTGGGCGAACGAGTTTCTCTTGATCGGCCCGTCATCGTCGGGTTGGTAGGCGCCGGCCGGTTCGGAACTACCGTTGCCGCTCAACTAGGTCAGATGAGCGGCGTCCGTCTTGCGGTTATTTGTGATCTACGGAAGATAAACGCGCTTGCCGCGTTGAGAGCTGGTGGAGCTGACTCGACCATCATCCACAGCAACGATCCTTCAATGGTAGCCGAGGCGGTCTCAGAGGGCCGGCCGGTCTGGACAACGGAGATTGACGCCCTCGCGCAATCGCCAATTGAGGTGGTAGTCGAGGCCACCGGAGATGCGGTCGTCGCCGTTCGGACGGCCCTGGCGGCGATCAGAAACAAGAAACACATCGTGATGGTTACTGTCGAGGCGGACGTCACAGTCGGTCCACTCCTCAACAGGAAGGCCAGAGAGGCGGGCGTCGTCTACACGCTGGCCGATGGAGATCAACCAATCTGTACAAAGCGTCTCGTGGATTGGGCGCGTTGTCTCGGGTACCGAGTGGTCGCCGCAGGCCGCGGCACGCGTTACTATCCCAGTGACGGGGTCGGCCGGCCGGACGAAGCGTTCGCCCGCTATGGCTACGATGACGACCTCGTACAGCGCCGGCGCCTGAACGCCCAGATGTACAACTCATTCCGCGACGGGTCCAAGGCACAAATCGAGATGACAGCACTCGCGAATATGACCGGACTGGTGCCAGATAGGCGCGGCATGCATGAACCTTCCGCCGGGATAGGTGACCTCGCCCGGATCTTCGCTCTCGAAGAAGACGGAGGCATTTTGAGCCAAACTGGCGTCGTAGACCTAGCGAACGCCGTCGGGAGCGATGACAACGCGCTGCTGCCAGATCAAATCGCGACCGGCGTATGGATCGTCATCGGTATCGAAGATCCACTGTTGCGAGAGGACGTAGGCTTTTACGGACTCCCAGTTTCAACTCACGGGAAATATGCCGCCTACTACCGGACATTCCATCTATGCGGTATAGAGACGCCCTTGTCGATCCTGGAAGCGGCGTTACTAGAAACTCCTACAGGCAGCCCGGGATGGCCACCAGTGGCCGATGTGATTACGGTCGCCAAACGTAAGTTGGAGCCGGGGGAGATCTTGGATGGTTCCGGGGGCAGCGCAGTGCGAGGATTGATCGAGTGCTACGAGACCTCGTTGGCAGACGATCTTCTGCCGCTGTGCATGTCTGCTGGCGCCAGGTTGAACCAGCCGGCCGAACCACGCCAGCCGATCACCTTCGACATGGTGGATATCGACGAGACTTGCCCGCTCGCCCAATTGCGGCGTGAGCAGGACAAAACGTTCGAGCGGGCGCAAAGCATTGGCACCACGGCCTCGACAACTGGGTAGTATTGGCCAATAGTTGTTCTGCAGCTCTTCGACATAGTCCGCAGAGTCTAGAGCGGCTTTTATCGTAAGAAATCGACACCAGTTGGCGCTTCTAGCTGTCTCGGGCGGCTGCATTAGTAGTGTGCACTTTGGCCCTCTAACTGCGGTGACTTGGGCGACGGCGTTCACGGCCGGCCAGCGGGTCACCAGTCGATCGTCGCTGCTCGCTGAAGCAGCATTCGGAACAGTGAGTCGCAACGCCAACCCTCCATGGGTATCGATGGCTTCGGACGGAATGGGGCTATAATGGACCGCAAATACGATTTTGGGAGTCCTAGTTTGAAACAGACCAACGTCTCCTTACGAGGCGACATGTTCAATGCCGAAATCCTGGAGATCGGACGTGGTGACCCGGTCCTTTTCCTCCACGGTATTTGGGACCGCGGACCAAATGAGTTTTTGGAGACGATGTCAAATCGCTTCAAAATCACGGTCCCAAGTCATCCAGGGTTTGGAGAGTCTACCGGTGAAGAGGAGTTGGCGGATTTTCACGACCTGGTCTATTACTACTTGGACCTCCTAGACGAAATCGGACTGCGGGGGATACCGCTCATTGGACACTCACTTGGAGGCATGATAGCCGCAGAATTGGCCGCGGTTCAGCCGGATCGATTCACAAAGCTTGTGTTGATTGCACCTCTTGGGTTGTGGAACCAAACTCGTCCAACAATCGATTTTTTCGCGGTGTCACAACCAGAGCTCGCGAGTGCCCTTTATAGCAGTTCCGAGTTGCAGGAATCCTATGATGTCGAACCCAAAGATGAGCAAGCCAGAATCGATTACACGCTCGATAAAGCAAAGTCGCTAGCTGCGGCGGCGAGGTTCCTCTGGCCCATTCCTAATCGGGGACTGCACAAGCGAATTCACCGCATCACCGCGCCTACACTCTTGGTTTGGGGGGAGAGCGACGGGATCGTGCCCATCCATTACGGCCACTATTTCGAGGAACAAATCCCCGGCGCGTCTATAGAGGTCATCAAAGACGCCGCGCACTTGGTCCACCTAGAACAGCGTGTCAAGGTGGGCGAGCTTGTAGCCGAGTTCATTGGCTGAGTGCCGGCTGACCTGTAGCCTGAGTAAGGGCCCTCGCGACGCAAACGGCGGACTGCTCAAGACGGTGCACCTTTTGCCTCTGGTGTCGGCAGGTACGTGTGTCGCGAAGGCCGTTGAATTGCCTCGATATTTGACTCTATTTGCCGGCGTAGCGAAGCTGGCCCCCAATCCCGCTTCCAAGAGAACATATTCGCGTGTTGTAGTTCGAGAACGTCTGCACCTGCAACGGCCCACAACTCTTTGTCCCGCCACCCGGAGGACCCAAGCTGAACGGCCACTATTCAATTATTGACGGATCAAGGTGTAGATAGTAGACTACGTTGCCTATATCTATTTGTTTCCTCATCCTGGATGGTCAGCAAAGAAATCCGCCTGCAACTCTTGGTGGCTGCTCAGAATTAGGTGGTTGTTGTCGTATCGTGTGATTGAGCAACATGGACCGTTAAAGGCGCCAGAGACGCCAATGCGGTATGTGTCCAACTTAGACTTGACTGAACGCTATCCGAGACCGCATCTTGTAGAGGTTTATGCCTGAATATGTCACCTTTGCCTTCTCCCGAAGAACGACGCAAACAGCTTTCCAGGTCAGGGTTGCCGGAGTTCAACTTCCGGAATAGTATTGGCGGCAACTCCAGCCAAAAGGCAAGGGGCAAATCTTCCAACCCGAAGGGAAAGGTGCTGAGTCAAGAGCGCGTCCGGCGATTTCGTCGAACCAAGGCCTCTGGAGATGGACCAAGCAGCGCCCGCGGTACGCTCTAGAATTCCTCGAGGTACCTTTCCAGCTCCCATGGACTCACGCTAGCTCGGTACTCATCCCACTCTATCCGTTTCGCTTCCAGAAAGCGGTCAAAAATGTGCGGTCCGAGCGCATTCTGTACAACTTCGTCCTGACAAAGAGCGGTCAATGCCTCGTTCAGTGAAGACGGGAGCAGTTCGATCCGATGCCTGCTGCGCTCGGCCTCGTCGAAGCTATACAAGTTTTCTTCCACAGGTTCCGGCAAGAGAAGCCCTTGCTCAATGCCATCAAGACCGCAATGCAACATCACGCTGAACGCTAAGTAGGGATTACAGCTGGGGTCTGGCGAACGCAACTCGACTCGCGTGGAATCCGTATGTCCCGGTGAGATTCGGGGAACTCGGATTAGTGCGGACCGGTTGACCCTTGCCCAACTGACGTAGATCGGAGCTTCGAAGTCTGGTACCAAACGCTTGTAGGAGTTAACGAGCGGTGCCAACACGCCGGTAGATGCCCGGGCGTGCGAAAGCTGACCGGCGATAAACTGCCGCGCTACCTCTGAAATACCGTATTCATCCGAAGGATCGCTGAACGCGTTATTCCCCTTGGAATCAAATAGCAACTGGTGACAGTGCATGCCGGACCCATTGATGCCATAGATTGGTTTGGGCATGAATGTTGCGTGCAAGCCATGATTCTGAACAATTGCCTTCAGCGTATATTTGAAGGTCACGGCGTTATCGGCGGTGGCAAGAGCGTCATCGTATTCAAAATCAATCTCGTGCTGTCCGGCCGCAACTTCGTGGTGACTCATTTCGACATTGATGCCCATCGACTGCAATGCGTCCACGGTCTCTTTGCGGATTTGGTAAGCTAGGTCGGTCGAATAATCGAAATATCCGCCGCGATCGTGGGGTAATGCGGCTATCTGTCCGCGTTCGTCTCGACGAAAGAGGAAAAACTCGAGCTCTGGACCAACCACGAATCGGAAGCCCATAGCCTTCGCTCGGTCGAGAGCATTCTGGAGTACCACCCTCGGATCCCCCTGAAATGGTTCTCCGTTCGGAGTGTGTACCCAACAGATGACTCGTGCGGTTGTGTACGGCTCTGGCTCCCAGGGGATGACGACGAATGTACGAAGATCGGGCATCAAGTACATGTCGCTCTCAGCGACGCGAGCGAATCCCTCGATTGATGATCCATCGAACCATTTTCCGCGATCAATTGCGTCGGCAAACTGCTCGATGGGGATTGTTACACTCTTTACCAATCCGACAACGTCGGTGAATTGTAAGTTGATGAAGCGCACGCGCTCGCGCTCCGCTGTAGCCAGGATCTGGCTAGAATTAGCGACGTTTTCTTGGCTAGCCGACTGCACTTAGTATCCGACCTCGCTGGGATATTGCCCTACCTAGTGATCATTTGATTTAGCGCGCCACTCACGCATTCGGACAATAGTTTCCTCTGGAATCCACACGTCACCTGGTGTCCGATCCTGTCCCGGAAGACCATGAAAGTCGGTTCCTCCAGTTTTGATTAGATCATAGCGACGCGCCAGCTCTATGAACCGGCGCTGCAACGACTCTGATAGATCTGGATAGTAGACTTCGATCCCCTCAAGACCTTGGCTCACCAGTTGTCCCACATAACCTTCGATATCGAAGGAGCGGCGGTCCTCCGGTGTTTCGCTCAACAAGTACTGGGGATGAGCTAGAGAAGCAAACCCGCCGGCCTCTCTGATGAGGCCCACGGTTTCGGCCGGCGTCAATTTTTCCCGGTCGACGTGAGCAGGTCCGCCATTTCCTATGAAGTTGTCAAATGCTTCCTTTATGGAATTGATATAGCCATTTTCAAGCATTGCGCTTGCGATATGAGGGCGGCCGACAGAGCCTTCGCCGGCGATCTCCTGCACGCGACTCCAACTGATTGTCATTCCGAGCTCGTTGAGACGATCTACCATTTTTCGTCCCCGATCCAAGCGCGAGTGTCGCAGAGTAACGAGCGTATCCTGTAAGTTGTCGTTCTTGGGGTTGACGAAATAGCCCAAGACATGAATGTCCACCGAGAATTCGTCTGCGCTGAGCTCAATGGCGTCCCAGACCTCCAAGCCCCGACCCTCCGCCGCTTTCTTGCAAGGAAGGACGCCGGCCGTAGTATCGTGGTCTGCTACGGCAAGCACTCGTACGCCCCGTTCCAAGGCCAGATCTACTAGTTGCTCGGGGTTAAGAGCTCCATCCGAAGCGTCGGTGTGGGCGTGGAGGTCGTAGCGGGCCACCTTTCAGTCCTGCTCTCCTGAAATCCGTCTGGATTCTATGACGAGTTTGACCGCCGTGCGTTCCTCGTGACCGATTGTAACGTCAGTAAACGCCGGCAGACAGACGATGTCTACGCCGCCGGGCGCAAGATATCCGCGTGCGATGGCGATTGCCTTGACCGCCTGGTTGACCGCGCTTGCACCGATAGCCTGCATTTCGACGTAGCCACTTTCTCTGATAACTCCTGCAATCGCACCAGCCACCGCACTCGGTCTCGACTTCGCCGATACCTTCAAGATTTCAGTTTTCACAACACTTGCCTCGTGGTCAAGTTCGGCCCGGGTCGCAATAGTAAACGAGCTTGGGCACATGTAGTCTGTCAGCTAGGCGTAAATTCCCAGCAGGAACCTTCTGCTAGCTAACGACTAACGAGCATAGTCGACCGCTCTGGTCTCGCGCATAACCGTTATTTTAATCTGCCCTGGATACTCGAGTGTCTCTTCAATCTTCCGACCGATATCACGGGCCATGCGCACGGCAGACAAGTCGTCGATCTGGTCCGGCTCAACTATGATACGGACCTCTCGTCCGGCTTGGATTGCGAATGACTTGTTGACACCATCAAACGAGTTCGCGACGGTTTCGAGTGCTTCAAGGCGCTTGACGTAATTCTCCACCGTTTCGCGCCTTGCGCCGGGACGAGCACCACTGATTGCGTCCGCAACTTGGACGATAATTGCCTCAAGCGACTGGGGCTCCTCCAACTCATCGTGATGGTTACCCACAGCCGCGATTATCTTGGGCGAACGAACGTAGCGCTGAAGGAAGTCGGCGCCAATTATCGCGTGTGGACCTTCGACTTCTTGGCTGAGGGCTTTGCCTAAATCGTGCAGCAGCCCGCTAGCGCGCGCAACCGTCACGTCCGCCCCGATCTCCGAGGCAACTACGGAGCAGATATGCGCAACTTCGACGGAATGATACAGAATGTTTTGGCCGTAGCTCGTCCGGAACCGTAGCCGGCCCAGCATCCTCAGAACTTCGGCGTGGAGTCCATGGACCCCTGCCCTTACGGCTGCCGCGTCGCCTTCTTCCCGAATCGTCCGATCCACGTCTTCTTGGGCGCTACGGACGACGTCTTCGATGCGGGCCGGATGAATTCGCCCATCAGACACCAGGCGCTGCATCGCGATGCGTGCTATTTCCCGTCGTATCGGATCGAACGCCGACAGCGTAACCGCGTTGGGAGTATCGTCGATTATTACATCGACGCCGGTCAGTCCTTCCATCGCCCGGATGTTCCGGCCTTCGCGACCAATAATCCGGCCCTTCATCTCTTCATTAGGTAGGGGCACGACTGAGACTGTCGATTCAGCAACCAGATCGGCAGTGCACCGTTGGACCGAAAGCAACACGATCTTGCGCGCTAGCGCATCAGATTCCTCTTTTGCCCGCTGCTGGGCCTCACGCACAAGGCGGTTCGCATCAATGCGAACCTCAGAGTCCACTTCTTCCAGCATTTGTTCCTTCGCTTCGGCCACAGAGAGGTGTGAAATTCGCTCAAGCTCGGTAATTCGCTGGTTCTTGAGCGCGGATAGCTCGCCTTTGCTTTGCGCCTCCAAGCTCTGTAGATTTTGACGCAAGGCTTCATTCTCTTGCTCACGTCTGGCTAATGTGCGTTCTAGTCGGTCAGCGGTCTCAATGCGTCGGTCTAGTGCTTCTTCTCGCTGCTGGACCCGTCGTTCCTGGCCACGTATCTCAGATCGCCTGTCGCGCAGTTCCTGTTCAGCCTCGGTCTTGATGCTAAGGGCCTCATCCCTGGCTTCAAGTACCAATTCGCGCTGCTGTTGTCGTGCCTCGTCGAGAATATGTTCTGCGTCGAGTCGAGCGCTCCTCTCGTCTAAGGTAATGCGCCTAGACTTAACAAAATAGCCGCCGGCGTACGCAGCGGCCCCTACTACCAGGATCGCAAGTATCAGCAGCGGCACCAGCCCAATCATGGTATCGGGCATGTGAATCCTCTTTTCACTACAAATCGAAAGATCGATGGGGCTAGATGCGGTGCCGCCCAGCCTTTAGGTAATCATACGTACCGGGAAGAAACCATGTCAATCGCGCTAACGGGTCAATCGTAGCGCCACTGGCGCGGCATCGACGATTCCGTCTGATCCATCAGGGGGATGAATCAGAGCAGACGCGTCTACCCTTTTTCTATGAACTGGTACATTACGCCGCGACTTGTAGATGCCTGTGTCCAAGCGTGCTGGTCGTTTCCTAGGCGCGTCGGTTCGGGCGAGGTAGGACGAACTCCCAGCTTCTCGAGGGATGTCAACGCCTCTTGCAGGTTCTCCACTTGGATGGCTACGTGCTCCACCCGAGCTTGGTTACCGTCCCCCAGTCGTTCCTTTCGGCTCTCCGGGTCAGTAACTTCGACCAGCTCGATTTGTGCCTCACCACACTGGAAGAAGGCCGCCTTCACCCCGCGTTCTGGAAGATCCAGCTCGCGGTCCAACTGAAGTCCGAAGGCCGCAGTAACGAATCCCTTGGCTTCCTCAAGGTCATCGACAATTATTCCTACGTGATCGAGTCGCTTAAACATAATGCAACTCCTTTCAAAAATCTGGTCTAACAATGCTATATTGCGCGCTTAATGTCATTATAATCAATGGTTGAACTTCGTAGACGTTGGTTCGTCAGTGCTGACCTCGCCGGACGGATTGTCTCATCGTCGCACACGCTGCGAATTGTCCCCGCAATGGGGTTTGACAATGTGCTCAAGCACACAACTACGATTTCCCCAGCCGGCGGGCGATAGAACCGGAAAGCGCTTGATTCTTCCGTCAACGTGGAACGTTCGCAAGTGATGGTGGATATTTTTGAGCAGGCAATCCATTCGAAACCGAGGCCTTTCAATTTCGATTCTGGCCGGCGGACGAAGCTCACGCATGGGACAGAACAAGGCGCTGATGCGTCTGCCCAGCGGACGTACGATGCTAGAAGAGATCGTGGATCGCCTTTCGTCGTTGACGAACGATATGATGTTAGTAGCGGACGATGCGGCGGCGTACGCCTCGCTTGGGCTTCGGATAGTGCCGGATCGAATAGCAGGCGCCGGAGCTTTGGGGGGAGTCTACAGCGCAATTTTCGCGGCGCAAAATGATCACTGTCTCGTCGTCGCCTGCGATATGCCGTTCGTCTCTCCAGCCGTCGTGGAGTTGCTGTCCTCGGAGCAAGATGGTTGCGACGTAGTAATTTGCCAGCTTTATGGCGGTGAGTTCGAGCCCATGCAAGCTATCTATAGCAAAGGATGCCAAGCGGCTATAGAAGAATCCCTGGCGCAAAGGCGTCGCCGCGTGATCAGCTTTTTTGATGCAGTAAGAGTGTGTCCAGTTAGTGAGTCCACGATACGATCCGTCGATCCCAACATGAACAGCTTCGTGAACATCAATACTCCAGCGGAGTTTAGTCGTTACACTGAAGCGTGTATTCGATCCCTCAATGAGTTCGGATCGACGGATGTCGATCAGGTCCGAAGCGATTGATGGTGGCGAACCGGGCTAAGTTAACAAGATAGAAGGACTACGACTACGACTACGACTACGAGTGCATCCAAGCGGGCGACTACGTACTCGGTGATCCATTCCCTTGGATCGGTGCCGTCAACATAGCGTCCGCGAGACTGCCGGCCGGCATTGGTTCACCGCCTGGTGGTACCCGGACGAGCGCATTAGCGCCGATCATAGACATAATCCTGCTGGACACCTGACGGCCGGTCGAGTAGGCGGTTAGTTCGCCCTCGACCCATCTGACTATCGCCCGTTGATAATCGGTTCGATCAAGAGTTGGTGTTAATTCTTCTTTCAGCTTCACTCTGACCCAGGGCCGATCAGGCTCCAAGCGGCCTTGCATTCTCAAGAGAGTCGGGCGGACGAATACCTCAAACGTGACCAACGATGAAACCGGGAATCCGGGCAGGCCAAAGGCGAGCTTACCCGAGTCAAAGGTGGCAAATGTTAGAGGCTTGCCCGGCCGGACCGATACTCGTCCAAAGTGGACAGTTCCCAATTGCTCGAAGATTGGTTTGATCAAATCGCGACTGCCAACGGAGACACCGCCGGAGGTCAGCAGCACGTCGGCCGCTTCGAGAGCCTCCTCGATCCGGCGCCTCTGTTCCAATTCATCGTCTCTTACGGCACCAAATGACAGCGGAATTCCACCCGCATCGGCCACGCTCGCGAGCAGCGCGTAGCGGTTGCTGTCGCGGATACTTCCCGGACCCAAGGGATCGTGGGGTTCTACGAGCTCGTCTCCTGTCGATAGGACCGCTACGACCGGTCGGCGGTACACTGATACCCGCGACCGCCCCACAGTCGCGAGCAACCCAATTTCCGCCGCACCAAGGAGCATGTGCTTAGCCAATACGTTTTGATTAGCCTGGAGGTCAATTCCACGAGGGAGAATTCCGTCGCCGGGATTTGGAGATTCCGTGGTCTGGATGTAATCGCCGTTTACAACTACATGCTCGACCATCGCAATAGCGTCCGCATTTTGCGGTAAAGGGGCGCCGGTCATTATGCGGAGGGCCTCGCCATTTCGAAGCGATGATTTGCCGGAGTGTCCGGCGCTCACCTCGCCTATCACGCGGCGTTGCATCAGCCCGTCAGCCGCAATTATGGCATACCCATCCACGGTCGTCGTCGCGAATGGGGGCATCTGAATGTCCGCCACAATGTCTTCGGCCAGTGTTCGACCCTCGGCCTCATAGAGGCTAATTTCCTCTATGCCAAGGGAGGGGGTGTGTAACGAAATGATTCGTTGAGCTTCTGCTACCGGGATAATCGCATAGCGCGAAGCCTGCATCTTTACCATCCGATAATCCTCGATGACGCCGATTTAGGGCACTATGCGACAAATCCCGCTAGCTATGTGCCATAACTCTGAACTTGTGATAGCCCGAGGCGCCATCGGGATAAGATCCGATGTCGTCCGCCGTTTGGACTTGCCCGTTGCCATCAGTCGCTCGAACCCAAACATAAAGCGGCGAGCCATCAGCCCGGAGCTCAATTGGAGCTTGCCAGAGCGACCAAGCATACGGACCGATCGCCGGTTTCACGTTGGCGGGAGTCCATGACGCGCCCTCGTCAGTGCTGATCTCTACGGTATTGATTTGGCGATCGCCTGCGAACGCGACGCCGGCCGCCACTTGACTGCCCGATTCAAGCATTCCGTCAGAGGTCGGACCGTCGACCCGGGACATCGTGTTGACTGGAGCGGGATCGCTCCAACCTTGTTTCTGCCAATAACCCAGGAAGTCTTCGCTCACCAATTCGATCCTGGTGATCCACTTCACGTTCTTCATCCCAAATATGCCGGGAACAAGTAGGCGAAGTGGGAATCCGTGAGTATCGTTCAGTTGTTCGCCGTTCATCTCGTAGGCCAGTAGGTTGGCCGAGCGCATGGCGACGTCAAAAGTAATGCTGTCGGCATATCCGTCGGCTGCGTGAAAGACCACCTTGGTGACGCCGGATTGCGGCTTGGCCTGTTCCAGCAAGGGCTTGAGGCGGGCGCCACGCCAATGAGCGTTGCCTATCAGGTCGCCGCCAACGTCGTTGCCGATGCACATCAGCGTGTTGTACTGCTCATCGCTTGCTAGGTTCTTGAATTCGTCATATGTAAAGCTGAGCGGGTTATCGACAAGGCCTTCTACGGTCAAGCTCCATCCGTCTACATCCACTACTGGATCGACAAAGTTCTTCGAAACAAAATAGAACTCGTCTGTGGGGGTGATTTCAGGTGACAGGTAGCTGATATTGCTCCAAGGGCCCTCGCCGCCGGTAGTCTCAGTATCGACCTCAGGCGGGCGTTCAGAAGTCGTCCTGGCGGTGATGGGAGCAGACTTGGCCAAGATAGTCGACCAGTAGTATCCGCCAACGGCCAGCGAACCGCTCAAACCGAGCAAACCAGTCACCATCATCCGCCTACTGAATGGCCTGCCAATCCCAGATGTGGCCTCGGCCGGCGTGGTCCGACCTGCAAGTGCGAATACGCTCACAAACGCCGCCGCTGCGACCGCGCTAAGAATCAGCTCCGCAGCTGTCGAGCCGGGCCTGACAATCAACATGTCTAACGCGAACAACAAGACCGCCGTTGTGCCGAAGATCAAACCGGTTCGCTGTGATGTGCCGATGGTGCCCGTAGCCTGGTACACAGCGCCCAGAACGATTGAGGCCACGTAAACGCCGGCGATGAGGCCTATTAGAAGCACAGGCTTGGCGGAATAGAGGAGGTTGTCAAGCAGGAAGGAAAACAGGGTCGCAGGCATAATGGTCGTCAGTCGTTCGGCTACGCCTTCGATCGCCGAAGTCCTGTGGAGCGCCAAAAAACCGACACCTTCGATGAGAAGAAAAACAGTGCCGGCTACTAGCCCACGCTCGATTGGTGCGAGCTTATTCGCGCTAAGATTATCTATTAACGATGTCATGCGTACCTCCCTATGCCAATGTGGATATTACCCTCGATATCTTCACCATATCCCAAGCACATCTTTGGCGTAGTCACTCGCCATCGTCTGTGGATCCCAAGGAGGATCCCAAACGATTCGAGTTTGGCAGGACTTGACATCGCCAAGAGACTCCACCGCCGTCTTAACCCCCTCCTCGATCATTGGCCCAACCGGACAGAAGGGACTGGTAAGGGTCATCTCAACTTCCACGCTGCCATTTTCTTGAACGCTAGCCGAGTAGATTAAACCCAGGTCAACGATGCTGAGACCGATTTCAGGATCTTCAACCGGTCGGATGGCTTCGAATACTTCTTCTGTGCTGGGCATTGAACGTACTCCCGGAGACACAACTCGTACCGCCGCGTGGCGATTCTATTATATCTACGCTACCACTGTGTTCGGCCAAGCGCCAGAGTTCCCGACTTCTGTATTTTGCGGGGTGTGCCATCTTCTGAGAGTCCATCAACTCTCCTTCCGCGTGCACCGCGAGTTCCCAGAACTCCGACGGAACACGTACGTAGCCAGCGTCCGTTTCTGCCGCCGAGATTCTCGGTAACGAGTCAGGGTCCAAACTGCGGTGGCTCCAGCTACATAAATGCCACGCGCCCTATGTTGGCGTATATCCAGAGTAAATGGGCTCTCAGGTAGCTGGCTTTGCTGTGCCCGAGTTTTGACGATAGATCCGGTTAATGCGACGGATCAAAGCTTCATGATGTCTGCCTTCCGTCGGATAGAATTAAAGTGGCGGTTCTCGCTGGCTTTTTGCAGGCGATATCGGCGCGCGTCAGCGTCGGACACCGCCCGGCCTGGAACAGTGGGTTGGAGAGGCAGGTGCCTAAGTTGCTGTTGGCATTTGAGATCAGCAATACGACAATTACGATTGGAGCCTACCGGGGCAGTTCATTGGTCGCGGACTGGCGGCTGGCGACCGATGCGCGGAGGCTCACCGATGAATACGCCGCACTACTACAGACGCTGTTCGATCAGCGTGGCCTTGATTGGAAGCAGATAGATTCTGTAGCTATTTCGTGTGTTGTTCCCACCCTGACTACCCGGTTTGTCGAGCTATCACGCCGTTTTATCGACTGTGAGCCCGTTGTGCTGGGCCCGGGCGTGCGTACGGGTGTGAGGATACTGATCGACGACCCACGAGAAGTCGGCGCGGATCGCGTAGCCAACGCCGTCGGCGCCCATTACAAATACCGCGGCCCAGTAATTGTCATAGACTTCGGGACGGCGACCAGCTTCGATGCCGTGTCAGCGGAAGGCGATTATCTCGGCGGCGCGATCGCGCCGGGCATGGCAGTGTCCGCCACTGCACTCGTGGAGCAGGCGGCGCGACTGTACCACGTAGAGTTGACCAAGCCCAAGACGGCCATAGGAAAGAACACGATATCGAGCATGCAATCAGGGATACTCTTTGGCTACGTCGGCTTGACCGAAGGTCTGATCGCTCGGTTCCTTGACGAGATGGGGCCCGCCAAGGTGGTTGCTACAGGCGGGTTGGCCGGCTTGATTGCGGCGGAGACTGACAAGATTGAAGAGGTGGATCCCTTCCTGACATTGGAAGGACTCCGGCTAATTCACGATCTGAACGCCGGCATCGACAAGGGAGGTGAGCGATGACAAAAAACCCCCTTGTCGGCAGGCAGGTTGTCCTAGGCGTTACTGGGAGCATCGCTGCCTTCAAAGCGGTGGGCTTGGCCAGCGAAATGACAAAACGCGGCGCAAAGGTGGATGTCGTGATGACAATGGCCGCGACCAAGTTTGTTGCCCCATTGAGCTTTCAAGCCATCACCCATAGACCAGTTGTCTCAGACCTATTTCGTCCGGATGCGGAGTTGGCGATCAGCCATGTCGGTCTTGGCCAACGGGCTGAGTTGATGATCGTTGCGCCGGCCAGCGCCGATGCGATTGCGCGGATAGCGCTGGGACTGGCCGATGATCCCTTGACCGCCACCTCTTTGGCCACTCGAGCGCCGTTAATCGTCGCGCCGGCGATGGAGACCGCGATGTTCGAGAGTCCAGCCACGCAAGCAAATCTGCGACGGCTTGTCGAACGCGGGGTTACGATAGTGGGTCCGGCGACGGGCCGTCTGGCATCCGGTGAAGAAGGTCCTGGTCGAATGGTAGAGCCCGCCGAGATTATCGAGTCGGCAGAAGCCATACTCGGCCGCCGCCAAGATCTGGCCGGGCGACACATAGTAGTTTCCGCCGGCGGAACGCGCGAGCCTGTTGATCCCGTTCGATACTTGGGCAATCGCTCTTCAGGTCGAATGGGTCATGCCATCGCGGAAGCCGCGCAAGGTCGCGGAGCGCGAGTTACTCTAGTCACCGCAGCAATCCAGACAGCGCCTGCCGTCGCCAAAATAGTATCCGTAGAGACGACGCTCGAGATGAAAACCGCGGTGGAAGCGGCGGCGTCCAATGCCGACGCATTGATTATGGCGGCAGCGGTTGCGGACTACCGTCCATTGCGCCCGGCTGACCGTAAGATCAAGAAACAAGGCAAAGGACTTAGAATCGATCTGGAGGAAAATCCGGACATAGTGGCCGGCCTGCAGAGTGATGGCTTGGTCAAGTTCGGATTCGCGGCCGAGACCGAGAACTTGATCGACAATGCCCGCGCCAAAATGGATGCGAAGGGCCTTGAAGCGATCGTGGCGAACGACGTGACCTCCCCCGGCAGTGGGTTTGGCTCTGACACCAATCGAGTCACCATAATCAGACGCTCCGGCCGGATGCAGGAGTATCCGTTGATGTCAAAACACCAGGTGGCCGAAGTAGTATTGGACCATCTTGTTGAAACTCTTCCAGCGAGGGGATAGAATCTCGACCGATTAAGTTGCGGGTTGGCGCGGTTTAACAAGACCGGCGGATAACACGATGAGGCTCCGACCGGCCAACTTGTTAAGACCCGGCCGAAAGTTCAGCAGCGACCAAAACCGAATAACCTGCGCCAGTTAAACAAATAATCCCGCTTGGACTCCCTGTTGGAGCCGAGACGGCGTAATCCTCACCTGGCATCAGCCATTGACAACGCCGTCCGGCATCGCCAAGAGCCGGGCGGCGTTCGTGGTTATCAGAGGTAGAGTTGAGTACAGATCGGCAGATCGCGGTGCCGGGCCTGAAGATCGGCCATTACACGGATTCGGTCGGCGCTACCGGATGTACCGTTGCACTCTGTCCGGAGGGAGCCGTATGCGGCGTTGACGTGCGTGGCTCGGCTCCGGGAACTCGAGAGACAGATGCGCTGTCGTCGACTTCCCTAGTCGAAGCGGTGCACGGCGTATTGCTGACTGGTGGCAGTGCGTTCGGTTTAGCCGCAGCTGATGGAGTTATGGAATATCTGGCCGCGCGAGGCAGCGGCCACCAGACGGAAATCTGCCCGGTTCCAATCGTGCCGACGGCGGTGATCTATGACCTCGCGATAGGGGACGGCTCATCCCGTCCCGGGCGTGAGGCTGGGCGTACAGCGTGCACGAATGCGTGCGAGATTCCGCCAACCGAAGGATCAATTGGGGCCGGCACCGGCGCTACGGTGGCAAAGGGTTTGGGTAGGGATCATATGATCAAGTCGGGCGTTGGTTATGCCGCCGAGCGCCTATCAAACGGATGTGTTTTGGCCGCTCTGGTTGTAGTGAACGCCGTCGGCGACATATACGACTACCGGAGCGGGGAGCTGATCGCCGGTCCGCGCGACGGCCGGCCGAATAGTGATGAACAGCCACCGGGAGCCGCCACGCACGCCGACAGTGGTTCACTTTCTACCAATACGACGATAGGCATCATAGCTACGGATCTACCCTTGCTCCGTTGGCAGGCTCAAAAGATCGCCCAATGCGCGCAGGATGGCGTAGCGCTCTCGATCCGGCCGGCCCACACCATGTTCGATGGCGATACGTTTTTCGCCTTGTCCACAAGTCTTGCCAATAGGGTATCTGTTTCTCCCGGTTTTCTCAGTGAGCTGGGCTGGAAGGCTACCACGCTAGTCTGTAGAGCGATCGAAAGAGGGGTCCGGCTCGCGTCAGGCTCTCACGGTGTGCCGGCGTTGTCTGAAATAGGGTCGAGTGAATGAGGCGAGAATCGCCGTGTACGGCGTTGAGTGATAGCAGTTCGATCTGCGTAGTCGGCAACGGTCGGCTAGGAACAACGCTGGCGGGCGGGTTGGTTCGGGCCGGCTACCGGTCAGTGAAATTGGCGGCGAGGAAGTTCTTGAACGAAGACCGCGACTACTGCGCCGGCCTAGGAATAGGGAGTTGTCAGCTCGCAGAGGCCAAACTGGGCGAGTTCCAGGCGGTGTTCATTGTTCTGCCGGACGGCGTGGTGTCCGATTTTGCCGCCGGTCAAGAGTGGTCAGCCGGCCAACTCATATTACATTGCAGTGGGGCGCTCGACAGGAGCGTCCTCGGCTCCGCTGGGCGCTTCGGTGCGATTACGGCTTCAATGCACCCAATTCAGACATTCTCCGAGCGTTGGCTGCCGGCCGATCTGTTCGCAGGCATTACCTTTGGCGTGGAAGCCGACGGGGAAGCACGCGAATACGTGAACAAGATGGTTGCGCGATTGGGCGGCCGCGCGATTGACGTACCTAGCAGTTTAAAGCCAACCTACCACCTCGCGGCAGTCTTTTCGTCCAACTACCTGGTAACTCTGATGTCGGCGGCATTTGCACTCTGGGGCCGCATCGAGCCGCAACAGCCAGAACACGCGGCTTCCGCGCTGCTTCCGCTCGCCCGGCGCACACTCGAGAATGTTTCCGTCCAGGGCGCTATCCACGCACTGACTGGGCCAATAAGCAGGGGCGACACGGCAACTGTCGAGGCGCATATTCAAGAACTCAAGTCTTACGATGAGAAGCTCGCCGATCTGTACCGGCGTCTTGGCATTCATACGGTGGAGCAATTGGCGGCAAATGGCCGAATGGGTACGGGCCAGGCTGATCAGATTCGCGCATCACTGATGGGCGATGGTCGGTCGAGTAGCAGTTCAAGGGAGGGTGGCGAGCAATGAGCATCAACACGATAAACATTCGAGATATGAAGCGTCGCCGCAAACCGATCGTAGCAATAACCGCTTACGACCATACGTTTGCGCAACTGGCAGATCGCGCCGGGGCACATATGTTGTTGATCGGAGATAGCCTCGGAATGGTGATCCAGGGACATGAAACTACCCTGCCCGTGACACTCGACGAGATGATCTATCACAGCAGAATTGTTGCGCGTGCAGCGCAAAATGCGATGGTCGTCGCGGATATGCCGTTCATGTCATTCCAGCTGTCTTCGGATCAAGCGATGTCGAGCGCCGGCAGGTTGATGAAGGAGGCGCTGGTCGACGCGGTTAAGCTTGAAGGCGGCCAACAAATCGCCCCGGCGGTGCGGCGTTTGACCCAAGCCGGCATTCCGGTTGTAGGTCACATTGGCCTGACGCCGCAATCCGTCCATCAACTCGGCGGTTACAAAGTACAGGGCAAGACCCTTGGGGCAGCACGTAGACTGATCGCCGACGGGGAGGCTTTGGACGAGGCCGGCGCATTCGCGATCGTACTGGAAACGATACCGGCTCAATTGGCTAGAGTGATCACTGAGCGTGTATCTGCCGCTACGATAGGGATAGGCGCTGGTTCGGATTGCGACGGGCAGATTCAGGTAATGCACGATGTTCTGGGACTGTTGTCCGAATTGAACCCACGCCACGCGAAGAAGTACGTGGACCTGGTGCAGATCATCGGGAATGCGCTAACCAAATACCGCAACGAGGTCAGCGACCGGAATTTTCCCGGTCCAGAGCACTCCGTATCGCTGAATTCCGAGTATGAAGATGCGCTGGTCGAAGAGTTTGGTTCCGCTACGCCAATCGGTAATTGGCACAAGTGAGAGTTGCCGCCACTATCGACGAAATCAGGCAGGCTCGCGCGCTGTTGACCGGCCCGGTGGGATTGGTCCCGACGATGGGATTCTTGCATGATGGGCATCTGAGCCTGATCAGGACCGCTCGCCGCGAGTGCGCGTCGGTAATAGTCTCGATATTCGTCAACCCGACTCAGTTTGGTCCAACTGAGGACCTCGAAAGCTATCCCCGCGATTTCGAGCGGGACTTGGATATCATCCGCCCTTTTACCGACTTGGTGTTCGCTCCAAGCGTCGGGTCGATTTATCCGGCCGATTTCAGCAGCTACGTCGATGTTGGTCCCGTAAGCAGGCCCCTGGAAGGAAAGGCCCGGCCGGGTCACTTTCGTGGGGTCGCCACAATTGTGGCCAAACTATTCAATCTGACTCAGCCGGACCGGGCCTATTTTGGCCAGAAGGATGCTCAGCAAGCGATCGTGATCAATCAGGTGATCGCGGACTTGAACTTTCCAATCGAATTAAGGGTACTGCCCACGATCAGGGAGCCGGACGGACTGGCTCTCAGTAGCCGCAATGTCTATCTGAATCGGGAAGAGCGAAACGCGGCAAGAGTTCTGCCGACGTCTCTATTTGCGATTCGTGATCGATGGCGGGCCGGCGAAAACAATTGCGGCCTATTGCTGGAGCTTGGGCAAGGGCTAATCGCCACGGAGCCGACGGTCAGATTGGAGTATCTGCGTATCGCCGATACAAAAACACTGGAGGGCTTGCCGGAGGTCGATGAGTCGGCGTTGGTCTTACTTTCTGCCCGGGTTGGTAGAGCCAGACTGATTGACAACATCCTGCTGGGACCTGACGAAGCCGGACTGTGTTGACGAACCTGGTTAGCGTGCGGCGTGGGCGGCCAAGGTCGCGTCGTTACCCGCCTGTCAGAGCCTGAGAAGGCTCTTGAGGGTGGTTATGTGTCGAGCCTAGCGGGGGTTGGCTTCTGGATGGCTTCAACATACGCCTGCAGAGAGGTTGAGTCGCTCACGTTGTACGTGTGAACGCTGCGGTCGATTCTTCGTACCAGAGGGCTGAGCACTCGGCCGGGGCCGACCTCTACCACTGTGTTTACTCCTTCGTCGACCATGTGGTTGATGCTGCGGCTCCATTGAACCGATTCGGTGATTTGACGGTAAAGCTCGGAGCGAATCTCGTCGACAGTTGTAATAGCTTGGGCAGAAATATTTGAAACGATAGGAATGTAGGCGTCGGCCAGCCGCATTCGTAGCACTATATCTTGAAATTGTTCGGCGGCGTTTTGCATCACCGGAGAGTGAGCTGCAATGCTCACGGCAAGCCTGACGACCTTGCGGGCACCCTCGGTAAGCGCGATTCGCATTGCCTCTGTCAGAGCATTCAACTCACCTGAGATGACGGTCTGGCCCGGCGAGTTGAAGTTTGCTATGCGAATCATCCCGTGCTGGCTCGCACGGTCTACCACATGCTTCACCTTGTCGTCAGTAAGACCGAGTACCGCGGCCATCCCGCCGGGCAGCTTCTCTCCCATCTCACGCATTAGCCGACCCCTCGCACGTACAAGTCGGGAGGCGGTCGAAATATCAAACACGTTGGCGGCGAGTAGCGCACTATACTCGCCCAAGCTATGTCCTGCTACAAACTTTGGTTTTAGCTGAATATCTAGTTTTTCCACTTGTTCACGGACGGCCGCCATCAGCGCCGCATTCACCGCCAAAACAGCAGGTTGAGCGTTGATCGTATCGTTCAACTCTGACTCCGGCCCCTCGAAGCATAGCTTCGCGATGTCAAACCCGAGTGCATCGCTGACCTGGTGGAAGACACGTCTTGCCGCCTCGGAAAACTCATAGATATCGCGACCCATTCCGATGTGTTGGGCGCCCTGTCCTGGGAATATAAAGGCGGTGACAGGCTGGGCTGGTATGACGTGGCTCATTCTCTAAATTCTCCTGAGTTCGCGAAACCTGGGCTATCTAAGCGCTGGGCCTTACCTGAGCCTAATATTGCTGCCTCAGATACCAAGGCCTCCGTCGATCACGAATACTTGACCGGTAATGTAATCTGCACGATCACTGGCCAAATAAGCGACAAGACCGGCCACCTCTTCAGGCTTTCCCAACCTGCCAAGTGGTATTTGGGCCAAAGCTGTTCGCATTGCTTTATCTGTCATGTTCCTGATAATCTCAGTATCGATCAACCCGGGGGCAACCGCGTTTACCGTGATTCCGCGGCTCGCCACTTCCCTTGCGATAGACTTGGTAAATCCTATCAAACCACCCTTCGAAGCTGAATAGTTGCTTTGGCCGGCGTTGCCGCGGATGCCCGCTATCGAAGAAAGATTCACTATACGACCGGACCTCTGCCGTATCATCGGTCGAAGGCAAGCTTTAGTAGTCAGAAAAGTGCCCTTGAGGTTGATATTGACGACCGTGTCCCAATCAGACTCGTCCATGCGCATCAACAGGCCGTCTCGCACCACACCAGCGTTGTTTACCAACAAATCAATCCTGCCCCACCGCTTCATAACGGAATCTATCAGGTGGAATGCTCCATCGCTGGTGGACACGTCGGACTGTACTGATATTGAATCAACACCTCGTCTTGCAACGAGCCCTTGAACCTCTGAGGCGGCTGCCTGGTTGGACAAGTAGTTAAGCGCTAAGTCATAGCCATCGCCGGCTAGCTCGAGCGCTATGCTCCGCCCAATTCCTCGCGATGCGCCGGTGATCACCGCAACTTTTTTACTACTGGTCATAAGCGTGCGTGGCCTACGTTGCTGCCGATCTCAGCTGGTAATCGACTCGGCGAGCAGCCGATTGTCGTTCGCTCTGCTCGCGACCGGCTCGGCCGTCCATCGAATTACGCCGGCCGCCCAAGTAAGCCCGGCGCCAAATCCTACTAGAGCCAGATTATGGCCCGGCTGGACCAAACCACGTTCGATGGCCTCGCACAGCGCGATTGGTATTGATGCGGAGGAGGTATTGCCGTAGCGATCTACGTTGGTAAACACTCTTTCGGCCGGCAGATTTAACGCCTTGGCAGCATATTGAATAATCCTCAAATTGGCTTGGTGAGGAATGAACAAGTCGATGTCTTCGCTGCTAAGGTTTGCCTGCTTGATGGCCTGGGCAGTCGACCGGGTCATGGCAGTTACCGCGAACCGGTACACCTCGTTGCCGTTCATCTTCAAATAGTGCATCCGACCGTCTACGGTATCGCGGCTGGCTGGTTGGAGAGATCCTCCGGCTGGGACGATGAGATGGTCGAATCCAGAGCCGTCAGATCCCAGGACGGACGACTGAATCCCGGCCCGTTGTTCGGTCGCCTGTATCACAACTGCGCCGGCCCCATCACCAAAGAGCACGCAAGTGCTCCTGTCGGACCAATCAATAACTTGGCTGAGCGTATCGGATCCGATAATCAGCACATTGCGATTCACTCCCGACGTTACGAGTTGAGTTCCCACTGAAAGACCGTAAACAAAACCTGCGCAGGCTGCATTCAGATCGAATGCCCCTGCGCGCGTAGCCCCCAGACCATCCTGGACCATCGCGGCTACGGAAGGAAAGGGATAATCAGGGGTGATTGTGGCAACGATAATAACATCGAGATCTTCGGCGGAAATGCCGGCGACTTCCAAGGCTCGCTCGCCGGCCGCCCGTGCAAGCGATGCGGTAGATTCGCCAGGGCCGATCACTCGTCGCTCTACTATGCCGGTACGTGAGCGGATCCATTCATCGGAAGTATCCACCATCTGGGCAAGGTCATGGTTGGTAAGCACCTTGCTGGGAAGCGCATATCCCCAACCGACGATGCTCGCGTATCGATTCAACGTAAACTCCGATCTCACTTAGAGAAAACTATTTTTCATGCTTGCAGAAGATGAGTGTAGAGTTGTGGCCTCCCAGACCGATCGAGTTCGATAGCGCGGCCGGCACTTCGACCTCGCGGCTCGAGTTTGGAACATAGTCCAGATCGCACTCAGGGTCTGGCGTTTGATAATTGATAGTCGGTGGTACCTTGTCGTGCTTAACCGCCAGTGCACATACCATCGCTTCGACGGCCCCTGCGGCGCCCATCATATGGCCCATCATAGACTTTGTGGAGCTTACCATTACCCCGTCGGCTGCGTCACCAAATACCTGCCTGATCGCGTATGTCTCATACTTGTCGTTCAGTTGAGTTCCAGTCCCGTGCGGGTTTATGTAGCTGATGTCGGAAGGCGACAGTCCCGACTTCCGTATGGCCATGGCCATAGACCGCACGGCTCCCTCGCCGTTTTCTGCCGGTGCCGCTAAGTCGTAGGCGTCATTTGAAGATCCATAACCGGCGACTTGGGCGTAGATCTTGGCTCCTCGACGACGTGCGTGTTCGTCCGATTCGAGGACCATGACGCCCGCGCCCTCTGCCATCACAAATCCGTCTCGGTGTAAGTCAAACGGTTTGCAGGCCTTGGTCGGATCGCCATTTTCGGTCGCCAGAACTCGCATTACCGCGAATCCACCAAGCGAAACCGGTACGATTGCGGCGTCGGTGCCACCCGCCAGCACTACTTCAGCGTCGCCACGACGAATGAGTTCGGCTGCTTCACCGATCGCGTGTCCGCCGGAAGCACACGCCGAGACAATTGCCATATTGGGCCCCCTTACGCCGCAAGATATAGCCACTTGGGCACTCGCAGCATCGGGAAGCATGTTTTGCAAGAAGAACGGGTTCAGACGGTTAGGACCTTTCTTCTCGTACTGTTTCTGGTTGTCGAGCAAAGTCTTGATTCCACCGATTGCGGATCCCATCACGACGCCGACACCGTCACGATTCCCGACATCGATCGTGAGTTCTGCGTCTGACAATGCCTGACGGGCCGCAGCAACAGCGAATTGGACATTACGATCCATCCGCCGAGCCTGCTTTCTATCAATGTAATCCAAGGGGTCGAAATTTCTAACTTCGCCACTGATCCTGACAGCGAATCCCTCGGTGTCGAAGAGCGACACGTATCCTATCCCTGATTCGCCCTCGAGCAACCTATCCCATGTGGAAGAAATGTCATTCGCCAGCGGAGTAACCGCTCCCATGCCAGTAACAACCACTCGAGCGCTCAAAGGTCAACCTCTTGGCCTGCAGCCGACTGGGCGTGATCGTCTTCCCATGCTCTAGTAATGAAAAACACCGTCTCTCTGACGAGGATACGGCAAGGCCGAGCAATCGAGAATTGTTGCACTACAGTGCCAATCAACGGTTAATCTCACGAGATGAGCCGGCGTAGTACCGGAGTTGAGTCTTCTCGCACGATGCAATAGGGGTCAATCGTGTCACTCGTCCCATAACCAGAGCCTGTCTCGCCGTTGGTGCGTTTAGCTCTAGCGCTTGGTGTACTGAGGTGCTTTGCGAGCGCGCTTCAATCCGTATTTTTTTCGCTCCTTGACCCTTGCATCACGGGTTAGGAGGCCGGCTCGCTTCAGCACTGGGCGCAACTCAGGATCTGATTTGATAAGCGCTCGTGCGATTCCAAGCGAAATCGCTCCTGACCAACCCGTTACGCCACCACCATTCAACTTGCACATCGCCGAAAATTTTCCGGCCGCATTAGCTGTACGAAGGGGCTCACTAGCAAACTGCTGAAGATCAGCACGAGGGAGGGCTTCGTGAAGTGGCTTACCGTTCACGATTATCTGGCCATTACCTGGGACTATTTTCACTCGAGCGATTGCCGACTTGCGACGACCTACCGCGAAGTAACTTGATCTTTCGTTCAAGAGTCTTTCCGTCCCCGTTTCGTTTTAATATCTTCCACCGGAAGTGGACTCGGTTTCTGTGCCTGGTGTGGATGCTGATGGTCTCCGTAGACTTTGAGCTTTCGCAACATTGCCTTGCCAAGGGCATTTCGAGGCAACATGCCACGAACCGCGCGCTCAACTAACCTCTCCGGGTATTTAGCCAAAATGTCGCCGGCGGAACGCTGACTCAACCCACCCGGATAGCCTGAGTGCCTATAGTAGATTTTGTCGGTGAGCTTTGCACCTGTCAATCGGACTCTTGCGGCGTTGGTCACTATCACGAAGTCTCCGTTATTCATCCATGGTGCGAAGATAGGTTTGTGCTTACCTCTGAGGATCGTGGCTACCTTTGAGGCTAGTCGTCCTAGTGATATGTCTTGCCCATCGATCACATACCAATTCGGCGCGAGATCCTTTGCCTTAGGGGCATAGGTCTTCAATGAGATGTTCTCCTACCGGCAATTCCAGGCGTGGTGACACCGTAGAAAGTCAAACCCTTGGCCGGCGCCGGCCACCTATTCTCGGCCCCAATCATCCGCTTATTCTCGGGCATTGTCCCGCTTTGACCGCTGTTCTTGGCTAATCTTATAAGACCGCCTACGATCAACCTGACCATTCGGGTCAAGAATGCATTGGCCTCGATCTCGACCACTACCTCGCGTCCTTCACGCCAACAGTTCGATGCAAAAACTTGTCTAATAGTGGATTTTCGTAGCCGGCTTACCTTAACCGCAAAATCCACGAAATCACGGACACCGATCATAGAACGCAAGTTATCCCGCCAGCCTGCTATGTCTATCTGGTTTGGCAGCCACGTTGTTAGGCTCTTCGCTGGATGTGGTGTCTCGAGATCTGCAATCCTGTATCGGTAGACCCGGCTTGCTACACTGCGCCTCGCATCGAACCAATCCGGCGCTCGGCGCGCCCAAATGACACGTATGTCTTTGGGCAAGACTGCGTTTATCGCCCTACGAAGCTCATCCGGCGCCATTGGCGTCGATCCCACGACCGTTACTACCTGACGCTCGGCGCTAACTCCTGTATCGGTACGACCCGCACCAACTACACGATCTGCTGTAATATTGAGTCGTTTGATGGCCGTGGACAACTCGCCTTGAATAGTTCGTCTGCCCAGCTGGGACTGGAACCCGTGGAAGCTAGAGCCATCGTAGCTGATGACCAAAGCCAGATTTGTTGGTTGACCGCTGATCTCCGGTTGCCTTTCCGTCGGTCTACTCGACTAACTCTATCAGGGCCATCTTCGATGCATCACCGAGCCTTGGACTAAGCTTCATAATTCGCACGTATCCGCCCTCACGGTCTTGGTAACGCTCGGCCAATTCTGTAAAGAGCGTGCCAACGACCTGTTTATCACGGATTGTCCTGAGCGCAAGCCGACGCGAGTGCAAGTCACCGCGCTTGGCAAGGGTAACCATCTTTTCAGCCAAGGGGCGAACTGCCTTGGCCTTGGCTTCGGTTGTTCTCAACTTACCGATACGAAGCAAGTCGGTCACAAGATTCCTCAGAAGTCCCATCCGCTGTGCCGAAGGCCGGCTAAGCTTGTGTCCGCCCTTACGATGCCTCATTGCGACATCCTAATTCTCATCGTCGTCGGCATATTCGCCGAACGAACCGGTGATTGTCAACCCTTCTTCTAGGCTCGGCATTAGATTGCTTGCCGCCTCTGCCGCAAAGCTATCGCCGAGTCGAGTGCCTTCTAGCATGCCATGACCCGACAACTTGTCTTGCAACTCGTATAGCGACTTCCGGCCGAAGTTGCGGACCGCGAGTAAGTCATCTACCGTCATTTCGAGCACTTGTCCCGCCTTGGTGATACCCGCTCGTTTTAGGCAATTGTATGCTCTGACAGACAGGTTAAAGTCCTCAATGGGTGTGTCGTATACCGTCGGGGGGATAGCAGTTCCGGAAGGCACTTGCAACTCGTCGCCCTCTTCTACGTGCAAGGCAAAGTCCGCAACAAGTTGTAGATGTTTCACGAGAATCTGCGCCGCTTGGGAGACGGCATCGTCAGGTGTGATGGTACCATCGGTCCACAGTTCGAGAACCAGCCGATCGAAGTCGGTTGTTTGGCCTACTCGCACATTCTCTACTGTGTAATTGACCTTATGGACTGGAGTGTATATCGCGTCTACTGGTATCACGCCGATCGCAGCATTTTCCCGCTCTTCTGCCGATACGTAACCTCGTCCCTTTTCGACTGTCAACTCCATCCCAAGGGCCGCGTCCTTTGAATCGAGCGTCGCTATCGGCTGGTCAACATTAACGATCTCGACGTCGGGTGGACAAATCATGTCTGCGGCCGTGACCACTCCTGGGCCGGTTGCCTCAAGCATTATTGTCACTGGCCGATCAGTGAACAACCTCAAGCGGATCTTCTTCACGCCCATCACGATTTGGGTCACATCTTCGCGTACATTTTCAATGGTAGTGAACTCATGATAGACGTTGTCTATCCTAATAGATGTGATGGCTGCCCCAGGCAATGACGAAAGTAAGACGCGCCGCAGCGCATTGCCAAGAGTGACGCCAAACCCCGGTTCCAAAGGCTCCACCTGATAACGACCATAATCTTCAGACTGAGCCACCGATTCGATTTTTGGCAACATCATGTCAATCAATTGGGCTAGATTCTCCCATTGCGCCGGCCTATTAAATCAGGCGGGCGAATTTCAACCTTTGAAAAAAGCTATTACTCGTGATTATGCTCAAGTACAAGACGAATCGCTTTAGAATCTCAACTAGCGTGAGTAAAACTCCACGATCAGTTGTTCCTCCAACGTGGGATCGATATCCGAACGAAGAGGCATCGAGACTATGCGACCGGAGAGCGTAGAGACGTCACGGCTGAGCCAGCCGGTGAGTTCACGGCTATCTAGGTCTTCCGCCATCTGTTTGAAATAGTCGAGTTGTCGGCTGCGAGAGCGCACCGAGATCGCATTTCCCACCTCGCAGCCGAATGACGGAATATCAGTCTTGCGGTCATCCACGTCGAAATGACCGTGTTGCACAAGCTGGCGCGCTTGTGCGCGAGACTCGGCGAAGCCCAAGCGATAAACCGCATTATCCAAACGCATTTCAAGGATGCGCAAAAGGTTTTCGCCAGTGGCCCCAGGCCGGCGGCTTGCCTCACGGAAGTGTCGACGGAACTGCCGTTCCAACAGTCCGTACATTCTTTTCACTTTCTGTTTACCACGCAACTGAACAGCATAGTCAGACGGTCTACGCCGTCGCCCGAGCCGACTTCCGCCGGGAGGATAAGGTTTGCGGTTAGGGTCTACAGCACACTTCGGAGTGAAACAGCGCTCTCCTTTGAGGAACAGCTTAACGCCTTCGCGCCGGCATAGCTTACAGACTGGAGTTTTTTGACGTGCCATGTTTGAGTCCTCCTATACCCGACGACGCTTCGGAGGTCTGCATCCGTTGTGTGGGATAGGAGTTCTATCCGAGATTGCGCTAATCAATAATCCGGCTGCTTGCAGAGAGCGGATAGCGGTCTCACGACCGGACCCAGGTCCTTTGACGAACACTTCCACTTGACGCATTCCTTGTTCCATGGCTTTTCGCGCGGCAGCTTCGGCTGCCAAACCGGCGGCGAAAGGCGTGCTCTTGCGAGAACCCGTGAACCCGGAAGAGCCCGCACTGCTCCAACAGATCACGTCACCTTTCAAATCTGTAACTGTGAGGACTGTGTTGTTGAAGGTAGACTGGATGTATACCCTGCCTCGCGGCACGCTCTTGCGTTCGCGCCGTTTTCCCCTAGTCCCCTTTCGCGAAACTGACATTCAACCTCCTCGCTACCAACAACCTTTGCGGTAGCACTAAATAAAAACCACACAATGAAACAGGCGAATCCAACCGCGATCCGCCTGTTTTCAAGTCATCTCGTACTTAATAAGGCTACTTCTTCGCGATGGCTCTGCGCCTGCCCGCTACCGTCTTCTTTCGTCCTTTCCTCTGACGCGCATTGGTGCGGGTGCGCTGTCCATGGACGGGCATTCCCCGCCTGTGGCGCAGCCCACGATAACAGCCAATCTCTATTAAACGCTTGATATTTAGTGTCTGTTCTCGACGCAGGTCACCCTCGACTCTATATTCCCGCTCGATAACTTCACGAAGCCTAGAGACCTCGTCGTCCGTCAGGTCCTTTACCCGGGTATCTGAACTGATCCTGGTCAATGCAAGGGCCTTGCGGGCAAACGCCGGCCCCACCCCAAAGATATACCGTAGAGATATCTCGACTCGCTTATCTCGCGGTATGTCCACTCCTGCGATCCTTGCCAAGATCGACCTCCTTAAGTATTCGGGTTCGTTGTTAGCCCTGTCTCTGGCGGTGCTTGGGGTTGTCGCAAGTGACCCTCACGACTCTACGCCGTCGGATGATTTTGCACTTGTCACACATTCGTTTAACTGAGGCTCTGACTTTCATGTCCGACCTACAAAACTCGCTTCTCGCGGACGACCATCAAACGCTCCACTTGACCAACAAGGAAAGGCCGGAGTTGCAACGGTCATTGCCTCTAATCCAAAATCTGTCTCACCGATCCGGCCGGCCTACGTTCTGAGCCGTGTCTAGATGGCTCCGCGAACCTCTATGACGCCGGAATTAACACGCGCGAATGGTAATGGTACTATCTGGGCCAAGTCTGGTCAATGAATTGGAGCGCGGTTTAGTCCGCGCCATACGCATGTCTTCCCTCGTTGATTTGCAGTCGCACCCTCTTGTAGCACGTAACCACACTAGCAGATATTCCGAGCGTTTCATTGTCTTCATCGGGAAGTTTGCTCAGCTGTCCGCGCTGATCAGCTTGGCACGTGTGAGGTAGCCCAGTTTTTGGTGGGACCTGACCCGGTGACAAATCTTCTTTTCTCGCGATAATGCCTCATTAAAAATAGTTGCGCGATGATGTCCACTTACGTGCAAAAAGAAGGGCGGCCTCAATTTGCAAGAACAAACTATAGATATTCCAGCGAAGCAATCGCACTAGATGTGGAGATACAAAATCAAAGCAACCAGCACGACAAAATGGTCATCTATTGAATCTTAAATGAATAGGTCCATCTTCTTCTAGTTTTTGTGGACACTAATCATCTATGACATACTGCCCAGGGAATGAGGTAAACCCGACGATAAAAGGGGGTGTGCTCGTGGAGACGCTGATATTCTACGTAGCCACTGACGGCGACGACCGATGGTCCGGCATGTTGGCAAGTGCCAACAAATCTGGAGACGATGGACCGTTCGCAAGCCTCGCAAGAGCCCGCGATGCTGTTCGGGAGACGAGACGAAACCTGACAGATCGGCAGGCTGTGACAATTATGGTGCGAGGCGGCAAGTACTTCTTGAACCAGCAGTTGGTGTTGGATGCTCGGGACAGTGGCTCCCGAGAATATCCTGTGACTTACACAGCATATCCTGGCGAGAAACCTATCTTGAGTGGTGGTCGCGAGGTCACGGACTGGGAGCCTTATGAGGGAAGGATCATGCGGAGTTCCCTGCCTGCCGCGAAGGGAGGAGGTTCGAAATCCAAACAGTTGTTCTTCAATGGCAAGCGTCAGATCAGAGCTCGGTATCCCAACTTCGATCCCGACAACCCTCTTTACGGTGGCTGGGCTTACATGGAGAGTCCGGCTGACGACGGTAATATCAGCGCGTACCGGTTCCCGGAAGGCACTGGCGCCAATCTATATATGCGACCGTCGATAGAGGGCGGGAATGCGACATCGTTCCACTACAAACCGGGGACCTTCGAGCGGAGTTGGGCGAAACCAAGGCAAGGCGAGGTGAACTGCTTCTTCTTCAGCGGGATTACGAACGACATCGTCCCGATAGAATCGGTGGACGAAGAGAATCGCATTATCAAGTTGACGCGCGAGATTTGGCAAAACGATCGTCCCCCATGGTATCTCGCCTTCTGCTTCTATCGGAACAATCGGTTCATCGTCGAGAATCTCCTCGAGGAACTCGACGAGCCCGGTGAATGGTGTCTTGATTCCGAAGACGGCATTCTCTATTTTTGGCCACCCGCGAGCATAGAGGATGGTGAGGTGATCGTTCCATTCAACGACTGTCTCATCAGCCTAAGAGGAGCTTCTTGGATCACCGTCTCGGGATTCACTCTCACCGAAACGCTGGATGCCGGCGACGACCTATGCCGCGCTGGCGGCGATGGCTATGGAGCGATGTACCCTCGCCAAGGAAGGAGCTACTGTGGAGAGGCGCTCCACATGCGACGCTGTCAACACTGCTCCATCGAGCGGAATCGATTCTACGCGGTTGGAGGCAACGCCATCTATCTAGAGGGCGACAACTTCCGCAATCGCATTCAGCTCAACGAGATCGAATACGCGGGTGCAAATGGAATCTGTCTTGTGGGGTCCACGCTCCAAAATCCTCGGTTCAACCGCGTCGAGGACAACCACATTCATCACGTCGGAGTCTTTCAGAAGTTTGGGGTCGGCGTCTACCTCGCGGCGAGCGACGGAAACGTAGTTGGACACAACCACATACATCACGTGCCTCACCATGCCGTCAATTTGGGTAGTAACGGCAGCGGGCGCAACTACGTAGAGTACAACTTCATCCAACATACCGCCTTGGAGAACCACGACTCGACCGCTATCAACTGTTGGGGAGACGTGCCGATGAGCGCTCCGAAGCCGGACTCGGAGCGATGTGGACACGTGATACGGCACAATTACATAGCTGATACGTGGGGATGCTTGGTCGTTGAGCAAGACGATTCCGTTACGATTGAGGCTCCCACGGTGGTTCTGACGCACGCAATCTATCTTGACGATTTCGCCAGCAACTGTCTAGTCTACGGGAACATTATTGTCAGGGCAGGTGTAGGGATCCAGATACACTCCGGCAAGAACAATCTCGTAGAGAACAACATCTTCGCGGGATGCGATTATCCCATTCGTTATTGGAACAACGCCGCAGGCAGGATTGCCAACAAGCCTATGCTGGGATTCATGACCGGAAACCGCTTCTGCAGAAACATCGTGTACACAGTTCAGCCAACCGGCGGACTAATAGACACCGGCAACGGTTGGACGGACGAGGTGGTTCAGGAAAGCGACGACAACCTGTTCTTCGATCCCGACGGCGAGCGATACTACGTCACCATGATCGAACGCGCGCCGCAAGAAAGCGAAAACTATTCCCTACCGGCCAATGTCGCCAAGAAGCAATTGTCGCTGGCGGAGTGGCGAACGATGGGCTACGACTTGCGTTCGGTGGTTGCCGATCCCCTGGTCGTAGATCCCGAGCAAGACGACTTTCGACTCCGGCTAGGATCGCCGGCCTACAAGCTGGGATTTCTCCCGATCAACATGGACGGGATCGGCATTAGAACGGATGAATCCGGCCAAGCCATCACGGAAGATTCTCACTATTTGCGCTCGATCCGGCAGGTCGCCGAAGGTGAGGTCCAAGCGACCTAAGAGATCTCAGGGCCTATTTGACCGCTCCGGAACCAACCATCGGGGGCCCCTTTATTGCGTCGCAATCAAGCGCTTGCCGGCGGCCCGGTCACCTAAGTGCATCTCGAAAACGGTTCATGGCGAGTTCGTCGTCCAGGGGAAACGCCTCCATACCCACGGTTCCATCGTAGCCAATCTCCCGCAAAGTCTTGGCGACGTTTGGGTAGTTAATCTCTCCGGTGCCAGGTTCGCGCCGGCCGGGCGCGTCCGCGACGTGGACGTGACCGATGTAGCTAGCGAAGTCGCGAATCTTCTGAGTCACGTTGCCCTCTTGAACCTGCGTGTGATAGACGTCGAACAGTAACCCAATCCTCGGGCTATCCACCTCTTCGAGTAGACATACGACGTCACGTACGTTCGGAAACGGGTATCCTGGGTGATCGACCTTGGTGTTCAACGGCTCGACGTTGTATACGACATCGTACTTCTCGGCCAACTCCGCAACTCGACACAGGCACTCGTAGGCGGTGATCCACATTGTGGCCGGATGCTTGGCGATCGGATGGACCACCCGGCCCAATTCGTCAATCTCGCCGGCTCCGAGGCCTAGCTTCCGACATCCGAGCTTTTCAGCTACCGGCAAGTAGTCCTCGACATCCCGCAAGAATTGCGCAACGCCGTCTGGGTGCACCATGCTGCCTCGACGCCACGCGGGCATGGCGTTTATCGGAACGTCGATTCGCTCAGCCATCGCATCGAGTTCGGTGGGTGTCCATACTCCTAGATCGACCAAGAAACCGGCTTGCGCGATCGTGCGTACTCGGTCCTCGAAGGACAGATGCCGTAAGACAGTACCTTCACAAATTGACAGGGAAAACATCCTCGCTCCTCTCGTGGCCGGCGATCAGCGGTTAGCGTCGATTATTTGAGGATTTGCTTCATACCGTCCACAAACCGATGATCGAGACCTTGGCGTCGCGCCAACGCGGAGTGCCTAAACACCGACCGCCTAGGTCACGCGACTATGCTTACGCCTATGCGAAGGCAAACGCGTGGGCAAAGATCAATGAGTGGCGAACCCCCTACAAAGATGCGCCATTAGCTACCTATCGCAGAATGCAAGCCGGCGATTCACGATCAGGCGCTATGTCTACTCTATGACAAATATCTCATTCGTTGGCGCGTAATCGGAGAGAATCTTAGGTGCGTCGTCGGTAACTAGCACGGTTTCTTCGATATGGAACCGCCCACCCACATGATCATCCACACCATGCTCGATCTGCACCACCATGCCCGGCTGCAAAGGAGTCGGCTCATCCGGCTCCAGGACCGGAGCTTCGTGGATGGCGACGCCGATGCTGTGACCGACCATCTGGCTGATGTACTCGAAGCCTTCCTTTTCATAGGTAGTCTTGGCAGCGGTGTACAGCTCAGCCGGCACTGCGCCGGGGCGTACGTGGTCGATGGTATTGCGCATGGTGTGGTAGAGCCATTCGTAGCGAGAGCTATGTAGGTAACTGGGCTCGCCCACGACAGCCATCCTAGCGATATCGGAAAAGTAGCCGTCGATCTGTCCGCCGCAGTCTACGTGCACAAGCTCGCCGGGCATCAACTTCTTGTTCCCTGGCTGGTGGTGGATAACTCGAGAGTTGGCACCGGCGTGGAAAACCATCCAGGTATCGACCGCTCCGGCTCCCAGGATGCCGAAGATGATGTCGTTTGCCACTTTCTTTTCAGTGTCGCCCACTCTTGCATTCGCAAAAGCGTCTCGTATGGCCTTTTCGGTCGCAACTGCGGCGCGCTGGAGCGCCGCAATCTCATCGGCAGTCTTTATGGCTCGGGCCCGCTCGAACACCCCGTCCGCCGGCACCAAGGTCGCATCCGGGAGCAGCGTCTTGAGCTCGTGCACGGACTTGGCTGGTACAAGCGCCATATCTACACCGACTCGCCCGCTGGTTGCGTTGTGCTCACGAAGAACGTCGGCGACCACGCTCAGCGGAGTTTCTTGATCACCTCTATAGGTCCGTCTCTCCTGCATGATCCGGATATCTTTGATCCAAGAGTCTCGATGCATGATTCGGTCGTAGACTCCATTCACGATTGCGGTAGGATCCGAATGCCGGCCAATGACGACGCCAGAGAACACTTCTTGAATTCGCAGCTTATGTGACAGGAGCCAGGCTCCGGTGACATACATGAAGTTCTCCGGGCCGACGCCAATCAGGGCGTCGAGGTCTGCCTCTTCCATTCCGCGCCGAAGTCCCGACAAATTGACTCGCTCTGGTCCTGGCATTGCCTTCACTCCTTTGGGATAGCCTGCGGCCCGATTACCCAGGTCACATAAGTCTCATCCGTGGAGGCACCGCGCACCGCTTTACTAGGACAAGAAACCATCGTTCCTGCCGATATTATATCCATCCAATCGTTGGATATAGTCCCCATCTGTCTGGGCGAAGCCGTAAACCGTGTGCCAAAGCGACGGAGGCACCTGAGAAAGGATACTCCGCCTGGGAGTTTAGTTGTTTTGGGATGGATGAGTGGACACCGATAGCGCGGAAAGGCAGCCGCCGCCTATCGTCGAAGAGCCTCCTCACAAAATCGCGGACGGCAGATGGTGGCTCCGAAGCTGCCTAGTAGCAATCTACGGTGTCGATCATACTGAAGGTAGATCTATAGCCAAGTCGTCGGCAGCACGTTTGATTCTCGCCCAAGTTGCATCGGCTATCGGAATACCGTCTTTGAGTCGGCGTTCCCTCTGCGACAACTCAGGTTCGCCAGGCACCATCACGCCATCTGATCCAGGGGCTGCCTTCACGCTTTTCAGATGATCGACAATTCCCTCGACAGCTTTGGCGTAGGAACCCCCCGGCTGGAATGCGGCTGTATCGAACGCGATGAAGAGAGTGCCGGTTCTTTTGAGATTGGAATCGACCTTGCCTTGATAGGAGATGTCGTGCTCACCGATTAGTGCGGCAGCGAGTATCTCCACCACCAGCGCAAGCCCATAGCCTTTATGACCGCCGAACGGCAGCAACGCGCCACCATCGAAAAAGTCGCTCGGATTGACCGTGGGGTTGCCGGCTTTGTCCAGAATGAGGCCGGGACCGACCTCTTTGCCTTCATCTCGGGCGATCGCCAGCTTTCCTACGGCGACCATCGTGGTGGCGAAGTCGACGATCACCGGAGGGTATTTGCCGGCGGGAAGCCCAAAGGCAAGCGGGTTCGCGGCAAGCGCGCCGGCTCTGCCGCCGGGCGGCACCATGAACGTCTGCTCGAAGCCGCCGTGGGTGATGAACGTCCCGATATCTTCAGATGCTGCCAACTCGCAGTAGTGACCGAGCCGGCCGGTATGGTTGCAGTGGACCGCTCCGACGAAAGCTACCTTATGTTGTTTTGCTTTTTCTATCGCTAGCTTTGCGGCGAACTCGGCCCCCACCTGGCCGAAGGTCCAACTTCCACTCACGACGGCGGTGTTGCCCATATCTTTGAGTACGCTTGGGCTCGCTGCTGGTTGTATATAACCGTCACTTATCGCGTCTAGGTACATAGAGATGCAGGAGACTCCGTGAGAATCGTGGCCGAGCAGATTCGAAAGAGAGAGATGGTTCGCGACGGTTATTGCGTTCTCTTCGCTGGCGCCGGCCTCGATCAACAGGTCATTACAGAAACTTCTTAGCCGTTCTAGTGAAAGGATTATCATTCTAGTTGCCTTTCCTTCGCTGCCAACTTAGTAGCAACTCAGATCAGAGTCGCGCGTCCAAGACCAGATCCAAACACTGAGCAGGCCCGACTATTTGACGCACATGAATCGCAGCAAAGTATGACATACTTGGGCTGTTGGAACAAAGCTCCAGGCGCCAGATATACTTGACAAGAGAATGGTTGCCGATTTGAGGCAGCATACGACCAAGCTTCCCCGATCAACGTGACTGCGGCTAGAGAAGCAACGATGAGCGAGCTACCGTCCACACGATCGGTCATCGACTGTGACGTGCACATCACGGTACCGTCTGTGCAAGCGCTATTCCCCTATCTGCCATATCACTGGCGGCACTACATCAACAATTCCGGCTTCAAAGGCCCGGTTGAGGGCTACTATTTGCCCGGAGCCCCGACGACCTCACGAGCCGATGCATTCCCCCCCGACGGGGGGCCGCCTGGATCCGATTTGGCATTACTGCGTGAGCAGGTGTTGGGCAGAGAGGGCATCGAACTGGCTATCGCCAACTGCGATTATGCCGTCGCCAGCGTGCGGCATCCTGATGGATCTCTGGCTTTGGCCAGGGCAGTGAACGATTGGCAGATAAACGAGTGGCTCGAACCAGAACCCAGACTAAGGGCTTCGGTGGTTGTGCCCATACAGAACCCTGAAGCCGCCGCAACCGAGATCGAACGGGTGGGTGACAACCCAGGTTTCGTGCAGGTGTTCCTACCTGTTCGTTCGGAGTCTCCGTACGGCAATCGCCGTTACCATGCCGTGTTCGAGGCAGCGGCTCGCCACGATCTGGTCATTGGGATCAGCTACGGTGGATCCCCCGGCAATCCGATCACGCCTACCGGATGGCCCTCGTACTACATCGAGGAGTACGCCGGCATGGCTCAAGTTTTCCAATCACAGGTTATGAGCATGATAGTGGAGGGAGTGTTCGATCGATTCCCCACTTCGAGGGTCGCGCTCATGGAAAGCGGCTTCACTTGGATGCCCTCGTTGATGTGGCGTCTCGACAAAGACTGGAAGGGTCTGCGCCGTGAAGTACCGTGGGTGCGACGGCTCCCATCCGACTACATCAGAGAGCACATGCGTATGAGTACTCAGCCGATTGACGCGCCTCCAGATCAAACCCAGCTCTTGGAGATAGTCGACCAACTTGGCTCTGAAGAAATCCTCATGTTTTCGACAGACTACCCGCATCACCACTCGGATCAGTCGGCGGATTCCTGGCTGAACGCATTGCCGGATGCACTTAAGCGAAATATTATGTCCGAGAACGCACGCGCGTTCTACAGATTGAATTAGTCTGATGCTCAGAATCTATCGAGGAAACGATGATCGATAGGAAACATCCGGAAGAGAGTGACCCTTGGTAGCGCCGGTACGCAGCAAGACGGCGCGACGCGCGGCCAAGATGGCCGTAATTGACTGCGATATTCACAACGCGTTGCCTTCTATCGACGCGCTGTCTCCATTTCTTCCCGATCGATGGCGCCGGCACCACGAGACTTTCGGGTACCGTGGCTACAACGGGATAAACTACCCACCGGTCAACCCGAACGCCGCTGCCCGGACCGATGCGGTGCCGCCGTCGGGACTTCCGCCGGGCTCGGACCTCCAATTTATGCGCGAGCAGTTGCTCGACTCCTGGGAGCTGGAGTACGGTATCCTAAATCCACTAGTGCTCCTCGGCTCTGAGTACAACATAGAGTACAGCGCCGCCATCGCCAGCGCGGTCAACTATTGGCAGATTGCCGAATGGTTGGAGCCGGAGCCAAGGCTGCGTGCGTCTCTGGTTGTGCCGAGCGAAGACGGTGAGCTTGCCGCGGACGAAATCAACCGCCTTGGTGATCATCCCGGCTTCGCTCAGGTGCTGATGTTAGCCCGATTGCTAGAACCGATTGGAAGGCGAAAATACTGGAAGATCTTCGAAGCGGCCGTTGATCACGATTTGCCGATTGGGGTCCACTTTTCAGGTCTCAATGGCGATCCTTTGACCGGAGCTGGATGGCCCTCGTACTACATCGAGTACCACGCGGGGATGACTGCGGTGTTTCAGTCCGTGGTGACCAGCCTCGTATACGAAGGGGTGTTCGAGCTCTTTCCAACCCTCAAAGTGGTGCTGATAGAAGGCGGGTTTGGCTGGTTGCCACCGCTAATGTGGCGGCTCGACCGGAGTTGGCAGGTTTTGGGCGACGAGGTGCCTCACGTGAGGCGAGCGCCTTCTGAATACATTCGCGATCACTTCTGGATCAGTACCCAACCGATGGAGGAGCCGGCTACTCCCGAGCAATTCCAGCAACTTCTTGGTCAATTGAACATGGATGACCGGCTGATGTTCGCGACCGATTATCCACATTGGGATTTCGACGCGCCGGACCAGGCGCTCCCGCAGAGTATACCGCCGGACCTTAGGCGGCAGATCTTGGCCGACAATGCCCGCGCACTTTACCGACTCTAGCATTCGAGCGCAAACACGTTTCTGCCACGCCGCGCCGACAACATCAGGTGTTAAGACGCTGCGCCCGTAACGGACATGGAGAGTAGATGGTCCGATTTGTTGTGGCGCTCGCCAACGAGATACCTCCCGGCGGGCGCAAGACCGTCCAGGCCGCCGGTAGATCAATCGGCATCTTTAACATAGACGGCAAGTATTTCGCCCTTCGCAACCGATGTCCCCATCAGGGAGGCCCCTTATGCAGCGGTTACCTGTGGGACAACGTCCAATCCAGTAAGCCCGGGGAGTACATCTATGCCGGAAACGGCAAGATGCTTAGGTGCCCCTGGCACGGCTGGGAGTATGACGTCAGCACCGGACAATCGTGGTTCGCTCCAACTAAGCAAAGAGTGCGAAGCTACGAAGTAACAATTGAGCAGGGCGACAGTTTACTGGTCGATCCAGACACCCCTGCGCCGGGCTGGCAGAAAGGGCCATACGTGGCCGAGACGTTCCCGGTGTCGATAGACAGGAAGTATATCGTGATTACGATTGGTACTTGAGCGGTAATGTCCGGCCGCTCCCATCGGGGCAGGGTGGCGACGGCTTCACGTACCTAAGATTATGAGCGCTCGCCTCAACATATCGCCAACGGGTTTATCGGACTGCCGATGCCGTTGACCAGGCGCAAGGGCGCCGCGACGAACATGAATTCATAGACTTTGCCGGCAGCCAGTTCTTCGAGATGTAGAAACTCCATCAGGTATCCGCCGAGATCCCGGATTACGCTGTAGTGCAATGTTCTTGACTCGCCTGGCGGCTGTGGGTATGGTTCGACGGACATATTGTCAGCACCGAGCGCCGAGATATGGTGCTCCTTAAACCAGCCGGCGACGGACCTACTGACGCCCGGAGAGCTAGAACGAAACTTGACCGGATCGTCGAAGAATACATTCATCCATCCAGTCCTAATTAGGACGATGTCGCCGGCCTTTATTTCGACCCCCTGAGCCTGCGCGCATGCGTCCAGCTCAGCCGGCGGGATCTCGTCACTCGACTCGAGATGGTCGACGCCGCGGTAGCCGGCAATGTCGAGTAGAACGCCGCGGCCCACGATAGACACGATGTTTTGCACGCCGTTCTTGCTTGCGCCGGTCGTCGGATGGATAGATTCGTCGACGCGATAGCCGTTGTACATTTGATTTTCAGCGAAGATATGGCATAAGGCGTCGATATGCGTCGTTCCATGGGTGTGCATAACGATCACGTCGTCCGCGGCGCTGTGCATCGGAGAGGGCCGCTCGATAAGCGAGGTCCGGTGCCATAGCGGATTGCGGATATCGGGAAGCGGTCCGTTCTTGTCGAGTTCTACGGACAAACTGTATACCTTGCCATGACGAACCAAGGAGACCGAATCTTTCACATTCTTGGCTGTGACCAAGTTGAGCGTTCCTCTTTCGTCGTTGGGACCCCACCTTCCCCAGTTGCTTAGCGTTTCGCTTGCCATTTCCTACACACTCTCCTTTGCGCCGTCCAAAGGGCCGCAGTTCGCGGATCATCTGAGCCGGATCTCGGCGACGGCAGACATCCTCTCAACTCAAATGTGGTTGGTTGAGCACCGTTGGACCTAAGTCGCCGTCAAGTATTTGCCGTGACTGCACATCACGCCAACGCGTCGCGAAAGCGGTTCATCGCTTCCAAGTCGTCAGCCAATGGAAAAGCTTCCAGTCCCACAACGCCTTCGTAACCCAACTCCTTCAGAGCCGACGCCACCTTGGGATAGTTGATCTCGCCCGTGCCGGGCTCGTGTCGACCGGGGACATCGGCAACGTGGATGTGGCCGATAAGTTCGAAGTGGTCCCGTAGACCTTGAATGACATTCCCTTCTTCAACTTGAGCGTGGTAGATGTCAAATAGGATTCTTATCCTGGGGCTATCCACCGCTTCGACGAGTCGCACAGTGTCCTCGATCTGCGATAGTGGGTAGCCGGCATGGTCGACCTTCGTATTCAGCGTTTCTACCGCGAAGACCACATCGTGCTGTTCGGCCAACTCAGCCATTTGCGACAAGGTCTTGTATGCGGTGATCCACATTGTGGCCGGATGCTCGGATATCTTGTGGACCACCTTGCCCTCGCGATTTATTTCGCCGGTTCCGACGGCCAGGTTTCGGCAGTTCAGCTTCTCTGCGGCGGCCAGGCACCGATTTACGCCCTCAAGGAACGCCGCCACGCCGTCCGGGTGGACCATGCTGCCTCCAATCCAACCCGGCATCGCCGATATTTGAACTGAGGGATCCGCGCCGATCGCGCTCGCAACATCGTCGTCCCATCCCCAGAGGTCTACCAGGAATCCTGCTTCGGAGATAGTCCGGACGCGCTGCTCCCAGCTTAAGTCAGGTAAGAACGTTCCTTCGCAAACCGACAATCGATACATGGTGGCTCCTCTCCGCAAGTGGCCGAGACATCATCCTTCTGATTTGTTTTGTAAAAAAGAGTATGTTCGTCTCATGTCCGGCCACGACAGCTAAATGAGACAGAACGAAACACGATTAGTGCATCGTGCTACTGCCAACGTTGATTGCTTGACCAGTTATGAAATCGGATTCCGGCGATGCGAGGAACGCGACAAGCTTGGCAACGTCCTCCGGCTGCTCGACTCGGCCCATGGGTACGTCCCTCACCATCAAAGCCTTGAACTCTTCGATTTCCATACCCACAATCGTACTTGCCTCGCGATGAATCATGTCTAGCATGGGCGTGTCGACAGGGCCAGGACAGTACGCGTTCACATTTATCTTGTGTTTGGCGAGTTCTAGCGCGAGCGCCCGCGTGAGGCCGATCACGGCATGCTTGGTTGTAACATACCCTCCAGACGGTCGTGACGTCGCCACCTTACCGCCTTGCGAGCTCGCCAGGATAATCTTGCCGCCGTCGCCCTGGGCTATCATCTGACCGGCGGCATGCTTACAGGTCAGCCACATTCCGGTTAGATTTGTATCGATCTGATGCTGCCAGTCGGACACGCGCATTTTAACCAGAGGCGCGAAGATCAAGATCCCGGCGTTTGCGACGGCGATGTCGACCCGGCCGAGTTGCCGCACAGTCTTGCCAATCATCTCCTCGACCTGATTTTCACTCGCGACGTCGGCCTGCACTGCGATGGCTGAGCCGCCGAGCGACTGGATCTCACTTGCAACCAACTCGGCACCCGGCATGTTGATGTCGGCTACAGCTACGCCGGCGCCGTCTCTAGCGAGCCGTAAGGCGATTGCCCGACCTATCCCCCTGGCCCCTCCCGTTACGACCGCTACTTTCCCGTTGAACTTCATCGACAAATCCTGGAGCCGGGTCGTTTCCGGCCTTCCGCGGGACTCAAATTTCGACGCGTCCACTCGTAGTGGAATGCGTCGTAGTAGCCCTCTGATTCGGCTTCTGGGCGTCCTTCATGGCAACTCTCCGATTGTCGCATCCTCCACCAAAGCTGCTCCTTCCAATCTCGCAAAGGCGCGGTCGAAAGTATAGACCGGCTTGGCTTCAAGTCGTTCGGCAGCCGCAAGGATCATCAGGTCAGAGAAGCCGACACCGCCTCGACGGTAGATAGAGGACACGCGAACTACATCATCCGCAGCCTCGACGACGAGACCCTCCGTAGAGACCAACTCTTCCAACACAGACACGATCTGATCACGGGAGAATCGATAGGCTCGTTCCAGAACCCATACGAGTTCGATCGCTACCTCGCGGCTAATCAAGCCAGGCCGATTCGACGACAACTTTTCCAGAAGTGATCGGGCTAATCGGGCCTGTTCCGCGTCGTCACATACCATATAGCGGACGAGCACATTCGTATCTACTGCGATCACCCTTCACATGCCCCGTCGACGATAGCCTGTTCCATTTGGTCCAGAGATATAGCCGGGCCCGCGTTCTTTAGTATGCCAAATAGCCGACCGATGGGCCGCACCGCCCTGATCCGCACATCGCCATCCTGGACGATATAACGCACATGGTCCCCGGCCTTCAAGGCGAGGGCCTCCCTGACGGCTTTAGGTAATGTTGTCTGTCCCTTTGCAGTGATTTTAGAGTTAATCATGACGATATCACTTTCCACATTGTATCTTCGCGCATTGGCCTAATAAATAGACGATAGCAAGGGTTGCATTCCCGTCGCAAGGTTTGTGCGTACATATCCAGTACGGATGCGCGTAGCAACGCTGCAACTCCGTGACGTCCGGTTACAGCGCCAATGCGGGGCTAGGAAGAAATTGTTAGATACGCCGGAAATACCTGCCATGGCGATTGGCACGCCTGGAGGGACTCGAACCCCCGACCCGCTGCTTAGAAGGCAGCCGCTCTGTCCACTGAGCTACAGGCGCAAGTCTCATCGGAATTTGACTCGTCAACCAGAAGCTTACCACAGGGCCGGCCGGCAAGAATCCTCTGTCCAGAGTCGCTCCACGCGAGCCCCAGCCAAGCGCGTCAACGCCTCGATGCTAGAATCTCTGAAAACCATGAATACCCATTATTTCTGTGAGAATCAGCGTTGAGTCCCCAGTTTGAACATTAGAGGCTACCTAGTCGCAGCCTTTGCCCTGTTAGTGGGCGGGCTGATCGCTTTGGCCTACACGCAGCTGTTTCCGACCGAAGCCGTTGGAATTAGGAACGCACAGCCCGGCTCGCCTAGCGTGGCTAGTCCTGTGGCACCTCCGACCGTCGTATCGAGCGGAACGGAGGTTGGAGGGTCTGCGAGCACGCCAGAAACCACGCTGGATGATCCGACTCCAACTTTCACGGCAACAACAACGCCGGCGCCTACCTATACCGCGACGCCGCCGCCGACGCCCACGCCGGGCGCCCCAGTCAAGACTGGCTCCCAACCAGAGCCGTCAATCCCGGCACCCTTCTCGATTGCAATTGACGCCAGATCGGGCTCTATCCTCTATGCTCGGAATATGCACGGTCGTGTGGCGCCGGCGAGCTTGACCAAGATAGTCACGGCATTAGTTGCAATCGAACATGGCGACTTGGACGAATGGGTGGCGGTAGAATTCGACGACGAAGAGCTCTACGACAGCACTTTGATGGGGATACGTAACGGAGAGTGGTATACGCTGAGGGACTTGCTATACGGACTGATGCTGCCTTCTGGTAACGACTCGGCATTGGCCATCGCCAACCACATATCTGGATCAGAGGAGCAGTTCGCAGAGCTCATGAACATCAAGGTGGGCCAGTTGGGACTGACAGACAGTCACTTCGTCAACCCGCACGGACTTGATGAAGCGGATCATTACTCAAGTCCGTATGACATGGCGATGATCACAAGGTACGCGCTGAGGAACTCATTTTTCGCTAAGCTCGCGGCGACTAGGACGTGGGACGTGAACGGCACTCGGGGATACACAATATACAATCTCAACAGATTGCTGGGGAACTACCCCGGCGCCGACGGAGTCAAAGTAGGGTATACGGAGGCCGCAGGCCCTTCGATAGTCGCATCCGCCACTCGCGATGGAAATCAGGCGATCGTCGCTTTCATGGGAGGGCGCGATACGGCAGGGGAAAGCACACGACTGTTCACCTACATTTTCGAGAGCTTTACCTGGCCGGATGGCACGAACTAGCTCCCGGTTGGTTGCGTCAGTCGGCGGAATCATCTGTGCGGTCGCCTTGGATTGGCGACTAGGGCGATCTGGCTTGTCACCTTCCGAATAAACTGACGACATGCTCGCTGTGGGTGACCGAACCGCGTTTCCCCAAAACTTGAGGTGGATCTACGTGTTTAATTCCGAATCAGTTCTACTAAGCTCGCGTCTATCATCGATCGACAGGGAGACGGCGGCTGCGGGGGATCCAAAGATGCCGATATGCCTCACCGGGAGAAGCTGATTGATGCGGTTCTCTCCATCGGATCGAACTAATCTATTCACGGAATCAATCATCAGAGAGATGACCCGTCTGTGTCATCTGTACCAAGGCGAGAAGGGCATCAATCTCGCTCAGGGCTTTCCCGACTTCCCGGCGCCGGCCGTCATAAAATCAGCAGCTTGCGCCGCAATCAATGACGACATCAACCAGTATTCGATCACGTGGGGAGCAGTTGACTTTCGCCGGGCCATTGCCTCCAAGCTCAATCGCTTCTATGCCATTGAAGCAGATCCCGAAGCGGAGATAACCGTTTGCTGCGGCGCGACCGAGGCGATGATAAGCAGCGTGATGGCAATCGCCAACCCCGGCGACGAGGTGATCGTGTTCGCCCCCTACTACGAAAACTATTGGCCGGACGCGGTCCTCGCCGGCGCAACTCCTCGCTTTGTCGAGTTGCACGAGCCTGATTGGGAAATCGACTTCGATGAATTGCGGCGAACCTTCAACTCTAAGACGCGGGCGATCATAATTTCGTCTCCAGGCAACCCTACAGGAAAGGTTTTCAGCAGGTCGGAGCTAAACTCTATCGCCGAGTTGTGCATAGAGCACGACGCGATAGCGGTGACCGACGAGATCTATGAACACCTCATATATGAAGGCCGCCATATTCCGATGATGACTGTGCCGGGAATGCGCGAACGGACGGTTCTGATCAGTGGCCTGTCCAAGAGCTACAGCGTTACAGGCTGGCGCGTCGGATATGCGGTGGCCCAGCCGGCGATTACCGCCGCAATTCGCAAGGTGCACGACTTCCTCACAGTGGGAGCACCGGCGCCACTGCAAGCAGCCGGCGTCGTGGCGATGAATCTACCCGATGAATACTATAGTGGGCTTCTGGCCGATTACCGGGAGCGACGGGACTTTCTGATTCCAGTCCTGCAGGAGTTGGGCTTCAAATGCAACGCGCCCGCGGGCGCATATTACGTCATGACTGATTTCAGGGCATTTGGCTTCGAAGACGACACCGAGTTCGCCGAGTATCTTGTGAAAGAGATAGGCGTCGCGGTAGTACCCGGAAGCAGCTTCTATCAGCGACCGGGTGCGGGCCGGAGCCAGGTCCGGTTTTCCTTCTGCAAGAAGATGAGCACCTTGGAACGGTCAGCGGAACTATTGACCAAGATCCGCTTGCGGCAGTGATAGTGGACTGACGGCGCTTGGAGCGCGAGTTACGCGCCGGTTCCAGGCATCTGCAATACCCTTCACCTAGAATTCGCCGCGGGGATGGCGTCAGCCGGCGGCGTCGATGACGTCGCAAACGGCAGCGGCGCCAGGGCCTCTCAGCATGCCACGAATATATCCGGGCAAGCCGGGCGACGTCTCCAACTTGTCAAGTTGGTCGCGATGCACCCACCGAAGAGCGTCGGCGTCGTCACCGGCGACCGGGTCGCCACTCAGCCAATCGGCCAATAGATCGATAATTACGAAGTGATATTGAATGTCGTGTTCGGTCCGACCTATTCGGTTAAGCACCAATCTGACGTCCCGCAACTTAATCTCGATGCCACACTCCTCCCGGACCTCGCGCACGGCGGCGTCGGATATCGTCTCGCCATACTTCAGATGACCGCCGGGAATACTCCACGCGCCTTTATGTGGAGGTTTGCCTCGTTGCACCAAGAGGATCTCGTGGCCTCGCTGCACTACGACTCCAACCGCCACCGCCGGCTTTCGTGGGTCTAATTCGGGCTTCATCTCAAAACGTGCTCCTAGTAAGCGAGTTCAATTCATTTCCGTGCTAGTCGGGATGGGTCAACTCTCGGCGAGTCGTCACAGAGGTGCGATCCACGGGATTAGACGCTTGGAAGCCTCGGCCAAGGATTGTCTTGACTGAGGCGGTAGATCGCGGATAGAGAATCCATATTCGAGTCTTGTCCGGTCACCCGCGCCGGCTTTGGCCGGCAGACGGTGGCATGAGATTTGGGGGCGCTTGTTGGTGGTGGTGTTCGCGTGCCGGTGGCGCCGCCAACGCCTCCCCTGGATTCCGGCCCCGTAACAGCGTACGGGACATGCTTTCGCCGGAATCACCATGGACCTGCGAGGTCTGCGTAAGAGGATGAAAATGGTAGGACGCCGGGTCCTTGGCTGGGGACAAGCCCCAGCGCTACATTTTTCTCTCTCGATTGCGGGATTTGCGGAGTGATTGATGGGGAGCCGGGGTACCCGGGATGCACTGACGTGAGTGGGAGCATCTATTTTCGTACCAATCGCTCATGCCGGCTGCCGCCGGCACACCAAGGTATGAAGATCGAGGTGCTGACTGGTGGAGGTGTTTGCGGCTCATTTGCAACCCATACACCACCCCTGGATTCCCGCTTTCGCGGGAATGACGAATTGGGGGGCGATTCTACGGGAGCCACCTATTTTCGTACCAATCGCCCGTGCCGGCTGGTGCCGGCACACCGAGGTATGAAAAGCCGGAGTTGTGGCTTGGTCCAACGAATTGGCACAGCGGATTCTGCGACGCCCCACCCCGACCCCAGCGGGGGACAAGCCCCCGCGCTACATTTGCTCATTCCGCCATCGACCATCGGTTTACAATTCGGCACGTTTTGCCCGTGGAAAGCCGGCATCGAGGTTGATTGGAGGGCACATTTTCGTACCAATGACGAAGCGGGCGGCTGGATCGACGCGGCTGGCAGGGGTGACCGGGATCTGCTGGCGCGACGGGGGCCGTCGAGTTGCCGAGCAGATAGATATTCAATCATCCCATTTCTGGATTGCCAGGCACGCGTTGTGGCCGCCAAACGCTAGTGAGTTCGAGATGGCTCTCTTTGCGGCGACGGCCCGGCCCGTATTTGGAATATAGTCCAGGTCGCAGGATGGATCCGGCGTGTCCAGATTGATCGTCGGATGAAGGAATCGATTGCGGAGGCTCATGACAGAAGCGATGAACTCGACGGCGCCGGCAGCACCTAGTGTGTGGCCGATCATCGATTTTGTGGATGAGATGGGGATGTCATAGGCGTGAGCGCCGAAGGCCTGTTTCAAGGCCACAGTCTCGACTCTGTCATTCAACTGAGTCGAGGTCCCGTGGGCATTGACGTAGTCGACCTCCTCTTCATTCCAGCCGGCGTCATCCAGCGCCATTCTTATAGCGCGGGCAATTCCTTCTCCGCTCTCATCCGGCGCCGTGATGTGGTATGCGTCCGAGCTGGATCCATAGCCGGCCAGCTCCGCCAAGATGTTTGCGCCACGATTACGCGCGTGGTCGAGGCCCTCTAACGCGATGACCGCCGCGCCTTCAGCCATCACGAATCCGTCTCGATCTTTATCGAAGGGTCGACTAGCCAATGCCGGGTCATCGTTGCGGTGCGACAAGGTACGAGCTGAGCTAAATGCGGACATCACCAGCGGGGTGATTCCAGAGTCCGCGCCGCCGGCGAGGACCGAATCGACCAGACCCCGCTTGATGAGAGCGGCGCCCTCGCCGATACAATCCGCTCCAGTAGCGCAGGCGGTCGAGATTCCCCTGCTTGGACCGAGCACTCCGAAGTCTATCGACACCTGGCCGGCCGGCATGTTGGGCAGCATCATGGACGCCAGGAACGGACTGACGCGCCGTGGCCCCTTGTTGCCGATCACTTCCGCCTCTGCCTCGAAGGTCGCGAGGCACGACAAGCCGGTCCCGATCACGACCCCTATGCGCTCGTCGAGTCCTCTGGGCCTGCCGGCATGACGACCTAGGCCGGCTTCGTCGAGCGCGGCACCGGCCGCTGCGACAGTCAACTGCGTACACCTGTCCATGCGCCTTGCCGCCTTGCGTCCGAAAAGGGCCGCCGGATCGAAGTTCTTGACCTGTCCGGCAATCCGGCTGGGCAGCTTGTCTGTCGAGAACCCATTGATCTCAGAGATGCCCGATTCTCCGTTCGCCAATCTCTCCCAGAACTCGGCCGGGTCGTTTCCAAGGGGGCTCACCAGCCCCATACCGGTGACGACGACTCTTTGCTGTGAGGATCTAAGAGTCAAATGAGTTCCCCTCGAAGGGCCTAGAGGATACGGCAGTCTAAGACTATGCTACTCCGGCTGCGGCTGCGAGCTCGCCAGCATGCTGGTTTTCGTGGACGGCGATGAGCTCGAACAGTCCGCCGACCGTGGTGGAATTTCCAGACGCGCGGAAACCGGGCAGATCCAAGTCGTCAGGAGCAGTCTCTGCCAGCGCCTTCACCGTCGTTTCGCGCTCCGCTTCCAATTGCTCCAAGACTTCGTTCACCGACCGCTTACGCAGCTTGCGAATTTGCCGGTCATTCCAAGTGTCGAGGTCGAAGCCGGCGGGCGGTTGAGTGTCCCCGGCCTCCAAGATCTTACTGATTCGACCGCGCAATCCCCGCTCGGCCGAAAGCAAGTGGGCGAGAATATCGCGCGGTGGCCAATGCTGCGGATCCCCCCGATTCACGTCCCAATCGTCGGATCCAATCTTCGCAACCACCTCGCGCAGCGCATTTCGCGAGTCGGTGAGCTTTTGCCTGAGTGCAGCACCTCGTGTATCCATTCTGGCTCCCTCCGTTAGAGGCGTTGTCAAGGCGGACTTCAACTGAGCAGCATGTTAGCACTTAGACGCCGGCGGATACACCGCCATCGATATTTATGGATGTCCCCGTTATGAAGCCTGCGCGGGCGGAGACGAGAAAAGCCACCAGGTCCGCAACCTCTTCAGCTTCGCCGATGCGGCCCAACGGGATCGATGCGCCGGCTTTCGCGAAGTGCTCTTCGAGGGTACCTGGCTTGCCGGCTCGCTCCCATCCACTTCTGCCTTGGGCGCTCCTTATCGAGCCTACGCAGACCGTATTAACGCAAATCTTGTCGCCGGCGTAGTCTTTCGAGAGCGCCTTTGTCAGCGCTATGCCGGCGGCGCGGCTAACCGAGGTCGGCACCGAGCCCGCTGGCGGCTGCTTGCCCCCAGGAGTTGTGATGTTCACTATGCGGCCCCCTCCGGCCCGGCGTAGATAGGGTATCGCGAGTTGGCAGCATTTTATGGCGGAAAAGAGCTTGAGACGCATATCGTAGTCCCACTCGTCATCAGGAACGGTGTCGAACTTGGCCGCCGAAGATCGGCCGGCATTGTTGACCAGGATGTCTATCCCACCGTATAGCTGAACAGTCGATTGGATGAAGTTCTCCAAGTCACTGTATGCCGTGACATCGGCGACGACCGCCAGCACTTCTCCGCCGGTCTTGTCGCGAATGTCCGCCTCAGCCTGTTCAAGAACATCGGGCCGGCGCGCGCAAATCGCGACCTTGGCTCCCGCTTGGGCTAGCCGCATCGCGATTGCCTTGCCAATTCCTTCACTGCCTCCGGTGATTGCAGCGACCTTTCCTTCGAGCTCAAGTTCCATATGATTCATCCACAACTCCTTTCAAGCGACTGTAGTTAATACGTCGAAGATCACTCCGACAATCCAAGCGCAGGATTATTTGACTTACTGCAATATAGGCGAAAGCGCCAACGCCGCCAAGTGAAACGGCCTTCGGCCGGTGCGGTGGCAGAGCGGATTCCTCGACAAGTAGTGCATTGCCTTCTTATACGAACTCCTTGTGATTGACCTTATGGTTTGCCAGCCGGCCCGGCACAGTCTCTTACAGGCGTTTGTTTTGCATTTTTGTACTTGCTTGGAGAGCCTCGTCGTCCTGATATGGGCCGGCAGGTGGGATCTGGGCCGCCGTATGGCCTGGCGTGTTTGTATATGAACATATGTCTCATTCTTGTGCCATCTTGAAGCCCGCGGGGGATGATGAAGGTCTGTGGGTAACTCCCACCCGGGGCTATTCGCGAATAGCCTCTACGATGAGGTTGGGCCTTTGGCTGGGGACGAGCCCCAGCTCGACAGGATTCACCTTCACCTCAATCGTATCCGATCGAGAGAGAGTAGAGGAACCGCTCCCCTTCCCGCTGGACTCCGGCACCATATCGGGGTACGGGGCATGCTTTCGATCGCCGGAATGACCAGTCGGGGCGGCGTGGATAGACCGCCGGTCGCCTATCTGCTAAGATCAAACGCTATGAGTTTGAAGCGGCAGAGAGCCCTTTACCGTACAGCGCTGATCGTGTTCAGTATCGCGATAGTGGTGGCCTTGGTTCTGCCTTCGCTTTTGCCGCCGCAAGGCGCGCCGTAACCGGCCATTTAGCTGCTGATTCACAATCTATGCCTTTACCTGCCAACTCCTCGGCCGATAATCTTGGATTCCAGGGATGAGCAAGGCGTCTCAAGCGTTTCTTCCAATGCCGGCGTCGGGCAAGACACCTCAACCTTCCATCCTTGAGAGTGCGTCAGTGACCCATCGCAGCGATCCAGCGCCTTAAATCTTGACCGAGCGGCTTTACTACACCGACTCGTTTCTAACCGAGTTTGCGAGCCGGATCGTGGACCTCAGGCACGTGCGGAACGGCACGATCATCGAGCTGTCGGCCACCGCGTTCTACCCGACTTCCGGGGGCCAGCCGCACGACGTTGGATATCTCGGGCACCATGCAGTCACCGATGTGTTTCAAGAGGATGATCGTATCCTGCATCTGGTGAAGGGCGCTTCCAATCTTGAGGTGAGCCAGCAGGTGCAGTGCTCCATAGATTGGGCTCGTCGTTTCGACCACATGCAGCAGCACTCCGGACAACATATTCTCTCGCAAGCGGCGTTGAAGCTACTGGATGCGCCGACAGAGGGTTTCCATCTGAGCGACCGGTCATTGACCATTGATCTGGCCATCGACTCGATGGGATACGATCGGGCCGCCAAACTCGAACTATGCGCCAATCAGATTGTCTGGGAGGATCGGCCGGTATCGGTAACGTTCACTGAAGGCGGAATCGACGCCGGCACCCGGTCCCGAACCTCGTTTGAAGATATGCCGAGCGTGCGGGTGGTCGAGATCGCGGGTTTTGATCGTTCGGCCTGCGGAGGAACTCACGTCAGCCGCACCGGCCAGGTAGGAGTGATAAAGATTCTGGCCTGGGAGAAGGTTCGTCATCATACGCGGCTCCACTTCGCCTGCGGACGACGCGCCCTCCTCGACTACCAGGATCGACACCGGGTCACTCGCGAGCTCGTCGGCACTTTGGGGGTACAGGAGTCCGATTTAGGTGCGGCCGTAAACCGCATGCTCAAGACGAGCCGCGCCGGCCAAGAGGAAGTGCAGAAGCTTCGAGCAGAGCTACTTCGTGTCCAGGCCCAAGACTGGCTCAAACAAGCGCGGGCGGTCGACGTTTGCGGCAAGCCATCTAGACTTGCGGTAGCCGAACTTAAGTTGCCGGAAGGTATGAAGCCGAAGCAGGTTGCCGGCGCTGTGATCGAAGCAGGAGCGGACATTGCAGTCATTGGCTGCCGGGGCGCGACCATGACCGCCGTGCTGATGTGCGAGTCCTACGTGTCAATTGACTGCGGACAAGCGGTTAGAAACGTGTGCTCTATGTTACGTCTGAGGGGTGGAGGCTCGAAGACTTTCGCCCAGATAGGTGGCTTCGATGCCGAGCGCATGTCCGAGGTGATCTCCGCGTTGACCGACGCGCTTAACTTGTAGAGACCGGTAACGCGGGCAGCTCATTGGCTCTCCTCAGCGGCCGGTCTTTTCTGCTCGCATTCCGAGCAGGGGCACAATGTACGGAGATACTCCCACGGATATATGCCGGTCTCGTGTCCATCTGCCCACCGAAGATTCATTGCATAGTCGCCAACCGGCAACATATCGACCATTGCCGTCTGTTGAGCGCGAAGGTTTGTCGCTGTGTGGAGCATGCCGGGCTGCCCACCTTCGCCACGGCAGATAGCGCAAGGGCAGGCCCATCGCAACGCTTCCCAGTCGAAGCTGCTCTGGTGGCCGTCCAGCCATACGATGTCGATAGTGCGGTTTTCGACCGAGCCGGAGATCACGTCGGGCCGGCGCTGCTCCAAGCTCAACCGGAAAAGGCGATCAGATGGACGCATATTCCTTTCATCTCCTAGGCACGCGCGCCAGTTTCAGTCTAATATACTGATTGGCCGGCCGTCCTGAATAGGATATCGCGTGGTTGATGTGCGATACGAATCGTAAGTCGGAAGTCGCATCTCTGTGTTCTGGGACGCACCGGGCCATTCCCTGTACATTATTTGTCATCCCTATTACGAGCCGGCAGGCAGCGCGCTCGCCGGTGGCCGGGACGCCGCTATTCGTTCAATCTAATCTGAGGAGTTGATATCGATGGCCGAAGACAGCTTTAGAGTCGTCGAGGCTTCCAAGCTGCGCAACTGTGTCTCAGGAATATTCCGATGGAAGGGCATGCCCGACGCCGACGCTAACATCGCGGCTGACACGGCCGTGGATGCCGATCTGAGGGGCGTCCATTCGCATGGAGTTCTCCGTGTCGATCCCTACCTAGCCCTGATCGACAAAGGAGAGTTCGTCGCCAAGCCAAACATCCGAATCGTAAAGGATTTGGGGCCCCGCGCCGTGGTTGACGGCGACGGCGGCATGGGCCAGGTATCCGGTTATCGCGCGATGGAGTTGGCGATACAGCGCACTCGAGAGCACGGTATCGCGAGCGTATCGTTGCGGAACGGACGTCACATCGGAGCGGCCGCATACTACTCGATGATGGCATCCGCGCAGGGCATGATCGGCGTTACCGTAACGAACGCGGGTATCAACATGGTGCCTACCGGCGGAACGACGAAGCTGGTGGGCAACAATCCTTTGGCTATCGCGGTGCCAACGAATCGAGGGTTCCCGATGGTTCTAGACGTGGCGACCAGCGTTGCGGCCGGCGGCAAACTGGATGTTGCAATCAGCAAGGGTGAGAAGATTCCGCTTGGTTGGGCGTTGGACCCCGATGGCGTTCCGACGGACGATCCGGTTATCGCGCGTGAAGGGTCTCTTCTACCGGTTGGCGGCCACAAGGGATACGGTTTGGCAGTGATGCTCGACGTACTCGCCGGAGTGTTGTCCGGCGGAAGATTCGGTTCCTTTCTCGGCGCGGACGGCTCAAGCCAGCTGTTCATCGCAATCGAAATCGAAGGTCTCATGCCGCTGAGCGAGTTCAAGTCGCGGATGGACGAGCTCATCGATCAGTTGCACTCCGATGAGCCGGCAGAGCTTGGTGGCAGAATCTACGTGCCTGGCGAGATCGAGTGGGAACTATCCCGGGACCGGCTGAAGAATGGCATTCCACTGCCGGTTAGCGTTGTAGAGATGATCGAGGAGTATGCCAGCGCGGCCGGCCTCGATAGCCGGCCCTCTACCTGGTAGATTCCTAGCGGTCAACCAAGTGCCTCGCTAATCTTTGAGCAATGGCCCGTGCCGGCCGCCGGCACACCATGGTTTGAAATCGGCGCCACCACACATATCTGGTCTGGATTCCCGCACCCCGTGTTGCTATGAGGACAGGCTTCGCCGGGGTGGTGAGGTCAGTTGTAGGAACTACGGGGCTAGCCGGGGCAACAGGAACCGAGGGTGTGATGAGAGCCGTTTGTTTTCGTTCCTAGGCCTGAGGTGGCTGCCGTCAGCCCCCCGCCGGCCCACTGCCCAAGCCGGGCTCTGTCATCTTGGCCGGATCGAGAAGATCGTCCAACTCGGAGTCGCTCAGCGAGGTCATCTCGCGGGCAACCTCACGGACCGTCCGGCCGGACTTGAATGCCTCCTTGGAAATCTCCGCTGCGGCATCGTAGCCGATTCTAGGCGTCAAGGCCGTCGACATCGCGAGGCCAATTTCCACGCTGTCGGGGCCGCGCGAAGTCGCCTCCAGACCTACGACACATTGGCCGGTAAAGTTCCGGCTAGCTGAGGCAAGCAGATCGAGCGACTGCAGTAGGTTGTAGGCCACGACCGGCATCATGGTGTTGAGTTCGAAATAGCCGTGCTGACTCCCGAACGATATGGAAGAGTCATTACCCACTACCTGCGCGACGACTTGGATAACGGATTCGGGAATGACCGGATTCACCTTGCCCGGCATGATCGAGCTGCCGGGCTGTATTTCGGGCAGTGCCAATTCCCCAAGTCCGGCCCGCGGTCCCGACCCAAGCAACCGAATGTCATTGGCGATCTTCAACAGACTGATCGCCAAAGTTCTAACTGCTCCAGAAGCGGCGACGACATTGTCCAAGGTACTTTGGGCCTGAAAATGGTTGTCCGTTTCCGAGATTGTCAGACCCAAGGTCTTGCTGAGGCGCCGGCAAACCTTGCCGGCGAATTCGGGATGAGTGTTTACGCCGGTGCCGACGGCGGTGCCGCCTAGCGCCACCTCGCCCAGTTCCTCTTGAGCCCTGTTCAAGCGCGCGATTCCGCGCTCGATTTGACCCGCAAAGCCGGCGAACTCCTGCCCGAGTCGTATCGGCGTCGCGTCCTGGAGATGGGTCCGGCCCATCTTGATGACATCCATGAACTCGTTGGACTTATCCGCCAACCCCTGTTGGAGTTCCTCTAGCGCCGGGATGAGCGACTCCGAGATGATCACCATAGCGGCTATATGCATTGAAGTGGGAATGACGTCGTTAGAGGACTGACCCGTGTTGACATGATCATTTGGGTGGACAGACCAGGGACCGGGACTTCGCGAGCCTCGGTTTCCACCGAGCAACTCGATCGCTCGGTTGGCGATTACTTCGTTCGCGTTCATATTTGTAGAGGTGCCAGAGCCGGTCTGAAATATATCGACGACGAATTGATCGTCGAATTTCCCGTCCATACCTTCGCCGGCCGCTCGCCCAATCGCCTCAGCTAACCGAGGTTCTAGAAGGCCAAGCTCGGCATTGGTCTCGGCAGCGGCCTGCTTGATCGCGCACAGCACTCTGATGAATACGCGCGGAAATCTCAAATCGGAAATAGGAAAGTTCAGGACGGCACGTTGGGTCTGGGCGCCGTAGTACGCGTCGGCCGGCACGGGCATCTCGCCCATCGAGTCCCGCTCTATTCGGGTAGGCACATCGGAAGACATCATCACTCCCTGGTCTTTAGACGCGGTCCCGGTTGACGATTCAACCGCTTGAAAGCTTCTAGATCGGTGATCGATATTAGCCGGTTGTGACCGGATTTTACGGAACGCAACCGACCGCTTTTCGCCAACTGATGGACTCGTTGCCGCGAAATTCCCAGTTCGCGTGCCGCCTGACTGGCAAGTAGATAGTCGCCGGGGTTGAGTTGGGCATCTGCATTCATGAGGTGCCTACCTGGTTTGATTTTAGATTTTGCTGGAAAGAGCGCGCAGTTCGCGACCGGAAAAAGTTCGCAGGAGGACCGGCGGCGCACCAGGGTACAGAGCAAAGACTGGGTTGATAGATTCGCCGGCGGGCAAAGCCACTCTATTGTAGACCTACACTAGGACTCTTCAACTGGCTTGGTTCGATCAGTCGCCGGCATTCACCTCATTCATATCCCGATTACTCCCTCAAAACAATTCGGTTTGAGACGAGTTCGGAGTCGTTTATTCGAACTAGTAACCAACCATTGGTTCGACGAGGTTGTATTATAGCCGTCGTGATGCAACAAGGCTCATCTCCCGCTCTCTCCAAGAACGAACTTGGGATCCATAGTCAGCGACGACGGGTCCTATTCTCGCTCACGGTCTGCCACACGTTGAACGACATCCTCAACATCGTGATTTCGCCGCTGATCCCATTATTGCGGCAGACGTTCGGATTGACTTTCTCGCAGGCGGGCGTATTGCCTTTCCTGAGTCTTGCTCTTTCGAGCGTGTTGCAGCCCACCCTCGGCTACCTTGCTGATCGACGTCGCGCGCGGATAAATCTGATGGGCATCGGATTCATATTCTTGTCGGTCGGCATGGTCTTGATGGGAAGCGCCAACAGTTACGCGGTCCTGCTTCTGGCAATGATCGTTATCGGTATAGGTGCGAGCACCTATCATCCGCAAAGCGCCACCTTCATCGCACATTACTTCAAGGGCGAGCGGGGAAAAGCCCAAGGAATCCACGGGATCGGCAATGGAGTGGCGTTCATTTTGGCGCCGTTGATCGTCACAAGGCTAGGCCAGGATCTTGGGTTTAGGCCTGTAGTACTTCTTCTGGCGTTGTTCGGCATAGTCGGCGCTCTCATCATCTGGACCCAGCTTAAGGAGCCGGCGACGATCGGGAGCCGGGGACTATGGGCCGGAGTGAATCAGAGCCTGATAGTTCTCATGGTCGTCAACGGCTTGTCCATGGGAGTCCACACCGGCGTGATAACCTGGCTGCCCTCATTCTACTTCGATCGGGTCGGCAATCTTTTCACCGCCGGATCGTTGACTGCGGCGATGTCGGTCTCGACGCTCATTGCTCAGCCGGTTGGCGGGCGGGTCTCCGACCTCATAGGGAGGCGAAATGTTCTGTTCATCTCGGTGATTGGGACAAGCGTTTCGTTAGCCCTGTTCGTCGCCGTTCCCACACTGGCAAACGCCCTCGGCGTAGCTAGTGTCAGTGTCGGCACGTCTGTTTTTGGTGATCTGCCCCTGGTGGTGCTGATGATGGTGCCGTTCACCATATTGTTCGGATTCTGGGGTTCATTGATGCCACCGGTGACCATGGTATATGCATCTGAACTGGCGTCGGGTGAACGAAGTGGGATGGCGGTAGGAATAGTGTGGGGAACGGGAACCGCGCTTGCTTCGGTGTTTCCCTTGATAACCGGCGTCATGATCGAAAACTGGGGATTCGACCTGACGTTCCTTATGTTGGTTTTCGTAGGCCCGGTAATCGCTCTAATCGCAGCATTACTGCCCCGATCCTGATAGCGCCTGCCCGGTTAGAGAATCCTCGAGCGACGATCAGACTATCGGCGCCTGGCAATCTTATAGATTCGCTCGAACTCCTTTAGGTATTGGATGGCCACGTTCGCGTCGTGGATTACAAGTACATTCTCATCGTTGGTGCTCTCCGCACTGGCCGAAAGATTGAATGATCCTGTTACGACGGTCTCGCCGTCGATGATGATTACCTTGTGATGCATACTGTTTGAGTTACCGTCCAGGTAGACCGACAGTCCTGCCTGTCGCAATAAGCGGTACTCTGAGGCAGAGGTTCCGGAGCCGGACCGCTCGAACACGCCGGTGACCTCGGGTCCGCGGCCGGCGGCTCGCCGAAGGGCGGCACCGATTCGGTCATGGGTGAAGGCGAAGGCCATGAAGTTAATCCCTTGACTGGAGCTATCTATGAGCTCGGCGAGCCGGCCAATGATTGTCCGATCCGCCGGCGCGAAGTATACTTCAACGCTCGCATCGCCGACACGGATCGGATTTTTGACCGCTATTGGTTCTTTCTCGGGGCCGAACTTGCGCCCGGCGAACATTTGCTCGAACTCACTCTCAAACGCCGCTGCCAATTCGCGCGATTGAACGATAACCGAGTTGTTGTCGTTAAAGTAGGTACCGGACTCGGTCATGTTCCATGACCCGGTCCACACCGCGTCGCCGTCGCGAATCACAAACTTATGGTGCATAATTCCAGAGCGATTGTCGGCGACCACCGGAATTCCGGCGCTTCTTAGAACGTCGAACGCTCGCATCGCTTCGACATCTCGGCGATCCTCAACAGTGTCTTTATCGGTGACCAGCCGAACCCGGAGACCTCGACCCTTCGCCCGGGCAAGAGCATCGGCAATCTCAGCTAGGTCGAACTTGTAGATCGCAACATCCACGCTCCTGGCCGCCCCGTCTATGAACGCTATCAACTCTGCGTTAAGCGTCCGGCGCCGGCTCTCTATCCGGTCGGAATCAATGGGCTCAGTGAACATAACTCGAAATGCCCCGTCGGTGGGCTGGACTGCCGGTGGCGTTCGAGTATCGTGTGTGACCGGAGCGGAAATATCCGGGATGAGTCTGGGCGAGGCGATGGCTATCAACGCCATCAGCACAACCAGACCTGCGAGTAGAACGCGGCTCATGGTTCTCGAATATCCGATTTAGTCCTAGCCATCATCAAAAAACGCGGGCCACCCCTATAGTGTGGGATGAGCGCGGGTGTTTGTCTCGGCCGATCGCTCCAATCATCGAGTCAGCAAGTGCATTGAGGCAGCGTGGCGAGTCCACTCTCTATTCGTCGGAGGAGCTATAACAGTCGGCAGTCAACTCCCGAATCCTAAGCCGATCGACTTTGCGCAACCCCTTGACCACTAGGTCGTAAGAGTCATCGATCATATCCAGAATGAGGTCGTCTGGCACACTGCCGTCGAGGACTACCGTGTTCCAGTGCTGTTTGTTCATGTGGTAGCCGGGGATGACGCCGGTATAGCAGTGGCGCAGGAGCAGCGCATAGTCGGGATCACACTTGAGGTTCATTCGCAGGGGATCGTCATCCACGCCGATTAGAGCGAACATCTTGCCCATTACCTTAAAGACCAATGCAGAGGGGCCAAAGGGCATGTCTTCGGTGGCGCCTTTCTTGGGGATCAAATGGGTGCGGAGAGTGTCGAAGTCCATATCAGGAAACTTTGTCCCGCCGGAGTCGTCGCGTCAAGTAGCAATCGCCCGTGCCGGTTGCCCCCGGCAGGCCCGTGTATGAAATCGGGGGCGCCGGACTCGGGGTATTCTATTCACCCTCACCTCCATGCTTTCCCGTCTAGAGCGAGGGAGCAGAACCTTTCTCGTTCGACTGGTCCTGCCTTTAGCTGGACCTATTGTCCCCGATCTTGGGTCGATTCGAGGACACAGTTTAGGGTCTGATTGGATTGAGCCGCCCATCCAGATTTGATAGGATCGCCGGTCGACGGGAGTACGGTCAAATTGACAATCACCGTTGCATTTCATATGTTTGGCGCGGGGCCGCAGGCCCCAATTGTTAAGAATCGCTAGCAGAAGGGAAGCACTAGTGGGAACCAAGGTACTGGTACAGACAAGTTTGGTTACCGGCGACATCGAGGAGCTACGGAGAAATTTCCCCCAGGTTGAGATCGTGGTATCGCGGTCGGACGAAGAAATCCCATTGCTGATCGGCGACGCAGACGTTTTCTTCGGAATTCTGTCACCGGAAATATATGCCGCGGCCAAGAAGCTGAAGTGGCTTCAGGCGTTGAGCGCCGGCGTCGAGTGGTTGGCCGACATTCCCGGCGTCGTGGACACGGATCTCATCGTCACTAACACCCGGGGCGCCCACGCCCAGACGATCGCCGAGCATACTTTTGCTCTGATCCTCACGCTTACGCGCAGGATGAAAAAACACCTGCATGACCAAGGAACTCACGCTTGGAACGTCAAGAAGTATGCGTATGAGATGGAAGGGCTCGCCGGAAAGACTATGGGCATCGTGGGACTGGGCCAGATCGGATCGGCCATCGTGCGACGGGCCCACGGTTTCGAGATGGACGTCTACGCGGTCGACGCCGTTCCGTTTCCGCACGAGCCGCACCTCCGAGGCCGATGGGGACTGGACAGAACGGATGAATTGTGCAGCATCGCCGATTTTCTGGTGATATCGGCACCTCTGACTCCGGGGAGCCGGGGCCTGATCGACGCCCGCCGGATCGGACTGATGAAGCAGTCCGCTTACGTCGTCGCGGTTTCGCGGGGCAATATCGTTGACGAGCAAGCCCTCATTGCGGCCCTTCGTGAAGGCAGGCTCGCAGGGGCGGGTCTGGACGTGACCGCTGTCGAGCCCCTGCCGGACGACAGTCCGCTCTGGGATATGGAAAACGTCGTCATCACTCCACACGACTCGCCGGCCTCAGATAGAACGTTCAGTTGGGTTTGGAGCATATTTGCGGAAAACTTGTCTCGATACGTACACGGCAGACCGCTGTTCAATACAGTGAATAAGAGAGCCGGCTATTAGGCATTCTCCGACCGTCGCTGTACGGAGAGAAGAGGCGCAGCTTGTTTAACGTCGTGATTGGCCAGTCATTCGACAAAGACGCACTTGAGTTCATGAGGCGACGCCTTGGCAATGAGTTTGAGTTCCAGGACTTGGGGGAGTCGTCAGACGAAGACAGAATTGCGGCATACAAGAATGCCGACGCGATAGTAAGCCAGCTAATCACTACTGAGATGGCGCGCCAGGCCAGACGAGTCAAACTTCTTCAGGCGCAGGGCGCCGGCGTCGATGATATCGCCGTCGACTATCTGCCGGACACGTGTTACCTTGCCAATGTCTTCGAGCATGGGGTCGCGATATCCGAATACGTCATTATGGTGATGCTGGCATTGTCGAGCGACCTACTCACCCTCGATCACAACCTGCGACACAAAGGCGACATGAGTCCGGCCGGGCACTATGGAGGCAGGCCGCGTGAGGGCCTTTTTGGCAAGACGATTGGAATCGTGGGGTTTGGCCGGATAGGTCAACAGGTGGCGAAGCGAGCTCAGGCGTTTGGGATGCGAGTGATTGCTACCAAGCGGTCGCCGGACCAGAGGCTCGCAGCCGAGCACGGCCTCGATTTTCTAGGCGGGCATGCGGACTTGGACCGCATGCTCAAGGAGTCCGATTACGTGCTCCTTGCGACACCGCTTACTGAGGATACTAATGGACTAATCGGCGATGCTGAATTTGCCCGAATGAAGCCAACCGCCTACATCATCAACGTTGGGCGAGGTCCCATAATCCAGGAACAACCGCTGTACAATGCGCTTAAGGACCGGCGCATCGCCGGAGCCGGCCTCGACGTCTGGTTTCAGTATCCACCCCCGGGAACTTTCGGGCCGGTCTCGCGCTACCCTCTTCACGAGTTGCCAAACATCGTGATGACTCCTCACATGGCCGGATGGACCCAGACGACCGTCTATGGGCGTATGGCATTCATCGCCGACAACGTGAAGCGGGTCGCTATGGGCGAAAAACCAGTGAATTTCCTGAGAATGGGTGGAGGCAAGGGGTGATGCTTGCGATATCGATGCCGCCGGTCCAAGATATCGAGATTCTTCGACTTGGATATGCGAGCGCCGGCAACTCGAACGGCGTATTATTGCCCGCCGGCGGGACAACTTGCCACCTCTAGCCGACGTATCGCAAGCGATAGGCGGCACCCCCATCGTGTGGCTCGACCGGCTGACTAACGGATTGCCCGGCCGAGTTGCACTCAAGCTGGAGTACTTCTCACCAGGATTCAGCATCAAGGACCGTATCGCCCGTCAGATCGTGGAGGACGCCGAATCAGACGGCACGTTGAGGCCCGGCATGCCGGTCGTTGAGCTTACCAGCGGCAACACCGGTACCGGCCTAGCGGTAGTATGCGCAATCAAGGGCTACAGATTCATCGCCGTCATGTCTGAAGGAAATACGATGGAACGGCGCCGAATGCTGACGGCGCTCGGTGCGGAGTTGGTGCTAGTTCCGCAAGCCGGCGGGTCTCATCCTGGACAGGTATCGAAAGAAGACATCGAGCTGCTAGAGGAAAAAACAGCCGAACTTACAGAGCGGCTCGGGGCGTTTTGCGCCGATCAGTTCAATAATGTGAGCAATGTCCGCGCTCACGAAATGGGTACTGGTAGAGAGATCTGGGAGCAGACCGAGGGCAGAGTAGCCAAGTTTTGCGCGATGGTCGGCACCGGCGGGACATTCATGGGGTGCGCCCGCGCCCTGAAGAAACGTAATCCCAAAGTCGAGACGTTTGCAATCGAGCCGGAGGAAGCCGCTGCGCTGGCCGGCCGCACCGTTACGAATACGAGGCACAAGATTCAGGGAGCCGGATACGCTCTGGTGCCGCCGCTTTGGGAACCAAGGTATTGCGACGGTTTCTTGGCAGTCAGCGACGATGAAGCGATCGATGCATCGCGGAGGCTGGCACGGCGGGAAGGGATATTCGTCGGATTCAGCGCCGGTGCGAACGTCGCGGCGGCGCTCCGGCTTGCTCGCGCATGTCGGGAGGGCGAGATTGTCGCCACTACCGCTAACGACTCTGGTCTCAAGTATCTCAGTACGGACTTATTTCCATGAACCCTGCCCATGGTCTAAGGTCCTTGGTACGACAATGGGTGGTCCCCGTAGAATCGCCCCCCAATTCGTCATTCGTACGAAAATGCGCCTACGCCGCTTTCGAGCGCGCCGTTGAACCCCTCCATTCCGCGATCTCGTCATTCCGGCCCCCCAATTCGTCATTCCGGCGATCGAAAGCATGCCCCGTACCCCGATACGGGGCCGGAATCCAGCGGGAGGCGTGGGCACCCCCAATTTTCATACCTTGGTGTGGCGGCACCAGCCGGCGTGAGCGATTTGTACGAAGATGTTTCGCCGATATCTCATAGGGACGTCTTGATCCCGACTGAAGCCAACCCGGATAAGGCAACGGATATCAAAGAGCTGGCGGCCGGCTATGGTATCGAGCTTGGCCGGACTCAGCGGGACGCCTTCGTTCATTACTATCGCCTCCTCGTCGAATGGAATTCACGTGTGCGATTGGTGGGCAATACCAACCTCGAAGAGATCAGAGACAAGTTCTTTCTCGACTCTCTGGTGACGGGCCACACGATAGGGCTGGGCAAGGGCGCAGCGAGTCTCGTGGACGTGGGTTCCGGCGCCGGCTTTCCGGGCGTTCCCGTCGCGATCGCCTGGCCGGAGGTGGCGGTCACGCTGGTTGAGAGCGTCGGCAAGAAGTCGCGATTCTTGAATACATTGGCGCAAGAGCTAAATCTGCCGAATGTCGAAATTCTGTGCGAGCGCGCGGAGACCCTGGCGAGGTTGCCGGAATACCGGGAGCAGTACGACTTCGCACTGGCAAGGGCGGTTGGCAACCTTGGAGTGACGGCTGAGATATGCCTTCCATTCGTTAAGGTAGGCGGCATTGCGGCGACGACGAAACGGACCGACCAAGAGGCGGAGGTGGAATCCAGCCGGCCGATTGTCGAGATGCTTGGAGGAGAGTTCGAAGAGCCGGTGGAGATAGACCTTCCCGGCTTCCCAGGCCGGCGGCGCTACCTGCTAATTGAGAAGCTCCGACCGACGCCGAGCAGATTCCCCCGGAGAGCTTCTCGGCTGGGTCAGAGGGTGAACTGAACGCTTGAAGTCGACGATACGCCGGCACGGTGTTCCTTGTGCTAAATTTGGAGCACCTGTCCGGACCGCCGGCAAAGCCCGAGCGCGCGCGTGCAAGGATCGGTGATGGGTCAGTCTGAGGAAAACGAACTCCGAGAGCTTAGGGACCGCCTTGATCCTATCCAGTTCGAGGTGATTCGAAACGCGCTCGTCGCCTCGACAGAAGAGATGGCGACGACCCTTCGCCGCAGCGCGTTCTCCACCAACATCAAGACACGCGGCGACTTTTCATGCGCATTTTTCGACCGTCATCTTCGTGTTTCCGCCCAGGCGTTCACCCAACCGGTGCATCTTGGCTCGTTGGTGGAGCTTGTGCCTCGCACGGTTCGATCATACGGCCAAGAGAAGCTTAAGCCGGGCGATATGCTGGTTACCAATGACCCCTATAACGGCGGGGTTCATCTGAACGACGTGACTGTGATTGCGCCGGTGTTTCAGGGAGTCGAGCCGATTGGTTACCTGGCCAACCTCGCCCACCACGTGGACGTGGGCGGGGGCGCGCCGGCCAGCATCGGAATATTTCGAGAAGTCTTCCAGGAAGGCATCATCATTCCGCCGGTCAAACTCGTGGCGTCCGGCACTATAGTGGAAGACATATTCAGGTTGATACTCTCGCAGATTCGCAGCAAACGAGAGACCGCCGGCGATTTTCGAGCTCAAATCGCGGCCAACGTGACCGGCCAGCGCAGGCTGCTCGAACTGGTTCACCGAGTCGGCCGGCAGCAATTCGATCTGTACTTGGATGCGATCATCGACTATACCCGTCGGCGCACTGAGGTCGATCTGCGCAAGCTGCCCCGAGGCGTATTCTGGGCCGAAGGATACCTTGACACCGATGGCTTCACCGACCAACCGGTGCGCCTATGCGCGAAGGTAGCAATTGAAGACGCCGGCGTAATCTTCGACCTGACCGGCTCCGACCCTCAACGTCGTGCGCCGGTGAACTCGACTTTTGCCCAGACTTTTTCCGCCTGCGCCTATGCGCTGAAATGCCTGGTCGACCAGGATATTCCGGTAAATCAAGGATTCTACGATTTGGTGCGGGTGATCGCGCCAGCGGGGACCGTTACCAACAGCAACCCGCCGGCGCCGGTCGTCGGCGGTTGGGAGACACAGACACGTCTGGTCGACGTGATATTCAAGGCGTTGTCAGAACCTATGCCAACCAAAGTTCCGGCCGGCACGAAAGCGATGCAGTGCCAGGCCGGCTTTGGCGGACAGGACCCGGCCAGAGACGAATACTATTGCTACTACGAGGCGCTGGCGGGAGGCTATGGCGGGCGATTCGGCATAGACGGGCCGGATGCGGTCCAGGCACACGGACAGAACACCGAGAATGCACCGATCGAAGAGATTGAAGCCAACTATCCAGTCCGCATCACCCGCTACGAGCTCATTGAAGACTCGGGTGGGGCCGGCCAGTGGCGGGGCGGGTTAGGTCTCCGGCGGGACTACCGATTCCCATACAACGAAACGACGTTTACGATCCTCGCCGATCGGGACCGGGCCGGCCCGTGGGGCCTATTCGGGGGGCAAGCTGGACTTCGGGCAAAATACGTCCTCAATCCCGATGACGATGCCCGCAGACTTAGCTCAAAGACAACCGTCGAGCTTCAGTTGGGCGACACGATCAGCTACCAGACATGCGGAGGCGGCGGTTACGGGCCGCCGGAGAAACGTGAGCCGCAGCAAGTCCTGCAAGATGTGCGGGAAGGTAAGGTGCGCTTGAAGCAGGCCGAGAAAGTCTATCGCGTTGCCCTCGACACGGATGAATGGACAGTCAAGGCCAAAGAGACCGCCCGGCTCCGCGAGAGACCAGTTGTCAGGGACGAATAGGCCATCGACGTACTGCGAACCAGCGCGAGCTCGCCGGACTGAGAGGGAGCCACTTAGACCCCAGTACCGGTTGGGCGTGGATATAGGCGGTACCTTCACCGACGCGACCCTGATCGACGAAGCGACCGGCGCGGTGTTCGTCTCCAAGTCGGCCACGACCCCACGAAACCTCACTCTCGGGTTCAAGAACGCAGCGAATGCGGTAATGCGTCGGGCGTCAGTAATGCCCGGCGATATCCGCTACCTGGTTCACGCAACGACGGTGGCAACCAACTCCATTATCGAGGGCAAGGTGGCGGCCACCGCTTTCATCACCACCTCGGGGTTCCGCGACCTGCTCGAAATTGCACGCCAGGTGCGCCCGACGCTATACGACCTGATGTTCGAAAAGCCGCGGCCCCTCGTGCCCCGCCACATGTGCTACGAAGTGACGGAACGGCTCGACGCTTCGGGAAACGTCCTGATCCCTATCGATGAGGATGAGGTACTCCGAGTCGCGGCACGAATCAAGGAGCAAGGGGTGGAGGCCATCGCCGTATGCTTCCTACATTCGTACTTGAATCCCGTTCACGAAGCGCGGGCCGGCGAGATTCTGGCAGCGGAATTACCTGGAGTACGCGTGTCTCTGTCTTCCCACGTCGCTCCGGAGATTCGCGAATACGTACGCGCCAGCACGACCGTCATCAATGCAATCATCCAGCCCACGGTCTCCAAGTATCTGCGGGAGCTAGAAGAGGACCTGCGCGCAACGGGCATACCTGGAGAGTTGCTCGTCATGCAGAGCAGCGGGGGAGTGTTCACGTTCCAGGCGGCGAGGCAAAAGCCGGTGTTCATGGTCGAGTCGGGGCCGGCGGCAGGTGTTATCGCCGCCAACTTCGTGGGAAATAATCTCGGCTATCGAGAAATAATATCCTTCGACATGGGAGGCACCACGGCCAAAGCCGGCCTGATCCAGAACGGCAGACCCCGAGTAACCAAGGACTACGAAGTTGGCTCCGTCGCCAGGTCGGCAGTCGGAGGATCTCGGGCCGCTGGTTATCCCATCCGCACTCCAGTGATAGATCTGGTCGAGGTCGGTGCCGGCGGTGGCTCGGTCGCATGGATAGACTCCGGCGGAATCCTTCGAGTCGGTCCGCGCAGCGCCGGCGCGGATCCGGGCCCGGTCTGCTACGGAAAGGGCGGCGAGGAGCCAACGGTTACTGATGCCAATCTCGTGTTGGGCCGCTTGAACCCATCATACTTTTTGGGTGGTGAGATTCACCTCGACATCGACGCCGCACGCCTGGCGATAGAGGAAAAGTGCGCCGAGCCGATGGGAATGGACGTAGGCGAGGCGGCGCACGGGATAATCGAGATCGCGAATGCGGCGATGGTGAATGCGCTCCGTCTCGTCTCGGTTCAGCGGGGACTCGATCCGCGCGATTTCATCCTCGTCGCTTTTGGCGGGGCCGGACCGCTCCACGCCAATCGGCTAGCCGAGGAGATCGAGGCGCCGGTCACTGTGATACCGATTAGCCCCGGGGCCACCTCGGCGATCGGTCTGCTCGTCACCGATCTTACCCACGACTATGCCACCTCCTTTATCCAGCGGACGGACCAAGCAGACCTCGACGCTATCGAAAACACGTTCAGGCCGCTGGAGGAACAGGGCAAGAACGCCCTTGAACGCGAGGGTGTGGATCCGCAGCAGATGTCGCTGCGACGGCAATTGGAGATGCGCTACGTAGGCCAGAGCTTCGAGCTTGTGATCCCTCTCGCGGAGAGTGGGCAACGAATGTTCGAAGTAGACGAAGTGGTGAAACGGTTCCACCACGATCATCAGGCCACCTATGGCACATCCACAACAGACGCGCCGGTCGAGATCGTCAACCTGCGAGTCACCGCGATAGGCCGAATCGACAAGCCCAAACTACGCGAGATCAGCCGAGCCGGCGGAGACGTAACGTCGGCCCAAAAGGCGACGCGACCGGTGTATTTCCGCGAGACGGCGGGTATGATCGAGTGTCCAATCTACGATAGGTACGCGCTGGACGCTGAGATGGTGATCGAGGGGCCGGCTATAGTCGAGGAGGCTGACTCGACTACGGTAATACATCCGGGCTATGAGGCGTTGGTCGACCGATTCGGCAATCTCTTGCTCAGTAAGGCCGCGCGACCGTAGGCGAATGGCTTTGGTACGAAAGCATGTCCCGGACTCCGATCCGGGATGAATTCCGCCACCGGCCGGCGACGCCAACCACCGTCGCCCGAACAACGACAGCCCAGGGTCGCAAGAGAAATGTAGCGCCGGGGCTTGTCCCCAGCCAGGTGAACGTGCCTTCCCCCGTCTTCCATAGTTGTATGAAACGGATTTGCTCTTGCTCTCGACTCGTATCTTTCCAAGGCAACATCTGGCCTCCTGCGACCAGTTGATCCGATCTTCTACCATCTGTTACCCATGTGCCCGGTCTGTACCGGCGATCTCCCTCTCCCCTTGGGAGAGGGCTGGGGTGAGGGTCAAAGCGGGAATAGGTGCTCGAGGCAACAATGACGCTCAAACACGTCCACTAACGAGCGCACCCAATTTTCAAACCTTGGTGTGCCGGCGTCAACCGGCATGGACGATTGGTAAGAATCTCTTCATGCGGTTTGGGTTCCGAATGGGGATTGGGCCATTGTGGATGAACTAGCGTATGCGTCCACGTTTGAGATTGACGCACGTCGCGCTAACGCCCGCGAGAGGCGCACCACTCCTCGTACGACGGCACATCTTCGCCTACGACGTAAAGAAAATGGTAGCAGCCCATCTCCCCGAGAAACTTGAAATCCTTTCTCATGGCCTTCACCGTCGCATCAAAATCGGTGTGAGACCGCAGGTAGTTTTTGAACGATCCGTGCTCGCGTTCGAGCTGAACCATCCGGTTGGCGTTACCAACTATCGCCTCCAGCTTGCGCCGGTTGCGGATTACGCGAGTGTCCTGTACCAGCGCGTCCACGTCCTCATCCCTCATGTCGGCGACATCATAGGCATCAAAATCTCGTAGAGCCGACCGTATCCCAGGCCACTTGGATTCGACTACCCGCCACGAAAGACCAGTTTGAAAGACCGACTTGCTCATCACTTCGAGGTAGTCGCCGAGCCCGTTAGGTTCAATTTTCTTCGGCTCTTCATATGCTGGCATACTTACTCTCCACATCCGAACGAAGTTGGGGACGGCTGTCATCAACCGTGGCGAAGTATACATTGACGCCGCCGACCGGAGCCGGTACAGGGTCGGTTAAATCTCGCTAATAGCGTCGGGGCCAACCGCTCTGCCTAACGGTCTCCAGTGATCCTCGCATCTCAAATGGGCGACTAGGTACCCAGCCACTCGATGATCGCGTTAGGGCCCAACTCGTCGTCTCGGATCACAAGTGCGTCTTGTTCGCCGAGCATCCGGTACAGGTCCCGGCATCCGGCGGCGCGGAAGACTCCGCCGGCATTGTGGATCAAAGTCGGCGAGGGCGCGGCTAGGGCGAGTGCCGACCGCAAGTCGCCGGCCTTGCGCAAACCGGGGATGAACAGGCGATCAACGTAACTTGCGTCTTCCGCTATAGGGAACTGTGCTGCATCGGCAACGACGCGGATCGAGACTGGCGCGACGGCTCGCGCCAGCAGACACCACAAGCCGGCCTCGCCGATTCCGATAAGATCAATGTCGCCTCCATCACTCGTGTGCGTCAAGTAAGCAAGCGAGGTAAGTATGTCTTGGACCCGCAGGGCGGCGTCAGTCCGATTGTACGTCGTGAAATGGCGAATATTCTGGACGCGTCCTCCTCGGCCCCAAGCGGTGTGGTACTCGCCGGTGAGAAAGACATCTACCGCCAGCACCGTGTAATCGGCTTCCAATAGGCGTTGGAGCAAAGGGTTGGGCCGGCGATTGGCCGGATCCACCAGCCCTATCTTGCCTTGCGAATGAATCACCAGCGCGGTGCGACTTCCCGGCGATTGAGACCGGTTGATCCGCACCGCCGGCAACTCGTCGCCGGCATCCGGACGGCTTAGCTTGATCCGCTCAATAGATAATTCGGGCCATTCCGTCGATCCGAAACTGTCGGCCGCGACTTGGGCCGGCCACTCGGTCGAAAGGGTGTGACGCAGGGCAGGGCCGAAAACGTCGCGGAAGCGCCGGTGGTCCGACTCGACTCGCGGCCATAGGCCCTCGAGCTCGTTGCCGGCGCGTCGAATCAATTGTCCGCTCAGGCCCTCGGCGGTGAGGGGGCTCGGAAGTTGGTTGCCGCCGGCCAGCACAAGCAGATCTTCCGTCGTTTCTACCTCGACAGGCTGCTCGACAAGATCGGCGGCGCCTTTGGTTCCGAGAAGATTCCGGCCAAAAAACTTGTAAACCGCTTCTCGGCTCTCGCGGTTGTAGTTGTGGCCGGCGTCGACTTGGGCCCATTCAAGTCGGTCTTCCGCGCCGAACAGACGGTAGATTTCTTTGATCGCGGGATACTCAACGTTCGGGGTATTTACCGTCCAGTCACCGGTGGCACTGACAAGCAGCATTGGCCTGGGTGCGGTGAGCGCGGCGATTTCCAGATTGGAGGCACCTAAGCGCAGGTTCGGAGGGTCTTCGCAAACGCACCCACCCTGGAAATGAGCCGAGATCATATTTACAGGCGCGGCTACTTTTACCCGGTCGTCGACGGCCGTCAACAGGAAGGTTTGGGTGCCACCGCCGGATGCGCCGGTGCAACCTATACGCGCCGGATCGACATCAGGCAGCGACTCGAGGAAGTCAATCGAGCGTATGCTGTTCCAAAGTTGAAGTCCGCACAGGCTGATTCCCCAGAGCTGATCGCGGAGATCGGACCTCGCAGATTCCTCGGAGGACCGATCATCCAAGAAGGGATACTCCGCGACCTGCTCCGGCAGCGGGTAATGCGGCACCTGTGTACTGTCGAGGAAACCAATCATATCGTACGAAAAGGCCACGTAACCCTGCCGGGCGAAGCTGATGCACCTGGCGGGGACGGAGCAGGCATCGTCATTCTGCAGCCGTCCGTGGGGCCAATGACCGTGTGGGTTGAGAACACCGGGGTGCTGGGTGCTCCGATCTAGGGGTCTGTATAGATTTCCCGTAACAAAGAAGCCGGGGAAGCTCTCGAAATAGACTTTCTCGACGCTGTATTCGTCCCGTTCAATTCGTCCGAACACAGCTGGGTTGAGGGGAGTGCGCTCCGGGATTGGCCAAAGGCCATTGCTCACCAGCACGTGGCGTCGGAGCCAATCCGCACAGGCCCGCCACTCATCCAACGACCGATAGTTGGGCATCTCGACTAACGTGTCCTGATGGCGGACCTCGTGCAGCCGGCGGTCGTTGGGAGGTATTCGCTCAGGCAGACCACGGAAACGCTTGGGATATCGTCGCGACATCTCTACAAGCTTGTTTATGGTTTCTTCAGAAAGGATTGTCATGCGCCTCTCACGAGGTAATTGGCAAAGTTTTGCGCCTCAGTCGTCATATTCGACGATTATCTGGCCGTCCTCAACTCTTACCGGATACGTCTTGACCCGGAACTTGGGATCGACCAAGCAGCGGCCGGTCGCAATCTCGAACTCCCAGAGGTGCCAGGGACAGCGAATTATCTCTCCATCACGCTCGTAGCGAACCGAGCCGGCTTGGGCCGACGGAGGAAGGTCAGCGATGGTTCTGCCGCTGACACGGCCGGCGCAGAGGGGGCCAATTTTGTGGGGACAGATATTGCGCAACGCGTGGAAAGTGCCGTTTACGTTGAACACGCCGATTCCGGCGCGCCCTCGAAACGGGACTACTATCTTGCGCTCTCCCCGTGGTATCTCTTCGACTCTGGCGACTGTCACTCGTTTCACGCGCGGCTACCTCGAAGTTGGCTCGTTCGGTCTAGAGACCAAGTAGCTCCCTCGCATTTTCCGAGAAAATACGCTTGTGCAGATGCTCGGGCAGCTTGGGAAAAGTCGTCGCGGGATCGTCCCAATCCCAATGTGGCCAATCGGAGCAGTAGATCAGCGTCTCCTCGGCATGCATCGCTTCGAGCATGTGTAGTAGCTGTTCCGGACGCTCCGGCTCTTCCAATGGCTGCGATCCGATTCGAATGTGCCGGCGGAAGTACTCGCTCGGCAGGAGCTTTACCCACGGGGTCTGTTCTCTCAGCGACTTCCAGTCGGCGTCCATGTGCCACATGAATCCCGGCACCCAGAACTGATCGACCTCGATGAAGGCGAACTTGAGATCGGAGAACTTCTCGAATACTCCTTCGCATATCAGGGAAGCGCAGTGGGCCATCGCCATCTGGGGACGGGCGAGCCGGGTCTCCAAGTAGTAGGTTGGATAGCCGGCGCCAGTGGGAGGGCCGGCCATGCCGGCGCCTTCGAGGCCGGGATGGACGAATACGGGAAGCCGGTGTCGGTTGCAGGCCTCCCAGATCGGGTGGAAATACCTGTTACCGTAGGGAGTATGCGATCCGGTAGGCAGAATCAGTGCGACGATTTCGGGCAGCTCGGCGAGTCGATCGATCTCCTGTACCGCCAACTGAGGATCTGCCGTTGAAACGGTCATCGCCATTTTGAATCTTTGGTCGCGGGAGACCCAAGTTTCGAGGGTCCAATCGTTGTTCGCTCGGCAGAAAGCGGCGGCGTAATCGGCGTCGGGGATAGCCGAGCCGACGTACCTGCTCCCAGTCAACAGAGCGTAGTCGATGTTCCAAAGGTCCAGATGATTTTCTCGCAGGTTGTCGTAGTCATAACCCTGATGCCGGCCGTTGTAATCGGCCCGCGGATTCGGGTCTTCGGCTAGGTCGGTCCGGGCAGCGCGTTTTGGAGCATTGAAGTAGCCCGAAGCTGGCACCAAAACACCTTGGTTGGAGACTATTTCTCGATAGATTCCTGGTAGAAACGGTATCAGCTCATCCGGACTGCTGTAGGTCTGATGAACATCGCAGTCTATGATTATCTGGTCTTGCTTCCGTTCCGCCCCCTCTTGAGGAGCCGTGATCGGGCGAGAGCCGGCCAGCGTCATTTCGCGTCCTCCTGTAAGTTATGACGACTGCACGATTCTACCACTAGTCGGCAACCGAGTTAAGCGGCGGTACTGTACGTCAGTCGATCTTGCTTATAGAGCTAGCCATTCTTGTTCCGATTCCGATTACCAAGATCAAGCTCAGGGCGCTCGCCGCAGCGACCGCCGCCTGCACACCGTAAGTTTCCGCGGCCTGTCCGATCAATAGGGTCCCCAAGGGCATGAATCCCCACATAAGCATGAAGAGACCCATCATCCGGCCGCGCAGCCGATCGGGCACCATCAGTTGCATCACGGTAGCTGTCAAAGTCATCTGTGTCATGCTTATGAGCCCGAAAAGCATCATCAGAGCTATAGACAAATGGTAAGAGTTCGAAAGCGCAAACGCAGCGATGGTTGCTCCACCGGCACAGGTGGTGACAAGGAGAAGAACACCGCGATTGGGCAATCTGTTACCCTGCAAGGCCAAGAATAGCGCTGACCCGAATGCCCCTACTCCCACGGATGCGTTGAGGACCCCCAATCCCTCTACTCCGGCATTCAGCACATCGCGGGCAAACGCGGGGATAAAGGCGGCGAAGGGCATTACCAACAACGAAGAGCAACCTCCTAACGCGAGTAGGGCCAACACCCGCCCGTCCTCTTTCGCGTACCTCAACCCTTCCATCAGATTTTCGGCGAAAGAGGGGCCTCCGGAGACCGAGGGTGTGCCACGATAGTGCAAGAACCAGGTCGCAACCGCCGTAGCGAGATAGCTGAGGCCGATCACGAATACTGAAACGCCGGTGCCAACGGTCGCGAGCAGTCCGGCCGCCACGGCAGGACCAACTATGCGCGTCGCGTTGAACGAGGCCGACGAAATCGCTATGGCGTTCGCAAGGTCCTCCCGACCCACGATCTCCACAACTATTGCCTGTTGAGCCGGTAGCCGGAGCGTGAGAAATAAACCAGTAAAGAAAGATGCAACGTAGACGACCCACACGTGACCTTGTCCTAGGGCGATCAATAGTGCCAAAACAGCGTAGATGACGAATGTCGATACCTGTGTAATTAGCATCAAAATGCGCTTGTCCATCCGGTCGGCCAGTACGCCTCCCGGTATTGACAAAAAGAGAGTAGGAATAATGGTGAAGAACATGACCAAGCCCAGCTGGAACACCGAGTCGGTGGTCTCTAAGACGTACCAGCCTAGGACGACCTGCTGCATCATCCAGCCGTTCATCGCGAGGAACACGCCGCCGAGCAGCAGTCGGTAGTCGCGCACCGCGAGTGCCGGAAAGGCTCGCAGCAGCCGATTGGTCGGCCGTCTGCGGGTCTCGTCAGCCGGTCTCGCGAGACCGGCCGATACGTCGGTCATGAGTCTGTTTCTCTTTGGCGCCGGAGCGCCACCACCTTTGAGTAAGTTGGAAATCGACTTGAGCAATTCGACCCAAATTGTAGCCTTGATCGACCGTAGGATGGGTTAGCTACTCGCCGACACACCGGAATTGGTCCCATTCGTGCCCCATCATTTGGCATGGCCGCGAAATCTCAAAGACAGCGCATATAGAGCGCGATAATCTCGGCCTCGGTCGGGACGCGCGGATTGTTCCCTGGGCTGCCGCTGGCAATCGCGTCGCGGGCCATTTGCGGCGCGAGTTCGCGGAGCCGGCCGGGATCGACTCCACCCTGGCTGAGTCGCGGTATCCCCAATGTACCGCTCAACTGCTCGACGAACGAGATTGTGTCCAAGTGGCCGGCATCCGGCCGGCCGGTCAATCTTCTTCCGATTTCTGCATACCGCGACTCCGCCGCGCCGGCGCTGTATCGCGTCACCTCTGCCAATAACATCGCGTTTGCGATACCGTGGGTGACGTGAAAGCAGGCGCCGATCGGACGCGACATCCCGTGCACAAGCGCAACTGACGAGTTGGAAAAAGCAATGCCGGCGTAAAGCGCTCCCCGCATCATCGCATCGTGAGCCGGCAGGTCCCCGCTACTCCCCCACGCCGCCTGGAGGTTTCCCGCGATCAACGTCAGAGCCTCCAACGCGAATATATCCGTCGTGGGCGTCGCCTTCCGGCTGACGTAGGCCTCGATTGCGTGAGTCAGAGCATCCAACCCTGTAGCCGCAGCTACGGAAGGCGGGCAGCTCAACGTCAGCAATGGATCCGCCACTGCAACGTCGGGAGTGAGACAACGATCTCCTATCAGCATCTTCACGTTTGCGACCGGATCTGTCATCGCTATGTAGCTCGTTACTTCACTGCCGGTTCCGGCAGTCGTGGCAACGGCAATCAGGGGAAGACGACCACCGTGCAGCTTGCCGAAACCGACGTAATCACGCAGGTGGCCTGGATTTAGAGCCATAGCCGCTACCGACTTGGCGGTGTCGATGCAGCTGCCTCCGCCAATCGCAACTACGACGTCCGCGCCGGCCTCACGCAACTTCTCCAAACCAGCATCGACTTGCAGGGTGCTGGGCTCGCCGGGAATATCGTCGAATACTGTGACGGCCAGCCCGGCTTCGGTCATCATCGACACGATATCTCGAGTCTCCGGCAGCGCTCCAACGGCAAGGTCCGTTACTACCAGAGCACGAGAACCCAGGTGCTTAGCTTCAGTCGCTACCTGCCGGTAGGTTCCCTCGCCTATGTACGTCGTCGACGGCACGCGCAAGAGGTGTGCGCCGCGAGAGTCCGCATTCATCGTCTGGCCTCCATAGTCCCTTGCGTCCACTGGGGAAACGGCAAAATGATGCCTATCGTATTTAACCCAGAGTACCTGTTCACAAAATCGATGCTCTCATTCTACAGCGGGTCAAGACTCCCGCCGGCCGGCGACACCTGTAAGATAGACAGCCGAGGTTACCGCATTGCCCGCAATAATAAAATCGGTCTCATCGCCAAGAGACATGGCTATGTGCCTGGAGCACGTTGCCCGGGTTCACGGTTCCAGCCTGGCGACCGAGGTCGGAAGCTGGTACAAGGACCTGCCTGGTTTTTCGCCGGACAGAGTCTTCTTCATCGAGGCGGATGGCATCGCCGTCAGCCACGCCTGTGTGATAGACAGGCCGATTCTGATCGGCGGCACACCTATCACGGCCGGAGAGATCGCCCTAGTCGGTACGGTCCAAGAGAGGCGGGAACGAGGGTTTGCACGGGTGCTGCTAGAGCACCTCCTTGGCTACATGCGCCGGCAGCGCTATCCAATGGCCTTTCTCTTCGGGATTCCAGAGTTTTATGAGCGCTTTGGCTTCAGGTATGGTCTCCGCACGTTCATCTCGCGCCGGGACACGACCATTAGAGTCAGAGACCTGCTTGCACTCCGGCTTCCCCCCGGCTACTCGGTTCGGGCGATAGAAGAAAGTGATATTCCCGCCTTGTCACTACTTTATCAACGTGACACCGAGGAAGCTACCGGCGCCGCGGCGCGTGACGCCCCTTATTGGCGTTGGCTCTTCAGTCACACAGTAGAGGCCGGATTGATGCCCGCCGGCAATCGGCTAGTCGTCGAGCGAAACGGAAGATTAGTCGGTTACGAGTTGATCGCCGATAGACCGCTAAACTCGATGATCGGGCAATGTGCGCCGTGGTATTCAATTGCTGAAGGAGTTGCGTCGAATCGCGAGTCCTCGGACGCGCTCTTGCGGACTGCGGCAGAAAAGGCCGGCTCGGCCAATGCGAGTGAGATGTCGGTATACCTTCGGCCGGACTCACTTCTTGGAAAGCGCGTCGCCGAGTTGGGTGCGACGGTCCACCGGCCGACCAAATGCGACTACGTCAAAGTCATCGACCTTGAAAGTCTCCTGCGCCAACTCAAAGGAGTCCTCGAAACTCGCCTGAAGAGAAGTCGCTTTAGCGGCGAAAAGGTCTCTCTACGAATCGAGACCGAAGAGCAGCATTCCACGGTGACCGTCGGTCGAGGCCGGCCGCGTATCTTGCACGTGACGATTCCGCAGGCTGATCTGGGGCCACTTGTAACCGGCTTCAAGCCAGTTCCAGAACAAGGATCTCTGCTCTGTTCGGTGGAGTCTCTGCCGGTGCTCGAGGCGCTCTTTCCGCCTCAAGAGCCGCTGTTTTCAATGCTCGACCTGCTATGAATCGGGCCCACCCTCGGGTGGCTGCCCGGCCTCGTGACGCGGAACCGACCGGTCCTTGGTAGTTTCTGTGGATTTTCGATATTTGCGCGCCTCTCGTACTCGATCGGCGATCTCGAGTTCAGCGCCGGCAAGACCCGGCGTATACAATTCGGCGTCAATATTGGCCGGCAGATAGCGTTGTCCGAAGCGCCGGGGGTCATCGGAAGTGTAATCGTGGGAGTATTGGTATTCCCGACCGTAGCCAAGCCGCGCCATCAAGCCGGTGGCGGCGTTCCTCAGATGCAACGGTACTGGGTCGTTCCGAGTCCTGTCGACAATCTCGCGCGCTGACATATACGCTTTTAGGGAGGAATTGCTTTTCTCAGCCACAGCTAGGTAGATAGTCGCTTCAGACAGGGGTAAGGATGCTTCTGGCATTCCAAGAAAATGGGTAGCCTGGTATGCAGCGACTGCCAGCGGCAAGGCGTGCGGATCGGCGAGACCGATGTCTTCCGCCGCGAGAATCGTTAGCCTTCGCGCTACGAATAGCGGATCCTCGCCCGCTTCCAGCATACGCGCTAACCAATATACCGCCGCATCTGGATCAGAGCCGCGAACCGACTTGATAAATGCCGATATCGTGTCATAGTGGTACTCGCCGGCTCGATCATATAGCAGTGCGCGGCGCTGCATTACGTCGCTAATCGTTCCCAGCGTTATGGCCCTCCGGCCTGTCTCGTCCGCGGTCGCGGCTTCCGCGGCCAGCTCAAGGGCGTTCAACGCTACACGTGCGTCGCCGTTGGCCATCCCACACAACGCCGTCATCGCCTCTTTCGCAAGGTCCACGTTTAGATTTGCGACGCCTCGATCCTGGTCGGTCAACGCTCGGCGTACAACTACTTCGACTTCCGAGTCCGATAGTTGCCGCAGGGTGAAGACTCGACAGCGCGACAAGAGAGCCGCGTTTACCTCAAACGAAGGATTCTCGGTGGTTGCGCCCACCAGCGTGATTGTCCCCTGTTCTACGGCCTGCAGTACGGCGTCTTGCTGGCTCTTGGAAAAGCGGTGAATTTCATCGATCAAGAGGATCGTCCGCAGGCGATGCAACGCCAGGTTACTCCGCGCTTCTTCGATTACCTTCCTAACGTCGGCGACCCCCGATGTTACGGCGCTGAGGTGGTGGAATTGAGCGCCCGTCGCCCCGGCGATGATCGTAGCCAATGTCGTCTTGCCGGAGCCGGGAGGTCCCCACAGGATAATAGAGCTCAGCCTATCCCTCTCGATTGCCGTTCGCAGCGGCAACCCAGGTCCGATTATCTCTTCTTGACCCACCAATTCATCGAAAGTTCGCGGTCGCATTCGGGCTGCGAGCGGCACCACGCGGGGATCGGAAACATCGGGGCGCTCAGGTTCGAAGAATGATCTTTGGTTCAACTCTGAGCTCGATCAAGATTCGGACGTGTCGGGCGCGCGGGCCGGCTGCCCAGGATGAGACATCCATCGACACCAGCCTGGTGCGTGCGTTGTCTAAGCTCTGTGGCAGTTGCTGGCTGCGGCAATTCGATCGGCAATCGCGTCTGATGCATCGGGGCTCCCTAGCTTCTTCGCCTTGCTGGAAAGCTCTTGGAGCAATGGAGGATCGGCAGCCAGTTGAGACAATCGACTGACAAGATGCTCGGTCGAGTGGATCGCGTAGCCGGCTCCGTTCTCCTCCACGTAGTTCTCATTGCCTTCTTCCTGTCCCGGCAGAACGCTGGTCACGAGCGCGGGCCGGCCACAGGCCAATGCCTCGCTCAACGTCTGAGGTCCCCCCTTAGTCACGACGACGTCGCTGGCCAACATTAGGTCGGGAACATTGTCCACGTATCCGTAGACCCTGTGCGAGTTCGAGTCGAGCCTGCCGGCGAGCGATGAGCGAAGGCGCTCGTTTCGGCCGCAGACAATCAACATGTGGGCGAAGCCTAGCTCGGCCACGGCACGCGCCAGCCGTTCGAGTTGGCCGGCGCCTTCGCCTCCGCCGATCATCAGAACGCAGAAATCCTTCGGCCTCAACCCCAATTCCGAGCGTGTTTCTTGGCGACGGGACTCGTCGGGCAGACAGCGCTTGTCCACCGGCAAGCCGAGACGTTCTACGCGATCCACTCCGACGCCGGCCCGGATCAGGCCGCTAGTTGCCGGAACGGTGGCGGTAAAGTATCTGTCGATCGCATCGACGTTCCAGCAACGATGTACGGTGACCAACTCTGTCACGATAGCAAAATATGGGGCTTTGGATCCGACAAGGCGACGCGCGCGCGCTAGCGGTGACGTGAGTAACGCGTGTGCCGAGACAATGACGGATGGACGGGCCTGGGCCAAGAACTGTGCGATCTTTACGGCGGTGGTAGTGTCCAGGCTGTATCGGAGGGCGGCATCGAATGGCGGTTGGTTGGTTGCGTGGAAGAATCCGCCGTAGAGCTTCGGTACCAGCCGGATCATGTCGCCGTATCTGGATGCCAACGCGTCCACCCAAGATAGCCGGCCCAGGCGAAAGCAATCGACGATTGCTATTCGGTCTCGGGGAACGCCTCGAACAGCGAGGCTGTCAGCTACGGCGTTGCAAAGAGATCGATGGCCTCCGCCGGTATCCGACATGGCCAGCAAGACTTCATACTCGGACATGAATGAGCGTTCACGCCACTAGATCAGCGAGCATTGCTTGCCCACTTTAGCAAAGATCTCCAGAGCCCGGTCCAAGTGTTTATCTTCGTGGGTTGCCATGTAGCTAGTCCGGATTAGGGCGCGGTCCGGCTCGACCGCCGGGGCCACCGCCGCATTCGTGTAAACGCCGGCATCGAGGAGCCGGCGCCAAAAAGTGGCTAGTCGCATTTCTTCGCCAACGATTATCGGAATGACCGGACTCTTGCTGTCGCCGGTATTGAAACCCAGTCCGGCCAATTCCTTTTTCATCCTTCTTGCATTAGCCCAGAGACGTTCACGCCGATCCGGCTCGGTTTCGATAATCTCCAACGCCGCGAGCGCGGCGGCGGCACTTGCCGGCGGTAGGCTGGCGCTGAACAGAAATGCTCGACCATTGTGCTTGATGAAGTAGATGACATCCGCCTCCGCGGCAATGAAGCCTCCGATCGAAGCGAAGGACTTGCTGAACGTTGTCATTATGAGGTCAACTTCGCCGCGCAAGCCGAAGTGATCGGCGGTGCCGCGACCCTGCTCACCGAACACGCCGGCACTGTGGGCCTCATCCACAAGAAGCCTGGCCCCGTATTTTTTTGCCAGCTTCACAATCCCAGGTAAATCCGCCAAGTCTCCTTCCATACTGTAGACGCCGTCTACAACTATTAGGATTCCCCTGCCAGATTCGATCTTTTGCAAGACACGCTCGAGGTCGTCCAGATCGTTGTGTTTGAAGCGTAATGATTCGCCCATCGCCAGGCGGCATCCGTCGACGATAGAGGCATGGTCCGAACGGTCGATAACCACCGTGTCGTGCCTGCCGACGAGCGCTGAGATAGTGCCCAGATTCGTCTGGAATCCGGTCGTGAATACCAAGGCCGCCTCGCACTTCATCCATTCGGCCAAACGTCTTTCGAGCTCGACGTGTAGATCAAGGGTCCCATTCATCAATCGCGAGCCAGTACAGCCACTTCCGTAGCGCTCTACCGCTGCCCGAGCTGCCTCCTTGACCTTCGGATGTTGAGTCAACCCCAGGTAGTTGTTGGATCCGAGCATCACCTTGGTTTCGCCGTTAATGACTACCTCTGGGCCGGCCTCGGACTCGATCGGGACAAAATAGGGGTAAATTCCGAAGGCTTCCGCCATCTTCGGCTTGCTATAGGTCTTAGTTTTATCGAAAAGGTCCAATTTCCTTTGCCCTTTCGTGGACGCGTTTGGCTAACACTCCGACGGTGATTATCTGATTGTTAAAAATGTTCCCGATACACTGTAGACGTCAGGCAGTCTAAACTGTGAGAACGAATCAATAGTTGCCCGGCTCGCGCGGCTAATTGGTGCCGATTGGCTGGGTGTCGGCGCAGCCTCAAGCAGACTCAATAGTATGACCCAGCGTTGCAACCAGTCAAGCCGGGCTCAACGACGTAACTGTTCAGTCTTAGGGGGACCAGTCTCGTGAGTGTCATTGGTACGAAAATAGTGTTACTCGGCTTCGATGGTGCCTCGGAATCTCACTAATCTCCCGTATCGTCATTCGTACGAAAATGTGCCCTTCAATCAACCTCGATGCCGGCTCTCCACGGGCGAAACGTGCCGAATTGTAGACCGATGGCCGATGGCGGAATGAGAAAATGTAGCGCGGGGGCTTGTCCCCCGCTGGGGTCGGGGTGGGGCGTGGCAGAATCCGGCGCACCAATTCGCTGTACCAAACCTCAACTCCGGCTTTTCATAACTTGGTGTGCCGGCGCCAGCCGGGATGAGCGATTGCTATGAAAGCATGTCCCGGACTCCGATCCGGGATAGACCGCTCCGGCAGCCTCTCATTCGCCATTCGCGGCATCCCTTCGCCAATCCGGCCCCCCAATCGTCATTCCGGCGAAGGCCGGAATCCAGAAGGGGTGGGGAGGGGTAAGACCACCAGACGATGGAAAAACGGACCCGTCACCCCATTTTCATCCTCTCATGCGGCCTTCGCAAGGCCATGGTGATTCCCGCGATCAAAAGCATGCCCCGTACCCCGATACGGGGCGGGAATCCAGGGGAGGGGCGGCCGGCGCACCCGTGCCACATTGAGTAGCTATGGGCATTTCCGCCACAACCTACGGTCCTTGTTCGATCACAATTTGCAAACGCGCAGGACAAATTACGCTCAAATCTGAACAGTTACTCAACGACCATCCCTCCCAATGGCGCATGCCTATTTGTTCTACGTGTCCAGCTGCCGTAACGGCTGGCCGGTCGTCGTTTCAACTTCCAGAGCGCGATTAAGCGCCTCCGATCGGTATGCCGACTCGATCAGTGCGAGGTTCAAACGCGCCTCGGAGGCACCGACTGGCGGAGGCTTTCGATCGATCAGGCTGCGGAAACACGATTCGAAATAGGACGCGAACCCATCACCCGCCGAAACATCGATGGACTCCCATCTTCCGCTCAAGTCTCTATAAATGCTGAGGGGAACTCCATCTCTGCCGAACGCCAGCGATCCCCTGGCGCCGTGGATTTCCCCAACGCCCTGGCCTCCTCCACTCGTCGACCAGGAGGCTTGAACGGAGGATATTGCTCCGCCCTGGTGGGTCATCAAGACTAACGCCGTATCGTCCACCTCTATCGGACGAACGAACGTCGCAACTCGTGCGAAGACCCTCTCCACCGGCACGCCAACGAACTGGCGGCTGCAGTAAATCGAATGATAAGCGTTATCCAACAGGGCACCCCCGCCGGCTTGCTCGGAGCGAGTGCGCCAATCGGGATCGTACCCCTCTGCTCCCAGATAATGACCCTCGCTCATATATTCGAAACGGGCCAGAAACGGCTTGCCGATCGCGTCCTGCCGGATCAGACGCAGGGCCTCGGCCTCGGGCGCCCTGTAAATGTAGTTGTGAATGACGGCCAGCTCGACGCCGGCCTGATTCACAGCCTGGATGATGCGGTCCGCCTCGTCCAGCGTAGGCGCCAGCGGTTTCTCTATAATGACGTTGACGCCGGCTCGCGCGGAATCGATGGCCGCTCGTTCGTGGAGGAAGTGTGGCAGGGCAATGTCCACGGCGTCGAGCCGTTCATTGGCCAGCATGTTCCGGTAGTCAGCGTAGAGTTTGCCGGTCGGCAGGCCGGTCAATTTGCGTGCGACCGTTCGGCGCACGTCGCTGGAGTCGGCGATCGCGACTATTTCGACCAGATCGGACAGTTCGATGAGCGCGGGCAAGTGGGAGGTCTCCGCGATCCGGCCAAAACCAATGATGCCGATTCGTTGGGGTCTAGCCAGTGAAACATCCTCCTTTATTGCAAAATCAGGAAGAAAACGCTGCTTCCTGGACACTCGCTCGGCGCGACCTATCCCAGCCATGATTCGTCAGGATGGATTATTACAGGCAGTTTGCTTAGACTTGATTAGTCCCGCCGGATAAATGGTAGGGCTTGCAAGCCGCGAGCGTCAATTGGTAGGCCAAGACCGCCATACAATAATGAGCCAAAACCAACGCCGACGAGTGCGGGCAATAGTCTCCGGCCGGGTCCAAGGCGTGTTCTTTCGCCAGTCAGCCCGGCGGATCGCGGTCTCGCTCGCTCTCAGCGGCTGGGTGTGCAACCGGCCGGACGGCAGGGTCGAGTTTGCGGTTGAAGGAGGCAGCGCTTCGGTGGACCGGTTTATCGCTTGGTGCGGTGTCGGACCTGATATGGCAGAGGTAGACTCGGTTGACACAATCGAGGAGTCGCCGCGAGGCCACTTCGGCAGGTTCTTGATCCTTAACTAAATCGATCGATGAGCAATTGTGTGAATATGCAAAATGAACCAAAATGGGCCTACATTGAGGACCTGAGCGAGCATGACGACCAGCTCGTAACCATCAAAGGATGGGTCTATAACCGGCGCTCCAGCGGCAAGATCAGGTTCCTTCTTGTTCGGGATGGCACCGGGGTAGTTCAATGTGTCGCCACTCAGTCCAACCTGCCATCAGAGTCATTTGCAAGCATCGACCATCTTGCCCAAGAGTCGTCGGTCGTAGTGGAAGGAACCGTCAAGGCGGACAAACGTGCCCCGGGCGGCTACGAGCTGCAGCTGAGAAATATCACCTTGGTCCACCAGTCGGTCGACTATCCGATCACGCCCAAGGAGCATGGCGTCGATTTTCTTCTGAGCAAACGCCACCTTTGGTTGAGGTCGCAGCGCCAGCAAGCACTGATGCGGATCCGCGCCGTCATTCTCAAATCGATACGAGACTTCCTCGACGGACAAGGCTTCTTGGAGATCGACGCGCCGATCCTTACTCCGAACTCGGTTGAGGGGACGACCAGTCTGTTTGAGATCGACTACTTTGGCGATACAGCGTATCTGAGCCAAAGCGGCCAGCTCTACGTCGAGGCGGCCGCAATGGCCTTCGGCCGGGTCTACTGTTTCGGACCAGTATTTCGTGCGGAGAAGTCCAAGACCCGCCGGCACCTGATGGAGTTTTGGATGGTCGAGCCGGAAATGGCCTATTTTGAGCACGAAGACAGCCTGACCTTGCAGGAGAAACTGGTGTCTTCCACCGTGGGACACGTGTTGAGCGAGTGTCAGGACGACCTGGCATCATTAGACCGAGACACCACTTGGCTTGAGAAGACGACGCTGCCTTTTCCCCGGATCACCTACGACGAAGCCTTGGCGATACTCGCCCGGAACGGGATCCACAAGGAGTGGGGCGAAGATTTCGGTGCGCCGGATGAGACCTTGTTGGCCAGTCAGTTCGACCGGCCGGTGTTCGTCGAGCGCTTCCCTTCTAGCTGCAAGCCATTTTATGCGCAACCGGCGCCAGACCGGCCCGAGGTGGCACTGTGCGATGATCTCCTTGCGCCGGAGGGATATGGCGAGATTATCGGCGGCAGCCAGAGGGTCCACGATTTCGACCTCCTCCGCCGACGATTGCGGGAGAGCGAGCTGCCGGAGGACGACTATCAATGGTATCTCGATCTTCGTAGGTACGGCAGCGTCCCGCACAGTGGGTTTGGACTGGGCATCGAACGTACGGTCGCCTGGATATGCGGCTTACAACACGTACGCGAAACGATCCCGTTCCCCCGAATGCTAGACCGCATCTACCCTTGAGAAGAAGAGTCCAGTTCAGGAGAATTTGCCAATGCCCATCTCCCGGGAAGACATCTTGCGAATAGCCACGTTGGCCCGGTTAGATCTCACAGAAGATGAGCTATCCAGATTGGAGAACGACCTCGCCAGGATTCTGGAAAACATCGATGTACTCTCGGAGTTAAGTCTCGACTCGATCCCGCCAACCGCCCAGATTGTTCCGGTAGTCAACGTCCTGCGAGACGACGAGACGGCTGAACCCCTACCAATAGACCAGTTGGAGCGGATGGCGCCTGAGTGGGAAGACGGCACCTATCGAGTGTCGCCGGTTTTCGAGGAATAGTACCTATGGAGCTATGGTCGTTGTCAATCGCGGAGGCCGGTCAACGCCTCCGCCGACGCGAAATCAGCAGCGTCGAACTCACCGAAGCGGTGCTGCATAGGATTCGGGATGTCGAGGATAGCGTAAATGCCTACGTTAGCGTAGGTGAAGAGTCCGCCCTAGCTGCCGCGATGGAAGCAGATAAGAAGCTGTCCGAGCGGCAGGAGAGTCCACTGCTTGGGATCCCGATCGCTGTCAAGGACAACATATGTACCCACGACGCCCGGACAACCTGCGCTTCGCGCATCCTGGCTGATTTTCGGCCGGCCTATGATGCGACGGTCGTGAGCCGGCTGCGGAAGTCCGGCGCGGTGATCGTCGGCAAAGCGAACTTGGATGAGTTTGCGATGGGGTCTTCAACCGAGTTCTCTGCGTCTGGACCCACACGCAACCCGTTCGATCTAAGCAGAGTACCGGGCGGCAGCAGCGGAGGGCCGGCCGCGGCGTTAGCGGCAGGTGAGGCGTTGGGCGCCTTGGGATCGGATACCGGCGGATCGATCCGCTTGCCGGCAAGCTTTTGCGGCGTGGTCGGGTTGAAACCGACTTACGGCCGGGTCTCCCGATACGGACTCGTCGCCTATGCCTCCTCGCTGGACCAGATCGGCCCATTTGCACGCGACGTGCGCGGATGCGCCGAAATACTATCCGTCATTGCCGGACACGACAAGATGGATGCTACCTCCCTGAAATGGCCTATCGATGCGTATGCAGACCGGCTCTTGGATGACATTAAAGGGCTGCGCATAGGACTTCCGGATGAGTACTTCGGCGCTGGTCTCGATGCCGAAGTGGAATCAGTCGTGAAATCCGCCGTCGACCAGCTGGAGACGGCAGGCGCGCTGGTTGTGCCGGTGTCGCTCCCGCATACCAAATACGCGCTTGCGGCCTACTACATCATTGCGCCGGCCGAGGCCAGCGCCAACTTGTCACGCTTCGATGGCGTGAAATACGGCCTATCGGTCGATGGATCTGATATTTGGGAGTCGTTCGCTTCCACGCGCGGCAGGGGTTTTGGGGCCGAAGTCAAACGCAGGATCATGATCGGAACCTACGCGCTCTCGGCCGGCTACTACGACGCCTACTATCTGCGGGCGCAGCGGGCGCGTACGCTCATCAAACGGGACTTCGACGACGCTCTCGAGCGAGTAGACGTCATCGCCGGACCGACAGCCCCGACGGTTGCATTCAAGATCGGCGAAAAGGTGGACGATCCCGTATCCATGTACCTCACCGACGTCTTCACCGTTCCGGTAAACGTCGCCGGCCTTCCCGCCCTGGTGGTTCCATGTGGAATCGCTCATTCGATGCCCGTCGGGCTGCAATTTATCGGGCCGGCCGGAGCCGAAAGTCGCCTTCTGAATCTCGGATCCGCATTCGAGCAGATCACGTCCTCGGCGCCGTGGCGGCCGAAGCTGGAAATACCGGAGATTCCTGCCGGATAGCAGTTCTGCATCGCATCCGGTTTCCCAACTAGGCAGCGGCCATCAGCCTGTCGCCGGCGTAAGCTCCAGTATCCGGCTATCGTTGACGGCTTTGACCAGCGCCACGAAGCTGTCCAGCGCCTGGGCTCCCAGGTTCTCGCCTGTTCTCAGTCTGACTGATACGGTGCCGGCTTTTGCCTCGCGGTCACCCACGATAAGCATATAGGGCACTTTCTGCAATTGCGCCTCTCTGATCTTGTAGTTGACTTTCTCCCGCCGGCTATCGATTTCTGCTCGCAGGCCGGCTGACTTTAGAGCCGCAGCCACCGTTTCAGCGTACTCCATATGGCGGTCGGCTATCGGCAGGACCTGTACCTGGGTTGGCGCGATCCATACTGGGAACGCGCCGGCGAAATTCTCGACCAGCACGCCAAAGAACCGCTCCATGGATCCGAGGAGGGCCCTATGCACCATATACGGCCGGTGCTGTTTACCATCGGCGCCGATAAAACTCAGATCAAAGCGCTCAGGGAGATTGAAATCGAACTGAACCGTCGTGCACTGCCAGGCTCGGCCCACGGCATCCTTGATGTTTAGGTCGATCTTGGGACCGTAGAATGCCCCTCCACCTTCATCGACCTCGTATTCCACTCCACGGTCGTCGAGCACTTTGCGTAACGCGTCCGTGGCCCGATCCCATTGCTCGTTGTCGCCAACCGCCTTTTCTGGGCGCGTCGAGACGAACGTTTCAAACTCGGTGAACCCGAACGCGCCGAGGATGAACATCGTCAGATCGAGAACGCCGGCGAGCTCCGACACAACCTGGTCCGGCCGACAGAAGATATGAGAGTCGTCTTGAGTGAAACCCCTAACCCTCATCAGGCCATGCAGTACGCCGGGCCTTTCGTAGCGGTAGACCGTGCCCAACTCTCCTAAACGCATAGGCAGATCACGGTAGCTCCGCAGTGCGTTCTTGTAGATCATGATGTGGAATGGGCAATTCATAGGTTTGAGGTAATACTCTTGTTCATCTACGGCTATCCCAGAGAACATATTCTCTTTGAAAAAATCGAGGTGTCCGCTCGACTCCCAAAGATTGGAGCGGCCTATGTGCGGCGTATACACGAGGTCATAGCCGGCGTCGTAGTGCGCGCCTCGCCAAAAGTTCTCGATCTCGTTACGGATCCGACCCCCCTTTGGGTGCCAAAGAATGAGGCCGGCGCCGGTCTGGTCGTGGTGGATGCTGAACAGATCGAGCTCGCGCCCCAAGCGTCGATGGTCGCGCCGCTGCGCCTCTTCCATTCTATGCATGTGAGTTGCTAACTCGTCGGAAGTTGACCAGGCAGTGCCGTAAATCCGCTGCAACATCGGCCGGTGCTCGTCACCGCGCCAGTATGCGCCGGCCAAGTTGAGCAGCTTGAAAGGACCTACCTTAGACGTGGTACCGACATGCGGACCCCGGCAGAGGTCCGTGAATGCGTTCTGTGTGTAGAAGCTGACGTTCTCCTCGCCGGCGGCGGCCAAATCTTCTATCAACTCGACTTTGTAAGGCTGATCGCGGTCGCGGTAGTATTCAAGCGCGTCTTCGACGGACATCTCGCTGAACTCGAACGACGCATTGGACGACACGATCTTCTTCATCTTTTTCTCGATGGTCTTTAGGTCGTCTGGCGTCAAAGCCCTGGGCAACTCGAAGTCGTAGTAGAACCCGTCCTCAATCGGCGGGCCGATCGCAAGCCGCGCGGTCGGGAATATTGAGGTCACCGCTTCGGCCATCACATGTGCAGCGGAATGACGCATCCGTTCAAGTTCGTTCATTTACTATCTCCTTGGCTATTAGTTAGATAGGTGCTTGTCTGCCTCAGCTTATTAGCCCCCTTTGATTCCAGTGGGGGCGCGTCAGCCATAAAAAAATCCCTTCGCCCTGCCAGGGACGAAAGGAAATCAATCGCGGTTCCACCCCGCTTCGCCGGCACATGAACTGAAGCCGACGCGCTCGGTTAGCTATGTAACGGTCGCAATCCGGAAACCTCTATCCTGCCAGCTTCTCAGCCGGCGCGGCTTCAAGGCTCGACTCACGGGTGGTCTTCGTCGTCGGTTTCCCGGAAGGGCTCCCAGCCGGTGGCCCTTCTTCTCTGAGGGTTTTCCGAACGACTACTCGTCCCGATCAACGCCATTTATGTTATTGAGATGTAGGCGGATTATACAGCGGCCGGGGCTCCTTCGCCAACCCCTGCTAGAATCACACCGATTGGGGAGGGCTGGAGCGAGGACAGTGGGTTGCGTACAGAGACATACCAACAGATCATAGCGAAGTGGTGGGATGCGTTTTCCAAGAGGTCTCAAACTCGAGGCAACATAGCGGGGGGCCTCGTCCTTCTGGAGAATCTGCGAACTAACCTTAGCTTTGAAATGGAACAGCATAAGACTTCAGGGAGCGATCAGTTAAGGAATGCCACGCCCTCAAACGTAGCTAATATTCTAGCCCGCTACGGAGAGCACAGAACTCTTTCGAAAGAGGCCGGCAGAACAAATCGCGGTTTGGTCAAGAATCTCACGCCTCTGTTAGCTGCTTTGGGTGGCAGCGAAATATCGCAATTGAGTCCGGAGGAGAGAGAGCAGGCAATCGAAGCGATGCAGTCGTTCTTAGTTGACCGGGCTAAAGACATCTTTAACGCCAACCGGATCTCATTTGACTACGACCCCGGCGGAAGCTCACGCCAGATCATTAGCAGAATCCTGCAGGCGGCCAAAGAGCGCCAAAAGTCAGGAGAAGTGGCGGAATACCTTGTTGGCGCCAAGCTTGCGCTACGCTTCCCTCTGCACGACATTCGCAATTCGCCCGCCAGCGCTGCCGATGAGCAAGCGCACCAACAAGGTGACTTCCAGATAAACGACTGTATATTTCACGTGACGGTAGCTCCGAATCTAGGTCACTACGCTAAGTGCAGATCGAATATTGTCAACGGCTTTAGGGTGTTCCTTCTAGTGACAGACGACAAGCTGACAGGCGCGCGCCAGATCGCTGAACTAGAAATAGGTGACGGCATCTCGGTTGAATCTATACAGTCGTTCGTCTCGCAGAACATTGAGGAGCTATCCGAATTTGCCGGCAAGAGGGTTGCGCAAAGCGTGAGACGATTATTGGAGAAATACAATGAGAGAGTCAGCCAAGTAGAAACCGACTTGTCTTTGCGAATAAAAATACCGGCATCCTTGGGCAACTAGATGGTTCAGGCATCACCCACCAAGAGCTTGGAATCTTCAATCCTGCAAACGTCCATTCCTGATTTGACTGTGGCTGAGTATTTTGCAGGCATAGGGTTGTTCCGAATGGGACTTGAACGTGCAGGATGGAAAGTTACTTATGCCAACGATTGGGATCCACAAAGAGCATCTATATACAAAGGGTTCTTTGGTGACGCGTACGAAGTCAAAGATTTGTTTTCCGTCGACGTGAGAGATGTACCACGGACGACTCTGGCAACATGCTCATTTCCCTGTATCGACCTGTCACTGGCCGGGAACTTCAGGGGTTTGAACGGCAAGCACTCAAGTGCATTTTGGGGATTCTACGATGTATTGAGAACTCAAGGTTCAAATGGGCCGCCCATAGTCTTGCTGGAGAATGTACCCGGTTGGCTTTCGGCTAACAACGGTATGGATTTCTATGCCGTCGCTCAGGCCTTGAACGAGCTTGGCTACGCGTGCGATGCCTTTATGCTAAATGCTAGATGTTTCGTTCCGCACAGCCGGCCTCGTGTGTTCATGCTAGGCGTCAACGAGATCCATTTGTCTAACCGTCGTAAGGAGTTGACGAGTTTTTCCTCTCCAAGGTCCGAACGGATCTTTCCAACGAGATTGCGGCGGTTGATTTGGAGCAATCAACGCATTCGCTGGGCTCACTTAGATATACCAGAGCCACCACCCCACAGGAACCTAGGGTTCTCGGAAGAGATAGTTGAGCAGTTGCCACCTGAGGATCCACGATGGTGGCCGCGTGAAAAGGTTGAGAAGCACCTTGGCATGATGTCGCCGTCACATTTGGCAATGGTAAAGGCATTGACTAAAGGCGAGCGGGAGACGGCACGAACGTTTTACCGCCGGCGGCGCGCCGCAGGACAGCGGGCCGAGGTGCGATCGGATGACATCGCGGGATGCCTTCGCACGGCAGCGGGAGGTAGCGGCGTACAATTCCTATTGGCAGCAGGAATGGGTGCAATCCGGATGCGCGCGCTAACGTCCAGGGAGTATGCCCGACTGCAAGGAGTGCCGGACTCATTCCGAATCAGGGCCAACACGGAACGGCAATCACTAAACGCTTTTGGCGACGCAGTGTGCGTTCCCGTAGTATTGTGGATCGCCAACAACGTGCTGATGCCGCTGATCGAAGAACTCAATCTGAACTAGATGACATTGCTAGGATGAGGTCCGGTAATGGCCGACACCGTATCGCCGAGAGTCCGCAGCAGGATAATGGCACGGGTGAAGTCCAAAGATATGAAACCCGAGATGCGGGTGCGCCGCTTGCTCCACGGACTTGGCTATCGATACCGCCTGCATAGTGAGGGTTTGCCGGGTCGACCCGACATTGTATTTTCATCGCGTCGAAAGGTCATATTTGTAAACGGATGCTTCTGGCACGGGCACCCGGGTTGCGATCGCGTCCGCATACCATCAACCAACCGTGACTACTGGATCAGAAAACTGGCCCGGAACCACGAACGTGATACGCGAAACCTAGCCTTATTGGAAGCAACTGGATGGACGGTAATGACTGTGTGGGAGTGCCAGTTGCAGGACATCGCGGCAACCACGGAACGCCTAATTGGTTTTCTGGAGAACGAGACAAAGCCATAGTTGATTCTGTTTTGCGCCAGCGTTTCGCGGAACGCGGCATCGATTTTAGGAGTTTTGGTAAGGGTAATGCCTCAGTTTGAAGGTGGTGCCGGCGCCGCAGAAAAGATCAACGGAATTGCATAGCTAACGGTATGCCTCTTCACCCCTGGCGAGCAGCGTCCCTAAGAATGCGGATTAAGTCTGTTGCATGGGTTTTTGGATTGAACAGAGTGTGATGTATAGGGTTGGGTGTGACGAGGTTGCGTTCGCCATAGGACTTGTACTTGCCAATGTCGCTGTCTAAGCGTTGTTTGAGTGAACGAAGGTATTCGTCTTTGTCAGTCGGCTGGACTGCCTCGCAGTGTGTCATTAGGTCTTGTACGAGGATGTCGACGAGGACTTGTAGGTAAATCACTCGTTCGGCTAATTCCCTGGTGACTTCAGATACCTCTCGTTGGTAGTCCTCGTAGTCGCGCCGAGTCACGTAGTTGTGTCTATCCATTTGGCAGTGTATCAGTTTGAAATTGGGGCGGGACGTGGAGCTCTGAGGGGCCGGGCCGGTTCATTTCATGCAAGTCCCAAAAGCCATTGCCCTTATTGACGAACCCCCCGGCCTTGCTGAGGTAATTGGCAATCGTCTGTATGGAACGAACGGGAACGCCTCGGCTCTCCACAGCTGCTTTGATGTCCTCCCTGTGCATAGGCCGCCCCTCTTCACGCAACACACGCTCCATAGTGTGAATGATCCGATAACGCAAGCTTTCCCTCGATAATTCAGTGGCGGGATTTTCAACAGAGAAGGCACTCAAAACGTCCTGTGCGTTCGTAACCACAATACGTAGCGCGTCTCGCTCTCGTTCCAGGTCCCCGATGCGCTTCCTTAATGCAAACTCTACGCTATTTGACTGTACAGCCACATGATCCTCCTGTAGAATCGTAAAGATTGCTGGCGAATTACCTTGCTCAAGGGCAACCCGCCAGCTAGCCGGCCAGTAGCGAGTGAGCAACAAGCTACTGGAAGCTCGCGGCGAGGGGGCGCGCAGACTCCTCAATCCGAACGCCCTCTCGCTACTTCCCAAATCGCCACAATCGGCCCGTTGGGCTACCCATGAACATACCACATCATGCAGAGATATGCCAAGGGGAAAAGGTGCCTGTGTCTCTTGGCCCCCAGCGTTTCCGGCATAAAATCCAAGTATAAAGAGCAAGCACCTTCCGAGCACGAACTCGGGCCGTTATCAATACGGTCAAAACAGTGAGAACGTACAGGGGCCACCCTAGGCTAGTAGACATGGCCTACTCGGTGAACGCTCCAAGCACAACTGCCCCGATCATCAGAATGAGTCGGAGTTGGGTTGTCACCGCAGCTCATCGGTCGGTCGGCATAACGTACGACCACGAGACACTAGCCAAGCTTGTTGATGTTGCCTGCGATGTCTTTCAATGCCTTTATAACCTCTTCTTCTGGCGTGTCTCCCAAACGGCTTATCTCTTTAAACTGGGCAACGTCTAATTCGCTTTCTTCGGTATTGGGATTGCCGTTGATATCGCAAAATTGCACAATTACTTTGAATGGTTTTATCTCAGGTTCCGCCAAAAGCACGATGGAAGTGCTGAAAAAAGTCCCGATTCTTTCCCCCTGGGGGAGAGTGGCAGCTATCAGGCCATTTGATCGGCCCATTATCTGCGGGCGCCGACGTTCAAAATCGGCCTCGTCGTATTGAAAGTTGAATCTAACATCTGTTGCAGGTCCTTGGCCTACGTTTGCAAATACCAAATTTATTGTGCGGAATTTTTGAGGATCGGACTTGAGATAGGCTACGACTCTTGGGGTCACGCCAGCTAGTCGCAAAAGCCTGTTTTCGTTTGCAAGATTCTTGGTTAGGAACACGGTAATAATCGTCAGAATAACGGTGATAATCGCAGAAGCGGCAATGGTTAACGTTGCAATCGCGCTAATTGCACCGCTGTTTGCATTGAGCCAATCAAAGGTCACCATGGCAAATCCTACTCCCTTGCTAGATGCGACTCGTTAGATTGGCAGCGTTCAACAATCTGTCTGGCGAGTTCTGGTAAATGCTAATTAATGGTGAGTGCAGATTGCCGAAGTCAGGATAGGTTGATCCAGTCCAAGGTTTAGGGTCTAGCGATACCGCGAACGGAAATCTGGCCCGGACTTGCCCCAAACGCCTTGCCATCGTCTATTGAGTTTGTCCATGTCGGCAGGGCAAGTCGCTATGTACTCGCTGTTCTCGACAATGAGGGTCGGCTCGTCGCAGGTGGTGTTCTGCGCTAGATCGGGGATTGGCGCATAGGCATTCAACGTCCCAAGTAGAGCAGCGTGATCGCTAAGCGTTCGTTCAGCGACACGCGATACCTTCTCGAAGGCAGTCGTATTAGACTTTATGCGATCTACAAGCATCTGCATGCCTGCTGCACTTCTGAGAACAGCTTCTAAGCCGTTGGGATTTAGTCTGGTGCCCATATCGAAAGTGTGATAGAAGGTTGCTAAGTTCAAATTGATTCCTCCTGAGGGAATTGGACGTTCTCTGACGATTTGCTGAAAGAGCAGTCGTGGTTGATATCGCGCGACATCGGGTCATTAGCAATCCTAGGCTGGATCAGTAAAGACACCAGCGAGATGGAAAACGCCTTCATTAGATTGAATCGACATGCCAGCGTAGACCACAAAGTGATCCCGTTGGTGATCCCTGATACAAGCAGAAACACAGCCTTGGTTGGTTACGCGCGGGCGCGATGGATCATTGACGTTCTGAAGTGGACCCTGAAGGAACACGGCAACAGTCCGCAGGCTATGGTGTGCGTCCGAGGCTTGCTACTGGGATACTCGGCGGACGAGATAGAAGACTATATCGCCCGCCACTACGCCGGTGCTCCTACGAGCTGATCCAGGTCCAATTCACAGCCACATGGCAATAACTGCACGGGGTGAACGTATCTCCCCGGTCGAAGCGATGTCTGTGTCTTGGCCCACAATCAGCCTGATAAAGCCCCGATAGGGTGCAGGTCTGACCTGTTCTTGGCATTGCATCTCTCCTATATGAGATCACCGAACCGGCCAGCGCATGCGACCCACTGTGTTGACGTTCCGGCATTCATCCTGTAAACTGCGAGCGCCAGAACGTTCCGGTTTGGCGGACCGAAAGCCCGGAGTGGTCGCTCCGGGCTTTCCTAGTTCATGAGACTAGCACAAAGATTCCCCGGAGCCAATATCCATTTCGCCCCGTAGAATCAGCGAAACTGCATTGCCAAGAAACGTTTTTCTCCCCAAATTTTTTTGGCTCTACAATTCCAAACTCGTACACTACCGGCAATTGACGCGCATTGACAAACTAAGACAATAGTTATAATAGTTGAGAAGTATAATCTTGTTTCTAGATTATCGCTTGGAGTGCGGGCTTCGACCGAGATCGCTGTCCCTAGAGTAGAAAATGCAAAACAAGGGTCTAGACCGGCCAACTGTTCCAGGCGGAGAATTGAGGGATCCAGATCAGCGCAAGAATGCGTTCGAAAACATGCGAATCGCCCGGTAGTAAACGAAAACGCGCGCCGATGCGCGAAGGAAAGGACCAATGAATACAACGCTGAAAGTCGATCAGACCATAGACTGCGTAGGTACGTTCTGTCCGGTGCCAATAATTCGGGCGCGGGACGCGATTAGGAGAATGTCTCCGGGCCAGATCTTGGAGGTCGTCGCCACCGATCCAGGTTCGTTGGGTGATTTCCCGGCGTTCTCGAGGAACACCGGACACGAGCTAATCCGAACTGACAATAGCGAGAAAACGTACAGATATTACATCCGAGTAGCAGGCTAGAGGAGGCTCGAAATGGCTGCCGAACTCACCGCATTAGATCCCGCTATCGAGACCAAGATAAACGAGCTGGTAAATGCGAGGGTGAACGAAGCTCTGAAGGAGCAGTTCGCCTCGCTAACCGCCAGTCGGGCGAGCGGAGAGCCGGGGGAAACTAAGAGCCGGAAACGGCTGGCGCTGGTGGCGTCCAAGGGATCGCTCGATATGGCGTACCCACCGCTTATCCTCGCAACATCCGCGGCTGCAATGGATTGGGAAGTTGGCGTGTTTTTCACTTTCTACGGCCTAGACATTCTCAACCGAAACAAGGTTGGCAACCTACAGGTTGCGCCCCTGGGTAATCCGGCGATGCCGGCTCCAATTGGCAATATCGCGGTGCCGAATCTGATCGGGGCTATTCCTGGAATGACCTCGATAGCCACTTCTATGATGCGGGGCTGGATGGATCGCGCCAAGGTACCGGCCGTTAAGGAGTTGCTCGACGTGGCTCGCGATAGTGGCGTCAATCTCTTCGCCTGTACCACGACAATGGGTGTGATGCGGGTTAAGGAAGAAGAAATCGTCGAGGGAGTCCAGTTCGCCGGCGCGGCCGCGTTCTTGGACTACGCTTCCGAAGCGAACGTTTCGCTTTTCATTTAGCGATTCTTAGCCTCGATTTCAGGTCGGAGTCGAAACTAAACCCGAGGCCGATTACCGGCGTGAAATAGTTTGCTCAGCCTGGCCGGCCCCGGATCGAGTTCCGTCTATGTGGGCGCCGTTGCCGTCCACGTTCAGACCTGCCTGCTTCGAATTCTTCCCGTTGCCAGCGCGCGATACGGAATGCTGCTTGATGATCCTGACGGTCGCCTCACGGCCTTCGGTCGACACAACTGGAGGATGCGGCGCGACCCTCCAAAACTTCGAGAGATATGTTGGCCAGTCGTCGAGTATCAACTTGGCCTGCTGGCTTCCGGTTGCCTCGAAATGCGCTGTAATCATCTCTAGCAGTAACTCATCCTCTCCGGGTGACACACTTTCCAGAGAAATTAGCTCTGGGTTGTAACGTCCCTCGAAGAGGTTATTCTCATCAAGTACGTATGCGAGCCCGGCGGACATGCCGGCGCCAAAGTTGCGCCCAGTCGGTCCCAGGACCACCACCACGCCGGCTGTCATATACTCGCAAGCGTGATCACCCACACCTTCGACCACCGCTCGGGCCCCACTATTGCGCACCCCGAACCGCTCACCGGCCCGGCCGGCGGCAAAGAGTCTGCCTCCTGTCGCGCCATAAAGTACCGTATTTCCAACGATCGTGTTTTGGCCCCATGAGAATCGGGCACTCGCCGGAGGATGGACGACGATCTCACCACCTGACATACCCTTGCCCACGTAGTCATTGGCTTCGCCGACCAACTTCAAGCGCATTCCTTCGGTGCACCATGCGCCAAAGCTCTGTCCGGCGCTGCCGGCGAAACTCAAATCGATCAACCCATCCGGCAAGCCTCTCGATCCGTAGCGGCGGGCGACCTCGCCGGCGAGCCGACCGCCGACCGTCCGATTGTTATTTCGGATCGCGTAGCTTCTGCTTACCGGCAATTTCTCGTCGAGCGCCAACTGGACGTCGTCTATGATTTTCAGATCCAACGGGTCGTCGGGCTGATCGTTTCGAGGCTGCTGACACCGGTGCGGTCGGGCCTTACTTGGATCGACGTCCGCCAACACTTGCTTGAGGTCGAGTTGATTTGACCGCGTGTGGTCTCGTGGGATCTGCCGGAGGAGATCCACCTGGCCGATGACTTCCTCCAGCGAGCGGTAGCCTAGCTCTGCTAGTAATTCGCGAACTTCGCGGGCGACCAATGTCAGATAATTGATCAGCATCTCCGGCTTGCCGGCGAACTTGGCCCTCAGGTCTTCGCGTTGGGTCGCTATTCCGGTGGGGCAAGTGTTCAGATGACATTGGCGCGCCATGTCGCAGCCAATCGCTACCACAGACGCGGTGCCAAACCCGAACTCCTCCGCGCCCAACATCGCGGCGATCACGACGTCTCGCCCGGTCTTCATCCCGCCGTCGGTACGCAGTATCACTCGACCACGGAGGTCGTTTAAGACCAGCACCTGCTGTGTCTCGGAGAGCCCGATCTCCCAGGGGCAGCCCGCACCTTTGATCGAGCTCAGAGGCGACGCACCGGTGCCACCGTCCTGGCCGCTGATCAGAATGTAATCGGCATGCGCCTTGGCCACGCCGGCCGCGATTGTGCCCACCCCCGACTCGGCGACCAACTTGACGCCAACTTTGGCACGGGGATTGGCTTGCTTCAGGTCGTAGATCAGCTGGGCAAGGTCCTCGATGCTATATATGTCGTGATGTGGGGGAGGAGAGATCAATGGAATGCCGGGAATCGCGTGGCGGAACCTGGCTATCATCTTCGAAACCTTGTGCGCCGGGAGCTGTCCTCCTTCGCCCGGCTTGGAGCCCTGGGCCATCTTGATCTCTAGCTCGGCGGCATGTACGAGATAGTCGGTGGTCACCCCAAAACGGGCCGATGCTACCTGCTTCGTCTTGTTGTTCCGCGAGTCGCCGCTGTCGAGAGCCTGATACCAGGATGGATCTTCGCCGCCTTCACCGGTGTTGCTGCGCGCGCCAATGCGATTCATCGCGACGGAAATCGTTTGATGCGCCTCCGGGCTCAGTGCGCCCAGCGACATCGCTTGGGCGGTGAAACGCCGGCGTATCGACTCTATCGATTCGACCTCTTCTACCGGAATTGGCTCCTGCGCTACAAACTCGAGTAGGTCTCGCAGGTTGGCCGGCTCCCGCCCGTTGACCGACTCGGAGTATTGTTTGTAGATCTCGTAGTCGCCGGTTTGAGCCGCCTTCTGCAGCGTGCGGACGTTCCTCGGATTAAAGCCGTGGTACTCGCCCTGACGCCGGAACCGATAGAAGCCGTAGTCCGGCAAACGACCCGCCAGATTGGCCCTAAACGCCTCCTCGTGGCGAGCCAGCACATCTTCGGCGATCTCGCCCAATCCGATTCCCCTTACCCGCGAGGGCGTATCGGTGAAATATCGATCTATCACATCTTGATCGATACCTATCGCCTCGAATATTTGGGCTCCTCGGTAACCGGACAGGGTCGAAATACCCATCTTCGAGATGATTTTCAGCAGCCCCTCCGAGGTCGCCTTGCGATAGTTGTAGATGGCGTCACCTAACGTGATCCTGTCGTCATCGACCTGTCGCTCGACCAAGGCTCTTATCGTTTCAAGAGCCAGGCAAGGATTGACCGCACTGACGCCGTACCCAATCAGCACCGCGATATGGTGCACGTCCCAGACCTGGCCCGTCTCGGCGATTATGTCCGCGCGCATGCGCTTACCGGCCCGTATCAAGTGGTGGTGCACTGCGCCCGCCGCCAGAATCATCGGTATCGCCGCCAGTTCGGAATCGATGCCGCGGTCGCTGAGAATCAGGATCGTGCTGCCGGCGCTTATCGACTCCTCGGCCTGTCGGCACAACGACTCGAGCGCCGTCTCCAATCCCTCGGTCCCATCTTTGCTGTCCATTAGCGTGGAAAGAGTCACTGGCCTGAAATCCTCGCCGAGCCCTCTTATCTCCTCAAGTTCGCCGTCGAGCAGGATCGGGTTCTCGATGTGCAATATGCGCGCGTGTTTTTCGGTCTCCGTCAAGAGATTGCCGCGCCGGCCCAAATAAGAATCTAGGGACATCACCAGCTGCTCGCGCAACGGGTCTATCGGAGGATTGGTCACCTGGGCGAACCGCTGCTTGAAGAAATGATGAAGCGACCGTGGCTGGCTCGATAGGATTGGCAGTGGAGTATCGTCACCCATCGACCAGATGGGCTCCTTGCCCTCGAGATCCATTGGCTCCAAGACGAATTTGAGCTCTTCATTGGTAAGCGAGTAAGAGCGCTGCAAACGCCCCAATTCGGCCGGATCGATCCGGCCATTCGACAACGCCTCGCTGCCGAGCTTTAGCGACTGATCGAGGCGCACAACCTGTCTATCTAGCCAATCTGCATAAGGGCGCCGCTTGGAGTAGCGGGCCTTGATCTCGTCATTTCGGAGCAGCTGTCCCTCGACCGTGTCGACCGCGATCATGCTTCCAGGGCCCAGACGACCCTTTTCCACAACCTCTTCGTCTGGCAGGTCGACGATCCCGACCTCCGATCCCATCACCACAAGTCCATCGGCGGTGATCTTGTAACGAGCCGGCCGGAGACCATTCCGGTCGAGCACCGCACCGACCGTCAAACCGTCGGTGAACGCAAGGGCCGCCGGACCATCCCACGGCTCCATCAAACACGCGTGGTACTCGTAGAATGCCCTTCTCGCGGGTTCCATATCCGGCATGTTCTCCCACGCCTCCGGCACCAGCATAAGCATCGTGTGCAGGACGTCGCGGCCGGAGAGGCTGATCGTTTCTAACACATTGTCGAGATTCGCCGAATCGCTGCCGCCCGGCTGAATGATTGGCCTAATCTTTCCCGTTTGATCTCCCCAGACGGCCGAGGCCATCTCCGGTTCGCGGGCGCGAGTCCAGTTGAAGTTACCCTGAAGCGTGTTGATCTCGCCATTGTGACCTAGCATTCGGAAGGGCTGTGCTAAATGCCAGGTCGGAAACGTGTTTGTGCTATAGCGCTGGTGGAACAACGCAAGCGAGCTCTCAAATTCCGGGTCGGTCAGGTCAAGATAGAAGGCCGGCAGCTGAGGCGCGACAAAGAGGCCCTTGTAGACAATGGTTCGGTGGGACATCGATGGTACGTAGAAGTCGGTGATGCCAACAGCCCTGGCATGGGCCTCGGCCTCTTTACGGGCCAGAAAAAGTCGCCGCTCGTATTGGTCGCCGGCCATCGGCTCGATAGGGACCAACATCAGCTGCTGGATATCTGGCCTGGTGTCCAGGGCCTTATCGCCCAACGCGTCTTCGTCGACGGGTACGGATCGCCATCCAAGAACCTTCAATTCTTGTCTGCTAGCCGCCTGCTCCAACCAACGCCGGCATGCCGCGTTCGATTCGTAGTCTTTTCGGGGCAAGAACACCATACCGACCGCCAAATCACTGATGTTCGGCAGGGAAATGCCCAGCGTAGCTAGCTCACGCCCAAATAGCTTCCTAGGGATCTGGGTGATAACTCCGGCCCCATCGCCGGTCTTGGCGTCGCCGCCGATCGCACCCCTATGAGTAACGTTGATTACTGACTGCACGGCCTTGCGAACAACGTCATGGCTTGCGTTGCCATTGATGTTGGCGACAAAACCAACCCCACACGAATCGTGCTCAAGCTTCGGGTCGTAGAGCGTATCGCGATAGTCGGGGACTATTTGTCCATCATTCATGACAATGTTTTCAGAGTAGTCGGCTCTTCAATACGTTCCCTCACTATTACGTATACGAAAAATCCACCGCTTGCCACGCGTACAAAGCGGTGGACTGCGTTATCGGGGTCAATGAGCCCCCATCAATAGTGACCGTTCATAAAGGCCTAGCGCGATCGAAACGGTCACTCTGTCGCCTCAACGCTATGCCCACACTCGCCACGGGCGTCCTGTACCCAAGCACAATACGCCGTTAAAGCAATATAAAGGTGCTTAACTATACAAACCGACTAATCAACCGTCAATGGAAATATGACGGAGCCCAGCGGGATACTGTTGTGCACTTTGCACAATCGTATCCGCTTCTGTCGTTGATGGCCAACCGGGGATGTGTCAGGCACTGGCACAAGCCAAGAAGTTCTCGACCTCGTCGACAAATCTGCCTGGATGCTCTATTTGGGGCACGTGACCGCAGTCGTCTATGACAGTTAACTTGGAGCCGGCTATCAATTGGTGCGCGATCTTGCCGTGCTCCAAGGGCATTACACCATCCTCACGCCCCCAAATCAACAACGTCGGCACCCTTATCTTGTCGAGCTGATCGCGGAAGTTTATCGAATCGCGTTGGCCGCTGAGGGACACTCCAATCCTGATTGCGTGGAGGAAGTTCGACCTGATACTCCGGCGCTTGTAATTGTAAGCAGATACATCGACCATACGGTTTGGCAGCCGGCTAGGATCGGAGAACAGGCGCCTGAGACTGTAGTGCACGAGTGGCCTAAGCGCCATGAAGGGAAGGATGGCTTCCCCTAGGCAAGGCAACCAAGCTACGCGGAGCGGCCAGCCTAGGTCACGTCCCAACCCGGCGCTGCCGGCTAGGACCAAACGGCTTACACGACCCTCCAGATTGAGGGCCATGCTGATGGCTAGCAACCCTCCCATCGAGTTCCCAATCACCGTAGCCGATTGCCAACCCATTGCGTCAATGAATCCGCCAAGTAGGTTGACCATATGATCCAAGCCGAATTGGTCCCTTGGTGGAGATTGAGACCGTCCAAATCCGGGCAGGTCTAGCGCGACGACCTCATGACTCCTGCTCAACCCGGGCTGCGACCATTCCCATTGCTCGAGGCTTGCGCCCAGTCCGTGCAAGAGTAGTATCGGCTCGCCTTTCCCAGCCGGGCGATATCTGAGCTTCACTCCCCGCACCGTCAGATAGCGGTCTTGAAGACTAACGCCGTTGGATACACTGGGCGATCCCACGATAGTTGCGCTCCTTACGTCAGCAGACCGTTGGGCCCCGGTCGCGTAATGTTAACGCCGGCAACTGCCACGTTACAGGTTGAATATACGCGATGTCTGCCAATCTGGATGTAAGCCTTGGGTCGTGCACCTTACAAGGGGCCCACCATGTCGCGTGTTAAAATACACTTGTCGTTTCGATGTCGGAGGTATTGATGGCGTTGCGAGCTGAGACGCCGCCGCCGGACGGAGGCGGTGCCTCTCAGTATGCAGAAATCCCCACCTCTCGACTAGGGACTCGACTGGCACTCTTTCTATCCCGACGCTTCCACCTTGTAATTCTCTTAATATTGCTCATCGCGGCGCTGGCGCTGCGCACATACGGGCAACAGTGGGACAATAACACCTTCTCCCATCCGGACGAACGATTCATCTTCATGCAGATGAATCGGATCGATCTCCCATCTCCGGTCGATATCGGTCTGCTGCTCAGTTCGGAAAGCCCCCTAAATCCGAGATCGTTCAACTACGGTTCGCTGACTTACTATCTCTTGCGCGTTGCCTCAGTCTTACTGAGCGAATTGGGGGGGCTGGTCGGAGTCGAAGAGCTAATCAGCCTGACGAGCTTCGATGGGATAAGCAGCGTCGGCCGCTCCCTTGCGACGCTATTCGATCTGGGCACTATCGTCCTGGTCTATTTGATTGGTCGGCGCCTTTACAGCCGTGAGACAGGTTTGCTGGCGGCGGCGTTCACTACATTTGCCGTGATCCATATCCAACTTTCCCATTTTTACGCCGCCGACACACTGATGACCTTCTTCGTAACTCTGACGATGTTGAGCTGCGTTCTAATCATGCGCGGCGACAGCTATCGCTACCCGGTATTAGTCGGAGTTGCCTTGAGCTTAGCCCTGGCTTCGAAAGTCTCCGCGTTGCCCGTCTTAGTGCCGGTAGCAGTAGCGCTGCTCCTGCGGGCGTTCTCGTCGGAGGATCACGGGGGCGAAACTAGATTCCGCCGGCCGGCGATCGAACAGTTCAATCGCGGCTTTGTCCGAATCGCGATTGTCGCCGCAGTCTCAGCCGCTACCTTTGTGATAGTCCAACCATACGCCCTGATCGACGCCCAAAACTTCTTTGGTGACGTCGTCCAACAAAGCGAGATGGCTCGAGGCATATCCGATCTTCCCTACACTCGCCAGTACGCGGATAGGACAGACTACCTGTATTTCCTACAAAACTTGGCGTTGTTCGGGTTGGGATTGCCGTTGGGATTGGTCGCGATAGGTGGATGGATATATGGGGTCGCCCGGCTCCTGCGCCGGCCCAATCTTCCTGAGACTGTGGCCCTCGTCTGCCTGGCGATCTTATCGATCGGCGCGGTCCTGGCCTCAAGTGAACCATTCGTCCTGTTAGCCATCGCGGCTTGGGTGATCCTCTTGATTCATTTGAGGGGGTCCCCTCGGCGGGCAGAGATATTGCTGCTCTCTTTCCTCCTGCCCTACTTCCTGATAACCGGCAGCTTCCACGCGAAGTTCTTGCGTTACCTCCTGCCCATCACGCCTCTGCTCATGGTGATAGCCGCGGAGGCGCTATGGAGGCTGCGTAGCTGGGCCAAGAACCACCTGGAAATAAGGCCACTTAGTGTTGCCGGCGCGGCGTCCACAGACTTGGGAACCGAAAGTGCCGTCGGTACCGGCGCGATCCTGTCTGAATCGCAAGTTAGGGAGCCTCCACCGCCGGCGACAGCGTTTCGATACTCTTGGTTGGAACGCGCCAAGCGGACCGGACTGCTGGCGTGGCTGGCCACCGCTTTCATCGCGTTGGTGTTGTTAACCACCGCGCTTCACGCAATCGCGTTTGTGAATATCTATTCCGAGAAACACTCATCCATAACCGCCTCGGAATGGATCTACAAGAATGTGCCGGCCGGCTCGACGTACGCAACTGAGCATTGGGAAGAGGGAATGCCCAAGGATGTCACCATCGATGGTCGGCGGTTTACTCGTCAGACGTTGGGCTATCGTGAGCTCAAGCTGAACCTGTATGAGCCCGACACGCCGACAAAACTTGGGAGCATCGTCAGCGTACTGCGGGAAGCGGACTACATAATATTCTTTAGCAATCGCCTGTACGGCACGATTCCCAGACTGCCCGAACGCTACCCACTTACCTCTAAGTATTACAACCTGCTTTTTGGCGAGCAATTGGGTTTTGAACTTGAGGCGGCGTTCGCAAAATACCCAAACCTATTTGGAATCTATCTGACCGATGACACGCTATCCGATCCTGGATTGCCTACGCCCCGACTACTGTCAAGACCACTGAACCCCGGAATCCAGATTAATCTTGGAAGAGCCGATGAGAGTTTCACCGTTTACGATCACCCCAAGGTGCTCATTTTCAAGAAGACCAGACAGCTGTCCAACGGAGAGTACCGCGACCTCCTAAACGTCGATCTAAGCGCCCGACCGTACCAGCCGGCTAGGACGGTCCCCGACACCCAATACAAATCGCTTACACTCGATCCTGTCCAACAAGCGCAGGTTGAGTCGGGCGGTACCTTTGCAGATATGTTCGATCGCGATGGCATTACGAACCGGATACCGCTGATTGTCTGGCTGGTATTGGTCTGGTTGACCGGAATTGCGGCGTTGCCCCTAACATTCCGCGTGTTCCAAAACCTCCCGGACCGGGGAATCCTGTTTTCACGGGTGCTGGGCCTACTGATTCTCGCATGGTTGGTTTGGTGGTTAGTGAACTTGGGCCTCACGAACACGCGTCTAACCGTAGCAGGCGTCTTCATAGCAATGCTTGCTGCCGGCCTATCCGCGATTTACTTCCAGCGGGATGCCCTGTTGAAACACTGGCGTGATAACCGCCGGCTGATTCTCATAGGCGAGGGCGTCTTCTTGGCGGCATTTCTAATCTACCTTGGAATCAGGGCTCTCAATCCAGACCTGTGGCATCCGTCGCGTGGCGGCGAGAAGCCCATGGATATCGCCTATCTGATGGCGGCAATCAAGACACCTCTGTTTCCGCCTTACGATCCGTGGTTCGCCGGCGGCTATTTGAACTACTACTATTTCGGACAGGTCGTCGTAGGAACTCTGATCAAACTCTCCGGCATCTTGCCAACAACCGCCTACAACTTGGTAGTGCCGCTACTCTATGCGCTCGTTGCATCGGGCGTGTTCTCAGTCGTCCACAACCTTGTGCGGAGAGTGGGACAGGTCTCACCGATGAGGCCGGTCGCGGCCGGTTTACTGGGCGCAGTCCTGGCTACCACCCTAGGGAACCTGGGCGGTTTCGGACAGATTGTCGGTCAACTGGCCCGGAGCGGCGGCGCCTCGATACAGAGCGATATTCCAGGCTTGGGTTCAGTGGCTGCGACGTTGGCGGGGACTTGGAACGTCACGTTAGGCGGCAAAGAGTTCCCCATCGAAACCAATTGGTACTGGGCGAGCACTCGCGTGCTGGAAGGGACTATCAACGAGTTCCCTTTCTTTACATTTTTGTACGCTGACCTGCACGCGCACATGATTGCCCTACCGTTCACGGTCATGGCCCTTGCCCTTGCGCTCAACTTCGTCAAGTCCGATGCTTTGAAGTTGAGAGCGCCTTCGTCATCTCTTCCGCCTGGGGCTCTCCAATTCGCGGCTACTACCGAACTCCCGCAGTTCAGCGTATTGCCCATCGCCGGCGCAACCCTCAGCAGACTGGCAACGTTCATATCATTTAGAGAGTTGATCTTGCTCGGCACGGCCGGACTCGTGGTGGGCTCACTGTACCCGATGAATTCCTGGGACTACCCCACCTACTTGGGGCTGGTATCTCTAGCGATTCTAACGCCGTGGTATTTCGCGTCCGACCGAAGCACATTCGCACTTGGAGCCAGCATTCTACGAATCTTGGTAGTCTTCATTACCAGTTGGTTCCTCTTTTTCCTTCCGTTCAGCCTGAGTTTCCAGTCCTTCTACTCCGGCATCCTATGGATACCTGACAAGTCGAATGTAGGTGGCTATCTGGTGATTCATGGTCTGTTTCTAGTCATCATGACCAGCTACCTGTTGCTCGACTTAGCTCGACGATATCGCCGGTCCGGTTCGTTGCGGATGTTGGGCATGCTGATTAGATGGTGGGACCGAATGCCCCGTGCTATGAGACTTTCTAGCCAGCTAACTGTCAGCCAAGGCGATATGCGTGGATTGCCGGACATTTATATCGTGCTGTCGCTGTTGGCAGTCGTGATATTGTCTATCTTCCTGAAAGCCGCGCTCGCCGGGATCGCCTTTGCCTTGCTTGTCTGGGTCGCGTTCGCTGCGTTGCAAAGGGACCGAATAATCGAAGAATCATGGGCGCTGGCATTGTTTGGTACCGGCCTTGCCCTCACGGTCTTTACGGAATTATTCGCCATCGATGGCGACGTCGGCAGAATGAACACAGTTTTCAAGTTCTATATGCAGATCTGGATGCTCTGGAGTGTTGCCACCATTGTCGCTCTGGTAGGTGTGAGGCGTTGGCTAACCGATACTCCACCCTTCATCCGCCGTCTGTGGCTCGGGGTGGTTGTGGCGCTGTTCGTGTGCGCTTCGGTTTACCCAGTCGTCTCGACTTACGCCCGTGTACGCGACCGTTTCAACGAAATGCCGCCATCGTTCAGTGGGAGCCTGGATGGAACCGAATACATGCAAACGGCAGTTTACGTGGATCGGGACCGCCGGCTGGAGTTTAGGCAAGACCTACTGGCGATCGAATGGATCCAGGACAACATCCAGGGCACTCCGACAATCCTGGAGGCCACCACTCCGCTTTATCGGTGGGGTTCTCGAATCTCTATATACACCGGATTGCCAACGGTCATAGGATGGCATTGGCATCAAACTCAGCAGCGACTTGTCCACGAGCACCTCATTGATCAGCGGTTGCTAGATGTCCGGGCGATGTTCGATCATGGGTCACTCGAACGCACCTGGGCTCTATTGGACCAGTACGGTGTGGATCTGATTTACCTTGGAGATTTGGAAAGAGCATATTATCCAGCGGCCGAAGTCAAGCTCGACCGGCTGGCCGAGATGGGCCTGCTGCAGGTCGAGTACGAACACTTGGGCGTAAAAATATACCGGGTCATCGATTAGGCCCGATTGTGAGCGGCTTGAAGTGACTTCCTCCCACGATGCTGACAAGAACAGGTACTCCTGGGACCGGTGGAGTGATGACTATCAGGCTCAACACGGCCCACAACTGGATGCCGCGGGATGCGCCTGGGGCGTATGGGCCCTGCCGGAGAAAGACGTGCGGGCGCTCGGAGATATATCAGGAAGGAAGGTCTTGGAGCTTGGATGCGGTGCGGCACAATGGTCGATTGCGCTTGCGGAACAAGGAGCGTTCCCTATTGGACTTGACAACTCTTCACGCCAACTCGATCACGCTCGCCGGCTCATAGCTGAATCAGATGTCGATCTTCCCCTGGTGCAAGGGACCGCCGAGGACGTGCCATTCGAGGACGAGTCCTTTGATGTAGTAATGTGCGATCACGGCGCGATGTCGTTCTCCGATCCATACCAAACAATTCCCGAGGTTGCGCGTATTCTCCAACCGCTCGGACTATTCGTTTTCAACATGTCTAGCCCATTGAGAGACACCTGCTATTCCAAAGACTCTGATCGCGTGGATCAAGAGCTACATACCAGCTATTTCGGTATGCATCGCTTCGACGCCGACGACGGTGTTGAGTTCCAACTTCCTTACGGAGAGTGGATTCGACTGTTTCGCCGAAATGGCCTCAACGTCGAAGACCTGATCGAGTTGCGTCCGCCGGAGAGCGCTCGCACAACTTACGAAGATTACCTGCCGCTCGACTGGGCTAGGAGATGGCCCGGCGAGAATATATGGGAGGTCAGGAAGTTGCCGAGAGTTAGCCCAGTTGTTTGAAGCGTTGCGCTGGTACGTAGTGCTCCAGGTGTTCGGTATCGCCGTCTTGCCGTTGGCTCTACACTTCTTCCGATTCTTGCCGGATCGGGGGTACGCATTTGCCCGTCCGCTCGGTCTATTGCTAGTTGGCTACCTGCTTTGGATCGGCGGCGTGTTCGGGCTGTTGGAGAACTCGCCATCCACCATACTCTTACTCCTCCTCATAGTCGCCGGCGTGACGTGGACGGTATTTCGCTCACAGACCGCGCACCTGCGGGACCTCTGGCGAAACAATCGAGGCCACATACTAGCGATCGAAGGCATTTTCTTAGTTTCATTTGGCCTTTGGGTCGTTATTCGCGCATACAATCCGGAGATCCAGGCAACTGAAAAGCCCATGGAGTTTGCGTTCTTGAACGCGACTCTACGCAGTACCCATCTGCCCCCTCTGGATCCGTGGTTGTCCGGGTACACCATCAGCTATTACTACTTCGGGTACCTATTCATAGCAATGATTACGTCACTGACTCAGGTGCCTTCTGCGATAGCCTTCAACTTGGCTATTCCTACAATCTTCGCTCTTACTGCGACAGGAGCATACTCCATCGGGTACAACCTGGCCGAGGGCACTATTAGAGGATCGAACGATTCAGTGGACGGCCATACGCGGCCGAAGAAAATTATCGGACCGTGGTTCGCCGGAGCCTGTACCGTCTTCACTATGTTGATCTTGAGCAATTGGGAGGTGTTTCTGGAGTTGCTCCACTCAAGTGGAGTCGGCACCGCATCGTTTTGGAAGTCTGTAGGCATCCACAACCTGTCACGACCGTACGACAGCGGCCAACTCTTTCCCCTCGATTCGCAAGACAACTGGTGGTGGTTTCGAGCCTCCCGAGTGATCGGAGATTACAATAGCCAGGACGGCCGAGCGCTCGACTACACGATCAACGAGTTCCCATTCTTCAGCTTCATCCTCGGCGACGTTCATCCCCATGTTCTCGCCTTGCCGTTTGTCCTCCTGACCGTCGGATACTCGTTGAATCTGCTTCGCTCGAACGCGCCTTTGACAGCCGGCGGGCTCCGGCGCAATCCCCTTGATCTTGCCTTCGTGGCCATTCTCTTCGGCGGGCTATGGGTTCTGAACGCGTGGGATATGCCAACACAACTCTTCGTGCTTGCAGTCACGGTTGCCGTTGGCCACAGCATACGCTCCCCCGCTACTAGGTCAAATTGGGTTCATGAAGCTCTGTTAGTCATTTCGTTTCCGTTCTTCGCGATCGCCTGGGCGATTGTTCTTTTTACAAAGGTCATCAGACTACTATTGAGTCGCCCGGCGAAGATTGTCGGACTATTGTTGAGCCGCCTCAAATCATTGTCGAATAGGCCGACGAATCGCCCGGCGAAGATTGTCGGACCGTTATCTAGTCGCCTCAAATCATCGTCGAATAGGCTGAGTATTTCTCTGACACAGGACAGTTTCGAGAAGTGGCTGAACGCCAGAGTCGTGACAACTTTCCTGATAGTCCTTGTCGCCTGCGTGGTCGCCTATGCGCCCTTCATTCTGGCCTTTCGCACACAGGCTTCAGGCACCGGGTTGGTATTCTTATCTACCCAGTGGCACCATTTCCTGATCTTCTGGGGACCGCTCTTCTTTTTTGGCGGATCGCTGCTGGTGACTCAAATGGCAACCGGCCTGGGGGGTGCGCCGATGCTTCATCGGCCGGCGGGCATCGCGCTGCGCGATATCGCCGCGTCGGATTGGAAGCGTCAATGGTGGATCTGGCCGGCTATAGCGGGTTTGGGTCTGCTGTTGGCCGCCGGACTCGAGGCTGCGACCGCGCTGGGCCCATTGCTGGGGCGTGACGTTCCAGTTACCTTGCCCGGGGACGCGCTCGAACGGGTCATGAGGCGCGCCTTGCTACTCTCCTTCTTGTTGTTGGCTCTGACTGCGATCATTACCCGCATCTGGAGATTGACAGTATCCCAGGTCCCTGCTAATCCTCGACGCGACAGGCCGGCCGCCGTACCGCAACCTCAAGCCATTTCGCACCAAGAGCTACCTTCCAATCCAACCGACGTACCAAATACCACTGAGATTGCTGGTGGAACCCCTATCGCGTCTCTGGCCCGCGAGCACACATTCGTCCTCATACTTCTATTCACCGGCATCCTGTTAATATTCGGCGCCGAAATTGCGTTCGTACGGGACTTCTTCAACAATCGCATGAACACCGTGTTCAAGCTCTACTATCAGGCCTGGACGCTGATGGCGATAGTGGCCGGATACACTATCTACTACTTCGCAGGATTTGCCCGGGCGCGACAGATCAGTATCAAACCCATTGTCACGCATTCTTGGCTGGTACTTGCCATAATTGTCGTAGCTGGCGGTCTCGTTTATCCCGTCGGTGCCACGTTGTCGAAGACCGGCTACTTCAAACGAACGGCGACGTTGAACGGTTTTGTCTGGTACGAGCAGTTGCGGCCAGGAGATTACCACGCGATCAAGTGGTTGAACGAAAACGTCGAAGGAAGCCCGGTCATACTTGAGGCGAGCGGCGGGTCGTATTCCGCATTCGGACGAGTCTCAGCCTATACCGGACTGCCAACGTTATTGGGTTGGGAGTTTCACGAGATGCAGTGGCGAGGCAGCGTCGCCGAGCAGGCAGAAAGGAAGGGTGATATTGATATCCTCTTTCAAACATCCGATCCTGGAGAGACGACCGAGCTCATGAGCAAATACCGGATTGAATACGTCTATGTCGGGCCTTTAGAACGCCGATTGTACGGTGACGATGGCGGTTTTGGTCTTGAGAAGTTTCCCTACCTTATGGACATCGTCTACGACCGGGACGGCGTGACGATCTATCGCCTCAGGGGCCCTGCTACGTAGATGGACCAGTCCAGAACTCGGAAGGAATCTGCGTCGGGCGGGCCGGCTCAGCAGTCAGCGTCTACCGTTCAACCTGCGACTGACGTCCCCATAGATCGGACTATCCCAACGGATCCGCAGTCCGCGGTCGTGCAGGTTGACCTTTGGCAGGTCAGCGTCTTCCTAGTGGCGTCCATCGGTATCTTCATCCGCTGGTGGGATCTAGGCTGGCGACCACTTCAGCCGGCTGAAGCGATGCTGGCGCTCGAGTCACTATCCATCGTGATGGGTGAAGCTGCGGAGATCGATGTCAGTTCGCTCCTGTTGAACGGGAATGCCCTTGTGATGCTTATGTTTGGCGCGAGTGATGGCGTGGTTCGAGCTCTGCCGGCGCTTGCCGGTAGCCTTCTCGTCCTCTTGCCGCTGTGGCTGAAGCCCCAACTGGGCAAGTCCGGCACGTTGATGACGATGGTGTTTCTGGCCATCTCACCTACCCTCATCTTTGCTACCCGCCATAACACGCCGGAAGTGCTCACCGCTGCAGCCGGTCTGACCGTTGTTGTATGCGCAACCCGGTATATGGATCGCCGCAATTCCTCCGCTATCTATGCCGGCGCGGTGGCGTTCGCGCTGTTGATGGCTTCCGGCTATCCCGCGTATACCTATCTCATCGCGTTTGCGCCGTTCGTGGCGATCAGATACCTAGCCGGGAGCTTGACTCGGCCGGCAACAGACGCTTCTGCCGCCGAAGAAGAATCGCCGGCAAATCCCGAAACCTTCGGACCGAGGGAAATAATCTCGGATCGGCGAATCCTAGCGCGGGCCGGTTTGTTGGCCGGCGCGGTGTTCGCAATTGTGTCAACCGCTGCCCTCACAAATTTGCGAGTGATTCAGGCCGGCCTTGCGGGGCCACTCGCCGAATGGTTGTCAGGATTCGGTTCTACCAACCTCACAAGCATGGGAACACAGTTGGCGACGCTGGTCTCCTACGAGGGTGTTCTGCTGGTCGCCGCTCTGATGGGCGCCGTATTGTTATTGAGAGACCGCAACAGGTTCGGTAGATTGTTGGTCTGGTGGCTCGTCGCCGGCACACTCATCGGAGTCATTGGAGGAGCCGAACAAAGTTTGGCGTTGGTGGCTGGTCTGGTTCCGGCCGCGCTCTTGGCAGGCTCAGCTGCCGGGCGATTGTTGGATCGCTTGCAGGGGGCCGGCCAGCTAAACAACCTAATTGCCGTAGCGCTGGGCCTAATAATACTGTCCGTCCCCGGCTATGTATCCATCACCTTTACTTCCTATGTCGCCAACAATGCCGGACAGCGTACGTTGGCACTTGGGTTTCTGATCTCCATCGTGATCGCAATAATTATCGGCTTCACGTTGTCCGTGTTCCTCCACGGTTTTGACGTCACGTCGAGATCATTTGCCGGTGCCGGTCTGGTCGCCGGTTTGAAAATCACGTTGAGATCCTTCGCCGTCGCCGGTCTGGTCGCCGGCCTGCTCTTCACTTTCCGGGTTGCGACGAATCTCAATTTACACCCGAATGCAAACCCTAATGAGCTCTTGACGCCTGCTGTCACATCTCCCGATGTGCGGCGTCTGATGTACGACTTTGGCGTGTTGGTGGACGTCATTCATATTAATCGCGCGCCACGTTCGGTTCAGATTGAGACGGGCGTGGGCCCCGTGTTGAGATGGTATATGAGGGATCAAGAGAACGTGTCGTTCGTTAGCGGTTCGTCGGGAAGCCCATCTATATACATTGGCGATCCGACCGTTGCGCCGCCTCTAGGTGGCGCGTACGTCAGTCAGCGCTATAGGATTGCATCGTCCGGGCAGCTCAGAATAACTAGACCCGATGAGTTGACGCGTTGGCTCATGTTTCGTGAATCATCGACCGCGCCAACCAACAAAGACGTGGTCGTATACGCCAAGACCCAATAACGAAAATCGGACCTTATTTGACGTAAGTGTTCAGATTTAGCGGTACCTGCTCCGTGAGGGCGTAATATCGCACCAATGAGGGTCTACCACAGGCGAGGACGTCTGATCGGGGAAAGCCAGGAAAGGGTTGCAAGGGCGATCCGCCTCAGGCGGATGCCGGGGGACGTGGGGGTGTCCCCCACAACAAAGAACCCCCTTCTCCTGGCCAGGAGAAGGGGGCCAGGTCGAAGACTACGCAAGGCGAGGGGATGAGGTCGAGCAGCTGGTGGATGTGGCATCGATAGGTTGGAAATCACCCTTGGACCGCCTACTGAGGACCCGAATGGCGACTTGACCTATCCAGTTCACGGGCATGGAGGAGAGACATACACCCAAATCTGAACTGTTACTATTTGACAGATTGTTAGCACAGTCGGGTCGCGAATATGGTAAAAAGTTCTAGAGTTGCCGGACAGTTCGACGCGCTCTGCGTAGCAAGGCGGCCGGGATGATACAGGACGATCTTGGCACTCGGGGCCGGCCCACAGCATCTGAACGTAAGTATCGATCGAGAAAGGAGTGACAATGGAGGCAGCGCAGCGTTCGCCGGGGCGCCAGTCTTTCTTTGATCGCCCCCTGGCAATAGCGTTGCCTATAGACCGCGAGTTGGCGCTCTACATCGTGCTCGTCGCGATTGGCGCGATCCTACGATTATGGGACCTGGGATCGCGCATGTTGCATCACGACGAGAGTCTTCACGCCGTGTACTCGTATCTGTTCTATATAGGCAGAGGCTATGAGCACGACCCTATGTTGCACGGTCCGTTCCAATTCCACTGGTACGCTTTCTGGCAATTCCTGCTAGGAGCTACCGACGCGACGGTAAGAGTAGGCAACTCGGTCCTTGGCATTGCACTGATTTCGCTTCCTTACTTCTTTCGCCGGTACATGGGTAGGAATCCCGCCCTTGTCGCGGCCGCGTTAATAGCTTTCTCACCAACACTCCTCTATTTCTCTCGATTCGCGCGCGAAGACATGCCGACGCTCTGGTGGTCCGCGCTCGTCGTTCTGTTCGTAGTCAAGTATCTACACAAGCAAGAACCGCGATGGATGTACCTGACCGCCGGCGCGCTCGCACTGGCTTTCTCCACCAAAGAGAACGCCTACATTCTGTCGGCGATGGTCCTCAGCTTCTTGGCATTCCTCGAATGGTCGCGAACCCACCGCCAATGGTACTGGTATGCGCTGATGCTATCTCCCTTGCCGATCTGGTTTCTTATTAGCTTGCCGAGGGGTCCGATAGATATCGGATTGTTCATAATTGACTTGTGGCCCAAAGACTCAGAATCTACCCAACTTGCGATATTGAGCATATTGCCCGTCTGTGTATTGAGCGCAGTCGTCGTGGTACGGACCATCTACCGAGTGTTCTTTAAGCGGGAGAATCTCTCGCCGCCGGCCGCGCTTCTTTTCGTCGGCGGTCTTCTGATTACTCCACTGTTTACCGCATCAATCACTGCCTTGGAACAGTTCTCTCAGCTCTTCCCAAGCAAAGAGCGCGAACAGCCCGTTCTGTTCGGACTGTTCTTCATTGTGCTGGTCGTGACTCTTCTCGCTGGAACGCGCTGGAAGGTCAGACAGTGGCTCTTGTCGGCCCTGGTGTTTTGGGGCGTGTTCTTCGTTCTACACACGGTATTCTTCTCAGACCCTAACGGTGCGATCACCGGCTCCGTGGGAGCGCTTACCTACTGGATAGACCAACAGGCGGTCGCGCGCGGGAGTCAGCCTTGGTTCTACTATCTACTGCTCCTGCCTCTCTACGAGTTCGTAGCCGTCTTGTTCGGGATCGGCGGGATGATATATATCGCGATCAAACGCAATAACCTGTTTGCGATGTTCCTAGCATATTGGATAGCCATCAATATGGCCTTGTACGGCTATGCATCCGAGAAGATGCCCTGGCTTGCCATTCATATGTCACTCCCAATAGTCCTCGCCGCTGGTTACGCGATCGGCCGGCTTCTGGACAATCTCGGTTGGCGCAACGTTGTCCGACTAGGCGCCATCCAATACACAGTTGCTCTCGCGTTGGTTCTCGTGATGTTTTTTACCGTATTAGGACAGGGGTTTCCGTCGAATTTGCGTCTCGATGAGGCTGACGTGGCGCTCCGCGTGTTCTTCTTGGTAGCGTACTTATCGATATTCATAGGATTGGTCTACTGTGTCTATCGCTTTGGCGCCCGGCTTGGGTGGTCCAATAGCCTGCGCCTCGCGGCTGTCGGTGGGTTGGCTCTAATGATGCCGTTTTCCATACGCACCGCGTTTGAAGCAAGTTTTCGCAATGGCGACGTGCCGGTAGAGATGCTCGTCTATACCCAAACCTCTCCCGACGTCGGGATAGTGATGGATGAGATTGAGCGGCTCGCGTTTCGCACCGGCGAAGGCAAAGAGACGTTCAGGGTAGCGTACGATGCCGGCGTTTCGTGGCCATTCGAATGGTATCTGAGGGAGTACAAGAACAAGAACTATTTTGCCTGGGATACACCGGCCGCTGACGCGAAGGTCGTGTTGGTAGGATTTGACCGTAATCATGACGAGGATGTTGAGCAGATTCTCGGCGCCAGTTTCGTCGGACAACGCTTCCGGCTGCGCTGGTGGTTCCCAGAGGACTATCGGGAGTTCACCATAGAGAATATCGTGCAGGGGCTTGCTGATCCCGACGTACGTAACAAGTTATGGCGCTATTTCCTCTACCGCGAAACTGTCAATCCTCTGGGGTCGACAGACTTCATGGTGTTCGTCAGGCGCGATTTGGCCACCGGCGCGTGGGCGGCGACGCAAGTTACCGCTCCGTCCGCCTCGATCATCGGTTCCGGATTGCGAGGGACTCAACCCGGTGAGTTCAACGAACCAAAGAATTTGGCGATAGGTCCAGACGATTCGATCTACGTGGCGGACACGTCCAATCATCGGATTCAGAAGCTGAACGCGGCCGGCGAAGTCCTCGAAGTGTGGGGCTCAGAAGGCGAGGCGCCAGGCCAGTTCAAGGAACCTTGGGGCATAGCGGTCGACCCTGATGGATTCGTCTACGTCGCGGACACGTGGAATCACCGGGTTCAACAGTTCGACCTCGATGGCAATTTTGTAGCTATCATCGGGCCAGAACGAGTTGCTGTCGGCTCCGGGCCGCGCGAGTTCTATGGCCCGCGTGCTATAGCGGTCGATTCTCTTGGGAATATATACGTGACCGATACCGGCAACCACAGGATCCAAGTATTCGGATCGCACGGAGAGTTCATCGCACAATTCGGTGAGAAGGGCTCCGCGGAAGGATTCTTCCACGAACCGGTAGGCATCGCGATCGATACTCAAGGAAATCTCCTTATCGCCGATACGTGGAATCACAGAGTGCAAAAGCTTCGAGTCACCGGAGAGTATCTTGCTTCTTGGCCCATTTCTGGTTGGTCCGGCCAGTCGGTCCTAAACAAGCCTTACATCGCCGTGGACAGCGCAAATAACTTCTACGTTACTGATCCAGAGAATCATAGAGTCGCAAAATACGGTCCGGACGGCCAATTGCAGACTGCGTGGGGCAGTCCCGGCACAGACGCGACTTCCATTCGATTCCCAACCGGAATTGCCATCGATGGGCAGGGATTCATTCTCGTGGCGGACAGCAGGAACAATCGTATAGTTCGACATCCTCCGATCGAGTGAGTTGTCTTCCAATTCAGACCCAGACGGCTCAAAGCTAGTCCAACAGCAGTCTGAGATGCTCCGGGCTTTGGTGACCGTTTGGCTGTCTCGCATAGATCGAGCACTCGGAATTCGACATCCCCGGATCATTGCCGTCATTGTCATCAACATCGCCGTTGCTGCGGTGCTCACATACTCCTTCGGCGAGACTATGCGGATCAACATATCTGCGACACCAACCGGCGTGGTCGCGGTAGCTGACCAGACGAGGCTGACCCTCGAACGCCCATCGCCAAAGCTGGACCGGGTGGGACTCTACCTTGCCGGGCCTAGACTATCCGAGACCGCCGGCTGGCCAACAAACGCTTCCTGGTATCCCTTTGACTTCATCCCGCTATTGCGCTGGGTGTTGCGACCGCAGGCGGAAACCGCTTTGAGTTCATTGACGATTGAGCCGGCTGGATCTGGGGAACTTCATGATTTGTTCGCGTCGGGAGTATTGCGAGCCACCGAAAGCGATTGGTTTCGTACTCCAGCGAATGAGTTGACCTCCAGCACCCCCGGAATCGCTTATTTCGAGGCGAATGGCGAGACTGACTACCAGTTGACGGCAACCCTGATGAGGGCGCGTCAGGGCGCGGGGATCCTTCTGTTGGATTCCGGCGGTGACGGTTTTGGTCTTTGGCTACAACCTTGGTTGAAAGGTCTTTCGTGGCGTCCGATCGTCGACGGTGGCTTGAAACCGCCGGTTGTGAGTGTTCCGTATCGCTCGTTCGTCAAGACATCGGCTAGCCAGGTTCAGGACCTGCTGCGGTTGCTGTTCGGCTCCTATCCGGCATTCATAGCAATTGTCGGATTCAGTGGGTTGGCTACAGGTGTGGCCGTTTGGGCCGCACGATTCCTGGGGGCTCGCGATATACCAAGGGACGGACCATGTAATAGACCCGACAAGACGAAGTGGTTCGCTATCGGATTCGTCATCTTGGCGCTCGTTGCCAACGCCTACGTTGCCTATTTTCTCTTGGAGCGCTTGCCACACGTCCAGGATTCGGTGGCATACTTGTTTCAGGCGAAACTATTCGCCTCAGGACGTTTGTGGGCTCCGCTGCCGGACAACGTCATTTTCTTCAGGCACGAGTTCGTCGTCGAGCACGCCGGCAAGTGGTTTAGCAAACACCCACCGGGACACTCGGCACTGCTAGCCATCGGACAGCTGCTCAATGCGCCATGGATCGTCAATCCAATCGCCGGCGCGGTTTCTTTGGGCCTGATCTATTTGATCGGGCGTCGAGCTTATGATGGATGGACTGGTCTATTGGCTGCGGCTCTGGGTGCGCTTTCCCCCTTTTTTCTATTCATGTCCGGATCGATGATGGCGCACGCGACCACGCTGGCTTTCGTTCTCGCCGGCACTTGGTTCTTGCTCAAGGGATTGGAGGACGACCGCCTCGCGCTTATGCTCGCCTCTGGGGTTTGCGTTGGCATAGCTTTCCTGATCCGGCCTTGGACCGCGATCGTGATTGCGGTGGGTTTGGGAATCGTATTCATCCTGAAGGCTCCGCGTTTGGGTCTCAGGAGAACCGCTGTCCTTGCAGCCGGCGCGGTAATTGGTTCTATACCGTTAGTCCTAATCTACTTGGCATACAATTGGGCCCTCACCGGCCATCCCCTCCAAACCACTCAACAGCTCTGGTGGGATTTCGATAGGCTTGGATTTGGTCCAGACAATGGTCCTTACGGTCACTCTCCGCTCGACGGCCTATGGAACACGAGTCGCAACATGGTGGAACTGCTCATACACTTGTACGGTTGGCCCGCGCCGTTCACGTTGCTGTTCGCTCTGGTGCCGTTTTTGACACTTCGGGCGCGGTCATTCGATTACGCTTTGCTCTCCGCTTGGTTGATGCTCATCGTTGGTTACTCGCTGTGGTGGGCGGACGGTATCATGTATGGCCCCAGGTTCTACTTTGAGGGAACGGGGTTTCTGTTGATTCTCACGGCACGGGGTGTCCGAGAGTTGGCCAACCTATGGCCATCGATAATCGGGCACTTTGGCGTTTGGCGCGTCCTGCCGCACCGTGCCGGCCCTATCGTCGTTTACGGGTTCCTCGGCGTAATGGTCCTGCATAATCTGGCTCTATACCTGCCGCAGCAATGGATCATCCACCATGGATACAACTACGTGAACCGCGGCTCGGTACATACGGTTCAAGAGCACTCCTTGACTAACGCTATCGTATTTACCGAGGTCGGACAGTGGTTCGAGTGGTGGAACTATGGCGAGGTTTTCTCGAGCAATAGTCCGCTACTTGAGGGCGATGTCATATATGCCCGAGACCTCGGAGAATCGAATAGGATACTGATGGACGAATATCCAGATAGAAACTTTTATTCGCTTGCTGACGGCGTACTTACCGAGATCCCGCGTGCGGATTAACCTTCGGTTACGTTCCGGCCTTACCTCTGCGGTGACGAGGGCGTGACCCCAAATTTAATCACTCTGTGCTGTCCGGCATCGGCTACGTAGACATTTCCATTCGTATCGACGGCTATCCCGACCGGTTTTACCAGTTGGCCACTTCCTCCCAGCCGTTCGATGGGTTGTCCGTCGATCGAGTAGCGCACCACCGCGCCGCTTGATGGATCGGTCACCCAGATTGTGCCATCTCCCGCCGGTGCGAGGTGAGCGCCACGCAAGCTGAACGCTTCCGATAGCGGCCAATCCATCAAATGGTTCCAACGGTAATCCAAACGGCTCAGTCTGCTATTCACCGCGTCGGCAATGAAAATATTGCCTCTTTGGTCCACCAGAACGTCAACCGGCTCTCGAAATTGATCCGAAGCTTCGCCCTCGCGCTCGATTATCTGGATGATTTGCCCGCCCGGAGACAGCACGAGGATCCGACTCATGCCTGTATCAGCGACGTGGAAATTACCCTCGGAATCTATATCCAGACCTCGAGGCTTGTACATAGCCGCAGATGGTCCGGCCAGCTTATCGACCAGCTCTCCGGTTGGAGAATATCTTCTTATCCAGCCGGTTTCCGAGTCCAGGACCACCAACGCTCCGTCGTTGTCTATCGCAATTTCAGTCGGTTCTCTTAGTTGATCCTCTTCACCGCCCTCCGCTCCCCATGAACCGACGAATTCGCCGGTAGGGCTGAACTTCTTAATCCGGGCGTTGCCGGTGTCTGCGACATATACGTTGCCGTCCGCGTCGACGGCAACGCCCCTAGGATCGAGTAGCTCTCCGTCCCCCTCGCCGGGGCTGCCGAAAGCCAGTATCGGACCAAGCGGTGATGGCCTGAGAGTAGTTCGCGAGAATTCCAAGCGCCCAGGCCGAGACGTTGTCTCGGTTGGGCCGGCGCGAACAGGGTAGCTGCCCCACTCGGGAAATAGCCGATCAGACGGGATCGGCTCCCGATTTCGACCCGGCGGTACCCACAACACTTTTACAAATGTGTGGTTGGTCTCGTCTGTGTAACGAACTCTGATATCGTGGAGACCTTCGGATAGCTCGATACCGCCCTCCAAGTATTGATTCGTAGTTTGACCGTTATCGACGACAAGTAGATTGTCGATGTATAGCCATGATCGGTCGATCGAAATGGTCCCGAATCGATAGGTTCCGGTGTGCGGAATATCAATCTTGCCCACCCATTCGACGCTATAGGGAGACGAGAGTGGACGCAGATGGAATCTGATGCTCAGGCTGGGATCGATTCGTTCGAGCTTCGGCGGTCCCTGCCAGCCAGAACCCTGGTAATAGCGGCCAAGAAGTCCCCTGACCCTTACTTGGGGCATGTATAGCGCACCGTGCCCTAGGACTTGCTTTCCCTGTCCTGGGGTTTGCCACGTCAACCTTACAGGAGTAGCGCGGTCGACCACTCCCCGGAGTGTGATCGGATGCCTGCCCAGGGCAAGGACCAAGGACTTTGTTTGGCCGCCCTTTACCACCTCTATCTCGTCAATGCTCAGCGTCAGCCCAGCCGGCCCAATGAGTTCCAATTCGTATCTGCCGTACGTTGGGACCACAAGTGTTCCACGCCATTCAGCATAGAAAGGAGGCGGTATCGGTGTGCCGAGTGCCCAGTCGAAATCTAGCGCGGTGACGCGGCTTGTTATCGCCGGCTCCTCGGAAGGCTGTCCGCCTCGGTAGTACCGGGCGACCAAACCCTGAATACTCGATATCTGATCTCTAGGGATGAACACCGATCGAAGCGCGACCGGCCCGCCAAAACTCGCAGTCCGCAGTTCAGACTGCGCATTTGGGTAAAGCTCCCGAAGCAGGTTAAAGCCTTTGACGTTGTCACCATCAAGGAAGATTGCCGTATCTCTCGGGTCGCGGAGTGGAAGGGTGGATGCCAGATCGAACGGCTCCTGGGTCGCAAATCCGGGCGCCAAGAACTTTGTAGTCGGCCTATTCAGGAATGTGCCTTCCACTATTATCCGAGTGTCGGGTGAGGTCTCTTCGAGTTGACGAGCGATCAAGGTCTCCTGGATCGAGTGTGCTGACCATACGCCGAAATCATTCTTGCCGCGAACGAAGTATGTCTCGTAGTTCCAGTAGCCGCTGAGAGCCAACAGGCCGACTATTGGCAACGCGGCGAATTTTTCGTTTCCGCGACCGAGCACCATTTCAAGACCTCGCCAAGTCGATCCCAGGACCCACGCAGCCAACATGACGACGCCGGGAACCACGCCAATGCTGCGCCAAGACTGGGGCGCCTCGAAGTCCAACGAGAAAATTCCCGGCAAGATCATGATCAGGACCCATAGGATGAGTAAGAAATGCTGGTGACGTCGGATCAAGAGAATCGATGTCAGGAACCCCAACGCAAAGAGCGCTCCCGTGAGCGGGTCGAGCATAGGTTCACTCGGCAGATTGTGGCGGCCGTTATTGTCGCCGCGATAGTTGAACATCAAGAGATGCTTCTCAATATTCGTCCGCAGGATCGACACGTGTTGCTCCGCCGGCTTGTCCTTGAATATCCAGACAGTTCCAACACGCTTCGTGAAGTCGCTTGGATTTTGGGCCGCGAAAATGCCAATCGGCAGGAACATCACGCCGGCTACTACTGCGGCAAGTATCAACCCTCTGTAATGAGCTCTAGCGAAATCGAGACGACCGCCCACCAATCTGTGCAATAGCCAGAGCGCGATCACTACCGGCACAAGGTTGAACGCGAGATACGAATGCAACCCGAATCCCAACGATATGCCGGCGCAGGCGAAATCGAGGTGACTGCGGCGTCTCAGACCACGAAGCAGGAAATATGCGCCGAGAGCGGCAAAAAACCCGGCCAGCACCCCGCTCATCCCTAGACGACTGGCGCTGAAGTGCCATCTGTCGATTGCCATTAGCGCGGATGCGGTGAGCCCGACGCGCCAGCCGAAAAGCTCCTTGCCGAGCAAGTACATGGCCAGTACCGTCAGCGAGCCTATAATCCCCGCGACAATTCGCACCGAGAAGATATTGAACCCAAACAGCTTGATGGACGTCGCCATCAAATATAAGTAAAACGCGGGAAAGTGAGTGCTCCCCTCCGACACGTAGGCTGGCCGGAAGTTGGGTTCTTCCAAGATGCGTTGGGCGATTAACCCGTTCTGGGCCTCGTCGAACCAAACACCTTCCGGCAAGGTCGCGGTATCGACGAATCTCAATGCGACTGCCACGGAGAAGATGATCGGTAGTCCAACTAGTACCGTCAATCGTCCGCGGTTGTCCGCTGGTTCGTCGGGGAGTCGACGAAGGGCAAAGAATAAGAGAAGTGCACCGGCGACGAATAGAATCCCGGCGTCCAATAGCAGATTGCGCTCTAGGGATGCCTGTTGCGCATACATCCCCATGACGACGGCCAAGATGGGGAGGAACAGAAGTTTAGCTTTTTCTTTGCGCTTGAGCATTGTTGCCATGCGATTCGATTACGCCGGCGACGAGGTCGCGCAAGATGCGCTCAGCATTCGGGATTTCCAAATGCTGGTCGCGGGATTGAGGCCGCGCGCTTCAACTAACCCGTATGACACGATTTCATGATGTCGGCATCGCATCAGGGATTCTATAAACTCGTGCATCTTGAAGCCAAGATTCGCGGCGGGTGGTGAGCCGGAATAGGGTCCATGTTCGATGGTATAATCTCGCCCGGAGGGGTGTCCGAGTGGTTTAAGGTGCCGCTCTCGAAAAGCGGTGCGGCTGTAACGGTCGCCGTGGGTTCGAATCCCACCTCCTCCGCCACACTAGGCCGTCGGATATTCGGATTCTGGTGGGTGGGTGTCTTCAGGGTCTCCAGAGTTTTCCGCTAGCGAGGATACTCGTCTGTGCATTACCATTTTTGATAAACTATATTATCGATACATTATATCGAGAAGAAGCCCGATTCAAGATTGCGCGTTGGACCACGGCTGGTTAGAAGGAGGCGGTCTGCCGGTCCCAGCAGGTCTGTGAGGACCCTCCCGACCAAGTGAGCGAGGATATCGTTTCCATACATACCCACGCTCGCCGTCCCGACATGTCTTTTTGCCTTGTTGAAGTCGAAAGCAATATTTTGAACCTGCTCCCAAAAGGGAAACGCGAGGATGTCGGATTTCTTCTCGAGAATAGACTGCCTAACCGGGGAACGTAATATTCCTAGACGGTGATGTAGACCAACTAAAAACCCCTAACAAAGGAGTACACTCTCTTGCGTGTTATCGCTGTAGGTTGCGAATACTCAGGTGTCAGCACCCTGATCGAGGAACTCTCTCAATGGGGCATAGCCCGTGGCATCGATCACCATCTCGATGACCATTTCACCATCCCCGATGCTTTTCACTTAAGCAGTGAGGAGCAGCAGGCCATGCTCGAAATGCTGCCAGCAATCAAGGAACGCTTTCAGCGTTTCCAGATTGTTTATCATATCCGCCTGCTGCATCTTTTCAAGGACATCTTGCTGGGCGGTTTCCACATAGAGGAAAAGATCTACGGCCCCAAGTATTATTACCCCGGCGTCGACATAGAAGTCCGCGAGTACGAGACGGATATGCCCGATGACACTATGCTCGTCCACTTGCACGCGACACCGGAAGCGATCTGCGCCCGCATGGCTGAGGCTCCACATCCGCACCAGTTGGTGCCGTCATCCGACGTGCCTGAAGTAGTGGAGCGCTTCCAGCAAGAGGTAAGAAAATCCTGGATCCGGCGAAAATTCTCCATCGATACCACTGACCTAACTCCAGCGCGACTCCTCGACACTTTCCTAGAACGCTCCATCCCCCACCTAAACCCTGGAGACCCCGCGACGCGTCTATTGACCTCCTAATCCTGCCGACGATATGCGCAGGACGCTACCTGTGATCCAGAGCAGTATCATGAGTTCCGTAAGTGAAGGCCTCGACTCGCTGAGGATTGCGAATCAACATGAAGATCACGCATTTGGAACTGGATACGGTTCAGGTAAACGAGCGCGAAACCTGGGTATTCGTGCAGGTGCATACCGACGCCGGCCTCACCGGCCTGGGGGAGTTGAATCCATCGGCGCCGCGGAGCCTTTGCATCGATGCTCTGCAAAGGCTGAGCCGGCACCTGGTGGGGCGCGACCCGCGCCGCATCACCTCGCTATACGCCGATTTGCGGGGCGAAGTGTCGGACTTGGTTGGCGTCCGGGCGCTGAGCGCGTTGGAACAGTGCCTGTGGGACCTTCTGGGCCAATCGCTCCAAGCGCCTATCCACGTACTGATGGGTGGGACATGCCATGACGCAATCCGCCTCTACGCAAATATCACCCGTGCCACGCCGTCCCTCACGCCGGAGGCTTTCGCGCGCAACGCAGTTGGCGCGGCAGCCGATGGCTTCACTGCGGTGAAACTCGCCCCGTTCGCCGGCGGCCGGCCTATCGACCGGATCGATCACCTGGAGGAATCGCTGGAATGCGTGCGGGCCGTGCGCCGGGCGGTGGGTCCCGATGTAGATATCATGTTGGACTGCTATGGCTTGTTTACCGCCACGGCCGCGCTCGATATTGTCGATGCGCTGGCCGGCGTCGACTTGTACTGGTTGGAAGAGCCAGTCGAACGCGACGACTTGGAGGGCTATCTGCAGGTCAAGGCGCACTGTCCGGCGCAGTTAGCCGGCGGCGAGGTCTACGAGTTTCTCGATGGATTCTGGCCGGCGCTGGACCGCCGGGCATTCGACATCGTGATGCCGGACGTGGGCGTGGTAGGCGGTATTTCCGAGCTGGACAGGGTCGCCTCGGCGGCGGAGAGCCGGGGGATTCGGATATCCCCGCATGGGCCCTTCGGCCCGGTGACACTGGCGGCCAGCGCCCAGGTGATGGCGACCCACCCAGGATTTCTCACGCTGGAGTACCCATGGGGACTTAACGACTGGCGGGCCGGACTGGTGGAGCCGGCGGAGCGCATCGAAGGCTCATACTATCATCTGCCGGACCGGCCGGGGCTGGGCGCGGCCCTGAACCCGGAGGTGCTGGCGGCGCGCCGGGTCGGCTGCTGAACCGGAGGGCGGGGACGGGGTATCGCTGTTTAACGCGATGGTGGATGGCTCGTCCTAAGTTGAACCACCGCCCCCTCCTGATGACGCTGCGGCTTGGACGTGGCGAGTAAGAATCTCCGCTGCCTCCGTGATCTTCTTTTTCTTGATCTGCGTGATCGCCAGAAATACGAAGTCTGTTAGGAATATAGAGTTGAGGCTGCTTTTCTCTGATGCGTATGGAACGAGCCCGTGCACCGTCGCGTGCCGGTTCGGGATGGGACTCGCCGCGAACTGCCTCCTGTCGTTCTCGTCGTTTATATGCTTATAAAGGTGATTCTTCAAAGCCTTGTATTGGATCACGCCCGATGAGATGTCGTGAAACGACGAGATTGGGAGATCGTCTACCTCGGCGAGTATCGTTCCCTTGATATCAAGCCCCTGCTCTACAATTTTCTCATTCAGTTGTATCCTGGTCGCACGCTCTATCTCGGTCACCATCGCGCGAGGCACTAGGCGGTACAATCCCTGCTCGTGGGCCGAGAGGGCCTGTGTCATTGTGTCCTTTGAATCTTGGTCTACGAGATATCCACTCGTGTCCTGCTCAATCGCTGTGCGGACTTCAGCCCATGTGTGCTTGTAATGGGTCAGAATTGCCTCGTCGAGGTCTTCCTCGGCGACATCGTCTAGCACGGCGGCAGGTAGTGTGTGATGAACGACCCAACCCAGAGACGCCGCCAATTGTGCTTTCGGGTGAACGAGGGACGGAAAGGGGAGCACAACCGACTCGAGCAATTGCTGGAAACCACTTGCGATTCCATGGAAGACACTATCGAAAAGCGGTTGGGTAGAAATGATGGGGGAAGAATCGAGGGCCGCGAGGGTCTTTGAAAGCTGTTGCGTGATGCCTCCGAATAGGGATGGAAATATAGTGGCGGCATCAAACCATGGAGAACGAAAGGCATCTAAATCAGTAGAAATGAGCGGCGAAGACTCAAGGATCGCGAGGCTCTTCGTAATCTGTTGTGCAAGTCCTACGTGCGCCGATGGGGCCGTGGTGGCGACATCGAACCGTAGAGAAGAAAGGGGGTCTGATACGGGAAGCGGTGGCTTTAGCGACGCCCTTGAACCCAGACTCGCAAGATTAGAGGCCCGCCGGCGCGCGATTTTCTTCGACATTTTTGATATATCTCCCTTATGAGAACAAGTCGTCTACTTTCCGTACTTTTACCATAGGTTCGGGCACGCCGACAAGTACGCGGTTCAGAGCGAGCGGACAGACGGGTTTGGCCGCTGGTGGCCAAGGAGCCCAGCGCGACCCGCGTACATCGGAAAGGGTTGCGGTACGGAGGCAGAGGCCGAAGTGCGATTGTAAGTGATATTACGCATCCCTTACGCAGACCCATAAAGGGTCAAGCTAAAACTTATCGAGATCATAGTTACCGCTGTTGGATTTCACCAATTTCAACCAGTCAATTGCGCCTGACACCGCGCAATAGTTCTCTATGAACTTTCTTGTCAGGCGATTAGCCAGCTTGCCTCTCTCTTGAGCGAAACGTTCATTATGTTCCCTCGCTCGATATCCTATAGGCTTGATTATCTCGGAATAAAGGTCCTTACTTTCGCTGATTAGATACCAAGAGTTCTGGCCGACTACCTTCAAATACCCGCTTGAAGTGTGAGTCGTACGAGTCTTGCCGTAGCATATGCCTAACACTGGCTGGACGTTGACCGAGTGATTTGACTGCTTGACTCTTCGCACCGCGTCCCGTAGATCCTGGGCAAGCTTGCTCTGCTGAGAACTGTTTCCCCAGTTCGGGCCAGACTTCACGGACACGACGTAGTGAATGTCGTTATTGAAAAACTCCAAGTCTACGCCCGGTGCGGCTGATTTATGGCCGGCGGATGTCTGTTGGGCGACGAATACCGGCAGACCCCAACTTGATTCCTCGGCTGTGCCTGTCGAATAGTTGGGCACCAATTTGAAGAGCCTCCTCCCTTGTGGTTGGCATTGCCGGAGGTCAAACCCTATGAACAGTTTGCAGTTGTTCCGCTATGCCCTGGTGCCCGTCGGCAGTCGCAGGCAGGCCCCCGTCCTATTGGCGCGGAGGCCATGCGACCTACTTGGTGTGTAGCTGATGGAGGCGATGACGATGATCAAATCGCGGTAGGTCATAGTGTCGAACTCCTCGTTAGCTCAACAATTGAGACGGGGTAATGCAGTGCCTCAGGACGTTGCTGGAGGCGCCGTGTCCAGAGTCTCGGCCGGCGCCATCCAATACCCGACGCGCCGCTTGGTGAAGACATAAGTGGGGTTGTCCGCACGGTCTCCCAGCTTGCGGCGCAGCCTCTTCACGATGGTGCGCACCGGGCCGGAGCCTCCCGACTTGTCATGGCCCCACACCTGTCGTAGCAGCTGTTCGTGGGTCAACACCCGCCCGGCGTTGGTCGAAAGCTCAGCCAGCATCCGGAATTCCGTGCCGGTCAACTCGACCGGGCGCCCACCTACGGTCACGTTGTATTGGGCGTAGTCGATTGACAGATCGCCCAGGATATAGGGGGAGGTCGGCGCGCCAAGGACGGGCCAGGCCTGCCTGCGCAGGGCGGCCTGTATTCTCGCTGCTAGCTCAGTCGGCGAGAATGGCTTCACTACGTAGTCCACAGCTCCCATCTCGAATGCTCTGGCTACAACCTGGTCCTGGCCGTAGGCGGACAGAAAGATGACGGGTACGTTGGCCATGTCGTGGATCGCCTTCATCAGCACGATCCCGTCGGTCCCCGGCAGCATCAGGTCCAACAAGACCAGATGTGGCTCTTCGTGCTCCATCAGCCGGGACACCTCCTCCGGGTCGGCGGTCACGGTCGGAGCGTAGCCCGCCTTGGATAGGACGTCTCGGACGTACCTGAGCGTCTGGGGGTCGTCGTCAACCACGAGAATGCGAGGTCGCGCCGTACCTGCACGCAGGGAGCGAACGGGGGAAGTTGGGATCACCTCTGGGACGGCGTTCGCGGCTTCTTCCGCCGCCGGAAGCGTGAACGTGAACCGCGCGCCCAGGCCAAGCCCGTCGCTCTCCGCCCAGATTCGTCCCCCGTGGGCCTCCACTATCCCCTTGCAGATCCCTAGGCCCAGTCCATTGTCGCCTCCCTGGTCCTCCGCCTCTATCCGTGAAGGCTTGCGGAACAGGTGGGGCAGACGATCGGACGGGATGCCTCTACCCTTGTCCATCACCGATATCGCGACGTGGACTCCCTCCCGCATGGCAATTATCTCGATAATGGATGACTTGGGAGAGTGCCTGTCCGCGTTGGAAAGGAGGTTGCCGACTACCTGCACTATGCGCCGTCTGTCCGCCATCACACGAGGCAGGGCCGGGGGAAGCTCGACGCGGACGTTGTTCCTGCCACCTGAACTCAGGAAGGTGGTCCTAGCCTCATCGACGAGGACGGCCACTTCTGACGGTCCGGGGGAGACCGACAGGGTGCCCGTCTTGATGCGGGCAACGTCGAGTAGGTCGCTTATCAGCCCCCGCATGCGATCGGCTTGTTCGAAGATGATGCGGTGGAACTGGCGCATCTCAGCCGGGTCCAGTGCGGACTCATCGTCGAGCAGGGTACCTGCGGAGCCTCTGATGGAAGTCAAAGGCGTCATCAGTTCGTGGCTCACCATGCCCAGGAACTCGGCGCGCAGCCGCTCCAGCTCCTCAAGCGGCGTCATGTCCTGCAGGGTCACGACAAAGGACTCGATCTCGCCCTTCGCCGAGCGGATGGGCGTGGCATTCATCAGGGTGTTCACACTGCGGCCGTCCGGCACCCGTATGACGATCTCCTCTGCCCGCACGGTCTCCCCGGCACTCATTGCCTGGGCCACGGAGAGCTCTTGCAGAGAGATCTCGCGTCCATCGGCGCGTACGATGGTCAAGATCCCCAGAAGCTCCTCCACCGGGCGGTCCGGCTCGTGGAGGTCTTTGACGATCCTTGCAGCCTCGCGGTTGTACGACACAAGAGCTCCGGTCTTGGCGTTGAACACCATTACGCCGACAGGGGAAGTCTCGACGAGCGCCTCCACGTCTGCCCTGGCTCGCTGCTCTTCCTGGTACCTGCGAGCGTTGGCGATGACCAGCGCCGCTTGGGACGCGAACATCACCACGGTCTCTTCGTCTTCCAGGGTGAATTCCTGCCCCTCGTCCCCCCTAGTCAGATAGATCGTACCGACCCCGACCCCGCGGTTGCGAATCGGCGCCACAAGCAGAGAGGTCACGCATACCGGAGGTAGGGAATCGGGTATTTCCAGCGCTCTGACGTGGCTGCTCATGTCCGCCACTCTAAGCGGCCCATCAAGGCCGCAGAGGTATTCGAACAACCGCTGTCCCTGAGGCGTACCCCATAGCCCCTGGTGTTCGTCGGGGGTCATCCCAGAGACGACAAAGTCCTGCACTTCTCCTGCTTCGCCAAAGACGCTTATCGCCCCGTATCGTGAACCGGTCAGCGCTCGTGCGGCGTCCACCACCTCCTGAAGCACGCTGTCGAACTCAAGGCTTTCGTTGATGCGCAGGCTTGCCTCGCTCAGCCGGGAAAGGCGGTCCCGCAGCGCTGCAACTTCTCGATCGCGCTTGTCGGAGTTCTCCATCTTCCTCCCTGATTTGGACGGCCCACCCGCGGTTGCATATAGGTCGAGTATCGGCTTCCTAGTGCAGCCACACCGGCCTAGGCTGCGGCAATCATACCAGCTGGATTTACCAATTACACTTAAAATGCCACGATAGCGCACTTCAATTACACGTTAAAGACACACAACCGCTCTACAATTTAACGTTGGTCATAACCGGTGGCGGGGAGATTGTCGGTTGGTATTCGACGGCCCCATAGCCTGTAGAGGGGGTTGGACTTGGTGATAGAGGCGACGCCAGCTGCCGCGATGGTTCCGGCAAGGACGATTGTGTCCGCGAGGTTTACCCACAACACCAGAAGGACCTGTGTCATCCCCGGTGCCTCCCTTCAACGTCTGGATAGGTTCGGGGAGGCATCAGACCTGGCAAGTGCCGAGTTGGCGCGCCGGCCGGGAATCTCTCCCCTCACCGAAAGGCGGCGGAGAGCGCGGTCTATTTCTAACTCGCAGCACCTCACGGCGCTGTTGGACGTGGCCGATGCTCTGGGCCTCGGCCATCTGCTCACCGTGCAGAATGCCCAGAACGAAACGCGGCAAGGGATGTCCTCTCATGTGGATATCGACCTCGAGACACGCGCGATAGTAATCTTCTTGGCGACTGCATCGAATCTGTTGCAAGCTGCCTCGTATGGAAAAAGAGTTGCACTCGCAGAGACTAGTGATCGATTATCGGGCACACCGTCGATTTCCAATAGTCTGACCCCTTCGAGTACCGTCCGACCAGGCAGCGAAGTTTTGAGCCCGCGAAATACTCCCGCTAATCGTAGATTCTCGCGTTCGGGGGCACAATCGGGTTTGAGTCCTTATGCGCACGTCGCCCTTGTTTCATTTGGCTCGCATTGACCTCCACTCCGCGTCACGGTGCGCATTCCATTGACCCAAACCTCTTGCCCCCGGAGCAAATACCTCGGTCTCTCCCAATGCTGACAATGGGATTGGGTTTGCTGATCGTTGGCTGCCTGTTACTTGCTTATGCGGTGTTCTGGCTATGGTTCGATTCTGGCCAAGTACTGAGGGATTTGGAAGAACAGGTAGCTCAGGCTGATCTCTTCGTACAGGGAACCATATCTGCAACGACCGATAGCATAGGAATGAAAAAGGCGGAAGAATTCAAACAAGATTACCTATTGCTGCAGCAGAAACAGATAAGTTGGGGAGAGGTGTTTCACACGATTCTCGACGTACCCGAAGGGTTGGTGGTGGACTCCATCATCCAGTCGGACTTCACCGTGATGGTAGATGGGCGCGCGAGTAACATGGCGATTGCCAATGAGTATCTCACCAAATTGCAAGACAGCGGCCTATTCAAAGAGCCGCAGGTAAAGTTTGAGCAGATTTCGTCGGTTTCCGTTGCCTTGCCGCCCGCTGACAGCCCAACACCATCACCTTCGCCCGCCGATCCCACGCTTGGCGAACCCAGTAGCACGCCGCAGGTTGAAACACCAACGCCTCCCGCCCGGGCTTTATTGATGCCAACCCCTATCCCCAGACCTACCAACACGTTCACTATTACGCCGTCCAGTACCAGCACGGTTGCGCCGGCGCCCAAATTCGACTTTGCCTTAGTTGCCCGGACCTCCACTAGGATTGAGGACCAACGCACCAGCCACATTCGGGCCAGAATCTTAGACGAGAACGGCAATCCGATTCGCGGCGTCGCCTTCCGGATAGAGAGTGAGGGCGTTCCTGCTTGGAGCGCCGAAAAGTCCAACGAAACACAACAGGATGGAATGGTCGAATTCGCGGTCACCAAGGGCGTATTCACGGTCCGTCCGCTTGTAGAGGGGCGCGTTCAGACAGCGCTTGGTCTGGTCACAGGTCGTAACGGCGTGCCCGGCAAACAAGAGTGGGAGCTAGTTTGGCGCAAGACGCAAGCAAGCAACTCATCATCGGGGTCGCCTACCGAAACGCCTACCATCACTCAAACGCCCTCGCCGACTACTCCGCCACGTTGGGCCGGCCGAAATATTGCCCGCCTCGGGTCGGCAACAGTTTCCCGAGGCCAGGATACTGCTCATCATGCAATCGATGGCGATACGGAAACCATCTGGCAATCGGGTGGATTCCCAATCCAAGAGATTGTGATTACGTTGAATGACCTCTATCGAAAGTCTGAGATCGACGGACTCGAGCTTGTCGTTGCCCAGTCATCCCTCGGGAGAACCACTCACCAGATCTGGGTCGAGGATGAGGCCGGCGATATTCACGCTCATACTGTGGAGCTAACTGCCATCACCCGCGATCGACAGACTCTCATCGTCAGGTGGGATCCTCGGAAGCTGGGTGACGGTGAGGCCATAAGAAGGGTGTTCGTTCGCACTGTTAGCGGCCCAAGTTGGGTGGGCTGGCGGGAAATCGGGATATTTGAAAAGTTGCCACCGCCTCGTTCAACGATGACCCCGACTCGCACCTCAACCGCTACAAGCACCGCTACGATGTGCCCGGTGACGGTGTGCACTGCGACGCCAACCCTTACACTTACCACCACCACAGTACCTACCGCCACCACGGCACCTACCGCCACGACAGCGCCTACCAACACCACGGCACCTACCGCTACGACAGCACCCACCATTTCCGCATCTCCCACGGTCACTCCTACGTTCACTGCAGTCGCGGTAGGCCAGAACATCGCAACAAGGGGGACAGCCGCCGCGTTAGTTGGATCTGATTCGGCCCAAAACGCCATCGATGGCGACGTTGAAACCGCGTGGCAATCCGGCGCATCCGGCGTACAAGAGATCGTGATTGATCTTGATAACAGTTATCGGATAGATGCTGTGGCGCTTGTTGCTTCTCAGGCGTCGCCAGGCCTTACTAGCCACGAGGTTTGGGCACAGCAAGCGGGCGGTCCCTTGGCCCTAGTTGCCACGGTTACGGGTCAAACTGTCGACCGCCAGACCCTGGCCTTATATTTCGATCCCGCTATCACCACAGATCGTCTGGTTGTCAGGACGGTCCGTTCGGCCGGCAATGTCGCTTGGCGTGAAATCAGAGTCTTTGAGCAGTTGCCACCCCCGTTGTCGACTTCCACGCCCACGCGCACTCTCACGCCCGCACCTTCCCCAACACCTACTTACATCGCACCCGGACTGAACGTAGCGCCTTTGGGTTCGGCATCCGCATCTAGTGGAATGGAGTCCGCGCCGCTCGCCATAGATAATGATCCTGAAACCGCCTGGCAGACGAACGTGCCTCCGTCCCAAACTATCACGATCGACTTGAACGACTTCTATACAATCGAAGCTATTGCGCTGGTGGTAGCACAATCCGTCGCTGCCTCCACCACCCATCAAGTGTTCATCTACCAAGAAGAGGCATCTGGGGTCGCCATCCACACGCTCGAAGGAGAAACAATGGATAGACAGACGCTGGCAATTCTGTTGGATCCCGCCGTTGAAACAAACAGGATAACGGTTAAAACCATTGACGCGCCCGGACTTGTAGGGTGGCGAGAGATACGAATCTTCGAAAAACTACCGCCTACCTCTGTGCCTTCCGACAATTCCGGGAATGCGCCTCAATCCCAGCCTCTTTCGCAAGCGAAACGTAGAGTTGGTCAACCACATGAGTTTCCGGGGGTATCTGGAATAGTCGCCGACTTGCTCCGTCTCATTGCCGGCCATCCGTCCGAAGCACGGGCGGCTCCGGCTGCTCAAATTCCAGTGGATGCCTCTACCCCATTGGGGCTCCGGTTCAAATTGATTCTTGAGGTCGAACCAGGCGTGGGATACCTTTCCAAGTGATTCGCAGTTTGAGTACGTTTCCAAAAACACTCACCGCCGTCACCATCGCTTCACTCGCGATCATCATATGCGTTGGCTTCTTCTGGGTACGCAACCAAATGGCAATCCATGAGCTGCAAACTCGTCTTAAAACCTCAGAGATAGCGATGTTCAAAGGGGAGGAAGCAGTCGTCGGATCATCATTCCCTGCGGAGCCCCTTGGTCTTCGGCTCTTAGACCTGACAGTGCGTTCAGCTCGCGATGCCGGCTTGGAAATTGCTTCGGTTCGTTCGTCGCCGGTAAACCCAGAACAGCTGGGAAGAAACGTGTACCAAACTACCCGAGTCTCGATTCACGTCTTCGGTGACGTCAATCAAATCGTTACATTCATGGATCTGATGGAGTTGGCGGCCACATCGTCCATGGCCATCGACGATATCGATGTCAAGTGGGCTGACAATCATTGGGATGTGTCTCTGGACGTGTTGGCCTATACCGTGGCAAGTTAGCCATTGACCCGCGCCAACATATCCCATCGCTCCAGAAATGTCTGCGATCGCTCTTTTGGCGACGGCCACTTGTGTGAACTGAACTGCGCGCATATATTCCGGAATTTTTAATGTGCAGACTCTTGACCCTCATCCAGTCGAGATTCTACAATCAGACTTAATGTCCGTTCATGGCGCCGCTAGGTTGATGGTTCTCGCTAGCGACTGGACGGACGTGGCACAGGGCGCAGCCGGCTTTTGGTAGACGTAGGGATGTTAATGCTCGATAGAGAGTGGCAGGTGGTCCGGGCTGACCTGCGCTTGCAGTTGCGTAGAGTAAATGCGGAGCTTGAACGCCTCAAGCGGGAGCTTGAGCAATTTCAAAAGCTAGGATTCAGCAGTGACGTGCTGGATATGACGGCGAGGGCCAACCTGGACCGCAAACAGGACATCTTGGCCGAACTAAAGTCGATTGAGCGGTATAATCCACGATCGCGGATCCGGGGACAGTCGGGGCTCTTGGGATGGCTTTTGCTGCCGGCCGTGCTCTGTATGATGGGCTGGCGCAGCCTAGTAAGTAGATTCGCCTAAACCCTCCGGCGGGCACCGTTTGGCAAAGGATCGCCGGCGGCTATACTGTAGACGTGAACACCAAGGCAGCCGATGTTGGCCTCTACCTCCATATCGCATTTTGCAAAACAAAATGCCCTTACTGTGACTTCAATACTTACGCGGGTATCGCCGGGCTAATTCCCCGCTATTTGAGCTCGCTAGCAACCCAGTGCGCGTCGCTGTCACGGGCAATTCCCTCGGGCATTGATAACACCCGCAACGAGCGATTGGAGATCGCTACCATCTTCTTTGGCGGCGGCACACCGAGCCTTATACCCGCCGGCGACCTCGAACGCGTCCTCCAAGCCATCGGCAGGTCCGCCAAGATAGAACCCCAAGTAGAGGTTACGCTCGAGGCGAATCCGAACGACATTTCCGATGTTTACTTAAGGGGACTGCGCGAAATTGGCGTCAACCGACTGAGCATTGGCGTTCAAAGCTTCGACGACCGGATGCTCAAGATATTGGGCCGAAGGCACGACGCAAGCTCTGCCGAAGGCGCCTTTGAATCAGCGCGAATCGCCGGGTTTGACAACGTAAGTCTCGATCTGATGTTTGGCTTACCAGGCCAATCCGTCGAACGTTGGCGGCAATCGTTGAGCAGGGCGATAAGGCTTCAGCCCGAGCATCTCTCGCTCTACAACCTCACAATCGAGGAGAGCACCCCGTTTCACCAGTGGGCAGCGCAAGGAAAGATCATCCCACCGACTCAGGACGCGCAGGCCGATATGTATGAAGTTGCCATGGACGTCCTGGATGCTTGCGGATACTTCCAGTATGAGATATCGAACTGGGCGCGCCGCGATCGGAAGGATTATCGAAGCCGGCACAACCTTCGTTATTGGCGCAACCAACCCTACATCGGTTTGGGAGCTGGGGCGCATTCCTATTACTCGGGGTCGCGCTTTTCGAGCGTGAGTGACCCGCACCAATATGTTGAACTGGTGGAATCGGACAGATCTACAATCGATTGGATCGAAGCTATAGATCTCAACTTGGAGATGGCCGAGACGGCAATGCTCGGACTGAGGCTAAACGAGGGCCTGAGTCAGCGAGAGTTTCACCGGCGTTTCGGCCGGCCAATAGTGGACGTCTTCCCGCAAGTCGTGGAACGGTGTGTCGACCTGCGGCTTCTGACGGTCAACGATGATAGCGTTAGATTGACCAGGCGGGGCCGAATGCTGGGCAACGAGGTTTTCGCGTCCTTCCTTTCGCAAGGCGCGGCCAAGCCGGCCTAAATTGTACGCAGAATCAGAAACTCTGAGATCTGTCGCAGATGGCTTCCAGCCGGCTCCGCCGGTCGCAGTACGCTCAGTATGATCATGGCCTCATCAAAGAATCTTCTTGCTTCACTGCTGCTGAATTCTTGGGCGTCGGTAGACTCTATTAGGCTACGGATCTGAGTCGCCTCAGCTTCTCCTAGATCGCCTCTCTGGTAAAGCAAACGAATGTGATTGACGTCATCCGCCGGAAGTACGTCCAATGCCCTTAGCAATGGCAGGGTCTTTTTGCCTTCTATCAGGTCATCGAAGGTGGACTTGCCCGTCACCCTCTCGTCGCCCCAAAGGCCGAGCATATCGTCACGAATCTGAAACGCCTTACCCAAATTCTCGCCGAGTCGACGATATGTGTCAGCTAGCCGATCGTCTGCGCCGCCGATCAACACTCCAATTTGCATAGCGCAACCGATCAACCCGGCGGATTTCCGACTTATCATCGCGTAGTAGTCAGACAGCCGTACATTGTCTATGCGGCTGAAGTCCAAGTCGAGATGTTGCCCTTCAGTTAGCCGAAGGCAACATTCCAACAATAGTCGGATCGACTTTGCAACCGCGTAGGTGGGTTGGGATTGTTTGTCGTCGAACAGAGCCAAATAGGCGAGGACGTGCAGCGCGTCGCCCGCATTTATCGCTACGGGTTCGCTTCGCAGCGTCCATAGCGTTGGTCGTGACCATCGCACCACGCTCCGATCTTCAATGTCATCATGGATTAGGGAGAAATTGTGGAGCAACTCGATCGCGGCGGCGGCCGGTAGAGCTAGTCGATAATCGCCGCCCATCGCCTCGCAACATATCAAAGTGAGGATCGGCCTTAACCGCTTGCCGCCCGATCCACTAGCGGGCTTCAAGTCCTGATCGTGCCAACCCATGTGGTAACGAAGCAGATCGTACAGCTCCGGCGTCGCGCTCTCTTCACGCAAGGATTGCCGAAGCTGGGTGTCCAGCGCGGATTGATAACGACTAATTATTGATTCTAGGGGCAAGGCGAACTTACTCCGATCCGCATCCCCTGAGTCGGGTCTTCAAACTGGTCGACGCTGGATTGTGTCTCTTTGAGCATACAGCCAGTATATCTAACGCGATGCCGGCGTCCGCGGGCCATATCGATGCGCCATTCAGATTATCGTCCGATGAGTCGCGATTTGGGCTCGCGCTCTTTCGTCGTCGGAGATACGCTGGTGAGGGAGTCATTCTCTAGTACAATGAGTACGGCGACAGCTGTAGAAGACCCTAGGCAATATCTGATTTTATCTGTAGGACAGTCTTTAACAGATGCGGTTAGTATTGCAAAGTACCGTCCTGCTCGCTCATCTATGACAAATATGACGCAACCGGAGCTTCAATTTGGCATAGTAGAAGCGGGCTACACTGATTGACCTTGTCACGAAATGGAAGGTGGCAATACCCATCGTCGGGCTAAGTCGCTTGTCGTAGCTCTCCCTACCTAAATCGAAACGGAGCGAAGTAATCGAAGTGGATCAAGCAGTAAAGGCTGGCGAACAACTCCAGGAGACCGTGCAATCGATCGAGCGAGAAGTATCGAAACAGATCGTCGGACAGAAGGAGGTTGTGCGAGGGGTGTTGATCGCTCTGCTCGCACGGGGCCATGTTTTACTGGAGGGAGTTCCTGGATTGGGCAAGACGCTGCTGGTGCGGGTACTCGCTCAGGCACTCGAGCTCGAGTACAACCGAATCCAGTTCACGCCCGACTTGATGCCGGCCGATATCATCGGTACCAACATTATCTCGGAGGATTCAGGCGGAGATCGGTTTTTCCGCTTTGAACCTGGTCCAATTTTCGCCAATATCCTATTGGCAGACGAGATCAATCGGGCCACACCCAAGACGCAGTCGGCTCTATTGGAAGCAATGCAGGAGCAGACGGTCACTGTGGGAAAGACTGAGCACGAAGTACCACGGCCATTTTTCGTTCTGGCTACGCAAAACCCCATGGAGATGGAGGGTACTTACCCATTGCCTGAGGCGCAGCTCGATCGATTCTTCTTCAAGCTGCACGTGCGATTCCCTTCAAGGGATGAATTGAGTGAGATATTGTCTCTGACCACTTCTTCGGAGCCAGCTGGCTTGAGCACAGTGGCTGATGCCAAGAGCCTTCTCAGAATTGGGGATTTGGCGCGCGATGTGCCGATCGCGTCCCACGTGATGGACTACGTCGTTCGACTGGTGTTGGCGACTCATCCTGACGATTCGAGCGCGCCAAAGATCACCAGGGACTACGTTCGCTACGGCAACAGTCCGCGAGGCGGTCAGGCGATGGTGTTGGCGGGCAAGATACGGGCTCTGATGGAGGGTCGATTCAACGTCGCGTTTGAGGATATACGCGAGGTCGCCCACCCAGCACTGCGCCATCGCGTCATACTGAACTTCCAGGCCGAGATGGACGGGGTGACGACGGATCTGCTGATTCGAGAGTTGATCGACCGCGTTCCTGCGGAGTAGCCGAGGCGGCCGGGTTCTCTGAGACGCCTCCCCTTTGCCCTCGGACTAGCCGGGCGATCGTCTGGCGTATGCGGTTCGAGATGTTCCCCTCGGGAGACCCGACATCGACTTCCGCCGGGACATATCCACGGCGCCTAAGTAGATAGACCGCCGTGGTCCACATCACCGCGACTATTGGTATTCCGAAAATTGCTCCGACCAAGCCGGCTTCCTTGATCCCGACTAGCAGAGCCAACAGGACGAGAAGCGGGTGCAATTGCACGCTACGCCCCATTATGTTGGGCGACAAGATGTTCAGCACCGCGATCTGCAACAGAACTAACGCTAGCGCCAAGAATAACATTTCGACTAGAGGCAGAGGCGTAAACGCGCCTATCAGTATTGGCATGATCATCCCTATTGCGGGGCCGAAAAAAGGAATGATCATCAAACAGCCGGCCGTAATGCCGCCCAAGACGGCGAAATCCAGCCCGAACGCCCACATGATCAATCCCGTCCCTAGTCCAAAGATGGTTGCCTGGATCAGTGTTCCCCGCACGAAGCCGCCAAAGGTCCGGTTGATGATCTCGGCGAATTCTTGCCACTCTTCACGGAACCTGACTGGAATTAGACCCTCGACTTCTCGTTTGATGTGATCATGGTCGACTACGAAATAAAACGAAACTACGAGGGTCAATACGACTGCGAATACGGTCGAAGCGATTCCGCCTACTATAGCCAGAGAACCTTGTATCAGGCCGGAAACGAGCTGTTGTATCTGGTCGCCTACTCTCGAGACTAACCCAAACGTGTCCACCGAGTCCCTCAGTCCGAAGGCTTCCAACTGAAAGTTCAGTGCCTCCAAGGTGGTGGGACTTGTGCTCAAGTATGTTGTTACCAGGTTTCCGAATTGACGCATCTGATACAACAGTACCGGAACGACCAGGAACAACGATAACGCGATCAAAAATAGTAGCAGGACGTAGACCACGATTGCGGCCGGCACCTTTGGCAGGCCCAATCCAGCTTGCAGCAGACGGACAACCGGTAGCAGAACGAATGCCAAGAGCCAGGCGAGGAAAAAGAGCAGAATCAGGTCGCTGAAATGCCTTATTGCCGCCCAGGCTGCGCCAAGCAGGTAGATACCCGCAAACATAACGGCCATGATGGCCAGGACCGTTAGCCAGTTACTTCGTTCTATCATTTGCTGTGTGACCGCTCATATCGCTAAATCAATATTCAAAGGACCCGGACCTGGGCCGCTGTGCTCGCTGCTACAACGTACTAACTTCTGGGAATTTAGCATAGCATAAGGCCCCGTGAGCGGAGTTATTTCGGAATGCTACAATGTTTGTCTGCGTGCCTCGAGCCCAAGCTGACCGAGTTCGGATCATACAGTCCAACGAATAGAGTGAGTCGTATCAGGTGATTGTGTGACAGGATCCAGTGGAACCACGCTACGACCGAAGCGTTGGGCAGTACGTAAGCGGATGAGCCTAGACGATTTGAAGTCTCATCCTTACCTTCACCCCTTGGTAGTTCAACTGCTCGGTAATCGTGGAATCAACGGGTCGGATGAGATCGAACGCTTCTTAGCGCCTGTGAAGTTTGGCGAGCCTTCCCAAGACTTCGCAGATGCGGATTCGGCTGTTAAGCGGATCTTGAGGGCGCGCGATTGCGTCGAAAAGGTAGCAATCCATGGTGATTACGACGCCGATGGGGTTACGGCCTCCGTCATACTCTTCGAGGAATTCCGACGTATAGGCATCGATCCAATTGTGCACATTCCCTTACGAGGTCAAGGATATGGCCTAAGCCAAGCCACCGTGCTTGATCTTGCGCGACAAGGCGTCACACTAATCGTTACTGTAGATTGCGGGGTGACCGCCCACTCCGAAGTGGAACTTGCCAATCGTATGGGAGTCGAAGTAATTGTCACTGATCATCATCAGGTACACGGGCGGTTGCCTCCGGCGTATGCGGTAATTCACCCCAATCGTCCCGACCAGGACTACCGATACGAGGATTTAGCAGGATCCGGCGTAGCGATGATGCTGGTGAGCGCGCTGCGAGCAGCGACCGGTGCTCCGGCGCCGTGGGATGATCCATTGGTAATGGAGCTAGTAGCGCTAGGTACCGTGGCCGACGTAGTCCGGTTGACCGGTGACAATCGTAGCCTGGTGACACGTGGCCTTGAAGCATTGCGCCAGACGAGCAGACCGGGGCTGTTGGCCCTTTGTGACGCGGCAAGAGTTGCGCCGGCGGCGATAAACTCTAGCACTATCGGATATATCCTCGCCCCACGCCTCAACGCTGCCGGTAGATTGAGCGATGCCCGGCTGAGCTTCGATCTGCTGGCAGCCGGCGAGGCGCCAAGATCGCGCCAAATAGCTCTCGAACTTGAGCAGCTCAACCGCCGGCGTCAAGAGATGATGAATCAAGCCGCTGAAAAGGCTCTGGAGGAGGTTGCTCGGGCGGCAAAGTTGCCAAGTGCTATCGTGGTTTCCGGTGGCGATTACGAGCCTGGAGTCGCCGGATTGGTAGCCGCAAACTTGGTGGAGCATTATTACCGGCCGGCTGTGGTGATTGCGATAGATGGTAGTACTGGACGGGCGTCGGCACGGAGTATTGACGGCTTCGACATAGCACACGCAATATCAGAGTGTGGAGAAATGCTCATTTCCCACGGCGGTCATTCTATGGCGGCGGGTTTTTCGATCGAATCTGAGCTGATAGCAGAGTTCGTCCACAAATTTCAATGCGTGGCGGAGTCACACCTAGCTGGCGACCCTCTCGAAGAATGCCTGGATGCCGAGGCCCAAATCCGACTTGATCTGTTCGAGTTGGAAACATTCGACCAGATCGCCAAGCTCGAACCTTTCGGAAACGGGAACCCCGTGCCCAACTTGGTTGCAGAGGACCTCGAGGTCCGATCAGTGAAACGTGTGGGTCGGGAAGGACGCAGGCATTTGCGGCTCGATCTCCACGACGGTCGCCGGCCATGGAGGACGATGTGGTTTGGCCGCGGCAATTTGGAAAAGATGATACCCCCAAGAGTGGACCTCGTGTTCACATTTCAACAGAGTACCTGGAATGGGCTGACTGAGCTTCAATTGAAAGTGGTTGATTTACAGTCGGCCGGATATCTAAACACGCATGGATCGGAGTTATTTGCAAACCGTAGACCCTGAAACTCCACTAGAGGTCTCTTGGAAAGATCGCCAGTGGAGTCAGACACCGTATCCGATCGTTGGAGAGTTGAGCTCGGACAGCGCCGAGCGTCTGATTCTCCACGTCAGCGCCTCTGGGCCGGACCCCGAGAACGTAGCCAAGAGTATTAGAGAATACGTCTCCGAGTGTCTGGCGATAAATCCTCTCCACACGAGAGCTGACGTTCTGGGTAGTGCTATCAAGGCGATCGGCACTGGACTCTACGAAGAGAACCGGGTTTCGCCCGAATCAGAGAATCAACGTGCCTCGATCGCATGCCTGCTGTATCGAGGCAACGAAGCCTCCGTGGCTATTGCCGGTGATGCCAGCGCTCTTAGGTTGCATTCCGGTGGTCTAGAGATAATTACGGCCTCCGCAGCGGGCCGATTGGGTCGGGCCTCGGAGTTGGGCAGCGCGGAAAATCCACCGCTTCGAGTCGTGCGCTACCGACTTCGCCTAGGGGAAAGAGTAATACTGACAGATAGCTCTTTCATCCAGATTGCGCCTAGGCGATTACTCACGGCGCTAGCTGCGGCGGTGGACCAACAGGCATTGGCCGCAAGCATACGTAATATCTCGATGGGCAGTCCTTCGACCGAGGACTTTAGGGCCGTAGTGGTTACTACCATGTCTTCTCCCAAACCGTTCGCCAGTTCGCCTTGGCAGGTGCCGGGTCCCCAAGCCGGCGTGGGTGGTGATCAACATCTCGATGATAAAGAAAAGGTTGACCAGTACCAACTGGATACGCCGGGAGGCTCCGATTTCGGAATCAGTGCCGCAATGCGGCGGTTGCAAGTTCTTTTCACGCTAATATCACCGCAATTCAGGTTGATTCTCATTAGCGTGATAGCCCTTGCCATTGGCTTCTTCTTGGTTTACACCCAGATTAGGACTACCCAAGAGACCGACGTACTCTCCGAGGTGGCGACTATCCGCAGTCGACTGAGTGAGCTCGAAGATCAGGCGACTTCGATAGTTGATCCCGGTGAGCGGAGGGAGGTGCTGCTTCAGGCCGGCCAACTCGCCGACAGGTTGTCCCAATATGAGTCCGACGACAGCGAGATAGCGGAGTCTGCCCGTCGTATCCGAAACCGCTTGGATGACATCGCCGGCGTTGCACGCCCTAGCCAAGCGCCTATCGTGGTCACGGTGGACGGGCGTCCCGACGTGATGGTGCTGGCGGGAGCGGAGTTATTTCTTCTAGATCGTATCCAGGGAGTTATTCATAGATTCCAGTTGACGCCGGCTGGCAGTTCCGTTCAGGCCGGCTCCGACAATACGCTCTTGCGCGCAGGCGATAGCGTCGGCAATTACGCCATCGGTGACTTGTTAGACATTTTGTGGATGACGGCCGGCAGCATTCGCCGGGCCGGAGGGCTGTTGGTGTTCGATAGCAATGGCAAGGTGCTTGATTATCAGCCGGGCACTGGAATAACGACTCTTGACGGACAAAGCCCCGATGGTGGCATTCGCATTACGGCGATGGCGAGCTTTGGGGGTGCCATATATGCTTATGATAGCCAGAGTAGACAGGTTATTTGGATTGCGCCAACTCAATCCGGCTATTCACGGCGGCCCTATCGCTACTTCGAGCCCGGGATACAGATCGATCAATCCGACGTTGTCGATCTTGCCATGGATGGCGACCTCTTCCTGCTGCACGAATCCGGTGAGATCAGTCGGTACTACGCCGGAAAGCCGGTGCCCTTCCGCGCCACTGTCCCGAACGGGCCGCTCATTAAGCCGGTCCAATTCGAGGTCACTAGGAGCTCAATTTACGTGCTCGACCCGGCGACGACGCGCGTCGTACAATTCAGCCGCGAAGGCGAACTCGTCCGTCAATTCCAGCTGGGCGAGGCAGATTCATCGTTAACGGCCGTCAGTCAAATTGCCGTCGATGAAAACGGTGGTCGACTATACTTGCTCAATGGATCTAACGTTCACGTGTTGCCTCTTAAGGGCGGCTAGGAATCGACGCCATCAAGTCTCCCGGTCATATCACTCCGGGAATAAGTCCGCTGCTTCTTGCATTGTAATCATAGGGTAGGACCCGCAAAACCCGCCGAGTTATCGTTAGAGAATCAACCAGTTGTATTGATGGAAAGTGCTGACGATCTACTGATACGTGCGTCTTCGTTGATCGGCAGCCGGAGGATATTTGAATGAAGCATAAGGTCGTGATACTTGGATCCGGATCGGCCGGCCTCACGGCCGCCATATATACCGCACGAGCTGCCCTTGAACCAATCGTGATTGCCGGCCGCGAAGCGGGTGGGCAACTCATGTTGACGTCGGATGTCGAGAACTATCCGGGATTTCCCGAAGGTATTCTCGGCCCCGAGCTCATGGATAGGATGCGCCGTCAGGCCGAACGCTTTGGCGCCCAGTTTATCGATGAGGACGCGACCGGAGTGGACTTTTCAAGGCCGCCATTCAAGGTCATTGCAGAGACCAGCGAGTTCGAAGCCGAGTCCGTCATAGCAGCCACCGGAGCCTCCGCGCGATGGCTCGGACTGCCCTCTGAGCAACAATTTATCGGTCGAGGAGTCTCAAGCTGCGCCACGTGCGACGGATTCTTTTTCCGAGGAAAAGAGCTCGCGGTCGTAGGTGGCGGAGATACAGCCATGGAGGAAGCGACGTTCCTGACGAAATTTGCGACCAAGGTTACCGTTATCCACCGGCGCGACCAGTTACGCGCCTCCAAGATCATGGAGAACCGGGCCTTCGCGAACGACAAGATTGGCTTCAAATGGGATACCGTTGTGACCAATGTCCTCGGCAATCACACAGTCGAGGGTCTTGCTTTGGAGAATGTCAAAACCCAGGCGGAGTCCGAGTTGGCGGTGTCGGGCTTGTTTATGGCGATAGGATACAATCCCAACACTCACATCTTCCGAGGGCAGTTGGACCTCAATCGGGCCGGCTACATAAACGCCCGCGATGAAGTGTTCACCAATGTTGAAGGTGTCTTCGTGGCTGGCGACGTGGAGGACTACCGATATCGGCAGGCCGTTACGGCGGCGGGTGCCGGCTGCAAGGCCGCCCTCGAAGTAGAGGCTTATTTGACCGCACATGAGTGAAGCCGGCTGTCCCGCCAGGCTCCCGAGACAGGACGGCAGGTCTCCCTCTGACCTGCGCGGATTCGAGATTCGAATCAACCCACTACCCCAGGCCGAAGGCTCGGCCCTGATCCGGCAAGGACTCACCGAGGTGATTTGCACGGCCTCGGTCGAGCAGAGAGTTCCTTCATTCCGGCGAGGCTCCGGCCAGGGATGGCTAACCGCAGAGTACAGGATGTTACCGCGCGCCACCGATAGACGGTCGGGCCGCGATGCCTCCCGGCCGGATGGCAGAGCTATCGAGATACAGCGTCTAATTGGTCGTTCCCTCAGATCGGCAGTCGATTTTGCCCGCCTCGGGGAGCACACCATTTTCGTCGATTGCGATGTGATCAGGGCTGACGGAGGTACCCGGACGGCGGCAATAACCGCCGGGATGGTCGCCGTTGCTCTCGCAGTCGAGGACTTGCGCCAGCGCCGAATGGTCCGGTCAGGAGTCCTCACCACGCTGATCACCGCGATCAGTGTCGGCTCAGTAGATGGCGCTCAGCTTCTGGACCTCGACTATAGCGAAGATTCCCGAGCCGAGGTGGACATGAATGTAGTGATGGACAGCTTGGGCCGGATAGTCGAGTCGCAGAGCTCAGCCGAACGTCGGGCTATCGGTCGTGAGGAGCATACGGCGATGCTTGACTTGGCCGAGTCAGGGATCCGCCGGCTGCTCGTAGCCCAACGACAGGTGCTCGCCCCGCTTGAAATAGGCAGTCTCGTCTCTACATAGACTCGGTCTATCTTCTTGCGGTATGGAACCCTCCGGCGTCCGCCCGGACTCTGGAGAATGATACGTTGGCCCGGTAGCTGCCCGTATGTGAGTCGCAGGTGATGTCTGCTACAACCCTGGGATATTCAACCCGCCGGTTATGGCCCCTAGTCGCTTGGAAGCCACCTCTTGAGCCTTGTCTTGGGCATCATTGACTGCGGCGACGATCAGGTCCTCGAGCATCTCGACGTCATCGGGATCGACCACTTCCGGCGCAAGCTTCACCGAAAGTATCTTTTGCTGACCATTCGCGACTACTGTTATTGCGCCGCCGCCAATGCTTATTTCAACCGTTTCGTCGGCAAGTTTCTCCTGTGTCTTTACCAGTTTGTCCTGCATCTTCTTCAGCATCTTCGGATTCAACATGGTCGATTACTCCTGGATTATGTAGTTGCGCCGGCGTCAGTCGTCTTCGCCGGCTCGTGTCACTCTCGCGCCCGATTCTATCGCCGCTTTGACCAAAGGGTCAGCCATTAGCTGGTCGTGTGGATTGTTGGCTCGCCTTCGCTCCGAGCCATCTATTTGAACGCATTGGATAGTGATTCTCCGGCCGATAATGTTGCTGATCGCTTCCTCGACGGCTCGTCGGTTTTTCTGCTCATCGATCTTGTTGCGATGGAAGTCATATTTGAAGCCAAGCGACATCCGGTCGCCATCGAATCCCTGAGGTGAAGCATCACGCAACAGAGCCTTTATCGAGCGATTGTTGGGGTTGTTGAAAGTGTTTATTACTTGAGTCCATTGTTCCTCGCTCAGACCTGCGGCGGCGGCCGCCGGATCCGGTTCAGATTCTTGCCGGTCCCCAACCGCCGGTGCTGGCTCCTGGTCCGTGATAGGTCCCGGTGGTCGATCTCGCTGCTTGGAAGGCTGCCGCCGGTCGGATGGATCTCTGGTGGGAGGTCTCACAACGGCCTGCTTGGAGCGAGTCGAGCCGGCAATAACCTCCGCCGGTGGGCCTGAAGTCTCTTCCTTGCCCCCATCCAGCGACGTGCGGACGATGTCGGATGCTTCGGCTACGGAGAGTTCGATCCCTAGCGAGGGCCGCAAACCGGGCGAGAATTGCTGCCGGCTGGCAAGCAGCCTGATTATTCGCAGTAATTTGCCGGAAGTGACCTGTCCCGTTAATCGACGGACTAGCTCCGCCTCTTCCGGCAGGACGTCTAGCACGTTCGTCAGCTCCGGGTCGATCTGCAGAGCGTGTATTGCCCTAAGATAAACTACCAGCTCGCGCTGAAGATTGATCGGGTCGAGGCCCTCTTCGATCAGGTGCGAAGTCCGTGCGGCCGAAGCTCGTAGGTCGCCGGCAAACACAGCTTCGATGACGCCGAGCAATGACTCGGGATTGGCCGAGCCGGCCAGCGCCAGCGTCACGTCGGCAGTTATCTTGCCTTCGGTGGCTGATGCGAGCTGGTCGAGCAAGCTCTCAGCGTCGCGAAGACTTCCGCCGGCCGACCGCACTATCGCAGCCAAGCTTGCGTCGTCAATCGAAATGCCTTCGGTAGTACTTATGAGGCGTAGCTGTTCGAGCATGTTGGTTGACGATACCGGCCTAAAGTCGAAGCGTTGACAGCGGGACAGAATAGTCTCAGGCATTGCGGAGGGGTGGGTAGTTACCATCACGAAAATAGTGTTTGGTGGTGGCTCTTCGATTGTCTTGAGGAGCGCGTTGAAGGCCGGGGCCGTGATTTGGTGTGCCTCGTCAAGAATGTAGACTTTCCTTTTTGCGTGAGCAGGTGCGAATGCAACTCGTTCGCGCAACTCGCGAATATCCTCTATGCCACGGTTCGACGCTGCATCGATTTCTATTACGTCGATCGAGCGGCCTGTCCTGATCTCAATGCACATTTCGCACCGGTCGCAAGGCTCTCCATCTTGAGGCTCAAGGCAATTGACAGCCTTGGCCAGGATGCGGGCGGTGGACGTCTTGCCGATGCCGCGCGGGCCGCAGAACAGATAGGCATGCGCCAGTCGATCCAGCCGGACTGCGTTTCTCAGGCTGCGCGTGATGTGACCTTGCCCTATCAACTCACCGAAATTGCGCGACCGCCAGCGACGATACATCGCATCGTTGCCTGTACGTCCCGGCGATTCTCTGGCAGCGCCGGTGAGCCTAGACTCGTCTGCGATCAAATCCACACTGCTAGTCCTTCTCGTGTCGCGAGATCAGATCAGTGACCTCTTCGAGACGTGGCATCGAAGGCTGGGCACCCGCTCGAGTAGTGGCAAGAGCGCCGGCCGCGCATGCGAATCGACATGCCTCTGCCAGATCCTGTCCGGCGGCCAGCGCGACCCCGAGCGCACCGGTGAACGCATCTCCAGCACCAGTAGCGTCTATAGCGTTTAGCGGATAAGCTGGTATCGGGCCGGTCATGTCGTCGCACACGGCGTAGGCGCCTTTTTGTCCTAGCGTGATAATGGCGTTTCCGGCGCCCATAGATACCAGCTCTTCGCCGGCAGCCCTCGCACTCTCGTTGCCATCGACCGCGATTCCTGTAGTCCTGTACGCCTCTGTTGCATTCGGATTGACAAAGTCGGCAAGTTGGAGAAGCTCGCGGATCGCCGACTCTTCGGGGGCCGGCGCCGGATTGAGCAGGGTCAGCCGGCTGGCTCGACGTGCCACCTTCATCGATGCCAACACGGCGGCCATCGGCACCTCAAGCTGTACTATGAGAATATCGGCCGACGCGATCACGTCACTCGCCGCATCGATGTCTTGGACAGTTAGTGCATCATTTGCCCCGGGCGCCAACGCGATCATGTTCTCGCCGTCCGGGCCGACATATATTAGCGCGACCCCAGAAGCTTGCCCGCCGACGATCCGGCATGACGTAGTGTCGATACCCTCACTCCCAAGGCTAGCAATGCTCCGCCGTCCAAACTCATCATCTCCCACGCAACCAAGAAAACTCACTTGTGCGCCAAGACGGGCGGCCGCTATAGCCTGGTTTGCGCCTTTGCCTCCGCCGGCTTGGAAATAGCGCCCGCCGCCGACTGTCTCGCCCTGCTGGGGTAATCGTCCTAATTGTACGACCATATCGACGTTTGAGCTGCCCACCACGACGACTTTGGCCCTTTTCAAAGTCCTGTTGCATCCATGTGAATCTCCCTGGCGATTTCTAGGACCGGCTCGCGGCGCCAATGAGTGCCGCTCTAGCTATGCCGTCCGCCGGCCCCACCATTTTCGTCTCCCCAATGCGGCCTTCGCAAGGCGATGGGCGATTGGTACGAGAATGAATGGTTCCCGCCACCGAATTCGTCATTCCGGCGATCGGAAGCATGCCCCGTACCCCGATACGGGGCCGGAATCCAGAGGGGAAGCGTGGCACCAATGGCACGCGAATCCTTCCACCAACCAGCGGCCCCAATTTTCATACTTTGGTGTGCCGGCGGCAACCGGCATGATCGATTGGTACTAGAATCGATGCCCGCCGTCACGCCGGTGTGACCCGCAATTCTTGGTGCACGCGGGAATCCCGTGTAAGGACGGCTCGAGAGCCCACCCTGGGTGGTCGTCATCCCGGCACCGGCCGGCGACACCAACCACTGTCGCCCTGGCGCCTGCAGGCGGGAGTCGAAACAGAGACCCGTAGCGCTGGGGCTTGTCCCCAGTCAAGGAAATTCGGCCAGCCCGAATGGTCTTTCTCCTCGCCCTTGATCGGAAAGGATTGGGGTGAGGGTGAACAGGCTCCGGCACGGACCGGCGGCGCCAATTGCCGTCACCCCTGTTGTACCGGCCGGCGTCCGGCCGAATCTAACAGAGATATCGAAGGCACACGATGATGCGGATCTGAGATTGAGGACTGGTCGGGGAGAGAGGATTTGAACCTCCGACCACCTGTACCCCATACAGGTGCGCTACCAGACTGCGCCACTCCCCGTATTTCATTCGATTATAGGAGCGGCGCAAGTTCAGCGTCAAGACCGCTACTCTACTCTGGCCGCGGATTCGGCCGGAGCCGCCGCGAACCCGTATCGGAGATATCTACTTCATTCCCAGGATTTGGTTCGCTGACATCGCCGTTTCATATGATATCGTTAGAAAACGGTGCCGGTAGTTGGCCAAGCCGCGTAGTCTAGACGTGGATGCCGCGTATGCCCGGCGCCGCACCCGTATCGCTTGGACGCTTTTCGAGAGAGGAGCCGCACAGATGTCGGATAACTTACCCAGAGCCGTTCTTGGACGCACTAATCTCAGCGTGACTCGCCTAGGTTGGGGAGCCGCCGACCGCCGTGGCTGGAATGAGGATCTGGCCGAGTCTATGTGCAACTCGGTCTTAGACGCGGGGATCAACTATGTGGATACGGCCAACGACTACGGAAGGAGCGAGGAGTTCATAGGCAAGCTCATTTCGCATAGACGGGATGAATTCTACTTGGCCAGCAAGTGCGGCTGTGTGCCGGGTGGCGGTAGTCACGTTTGGACGGAAGAAAACGCATTCCGTGGTCTCCACGAAAGCCTCAGTCGCCTCAAGACCGATTATCTCGATCTGATGCAACTCCATAATCCAACGGTGAACGAATGTGAGCGTGGCCGGCTCGTCGAAGCCCTCAACGAGATGCGCGATCAAGGCAAGGTGAGGTGGATAGGCATTTCAACGACTCTCCCTCATTTGCCGACTTTCCTCGAATGGGGTGTGTTCGATACGTTTCAGATTCCCTATTCGGCCCTTGAACGCCAACACGAAGAATGGATAACCCAGGTAGCCGAGGCCGGCATCGGAACTGTTGTCAGGGGTGGGGTTGCCCTCGGCGAGCCCGGCCAAGGCTTGGGAATCCCCGAGCGATGGAGAGGTTTCAGTGGGGCGAAGCTAGAAGACCTTCAAGAAGCCGATGAGAGCCGCACCGCGTTCATGCTGCGATTTACCCTCACCCATCCTAGCATCGACACGATTATCGTCGGTACACAAAATCCTGCGCACCTGAGGGAAAACGTAGTTGCGGTGAATCGAGGCCCTTTACCGGCAGACGTTTACGAGGAAGCGAAGCGCAGGCTCAGTGCCGCCGGACTCCTACCGGCCGCCGCACAATAGCCGGCCGGCTACGCTCGTGCGCTCTCCCCCTGATTACGCTAACTAATAGTTGTTGACTCGATGGGACGCGGCTTGGTTCGCTTGGTGACAATGACCGCCGTAATGGCGATTGCGGCAATCGCCTTGGGGTTGACGACCTACTATTTGTTGGAGCCTTCACCCTATCGAAGAGTTGCGTCGATTGACCCGGCTGTGTCGCCGGCTGATCTGCTCAGTCAGTTGACAACGAATCGAATGGTCCCCGGCAGATACGGCCCCTTTAACATCGTGGGTTCGAATACCGTTCGGCGAGTTGATGTTGACAGCGGAGTCGTGGGGTCGATCGCCAAGAGCGAACTCGTAACTAGGTTATTCGTTCACTCACGAACCGCCTATAGCAGCTCGCCAGTCATCGTGCCTCTCACTATCGAGCTTCGAAAGTTTCCTGATCCCATGCAGGCCCGGCTCGCACTCCTTGGGATGATGCTTGAAGGTGAGCGCCTCGGCAGCATTTCAAACCCGATCAGGGGACACATGTACACGTCCAACGGTCCCCCTGAGATCTATCGCTGGGTGGACGGTGTTTGGCTGGGCAAGCTTGAAGCCTATGACAGGGGCTTCATGTCTCTATTGTTGAGTTGGGTGCCGTACGTCGATATCGAGCGCGATCCCGCCAAACTCGAGTCCAATCCCACCTTGGGGCCTGGCCAGCTATTTTTGCTGCCGGCCCTATTCCTGGTAGCCGCCGCCGGCGTTTGGCCGCTCGCTGCCTCCCGCGCATTGAAGATCCGACCCCGCCAGAACCTACAAGCACTTTCTGTCGATGAGCTCATTGCGAACCTTGAGGCTCTCAATGGGCAGGACAGAAGTTGGAAAGTGACCCGGACCGGAACCACAGATTTTCTCGCCGAATGGAACGTCGTCGATAAAAGCTGGCAGGGTCTGTTCGGGCGTGCCGGCCTATCCCGAGCGAAGTCGCTCCGGTTGCGACTGCAAACCTCATCCGCAACTGTCAAAGTTGTTGAGCAGCGATACGTGGTCGCTATTGAGGGGAAATGGAGTGGCGACGCAGTCGTATCGATCCGCCGTCGCCGATCGTTTTCCTTGGACCTATCTGAATGGCTGAGATTGCCGGCCGGCACCGCCTCTCCATCGACCCAGATTGATCCTGAGAAAAACTCCCCTCTCTATGACGTATCGGTCATCAAACGCACCGTTGCCGATACGGTTCTGAGGGCCGGTTGGAGCTACCAGCCCGCGATGCTGATGCGTTGGAGCTAGATTTGCTCGACCTTATCCTTTTACCGCATTCCAACGGCCGACATTATTCCCGCAGACTTGGAAACCCGCGAGGGTTGAATCCGGCCCTAGTCATCCGCGCACTACTTGAAAGAGGCTAACGCGCCTGGCAACCTCCGTGTCCAACATGCCAATCTGCGATTCCAATGTCGAGAGACGGCTCAACTGAACGCCCAACATGAAGCGCTGGTGAGAATTCACCACGCCGTCCAGCGCCTCCTCCAACTGATCGCGCTTCTCTCGGAGCCGTCCCTCGGCCAAATCGGCCAGCACCTTCGGGTCATCCTCTCCGTCAGTCAGGGCGCTCAGCATCTGCCTACCGGAAGCTCCCAGGACATCAGTGGCCATCGAACCCAACTTCATATTCGCGTCCTCTAGCACCTTCTGAACCCGACCGGCCTCGCGGGTACGCTCCTGCACCAAGCTCCGGCGGTAGCGTACCAACTCGCGCAATTCTCGCTGAGGACGCTGCGGAATGAAAGTGGGCACCAGAAGTCCGTGCCTCAGAGGTTCGGCAATCCACTGGGCGTCCTTGACGTCGGTCCTTCGACCTGGGACCGTCTTAAATTCGCGGGCGTCCACGACCCACACCGTGAACTCGTCATCCAACAGGTTGCAAACGGGCTTCCAGTACACCCTTGTGCCCTCAGTAGTTACGTGGGTCACTCCGCGCTCCCGAAGCCAGTCAGACAACGCCAGAAGCTGGAGGGTTCTTGTGCCAAAGGTCCTCGTCTCCCGGGACTGAGGCGTTATGACACAAGCCACCACCGATTTCTTATTGAGCGTCCAGTCCACAGCACCTATCGTGTATGATTTGCATACTGCCTTCCTAGCTAAGGAGCTTCCTGCCGGCGGGCGGTTGTAGATCTCAAGACCTTGCTATGCGCGCGCTCCGCCGAAGCGGGGCAACGTTCCAATGCGCCTGTGAGCCACCCAGGCAGATTCCCGCACGATCTCGCGGCACCAATGACGATCGTCCTAGTTGTACCGGCCGGCATCCCACCATTGTCATCCTCGTAGGTAGCCTTCGCAAGGGAAGCGCAATTCTTGCGGAAGCGGACGACTGGACGACTTGTGATCGGTCCTCATTGGGAAGTCTGCGACGACAGGAATGGCGCGCTGGGCAGCGTCCGGCATGTATACGAACTCGTGCAGCAAGTTGTTGACGGCGTCATCAGAGCCGGCTGGTTGCGTTTCGATACTCGAAGCAGGATAATCTTCAAGTCCGTTGCGACGGGTGTCTTCTGCACCGAAAGTGGATCGGACTGGACGGGAAATCAGAGAATGGAGGGTAGCTGTGAGAGCGGCCGTACTTTACGAACCGAAAACCAGAATCTCGGTTGAGAACGTCGATATTCAGAAGCCTAAGGACGGCGAAGTGCTGGTCCGGATGGCGGCTGCCGGCATCTGTCATAGCGACCTACACGTGGTTGATGGGTATGTGCCAGCGCCTTTTCCGGTAGTAATGGGACACGAAGGGGCGGGCATAGTAGAGGAGGTCGGAGGAGGTGTGACGACGGCGCAGGTCGGAGACCACGTGATACTGGTGTGGCGGCCGGCGTGCGGCACGTGCTACTTCTGCCAGAGAGGCCGGCCCGGTCTGTGTGAGTTTGGCACGAAGATGCGCTGGAGCGGCACACTCGCAGATGGAACCAGCCGGCTGAGCATTGGCGACAAAGTGATACACCATTTCGGCTGTGTATCGACCTATGGAGAGTATTCGGTAGTGCCGCAGCAGGGTCTGGTACCAATCCGAAAAGACATATCCCTAGACGTCGCCGCCCTAGTAGGATGCGGAGTCATGACCGGTGTGGGCGCGGTGATAAACGGAGCGAAAGTGGAGCCGGGCGCCAGCGTACTCGTCGTGGGCTGTGGCGGAGTCGGACTAAACGTCATACAGGGGGCGGCACTGGCCGGTGCGGAGAGGATTATCGCTTCCGACGTCGTTCCGAGCAAACTGGAGATGGCGAGAGAGTTCGGGGCGACCCATACGCTTAACGCCAAAGAAGTCGCATCGACGCCGGAGGCGGTCAAGGAGTTGACAGAAGGACGAGGCGCCGACTATGCCTTCGAGGTTATCGGCAATCCCGTCACGCAACTCATCTGCTACGAATCAGTCCGCCGGGGCGGTGAGGCGATGCTGGTAGGGCTGGCTCCGACCGGCACTCAATTGTCGATACCGGCGAGCAACATGGTGCTGGAGGAAAAAAGGCTGACCTCGACCATGTACGGGACTTGCCAGCCGCACCTCGACGTACCGCGAATTCTCAACCTGTACATGGCCGGCAAGCTAAAGTTGGACGAGCTTATTTCGCGCCGAATCGATATTAGCGAAGTCAACGAGGCATTTGAATCGCTGACCCGGGGCGAAGTGGCGCGACAGGTCATTGCGTTCGGCTAGATCGGAATTCTGATGATGCAGCCGCCGTTTCCACGGGGCTGGAAATTCATCGGAGTGACAATTGCAATAGCAGCGAGTCACGGTCGAACGGACTGTACGCTGCTCCAGATCACATGTTTTGACATTGAACATCGAAGATAGAAGCTCGACCGCTATCAGCTTCGACCGCCACCTGCGGCTGAATCAGTTGGGCCTCGACGTCGATCCACGCCGGCGGTCTCAGCGGGCGTTCGTTTCGCATGCGCATACCGATCATTTGGCGTCGCACCATTTCGCATATTGCTCGGTGGAGACCGAGGTTCTGGCTCGTCAACGCCAACGCAAGGGACATTTTCAAGCCATCCCCTGGGGTGAGTCCATAGAGATCGACGGGTATCGTATTCGTCTGACGCCGGCTGGACATATTTTGGGCGCGGCACAGCTAGTAGTCGAGCCAGTCGATGGAGGCCGGCTGATCTATACAGGCGACCTGAATCTACGCCGGCGAATCACCACCCCAGCGGCTGAAATAGTGGAGTGCGACACGCTAGTGATAGAGAGCACATTCGGTCATCCAAGATATCGATGGCCTTCTGATGACACGTCAGTCGGGATGTTGGTTGGGGCGGTGCAGCAGGCGATCAAGAGCGGCCGGCGCCCGGTAGTAGTGGGTTACGCGCTGGGCAAGTCCCAGGAGCTGGCAGCGATACTGATCCGCTCAGGATTTCGCGTCGGTGCGGAGCCGTCAGTAAAGACATTCTGCGACACATATCGGGAGCTAGGGGTGGACGTAGGCGCGGTCGCCTCGGTGGATGAAGGAGATGAGGATTTCGAAGTACTGGTGGCCTCTCCATCGTTCATTAGGGGCCGCGGGCGCAGCCGCCACCGAAGCGACTTCATAATTTGGGCGTCCGGCTGGGCAATCGATCAGAGCTTCAAGTATCGAATGGGGGCCGACGAAGCGATTCCGTTCAGCGACCATGCGGACTTCGACCAGCTAATGGAATACGTCGAGCGGGCCAAGCCCAGCAGGGTCTTGACCATGCATGGTACTAGCGAGTTTGCACGTCAGCTAAGGCGGCGAGGAATCGAGGCAGAACACCTAGGCCGGCACCAGATGAGTATGTTCGACTAGCATCCGTGGGGAGGAGGACGCTTAGGACAAGATGAAGGGAGCGGAAGATCTGCCCGCCGAACTTCAACGAGCGGTTTGGGGGCACGCTATAAGCACTCGATTGGAGCCATCGCATCTAGCCGAGCTATGTCGCCAGATGCTGAAACGGGGACAGTCACCAGAAGCGATCAATTCAAGCCTGGATAGGCTCGCGTACTATCGCCTACCTTGGTGGCGACGAATAATGCGCGTCATCTATTTGAAGGCCAGAGGATATTGAGGAGACTCGGATCACGCCTCACTATTCGACGTAAACACGCTCGACAACCGGTTGAGGATAGGCCCAGACGAATTTCATCACGCCAGGTCCGCGGTTCAAAAAGCGATGATGCTGACCCTGCGGCACGAAGACGACATCGTATGGATGCAGATCGAAGTACTCGCCGGCTATCTCACATACAGCCTCGCCCTCAATGATCGTGATGCTCTCGTCGCAGTCATGGTAGTGAAGCTTTATTCCCGCGCCGGGTTCAAACGCGCTGACGCCGGTGAACAGAATGGATGAGCCGGCTGCCTCGGTTACCATCGGTCGAGATAACGCCCCGGGAGCCCGCTGTATGCCTTCCACGTCTGAATGCCTGATCACGCCCATAGTCACACTCTCCACATGAAATATTAGCGAGCCGGATTGTAACATGAGTAACAGTTCAGATTTGGGTGTGTTTCTCTCCTCCACGCCCGTCAACTGGAAAGGCCGAGTCGCCATTCGGGTCCTCAGCCGGCGGTCAAGGGATGATTTCCAACCTATCGATGCCAAATCCACGAGCCGCTCGACCTCATCCCCCTGGCCCCCTTCTCCTGGCCAGGAGAAGGGGGAACTTAGTTGTGGGGGACACCCCCACATCCCCCGTCAAGGGCTTCGCCCTTGCAACCCTTTGCCGGCTTTCGCCGATGAGAGGTCCTGGCCGGTGGTAGGCCCTCATTGGCGCGATATTACGCCCATACGGAGCAGGTATCCCTAAATCTGAACACTTATTAACATGACAATCGCCATATTCTATAGAATGGGACAGGCGGAAGACGGCCCTTTCGCGTTTCTTTGAGCGCGAAATCGAGCTCGCAGATTTGGGACATAGCCAGGTGCTCCTTTACAGATCTGGGGAAATCCCGCTTGAAGTCATAAACCCTACAACCGCTTTCTGGAGCCGCGAGAAAATCAATGGAGCTTGACACAAGACTATACGACGTCACATTTGGGGTACGCATACGCGATTTCTTAGTTGGGGTCGAATACCCTTGTACCAAGGCCGATCTGGTAGACGCCGTGCGGCGAGGCAATACTCCGAGCGACATTGTGTCCGCAGTGCTGCGAATGCCAGTTGGATCCTTCTCTTCAGAGCAAGAGGCTATCAGACAGATTCCGCGGCACAGTGTGCGGACCTGAGCCCCCGAATGTTTGCCGATGAATCGCTCGAAAGCCGGCTAGCTGAGCTAACGAGGCTGCGCGACGTACCGTGGCTGAGCCGGTTCGACGCGGGGGATTTGGCCGAACTCGTTGCCGCCTACGAGGCGGCGGTAGCCGAGGGCGCGCGGACGGGAGAGGACAAGCCGGTCGACGAGCTGCTAGCAACTTGGGAACAGATCGCCAATTCCAAGCCGGAACCAGAGGCCCAGGACTAGTAGACGGATCACGGACTCCCCGCCGCTAACTCAACGGCGGGATGGGATTAAGAGTTGCTGGCCGGCAAATATGTTGTCAGGATTCTCAAGATCATTGGCTTGGAGGATTTCGCGAACCGAAACGCCATAGCGTTCCGCGATCACACTCAGGGCCTCGCCCGATTCCACAGTATGTACGGTTCGCGTCGGAGTGGGTCCGGGCGTTTCGTCGGCGGCAGATTCTATCGCGTCCCCAACCGCATCTAGGCGCAGCACGACCGTAGGACCCGCGCCAGGCCCCGCACCTCCCGATCGCGATTCGCCGGACTCGCCACCGAGATCGCCAATGTCGCCGACGAATCCTATTACTGATTGCGCCACACCGCGGACCTGAAGAAACGCCATTGCGACCGTGACCTGTGCTATCAAGCCACAGATCACCATGACCGTTCCTATCCCAAGGCAGCCGGCCACCGAGACACAGCCCAAGGCAAACGGATCCCGCCCGTGCAGCGATTCACGTCCTTCTTTAATCTGCATCTACCACCTGAACAAGGGTTTTCGGGGCGGCGATATGCCCCACCGCATCAGTGAATAGTTTATGCTAGACAAATCACTTGCGTGACAACCGATCATAGGGCGAGAATCTGCGCACTCGGTAAATTGGTGGAGCAGCCACGCCGCGAAGTAAATGAACGTTAGCAGTCAAATACACTCCCTAGCCAATATTTCACCGTAACAGGTATATAGTGGTGCAACTAGAAATCGCTGACGGCGCAATGGTGGCGAAGTCTTTGGTCCTCCCTCCACAACAACCGACTGCAAATCTAACCCGAAACGCCGTCCTCTCGCTCGATAACCGCGATCCAGCCCCCGCAGTAATCGCGATGAAGGCCGGGACTGGATTTGGAAAGACGACATTACTGCGCCAGCTGTACACTCGCCGGACGGATGAATCGCAGTGCCTCTGGGTGACTCTACCCGACCAATCGATTTCATCCGACGTGCTGTTCGCGTATCTACAAACCGCTCTCGGTAAGCTAAACGAACCCCTCTTGAGTAGATACACGGAGAATGGCGACCACATAGGGAACACCTGGGCAACGATCGTTTCCAACATCCTACTCGATCAAAAGTGCGGTCTGTGCCTAGATCTTGCCGGTTGCAGTTTGGATGGTGAAAGCAATAGGATCTTGGACCACCTATTAGCTTTGGCAACTTCTGAGTCCCCCATCTACATCGCGGGCCGACCCGCTTGGAAGTCAACCCAATTGCAAGTGCGTGCAACGGCAGGCGACGCCCTGATCGTGCCTGTCGCAGACTTACTCTATTCGGCCGGCGAGGTCAGAGACTATTTGGCTCGATTCGATTCACTGCTAGTGGACGAGGAATTGGTAGCAAATGTCTACGAAAACACACTAGGTTGGCCGATGGCGGTCACACTGATCGCAGACAACTTGGCGCGGGCCGGAGTGTCACGGCTGTCCAGAGTGCGCCAGCAAGTACGGCGACAACTCACCGAATGGTTGGAAGAGCATTTAACAAGTCTGTCAGCTCACACGGTCTCTACGATACGCTCGCTATTGATTATCGACGAGTTCGACGAGGAAATATTAGCCCGCGTTACGCTCTCACGGCGTGCGGCGCAAGCACTCGATAGATTGCTGTTTTCTGATCTGCCAATTATCTACAGGGTAGGGACACAGAGTTGGAGCTTTCCTCCGATCGTGAGAGACGCGCTGGTGAAGAGTCTCGACGTGCGGAGACATGGACGACGTTGGCGCGAGGCCCTTGCAGAGATGGCAAGGATCTATAGAGGCAGAGGCCGGTTGATCGACGCGGCCGACTCTTGGTTAGCGGCTGACGAAACGCTGCAGGCTGCGGAGGCACTGGCTAGTGTAGCCCGTGAAGCGCTATCCAAGCGTCGTCCCGACACGCTGGCCGCGGTCGCTGCACGGCTAAACGACGGGCTCATTGCCCAGGAGCCAATTCTAGGTGTGTACAGGGCAATCGCGTCCGGCGCGAACTTGATGCCGCAGCAAGACACCGCAGCTCACTACGAACGAGCGAGCAAACTGATTAACGAAGCGGGCCAGTCTGAGGATATCTCGGTCTTGGTTCCCCGCTGGGCTGACTACTTGACGGCGGCCGGCCAGATCCAGCCGGCGGACGAGGCCATCAGCCGCTTGTTGGTACGAGTGTCCAGTCATCCATACATTCGTGCTCGGCTGACACTCTCCCAGGCGCGCATCAATCTGCTGCAAGGCAAACTTGATGAAGCATCGAAGGGGATCGACGACGCACTATCGGCGGGCAAAGCGAGGCTTGAGGTCAGCGAATCGGGTCGCGCCTCCGAATGGCGCATTCTGGGCTCGATATTGGGCGATCACTCGACCGACAGGAGTGTGACGGGCTCGCCCGATTCAGTAGAACGCCGCTCTCCTTGGCTGGCCCCATTGGTTGACTGGTTGAGCGGCGACTGGCGGGCGTTCGAGGCCGCCCGATTACCGACAGCTACAATCGAACCGGGACTCGAACGGTCGGCTCTATGGCTCAAGTACGAGCAGAGCGGGCGGGCTGGGCACCCGATAGACGGACACGAGGCTCGACGAAACGCTCAGCGTCTGGAAAACGCCGGCGATCTCGTCACGGCGGCCTTGACTTGGGCAGCAATCTTCCGGGCCCGAGCGCGCGGACAACTGAACATGCGACCGTCGGTAAATCACTTGAACAGGCTGATCAATCTGATCGATATTCCTTTAGTAAGAGCCCTATGCCGGCTGTCGATGGCAGCGCACCATCTTGTCGAGAATGAGCAGGAGAAAGCGCGGAGTTCGATAAGTGCTGCATCGTCAGACATAAAGGGCACAGATTGTCGAGCGCTCGCAGCGGCGACGGACACGTTGTACATGTCGGTCGGAGGGCCGGAGCCGGCACCTGACGCGGTCGCAACGACGGTCAATTCGCTGTCGGGCCTTTTGTGGTCTCTCGGACCCATGACAGTCGTATCGCTTGGCCGGGCAGTGGAAAGCGACCTTGCAGCCAAGGACATCCGCCGATTACTCAGGCGTCAACCGGCACTGTCACGGCAATTTCGGAGGGTACGCTCGCTTTCCACGTCGGACGAGAGTCAGAGACTGGACGCACTGATCGCAGATCAGAGTGACGGTGAAGATAAAGGTCGACCGACACTAGGAGAGGAATCCGCACCGGTCTACATACGTACATTCGGCTCATTCTCGCTGGAGGTGAATGGCGTGGCGCTGAAACCATCAGATTGGCGAAGTGCGAAGACTAAGCATATTCTGGCGCTTCTGCTGCTGCGCCGGGGCGGAGGAATACCCCGCGACGAGCTTATCAATACGATTTGGCCCGGTACTGAGCGAGAGTCTGGTTCGAACAACCTAAAATTCTGTTGGTCGATCCTAAAGCGCCTCCTCGAACCAGGGTTGACGAATCGAGCCGAGTCTAGATTTCTGCGCCGCGGGCCGGCTGGCTACGAGCTGATAATGGATGATGGACTGAAGGTGGATGTCGACGTCTTCGGAGAACAGTTGGTGCGATGCAGATGGTCCGGCTCGCCGGATGACCTGCTCGGAGCTGTCAACTTGTACAGGGGCGACTTCCTTGCCGACCTGCCGGCCACTGACGATATCGAATCTAAGCGAGACCGCTACCGGGACGAATATGTTTCAGCGGTTATGAGAATAATCAACTACTTCAGCGAACGGGGCCGGCTGGCCGAAGCGAAGTCGCTGGCAACCCAAGCTCAGCGGGCACTTACAGGTCGTCCAGAACTAGAAGACATCGAAGATAGACTTGCGAGATGGGAGCAAGGCATTTGATGAGAGCAACGAGCCGATTCCAACTCATTCGATCGACCAGCGATGTTCTACTGTTCTCTAGTCCTGAGGCAACTGGTAATGAGAGCTGACGCACCGCTGCCACCAGAGCTGGCGCTCTCGATCGAGGTGGTCGACAGGCCGGGCACACTTCACGCCCTGACCAAGGTCATCTTAGATCACCAAGTAAACATCGGCCACATCGATATCATCGAGCGTCGAGAAGGACACATCGTGAACTACTTGGAGCTCCAAGACGTGCCCGACGACGAGTCGCTGATCGAAGACATCCTGAAGCTAGACGTAGTGAATTCCCTGAGCCTGCCAGAGCCCTTTTCCAAGATCTTTGGCAAGCGGCTGATAGTGATCGGTGGTGGCGCACAAGTTGGCCAAGTCGCCGTTGGCGCTATCAGTGAAGCGGATCGTCACAACATCCGCGGAGAGCGAATTTCGGTTGACACTATACCTCTGGTCGGTGAGGATGCGTTGGCGGCAGCGGTAAAAGCAGTGAGCAGGCTTGCCCGCGCACGAGCGATCGTACTGGCCGGCGCCATTATGGGCGGTGAGGTCACAAAGGCGGTGCGTTACGTGCGTGAAAAAGACATCATCGTCATCTCCCTGAGCATGGCCGGCACAGTACCGGCGGCGGCCGACTTAGTGGTCAGCGACCCTGTACAGGCAGGCGTCATGGCGGTGATGGCTATAGCAGATACCGCGAAGTTCGACATCCGAAAGCAAGCGGGCCGGCGCTACTGAACGCCAGCGGCAGCTGTATATTCGGATTTGGGCGGCTTGAAATCGCCCATGGGCGTTCGATTGTTGTACAATGACTTAGTAGTGACCGATAGGGCGTCGCCGAGCGGCGCTTGATGCAAACCATCGAAGATACGCGAGGCATCTGTACATTGTCACGAGAGGCGACCATACATCTCACTCACCTAGAGTCATGGTTGCTGGACGACATGATCAGGCACACTTGGAACGACGAGTCTAGGCCCATCGGCAAGGGACTTCTACTGAAAGTCATCGCCTTGATCCGAGAGTTTGAGCAGCGGTCGCTAAGACCCCATCCCCCTGCGACGTTGCCGATTGGCTTGAACGAAGACGAGTGCTGGGCTATCGACTACCACGTACGACGCAATTTGCGCGACACCGATGGCCGACCGGTAGGCAAGGAGCTTCTGCTTAAGAGTTTCGATGCACTGCTATCGATCTGCAACGCTACGATCACGGAATCTTTTGCGTTGGCTATAGCTGAGGAACCAATAGCCGATGAGGAAAGTCGGCAACGGAAGCTCCGCCGGCTGGCCGAGTTTCTGGAACAGGCAGACGAGCCGGACATCATCGGACAGTAACAGTCCGGACATAGCCGCCCATTTCAACTGTAGATCGTAACCCAATATCCCAGCCGGGTAAGGCTATCGGATTCCCGGTCGGGCACGGGCCCTGGCGGCCATTTTCTCGCGTCCGCTGACCTCACCGAGCTTCTCTACGCGGACAGCGCATACCTTATATTCAGGAATCTTCGAGTCGGGATCGTAGGCTCTATTGGTGAGGAAGTTTGCCGCCGATTTCTGCAGCTTGACAAAGGGCACGAACACCTCTCCCAGACTCATGTTATCGGTGAGACGGGCGACGGCCATCAACTCGCCTCGGCGGGAACGAACCCGCACCGTTTCGCCATCTTCTATGCCAAATCGGCCGGCGTCGGCCGGGTTCATCGATACTTCGAGTTCCGGCGCCAATTGCAACAGGCCGTCGACGTGAGTGGTTATGGTGCCACCGTGCCAATGATAGAGAATCCTTCCGGTGTTCAAAATCAGCGAGTAACGCTTATCCGGCAACTCGTCCGCGCGTGGTCCTTGTTCGACTGAAACAAACAAGCCCTTCCCTCGAGGGAAGTCGTTCTCGTACATGAATCGAGTGCCGGGGTGGTCTGACGCGGTGCAGGGCCATTGAATCCCGCCATCTTTGTCCAACCGCTCGTAGCGTATACCGGCAATGTTCGGCCATATCGATGCCATCTCATCGAAGATCTGGGACGGACTGGAGAAGCCGAACCCGATGGGTTCGCGGCCAAGCTTCCGCAAAATGCGGCGCGCTATGTCGCAGGTTATCTGCCAATCAGGACGCGAGATTCCGGCCGGAGGGATGCCTGCCCTTACTCGCTGCACCCTGCGCTCACTATTCGTGAATGTACCGTCCTTCTCGGCGAAGCTGGCCGCCGGCAGAAACACGTCGGCTACGGCTGCCGTCTCGTTCATAAACAGATCTTGGACTACCAGGAATTCGAGTTTTTCGAACGTCTTCTCGGCGTGATGCAGATCGGGCTCACTCAGAAGAGGATTCTCTCCAACGACGTACATGGCGGTGATGTCGCCCTTGTCGGCGGCACCCATCATCTCGGTGACGACCAGACCCGGTTCCTCCGGCATCGACGCTCCCCAAGCTAGCGCAAACTTGCCGCGGACTTGGTCGCTTTCGGTCGACTGATAGCCGGGGAAGCTGTTCGGAACGCAACCGGCGTCGCCGCAGCCCTGTACGTTATTTTGACCTCGGAGAGGAGACACACCACTGGCCGGTTTGCCCATCTGGCCGGCTAACAGCGCGAGATTCAGGATCGACGTCGCGTTTGCGGTGCCATTGGTATGCTGTGTGACACCCATGCCCCAGATCAAGCAGGATCCGCCGTGCGGTGGCCGGGCATAAATTCGGGCAGCCGCTTGCAGGTCCTCGACCGGGACGCCAGTGATCTGGCTGACGCGATCGGGAGTATAGGTCGCGACGGACCCTCTCCATTCTTCATAACCCTCGGTCCGGGTTTCCACGAACTCGCGGTCCCACAGACCTTGAGTAAGGATAATATTTGCCAGTCCGTTGAAGAGCGCGACGTCGGTGCCGGGCAGTTGCCGGAGCCAGATATCAGCGTAATCACATAGATCGATTCGCCTGGGATTGACGACTATCAGCTTGGCACCGTTTTTTACCACGGCGCTGCGGAGACGGGCAGCCACAACCGGGTGATTCGACGTGGTATCGGACCCGACTACCATTAGGCAGCCGGCTTCCTCGTAGTCGATATACGAGTTGCTTGTTGCACCGCTGCCGAGCTGATTGAGCATGGCCTCGACCGAAGGAGCATGGCACAAACGGGTGCAGTGATCGACGTTATTCGACCCCATAACCGCTCGGATAAATTTCTGAATGACGTAACCCTCTTCGTTGGTGCCCTTGGCTGAAGCCAGCGCCGCGAATCGGCCGCGGTGCTCGACGAACTTCTCCGCGACGAGTTCAAGCGCCTCGTCCCAGCCGGCCTCTTCCCAATCGCCGTTGCGCTTGACAAGCGGTGTGGTGATGCGATCTTTGTGGTGTATATAGCCCGTACCGAAGCGACCTTTTACACAGAGCATGCCTTTGCTGGAGAGGTTCTTCGGCGCGTCGTCGGCCATGACGGAGATTCTGCCGTCGTTTCGGACTTTGAGATCTATTCCACATCCAACTCCGCAGTATGGACAGGTCGTGGCCACCTCTTTGACAACCGGTGCTGGAGCTTCTTTGACCCGCAAGGCCTGAGTAGGGCAGGCCGCCACACATTGACCGCATGAAGTACAGATCGAAGTATCCATGGGCGCGTCGCCGAATACACCGATTTTCGTTTCGTGACCCCTTCCCAGCTGCGCAATCGCGCCAATGTGCTGTAACTCGCCACATCCGTCGGTGCATCGTCCACACATTATGCAACTATTGCGGTCGAGGACGAAGAAGGACTTACTGTCGTCAACAGTGAAGCGATGATGGGCCCGGTAATTCGAGACCTCTAAACCATGCCTTTGAGCGGCCTCACTCAGCTCAGCGAAGTTGGTTTGCCCATCGACGTCAGGGGTGAGCATGCCAAGTGTGAGATCAAGTACACCGCGGCGAACCGTCGTGACGTCTTCGCTATCGGTGCGGACAATCATGTCCTGCTGGACCGGCGTCGAGCAAGACGCCGGCGTGCCGCGCATCCCATCAACCTGCACCAGGCATGTTCTGCACGCGCCCAGCGCGGGCCGGTCCGGATCTTTGCAGAGCTGAGGAATATATATGCCGAGCCGCCGGATAGCGTCGAGAACCGTCGACCTCGGCGGTACCGTAACCTGTTTGCCGTCAATCGTTAGTGTTACGTCCATGGCCATCCAACTCCACTACTACTCAACCGAACGGGCAGATGGGGAAACTGCTCCATCGCCAAAGTAACGAATTGCACTCTTGATCGGATTCGGCGCCATTTGACCTAGCGCGCACAGCGAGGCTTCGGCAACTATCTCATTCAGAGTGTCTAACTCGAGTACAACATCGGCGCCTCGACCCCCGTTCGAGCGTTCGAGCTTCTCCATCATGCGCACGGTTCCTTCTCGGCACGGCGTGCATTTGCCGCAACTCTCAATCTTGTTGAATTGGGTCAGCCGGCGAACAGCGTCATTTATACTGTGGCGGTCGTCTAGCACAATCAGGCCTCCGGAACCGAGCAGGTATTCACCTCTCGGAACCATTGGCAGATCCAGCGCATCGGCCGACATTATGTATCCGGAAGGACCGCCGGCAAGCACGGCTCCTAACTGCCGCCGTTCCGGCACCCCTCCGCCGATCTCATTCACGACGACGCTCACTTGCGTACCGATCTCGATCTCGACGAGTCCGGGGCGTTCCACGTTGCCGGAGAGACCGATCAGCTTGGTTCCGTGCGCTTCCTTCACGCCCAAACTACTGTACCATTCAGCGCCGTGGCGGAGAATCCCGACAACGTTCGCCAGAGTCTCCGCATTATTAATTACGGTCGGCTTACCCCACAGGCCGGATTCGGTCGGGAATGGCGGGCGGACCCTTGGCATCGCCCGGTACCCCTCGATGCTTTCGAGAAGGGCGGTTTCTTCACCCAGAACATACCCACCGGCGCCGTGACGCACCTCGTATTCCACGTCTACGCCTGAACCAAGCACGTTCTTGCCGATCAGACCACGCGAGTCGGCTTGCCGGAGAGCCAGCTCGAGGCGCTGCTGCGCCAGCCGAGCTTCGCCATTCACGTAGAATATCACCCGGCTTGCACCAATCGCGTAGGCGGCAATGACGGCTCCTTCGATAAGACGGTGCGGGTCACCCTCCATCAAGTGACGGTCTTTGTATATACCCGGCTCGCCCTCCTCTGCATTCACGACCAAGTATTTAGGCCGGTCGGTCGAGCCACGAGCGCCAGCCCACTTGATGCCGGCGGGGAAGTAGGCTCCACCGCGACCGAGCAGACCGGCTTGCTTCACTTCTTCGATTACCTCGTCGGGGCTGAGCTCGTCGACCGCGCGGGCAAGCGCCGCATAACCTCCACCGACCAGATATTCATCGATATCGGACGGATCGAGCATACCGAAATTCGCGGAGAGGACCCGGCGCTGACGACTAAAGAAAGGATGGGATTCGTAGCTAACCGCGTTAGCTACAATCTCGTCCGACCATACAACGGCCTCATAGCCGGCAAAGTCGTCCTTTTGCATGGCATCCACCAGAGCCCTGGCCCCGTCGGGTTTCACTCCGACGATCGTAACTGCCGGGCGGCCGGCTCGTACTACAGTCACGAGAGTCGCGCCGTAGCACATTCCGTTGCAGCCGGCCTCAACAACTTCCGCGGAAATATCGGCGCCGTCGACGGACTGTCTCAGCGCTTCGACGACCTCGCTCGCGCCGACCGAATTTGCGCAACTGCCCGCCCCGACGAGCAGGCGTAGATCGGCACCGGCGGACTGACGACGCGAATCGGCCGCCTTTACGAGGCTGGCTAACTGTTCCCGGGGCCGGCCGGTCGATTGAAGCCGCATTTTGTGTGTCCCGTCCGGCTGGCGTGCCGGTGAGTGGTACTGCGCAGGCGTCGACACGAGCCGGCCGACGAGCTCAAGGGTGGCATGGCCGTATGGTCGATGGTCGATCTCGACCGAAGGCCCAATTGGGCAGTTGAAGAGGCAGGTGGCCTCCTCCAACGTGATGCCGCGGTCTGGCGTCGTCTGCCCCGCAATGATTCCAAACTCGCGCTCAGCGTCCGCCAGAAGGCCGGCGGCGCCTCGGGCAACGCAGGCCATCCCCGTGCAGACGCGGACGACCCGACGGCCCGGCTCATCGAGTCGGAACTCGGGGTAGTGGCTGGCGACGCCATAGACTTCGCTCTTGGGCGTACGGGTGTGCTTCGAGACGATCTCCAGCGCCGATTGAGGCAGATAGCGAAGCTCAGCCTGAGCCCGCTCCAACGCCGGCAGGAGTGAGGAGCGGTTGCGCGGCAAGTCTGAAAGAAGCGTCTTCAACTGTTTAGGGTTCGATTCCATAGACGAAGGGAATGGGCGCTTACTACGGGCCAACAACTCTAGGCAATAGGGACGGCAAGACCTCGATTTTAACACCCGCGTCCGTACAGGTGAACGTTATAGACCAATCGGCGTCTTCAGCGCGAGGGCCGGCCGCGGCCCTTGAAAATGAGTCTCTACTTAGGGAGTCCGCAGCCGAGCCGCCGCTTGCCGATTGTGGCACCGGTGGTAGCCTCCAAGGCGGCATAGTAGACGATGAAGACCACGATGGCGGCAATATTGCTCGTTCCAAGAAGCTCGAACGAATCTCACATAGCATCCTGTTGGATCAAAAATATCCCCGAAATCACTCCAAACAGTATCCCGATAATGATCCCATCCACTATTGTGGCCACAAGACGCCGGCCGACGCCCACGTACTCCACCGTACAACCCCTCCTAGTTACTCAACTGGTTTCTGAAACGAGCTCTGGCCCAGTTGTCGCGAGCTTCTGTCATTATAAGAGAAATTCCGGTCATCGCCGGCGCGGCGTACGCTTTGGCGGCGCTCGGAGAGGGTCGGGTGGCGTCTGATCATCAGGGTGATCGGCACTCAATTGAAAGGTTTGGGTCGGCGACATTTGGTCGCAGAGCGGCGGGGCTCCTGGAGGGTCCGCAGCATCTCCACAACGTGGGCACAGGTTAACTCCGGAGTTTTTGCTTGGCTCATTTTGCTCAATTCGCCATGCAAAACTCAAGGAGGAAGCGCCAGTGTCGGGCCGGTGAGCATCAACGCCGCGCGCCGGCTGCACAGCCGGCGGCCAAAAATCATCGTGCCGGCGGGCGATCGAACTGCCGGCGGACTTGGCCGGAGCCGACGAACTTGCTCAGGAGCCGGTAGTTTCCCCGCTCGTAGCGGACCCTGCCGGCGACGATTGCCGGATGTACGCCCAGAGTTGATGCGAAATTGATCACGGCCATTGGTGTCGGATTCTGTCTGGCCGGGCTTGCCTCCCACGCATCCGGGGGTACCAGGGCGTTCTCGGCCCATTCATCGGCTTCTGTCTCCCTGATGTCTTCTTGTGCTCCCGATCGGTTGCGCAAGGTAAAGTCGTCTGCAAACCACTCTTTGCTTTCTTTGCCGAGATGCCGGCCGACGTGGGCCAACTCGTGAAGCAGGGTGAACCAGAAGTTATCGATGCGGTCGTAGCGCAGCGTCAGGCCGATTACGGGCCGGCCATCGCCCGACAAAAGGGCTGCCCCATCCAAGTGGGTCCTGGGCAGGTGGCTTAGAACCTGGAGGGCGATACCGCGTTCGGACAAGAACTCCTGAGCTTTCCTTGGCCCATCTTCCCCGCGGCTGAGCCGCGCAATCTGTTGAAGAACATCAGGGGTGACCACACCCGGTTGGTAGTTGGTCTGAGGCTGGGCGGCTCTGGCTTCGGCCATCAATTGCCAGCACCAAGCTTTCAGTGCATAAGGATCGGTCTTAGCATTGATTCGACGGTGATCGTTTTTGCGATATACAGAAGCAGCAGCAAGTTCCCGACACCCCGCCCGCCGGATCAGGTCTCGGATCAATTCCTCCGCCCGATCTGCCAGATCCGGGGCATCGGGAATCCACCCACGCTTCGCCATGGTCTTGAAGGGAAACTTGCGTGAATCGATGTCGTCGAACGTGGAGTCGAAGGCTGCGCCGGGCTCCTGGAGGAGGATATCGGCCGGTATCCCCAAATGCCGATGGAGCGCCCGGGCCATCGACATCGTGATAGGACGCTTGCCGGAGAGAATTTCCGAAACCTTGGCGCGACTTCCGATGTAGGGTACAAGGTCTCGCTGCGTCACCCCCTTCTGGTCCATTTGGAACTCGATCGCCGCTAAAGCGCTCGGAAACTCGATAGGGTGGTGTTTGGCCTCGTAGAGTTCGACGAGATCGACAAGCACGTCAAGTTCGATCCTATTGGGGTCTTCCAGGTCCTCTACTTGTTCCTCTGGGCCAGAGAGCACATCCATGAGATCAGAGACGCGAGCCAAGGCTGCCTCGTAGTCCTCTTCGGTGCGGATTGATCTGATGCCCAGCATGACTACACCTCCTCAACATTGATACGGTCGTATTGGGCGTGGGTACCGATGAAACGAATGTAGACTACGCGTCCCGGGTAGAAGACTCTAACGATCAGCCGATAGTTGTTGCCTCCGAACCTGAAAACCACGCGGTCCCGGCCGACTATGCTTGCGCGAGGATATCGCTCCCGCACTTTGGCCGGTGCATCCCAATCATCCCGCTCGACCTGGGTGTACCAGGCTCGCAGCCAGTCCTCAGCGTCAGGATGTTGCTCCCAAAACTCCCTGAGGGCGCGCTTTGCGATTATCCGCACGATTAGTTTGCGATGGCCCCTATTACACTAATAATAGATTGCTCCCATAATATACACAAGTAGTCGTTACCATGTGCGAGCAGGGGTAATTCCAATGCATCGGGGATCTATCGCCTTACGAGACGCCGGACGATATTTTGGAATTAGTTGTCATCCTCGGGCTGCGCCTCTTGTTGTGCGAGTTGGCTCGCAGCCTTACGGCAGGCCGCAGTCCGGAGGACCGCGTCGCGCGAGGAGTTGACAAGACTTGCCCAACGGCCCCATTGGGGCGTCCCTCTATTCTCGTTGGCAATCTTGCGGGCGACTTTGTGGAGCTCGGACACGGCTCGATTTGCCACGAGCGCGAGCTCGACAGCGCCGGCCGCGTCTGCCCGGTTTCCGGCTTCTCTAATGATCGCATCGATATCAGGATTGATCTTGTAAGGATTGCTGCTCACTTAGGTTCTCCTGTCAGTTTCGAGCATATGCGCCAACTCACTTTTTTCAACAGTTCAGATTTGGGTGTATTTCTCTCCTCCACGCCCATGAACTGGAAAGGCCGCGTCGCCATTCGGGACGTCAGTAGGCGGTCAAGGGGTGATTTCCAACTCCTCGAGCTGGTCGACCTCATCCCCTGGCCCCCTTTTACTGGCCAAGAGAAGGGGGATCTTTGTTGTGGGGGACACCCCCACATCCCCCGGCAAGGACTTCGCCCTTGCAACCCTCTCCTGGCTTTCCCCGATCAGACGTCCTCGCCTGTGGTAGACCCTAATCGGTGCGATATTACGCCCATACGGAGCAGGCACCCCTTGATCTGAACACTTACAATTTTTGACCGGCCTCGCCGTCTCGCTCTATACTCGATTTGTCACCTTCTATGAGCATAGCAAAAGGCCAACCTCAATCTGTCCTCACTGAACAGTTGTTCATCCGCAATTTTTCCATAATCGCGCACATAGACCACGGAAAAACGACTCTTAGCGACCGCCTTCTCGAGCTGACCAACACTATTGCCCGCCGGCAGATGACCGAGCTCGTGCTTGACTCGATGGAGCTGGAGAAAGAGAGGGGAATAACCATCAAGGCGCGGGCGGTCCGCCTCCAGTATCCGGCCCTGGATGGAAATACCTACCAACTCAATCTGATCGACACTCCAGGACACGTGGACTTCGCCTACGAGGTGAGCCGCAGCCTGGCAGCTTGCGAGGGGACGATACTGGTGGTGGATGCCACCCAGGGAATTCAGGCACAGACGTTGGCGAATGTCTACTTGGCGCTTGAACACGATCTAGTCATAATCCCAGTCATCAACAAGATCGATCTGCCCAACGCTCAGACTGCGACCGTCGCCAAGCACATCGAGGAGGTCATCGGCATTCCTCAATCTGAGACTCTACAGATCTCAGCAAAGGAGGGCACCGGCGTCGTCGAGCTACTCGAGGCGATTGTCCAACGCGTTCCAGCGCCCATGGGTCAGGCGGAGCGGCCGTTGCGCGCGCTGGTCTTCGATTCCCATTATGACTCGTATAAGGGTGTAGTTACCTACGTGCGAGTCGTCGACGGGAGCGCCCATGGACGTGCCAATCTGATGATGATGGCAACGGGCAAGGCGACGGAGGCCCTTGAGATTGGCTGTTTTACTCCCATGATGACCCCAGTGGAAACTCTTCGAACCGGCGAAGTAGGTTACGTAGCGACAGGCCTAAAGAACGTGGCCGACAGCCAAGTGGGGGATACAATTACCGACAAAGCCACGCCGGCAGAAAGTCCATTGGTGGGCTATCGGCCGGCCAAGCCGATGGTGTTCGCCGGCCTCTACCCGATCGAGAGCAACGACTATCAGGCGCTGCGGGAGGCGCTCGGAAAGCTGGGTTTGAATGACGCTTCGCTCCACTTCGAGCCGGAATCGTCTAACGCCCTTGGATTCGGATTCCGCTGCGGATTTCTTGGCTTGCTGCACATGGAGATCGTGAGAGAGCGGCTGGAGCGCGAGTTCGGGCTCAATCTACTAATAACCGCACCAAGCGTGGAATATCGAGTGACGCTCAAGTCGGGACAAGTGCTCTCCGTGGACAATCCTTCCCAACTTCCTCCAGCGGGCGATCGAGTAGAGATCGCCGAACCTTGGATGGAACTTAGCATCATTGCTCCGAGCAAGTATATCGGCGTGATGATGGAAATGGTGATATCGCGGCGCGGGCAAAGCGGCGACATAGAGTACATCGACGACTCTCGGGTGCTGATGAAATTCTCGGTGCCGCTTAGCGAGATTCTGGTAGAGTTCTACGATCAACTGAAATCCAAGACGCACGGCTATGCTTCGATGGACTATACTTTCGACGACCACAGGGTCTCTGATTTGGTCCAGCTAGAGATATTGGTTCAGGGACAATCTATCGACGCACTATCGATGATCCTCCATAGGGATAGGTCGTACATACGAGGCAAGGAGCTAGTTCAAAAGCTACGCCGGCTTATCCCTCGGCAGCTATTTGACGTTGCCGTTCAAGCCGCGATTGGCAGCCGGGTAATAGCACGGGAGACCGTGCCGGCCACACGCAAGAATGTGCTGGCAAAATGCTATGGCGGCGACGTAACGCGCAAACGTAAGCTGCTCGAGAGACAGGCGGAGGGGAAAAAGAGGTTAAAGCGGGTTGGCAGTGTCGAGATACCTCAAGAAGCTTTCCTGGCCGTTCTCAAACTTGATGAGTAAGGCGTTCTACCGGCAGTCGAACGCTTCGGCAAATAGAACAAATACCCCGGAAGGGCCGGCGGATCTGTCGGTCATCTACGGTCAAAGCACGGCAGTCACCACGCCTACTCGGATAGACGGCTCGGAGGAGATGTCCGGACGTCGACCGCTGATCCTATGCGAGAACTTAGTAAAGATCTACAAAGTCGCGGATCTTGAGGTCGTAGCACTACAGGGCTTGGACTTGACGATCTATCCAAGTGAGATGATCGGGATCATCGGCAACAGCGGTTCGGGCAAAACGACTTTGCTAAACATCCTAGGCGGGCTGGATCGGCCATCGGCCGGAAGCGTCTTGGTAAGTGGACAAGACCTGTTGAAGTTGAGCGACCGACAGCTCGTTGGGTACAAACGTAACGTGGTGGGGTTCGTTTGGCAGCAGACGGCCCGCAACTTGATCCCCTATCTGACAGCGATAGAGAACGTCGAACTGCCAATGATTATTGCGGGCCGCTTTGGCAAGAATGAGCGGGCTTGGGCGCGCGAATTGATGGTAGCAGTTGGGCTTGACGAGAGGAGGACCCACAAGCTGAGTCAGCTTTCGGGCGGTGAGCAGCAACGTGTCTCGATTGCCATCGCGCTGGCCAACCGCCCGCCTCTGCTTTTGGCCGACGAACCGACCGGCTCAGTCGACACTGAAACGGCGGTGAAGATATTCGAGATCTTCCGCGAGCTTTGTCGGAACTACGGAACCACGGTGCTGATCGTGACACACGACCCAAAGGTGATGTTTCAAGTAGACCGGGTGATGGCTATTCGGGACGGCAAGACCAGCTCGGAGATCGTGCGCAGAGTCGAAGCAGATTTGGACGAGTATACAGACTCACAGATCGTGACTGGCGAAACCCACGACGAGTACGTCGTACTCGACTCGGCCGGCCGGATGCAACTGCCGAGGCAAGCAATGGAAGAACTGGGCATATCCAACAAGGTCGAGCTCGAGCGTCGTGACGACGAGATCATCATCAGGGCGGCCCCGGACCAATAGATAAATGAGCGGAGACAGCTGTCTGTGAGCGAGAGCCTCCCCATATTACGGGTTCGGAGTGTCGCCCATTCGTACCAGACTGGTGGCGGGCGGATCCAGGCTCTCGAAAGTATCGACTTAGACGTGTATGCCGGCCAGTTGGTCGGTCTGATGGGACGTTCTGGATCGGGCAAGACTACGTTGTTGAACATCGTTGGCGGTCTGGATAAGCCCGACGCCGGAGGAGTATGGCTCGCGGGGGAAAAGCTGACCGAGAAAAGTGAACGCGATCTAACTCTAACCAGGCGGCATCAGATCGGCTTCGTGTTTCAGTCGTTTGCCCTTCTGCCGATCCTGTCCGCGAGGGAGAATGTGGAGCTCCCGATGCATATCGCCGGCATGCGCCGGTCGGAGCGTCTGAAGAGATCAGAACAGCTGCTTTCATTGGTCGGACTCGGCAAACGGATGAATCACAGGCCCTTTGAGCTGTCAGGTGGCGAACAGCAACGAGTCGGCATCGCCCGCGCGCTGGCAAACCGCCCTCCCCTAGTTTTGGCCGACGAACCAACCGGCGAGCTCGACAGTATCACCGGCCTACGGATTCTGCGGTTGTTTCGCTACATCGCAACCCAAGAGAGCATCGCCTTGGTGGTAGCAACACACGATGCCACAATTACAGAGGTCGCGGACGTGACCTATCGGATCAGCGCAGGTCGAATCGAAACCCAAGAAACGCAGGATGCGCTGGTAGAAGGGAAGGTCACGGACACGTAGATGAAGGTCGTGATATTCGGCTGCGGGCGACTTGGATCAACCCTTGCTCATATACTCGACAATGAGGGGCACGAAGTCACGGTGCTCGATCCCGACGCCGAGAAGTTTGAGCGCCTACGCCAATCGTTCGGCGGGCGCAAGTTGACCGGCATCGGAATCAATGAAGACTTCTTACGTCGGGCCGGCTTGCAAGAAGCTGGCGCTTTCCTCGCGCTGAGCGGCGACGACCGAGCCGGCGGCGATAACACCAATGTTATGGCCAGCCAGATCGCCAAGCACATCTTCAAAGTTCCGGTCGTCATCAGCCAGATCAAGGATCCGTTGCGCAAGGACACCTACGATACTTTAGGGATCGACACGTTCTGTCCTACTACGTTGGGCAGCGAATTGATGATGGAGGCCATTGGCGACGAGGTGTAGCTGACTACTCCACCGTCACCAGTTCGCGAATGGCATCGAACTGACCTTGGTGGATGAGCTTCAGTCTTAACAACTGCTGTAAGTTAACGAATTCGCCCCGCGACTCGCGATGTTGGAGAATTCGCTTGGCGGTGACGGGCCCAATCGAAGGTAGCGCTTCCAACTCTGGCTGACCCGCGTGGTTCAGGTTGAGCAGGCGAACCGATTGATCGCGCACCGGCGGAACAATAATTGACTCCTCATCGACCACTCTGCGCGCCAAGTCGAGTTGGCTGAGGTCGGTCCTATCTGTCATCCCGCCGGCCCGCTCGATGGCATCGGAAACGCGGGCGCCGACGGGCAAGACGTACACGCCGGGCTCTGGAACTTCTCCTCCTACATAAACCCGGAATTGACGAGCATAGCTGGTAGCCTCATCCGGTTCGATAATGACGAGTTCACCCGCCGGCGGTCGCTTAGCGAGATAGTAGAAGAAGGCCAGAGCTGCGATGAGGAGCAACAACAGGAACAGGCTGTCCTTGCGCGCATCGAGCCATCGAATCAAGGATTTCCTCCGGAATGAAAAATCGCCGGGCAATCGCCCGGCGAGCAATTGGTCGAGCGCCTGAAGCGCGCTAGCTGATGTGGGCCAGCAACTTCCGCTCGAGGTTCTCCTTGGGCATATATCCCACCAGACGTTCGACTGGCTGCCCACCCTTGAACAAGATGAGCGTGGGAATGCTCATCACGCCAAACTGCTGGGCGACGACCTGATTCGCGTCAACGTCCATCTTCGCTATCTTGAGATTATCACCCTGCTCAGACGCGATTTCCTCCAGAACCGGTGCGATCATCTTGCAAGGGGCGCACCATTCAGCCCAAAAATCTACTAACACCGGGCTTTCAGAATTGACCACTTCCTGCTCGAACGTGCCATCGGTCACGTGTACTGGCTCACTCACTGTTTTCTCCCTTTTGCTATTCGTTCTCGCATGTGTTATTCAAAATCATACGACGCAATATTGGCACGAAATACTCTGCGCGCCAATATTATTGTAGAAGGGATGCGACGCTATGCCAAACTTAGCAAAAATCTCGGTCAATCCTCTGGAATGCACCGGAAACTAGCGATCACCAAGTGACCTCGGACATTCGGCACCGCGACCGGCCGATCCCTTGATATAATCCAGCCTCGTGTCCAGACAACAATCAGTGTTCTCAAAACCAAAGCCCCTCCTTCCTTTGATCGGCCGGCTGTGCAATAGCGTGCAAGTCCGGATCATAAGGGCGATCATCGTTGCCATTTCATTCTTGATAGTGACCGCCTGTTCGAACGCTCCTGAGGAGCAGTCTGTTTCTCCGACTGAGACCGTCGCCGTGCCGCCCACTCCCACTCACACGCTTACGCCGCCGCCCACACAAACTCTAGTGCCGGCGGCCACGCCCACCCAAGTTCCAACCAGTACCCCGGTGGTTCTGGCCCTCGAATCGTCGTTCGATTTCCAGCCATTGGCGGTGATGATAGATAACCATCCCGACGCGCAACCACAGTCCGGCATGAGTGATGCAGACATCATCTATGAGGTAACAGTCGAGTTTGGCATCACTAGATTCATGGCGATCTTCGCGAACAAACACCCGGAGGTTATTGGCCCCGTCAGGTCGACGCGGCACTACTTTGTCGACTGGGCTAGCGAATATGACAGCATCTTGGTCATCGCTGGCGCCAGCCCGCAAGGACACGACGAGCTCGAAAAGACTGGTATCACGAACATTGACCTTACCTACGGTGAAGGTGTTTTTTGGCGGGTGACGGAACGCCCGGCGCCACACAATCTATACACCAGCGATCCGGGACTCCGCGAATGGCACGGGCCGAACGAGCCCGGTCAATTGAGTGAGTTCAAGTACAAGCCGGATATGCCGGACGATTCCGCTGAAATCGTCGCGACGATAGTGGTCACTTATCCCGATGGATACAAGGTTGAGTACCACTATGACGCCGCCTCGAACGAGTACGCTCGCGTCATGTCCGGGGCGGCCCATGAAGATCTGGTTAGCGGTGAGCAGTATCACGCCAAGAACGTGATCGTGCAGTTCATGGCGACTCGGCCGATACCGGGCGATGACGCCGGCAGGATAGACATGGACTTGATCGGCACGGGGGACGCGATTGTCTTTCAAGATGGTATCCGTATCGAGGGTAGCTGGCGAAAAACGGGTGCGACGCGGTCCACCGCGTTTCTCGACGAGGCGGGCGAGAGGATTAAACTGAATGCCGGCCAGACATGGATTCAGATAGTGCCGGTTGAAGGCTCGGTGGAGTCAAACTAGCGTCTCCACAAGCTTGGGAAAACTGCCGAACCGAACGCAAGGGCCCGCCGGCCAAGAACCCTGCTTAGAGCGCGATCAAACTGCCTTTATATATGCGGTCGAAGAATCTATCCCAGCAATCTCTATCGACCGACGTTGAGCGAATGTCTTGCTCCAACTTTTGCATAGAGTGGGGCGTAATGAGCGTGGTTGGCAGGCTACGGCCCTGCCTTTTCTCCAAGACATTGTCCAGATAGCTGGTCTCGTAGGCGTATGATGGGGAAACTCCACTAAGCAGCAGGAACTCAGAGTACAACATATGGTAGTACATGTCTTGGCTAACCCGGTTGGCGATGCGATACCCTTCGTCGCCCTGGCGGGCGATCTCTCCCAACTCGGAGTCTGACGCCAATTCGACCTGAGTTACATAGGCGTGGAGCGCAAAGTCGCGCCAAGGTAAAATATAGTACGATATCAGCGGACTGTACTCGCGGAGTCTCGCGTTCATGAACTGAGACAGGCGTTGAGTTCGCTGACGGCTGGCGTTCAGTATCAGCCATCCCTCGCCCTGGCGGACGTGCGACTCAATTGCGTCAAAATACGCATGTAGCCGGTTCAACAGATCCCGGTCTTGTGTAGATTGACCGCCGATCATGTGGAGATCAGTCCCGTGCGATCGGTCCAGGAGCGCGGGGAGGCGCAGTGGTTTGGGAAGCAGCCGACTTGCCTAACCGGCGAATGTATGTCATGGGAGGCGCGAACATCTTCTAACCCCGCGTTGCGAGACCGCTGGCTTTGGACGGTGGTCTGGCAATGCTGCATCAAGATCGACACGGGGAAATTTTAGCACGCAGACACTGACGATTGGTGGTGACGGCACTATGGAACACAGTACCTTATCGGTTTCTGGCGATGTTCGATGTGAAGTGTGCAACCTAAACGTGGACGAAGGCGACAACTTCTGTCGCTACTGTGGACATTCACTTCGGCGGACAGATCGCACTTCACTGACGGTCGCGCCTCAAAATACGGTCCAACATTTTTGGGGAACTGGCCAGATCCAACTTCGCCGAGGTGTCGCGGTTGTGGCGATTGGCGCTCTTATCGGAGCGCTGGCGCGAAGCGCGACTGGACGATCTTTAGTATTAGGGGTGATCGGCACGTCGTTGAAGAGCTTGGCGCCGCGCCTGACATGGCGGCGAGCGAGCTCATCCCGCGTGAAAGCGTCCGAAGAAACGATTGTCATTCGCCGGACTGGGATCGTCACAGAAGAATAGCCGTTTGAAGGCACCGTTCCGTCGGTCGAGCCAACCACCGCGCCATTAATTCGCAATCATTTCCATACTCGAGCCACTCGCTCGCTCTCATCAGCCATGCACGTTTGTCCGCCTCCAAGTGCCCAGGTCGCCTGTTTGGAGAGTTATGTTGGAGCCACCCTGGCGTTTGGGCAGACCACCACTCGCGGTAACTGGTAGACGGACTTAGGAATATTTAGAGCAGGTCCAAGAAGTGGGGAAGTTACTGTTTGTTCGTCTGGATCTCATATCCGCCGGCTGGGACGGTCAAAGTACCCTCACGGTATTCGCTTCCGCCGTAGTTAACGATCACCCTGGTGCCATCTTCGTAGGTAGTCGAGAAGACTCGCGGAGCCAACTGTTGATGATCGATTATGAACTGTCCCCAAGTGTGACCGAGCCGGTCTCGCGCCAATAGGTACGCGGCGACAACGTCATCCAGCCAAACATCATACTCGGAGCTCGAGAGATCATTGTAGATCGTCGGCCCCAATTGCCAAGGCGACTCATAAGTCAACTCGAAGGTTGGAAGGGCGCCATATTCCAACTGGCGAAGAACATCCGGCGGAGTATTAGCCATTAGATTTTGCGGCGTTCCGCTGTAAGTGACCAACCCATGGATAACTATTGGTAAGAATGGCACAGTCTCTTCAAAAAACTCATAGTCCAATCGATCCAACGGTACCTGGGCGAGGTGATCAACCGAACCCAACGTGTAATCGTTCGAACCGACCACACCGACCCAACCGGTCTGCTCCTTGATGTAACCAAGCGTGTCGCGCCAAAAGTCGACAAACTCAAGCCGGCTCTGCGGATTCTGGCGATTGTAGTCGGCCATTGCCGCGGTGCCGACGCCTTGCACAAGCACGCCGGCCACTCCAGCCTCGGCCAATTGTGGAACCACGGGCTCGATATGGCGCAGGCGAGCGAGCACGGAGTTAAGTAGGAAGATAGGTTCGAACTCACTGATCATCGGGAGGCGATTCAAGGCTCTAACGGCGTCGTTTCTCACCAGCAGTCCGCCGGAATGGTCCTGGGCCCAAAGATACTGGTCTTCCAAGACCAACAAATGGCCTTTGGAGGCGCTGTATTCAGCCAACCTGCGGAGACCGTCCCACCCGCCGAGCCGGCCGTCGGGCGGCAATCGATAGGGCCAACGTCCTCCGTAACCTCCGTCTTCCCAGCCGACAAGAGTGACTACTATCTGCTCAACTCCTCGTCGCTCCAAGGCCTCCAGAATCGAGATCGCCTGGTCAAACGTCGTCATGGAAATAAACTCGGAGAACGGGAACGCCCATTTTTCTACACCCATGAACAACCGGAGATGCAGTGGCGACGTTGGCCCCGTCAGGCGGTCCACACCGCGATTGCTCAACAGGTACTCACGGTATATCTTGGCCATGTCAACGTAGGAGGCATCGGGACCAGGGAGAAACACGAACCGCACAGTATGATCACCGGGAATTTGTTCATCCTCCACCTTGGTGGCTAGTACGGCACGAGAAATTGGAAACTCGGCCTGCCGGCGATAGATGAACCGGGGCGAGACCCGATTCAGTCCATCTGGCCGAGTAGACATCTCGATCAAGATTTCGGTGTCCGTCGCGCCCTGAGTTAGGATAGCCAGAAAGCCAGCACCATCGGCTATCTCTCCGAACACGGGCATAGTAATGCCCGGCTTCAGCCGACGATTCGAACCACTGGCCGGACGATCAGAGTCAAAGGAGAGCAGAGCGGGTCCATAGACCTCTCCTTCAAAACGGCGTCGGTACTTGGGTTGTTGCGGGCGAGTGCGAATGAGCGCGCCGGGACCATCGGGAACCATGAAGTAACCTTCGGTGTCGCCGGTGATCGCTCCAAAGTAGGGCAACAAGTCGATGCCGGCGAACACGTTCTCGCCCATTTCAGCCATGCTCGACTGGGGCACCCTGACCTCTAGATAATCGGGGCCCAACTGGTAAACGATGTCGAACTGCAAATCCAGTGACGGGATTCGGTACTCGACCCAGATTCCGCGGTCAATTGCCGCGTAGCCGATTTCTGGTTCAGCGGAGAGTGTGTGCTTGAAACTCGGATCTCCCCGGCGCGCATCGGTATACAAGAGGAAGAACACGGCCTGTTCACGATCGTTGGATGGGCCTGATCCGCCGTTGAGGCCGGCGACGGGATTACTCGACCAGAACCTTCCGTTTCGCTTGTCCTCGACTATTACTTGAGTCGAACGCGGGTGTACGTAGAATCGCAGCGCATCGTTCTCGGCGGCCAACTGAAACTCAGGGGGAACCACTTCCTCGGCGCCTGCTAAAGAGCGGTCAACCAGAAATAGCAGCAAGGCGCAAGCGACTGCCAGCGCTAGCCTCGGCAACATCGCCGTGCAACGTTGCCACGACGACTGAAATGCGTGATGCCACATTTTGAGGCAAGGGGAACTCATGAAAACCGCCTCAACCATTCGAGCAGACTTGCCGCTTGGGAGAATGCGTCACCTTGGGCTCCGATTTCCGGCGGTGATACGCCACGCCTAGGGGATAGTGTATCATCGTCTCACCGACGTAAGCCAACGCCGTAGGGATTCGGAGCCGACTCTGAATCCCTACGGCGGAACCTGGCTTGGCCTAGCAAGATCCGCATCTTGGTGCACATATGACAAGAGAGCAGATAACGACTCCAGACCGCTCAAACCGGCGTGTTCACTCCCCTAGCATCAACGGATTATAAACCGTGTCTTCCAACTTAGTTTCAAGGCCGCACGATTACGACGCAGTCGTCATTGGGGGCGGGCCAGCCGGCTCCAGCGTCGCGTCGCTACTGTCTCGATGGGGACGTCGCGTTCTCCTTCTGGAGAGAGAGGTTTTTCCGCGTCACCACGTTGGAGAATCTCTGCTACCCAGCACCGTCGATCTCATGAAGCGGATTGGCGTATTCGAAAAGGTAGAGCGAGCCGGCTTCGTTCCCAAGCACGGAGCCACCTACATTTGGGGAAAGTCGCGAGAACCTTGGACGATCGAGTTCGCGGAAGTACACGACGAGCGATTAGATTTCGTTAATAAACCGGACCACTCATTCCAGGTTGACCGATCCAAGTTCGACAAAATCCTGCTGGACCACACGAGAGAGTGCGGCGCCACGGTATATGAAGGATGCCGCGCGACTGGCGTAGTGCAAGAGCGCAACGGCGTCACGTACGTCAGCTACCTGGACCCGGCGGGTAATCAAAGAGTGGCTAGTTGCCGGATTTGCGTTGACGCGTCGGGACAGAACTCGCTCCTAGGCAGGAACTTGGAGCTTCGCAGGGCCAATCCTCAACTGAGAAATATCGCAGTCTACGGTTACTTCAGGGGAGGAAAGACGGTCCGGGACCTAAATCCTGAGCTTGGCAGCAAGAATGCCGGAAACATCTTAATCGCGGCCAACGACGTGGGCTGGATGTGGTACATACCATTGGCGGATAGTCGGGTCAGTGTTGGCCTGGTAACGGACGCGGCGCACTCCGCCGAAATCAATAGGATCGGACGCGAAGAGTTCTACCTCGACAGTATAGCCAACACCCGCGAGATCGCTCTGCTTGTCAAAGATGCTCAGATGGAGCCGGGACCCTTGCGTACCCAGAGCGATTGGTCGTATATATGCCGTAGGTTTCAGGGTCCTGGTTACCTCCTAGTCGGCGACGCGGCCTGTTTCATCGATCCTATCCTCTCGTCCGGCGTCCATTTGGCGATGGACGGCGCGGTCAAGGCCGCCCTAGCCATCAACACTTTTCTCGGCGACCCTGAACTCGCCGACCCGGCGATGCAATGGTACGAGGAAGAGTACCAGGACAATGCGTCGAACTTCCTGCAGATGGCAGAACACTGGTACGTCGGACATCAGAGTCAGACCGCATGGTTCGCAACCGCGAAACGACTGATAAATCCCAATAGGAATCTATCGATCCGCCAGGCCTTCATCTACCTGTCCGCCGGCTATGCCACGGAAGCGCCCCATCAGAACGGTCCGAGTATGCAACCGTTCGGGGGTTGGTCGTCGGTAGAGCTAACCACGATGTACGACCATTTTTCCGAAGTCGCCCCAAAAGGCAAACGCCAGCAGGCCGGCCGGCGGGTGCCGTCTAATCCTGCTTCCGAGCCTTCCGATCGAACTCCGACCAAGAATGTTGAGACAACCATTCCCAGCTTCGAGTCAGGGGTTCGCTATGGACCGTACATGCTGGAACAAGACAACGCGCTGACGCCGGTGTTTCAGATTGTCAGTGAGTCAGATGGGTTGGTCGCGAGCCGGCACTACATGCATCCGGGAATCTCGCTGATACTGGATCAGGTCGATGGCAGAAGCACGGTCCAAGACATATTTGGGCGACTGGAGTCGGAGGCCGGAGTCAGAACAGACGTCGACGTCGATGAACGCCAGCAGTTCGTCAACGGGGTGTTCAGGGATCTGTATGACCGCAAGCTGATGGCGCCGGCACGGGGCAGGACTCAGCGAGTTGCCGCCGCACGATCGGCCAGGAGAGCGAGCAGGCCGGCCGCGCCGACAACGGTCGGACGCAATGATCCGTGCCCTTGCGGCAGCGGCCGGAAGTACAAGCGGTGCCACGGGAGGTCGGCAAGTTGATGGTCTTGATCACTTGTTACGGGAGGCACCGTCCATAACGGAGTGGCATGTCCCACGGCCTTTTGGACACGGTCCGCTATCCGGCTATCTCTCACCTATGTAGTGAACAAGCCTTCGCGACCAGAGAAGCACAATCCCCAAGATAGCGAAGATAATCAGGAAATAGATCATGCCCAACGCCGCACCGTAATGAAGCTCGAACTCGCCGGTCAGAGCCTTCTCCTGGATATAATCCAACGTTGTGTTAAACGGCTCTGTGAACGAGTCGACAATCGTGTAGATGATGTTTACGAGAATGAATGGCGACAGTAACGGCAGGGTGATCTTCCAGAACATACCCCAGTTGGAGGCGCCATCCACGCGGGCCGCTTCGTAGAAATGCTGGGGTATGCTGTGGAGGCCGGCGACGAAGATCAGGATCTGCACTCCCGATCTCCACAAAACGAAGACTATTCGGTTAACGAGAATCGTCAACGGCTCCAGCCCGCCTTCGCCAACGTAAACGGCGAGCGCATTCTCCAAGTCACTAGAATCGCGAACGATGGTCTGGGCTCCCACGCCCTGGCCGGCCAACTGTGTGATCACAAAGGCGGAGCCGATGACGACAGGCATGAAGAGTATCGCTCGGAAGAAGGTGCGGCCAAACAGTGGCTGGCTGACCAACAGCGCCATACCGAGGGAGAAGACCATTATTATCGGTAAGTCCATGAGTAGATTGCCCAGATTCTCCAGGATCAACGGACCAAAATCGACGTCAACTACAAAAGCATCCTTGTAGTTATCGATGCCGACGAACGTCGTTTCCAGCAATCTGAGGTTGGTAATATCCCGGAAGCTGAGCCATAGCGAGAACAGCAGCGGGTAGGTCACCAGCAGTAGGAATCCGATCAGCCACGGGCTGATGAACAGATATCCATCCAAGTTGCTTTTCGCACGCATCGACAAACGCATCAGGCCCTGGCGTCTGGGCGGTGTGTTCGCGCGAACTTTAGAGGGCGGTGGTTTCATAGCGATCGACCCTGCTGGCTAGGCGGTGAGGCTAATTGCTTGTCCCAATTATAACCATATCGACACAGGCAATCCGTGGGTTAATTCGAATCTCGGTCAACGAGGATTTCGAACGGGCCGGGCGCGCGTGAAGTGGAACGACGGACTGGGCTTGTGTCGTGATTGGGCCTAGTGCCGATTGGTGGGCGCATTTGTTTTGCATTTTTCGTATTCAGATGGCGATCCTAAGCGGCCTGACGTGGACAAGAGTACCGGATTTGTGCGGTCATCCGGGTGGGCGCAGCTTAATGCGAACAATTGTTTTATTATTCTACCATTGTAGGAGCGATCCCGCATGAGTTGATAGAGGCCGGCCGCGTTGACACGGTTGAGGACAAGCCCCAGCCCTACATTTTGCTCTTTCGACTCTCGCCGGCCGGTGCCGGAATCCATCCCGGATCGGGGTCCGGGACATGCTTTCATAGCAATGGCGAGTGCCGAAGGAGGCTCACGAGCCTCCCCTAGCGGCCGGCTGGCAGCGCGGTCCTGGCTGGGGACAAGCCCCATCCTTACATGTCCCTCTTTCGACTCTCGGCTGTCGTTGTTGGAGCGATGGTGGTTGGTGTCGGCGGCCATCCCTCTCCTTGAGAATTCCAGCCCCGTATCGGAGTGCGGGGCATGCTTTCGACCGCCGGTATGACGGTAGGAATGACGGGTCGGCAAGGGTCTGTCGATTAACCCCACCCAGGGCGATTCGCGAGTCGCCTATGCGCCCGGGTTGGCAATCGCTGGATGGGAAACTTGCCCTTTTCCTCCCTAATCTCGGGCTTTACGCGATATTCCTCTTGTTGATTGCGCGATGCTGGTTCTGATACACTGACGTGCGGAGTTGCTGTATAGATAGAGGCGCTGCCTGGGGACTGGAGGTGAAAAAACCGGTACAACGCAGCGAACGCGCAGAGTCTTCGAGAACGGATGTCAACAAAGACCAACGCAGGACTTCATTGATAACCGTATTGGCACTTTATTTAGGTTAGGAGAGGATTCGGCAATGTTTGACAACATCTTCCCACGCAGACTAACGCGCCGCTCGTTCCTGGCGGGATTGGGGGCTGCAAGCGCGCTGCCGGTTCTGGCGGCCTGCGAGCCGCAAATTATTGAGGTAGAGAAGATCCAGGTAGTCGAGAGGGAGGTGCCGGTAGAAAGAGTTGTCACCCAAGTCATCAGGGAGTCAGTCGATCGGATAATCACCGTCGAGGTCGAGAAGCCGGTAGAGGTCGAAAGGATAATCACTGTAGAGGTCGAGAAACCGGTCGTGATGGAGAAGATCGTCAGGGTCGAAGTGGAGAAGCCGGTAGAGATCGTCAGGGTAGTCGAGAAGGTAATTACCGTCGAGGTGGAGAAGGAGACGATAGTCGAGAGAGAGAAGATAGTCGAAGTCGAAGTCGAAGTCGAGAAGCCGGTATTCCGTACCGGAGCGGTGATAAAGACCAATACCTGGTTTGTCGATCATCTGAATAGGTTCGCGCCCTTTGTCACCGCCAAGACGGGCATCACGATGGACAACGGCACCTACTCCGGCGACTTCTGGGGCAAGCTTCTGGCTGAATTGGTCGCCGGCCAAGGACCAGACGTTATCGTCCTGCACTATTCCAACTGGGCAGACTTCTGGACCAAGGGCTTCATCACTCCATACGACGATTACTTCAAGAAGCACGACCTGAACCGCCTGCGGTTCGCAGACGATCCGTGGGAGGAAATGGGGTTCGACGGTCAGCTCATGGGGTTATCGATGTTCGCCGGCACCGACATGGGGATCTGGCTCGACATGGACATGGTCGAGAGATTTGATCTTGGGGCGGACCTACCGACCTACGGCAAAGACAACTTTGACCAGTGGACCGCGGACGATATGATCGAATGGGCCGACGAAGCTACCCAGTTGAACAGTGACGGCGACGTCGAGATCTACGGATGGCAAGCTGGCACCAACTTCGGCTGGTGGGACAGCAACAAGCACTGGGTGGCATCGAACAACGGCAAGTGGTACGAAGACCCCTGGGACTACAAGGCGCCCAAAACGCTGATCAACTCGCCCGAGTGCGTGGACGCGCTGGAGACGATGTTTGACCTGGTAGACCGGAAGATCACTCCCGACCGCGAGACTTGGTTGTCAGGTGTGAGCGGAGGAGGAGACTGGCTGTTCGTGGCCGATAAGGCGGTCTGCTGGTCGTTCGTGATGAACACGAGCATGCTGTCACGCGAGATCTACCAGAGGATGAACCTTGGCTTCATCAGCTTCCCCTATTTCGAGAAGCGCACCCACCAGGTTGGCGGCAGTGCGTGGGGCATCAACAAGAACAGCCCGATCCAGGATGAAGTCGCCGAGTGGGTAGCCGAATTTACTACTGACGATGAGCTCAACCGGCTCAAGCTGGATATCTGGGCGCCTCCAGCATATGACACGCGCAAGTACGTTGACGCGCAGCCGGAAGGCACCGGCAAGACGATCAACCTGATTAACTTAACGCGGAGCCCGAGCCCGGGAATGTCTCCCAAACCCGAGTTGGCTGAAGATGTCATAAGATTCCCCGCCCACGCGGGTATCAAGAGCGGCTTCTTCCACGGGACCATGGGGAAATTCCTCAATATGGTGCATTCCAAAGAGATGGTGATGAAGCAGGCCTTGGACGCGGCAGCGGACGAGATCAACGCCGAACTCGCCAAAGGCTACGAGTAGAGCGCTGCCGGCGCCAGCCAGTTCGTAGAGGGAGCCAACAACCCGCCGGACCGCGGTCCGGCGGGTCATCAATTCTACTCATGCCCGCCGCATTAGTGGACCGTTCGATATTGAATTCGCGTCGGCTAGTGCACCTTCCGCGCACCTAGATCGCCGGCTTAAACCTACAGGACGAAGTCGCTTTGAGCATCCTAGGTAGGACTGGCCTGTCGTCAAGAGTCAGTTCGTTGCGTGATCCCCTAATCTGGCAGCGACGCGGACTCAAGTGGCTTGCGCGGGGACTGACCTATCTCATCCTGATCGAGGTCTCATACGTTTTCCTGTTCCCGGTGATTTTCATGGTCTCGACTTCGTTCAAGAGCCCGCAAGACCTGGCTGACATCACAGTCTATTGGATTCCAACGCAGATCCATCTAGCGCATTACGAAATCGCCTTTCAATTCCTCGACTACGTAAGGGCGGCCGGAAACAGCGTTATCACCAGTGTTCCGACTTCGATGGTCCAAGTCGTGTCGTGCTCATTGATAGCCTACGGATTCGCTCGCATCCAGTTCGCGGGGCGCAACATCCTATTCTTATTGGTTATCTTCACGTTCATCGTACCGCCTCAGACTGTTGTCGTACCGCTGTATTTCCTCTACCTCAACCTCGATTGGATAGACACCTACATGCCTTTCTGGATACCTCCCATATTCGGCCACGGCGTGAGAGGCGCCCTATTCATCCTGATCTTCCGGCAGTTCTTCCGCGGTTTGCCTTGGGAGCTCGAGGATGCTGCGTCTGTGGACGGCGCGAGTAGGTTCCGTGTCTACTGGCAAATAATTCTGCCGCTGTCGGCGCCGGCAATGCTCGTTGTGTTCCTCTTCTCGCTGGTATGGTATTGGAACGATTCGTTCCTAAGCACGATGTTCTTGTCAAACCTTGAAGCTCTGACGCTGCCAGCGCGCCTACTGTATGTCTTGTACGGGATATGGGCCAGTTTCAGCCACTATGGCGCCGTCGAGTGGAGCGAAGCGGTGATGATGGCATCGACGGTACTGGTGATCGCGCCACAGGTTGTGTTCTACATATTCGTTCAGCGCCACTTTATCCACAGCGTGGACCGGACCGGATTGGTGGAATAGAGATGGCTGTTGGATTCCTTAGCCACCGGTCGAGGTTCGATAGCAATCGTCCATGCCGGCTGCCGCCGGCACAGGAAGGTATGAGAATTGGTCCCGCGCCGCCCCTTCTGGATTCCGGCCTTCGCCGGAATGACGAGACCGGCAGGTTTAATGCGCTGGTTGGTGGAGGTGTTTGCGGGTCATTTTCACCGCGCATACCCCTCCCCTGGATTCCCGCTTTCGCGGGAATGACGAATTGGGAGGCGGGAATGAGAATGGTGGGACGCCGGGCCATTGGCTGGGTACAGGCTTCAACGCTCCGGGCTTCACCCTCACCCCAACCCTCTCCCATTGAGGGAGAGGGAGGAGCCCACTCCGCGTGGGCGGGGGGTCGTCCGTGTTCATAGCAATCGCTCATGCCGGCCGCCGCCGGCACACTAAGGTATGAAAATGAGACCTGGTCGTTGGAAGTGTTTGGGTGTGGTTGGTGCCACCCTTCCCCTCTGGATTCCGGGTTTCGCCGGAATGACCATGGCCTTGCGAGGGCCGCATAATGAGGATGAAAATGGGGCGACGGGTGAGTTTTTTCCATCGTCTGGTGGCCTTACCCCTCCCCACCCCTTCTGGATTCCGGCCTTCGCCGGAATGACGAATGGGGGGCCGGATTGGCGAAGGGATGCCGCGAATGGCGAATGAGAGGCTGCCTGAACAGTCTATTTTCATAGCAATGACGAATTCGGTGGCGGGAACCATTCGTTTTCGTAGCAATTGAGGGTATTTGTTAGTGGAAAACGCTAAAAGGAAGGAGAGTTAAGACGAAAACGATAAATGGCGTCGAGGTGCTGACGACCCTGACGGAGGTGGCCGATCCGGGCCATACGGCGATCATCGTGATAGACATGCAGAATGAGATCGTGAACGATCAGGGCGGCTACGCAACCAGAACAGAAACTGGCCAAACGTTCGCGACGGGTCACCAAGCTCTTATCCCCAAAATACAGGCGCTGCTCGATGCCGCGCGCCGGCGGGGCATTCTGGTCACCTTTGCCGAGTACATACATCGAAATCGACTCGGCGGAAACCTGATGGATGGGCCCAACTACTTTGGGCACCAGGATCAAACGTGGATTTCGTGCGCACAGGACGGCACCTGGGGTGCCCAGACGATCGACGAGCTTGCCCCGGAGCCTGGGGACATCGTTTTTACAAAGTCTCGCGGCAGCGCGTTCAGCGGCACAGACCTAGAACTTACGCTTAGATCGCGGGGAATTCGGACTTTGGTTCTGACCGGCACCGGCAGCGGAGGATGCGTAGCGTTCACCTGCTCTGACGCGCTGATGCATGGGTTCTATGCCGTAACCGTTACCGATGCCGTATTCAACGCCGGGCCAGGTGACGTTGCCATGGCCTGGATGGGCAGTCTGGGACCGGAGTGCTCTACTGATCAACTACTGGAGATGTGGAGCGACCGACCTAGGAGGTCGGTAGGATGAAGATCGTACACGGCACCGAAGTTCTCACCACGGTCGAGGAATGGATCGACCCCAAACGAACGGCAATAGCCGTGATAGACATGCAGAACGAAATCGTCTGCGAACAGGGAGGATACGCACGACAAGGCATCGACACATCGCCAATCAGAGCTATAGTTCCGAGCATCCAGAGACTGCTTGACGCGGCGCGCCGGGTGGGAGTTGTCGTCGCGTTCGCCGAGTACATCCACCGCAACCGTCTTGGGGCAAACATGGTCGACGGGGCGAACTACTACAGGAACAAGGACTGTCAATGGGTGCCGTGCATCCAGGAGGGTACCTGGGGGGCTCAAACCTGTGAAGAGTTGCCGGCCGATCCACGAGACCTCGTCTTCGTCAGGCCCCGCGGCAGTATATTTAGTGGCAACGGTCTGGATAATACGCTGAAAGGGCTAGGGATCCGCAGCGTCGTGCTGGTCGGCACAGCGATCAGCGGATGCCTGTACCATACGTATCGCGACGGGCGCATGCGCGGTTACTACACGCCGGTGGCGACGGACGCCGTTGCGGTGATCAACGACCGAATCGAGCAGCAAGTCCTAGCTCATATAGGGCCCGGACTCACTACCAGTCAAATCGCGAGCCACTGGGAGAAGGAGGCACAGCATGAAGGTTCTATCGATACAGTTGCATAGCGCGCCGAACGACCCGCCGGAGAACTACCGACGGGCGTTCAAGATGCTCGAATATGGAGTGGAGCTTTATCAGCCGGACGTGATCATGCTGCCGGAGGGATTTGCCGGCTTCCGGACGGAAATACCCCACCGAGAATTCGCCGAGCCCGTACCTGGCCCGGCCACCGATCGATTCCGCGAGTACTCCCGCCGGTTCAACGTGATGATCCTGTTCGGCTTGATTCGGTGGGCCCCGTCCGGCGAGGGAATATACAACAGCATAATGATCATCGACCAAGGCGAGGTTGTCGGGATTTACGACAAGACACACCTGGTGATGGACAATCGACCCGGATACAAGGAACTTTACAGCGAACAAGAGATATTCATACCCGGGAAGAGGCTCGGCGTGTTCGACACCCGGTTCGGCAGGATCGGCGTTCTGATTTGTCACGACGGAGAGTTTCCTGAGCCCTGGAGAGCGATGGTCCTGGAGGGGGCGGAGGCGATATTCTGGCCGATGTCCGCCGGTGACTTTAGTAGCTGGGCGATGCTGCACGCGAGATGGAACGCGGTACCGGTCTTCACCTGCAATCCGATCGGAAGCTATGACGACGGGACTCGACAGGGCGGGGGCAGCGTCTTCGCGGACGTTCACGGCCGGCCCTTGGACAAAGCCGGCACCGCGGAAGCGTTCTTGTTCGCGGACGTGGATCTCGCCGCTCAGACCGCTTTCAGGACCGAGGGGGTGACACCGCAGGCAAACGTGTACCGCGTCAGGCGCAGCGACCTGTATGGCTCTCTCACGCGCGGTAAACCACATGGAATCGAAATTGAGGAGGCGCCCCCGGCCTCGAGCGTCACCTCTGGCTGAACAACCTATGACCTTGCGAGGGCCGCATGAGGGGATGGAAATGGTGATGAGTCGGGGATTTTCCATTGTATGGTGGTCTTACCGCTCCCCTCCCCTTCTGGATTCCAGCCCCGTATCGGGGTACGGGGCGTGCTTTTGATCGCTGGAATGACCGTGGCCTTGCGAAGGCCGCATAAGAGGATGAAAATCGCGGGGGTGTCGGGGATCCTTGGGTGGGAAGAAGCTCCGGTGCTGTGGGGTTCGCCCTCACCCCGTATCGGGGTACGGGGCAGGCCTTCGATTGCCGGAATGACGAGTGGGGGGCCGGATTGACGAAGGGATGCCGCGAATGACCGATGAGAGGCTGCTGGAGCGGTCTATCCCGGATCGGAGTCCGGGACATGTTTTGGTACCAATGACGAGACTGGTGGCGGGCGTCTATTCTCATAGTAATGCATTGCATTTCTGATTCGCCTAGCTACAGATCGTGGTGGAGAAAACGAGCCGGCACAGCCAGCGGTTCTCCAATACACTCGGTATAACGAGGAGGAATCTAGATGCAAGCTCCCCCCTCTGACTGGAAGCCAGGGGATCCGATCGGATACATCCGCTCCGACGCTCCGGCGTTCGAACTGCCGAGCTACCGAGGCGAGCGGTACGACGCCCTGGTGCCCGATACATTGGACCTGCAGGAAAGGGCTCGACTGGTCCTGCACTGCATGACCGAAACTACAAACCCTTTGGCGGACTACGAGATCTATGGAATCGTCTTCTTCCTGTGCAATCCGCCCCAGATGCAAATGGACTGGGGCGGTCCGACGGCGGTGGTTAAATTTCAAGAGGGCGTACCGCTGGCGCGGATGATATGCGGAAGCGACCAGAATCTGCACGTCGAGCGCCGGTGGATGGAGATTACGCTCAAGAGCCTGGCGGACGATGGCCTCATCTATACGCCGATCCGGGGCCGGCCCTGGACCTACCGGCGGGGACCTCGCGCGGAGGGCCCGAACGAGGGACAGCTCCTGGTGCCGTTCATCTGCGGCAGGATGCTGTCCACGATGAGCGTATACGCGTATCGGGACGGTGGCTCACTGTGGCGCGACGCGGTTCGGCGGATGGTGGACGGGTTGCTCGACCTGGCGATCTACCAGGACGACATCGCATATTTCTGGCCCTCCACCATGGAAGCGACAAAGGAAAAGCCGTCGGGCAGTAGCCCGTCAACCAGCGGCTGGGGCGGCGGCGAGAGCTCACGCGTGCCCCAGGGTCTGGTGAACGCATACAGGCTGCTGGGTTACGAGCCGGCCTTGCCATTGGCCCGCAAGATCCTCAACTACCTGCGCAGCTACTTCTTCGCCGAAGACGGCACGTTCTGGTCCGAGCCGAATAACCCGATCAGAAGTCACTTCCACAGCCACTCGCACGCCCTTCAAACGATGCTGGAGTACGCTACGGTCGTCGACGATCCGGAAATGATCGACTTCGTGGTCCGCAGCTACGAATGGGCGAGGAGCTGGGGAACCAACGCCGGCAAGCGCACCGGATCGGCGATCGGACACGCGGCGGGCGCGACCCTCTTGGGCTACTTTCCGGAAACGCTGTTCGACCTCGAATGGGAGGCCTCCGAGATCTGCGAGGTCGCCGACATGATTTCGTTGGCCATGAAGCTATCGGAGGCTGGCGCCGGCGACTACTGGGACGACGCCGACCGTTGGATCCGGAACATGTTCGCGGAGGGCCAAATTACCTCTACCGACTGGGTCTACCGGATCCAGGAGATTGGACTTGTGAACCCGGACGTGCAGCACATCTTGCCGGCCCCGGTAGATGCATACGCCACTGGCGACAGGGTTGCTGAGCGCAACCTGGGCGCCTTTGGCGGCTACTCATCGGCGAACGACTTGTTCCCGGGCCACGGCGCCGGTATAACCCACTGTTGTACGGCGACTGCCTCCCACACCATCTATCGTATCTGGGAGCGCATACAGCGCTATTCGGCCGGCAAGCTGCGTGTCAACCTGCTTCTGAATCACGCCTCGCCATGGGCGGATATCGATAGCTACATTCCCTACACCGGCCGGGTAGACGTAAAGATCAAGCAGCGGGTCGATCTGTCGGTAAGGATTCCCGAATGGGCAACTCCCGAAAGGACACGCTGTGAGGTCGACGGCGAGGCCCGTTCTCTCAGTTGGGATGGGCGATACGCCGTGGTCGGTTCGGTGAAACCGGGCCAAGTGGCGTCCGTCAGCTTTCCAATACCGACGCGAACCGACGTGGTACACATCGAGAAGGAGCGTTTCACTTTGCTGAGGAAAGGCAACGACGTGATCGAAATCGCCCCACCCGGACGCTGGTGTCCTCTGTACCAGCGACAGCACTACAAGGAAACCGAGCCACGCTGGCGCAAAGTAACCCGATTCGTGAGCGAGGAGAGAATCGAATGGTAGGCGACTGGAAGCCAGGGGACCCCGTTGGATACATCAGGCCGGATTTTCCAGAGTTCGAGCTGCCCAGCTACAGGGGCGAGCGGTACGAAGCCGTGGTGCCCGACACCTTGGACCTGCAGGATCGAGCCCGGTTGGCCCTGCATTGCATGACTGAAGCTACAAACCCTTTGGCCGACTACGAGATCTATGGAATAGTCCAATTCCTGTGTCGTCCGCCCCAGATGCAAATGGACTGGGGCGGTCCGACGGTACAGGTTAAATTTCAAGAGGCCGTACCGCTGGTGCGGATGATCTGCGGAAGCGATCAGAATCTGCACGTCGAGCGTCGGTGGATGGAGACTACGCTCCAGAGCCGTGGCGACGATGACCTCATCTATACACCGATCCGCGGCAGGCCTTGGACCTATCGACGGGGACCTCGCGCCGAGGGCCCGAACGAGGGACAGCTCCTGGTACCGTTCACCTGCGGCAGAATGCTGTCCACGATGAGCGTATACGCGTATCGGGACGGTGGTTCACTGTGGCGCGACGCGGTTCGCCGGCTGGTGGACGGGTTGCTCGACCTGGCGATCTACCAGGACGACATCGCTTATTTCTGGCCCTCCACCATGGAAGCGACAAAGGAAAAGCCGACGGGCAGTAGCCCGTCAACCAGCGGCTGGGGCGGCGGCGAGAGCTCACGCGTGCCCCAAGGCCTGGTGAACGCATACAGGCTGCTGGGTTACGAGCCGGCATTGCCATTGGCCCGCAAGATCATCAACTACCTGCGCAACTACTTCTTCGCCGAAGACGGCACGTTCTGGTCCGAGCCGAATAACCCGATCAGAGGTCACTTCCACAGCCACTCGCACGCCCTTCAAACGATGCTGGAGTACGCCACAGCCGTCGACGATCCGGAGTTGATCGACTTCGTGGTCCGCAGCTACGAATGGGCGAGGAGCTGGGGAACCAACGCCGGTAAGCGGACCGGCTCGGCCATCGGGCACGCGGCCGGCGCGACCATGCTTGGCTACTTTCCGGAAACGCTGTTCGATCTCGAATGGGAGAGCTCCGAGATCTGCGAGGTCGCCGACATGATTACGTTGGCTCTGAAGCTATCGGAGGCCGGCGCCGGCGACTACTGGGACGACGCCGATCGCTGGGTCCGGAACATGTACGCGGAGGGCCAGCTTACCTCTACCGACTGGATCTACCGGATCCAGGAGACAGATCTTGTGAACCCCGACGTGCAGCACATCCTGCCGGCTACGGTAGGTCAATTCGACACGACTGACAGGGTTCCGGAGCGCAATTTGGGCGCCTTTGGCGGCTTTTCGTCGGCGAATGACTGGTTCCCGGGTAACGGCACCGGGATAATGCACTGTTGTACTGCAACCGCGTCCCAGACCATGTATCGTGTCTGGGAGCGCATACAGCGCTATGAAGCCGGCAAGCTGCGCGTGAATTTACTTCTCAACCACGCGTCGCCATGGGCGGACATAGATAGCTACATTCCATACACTGGCCGGGTTGACGTCAAGATCAAGCAGCCGGTCGATCTGTCGGTAAGGATTCCTGAATGGGTAACCCCCGAAGGGACACGTTGCGAGGTCGACAGCGAGGCCCGTTCTCTCAGCTGGGATGGGCGATACGCCGGAGTCGGTTCGTTGAAGCCGGGACAAGTGGCGTCCCTCAGCTTCCCGATACCGACGCGAACCGACGTGGTACACATCGAGAAGGAGCGGTTCACGTTGCAGAGAAAAGGTAACGACGTGATCTCAATCTCCCCACCTGGACGTAACTGCCCTCTGTACCAACGCCAGCACTACAAGGAAACCGAGCCACGTTGGCGCAAGGTAACCCGGTTCGTGAGCGAAGACAGAATCGAATGGTAGTGAACTGGAATTCAGGCGACCCCGTCGGATACATCCGCTCCGACATTCCGGCGTTCGAGCTGCCGGCCTATAGCGGCGAGCGGTACGAGGTCATGGCGCCCGATACGTTGGACCTGCAGGAGCGTGCGGAGTTGGCGCTCCACTGCATGACCGAGATCACGAACTCAGCGGCCGACCACGAGATCTATGGGATCGTCTTCTTCCTGTGCAATCCGCCACAGATGCAGATGGACTGGGGCGGTCCGACTGTTCAAGTGAAGTTCATGCAAGGCGTGCCGTTGATGCGCATCATCTGCGGCAGCGAGAAGAACCTGGAAGTCGAGCGCAAGTGGATGGAAGTAGCGCTCAAGAGCCAGGGTGACGACGGGCTGATCCACACGCCGGTAGAGGGCCGGCCCTGGACCCACCGGCGTTACTCGGGCATAAATCCGCCGACAAATGGGCAACTGTTGGTGCCCTTCACCTGCGGCAAGATGCTGTCGGCAATGACTGTGTACGCTCTACGCGACGGAGGCGAAGTGTGGCGCGACGCAACGCGGAGGCTGGTAGACGGACTGAATCAACTTGCGGTCGACGCCGGCGACGTGGCCTACTTCTGGCCCTCGATCATGGATGCGTACAAGAGCCGGCCGGCGGATGACGAGCGGCCTACTGGCGAGCACCACGCGGGAACCGGGTTTCCGGTGCCTTACGGCTTGCTGCACGCCTACCGGCTCTTGGAATACGAGCCGGCGTTGCCGTTGGTGCGCAAGATGATCACTCACTACCGACGAAACTATTTCGCTGAAGACGGCGCGTTCCTCTCCGGTCCCGGTGACCTGATTCACGCTCACTTCCACACCCATACAGCCTGGCTTATGACGATGCTGGACTATGCAAAGATCACAGCCGACCGTGAGTTGATGGACTTCGTGGTACGGGGCTACGAGTGGGGGAGAGAGCTCGGGGTAAATGCCAGTGTAAATCCGAGCCGGAACGCGGAATGGGTAAAAGGCTACGGAATCCTTGGCTATTTTCCCGAGGTCACGAACGGGTTCATGTGGGAGAGCTCGGAGATTTGCGAGGTCGCCGACATGATCACGCTCGCCCTGAACCTATCGGAGGCCGGCGCGGGTGACTACTGGGATGACGCCGATCGCTGGATCCGCAATATGTTCGCGGAAGGCCAACTGACCTCCACCGACTGGATCTACCGGGTCCAGGAGCTAGGCTTGGAGAAACCAGACGTGCAACATATTCTGCCGGCGGAGGTCGATCCGTACGCCACCACTGACATGGTGCCGGAGCGTAACTTGGGCGCCTTTGGCGGCTTTTCGTCCGCGAACGACTGGTTCCCTGGGAATGGCACCGGCATAATGCACTGCTGCACGGCCAACGGCTCCCACGCTATCTACCGAATCTGGGAACGCATCCTCCGCTACAGGGATGGCGAGTTGCGAGTGAACCTGCTCTTGAACCGCGCCTCGACCTGGGCGGATATCGACAGCTACGTCCCTTATCTCGGTAGAGTGGACGTGAAGGTGAAGAAGCCGCTCGATCTCTCGGTCAGGATTCCTGAGTGGGTGAGTCCGAGCGAAGCGAGTTGTGAGGTCAATGGGAAGGAACGATCTCTCTCCTGGGATGGGAGATATGCTCGGATCGGAAGCGTAATTCCGGGCGACGTAGCGACGTTGAGCTTTCCGATATTCGAGCGGACTGATAGCGTGTACATCGAGAAGGAGCGCTTTACGCTGGTGCGCAAGGGCAACGACGTGGTCGACATAAGTCCGCCGGGTCGTTTCTGCCCGCTCTATCAACGCCGGCACTATCGACAAGACACGCCCCGCTGGCGCAAGGTCGTCCGATTCGTCAGCGACGACGTGATCGATTGGTAAGGGGCCGGCAGTGAGACAAAGCTCGGAAGATTGCCAACGCCCATACTCCGGGCAAGGATAAGGGGATGGAGGAGAACGTGAACACTCGCCAGCTAGCCGATGAATTGTACCAGGGCATTAGCGAGCTCGTGATCATCGACGCCCACGAGCACCTACCGCCGGAGAGCGAAAGGCTCGCTCTAGAGGTAGATGCGGTTTCTCTGTTCGAGAACTACCCACGGTTCGAGCTGTTTGGGGCGGGGATGACCGATGCCCAGTACGCCAAGATGATAGATAGGAAATTGCCGGTGGACGAGCGCTGGACCATCCTGAGGGATTTCCTGCCGCTAATCCGGCAGACCTCCGCGGCACGGACAACGTATCTTTCGGTAAGAGAGCTGTACGGGTTCGACGACATCAACGACTCCAACTACCTGGAGCTGAGCGAAGCCATGACGGCCGCCAACAAACCGGGCATATATCGGCGAGTTTTTCGCGACTACTGCCGGGCGGCCGCTGCCTTGAACCAGTGCTTTCTCAGGATACATCCATCTCCCGACAACTTTTTGAGACCTCAGGTATGGGAGCACGATCTCAATGTTGGCTGCGCACCGCACCATCATCTTCATCCGTTCGAGCTTATCGAGAGAGATCTGAAACGATCGGTTTCCTCACTGTCCGCCTACAAGGTGGCTCTGGCCGACTTGCTCCAGCTGTTCCGATCCAAAGGGGTCCTTGGCATAAAGCTGCTGTTTCCAACAATTCAATCTCAACCACCGGACGATGAAGTGGAGCCCCTATTCGACCGGATAGTCGATTCCCGAAGTACCGGTAAAGCCGATCACTTCCCGCTGAATGCGGCCGAGCAAACGGCGCTGACCGACAATGTAGCCCACGAGATTATTCGCATAGCCGGCGACGTAGGGATGACCGCTATACAACACAGCGGCTATTGCGGCACTTGGGGCGATTGGCGGGTTACGAATCCCACTAATCTGATTCCAGTCTTCGCACAGTATCCGGAGGTCAAATTCGAGATATATCATGCCGGCCACCCCTGGGTTCGCGAGACTGGGATGGTGGCGAAAGCGTGCCCGAACGTTTGGCTGAATCTCTGCTGGAGTCACTCACTGTCGGGCCGGATGACCCGGTCGGGGTTGGACGAATGGCTCGACCTGGTGGCGGTGAACAAGATCATCGCCTATGGCGGAGACACGCATCTATGGGTCGAATGGTCGGTGGGAGACTTGGTTCAAGCGAGGGAGAACGTGGCATCGGTGCTAGCCCGACGCATCAATGACGGACTGTTGAAGGAGGAGCAAGCCATGGACCTTGCCCGTTTGATGTTCTACGAAAACCCGGCCGACTTGTACGGCCTAGGCCGGCCGGGCCTGGATGACTTTTCTTACGAATAGTAGTAGGCTCGAAAGTAACACTTCGAGGGAAGGATTGCAGATCGATGAAAACAATCCACGGGGTCAAAGTGCCGACAACGCTAGCCGACTGGGCGGACCCGGCGCATGCCGCACTAATGGTCGTCGACATGCAGAATGAGATTTGGTCTCCCAAAGGAGGGTATGCCCACAACACGAGTTCGCAGCCAACAGAAGAAACGCCGGTCATTCGTGAAATGCAGCGGCTGCTCGGAGCAGCACGAGAGTCCGGCACATTGGTCGTCTACGCCGAATACGTCCACCGCAGCCGGCTGGGCGCGAACCTGATGGATGGTCCAAACTACGCTACGCACCGACATTCCGACTGGGTGTCCTGCGTCACGGAAGGAACTTGGGAGGCCCAGACAATCGAAGAGCTTGCCCCTCAAGAGGGTGAGTTCGTGTTCACCAAGTCGCGCGGCAGCTCCTTCAATGGCACGGGCTTGGACGACGTATTGCGCACGCGCGGTATTCGCACATTGATTCTGACGGGCTGCGCGACCGGAGGCTGCGTGATGTCGACTCATATTGGCGCATTGGCGCACGGATACTATCCACTGCTTGTGACTGATGCCATTTCGCCGGATAATCAGCAATCGTGGACCAAGTGGATGCAGTCGATGGGGCCATCCTGTACCGCGGAACAGCTGATGGAGTGTTGGCAGGAAACTGGGCGGAAGTCGACTGCCCAAGCATCGAGGGTGTAAGCCGTTGCGAGTTATTCACGGGAACGAGGTGCTAACGACACTCGACGAGCTGGTGAATCCAGAGTGTACGGTCATTCTAGTTGTGAATATGCAAAACGAATTCGTGTCACCCGCGGGAGGATTTGCCAGGCACGGGTTCGACGTTTCACGGGCAAGGGCGATCATACCTAACATCCAAGCGTTGCTATCGGCGGCGCGGATGGCGGGCATATCGGTCGCATATGCGGAACAGGTCCATCGCAGCTATGTCGGGGCGATTCTCGCCGACGGCGTCGACAACTACTCGTACTCAGAGGCGGAATGGGCGCCGTGCGTGCAAGAGGGAACGTTGGCGGCGAAGACTGTGGACGAGTTGACTCCTCAGGGCGAAGACCTCGTGTTCTCGAAAGTGAGGGCTAGCGCATTAGTAGGAACCACGCTGGATAGCAGCCTTCGGGCGCGAGGGATCAGAAGCATAGTGCTCGCCGGAACCTCTGTACAAGGGTGTCTGGTGCAGACGCATTACGACGCGCATCAGGCCGGCTACTATCCGGTCGTGGTACGCGACGCGGTCGCGCCATACGGAGCGGACGAAGAGCTCTTGCCACAGCTCAGCGGATTCGGCGACCAATTCAACACGGACGAGATAGTGGCATTGTGGAGCAAGTAGCCGGCGATTCGAGACAATCGCCGGCTGTAAGCGGCAATACACGGAGGAGACGGGTGCAACAATTCAGCGAACTCGAAGCCTCGAACGGACTCTTGAGCGATGTGGATGCTCTGAAAGAACGGATGGACAGGGACGGATGTCTGCTAATTCGCGGATTGCTCCCTCGAGATGCGGTACGGAACGTTCGCCTCGAAATAATGGAGGCTTGCAGGAGCGACGGGTTGCTCGACGGGCAGTATCCACTCGAAGAGGGCCGGGTCCGCTCGGGACGGTCGCACAGGGACTTCATGGCAGTACAAGACGGCGATTGCTGGGGACTCGAATCGCTCCACAACCTGATGCATCGGCCGGAGATTACGTCGGTCGCGGAGAACTTGGCCGGAGAAATAGTGACGCCGTTCATCCACAAGGCGATCCGGCTGCGGGCGCCGGAGGACGCGGTCACGGACGAGATACCATATATTTCCACCGCTCACCAAGACTATATCTTCGTCCAGGGATCGTTGGAAAGAAACTACACCTGCTGGGTTCCGCTGTGCGACATATCCGAGAACATGGGAGTTTTGGAGGTTCTGCGCGGGTCCCACAGGAGCGGCGTCTATCCGGTCTGCGCACACTCGGACGGCGGTATCGGGGTTGATGACTCCTCCATGTCCGGCGAGTGGTTGACGGCTGAATACGAGATGGGTGACGCGCTTTTCTTCCATACACTGGTCGTTCATCGCGCCCCGCCAAACAGGGGCGACCGCATACGCCTATCGACTGACTGCCGATACCAGGGACTTTCGGAGCCGTTCAGCTCGGAGTTCGTCTTTCCCCTCATGCCGAAAATCGAGAACGCCTATAAGAATTGGAAGTCGAAGGACATTCAGTACTTCTGGAAAAAACTCGACATCAAGAAGGTCGAGTATGACCACCGATACAATGAAGAGGCGAGTGTTGACGCGATTAGCCGTGGCAGGGTCGGCGACCAAAGAGTCGTTGCGTATCTGCGCGGTCTGGCCAATGACGCAAAGTGGGGCGCGGAAGCGAAGGCGCTGCTCGCGGGTCTTGGCGCCGCGGCCGGCTAGGGGAAAGACAAGCAACTAAAGTGGCTTTCTATGTTCAACGACGTTCATTTCGGCCCGGACCGAGGAGGAGGGCCAGTCCATCATCAGGTTCGGGCCACTGATTCTATCGGCACAAACGTGAGGGAGGATAAGTGATGGAAACAGTCAGCGAGATGAAGGTTTCCAACGACGCTCTGAATGAGCCAGAAGAGTTGCGCCGGCGAATCGACCGGGACGGCTATATGTTCTTCAGGGGACTGCTAGACCCTGAAGTTGTCTGGAATCTGCGGGTACGCGTCCTGGAGGTCCTGCGAGAGCGTGGTTGGTTGAAAGCAGGGACGGAATTGGTTGATGGGATTGCCGACACGTCGAAGATCTGTGTCGAGCCGGAGCCGCAGTACCTGGACGTCTACAACCACGTTCTCAAGCTGGAGGCGTTCAACCGCTTAGCGCACCAACCGGCCATACTCCGTTTGATGGAAACGTTGATCGAAGAAACAGTGCTGGTGCACCCGATGAAGATCAGCAGGCTCATTTTCCCCCAGAACACAGCCTTCAGCACACCGCCTCATCAGGACTTCGTTCCTATCCAGGGTACAACCGACACCTACACCTGCTGGATACCGCTGGGCGACTGTCCGCGGGAGCATGGCGGTCTGACAGTGAGGGCCGGCTCGCACGAGAGAGGAGTGTACGAGCTCCATCTCACGCGGGGGCTTGGAGGCATGGCGATGGACATAGATAAGGTGCCCGGCGATTGGGTAACCACGGACTATAGGTTGGGGGATGCCCTGGTATTCCACAGCTTGACCGTGCACAAGGCGCTCCCGAACCAATCGCCCGATCGATTCCGCCTATCGGTCGACTATCGCTTCTCGCCGTCGAGCCAACCGATAGTCGAGAAGGAGTTGGTGCCGACCTATAACCTGATAAGCTGGGAAGACGTTTACGCCGGCTGGGAATCCATGGACGGGCAATACTATTGGAAAGAGTTCGACTTGGACGTGGTCCGGTTCGACTGGAGGCACGAAGAGACCGTACACGCGGAGGCGTTCGAGGCCGCGCAACGAGGGGACGATATGGGGCGAAATGCCTTTCAACGGATCATTTCTCGCCACCCCGACGCGGAGAAGCGACGGGCGGCGGAGGAAGCTCTACGAACGCTAGATGCGCAAGCTACGAAACAAGGGGCCGGCTAGTGCCATGAACCTGTCCCGCCGGATTAAGCCGATAAGTTAGCTCAAGGCCCACACCGCTGAGATTGTCTGTACTATCGAAGATCGTGGGCAGCCCTGATCATAACCCAGAACGGCGAAGTTAAGGCAGTCATACTGAACATCGAAAGCTACCAGCAGACGAAAGAGACCATCTCGCTGCTAAAGATCCTCGCGCTGGGCAACCGGCAGATCCGAGCCGGCCAGGTGCAATCCGCAGACGACGTCGTAGCGCGGCTCCGCGAGCGGCGGCAGGCTCGTTGATGTCCCTTCTAGTTCAACCGCCCGATGACGCGGCAGGCGATCGGGGTGCCTACAAAACGCGGGCGGTTACCGATAGTCGGTTTGGCGGGGAAGCCAATGATCGCGGACTCGTCCCCCGCTTTATCGGCTATGGATCGACACCTAATTAAACGAATCCTGGGCCTTCGATCACCGGGTGCTTGAGGAGGAAATCCTCGTCGACTTCGATGCCAATGCCCGGCTTTTCTAATGGACGTACGTTGCCGTCTGCGTCCATGGTGTAGGGAGTGCTGCCAAGCTGCTCCCGAAACGGGTTGCTCGTGGATACGTCACCCTCGAAGTAGCCGGCGTTTTCGATTGACGCCAGGAAATGAATCGACGCAGCCATGTTCAGCGCCGAGGTTGAAGTATGGGGGTGGATGGGCAATTTCCAGGCCGAGGCCATCGCAGCGATGCGGAGTAACTCGGTGATGCCGCCGCTCTTCGAGAGGTCCGGCTGCAAGATCCTGATAACCCCATCCTCGATCACGCGCATGAACTCGAAGCGGGTGTAGTGATTCTCGCCGGCGGCCAAGGGTACGTTGCCAAAGGTGGCGGCAATAGAATAGCTTCGATGGTCGTGGGCGGGGAACGGCTCTTCGAGCCAGCCCACGTTGTTCGCCTCCAATCCAGGCATCACCTGCCGCACGTCAGCGACGTTATATCCGGTATTGGCATCGACGAGGATCGTCAACTCATCGCCAAACGCCTTACGCACCGCGGCAACGCGTTCGAGATCGCGGGCCGGCGTGTCGCCTAGCCGGAGCTTCACCGCCTTGTAGCCGGACTCTACAAGCGGCCGGATCTCGTCGACCAGCGCAGGGGGTTCCTGAAAACCGAGCGCCACGCCGCCGGCGTAGGCGGGAATCGGCCGGCATGATCCGCCGAGCAGCTTGTAGACAGGCCAACCTGCCGCCTTGCCCCGTATGTCCCATAGGGCCATATCGATTCCGCTCATCGCGATGGAGGTGGCGGCGCCCATGCCGTGACTGCCAAGCTGCATCTTGTAGATTCGTGCCCAGACGCCAACCACGTCCGATGCATCCATGCCGAGGACCAACTGGCGAAGCGTGGTGTTGGCCAAATGGGCTACGGCGCCGGGGGAGCGTCCGTGATGAGACTCGCCGAAGCCGACGATACCATCGTCCGTAGTGACCTTCACGATGACGGTGTCGCGTTTCACGGTACGGCCGAGCCCCAGATCAACGATATCTTCGGGCGCCAGTTTGTGCGACATTGGGTAGGCTTGCACATCGGCGATTCGCATAGTTTCTCCCTCGTTAGGTGGTTCTCGGAGATTCTCTGACTTCGAGGTGTGTGGTCTGGATCCTCAGAATCAGGCGGGCAATGCCCTTACTTCATTGGTCGAATTCTAGTGGCGATGATTTAGAGCGTCAATTCAGGGACGTGCACCGGCGCTGGATTCCGGCTGGCGCCGGCACACCAGGGTTTGAAAATTAGGTGCGCTGGTTGGTGGGAGAGTTCTAGTGTCATTGATGCCGCCCATGCCTTCCCTGGATTCCGGCCTTCGCCGGAATGACGAGTGCGAGGGAATTCCATCGGACGCCGGCATGACGAGACCAACGGTCGTGACGGAAACCATCCATCCCGGATCGGAGTCCGGGACATGCTTTCGTACCAATCGCCCATGCCGGCTGGTGCCGGCACACCAAGGTATGAAAATGAGACTTGGTCGTTGGATGTGTTCGGATGTGGTTGGTGCCACCCTTCCCCTCTGGATTCCCGCTTCCGCGAGAATGACGAATTCGGTGGCAGCGGATAACTATTTTCGTACCAATGACGGGGGATAAACCCTCACCTCTAGCCCTCTCCCAAGGAGAGAGGGAATTAATCTCCGGCGCAGTTGCAACCTCTCGTGGTTGTGCTTGTCCGGTCATCGTCGTTCTGGGCGCGCACAGGGGAAAGAGTCTGTATGCGCCGGCGCTGCGGCCGGTGTGGGTTAGTTCTGACCGAACTTTTCTTTCAGGAAACGAAGCCCGTCGATCGCGCCTTGTTCTGGGTCGGGGACGATCGGCCGCCAGAAGCCGGCCGCCGTGGCTATCTCTTCAACTTTATGGTTGAAAGTCTCGATAACGACCGGTCCGTCGTAGTTGATTCGGCGGAGGGCGGCTACCAACTCGTCCCAGGCGAGATGGCCGGTTCCGGGCACTCCTCGGTAGGTGTCGGCGGTATGGACATAGTTGAGGTGGGAGCCGGCCATCTCAACCGCGCCGGACAACGATTTCTCTTCTATGTTGGCGTGAAACGTGTCAATCATAACGCCAAGGGAAGGACGATCTACAGATCGAACCAATTCCAAGGCTTCCTCGATAGTGTTGATAAAGCCTATTTCGTAGCGATTGAGGCACTCGTATCCCAGCGCAACGCCCGCACCCGCCGCGTGATCGGCGACTTCCCGCAGCCCTTTTGCACAGAGTTCGATCTGACGACGACGCTCGTCCGGCGAAACCAACTGCTTGTAGCCCCATTCGGACCCTTGAGGACCGATTATGTGGTTCGCCCCTAATGCGGCGGCCAGATCTATAGTCGCGAGCATGTGGTCTCGGGCGCGCAGTCTGGCAGCCGGATCGTCGCTGATGAACGAGCGATCCGGCGCAAACGCCGTGCAGATGCTCGCGGTCAACCCTGTCTGGCGAAAGGCGTTGGCCAAGGCCTCGCCGTCCAGGTCAGCCGGATCGGCTACTGGCACTTCAAAGATGTCGAATCCTAGTGCGGCCGTCCGGTCGACCAGGTGCAGATCCTTCATTTCAAAGAATCCCACCCAGATAAATGCGCTCAATCCAAATTGCATTGTCGGTTACTCCTTCAAACCGCCTCAGTAACTGTAATCATCCGGTTAGCCGGCAGGTCGATCAATGTTTGAACGATTCCGCTCGGCCAGCGAATCCGCAGCTCATCGACGCGATCAAGCCGGCCCAGACCAAAATGGGCGACGAGACTGTGTTGGGATAGAAAGCTGGTGCCGCTCTGGATCTCACGGATTTGTCGCGAGCCACCGGCCGTCAGGGTGAGTCGAGCACCGATGCCGTCGCGATTACTCTGCACCCCCACAAGTTTAACCTCTAGCCATCGATTTTCGTTGCCGGAGTTTCTCAACAACGCGGGCGGCTGGTCGAAATTCGCGACCAACAGGTCCAAGAATCCATCGCCATCGATGTCAGCTACTGCCAGTCCGCGGGCGCAGCCGTTGTGGTCGGAGACGGTCTGCTTTGACACGTCGCGGAATGTTCCATCACCACGATTATGGAATAACGCGTTAGGCTGATCGGGCAAGTACTGGCCGGCGGCATTCATAGCGGGGTGCAATCGGCCGGCTACGAAGTAGATATCGAGCAATCCATCGTTGTCGAAGTCAAGGAACGCGGTGCCCCAGCCAACTGAATGTTCCCCCGGGATCTCTCCGCGTCCCACGCCGGCGACGCCGGTCGTGTCTTCGAATATTTCTCCGCCATGGTTGCGATAAAGCACGTTGTCACCCATGTTCGTGACAAACATGTCGAGCCGGCTATCCCCATCGTAGTCGCCGACAGCCAAGCCCATGCCGTCAATCGCAGCATCGACCCTTGCCTGGTCGCTAACATCTTTGAATGACCAATCGCCGCGCGCGGGGCCGGCGTTGCGGTACAGGACATTAGGTTTGATGAACTGCCCGAAGTCGTTCACCACGAATAGATCTGGGCGGCCATCGTCGTCGTAATCGAGGAAGCCGGCGGCCAGCCCGGCACCATGTAGGGAGGATTGCCCAAGAAAATGAGTAACGTCGCGGAAAGTCCCATTGCCGTTGTTTTGGAACAGACGATGCTGACGCGCTAACGGTGTGAACTCCTCTCTCAGTTCAGCGAGCGATTTGCCTCGGATCGCGGGCGGCGCGCCGTCGATCCAGTAGGTGACGTAAAGATCGAGGTATCCATTGCCGTCGAAGTCCGCCCAGACTGCCGAGGCGGGATGGTGTCCTTCAACCTCCAGCCCTGCGTCTTGGGTGACGTCGGAAAAGGTACCGTCGCCATTGTTGTGGAACAGGTTAAGTCCGCCGATCCGGGTGGCGAGCAAGTCGCAGTTGCCGTCGTTATCGTAGTCCGCACAGGCTACTCCAATCGTGATCTCGTGTGGCCCTGCGAGACCCGATTTGTCAGCTATGTCGGTGAATGTCGCGTCGCCATTATTGCGATAGAGCGCGTTGGGGCCGTGGGCATTTGTGAGGAAGAGATCCTGTCGGCCGTTTCCATTGAAATCGAAAAACGCGGCGCCGGCCTGAATAGCATGAGCACTCTGGTGCCGCCGGTGTCGAAAGGCTATACCGGCCTGCGACGTTATCTGTTCAAAGGTCGGCAGCGCGGCCGGCGGATGCGTGACGCTGGCGACAACTCGGGCCGCCCCAGATGCGACGGCTAGGCCGGCGGCGCCAATTAGCAACGCGCGACGGGATAGCCTGGGTGAGCCATCTGTCTGAGATCGGTCTCTTGGCCGGGTCGTTGGCTTAGCCCAGGCCTTCAGACTGTTTGCGATCCGTTGTTGGATGCCCCCTCGTTCGTTGCCGGCCATGGCTGATTGCCATTGCTCTTCCGTTTTACCAGTCGATATGTTCGGTGGAGACGAAGCGGTTGAACCTGCGCCAACGTGGTTCGTCATCACGGTAGTGTTGCCTTTGGTACAAGGGATTGTAACGGCCGGGCGGATCAATTGAAACCACGTCATTTCCTTTGCGCACTATGGTGAAGCGCTGCTTTTCGACGCGAATTTTGTTCGTGCGTTCAAAGATCGGAAAGCTCAAGCTGACCAGATCTTGAGGTAGGACCGAGCCTACCTGGGCGTATCTTCCGTCCCAACTGAGGTTGCGCTCTCTATCGTTCACTCGACAGCGGGTGTCACCGGGCGCAACCCACTCGGGAATTCGTATAGCGAGGTCAACCGGCTGCTTCACCTTCACGTCGACCCTACCCTGATAAGGTATATAGCTTTCCACGTCAGCCCAGGGCGAGGCCCGGTTCAGCAGCAAGTTCACTCGCAGCTTGCCATCCTGATGACGCAGCATTCGCTCCCAAGTTCGGTAGATCGTGTGTGCCGAGTTTGCCGTGCAACAGTAGGCAATGCCGACGCCGGATCCCACGTACCAATCATTGGCCGCCGGCCAGCCGGCAAACGTCCCCAAACAGCGCTCCGCTACTCGATCGGTGGTATTGTAGGGCTTAACCGGCGATGGTTTCAGGGTACGGGGCTCTGCCCACGAAGGCAAGCTCGCGAACATGTTCTCGGGTACTCGGGAGATCCAATCGGTGGATAGCAACTGACCCTCGGCAAACATGTTGCGAATCCATCTATCAGCGTCGTCCCAGTAATCGCCAACACCGGCCTCCGACAGCTTCAACGCCAGCGCGATCATATCAGCGACTTCACACAGCTCAGAGCCCTCCCACTCGGGGCTACTGATATGACATGGGAAGAAACCGAGCAATCCAGGTCCTGGCGCCACGGCAAATTCATAGGCTACCTGCCGTTCCAGCTGGGTTCCCACACCCTTGGCGAACTCGAAGCTGCGTACGACAAACTCCATCACTTCCTGGTCATCTGCGGTCTCGGCGTAGTCCTGCATTGCCAATAGCCCGTGAGCGTGGGCATGGAAGTGGGCATAGGTCGAATCGCCGGGGACGCGCATAAAGCTGCCATCGGCGCCGTAGAAATACCGGCGCATGTAGTTGATGATCTTGCCGGCTAGCGTCAGAGCCGGCTCGTAGCCCAGGAGCCGGTAAGCGTGCACCAATCCGTGTGGGGTACGCGAACTCTCTTGGTTCACTCCCTTGGTCGGCGGCTCGACCCTGGCCGGGCGCTCTTTTCTCGCGTCCATACAATCCGGCCAGAAGAAGGCGATGTCGCCGGCGTCTACCGCCAATCCGATGATTCCATCCACCAAGCTACGACTGGCGTCCCGCCAAACCGGCCCTCCATCGCGATGAGCCAACACGGCCATGGCCGAAAGCAGCTTGCCAAAGGTTAAAGGAGCTAGAACTTGGCCGGTTAGAGTATGCACGGGGCTAGGCGAATCCTCGTCCGCCCAAGGCCGGCCCTTCAGAGGCGAGTAGGACAATCCGTCCGGTCCCAACCCACGGAGCGCCACTTCAGCCCACGTTCGGTCGACGTGTTCGTTCAAGTTGCTGCCGCTAATGATCCGCATCAGCGGCGTCGCCTCGAGGAATTTGGCCATCATTCCCGGCCCGCACCAGTGGTGCAACATCTGGGGAGGTCTGCTATCGAACCAGACCTGCATATAGGGCTCGTAGTCGGCTTCGGGATCGGCAGCTTCGGTCATTCCGTGGATGACCAGGCTAGCACGATCGGCTAGATCAAGCGTATCAGGCGCCATACTTTCATAATGCTGGCCTTGGTACGCCGGCATGTCGAACTCGGGAATCTCCGACCGAACGTAGCCGATCGGCTGGCCGGGCCCATTCAGTCATCTTTGTTGCTCCCTATGGTGAGGACATAGCTAAGGACCCGTTCTTGTGAGGGCAATGTAGCCGCCTTGCGGAACATTGAGATCAACCAACAGCGATCCACTGGTCGCACCGAGCTTCTCCTGTGACATGACTGCCAGGTCGTAGTCGTGCACCGTTGCGGTGAAGTCGCCGGCTACGTCCTCCAGTATCGTATACAGTGCGTCGTCATCGCTGCAATTGAACAGATATATCTCCTCGGCCTCGCTGCTTAGCGGTACTTTCAGAGCCGGATAGCTGCCATAGGTGACGAATGCCTTGCCGCCTCGCTCGACCTTGACTGTCGAGAATAGAGCGTCATTCTGGACCGGCCTCAACTGGCCGTAGCGGAAGTCCTCCTTGTGCTCGTGGTAGAAGGAGAGCCATCCTTTCAGCAGCCGGCGATGATCATCGGTCATGTTCAGTAGGTCGGCGCAGATCTGGGGGACACCGGTCACGACCGCCGTCGACAGCATCTTCGCAACGAGTTGATTGCTCTCGTGAATGTGCCACCAGACCGGGTCGGTGTGCACCGCAATGCCGGGAGGTATATACGACCTCAACAGCACGCACTGACGCCGGTTCATGTCCAGAGAGCCCCACTCTCCCGAGTCCGGCGACCGGTGGACAAGTGAAGGCCGTCACCATCCGCACGATGTCGCCTTAATAGCTATTGGCGGAGCACTACCCATTCAGCAGTACTCGGTTCGGATCGATCTCCTGCCGAATCAGCCGAACCTGTTCCCGTGTTGGAAGCCCCGTTTGCCCAATACTTTTTGGCTCGAGGGGGCGGAAGCTCATAGCTTCCAGCACTTCCTCAAGCATAACTCCCGGGTGCAGTGATTCCACCTGCATTCCCTTGGACTCGGCGTTGAAGCTAAAGACCGCCCTATCTGTGATCACCTTGCACGGTCCGCCAGGCTCCAGGCCAGCCCGGGCTCGACTATCTCCGCCGTCTAAGTAGCCAACGCTCGTAACAAAATCTACCCGGCTGACGAACGTCCGCTTGCTCAGGTCCGCGATGATGATCGGCCGTCTGACGTAGGCGAGGTGATCGGTCTGGGCGAGGCAACCGACCAGGCGGACTTTGGGCGAGCGGTAATCGCCGATGGCCGTGATGTTCAGGTTTCCGTACTGGTCGATTTGTGCGGCAGAATCGAAACAAACATCGAATTGCCGACGAGCCAGCATGTCACATTTGTCCGCCGTGCTCGGAAGTTGCGCCGCAGTGGGCCAAGAAGTGAAATCCCGCTGTCTGAGCTTCGAGGGGATGAACCGCAGGTCGGGGCTAAGCAGGTTCCCCCAGTAAATGGTGAAGTTGGGAGCGTGGGTGAGTTGCGCCAGCCGCGCGGCGGCAATCGGGACGCCCACGGCCAGGGTGAATGCGCGACCGGCCGTGCCGACGCCGACAAACCCCAGCTCTCCATCGCGCAACTCCTTTGCGACGGTGGTCACCATGAGCTCATTCAGTGTGTAATCGTCTGCAGACAGCATCGAACGCCCCTCCTATCTCACCGTCAGATGAATGAGCCGCCCAGGAGTCAGAGCCTTCTCCAGATAATCCCAGTGGTCCTCTACGCTATAGATGTACCTGTCAGCGTACTCCTGGAACCGACCAGGCTCCCTCGCGTACTCCTGGTAGGACCGCAGATGCTCCTCATCCTCGTCGTAGAAGCCATCGCAGCTTCCTGGATGCGCGCCGTACGGCGCCTCCACAATGGCTTCCACCCACTGGCCGGGGATGTAGGTCAAGGTAGGTTGGCGAAGAATCTCCTCGTGCCGAACAATCTTCTCGACAGTGACGATCAATCGGTTGGCCGCCTTGGCGAGAATAAAGTCCAGATCGTCGCTGTCCCGTTGCACTGGCCACTGAACATTGCCGAACTCGTCGCCGACGTGGCCGTGAAGCACGGTGAAGTCGGAGGTAGCCGCGGAAACCGCGTGATACTTCGCCCCGGTAAAGGGACAGGTGATCTCGCGAACCTGCTCCGGGTTGTGCGCGGCCATGCCCGTACCGTGGAGCACATTGGTCGGAAGGAAGGATACTCCCTGGGCTGCGGCCCGGAAGCGGGCGATCATGGCCGTCTCCGGGAAATCGCGCACGTCAATTCGTCCGGCCTCGACGCCGCGACGGAAGTTGTAGGCCATACCAAACTGGAACAGCCCGACGTAGGCCGCCTCCACACGTTTCACAGCCCCGGCGCCAGCGAGCAGGTCCGTGGTTATGCCAGCGGCAAACTCGAGCACGGCGAGGCCCGTCACCCCCTGGCGTATCAGCTCGCGCACGAACGCGACCGGCGTACGCTTGAGGATGCTCCCGCCTATCGTAATGCTGGTTTCGGCGGGAACCAGTCTGGCCGCATCCGCGAGACCCATAAGCTTTCGTTGCACAGCGCGTCTCCCTCCTTCAGTTGCTTAGGCGCGCCACGCCCCTTTTTCGGAGCACCGGCAAAGACGGCAGTGCTGGACGCTTATGCCGCGACAGGGGACGCGTTACTCACTTTGATCGCGGCGCCCGTACGCTGTGTCCACGCGCCCGATCGCTGCCGGTCTGGGCGGAGGTGGCGGCCGCAATGAGCAGGTAGGCCGGAACCATCGTCGGCCGTGGCCCAGTTGCGGGTTTCTCTGGCCTCGGCGGTTCTTCTCCTGCCCGCTACAACCGCGCGGTCACACTTCGTGTTCTTGATAGAGTGGCGAGGTCGCCTTCATGTAGCGGTACAGCGTCCGCATCTCAGCCACCCTACTCCCATCTTCTTCGTCCAGATGGGTGTCAAACCATATGTATTCAGTCTTTGGGCTTGTGCCCACGTACACTATCACCCCGCCCGCCTGGTAAGATCGATCTATAATCACCGGGCCATTCACGTTTCGCAGCTCGACGGCTCCCACGACCATCACTATCTCGCTTAGAGTCCCAGCACGGTATGGCCTGAGCGGCTCGCTCAATGGCCCCCCCATGGTTCCCACCGTAGCCATGTCTGGTCCCCACGGCCACTCTCGGTCAAGCCAATCGAGAATGGATCCGAGGCCACGCTTCCGCTTGTCGACCTGTTCCTGCCCCAAGACTGCATTGACCGGCGGTAGCTCGTCTCCAGCACTGACCCCGGCTAGAATGCGCAGCTCACCCGGCGCATACTGATCGAGCTTGCGAGCTCGAAGCGCCGACGGTACATCGGGCACACCAATCCCTACAGTCCCTTCAGCGACCTTGCGCCCGTCTGGCGTCTCGATCCAGGCAGGCACCTGTACGTCAGTTAGCCCGCGTGGCGGGGCCCCTATAACCGCCCTCACCTCCTCACGGTCGGTAATGGGACTAGGAAAGTACACACTGACAGAGCCTTGGTTAAACCATCGCTCACCGAAGGTCTTGAGTAGGAGCGGCGGAAAGAGCTCGTTGAGGATACTCCCTGACACCAACCCGCCGCTGAATCCTAGCTTCTGCGCCATCGCATCGTCGTGGACGGTGTCTTCCTCCTCGTCTGCAGTGGCATTTGGCGGTCGCTGCCACGTCCCGTAGATGTACCTATCGTCGACCGCGATCTGGTCAGTCATGCCTAACCTCCTCGAACATTACTGTGACCGCTACGTGACGGCACGCGTGGCCCACGTTATCCCGATGATCCGATCGAAGGCCGCATCGCATTGCCGGGCGTTGAAGATTACTCGGCTCCCTTCCAAGAACCGCAGGGTTCCTAGCTAGGATAACCGCCGCCAGTTCGAAGATTCTCGTGCGCCTTGGCAGGGGATCTGGAGACGTCCAGGAAGACCTGTCGGGTGGCCCGAAGATAGGCGCGGTGTAGCGCCCCCGCCCTGCTTAGCAAACTCATCCCTTCGTGGCACCCGCGACCATCCCCTTTGCGAGGTATTGGTAGATAAGAGAAAAGACCGCGAGCAAAGGCAGGATTGTGACGGTGCCAACGGCGCATAGCTGGTTCCATTCGATTGATATCTGAGTTATCAACTGGGAGGCAGCTACCGTTAGTGTTTTCGCCTGACCGCCCGCGAGTACCAGAGCGAACAGAAACTCGTTCCACGATAACAGGATAATGAAGATAGCTGCTGCTCCCAGGCCTGGCGCGGTGAGGGGCAGAATCACCCGCCAGAATGCTCCAAACCTGGAGCAGCCGTCGACCATGGCCGCATCATCGATCTCGGTGGGAATACCCGAAAAGAACCCGCTCATGATCCACAGTGCGTACGGAAGGCTGAAGGTCGTGTGCGCGATGATCAGACCAATTTGCGTGTCCAACAGGCGGAACCCGGTCAACTCTCCCATGCGGTGGTACAGCACAAAGAACGGAATGGCGTACACTATTGGGAAGATCATGCGAGTCGCCAGCATCGCATATACGATCATGTTGCTGAAGCGAAACGGGTAGCGATCGATCGCGTAGGCCGCCGGCGAACCTACGGCGAGCGCAATTGCCGTAGTAGAAATCGCGACGATCACCGTGTTGAGCAAGAAGCGGTGGAAGAACTGGAACGCGAATATGTTCTCGTAGGCGCTAAAGTTCGGGATGAACAGCAGTGTTGGGGGCAGAGTCAATGTGTCAACGCGCAACTTCAGCGAGGATACGACGATCCAGTAGATCGGGAAGAGCGTGAACAGCAAGTATGCCAGAAGGAAAGCCACCGCGAGTACTGAGGGAAGCCTCAGAGCCGCCAGTATGCCCATTACTCGAGGTTTGATTTGTCCAGGATACGCGACGCTAGTCCGAGCCACGTTCGCCCCCCATTCTCCGCTCTTGACTGCCTGTCATTCCGTCTTGGTCCCTACGCCCATGAGCCTTGCGTAGGTTATGGTCAGGGCAACTGCGACAAAGAGCATGATCCACCCCATAGCAGACGCCTTGCCCACGTCCCAATATTCTAGTGCGGCGCGGAAGGCGAGAAGATTCACGACTTCAGTCGCGTTTCCTGGTCCCCCGTCGGTGAGGGTTTTGATGGTGTCGAAACCTCGAAGGGCCGCGATGGTGCGGATGAGCAGGATTACCACCAGTAGTTGCCTCAGCATAGGCAGGAGGATGTATCTGGCCGTTTGCCAACCGCTGGCTCCATCCACCTTCGCCGCGTCGCGTATCTCGACCGAAATCGACTCGAGGCCGGCAGCGAACAAGAGGATCACTATCGGGGTGCCACTCCAAATATCCACGACAATAAGCCAGAATATCGCACCGATCGGGGTCTTCAACACTTCTCCGCCCGGTAACCCGACCGATTGAAGCAGCCACGTCAGCACCCCAAACGAAGGATTCAGCATCCAACGCCACTGGATAGCGGCTACGACCGGGGTAACCACAATTGGCAGCAAGTAGAGTGCTCTGACCCATCCAAGATGACCCAAATGGTGCTCGAGAAGCAGTGCGATCGGTAGGCCAAACATCATGGGCCCGATTACTACGGCGACCCCGAGGATCAGAGTCACCTGTACCGAATGTTGGAACTCTGGATCCATCGCCAGCGACACGTAGTTATCCAGACCGATGAACCGGGTGAGCTCGGGTCGGCTCAGTATTTGGAGGTGGAGGCTAGTCCACAGGGATAACAAGAGAGGGAACAGAAAGACCACAAAAACTATCACTGCCGAAGGCGCGACCATCATGTAGATAGTTGCCCGATCCCTCACCGGTCCTCCTCCCAGTGGCGAGGCCCGGTCTCGACACGATCAGGAGTCGGAAGATATCCTGCGCGCATCACGCCCCCGGGACCATCAGACCACTACAGCTATGTCGTCGGAGGGAGCAGAGAGACGAGCGCGCCTCTGCTCCCCCATTCACAGACCAGGGCCACGGCCGGCCCGGATCACTCCCAGGGCAGCCTTTCGCCCTCATAGGTGCCCACTGGATAGCCGCGTTCCTTCATCAGCTTGGTTACTACCTCGTTGATGCTGTCCAGTGCCTCCTGGGTCGACGAGGCCCGCCCTCCCCAGACTTCTTCCAAAGTTTTGTTCGTTCGATTTACGATCTCCGTCCACTCAGGGATTCGCGGGACATCGTAGGTGTTGTCCAGTTGCACCCCCATGACGGGCAGCCACCAGAACTGCTCGAGTTTCGCGTTCTTCGCAAACACCGACTTGCGCGGTGGCGCAACGTTCGAGTCAACCAGGATCTGCGATTGCAGGTCCGGGTTAACGGCCCACACCCCGAAGTCGAAGGCCTCCTGGATGTTCTTGCTGGCCTTCACCAGCCCAAACGCCCAGCCGTCATTGAATCCCTGCCCAATGTCTATCCCCGGAGCAAGACCCCCGTATGGCAGCGTGGTCCAGTCCACCTTCCCCAACACCTGCGACTTCTCCTCGTTCAGGGTCATTGGGATGCGCGATACCCAGTGCGGGCATATGCTCGCCGCCTTGCCCTGCAAATAGATTTCATTGGCCTCAGGGTTAGAGAGACCGATCATACCCGGCGTACCGGACTCGTGCGCCTCGCCCACATAGTCTGCGGCGAGCACACCTTCCTCTGAGTTGAAAGTCGGCGTCATCTTCTCATCGAAGAACCGCCCGCCTGCGGAGACCAAAACCGGCCCCCACATCTGGATACCCCCGTTATGGAACACGGTGCCTGCCATGTCGGGCGGCTTGTGCACTTTCCTGATGACGTCCAGCCACTCGTCGGCTTTGAAGGCGGTGCCAAGCGGTGGCACCTTGATCCCTTCTGCCTCGAAGATGTCCTTACGGTACCCGCACATGAAGACATTGCTTGATATGGGTAGACCATAGGACTTGCCCCCGTAACGGAACATCTCCGTCTGCTTGGGAATGAAATCTTCCCAGTCCAAGTCCGCCCCCGCCTCGGCGATCAGGTCATCCAACGGCAGCATGCCTCCAGACCCTGCCAACGGAGCTATGCTACGCACGCCGATTATGAAGATGTCGTAGCGGTCGCTCCCGGTCTGCAGCTCCGCTATCTGCCTGGTCACCATGTCTTGCCCGCCAAACTCCTCCCACTCCACCGTGACGCCGGTCAGTCTCTTGTACGTCGGCAACTGGTCGCGGACCGCTATAGTCGGCGGGTAGGGGAAGATAATCGCCCTCAGAGTGATGTCCTCCCGTGCGGCCGGCGCGACGGTGACCTCCTTCTCGACGATCTGCGTTACGACGACTTGCTTTTCGACTTCGACTACCTCCGGCTGGCAGGCTGCCAGAATCGGCAACGCGGCTGCTGCGCCCAGCCCAGCCAGAAACGACCGCCGAGTGAATCGATGTTCCATCGTCTTGTCAAACATTCGCTCTCCTCCTATGCTGCTTGAAGCTTATCATCCGTCCGGCCCATGCCGGTCTTATCCGCCGGCTACCTTAGCTTGTCAGGCCGTCACCTCCTTTTTCGTAGATAGACCAAAGCCAGCCGGGTCGGGGTCCACTTTTGCAGATGCTTAACTCAGATGACTCCATTCTCGCGCCACGCGCGCAGTTCATCCGGAGTATGTCCGAGCAACTTGCGGTACACGCGCTCGTTGTCCTGACCGATCTGCGGCGGCGATTGGCGGACGCGGATCGGAGCCTTCGCGAGCTTGATCGGGTTTCCCATCACGGGCATTGCTGACCCATCGGGAGTCTGCACGTCCAGGATCATCTCCAGACCGCGCAGTTCCGGGTCGGCGGCGACGTCTTGGATTGTCCTCACGGGCCCTACAACCACCCCGGCCTCGGCCAGAATGTCAGTCAACTCCTGGCTCGTATGGAGAGCCGTCCACTCAGCAACTAGGGCATCGATCTCATCTTTGCGTTCAAGACGCTCCTCGCTCGTTGTGTGCGCCAGAGCTTGCAGTTCCGCTCGACCAATGACTTCGACAAGGTTGGGCCACGATTTGCCGCCCCCGGCGTCGACGAATACGTGTCCGTCCTTTGTAGGGAAAGCTCCCACCGCTGCGTGGAGCGGATTCGTGTTCCCGCTGCGGGGTCGCGTTTCGCCGGTCAGGAGGAACCAAGGGATAGTGATGCCCAGGACAGCGATCGTGCTGGGTAGTAGCCCAATGTCGACTTCCTGGCCTTCGCCGGTTCGCGAACGATACTCCAACGCTGCAAGGACTCCGAGAGCTCCCCACATTCCGGCCAAGTGGTCCGCGATGTACGTGCCCACAAGCATCGGAGATCCGTCCGGTGGCCCGGTCAGATCCATCATCCCGCTCATCGCCTGGAGTATCCCGTCCAAACCCGGCCAATTGCGCAAGGAGCTCCGGCGGCCGAAACCCGAGATGCTAAGCATCACCAGCCGCGGGTTGACCTTCGAAAGCTCGGTGTATCCTAAGCCCATCTCCTCCATGACACCGATTCGGTAGTTCTGCACCAGAACATCCGAGCAGGCGACGAGTTCTCGCAGAAGGTCCTTTCCTCTGTCGGTGCGCAGATTGAGCGAGGCCCCGAACTTGTTGCGGTTGTAGTTGGCATAATCCAGGCTGACGCCACCGTGTGACCAACGGTCCCCGCGCGACATATCCCCGCGGGGGGACTCCACTTTGATTACTTCCGCGCCCAGATCGCCGAGAATCTGGCAGCATAGGGGAGCGCCAAGAACTCGCGCTAAGTCGATAACACGAATACCTTGCAACGGTTGTGTCACGCAGTTGCCTCGCTAGTAAAGAGATTTGATTCCTTGAGAACAAGCCACAGTGATCCGCCCAGGTCATGCTAGCAACGATTCAACATAATGTGACACATAATAAACATAAAGTCAATAAGCTAGCAGGTAGTGTATGGACTGGTGCAGAAGATTTCACAAGCCTCTTGTCAAGGCTCGACTGCCCGCGAGTCTATCTTGAAAAGACGGATATCGGTGGCATCGTCAGCCATTGCCGTCGAGTTCTAGCGCATGTTTCCGAAATCGTCTATACACTGTATGGGTTCGTTCAGGGCCCGTGAATTATCGCCGATTCATGAATAAATAGGCGTTATGGAACTAAAGGAACTTGGTCGAAGTCTTATGGGAGCGTTCGCGCGACTGCCCGACCCGTGGGATTCTCGTGGGCGTGGACTAGGGCGAAGGTCGAATCGCCCGGGAAGCGCGGAAGGCTACCATCCGTGCCGTGGAAATACCGGCGCACATAGTTGATGATCTGGCCGGCTAGTGTGAGAGCCGCCTCGCAGCCCAAGAGTCCGTAAGCTTGCACCAAAGATCAAGCGTATCCGGCGCCATACTCTCATAACGCTAGCCCTGGTACGCCGGCATGTCGAACTCGGGAATCTCCGACCGAACGTAGCCGATCGGCTGGCCGGGCCCATTCAGTCATCTTTGTTGCTCCCTATGGTGAGGACATGGCTATCGACCCGTTCTTGTGAGGGCGACATAGCCGCCCTGGGGAACAACGAGGTCAACCAACAGTGATCCACTGGTCGCACCGAGCCTCTCTTGTGACATGACTGCCAGGTCGTAGTCGTGCACCGTTGCAGTGAAGTCGCCGGCTACGTCCTCCAGTATCGTATACAGTGCGTCGTCATCGCTGCAATTGAACAGATATATCTCCTCGGCCTCGCTGCTTAGAGGTACTTTCAGAGCCGGGTAGCTGCCATAGGTGACGAATGCCTTGCCGCCTCGCTCGACCTTGACGGTCGAGTATAGCGCATCATTCTGGACCGGCCTCAACTGGCCGTAGCGGAAGTCCTGCTTGTGCTCGTGGTAGAAGGACAGCCATCCTTTCAGCAGCCGGCGATGATCATCCGTCATGTTCAGGAGGTCGGCGCAGATCTGGGGGACACCGGTCACGACCGCCGTCGACAGCATCTTCGCGACGAGTTGATTGCTCTCGTGAATGTGCCACCAGACCGGGTCGGTGTGCACCGCAATGCCGGGAGGTATATACGACCTCAACAGCACGCACTGACGCCGATTCATGTCGAAGGAGCCCCATTCCCCCGAGTCCGGCGACCGGTTCGCCGTGGCGTTGTACAGGTTACTGACGTTCGAGTAGAGCGGCCGGAACTCGATCACCGCATTCGGATTCACCTCGTCGATCGCCTCCCTCATACGGGCGAAGGTATCCGCCATTGCCAGACCGTACGTAGGAAAGTTGTGTTCGTGATCGGCGATGCAGGGCGCTGTCGGCGCCGCCTCGATCATGTCCACCGTGAAACCGTCCGCCTCATAATCACGGAGGACTCTCTGCATCAGCTCGGGTACTCGTCTCTGCGTGATCGGGTTGCGCGCGCACAAGTACGACGTGCACCGCTCGTAGTATGGGTCTGAGCGATCCATATCCAACTCGACGAGCGCCTCTTTCAGCTCTTCGCGAATCTTCGTTTGCCTTCCCGCCATCCATGGCGAGATCCAGAAAATGCTCATGATCCCAATGCTCTTGAGCTTTCTCACGAGCCCGCGAAGGTCCCTCAACTTCGAGCTTGGGATATAGTCACCCATGTAATCCGGGTAACCCCAGTACCAATCTTTGCCCCGCCATCGGTCATCCTTGGTATCCATATACCACAGCCAGTTCACGAAGCCGCGAATGCCCAGATCCGCAGCCACCTGACCCATCTCAAACAACTCGTCGACCTCGAGCTCTTCCGGATGCACGCCGGTCCACTTGCCCTTTGGCCCTCCCCACGGCGCCCACAGCGGCTCCCAAGCTGTGTCTGGACTCGGACGAAACTCCCGTTTCGCGCTCTCGTCGTGTGACTGGCGAAAGGCCTGAATTGTGTCGAACCAATGGGAACCCGAAGCCACAAAGAAGCCATCGTGGTGCTCCGTCAACGGACCAAGACTGTAGCCAGGAGTGGGTCTCTCCAGCCAGATGCGCGTGACACCCTTTTCCTGCACCGACGTGTGCCGCTGCGTCGTCACGAAGTGCCGAATGTCAGTCTCGATCCGCTGGTCGAGAAACCCAAGCGCGAGGTTGCAGCTAGCGTTTCGTCTGGTGGCCAACGCCAGCGGCATGCCACGATCGGCCACGACTTCATACGAGGCTCTCTTGTTCAACCACCCGACGGGTCTGGGCATTGGGCTACGGCTCAAGCCGACGAGCTCGATGACAAAACCGATGCCCCACGGCGTCCAGATCTTCTCCAGGTCAACGGCCGGAGCATTTGCCTCCAACGTGTACTGCTTCACGACGAAGGGCTCGCCGGAATCCCGGCTCAGCCGAAACTCGACCAACGTATGGTCAGCTTCCCTTCGTTCCTCGAATGTCACAGCATAACCGTTGGAAGTGTAGGTCGGACCGTCCGCGACCCGACTCCACTGTCCAGCAGCCGGATCCAGATCGAAGTCCAAGGTCACCTCGGCTCCGTGTATCGTCCATTCGATGCCCATACTGCTCTGCCCTCCTTAGTTAATCGAACCCCATATTGGCGACCCATCGCCAAGACCGGTATGTGTAGCGTGGAGGCTTCTCCTCAGCCAAGCCGGATAGGTGGGGCGACGACTGTGCGGACTATGAATCAAACAGTCTGGCTCGGATTAGCTATTCGTGCACCGGTTAATAGAATGCCGTTCGCATGCCACGTAGACTCCGGCTACGCACGACCGCATAGTGCACGGAATCGCGCAGTGATTGGGACCGCCGATTGTCGCTGGCGGTCAGCCCTTGACCCCGCTGATCACCACGCCTTGTATGAAGTAGCGCTGGGCTACGAAGAAAACGAGCATTGGGATGAGCGTTATCACCGTGGCCACGACCATTATGTACGCCTCTGGGTGCTTGATCCCGCCCGGCTGGTTCTGCTGGACGTGCCACGACCGCAAGGCCACTGCCAGCGTCATCTTATCCAGGTCGTTGAGGTAGATCAGCGGCGCCAGGAAGTCATTCCACTCGCCCATGAAGGTGAGAATCATCACCACGCCGAGCGCTGGCATCGACAGCGGCAGGACGATCCGGAAAAAGATGCCAAAGAGGCTGCAACCATCGATCTGCGCGGCCTCGTCGTAGTCAAATGGAATGGTCATGAAGAACTGCCGCAGGAGAAACACCAGGTAGGCAGTCGTTGCGAAGAAGCTCGGCACGATAAGGGGGTTGACAGTGTTGAGCCACCCCAGCTCTTTGAACAGCAAATACTGCGGGATCAGCGTAACGTGATATGGCAGCATCATCGTCGCCAGGACGACAATGAAAAGCGCGTCCCGCCCTGGCACTCTGATGCGGGCGAACGCGAAAGCCGTCAGGCTGCAACTGATCAGTCGCCCGATCGTCACCCCAACCACAATCGTCATCGTTACGAGGAAGCTGCGCATAAAGCTGAACTTCGACATGGCGTCGGGTATGTATTCCCAGCGCCACACGTCGGGAATGAGACTCGGCGGGAAGCGGTAAATCTCGTCGCTCGATTTCACGGACGAACTCACCAGCCAGAGTAGCGGCCAGATGAACACGTACGTTCCTAACGCCAGAATCGCGTACAGCGCCACTCGAAGGAGAATTCGTCGCAGCCGCAACCAGTCGAAGCCGGACGCACGAGAACCAACCATTTCCGTCATCTGCTATCATCACCCGCGTAATATACCAAGCGGTCGGCCGAGCGCACGACTAGCACTGTCAACCCGAGAATCAGCAGGAAGAGGAACCAGGCCAGGACTGCGGCACGCCCCATCTCAAGGTAGGACCAGCCGATCCGGTAGAGGTAGAGCACGTAGAACAGCGAGGCGTTGTTGGGGCCTCCTTGCGTCAAGATGTAGCCAGCGCTGAAGATCTGAAAGGTGTATATCAGCCCGGTCACAAGGGTGAAAAAGATCACGAACGAGGTCATCGGAATGGTGACGTGTCGCAAGCGCTGGAATGCATTCGCACCGTCGACCTTGGAACTGTCATACAGATCTGTGGGCACCTGCTGCATTGCAGCCAGAAAGAGAATGATTCCGCCTCCGGCTCCCCACGCGGACATAATGATGAAGGCCGGCAGGACCCATTCTTCGCTGCCCAGCCAACTCGGCCCATCAATCCGGAAGAATTCCCAGAGCACCCCGTTGATCGCGCCAAAATCCGTATTGAACAGCCACCAGAAGAGGTAGCTCGCCGCCACAGTCGGTACGATGTAGGGCACGTAGTAGGCAGTCCGCCAGCCCGACAGCGCGAAGACGTTCCGGTTGAGGAGTAGCGAGAGGCAGTACGCTATCGTCGTATTCAACGGTACCACTACGAACGTGTACACTGCGGTGACCCGCAGAGAGACCCAGAATAGCGGGTCGTCAAAGAACATTCGCTCGAAGTTCGAGAGGCCCACCCACCTTGGTGGACTGAGGATGTCGTACCGGGTGAACGCAAGCCCGGCGGAGGCCAGCATCGGCCCCCCAGTGAAGATGACGAAACCGATCATCCACGGCAGGAGGAAAAGGTAGAACGCGATGATCCGTCGGCGCTTGAGGTTCGACTGCCACCAGTGCGCGGGTCTCACGGTGGCGACAGACGACCGAGCTATTTCAGAAGCTGCCACGGTGCGGCTCCCCTATCTGATGCCAGCCGGGATCGGCGAGCATTTGCCCGCACACCCCGGCTGGTTGACTGAAGACTAGTTGTAGCCTCTCGCCAGTTCCTTGTTGATCTCAGCAGCAGCCTCGGTGTAAGCCTCCGTCAGCGTCTGTTTCTTCGACATCGCTCGCTCTGCCGCGGCCTTCGCAGTGTTCATGACGAACAGGCCCTTGGAGCCGAAGTGCCTTGGAGTCTCCAAGACATCCTCCGCCAGCCGAGGGATACTCGTCTGCTGCGACGACCGCACCAGCGATAGCATGCAAGTCTCTTTTACCAACCCTTCAGGCAGCGGATCGACGTATTTCTGCGGCTGCCAGGTGGTAAGCAAGAACGGCTTTGCCATCTTGGCGTGGTTGACATCGTCATCGCAGACCCAAGCCGTGATGTATGCCGCGGTCTCGTCCTTGAGCTTGCTGTAGGAACCGACCGTCATGGTGTTCCCGACCAAGTTGAAGGTGGGCCGTTTCCAATAGGGCATTGGAATCATCCGCACGTCGTCTGGGTGGTCTTTGAACTGACCGACCCATAGCGGGTGCATGTGGTAGGGGTGGGAAGCCACGCGCTGGCCGAGGAACATCTTGATGTGACCCCCTTCGGCGGCCATGACATCGTTGTCCGGTACGACCTTGTCCTTCGTGACCAGATCAAACAGCGGCTCCAGCGACTCGATTACGTCGGGGGAGTCCAGGAAAATCTTGTCATTCTCGTAGCTCCAGCCATCTGGGAACAGCCTCGCCCCATAGGAGTAGAGGGTCTGTGAATGCAGATCCCAGAAATGTCCCAACCGCATGTCGCTGCCATAACGCTCGACCTTGCCGTCCGAAGTTACCTTCGACATGTCCTTCATCCAGGGGATGAAGTCGGTCCACGTCCACTTGTCGAGGTTATCGGTGCCCCACCACGGGATGTCCTTGGCCATCCCCTCTTCCTCAGCCATCGTGACGTTGATGAGCACGCCCAAGGTATTTCCAACAAGCCGGTTGAGCCCCATCAGCTTGCCTTTATAGCCGTTTTCGACCCATGGATCGTAGGAGAACCCCTCCCGGCTGAGGTTGTGAGCCCTAAAGTACGGTTCAAAGTCCTGGCTCAGGCCCTTACGGAAGAAGTCGCCCTGCCAGTAGGCGTCCACGAACAGGACATCCGGGCCCACGCCGCCGGCCACCTGGGTCAAGAGCTTCTCCGCTCCACCCTCCATCGGCTCGACCTTGCAAACCACACCGGTCTTTTCGTAGATGATGTCGTTGTAAGCCTTGTCGCCGTCGACGGACCAGGTTACGTACCTGATCGTTGGATCCCCGCCGAAATTGGGGAGGTCCACGACGCCGGCCTCCATCATTTTCTCGACTTCGACTTCCTTCTCGACTATGCGGGTGACTTCTACGATCTCTTTTTCGACGGTCGGCGCACACGCTGCCAGAATTGGCAACGCAGCGGTCGCGCCGAGGCCGGCTAGAAACGTGCGGCGCGTCAATCCGCGTGTCATCAGGTTACGTATATGTTCCATCCCAGATTTTCTCCTCGTACGAAACTAGTTCGAATACAAATGCTTGCCGAATCTATGTGGGTTCGATCGTTCTTGGGGAAGCACTCCCTTCCTTGAAGAAATCCTCTCTCTTCACGCGAATTGCGCGATCATAAAGCGTCAGCGACAATGTTACCATGATTTATCATGTTCAACTGGCCATAACACGAGCAACGTGCAAGGAGGAAGCGATGGCCTCAACACTAGCCAAGTATGACCTCGATCTCAAACTTGCCGAGCTGAAGATCAACGGCTACACGATGTTCGAGGACTTGGTCTCGGCCGAGAAGATCGACCGGCTGCACGACGCGTTCATGCCACTTCTGGATGCGGTAAAGGATCGCAGCGATCCCATCGAATCCGGAGATCGGCGAGAAGGCGAAGGCCGGCTGCAGAACGTGAATCGTTTCACGGTAGAGGTGCCGTGGCAATCTCCGTTCTCCGATCCGGAGATCTACGAAAACCCAGTTATCCTGGAGATCCTCGAACGCTATTGGGGCACGAGCGACTTCGTAATGGTCCTGTACTCGTCGAACAATCCGTACCCAGGCAGCGAATATCAGTATTGGCATCGGGATATGCCCCTGATAGGCGGTCTGCAAAAGTGTCCGATCTTCGGCGTCAAGTTCCCCTTGGTGGACACGAACGAAGAGAATGGCAGCTTCGAGGTGCTGCCCGGTACCCAGTTGCTCAACTATCCAGAGTACGAGGGTCGTTACGACGATATAATAAGATCGGGAGAATTCCCCAAGCACCGCCTGAACATGAAAAGGGGAACATTCTGGTTTCAGGACGTGCGACCCTTTCACCGCGGTACGCCCAACCGCTCGGATCACGCGAGGCCGGAACTGGTGATCTGCTATAGCCTGCCCTGGTACAAGGATCGCCGGCACGTGGAGCTTACCCAGAAAGACTTCGACGCGCTGTCCGAGCGAGGCAGGAAGCTATTGACGAACTGCCGGATCGTCGGCTGAGTTAGCTCAAATTGCGGTGGAGTCGGCCGGACCTCCGCCTATCACAACTACGTCGTATTCAGCGGGCAAATCGGCGCCTCTCGCTGCCGCTTGTTTTTCTCATAGGCAGTCTTCCTCGGGTCCTAGGCCTTCTGAGCCAAATGCCGCTCCATCCACTCCTTGAGGGGAACGTCATCCCAGTTCTTAACGTGGTAGAACCGTGAGGCGGGGTGCCATGGATTCTCGCCCAACGAGGGGTTGCCGGTGGCCAGCGTACCTAACAGTTGCCGGCGTATCGGCGAACTGCGGGCGACCAACTCGGGATCCTGCTCGACGTAATCGACGGGGCGAATCCAGCGATGGTTGTAACCGACGTACAAGACCTTTCGGACGTGGTCCGATAGGTTTGGCGTAACGCAGTGCCAGATAGAGGTACGGAAGAGGATTGCGCTGCCGGCCGGCACGTTCACCTCGAACACTTCCTTTGGATCGACCCGGAACTCCAAATCGCGGAGCTCCTGGACCCTGCGGCGGTGGCTACCTGGCACCACGGCCATGGCGCCGGAGTTGTGCTCGGTCAAGTCGGTCAGGTAGTAGCCGGCCTTGACCTCCAGGAATGGCAGAACTCCGTCCATCGACGTTGCCTCGAAAGAGTCCATCAGATCCGCGTGCCACTGCACGTTATCGTAGCCGGCTTTGAGGTCGTCCCCATCGCCGCGTCCCAGCTCACCGACCCTTAATCCCTCGGGATAGGGCACCCGACAATTCAGGTGCGTGACCCGAATCTGGATGTTCCAGCCCATGACGTCAACCACCAGCGGCAGCATCCGCGGGTGGTCGATCAAGTTAAGGAAGGCGTCGTCGCGGGCCAAGGCATTCTGGACGGTAAAGCCGCTATCTGGAGCGAGACCCCGATCAGATCGGACCCGCGCGCCCACTCGGTCTACCGCGTTCAGCAACTGACTCAGCTCTTCCGGAGTCAGGAAATTCTCCAGAATAATGAAGCCATTTTCATCAAAATCCTGACGTTGCGCCGGCGTCATTCCTGCTGACATCTCTAGCCTCCTCGTCGGCGGGGGCCCGTTCGCGGACGGCGTTGAACTGGCACAATTATCTTCCCATCATATAGTTGTCGGAACCAGCTCGTTATCGCCCGGTTTCATCTTACGAGTATATCGGACACCGGGAGCGGACCGGGGAGAACTTTCTTCGATATTCTCAGTATCAATCTGTTCGGAATGCAGGCCCGGTGCGAGCCTATGGATACTCAGAGTCGGGCTGCTATACTGCCGGAAGGCGGAGAGGCGACACGCCCAGAATTGAATTGCTTTAGAACCCACCTCTCGATTTGGCGAAATCCGCGGGTCGCCATGACGCCGGATGTACCAGACCCTGCAAAGTCGATCGAAGACTACAGGAGGAGAGATCATGGGCCCATCGGATAGTTGGAATCCTGGAGATCCTATCGGCTACATCCAGCCGGAGATTCCGGAGTTCGAAATGCCATCCTACCGGGGCGAACGGTACGAGGCGATGGTGCCGGACACGTTGGACCTTGCGGAGCGCGCTCGCCTCGCGATTCACGTGATGACTGAGAATCCGAATCCACAGGCGGACTACGAGCCTTACTGGAGGGTCAGTTGGACGCCCGGCCCGATAATGACTGCCGATTTTGCGAGCCCTTCGATCACACCGAAGTTTCAAGAGTCGGTTTGCTTGGACCGCATCATGAGCGGCAGCGAACAGAACCTGCGCGTCGACAGACGCTGGATGGAAATAACTTTGCACCAGCAGGGACCTGACGGTTTGATTTACACCCCGACCAGGGGTCGTCCGTGGGCGTTCTTTCAATTCAACCCAAGCCACTATGGCGGCACCATAAACCAAGACATGGAGCAACTGATCGGCCCATTTATCAGCGGCCAGATACTGCGGGCGATGTCCTTATATGACGCGCGGGACGGCAGTTCTTTCTGGAAGGAGCCGATCCGCCGGCTTGTGGATGGATTGGCGAGCTTGGCAGTGTACGCCGGCGACTACGCCTACTACTGGCCGGGCCCCTTCTACGCGGAAAAGAATCCGCCGCCGGACGCCACGCCCCGCTACCAGTTCCACTTGGGCGAGATGTCGATCATCTCCTTCGGTCTGTCTTGTGCCTACCGACGGACAGGCTACGAGCCGGCTCTGAGCCTAGCCCAAAAGCTGATCGCATTTCAGAAGGCAATTTTTTTTCACGCCTGAAGGCGAATACCTAACCGCCCAGAAGGGTTCGGTCAAGTCTCACCTCCACGCCCACGCCAGGGCGTTGCAGTCATTCGCAGACTATGCGCTGCTGACGAATGATGAAGAACTGCTCGAATTCGTGGTCAAGAGTTACGAGTGGACGAAGACCCGGATAGAGAATCTGATTGGTTTCTTCCCCAACCACGTAAGCAGTCCGGGATGGAGGGAGCCAAGCATCCCCGGCGAGCTGGATGAAGGCACGACGGAAGAGTTTGTCAAGAACGAGTTGAACCCGTGCGAGTTCGCCGGCGGAGCCGATATGATCGGGCTCGCATTGCAGCTTAGTGAAGCGGGCGTCGCTGACTACTGGGATGACGTGGACCGATGGACGCGGAACATGTTGGCCGAATCTCAGATACTGCGGACCGATTGGGTATACCACTTGCCGGGGTCGGTGGCAATTACGAGCGGGGATCCGGCAAGGTATGAACACGCCATTCACGTCAGTCCGGCTCAAAGCATCGATCGTGTTCCGGAACGCAACCTAGGCTCCTGGCCTACGAGCGCCGCTCCCAACGATTGGTATGAGGATGGCTCAGGCGCGCGGGGGCTCGTTCACGGCGATACGGCCTGTGCCGCGCGCACGATCTATTGGATATGGCACCGGATCCTGACCCATCGAGACGGCAAACTAAGGGTGAACCTGCTCCTGAACCGGGCCTCACGCTGGGCGGACGTCGATAGCTACGTCCCCTATCAAGGTCGGGTCGAAATCAAGATAAAGCAGCCGGTGGACCTGGATGTGCGAGTGCCGGAGTGGGTGTCGCCCAGGGACGTTCGAGTGCAAGTGGACGAGACCGAGCGAAACGTAGACTGGGATGGAAGATACGTCCACGTGGGCGAGGTCCGGCCAGGGGACACGGCGATAGTTACCTTCCCGATCGCTGAACGTAGCGACGTGGTATATATAGAGAAAAGGAAGTACACGATCGTGCGCCGGGGCAACGACGTGGTGGAGATCTATCCACGGGGCAGGTACTATCCATTCTACCAGCGACAGCATTATCGTAGCGGAGAACCCCGCTGGCGCAAGGTGCAGCGTTTCGTCTCGGAAGACCAGATAGACTGGATCTAATTCAAGCCCCAATCCCTCATTTCAAGAATAGGGGCGAGAGAGCACACAACGGGCGAGAAACACCGGGATAGATTGAACGCCGGACAGAGCGGGCGTAGCGTCAGGCGCCACCATCGACGAGGTACGAGAATTGCGTCGTCAGGCGTCCGTCTAGATAGCCGGAAATAATGAGGTGGCGATGGATCCGCGGAACAAGGTGGCGTTGGTAACTGGCGGCGGTATTGGGCTGGGCGAGGCGATCAGTCTGAAGCTGGCGGCCGCTGGATCCAAGATAGCGGTCGCTTACCTAAGCTCCCCGAAAAACGCCAATGAGACGGTTGCCAAGATCGAAGCAATAGGCGGCCAGGCAACGGCGGTGCACGCTGACGTTTCCTCTTCCGACGATGTTCGGAGTATGGTTGATTCTGTAGTCGAGCAGTTTGGGCGCATCGACATCCTGGTGAACAATGCGGCAACGAGGGTGATCGTTCCTTTTGGCGACCTTGACGCATTGAAAGAGGAGGACTGGGATCGAATCATCGCGGTGAACTTGCGGGGCCCGTTCCTGTGCGCCAAGGCGGTCGCACCGGCGATGAAACTGCGCGGAGCCGGAAAGATCATCAACGTCACATCGATAGGTGGGATTCGACCCGGAGGAAGCTCATTGGCGTACTCGGTATCGAAAGCCGGCGAGGAGATGCTGGGGAGGTGCCTGGCGGTCGCTCTGGCCCCGGAGATACAAGTCAACAATATTGCGCCCGGTTTGATGGATACGCCGGCCGGCCGCCTCTTGGGCGAGGAGTGGTGGAAGGACTACATAGACGGCGCGCTTTTGAAAAAGATGCCCCTGGTGGACGACGTGGCCGACGCGGCCTTGTATTTCGTGCGCAATGATTCGGTCACCGCCCAGACCGCAGCTGTCGATGCGGGGGTATTGACGTACTGATGCTTGTTAGTCAGTATCGACCAAGACTATCCGATCTTGGGCGGCGGACTTGAACCAAGGTCGTGTCGGCAGCGCTGAACAGGCCAAGGTCCAAGAACGTGTGATGCCGGACTCTCCGGCATTCAAACTTGGCCTCGTCGCAACAGACGTCGACCAGATTGGCCGGCGAGAAGCCGGACCTGAGCAGTGTTAGATTCGATAGGTTGAATCGTTGAGGAGCGGGGACTATGCAATCTACGATCGTGGTAGGTACGACTGACGGCCTCCACGAAATTGGCACTGAACGAGACGTATGGCTCGAATCACACGAGGTATCCTGGATTGCCCAGGGCGACTCGCGCTGGTGGGCTGTCGTCGACGGCCGCGAACTGTGGCGTTCGGAAAGCCGGGACGCATGGGCAAAGATCGCTTCTCTTGACTCGCAGCGAGGCAACTGCATCTTGCCCTATGATGGCGGGGTCCTGGTAGGCACGTCGAAATCACATTTGCATAGACTGAGCGGAAACGTCTTGGAGCCGGTGGATTCCTTCGATGAGGCGCCGGGACGCGACGGGTGGTATACCCCCTGGGGCGGCCCCCCGGACGTGCGGTCCATGTCGACCGATCCTAACGGCAATCTATACGTAAACGTCCACGTAGGAGGAGTCCTTCGGTCGGCCGACGGTGGAGAGTCGTGGGAGCCCACGATTGACATTGGTTCGGACGTACACCAAGTATATTTCGACCCAACCTCGAAGCTTCTGTTCGCCGCATCGAGTTGGGGGCTGGGTGTCAGCGACGATGATGGAGTCTCTTGGCAATTCCACAGGAGTGGTCTGCACGCAACCTACGCGCGGGCTGTTACGGTAGCCGGCGACATGGTCCTGGTGAGCGCATCCACGGGTCCGCGGACGAGGCAAGCTGCCGTCTATCGCAAGTCTGTTGGAGACAATGGCCCTTTTGAGCGGTGCACTGACGGTCTGCCGGAGTGGATAGTCAATAACGTCGACACCGCGTGTCTCGCGGCATCGGGATCAGAGGTAGCATTTGGAACCTCCGACGGCTCGGTCTTCGCGTCGGACGACCAAGGGGATAGCTGGACACTCGTAGCGGACGGGCTTCCGGCGGTGAGGTGCGTGGCGCTGGCGGCCGGCTGAGAGCTAACCGCCTTATCCCATCTCGTTGCAAGCCGTAACGGTGTCAACGCGAAATCGAGATTGTTCCTTCGGCATCCCACACCTCCAATGTGGGCACGATCCGTTTGCTGATGATCTATGGCGAGGACAACATCGACGAATCAAAAGGTCGTTGGAAGAGTCCATAGGAGCGCGCGCGATGGAAACTGACCGTCTGCATAATCCAATCTGATACAGCCTTCGATGACGCAAGACCCAGAGAGGTACGCCTACAAGAACCTGCGCTGGAACCTGATCGTCAGGACCGCCGACCTGGGTCTGTGGCACGGCGGGCAGTCGCTCGCCTCGATCGTGACCGTGATTCCGGCGTTCGCGGCTCGCCTTGGCGCATCCAATACCGTCATCGGCTTGATTCCGGCGATCCAAATGACGTGCATGAGCCTGCCGGGAATCTTCTTCGCGAACTACATCGAGCAGTCGGGCCGGCTGTTGCCGTTCCTGATGCGCTACACCGCCTTGGAGCGGCTCCCCCTGCTCGTAGTAGCCATAGCTGCCTACTTCCTCGCCCAGAGTAATCCTAAGCTTACCCTTGCACTCACGCTCATGGCTCTGACGGTAATGTACGTCGCGGGCGGGGCGATGCTGCCAGCCTGGATGGGCTTGATGGCCAAGATATTTCCGGTCAATGTCCGGGGAAGATTCTTCGCTCTGGTCGGTTTTTTGGGAGCCGCAATGGGTCTCGGCGCTTCGGGAGCCATAGGATACGTATTGAACACGTTCCCCTATCCGCTGGGGTACGTGGTCTGCCTAGCATCCGCTTCGATAGTGATGGGGGCCGGGGTCATCATCTTGGCCTACGTGCGTGAGGCGCACGTTGTGCCCGAGCGCCCCCGCGTCGACCTGGGCGACTACCTGAGCCGGCTGCCGTCGATACTTCGAGTCAACCGCAACTTCACTTGGTACCTGGCCGCGCGTTCGGTGGCCAGTTTCGGGGCAATGTCGACCGGATTCTTCACCGTGTATGCCCTGGGCGAGTTGGATATGGCTGAGTGGCAGGTTGGAGCGTTCACATTCGCGATGCTGGCGGCCCAGGTAGTCGTATTCCCTGTTGTCGGATATCTGGCGGACCGTTTCGGCCACAAGTTGGTAGTCGCGGCCGGCACCGTTTTCTTGGTACTGGCGAATGTCGGAGCGGTATTGGCTGCCGAGCAGGGGTGGGTCATCTACCTGGTATTCGTTGCGGTCGGCGCGATCAGCTCTGTCACGTCAGTGTCTGGTTTCAACATCCTGTTAGAGTTCGCTCCGGCCGACCAGCGGCCAACTTACCTCGCAGTTGGCGTGCTTGTCCAAGCGCCGCTGGCCTTTGCCGCGCCGATCGTCGGCGGGTTCATCGCCGACTCGGCCGGCTATCACTCGATGTTTTGGGTGGCGGCGATCTTGTCGCTGGCCGCATCAATTCTGCTGGTCGCGACAGTCCAGGAACCGCGTCGGACACCCGTTACGGTGGCGCCTTGAGCCACGTGCCAAGACGCAGTTTCGCATTGGCGGCATGCGGGGCATCGCCGGGTTGGTGGGCGTGGAATCGACTAGTCTAGAAGAATCGGAGCCGCTTCCTGCCGGACACAGTCCGGCTGATGACTGAGGTGCGGGCGACATCCTCGAGACGATCATCCAGCGGCGGCAGCTGCTCAGTACGACCACGCCGGCCGAGCGCCAGTCGAATCAGGTGGTCGGCGAAGGCCGGATTCTTGGGCAGCAGCGATCCGTGCATGTATGATCCAAAGGCATTGTGATAAATCGCGCCTTCCGTTCGGTCCCGGTCGTTATTGCCGAATCCGCTGACGACCGTTCCGAGCGGCCTGACGCCGGCTCCGAGAAATGTCCGGCCGCTGTGGTTCTCGAACCCTACTAGTGTCGTTGCCGCTTCCGCGAGGCTGCAATCGACAACGATGTTGCCGATAAGCCGGCTGGCGCCGGCTTCGGTCCAAGCGTCGAAGAGCCCGGTGCCGGCGATTTTTCGTCCGCCGCCTGCCAAGAAATGGTGGCCGAGCAGCTGGTAACCGCCGCAAATCGACAACAAAACGAGGCCATCCGCAACCGCTTGCTTTAGATCGGCGCCCTTGGTGGTCTTCAGAAGGTCATCGGACACTGCAAGCTGCTGCCGGTCCTGGCCCCCACCGACGAACACTATGTCGCATTTTGCGAATTCGACCGGCTGGCCCATGCCGACCTGAATGATCTCGCAATCGATACCACGCCACTCACACCGTCGGGTGAGCGTAATGAGGTTACCTCGATCGCCGTAGATATTCATCGACAGCGGGTACAGGTGCGCGATTCGCAGTTTCACCGATTGCTCGCTTTCACTCCGCCCAGAACTGTTCGACCATACCCTTGCGCGCTAGATAGGTGTGTAGGGATAGCAGCGCCGTATAGGTAGGCAACGCGGTTACGGTCTGGCCATGCCCAACGGTACCAAGCGCCTCCATTACCTCACCAGCGACATCCGCAGTGCCGACCCGGATGCGCTGGGTATCCACGCCAGCATAGCGCAGGCGGACGGCCATGTCGTCGGCTCTGCTGCCGGCCACGACAAATCCGCAGGGCCAGGCCGCGACCCTTTCGAAGTCGGCATCCCAGAGCCAAGACACGTCGGTGCCGTCGGCCAGATTGTCGTTGATTGCGATAACAGCGATGGAGCCCGGTCCGATTTGAGTGACTGCATCGAGCACCTGGTTACATCCGACCGGATTCTTGATCAGCGCGATTCGCAGCAGTCTGCCTTCGGAGCTTACAGTCTCCATGCGTCCGAAGGCGCGGTCGACGCGTTCGCCGGCGCGGGCGATGCTATCTAAGGGTGCTGAGGCGGCTGCAGCGACGGTTGCGGCCGCGGCAAGATTGTAGAGATTGTAGACGCCGGCCAGAGGATAGCTGATACGCCGTTCGATTGATCCGGCGATGAGGTTTGCCTCCTGGCCAACGCCGGCCGGCGCAACGGCGATGGTTGAGTCGGGGGGATTGGCGAAACCACAGGACTGGCAATGAAATCGGCCCAAGTGAGAGTAGGTTATAGCCTCGTACCGCAGGGTGCGATCGCACCGAGGGCAGGTCAACGAATCCGCAGCATGCTCGGGAATCGCCGCTCCGGCCGAATCTACCGAGAATGGCATCGAACGTGCTTTGAGGCCGGTGACCAAGTGGACTAAAGCCGGATCGTCACCGTTGTAGACTATGGTAACGTCAGCCGGCTGGCGCTCCAAGCACTTGCGCCACAGGCGCTCGATATGGTCTACCTCGCCGTAACGATCCAACTGATCGCGGAACAGGTTCAGCAGCGCTATGATCTTTGGCCTGAGTTCAAAGGCCATGCCGGGCAGCGCCGCCTCGTCCACCTCGAAGAGTCCCCAATCCGCCGAGAGGCCCTTGGCCAGGTCAGTTGCCGCGATCATTGCTGATGCGACGCCGCTATCGAGATTGGCTCCGGCCCGATTCTGGACCATGCGGTGCCCGGCATCCGACAGCATTGCAGCAACCAGTCTGGCGGTCGTTGTCTTTCCGTTGGTGCCGGCAATGAGGATCGAGCCATGGCTCAATCCCATTGCAAGGTCGGAGATCAGTCGAGGCGCCAGACGCAATGCCACCAATCCTGGCGCCGAGGTGCCTCCGCCAAATCCGAGTCGCCGGCTGGCGATGCCGGTTAATCGGCCGCTGGCGACGGCAAGACGCGTCGTGACTCTCATGGAGCTAGCCGGAGCGTGGACGTAAGAAACAATCTCATAGCGCCACTGATCATCGTCATAACCGTAATAATATCCGTTCGAACGAGACGTCGATCGTCGCAAACACTTTAGTCGTGCCCGCCGCAAACCTGTAGAGTACGATCAGACGCATGTTGTATGCTGTTCTCCTTACGCGAATCTTCGGCTCACCATAGGCGAGTCTTAAACCCAGAGACGCACGCTTAACCCGGCTATCGGTAGACTCTCGCCTGAGGCTATTCTCAGACTGCGCCGGATACAGCACCCGCAAACCCACGGACGCCATTATCGCCATTGGGTTTTGGCGGCGGACAAGCCGCTGCGCTAAATCGAATTCGTTTTCTTGTAACGTAAGGGATTGCCCCTGAAATGACGGCATCTAGCAACCGGTGTGGCCCTGATGTACGTCGCCTGTCGAAGCTGTTCAACGGCTTGACGATTCGGCCACTTGAATGGCACAATAATTCCGGTTAAGTAGTCCAATGCGAAACCGTGGATGTGAGAGACTAATCACTACAAAGATAAGTCCAAACCCATCCAAACAGGTCATTCAAGCAAACTGAACGCCAAGTTAAATCCGCTGGCACGTTGGTTTGGTTATGGGTGGGGACAACAAACCGCATCTGTACCACACCTTAGAGGCGCTCATCGTTCGTAGTCAATTCTCGGCCTAACCGTCGAATGGCGTCGCGTCTGTTCATGGGTAGTGTGACCTACCATGCCGGCTGAAGTTGCAGGTGCAGTCTGAGCAAAATCAAGCTGGCATTCGTCGGCACCGGCGATTTGATGGTCAATTACTATCTGCCGGAGGCTAGCGAGAATCCGGATCTGTTTGACATCGTCGGGATCTGCGATGAGGATCCCGAGAGAGCAGAGACTCTCGCCAGGTTTGTTGGGGCGACTGAATGGTTCAGCGACTACACTGAATTGCTCGCCCACAGCAGCGCTGATCTGGTTGCTGTCCTAACTTCGACGGATTCGCACTACGCCGTGGCACTCGCCGGGATCGAAGCCGGCAAGCATGTATATGTCGAGAAGCCGTTCGCTCGTACGCTCGCGGGCGCCGATCATCTTCTGCAAACGGCCGCAGCTTCGGGTCTTCAGATAATGGCCGCCCCGACTCTGATGCTCGATCCCTCCAATGCCCTGATCCGGAGCCTGATAAGCAATGGCTCGATAGGCCGCATAGCGTTTGCATCCGTGTCAGCGGCGCAAGCCGGCGAAGTTTCCTCCGGACACTCCAGCAGATTCTTGCAACAGCTAACGCAGGAGGGCATCTCGCTAGCGAACGAGACCCAGGAAGGGCCGGACCTCCCCTGGTATTTCAAGAGCGGCAGCGGTCCTGTCTTCGACTCCGCGGTGGACGCGATCACTCGGATGACCGGCCTGATCGGACCGGCACGGCGCGTGACCGCGTTTTCGGGGACAAGTGCGGACCACCGCGAAATCCTACTGATCGCCAGTGAAGAGAGTGTTATCCCAACCGCTCAGGACGATACTACGTTGCTCTTACTGGACTTCGGCGATTCGCGGTACGGGTATATCAACTCGTCCTGGTTCGGGAAAGCAAGCAAGACACCAGCCCTTGAGATCATTGGCTCTGAGGGTAGCATAGCGGTTACCAGCGCCCGTGGAACCGATGCGAACGAGCAAGAGCCCGTGGTGCACCTTTACCATAACAAGACCGCCAAATGGGAGGATTTTCTCCTGACCGAGGGACTGTGGCGAATACCGACTGGACTCACGCATTTTGCGCAATGCCTGTTGGAGGACAACCCGCCTGACGTCAGCATCGAGCAGGCTCGCCACGTCGTCGAGGTAATTGAGAAGACTTACGTGGCCGCGGAGAGTGGCCGGACGCAAGACATCGCGACGACCTTCTAGACGCCAACTCCTACCCAGCGTCATTTCTAACAAGAATGTAGGGGAATATACCCTCACCTCCGTATCGGCGTACTGGGCAAGCTTTCGATGGCCGGAGTGGCCGGGCTCGGTGGGTTGGCCGCGGCCCACCGGCGTGAAGGTGACCAAACGTGGGACGAGCCCACGCACCACAAGTTTGACCAGGAACCACCAGGGTGACGGGAACGATTCGTTTTCGTACCATGCACGTTAGTCTGGAATAGCGCTCTACCAGGGAACGCCACCGGCGAGAGGTCCAGGACCGCATTTCTCACAGCTTCCGCGGTGATGGCACCGGGTGCGTAAACCCGCTTGGTCAAGTCATCCGGCGGCCGGACATGTCACCGGTGTACCTCTTTATGTGATTTGGCCAAGAGGAGAGCGAGCGATGGCTGGATTCACCCGCTACTCGGACTACGACCGCTTCGCTTGGGTGTATGACAGGCACTGGGGCTCCGGCGAGAGGCGCCTGCCGGCGCTGGAGCGCCTGATGCTACGGCATCTCGCGAGCGACGCCCGCATTTTAGATCTGTGCTGCGGTACGGGGCACGGAACCCAAGTATTGTTGCAACGTGGATACCGTGTCGACGGTTTGGACGGGTCCGAAGAGATGATTCGCTTCGCTCGCGATAAAGCGCCGGAAGGCAATTTCATCATCGAAGACGTTCGCACGTTCAAGTCGCCAGCGATGTACGACGGGGTCATCTCACTGTTCGATAGCTTGAACCACGTCATGAACCTCGATGAACTGACCTTGTCCTTCCGAAACGTACATGCCGCTTTGGTCGGAGGCGGAATCTTCCTGTTCGACCTGAACATGGAGCAAGGGTACGAACGACGCTGGCGAGGATCGTTCGGCATTGTTGAAGATGACTACGCCTGTATCGTCCGGTCTGGCTACTCCAAAGAAGAGAAAGTGGGGCGATTCGACGCCACGATGTTTCGTTTCGAAAAGGAATGGCGACGCTCAGACGTGACACTTCTTCAGAGGTGCTACTCTGAAGAGGAGGTGAAGTCCGCTTTAGGTGCGGCCGGCTTTGCCGGGATTCGCTCGTATGACATGCAAGGGGAACCGGACGAGAGCGGTTCGGCTGGATCGATGTACTTTGTCTGCCGGAAGCCAGCGTGAGACTTGAGACTAACCAGAGGATTGGCGAGAAGCCGGATTGGGTTATACGCAAAGAAGTGCAAAATCGTACCTTGGGTTGTGAGGAGCGGGGACACGCCGGATGTATGCAAAGCAACCAATGCTAGCAAGTCTGTTCATCGACACTCTGGACGACCTCGAACGCTCACTCGACGGATTGGGGCCGAAGGATGCCGAAAAGCAGCTACCTAACGCTACGTCCATCAGCCAAATCGTCGCTCATATCGCTCATTGGGTTGATTCATGGGTGAACGCGTCGATGGGAAGTCTCGATCGGAATCATTATCTGGCCTGCGTCTGGCACCCGAACTGGCAGAAAATGGCTCCCCGCTGGCAAGTGGTTCGAGCCGCTTCGTCCGAAGTATTCGATAGGGCGCGGGGTGTGCTCTCCAACATGGGTGAGCAGGAGTTGGCCCAGGCCTCGTTGTACGAAGGGTCGCAGGCCGGCATTCGGGGCAAACATATTACCGGGAATTACAGGTTGGGACGGATCGTCGCCCATACCTACTACCACATCGCGGACATAACCACTATCCGGGCTAGATTGGGTCACAAAGTAGAGGACTTTCCCAGTCAGCTCTCGGCCCTCCTACAATCCACGCAAGGGCCACTGGTAGATACCGCTTTGCCGTATAGATCCTAGCGCACACGACCAATAAATCAGCGCACGTACATGACCTCGGATGGCAAGACACCAGCTTCGGATAGCAACGATACGATAGTAAAGAGAAAATATGTATCTTGAGAAAGGTTCTCATAGATAAGGAGCGTCACTTTGTCCATCGAGAAGATTGGGTTCGTCGGCTGCGGCAGAATGGGCGGCGGCATGGCAGCGAATCTGCTCAAAGCCGGCTTCGAGCTAGCCGTCTACGACAAGAATCCCGAGACGTTGGCGCCACTTGTCGAGCTAGGCGCGCGGCGGGCAGAATCGCCGGCTGATGCGTGCGCCGGCGCTGACGTTGCGATGATGATGCTGCACAATCCGGTCGTGGACGAAGTGATGATGGGTGAGGAGGGCGTCGTGCCGGCGCTGGGGTCGGGGACCATTGTCGTGGACAGCGGCAACGGGGATCCTAGGTTAAGCCGAAAGAGGTTCGAGACTTGCAAGGATCGGGGGCTACAGTTTCTCGATGCGGGAGTTAGCGGCGGCCGGTCCGGAGCAATGGCGGGCACACTGGCAATAATGGTTGGCGGGGAGAGACGAGCATTTGATAGGGCCATCGCGATATTCCAAGCGATGGGCAAATCCGTCGTGTACATGGGCGGGCCCGGATCCGGTCACCTCGCCAAGGTGGTGAATAACCTGGTGGTACATGGAAGCTGGTTCCTGATCGGCGAAGCGCTCGCATTTGCGGAGAGGCAGGATTTGGACATGCCGGCGCTGATGAAAGCGATGTCTACCGGTGCGGCCCGCAGCTTCATCATGGACAACGCGGTGCAAGCCGTACTCGAACCGCCGGCGGAAGGTTGGCGGAGTGACCTGGAAAACCTTGGAAAAGCGCGCGGCGGCTCGTATCAAGAAAGCTGGGCGCTCGAAATGGCCGATGAGATCGGTCATCCTCTGCCGATGGTTGCGCTGATAAACGAGCTGACCAAGATGTACCAGGCGAATGGCGATCAGGCCAACGCGACGATGGTCGATAAGATCCACCATCGTGTGATGGCAGCGGCGGATCCGGCGGCTAATACCTGATCTGGACTCGCCGGCCCTTTTCCGCCGATTCGAGGAACGCATCGCATACGACCGCGGCTTTGTAGCCGTCTTCGAACGTCGCGCCGTATGGAGCAACGTCATTGTCGTTCACGATCGCGTCGAGCATGTGGGCGACCTCGTGGACGAAGGTGTGTTCCCAACCCAGGAGGTGCCCGTGGGGCCACCAGCTGGACCAGAATGGATGATAGGCCTCGCTGACGATGACCTGATGGAACCCCCGGGTCTCTTTGGGTGACTCACCTTCCCAATAGACTTCGAGCTCGTTCATTCGCTCCAAATTGAAGCAGATCGAGCCCTTCGAGCCATTTATCTCGATAATCTGACGGTTCTTGCGGCCCAAGCAGAATCGAGAGGCCTCCATGGTGCCCATCGCGCCATTCTCAAACTCGATCAATGCGGCGAAGGCGTCGTCCACCGTCACATCGCCCATACCTTCACCGTCCGGGAGCGGTCGCTTCTTGATGAACGTTTCGGCGAGGGCCATCACGTTTCGCGGCTCACCTACCAGGAACCTGGCAAGGTCGACAATGTGCGATCCCAAGTCCCCCAAGGCACCGCTGCCGGCCAACTCCTTGTCGTGCCGCCAGATCAGCGGGAAGTTGGGGTCGGTGATCCACTCCTGGAGATAGGTGGCGCGATAGTGATAGATCCTGCCAAGCTTGCCCGATTCGATGAGGTGCTTCGCCTGGCGGATGGCCGGCACGAAGCGGTAGTTATACCCGGCCATGTGCTTCACGCCGGCCTTGGTCACGGCTTCGAGCATCGTGGCGGCCTCTTTAGCGTTTCGTGCCAGCGGCTTCTCACACAAGACGTGCCTTCCGCTCTGGGCGGCGGCGATGCATGGCTCGGCGTGGACGCCGGTAGGAGCGCCGTTATCGAATAGCTGAATTCGGTCGTCTCGAAGCATTTGCTTCCAATCGGTGTAGTAAGTCTCGTAGCCGTAGCGCTGCGCCGCGTCTTTCACGGCACTCTCGTTGCGCCCGGCGATAGCGATGAGCTTCGGGACAGCCGGCGGGGGGTAGACCATGTACGGCAGCTTCTTGAAGGCGTTGGAATGGGCCTTGCCCATGAAGGCGTAGCCAAGCATTCCAATGCCTATTTCGGGCGCCTCGCCGGCCGCCGTCTGCCCGGCCATCGTCACGAATCCGACTTCGTCCGACATGGTTCCTCACCCTCCCTCTGTAGCTCTGGAGTCTCAGCCAAGCGGGATCCCGACACCGAGGACAGGTGCTGTTCGATGCCAGAACCACCTCGGCTGATTCTAAAGGATAGCACCCGGCTGTTTAGGGGAAGAGGTATTGCGGGCGTTCTTGGAACAGGTCTGGCCACGATTCAGCTTAGCCAGGTTCGACGGGGCCGTTTGTTTTGCAAAAACAGGTTTTTGCGCCTCATTCATGTGTGATCACATTCCGCCGTCCGCCCGGAATTGGCCGTGTCGCCTCGACGAGCGCGCACATATACGAACATTTGTTTTATTCTACCGCATTGGCTGTGATCCTGCACAGGTTGATAGGGGCCGGAAAGAGCGTTTCTATTATTGGGTCGGTTGGGACGTCCCTGTCTCCGGTGGATTCCGGCTTCGCATCAGCGCACGGGGCATGCGTTCGCCAGAATCACCTATGGCCTTGGCGAGACCACGCAAGAGGATGAAAATGGCGGGGTGCAGGGTACTTGGCTGGCAACTAGCTCCGGCGCTACGGGGTCTCCCCACCCCTGGACCCCGGCCCCGTATCGGGGTACGGGGCATGCTTTCGACCGCCGGAGTGACGAGCCGGGAGGCTATCCCGGATCGTAGTGCGGGACATGCTTTCATAGGAATCGCTCATGCCGGCCGGCGCCGGCACACGAAGGTATGAAAATTGGATGCATTGGTTGATGGAAGGGTTCAGGTGTCGTCTGTGCCACGCACCCCGCCCCTAGCTGGGGACAAGCCCCAGCGCTACGTTCCTCTTTCGACCTTGGGCTGTCGTTGTTGGGTGACGGTGGTTGGTGTCGCCGGCCGGCGCCGGGGTTCATTCATCCCGGATCGGAGTCCGGGACATGCTTTCGTACCAATCGCTCATGCCGGCGGGTGCCGGCACACCACGGTATGCAAATTGGATGCATTGGTTAGTGGGAGAGTTCTAGTGTCATTGCCACAACCCTCCCCTCCTGGATTCCGGCCTTCGCCGGAATGACGATTGGGGGGCCGGTTGGACGAAGGGATGCCGCGAATGGCGAATGAGAGGCTGCCGGAGCGGTCTATTTTCGTAGCAATGACGAGTGCGAGGGGATTCCAACGGACGCCGAAATGACGAATTCGGTGGCGGGAACCATTCATCCCGGATCGGAGTCCTGGACATGCTTTCGTACCAATCGTTCGTGCCGGCTGGTGCCGGCACACCAAGGTAGGAAAAGCCAGAGTTGTGGTTTGGTACAGCGAATTGGCACGGTGGATTCCGCTACGCCCCAACCCGACCCCTGCGGGGGACAAGCCCCCGCGCTACAGGATTCCGGCTGTCGCCGGAACGACGATACTAGGTCGCTTCAGATGGCTCGAACAGGCCTCTCAAGAATTTCAGTCCCTCGGACGCGAGCGCGTCGGGCGTCGGCGCCGGCGGATGCCAGATCCGGCCGGCGACGGCAAGCCACTCAACTTGATAGGGCATGGCCTCCATCACAATCGGCCCTTCGTAACCAATTCCCTCCAGCGCAGATTTCAGCTCGTTCCATTCAAGATGGCCGGTGCCCGGAGTTCCCCGGTGGCTGTCGATCGCGTGCACGTAGGCCAGTCTATGGCCGGCGGTCTCCACGGCATCGGCTAGCGATACCTCCTCGATGTTGGCGTGGAACACGTCGATCAACATGCGAAACGAGGGGCTGTCGACGGCGTCGACCAACCTGGCCACATCTTGAACTCGGCTGCAGAAGCTGGTTTCGTAGCGATTAAGCGGCTCGTAGACTAGCAGGACGCCATGATCTTCCGCGTAGGTCGCAGCCTCACGCATGCCGGCTGCGCAGGTGTCGATGTCGCGCCTCAACTCATCGGGGGTCCGGAGCTTGTAGGCTGCGTGGGCCGGCGCACCAAGCGGGCCGACTATCCTAGTGGCGCCCATCTGACTTGCGACGTCAACGCAATACTTCAGGTGCTGAACTGCCCGGCTCCGGACCGATTGGTCTGGATCGGTCATGTCCCGATCGGCCGTCTGAAAGGCGGCGACCGACGCCTCAACCTCATTCTTGCGCAACTCGTCGGCCACTTTGTCAATGTCAAAGGGCTCATCCCAAACGGGAATTTCCAAGATGTCGAATCCCATTGATCTAACGTGCGCGATCAATGGAATATCTTTAGTGAGAAAGGGCGCCACCCAAACTAGGGCGCTAGCTCCATATTGCATTAGGCGTCTCCTTTTTTGCCTTGCCAAATACATTTGCTTGCGCGGTTACGCCTTCGATCTGTCGAGAGGTCATCCGCGCCGGCCGCTTAAATCATTGTACGTAGTACAGGGGGAATCTACCAGATCGCAACTGCCTGCGAGGGTCCGAGGCGGCATTCCGCACATTCACTTCTCCCGGAGTCTGGATGCGGCGCCGGCGCGCGTTCTCAGCCGGCCTGCGACGCCCGCGGAACAGGTCCTGTTGCCCTTCGCCTAACACAGACCTCTCGAGACCTTTTGTTTCGCGATTTTAGGTTTTTGCGCACTAGCCCTGGGTGGTCTGATCGGATCAAGCGGCACGAATGGGAGTTACCTTCCAGCCAGATGTTGGTAGGCCGAAACGTTAGTTTTACATAATATCATCGAAGCAGTGATCCTCCACGAGTTGATGGAGGCCTGAGAGGGATTCAAGTGTCCGGGACGGTTGCGCCGTCCGTGCCTTTCTTGGATTCCGGCGAAAGCCGGAATTACCGGGTTCGGCGGGGGCCCGCGGATGTGACGGTGCCGGGTGGTGCAACGCGGGCGAACTAGCGGCGCCCTAGGCGGGGGACAATCCCCCGCGCTACAATCCCCTCTCCCCACCCCTCTGGATTCCGGCCTTCGCCGGAATGACGATTGGGGGGCCGGATTGACGAAGGGATGCCGCGAATGGCGAATGAGTGGCTGCCGGAGCGGTCTATCCCGGATCGGAGTCCGGGACATGCTCTCGTACCGAGACTGGCGGGGGTCTTGCCTCCCCCCGCCCCTCTGGATTCCCGCTTTCGCGGGAATGACGAGTGCGAGGGGATTCCAACTGGCGCCGGCACACCAAGGTATGAAAACCGAGGTGCTGACTGGAGGAGTTGCGTGCGCGTCATTTGCCACCCATACGCCTCCCCTGGATTCCCGCCTTCGCCGGAATGACGAATTTAGGGGCCGGAATGACGAGATCGCGGAATGGAGGGGTTCAACGGCGCGCTCGTAAGCGGCGTAGGCGCATTTTCGTACGAATGACGAATGGAGGGGTCGGCGTAATGAATTGGCCGGACGGTTATGGTTTGCCGGGTCCCCACCCAGGGCGCCCACGAGGGGCGCCCCTACGGTGAGGTTGGTCTCAGTTCGGACGCCGGTCCGAACATATGAAGCAGGCTGCTGTCGCGCATTAGGCGGGGGACAAGCCCCAACGCTATATTTCTCTCTTTGGACTCTCGACGGAGTCCGGGACATGCTTGCGTAGCATTGGCCGCATCTGGCAGATCAGAGTTGCCGGCGAAGCTCCAAGGCGGCCTCCGGCACATTCAACTCCTCCAGGAACTTGATGTACCGCCGGTGAATATCTTCGGCCACTTCCCGACGCTCGTGGAATAGGTTCCGCTGTTGGTGAGGATCATCCGGCAGATAGTAGAGCTCCGTATCCGGCAGCGAGGCCGGCAGTATCTCCTCGCGTACTTTGCCATCGACGGCGTAGAGCGGCCGATCGCCAGCCGGCGGCTCTACCATGCCGTTGTGGATCATGCTCCATCCTTCGTTAGTGGTAATCGTGCTTGGACGGTATTTGCCCCGGTTGTGCACTGGGGGGCCGGACCATGCGAGGTCCCGTACGGAGTTGACCTCGCCCCGCAGCAACGGCATCCACGAGCTTCCTTGCATCGTCTCGGGAGTCGGTACTCCCATCAGATCGAGGACCGTTGGGGCAATATCTACTGGTTGAACCAAGGCATTGGATCGGCCGGGCTTAGCTCCGGGCATATACACAATTTGTGGGACGTGGGCGACCTCCTCGTAGAGCGGTACGAAGCGATGAAGCCCTTTCTGAATGGAAGTCTTGCCCATCCAATTATGCTCACCCAAATAGAATCCGTGATCGGAGGCGAGAATGATGGCGGTGTTTTCAAGAAGCCCCATGTTCTCCAACGAGACCATGAACCGGCCGAGCCAAGTATCCACGAGGCTCACTTCGCCGGCGTACAAGGCCCGACAGTGATTTAGCTCAGCAGGCGTCAGGTAGTCCGCAGCCGCGTAAAGGGGAAATATTATCTCGCGGCCCTCGTAGCCGGGGTCATAGCGGTCAACGTACCATTGGGGCGGGTCCCACGGTTCGTGGGGGTCGAATATATCGAGGTGGAGATAGAAGCGGTCCCATTTGCGATTCATCTCCAACCAGCGAATCGCGTCCCGAAAGGTCTCGGCCGGCAGGAACTCCTCCTCGTAGCGTCGATCGTTAGCCGAGCGGAGGTAGCCAACCAGGTCGGCGGTCATATCGAACGAAACGTCGGCGACATCGCTCACGTCGATGTCAATGGGCGCGGTTTGGTAGCGGTCGGCGACCTGACCACGTATCCAGTGGAATGCATTGAATCCACGGCTGAAGAAGTAATCGTCGCGAAAGAGATTGCCAGTATCGCCGATAAGCATCGTCGTGACGCCATCGTCGCTAAGAGTCTGCGAGAGTATCGTCTCCTCGCGTGGGAGTGGGCCCCAGTCGAAGTAGGCAGCTGAGTAGCGCCCCGTCCACATGTCGCATCGAGCCGGTACGGTCGGGAAATTATGCAGGTATGCCCGATCGAAGACTGTGCTCATGCCGGCGAGCTTGTCGAAGTTGGGCGTATGGATCCAGCTATTGCCATAGCAGCCCAGATGGTCCCGTCGTAAGGTGTCGCAAACCAGGGTGATGACGTTCACTGCAAATCTCCCTCGGTGGTTTCTAAAGTGTATCCATAAGTTCATCCGCCACTACGTGCATCGGCTTCCGCCGGCCCAAATCGACAGTTGTTGCACCGGCGGACTGGGATCGCAAGAATCTAGGGCACGCCCTGGTAAGGAAGCGGTTTCGGCTCCAGGACTTCCACAAGTTTGTCCTTCAATGCGAGAGCCGTGAAAAAATTGCCGAGTGGATTGTAGTGACCAATGAAGTACCGTCTAAGATATTCGGCCAGACTTATATTGAACCGAGAATAGTCAGCTTCGTGAGCTTGCATCAAGTCGATTACAGGTAGGTCCTTGCTCCTCATGAAATCGACAAATTGTTGGTCGAAGCGCCATCCGTCGTCAATGGCCTTGGTAATCGCCTCCGCGCCGTAAGAGAGTACGTAGATGACACTCCTGTTTTGAGCAACGGCGAACTGCTCGACCTTTTCGACGATTCGCATACTCGCGGTGAGGGCTGCACTGAGGTATCGGTCGTGCACTGATACAAAGTCCAAGAAGCCTGCCCCTGGTTTTCCCTGCTGATACCTAAGGTAAGCCATCCTCATCTCCAAACCGAAATCGTGTTCGAAATTGGCGCATACCCACTCGAGGTCGCACAGGTTATAGACCGAGTCGCGGGTTGGGCATGGATTCTTGCGTTCAATGAACTCCCCTGTTTCGGGGATTACATTCACGAATGGCCGGGTAGGAGTAATATTGTGGGCGTTCTTGCCGGAGTTTATGTTCTGCCAACTGCTCAAGTTGCGGAAGTGGTCGTCCTCAAAGATGTTGAAAATGATGTATTTGGCAGGGTTGCGCACCCCTTCCCGTTTCAGGCGCAGGTAGGATTGATAGACTGAGTAACCACCGACGCCGAAATTGCGCACCGGCTCACAGATATGCGCCGCCAGCACCTCCTGCCAGGACTCGCAATCGTTGACCTGATCGCAGTCAGTGAAGCTATCGCCATAGGTGTTAATGCGGCATTTACCGTCGGCGTGAGTGATTGTGCGGCGAGCGCCATGCAGATCATAGCTGTAGACGGCTACGGACTCATCCACGCCGAACTTGCGCCGGCGATCCCGATGCACGTACCCTAGCCCGCTGTCATACTTGGACATCGGAAAAGCATTGCCGGCGAACCACTCGTCGACCTCGGCCCGGGTGTAAAGCATGCCTTTCAGGAAACCGCGAGCATCCACCTAGCGCAATCCCCCGTACAAGTCGCTTTCGCGCCGGCAAAAAATATCGTAGAAGTTTATCGGGTAGGGATGAGACTGTTCGCTTACAGTGGTCAGATCATGCATATCCTGGTCGGTCAGGCGGAAGTTGACGACGTCCATGTTGCTGATGAACTGCTCCATCCTGGTAGCTCCCAGCAGCACGACATCGCAGGTTCCTGACTGGAGTAGCCAGCGCATAGCCACGTTGGAGATAGTCTGATCGTGCAGGTCGGCGATGCGGGAAAGTTCGTCCAGCGTAGCCCAGTTCCGGTCGTTGGCGAGCCTCTGCCAAGAGAACATCTCGTCGTCCTTCGCTGCCCACAATCTCGCGCCGGCAACCGGGGCTTCGTCTCCGCGTCGATATTTTCCGGTTAGGAATCCGATGCCCAACGCGCCCCAGGCGATTATCGAGACTGACTGGTCCTGGCAGGCCGGGATGACGGAGTTCTCGGCGACTCGATCGGCAAGGTTGTACCAGATCTGGTTAGAGAGTATTGGCGTAAGGTTTGCGGACCTTGCGTGACAATTGGCCTTGACGACATGCCAACCGTCCCAGTTGCTGACGCCGACGTACCGGATCTTGCCGGCCCGGACGAAGTCGTCCAGCACCCGCATGGTCTCCTCAACCGGTGTGTAAAAGTCCCAGATGTGGCACTGGTATAGATCGATGTAGTCGGTGCCCAGCCGGCGCAGACTCGCCTCGATTTGCGTTGACAAGTAAGTCCGGGACAGGCCGACGCTGTTTGGGCGAACCTCGTCCTGCATGAGCCAGTAACCCTTGGTCGCGACCGCAAAGCGGTGCCGCTTGCCTTTCAATGCCCTACCGACCGCTCTTTCGGCGGTGCCGGCCATTTCCGTGTTGGTTCCTACGGTTCCGCCTCCGTACAGGTTCGAGGTGTCGACCAGATTGCCGCCGGCATCTTCGTAGGTGTCGACGAACCGTTGGCACGCATTGTCGTCGAGGATGGTGCCAAACGGAATCGTACCGAGGCCCAATCGAGCTACCTCTAGACCAGAATTGCCTAGATTACAGTATTCCATCGCATTTCTCCGTTCCTCTCGCGGCAACGTGTGCCATCCACCGAACCGGCCAGACTACCCCTAAGGGTAACGCCGGTTTGACTCTGTTGTCAGCATGATTTTTTCATGGTTCATCGCGGGTGATCCTTAGCTTGCTACCGAGTGTTCCTAGACAACTAACAAATGCGTGGCCAATCCATCTCCTACGTATCGCGTATGCAGGAGTTTTTGATTCTCTAACTTTCGTTGTCACCAAAGGTTGGCGGTGGTCTTGCCTTCCCCCTCCCCTCTGGATTCCGGCCTTCGCCGGAATGACGAATGGGGGGCGGGAACCTATTTTCATAGCAATCGCTCATGCCGGTTGGCGTCGGCACACCAAGGTATGAAGAGCTGGAGTTGTGGCTTGGTACGGCGAATTGGCACCGCGGATTCTGCCACGCCCCTCCTCCGCCCCAGCGGGGGACAAGCCCCCGCACTACATTCCCCTCTCCCCACCCCTCTGGATTCCGGCCTTCGCCGGAATGACGATCCGGGAGATTCGTGGGATCCCGAGGCACTATCGAAGCCGCGTCCCGTCATTTTCGTACCAATGACGAACATGCGGTTTGCGGACTATCGAAATGGCCTTGGCGGGTTGATTGTCTCGACCAACTGCTTGTCGGCCTAAGGAAAACACTCTAGAAATCCTAAACGTTAAAGAATATAAAATGCCTGTCGCGCATGGGCGCGCCGGCACGCTGGTTTGGTCTTTGAGGCAAATGGGCTGGGGACAAGCCCAGGGCTACGTGTTCCTCCCAGCTTGCCTCCCTACGGGTCCTGGTAGCTTATGGGTCGGGGCTCTAGCATATCCGCCAACTTGTCCTTTGTTGCGAAAGCGGTGAAAAAATTGCCCAGCGGATTGTAGTGACCGATGAAGTAGCTCGATAGGTAATCTTCGAGTCCAACGCTGAATTTGGCGAAGTCGGCCTTGTGGGCTTCCAGCAGGTCGATGTAGGGAACTCCCAGGTCCTGCAGATAGTCCACAAACTCTTGATCGAACCGGCGGCCATCCTTGAACGCCTTGGTTATCGCCCTCGAAGCGTATGACAGGACGATGAGCAACTTCGTATTGCGAGACTTGGCGAACTCGGCGACTTTATCGACTATGCGCATGCTGCCGAAGAGCGCGGCCTTGGTGTATTCGGTGCGTTCTCCAAAATCGAGCAAGGAGTCCCCAGGGTTTTCCTTGAGGTGCTCGAGGTACTCCAACCTCACCCGCAGATCGAAATCGTCCTTGAACGTATCGTAGACCCAATCCAGATCGCAAAGATTGTAAAGCGATTCGGGAGTCGGACAGGAGTTTTCGCGCTCCACAAATCCGCGCGTCTTCAGGTCAACGTCGATATGAGGCAAAGTTGGCGCGATGTGCTGGGTGTTTTTCCCGGCGAAGACACTTTGCCAACTGGTGAAACTGCGGAAGTGGTCATCCTCGAAGATGCCAAAGACAATGCATTCACTCGGCGCGCGCGCTTCCTCACGCTTCATCCGTAGATACGTTTGATAGACCGAGTAGCCGCCAACGCCAAAATTGCGCACTGGTTCGCAAAAATGGGCGGCCAAGACTTCCTGCCAGGTCTCACCGTCGCTTACCTGGTCACAGTTGGTGAAGCTATCGCCATAGGTATTGATCCGGCAGGGGAGTTCCGCGTACCTGATGGTGCGCCGGGCGTCAATGGCGTCATAGGTGTAGACCGGCGTGGAATCGTCGACTCCATCGTGCCGGCGCCGGGTGCGGTGAAGGAAGCCGAGCTCCGGGTCGTACTTGGAGAACGGGAACGCCTCGCCGGCGAGCCACTTGTCGATCTCGGCCGGATGGTAGAGCAGGCCTTCCAAGTATTCGCGTGTATCCATGCCGGCCCCCAAGCTCTACGACGCTAACAAGCAGTCGTCTAAGCGATAATTCGGCAATAGCGCAGCAATCCTTTGCCACGCTCCGATAGCCGATCAAACTGCGGTTGAGTCATTTCGATGTACTGGGCGGGATTAAACCAGGGCAGGGAGTAGGCGATGACCAACTCCGGCCGCGGCTGGTCCGAGCAGTTGGGCGTCCCTCGGTGTATCGGACGCGGGTCCTGGATCCACAATGATCCTCTCGTCATGTTCAGTCGACGCTTACAAAACTCGCCATTTTCGATGATTTCGTGATAGCGATCCTCCATCGCCGGATCGGCGAGGAACTGGGTGCCGGGGATGACTTCAAAGCTGCCGTTGTCTTCAACGGTGTCTACGAGTGGGATTTTGACTCCGAAGTGTGGACAGACTTCCAGCCCCACGTGGGGAGAGACCAACGGTATATCGCGATGCCAGGGCTGGTATTCACTGCCAGGATACGGGCTGTTCGAAGAATAGAGTGTAATCAAATAGTCGTCGGTGCCCCAGTAGCGGTCCAGGAACTCGAGCAGGACCGCATTTTCGTAGACTTCGGGATCTGAAAAAGGAGGTTGCCAGGGCACTTCTACGTTGTAGCGATTGACGTTTTGCAGCCGGCCCTGGCCGGTGCGCCGCTCGCCGACCACGCGAGGCTCGAATTGCGGCCCCGGCGTTTCGTGTCCCAAAGTCATGGCTCTGACATTTTCAAGCAGCGGCATAAAGGCTGCTTGAAGCTCGTCTACCTTATCCGCCGGCAAGAGGTCTTCGAAGATCACATAGCCGTTAATCTTGAACTCGGCGAGCTTTTGCCGGAAGTCGTATCTGGTCAAGGTTATTTCCTCGAATACGTTCAGTTTGCGTCCAGTAGCGAAGGTGGACCCGCATCGGGGCTAAGTGAACTAGCGCCCCATTGCCGGGTCGGTATCGCTGAACGGCCTAGGACTGGAGCCGACGGAGTCGACTATGCGGCAATTACCTAACAGCCTCTTCCCTCTTTCTGACAGGCAATTGTATTCCGGCTGCGTCAGTTCCACGTGTCGATTATGGACGAACTCACGTGTGTGATAGGTGTTTGTTGGATAGGGCCTAGGCTTGGTGGAGCGGTTGGGCGTCCCTCGATGCAAGGTTCGCGGTCCCTTCACGAACATGGAGCCCTTCTTGAGGTCTACTCTTCGCGTCGGCACGCCGGCTTCTTCCAACATCTTGGCATCGAAGTGGGACGACGACGTTTCGGGATGGGGAAGAAACTCGGTGCAGGGGGCCACTTCGGTGCTGCCATTGACCTCATCGATATCAAGCAAAGCCAGCCTGGCGCCGACCACTCTTGGCGGTGAGTACTGGGCGGGATATGGAGGATCGAAGCTCAAACTGGTATCCCGATGCCAGTTCTGGTATCCACTGCCGGGCATCGAGGTATCACAGGCGATTCCGGAGAGGAGGTAGTCGTCTGTACCCCAGAGTCGATCCAAGAACTCCATCAACGCCGGATGCTCGATTATCTCAGGATCATTGAAGGGCATCCTCCACGGCCACTGGATGCCGTAGCGATACAACCGATCGATATGACCACCGGGGAGGGACTCGAGATGTTCATGTTCGAGCCATTTTTGCAGCAGCTTCTCGTGGGCCTCACGTAATCGATCTGCCTTTTGCGGGGTTGTGAAGTTTTCGAATACCACGTAGCCATTCATTTTGAAATATATGAGCATCTTGTCGATATCGTATTGAATTGGCATGGATTACAACTCCTGCTGACTCCCATCCCGATCATTTACACGTGCGATCTTACAGATTCCAATGCAACATTTCAGACTTGGGTGTATTTCCCTCATCCATACCCTTGAACTGAAAAGGCCCACTCGCCATTCGGGACATCAGTAGGCGGTTCTGGGGTGATTTCCAACCTATCGATGTCAAATCCACGAACTGGTCGACCTCATCCCCAGGAAAGGGTTTTACCCTTGCGACCCTTTCCCGGCTCTCGGCGATCAGGCATCCTCGCCGGTGGCAAACCCCAATTGGTACGCTATTAGGCTCCTACAGGGCAGGTGCCCTTTAATCTGAATACTAACGTTCCAATACTCGGCAATTGCGTAACAGCCGTTTGCCACGTTGCGAGAGCCTTTCGTAGGCAGATCGTTTCATCTCCACGTTGTGATTGTGGGAGAATTCTGGCGGGTGAAATACCAGAGTCGCCAACGGCCTGGGATTGCTGGTTTTATTGGGAGTTCCTCTATGGATTACCCTTGGGTCCAGGATCCAGAGCGAGCCTTTCTTGAGGTTGACCCGCCGACTTGGAACGCCGGCGGCTTCCAGCATTTCGGCGCCGAAATATTGCGTGCTTGATTCTGGATGCGGCAAAAATTGGCTGGAGGCAATCAACTCCGGACTGCCGTTGTCCTCGACAACGTCGACCAAGGCAAGCTTGGCACCGATAACTGGCGGGGGTATGTACCTATCGGGGTAGGGGGCTTTTACCTCCAAGCCGATATCGCGATGCCAGTTCTGATACCCGCTGCCCAGTATTGGGGCGTCACACCTTGCCCAGGTAAAGATGAAATCGTCGCGCCCCCATAGCTCCTCCAGGAACGCCATCAGAGTGGGATGTTCGACGATGTCCGGATCATCGAACGGTGGCCTCCAGGGAAACTGGACCCCATACCTGCCAATCCGGTCGACGCGTTCCCGAGACTCGGGGTTGTCACGGGCTATCTCTTGCTCCAAGAGCGGCCGGTAGGCGGTCCAAATATTGTCTATCTTATCCGCCGGAGCGAATCCCTCGATGACAGCGTAGCCGCATATTCTGAAGTGCTGGAGAAGATGGTCGACGTCATTTCTTGCACGTTCCATGTAGGATGCCCCCTTAAGGCGTTTTTTCAGCCCCGTCAAGGCTCAGACCATCGACTCGAACGCGGCTTGCGTCCGGCGCAAATGTACCACAGGCTCGCCCACGGCGCACCGGCCCAGGCCGGCGGCGACGACTGAGTATTCTTCTACCTCGACAGCGAAACGCACCCTCCCTGCGGTACGGGGAGATCGACTAGGATAGATCCCTCGGCGCCTTTCAGTTTAGACTCCGAGAGCGGCGACAGATCGTAGTTATGCACCGTCGCCCGGAACTCTCCGTCAATGTTCAACAGGATGGTGTAAAGAGAGTCCTCGTCGGTGCAATTGAAAAGGTAGACCTCCTCAGCGTCGGCGCTTAGCGGCACCTTTAGCGCGGGGAAACTGGCGTAGCTGACGAATGCCTTCCGATCGCGCTCGATCAGGATGGTCGATGACATCGGATCATCCTGGATTGGCCTCATCTGTCCGTAGCGAAAGTCTTCCTTGTGTGTCTGGTAGAAGGAGAGCCAAGCCTTTAGCAATCGACGATGTTCATCGGTCATGTTTATGAGGTCGGCACCTACCTGAGGCACGCCGGAGACGACCATCGTTGACAGCATCTTCGCCACCGTCTGATCGTTCTCGTGTATGTGCCACCATACTGGATCGTTGTGGACGGCGACGCCAGGGGGGATATAGGAGCGAAGGACGAGGCACTGCCTTCGATTCATATCGTAGCTGCCGCCCTCGCCGGAATCCGGCGAACGGTGCGCCGTGGCATTGTAGATGTTGCTGATGTTCGAGTAGCGCGCCCTGAACTCGATCACGGCATTTGGATTGACCTCGTCGCACGCCTCGCGGATGCGAGAGAAGGTGTCGGCCACCGCGAGCCCAACGGACGAGTAGCTATGCTCGTGGTCGGCAATACAGGGCTCCAGGCTGGTGGAGTCGATCATATCGACGGTGTAGCCGTCCGCTCCAGTCTCCCTCAGCACTCTTGCCATCAGTTCGGGAACGTATCGCTGGGTAATGGGGTTGCGAGGACAGAGATAAGAAGAATACACCTTGTAATGTTCATCCTCGTGGCTCATGTCGAGCTCGATCAGGGCCTCCTTTAGCCGCTGGCGCACCCTGGTCCGGCGGCCGGCCATCCACGGCGAAATCCAGAGCATACTCATCTGATCGAGGCTCTTGAGTTTGGCTATGAGACCTGGCAGGTCGGGAAACTTGGAGCTGGCTTCGAAGTCGCCGATGTACTCTGGAAATCCCCAGGTCATCTCTTTACCCTTGAACTTCTCCTCGACGTCGCCGAACCAGCTAAGCCAATTGATCAGACCGCGAAAGCCGAGGTCTCTCAAGACCGGCGCCATATCCCAGATCTCGTCGGGACCGAGGCTTTCTGGCCGCCTGAAAGCCCACTCGCCTTTTGGAGCCCCCCAAGGAGCCCACACCGGCTCCCAAGCGGGATCCGGGCTGGGACGAAATCGCCGGCCGGATCTCTCATCATAGACTGAACGGAATAGCCGGAGAGTATCGAACCATGACAAGCCACTGGACAGGAAGAATCCATCGCGATGCTCGCTGATGGGACCGATGGAGTGGCCATCTGTTGGCCGATGCAAGCTGAAATTGGATGTACCGCGAGGCTGGCTGCCCGATGGGACATGAGTGGTCACCTGGTGGTTGATCTCCGTCTCAATCCGCTGGTCGAGGAATGCAGCCGCTAGCGTAGTCGTGCCCTTTCGGTTCTTTCCGATGATGATTGGAATACATCGGTCGGCCATCGTTCGATGTGCCTGGCCGGCACCTCGGTGATCGCCAGCCCAGGCCGCATAGGCTGGACGGCGCGCCAGGCCGACAAACTCTACGTGCATATCGAGCTGCCAAGGCGTCCAGACCTGGTGAAGATCCGCACTGCTACTCAGGACTTCCAGAACGTAACGATGCAACGTGAACGTTTGGCCGGAATCGCGCCGCAAGCTGAATTCGCCCAACGTGTAGGCTTCTTCGCGAGCCTCTTCAATAACGAGGCTGTATCCGTCGGCCTGATACGTAGCGCTGGTCCCACTTTCGCTCTGTGAGACCAGCCGCCATTCCGTCACCGGCGGATCGAGGTCGAATCTCAGCTCAACTTCAGCGCCGCGAACAAGTCTCTTAATAGGCAACGCACCATCTCCCATTCTTCAAACCGAAGCCCGGAATACCAATCTACCATAATATAGTATGTCGCCGGCCAGTGTCGCTGGTATGCTCTAGGTACGCTGAGAGGCCCCTCGGATTAGATTGAAGAATGCACCGAACCTATCAACCGGGTTGGAAGGGCTTGTCCTTGCTGAGATACAAATTCCAGGCCGGAATTCGATTCAGGATTAGAACCGCGAGCATCAACATAGTCGAAAGGTAGCGATCTTGGGCGTTAGGACGCGGATGCCGGCGCGAGTTCGCCGGTGGTTCGATCCCTTATCACTTCAGAGGTTGGGACTGCGTTGGCTCGGCCGGGCGCTGGCCTACATAGTGCTTGCCGAAGTCACCTACGTATTCTTGTACCCCGTGGTCTATATGGCGTCAACCTCGTTCAAATCGCCGGCTGATCTATACGATCTCACGGTGTATTGGATACCAACCGAGCTGTACCTAGACCACTACGACATTGCCCTCGAGGCGACAAACTACTTTCATTCACTGAGGAACAGTGTGATTACCAGTTTGCCAGCCGCCATTGGTCAGGTCCTCATCTGCTCCTTCGTGGCCTATGGATTCGCTCGGATACCTTTCCCAGGCCGTAATCTGATGTTTCTACTGGTCATCTTCACCCTCATCGTCCCTCCGCAGACCGTTGTCGTACCGCTGTTCTTCCTCTACTTGGAGCTTGGATGGCTCAACTCGTACTGGCCGTGGATTGCGCCGGCTTGGTTGGCCCACGGTGTAAAAGGGGCGATCTTCGTTTTGATCTTCCGGCAGTTCTTTCGGGGGCTGCCGGTGGAGCTCGAAGACGCAGCATTCGTCGATGGAGCCGGCCGGCTGCGGGTATTCTGGCAGATCATCTTGCCATTGGCCTCGCCGGCCATCCTAGTCGTGTTTCTGTTCTCGCTGGTCTGGCACTGGAACGACGTATTCATGCCAAGTGTATTTCTACATGGCGGCCTGGACAATGCGACACTGCCGTCGCGTCTTCTCATGATCGTGACCTATTTCTTCTCCCAGGCGGCGGGGAAAGGCGACGGAGTGGCGCACGGCGCTCACGTGAACGACGGACTGATGATGGCGGCAACGGTTCTGGTCGTCTTGCCGCAGATTCTGATCTACGTCTTCCTTCAGCGTTATTTCGTCGAGAGCATCGACCGGACAGGTTTGGTTGAATGATGGCGGGAATCACCTATGACCTTTGCGAAGGCCAGGTAAGAGGATGACAATGGGGGCCGCGGGATTCTGCCCATTGTATGGCGGTCCTGCCCCTCCCCTCTGGACTCCGGCCCCGTATCGGGGTACGGGGCCGGCCTTTCGATCGCCGGAGTGACGGTTGCGGTGGATGGTGGGGAGCGCCGGGCGCCAGATATTGGTGTCGCGAGTCGGTACCGGAGGCGATCCCGGATCGGAGTCCGGGACATGCTTTCATAGGAATCGCTCATGCCGGCTGGTGCCGGCACATCAAGGTATGAAAAGCCGGAGTTGTGGCTTGGTACAGCGAATTGGCACGGCGGGTTCTGCCACGCCATACCCCGACCCCAGCGGGGGACGAGCCCCCGCGCTACATTCCCCTCTCCCCACCCCTTCTGGATTCCAGCCCCGTATCCGGGTACGGGGCATGCTTTTGATCGCTGGAATGACGAGTTGAGTGGCGGGAGTCTATCCCGGATCGTGGTCCGGGACATGCTTTCGTACCAATGGAGAATTGAGGGGCCGGCTTTCGCACCCAAGGTGACCTATTTTGGCCAGTGCGGTGTTACTGATCCTCTATGCGCCGTTTACGGCTCGCGCTGCCATTGATCCTCGAAGCGGTCGCGGGGCTGCCATCCGAGCATCTTCTTGGCTTTGTCGTTCGGATACTTGCCGTGCGGCATGTCTCCGGTGATGTGCATCACTTCGAAGGGACTGGGAAAGGACGGCGCCCTGAGAGCCAACCGCACCGCCTCGGCAGCGTCCTGCCAAGATACCAGCATCACCCATGCTCCGGGCGGTGGTGGTGGATGCGGGTTCGATGGGTTGTTGAAGTTGCCGAACAGCAGTGCCGGCACCTCCAAGCCATGCTCCTCCGCAAATATTCGACAGATCTCCTGGCCGAGGAACTTGGTCAAGCCGTAAAGGTCGCCGCAGGGACGCGCCGGCACGTCCGCTGGGACGCCGAACTCGTACCAGTAGCCAGCCGGGTAGTTGTGGGTGACTTGAGCAGGGCCGGTGTGGACGACGCGACGTATGCCGTGGCGCACTGCCGCCCGCATCACGTTGTAGGCACCAATCATGTTGACCCGGAAGTCGGTTACCGGGTGGCGACGCGTCACCGTGCAGTTGATTATCGCGTCCATGCCGCGAGTAGCCTCCATCACCTGTGCGGGATCTGAGACGTCGACGACGCGCTCCTCGTGGGGAGATTCCAGGATTCTGGGGAGCGGCGCGCCGGTCGACTGGGGCTTGTTCTCGGCTATTATGCTGTCCAACAGGCGAACATCGGTCAGGCGCAGGGCGTGGTCGCGAACCAGCGCTTCAGTCGTCGCCGACGCCAAGGGCCCGCCGGCGCCAAAGATCACTACCCGGCGAATCGGTGCGCTCGCCGGAATACCTGGTGTCGGCATTGGCGGTGGGGATTCGATAGCGGTCGTAGATGAAACCGGCGGCGGCAGGTCAGCCGCGAGATCCTGCTTGGGCGAATAGCTAAAGGGCGGCTGTCCGGCCAGGCCGAGTGGGAAGCGGGTTCGCCGGCCGGCGCCGACGATGTGGAAGACCCACCAGCCGCTGTGCTGCTCGTCTGGAGATGGCTCGAACTCAATCGCGCGTCGGACAGCCTGTACCGCGTCTTCGACGTGGAGCCATCGAGGATCGGCCGGCCGGCCGGCAATATGTTCGCTATCGACTACTTCACCTAAACGCAACCCAATGGCCCTGATCGGCATGACGCGCGCCGACTCGCGAACGGTCAGCTCGGCGACATAGGGGGCCAGATCGGCGATGTCGGTGGTGGGTCTGGGCGCCCACCACTCAGATACCAGCCACTCTGTCGGATAGCGCTCGAACATCCGAAGCGAGCTGAGGAGTATGAATCGAGTCGCCGAAGCAGCGGTGGAAAGCAGATTGTAGGTCTGCCTGGCAGCGGCGTCGAGGACCTCGTGCGGGGGATCGTCGGGATGGACCATCGACATAGAGTGAATGACTGCGTCGCAGCCAGCGGTGGCCCGCGACGCGAAATCACGGTCTCTTGGGTCCCCGACGTGGGTGGGCTCAGGACCGTCGCCTTTCGCAGTAAGATCCAGGGTCTCGACGCTGTGCTCTCGCGCGAGGGCATTGGCGAGCGCTCTCCCTAGCAGGCTGTGGCTTCCGGTGATGAGAATGCGCAACGCTATGCTCTAGTCCGGCCGATCTACTCTCGCGCTACAACCGCGCGAGTGCCGGCTGTGAAGCGCATCCGTCGATTCAAACCCGATTTCAGTAACGCCACGTCGCCCTCCGACAGCTCGAACTCCATTCCTTCTAGGGTCAGGTGGGCCGCGCCCTCCAGAACAACCCAATGCTCATTGGTAGAAAGCTGCCCTTCCTCGGTTTCACCGCTAGGAATGGTGATCGTTCGCAGCTCGCTCAACGGCGAACGAGGTCCGCGATCGGGAAAAGAGCAATTGTTGGAGGTGCCGGCCACGACAAAGCCGGAGGCAGTAGGAGTGGGTAAGCCATCGTCCTTTACTACGAGGTGACCCCTCTGTCTTCTCTGACCCTCATGAAGAGTCGGTGCATCTACTGTGTCAAAGTCGGTGAACATCTGGAACCGGTGCACGACGCCCATGGGGGTATAGACGGTAGTATTGGGAGTTATCTCATAGAGTTGCCCATCCAACCAGGCTTCGCCGTATCCCGTGATGAAATGCCAATACTCGTCGCAGTCGTGGTAGTGGGGCTCAACGCCGTTTCCCTGCCGTTGGTCGGGCGTATGGCGGAGCAGCCGGATCTTTGCCCACTCGGGATAGAGATGCTCGTCCCACCCGGCCGGGAAGACGTTCTTCGACACCACCATGTAGTTGTCGTTCCTAGAAATCAAGGCGTGTTCCCCAGTATTGGCTATCCCTTGAGGCCAGAATAGGCCATTGTTTCCATCACCTTTTTGTGGAAGATGATGAAGATAATGATGGGCACGGCCGTCGTAATCATTGTCGCCGCTGCTACCGCTCCCCACCGCGCGATCGAATCTGAGCCGATCGTCGCCAGCGCCAGTGGCAGGGTACGCATGGCTTCGGTCCGGGTAAATACGAGCGGGCCGAAGAACTCATTCCAGGCGAATATGAAGGTGATAATGGTGAGGGTAGCCCAGGCCGGCCGGACCAAAGGCATGACGATTTGCCAGAATATTCGTAACTCGTTAGCCCCATCTAAACGGGCAGACTCAAGCATCTCATCGGGCACCTGTTCGGTAAACTGCTTCATGAGGAACAACCCATAGGTGCTGGGTAGGAGCGGCAAGATTAGCGCCCAATACGTATTGATCATGCCTAACGAGTCGATGACTATGTAGCGAGGTATCTGGGTCACTTCCGGCGCAAACATCAATCCAGCGATTACGGCTAGAAAAATGAAATTGCGCCCGGGCATATCTCGGTGCTTCGCCAGGGGGTAGGCAGCGAGGCTAGCCAACACGATAACGCCAATTACAACCACGACCGCCACAAACATGCTGTTGAATATGTACCGTGAAAAGGGCACGGAGAGCGCCGAGGTGGATATTAGAAGAGCCTCGAAATTGTCCATCACCGGCCGCAGAACGACAAAGCGCGGCGGCCAGAGAAATAGCTCCTCGAGAGGCTTGAACGCGGTAGATACCATGTAGACCAATGGCAACGCCATGAAAAGCCCCAGTGAGGTCAGGAGAATCATGGTGATGATTTCGCCGGCGCCGACGCCGCCCCAACGACGTACCAGCTGAGATTGAGCCATGATCTCTAGTCCTCGCTGCTAAACATTCGCATAGCGGCACGCCCGAGCAGGAAAGTAAAAAAGAACAGGATTACCGCAATTGCCGATGCGTAGCCCATTTCGAATCGAATGAAGGCATAGTCGTAAAGATGGGCCACAATGGTGTGGCCGGCGTATAGCGGACTGGGCAGACCGACTAGCTGAAGTGCGATCTGGAAAACGGTGAACGATATCACGATAGACATCACGGCTCCAAACAGAAGCTGTGGCCGCATCATCGGCAAGGTTATGTGCCAGACTTCGACGACGGGGCTGGAGATGCCATCCATGCGACCGGCTTCGTACAGCTCGGTGGGCACGTTTTGCAGTCCGGCCAGGAAGACCAGAAAGTTGGTTCCCATGCTCATCCAGAGTGCCACGAACATGATCACCGGCAAGATCGTGTCTTGATGAGATAGCCAAGGAAAGGGCTCATAAAGGGCTCCGAGTTGCATGCCAATGTTGTTTATAAGACCATAGCGGTCGTTCGAGAAGATAAACTTCCACACTATAGCCATTGCGATCGCGCTGGTGATAGAAGGGGTGTAAAAGGCCAGCGTGTAGGGTGTCCGGATGGGCACACGATTGATCAACCAGGCCAACACAAACGACAGAACGAAGCCCAACGGGCCAGTGATGATCGCGAACGTCAGTGTATTACCTACGGCTATGAGGAAAATATCGTCGCTCAAGAAGAGCAGGCGATAGTTAGACAGACCGAGCCAAACCGGCGCCTCCAAGAGGTTGAAGTAGGTTCCGCTGAGATAAACGGCGGCGATCACCGGAGCCACTACGAACACCAAGAACAGCGCTAGAAAAGGAGCAACAAAAAGGTAAGAGACTATGTGCCGGTGCGTTGTTCGGCTGATACCTAACCGAGTCCGCGTCTGCGCGACTGCAACCCCTGGTTGTGTGCGACCGACAAGCCGGCTCAAGCTAATCTCTCCACGCTCTGCGATTCAGCTATCTATCTATTGGCGTCCAGGCCAAACTCTTCTCGTTTTTTGGCAAGTTCTCGGTTGATGTCCCGAACTGCTTCTTCTACCGCCTCCCGCTCACTCCATCCCAACAGAACGATGCGGTTCCAGGCATTTACTATGTGCCGATCTGTGAAGTAACCGCCAAGAACCACGGGGCGTTCCTTGAACCACTTCCACTGTTCCTGGATAGCCGCAATGTCCTCTTTGGGCCAAGGCAGGTTCTCTAGCGCCTCCACGTTCGCGGTGTTCCAACGGGCTTCGACGCCAATCAACGCCTGTAGCTCCTGGGCGTAGCGAGACTGAACCTCCGTGGACATCCACCACTTCATAAACTCCCACGACTCGTCTTTCAACTTGGAGGATTTAAGCATGACCACTGCTCTTCCTTCACCACCTGACGAACGATCGATTGTTCCGTCGGGCAGAGGCGTACCAGGCAATGGAACCATCTTCCAGCGACCGATCAGCTCCGGCGCGGCGGTCGAAAACAAGATGTAGTCCCAGTAGTGGGATATGCCGATCGGTATCTCGCCGGTTCGCATACGGTTGAAGAAGTTGGCCTGGATGGGAATCTTGTAGTTCCGATACAGCCCAGTCCACTCTTTTATTGCCGCCAGCGCTTCGGGCGTGTCCAAGCCTGAACGACGCATGTCGTCGCTGTAGAATTGCCCGCCATGTTGAAATAGGAAGGGATTGAAGCCCGGGGTTTGACCGGACGCACCGGTATCGATAGTGGCCTGTCCCACCTGCGGATAGAAGAAGTTCAACCCGTGCTGGTGCAGTTGCCAGATGACATTGTAAGTTTCCTCCCATGTTTCCGGCGGCTCGAGACCCAACTCTGCCAGGATATCGGTCCGATAGAAGAGCATGTTGAAGTCCTGGGACTCGGGTATGGCGTACACGCCATCCTGATAGCGGTAGGGCGTAATCGCCCCGGGCCGGAACCGTTGCGCGACCTCGGGATAATCGGAAAACTGCGACAAATCGACGATCGCGTTGCGAATAGCGAACTCGACCGGAAGGTTCGGATCGACGCCGGTTGCTACATCGGGAGCCTTGCCGGTAGCGGCAGCTAGCAAGATAACGTTAAGACCGCCGGCGGCGACCTGATTCGGCGGGAAGACTTCGACGTTTACGCGGATCCCGGTATTGGGGGTGAAGTCGTCCTCGATCATGTCTTTCATGATCATGCCCCATTCGCGGCCACGGGCCACCCAGACGGTGATCAGTGGGGCATCGGACTCACCAGCCTCGTACCTGGAGCCGACTCCTATGTAGTCTCTCTGGAAAGACGCAGTGAAGTTGACAACCGTTGACCAAGCCTGCTCGAAGATGTTGGGCGTAGCCCGAGGCAACGCCGCGTTCGGCGAGGAGAATAGCAAATAATCCAAGTTAAGAGGCTGGTCGCGCAGTCTCAACTGCCAGGCCGCGAGGATCGACTGGCTGCCTCGGAACTCTTCAATTCGCCCCGGCAGTGTATCCGGCTGGTCGGCCAACGAGCGCAGCTGGCCCGCCACCGCCAACAGGCTATTCGCGGCGTTTGGTCGGTATCCGCTGATCTCCTCCAGGCGTTCTGACTCGATCTCAAGCAACTCCGCCATCGTCTCGAGCCGTTCGACGAGATTAGGTATCCGGTCGGCCAGCTTCCACATAATACGGTTCGGATCCGGTTGTGCGCCAGCAACCATTGTGACCTCACGGGCCATAAGTGACATATCCAGCGTCACGTCTTCTATAGCCCAGAGCGTATGTCGCATTGGGCCGACCACTGGCGTCAGCCGGATTACGTGTTGACCCCTCGTCAGATGCACCAGGTACGGATCGCCGTCGGGAGTCTCGGGGCGGAAGCCCTGCCACTGCCGGTCTCGGGGGAAGAAGACCTCCTTGAACTCCTCAAACGGGACCTGGCCATCGATTTCGATGGTTCGGGGCACAGGCAGTCCGCTCTCATAACCCTGCCACATGCGGAAGAAGAGCTGATAAAGGCCCTCGGAAGGCACATCGAAAGTCCACTCGACCCAGCGACCTCCCAACCGCCAGCGCCAGCCGCCAAACTGGTTGAGGCGGTAAAGTCCTTGCGCCTGTGGTTCCGTCAATGGACCGTAATCTACTTCGCCTCTCATGGTCGGATCGGTCTTGCTGCTGGGACTCTCAGCCTGCATCTTGATTTCTAGTGTCTCAGCCACGGCCGAAAGACCGCTTTGTTGGTAGCGCTCCCTCATGACCGCATAGGAAGGAGCAACTCTCGGAGAGACAACATGAATAGCGCCAATCGCGATCGGTTCACGTACTGTCACCAAGCGGAGCTTGTGCGTGCCTTTGTGGAAGGCAAACTCGAATGGCTCCGAATACCAACCTTCGCCATCCTTTAGAGGCTCGACTATCCATCGCGGCGCCTCTCGCTGCGGCGGGCGTAGGTCATTGCCATCGCGGTCGCGCTCCGGCGGTCCGGCATCGCGCCAGACCCGATAGAAGATAGTCCGCTTAGCTTCCAAGAACGGGTATTCCCCATCTATCTCGAGTGCTCTATGAATGGATGACCGGTTGCCAGCGATTGGGAAATATTCCACCACGATGCTATACAGTCCAGGCGTGTCGATATCGAAGGTCCACTCAATCCAGTCCACGGTGTCGGGCCAAATCAGAGTGGGTCCTGAACGCCCTTCGAAGTTGTCGACCACGTCCAAGTCACCTTCGGACGACCTGGAGGTGAAGTCGGGAGCAGGAATCGAAATGCGGATTCCGCCAGTTGGCCGCATGCCGGCTTCCAGGTACTGAGCCCGAGCCTCGGCGTAGCGTGGCTCGAGATCAACTACTTGCTGGAGGCCCGGCCCGGCCGGAGGTTGGGGAAGGATTGGCGAAGCATTAACCGGCCTCGGCTCGCTCGACACCGCTAAGGCACCCATCAGCAGCAGAACCGCCAACGTGCTGCCAAGGCGAGGACGCCTAATCCACGCTAGGAGGTTCGAGTTCACCATCTGTACTCTCCGCATACCTAAGCGGTTTCGACGGGCCTGGGAAAGCGTTCGACTTGAGGTTTCGGACTGTCGTCGGCCAGGGCCCTTTCCCACATGGTAACCCATTCAGGGTACGTTAGCTCGCTGGCCGGATTCGAGCGGCTTTGAGCTATGAAGCCGGAGAGGTAGGGGTGGCCAGTCGGTTGGGACGGATCCTGGTAGCGCAAGTCCGTTGTCCAGCGCACCCCTTCCGACCGGTTCTCACCACTAACGTGGCATAGATACGGGTGAAAGACGGCAATCCCGCCAGCTTCCGTCGCCAGGGGTTTGGGTTCGCCGGGTGGAAGATCCTCTTGGGTGACGAGGTAGGTGTGAAACCATTGGTGTCGGCGAACACCATGCAGGTGACTGCCGGGAATGACTTCGACGCAGCCATTCTCCTCCGTAGCGTCAACGAGTGGTATCCACAGAGTCACCATCAGAGTGTTCTCACCATCAGGTTGAACCACAGCGACATCCTGGTGATAGCCGGAACGGTTGCCGGCCCAGGGAGCAATACTGTCCGGGATGCGCGCTCGCAGCACGTGGATAGGATGACAGAGTATTTCCGCGCCTACGAGAGATTCCACGATAGCAAGCAGCTTGGGGTTGCACATAAGGTGAAAAATGGCGGGACCTAGCGACTGGTGGGGACTGACCTCGCCGAGGATTTCTAGCGACTCTTCGGCAATCCGGGCTACGCGATACTCGAAGGGCTCACGCTCGTGCAGAGAAGAGATCTTGCCCTCGGCGACCAGCCGGCGCGCGTTCCGATCGACGATCCCTTCTAACTCCCACCGGACCGGGTTCAAATCGTCAGGGCCGAGAACACCGTCCAAATGAAGGTAGCCCTGATCGTAGAAATCATCGATCTGGGACTGTCTAAGCATCATTCGTTGGAGCTCCTCATACGCCGCCGCCTCCTCTGACTGCGATGCGTCCTGCTCACACTAGTCTATGCTCTCATAGCTCACGGAAAGGTCGCCAGTAGCTCGTCAACCTTTGCAAATACGCGTTCTGTAATCAGATCGACCGCTCGCCGGCCATACTCAGCCGACGCCTCCTGGGGAGGTCGATTGCCGCCAACTCCGAGCAACTCCTGATCCGGATCGGCGGGCAGCCGGCTCATGTCTACGCAGTCCGGCCTCAGGGCCAGCATCAGCGAAGTCTCCCATTTGCCGGCGTGGTCGCCGGCGTCCGGCAGCACGTCCTTGACCAACTCGAAGCCGGTGCAGACCCAGGCCACGGCGCTCCTTACTTGTTGATGGCCGGCGGCGAACAGATGGACGGCAGAATCAGCGTGGGGCCTTAGTCCATAGTGTCCGGCCAGAACGATTATCACTTTGAATCCATAGCTTTCGACCGTCCGCATCATATGGAGCAGAAGCTGGATGTGGAACAGCTCTTGCTCGGTACACGTTTTATCCATGTAACCGGGTGCGAAGGTCGACTTGGGCAACCCAAATCTGGCAGCGATCTTGCCGTCTGGGTCGCCGCGAGATTCCATTATGTACTCACGATTGTCCCCCCAGAATTGGGCCGGGAAGGCAATGCCGCCGCCCTGCTCGGCGAAATGTACGGCCAGCGCATGTGCCTTGACCGCGTCAAGTCCCATGCAGTCATGCTCACCGTGCCATTCGAGGGTGCCGACGGGCAGAAACGCGACTGGCTTCTTGGTGCGAGCTTCTACGATCTCGTGAGGAAGTAGCTCTTCAAATTGGACTCGTGTCATAGCTCCCCGTTATCTGGCCTTTCCGACTTTGTAGGAGATGGATTCAGTTGCCGGACGCGAATGCCTCCAAGTACTTACGGCTTGTTATCGCGTCCTCCGAAGGGTTGGCCGCGGCGTCCTGTTCGATGACGATCCACCCATCGTAGCTGACGCTTTCGAGAGCGCCAAGTACCTGTGCGAGGTCAACCGTTCCCTTGCCCAGGGCAGCGAATACACCCCGTCTGATCATCTCCAAGAAGTCGACGCCCTCGGCCTTGGCCTGGGCTAGCGCCGGCACGTCGACATCTTTGAAGTGCACGTGGGCGATGCGGTCGGCGTGGTCTACGAACGCGGCGACCGGATCATCTCCAGCAAAGGCGACGTGTCCCGTATCGAGGCACAAACCGACCAACGAAGGATCGGTTCCGGCCAGAAGTCGCTCGAACTCAAAACGCGTCTCGATAGATGTCGCGGCGTGTGGTTGGTACACGGTACGGAGCTCGAGTTTGAGTAGGGCCTCGCCGGCCCGGTTGAGCCAACCGGTCATTGCCTGGAACTCGTTTTCGGAAAGCGAGTCCGCCTCGGTCACTCGGCCGGCGATCTCATTTCTGTGAGACCGAATCTCGTCCGAGAGTATGATCACTCCGCCGCCTATCTCCTTGATCTGGCGGCCAAACTCGGTTACGCGCGACAACTCCGACTCGTGATTCGCCGGATCGAAAACGTCTATCCAGGACCAGGCTCCGACGAAGGTGAATCCGCGCTGCGTCAACAGGCGGCGTACTAACGATGGGTCCTCAGGGAAATTCGATGACCTTTCTATCGCCGTGTAGCCTGCCTCGACGATCTGATCGAGCATGGGTTCGAACTCAGGCGGCTCCAGCCAATAGTAGGCGGCCTCGCTGCCCCAAGTTACGCCGCCGGCTGCTATGCGCCAACTTGCCACCGATGCACCCCCATTTTGGTTTATGAGTCGGTTTTATCCGGGCGAGATGAGGGATCCATATTCTTAGATGAACTGAATTCCTTGCCGCTGTCGCAGGTATTCCTCGCGAAGCTCGGTTCGATCAGCCGGCACGGGTAGGTCCCACCAACCTGGAATCGTGTAAGTAGCCTCCGGCCCTTCGCTAACGATCATTATCTCGATTAGAGCCGGCCCGCCGGTGGCAAGCGCTCTCTTGACGGCAGGCCCTATTTCCTCGGGCCGATCGATTCGCTCTCCGTGGAGGCCGAACTCGCGGGCTATATTTGCGAAGTGAGGCGTATACCAGCTTCCGTCTGAGCGACGGAACTCGGTGACGACGTTCCGGTCGAACAGCGCATTCTGTCCGTTTCTGATCGAGAGCCAACCGCAATTGTTCATCACGACGAAGAGCACCGGCAGGTCCAGCATCACCGGCACGGCCAACTCCTGCATCGTCTGCATGAAATCGCCATCGCCGGCCACGCCAACGACTGTGCGGTCAGGTTGGGCCAGCTTTGCGCCTATGGCCGCCGGCACCGTGAACCCCATGGCGGAGAAGCCGCCGCTGGAAAGATGGGTGCGCGGCTCGTAGACCGGGAAGTCCTGGTGTACGATCATCTGGGTCATGCCGGCCCCGGCGGTGATGATAGTCCGGCGGTCAAGCGCCCCGCGCAACTCAATCATCGCCCGTTGCTGGGTCATGGGATGAGAATTGGAGGTCCGCAGCGGACCTTGTACGTCATTATTCCACTCCGCCTGTAGTTTGCTCAGTTCGGCAAAGTAGGCCGTTTCACGGTAGTCCAGCGCCGGCATCCTATCCTGGACTGCCTGCAACAGGCCTTGGACCGACGCCTGCGCGTCACCCAGCAGGGCCACTTCAACCGGATAGTTCTTGCCAATCTCCGTGGGGTCTATGTCCACTTGGATCAGCTTGGTAGGCGGAATACTGTAAGATACGCCCTTCTTGTAGGAGCCGGAGGTCCAGTCAACGAATCGGCAGCCCACGCTGAGCAGCACGTCCGCGTTGGCCGTCAGGGCATTGCCGCAGGTACTTCCCATCGATCCGACGTACCAACCGTTCAGCTCATGGTCCTCAGGTATGGCGCCCTTGCCATTGAATGTCGTGACAATCGGGGCACCGATGTACTCGGCGAGAGCGACCAGACTGCCGCTAGCGCATGCGGATATGGCGCCACCGCCGGCTACGATAGCGGGTCGCTGAGCATTGACGAGTAGTTCCGCCGCCTTCTCCACGTCCGAGGGATCGGGGTGGCTGCGGCCGGTAGCCCACCTGCCGCAATCGTCGGCCGGCAGCTGGTTCCCTATTGGGTTTGCGTAGGCATCGAGCGCAATTTCCACGTGGACGGGGCCTGGGCGGCCGGACAGCATGGCATTGTAGGCGCGGTGCATTACAAACGGTATCTGCTCCACGTTGGTTATTTCCCAGTGTTTCTTGGTAACACCTTCCGTCACGCGGGGAAAGTCAGCCCAGTGGTTTCGATCGAGCTCCTGCATGATCGAGTGGCCCCTCATATACGTGTGAGGAGCGCCGGTTAACAGCAAGACGGAGCTCGAATCTACGAAGGCGGTGGCCATTGCGATAATAGTATTGGTAGCGCCGGGGCCAATCGAGGTAAAGGCTGCCAGCGGAACGCCGCTCGCGCGAAAATGGGCATCAGCCACGTGCACCGCGCTCTGCTCGTGCATTACCGGGATTATCTTCGTCTTATCCTGTTGGTCAAAGAGAGCATCAGTCAACTGAAAACTCCCGTGTCCGGGTATACCGACGACGTAGGGAGTGCCGGCTTCGACTATATAGTCCGCGATATAGTGTGCACCCGTTTTGACCACTTTATCTACCTCCGTTTGTTTTGCAATTTTCGTTCTATCAGTTAACCATCTTGGTTTCCACCGAACATAACGGCTTTAGTATATCTCGCTGGGCCGGCTTCAGGGCAAGATGACACTCGCTAAGTGCGGCCGCCTAATCCCTCCCTAATTGGTCACTGCTAGCTGGGAATGGCGGACCTCAGTCTTGCACGCGCTGCCAACGCAACACCTGTCGCGCGTGATCCGAAAGGTCGTTCCAGATATCGCGCGGGATCTTCTCATTGGTATTCTGGTGCGACCATTCGGAGTGGAGCCAGGCGGAGCTCAACGCCATGCAAATCTCGTCCCTGACGTGATCTGAACGGTTAGGTGTTCCGCGATGGAAAGCTCGCCCATCCTGAACCCATAAAGAGCCCTTTTTGAGATTAAGCCTCGTCGGGAAGTACCTACCCACGCTATCCGCACCCTCACCAAACACCGAGTTCAAGTTAGTGAGCAGGTCTGGGTCGGTAACGTACTGGGTGCTGGGAATAATTTCAAAGCTGCCATTAGCTTCGAACGTATCAACGAGCGGGAATTTCACTCCCACGTAGAAAGCCGGCGTCATGACGCCGGGGAAAAGTGCAGTTTGTCCGTCTCGGTGCCAGCCCTGGTAGTCGCATCCTGGGAACGGCATGTTCGAATCGAAGTGCGTCCACACGTAATCGGGTCCAAGCGCTCGTCCGAGGAACTCGACGAGTGCGGGGTGCTCGAAGATATCTTCGTCGATGAATGGGCGCTCAAACGGGACTCGAACGTTGTAGCGAAGCTTTTCCATGTTGGGGTCTCGTTCTCGTATCTCGCGATCGCGGTAGGGAATCCAGGCTTCCCGGATGCGATCGATCGTATCCAAGGGGATCAAGTCTTCAAAGACTACGAACCCGTTGATCCGCCATTCCTGCATCAGTTGGTCGATATCATAATGGGTCGCTATAGCCATCCTCATCCTCCGTACATAACTTAAGGAATACTGTTGGATTGACGTAACTCGACATGGGGATAATCTGCGAGACGAAGGGGCAATCTATTCTTCAGCCTCACCTCCGTATCGGGGTACGGGACAGACTTCAATCCTCTCCGATCGAGGGGGAGGAAGAAGAATCTTCTCCCTTGATCGGTAATAGATGCGTCGCGCCGTGGAAGTCACCATGGCCTTGCAAAGGCCCCGTAAGAAGATGAAATGGTGAGGTGCTGGGCTCTTGCCTATTGTATGGCGGTCTTGCCCTTCCTCTCCCCTTCTGGATTCCGGCCCCGTATCGGGGTACGGGGCATGCTTCCATCGCCGGAATGACGAGGTGGGGGGCCGGGACCATTCATCCCGGATCGGAGTCCGGGACATGCTTTCGTACCAATGGCGTTGTGGGTGGTGGCATTGAAGGGGTGAGTGGCGGGAATCTATTTTCATAGCGATGAAAGAGTATTGTTAGTTCCTTACTCTGCCAATATTTGTGGAAGCGGTCCTAGTGTATGTTGCGAACCGCGTATCTCATTGAGCAATCCGAGCTTGCTGCAGCATCTTCTTGCCACGCTCGGAGAGCTTGTCGGACTCCGCCTGGGTCATTTCGATGAACCGGGAGTTCGCGAACCAAGGTCGGGAGTATGCAATGACCAACTCGGGTCGTGGATGGTCCGAGCGGTTGGGCGTGCCGCGATGAAGCGGGCGCGGGTCTTGAATCCAAAGAGTGCCTTTGTCCATATTCAGCCGATGCTTGGGGAAGGAGCCTTTTTCGACGATTCCATCGTAACGTCCTTCGAGCGCCGGATCTGCCAGATACTGGGTGCAGGGGATCACTTCGAAGCTACCGTTTTCCTCGTAGGTATCGACCAGCGGAAACTTGACGCCGAAATGAGGACAGACCTCCAAACCTTCGTGCGGGGCTATAAGGGGCATGTCACGGTGCCAGCGCTGGTAATCGCTACCGGGATATGGATTGTTGGAGGAGTACAACGTGATCAGGTAGTCGCTGTCGCCCCAATAACGGTCGAGAAACTCGAGGAGGACCGGATTCGCATAGATCTCTGGATCGGAGAATGGGGGCTCCCAAGGGACCTCGACGGTGTAGCGATTCACATTCTGGAGCCGGCCCTCTCCCTTGCGGCGGTCGCCGGCCTCGGCTGCATCGCTGCGCCGCCTCACCTCTTCCAGCAACGGCATGAAAGCCTCACGGATCCGGTCTACCTTCTCGCCTGGGATGAAGTCCTCGAACATCACGTAGCCATTGATCTTCAGCTCGGCAAGTTTCAGGTCGAGGTCATACTTGGGTTGGGTATTTTGCATCATCCATTCCTTTGCCGTTCGATTGCGAGAAAACCGCCGGCGGCAACCGGCGACCCGTACAAATTAGCACTTGGCGCCGCACTCAGCAGGGACGGAGACCTGTTCGTCTCCGCTCGATTATCCCTTTATGCCACTAATTACCATGCCTTGAATGAAGTATCGCTGAGCGAAGAAGAAGACGACGACCGGTATCACAGTCATCATCGAAGCGACCGCCATTATGTACACGGTCGGAATGACGTCCGAACCTGGCTGACTCAAATAGGTTTGGTACGCTTTCATGGCAACCGCGAGGGTCATCTTTTCCTGGTCATTCAGATATATCAAGGGGGCCAGAAAATCGTTCCACTCGCTCATGTAAGTGAGGATGGCCACCACTCCCAATGCCGGAAACACCTGCGGCAGAATGATTCGCCAATATATCCCGAACTTGTTACAGCCATCTATTTCGGCGGCATCGTCGTATTCACGGGGTATGGTCAGGAAAAACTGCCGTAACAGGAAGATAATGTACGCGTTTGTGGCGAAGAAGCTCGGGACTATCAGAGGATAGAACGTATTGAGCCAGCCTATCTCTTTGAACAAGATGAACTGCGGGATCAAAGTGACATAGTAGGGCAGCATCATGGTGGACAATACGATCACGAACAGCGGGTTCTTGTACGGAGCTTCCAACCGGGCAAAGCCGTAGGCTACCAAACTACAACTTACCAGCCGGCCGACGAGCACGCCCACTACGATTAACATCGTATTCTGCAGGCCGCGCAAGAAATTGAAATCAGCGAGCGCGGTTGGAATGTTGGACCATTCAGGCGAGTCGGGAATCAGAGTGGGTGGAAATCGGTAGATTTCCAGCGGCCCCTTTAGGGACGAAGAAACAAGCCACAAGAGCGGCCAGACAAAGATGTAGGCCATGTATGCCACGCCGACGTAGAGGAGAATACGTCCAGGTACCCACCACCAAGGCCTTTTCCTCCAACTCCGAGGAAGAATGTTGGCTAAGGCGGATTCAGCAGGTGACGCGATCCCACTAGAACTCATTAATTATCACCCCTGTTATCTTTCCTGGCCTTCGTAGTAAACCCAAGGCCGCGCCATTCGCATGATGATGACCGTCAGTATCAGAATCACGAAGAACAGGAACCACGCCAAGGCAGCCGCGTAACCCATCTTGAGGAAGATCCAGCCATTTCGATAAAGGTAAAGAACGTAGAAGAGTGAGGCGTTATTTGGTCCGCCATCGGTCAAGATGAAGCCGGCAGCAAATATCTGAAAGGTGGTAATTAGACCGGTGACGATGTTGAAGAAGATCACGAAAGAGGTCATGGGAATTGTTATGTTGACCAGTCGCTGCCACATGCTGGCGCCATCTACCTTGGCGGCCTCGTAGAAGGTGGTTGGGACCTGCTGCATAGCGGCAAGATAGAGTAATATCCCGCCCCCCGAAGCCCAAAGAGTCATCAAAATGAATGCCGGCATTACCCAATCTTCTGACCCCAGCCAGTTCGGCCCTTTGATCCGCAAGAGGTCCCACAATACACCGTTGATGGCGCCAAAATCACGATTCAGCAACCAACCCCAAAGGTAGGCAGTTGCCACGACCGGAACAATGGCCGGCATATAGTAGGCCGTTCGCCAAATCGACCGCCCGGCGACCTCGCGGTTCAGCAAAAGTGCGAGTGAGTATCCCACCACTGTGGTGGCAGGAACTACGATAAACGTATATTCCGCAGTAACCTTCAGCGACTTCCAGAAAAGCTTGTCCTCGAAGAACATCGTGCGAAGGTTTTCCAGGCCGGTCCATCTAGGCGGACTCAAGATGTCATAGCTAGCGAAGAGCAGACCAGCCGAGGCTACCATCGGCGCCACCTGGAAGACGAGAAAGCCGATTATCCACGGCGATATGAAAAGATAGAAGGCGATCGCCTGTCGCCCATCTCTGGTGCGCCACCAATTCGCGGGCACTATTGTGGCTACCCCACCAGGTCCAATGGATCCTGGGGTGGTTGGTGTGGCAATATCCTCTGATCCAGCGGATCGTCTCAAAGCTCGATCACCTCACTACTGGGTCCTGACGCTGTTGAGGGCTCCTATCGAACCTGTTCCTGGGTCGTTATCATCTTTGGACGATTGGCTGAGAGATGCCAATTAAAACCAGCGAGTGGCTGGGACAGTTGACATCTACTCAGCCCGTCGGTACGGCAAGTATTCAGTCATACCTATAGAGTCTTTGCCTACCCAAGCGCGGAGAAACTCGCCTCCACGCTTGGCAGGCCTGATGACCTGGAATACCCGCAGGTCGGGTCGGCTAGTTGAAGCCCTTCGCCAGCTCGGCGTTGACTGTATTCTCAGCCTCGGTGAAGGACTCCTTCAAAGTCATCTTTCCGCCCTGAGCAGCGTCAATGGCGGAGCCAGCCGTCTGTTGGAAGAACCTACCCTTACCGCCATAGTGCCTCGGGAAGACATGGACCCGGTCCTGTGCAGCCAGCATGGGCTTCGTGCTCATGCCATCAATTCTCGCCAAGCTGGCCAGACTGATGTCCTTGGCGAATCCTGACTCCATATTTTCGACATACTTCAGCGAATCCCAGAGCGGGACGAACCAAGTTGTATCGCCGGTCAGCTTCTTCTGGTTGACTTCGTCATCAGTGGTAAAGCTGATTATCCAGGATGCCGCCGCGTCCTTTTTCATGGAATTCTTGTTGACGGTGAGCAGGTTGCTGAAGTTGATGTGGCCGGGTTTCTTGTGATAGGGCATCAGCATAATCCGCATGTCCAACTCGCCGCGAAGCTCGCGGAAAACGCCCGGGTTGCAGTGGACGCTCTGTGCGATGATGCGTTGCGCCTTGAACAACCCGCCGGCAATCGCCTGCACCGTCGCCTGATCGGGCAAAATCTCATCCGTTACGCCATCGATGAAAGGCTGTAGCGCCTCGACCACTCCATCTGAAGCCAACGTGCACTTCGTTGAAGAGAAGGACCACGGGTCCTCAAAGAACTCGCCCAGATTCTGGTATACGGCGAAGGTGTGGTTGTCTCCAAAACCGGTCCCTCTGATACCAGGATCCCAACCGTAGTGTTCGATCTTGCCATCGGACTTTTTCTGCGACTCTCTGGCCCAGGACAACATGTCGGCATAGGTCCACATGTCGAAGTTTTCTTCGCCCCAGACAGGCAGGCCGTCTCCGACACCTTCCTTTGAGGCCAGGTCCCAGTTGACGAATACGCCCATCTCCATTCCTGGGAACAGCGAGAGCCCGTAGAGAGTGCCTTCGTAGACACTGTCCTTCCAAGGATCGTCGGCAAAGCGCGAGCGGTCGAGGCCGAACGCCTTGAAGTACGGCTCGAACGGTTCTAGTATGCCCTTGCGGAAGATATCACCGTACCAGTAGGCGTCGATGATCATCATGTCCGGTCCGACGCCGGCGGCGATCTCGGACAACAGCTTGGCGCTGAAGTCACCAGGATACGATTCAAGCTTGGCGTCTACGCCGGTTCGCTCCTTGATGATGTCTGAGTAGAAGCCAAAGTTTCGTACTGACCAGCTCGGGAATCTGATCTCGGCACCAGCCGGTATATCCATGCCGGCTTCTTGAACGCTCATTGGCTCACCCATCATTGCCTTCTCGACAACGACGGTCTCTTTGACTATCTTTTCGACTTCGACTTCGCGGGTGACTTCCTTCTCTACCTCTACTACTTGGGGCTCGCAGGCCGCCAAGACAGGTAGAGCGGCCACGGCTCCCAGTCCGGCTAGAAACATGCGACGGCTAATACTTCGCTCTAACAACCTCTATCCTCCTATGATAGTTCGGTCAAACAACACTTCCAGCTAGATTTCTGAATCCAACTGTAGTAATGCCGGGTCAACGGTTTAGACTTGCAGCATCACTCCTTTCCCGAGTTGACCGACCGCGATCGCAGTATCGGCCAGCGCATCAATTTCAACGCAAGCCATAATATAGCTAGCGCCCCATCAGGTCAAGGGCCGGAACATGCCGACAAACATCACCACAAAGCCGAGCCGGCACGGGATACATCTTGATCAACCGGTCTGAGGTCACGATCGTGAAATCGTGGATGATAGCTTGGACAACGATGATTCGGTCGAACGGGTCCCGATGAAGTTCCGGCAACTTATCCACCTGTAAGATAGCAGTCTCACTGATAGACAGTGTCTCGATACGACGGAACCGCAGTGGTGTTGGGTGCCAATGGAAAGCGGCATTAGGTTAGAAGAGTTCGCAGAAAAGCCCAAGCAATCGCCCATGCGCGCTGCCGGTGGCACACCAAGGCATGAAATCTGGCGCCACCTTCGCTTCCTCTGGATTCCGGCCTTCGCCGGCATCACCTATGGACTTGGGAAGGCCACGTAAGAGGACGAAAATCGCGGGGTGTCGGGGATCCTTGGCTGGGAAGAAGCTCCGGCGCTACGGGGTTCCCCACCCCTGGACTCCGTCCCCGTATCGGGGTATGCGTTCGACCGCCGGAGTGACGAGTTGGGAGTCTATCCCGGATCGTAGTCCGGGACATGCTGTCATAGCAATCGCTCATGCCGGCTGCCGCCGGCACACGAAGGTATGAAAATTGGGTGCATTGGTTGGTGGGAGAGTTCTAGCGTCATTGCAACAACCGGCCCCTCCATTCGTCATTCCCGCGAAGGCGGGAATGACGAATGGAGGGGCCGGAATGACGAGATCGCGGAATGGAAGGGTTCAACGGCGCGCTCGTAAGCGGCGTAGGCGCATTTTCGTACGAATGACAAATTGGGGGGCGATTCTACGGTAGCCACCTAATTCTCGTACCAATGACGAAAGTGGGGTGCCGGAGTGACGGTAGGGGTTGCGCGATTCCCGGGAAGACCACCACTGCCGGCTGGCGCTTACTGGGGACAAGCCCCAGCGCTACTGTAGTTGCTAAGGGATGGTGGTTGGTGTCGCCGGCCTGCTCCGTGATGACTACCCCGCCCAGGGCGATTCGCGAATCGCCCCTACAAGAGATTGTCGCAAGTGTGTCGGGAGCCTTCTGTTTTCGTGCGAGTCGCCCGACGGACTGGGAACTCACGACCGGCCGATCATCCTCGAGCTGGGGCTAGAGTTTCAATCGGCTTACTCGACCAAGCCTGTTCGATTGATGCTTTCTACGAAGTAGCGCTGAACAAATATATAGAGGACGAGCTGCGGCAGGACGACCAGAACCGTCGCCGCCATCAACAGCCCCTCGCTGTACTGCAAGCCATAGTTTTCAGTTCTACGCCAGAAGTAGCTCACGACCTGCACCAAACGGGCCGGAAGTGGCATTTCCTCCATGTCCGAAAGGAACATCAGCGGAAGGAAAGAATCGTTCCAATGCCAAACCATCGAGAAAAGCAGGACGACCAGAATTGCCGGCGTGGCCATCGGAAGTATGATCTGCCAGAAAACTCTCAATCGGCTTGCACCGTCGACGAAGGCGGCGTCCTCCAGCTCCCAGGGCAGTCCACGGAGATATTGCCGGAAGATCAACACGAAGAGAGCGCCCTTTACACCGTGACCGAGCCAAGCCGGCACGATCCATGGCAGATAGGTGTTAAGCCAGCCAAGTTTCAGGTATAGAAAAAATTGCGGGACAAGTATCGTCTGCGGGGGAATGACGAACGTTAGAAGAACCATCAGGAATAGCAAGTCGCGTCCGGGAAAGTTGATCCGGGCGAATCCGTAGGCAACGAAAGCGCACACGAGAACTTGGCCGGCAGCAGCCGGAGCGCTGGTGATCAGGCTATTCTTCATAGCGTGAAAGTAGGCCAGGGCTTCAAAAGCCAGGTCGAAATTGTCGAAGTACAACTCGGTCGGGACCCAATAGACGGTGATGTCCGCGATGTCCGACGCAGACTTGAGCGAGGTGGAAACCATATAGAGCACCGGATAAAAGAATACGTAGGTGACTTCCAGGAGGATCACGTAAGTGAGCACTCTACCAATTAGACGCAACGCGCGCCTTTGCACGACAAGGGGATCTATCCACAGTCGAAGCCGCGCGAACACTTGCTCCGATCTAGTCATTTGCGCCGCACCCGTAGACGCCACCGACACTCGTCGCCCACCTGATTGCTGTCGATTCTAGATCCCCTCGTATCTTCCAAGGTTCAGAACCGCTATTCATTTGTCAGTTGGCGTCCTCATTGCCTTTCGCCCATGTAGAACACGAACTTCCGCGACCAGAGAACCACTAAGAGGAGGATCACGAATATCATCGCGAAATAAATCAACCCCATGGCCGCACCGTAGTCGAGTCGGAATTCCCGGCTCAATGCAGTGGTGTGTATGTAATTGAGAGTAGAGTTGAATGGCTCGGTGAACGAGTCCACAATCGTGTAGATGAGGTTGACCAAGATGAATGGCGAAAGTAGCGGCAAGGTAATCTTCCAGAAGATGCCCCAATTGGAACCGCCATCCACCCTGGCCGACTCGTAGAGTGTCTGCGGGATACTATGTAGGCCGGCGACGAAGATCAAAATTTGCACGCCGGAACGCCACAAAACAAACACGATGCGGTTGATCAAGGTCAATAGAGGAGCCAAGCTGCCCTCTCCGACGTAGGTGCCGAGGAAGCCTTCCAAATCCTGGGATTCGCGAACGATCGCCTGGCCACCCACGCCCTGGCCGGCGAGCTCGTGGATCACAAAAGCCGAGCCGATGACCACGGGCATAAAGAGAATCGCTCGGAAGAATGCGCGGCCAAGCAGAGGACCGCTTACCAGCAAGGCGACCCCTAGAGAGAACACCATGATGATCGGCAGATCCAGCACCAAGTTTAAGAAAGTGTCCAGGATCAGCGGTCCGAAATTCGCATCCACCACGAAGGCTTCCTTGTAGTTGTCGATTCCCACGAACTCCGCCTGCAACCCATGGATATCAGTTATTTTTTGAACGCTCAGCCAAAGAGAGAACACCACTGGATAGGCGACAAAGAGGACGAATCCGACCAGCCACGGGCTGATGAACAGGTAGCCGTCCCGAACGTTTCGTGTGCGAAACGTCCAGCGTATCAAGCCTCGCCGGCTAGGAACGGTGACTGGTCGGTTCCTAGAGAACGCGGGTCTCATAGAGGACCTCCCAGGCAAAATGCACCATTTGGCTCCCTATCAGATAGAGCAAACCGACGAAGCCGAACAGGACAGCCATACCGAATGCCATTGTCGCGACCATCCGGACGGACCTGCCAAATTCGAAGTCGTGGATCGTCCTGGTTTGAATGAAGAAAAGTACCGCACACCAGAGGTATATGGCGTTAAAGACAAAGTCCAGCAGGCCCCTATTGTCTTGGGTCAGCACGTGGGTAGCCAGCAAGGCGGGCGGCATGAAGAGGATATAAGGAACCAGGCAGTAGGCGCTGGTGATCAACAACGCCCGGAATGAACCCTCGCCTTCGAAGATGATACCGACGCCGTAACTGACCACGACCCAGAGCGCCCAGGGTCCTACGACCCTCACAATCTCCAAGAGAATGTTGACCTGGTCGGGATCTAGCTCGCGGAGGTGATAGTAGGTGATCAGGTTATACGGTGTGAGCAGATTCCATATTTCGTCAACTTTGGGGACCGTTACCATATGGAATGCCATCAGAGTGGGACTGAGCAATCGCGCCAAACAAGCGAGCAGCAATAAGATCGGCACCGCCCAAAGGCTTCCACGCTCACGCAGGTCCCAAAATGTCTCTATAGGGTCGTTCAGGATGCCTACGGCTGGCCGCAGCCAGCTTGCCGAAGTGCCCCAACGAGCTCTCTTGACCAACCGTTGGGTGGCGCTGGTCAGCGTGATTACGGCCGTCAATAGGAACGCAAGTCCGAGAGTTAGCAGACCAAAGTTTCGTGTGAGCCATCCGTGGCGATGCTCGCTAAACGCCTTCGAGTAGCCCAAGCGGTCGGATGCCAGTTGGAATTCGGTCATCGCTGATTCGTATTCCTCCTGGCGGAGGTGGGCTTTACCGAGCCCGACGTGGGCGACTTCATAACGGGCATCCAGCTTGAGGACTGACTGCCAGAGAGCGACTGCCTGCTCGTACTGACCATCGAAATAGAGCTCGCTTGCCTCGTGTACCAACCGGATGAAGCGAGTAGGTATCAAGCGCGACACGGTGTTACGGGCCTTATCCGCTACGTACATTCTGCCTTCGCTATCGACTGCGATACTCTCCGGCAACTGGAATTGCTCGGCGCCATCGCCGAGCCCGCCAAAAACCGCCAGCAATCTTCGCGACTGGTCGTATTGATAAACACGACCATTGCCGCTATCGATGACGGTGACGATGCCGAATTCGTCTACGGCAATGTCAACGAAGCTGGATTCATCGAGCTCCAATGACACCGGACTGGCGCCGGCGACAGCCCTTTGGCCGGGCTTTTCCAGCTCGCCGAAGGGCGCATCTTTTGCCAACAGGCCGGCGCCATAGACATTGACACCGACCGGATTGAGTTTCTGGATCTGTTCGCTAGTTGCGCCGGTGACGACGGTGTAGAGAAAGCCATCCGGCGTGAGGTACAGATTGCTGTGCGGGGTAGGTTCGGGCAAGAAGATTTGCTGTTTCTGTTCTTCGGTGGCTACTAAGGATATAAGGATTCGTCGAGGATCGAACCCAACCCTAGTGCTTCCGAAGAAGCCGCGGAAAGTAGCCTCCACGTCCAGGAGAATGATCCCGGAGGTCAGCCCTTCCTCCAAGATATACATATAGCCTCTCTGGTCTACGGTCAGCTTGGTTGGCCGGAAGCCAGTGCGCCTTTGCTCTAGCAGCGGCGTATCCGGCTGGAGGTACTCACGGAGGAAGCGGCCGCGATTATCGGCGTGAACTATGCGCTGGTTGCCGGTATCGGCGATGAAAATATTGCCATCTGGAGAGACGAAGATTCCCTGGGGACGCTTAAGATCCAAGTCCTCGCCGATAATCAGCATCAGCCGCATTTCGCGGTCGAACTTGAGGACGCGGTCGTTGTCGGTATCTACGACGTAGAGACTGTCATCGCTGTCCACGAACAGGTCGCTCGGCGACTTGAACGGACCGCTTTCGGATTCGATCCCGTTGATGACCATGTCGAGAACATAGGGTTTGGGGATCGGCACCCTATAGCCCCGGGCGTCGATGGTGTAGGAGTCGATCGGCGATAGCTGCGCGCCGGCACCGGTGAAGGGGCCCAACGATACGAGCAGCAGCAAACCAACCACCAAAGCCCGCCGCCACCACCGCAACTTAAGCTTCTGGCCGACCGTTAAACGCGAAGCGCTGACCATACCGATCAAGATATCATTCTTCACCAAGCAGACTCACTAAGAATGCAAATCGACGCCGCGGAAACCCACGGCGTCGACCACTGCACTCAGCGCTGAGTACTTTCGCTGAAGGGGCTAGCCTTTGTACTCCTTAACGTCGTACCCCTTGCCCCACTCGGCGTTGACCTCGTCGACCAGCTCGTTCATGCCCTGCTGGACTGTCTTGGTCCCGTCTTTGACCCAGACGTCCTCGCCGAAGATCCTGCTCTCCACTTCCCGAACCTTCCAACCCTTGAGACCCATATGCCCTGGCCACACGACTGTATCCTCGGCATATTCCGGCTTGGCACTCACTGCCGGGAGTCGAACCAGCGACATCAAGTTGAGCATCTTGATCTCGCCCTCTTCCTGAGCCTCGACCCATCGTCGGGTCTGGAAGGTGGGCAGCCGCCAGGTATTGGCCTTCTCTTGACAGACTCGCGGGTTGGTCGTGAATTCCTTGATCCACTCGGCCGCGAGGTCCTGTTGCGGACCGCCTCCATTGACGGCCATCATCTCCCAGCCGATGAGTTGAGGCTTCATGTTGGCCTGCCACGGCGGATACATGATGTATTCCTGGTTCTTGTCCTTGTACGCTTCGATGAAGGCTCTCGAAGTAAGCTGGAAGTTCCAGTTGAAGGACTTCTTGGACAGATATGCCCAGTCGCCGCCTGCCGAAGCACCGGCCGCATACGTCGGACGGTCGACCATTACGCCTTCGTGCATCAGATCGGCAAAGGGCTGCAGCGCTTCAACCACCTCAGGAGAGTTTAGAAGACACTTGTCTGGGTCGTAGCCCCACATATCTTCAGACCACGCGCCTCCGTTTGACAGGACGGCGTTCTTGGCCGGATCCCAAAAGAACCACTCAAGGCCGGACTCCCAACCGTAGACCTCGGTCTCGTCGCCATCCTTGATGGTGGCATTCCTGGCCCACTCGACCATGTCGTCCATGACCCAACTATCGAAATTCGAGCTTCCCCACACCGGCAGGTCTTCACCGATGCCATACTTGTCGAGAGCGTCGCCGTCGAACCAGATTCCTAGGGCAGCCTGATTGTGTACCGACAGGCCTAGGAGCTTGCCACGGAAGCCGCACTCCAGCCAAGGATCGGCAGCCCAATCATTTTTGTTGAGACCGTATGACTTGAAGTAATCGTCGTAAGGTCTGACAACGCCCAAAGCGAAGAAATCGCCCCAGTTAGCATTATTCAAGTACAGGACGTCGGGAGCGGTGCCGGCCGCCAATTCAGCCGTGAGTTTGCCCCAGAAGTCACCCGCGTAGGAATCCGCTCGCATGACGATGCCGGTTTCGGCCGAGATGATTGGAGCATACCAGCCGATTCGTTCGTGGAACCAGTATCTCATGCTCAGCTCGCCCACTTCGCCTCGCTCGGCCGGGACTTCTACGATCGTCTCCTTCTCTACCTCTACCTCGATTTCCCTTATGGTCTCCTTCTCTACCTCGACCGTAACTACCCTCTCGACTTCCCTGACGACTTCGACCGCCCTCTCCACCTCGACGGTGACGATCCTCTCCATCGTGACCGGCTTCTCGACTTCGACGGTGATGACCCTCTCTACCTCGACCGCCTTTTCCACTTCGACCGTGATTATTTTCTCGACCGGCCTATCGATAACTTGAGTTACTACCCTCTCTATCGGCACCTCTTTTTCGACAATTTGGATCTTCTCAACCTCTATAATTTGAGGCTCACAGGCAGCCAGTACGGGCAGTGCGGCCGCAGCGCCCAAGCCGGCCAAGAATGATCGGCGAGAAAACTTCCCGTTCAACGCTTTGTCAAACAATTCCTAACTCCTCTATATTTGAACCTATTAGCCTATTAAATCCAGATATCACGACGGCCTAGCAATTGGCCGTGTTCAATCAATTCTCAGTCATCCCTCCTTTTTTCGACAACCTAGTCAAAGTTCTAGGTTAATCCTCCAACTCCGAGTTGGCACCGAGTAGTCATTCACGCCGTAGACGCAAGTGATAGAACATCTCTCAATCGGCAAGAGAATGAAATTCGCTGCGCGGTGACACGAATTGTCACGTTGTCAAGGCCAACAAAATCCGGCGGTAAGCGTAGCACAAACACTGCAAAAAACAAGGCGTAAACGCCTCAAGTCAAGCATCGAAAGACGGCTCATCGATGCTGTCGAAATCGACCAACTCTACCATAACACCTCGAATATTTTAGTGCAATGCCAGAGGCCGGCACGTTGCCGCCGAGGCGCCGGAGGGCATAAGGCACGTCGAGCGAAGGAACTGGCGCAGCATCCAATCGCGCACCAGACGGCCGGCGGAACTTGAGGTTGGGAGAACTGATGATATTGAAGGGGGAACTTCATCAACATTCAGTCCTGAATGAGGGGGATTACGCCGTACTGTCATGCGGATATAAATCGACAGAACGGCAGAAATCCGGGCATCGCCGGCGTCTGCTTGACCTTCCATACCTGTCAGCGTAGTATCTATTCGGCCGTGCTAGGCGGGGAGCTAGCGGTGCCCTATAACCCGCAATCCGCTACAGCGGGGCTGAACGCTCATTTAAGGTCGTCGCCCGCTGGATTCTGTCTTAGTTGACCTGCATTGATGATCGGGTCTCGTACGGCGTAGGTCTGTGAACCCCGCCAGGTCCGGAAGGAAGCAACGGTAAGCAGGAACCGCGGGTGTTACGAGGCAACCCGGTCTGAGTCGGCTAGCTAACACGTGGTCAGCTGGTGCAACCGAGGGTGAGGCACGGCCTTTTCTTGACGCGGCTTTCGGCGATGCTCGACGTTCGGCGTTCGAGCCTTTTTTCTTTGTGGGGCGAAGGATCAATTCCGAGAAGATCGTCCCTAATGCGCCGGAATCGACCATGCCGGTTGCCGCCGGCATACAAAGGTATGAAAACCGGCGGCACCCACTCCTCCCCCTGGATTCCGGCTTCCGCCGGAATGACGAGTGCAGGGGCGGTGGCATTCAGGCACTCTTGAGGCTGCGTAGCATCATTTTCGTACCAATGACCGGACCCTCGGGCGTGACGGAACCCAATAGAAACGAAAAGATTAGTAGCTCGCTGGATACCTAGTGCGGAACACTTATGAACGCAGGCGCCATGAGTAGTCCGAGACGGCGCCGGCCGGGAAACGGTCCACCAATTTGGTTGCTGCGCTTGCTCCGGCTCTACCGCATATACACTCGCCGCTCGCTCGGTCAAAACTTCTTGATCGATCAGACCGTTCTGGACCGCATTGTTTCCGCCGCCAAGCTGAACTCCGACGACCTAGTGGTGGAGATCGGAGCCGGCACAGGCGAGTTGACGGAACAGCTGGCAGAGCGTGCACGACGGGTTCTGGCTATAGAGATAGATCCGAAGTTGGTACAGCTTTTGGGCGATCGATTTACGGATCGGGACAATGTCGAGATCATCCAACAAGACGCGACAACCATGGATATGGCTGACCTCACCGGCGGCGAAACCTACCGTGTCATTGGGAATCTGCCCTACTCCGTCGCTTCCCCAATCCTCCGAACTCTGCTGGAGAGTAGTCACCCGCCGACGCAGATACTGGCCATGTTGCAGCGCGAGGTTGCGCTCCGCTTAGTCGCGCCTCCCGGACGCTACAGCCTCCTGGGAATCTCGATGCTGATATATGCCGAGCCGGAGCTCTGCTTCGAAGTGCCGGCGACTGCCTTCTTCCCATCGCCGGAGGTCTCCTCCGCGGTGGTGCGTCTGAACGTGCGAGCATCTCCGCTGGTGCCGGACCACCGGGACGAGTTCTTCCGAATAGTGAGCGCCGGCTTCGCCCATCCGCGCAAGCAGATACATAACTCGATACCACGTGTACTGTGGAGTGCGCAGAACGTGATTGACGATGTGCTGCTCGAAGCAAAGATCGACCCTCAACTAAGGGCCCAAAACCTAACAATCGATGACTGGATCCGGCTGCGCAACCGGTTCCTGGCTTGCGACCTCCTGTGAATCGCAATCAATCTGGCGTCCGACCGTGCACAAGCACGCGGTCAAGTGCCGATGGTTGAACTCCGCGCCATCACTCTCCGAAGAGGATTGAGGCGGATCGAGATTGAATAGAGAATCACTGGAATCGGAGGCCCCGGCGAAAGTAAACCTCGGACTTGAGATCGTAGGGCGCCGGCCCGACGGCTATCACGACATCGCGACCGTAATCCAGAAGATTCGTCTGCACGATTCGATCTCCATCGAATCGGCGAATTCATTAAGCGTCCGGACATTGCGCCGGGAAATACCGGGCGAGGAGAACCTCGCTTATCGGGCCGGACTCCTCCTGTCGGAGCACAGCAATGGGACAGTTGGAGCCGACATTCGGATCCGCAAGGGGATTCCGATCGCAGCCGGACTGGGTGGCGGGTCCAGCGATGCCGCCACCACGTTACATCTGCTGAACCACCTCTGGGGAACCGGACTTACCCACGCGGAGCTGTGCCGCGTGGGATTCCAAACGGGCGCGGACGTGCCGGCCCTGCTTACCGGTACTACGGTTCTGGTGGCCGGCCTGGGTGAGATCGTCCGGCCACTTCCATCACCGAGACGGCGCTGGCTGGTGCTGACGCCAATCCGGCACTCCTTGGATAGGAAGACGGAGCGGATGTACAAGCAGCTAAGTCCGGCCGACTTTACAGACGGTTCGGTTGTTGCCGAAGTTGCTAAATCGCTAGAGGAATACAGCGATTTCGATGAAGACCTTATGCATAACGGCTTCTGGCGGGTGGCGACGGAGGCGATTCCCGGATTGCGGGAGCGCGCTACGACCTTGAGGGAGATCACCGGCCGGCCGGTCCATCTAGCGGGTGCTGGGCCGACCTTGTTTTGCCTTTTCGAACGCAGGGATGACGCCCGTGAAGCAGCCGGCGCTCTGCGGACGCGGGGAATTGAGGCAATTCCGAGTGCGACCATTCGAGACTCAGCTTGTGGAACGGGTTGACCAGCGCACGGTCTCGCACTAACATAGCGAGCACGTTACTCGATTCACGTTACCCCGTTTGCGGCCCAAGGGGCTATCGCCCGTCGAGGTATTGTCCGACTCAGTTTGAGTACCTCAGATCCACAACCTAGCGAATCAACCGATAGTTGCCGCAGATCCGGCGCGGAAGGCACGGCGGACCGGTCCGGCCCGCTCGACCGCTTGGGCGCGTCCGAGTCCGGCGACGACGTCACCACGGTCCGATAATGACCGATAGTTGGATGGCGATAGTGGTAGCCGCCGGCGAGGGCAAACGGATGCGCTCGGTTACGCCCAAAGTCCTGCACCCGATCTTGGGACGTCCGATGGTCGAATGGGTCGTGGAAGCGGTCCGGCGTGCGGGCGCCGCCAAAATAGTCGTGGTTCTCTCGCCATCCTCCTCCGAGCAGGCACCTTCTTCACTTCATGCGGCCGACATCGAGATCGCGCCGCAGACAGAAGCTCTTGGAACAGGGCACGCGGTCGCCTGCGCCGGCGACAAGCTCGAGAGTTGGAGTGGGCCCATAATTGTCGCCTGTGGGGATAGCCCATCAATTCGGCCGGATACCATTTCGGCTTTGGTAGACGCCCACGGACAAGCAGCGGCCGCAATGACTTTGGCAATCAGCCGGCCCACTGACCCGTCCGGATACGGACGCATCGAGCGCGACGCGGAGGGAAAACCCACCGCAATCGTGGAAGAAGCGGCGGCGACCAAGGACCAACTCCTGAACAACGAGGTCAACGGCGGCCTGTACTGTTTCTCCGGCCGCCACCTCTGGCGCTGGGTCCGGCAACTTACCCCTTCGCCGGTCGGCGAGTATTACCTGACAGACCTGCTTGAGATAGCCTACCGGGAGGGAGCCGGAATCGCCGAAGTAACGGCCGAAGCCACCGAACTGGCCGGCGTGAATGATCGAGCTCAGTTGAGCGAGGCCGCGAGCCATCTGCGAACGCGGATCAACAGGGAGGTCATGCTAGCCGGAGTGACAATCGCCGATCCAGCAACGACTTGGATTGAGCCTTCGGTCGAGCTTGCCGGCGACGTGACGCTGCTGCCGAATGTCTACCTGAAGGGAAACACGGTGGTAGAGAGTGGAACAGTAATCGGGCCCGGCTCCGAGATCGTGGATAGCCGCATCGGTTCGCAATCTATGATTCGCTGGTCGATCGTCACAGAGTCCACGGTAGGGAATAACGTCACGGTCGGGCCATTTTCGCACCTACGCCCCGGTAGCTTAGTAGCCGACGACGTGCACATAGGGAGCTTTGCCGAGTTAAAGAACTCCCGCCTCGGGCCGATGACGAAAGTGCCCCATTTCAGCTACTTGGGAGACGCCGAGATAGGCGCCGAGGTCAACATAGGCGCCGGAACGATCACCTGCAACTACGATGGCGAATCTGGCCGAAAATCTGCGACCATTATTGGAGACAAAGCTTCCATCGGCAGCGACACTATGCTGGTGGCCCCCAGGACTATAGGTCGAGGTGCGCTGACAGGAGCAGGTGCGGTAGTTACTCACGACCTGGCTCCGGACGAGGTGGCGCATGGTGTGCCCGCCCGGGTAGTCCGGAAGCGTCGCAAGGATTCGAATGGACATAATTAGCACTGAAAGTCTAGAGGATCCCCCGAGTAGTAGCTGGGCGTCGAAGTCGTGAGCGGGGATACTCTCGCCTACGCGGGACTGGTGATCGTCGGCTTGGCCATATCGGTCTTTGCGACGCTGGCTGAAGCAGCGTTGTCGGCGACGAGCTTAGGGCGCATCCACAGGCTGGGCGAGGAAGACAGCTACTTGGGGCGAGATCTAGAGTCCCTGATGGACGCCGGCGGCAGCCATCTGAAGGCCATCCGTATTCTGAGATGGCTTTCCATAGTGCTAACCACGCTCGCCGCGACGCTATTGAACCAGGCCGCGTTTCCCGTAGTCAGTCCCTTCCTGACCGCGCTGGTAGTCTTTCTGCTAATCGTCGCCGTCGGTCAATTGTCGGTGGTTCTGGGACCGGGATCGCCGGAAGCGACGTTGAGCAGTCTGATTCTGCCTATTCGCATCAGCCGATTCTTGCTCTGGCCGGTCGGCAGAGTCTTCGAGTGGGCATTCGCGGCTATCACAAGGAACTCCAGTCTGAGCGAATCGCCAACACCTGCCGCGCTGACTGCTGAAGACCTGCGCGAATTGGTCGCGGCCGGCGGAGACGAGGGGCTCATCGTCGAAGAAGAGCGCGAGATGATCGATAGCATACTGAACCTAGAGGCTAGAGACGCCGGTGAGATTATGGTTCCGAGGATGGACATAGTTGCCGTCGAATCGGGATCCACCGTGCACGACGCTGTGGACAAGATCGAAGAGAGCGGCTACTCACGCCTACCGGTCTACGAAGGGACGATAGACAATATCCTCGGCATCACATATGCCAAAGACCTTCTGGGCGTGCTGGCGGCCGGCAGGTCGGGCGATTCGGTGGACAACTACGTGCGCGAGCCGTCGGTTGTACCGGAGTCGAAGCCGGTCGTCAAGCTTCTGCAAGAATTGCAGTCGAGCAAGGTCCACATCGCGATCGTGGTGGACGAATACGGCGGGACGGCCGGACTGGTCACGATCGAAGACATGCTGGAAGAGATTGTCGGCGAAATTCAGGACGAACACGACGCGGAGGAAGCGAAGATAGTTCACGGAGCCGAAGGCGAGGCGACCTTCGACGCCACCGTCAGCCTGCACGACGTGAACGAGGCGCTCGGAACTCAACTCGAAAGCACCGACGTCGATACGATCGGAGGTCTGGTTTACGAGCAGCTGGGCAAGGTCCCGAAGGTGGGCGATACCGCCGCGGTGGACAGCGCGACGGTTAGGGTGACGGCCACAACGGGCCGGCGTATACGGAAGGTCAAGGTCGTAAAGCTCAAGTCAGGAGAAGAGCGGGTCTCGAACGAACCTTACGGCTCAAACGATTGATCGACGCCGGCCCATACTCGGGTTGCGAGGGCGTATAATTCGAGCCGGCACGGATGCGGTTCGTGCCGTGTTGCCCCTGTAGCTCAGTTGGATAGAGCGAGGGCGTCCTAAGCCTTGCGTCGGGGGTTCGAGTCCCTCCAGGGGTACCAGACTCTCGTATATCAGCGACGGGTCTCGGTTTTCTGAATTCATCGAATTGTGAGTTGATGGGAGAGCCCAGACCCCTCTCCAAAGTCTTCATCAGAATCAGGAGTGCGACCTATGCGCGGCCCGTTAAAAATCGTCGTCCACATTTTCGTGTTTGCGGCGGCCGTCTTGGTGTTCTACCTCGGCCTGGGCATCGGGTTGGCGCTCAACCCAATCATTGGTACGGTTCTCTGGGTGGTTGCGGCAGTCATCGCGGTGCTGAACATTGTGTGGATAATTCGGTCCTTGGTCCGGAGGCGCTGAGGGGGCCGGCCGGCTGGATTACCGACAGCCTGCTCTACGCAATTCTGACCACTGCCATTCTGAGGCACCTCGCGTATGCCATCGATGTAAACGATCCTTTGGAACCAGTCAATTCGATGGAAGTCAGGACTGTTCCCATAGTCTGACTTGCTCAGCCGGACACTTAGGTACGGCAAGAGAACCATGAACGACGGTTGGGCGACGATTTTGGCGTGAACCTCGATCGTAGGTGGCGAGTCTTCAGGTCGTCAATGCCTCGGAGGCTATGCTCAGGGGGTTTTGATTCTCTAATATTCGCTGCTACCAAGACTGATACGCTATAGATGGATTCTGGCCCGGGCTTTCGCCAGGGTGACGAAGGGGGTAATCGGAATTCACGAGCGTACGACTGGCGACTTGTACGACCGGGGAGATGGAGTTTAGATGGGTCTTATGCCCATAGATGGTTAGTTTTTTCTCTTCGCCGAGACAGGACAAACTGTAGAACGCGGGCAAGGCAGCGAACTCTACTCACGACAGGCCGCGGGGTAACCTCACACCGGGATGACCTCATCCTGGACCAGATGGACTCGAATCGAGCGGGGGGCCTCTCTTTCCTCGAAGTGGCAGAGCACGGCGTCCCGCATCATGTTCTTAAGATGTTCCCAGTCATCGGCTTCGGTGAAGATACTGTAACCGACGGCGCGGGCCTGGTAACCGCCCTCGGGTGATTCCCGCACTTGGAAGGCAATTTCGGGGTCTGACATTCCGGCCTCCTAGTACACTGACATTGTACTATCAAGGGGGCCCTATTAGCCCGCCCTAGGAACAGACAATAAGCCGTGGTCGCCGAGAGTCTAAAGTCTCTATCCGCGCCTCGATTGAGCATACGCTTCCGGCAGTATGTCGACCTGTTGGTCGACTACCTTCGCCCTCAGACGGGCCTGGTTACCATCGTGGCGGTGTTGCTGTTCACGAGCATCGGCCTGCAGCTCGTCAACCCCCAGATTATCCGGTACTTCATCGACGAGGCACTTGCCGGAAGTCCCGTCAGCCGGCTGATCGGCGCGGCTGCGCTCTTCACCGTCATCGCGCTGGCGCAGCAGATCGTCGACGTACTTACCGCCTACACCGGCGGCCGCGTCGGTTGGACTGCCACTAACGCGCTCAGGGCCGATTTGGCAAAGCACTGCCTGTCGCTGGACATGTCGTTCCACAACGACCGTACGCCGGGGGAGATGATCGAGCGAATCGACGGCGACGCCAACGAGCTGGGCGGATTCTTTTCCATTTTCGTCGTCAATCTTCTGGCCAACGTGTTGCTGCTGGTTGGGATACTGGCTCTCCTGTTCCGCGAGGACTGGAGAGCGGGACTGGCCTTGACCGTATTCACCGCCGTAACGCTGACGGTCCTGGTGAGCATGCGCCACATATCCGTAGCCCATTCAAAGGCGGAGCGGGACGCTAGCACCGACGCGTTCAGCTTCGTCGAGGAGCGGCTTTCCGGCAGAGAGGAGACGTGGGCCAACAATGCGAAGCCTTACGTGGACCGGCGTTTTCACGAACTATTGCGCGTATGGTTCCGGGTGTCGCTCAAAGCCGGACTGATGACCGGCATCGTTTTCAACACGAATGCGTTCATGTTCAGGCTTGGAAGCGTGATCGCACTGGCTGTAGGCGCCTACCTGTTCCTGAGCGGTATGACCACCATCGGCACCGTCTACTTGATCTTCCACTACACAAGCTTGCTCGGAGGGCCGGTCCAGAACATGACGCGACAGCTAAACGAGCTACAGAGGGCGACTGCCAGTTTGATCAGAATCTACGAGCTGTTGCAGTACCAGAAGACGGTACTGGATGGGACAGAATCGGTCGCCGCCAACGAGCCTTTCGTGCAGTTCGAGAGCGTGTCGTTCAGCTACGGCAAGGGCGAACCGGTACTGAGAAATGTGTCGTTCGCTCTGCGACCCGGTCGGGTGCTGGGCGTAATTGGCCACACTGGGAGCGGCAAGACTACCCTCGCGCGGCTCCTGGTACGCCTATACGACCCGGACGAAGGCAGGATATTGCTGGATGGCAAGAACTTTCGCGAGTATGGCGTGGAAGACCTGCGCGAACACATCGCGATCGTGACGCAAGATGTCCGTCTATTCTACGGCACGATACGGGACAACCTAACTTTGTACGACCCGGGCATCAAGGACGAGCATCTATTGCAAGTATTTGATCGGCTCGGGATTATGGACTGGTACCGGACACAACCAGACGGCCTCGACACACAGCTGCAGTCCGGCGGGGCCGGCCTTTCTTCAGGCCAAGCCCAGCTGCTGGCATTGAGCCGGGTGTTCCTCAATGACCCGCAGGTGGTTGTCCTCGACGAGCCGACTTCCAGACTGGACCGTGCCACCGAAGCATTGATCGAACGGGCATTGGACGAGCTCGTGGCCGGACGTACGGTCGTGATCATCGCTCACCATCTGGCGACCTTGGAGCGGTGCGACGATATCTTGGTTCTGGAGGACGGCCGCGTCGTCGAGCAGGGAAATCGCGAGCGCCTGGCGGCTGACCCCAACAGTCGCTTCTACCACCTTCTTCAGACTGGGTTGGAGGAGAACACACCGTGAACACCTGGTGGTTCATCTGGCGGCTATTCCTCTTCAGAAAGTGGACACTTGGGCTTCAGGTAGGGACCGCGATCGTCACTATGGTCATGATCGAACACACGGTGGCATTGGCGCAACGCGAGGTCTTCAACACGCTGACTGGTGACGCCGGCACTTCTCTGGGGATCTGGACACTCTGCGCGATCCTCGTGGCCCTCGCCCTGGGATACTCGGTTACATTCCTCGGCGACGAGATGCTGTTCCGGTTCAACTGGTTCACCCTGGCTTCCTTGCTGCGAAGGAACGCGCTCGACCGCATTCTCAAACTCAGGGGCGACCGCTCCCTTCCGGCATCTCCTGGGGAGGCAGTAAGTCGATTTCGAGGCGATGCCGACCAGGCGGTCTTTTACATTCTGGACTTCGACCTGTCTGTGGCCCACATTCTGTTCTTCGTCGTGGCCGTAGTAATCATGATCCAGATCAGCGCGGTGGCAGCTATCGCGGTATTCGTGCCGCTACTGGCGGTCACAATGATCGTCCATCTTATGCGCAGCCGGATACGGCGGTATCGTGAGGCGGCCCGCGAGGCGGCGGGCGGCGTCACCGGTTTTATCGGCGAGATGTTCGGAATGGTAGAGACGATCAAGGTATCCAACGCGGAGAGTCGCGTTATCGACGAGTTCCACCGGGTCAACAAGGAGAGGGGATGGACATCTCTCCGGGACGAGGTCCTGGGACAGATGATGCAGACATTTTCTGCTAACGTCCACTACGTTGGTACCGGCATCCTGCTCGCGTTACTGGCAAAGGACATGAGCGAGGGAGCATTGACGGTCGGCGACCTGTCTCTTCTCGTCTTCTACCTGACCCAGGTTCAAGCCTTCAGCCGCGCACTCGGCAACCTGTTGACAGGGTACAAACGCGTCGAGGTTTCGGTCGACCGACTCCTGGAACTCATGCCCGCGTCGATGCCGGAGGCGCTGGTCGAACCGACTCCGAGCTATCTGTGGGGCCGCCTGCCTGAGATAGCGGTCCCGAGTAAAGCGGCGCAAGATCGGCTCGAACTACTCGAAGTAGATGGGCTGACCTACGTCTATCCGGAAGTGGGCGCGGGGGTACACGACGTAAGCTTCAGGCTCGAGCGGGGCGAATTCACCATCGTGACTGGCCGGGTTGGGGCCGGCAAGACTACGCTGCTGAGAACCCTGGTCGGTTGGTTGCCGGCGCAACGGGGAAGAGTGAGCTGGAACGGCTCTCAGATAGGCGACGCGGACCGTGTACTGGTGCCGCCTCGCTGCGCCTACCTGTCGCAGGTCCCAAGACTGTTCAGCGAGCAGCTGCGCGCGAACATCCTGATGGGCCTTCCCGAGCAAAGAGTCGATCTTCCAGGCGCCATATGGTCCGCAGTATTGGAGCGGGACATAAATGAGATGGAGGCCGGCTTGGACACGCTGGTCGGGCCGCGGGGAGTGAAGCTCTCAGGAGGGCAACAGCGCCGCTCGGGCGCGGCAAGGATGTTCGTCCGCGAGCCGGAGCTCTTGGTGCTGGACGACGTTTCGAATGGTCTGGACGCGGAGACCGAGCGGATCCTTTGGGAGCGATTGTCCGAGCGCGACGATAGGACGGTGCTGGTAGCGTCACACCGGCGGATGGCCCTGGAACGGGCCGACCACATCATCTTGCTGAAGGACGGACGCGTGGAGTCCCAGGGCAAGCTGGATTTGCTGCTAGAGACTTCGGAGGAGATGCGACGACTATGGGCCGGCGAGACGGGCGTTGATGAGAAGGTTAGGTGAGGACCGCATCCGTGGGCACCCGGTTGGCACAGGTCGCGGGACTTGCGATGCCGACGATTTCTCAACGCACCGGTGGGTATCCCGTCCCGTGGTATGCGCCGGCCTGTCAACCTCCAAATCGCATCCGCGCGCCTTCCTGGGTACAGCCACGTTCGCCGGCGCTGCCGGCCCGCACTTGCATCACGATTAACCAGTATCCCTTGGGAGTCACCGGCCAGCCGGCGGGGAGATTATCTTGCACTTGGGGCCGGCGGCGCGGCTCAGCTTACGGTCGAGCGTCACAAATAGGCAATCGAGCGCCTCGGCCACCGCGACGTACCACGCGTCGTAGCCCGTGACATTGCTACGCAATTCCCACACCCGCTCGGCGAAGGGCGCGAACGCGTAGAAGTCCATATCGAGCCGGAGCAGATCGCGGTGGGCGCTGGTGGCCTCTAGCCGCGAGATCCGGCCGGCTCGTTCCAGCCGGCGGAGGACGTTGCTGGACTCGGCCAAGGCCAGTTCCGGGCCGGCCAAGAAACCACCGGCAAGTACGGATTCCGCCCACTGGCCCTCGTCGCCTGAGTCGACCAGGGCCGCGACTAGAACGGAGGAATCTACGACTACGGTCACTTCCTGTCCGCATTACGGGCCCTCAAGATGTTGGAGGGCGGGATACGAGTTTCCGCTGCCTCTTTGCGCTCACGAACCCCTTGGAGCCAGGAGTTGATGGAGAGTTTCGACGCGATGCGTTCCAACTCGCAGCGGAGGAACTCCTGCATCGACTGGCGTTGGAGCGCGGCACGCGAGGCAAGCTCGTCGCGAACTTCCTCGGGAACACCCCTTATAGTAATTTGTACGGGCATGACAGCAATATGCCATCAGCGACAGCGTTTGGCAAGCATCGAGTTCAGGAGTTGCTCGGAGGTTATGCTCCGAAGACGTCGGTGGTCCTGAATGCAGTTCGTTTGTTGCCGTCGACGAAGGGGTGGTTCATGACGGGGCTCCCCAAGAGCGCGGCCGCTTCCTCGACGAGGCCTTCGTAGTACCCAAGCTGCGGGCGCACGAGTGCGGAGGCCAGAGCGCCGTCAAACTCGGCTATCTGGGCATCATGTATGGCCAGGACTTCCTGGAGTGTGGGGAAGCCATGGGTCACTGGGCGAGCAATTCATAAAGACGACGATTTTTCTTCACGCTCGCCCGATAGTGGGCCATGACCTCGGGTCGGACCTTATTCTGTGCATTGCTTTCGATGTAATCCCTCATGGCGTCTTCCAGCACCGTCTGGAAGTGTCGGCCCTCCTGGCGAGCGGGGATGACTGCCAGTGAGATGCCTCACCGCGGCGACCGGGAATGCCGAGACGGGTAGTCAGCGCCGGCGGAGGAAAGCTGGAATGTCCAGGTCGTCGGCCGGCACGCTCGGCGCAGGTAGAGCCGAGCTCGCGCCCGCACGAGTCTCGACGTCCTGCTTCAAGAAGTTCTGCGGAGTTCTGGCTTGGCCGTCGAAGCCGGTCGCTATAACGGTGATCTTGACCTCGCCTTGCATCCGGGGATCGATCACAGCACCGAAGATGACTGCTGCCTCCGGATCGGCGGCTTCGACAATAACATCGGCGGCTTGGGTGACCTCAAGGAGTGTAAGGTCGGGCCCACCGGTCACGTTGATCAATATTCCCTTTGCACCGGCTATGGAGACTTCGAGCAGTGGGCTTGCGACGGCCGCTCTCGCGGCGTCGATCGATCGCTCGTCGCCGTCCCCTCTCCCGATCGCCATAAGCGCGGAGCCGGCGCCGGACATGATCGTGCGTACATCAGCAAAATCCAGATTTATCAGGCCGGGCACGGTAATTAGCTCGGCAATGCCCTGGATGCCCTGATGCAAAATGTCGTCGACCACCCGGAATGCCTGATCCATGGATGTTTTCTTTTCAACTACTTGCAAGAGGCGGTCGTTGGGAATAACGATCAGGGCATCGACCTTGTCGTGTAAATTGGCGATACCTTCTTCGGCGTTGACGCGCCTATGGGAGCCCTCAAAGGAGAATGGCTTGGTCACCACTGATACGGTAAGAGCACCGATCTCCTTGGCGATCTGGGCTACGATTGGTGCCGCGCCGGTGCCGGTGCCTCCTCCCATACCGCAGGTAATAAACACCATATCCGAGTCTTTTAGAGCCTCATATATCTGATCGCTAGTTTCCTCAGCGGCGCGCTGACCAACGGTGGGATTTCCGCCGGCGCCAAGTCCCTTGGTCAATTTGTCGCCGATGTGAATTGTCTGGTCGGCGTCTATTCTGCCCAAAGCCTGCGCATCCGTATTGACGCTAATGAACTCGATTCCTCTGATCTCAGCCTGCATCATCCGGTTGATTGCATTGCAACCGCCACCGCCTACGCCCACAACCTTGATATTCGCCAGAGTGATGACCTCGGACATCGATACAATGTCACTATTCATATCGTACCTACCAACCCCGCATTGTTATTTGGATAGCTTGTGTCCCACATGGGAGGTTTTCCAATCTCCTCTTTGATAAGAGACATCATGGAAGAAACGCTTTGAGCCACGTTCTGAACTTTCCCGCGACGTCGGTATCGTTGTTGTCACGTATGGCTCGATCTTGCCAACTGGCGGTCCCCTGCTCGTGGGTCGGCAACCCGCTGGTGGCTTGCTTTGCCGCCCAAAGAAGAAGTCCGACGCTGGACGCATAGTCCGGACTGGTGATGTTGTCGGTCAGCCCGCTGAGATTACTCGGCGCGCCCACTCTAACCGGCAAGCCAAGGGTATCGGACGCAAGCTCGGCCAGACCGGGCGTCTGTGCAACGCCGCCTGACAAGACCAATCCAGCCGGCAGTACGGCGTCGGTGGCGAGTCGTTTTATCTCGCCGTCGATTTGCTGAATCAACTGTCGTGAACGGGCCTCAATGATTTCGCAGAGCCGGCGGCGTCCTATCTTGGCCGAACTACCCTGGCCGAAAATCGCCGCGTCTATCTCTTCTACTGAATCTATATCAGATGGTCGGCAATGTCCGTGGCGCACCTTTATAGCTTCGGCTTCAGCCATTGGCGTGCGCAACTGAACGGCAATCTCTTTGGTGACCTGCTCCCCACCAATCGGAAGGACCATAGTTTGCCACACGCTGCCCTCATTGTATATCGCCAAATCCGTAGTTCCTCCGCCAATATCAGCCACCGCCACGCCAAGCTCCTTTTCCTCCGGCGTCAACACGGCCTCGCCGGCCGCGAGCGAACTGATCACCAGTTCATCGACCTGGATTCCGAGCTGGTGGATGCACTTGGTCAAATTTTGTATCGAAGTTAACGCAGTGGTAATGATGTGGGTTTCAACGTCCAAACGATAACCGATCATGCGTAGCGGATTGCGCACGCCGTCCTGACCGTCGATTATGAAGTGGCGCGGGAGAGCATGAATAATCTCTCTATTGGGAGTCAAGTTTATTATCCGAGCAGACTCGATTGCGCGAGCCACGTCTTCGGCATCTATCGTCTTGTCATCATTGGCGATTGCGACTACACCGCGATTGTTTAGCGAATTGACTTGGGAGCCGGAAACAGTCAGATAGGCGCTCATTATCTTGAATCCCGATACTCGTTCGGCCTTCTCGACTGAGTCTTGGACAGTCCTTACGGCTTCATCGATGTTGACTACCACGCCGTTGCGCACGCCGCTCCCCGACGCGACCCCAACACCGATTACGTGGGTGGTGTAATTTTCGTCGACTTCGGCGATTAGAGTACTGATTTTAGACGAGCCTACGTCAATGCCAACGAATGTCGTCTGATTTGACAAGTATCTCTCCAAAACTTCAAGTGCATTCCAAAGTCATCACCTGTGATCAAGAGATGCTCTTCGAAAGGCTCTTAATCACGGCGGGTTGCGATTGCGAACAGCCGCGCTAATCGCGGCCGGAAAACGGGTTTCCCGCTCGATTCACGACACAAACACGGAGAACGACGAAGGCAGGCTAGGAAGGAACGGAATTTGGCAGGAACCTACCGCAGTGGGTGGGGGTAGAGGGAAGTCTATTGGACAGAATACAAACTTGCAACCCAACGGCAACAAGGCAACTGGTCAGATTTTGAGAACCAGTCTTGTGACCGTCATTCCCGGCCACGATCCAAACTCCATATCTAGTGGTTATGGGGGACTCCACCACAATTCATAGGCCTTGCTCGATCACGAATTGCACCGGTGCAGGACGATTTACCCTCAAATCTGAATAGCTACACAAGAGACAATATATTCTAGGAGTTGAGGAAATTTCGTCGGACCTCTAGCAATTTGGACCTGATTGGGCTCTGCTCGAGGCACCTGGTTAGCCGGCCAACTTCTCTAGTAAGTACGGTGCAGGGAAAAGCGGTCCTCTTGAAGCGAGATAACGACAGGTCCCGAGGTGGCTTGGTCAACTAACTCTGTTCCGTCTCCTCGATCCAGCCGAGCGCTGCCTTCATCCATTGAGACAATGAACCGCGATGACATTTCGACTAGGAGCTTTGCCGCCTCATCTCTTGGCAACTCAGCTACGTGCAAGATATGCGTCTTCAAATATGGCGCAGTTCTAAGGAGCTGGCCAATTGCCGCTGGATCGTAGAGCATGGATGTCCGGATTGCCCCATGATTGAATTGGATCGCGCCGATAACCGGCCGACCCTCGACCGGGCCGGCCAAAACGGTCACAACCTCACCATCCGCAAGCTCGATACCTAAACCGGTCTCAGCCTCGATGATCTTCGTTTGGTTGCTTCGTAGGGTGTTAAGCCATTCTGCGGCTTCGCTTGCCGGCGGGGGTTCAATAGGTATCAACACGCTCTCTATGTCGTACCGCTGGCTCGCCAGCCGATAGTGCGACAAAGCGATCGGATCCCATTGGTCTACTATCAACAGGTCGATAGTACGGCGCCATATCGGCAACCGCCTGGAAATAGCGCCAACCAGCTCTCGATTTGCCCGGCCAAAGACAGCGACACGTCCGTTGGAGCTGTTGATTATTGCCGCCGGCTCACCGCGATCAAAGAGCAGAGTGACCGTGCTACGCTGGGTTTCATTCTGGAGGGCGGCTATCCAGATCGCGGCCACAACCACGATCAAACCTATCAGTGTTGGCACGGTGGGTAGCCGGCGCAACTGCGCAGCTACCTGAAACATGGGCCATCGGCTACGCAGATCCGGAATTAGCAGAGCTGTCAATGGGGCGATAAGCAAATAGTAGGCGACCGTGGAGTCTCCGGCGGTCCCAAACAGGCCGACTGGCGCCGTATGAAGATCGGCGATTTCGACGACCTGTATCATCAAGGTTAAGGGTATCAAAGCGAAAGCCGCGACAACTGTGCCGGCCAGACTCCAGATCGAGCCGGCCACTACCAATGCTGCCGATCCAATTATCACGTAGCTCAGCAGTGGCACCGCGACAACTCCGGCTAGAACGGCCCATGGGCTAAATGAGCCGAACGTACCGACGAGAATTGGAATTGTCAGCCAACTCGCAGACAGCCCGGTGGACAGTTGATGGCTGAAAAACCGCGGCAAAAATGAAAGGTGACGGTGGATCGACGGGCCGATCAGGATTATCCCGGCCGTCGCAGCGAAGGACAGCTGAAAACCGGCGTCGTGTATCAAAATAGGTCGGAAAAAGACCATTCCGGCACCTGTTAGCGCCAGGAGAGTCAACCCATCGGCCGGTCGGCCCAACCGGTCCGCAACCAGCAAAGCCACACTCATCACGGCAGCTCGGTACACTGATGGCGCCGGAACCACCAACATAGCGTAGAACGCGATTGCCGCGATGGCAATCGCAACCCCTACGTTGGCGCCGAATGTCCGTCGGCAGGGCCCGACTATCAATCCGCTAACCAACACCATATTGAGTCCAGATATGGCGATCAAGTGCATGAGGCCGGTTCTGGCAAACGAATCGCGCAAATCGCGATCGAGCCCGCCGCGCTCTCCCAACAAGACGCCTCGCGCGAGGCCGGCGGCCGGTTGTGGCAGAAACTGGTCTAGGATACTGCTCGCTGATGCTCTAATCCGTCCCAGCCAGCTACGAAAACCGAGCCAGCTAAGAAAACTCGGCCCCGCCGGCGAATGGGACCGCACCGTGGCCGGCTGCATCAGGCCGGTTATGTTTTCTGATCGTAGGTAGATAGCGGGATTAAAGCCGTCGCTCGCCGCGGGGATATCGAGGCGACCGCGAATTTCTACACGGTCGCCGATTCCAACGCCGACGTCGCGATAAACCCAGGCTATCAATGATCCACCCGCCGAAATCGGTCCGTCTGGGCCCTTGATTTCGTCGACTTCGATGCGCAGGCGCGCTTGGTCGTCGCGGTCGAACGTCGCCTCACTGACGGTTCCGGCGGCAATGACCTCTGAGCCGACGTGCTCAATCAAAGTCGAAGACTGTGCAACCCGCCAATCCAGGTAGTCGGTGTAGCGGGCTGCGCCTAGAAAAAGAACTGCTACTGCCATTGGGATCAAAAGGAGTTGGGATCTGCGACTCACGAGAGCCGCGATTGTGGCAAAAATGGTCAGTACTAGGACTGGCTCGATAGGGATTTGGAATCCGAGACTGGCCGAAAGAACACCTGCGAGCCAACCGCTGCCAATAACCAAGCCGGCCAAGGTCAGGAACGGCGGCGCAGGAGGCAGCCGGCCAAGGTCAGGAACGGCGGCGCAGGAGGCAGCCGGCCGCGCTCGGCCAGATCAGAATCGGCGTCAGGGGCGACCAAATGTCGCCTCCTGCCGCGAAATGCCTAACAGCAGGGCTCCTTGTAGCCGCAGTTGCCGCAGATCGCCATCTTGCTACCTGCGATGGCATTCATGGACATTCCGCATCTGGGGCAGTCCTGGACCGGTGTCTGGCTCTTGCGCTGAGCCGAGCGGTTCGGTCGGACAGCGTTTAGTGGTCGGTAGGTCATTTCGCTCGCTCCGATGCAGCAGCCAGCTTATCACGGGACATCACCTGAACGCTGCGAATACCATCACTGTTACTGTGGGTCGATTGTGATTTCCACCACCATATCTCACTATGATAGAGTCTTGGGAGCGAACCCAGACGGCCGCTCGATCTCCGAGTAGAGCGGCCGAAACGAAACTTTGGAGGGACCACAATGGCGCAAGCGGGCAATCGCCGAAGCCGCCTGACAACCGAGGGAATAGGCCGGGCACCGAACCGTGCGATGCTGCGCGCAGTTGGGTTTCACGACGATGACTTCAGCCGGCCAATGATCGGAATTGCCTCCTTGTACAGCAATATCACTCCTTGTAATGCCCACTTGGACCGGCTTGCTCGCAGCGCGTACGAGGGTCTCCGGGAAGCCGGCGGGGTACCCCAGATATTCGGGGCTCCTACGGCTGCGGACGGCATTATGATGGGTCATCAGGGAATGCGCTACAGCCTGGTCTCACGCGAAGTCATCGCCGACAGCATTGAAATTGTGGCCGGCGGGATGAACCACGACGGGCTGATTGCGCTGGGGGGATGCGACAAGAATATGCCGGGCTGCTTGATGGCAATGGCACGCCTGAACATCCCCAGCATCTTCATCTATGGCGGAAGCATCCTGCCCGGAATCGGCGATGACGGCGCAGATATCGACATCGTATCGATCTTCGAAGCAGTCGGCCAGCATCAGGCCGGCAAGCTGGACGAGGAGGGTGTGTACCGGGTCGAGTGCGAGGCCTGTCCCGGCGCCGGCGCCTGTGGAGGTATGTATACGGCCAATACTATGAGCTCCGCGATCGAAGCGATGGGCATGGCATTACCTTACAGCGCTAGTAATCCTGCGGTATCGTCGGCCAAGGAGCGAGAGGCATTTCTCGCCGGGCGAGCGTTAGTCAACCTAATCGAGCAAGACATCTCGCCACGCGATTTGATAACTCGAAAGTCACTGGAAAACGCCTACGTAGTAGTCCTGGCCCTCGGCGGCTCGACTAATGCGATTCTCCATTTGATGGCCATAGCAAGGGAGGCGGACGTAGATTGGACACTAGCGGACTTCGACCGCATAGGGGGTGAAGTCCCCCATCTGGCCGATCTCAAGCCAGGAGGCCGCTACGTGATGAATGATTTACACGAGGCCGGCGGAACACCGGCGGTGATGAAGGCACTGTTGGACGCCGGCTTCCTTCACCGGGATTGTATGACCTGCACCGGCCAAACCGTTGAGGAGAACCTGTCGGATGTAAGAAGTGTCTTTCAACGCCGGCAGAAGGTGGTCAGACCGTTGGACGCCCCCATGCATCCCTCGGGCCACCTAGTAGTTCTCTACGGCAACTTGGCGCCGGAAGGGGCCGTCGCCAAAGTCGCTGGTTTGCGCCGACGAAGCATCACCGGGCCGGCCCGAGTGTTCGATGGAGAAGAAGCGTGCTTCCAAGCGATACATCACCGGGAGATCAAGGCCGGCGACGTCGTCGTCATCCGCGGTGAAGGGCCGGTTGGCGGCCCGGGGATGCGGGAGATGCTATCGGTCACCGCAGCATTGGTAGGACAGGGCCTTGGCGAATCGATAGGCCTGATCACCGATGGCCGGTTCTCCGGCGGCAGCCATGGGCTTGTTGTCGGTCACGTGACTCCCGAGGCCTGGGTAGGAGGGCCTATCGCGCTTGTTGAAGATGGCGACCCGATCACGATTGACGCCGATGCCAAGCTGCTAACACTCGCGGTCGACGACAACGAGATAGCGCGTCGGCAAAGAGAGTGGCATAAGCCGGAGCTTAGAGTTTCGCGGGGAGTTCTGGCAAAGTATGCCCGCACCGTTGGATCGGCGTCCGAGGGCGCGGTAACTTCCTGAAAGATCGTGGAGCAGGGAGCTGCTAGGCGATCGTCAGCTTTCGACAGATTCCCAGGATCTCGGTAATGCCCGGAATCTCCCATTGTTGCCAGCCTATTTGGGCGTACCTGACTACACCCGTGCGGTCAACGACGTAGAGACCCGGTCGCTGTCCCAAAGAGAGAACTCGGCTCTCCACTTGGTAGAGATCAAAGACGGCGCGCTCGGTATCAACTAAGCAGGGGAACGACAGATTCAACCCCTGAACGTAACGGCCGGCATGTTCCATGGTAGCGTTGACCACACCCAGCACCTCGGCACCCGCCGATCTGAACTCTTGGTAGTGATCCGACAACTGGCGGAGGTGCCTGCGGCAGAACGGTCAAATGAAACCTCGGAGGAACACAAGCACGGCGGTTCGATCCCCACGATAGTTGCTCAATGCAATGTCTGCTATGCCCACCGCCGGCAGCTTGAAGTCCGGCGCGACCGAACCAACCGGCACTCGCGTCGTCGTGACGGGCGTATCGGTACTCCTATTCGTACCTAAGGGCGTCTATCGGGCTCAGTGAAGCGGCCCGCGCGGCCGGATAGATCCCGAAGAAGAGGCCTATGGCCATGGATACACCCACCGCCAAAAGGATGGCATCGCCGGCGACCAGGGTCGGCAGAAAAGTGTCATCGCCGAGAGGGATCTGGGAGACTATGAACGACAGCAGGCCGCCCAAGCCTATGCCAATCACTGCTCCGATCACGCTGACTATGACGGACTCTAAGAGGAACTGGAGCAAAATGTCGCGACGCTTTGCTCCAAGCGCCTTTCGGATACCAATTTCGCGGGTCCGTTCGGTCACCGATACCAGCATTATGTTCATAATTCCGATGCCGCCGACGACGAGCGAAATGGCAGCTATGCCGCCGAGGAATATGGTGAGCGCCGTTGTGAACGTATTGACGAATCCCAATAGGTCGCGCTGGCTTTGGATCGTGAAATCGTCTTCGACAACGCGATGACGCTCGCGCAGGATTTCTCCTATCTGCTCGGTGGCGTTTTCGAGTTCATCCTCACTTATTACCTCTACCGCAATCGAGCTAACATTGATCTGGCCCCCGGGGTTGCGAAACGTGTCCAGCCGGGACTGCATGGTCGTAATTGGCATGATGGCGACATCGTCCTGATTGGGACCAAAACCGCCACCGCCACCCTTTGATTCTAATACGCCGATTACTCGGAATGGGACGCCTCGCCGGCCAAAGGTGCTGACTCTGACGGTTAAGCCTATCGGGTCGACGTCTTCGAACAGATCGTCAGCTACAGAGCTTCCCAGCACGATCACCCTCGATCGCCCTTCAACCTGCTCTCTCGAGATAAACTCGCCGAACTCGACCGGACTATTTCTAACCGACTCGTATTGATGGTTGGTCCCACGGATTTGAGTCGAGACGTTTGCCCCGCCTACGATAAGCTGGGCACCCCTGAAAGCCTCGGGAACCGCCGCTGCCACAGACGGCGCCGCGAAGTTATGATTCAAGGCAAGTGCGTCATTATAAGTTAGCGTCGGTCTCTGCCCGCGTGAAACGCCGCCTTCTTCAAAGTTACCTGGGGTCACGTATAGCAAGTTCGTTCCGAGTCCTTGGACCTGGCCGGTGAAGACCTCATTTAGACCCCGCCCGATCGACATCAGTCCGATCACGGCGCCGATGCCGATAATGATTCCCAACGTGGTCAACAGTGTGCGCAATACATTCGCGCTCATAGCACGTAAAGCGACACCAAGGGCGAGGGCCAAGGTCATTGCGTCATCCCCTTTGTTCCGGCGGTCGCAGTAGCGAGCAGCCGCTCTCCAACCTGGTCGTCCGACACAACCTTTCCGTCGCGGATAAACACCGCGCGCTTGGTATGGCGAGCAATGTCCTGCTCGTGGGTGACGAAGACCGTAGTCAATTTTCGTTCCTCATTGAGCTTTTGGAAGATGGCCATGATTTCGCGGCTGGTAACCGTATCCAACGCGCCGGTGGGCTCATCGGCGAGAACTATGGCCGGGTTAGCGACGATCGCTCGGGCGATTGCTACACGCTGTTGTTGGCCGCCGGAAAGCTCGGTTGGTTTGTGGTCCTTCCGGTCGAGGAGGCCGACACTCTCCAGTGCTTCTATACTGCGCTGCCGGCGATCAGGCGCGCCAGTGTAAATCAGCGGAAGCTCTACCTGTTCGATTGCCGTCATTCTGGGCAGCAGGTTGAAGTTCTGGAAGACGAAGCCGATCTTCTTTCCGCGGACGCCGGCGAGCTGGTTGTCTGACAGCGTGGATACTTCCTGACCGTCAAGATCGTAGCTGCCGCTGGTAGGTTGGTCTAGGCAGCCAATGATGTTCATCAGGGTTGTCTTGCCCGAGCCAGATGGCCCCATTATGGCGACCATCTCGCCGGCTTGGATCTCGATCGACAAACCGCGCAACGCGTGAACCTCTAGGTCACCCATCTTGTACACTTTGGTCACGTCTTGGATTCTTATCATGTGAGAACTTCCTAGCCTTATTCTCTAACCGCCGAATGTAACCGTTGACCGAATCCTGGTAGGTCTGAGACGTACTTCTTCGCCTTCAGATAATCCGCTCAAGATCTCGGTGAAGCGTTCATTGCGAATACCAGTCGTAACTTTACGCTCTTCGGTGCCTTCATCAGTGACCACGTCAACAAACAGGTCTTCTCCATCGCGCCGTACCGCTCGATTGGGCAGGACCAAGACCCCTTCCTTACGAACTACTACTATATCAGCGATCACGGTCATACCGGCCGGCATGACGCGATCCAGATTGTTTAGCTCGATAGTCACTGAGTAGGTTGCCACGCCTTGCTCCACGTTGGCTACCGGGGATACCGAGGAGACTATGCCGGTAAGCTCCGCATCCGGCAGGGCCTCGACGGACAGGGTGACGTTCTGGCCTACTTCCACCTTGGGTACGTCGGTTTCATCGACTTCCACATGAATTCGTATGGACTTAGGATCGGCGACTACGGCGGCCTCGCTTCCTCCCGAGACCTGCTCGCCGACATTGGCGGTTACCGAGGCGACCACGCCGTCAAATGGGGAAGTCACTACGCTTTGACTCAGGGTGAGCTTCGACCTACTGACCGCGATCTGCGCCTGTCTGAGCTGCTCTCTGGACAGCTGTCGCTCTAACTCGCTTACGGTGCCGGTCTGTTGGCTGTAGACGGCTTTGGCATTCGCCAACTGACTGAGTGCCTGCTGAATATCCGCCGGCTTGACGCCAGCATTGAGGCCAGCGAGATCGGTAACCGCCCTTTGATAGCTGGCTCGGGCCGACTCAATCGCGGCTTCAGCAGTCCGAATCTCAGATGCCTTGGCACCGGCTTTGAGGTTCGCCAGATTGCTCAATGCCGATTGGTAGCTGGCCTTCGCCGACTCGACGGTGGCTTCGGCGGACTTGATGTCAGTCCCGGCCTCGAAGCTTGCCAGATTGCTGAGCGCCGATTGGTAATTGGCTTTCGCAGTCTCGACGGCAGCCTCGCCAGACTTGATATCGGTCCCGGCCTCGGAGCTTGCCAGGTTCCTCAGCGCCGATTGGTAATTGGCTCTAGCAGTCTCCACCGCAGCCTCGGCGGACTTGATATCGGTCCCGGCCTCGGAGCTTGCCAGGTTCCTCAACGCGGATTGGTAATTGGCTCTGGCGGTCTCTACCGCAGCCTCTGCAGACCTGATGTCGGTACCGGCCTCAGAGCTAGCCAGATTGCTGAGCGCGGATTGGTAATTGGCCCTGGCGGTTTCGACGGCAGCTTCGGCCACCTTTATTTCGGACTCCGTCGCCCCACCCGCGATCTGATCAAAACTGGCCTGAGCGCTTTCTAACTGAGCTTTGGCGCCCTCGATCGCTCTCTCGGCGTTTTGTACGTCGGCCGGATCCGCGTCAGCCTCCAGGTCGGTCAGCTGCTGCTCAGCTTGACGGACGGCGACCTCAGCTTGGGCAACGCCAATATCACCGGTCCGACATTCGTTGCTATTGCTACCTAGCCGGCCACAAGTCGCGTCGCGCGAGTTCTGGACCGCCCAGAGGCTGTTTCTAGCTATGTCAATGCTGGTTTTCTGGATGTTGACGTCAGAGTCCGAAGGGCCGGCGATGAGTCTATCGAGATCGGACTGAGCCTTAGACAAGCCGTTCTGAGCGGATATGACGGCCTGGCGAGCCGTGGCTAGTTCGGCGTCGGTAGCGCCGTCAAGAAGAGAGGCAAGTGTGGATTCGGCGCTGCGTAGGCTTGCCTCTGCCGCGCCGGCCGCCGCCACCAAGCTCTGTCTGCTCGAGCCGTCCTGCAACGCAGCTAATGAAACCTCAGCACTGCGCAGGCTTGCCTCTGCCGCGCCGGTCGCCGCCTCCAGGCTCCGTCTTGTTGAGCCGTGCTTCAGCGAAGCCAATTCAGCCTCGGCGCTACGTAGACTTGCTTCAGCCGCGCCGGCTGCCGCCTCCAAGCTTTGCCTCGTAGAACCATCCGTTAGCGAAGCCAATTCAGCCTCGGCGCTACGTAGGTTTGCCTCGGCGACACTAACGGCCGCTCTCAAGTCAAGCACGGTTGACTCCGACTTCAACGACTCCAGCACAGCTTCGGCGCTCCTCACACTGGCTCCGGCTGCAGTGACTGCTGCTTCGGCAGCCTGTATTTCGTGGCTGGTCGCGCCGGCTTGGAGCGACTCCAAACTAGCTTGAGCGCTGAGAAGATTCGCCTCGGCTGCGGTGATTGAAGCAGTTGCGGCATCAAGATCCTCCTTTGGGATCCCGGCCAAGAGGTCATCGTAGCGCGCCTGGGCGCTGTCCATTGCGGCTTGGGCCGCGGCGATCTCATCCTCGGACGCCCGCGCCGTAAGCTTTTCGAAATTCAGCTCCGCGACTCTCAATGCCGATTCCGCCTGCTCGAGATCGAGCTCCAGCCCGGCCTGCGCGGTGTCCAATCGAACAATCACCTGCCCCTTCTCGACCTCGTCGCCAACGCCGACTAGCGATTCTTGAATCACGCCGCCGGCTCCGTAGATGATCTTCGCTTGTCTGCTCAGCGCGGTTGTGCCGCTGACAGTCACGATCGACTCAATCGAGTCACGCTCCACCTTGATCTTCTCTCCCATGATTTCGGGTTCTTCCGAGGGGCGAGTCAGGGTGAAAACTGCGTAGCCTATGCCGGCAACGACGACCACAGCAAGTACGATTATGAGCCAGCGGGGGAGTTTCAAAGCACGTACACCTTTCCTACGGACAACCTGGCGCAGGCCCAGCCATGCACCGCCCGACTATGCCGGCGAAACGGCAGCAGAAATGGGTCAGCCAAAGAGCCGGCCACGGTGTCTTCGGGCAGCGTCTGCGGAATCCACCTGTTACCAGGTCGAGTTCAGTTGATTGTCAGGATATTGAGCTTAGGCCACCCATACGATACAGTAACCCAAGCCCGAATTGCCACATATTGTCGCACGTTGGACACAAGAGTGAGGCGTCACGCGGCCTCCATCCCGATCTTCTCCTCAGGGAGAAGGGAGTCCAACTTAATCTATCCTCCTTCATTGCTTCCTCGGATATGTCCCGTTCCGTTCACCTGATACTCTAAGCCTAGACTTGGGGCCTGTCATCGGCCGACCGACCGATTTTGCGGTAAACAACGGGCCGATGATCTCATCATCCTTTTCACTGATGCCGGTATCCCCCATGCGTACTATCCGCTCCGGAATTGGGCAGGTTCGAGGTCCTTGGGCCACGCGTCCGCAGGGGTGCGCAAAGAAGCGGCCGGCTCGGCCGGCGTTCCGATTGGGAGAGCTGTTCAACCTGGAATGGGTCGCGAAGCTATTCCTTTTTCCGCTCGTCTTCAACTCGTGCGGTTGCGGTCTTGCCTTCGCCGGCCGTCACTCTCGGAAGACTATCCGGCGCCACTAGCTCGACGCCATCCGGATTGACGCTCGTCACGGTCCGCACCGCCCGGCGCATCGCTTCGCTGAGTTCGGCCATCCTGGGGTCGTTTCCCAGCAAGTCCGCCTCCTTTACCTCGACGCGAAGCCTGAAACTGTCCATGCCCCGGCTATTGGTGCCAATGTACATGCGAAAGTTCGCTCCGGCCTCCGGGAAGCGCAACAGAGCCTCCTCTACTTGGCTGGGGAAGACGATCAGTCCACGTATTGGAACGGCATCGTCGCTGCGGCCTTTGATCGCAGAGATGCGCTGATGGGTTCGGCCGCACCCGCATTCGGTCCAGGTCAAGGCGGATAGGTCACGACTCCGGTAGCGGATGAAGCTAGTGCCTTCGAATACAAGGTTCGTCCAGACCAACTCGCCGGGCTCCCCATCCTGAACCGTCTCTCCAGTGTCGGGGTCGATGCATTCGCAGAGGAACGCGTCGGCCCACGCATGCATGCCGAACTCTCGGTCGCGCAGTTCGCACTCGCAGGTCATTCCCGGACCGAGGAACTCGGTCATCCCGAATTCGTCGTATGCGGTAATGCCAAATATTTGTTCGATCTTCTCGCGGGTTGACCGTGGCCACGGCTCTGCACCGAAAAGGCCGATACGGGGACTCTTCTTTTCGTGGAGCCTCAGTCCAAGGTCCTGGGCTACTTGGCCACAGTAGAGAGCGAAGGACGGCGTCATACAGAACGCGTCGACCTCAAGGTCGTTGAGGAGAGACACCTGACGCTCGGCCTGGCCGGAGCTTGTCGGTATGACGAGAGCGCCCATGGCTTGAGCGCCGTAATGGAACCCAAATCCGCCGGTTGGCAATCCGTAACCGTAGGCGTTGAGCAGCCTATCGCCCGGACGAACGCCGACCATCCAGAGCTCTCGAGCGTTCAGCTCGGCCCAAGTGGAGAGGTCCTTGCCGGTGGCGAACATCAACACGGCCGTGCCGGTGGTCCCGGAGGTACTGTGCATTTCTCTGAGCTCCTCGCGCGGAGCGGTCACTGTGCCCCACGGATAAGCCCCGCGTACCGCAGCCTTTTCCAGAAAAGGGAGCTTTCGGATGTCTTCAAGACTCTCGATGTCGGCCGGCTTGACGCCGGCCTGATCGTAGAGGCTGCGGTAGAAGTCGCTGGTGTGATAGGCTCTTTCCACCGTGGATTTCAGCCGGCTCAGCTGGAGCTCTTTCAGCTTTTCGACTGGCATTGTCTCAATTTCGGGGTTATAGATTTTGCTCATCGTCTGCGATTCAGCTCCTTGGTTGCCGCTGAGCAGATACTTCGTGTTTCCTCGGTGATGGTTCCCGCCCCAAGATTAGCAAAATAGGTGGTCTTCCCATAGATTGGTCTGTGCACTGTGCAAAACGCACAGATCTAACGCCGGCTTGGACCGGCTAGCGATGCTAACACGCTGAAAATGCGGGCGTCAACGCGATGAGATAGAAGGTAATAGTTCAGACTTGGGCGTATGTCTCTCCTCCATGCCCGTGAACTGGATAGGCCGAGTCGCCACCCGGGACCTCAGTCGGCGGTCAAGGGGTGATTTCCAACCTGTCGATGCCAAATCCACGAGCTGGTCGACCTCATCCCCTCGCCTTGCGTAGTCTTCGACCTGGCCCCCTTCTCCTGGCCAGGAGAAGGGGGTTCTTTGTTGTGGGGGACACCCCCACGTCCCCCGGCATCCGCCTGAGGCGGATCGCCCTTGCAACCCTTTCCTGGCTTTCCCCGATCAGACGTCCTCGCCTGTGGTAGACCCTCATTGGTGCGATATTACGCCCTCACGGAGCAGGTACCGCTAAATCTGAACACTTACGATAGAAGGTGTTTTGGCAGGATCGTTGTTGAATTCCAACTAGCTGAGATTGCGCTTGTCCGCTAGATGGGGAGAGCAATCACGAGGTATCCGGCGCCGCGTATGTCATCTCGCGCAGGTCGTGCCAGGAATATGCCTCTATGGGGTCGCGGTTATTGGGATTCCCTACACTCAAATCCGGCAGCCGGTAGCGGCGGTGGGACGATGCACTTAGGAGCACCTTTTGAAGTCCCTCTTCGACAACCGCGCGAAGTGGTCGTCCCCGCTTCCGGACGTGTCGTTTAGCCCGCGCGAGCAGTTCGTCCTGTATGTCAAGCGTCGTCTTCATAACTCTCGTACAACCCATAATCATACGTAGGGTCAAGCAGTATAGCCTATGTTATGGTATCCGACTTGCCGTCAAGCAGCAGTGCTCGACGAGAGTCGGGAGAACGCACGATTCATTGCCTTGTTCTCTCTTGGACGATTCTCGACGGCCGGCGACGCTCAATCCCGCCTGTGAGTAAAATACCCCTGAATGGTGGCTACCGTTATTTGGAGGTATGAGTGATGTCAGAGGTAGACGAGCAGGCAGGATTGAGCGAGGCTGAGATAGCCTCTCACTGGCGAGAGGAAGAGTTCATACATCCCAGCCCTAGCTTTATCGCGCAAGCAAATTTGGCCGAAGAGAGCGCGCTGGAGAGGTTCAGCGAGAAGCACTTCCCGGAATGTTTTCGAGAATATGCCGATCTGCTTTCTTGGGACAAGTATTGGCACACCACATTGGACACGTCCAACCCACCGTTCTGGAACTGGTGGGTTGGCGGTCGACTCAACGCATCCTACAACTGTGTAGACAGACATCTGGCACAACACCGGAACAAGGCCGCCTTTATCTGGGTGTCGGAGGAAGAGGACGAGCTGGATCGGGTCGTAACCTATCAGGACCTGTACGTCAGGGTCAACGAGTTCGCAGCGTTGCTGAGGGAATTCGCCGGCGTCGAAGCCGGCGACCGCATCACGTTCCAAATGCCAATGCTGCCTGAGCTTCCTGTATCGATGCTGGCTTGCGCCCGGCTCGGCGCCGTTCACTCCCAAGTGTTCAGCGGGTTCAGCGGCTCAGCCTGCGGGGACCGCATAGTCGACTCCCAGAGCACAATCCTGATCACGATGGACGCCTACCGGCGAAACGGGCAGCTTCTAGACCACAAGATCAAGGCCGACGAGGCTGTGGAGCAGGCGGAGAAGAACGGAGTCAAGGTCGATAAAGTCTTGGTTTGGCGACGGTACCCGGGACAATACTCTTCCTCGGCGCCCATGGTCGAAGGGCGCGACTATTTCGTCGACGAGTTGTTGCAAGAATATCGGGGAAAGACGGTAGAACCCGAATCGATGCCATCCGATGCGCCGCTGTTCCTGATGTATACAAGCGGCACGACGGCGAAACCCAAGGGATGTCAACATAGCACGGGCGGGTATCTGTCCTATGTTACCGGTACGGCAAAATACTATCAGGACATTCAGCACGAAGACGTCTACTGGTGTTTCGCAGACATAGGCTGGATAACAGGCCACTCGTACATCGTGTACGGCCCCTTGGCGAACGCGGCGACCGGCGTGTTGTATGAAGGCGTGCCGACGTATCCGGATGCCGGCCGGCCGTGGCGCATAGCCCAGCGGCTGGGGGTCAACATCTTTCACACGGCGCCCACCACGATACGAATGCTCAGGCGTTCCGGCCCTGATGAGCCGGCCAAGTACGACTACCACTTCAAGCACATGACCACGGTCGGCGAGCCAATAGAGCCGGAGGTGTGGAAGTGGTATTACGAGGCCGTGGGTAAGCGAGAGGCCGCAATCGTCGACACGTGGTGGCAGACCGAGACGGGAGGTTTCATAGGGACCACCCTGCCGGCGCTCCAGCCGATGAAGCCGGGAAGCTGCGGGCCGGGCGCCCTGGGCATATTCCCACAGATCTACGATGACGAAGGGAACGAGGTCGAGGCCGGCAGTGGCAGAGGAGGAAATATCTGCATCAGAAACCCGTGGCCCGGCTTCATGCAGACCATATGGGGCGACCCGGAACGGTTCATCGACACCTACTTCAGCAAGTATTGCAAGGATCCGGATAGCAAGGACTGGCACGATTGGCCCTACGTGACTGGTGACGGCGCGATGGAAGCCGGCGACGGCTACTTCCGCATACTGGGAAGAGTAGATGACGTAATAAATGTCGCCGGCCATAGATTAGGAACGAAGGAGCTGGAATCCGCCGTGCTGACAGTCGATGCCGTAGGAGAGGCGGCCGCGGTGCCGGCCTTCGATCACTTGAAGGGCAGGGTGCCGGAGATCTATCTCTCGCTCAAGCCCGGATTCGAATCTACTGATGACGTAGTGGAGCAGGCGAAAGCCGCCGTAACCCGAATAATCGGCCCGATTGCGCGTCCCTCTCACGTTTGGGTGACCGAAGATCTGCCGAAGACGCGGTCTGGAAAAATCATGCGTCGGGTTATAGCCTCGATCTCCAACTTTCTCGACGTGGGAGATACGACCACCCTTGCCAATCCGGAGATCGTCGAGGGCATACGCAAGCAGGTACAGAGCGCCAAGGTAAAGCTCGGAGTGGTGCCGACCGAGATTCCGAAGGAGCTGGAAGAGGAGCTTAAGAAGCTTAGCGAATAGACTCGAACGCGAGGCTCCTACTGGGCTCGACCGCCGGGCGGCCCAAACGAGGTCGATGAGCAATTGACTGCCGCACCAGCTTTGTTGTGGGACGACCTGCCGGCGGAAAGACTGCCGATACGGCCGGGCGATTTGGACTTGGAGCACACCCTGACCTGTGGACAGGCGTTCCGCTGGAGACAGAGCCAATCCGGGGACTGGCAGGGGATATTCGGCGGCACGTCCTGGTCGATCCGGCAGCAGGGCGAAGAAATTCAGTTCAAGAGCTGGCCGGCCCAGCCGGCGGCGTCATTGGCGGACTACCTCCGGCTGGACTTCGATCTGCCCGCCTGGGACGGGGCGATGGCCGGCCGCGATCCCTATCTCGACTCGGCCCGCACGGCCTTTCGGGGCCTGCGCATCTTGAAGCAGGATCCGCTTGAGGTCGCCCTCAGCTTCTGCGTCTCGGCCGGCAATACGTACCCGGCTATCGTCGAGTCGGTCGATCTGATGTGCCGCAAATATGGCGCGCTCATCGCTGTGATCGATGGTGCGCCAAGGTACGAGTTCCCAACAGTCGAAGCTATGGCCAATGCCGATGAGCGCACATTGGCGATGGATTGCCGGCTCGACTACCGGGCCGCCAACCTGATTCGACTGGCGCGCCATCTCCAGAAGCATCCGGAGGCGCTGGCCGGCGGGCTCGAGAGTCTGGACTATTGGCAAACGAAAGCGAAGCTGATCAAGCTGCCCTCGGTCGGGCCGGCAACCGCCGATTGGATATGCCTGTTCGGCCTTGGCCGGGACGGGGCGGTGCCGATCGACGTCCACACCTGGAACCTGGCCCGCCGGATTTTCGCCGGCGAGATCACAACAAAGACCCTCACGCCGAAGACGTATGAGCACGTGGTCAGGCTGTTCCAGGCAAAATTCGGCGAAACGGCCGGCTGGGCCCAGGAGTATCTGTACTATGGGTCGCGCCGGGGACTGTTCCGACGCCGCCGGCTGGGCGTCCAAAGAAGAGCTTAGATCCCTTGCCTGGCCTGGCCTGGAATGGTCAGACTGACGGACGTGAAGTGTCAACATAAGCTGGTTTGTTTTGCAAAAACATATGCCGGCCAACGCGATAATGGCCTTTAGGCCAATTGCCCGAAGACCGCAAACACGACTTCACCTTGACTGTTTGAGTTATTGCTGAGGTTGAAGCCAATTGCTTTCTTATCTCGAACTCGCCACGGCTTAGATTCCGATGTCACATGCCCTCCAACGGACATTGCCAACACCGTATATCCAGAATTTGCCATCGTTACATCCAAGTATCTGTGTTGAATGTCAAGGAGTCTCAGGTTGCTGAAGAGTAGTCCTCTACCCATGGGGGTGGCATTCGGGCAGGCCATCCTGTGAGCTGGGACCATTATAGCGGGCGGTTGGAGGGTCGAACCCTACTGATCGAGACTCAGAGAGACACCGTCCACTTGGACCGCACTGGTGCTTCGCCGAGGAGCCCCCAATAACAAGTTGTTAGCACTGGTCCGCCCAACATAGACAGACGCATTCGCTGGCCAACTGAATGCAAGGACATTGGAACTAGACGCGAAAGCATCTCCCACATCGCTGGGCGATTTTGCCAATAATAAAACTGACGGAAACTCGTATATGTACTGATTGCGGAACGTAATGATGACATCATCAACGTTTGTCCAGCCGCTCGAATTGGCAATCTCTACCAATTGGGTAGCGTTGTGGACAACCGTGGTTGCTGCAACGAAGGGTGAGAGTGTCTTACTGATTGACAAAGGAGAGATCATGCTCGCCCAACCGGAGAATGATCCGTCGCGAACCCTGAACCAGAGGCCGTGGTTGCCGCCGGCGCCATCGGCCGATACGTAGAGCTGCATTATCTCGTCTTCGTCGGAGGTCTCCGAATCGCCATGCGGGTCTGCCGTCTGCGCCACTTGCCAGCAGCCGATCATGTCTCCGCCGCCGCCCTGCGCTTCTGCTGGTAAGTTGGCTGCGCCTACAGCCGGCGACGACCATCCAAGCGGCGCGTCGTCGCAATCGTCGACGCAGGCAGAGCCGGCCGGCACGTGAAACGGTGGCGGCGCAACCTGAGCGGCGCCGGTCGATTCTGCTGTGCCAGTTTGTCCATTTGTCGCAGTCATGTCTATTTCTCCTATTGGTTGTTGTTCTCGTCTATTTGCTTTGTGCCCATCCAATCTCTACGGCGCATCATCTATCCCATCCGGCTACCTCCTTTCTGATCTAGCCGAGTGTTCGGGGATGGGGTTGTATTTAGCTCGGCGCAGATATCGATCACCTGTTCGGTTGCAGAATATCATGCTTGCCCTTCATAATGCAACATGCGTTCGATTATGCGGAGAGGAATCTGGAATCACCTGTGGTCTCGGCAAGGCCATGTAAGAGGATGAATGCGTTGGGACACCGGCGGATGGCGCGACGCTGGCGATCTAGCGTCGCGCCTTAAGCGGGGGACAAGCCCCCGCGCTATATTTCCCCTTCCCCACCCCTGGACTCCGGCTTTCGCCGGAGTGGTCGGCCGCAAGCGCCCCGGCACCAATGAGGCGTCGCCGATCGACGCCGGTGCCATCCTCAACTTTCCATATGTGGCCGGCATGTTAGAATCAGCCAACCCCTGCTCCTCGCCTAAACCACTCCAACGGAGCTACTAGTTGTTTGACGACCGCGATGAAACCAGTTTGTGGCTGGCCCGCGCGCTGTTCGACGTCGGAGCGATAAGCTTCGGCGACTTCAGTCTCAGCGAGACGACCAAGAACTCACCGGTCTACGTCAATCCCCGCAAGCTCATATCGGAGCCGGCGGTACTCAAGCGCATCGCCCGGCTGATCGAGCAGGAGGTCAAGGCGGCCCAGTCACGCCGGAGGCCGAGGGTATCCCCATTCAGCCTGGTGGCCGGCGTTCCCTTCGGTGGTTTGCACCTGGCCACGGCGTTCTCGCTGCTGACCGAGGTCCCGATGGTCTACGTCCGGCCGGCTGGAATGGGCAACAAAGGACACGAGATCGAGGGCAGCTACCGGCCGGGACAGGTGGTGCTGATCATCGACGACCTGATCAGTCACGGCGGGAGCGTACTGCGGACGGCGGCGATGCTCGAGGAGTTCAACATGGAGGTGCGAGACGCGGTCGTTCTCGTCGACCGTTCCTCCGACGCAGCCGAGCGGCTAAGTCATCGCGGCTACAACCTCATCCCCATTCTCAAGCTGAGGACGATGCTGACCTACTATTATGAGACCGGCCTGATCCACGTGACGTGGTACGACCGTTCGATGCAGTACTTGGAAGAGAGGCGAAGACACGAGTCATAGCCTCGTCGCTATCTTCTCAGCCACCAAGCGGCGCAGATGTTGCGCCTCGCGCAGGCCGGCCAGGGTGGTGAACAGCAGGTAGGCCGCAACTCCGACGAGGAGGGCGACCGCAACCTGAATCAGCAGCTCGAGCAGGCTCGTTCCGAGAAAACCTCTCATCAGTGCCAGAACCACCCAGACCAGCGCGGCCATCGCAATCGACGCTACGAGCATCCGAATCGTCCGCCAGAGCAGGCCGGCCCCGATCAACGCGGAGCCCTGCCTCTTTATCATCACCGCGAGACAGGCCGCCTCGACCAGCGACGCGGCCGAGACGGCACCGGCCAGGCCGGCCGAACCGAACGGTCCCACCAAGGCCAAAGCCAAACCGGCGTTGACGACCATGCCGGCGAAAGCCGCGATCAGCGGCCGGCGCGCCTGCTGCCTGGCATAGAAGAGCCGGGCAAGTATCTCGGTGGCTCCCATGCCAAGCAGTCCGACCGCGTAGACCTGCAACGCGACCGAGGTGGCGGCCGCCGAAGCCTGATCGAAGGCGCCCCGTTGGAACAAGAGGGCGACAAGCGGTCCGGCTACGACGATCAGCCCGAACGTCGAGGGAATGACCAAGTATAGAATCACCCCCAGCACCTGGCCGGCCGTGCGCTCGGATGCCGCCTCGTCGCCGGCCGCGGTCTCGCTGGCCAATCGTGGAAACGCCGCGGTGGAGATCGCCATGGCGAAAACTCCCAGCGGTATCATCGTCAACAGCCAGGCGTAGTTGAGCGCGGAAACGGCGCCGGCAATCGGTGACGCAAGCGCCAGAACGACGACGAAGTTCACCTGGGCGGCTCCCAGCGCAAGCGTCCGGGGAACCATCAGTTTAAGTAGCTGGCCAAGACCCTGATGGGCGAGGCCGACGCCCAGGTCGATTCGCGCACCGAGCCGGGCGACACCGGGTACCTGGACGGCCAGGTAGAGGACCGAGCCCAGCACGGCGCCCCACGCCAAGCCGTAGATGCCCAGCCAACGGGACAGGACCAATGCCCCAAAGATCAACCCAAGGTTGTACATGGTCGGCGCCACCGCCGCCGCCGCGAAGCGCCGATGGGCGTTCAGCGCGCTGGTGGCGAAGCAGCCGAGGGTGAAAAGCAGCGGGGATACTATCAGGATGCGCGCCAGCCGCCAGGATAGATCGTTGACCTCCGGCTCGAAGCCGGGCGCTATCAGGCCGATCAGGCTCGGCGCCGCGATCCAGACGACGACCAGGACCGGTATCAGGCCGGCAACAACCAGGTTGAAGATGGCTGAAAGTAGCCGGCGCGCCTCGGCAAGGCGGCCATCGACCAGGTAGGCACTGTAGATTGGGATGAACGCCGCCGCGACCGCGCCGCCGGCGGCTACCTGGAATACCAGGTCCGGCAGGCGTATGGCAGCGAGGTAGGCATCCAACTCCCGGCCTGTTCCGAACTGATAGCTGATGGCAATGTCGCGCAAGAGGCCGGTCAGCCGGCTGCTGACGAACGCGAGGACCAGAATGATTGCCGGCCCGGTGATTCGCGAGGAGGGTCGGCGTGTGGAGTTGGGACCGCCGGCAGGTGGGCCGGTCATGCCGGCCATCGACGCATATTGATTCCCACCATCATGTCGTCATTGCAATGAAAGCATCTCCTGGACTCCGATCCGGGATAGACGCTCCAATGGTAGCGCAAGCAATAAATGTAGCGCAGAGGCTCGTCCCCCGCTACGAGAGGTACATTGACCGCCAATGGTCGTTGGAGCAAGTCGGCAGCGCGTGCGCTCGTTCCATGCCATACCATTTCACAACTCTAGCACCAGCGATCCGGACTACACGCATCCTACGGAATCGGCACATTTTGAGCGGGGGACAAGCCCCCGCGCTACATTGATCGGTCTCGCCACGCGATCCTGGCTCACAACTCTAGCACCAGCGATCCGGAGTATGGGTACTCGTGCCAATGTTTGACTAATCCTGCTCTAGTCGGGTTATTCAATACATACATGACCACATCCTGCAGCACCTCCTCCTGGCGCAGGAAATGGTCCCAAAAACTCGTCTGCCAGAAGCTGCCTCTCACACCATGCCGCCAAGCTCGGCGCAGTGTCAAGCTCTTGAATTGACCCACGAAGGTGACAATGTCGCAAGCGGCGGAGGGCTCGATGATCATATGGACGTGGTCCGGCATCACGCAGTATCCGTACACTTTTATCGCTGACCTGCTGGAATGTGCACGCAAAACGTCCACAGCGGCCGAGGCGATCTCGGGATTGGCAAAGACCGGTTCTCGATTCCGAACCGCAACCGTTACGGAGCAAATGGCCCCGGGCCGGCTGTAGTCGCCGGCATCCAACCGAATTCGTTTGTGGTTTGGGAGGGGAGACCTTCTGTTGCCGATCGCTGGCCTCCTAATATTAGGCATCTCGCGTCATCCGCATCCATTAGAGCGGAGGACAAGCCCCCGCTCTACGTTGATCAGTCCCGTCGCGCCGGCGGAGTCGGGAAACGCGGGCAGGTGCGCCGGTCATTCCCGCCACCCTATCTTCCCCGAACCGTGGATCAGCATCCGGCGATCCGGACTACACCCATCCTACGTAATCGGTACATTTTGAGCGGGGGACAAGCCCCCGCGCTACTGGTAACCAAGCAGGAGGATCTGAATCCGAAGATATTCGTCCAGACAGGCCGAATCGAAACGCCGGCGGTATATGAAGCCAGTGAAATCAACCGCGGCAAAACGTTTGACCAGAAAGCGAGAAAAGGCCGTGCATCTCCTATGACATATGGACAGCCGGTTCACGATGAACACGCCGCACAAGCCGGCCCCGGAGAGCAGGCCAACGTAGCAATCAAAGACAAACATGGTAAGGTTGCCAAACACCCAGGCACTGGCAAAATTGGCAAGCCAGACATCCACAACCAGGCGGAAGGGTACATGCGGGAACTCAAGCCGGTGCCTCCGTGGGTGGCAGATGAGGACGCCCACGACTACTTGAACAAGAAGCACGGTGCCCAAGTGCTCAAGTATACAAAGATAGCGGAGCCTGCTTGGGGGAAAGATATTACCCTCTACTTGGACTGGTATCGACCTAAAGATTGATGTGCAAGAAGATTTCAATACTACTATGAACAAGGCCCCACTCGATGCACTTATCGACCGACTTATCGAGTCCTGCGCCGACGACGAGGATATTGACGCCTGTGGTCAATGCGTAGATGAGTTGGTTCAAGCCGGCAAGGTAGTGGTACCTGTGTTAGTTGAACTGCTTGACGACGCGGACCAGTGGGCCGATGTCAGGATGGCTGCTGTAGAGGCCCTTGGCCGAATAGGCGGTAGCTCCGCCTATTCGGCGCTGGAAAGAGCCTTGGAGAACGACCCCGACACTGATGTCCAGGGAGCGGCGGCACAGGCGATGAGCCGACTCAAGCCCAATCGCTCGACTGCCCGCTTGTTGCGAGCTCTTGACACCACCGATCGAGGCAAGCGGTTCGCCACGATTATGGCCTTGGCACGCGCCCGAAACCCAACTGCCTGCGCAAGGCTGAACGACCTCGCCGCTGAACTGGACGCAGTTGGCGACCACGGTGTAGCCGGCGTAACGCGTGCCGCAGTCGTGTATATCAGGGAAGGACTCCGCGGTCTAGAGTCGATTGTCGATGATATGGGCCAGCCCATAGAGTTGAGACGTGGAGTGGCCCCCGTCTTGGACCAAGACCACACCTTTGACGCGATCCGATTGGCTTTACGCTGTCTCCAAGATGACGATGAGGGAATTAGGAGAGATGCGTCCCAGTCATTGATCACTCTGATCCATGAATTGAAGCCTCAAGGGAGTGCAATCGGCAGGGAGATTGTGTCTGTGCTGATCGAGACACTCTCCTCCGATCCCTGCAAATTTAATAGGAGGGACGCTGCGGCGCTCCTAGGCGTTATGGGCGATTTCGCCGCGCTGCCGGCCCTGGAGAAAGCCGCTGACGATTCCGATAGATTTGTCAGGGAGCATGCCCTTGAAGGGCTGATCGGCATTATGGGCGATTCCGTGCCACTGCCGGTCCTTGAAAAAGCCGCCGACGATTCCGATACATTTATCAGGCAACTAGCCCTTCCGGCATTGAAAAGGGTCAGAAGAGCGAACAAGAATAACTGAGCATGCCCGCCGGCTGGAGAGGGTCGAGACCTACGTAGCCAACGCCGCCGGCACCTGGTCCCTGGTGCGCAAGTACGTCTTCGAGTACGACTACGTCACCTATGCCTCGGAGGGTAACAAGAAGTTCCTGTTGCTGAAGAAGGTGACCGAGTACGACGGGGCGGGCAACGCTCTTCCATCGACTTCGTTCCACTACACGCCCCAGACCGGTCTGTCCCAGTACGAGGGATGGACCGATCGCACCAGCCAGAGATGCCCCATTCCCCTGCTTACCAGGGTCGACAATGGCTACGGCGGCGCGGTCGAGTACGCCTACAGCGCCTACAACTGGGCCGGCAACGGCGGCAGCAGCAGTAAAAGGACCAGGCAGTGGGTGGTGAATACCAAGACCACCAGCGACGGCATGGGCAATTCCTTCGTCACCACCTACAACCGCTCGGCCCCCTCGCCAACCGGGAATCACGTCGCCGGCTTCGCCACCAAGCTGACCAGCAACTACTATCCCGTCTTCAGGGGCTTCGGCATTGTCGAGGTAGTGGAACCCACCGGCCACAAGCAGGAGCACCGCTTCTTCCGAGGTCTGGACGATGGCGACGGCCGCTACAACGTCAACGTGCAGAGCTACGACGGCCTCACCACCCTGCTCGACGAGGAGCAGTATAGGGGCGCGGAGTACGAGGTCGTCTACAAGAAGGCCGCCGGCGAGTCCGGCACCGATCCTATAGAGAGGCGCTGGACCGAGTACGAGACCACGGCCAATCCGTTTAACCACAGGCCGCCGGAGCTTCCCTCCAGCGACAAGCGCGACTGGCGCGTCTACGAGGTCTACCTGAAGAAGCAGGAGACCCATCGCGGCTCGGTCTCGACCAAGACCGAGTTCACCTATGGGACCTACGGCAACGTCACCAATACCAAGGAGTACGAGAGCGAATCCGACGCCAACTGGACCCGCCACACCAAGCGGGTGTTCCATCCCCTGAACGACGATACCAGCTACATCGTTGGCCGGGCGGCCCAGGAGACACTCTACAGCTTCGACTCGGACAACCCCACCTTAGACGGGATTTCCCAGCGGAACACCCAGTACATATACGACTCGAATACCGCCTGGAACCAGGCGATCACATCGCCCGGCCGGCTCACCCGGCTGCGCAGTGCCGTCACTCGCTCCGGCTCGACCAAGTACGTCGACACCGCCTACGAGTACGACGCCTACGGCAACCGCACCAAAGAAATGATCTTCGATCAGTACGGCGACGACGCCACATTCGCCGCGAATGGTCAGCGCTCGACCACCATCGCCTACGACGCCACCTACCACACCTTCCCGATCACGACGACGAACGCCGAGGGCCACGTGGAGTCGCGCACCTTCGATGCCGCCTTCGGCGTACCCCTGACCGTCACCGACCTCAACGGCCACGTCTCGACTATGACCTACGACGGCTTCGGCCGGCTCAAGACGGCCCAAGGGCCACCGACCGGGTCGCCGGCCTACCGGGCGGAGACCAGGTACACCTACGCGGACCCCAAGACCCTGGTGGGAAAGACCACCACTTCCGTCGCCGTCGAGAAGCGCACCGACGACGACGACTCGGCCAAGTCCTGGCACAAGCACTGCCGCATCTACGACGGCCGGGGCATGGTCGTCCAGGAGTACTCCGATACCGAGAGAGGCCAGATTGTCGTCAATCGCCACTACGACGGGAGAGGTCTGCTCGTCAGCGAGTCGGCCCCCCGCAAAGGCACTTGCCTCCTCGGAAACTTCTCCGAGCGGCTCTGGCGGAACAACCGCGGCTTCAAGTCCACCAATACATATGACACTCTCCGCCGGCCGGTCCTGGCCACCCTGCCGGATGGCGAGACGACCGAGCACCGCTACGCCGGCTGGTCGCGCTCGCTGGTCGATCAGAACGACCACCTCAAGCGCTGGGACTCCGACGGCCTCGGCCGGCTGACCAAGGTCACCGAGTACACCGGCTCCGACCCGAGCGTAGCTCTTTATGCAGAAACTACCTATGAATACAGTGTTACGGACGAGCTCACCAAGGTCACCGACGCCGCCGGCAACCTGACGACGATCTCCTACGACGAGCTCGGCCGCAAGACCTCCATGACCGATCCCGACATGGGCTCCTGGAGCTACTCCTACGACGCCGTCGGCAACCTGGTCGAGCAGACCGACGCCAAGGGCCAGGTCATCGAGTTCGTCTACGACAAGCTCAACCGTCTGACCCGCAAGTGGTACCCGCCGGCCTGGAACTCCGAGCCCGGCTCCTCCGGCTCGGGCAGGTCCACTGTCTTCGACCTGATCGAGCTCAGGGCGGCGATCGACGCCGACCGCGTCGCCGCCGGCCTCAGCGCCGCCACCTGGACCGACCCGGAGCCCACCAGCTTCCGAGGCACCTACCTCACCGAGTTCATGAACCGCATCCAGGACCTCTGGACCGCGGCTTCTCTCGGCAACGTTCCCGGCCTCTCCGGCGGCTCCGTCACCGCCTTCATCGACCTGTTCCGCTCCTGGCTCTACGACTCCAACTCGGCCAACACCAGCTACGAGACCAGCTCCTGGGCCGAGACTCGCAGGGCTAGAGCCTTCTACCAGTACGACGGTACGTCCGCCGGCTCCGGTAAAGGTAAACGCACCGCCATGTGGGATGCCGCCGGCAGGTCCTCCTGGTCCTACGATGAGTACGGCCGGACGACCGCGGCCACCCGCGTCGTAGACGGCCGGTCCTACGTCAGCTCCCACACCTACGACACGCTGGATAGAGTCAGGGAGATGACCTATCCCGACAATGAGACCCTGACCTACTCCTATCAGGCAAATACTTTGCTTGATGGGATCCAATCCTCGATTGGTAATCTGCACCTGGTCTCCGACGTCGTCTACAAAGACATCGGCCTGCCGGTCAGCTACACCCTAGGCAGCAGCCCGACGACTGCCACCCAGTCCTTCGAGTACTGGAAGCTCGACGATGCTTCCCGCTCTCCCTTCGCCGCTCTAAAGCGCATCAAGCTATCCAAGGACTCGACCGATCTCGTCAACCGCGAGATGCAGTACGATGCCGTTGGCAACGTGACGAAGATTGTGGATGGCGTCAACTCTGAGACTGTAGACTATACCTATGACGACTTGGACCGAATTCTGACCGCGTCAGTCCCCACCGGCGAGAGCTTCGCCTACGACACTATCGGCAACATGACGAGCAAGGCCGGCGCCGCCCTCGACTACGGCACGACCTCGCCCAAACACGCGGTCAAGTCCCACGGCACCACGACCTACACCTACGACGCCAACGGTAGTCTGACCGCCAAAGGCACTCAGACTGTCAAGTACGATCCGGAGCAGCGGCCCATCCTGGTCCAGGACGGCACCTCGATCCACCGGGCGGCCTACGACGGCGACGGCGTCCGCCGGAAGCGCGACGACAGCAACGGCACCGTCCACTACCTCGGCGGCTACGAGCGCAAGCTGGCCGGCGGGTCCAACTCTCCCGAAACCATCACCAAATACTACAGCGCTTCACTTGGGGCTCTCAGCCGGCCGGTGGCCTTCCGCCGGGGCGGGACGTTGCACTGGCTGGGCTCAGATCACCTCGGCAGCACCCTCAGGGTTTTGGACAGCAGCTTCACTGCCCTGGATGGTATGCGCTACAAGCCATACGGCGAGGACCGCGACGCCGGCAGCAGCCTGAACACGGACCGCAAGTTCACCGGCCAGACCGAGGACGAGGCCGCCGGCCTGTACTGGTACGCCTCCCGGGCGTATGACCCGGCCATTGGCCGCTTCTGCTCGCCGGATCCGATTGTGCCTACTCCTGGTAACCCCCAAGCCTTGAACCGCTACTCCTACGTCTACAACAATCCTCTGAGATACACTGATCCTTCGGGTTATGACCCACTTGGTGAGGATTGGGAAAACGAGTGGCACAAGAATCATCCTGGGCAAGAGCTCACAGACCACCACCGGAGGCTACGCCTTATTTCCCTACTAATCAGAGGCAGCGAAAAAGACGGCTCATGGAATGATAGTGACTGGGAAGCATTCGACACAATTCATAAAAGGAAAGTGTCTGCTATTGACCCAAGCAACGAGACAGGCGTGGAACGATTTGCGAGGTACACCGAAGAACTAGCAAGTTGGTATTCACCAGGCGAGACGGAACCGTTCGTTAGAGCTTTCGGCAACCTGTTTGCAGATATACCGCTATCGGGTCCTTGGGACGAGGCGTTAAGGAATGCCGGGACTCCCTATAGGAAAGCGAAGTACCTAAACATTGAACCAACGGGACTCAAGACAGAATATCTAGGAGACCCGGGGGAGACTCAAACTCACCACTATGCGGCTTTTGTTGTGACCGGCTACTATATGGGCGCTGAACGAGCGAAGGTTCTGAATTGGTTACGCGAGCACGTGGGCTGGGCCCAAAATCTTGGTAGCTATGATCCTGGAGATATCGATTTAGGAAATCTCGCTTCCAATCACGGATGGGCCCTACGGGTTACTGATGACCCTGCTAACCTCGTCAACCTGATCCGCAAAACTCTTCCCAAATGACCTCTTACAGCGCCCCGCACATAGGATGGTGATCAGATATGAAGTTGCCCCCTGAGATGCTCGTCTTGAGTCTTTTGGGAGTGCTAGTACCGCTCCTGTTATTCGCGGGAGCAGTGCTACTTTTTCGACGATGGATACGCGATAAGAGTCGAGATTCATCGATGATTCTCTTTATCGTTACAACCGTATTTGCGGTCATATTGCACAGCTGGGTGGTTATCGCGTTTCCCACTCTGATGGTCGTCTTGGATCTTTTAGCGGTGCTAGTAACGCTCCTGTTATTCGCGGGAGCGTTACTACTTCTTCGACGATGGATACGTGATGAAAGTCGAGCTTCATCGATAATTCTCTTTGTCTTGACAACCTTATTTGCGGTCATATTGTCCAGGTTGTTGATTCTGGATATTATATTAGACATCGAGCGAGTTGCAGCGGCAACGGAGCTTGGAGTGTCGCTTAATGATCAACAGTACCTATATCGCTTCCCCGCAATCTATCTCCAAGAACGCCTTGTAGAGGGCGTGACCACGCGAGCCCAAGTTCACGAATTGCTCGAGCTTGCCAAGGCTCGTTACCGATGCGCATCGGACGAGAAGTATTTCTTTATTTCGAGTTCGAGATATAAAGCCGTAATATTAAACGTGTGGTATGACGGCGATGTTTATAGCTATTCATCGACTGTGGGCAACTCGGGAGACATCATGTCGATAGAGAATTGCACCTTAGATTCTGACTGGCGTTAGGCGTTAATCTCAGTAGGGCTGTATAGGATACGCGTGCCGATTGGGTGGGGTTCAAATGCGTATGATTGAGCCGCTACACCTACGACGACCTCGATAGACTGCTGACTTCCTCAGTGCCGGCCGGCGAGAGCTTCGCCTATGACAGCATCGGCAACATGACGAGCAAGGCCGGCACGACCCTCGACTACGGGACGACCTCGCCCAAGCACGCGGTGAAGTCCCACGGCAGTACTTCGTACACCTACGACGCTAACGGCAGTCTGACCGCTAAAGGCACTCAGACGATCAAGTACGACCCCGAGCAGCGGCCCATCCGGATCCAGGATGGCACAAACTACTACCTGTCGACCTACGACGGCGACGGCGTCCGCCGGAAGCGCGACGACAGCAACGGCACCGGGCACTACCTCGGCGGCTACGAGCGCAAGCTGGCCGGTGGCGCCAACACCTCGGATTCTGTGACGAAGTACTACAGCGCCTCATTAGGGGCGATGAGCCGGCCTTTGGCCTTCCGCCGGGGCGGCACATTGCAATGGGTTGGCTCAGACCACCTTGGCGGCACCGTCAGGGTTTTGGACAGCAGCTTCACTGCCCTGGATGGTATGCGCTACAAGCCCTACGGCGAGGACCGGGATGCCGGCACGAGCCTGAACACCGACCGCAAGTTCACCGGCCAGACCGAGGACGAGGCCGCCGGCCTGTATTGGTACGCCTCCCGGGCGTATGACCCGGCCATTGGACGCTTCTGCTCGCCGGATCCCATCGTGCCGGAGCCGGGGAACCCCCAGGCACTGAACCGCTACTCCTACGTCTACAACAACCCGCTGAAGTTCGTCGACCCCTCTGGCCACTCGGCTGAATGGTTCAACGAAGCGTGGAGAGAAGAGTTTTGGGAGGTGCACGGGAAAGCTCCCACCCAAGCAGATTATGAATGGAGATATGCGTCGATGGTAATAGCTTCGGGGGGTCATCTTAGTCCGATCGAACTTCCAAACGTACCATTAGCGCCTGAAGGCGTCGATATTGATGAAAACATAAAAACTACCCAAGCCTACGCTACCGTAGGAAATTTACTGAGTTTCACCTCACTTGCACATTTGCGCATCACGATCCACCAGGCTGCAGCCATGGTGTGGTTCCGGCGCATACAACCAGGTGGAGAGTGGGATTACAAACTACGCCGGGACGACGATTTGTTCGAGAATTTCGGGAACTTCAATTTCAGTGCAACGGGTGCAGCACTAGGGATACCGGACGAGACGCTGCTCAAGGGTGCCGGGTTTGTACACCAAATCCAAGGGGTCGGGGGAGGCCAAGGCGAATTCTCAATTTTGCCAGGAAAGGGCGAGTACCCTTACGGTGATGACCCTCGAGATTCGGCGCAGATCAAGGCGGGCATCCACTACTACCGGCTATACCGTCTCAAACAGCAGCTAGACCCAGTACTTCAGGTACGGGCAGGCGCTAAGAGCATACTTGGAGGGCATTAGAAGCATTCTTGGCATTTTGAGTGGGGATAAGATTAATCTCTAATCTCAGGGAAACGGAAAACCCTCGGACTCCGGTAAAGGTGCCAGACCTGGCCCAATTGCGCCGGACGACGGCTGCTAAAATGACACGGTGTTGCCTCACCTTGCTGGTCGCCTGGATCATATCAGTAGTCATTGTTTCTGCCGTAGTGGTCGGAGTGTTGACGTTTTCCAACCTCGACGCGAGAAGTTTGTGGATCAAAATGGGTTGGAGCGTTCTATGCGACGAGACAATTCATATGGTAGCCAATTCCCCTGATGGGCAGTACACAGCTGAAGTTGTGAGGGTTAACTGCGGAGGCGCAGCAGGTGGTCGGGTAACACACGCTAGGCTGACCAGACACGGGGATTGGGCACTGGGATTCAAAAGCGCGTTAGTGTATACGTACCGGGGCATTCCAACGATGGAAATCATTTGGGAAGACTTCAATCATTTGCTTATAAAGTTCCCGTGCAAAGGAGAGGCTCAAGCGGGACAGTCGTGGGAAGGAGTCACATTTGAGTTTCAGAGAGTTGAGCCAGTTGCTGGGCAATGTAGATTTGAATGAATCGCGAGTGAAAGATTCGTCCTACTAACCGTCAACATCCGATTAGAATTCATAACCTTCCACGAGAACCAAAGACTGCGGAGTCCGGCGGAAGAGGCTGGATAGCAACGGCACGATCCACTACACCTTCAAAGACACCAGCGACTACAAGCGCAAGGTCGTCTTCGTCACCTCCGATCCCGACACCAACGCACGGGAGGACGTGCCATCCGACGTCCGATACTATGAGACCCGCCGGCTGGAGAGGGTCGAGACCTATGTCGCCGACGCCGCCGGCACATGGTCCCTCGTCCGCAAGTACGTCTTCGATTACGAATACGTCACCTACGAGGCGGAGAGCAACAAGAAGTTCCTCCTGCTCAAGAAGGTCACCGAGTTCGACGGGGCCGGCAACGCGCTTCCATCCACCTTGTTCGACTACACGCCCCAGACCGGTCTGTCCCAGTACGAGGGATGGACCAACCGCACCAGTCAGAGATGCCCGATACCCTTGCTGACCAGGATCGACAATGGCTACGGCGGCGCGGTCGAATACGCCTACAGCGCCTACGACTGGGCCGGCAGCGGAGGCAGCGGCAGAAGAAGAACCAGGCAGTGGGTGGTGAATACCAAGACCACCAGCGACGGCTTGGGCAACTCATTCGTCACCACCTACAACCGCTCGGCCCCCTCGCCCTCCAGGAATTACGTCGCCGGCTTCGCCACCAAGCAGACCAACAGCTCCCATCCTGTCTTCAGGGGCTTCGGCATTGTCGAGGTGGTGGAACCCACCGGCCACAAGCACGAGCACCGCTTCTTCCGAGGTCTGGACGATGGCGACGGTCGGCGCAACGTCAACGTGCAGAGCTACGACGGCCTCACGTCCCTGCTCGACGAGGAGCAGTACAAGGGCACCGAGTTCGAGGTCATATTCAAAAAGGCGGCCGGCGAGTCCGGCACCGACCCGATCGAGAGGCGTTGGACCGAGTACGAGACCAAGGCCAATCCGTCGAATCACAGGCCGTCGGGTCTCTCCTCCAGCGACCGGCGCGACTGGCACGTCTACGAGGTCTATCTGAAGAAGCAGGAGACCCATCGCGGTTCCGCCTCCTCCAAGACCGAGTTCACCTACGGGACCTACGGCAACTTGACCAATACCTAGGGGTACGAGAACGCCTCCGACGCCAACTGGACCCGCCACACCAAGCGGGTGTTCCACCCCCTCGACAACGCCACCGGCTACATCGTTAACCGGGTGGCCCAGGAGACCCTCTACAGCTTCGACTCCGACAATCCCTCCACCGACGGGATTTCTCAGCGAAATGCCCAGTACATATATGACTCGAATACCGCCTGGAACCAGACGGTCACCTCGCCCGGCCGGCTCACCCGGCTCCGCAGGGGCGTCACCCGTTCCGGCTCGACCAAGTACGTGGACGCCGCCTACGAGTACGACACATACGGCAACCGCACGAAGGAAACTATCTACAACGAGTATGCCGGTACCACCGCGGCATCGAGCGATCCTCGCTCTGCCACGATAGCCTACGACGCCACCTACCACACTTTCCCGATCACTGTAGCCAATCCCGTCGGGCACGCGGCGTCCCGCACCTTCGACCCCGCCTTTGGCACGCCCCTGACCGTCACCGACGTCAACGGCCACGTCTCGACTATGACCTACGACAGCTTCGGCCGTCTGAAGACGGTCGAGGGGCCATCCACCGGGACGCCGGCCTACCGCGAGGAGGCCAAGTACACCTACGGCACTCCCAAGACCACGATCGGAAAGACGACCACCTCTCTGGCCGTGGAGATGCGCACCGACGACGACGATACCGCCAAGTCCTGGCACAAGCACTGCCGCATCTACGACGGCCGGGGCATGATCGTCCAGGAGTACTCAGATACTGAGAGAGGCCAGCTTGTCGTCAACCGCCACTACGACGGGAGAGGTCTGCTCACCAGCGAGTCGGCCCCCCGCAAAGGGATCTGCCTCCTCGGCAACTTCTCCGAGAGGCTCTGGCGCAATAACCGTGGCTTCAAGTCCACCCGCACCTACGACACTCTCCGCCGGCCGGTCCTGGTCACCCTGCCCGACGGCGAGACCACCGAGCATCGCTACGACGGCTGGTCCCGCTCACTGGTCGATCAGAACGACCACCTGAAGCGCTGGGACAGCGACGGCCTCGGCCGAATGACCAAGGTCTCCGAGTACACCGGATCAGATCCGACTGTAGCTCTTTATGCGGAGACAAACTACCAGTACAACGTGGTGGATGAGCTGACCAAGGTCACCGACGCGGCCGGCAACCTGACTACGATCTCCTACGACGAGCTCGGTCGCAAGACCTCTATGACGGATCCCGACATGGGCTCATGGAGCTACTCCTACGACGCGGTGGGCAACCTTACCAGCCAGACCGACGCGAAGGACCAGGTCATCGAGTTCGCCTACGACAAGCTGAATCGGCTGGTACGCAAGTGGTATCCGCCGGCCTGGACCAACTCCGTTGGTTTTACGGTCTATGATCTGATGGAGTTCAGAGCTGCCGTGGACGCGGAACGCGCCGCGGCCGGCCTGAGCACTGGAGGCTGGACGGATCCGGAAGCACCCAGCATCCGGGCCGCTCACCTCACCGAGCTGAGAAGCCGCCTGCAGGGTCTGTGGACCGCCGCCTCTCTTGGCACTGTTCCCCAGTTCACCGCCGGCGATAGCGCCGCCCCGTCGAGGCAGGTTGCGGCGACCGACCTGGCCGATCTGCGTGGCTGGCTCTACGACTCGAACAACACCAGCTACGAGACGAGTACTTGGGCTGGATCCCGCAGGGCCCGTACTCTCTATGAGTATGACGGAATCGGCGAAGCCGCCGGCAAGGGCCGACGCACGGCGATGTGGGATGCCGCCGGCAACTCATCCTGGTCCTATGATGGGTACGGCCGGACGACCACGGCGACCCGCGTTGTCGACGGCCGGTCCTATGCCAGCTCTTACACCTTCGATGCGCTGGATCGGGTCCGCGAAATGACCTATCCCGACGGCGAGGCCCTCACCTACTCCTACCAGGCTAACCTGCTGTTGGACGGGATTCAGTCCTCGATCGACAGCCTCGATATCGTCTCTGACGTGGTATACGAGGACATCGGCCTGCCGGATAGCTACACTCTAGGCGGCGGCGCCACGACCGCAACCCAGTCCTTCGAGTACTGGAAGATCGACGACGCTTCCCGCTCTCCATTCGCCGCTCTCAAGAGGATCAAGCTCTCCAAGGACTCGACCGATCTCGTCAACCGCGAGATGCAGTACGATGCGGTCGGCAACGTCACAAAGATCGTCGATGGCGTCAACTCCGAAACCATTGACTATACTTACGATGAGTTGAACCGAGTACTTACGGCGTCAGTCCCCGCCGGTGAGAGCTTCGCCTACGACACCATCGGCAACATGACGAGCAAGGCCGGCACCGCCCTGGACTACGGGACGACGTCTCCCAAGCACGCGGTCAAGTCCCACGGCACCACCGCGTACACCTACGACGCGAATGGTAGTCTGACCACTAAAGGCACTCAGATTATCAAGTACGATCCGGAGCAGCGGCCAATCCTGGTACAGGATGGCAGCAACTACTCCCGTGCGGCCTACGACGGCGACGGCGTCCGCCGGAAGCGCGACGACGACAACGGCATCGTCCATTACCTGGGCGGCTACGAGCGCAAGCTGGCCGGCGGCTCCGAGACCTCCGACACGGTGACCAAGTACTACAGCGCTTCACTAGGGGCTATGAGCCGGCCGGTGGCCTTCCGCCGGGGCGGGACTCTGCACTGGGTGGGCTCCGACCACCTGGGCGGCACGATCAGGGTGTTGGACAGCGGCTTCACCGCTCTAGATGGGATGCGCTACAAGCCTTACGGCGAGGACCGGGACACCGGCAGTAGCCTGAACACGGACCGCAAGTTCACCGGCCAGACCGAGGATGAGACCGCCGGCCTGTACTGGTATGCCTCGCGGGCGTATGACCCGGCCATTGGCCGCTTTGTCTCGCCGGATCCGATTGTGCCGGCGCCGGGGAATCCCCAGTCGCTGAACAGGTATAGCTATGTCTACAACAACCCGCTGGGGTATGTTGATCCTTCGGGTAATTCGCCGGAATGGTTCGACAAAGCTTGGTATGACGAGTTCAAGCGAGTGCACAGGGAAGATCCTGATGAACACGATATCAGTTATCGATACCATTCCATGAAGGCCACTTCGCAAGGCGACGTTTGGTCCCTCGACATTTGGATGACCCACCCTTCCAACACAAATCCGGCGCCGGCGCCTACGTCGGACAATCGTAGTACGCCTATATTAAATGCACTTAAGCAGGTCAATACCTCAATAATGTATGCAGGAGAAAAGCTTCAGCGGCCTGACAAAATCGCAAGAAACACATATAAGGAGATTCTCAAGCATACAGCTGGCCTTGAAGCCGACCGCTTGTCTAAAGCCATCTTCCCTGGTGCAGATGATAGATCAGAAAAGAATGCCTTTAAGCACGCATATTGGAGTGCGTTGATGACTGTAGTAGGTGGACCTGACTTGGCAAAAGAGATTACCGACGAGCATGAAGAATGGAACATGGCGCACGGGCAGGAGCCAATTGACCTGGCAATGGACTTGATCAATAACGAGATTGGTCGCGAAATTGGTAGAGAAGGGGTTCTTGGAGTTGTTCCTCTGATCTGGCTTGCGGCTATTCCGATGAGGGAGTATCTGTTCAAATTGACGGCTCTGGCGATAAAGCAAGGTAGACTGCTTGAGATAAGGGAAGGTCGTCTTGTGCCAACTGACGACAAATGGTGACAAGCTCTTCGAGCCAAAAGAAGGACTCCCTGGCCCAACTGCCTGCCCTTGGACACCCTGCCGATGCCGGAATTCTTCAAACATCATGAAAAGTGGGGGGTGGGTAGGCTCGAATTGTGGAATCACCCGAGTCCCTCCGCTGCCACATAAACACCATCTTAGCCAAGAGCGCCACTCGAAGTGCCAAATGCGGAATGAGGTAACAATCTGTCCAATTATCCGGGCGTAGAATTATTGGTAACATTCGTCTTCGCCATGAGCGTATTGTTCGCCCACGCACGATTCTCTCTGAGATTCGCGAGCGGTTCTCCTGGCTCCACGTTGTTCGTGATGATATGGTGTTTGCTGAGTCTCGGTTCTTGGATCTTTTTTACCGCAACCGCTGTTGGAATATTCGCACTCGGCTTTCATCTGACACAGATGAGATGGATAGACGATTATTCAGTTTCTCTATTCGCAATATTTATGCTTGGCGCGGTACCCTATCATCTACTCTTGGCCGTTCTAGGGGCTAGCGTGTTCAAGCGAGATGGAGGTAGCGGCCGGGCTGTTTTGACGATTGTTCTGATGCTCGTACTGTCAATCCCGGTCATGATGATCGGCATCTACGTACCGATGCTGTTATGGGGAATAGAAATTATGGATTGATTATCCGAAAATCACGTCCTCCATAGCATGACCGCAAGGTCAATGGCCAGACCGGACGGCGCCACGCCGCCGGCCGGCCGTTCCATATGAGGCCGCACAGGCCCTCCAACTAAACATTGAATTTGCGAAATAAATGTCTTGGCAAGCTCATCCCGGCCCGTCCTCGTCAGTCCCCACCGGCGAGAGCTTCGCCTACGACACCATCGGCAACATGACCAGCAAGGCCGGCACCTCCCTGGACTATGGGACAACCTCGCCCAAGCACGCGGTCAAGTCCCACGGCACCACCACCTACTCATACGACGCGAACGGTAGTCTGACCGCCAAAGGCACTCAGACGATCAAATACGATCCCGAGCAGCGGCCCATACTGGTCCAGGATGGCAGCTCGGTGCACCGGGCAGCCTACGACGGCGACGGCGTCCGCCGGAAGCGGATGGACAGCAACGGTACCGTCCACTACCTGGGCGGCTACGAGCGCAAGCTGGCCGGCGGCGCCAACTCTCCCGAAACCATCACCAAATACTACAGCGCTTCACTTGGGGCTCTCAGCCGGCCGGTTGCGTTCCGCCGGGGCGGGACGTTGCACTGGGTGGGATCAGACCACCTGGGCGGCACTGTCAGTGTATTGGACAGCGGCTTCACCGCTCTGGACGGGATGCGCTACAAGCCCTACGGCGAGGATAGAGATACTGGCAGCGCTCTGGTGACTGATAGGAAGTTCACCGGCCAGACCGAGGACGAGGCCGCCGGCCTCTACTGGTACGCCTCCCGGGCGTATGACCCGGCCATTGGCCGGTTTGTCTCGCCGGATCCGATTGTGCCGGCGCCGGCGAATCTCCAGTCGCTGAACAGGTATAGCTATGTCTACAACAACCCGCTGGGGTATGTTGATCCCTCGGGTCATACGGCCGGAGGTATGGATCCTGCGTGGGTAACGAGATTCGCGACGAATCACCCTGGACAGGAACCCACTCCGCAGGATTGGCTCGACTATCAGTTCAGTCTCCAACATCCAGGCACCGGGCCGGGTGGCGATTGGACAGACCAAAACTGGGTGGCATATAGCAGAGTTCGAGACGAGCTTGGTGACCTCCTTGAACACGTGGGAAACCCAAACAACTCAAATGAACCACTTCGTCACTATACACACCATGAGCCTGACCTGAGCCGATTCCGTGAACCCCAAGAAAAACAGGTGAACCATCCCACTATACCAACTCGTAACGAGAGTTTTGCGGGGACACAAGAAGTCGCTGGCCCTGACGGGACGACGGTCGTCATAGGTCATCATCCGATAATTCCCCCCGGGTATAATGGCATAACACTTGGGAACATTTTCTATGTGAGGCCGGGCGAGAACTTTGACGTAATCCGGGCTAGGGTAATACATGAGTACGTTCACGTATTACAGAATCGCAATGATCCAACGCGGTTCATCCCTAGTCATGCTGTGCCTGAGCCACTTAAACCCCTCTTGGACTTGACAACAAAACAAAGTCCACTAAATCCACTAATTATGGATCTCATATCGTTAGACACGCACGCCCTAGAGCAACAGGCATGGAGGATCCAACAGATTTACAAACAGAATTCGTGGCTGCCAGCACCTTGGCACTTCCCACTGGCTGGCAGATGATGCGCTCCCTTCTCTTATATGGTTACCTATCGGCGCTACTTCTTACAGCGGTCATCGTTGCACTGTTTTTCATTTCGGGGCCTGCTGACGCCTGGTATAGGCTCATTGTCGAAAATCGTAGTAAGGACGCGGTTGTCGTATCTGTCGATGTATCCCTACTGGGCTGGCACCATGAGATCGTAGAAGGGTGTTCGACGAGAAATCTCGGCCAGATTTCGTTCAGGCCCGGGGATGTGGTGGCAGGCGTGGTTCGTGACATTAACGGACGGACCGTTCTCACGATCGAGGAGTCGCCGGCGCTTCGAGAGGGCACCTGGGCTGATTGGAATCTGGAAATAGTTATTCCCGGTGCCACAGATGATGAGTGCTAGTGCTTAGGCTTCAGGTGTCATTACTTCTGCGTAGTTGCATTTGCTGAAGCCGGGCCGAGGAACCGCAGGCCCATCGGATTCTCGGTCGTTCCTCGTTGGGTCGGTCCCAACCGGCGAATCCTTCGCCTACGACACGATCGGCAATATGACGAGCAAGGCCGGCACCGCCCTCGACTACGGGACGACGTCTCCCAAGCACGCGGTCAAGTCCCACGGGACCACCACCTACTCCTACGACGCGAACGGTAGTCTGACCGCCAAAGGCACTCAGACGATCAAGTACGATCCGGAGCGGCGGCCCATCCTGGTCCAGGATGGCGCCTCGTTCCACCGGGCGGCCTACGACGGCGACGGTGTCCGCCGGAAGCGCGACGACGACAACGGCATCGTCCACTACCTGGGCGGCTACGAGCGCAAGCTGGCCGGCGGCTCCGAGACCTCCGACACGGTGACCAAGTACTACAGCGCTTCACTTGGGGCTCTCAGCCGGCCGGTGGCCTTCCGCCGGGGCGGTACCTTGCACTGGGTGGGCTGTGACCACTTGGGCGGCACGATCAGGGTGTTGGACAGCGGCTTCACCGCTCTAGATGGGATGCGCTACAAGCCTTACGGCGAGGACCGGGACACCGGCAGTAGCCTGAACACGGACCGCAAGTTCACCGGCCAGACCGAGGACGAGACCGCCGGCCTCTACTGGTACGCCTCCCGGGCGTATGACCCGGCCATTGGCCGCTTCTGCTCGCCGGATCCGATTGTGCCGGCGCCGGGGAATCCCCAGTCGCTGAACAGGTATAGCTACGTCTACAACAACCCGCTGGGGTTCGTCGATCCATCGGGTAATTCGGCTGAATGGTTCAATCAAGCGTGGAGAGACGAGTACCGGGTAGATCACGGCCAGTATCCTGGTCCGAGCGATTACGCTTTTCGAGAATGGTCCATGACGAACGCGTCGCGTGGCCTCGATTCGTCCGTCGAACAATGGGTGAGCACCAACTACGGCACAACCACGCCGGAGCCGAGGCCGGCGCCAACGCCAGAGCGGAGGCCGGCGCCTTTACTTAATGTCTTGCTTGACGAGCTCGACCGCGTCGCAAAAGATCCACCCCAATTCTATTACCGTTTCAAGGCAAAGGTGGATGTCCGGGCCGTATCTGTACCCCTAGGACTTGACGAACAAGAGGAGAATGCGGTCCTGCACGCGTATTGGAGTGCGTTGCTGGCTAACACTTACGGGCCCACCAAGGCGGAGGGGATTACTGACGAGCATGAACAGTGGAACATGGAGCGTGGGCAAAGCAAACTCGACCTGGCAATGGATCTGTACAATAACAAGGTCGGTCGGGATATTATTAACAATTTACCTGAGTGGGGTTGGAATACGAACACCCTCTTGGTCCAGGTGCTTCAGGCGGAACGCGAAGGCATACTGATGATGATAGTAGACGGGGAACTAAAACCGACTTCGCCAGTGAACAACGCTCTTCCCTTAGATGTCATCGCGTCGCCCCATCAGTTCCGCCAACGCTAAGCCTCAGGGCCTCGTTGTGGAAGGAATGTGGTCTTGAGGCTAAATGCTGGGCCTAAGTGATAGAGTCACTGCAACGTTTAGGAATGGATCGAGCTCGCATCGCGCCACTGATTCTTGATCTCGGTCAGGCACCGCCGGTTGAACTAGCACTCAAAGACTTGGGGCACTCGCCTAATGCGGGGTGCCCCAAGAAAATGAGCTGTTCGCTGCCCCGATGCTAGTAAACATCTTCATTCCTATCGCAACAATCGTTGTGGGATTCGGTATATTATACGCCCACGCACTATTCGTGCTGAGATTCTCACGCGTTGCGTCCCACCTCATACCATTCGTGGCGATTTGGTGTCTGCTGGGTTTAGGCTCGTGGTTATTGTTTACTCTCGGCGCCGGAGGCCTTTTGGCTTTCGTCTTCCGCGTGACAGAAATCGCGCTGGTTGATAAGTTTGGATTCTCTCTACACGTATTTTTTGCGGTTACTTCGATACCCTATCTGTTCTCATTCGCCGCACTTGGCGGTCTTGTCGCCAAGCAGGTTTTTGGCGGTCGCCGGCATGCCGTTTTGATATTTGCCCTGACGTCCATACCGTCGATCCATACAATGGCGATGTACATCGGATTATCAATGTACATGTTCGGACATGATGTAATCGGTTGAAAACGGATGGCGGTGCTTCACCGCGCCACCCTCAAGTTAACTGTTGGCTGGTTCGATCCAGCAGTCTCCCGCTTCGTTGGTCCCCACATCTCCGAGTTCATGAGCCGCATCCAGGACCTCTGGACCGCCGCTTCCCTCGGCAACGTCTCAGGCCTCTCCGGCGGCTCCATTCCCGCCTTCCTCGATCTCTTCCGCTCCTGGCTCTACGACTCCAACTCGCAAAACACCAGCTACGAGACCAGTACGTGGGCTGAGACCCGCAGAGCCCGCGCCTTCTACCAGTATGACGGAACCTCGGCCGGCTCCGGCAAGGGCCGGCGGAAATCTCCACTACCTGGGCGGCTACGAGCGCAAGCTGGCCGGCGGCTCCAACTCTCCGGAAACCGTCACCAAGTACTACAGCGCTTCATTAGGGGCTCTCAGCCGGTCGGTGGCATTCCGCCGGGGCGGGACCTTGCACTGGGCCGGCACTGATCACCTGGGCGGCACGATCAGGGTGTTGGACGGCAGCTTCACCGCTCTGGACGGTATGCGCTACAAGCCCTACGGCGAGGACCGGGACACTGGGACGAGTCTGAATACCGACCGCAAGTTCACCGGCCAGACCGAGGACGAGGCCGCCGGCCTGTACTGGTACGCCTCGCGGGCGTATGACCCGACCATTGGCCGGTTTGTCTCGCCGGATCCGATTGTGCCGGCGCCGGGGAATCCCCAGTAGCTGAACAGGTATAGCTATGTCTACAACAACCCGCCTAAGTGCTTCTCCGAGGAAATCGCCCCTGCTTCCAGCATTCCATCAACTACAACACTCTCCGTGAAGATCCCCCAATAGCACGACAACTTGCCTGCTCAACTACGCGGGCATAGAATACTTGGATGTAGAACCGGGCGCTCCAAGACTCAAGAAATAGCCAATGAATAGCAGGCAGTTGCTCCGGCGATTGAGTCAAGGCGCGGTCCACAACGTCGCGTTCGACGACCTGATAGGATTGCTGGAAGGGCTCGGATTCAGAATCGTCCGAACAACTGGCCGGCACCACATTTTCTCGCGGCCGGGCGTTCCCGAGATGATCAATATCCAGCCTGTAAGGGGCGAAGCCAAGCCTTATCAGATCCGTCAGGTTCTTCGTCTGGTAGAGCGCTACAATCTGCAGCTAGAGGACTAGGTGATGAAGGACTACCACATCAACGTTTTCTACAGCGAAGAAGACGAGTGTTACGTGGCGGACATCCCCGATCTTCAATACTGCTCTGCATTTGGCGACAGCCCCGAGGAAGCGCTCGCAGAGGTCAGAAAAGCAATGACAACTTGGATCGATGCTGCGCGTAAAGAGGGCAAGACGATACCTAGACCCCGGTATCGCCCGGCCATCTACCAGTCGGCATGATCCGATGAGAGAGATGCTTCGGGCGCGACATCTACTTCTGCAGTTGGCGAACAGCTAAGTACAACCATTCGCGCTCGCTGGCGAATTCGCTACCAGCCTCTGCCCACTCCCAAAGGGTCGCCGCGATCCCTCGATCTTCCGACAATGTTGGTCAGTTTGGATGCGTCTGCCGGATGTGGGCGCGCTCTTGGGATCAGGCGGCGATAGACGGGTAGTCGCCCCTGCCCAGCTCAATCTGCTTGAGCATCAGGGCCTGCTCGACCCGCTGGCGAAGCTCCCACAGCCGGCATCCAATCCGGCTCCTTCGGACATATCAGCCGGCCTGCAATCTCGCGCCAAAAAGGGGCGCTCCGCTGCGCGGGCGCCCCTTTTGTAATGTCGCCACGATCCCTCAAGCTTCCGGCGGTGTTGGTCGGATTGGATGCGTCTGCCGGATGTGGGCGTGCTCCTAGGATCAGGCGGCGATAGACGGGTAGTCGACCTTGCCCTGCTGAATCTGCTTCAGCGTGAGGGCCTGCTCGACCCGCTGGCGAAGCTCCCACAGCCGGCGTGATTCGCGCCGGTTGTGCCGCAACAATGCTGTCTTGTAGCGCTCGATCAGCTCATTGCGGTGAGTCTTCAGCCGTGTGATTTCGTCTTGGTAAGCGGTGTAGTTCCTCATCCTTTCCTTCCTCTGTTTCTGAGTTCTCAAGTCTAAGTACCAACTTGGACTTAGTGTAGACCATCACATAATGCCTGTCAAGTACTATTTTGAACTTTTTTGACCTAGTCGGTTTTCGTTGAAGGGTTCTCTTCGCGCCGCCAGTGAGTGCCGCCGACTGCGATGAACGTGCGGGTCGATTCCACCGCCGGCAGCGTCTGGATCTTGTTCATTATCAGATCGTCCAGCTCGTCCTGATGCTCCACGAGAGCATGGGCGACGATGTCGGTCTCGCCGTAGATGACGCTTGTCTCGATGATGCCGGCGAACTGCTTGAGCTGCTCGACGATTCCGTCGATCTTCTTGGCCGGAACTTTTATCAGTATGTAAGCGCGCAATCCCACCCTCCGTCCTCTGTTCTTGACCGGCCGGGCATCCTGGCCGAGTTCCATCTGTTTGATCCGCATGACCTGGGGCGGCGCCTCGACAACCTCCTGGCGCACCGCGCCGGCCAAGACCATGTATATGTCGCCCTCATCCGGGGCGTGCATCCGCGCGATCAAGTCTACGTCCTCGCCGTAGACAGCGGTCACCTCGACCACGCGATCATAGCTGCGCAGTACCTCTTGAGCCTGGCCCAACTTACCGGCTGGGACCTTCGAGAGCAGATACACTTGGTCTCGATGGGCTCGCCGGAGCAACTCGACGGCGCTTTGCACGGAAAAGCCCCGCTCGTAATACTCCCAGGCGCCCTTGATCGTCTGGAGGTCTTCGTCGGTATAGTCGCGCCGAGAGATCCGCTGCTTCTTTACCTTGATCGGCTGTATGTAGCCCTGAGACTCCAGGTAGTGAACGAATCGCTTGGGCAATCCCGGCACCTGGGCGCGGACCTCACCCAATTTCACGAGGATGCCTCCTCCGGCAACCACCCAAATCCAGACATCGCCATCGCCAAATACAACTGCCCCTTCACCCCCTAATCGAGTTCGATTATAGATCAAACAATTCCTCGGCTCCGACCGGGGATCGAGGCTAGGGATCCACGCGGCCCGGACACCGAAGGTCGGCTTCCGGGCGGAGACCATCCACCTTGGCGCCCAACCACGCCGCCCTCGGTTGTCCTCCGCCTTCCGGCGCGAGACCCTATTTTGATGACTGCGTCATCTCTATGCACTATTCTTATGGTAGCCACGATACGGTGTTCCCCGCTACTGGAATGAATGGCATAACGCCGCAAGTGTATTGGAAGAGAACGATGGCAACTGACTGGAAACCCGGCGATCCGATTGGCTACATCCGGCCGGAGATTCCCGATTTTGAAATGCCGGATTACCAAGGCGAGCGCTACGAAGCGATGGTCCCGGACACCTTGGACCTAGCCGACCGAGCACGTCTGGTCGTTCACGCTCTGACCGAGAGCACCAACCCCCAAGCCGACTATGAGCCCTACTGGACTGTTAGCTGGACGCCGGTCCCGAGGATGGCGGCGGGCGGATTCGCCAGTCCTAACAAGTCCCAAGAGGCAGTCTGCCTGTGCCGGCTGATGAGTGGCAGCCAACAAAACCTCCACGTCGATCGGCGCTGGATGGAGGCGACGCTGAAACAGCAGGGCCCGGATGGCCTAATATATGTTCCCACCAGAGGGCGTCCCTGGGTAGCAGGCGAGGAGCCCCGCCACATCGCTGGCTTGAGCCCGAGCTATTACAACACTGCCCAGATTATCTCGCCGTTCGCCATTGGTCAGGTCCTTCGCAACTTGTCGCTGTTTGCGGCGCGGGAAGACGATTCGTCTTGGATCGAGGTTATTCGTGGAGTTGTCGACGGACTGAATGCGTTGGCGGTTCACGCCGGCAAATATGCTTACTACTGGCCCGGCCCCTTGTACGCCGTCAAGGAACGCCCGGCCAACACCGGGCCCCAGTACCATTTCCACGATGTAGAGGAGAGCCTCGTTTATTGGGGCCTGGTGTGCGCTTACAGGTCGTCCGGCTATGAACCGGCGCGCAAACTTGCCGGCAAGCTGATCGCATATTCCAGGGCGACCTTTTTCACCTCCGAAGGCGAGTTCCTGACCACCCAAGAGAAGTCCGTGAAAGGACACGTCCACGCTCACGCGCGGGGTCTGCTGGCAATGGCGGAGTACGGAGTCTTGGATGGCGACGCCGACCTGCTGCAGTTCGTCATCAGGTCCTATGACTGGGCGAAGCGCCAGATAGAGACGCTCACCGGATTTACACCGAATCTCCTCGATGGCCCCGAATGGCGGGGCCCCACGATTCCCGGCGATTTGGACCAAGGCACCCATCCATCGTTCACATCGGCTGCCGGCGAGTTCAACGGATGCGAGATCATGGGGTTGGCGGACATGATTGCGACGGCGTTGGTGCTCAGCGAAGCCGGCATTGCCGACTATTGGGACGACGCTGATCGATGGGTGCGCAATATGTTGGCCGAGGCCCAGCTGCTTCAGTCCGATTGGGTCTATCACTTGCCGGGCGCAACATCCGTTTCCATCAATGTCGGCCCCGGGGAAACAACCGACAGAGTGCCGGAGCGATGCCTGGGCGGTTGGTCTACGGGCGCCGCCCTCAATGATTGGTACGAAAGCGGCACGCCGTCCTGGTACCACGAAGGCGAAGGTACACGAGGGTTCCTCCATGGCGACACAATCGCCGGCGGACGCGCCATCTACTGGGTGTGGAATCGAATACTCCGCTACCGAGACGGCAAGCTCAGGGTCAACCTCCTTCTAAACCGGGCGTCGCCATGGGCGGACATAGATAGCTACATTCCCTATCAAGGGCGGGTCGAGATCAAGGTCAAGCAGCCTTTGGACCTTTCCGTACGCATTCCGGAGTGGGTGACGCCGCATGACGTCCGTGTTCATGTGAACGCGACCGAGCGAACCGTTGGTTGGGATGGAAGATATGCCAAGGTCGGTGAAGTCCGACCGGGAGATTCAGTCGCGCTCGTGTTCCCGATAGATGAGCGGACAGACGTGGTGTACGTTGAGAAGAGAAAGTACACACTGGTGCGGCGGGGCAACGACGTGGTGGATATCTATCCACGCGGCAGATACTATCCATTTTACCGACGCCGGCACTATCGCAGCGCCGAGCCTCGCTGGCGAAAAGTGGAGCGTTTCGTCTCCGCCAAGCAGATCGACTGGTGAACGGGCATCGTCTGGTAACCCTACGATAACGCCGGCGCGAACGGGAGCTCGAAACACCCAGAGCCCATCTTGGGTCGACGCCGTTCGCGACGCACCCATACTACGGTTGTCTAGCATCCGAGAGGCGCCTGGATCCGTCCCCAGAATCTTTCGACCCTAGCTAATCGGCAGAGCGATCGTTTCTGGACGTGCCCTCGTCTGAGGGCTCGATGGCATCAGCGGCCGGCGCCACTGGCAGTCCCTTCTGCTGGCGCAAGCTCTCAATCTGCTGCAGGGGTCGCTCGAGAGTTCGCTTTCGTGTGCCGGTCAATTGGTCGTACGAGGCCTGGGCAGATTTAAGCCGCCTTCCGTGGGTATCTAGCGCTTCCTGAAACTTGCCCCACTCGTTGTTGAAACGGCCGAACAACGAGATGATCTCCTCGGAGGCCCGCTGAAGCGCGAAGTTGCTGGCCGCTTGTCTTACCACCGCCAGCACGGCAAACAGTGTGAATGGGGAGCAACAGATGACCTTGCTCTCAAGAGCGGTGTCTATGACTCCAGGATCGCTTTCGTGAATGAAAGAGTAAACACTCTCGTTAGGGATGAAGAGTAGGACGTAGTCGACCGTTCCTCCCTCCGGATTTATGTACTCCCGAGACGTAACCTCCTTGATCCGGGCGCGGACGTCTCTGAGGAAGGCGACCTTGTAACGGTTGCGCTCCGCTTCCGACTCCTCTCCAAGGAACTTGAGGTAGTTTTCGAAGGGAAACTTGACATCCATATTCATTTGCAGGCCATCGGTGAGAAGGAAAACGAAGTCGGGACGAGAGCCGGCCCCTTGGATCACTTCCTGCCGGCGATAGTTGATCCCCTCGATGAAGCCAAGCATCCGGAGGATGTCGTCGGCCATGCGCTCGCCCCATTGGCCCCGGGCGCGGGTGCTGCTCAACGCCTCGCGCAGGTTGTTCGTTGAGTCCGTCAAGTTCGAGGTCTGCTGCCCGATACCCTGCAAGTGGGTTGCCAGTTGGCTGAAGCTAGCCTGTCGCTTGGTTTCGGTGTCGTTCACCAACTTGGAGACCTGCTCCAATCTGCTGTTCATGTTGGCCAATTGCTGGTCGATGAGCTGCTTCTTCGTATCCAACTCGCTACTACCGGCCTCGGTTTGGCGGGCGAAGCGCTGCTCTGCCAGGGACAGAAACTGCTGGGACGCCCTGGCCAAGGCCTCTTGAGACAGGGCCTGGAATTCCGCCTTGACCTGATCGCCGACAAGGCCCCGGTTATCCGGGCCTCGCCGGGACGCGACAACCAACGCGATGACCAACCCAATCAGCGCCCCTGCCAATACCGCCAAGACAATCTCTGTCAAGCTTCTGCCCCAATGAAAGTAAGTCTAGTCGAGCCGGCGCGGAGTAACCGCGCTTCCCCGCCGGCGGTTCACCGCATCTATGTGCTCGCTCGAAAGCCGCGTCCTCTCCATTCTGCTCTACTCCCCTGCCATTCGATTCTCTCATTCCGGCGAGCGCACTCGCAGATCGTGTTATGCCGAAACGAAGCGCCATGACAGCTGAGCAACAAGTCGACCAGCACAGAATCCCTGCGTCAATCGGTAGTGGACGCAAAGAACCGGGAAATATTCTGACTACGAAATGGGCACGGACGCGTCGCGTTGAGTTGGTCACGATTCTTGTCGCTGCACGCAATGATGAGCCTAATGATCGTGGCGTGTGCATCCGGCCGCCAACTCGGCCGGCAAGAGCCAGCACCAACAACGACCGCCAGACCAGGCCCGATCTGATCGTCCCATCTGGCCTTTGATTCCTCGCAGTCCGGCTACGATCCAACCCAAACGTGAAAGATCATCTCGGAGATTGACGCGAAATATCGTCTCGATACTTGACATCCAACTCCACCTTCTCGATGCGAATATCGTCGACAGCCTCCTCCGGCAGTTCCGGGGGCGGTGTTGATCCGGCGCAACTTGCAAGGTCGAAGCAGGCTTGATCGACCGGCTCGCGGGCGACACGAACTCCGACCAGGTTCACCCCCTTAGCCATTTGGCTGGGATGAACAGGGAAGACTTGCCATCCCTCGTCTACCTTGGCCGGTCCTAGCGCCACGTTGTTCAGTCGAACTTCGATTCTGGGTAGCAACTCCTTGGAGACCGGGATCGTGCTGTAGTCCGATTCACCGTACGTGGACCTTCTGACGATGCCAGGTTGGATTAGCTGATCTCTGTGAAGCTCCAACGAATTCGGATCGGAAAGCAGAATGCGAAGCGCAACGGACTGCACGTTCTCGGCCTCGGCATCCACGTCGTCGCCCACGTAAAGGTGAAGCAGAGTGAGTCCCCGGCCGTGTTGGCCCAGGCGAGCCGGCAGGGCCGACTCCATATTCGCCAGGTGGTAGAACAGCCGCTGGGTATGACCCTCTTCAGGAAACCCAATCATGAACGGTATCCCGCCGGCTCGTCTTTGGACCACGAATGTCTTGTCATGGTGATGGAGCGAGTCCTCACTTCCGATCTGGCGAAACACCTCGGCATTACGCCGCCACTCCTGGGGGTCCTGGCTTGATTCGTGACCCGCTGTCCAGAAACCCACTCGCTTCAATGCCGCGGGCGTCGAACACTCGAAATTCATCAGGTGTATCCCATCGGCGCCCTGTCGTTGCCAGTTGGAGGCAACTCCGCGCAAAACCTCAATCGGCGCGGTCTTGTATCCGTCCGACGAATGATCGTCGTCGTAGCTGGGATATAGCTTGATATGACTGCCGGCGGTGAGCCGGCGAAAGGCCGCGATATCCACCTCCAACGACCGATCCCCCAAGACGAACATGTCGACAAGGCGCTCGTCAATCCAAGTCTCGACATCCATGCCGTCAAAATGGCATCCCTGCGCCGTTTCTGGAACCCTGGCCGCCACGATCAGCGGACGGCTCCGCTTCCGCGCTACCTCTTGAAGAGATCGTCTGAGCAGCCGCATGCACCGGGTCAGGCAGTCTCGCAACACCCACTGTTGGCCGACCGGCAGATGAGGGCACCCCCTCGACCAATCGAGCAGGATGCCATCGACGTCGTACCTTTCGGCCAGCTCGCAAACGACTTTCTTCCTGTGCTCATGCACCGCTGGCACCGCATAGTTCCACATGCAACCCGTCCTTTGCCAAGGAACCGTGTAGATCGGATCGCCGGCCGGGTCCGGATTGAAGTTTATGAGCCAGTCAGGATGTGTCTCTTGCAATCGAGGAGGGCCGTCCAGGACGTTGAGGTCCGGCGCCTGGTTCATTCGATGCGAGACGAAAACTTCGAAACCTCGCCGCCGGGATTCCCGTATGACGGATTCAACTGGATCATTGCCGGCCGCGAGGAATTCACGCACGCTCGGGAAGGGTTCCACGAACTCGCTTGGGTGACATCCCCAGTCGCCATATACGTCCCACCAAACGCTGTCTATCTGGTGGTCCGGCCAGTCCGCGAACTCCATTACCGCCTCGGTCGTGGCCTCAAGCGGGGCGGCCCCATACCGGTACAGGGCGGCATCGTAATGATTTATCAACCGCCGTCGGCGGTTTACCGCGTTTATGTGCTCGCTCGAAAGCGGCGTCCTCTCCATTGTGTCCTACCCTCCTCACCTGCCGACTCGATTCTCTCATGCCGGCAAGGGCGACCGCGGGTTATGTTATGCTGAACTTCGGAGCTTGGACCGTTGAACGGCTGGTCCCTCGCCGCGGTATCCCAGCGCCAACTGATTGCCGATGCAAAGATTGGGGGATGCTGCAACGACGAATGAGCATGGACGTGTTGCATTGAATTGGCCACGATACTTGCCATTGCTGACGATAATAAGCCTGCTTATCGTGGCATGTACATCCGGCGAGCGATCGGCCGGCGAAACGACCCAACTGGCAACTACCGCCGCCGACACGTTCGCCATCGCACCGACGCGGCTCCCCCCAGCTACCGAGACCTCAGCAGCGCCGGCAACTTGACCTTCGCACCAGTCGGCGGTGCCGGCTACGAGATCAAGGGTAAAGAGACCGACACTCTATGGAATGCGGTGACCGGCCGAGCCATCGAGGGACCAATACTCAATAAATCCCTCGATAAGCTGCCGTTCACGCCGGCATTCTGGTTCGGGTGGAAGGACAACTACCCCGACACGCTCGTCTATGGTGAGCGGCGCTGACAGCAGACGAGGATCTGACGCTGCACGGTCTGACCCAGCCCAAACGGTGGATCCGGCCTACACGCTTATCCCAATCGCGAGCTGTCTGGAATACCAGCGCCGTCCTCAGCCCAGTCCGGCCGCGGGAACCGTTCCCTCTCCGGCGTCAGCGGATAGCCATAAGGAGTGTCCACGAACTTGGCATCTTTGTTGGTGTGTGGCCAATTCTGGCCGCCCATCGCGTAGTAGCTGTCAGACAAGCCGCTCAACCAAAACATCATCTCGGAACCAAAAACAGTGTCACGCGTTTGCCGCCTGAGCGGGTGGGACGGGCCGTTGCCATATTTTGCGGTTGCGAAATCGAACTCTGGCTCGACGATCCAATCTCGCTTTGGCGGCACCGTACGGTAATAATTGTACTTCATCAAATTCCGCGCTTTTCCACCGATCATGCTGGCAGATTTGCGATGCCATACCGAATAATTGGTGATGAAAATGCTGCCGGCCGGCGCCGCCGTCGAATAGACGTTCCGGAGATTTTCGTAGTGTCCCATGAAGGCCGATATCGAGTAGAGAAAGTGCGAGGCCGGCAGCAGCTCGGTTGGCCCCATCTCGCGGGTGACATCCTGCGGATAGTAGAAGACTTGCAAATAGTTAAGCAGAGGACTACGTTCGTGATAGCCGTCTGTGTGCCATTTCATGGCCGGCGACGGCTCAGTGTGCCGGTGATTGCTCATCAGTATCGGCAGGCCGAAATCCTTGCCCAAGAGTGAACGAAGCGCGCCGACCGCCTCTCGGTTGAGGATGACGTTCTCGACAAACCAGGGTTCGTCGGTCAGCAGCTCACTCGGCTCTCTTATCGGATGCTCGTCAAGGTAATCGTATACACGTCGATTGATCTCTTCCGGCACAACACTCTCAAGCCTCAAGATACCCGCTTTGCAGAAATCCAGTACCTGGCTATCCGTCAGAGTCGGTTCGCAATTGTGCGTCTTCATCTGTGTCCATTCTCCTCGCCTCAGGTCGTCTACGCAGTCGTCAACCTGATCGTGTTTACAAACATGCGATTCGTCGCGGTTCCCACAAATCCGTTTGAGAGACCGTTTCGCCCGAACGCACCGTCCAAACTGTCCACAGTTTACCATAACACATTTTGCAAGTCGTGATCAGTCTGTCAACACGGCGGCCCGCCTTCGACATGCGGCGACGCGTCGTTGACAGCCGGCCCACCTTATCTCTATCATCTGTGCTAGATTAGGTTAAGCGAGGTAGTTGATGACAGCAAAAGTCCTGACCGGCGCGATCTTGGGATTGGAAGGCGAGATCATTGAGGTAGAAGCCGACGTTGGCGCTGGATTGCCGGCTTTCCACGTAGTAGGGCTGCCGGATATGGCTGTGCAGGAAGCCCGCGAACGGGTCCGATCGGCGATTCGAAACTCCGGTTGCGAGTTCCCGCTGCGACGGTTGACAGTGAATCTCGCGCCGGCAGACCTGCGCAAAGAGGGCCCTGGCTATGACCTGCCGATTGCAGTCGCAATTCTAGGTGCCTCCGGCCAAATCCCGCCGCCGGATTCGGATTCGTTCTTCCTGGGCGAGCTATCTTTGGATGGGAACGTCCGACACACCCAGGGCGTGTTTCCGCTGCTGAGCTTGGCGCGCGAGCACGAGCTAAGCACGGCCTACGTGCCGGCTGAAGATACCCGAGAGGCCGGGCTGGTAGAAGGCGTCACGGTCTATCCGGTGGAGTCATTGGCCGAACTGGTCCAGCATTTGCGGGGGACCGAGCAGCTGACCCCTGTCTCGCCCACTAGCTTGGACCAAGAAGATGATGAGTCTGACGGTACGGTGGATTGGTCGGACATCGCCGGTCAACAGCACGCGAAGCGAGCGGTGGAGGTCGCAGCGGCGGGTTCGCATAACGTGTTAATGGTCGGACCTCCAGGCGCCGGTAAAACACTGTTGGCGCGAGCAGTTCCGACGATAATGCCCCGTATGTCGGTCGACGAGGCTTTAGACGTCACCAAGATCTATAGTGTCGCCGGCATTTTGCCAACCGAGCAACCGATGATGCTCGAGCGGCCGTTTCGCGCTCCACACCACACGACTTCCCACGCCGGATTGATCGGTGGCGGCAAATACCCGCGTCCCGGCGAGATCACGTTGGCCCACCGCGGAGTGCTTTTCCTCGACGAACTGCCGGAGTTCGGCACCCATCTGCTGGAGACGTTGAGGCAGCCGCTGGAGGACGGATTGCTCACCATTTCCAGGGCGAATGGATCGCTGACTTTTCCCGCCAAAGTCATGCTGGTTGGTGCGATGAATCCTTGTCCATGCGGATTCTACGGAGACAACCTTCAATCTTGTAGCTGTTCATCAAGCTCGATAGTCAGGTACAGAAATCGTCTATCCGGGCCCTTGCTGGACAGGATCGACATCCACGTCGAAGTGCCGCGGGTTGAATACGATAAGCTCTCCGGACATCAGAAGGCTGAGCCTTCGAAGTCGATCCGGCGGCGGATCGAAGCGGCGCGCGAGCGACAGCGCGATCGCTTCGCCGGGTCGCCTAAGATCAAGAACAACGCCGAAATGGGGCCGGCCGATGTCAAAGAGCATTGCGGGCTGGACTCCGCCTCGGAGGGGCTGATGAAGTCGGCAATGCAACAGCTGAAACTTTCAGCGCGGGGTTTTCATAGAGTTCTGAAGCTGGCGCGCACGATCGCCGACCTGTCTGCCTCCGAACGCATCGAGGCCGCCCATCTTGCCGAGGCGCTGCAATACCGGCCGAAGCTGACCGTTTAACGATTCGCCCAAGGATAGATGACTACAACCGCGCCAGGAATCGTCCACACGTATCTAGCCAACGACTGATTCTCTCGTCAATGGGGCCGCCTCTACCACAAGGCACAATCCAACCGCTCGCAGCGCCCGTTCAACCGTGCTCATGTGTGAGTGATGATCGGGATTGCAGAGCTTACGCACCGCGGATTCAGTGATACTCAACTTCCTACCGAGCGCTACCTTGGTAATTCCTTGCTCACGCATGGTCCTATTCAAGGCAACCTTGGCGGCAACAACCGGCCGGAGGGGAATGGGCACCTGACCTTTCGCGATGGGACCGGGAAGTGGAATATCCTCACCCTGTGAGTAATACGCGCCCAGCGCCGCGACAAGTGCATCCTCGGCATTTCTTACGGCTTCGTTCCAAGACCATCCCCCGGTTGTAGCTCCATAAACATCGGGAAAGGTGACGACATATGCTTCCCTTCCCGTCGCTCTCTCCTCTTCCTCATCGCGGACGATTTGGCATGGGTACATATATCTAGTCAAAATTCCCTCCGGTTGATGTCTAAGTCCCTGAGCATCGAGGCTAGGACTCCAGCGCTAATCTCGCCATATTGAACTAACGTCCGCCGACTGCCGATTCTTATGGTTTGGTGGCTCCCCTTTCCCTGCCTGGAGTCGAGCCGAAACTCTTGCTTGGTCTTTCTGGCGTATCTGCGCGCCCGCCTTATGAATTCATTTCCGTTCACGCACCTATTGTCGCACCTTTCGGGACGAAAGGTAAGAGTACGGTGGGATAATACATCAGTTCTTGGAAGAAGTATTCCACAATCGGCCGGCCGTTCGCGGACCGCCCGATGCGTCACCACGGAGAACGATTTGGCCGCCGGGCCCGGCACGAATAGACAACGCGGCTTGAATGGCTATCTCAGATAACGACGGAAGGACCCACCCTACCTAAGGCCCATCTCGACCAATCTCGACACCATTCCCCCGATTCGCGGCGTCCTGATCGCCAGGAACGAATCTTCATATACCTGGGCCGACTGGGTGTGCTGCGCCTGCCTGATATAGTCGAGGTTGAACTGATGGATGGCTTCAAAATATGCCATCTGCTCAGGACGAGTTGGATTTTCGGCAAAATTGATCGTAAATGACCTCCGGCCGGGACGCCCGCCGAACGAGGAGTGCCATATGTTCTGGTCCATCACCAAGGTATCGCCGGGACGTGTCTCTATCGGAAAGGCCGGCACGTCCTGTGGCAGTGCGCCAAACGGGTCCACCGCCGTGTCATTCTTTTGCGCTCGCAACGGCTTGACCGCATCGTACAAAGGAGATCTGTGCGAGCCGGGGATCACCCTCAGACAGCCGCTGTCCTTATCCAATGAGTCCAGGTAGAACGAGATCTTGATTCGGGCTAGCTCCATTTGCGATCCATCCACATGAAGATCCGGCCACCACGCATCGGGATGCCAACCGGTGTCTCCGACGTAGAGATTCGCATCGGAACCCATCCAAACGCAGTCGGCTCCGAGGAGCTGTTGGATAGGTTCGCAAATCCGCTGTTCGAGGTACTCAGTCAACAGAGGGCGCTTTTCTACAAATCCCTGTACGGTATGACGCTTTGCCCCATCGAACGACTCTCCCTGCCGATCACTGGCTAGGACCTCTTCGAATTCGCGATCAAGGCCACCGAGTTCGTCCTGGGAGAAGAACTGCCGTAGAACGACGAAACCAAAGACCTTGAAGTGGTTTACCTGTGCATCGTTAAGGCGCATCGCCCATCCCTCCATACTTTCTAGTGCCATGCGGACAGTCTTCCGGGCCGGCAATTCTAACAATAGGTAGGGAATTCGTGTGCTATTCGCAACTGTGTTGTCACAAGTCCATCTGGAGCCATGCTCCGACGCATGGTGGCGTGTTCGGACAAGGTTGGAAAGCCGCGCACAGCGCTCCAGGAATTTACGTGGAGCGCTACAATTAAGGACCAGAAAGGCAGAATCGAAAATGTGCGCCCGATATACGCTAACCGTGGACTTGACTCAGCTACAGCAGCGATTCTCCTTCGTGGCTGAAGAACTGCCCTACATCCCGCGCTACAACGTCGCGCCAACACAACAGGTCCTCGCCCTGATCAACGATGACGGAATGCAGCCGGCATTCCTGCGCTGGGGACTGATTCCTCCCTGGGCGAAGGACCCTAAGATCGGCAACCGGATGATCAATGCCCGCGCCGAAACTGTAGCCGAGAAATCCAGCTTTCGGCGGGCTTTGTCGCGCAGGCGCTGCCTCGTACTGTCCGATGGCTTCTACGAATGGCGTACCCACGGCGGCAAGAAGACTCCGGTTCGGGTTGTCCTGAAATCAGGAGATCCATTCGCCTTTGCCGGACTCTGGGAGACTTGGCGGCCCCGCGGTGGCGAGGCCATTCGATCTTGCACAATCATCACGACCGAGCCGAATTCCTTTATGGAGCCGATCCACAATCGAATGCCGGTCATATTGGCCCGAGATGCGGAGTCGGCCTGGCTGGACCGGGGCATAGAAGATGCCGATCTGCTGACCGGCCTGCTTGCGCCATACCCGTCGGAGGAGATGGCAGCCTACCAAGTATCCACACTGGTCAACTCTCCGAGGAACGACCTGCCGGCTTGCATAGCGCCCCTTGTTAGCTAGGACGGAACGTAGCGGCCACGCGCCGCCCCCAGTGCACCTGGACGCAGCTCCCTAGAATGCGCCGGCGAGTAAGTGCCGAGAACGGTAGCTTTGTCGGAAAACACACGAGGCAGGGCGAGCCAAAGGAAACCTCAATCGGAGACGAGAACAGCGTCATTGCGTCTAGGTGGTGTGAGGTATTTCCAACTATCAACGGCACCTAGGAGCGGTGGTCAGAAGGCAGAGCGCGACATTCTTCGGGGCGTCAGTGATTCGCTCCGGCGCAGGCTTCGAAGGTCAGCCGGTCCGGCATCGTTCCTGGGGGTTCACCGCTATTGTTAGCTTCCTGAATTGCGATAAATGGCTAGAAGCCGATGGACAAATTCATGCACTAGAGGCGCATCATCTTTCATCTGAAAATCTTCCATCCAGCCATGATAGAAATTGGAGTGAAAGGATTCTGCGATTGCAAACCCCGATCTCAATTCGGGATTATTATGCTTGTTGGCGAGCATACGAACTCTACGCTTCATTTCGCGGTGCGTACGCGGAGCTTTACCGTCCATCGTTGCCAGTACAGCCTGAGTGGCCGCGCCCCATAGCTTCTCTGAGGCTTGGAAGCTATCTCCTCGTGAAAACTCTTCCTCTGAATGTCTCAGGAACACAAGTGCCTGATCAGCATGTTCCGTTGCGGTCAGTTCCTCAATATTTGGGGAATTATTTACAATCTTACGCAAAGTAGGAGTAGGCCGAACCAACTGGGAACTGTCAAGGGGTGGAGCGCAAAGGATACCCGCCAAGACCAAGATCTCTATGTCGCATGATCGACTGGATAAAAACATCGCCATTGCCCACGGCGCGATACACAATACGCCAACTGCCATCTAACAGGACTCGTGACCCCACAAAGTGGAAATCGTCTAGACTGAACGTGTAATGCTCGTCAATGGCGGGGTCCAACAGGATAGACGCGCAGGCACGCCACGCGCCCATCAGGTCATCACAAGATTCCAGGAACGATGCAGCTTGGTGAGAAAACGAGAGTTCAGGAACGGCGGGTGGCATTGGGGAAAAGCTTGTTGGCGAGTTCGTTGGCCGTCACAAACTCGCCGCGGTCGATTTGTTCTATTCCCTCCGCAATGTACTCTCGGATCTGCCGATCATCCGCCATTTCCTTTAAGGTATTGCGTGCTTCTTCTCTCCATTCTTCAACGTGATAGTCTTGTATCGATTGAATCGGTATCATGGGGCGACTGTTGCCCCGGCGCCTGGCTTTCTGCCACGGCGTATCCTCAGCGTGGGTCAACTCGGACAATTCTTCCGCACTACGTGAGCCATACATCTTGAACACGCGCTCGATCAAGTCTCTCTCCCTGAATTCAAGTGGATCGGACTTAATGTTCGCAATCTCCTGATCCACTGGAGCGTCCCCATACTGTTTCAATGCATCATATAAATCGGGAACGACCGGACCGAGGGGCCAAGCCTCAAAATCTTGATGGATCAGCCGCTCCGCATGAATGCTCAACATGCGAGCTTGCGCAAAATACACCAGTTTCTGCAAGTACTTGTTTGTAAGAGTCCTACCTTGCTTACGCGCATGCTCAATAAACGTATTGGCAATGAAGCGAGCATCATACACCGTTCCCATAAGGCTCCTCCCCGTATATTCCTCCTAATTCAAATGTAGCACAAATGTTAGTAAAGCATTTCAAACTGCCCGGAGGGAATAGCAAGAATCCCCACGCAAGGCTCCTTTCAACATTCCCTCTCAAGCACCAAGGTCACGTGACGGGATCGGCAAAGCGGTTCGATTGTCTCGAATGTACTTAAGGAGACTGCCCGTGGCGACCCTTCGGGACTTCATGCAAGACCTGACGAAATCCGATAACATTGTCTTAACAGGCGACCCACCAGCGTGCAATGGTCTGTCGGACGACCCGGAACCGGTCAAGCTCATATCAATGGGATCGAGAGCTTCTGGGCGAGGCTATAGTGCCGTTACGTCGGATCTTACCACCAGGTGAGCGAGAAGCACCTACCCCACTACTTCGACAAATCCTCAAGTCGCCACAACAATTGGCCAGTTGACACGAATTGCCAGATTGGGTTTCCTGTGGCAGGAATGAATCGCACGCTATTCACCTATCAGGATGTCACGGCATAGAGGCGCGACAAAGGGCAATGGGCGGCCATGCCGCAATTAGGAGGACATTGCCATGAGCCTAGAACCAAGTACGTCCGATCATCAACAAACGATGGCTTCCACGATGGTGAGTAATCGCATCGAGTGTGCTGATTATCGGGATTTCCTCTCATCCATTGATGCGGATTCCATCAATCTAGTCTTAACTGACCCGCCATATACCATCAGTCGAAAAACTGGCTTCACTTCCGTCGTGAATGGCGTCCAAAGGTTCGCTGTTAGCATGGACTTTGGTGCCTGGGATGCAGTCCAAATTGATCTAGATGTAATGGCGGCAGGATTCTACCGGGCGTTGCGGCGAGGTGGAACGGCAATCGTATGGTACGACTTGTGGAAAATCGGCGACTTGAAGTCTGCTATGGAAGGGGCAGGGTTCAAGATGCTCCGACAGATCATATGGCAGAAGACCAATCCTGTGCCTCTTAATATGAAGGCGACCTACCTATCCAACAGTCGCGAGGTCGCATTGGTTGGGGTTAAGGGTGGTAAGCCGACGTTTAACAGCGAGTACGATATTGGCGTGTATTCACATCCCATTCCACGTCACAATGGTCATAGGGTTCACCCTACACAGAAGCCTTTACGTTTATTCATTGAGCTGATCGAGAAGCACAGTAACCCCGGCGATCTGCTGCTCGATCCGTTCTTGGGTGGTGGCACAACGGCTGTAGCTGCACAATCAACTTTTCGGCACTTCGCTGGTTGCGACATCGATCCCCATTATGTACAAGTGTCTCGTGAGAGGTTGATCAATGGCTAGCTCGCGGCCAACTCCACATATTCGACGCGAGACGAAAGCCGCTCTGTTTTTGAAGCTAGCAGAGCCGGATGAACTTGGCTTCAGTCGTGCTGTTTCCGTTGATGAGTTCGAAGGCAGCTATGATGTTCTGAGGTTCGGCAATGGTGGAAGTTGGATACGTAAAACGGCCAAGCTTGCTCAGATATACAACATTCGTCGTCATCCTGAAAAGGGGCCCATAACCCATGTGCAATTGCAAGGCTTCCAAAAAGTCGCCATTAAGAAACCAATACCTCTAGCTATACAGCGCCAGATTTCCAGCAAGCGATGCGCAGTATTGGCGACGGGCAGCCCACAGTGTGATCATAGAGATGGCCGGCTGGATGATCCTCGCCTGAGTGACGCCAGCCAAGTCGTTCTTAGTGACTTCCAACCGCTCTCGCAGGCCGCTAACAGCGCTAAGAGACAGCATTGCGTTGAGTGTCGGGAAACGGGTAAGCGGTTTGATGCAACCCGCTTGGGATATTCGGTAGGCCAGGTTCGTGGTGATGGTGACTATAACGGGACGTGCGTCGGATGTTATTGGCACGATCCACGCTTTTTCAATAGTGAGGTTTCGCGCGGGTACATAAAGGGATAGAAAGTTGACCGACAAGCCAGCGAAAAACATCGGTGCGCCCACCAATCCGGTCACTGCGCTCAGCCTGGCCACGTTCGAGAATGTCCTGAAGGCTCAGGATCGGGCGGTTGCCAAAGTGCTCCCACACCTAAACTCCATCTATTTGTAGAGGCACACTACGAGTTGCAATAAAGGGTTGGCGCACGATGAAATCAGAGTCTAAGAACGCCGCATTGAAACGAACGATTTTGTCTCTATGGGGCCAGAAGCCAATGCGCAGAAAAGAGTTGTATCCGTTTATTCGACTCTACACCCGGACCTTTTCGACGATCCCCAGCGGCGATCTAGCAAGGGTATAGATTTTGGTCCAGCATGGAAGGCTTGGGTTGGAAGCGCTCTAGACAACTTGAAAAAACAAGGGCGCATAGTGCCTGCACAGTTCAAGGGTGGCCCGTGGAGGTTGGTGGAAGAGGTTGTTGACTCCAGAGCAGATAACGAAAAACTTCTATGCAAAGTAGAAATCCGGCGAAGCGATATGGACGAGCAGATTGGTCGTCTGGCGGAACGGGTAGGCAACATGGAAATTCGACTTGGTAAGCTAGAAACTGAGATGTCCGATCTCAAGAACGCACTACTTATGGGTAATGTGTTGTTGCAGCGAGAATTGGCAGGTACGATCAATCGCGACTAGAGGTCAGTCTTAATCTGGACTTATCGCACTAGCATGCTGGACGCTGGGGTAACCCAGAAAATAATTCCCTGAATTAACGCCTCAAGTCGGCCCATCTACACGCATGCAGTCTATTCACGCTCAATATACTTGGGGGCTGCCTACATTTGAGCTAGTAGCACAGCCCCGCCGAGTCACCGCTGCCGGCGGAAGTAAACCCACACCCCCTTCTCTCCGGGTTCGGCGTCGACGATGTCCCAGCCTTGAATCTGAAGCTGCTGGATAAGATGGGCGTTCTCGTCGTTCCGGCCTTTTACGAGGAGCACCCGTCGATCTTCGTAGACCGGCTCGGCGGTGGTTTGTCCCTGGTTAATCCGGATGCTTAAGGGAGTCACCCGCTCCAGCCGGGATATGCGTTGGTCGAGCCTTCCGATTAACTGACTGTAGCCAAGGTAGGCTGCAGCTCCCCACGTGATCGTCAGCAAGATGAGCCAAATGAAGACAATCGTCCGAAACGTTGGCCTGATCCGTACCATCGCGCTGCTCCAGGGTCACGGTGGAAGGAATCGAGGTTGCCCGAGGAACCCTCGCTCAGCTGGACTCGACTGCTTCGCCGCTTGCGACCACTTCGGTGCCGGCTGAATCTCCGACGATGCTTCGGAATTGGGTCTTGTAGAGCCTCGAATAGAGTCCGCCCTGCTCGACAAGCTCCGCGTGACTGCCCTGCTCGACCAATTTGCCTTGGTCCAACACCAGGATCACGTCGGCAGCCAGAATAGTGCTGAGGCGATGAGCTATTACGACGCTGGTCCGGCCCTCCATGACGCGCTTCAACGCTTCTTGGATCAGCGCCTCAGACTCCGAGTCCAGGTGCGACGTTGCCTCGTCGAGCACAAGTATGCGCGGGTCTTTGAGGATCACCCGGGCGATTGCGACTCGCTGCTTTTCGCCGCCCGAGAGACGGTACCCGCGCTCTCCGACGACGGTGTCGTAGCGTTCCGGCAAAGTCTGGATGAAGTCATGAATGTTCGCCGCCCGGCAAGCGGCATCGAGCTCCTGCTCGCTCGCGTCAGACTTGGCGTAAAGCAAGTTGGACCTGATCGTGTCGTGGAAAAGATACGTCTCCTGCGTGACCATACCTATGGTGTCGGAAAGGGATTTCAGCGTTAGATCGCGAAGATCGTAGTCATCCATCAGAACTCGACCGCGCGTCGGGTCGTACAGACGTGGCAATAGATACGTCGTGGTGGTTTTTCCGGCGCCGCTGGGTCCCACGATAGCGGCCAACTGCCCGGGTCGAACCTCGAAGCTGACCTCTTGCAACGCCCAACGTGGACGATCGGACTCCTCTGCTTGCGTCTGTGTCTCTTCAGTACGCTTAGGTCGTCGAGGTGTGCCGCCATCGCCCTCGGCGAGGCTGACGAAACTGCCCTGGCCACCCCAGCTGAACCGCTCCACGTCACGCAATCCAAATACGACCGGTCCGTTCGCACCCTCTTTCGCGTTGTAGCCGAACCATACATTGTCGAAACGTACACGTCCTTGGACCGTCGCCGGCTTCTTAGCATCCGGCCGCTCGTAGATATCGACCGGCAAATCGAGCACCTCGAACACCCTCTCGAAGCTGACGAGAGAAGTCGCAAACTGGACCCGCGTATTCGTAAGCGACGAGATTGGCCCGTAAAGTTGTGTCAGGTAAGCGCCAAACGCGACGATCGTGCCGATCGTAAACTCTCCGCTGAGTACCAGGTGCCCGCCCATCCAGAAGATCACGGCGGTCCCAATCGCGCTCACCAGGCTCAAGCCCATGAAGAACCAACGACCAACTAGAGATTGCCTCACTCCGATGTCGCGCACCTTAGCCGCCCGCTCGGCGAAACGCCTATCCTCAGTCGTCGTCCGGCCAAACAGCTTTACCAGCAGTGCCCCGCTCACGTTCAACGTCTCGTTCATCAGGGAGTTCATCTGAGCATTGAGATTCATCTGCTCCCTCACCAGCTTGCGGAGCAGATTGCCGACGTGCCGAGCCGGGTAGATGAATAGCGGCAGAATCGCGATGCTTACCAGAGTCAGCCTCCACTCCAACGAGAGCATTATCGTAAGCACCGCCACCAGCGCAACCACGTTCGACACTAGGCTAACGATCGTGCCGGTAATCGCCTGCTGGGCGCCTACAACGTCGTTGTTCAGGCGCGACATGATCTCGCCTGTTTTCGAGTTTGTGAAGAAGCGCAGAGACATCGACTGCAGATGCGAGAACAACTCGGTACGCAGACTAAAGATGATCCCCTCGCCGACGGTGGTGCTAAGATAGCGTTGGACAACGCCAAGCAGTCCGTTGGCCAATGGCACTCCGATCATGCCGAGAGCCAGCAAATTCAGCCGGCCGGCGTCATTGTTGGCCAACGCGTTGTCGATCAAATCGCGGTACAGGAGGGGCGGGATCAAGGACAGTAGCGTGATGATCAGAATCGTCGCCAAAACGCCGGCAATGCGCCAGACGTATTGCCGGCCGTAGCGGGCGACGCGTCGAACTAAGGCCCAACTCACTTCTGGTTGGTCTTGTTTTTCGTCGTGGCTAATGTAGGACCACCAGCCGCGACCTCCCATATGCATTTCGCAGTTCCTGGAAAGTTGGAGGTTATACAGCCGGCCGTTGTTGTGGGCGCGGCAATAAACGCGAGTCATGCTGAATCATACGCTATTCAGCGAGTAACGAGGCGGAAGTTCGCCGAGCGGCTGAATCATCGGCTCAAACCTACTGGTGCGCTTCGGTTTTATACGGCAGGAGTTTTCAGCACGAATGGAGGACAAGGCGATGGCCCAACAACAGATAGTGATCGACTATTCGGTCCCGGTCCGGATGCGGGACGGCGTAACACTGTGGGCAGACGTCTATCGGCCGGCCGAGCCGGGGCGCTATCCAGCCTTGCTAGCGCGCACACCCTACAATCGCCAGAATCCGACTGTCGCGGTCGGCCAGTTGGACATAAGTCGAGCAGCGAAAGCAGGCTATGCGGTCGTCATCCAGGACGTACGGGGTAGGTGGGACTCGGAAGGCGAATTCTATACGTTCGCCAACGAGATCAACGATGGCTATGACACGGTGGAATGGGTAGCCGCACAGGCGTGGTGCAGTGGACCGGTGGGCATGTTCGGAGCATCTTACGTAGGCGCAACACAGTGGCTTGCGGCAATCGCCAGGCCGCCTCACCTCTCGGTCATCATGCCCACGGTTACCGGCTCGAACTATCACGAAAACTGGACCTACCAGGGCGGCGCATTCAATCTTGGTTTCAACCTGAGTTGGACCTTGAACCAACTCCAGACGGAAGCCCTTGCCCGAAATCGGAGTAGACTGCCCTACTTCGGATCACTATGGGAGGCGAACTTCAACGCGATAGACGGCCTTGACGAACAACTCGCTCATCTTCCGCTCCACGAGGTGCCGGGCCTCGTCCGGCCGAACCTGATCCGATATTACTTCGACTGGTTGAAGCATCCGAACGACGACGAGTACTGGCACCAGTGGTGCATCGAGGATCACTACTCGAACATCGAAGCGCCGTCCTTCAACATCGGCGGCTGGTATGACATCTTCCTGGGCGGAACACTGCGCAACTACACGGAATCGCGCCGGCTCGGTGGCAGCGAGAGAGTTCGAAGCGGCACCAGGCTCGTAGTTGGCCCATGGGTGCACGGCTCCTCCATGGGCAACAGTACGGGCGAGTACGACTTCGGAATTCGCTCCGAATGGTCCAACATTGACGTAGACGGACTCAGATTGCGGTGGCTCGACCACTGGCTAAAAGATGAGCCGAATAGTTCGGACCAAGAGCCGCCAGTCAAGATATTCGTGATGGGGCTGAACCGCTGGCGCGACGAGGATGACTGGCCGCCGGCAGACATCACCTATGTGCCGTACTACCTGCACCAGGAAGGACGATTGTCGCCGGAAAAGCCCGGTGGGGACGAGCCTTTCGATGCCTACCTGTACGACCCGCGCGATCCCGTGCCGACGAGAGGAGGCGGACTGTGCTGCTATCCGACAGGCTTGCCGCCCGGCACGTTCGATCAGCGCGAGACCGAGGCTCGGCCGGACGTGTTGGTCTACAGCACTCCGCCTCTGGATCGCGATCTCGAAGTCACCGGCCCGATAGTCGTCAACCTGTGGGCAGCCTCCAGCGCTCCCGACACCGACTTCACCGCCAAGCTGGTCGACGTCGAGCCGGACGGATTTGCCCGGAACCTGACCGATGGAATTATTCGCGCTCGCTATCGCAACTCGCGGAGCGATCCGGAGCTGATCAAGCCGGGCCGTGTATACGAGTACACGATCGATCTCTGGGCTACCAGCAACCTGTTCAAGGCAGGCCATCGCATCCGCGTGGAGATATCCAGCAGCAATTTCCCGCGCTTCGACCGCAACCCTAATACCGGCTCACAGCCAGGCTCCGACGCGCGATTGGAGCCGGCCATGCAGCGCATATTTCACGATAGCCAGTATCCTTCACATGTACTTCTACCGGAGCTTGTGCGCGGCTAGCGCCAATCCCACTAAGGTTGATCGGAGTCATTCGGACTCTTCTTGCCAACGACGATATTCCGCCAAGGCGGCTTCTGTTGGTGGATAATAGTCCGACGTAGACCCGCCAGCTTCGATTCTCTGCCGGACCCAGCTTTCTAGCTGTTCTTGTTCCAACGCTTGCCTGGCGACTTGCTCCACCACAGCCAGCGGGATAAAAGCGGCGCCTTCGTCGTCACCGACGACCACGTCGCCCGGCATCACCAGAACGCCCCCGCATTGAACCGGTCGATTCACGTCCATGGCCAGCAACTCGTTCATGCTGGCCGAAGCATGCACCCCGCGCGAGTAACAAGGCAAGCCGATCTCCCTTATCGCCGGCGAGTCGCGCACAGCGCCGTCAACCACGATGCCTGCGCCTCCGCGCGCCTTTACCCGGGCCGCCAGGATATCTCCCAGAACTCCTGCGCCGAGATTGCCGCGCGCGTCGATCACGAGGACATCTCCCGGCTGTACCGACTCGATGGCGACCCTTTGGGGATAGTTCGGCATCTGTGCCGGCGGAACAGGCCAGAAGTCCTCCCGGATCGGCAGGTAGCTCAGCGTCAGAGCCTGGCCGACAAGCCTCGCGCCGGCCGTCAGCGGCCTGACTCCGCCGGCGAATATACGCCGGTAACCCAACTTACCGAGTACCGTAGTCAACGTGGCGCAACTGACCTGCGCTAGTTTACTGACTACAGATTCAGGGATCCGGTGGTAGGTTCTGTCGATCATTTTGCTATTTGAGCTCTACAACTGCGGAAAAATCGATTCCTGAGCCACATTTTGCTTACGGTGAGAGCGAATGAAGCATATAATATCGTGAGCCCCCACACCGTCCAGGTTGGCTCCACCGGACGGCCCCCTTGGCTCGCAGAAGCTTTTGGATCTCAGAGTCTGATCTTACCAAAGAGGAACCGCCTATCATGGAAAAAACTGAAGAAACTCGCGATCAAAGCATACGACAAGCGAAGATACAGGCAACGCTCAGGATTATCGAGTGGAGCCGGGATGATATCGAGCCCGGGATAGACGGCAATCCGAGTGAGAAGCACCTTGCTCTGTCAGCCGCTTTTCAGCAAACCTACAAGATGATCTCAGAAGTCATAGATGGTGATTCTGCCGACGCAGATGACGAGTAAGCGCTGCTCAACGGAGACTGATCCGCGAGACCGGGGGATCCGGCGCCGTTACCGACCTGTTTTCAACTTGGGTGCGATTCTCGCGATTCGAAGGCTGCTCGCGCATGGACAACTGTCGAATCGTCGATGACTACGATCCCTCCGAACGCAAATAGCCAAGATTTGGCACTATCGTCCAGTAGTCCTTTTATCAGTCGGATCCAAACTGCACTATTGGCGACAATAGTCGCTTTTCTAGTCGTAGTCGCGGGCTGCGATCTCGCTGATACACCGTACCAACTCATGCTACTTACGCCCTTCGATCGGCAAGACACGTCATCGGCCGGCGCAAACCTCACGCCGACATCAGCGCCACAATCGGACGCGCAAAAACATCCTGGACCAGCAAAGGTGACGTCCACCGGTCCGGCCGTGGTGGCGGTGACCCCATCTGTGGCGAAAAGCCTCCCCACAGATGTCTACCCGCCCTATTCCTTTGCCGGTGTCACGATCGCGGGCGCCGGCGTTGGGCAAGTTGCCGTAGCCATGCCCGTCGCAATTGACGAGATCGCATCCGGTGGAAGCCCTACGGTCACGGCGACGCCCGTTATGCCCGCTGACCTTTCGGAGCTGAGAGATGTCCTCGGGTCCGCCACAACATCCTACGCCGGATCCGTACCTCCCCGAGCACACAACGTGCGCCTGGGCACATCCAGGCTCAATGGGGCATTGGTTGCTCCAGGAGAGATCTTTTCCTTCAACGAGTTTGTCGGCCCTACCACCCTGAACGCTGGGTTTCAGAAAGGGTTTGGGATCATCTTGAGCGGCGGACAGGCCGAGACGGTCGAGTCTGTGGCCGGTGGTATTTGTCAGGTGGCTACCACGCTATTCCAGGCCGTGTATTGGTCCGGCCTTGAAGTGGTCGAGCGCTGGTACCACTATTACTGGATCCAACGCTATGGCCAATCTCCGTCGGGGTTCACCGGATTGGATGCGACCGTCGATGATCCGTGGGTTGATTTCAAGTTTCGCAATACCACCAGCAACTGGATTTGGATCGAATCGAAGTATGACGACGATACGATCACCTTCACAATCCACGGAATCGACCCAGGTTGGAATGTAGTCTCCAGCGAACCCGAAATCACAGAGGTGATCAAGGCGAGCGACGAAGAGATCATACGAGAGGACCCGGAGATGCCGGCGGGGAAGACTCTGCTTATCGAGCACGCCGAGGATGGATTCGAGATGACCGCCACCCGTCAGGTAATCGACAAGCACGGGAATGTCTTGGCGACGTACAAATTCGTGAACCGGTACCTGCCGTCGCGAAACGTGTGGTTGGTCGGGACGAAAGGGGCGACGCCAACAGCTACGCCGACTCCACTACTGTCGACAGCCACGCCGACTCCCCTACCGCCAACGGCCACGCCATCTCCACGGCCGGACGACTATCGGCAACCTGACGGCCGGATCAGGATTCCGAATCTGGTCGGCCTGCCGGAGGACGATGCCCAGCGGCTGATCACCGAGGTCGGCCTGATGACTACGTATGTTAACTATCAGGGCCCCGGCGACATCCCGGATTCCGTCCTGAAATCCGTTCCGGTGGGTCACGTCCTCAGCCAGATGCCGGCGGGTGACACGGCCGTTCCTCCAGGGACGACGGTTTATGTTGCCGTCCACAGGGATCAGACGGCGTTCCAGGACGCAAGCCCGTAGGAGGCGTGGGCACCCAAAAGACGGTGCTACTCAGCCAGAGCCCAGTCTGCTCTTCTGGAAAATCTCCATGCCTTCCAGCATCGTGTTCCAAGACAGGATCGCGCACTTGATCCTGACTGGATACTTCTTGACGCCCTGAAGCGCCTCGAGGTCGCCAAGTTCTTCGACTGAATCGCCATCTTCGAGCATCATTTCTTTGAACAGCCCAGCGATGCGCTCAACCTCAGATAACGATTTACCTTCAATCAACTCGGTCAGCATCGAGGCGGAAGCCTGGCTGATCGCGCATCCCACGCCATCGAAGCGAATATCAGCCACTCGTCCATCGTCGACACTCATCGTGATGTCCACTTCATCGCCACAGAGAGGATTGTGACCACGCGCCGCTATATCTGGTTCCTCGATGTGTCCCTTGTTGCGCGGCTCTTTATAGTGGTCGAGGATTATCTCGCGATAAAGATCGTCAAACTGCGACACTGCCAAAAAGCTCCCTCGCCTGCTTCAAAGCATCTACCAGCACGTCCGTTTCGCTCTCGGTATTGTAAAGATAGAAGCTGGCCCGACAGGTCGCTGGAACGCCCAGCCGGCGCATCAGCGGCTGACAGCAATGATGGCCCGCCCTGATCGCGACGCCCTCCCCGTCCACGATCGTGCCGATATCGTGGGGATGAATGTCAAGATAGTTGAATGCGACGACACCGCCGCGGCGAGAAGGATCCTGTGGGCCGTATATCCTCACCCCATCCAAGTCCGTCAAAGCCCTGACCGTATACGACGCAACCTCCATCTCGTGCCGCCGGATCGCATCCATCCCCACCGATTCAAGGTAATCTACGGCAGCGGTAAGGGCGATTACGTCGGCTACGTCGGGAGTGCCGGCCTCAAACTTCCAGGGCAACTCGTTCCAAGTTGAGCGATCAAGGAACACCTCGCGAATCATGCTCCCGCCGCCGAGGAATGGGTCCATCGCTTCGAGTAGCTCGGCCCGGCCCCAAAGCACGCCTACACCCATAGGGCCCAGCATCTTGTGGCCGGAGAAAGCCAGAAAGTCGCAACCCAACTCGGCTACGTCGACCGGCAAATGGGGAACACTCTGAGCGCCATCGACAACCATCAGCGCGCCGACCTCGTGTGCTCGCTTGGCGGCAAGTTCGACCGGATTGATAGTGCCCAGTACGTTGGACATATGAGTGAGCGACACGACTTTCACCCTCTCACCTATCAAGTCCTCTATCTGGCCGGGGTCGATTTCGCCGTTGTCGTCTATGCGAAAGAACTTGAGGTTAGCCCCCTTCTCCTGGGCAAGAAGCTGCCAAGGCACCAGATTACTGTGATGCTCCATTTCGCTGAGGACGATCTCATCGCCCGGCCGGATGTTAGCTCGGCCCCAGGCTTGGGCCACCAAGTTTAGAGCCTCAGTCGTATTACGTACGAAGATTACCTCGTTCGGGTCGTCGGAACCAATGAAGCTCGCGACTCTCTCGCGTGCGTGTTCGAATTCGTCGGAAGCCTGTTCGCTGAGTGCGTGGATGCCGCGGTGAATATTCGCATTGTAGTGTTCATAGTAGTGAGATAGTGCATCAATCACGCTGCGCGGCTTTTGCGACGTGGCTGCATTGTCCAAGTAGACCAATGGTTTGTCGCAATGCACTTTCCGGCTCAGGATTGGGAAATCTTCCCTAATGCGGTCGATGTCGTACATCAACGGTTCCTCCGCAGCCCCGCGAACCGGCTCAATCTTCTATCTCTATCTTGATCTCATCCCCTTCGACCGTAACTTCGAATACCCGGACCGGGAAGATCGCCGGCAGAGTCAATGTCTTGCCGGTACGGAGGTCGAAACGGGATCCATGCAAGGGGCATTCCACGTCGCATTCGTCTTCGTCGAGGAAGCCTTCGGACAAAGGGGTATCTTCGTGGGTGCAGTTATCAGAAATAGCAAAATACTCGTCACTCACGTTGAAGATTGCGATTGGCTCGTCGTCAACCCAAACCTGTTTGACGGCGCCGGCGCCGATCTCGCCGGTGCGGGCCACGGAGACCATCCGGCTCATACTTCTCCGACCACCTCTTCCCAGCTTTCCGCAAGATCCACGCCGGGCAGATGGCCCAGCCCGATCTTGCCTGCGATGGTACGAAGGAGACGGTCGTGGAGCGATCCCGGAGGCGCAACGTCGAGCACCGTTTCGAAGAATCCCTCCAAGATCAGTTGAGTAGCTGTCTGTCGATCCAGTCCGCGAGACACCAAGTAGAAGATCTGGTCCTCGTCTACCGGTGAAACCGTCGACGCATGGGTGCATCTCAGATCGTTAGTCTCGATCTCAAGGTTCGGGATGGAGTCGGCGCGACTGTGGTCGCTGAGAAGCAGATTGCGGTTAGTCTGAACCGCATTTGTTCTTTGCGCTGTCTCGTGCGCTCTTATCAAGCCGGAGTATACGGAACGTGCGCCACCGGCCAACGCATCCTTGTAAAGCAGATCGCTGGTGGTATTTGGTGCCAAATGATCTTGCAATGTATGGTGATCGAAAAACTGTTTCTCATTGCCATACAGCAACCCGTACATCTCGGATCTTGCGCCCGGCTGAACCATCGCACTCTCGATGTTAGCCTTGTTGAACCCGCCGCCGAGAGCCACGATCAACGAAGTCACTGTTGCGTCACGACCAACGACTGCACGATTCACCACGAAATTCCAGGTGCCCTGCTGTTGGCTTGTTTCCTGTATCGAAACATACTTTAATCGAGCGCCATCTTTGACCACCAGCTCAACGACACTGTTGCTGAACGACCGTTCGAGTAGCGCCGGTGTCCTATGTTCCTCGACGAATACGACCTCACTATCTCTGTCGGCAATGACTAGAGTGTGAGGATATACGCCCAGATCCCCGCTGTCCGTCCAGTGACAAGCCCACAAAGGCACTGTTGCTTGAACGCCCTCTGGAACATATAGCACAGTTCCCGCGCCGAATAGCGCCCCATGCAGAGCCGAGAATTTGTTGAAATCCGGCTTCACCGCCTCAGTCATGAAATAGCGCTCGACCAGCTCAGGATGCTCACGCACTGCCGAATCCAAGTCTGTGAATATCACACCCTGAGAAGCTAGGTCTGCCGAAAGTTCTCGAAACACGCTCCCGTTATCGTGGTGTCCGAGCATTCCATCGTATCGGTCGCATTCCGCGATCATACTCGATAGCCCTTCCGGCATCCGATTGGGGGAGCTTACAGTTTGTCCATCCGGCGAAAACGGGATGAACTCATCGATCTTCAGACGGCGGATGTCGGTCCGGCGCCATTCCTCGTCCTTCAGCGTCGGCATAGGGATTTGCTGGTATAGCTCCCAGGACTCAAGCCGGCGCTGTCGCAGCCATTCCGGCTCGCTCCTGAACCGCGAAAGCTCAATGACTGTGTCCGCCGAGTTGTCGCGGGCAATAGGGGCAATTCCAGTAGCTGCACGTGATGCTTGATTCAATGTCAACCCCAAAACCAAAACAATGGCGGTACCCGTATGCCGCCCACCAGCGATGCGGCCGGGCCCGCCCTATCGAATATCAGCCTATTTTATTTAATGGCGATCTTTGGGCGCTTTATCCGACGGAGTCTTCCATCTCGAGTTGAATCAGCCGGTTCATCTCGACTGCGTATTCCATCGGCAACTCTTTGACGATTGGCTCGATGAAGCCATTCACGATCATCGTAGTGGCTTCGCTTTCATCGAGACCCCGGCTTCGCAGATAGAATAGCTGCTCGTCCGAGACCTTACTCACGGTTGCTTCGTGGGCTATGCTTACCTTGTCCTCTTCGATCTCGATATATGGATACGTATCGGTACGGGAATGCTCATCGAGAAGGAGGGCGTCGCAGCGAACGTTTGCCTTGACGTTTTCCGATCCCTTATACGCCTTGAGCAACCCTCTATAGGTAGCGCGGCCGCCATTCTTGCTGATCGACTTTGAAGTTATGACCGATGAGGTATCGGGCGCGGCATGAACCATCTTGGCGCCGGCGTCCTGGTGCTGTCCCTTACCAGCATACGCTATCGAAAGCACCTCGCCATGAGCGCCCGGCTCCAACATGTAGACGGAGGGGTATTTCATAGTAAGTCGGCTGCCCAGGTTGCAGTCAATCCACTCTACCGTGGCGTCGCGGTAGGCGGTAGCCCGCTTGGTCACGAGGTTATAGACGTTGGACGACCAGTTCTGGATAGTCGTGTAGCGGACACGGGAGCCCTCTTTGGCGATGATCTCTACCACCGCGCTGTGCAGAGAGTCGGTCGTGTAGGTGGGAGCGGTGCAGCCCTCGACGTAGTGCACTTCGCTGCCCGGCTCCGCTATGATCAACGTCCGCTCGAACTGCCCCATATTTTCCGAATTGATCCGAAAATATGCCTGCAGTGGCACGTCTACCTTGACGCCTGGCGGGATCCACACGAAGCTCCCGCCGCTCCACACGGAGCTGTTCAACGCGGAGAATTTGTTGTCATTTGGCGGAATGATTCTGCCGAAGTACTCCTTGACCAACTCGGGGTGCTCGCGAAGAGCCTGGTCCATACTTAGAAACAAGACACCCTGTTTCTCCAGGTCCTCGCGGATACTGTGGTAGACCACCTCGGACTCGTACTGTGCACCGACGCCGGCGAGGAACTTGCGCTCGGCCTCGGGAATCCCCAGCCGGTCGAAAGTGTTCTTTATGTACTCAGGTACGTCGTCCCAAGACTTGCTCGATGTTTCGGACGGCTTGATATAATAGTAGATGTTCTGGAAGTCGATATTGTCCAACGCGCCTCCGCCGCCCCATTTGGGCATCTGCCGGCGCTCGAAGTGATCCAGAGCCTTTAGCCGAAACTTCCTCATCCATTCCGGCTCTTCTTTCATCCACGAGATCTCTTCCACTACCTCGCGGCTCAGCCCTTTCTTGGGCACGTTTACGTAGGTCGCGTCGTCGTCGCGGAAACCGTACTTGTACTCGCCAGGGCCGACGCCAACTACTGCAGCCACTTCCGGGTTTTCCACTTTGTTGGTCATGATATCAGTCATTTCATACTCCTTTAGCAGCTAATGCTGTGTCGCCTACCCACTTTTCGTAGCCGCGTTGCTCGAGTTGATCCACTAGCTCGCCTCCGCCGGACTCTACTATCGCCCCATCGACCATGATGTGCACGTGCTCCGGCTTTATGTAATTGAGGATACGCTGATAGTGGGTAATGATTAGTACCCCCATTCTCCCATCGGCCAATGAGCTGACCCCTTGAGCCACCGTTCTGAGGGCGTCGATGTCTAGACCAGAATCGGTTTCATCCATGATCGCAAATTCCGGCCGGAGCAGGGCGAGTTGCAGTATCTCGGCCCGCTTCTTTTCGCCTCCCGAGAATCCGTCATTCAGGTAGCGCCTCATGAACGAGTCATCCATCTTCAATAGCGCCATCTTCTCGCGTATCTGCTTGCGGAACTGAGTGGGTGTGATGGAGTCACCGTGAATAGCCTTAACCGCTGTCCGCAAGAAGTTGAACATCGTCACGCCGGTAATGGCAGTAGGATACTGAAAAGCCAGAAAAAGTCCCAATCGGGCCCTTTCTTCCGACTCCAGATCAAGAATGTTCTGGCCCTTGAAGATCACCTCGCCCCCGGTCACCGTGTAGTTTGGATGGCCCATTAGAGTGTAGGCGAGAGTGCTCTTTCCAGAGCCATTCGGCCCCATCAACGCGTGAACCTCGCCCTGTGGAACAGTCAGATTCAATCCCTTGAGGATTTCGTTTTTTTCAACGACTACGTGTAAGTCGTTGACGATTAGGTCCGCCTGATTAGACATCTATTATGAAACCCGCCTTGCGCACGCGATGATAGAGACTGTCGACTGATGAACCACCGGCACCCATAGGCACACCGGCTGGCACACCCGGCCGCCCCTCGTTATTTCGAGTCAATTCACAACTTCAGAATAACCGGTGCCGCGCATTTTCGTCAACCAATTAGTTTCTTTAATCGATGTGGGAGACTAGCAGCGAACGAAACACTTGCTAAACCATGGAGTTATCAAAAGTTGACGCTTGCGTGGACACTTACCTATAATTGCTGGTAATTGGCGGAGGAAAGCTATGCCGACTGCAGCCATGCAGCCGAAGGCGCGTCACCTCGTTCTGAGCGAGATCAAAAAGACGGGTGGCCTAACTGTTCGTCAGTTAGCGTCGAATCTAGGCGTTACCACTGTGGCCGTGCGTAAGCAGCTTGCTATCCTAGAGCAAGAAGGTTTGGTACGCGGCCGCCAAGTCAAGATTCCTCGTGGCCGGCCGGCATCTACCTATGAGCTTACCGCCCGGGCCAGAGATCTCTTTCCCCAGACTTACAACCAGGTTCTGATCGACATCTTAGAAGACCTGCGTGACCTCGATGGCGACGAGAAAGTGAAGTTGCTTCTCGACCAACGTAACAAGCGACTGCTAGAACGTTATGGCCGGCGAATTGCAGACAAACCGCTTGTCGAAAAGGTGCGCGAGTTGGCCAATGCGCGGGACGAAGATGGCTACATGGCCACGTTTGAAGTGGAGGGCGATCAGCTCGTCCTCACCGAGCACAACTGCCCGATCTATGAGATGGCCGCCCGGCTTCCTCAGACTTGCAGTTGCGAGCACGATCTCTTTCGGGAGTTGCTTCAGACCGAAGTCACACGCGAAGTGACCATGACCGACGGCGCAAGCTGCTGCCGGTACACGATTTCGGGTGATTACCGCTAGATCAGCCGGCGTTTGCCAACCCCAGGCAAATTTGGCCCGAATCACTACGAGTCGCTAACTATGCCCTGGTACGTACGTGGATGCTTCCCGTAGCGCCAGCGGGTCCGGTCATTCCGGCGATCGAAAGCATGCCCTGTACCGCGATACGGGGCCGGAATCCATGGAGAGGTGTGGGCGGCGCCAATTCTCATACCTTGGTGCGCCGGCGGCGACCGGCACGGGCGATAGCCGCCCTAAGACTGATCTAAGTAGCCACCTTGACTTGGGCGGTCCTGATGACCCTTCCCTCAATCTTGTAGCCGTCGCGAAAGACCTCGATCACCTGCCCAGAGCTGAATCCATCCGCTTCCTCTTGCAGGACAACCTCGTGCTCCCACGGATTGAAGTCTTTGCCCAGAGCTTCGATCTTCTCCAACCCCAAATTCTCCAGCGTGCCGCGCAGCTTCCTTTCGATAAGGAGGATTCCTTGAATCCATTCATCGTCGGTATGCTCCGGCGGGACCGCCTTTAGGGCCAGGGAGAAATCGTCGAGGGTGGGCAGAATTTGCTCTACTGCGTTCGCTCTGACGCGTATCAGAAGCTCTTTGCTCTCGCGCTCGACCCGTCGCCGATAGTTGATGAGATCGGCTTGTGATCTCTGGAGACGTTGCAGTAGGTCGGCGGCCTCCGCCTTGACTTGAACCAACTCATCAGCCGGGTCCGGCTTCAATTCTGGTTCGGCGCTGTCCTCATTCGCCTGTTCTTCGATTACAGCTTCTTCCGCTGCTTTCGGTTCTTCATCCGATGTCGTCATAACAAATCCTTGAAATGGAAATACTGTCTAGAGGGTCTGTCACCGTACGCCGGCAAGAGAAGCAGCCATAACGCGTTCGACTTCTCAGACCCAGATAAATCTTACCGTCTTTGCGAGTCGAGGGTCTAACCGGCATCGAGCTTGCGACCGTAGACCTGCGACTCGGCGCCTCCTCGTACCTTCTCACTCCCGCTCCGCTCTGTCCAAACGTTCCTTCAGCCACGTGCCGATCTGCTCGATCTCCGGCCAGGCGATCTGGTGGCCCATAGCGTATTCATTGTAAGTCAGATCAGCCTCTACGCCGCTGAGAAACTCGTTTGCCACCCGACTCAACGCGACCGGTATGATCTCGTCCATAGTTCCGTGGCCTATGAAAAATGGCCGGCCGGCCAGCGCGGATCGGTCTACTTCAAGCCCCGAATCCAGGGGGAGATAGCCACTAAGCATAATCGCGCCGGCTATGCGGTCCGTCGCGGCCAAGGCAACGGCGCCCGCCATTGTAGCGCCCTGGCTGAAGCCAAGCAGATATATCTGATCGGGATCTACTCCATATGCGCTCGGCACCTCGTCGATAAATCTAAGAAGTATTTTGAGGCTTTGCAAGAAACTTTGAGGCGCCGGTTCGGCGATCTGATGCAATTCGTACCAGTGATAGCCAGGATTCAGTACGTAAGGCGCCCGCGCGCTGATTGTCAGGAACCGCCTGTCGAAGTTCGCCGCCAATGCGAGCAGGTCGCGTTCATCCGCACCGCGACCGTGAAGCATGATTAGAGCCGGCTGCGGGCCGCCCGCTTGGACCTTGGATTCTAGTGCCTCGTGAACCAGTGATAGGCCTGTATTTGTCATCGGTATTCTCCTATTCGACAGGACTTGTCTGTTACCTTCGAATATTTGTGGTCGCAAACGGGTTAGATAATGTTACGACAATGGTAGTCCAAGCACTGTCTTGTCGAAGAAATGCCAAGTGGCCATGTTACCGCCATGTATGCGCGAGTGGTTTCTGAATTCACGCGAACTCGGGAATGCGGATTGAAAGACTGCTATCGACAATGGGCTATGATTGATTTTTGACTTGATCATGACGAACTGGTATGTGGAGACACGTTGTCTCCAGGCGAGTTACGCCAATTTCGACTGATGATGGACCAGAGAATAGATGGATCGCGTCTATGCGTAGCTACTTGGCATTGCTGAGAGCAATCAACGTTGGCGGTCATAGAATTATTAGAATGGCCGACCTCAAGAACACCATCGGCTCTCTGGGATTCGGCGACGTGGTGACCCATATTCAATCAGGTAACGTGTTTTTCAACTGTGATGTGTCTGATACACAGAACCTGGAAGAGACTGTTGAGCAGGCCATACGCGACGACTTTGGATTTGACGTAACGGTGATGGTAAGAACCCCTGAGGAATTGTCCCGGATAGTCGAACAAAATCCGTTCAAACACCTCGATGAAAACTCGTACAAGATATATGTTGCATTTCTTGCGAAACGGCGGGATGACCGAAACGTCGTCGCACTGACCTCTCAGTCCAATCAACACGAGTCTTTCGTAGTAACTGGCGGCCAGGCGTTCATATCAGTTAATAGAGCATTCAAGGGAAAGGTTCTGTTTTCCAACAACTTCATAGAAAGACAACTGAGGGTGAAAGCTACCACGCGCAATATCAAGGTCACCCGAAGGCTGGCTGAAATTTCAGCCGAATCTTCTAACAAGTGACCGTGATATCGCCACCGATGCGTGACATTGACGAGGCTCGCCGGGGCGACCGGACGGCGTATCGACCCAATACCTGGAATCCGCGGGCGCTCCCGGCGTAAATACTGTCCGCCCACAAACTTAACGGTTACGGTGACTAACAGTACCGGCGTGTCCGGCAGCAGGCCGCAAAAACCGCAAGGACCGCACCGTGTACATTGATATAATTATCGCAACTCTTCGAACGGAGGCGCCACTCTATGGCAACACCCCAGCGGGTAGGATTCATTGGGCTCGGCCTTATGGGCAAGCCTATGGCGCTCAATATTCTGAAGGCCGGCTTCCCGCTCACGGTGCACAATCGCAGCCGGGCCAAAGTTGACGAGCTAGCAGGCGCCGGCGCAATGTCTGCCAACGGACCGGCGGAAGTCGCCCGAGCCTCTGACGTGATCATTACTTGTCTGCCCGGGCCGGCCGACGTGCGGTCTGTATATATGGACGAAGGTGGGGTACTGGAAGAATCCAATCCGGGTTCGATCCTCATCGAGATGAGTACGATCGACGTCGAAACTCACAAAGAGATAGCAGCAGCGGCCGGCGAACGAGGCGTCGACTATCTCGACGCCCCTATCAGCGGCGGCACTGCCGGCGCGGAGTCGGGGACACTGTCGATTATGATTGGCGGCGAGTCGCAGGTCTTGAAGCGGGTCCGGCCGGTATTGGACGCGATGGGCGAAAACATCTACCATTGCGGCCCTCTCGGCGCCGGAGCGGTGGTCAAGCTGGCGAACAACCTGATGGTCGCAATCAACGCCCAAGGCGTATACGAGGGATTGGTCTTGGGCGCCAAAGCCGGCGTCGATCCCTCCATCCTGTACGAGGTAGTCGCAAACAGCTCGGGGTCCAGCCGGACTCTTTTAGGGCAGGGACCATCGATACTTGAGCGCGATTTCGCACCCGGATTCATGATAGATCTGATGCTGAAAGACGTCAGGTTAGCCTTGGAGCTGGGACACAGCGTCGGGGTACGGCTGCTCAGCACGTCGCTAGCGGCCCAAGGTCTCCAAGAGGCCCGCGACATCGGCCTCGGCCGGCTAAGTACACAAGCCCAGATCCAGGTCTTGGAGAAGCTCGCTGACGTCACCATCGAAGGCGATGGCCGGTAAGTTCAATGCAGAGGCTTTGGTAACGCGCCACCGGCTGCAGGGCCGACTCTCAGGGTCGTCTTGGGTCGAGAATAGAAAGACCATGGCCGGCCTCTATCAGCCCATGCAGCAAAGTTCCTGCGATGGTATGTTTATGAAACACATGTTCGTACCATCCCGTGCCCAGCAAGTTGGCAACTCCAACTCGGACCGCCGGGCCATGTCGGGCTGCGGAGGATCGCCAACTAAATATGAAAAATGCAAACCAAATGTGGGGCTGGCTCTTGGGCCCGCCCTTGACGGAGAGCCAGAATACCCCGGCCGGCCTCTATCAGTTCACACAGGATCGGTTCTGAAAAGGTAAAAATGCAAAACAAATGCCTAGGCCAGTGCGCCGGCAGTCGTAGGGGCAGTTCGAGAACCGCCTTGGTTGCAGAGTCGAAAAACCCGCGCCGGCCTCCATCAGTTCCCGAAGGATCGCTCTTACAATGTCAATAATGCAAAATAAACGTCTAGATGAGCGCCTCGCCACGTGTAGTGCCGTCTCATTTGACAAAACCGGCCGGTTCAAGGATAAACTTTAAGCAGGCGCGGCACTTTTATCGAGCGAGTTGTCGAAATTGGTACATAGCGTCCCAAGAGAACGTGCCCGCGATTGTAATCAATGCCCACTGTCAATCGATCTGGCAGTGGGCTTTCGGCTGTTGGTGGCCGAACTGAGGTAATACTGCATGACTACCGAAAACATACTGGTTTCTATTGTCGCCATTATCGCTTCGTTTGCGGCGTTGGTCGTCGTAGCTCTGGTAATCGACTATCCGAAGCGTATTTGGCATCACCTCACTGGCGGCACCTACAAACCGCTAGAGGAGGTGGCATCCGCCCACTTGCTGCCAACCGGCGTCGCTACCGCCGGCGGTATGATCTTGGTGCTTGGCGTGATCGCCCTGGTCCAGCCGTTTGACCTTTACTCCGTCTCTCGGGCCGAAGCCACTGTCGTAGCTGAGCATTTGTTGGCCTCGCCCACGCCGGAAGTCAGCGAAGGGCACGGCGCGGAGGCTGCCGGGAACGGCACCATGTCACGAGCTGAAGGCATAGAAAGGCTAAGGTCGCGGGGGTGCCTGGTGTGCCACGCATTTGGCGATGAGGGCAGCCAGATCGGCCCAGGACCTCAGCTCGAAGGGTTATCGGTACGTACCCAGATCGCCGGCAGCATAGACTTCAATGCCGAGAACTTGAAAAGATGGCTGGCGAACCCACCCAGCATGAAGCCGGGAACGGCGATGCCAAACTTCAGTTTGTCTCCGTCCGAGATAGACGAGTTCGCCGACTTCTTGATGCAACACTAGAGATCTGTTTATCGTTCCCGGCAGCAGCTACGGGCTCGAAGGCCCGGTCGGGAAACATGGCCAGAGGACTCACGGCGCCAGGCGCCGGTGACTTCATTGCCGGCCCAAATCCTTGCCCTCGATAATCGGGCATGATTCGCGCCCTGCACTAGAGAAACAGTAGCTCGGCCTGTCAGTCTGGAAGCCGAAAGTGAGACCCCATCACGTACGTCACACCCTCTGCATTTTCGCCGTAATAAGCTGCAAAGATGGCGCCGTCATCTTCTTCGATGGCGGTGGGATAGCCCAGATTGGAGTTCTTCATGTCATCGCGGATGATTAGCTCGTGCGCATGGTCCCAGGTCTCGCCCTGGTCGACGCTAAGGCAAGCTCTGATTCCGTAGGGTGGCCGGCGGTAACCATAGAAACACAGAATTCTGCCGTCTGTCAGACGCACCAAGTGACAGGGATATCCCCACATTTCGGTCCGCCGGATCGCTGTCCAAGTGCGACCGCCGTCGTAAGAGTCGGACTGGCACAGTCGACCCTGGCTGTTCTCCCTCCAGACCACAATGACCTTGCCATCGGTTAAGGCCAGAATCGATGGCTCGCAGAAGCTGAATTCTGGACTGCTGGCAGCGACCGCAACCTGCCGGCCCCAACTCTTTCCGCGATCAGTCGATCTAACCACGTAGATCACTCTGTACGCATCGTGGCCTCCGAGCGACAGCAGCAGCGTGCCATCTTCTAGCTCGGTGGGAGGACGTGGGCTATAGCCGCGTCTATGAGGCGAAATATCGACCTTGACGGTGGTGTCCCATGTCGCCCCGTCATCCCGGCTGACGCTGACGAAGCAGCCAGAATCGCCCCGCGCCCACGGGAACGGCGAGCGCTCCCAATCAACATCCTCAGCGAACGGGCGCCACTGCCGCCTGGCTGGATCGAATACGAGGATCTCTTCCGGATCCGAGGTCCGGGCTGCAAGCTTGCGCCCGGCTTCGAGAGGGTACCATTTGAACTGCCATTGATTGAGTAGGACCTCGCCGCTAGATATCTGGGTAATACCCGGGCACTCGACACCGGTCCACTCATAACCAGGAGCAACTCGTGGAGTTTCCCAGGTAAATCCCCCATCCCGACTTCGGGAGACCAGATTCACATAGCGCGGATCCGATGGTGGATGGATGAATGGCTGGCGGACGAGGCTCTCGTTAAAGGCGACCAGATAGTCGCCGCTATGCAGCTTGGCCACGGTAGGATGGGATGCATAGGCAAATTCGTCCCGATATATCGTCACGTCCTGACGGTCTTTGACTCTAACCTCGCCCATAGCAGAGATCCTCCTATTGATGATCGTGACCGGTGGCGGCGACCGAGCGCCAACTTTCTAAACGAGCGGGGCCTTTAGGCAAGAGCTCCGGACCAAGGATCAGCCGACAGCCTGCGCCACCAGTCCAGGCGCCACCGACTTGCCTTCGGCAATCCGAACAGCCATGTCGATCTGATGCTCGTCGCGGAACCCAATTGTGGCGGAATGAGCGTAAGGATATGTCACCGCCTGCCGGATTGCTTCCTCGGCCGAGCCGGCGAGCGCACCGTCGGCGAGAACTTTCATCAAGCAAATTCCTTTGCCGGCCTTGTATACCGATTCGAGGAGCCGGCTATGCTCGCTGATAGTTCCACTGTGCAGCATTAGACCGCTCTGGTTGTAGAGGGTCAGAAGGACCTCGATCTCAGTCGATCTGGCCACCTCCTCGATGATTCGACCGGTAGCAAGGTGACTGGACAGGCCTACCGCGCGCACCCATCCGCGCGACTTCGCTTCCAGGAGCGCATCGAGCGCGCCACGGCGCGACTTGAAGTCCTCCAGCGTTTCGACTCCATGCAGCAGGACGCTGTCGATGTATTCGGTCCGGAGCTCCCGAAGAAACCGTTCGACGTCGGATAGGGCCGATGCGTAATCCTTAGAGCCCGTCTTCGTATTGACCACTACCGAGCCACGCTCCAGACCTTGCAAACCCTCGGCAACGTGCGGGTGTGTCTCGTAACCATCGGCCGTATCCCAAAAAGTGATGCCGCGCTCGTGGGCGTAGCGGAAGAGCCGGCCGCCCTCAGCGGGGGTCCGCTTGAACCGGATCCGGCCGGTCAATCCCGTGCCATAGCAAATTTTCGATACTTGCAGTGACGTGCTTCCATATCTTTCGACTATCATTCGACCTCTTCCTATTAGGGGACTAACGCCGAGCGACGCAAGGCTAATCATACTCAATCGCCGGTGATTTGCCACCGACGGCGGCCTTTGACCCTGACGCTCGGCTATCGACAGCGTCGGTTAAGAAGAATTCGTTGATCTATAAGGACGGTAGCGCCGTCTTAATTGAGCGCCAACGCTAGCTATCTCGCAGTTTCAACAACCGCATCGCATTGGCGGTGACCAGTAAGGAGATGCCCATGTCGGCGAAGACGGCTACCCATAGTCCGACAAGACCCAAAGCGCCAAGGGCCACGAACAGCACTTTCGTAGCCAATGAAATCGATACATTCTGACGGATTGTCGCAAGAGTCGCGCTACTCAACCGGATGGCGGTCGGGATCTTGTTCAAGTTGTCTGACATCAGTGCTATGTCCGCGGTTTCAAGCGCGACATCCGACCCGACTACGCCCATAGCTATGCCCACAGAGGCAGTTGCCAGCGCCGGCCCGTCATTCACACCATCTCCGACCATCGCTACCGGCCCGTACCGAGCAGTCAGTTCGGTAATCGCATCGGCCTTCTGCCCTGGCAGTAAACCGGCTCTCACCTCGTCGGCACCTACATAGTCAGCTACGAAGCGGGCCGTCCGTTCACGATCGCCGGAAAGCACTATTACGGGGCGTATGCCAGCACGGTGCAAAGCATCGACCGCATCGCGTGCCTCCGGCCTAATAGTGTCCTCGACGGCGATTAGTCCTACGCACCTGCTATCTTTAGCCACCAAAAGCGTAGTCCGGCCCGCGGACTCGTGAGGAATCATCGCTTCGGTTAGTTCGTTGTAGTCTATGCGCAGATCATCGAGGAGCCGGTGGCTACCAATGTAACCAACCTGCCCCTCAACCCTCGCTCGCGCTCCCCGTCCGGTCAACGATACGAAGTCCGATGCGGGCGTGACCAGTTGGCCGGAATGGCGCTGATACCGAAGAATCGCGAGAGCAAAAGGATGACTTGACCGGGACTCAATCGCAGCGGCGATCCGGATCACGTCGTCGGCGGTGTTGCCGTCGGCAGGTACTATATCCACGACCTCCGGCCGTCCATGGGTCAGGGTTCCGGTCTTATCGAACGCAAGCGCCCGAATCGAGCCGGCCGCTTCAAGATATGCGCCTCCCTTTATTAGAAGGCCGGCCCGCGCAGCCCGGGCGATACCAGCCACCGTCGCCACTGGCGTCGATATCACCAGTGCACACGGACAGGCGATAACCAACAAGACCAGGGCTCGGTAGAATCCTGATTCAAAAGTCTGGCCGAAACCCAACCACGGCACGAGCATTATTAGCCCCGCGACGGCCACAACGGTCGGGGTGTAGCGCCGGGCGAAGCTGTCCACAAAGCGTTCAACTGGTGCTTTCTTCGCCTGAGCCTCCTCTACCAACTTGATAATGCGATTGATCGTGTTCTCTTGATAAGGTCGACTGACCATAACCTCAAGATATCCTTCACCGTTGACGGAACCGGCGAAGACCTCGTCGCCGATGCTCTTATCGGCCGGCATCGATTCACCGGTGATCGGTGCCTGATTTACCGACGAGCCGCCGGCGATTACCTGTCCATCGAGAGGTATGCGCTCACCCTCCGACACGACGATCACGTCTCCCACATTCACTTCGCGAGTCGGCAGCGAAACTCGCTGGTCACCGCGTATGACCCGCGCCTCGGCCGGGGCGAGCTTCATCAGAGTAGTGATCGCGCTACGTGCGCGATCAATGGTAAGAGACTCGAGAAAGTTGCCGAGTGCGAAGAGAAAGGCAACTACGGCCGCTTCTTCCCATTGTCCGATAACAATGGCGCCAATTACGGCTATCGACATCAACACGTTGATGTCCAGCACGCGCGAGTGAACCAATGAATAAGCGCCGCGACGGGCAAAGCGGTAACCACCGATCACAATTGCGACCCCGAACAGTCCGTGCGCAGCGACCTCTACACCCAGAGCCATAGCGACTAACCCTGCCGCCGTAGCCAGCCCAGAGACCGAAGTCTCCACGGCTCGCCTATCGCGTATCCAAAACCCCTCCGGCTCTTTCTCCGCGACTGGACCATCCACTGCGACCGTTGCGCCATAACCGGTTCGTTCTACTGTTGCAATGATCTCGGAGATCGGTAGGCTTTCGTCGTGAACGACGACCATTCGGGAAGATGCGAAGCTCACGTCGGCCGACACGACACCCTCCACCTTGCCCACGTTTCGGCCAATGGTCGCCGCGCAATCGGCGCAATCCATACCAGTTACTTGGAGATTCGTGCTTGTGCCCGGTTCCGGAATAGTCCTTAGGGACATTTCAGATCGCCCGGTTCCGTATCGGCTTTGTCTCCAAAGTAAAGGTGGCAAACATGCGACATGAGTTTCACCAAATCATCGTCAATTGGGTAATAGACGATCCGTTCAAGCGGATACCACCAGATCGAGATTAACCCCCTGGACATGGCAGTGTGAGCTTGAATATACACATACACTGATTCGAGGGTAAACCGGAACTGTCTCATACCAGTTGTTTGCATAAGCAAGTTAACGGGCTGGTAGGCAGGTACCCGAATATTGTACGGCCGTTTCCTGCTAACTTATAATCATCCCAAACCATCGACAACTAATCGATCGAGGAACTATCCGATGCACGGTCCGGAGAAGATCGAGTTTTTCTTCTGGGAAGAATGCCCTTCACACCATCAGTGCTATGAAAGGCTGGAGGACGCGATGCGGGAGGAAGGGATCAAAGCCCCGATTGTTCGAATTGAGGTCACAACCGACGAGACAGCCCGAGAGTTAGAGTTTCTCGGATCACCAACCATCTTGATCGATGGACGCGACATCGATCCGCAGCCGGGCGGCGAAGTATACTACGGACTAACCTGCCGTACTTATCGTCACGAAGACGGTCGCATCTCCCCGTTGCCCTCGAAGGAGACGATCCGACGTGCGCTACTCGCCACGAAGAACAGACAATGATCCGAACGGAGGTTTGAGACGAATTGGCGAACTTGAATTTAGGTGACAAGGCGATCAGCTTCGATCTACCCGGCGTAGACGGCAATCAACATGATCTAAGCGGCCTAGCCGATAGTAAGGCGGTGGCCGTAGTGTTCAACTGCAACCACTGTCCCTACGCGCAAGCTTGGGAGGGTCGATTGATCAGCACGCAGCACGACTACGCGGATCAAGGTCTGGCAATGATCATTATCAGCTCGAACGATGCAAACGCCCTCCCTGCTGATGGCTTCGATCGGATGAAAAAGCGAGCCGAGGCGAAAGGATATCCGTTCCCGTATTTGTATGACGAATCCCAGGGCGTTGCTCGGGCGTACGGCGCGGAGCGGACGCCGGAAATCTTCCTGTTCGACCAAGATAGACGTATGCGGTATCACGGCGCTCTGGACGACAACTACGAGCGCCCTGAGGACGTGAAAGTACGCTTCTTCCGAGATGCGGTAGAATCAATCTTGTCCGGCCGCGAGGTTCCAGTAGCAGAAACCAAGCCGATCGGTTGCACCATCAAGTGGAAGCCCTCCAACTGAGTCCACCTGCACCAAATAATGCGAAAGTGAGGTAACGATTGACTCGAAACACAATGCCCCAGGCAGGCCAACCGGCGCCCAAGTTCACTCTACCCTCATCGACCGGCGGGAATATTTCGCTGGACGACTTTGCCGGTAGAAAGACGGTAGTTCTTTACTTCTATATAAAGGATGACACATCTGGTTGAACGGTCGAGTCGACAGCGTTTCGTGACGACTACGACAAGTACACGGAACGTAACGCCGAGGTTCTCGGCGTCAGCCCGGACGATCTGGAGTCACACCTGGCATTTGCGAAGAAATTCTCGCTACAATTTCCGCTTCTTGCAGACCCAAACCGCGAGGTGATCGAAGCTTACGGTGCATGGGGCGAGCAGGAGCGCGATGGCAAGAAGGTTACAGGACTGCTACGCAGTACGTTCGTCATTGGCGAGGATGGCACGATAAGGAAAGCCTATCCACAGGTTGCGCCTGCGGGCCACTCGGCTGAGGTCCTCGCTGATCTAGACAAAATTGGATAGTTGCGTTTACCTACGGCTTAGAATCGTTCCAAATGCTGTAAGAACAATCCCCTGTCGGCTTTGCTCGGCCCTTGACCTGGGCAGAAGTCCCTACATGAGCTGCCTCATCCGCTCATGACAGGGCGCTTCTCGATTCCCCTGCCTGTATGGGGAAGCCTGATCGGTTCATTGCTGCTGAGAATAGCTTCGGCGGCGTCAGCGACGCTGACTGCGCTGATCCTCGCGGGCCCATATCTGCCGAGTGTTTCAGGTGACATCAACTTAGCAGGCCTGATCACGTTGGGCAGTGCTTCGCTCTTGAGTCTGTTCACTGGCGCTTTCTATCTGGCGGAACTGAGCACGGCACCGATTTTCGGAGTGCTATCCGATCGATCGGGCCGGCGGCGCTTTATGGAGATCGGCGTCGCCTGCGGTGCGGTGGCGATTACTCTGCTCATCGTGGGCGTCTCTCTAGAGTCAACCGTGAAACTGCCGGCCACCGTCACTATTCTGATCCTCCTTACAATATTCTTCCTCAAGGGATTCTCAACCGCCAGCTCCGCACCGGCTACCCTCGGTTACATAGCCGAAACCAGCATAGAGGACGTCGGGTTGCGTGGTCGTATCGTGGGTGTGTACGAGATCGCCACAGCAGGGGGGTTAATAGGAGGTGCGGTACTCGGAGCAAAACTTTGGGATCGCTTTGGACCCGACGCTCTCTTTGCCAGCCTGGCCTCATATCTTCTGGCAGCTGTGGCCTTCTCGATGGTTCGAGAAGTCTCCAATCGCTCCGGGAGTGGGCACGGGATTGCCGAATCCTTGGCCGTATTGAAGAATGTTCACCTTCTCCGGTTTGCGCCGGCCTGGTTGGCGGTAAACGCGGTTCTTGGCCTATGGCTCACCCACGCCGTGTTGCAGGCAGCCGAGGACGATGCGACGGGACAACTTCTGGCCGGCGGATTCACCGGCGGGCAAATTGGTAATGGAATGGCGCTGTTCGGTCTCGTGTTTGGAGCAGGTATGTTCTTCTGGAGCCTACAGCTGGAACGCATCAAGAAAACTACGATCATGCTGATCGCAACAGGCGCCGGCGTGATCGAAGGCGTGTTCCTTTTTGCGCTGAACCACAGCCCAGGACACGCTGCGTTGCAGATCATCGCTCTAGCTACGGTCGTAGGGGCGTCCGTCTTTGTACTGGCGGGATTTACCCCAGCGGCACTAGCCTACCTTGCCGACATATCGGACGAGAATCCCATTCACCGAGGCCCAGTCATGGGTGCCTATTCAATGCTGCTGGGTGTCGGTCAGCTGGTTGGCGCGGGAGTTGGAGGACCTCTTGCCGACAGGTGGCATATGGATGGTCTGATCTTCGGTACGGTGGCCCTGATCTTCATCGCAGGCGTTACGGTACTAGCTCTCCGGCGATACGATCGGCGGACCGAAACCGTTTTGGGTGCGCGGGCCGGCACACTAGCCTAGGCCGATTTATCTCGAGTAACGAATTCCCTCGATCACCGGGAGTGAATCGAAGCCTTCTCCATCGCAACTTGAGCCGCCCTCAGAGTATTGGCCAAAAGACATACATTTGTCATCGGCCCGGTACCTCCTGGGACTGGCGTGATTGCGCCGGCGACACGAGCGACCTCGTCGATTGCCACGTCCCCGACCATCTTCCCATCGACAAAGTTCACTCCGAAATCCAGTACGACCGCGCCCGGCTTCACCATATCGGCTGTGATTAAGTCAGCTCGACCAGCAGCAACGCAGAGGATATCAGCGGACTTGCAGGCGGCGGCCATATCCGGCGTTCGGGTATGGCAAACAGTCACCGTGCTATGTGCACGAACGAGCATAAGCGCCATCGGAAGTCCTACCACGTTGGAGCGCCCGACCACGGTCGCCAGCGAACCGACAATCGCCGCGCCGCTAGCACGCAAGATCTCCATCCCGCCAGCAGGGGTCGCCGGCGGGATCGCTGAACTATCGCCGGCGGCCAAGAGACCAAGATTCGTAGATGTAGCGCCGTCCACATCTTTGGCGGGGACAACGGCATCCGCTACTTCGCGCCAAGATATGCTAGGCGGAAGTGGAGCTTGCAACATGATCCCGTGCATGTCGGGATCGGCATTCAGCCGATCGATTTCGGCCAAAATCTGCTCCGTGTCAGCGTTAGCAGGCAGCTCGATCTCGACCGAGGAGGCGCCTCGCCTCTCGAATGTCCGCCGAATCTGCCGGGCGTAGCTGGCAGACGCTTGATCAGCGCCCACTCGCACAACTGCCAATTTGGGGCCAGCGCCGAACTTGTCGGTAAACTCCGTTATCTCAGCTTGCAGTCTCGCCAAATGAGCGGACGCCAACTTTCGCCCGTCGATACGATTGGCCGGCATAACCTTGGCCCTCCCGTTCAATTCTAGGTCTCACTGTTTTGTCCTAAGCCAGTGTTTGACGTAGGAACCGAACAACGTGAACCACCAGGTTACCCCCGTCGATGGACGGACACAAAGGGTTGTCTCTACGGAAAATGGTGGCTCTTAGCTGTGCGGACGCGAGCGGACCAGAACGCGGCGAAACAGCCCTGTTCTAATTCCGATCACGTGACAGACCTTCCCTGACCCGCGCCGCCAGTTCGTCTACCTCGGCAAGCGCCGACTTAGTCTGTTCCGTGTATCGTGCTATCGTCTCGTCGTCGGACATCATCGCGATATTGACGGCAGCATTGTGAGAAGCGGCATGAGCGGCGGCGGCAACCAAGTCGATGCCGGCGGCTAGATCACTCAAGACATTTGGATTCAACTTGCCGAGTAAGGGCACCGCTAGACGAAGCGCGCCCTGGCAGCACTCGACGATTTCGAGCGGCGTCGCTGTAGCGGGAACCAGTGCCTCCTGAATGCGCCGCCGGCGATTCTTTTTCTCGTCTTCGCTGGACCGTGGTAATCGGAATGCCGCCATGACGCCGTCATAAGCGTGCGCATCTTCATCAATGAGTTCGGTTAGACGGGTCGAGAGACTATGTAGATTTTGAATCGTGTTGGCCAATAGGGCCTCATACTCAGCAAACCGCTTGCGTCCGACCGTGAGCGCGCAAACCATGTTTATCAGGCCGGCACCCAAAGCCGCAGACAATGCGGCACAGCTGCCACCACCAGGGGTTGGCGATGAAGACGCCAACTTGGCCAAGTACTCGCGAATTGGAGAGTCGGACAGGTGAAGTTCGCCGGACACGTCTATCTAGTTCATCCTATGTCAGTTGGATAGCGCCAACTATTATAGACAAATGCCGGGTGCCCCGACGTCAATTGGTAACTCCACATATACCCTCTTCATGTGTACGCTCAAACAGCGTATTTGGAAGTAGGAAAGCCTCTTGGGTTCGGGCTCCACGTCCATATGCCATCGAGAAACACGCGCACGATATGTCGAAACAACTAGGGAACTTGGTGCAATTGCGAGAGTAGGCATGTTTCCGGCATGAAATGAACTCCTACACCTCATTGAAGGAGTGGCGGACGTGGGTGTATACTGGCCTCGCTCCGAGGGTCGACGAAAGACCCGTCCAACTGCGGAATTGGGTACGGTTGGCTAACGCAAAGAGAATTGGACGAATCCTAGTACCGCTTGCCGGCGTCGAGGCCGACAAAGTCGCCCTTAGATTGGCATGCGCAACCGCTCGCTCAAATAAATCGCAGATCTTCATCATACATGTAATGGAAGTAAAGCGGTCATTGCCCATCGACGCCGAGATAAGCTCTCAGGCCGAGCGAGGCGAACAGATCTTGGAAGAAGCATTGGAGATAGGTAGGCTGGCCAGGGTCTCAATCAGGAGCGAACTGTTGCAGGCTCGCCAAGAGGGGCCGGCGATCGTAGATGAGGCGGTTGGACGCTCCGTAGACACCATCATATTCGGGCTCCCGTACCAGCGTAAATACGGCGAGTTCAGCGTGGGAGAGGCGGCCAGCTACGTTCTGAAAAACGCTCCCTGCGAGGTGTGGCTTTGTCGGCTGGGTATTGGTTAGGCCTTGATGACGCAAGAACGAAAACGCCGCAAACCCAGCGCTCAATCGAATGTGGCGGCAGAAGCCTAATGTACTAGGTCCAAGGCATGATGCCGCAGCGCCAACAGGCACATCTGGCAGTTCGAACTGAATCGCCAATCGTCTTCTAGGAGCTAACTTGCGGGCAGTAATCCTCGGTTGCGGGCGTGTGGGCGCGTCGCTTGCCAGCAAATTAGACGGTCGTGGCCACCAGGTAACGATCATCGATACTTCCTCAGATGCATTTCGCCGGCTTGGTGAGGAATTCGGTGGCGAGCCGATTCTAGGAACTGGTATAGATCAAGAGATCTTGGAAACGGCAGGCATAAGTGATGCGGAACTATTCGTAGCAGTAACTGAAGACGACTGCACCAACCTAATGGCCTCTCAGATCGCAAAGCTGATTTATAAGGTTAACAAGGTAGTCACACGCATCTATGACCCTGATCGCGAAGAGATTTTTCACGATCTCGGATACACAACCGTATGTCCGACACGGGTGGCAGCAAGGCTACTACGCGGAAAAGTCGCTCGGCCACTCTCACCGGCGGCAACAACATCGCGAGGTGCAGCCTAAATGTATGTGATCGTTGCCGGCGGCGGGAAAGTCGGCTTCTATCTCGCTAGGGCACTATTGAATGAAGGCCACGAGGTGCTGGTCGTCGAAAAGAACAAAAGAAAATCGGCCTCTATCTCAGAAGAACTGGGCAGCATCGTGATGTTAGGCAATGCGGACGAGGCGAGAACCTTAGAGGAGGCCGGCGCTAATCGCGCACACGTTGTGGTGGCGGTGACAGGCGACGACGAGGACAACTTGGTCATTTGCCAGGTGGCAAAACACAAATTCAAAGTCGACCGCACGATCGCGCGAATCAACAATCCTAAGAATGAAGCAATTTTCAAGCTTCTGGGAATCGACGCCACTGTCAGCAGTACTAATCTTATCCTGGCCCAGATCGAGCAAGAGTTACCGTCACAGGCATTGATTCATCACTTGCTGCTGCAAAACGTAGGATTGGAGTTAGTCGAGGGCGTGGTCTCGAGCAATTCGCCAGTGGTAGGCAAGCCGCTCAAGGACGTCAAACTGCCTGGGAACACCAAGATAATATTGATGATGAGAGGGCAGGACGCAATCGTGCCTACCGGTTCAACGGAGATCGAAGCGCTCGATTCGGTGATGGCCGTAACTAAGATTGAACTGGAATCGGAACTGCGGCAGCTACTTCTTGACTGAGGCCCGATTTTAGGCGCCTCAATATCGGACCTGTATCAGAGCCTAGACCCTAGACGACAGCCACCAGCTCCCACTCGGGAATGAACTTCCGCCATTCGATGCACGTGTTGAGATACTGGTGCACTACGTAGTATGGCGACACTCTTGGCTGGAAGGGCCGACTGAGCAGACGCATCCTCGCCATCTCCAGGGATTTACCGCCCTTGCGATGATTACACCGGCGGCACGCGCTAACGACGTTCTCCCAAACGTGCTTGCCACCCCTATGACGGGGTAATACGTGATCAATCGTGAGCTCTTTTCCACTAGTTCCGCAGTATTGGCACGTGTGTCCATCACGCTGAAATATTTCCTTGCGGGTCAGGCGGGCCTTTGGTCGTGGGCGGCGGATCAGATAGATCAGACGGATCACGGAAGGGAGTTGGAAACTAACGGATGGCGAGCGCAGTGAACCGTCGCTGTGTTCCAAGACCTCGGCTTTACCACTGAGAACCAGAACAATCGCGCGCATGGGATTGCAGACATTCAGGGGCTCAAAGTTTTGATTCAATACCAAAACAGGCCTATTAACCATAGCTGCCTCGACACCAACGCGGTCAAATTCGCGAAGATTCTATATTGATAAAACTTCAACGGCAAGCAGGAGTGCGGAGTCAATACGGGCTGAATGCGCCCTATATTCAGATACGAATCTTGCATCACCTATCAGTGAGAGCAAGCTGTGATGACCGCGAAGTGTCGGTGTACGAAGCAACCCAATCCTTCCCAAACGGGTTCTCGATTTCGAGCTACGCGGTTGGCCCGGCTATCGGCGGGACAGACCAACTTACCCACGACACAAGACAATTTACGGAGCGCCGGGGTCGGCCGGATGTTGAAACAACGGGCTTCGGTAGGCTACCATTTCCGCCGTAAGAAGTGTCTTCGCACCGAGCAAAGTCTTGCCGTCAGCTCACTATATTGATTCGATGGTACTGAAGAATCGCCGGAGGAGCCCCAAGATTGACTTTGAACGAAGGGAATGACCCGCGATTGGTGGTCGTGCGCGAGTCTCCGCTTAACGCGGAGACTCCACTTGAATTCCTAGAAGACTTCATCACCCCAACACCCCTTTTCTATCTCAGAAACCACTTTCCGGTACCAGACGCTCGGGCGGATTCATGGCGCCTAGTCGTTGATGGCGAGGTAGAGCGCCCCCTTGCCTTGAGCTACTCGGAGCTGGTTTCGCTGCCGGAGCAAGACCTCACAGTAACAATCGAGTGCGCGGGTAACGGCAGATCCTATTTCAGTCCGAATGCCGAGGGCGAGCAATGGAGCTACGGCGCTGTAGGCACCGCTGTGTGGACCGGTACTCCGTTTAGGACGATCCTAGAGATGACAGGGATCAAACCGTCGGCTGTCGAGGTGCTTGGCGTGGGTGCGGACTGCGGCCTCCTGCCTGATGGCAAACGGCGGGCGGCATTCGAGAGAAGCCTACCGGTAGCGACTGCCATGCACCCTGACACATTTGTCGCATGGGCCATGAACGGAAAGCCGTTGACAGCGGCTCACGGCTATCCACTCAGGCTGATAGTGCCGAGCTGGTATGGGATGGCCTCGGTCAAATGGCTTGCTAGGATCAGCGTGTTAGCTGAACCATTCGACGGCTTCTATCAACGGGAACGTTACGTGATAGGTCAGGAGGGCAGGGCCCCAGGATCCGGGGGTCCGCGGACAACACCGGTAACCCGGATGGAACCGCGGGCATTGATCACGTCGCCGGTCGATGGCGACCGGTTGGGGGCCGGCCCGGTAACAATATCAGGATTCGCCTGGTCGGGCTCAGCCCCCATAGAGAGGGTCGAGCTATCTCTGGATGGAGGTACGAGCTGGGAACTAACCCGACTGGCGGGACCGAACCATCGGTACGCGTGGCGGGGTTGGGAGTACGTTTGGGATCCAACGAGCAGCGGTTCGTACCAGGTTGTCGCCCGCACGACAGACGCAACGGGCAACGTTCAGCCGGCGGAAGCATCCTGGAATAAACTGGGGTACAAGAATAACTCGGTCCACCGGATCAGCGTAGAGATAGGTGGATAGCTCCACGCAACGTTGGCTCAACGGAGGCTGGTTGCAGGTCTCAACTCGCTATACTGATTTGGTGCCTTGGGCTAATCGCGCCGGCACGTCCATAACACGGAGGCACGGCGAGTTGGAAAGCTGCAGACAATTAAATTGACGAGTCCATAGATCAAGTGGGAGAGAATTCGACGGGCCCAGGGATTATCGGAGGGTTCCGCTTGATTGTGGGAGATGGGAGAGCGCCATGAAGTACCAGAATCTTGGCCGTACGGGTGTAAAAGTCAGCAAGTTCTGTCTAGGCTGCTTCAATTTCGGAAACAGAACCCCCGTACAGGAATCTGTCGAGATCATATGCCGAGCGATAGAGTTAGGAGTCAACTTCCTAGATACCGCCAACTCCTACGGTCGAGGGTCGAGCGAGGTCGCGGTGGGCAAAGCCTTGAAGCACAGCGGCCAACGAGACCGTGTCGTGCTGGCTACAAAGGTACACTCCCCAATGTCCGATGACGACCCAAACGCCCGGGGCAATCACCGTCGCCACATCATCGAACAGTGTGAAGGGTCTCTCAAGCGATTACAAACGGACTGGATCGACCTCTATCAGATGCACCGTCCTCAGTCCGACGTTCCCATCGACGAAACTCTGCGAGCTCTGGACGACCTCATCAGGGCCGGCAAAGTCCGCTACATAGGCACAAGCACGTTCGCGGCGTGGCAGGTTGTCGAGTCTCTATGGGCCGCTAAGGAGCTAGGATTAAACCGATTCGTCAGCGAGCAACCACCTTACAATTTGCTGGATCGCCGGATCGAGCGAGAGTTGATCCCGATGGCGCAAACGTACGGATTGGCAGTATTGCCGTGGTCACCGCTGGCGCACGGATTTCTTGCTGGAAGATACCGCCGCGGCCAGGATAGGCCGGCAACGGGACGTGTCTCGGATACCCAGGCTAGGGCGCTCGAGCAGAAGTTCTCGGATGCCGGCTTTACCGTTGTCGAAAAGCTGGTAGAGCTAGCGGGCCAGAAAGGGTGCACGCCCAGCCAGCTAGGTCTTGCCTGGTGCGCCCAACAGCCAGGAATCACCAGCCCGATCATCGGGCCCCGCACCATGGAGCAGCTAGAGGACAACGTGGCAGCTTTAGACGTCACAGTGACCGCCGAAGATCAAGCCGCGCTGGACGAGGTCTCCCCTCCCGGTCGTGTCGTCGCTCCGTATTATGAGGCTGATTTCGGGCCTCACCCGTTCAGGTGGTGAGGTCGCAGCAAGACTCGAAATCCGGCTTCGAATAGCATGCCGTTTAGTTAGCCCAGCAACTCGAGACAGGCGTTGCCTCTGCGAGGCAAAGGTCGGCGGCGTTTCGCCGGCCGAAGGCTAGATCAACAACATTGGGAGGGACGCAATGGAATATTGCAATCTTGGGAATTCCGGGCTTCAGGTCTCGCGGATCGGACTGGGCGCCGCGTTGTTCGGCTCCAAGCTGGACGAGAAGGCCAGTCAGCGAATGTTCGACCACTACTACGACGTTGGCGGGAACCTGGTCGATACCGCAAATTTTTACGGTGGGGGACTGAGAGGCAGCAACGCCAACACCGCCGGAACCTCTGAGAGGACAGTGGCCAAAATCATCAAGGGCAAGCGCGATCAGCTAGTGATCGCGACCAAGGGCTTTTGCATCATGGAGAACGAGGTTCGGCCCAATAACGTCGGACTGTCCAGATCCTATCTTTCGGCGAACATCGAGGGAAGTTTACAGCGACTAGAAACTGATTACATCGATCTATATCAGTTTCACGTCTGGGATTACTATACGCCGATCGAAGAGACGCTGCGAGTGGTAGACGACTTTGTTCGAGCGGGCAAGATACGGTACGTAGGGGCCAGCAATTGGGATGGATGGCAGATAATCAGAGCTAACATGCACGCCAATTTCAACAACCTGACGCCATTGCTATCGAACCAAATTTGGTACAACCTCGCCGACCGGGGCGCTGAAAACTCCATAATTCCGGCCTGCCAGGATCAGAACGTATCCGTAATTTCTTGGGGCGCTCTGGCCACGGGTTTTTTGACGGGAAAATACAACCGGGGCGACGAGAAGCCGACGCCGGGGGCACGGTTGGAGCAGGCGAAAGACAACGAGATGTTCTCATGGAAGAGCCTAGCTATCGAGAGGAACTGGGCAACGTTGGACCTGCTTTCGCGGATTGCCAAGGAGCACGATTCGAATGTTGCCAGCGTCGCGATGCGATGGCTTCTCCAATCGGGAAAGTGCGACATCGTGCATCTGGGAGCTTCGAGCATGGTGCACTTTCACAACAATATGGGAGTTCTCGACGTCCGACTCTCGGAGGACGAGATGGCAGAGCTGACGCGCACGAGCGAACCGGACCATTGGTATCCGATAATCTTTCACGACTTGTTCTGCCGGCGCGAGAGCGAGTGGTACGGCGGCTTGCGGTAAGCTCAAAGAGCGCATTGAGCCGCCAATCAGCTCAATCCAAGACATATAGATGGGCAGGAGTGAGTGAAAGAATCAGCCGGTGACATAGCCGTAGTCAGCTTCGAAGGGCCCGGCCGGCCGCCGGTCATGAATCGGGTGCCGCGCCCCTCGGTGCCGGAGAAGGCCGCTTTGATTCGCATAGACTCGTGCGGAGTATGCGGAACAGACCTCCACATCCTGAAAGGCCACTGGCCGAAACCACTGCCTTGGCCGATCACTCTTGGTCACGAGTTGACGGGCGTGATCGAAGAGATCGGGCCGGAGCTGAACGTCGACTTCATGGGCCATCCCCTGAGCGTGGGCTCTAAAGTCATGTTGCCGCCGCTAATGCCCTGTGGCGAATGCTACTACTGCGTCCACTATCCAGTCCGCGCGAACAAGTGCCTAAATCCGACCTACTATGGCCGCTACATCCCCTTTTCGAAGTCGCCCCACCTGTGGGGAGGCTGGGCCGAAATGGTGTACGTAGACCTCGACATGCTTCCAGGGACCAAGGTTTACAAACTGCCTGACGACATGTCGTTGAAGCTAGCGTCATTGGCCGAGCCACTGACATCGTGCGTACGCGGGCTCAACCGTGCGATCCGCAGCCCCGGCGCGGCGGACGGGTTTCGAGTGGGCGATACCGTGGTGGTGCAGGGCTCGGGCCCGATTGGGCTGCTGGCGCTTGTGGCTGCGCAAGAGATGGGCGCCGGCCGGGTAGTCGTCATTGGAGCGCCGGAGAAGCCCCGACTTGAGATCTGCCGATCGTTCGGGGCAGTCGAGACGATTTCAATCGAGAAGTACAGGACGTCCGAGGAGCGGGTCGGGGCGGTGCGCGAGGTGGTCGGCGGTTTTGGCGCCGACGTTGTCATGGAGTGCAGCGGCCACCCATCCTCGGGGCCGGAGGGCATAGAGATGCTTCGCGACGGGGGCACCTACGTGGAGATGGGACAGTTTACCGACGCCGGCGCTATCGAGACCAACTGGCACCGGATCTGTACCAAGGACCTGACGATAGTGGGAAGCTGGGCGTTCACCGGCAACGATATTCCTCTAGCGATAGACATGCTTCATCGAGCGGTCGACAGGTATCCCTGGGATCTCATGCAGGAAGAGTTTCCGCTGACGGAGGCCGGCGTGGCGCAGGCGGTGGCCGACGCAAACGCCATGAAGGTAGTGAAGGCGACCATCAGGCCGGAAGTGTAGGGTCACGTGATGTACAAGGGAGGGGCCTGAGATTCGCCCCGTCCCGGGCGGCCGTGAGAGCCGGCCCTACGACGGCCCATTGGCCGGCGGCCGTTTGTTTTGCATTTTTCACTTTTTCGCAGCGGCCCTGGGTTGGTCAATGGCGCCCGGCCATTTGTTTTGCAATTTGTACCTTTTTCGTAGGGGCCGACCTGGTGTTTCGACTCTTCCTGCCAATGTCGAACATGGAACTTGGGTCGCGCGTAGAGCGAACATGTGTTCCTTATACCATTGCCGGGGCGGTGCCGCACGGGTTGACTTAAGTAGTAACTGTTCAGACTTAGGGGGCCAGTTTGGTGCGGGTCATTGGTACGAGAATGGATTTCGGATGGACAGCCGATAGACGGCATAGACAGATTGGCTTTCGACAAGAGTGTGACGTATGCTCTTGAAGCACGAGTCGCTTCGAACGACCGGCTATATCAGGCGAATCCCGCGCACCGGGCTGGGATTACACCCCCAATCCCTATTAATGCTGCCTCGTGCTGAGGCGCGACCGGACTGGTGCGCGCGGGAATGTGCAGATCAGTTCAAGCGGAGGGAGTGAATGCTAAGACGGGCGGTTATCGCCGTTACGGCTGGGGTAGTTTTCATCGCGATCGGGATCGGTGTAGCGATTTACTCAGGCGCGCTACCACTCCCCTGGAACGCCAAGCCGGCCGAGTACCACGCCCGGTACTTCCCGGACGACGTAGTCGCTTACGCTTGGCTGACCTTGAACCCTGCGATGGGACAGCGCGAGCAGATGATGGAGGCCTGGGAGGGCTTCCAGGACATTGAAGGATTTCGCGAATGGGTGGACGGTATCGAGGACGACCTAGTAGAAGAAACCGGTTTCGATCTCGCTCAAGAGATGCGCGCCTGGAGCACCGGCGAATTGTCGGCGGCCGTCCTGGACCTCGACGACGAACGGATCAAGGGGGCAGTCGTTATCGGTCTCCGCAACCGAAATGCAGCCGGCGACTTTCTCGGAGAGTGGCTGCGGAATCGGGAAGAGAAGAACGCCGTATCGTTCGAACAGAAATCGATCAACGGTTACGACTCCTGGGTGGATGAAGACAATGAGCAGGCCTATGCGCTAACCGACGAAGCGCTGGTTTTCGCGACGGACGAGGAGACGCTGACAGAGGTATTGGTCCGCGCCACTGGCACCGTGACGCGGACGCTTGCCTCGGACGGAGGCTTCGTGGAAGCGCGGGCCGCCCTGCCGGAGCGCCGGTTCACGTCCGTCTACATAGACTATCAGCGGGTTTTGGAGGTTTTCGGCGGGCTACCGGGACGGGAGCTATTGGACCTGTACACGTTTGGCCTGGGGATCCCGCCGATGAGTTCCACAAACGAACCCTGTAACGGGGCGCTGTCAGAGACTCCCGATTGGATGATTTCATCCGGTGCTTGGGTGGACCGAGGGTTGGTTTTCTCGACGATATCTCCCGCGGTTGACGATCTTTGGCCCGAGGCCTCCGAAGTCGGCGACGTGGCCCAGCTTCTGCCGAGAGAGACCTTGGGTTTCTTGTCCATGTCATTCGACCCTGATATCGACAATTGGCGAGTAGCCTTCCGCGAATGCAAGATGGCTGACCTGCTGCCCTTTTGGGGCGAGGCAGGTATGGGGCCCGAAGAGATCAATGAGGCGATTGCTCTTGCGGTCGAAGCGAACAGCTTGCCCGGCCAAGCGCCGCCAGACGACGCGCCGAACCTTGCGACGGACTCGACCTTGGCGGACGTGCTGGACCTGGGGATGTGGACAATAGACCAGGTTCTCGGCATACACCCGGAAGACGACTTCTTCGACTATCTGGGCGGCGAGCTATTTCTAGCAGTTTATGACGTCGAGGCAGAGGACTTTCAATCCAGCAAGTCCGCGGACACCGAAATCGGTGGAGTTTCCATCTTGTCGTACCGGCCCGACGGAGAGCGGCAGTTGACCGAGTCGGTCGGCAGGTTAGCCGGAAGGATTGAGTCCCTCGTGGGCTTGGAAGTTGAGCAGGTTGACGTGGGCGCCGACAACGACGCGCATGTGTTCAAGTGGGATGGACAGGAGGTTCAGCCCGGCTACGTTATCCACGGCGGCTACCTCACGTTCGGAACGACGAAGGCTTCGTTGGAGACCACCGTGTCACTGCAAGAGGGTGGAGACGCTGGGCTCTCGGCCGGAGAAGAATATCTGAGGACCGTAGGGCACCTTAGCGGTGGCGGGCAATTCCTATCATACTTAGACCTGCGACGCATCATGGGGAAGCTGGGCCCCGATGTAGCGGAGGCGGGCTTGGGCATGGACCGCGGACTGTACGAGGTGCTTTCGAACGGGTTCAGCGCCGTTGCGACCAGTTCCAGCGCCGGAGAGGAGCACGACCGAAGTACGGTCGTGCTGTCGTTCCTGCCTGGAGAGTAGCCGACTAGTGCCGGGTTGGGAAACCGTAGTTATTTCGTTCGCCTCACCCTTTTCAAGTCGGCTGCGAGAGCCGGCCCGACGCGGGATTCACGCGTGCACGGGGAATGACGGAGACGCACGGGCGGGGCGGGAACCAAGCGTGGGACAAGCCCACGCGCTGCAGGTTTGGCCGGGCCCGCGGACGTGGCAGAAGCCATCCACTCCGTATCAGTGTACAGGACATGCTTTCGTGGCAATCGCTCATGCCGGCTGGTGCCGGCACAACAAGGTATGAAAATTGGGTGCATTGGTTGATCGAAGGGTTCAGGTGTCGTCTGGCCCCCCTCCCCTGGCTGGGGACAAGCCCCAGCGCTACATTTCTCTCTTTCGACTCTCGACGGGAGCCGGCCATCCCGGATCAGAGTCCGGGGCGTGCTTTCGTACCAATCGCCCATCCCAGTTGCCGCCGTTGCACCTCCATCGATTCCCATACTTGTGGGTATAGTACGCATGGGGGATACTGGCCTCGGTGGAAAGGATGAGGAGGTTATCGGCCCGTTGTCCAGGGCAAAATCGGTCGCCCGGCCGATGACAGGCGCCAGGCGTGCGCGTAGAGTATTGGGCGAAGAGAACGAGACGTATCCGGGGAAACAATGACTGAAGGAGGATACAAGAGATCGACCCCCTTCTCGAAGCCAACGCGTTGACCAAGCACTACGGCCCGGTGATCGCGTTGGACGGAATCAACCTCAACATTGGAAAAGGCGTCACCGGCCTGTTGGGGCCGAACGGAGCCGGCAAGAGCACAGCGATCAAGCTGTTCTTGGGACTGATCAAACCGACCTCGGGCTCGGCGCAGGTGCTGGGAGCGCGGCCTTACGAGTCGGTCGAGATTCGCGCCCGTCTGGGCTATATGCCGGAGCACGATTGCCTGCCGCCATTGCTGACGGCAGCCGAGTTTCTCACCCACATGGCGCAGGTGAGCGGCCTGCCTCCTGCCTATGCTCGGGTGCGGGCGGCGGACACTCTCCGGCACGTCGGACTCGCCGAGGAGAGGTACCGGGCTATAGGAGAGTACTCCACCGGAATGAAGCAACGGGTGAAGCTGGCGCAGGCACTGGTCCACGACCCGACGATGGTTTTCTTAGACGAGCCGACGGCCGGCCTGGACCCGCTGGGACGCGAGGGGATGCTCGCGCTGGTCCGGCGCACCGGAAATGAGTTCGGCATAAGCATCCTGTTGTCGTCGCACCTGATGGGCGACGTCGAGAGCACGTGCGACAGAATCGTTGTGCTAGACGGCGGCCGAGTAGTGGAGGACGGTACGGTCTCCCACCTTACGCGTGAGACAGAGACCTTATACGTCGACGTCGACGACCACCGGGAAGAACTTATGGTCCTGTTGCGGCAGAAAGGACTCGAGGCCGAGCTGGAGGGGATGTCGATCGTCATCGAAGACGTGGCGGGCGAAAGCTATGACACGGTTCGGGACTCGCTGGCGGAGTCGGGCGCGCGGCTGCGACGGATGGCGCCGCGTAGGCACAGGTTGACGGAAATCTTCAGGAGATAACGGTTGGCATCAGAGCCCCGGGGCGAAATCCACGACATCGGGTATCAGCGCTACGAAGGGCCGCGCGAGGGGCGCAGCCGGGCCCTCATCGCGTTGTGGACCGACGGCATGCGCACGGCGCTGGGCCTGGGCCGAGGAACGAAGGCGAAAATCCTGCCGCTGCTCCTTTTCGCTTCGGCCATATTGCCGGCGGCGATCTTGGTAATCGTCGCATCCATGAGCAGCGGGCCGCTTGTGCCCGGCGCGGCGTCAAACCACGCCACTTATGACGGCATCGTATTGATGCTGGTCCTGCTCTTTTCCGCGATCATCGCACCCGAGCTGCTGTGCGCCGACCGGCGTAGCCAAGTCCTCCAGCTATACTTGGTGCGGCCGCTGAGTCCGGCCGACTACCTAGCCGGCCGTTGGCTGGCGTTCTTTACGATTGTGCTGGCTCTAGTGTATTTCGGGCAATCCGTATTGTTCATCGGATTGACGCTCAACGCCGAGGAACCGCTCACCTACATTCGGGAGAACTGGCTCGACGTGCCGCGCTTCCTGGCCGCGGGGGCGATAGCGTCGGTCTTCGCGACGACGATTCCGCTGGCGGTGGCCGGCTTCGCGGCGCGGAGAGCATACGCGGCGGCTTTCGTGATCGGGCTGATATTCATCTCGTCGGCCGTCGCGAACCCGCTCGTGGCGTGCACCGAGCGTCAGACGCACATGGAGGGCAACGTCGTGGTCCTGGACCGCTGCGAGCCGATTACTGGCGAATATGCAAAATGGATAGGGCTGCTCGACCTCGGCAGCGTGCCGGGGCACGTGAACGGCAAGATACTTGGATGGGTTGAGCCCTCGGACCTATCACTGCAGATGGCGGAGTTCCCCGCAGCGGTCCCGATCGCATGGTACGTGGTGCTGACGGTAGGGCCGGCCCTGCTGCTATTGCGGCGTTATCAAAGGATTGCTTAGAAATGGAATCAGGCAACCCGGTAATGACATTGCGTTCCGTGTCGAAATGGTACGGGAACGTGGTTGCGGTAAACGACGTAACGTTGGACGTGCACCCTGGCGTGACGGGACTGTTGGGCCCGAACGGCGCGGGCAAGACGACGGTGCTGCACATGATGGCCGGCCTCGCCGGTCCCTCGGAGGGCGAGATCGAAGTGCTGGGTCAGCCGGTGCGTGACAACCCGGAGGTCTACCGCAAGCTGGGGATGATGTCAGAACACGAAGCAGTCTACCCGTTCTACAGCGGCCGGAACTTCGTCGAGTTGGCGGCGCGGCTCCACGGCCTCGGCGACGTCGGATCCGCGGTGGATAGGGCAATAGAGTACGTTGGCCTTGCCGACGTGCAGGGACGCTCACTGGGAACGTACTCGCGGGGGATGCGACAGCGTATGAGACTGGCGGCATCGCTGGTCCACGATCCTGAGGTCCTGCTGCTGGACGAGCCGCTGAACGGCACGGATCCGCGGCAGCGAATCGAGTTTCACGACCTGATGAGGCGGCTGGCATCGGAGGGCAGGACGATAATCATCTCATCCCACATCTTGGAGGAAGTGGAAACAGTAGCCGACCGTCACCTACTAATGGTGAGCGGCAAGCTGGCGGCGTCGGGCGACTTCCGGGCCATTCGAGAGAAGCTGGACGAGCAACCGTACAAGATACGGATCCACTGCGAACACCCTCGAGCGATGGGTTCGGCGCTGATGCGCTTGGAGTCGGTGGAGTCGGTCGCGTTGGACGACGGCGCACTCCTGGTGCTGAGCCGCAACGTGGCGGCGCTGCAAAGGGCGGTGCCGGCGACTGCCAAAGAGTTGGGACTGCGACTCACACGGGTCGAGCCGATGGACGAATCGTTAGAGAGCGTGTTCAGCTACGTGGTGGAGGGTTAGCGTGGGACCGGTCTTTCTGCTTTCTCTGCGCCAGCTTTCCGGCAAATGGCGCCTCGGCATTATAGTGCTGCTGGCGGCCGTGCCCATCCTCATATCCGTGGCGGTAGTATCTTTGGCGCCCAACGCCGAAATGTCAGTACCGGTGACGGTGGACACCGGCGACGGGGCGCCGGACCCCGTCGAGGAGCGGGCCACGGATTCCGGCGGCGCCCGCTCGCAGGAAGACGTCGACAATTGGATCAGCGCGCTCCTGGGCGTGTTGATCGTCGCCGCCATTCTGCCCATCGTCACGATGGCACTGGCGACCGCCAGCTTTGGCAACGACCTGGAGGACCGCACGCTGGGATACATAGTGCTTAATCCGGTACCGCGGTGGAAGATAGTCCTGTCGAAGATGTTGGCGCCGGTGGCAATCGCCGGGCCGTCCTTGATCCTCAGCGGAGTTGCCGTGGCGTTCGTTGGTTTGGGAGGGGACGTCAAGACCGCTGGGGCGGTAGCCGTCGGCCTGCTCGCCGGAATCGTGGCCTATTCCGCGATATTCGTCTGGGCCGGCCTGATGACCAGCCATGCTATCGGATTCGCGTTGTTGTACGTGTTCCTGTGGGAGGGCCTGCTCAGCACGCTGCTCGAAGGGATCCGGTACCTAAGCGTGCGGGCTTATGCCACGACGTTGATGGTGGGCATCGACGAGTCGCGGCTGGGTGTGTTGAAGGAGACGTCTATCGAGCCCACTGCCGCGATCGTGGGAGTCGTCGCGGTTTCGGTGGTGTTCTTCTTGATGGCAGTGGTCCGGCTGCGCCGGATGGACGTGCCGTAGCCTGGACACTTGGCGGAAACCAATCTTATAAGAGTTTAGCCTAGCGGGTGATTTACTCTCGTGAGCAGGTTGGCCAGGAAACGGCGTCCGTCGATTATCTCACTTTGAAGAGTAATACATGTTCAAAAAACCGTCTCTACCAATCCCCGACTGCTTTTTGCTCAAGATGCGACCCAGTACAGATGGCGGTAAAGACTTTTTGCGTCGCTGTATGATTGCCCAACGCGTCCTATTTGACGCTACATCATACTTCTTGAGGGCCGCCCCGTGGCGCGAAGAACGCTCTTCCACCCAGCCGTTTCGACGCAGGAGCTTTATCAATTCCAAGCCGGTGATTGCCGGCAGCTCTTGGCGCTGCCCCACTTAGACTCCGACCGGAATAGGCTCAGATTTTGCCAAGTAAACATTTGGTAACAGATCATAGGACTTCTGAGGCGTTGGCTGATCGAGGGAATGTATGGTAATGTCGTTATCAGCAAAGAACCGCTCGCGCTCACCAATGCTCTCCATAGTGTTGAGGGCAAGGATCATTAGATCTTCTAAACCTTTGCGCGCTTCTTCAATGCTGTCACCGCACGTAGCGACTCCCAGTTCTTCACACTCGCCAACCCATTGATCCTCTTCCTTGAAGAACCTCATAACGAGCGTGACATATCCGGCCGGCTGCGTAGTGGCCAACTGCGCCAACCTGTGTTCTCCCTTCCTGTTTTGGATCTGTAGACAATCTGATCCTAGTAACCACTGATACCATTGTCAATCATCGGTAATGGGTTGTAACGGTCCAGATTTGGGTGTATGTCTCTCCTCCATGCCCGTGAACTGGAATAGCCGAGTTGCCACCCGGGACCTCAGTCGGCGGTCAAGTGGTGAAGTCCAACCTACCGATGCCACATACACGAGCTGCTCGACCTCATCCCCCTGGCCCCCTTCTCCTGGCCAGGAGAAGGGGGATCTTTGTTGTGGGGGACACCCCCACATCCCCCGTCAAGGACTTCGCCCTTGCAACCCTTTCCTGGCTTTCCCCGATCAGACGTCCTCGTCTGTGGTAGACCCTCATTGGTGCGATATTACGCCCATACGGACCAGGTACCCCTAAATCTGAACATTTACAATGGGTTCGGTACATGGCGGACACAGTAATCAAGCCGGTACGGCAATGTGGGTCTGTTCGGTTTGAGCTTGCAGACAAACATGGACCTACGTGAGATCGTCCAAGCTAACGTTCAATGCCTTGGCAATTGAGGCAAGCGTCTTCGTCGAACCACTGCGTCTTCCTGTTTCGATTTGAGAAAGATAAACTGAATTGATGTTGGTTGCCGCAGCCAACTCGTTTTGGGTCATACCGCGATGTTTGCGAAAGACTTGAATCGGGTTTTTCCCAGCCGCAAGATGGCCTGCCACTTCTATCGGGAAGGACTCGTTCTCTTCTGATTTGGCACGATCGTAAATCTCCACATCGCTCAACGGTGCTTCGGCGTCCCCTTTCATAAGGCGCTCATGCTCATGCCACGGGGGCACGGCGAAAGCCGGTTGCCCGGCATCGTCGAGAATCACTCGAGGTTCGTGCATATTTTTTCCTATTGCTTGTAAGCGTGACCGCGTGGAACAATACGCAGTATGTCAATTACGCGAGCCTCATCGTCTCGCTCGAAAACAATTCGAATGGCGCCTACACGCCGACGAAATCCAGATCGACTGACTCCTAGGGATTACCAACAAAGGCCCGAACTTCACCAACAGAAGATAGAAGCGCAACAGTTCAGATTTGGGTGTATTTCTCTCCTCCGTGCCCGTGAACTGGAAAAGCCGAGTCGCCATTCGGGACCTCGGCCGGCGGTCGAGCGTGGATTTCCGACCTTTCGATGTCAATTCCACGAGGTGGTCGACCTCATCCCCCACATCCCCCGGCAAGGACTTCGCCCTTGTAACCCTTTCCTGGCTTTCCCCGATCAGACGTCCTCGCCAGTGATAGACCCTCATTGGTGCGATATTACGCCCTTACGTAAGGCACCCGTAAATCTGAACACTTACATAGAACCGAGTCCATTTGAGCAGGGCGGCGTCACGTTATAAGCTACTCTTACGCAGATGTGCCAAGGAGTTTCGCTGTCCCACTCAGCCGGGTCGGTACCGCCCCAGACGCTCGAGAGACCCTTTCGGTCAAGGCTGGCGCTTCGCTTCGCTACTCATCAGGAGGGTGCTAGTATCGAGGAATTGAAGAAGGTTGCTGCTGAACTGGCAGCATCAGAGGAGGCGGAATGTATCTTTCAGAGCTGGGAATAGTAGATACCCATTGCCACCTGTGGGATCTCGAGGTGGCGCGACGGACGTGGATCACGCCGGACTTGAATCAACTTTTCAACTCATTTCGTCCGGCGGATATATCGCGGGCCTCGGCGGAAGTCGGCGTTGGGAAGTTCGTGGTGATAGAGGCCGGCACGACGCCGGAGGAAAACGCGTCGATCGCAAAGATGGCGGCGGAGTCAGACGCGATCGCCGGATTTGCCCCTTGGGTGGACCTAGAGAGTCCGCACCTAGGCGACGAGCTAGAACGCTGGCAACGGGATCCCAAATTCTGCGGGGTGCGGATGAGATTCGAGGGTGATCCCGATCCGGACATACTTGCCCGGCCCAGCATAGTCGACGGCCTGCGCAAGGTCGCCGGCAGGGGAATCATATTCGAGTTCCTGGTCCGCACTCAGCACTTGGCGCATGTCCTGGAGGTCTGCGCTCGCATCCCGGAGCTGAAAGCGATCATCGAGCATATGGCAAAGCCGGACATGGTAGAAGGCACGGAGCGAGCGGAGTGGGAGAAGCAGATGAGAGCGTTGGCACGGAACACGAACCTCGCCGCGAAGCTGTCGCTGTCTCCCCGGGCAGAGCTAATGGACCAGTTGCTGGCGAACCCCGACCAGGGATGGCCGGTGGAGGCTGTCAGGCCGTACGTGCAGTTCCTACTGGAAGAGTTCGGGACCAGCCGGCTGATGTGGGGCAGCGATTGGCCGATAGCGTTGCTGACGACGGATTACGCCGGCATATATGGAGCGATGAGAGAAGCAATTGGCCCAATCGGCTCCGAGGACGAGTTGAAATTGTTCCGCTTGAACGCGGTTCAATTCTACGAGCTCTGATCGAGGGCGTTTCGGGACTGAATCAGTGAGTTAGAAGGGGAGTTGGACTGATGAATATCGTCGTCGTTGTTTTTGATACACTCCGCCAGGATCACGTAGGCGCCTACGGCAACCCCTGGATAGTGACCCCGCATCTAGACGCATTCGCCCAGGATTCAGTGCTGTTCACCAGAGCCTATCCTGAGTCTTTGCCGACGCTGCTTTTCCGTCGAGCGCTCCACACCGGACTGCGGACTTATCCGTTCCATGGCCATCGCGAATACAAGGGCGAGTTTCCGGGTGTTGCACCTGGATGGGGACCGATCCCTGAAGAGCAAGACACCGTGGCCGAAATTCTTGGACCAAGAGGCTATCGTTGCGCCTTGATCACCGACACTTACCATCAGTTCAAGCCTTCAAAGAACTTCCACCGCGGATTCCACGAATGGATATGGGTTCGAGGCCAGGAGCTCGATCGGTACCGGAGCGGGCCGGCTGTGTCGTCAGAGCGGGTCCAGAGCCACATGAACGTACCTATAGCCGATCATTCGGGCCTTGCAAAATTCCTGGGAGGGTACCTGCGCAACAACAACGAGCGGCTCCACGAGTCGGACTACTATCCGGCGCAGGTTTTCAGCGAGGCATCGCGTTGGCTCTGGGATAACCAGGATGCGGAGCGATTCTTCCTGGTGGTAGATTCCTTCGATCCTCACGAGCCGTGGGATCCGCCGGTCTGGTACCGCAAGCTGTATGATCCCGACGACGACGTGGCAGACATCATCCAATCGCCCTACTGCCCGTGGCGGGAGACCTTGACGCCTCGCGAGCTGAAACGGGTACAGGCCAACTACGCCGGCGAGGTGACGCTGGTCGACCGCTGGTTCGGCCAGTTCATGGAAACACTCAAGCTCACCGGCCGGCTGGAGGATACGGTGGTCGTGGCGATGAGCGATCATGGCCACAATCTTGGATTCGATCCGGGGGACAAAGGGATGGTCAGCAAGCAAGGACACCCGATGACACATGCGGTTGCCGATTTGGTACTGATGATGCGCCATCCCGCGGGCGAGGGCGCCGGCAGCAAATGCGACCAGCTGGTGTACAACCACGACGTGGTTGCCACGGTGTTGTCGATGGTCGGGCAGACGACGCCGAACCCCATCGACGGCAAGGACTTCTGGCCGGCTCTGGGGCCTGCCGCGCCGACCTTCCGAGACTACGTGACGATTGCCTGGGGCCCGCTTGTGACTGTCATCACCGACGAGTGGTGGTTCAACGCAAGTGTCTGGGGCGAGGGCAAGCTCTTGTATGCCGTTCGCGACGATCCCGCCCTGGAGCGCAATCTGGCCGGCGAGCGTCCGGACGTTTGCGAGGATCTACTGCGCCTGGCTATAGAGGATGCCGGCGGGGAGATTCCAGAGGAATTCGCAAACTACCACAACAAGCCGGGGTGCACACCATTCGAGGACATCAGAGCTTTGTTACGCATACTGCATAATGGCGAATAACCTTGTGGGGTGAAGTTTCGCCCATAACGCTAGCGATCGATTCTCTACGTTGGTCGGCTGATGTGGGGCAGTGATTGGCCGCTAGCGTTGCTCACGACGGACTACGCCGGCTCTGTAGTGGCAGCCCCCAACGTTAGCGCCGGGTACGATTGAAAGCGAAGCGAGCTTATCTGACGATCCCCGCGTGAGGTCACCTTGGGCAGAAATCTGTTGCGTTTATCGTCGGCGACATTACTGCTTCTAGTGGGCGCAGCGGCGGTCGGAGTGCTAGCGTTCTACTTGATCGAATCGCCTCCGTACCACAGGACTAGCTCCATCGAGGCTCACCTGACTCCGGCCGAGCTTCTTCGTTCGCTAGGTGAGAAACAGAGATCGCTTCGCTTCTTGGAATCCTCCAGACTGAGTCTGAGTGAATCAATTCGCTCTACATTCATTTGGTCTCAGATTTACCGTATCAGAGACATACCGCCCAGGTACGGAGACATCGCACGCGCCGAAGCGTTTTCTAACCCGTTGGGTCAGGCCGTGGGACGCGCCGACTTGTCGGAGGTCACTCTGCGAAAATTTGCCGACCCGTTTCAGTCTCGGCTGGCCTTGTTGGAGATAGCGAGTAGCTATGGCGTTCCTGGAACAATCTACAATCCAATACAGGAGTATATGTTCTCCCGGAGCGGTTCGAAGGACCTGTATGTCTGGGTGGATGGCGTATGGTTGGGGATGATATATTCGATCAACGAAAGATGGATGTCGACTTTGCTCAGCTACTTTCCGAATGTAGCGAGACGCGGTGAGCCGGCCCCGCCCCTGTCGCTCGAAGCTGCTGGGCCGAGAGAGTATTTGGCGCTACCCGTTGCCGGGTTAATCATTGCGATCCTGATCTGGCCGGTGGTCGCGTCGCGATCGCTAGCGCTGCGACCGCAAGCCAAGGTGCCCAGGCAACCTGTTGACGAGCTGCGACGCCGGCTCTTGGCACTGAACGGCGATGATCGACGCTGGAAGGTCTGCCGCCTGAGCGAAAACGAGTTTGTAGCTGAGTGGAAGCTCGATGATAGGAGCTGGCAAGGACTCTTTGGCCGTCGTGGATTGATGCGTGCACGAGCACTGCGGATGCGGTTGGATGGCCGGCGCAGGGCGGTTAGGGCGATGGATGACGGATATCAGGTCAGGACCGAAGGCGGGTGGGCACCCGATGGCAAAGTGGAGATTCGACGCCGGCCGATATTCGGACTGGACCTGGCCGATTGGCGTCCATCGTCGAAGCGTAACAACGGCGCCAACCCAGGGGGCGGCAATGCATCGCCGGCGGAATGGGGTTACGACATTTCTCTGATCAAGGGCGAGATCGTCGAGACAGTGCTGGGAGCCGGTTGGAGCTACCAGCCGGTCACCTTCATGATCTGGAGCTAGCGTCGGTATCCAAGGTGTTGTCCCAACGCCAGTCGCGAGGATAAGCGCAATGGCCCATGCCGGCTGGCGCCGGCACAGCAAGGTACGAAAGTTGGGGTCTGGTTGCTGGAATTGTTTGCTTGTCATTTTTGCCGCCCCCTGCCACCCCTCTGGATTCCGGCTTTCGCCGGAATGACGCATTGGGGGGCCGGAATTACGAGCGCGGGGGGCGGTGGCATTCAGGCACTTTCGAGGCCAGGTAACATCATTTTCGTACCAATAACGAAGTGGGCGGCGGGAAGCGACGAGGGGTGGCGGGATGGCCGCGTGCGTTCTCCTAGCTGGGAACGAGTACCAGCGCTACATGTTTTTCTCTCGACTGTCGGAAGTCAATGTTAGGCGGGCGGTCGTTGGCGCCACGGGTGGGTGACAGAATACATCTTCCTAGCTACCAGTGGCTCGCAAGACTGGTCCCCCTAAGTCTGAATGGTTCCCGATAGAGAAGGATTTCGGCGCAGAGAGGCTTCGGAATGATAGACTAACGTGCCGGTAGGGGCTTCGCCCTGACACGGTTCGTCGTGGTGCGTACTCAAGAGGAGAGGCGCATGGCCGCACGAGTAACAGAACTCAAAGTATTGAACGACGCCCTCGGCGATGCCGGCGAGCCACGCCGGCGAATCGACGAGGATGGCTCTCTGTTCCTCCGCAAGTTGAGGTATCCACGCAAGATCCGAGACCCGCGCCGGCGAATCCTGAAAGCCTGTGAGGCCAGTGGTTGGCTCGTGGCGGGCACCCCATTCGAAGAAGCGATAGCCGACATCGAGGCTGCCAAAAAGGCACGTCTCGTTTTTCCTTAATCTGGGACAAATCGTGAACACGCTGCTATTTGAACCACGTTCTGGCAAGTCAGTCGATTACGAGATAGTCGTGATTGGAGGGGGCCCGGCGGGTTCAACTGTCGCGACATTGCTGTCGCAGTGGGGACGCCGGATTTTGCTTCTGGAGAAGGACCACTTCCCGCGTGAGCATATAGGCGAGTCCCTTTTGCCGGGCACAGTCGCAGTAATGAAGCGCATGGGCGTGTATGAAAAGGTTGACGACGCCGGCTTCGTGCACAAGTACGGCGCTACTTATGTTTGGGGCAAGTCGCGAGACCCATGGACGATTCACTTCTCCGAGGTCACGGAAAAACCAATACATACCTTCCAAGTCAACAGGGCTAAGTTCGACAAGATTCTGTTAGACCATAGCCAGGAGAGTGGCGTCACGGTACTGCAAGGATGCCGGGCAACTGGTGTCAGGCGAAGCGATACGGACGTGATGCTCGTCGATTACCTAGACCAGAATCAAAGCGCGCAGACGGCCGCCTGTCGAATATGCGTGGACGCTTCGGGCCAGAATTCCTTCCTGGGTCGGGATTTGGGCTTGCGGAAGCTCAACCCATCATTACGGAACATTGCGCTGTTCACCTACTTCGAGGGCGGTAAGTCTATTCTTGACCTGGTGCCGGACCTCAATCCCGAGGATCGGGGAAACGTCTATGTGGCGACCAATGAGGTGGGCTGGTTCTGGTACTTGCCTCAGGGCGGCGATCGATACGGTGTTGGGTTGGTGACCGACGCAGCGCACTCCAGCGAGATCAACAGGGTGGGCCGTACCAGATTCTATCTAGACCTCATAGACGCGACTCCTGAGATCAAATACCTTCTGAAAGACGCTCGTATGGAGTCCGACTCGGTAGACACTCAGAGTGACTGGTCATATGTGTGCAGTAGGGTTCAAGGGCCAGGGTACCTTCTAGTTGGCGATGCCGCCGCCTTCATCGACCCTATCCTGGCTAGCGGCATAGACCTAGCCATGGAAGGTGCGCTCAAGGCCGCATTCGCCATCAATACGCGACTGAGTAACCGCAAGTGGGCCGACCAAGCAATGCCGTGGTACGAGAAGGAGTACCAAACTGACGCATCGGACTATTTGCATATGGCCACCCACTGGTACCACGGTAACCGAAGCCAGAAGGAATGGTTTTCGGCGGCGAAACGGTTGGTACCACCGGAAAGGAATCTATCCCTCCGCCAGGCATTCATCTACTTGTCCGGAGGCTTCACCACCGGACTCGCCGGCCGGAATCCTCCCAATCTGCTGTCCGTTGGCGGCTTTCCACCACACCAACTCAATACTATCTATGAGAATCTCGATGCCAACCTGCCGCAGAAAGCCCGGAAATCAGTAGCCAAGAGCCTCGATCATGAACCTGCCGAGCCGGTTTCTAAAGAGGTTGCAGAAGAGAGTATAGGAGAAACTTACCCTCGTTTCGCGCCGGGTGTCGTCTATAGCCGCGATATGCAGCCGCGCGACAATGAATTGGTTCCAGTCATCAAGATCGTTCAAGAGGTCGACGGAATACCGTGGAAACGACACGGCTTATTTCCGGCATATTGGCCTCTACTGGAAAGGATCGATGGCAAGCGCTCGGTGCGGGACATTGTCGATGAACTGGCTTATTTGCCCGGATACATGCAACACGGGACACTCGGCGAACGCAACAAGATGATGACGGAGTTGTTTCAGGAACTGTATGACAAGAATATAACGTTGCCAGGTCAGCAGCGTAGGGCCACCGGGCGGCTCCAACGCCGGCCGCAAAGGGCAGCCGCAACACAGCCGGCGACTATCGTCGAAAAGCCGGTAGCGACGCCGAACATCAGTCGCAACGACCCTTGCCCTTGCGGAAGTGGAAGGAAGTACAAGCGTTGCCACGGCCGGATGGCGACTTCTCGGTAGCGAGCCGGATTGGCCTGGAGTGCGTTAGCGCGGGGGCTCGGGATTCTCGATCATCGCGCTAACGCCAATGATCCCATTTACGCAGAGCCTATGCAGGGACGACCGTCGACCTGTCAGTCCAAGCTACGCCTTGACTATGGCCCACGAGGTGGCAGCCCGTCAGTTGAAGCCGGCGATGTACGGCTCCTGGACCTTGAAGATCTCTTCGACCATCTTGCGGATCTGGTCGAGTGTGAGGACCGACGCGGTTAGGGGGTCCAACGCGATGGCCTGCTCGATGGCCTTGCGATCTCCCTCCAGCGCACCCTTCACCATGAGAGCGTCGCCGGCGCTGCGGCTGCGATTCAACGAGGCGCACTGTTCGGGCAGGTCTCCTACGTAGCAGGGATGGATACCCATATTGTCGACCAGGCAGGGGACCTCGACGCAGCAGTTGGGCAGATTGGTGATCAGGCCGGTGTTCATTACATTGCCGTTGAACCGGTAGGGAACGTTGGTCTCGATCGCGTTGATGATTCCGACGCAATACTCGTCGCTGATCGCCTTTACAGGTACCGGATCTGGACCGTAGGCCTCTCGCCTAAGAGTCTCGCGGCGCGTTACCAGGAGTTTCTTCCAGTTCTCGTCGTTTGTGTAATCCTTGCCCATGCCGGCCATGGCGCCGCGGGTGGGGGCATAACGCGCCATCATCTCGGGCGTTCGCCGGAAGTACGGGTAGTAGTCGGTGTGGTGGACGCTCGACTCGGTGGTGAAGTAGTCGAAGTACTTCAATATCTCGAAGCGGACCGGATCAGCCCCGTAGATTTCAGGGTCGTCGAGCTTTTCCCAGATGAGCGGATAGGCGTCGCGTCCATTCCACTCGTAGCGGAGGTACCACGCCTGGTGGTTGAGGCCGGCGACCCAGTGGCCGGTCTCCTCGAAGGGAGCGCCAATGTAGCCGGCCAGCTCTCTGGCGGTGCCAAGGACACTGTGGCAAAGACCGATACTCTTTATGTTTGGAACAGCCTCGTCTAGCACCCAAGACACGACGGCCGTCGGGTTGGCATAGTGCAGAAGTAGGGCGTCCGGGCACAACTCCTCCATATCGTGACAGAGGCCCAACATGAATGGGGCGTAGCGCAGGGTCGCGAAGGTACCACCCGGCCCGGTGGTGCAACCAACGACCTGGTCGACGCCATAGGTTCGCGCTATGCGCATTGGCTGGTGCCAGACGTCGAGGCCGTAGAGTTGGACGGTGGAAATGACGTAATCAGCGCCGTCCAAGGCCTCACGGCGGTCGGTAGTGGACTCTATTTTGGTCGGCACATCCAGTTCGGCGGCGATCTTGCGGGCAATACTGGACATAATGTCGAGGTTCTCGGCGTTGATGTCCATTAGAGTGAGGGTGCCTTCAGCGAGGGACGGCCGGCTGACGATGTCATGGACAAACCGTTTTCCGAACCCACTGCTACCGGCGCCAATCACGGCGATTTTCGGCCCGCCACCGGTCCTCCCGCTGCGACTTTCGGCTTGTTCCTGTATCAACTGTGCCATGCGAACACCTCTCTACTAAATCACTAGCATTCGAGCCTAAAGCAACCAGGGTTTGTTCACCACATTACAGCGCCTCTTCAGCCTTCGAGATCACACACTACTAAACTGGGGCAGGTATCGAGCTTCAGCTTCGAACATCTTCTCGACCATGCTATGAATCTGGTCCAGAGTCAGTACGGAAGAGGTCATAGGATCGAGGGAGATGGCCTGCTCGATCGCCCGCCGGTCGCCCTCGATGGCACCCTTTGCGGCCAAGCCGTCCTGGTTCTGGCGCATGCGGTTGATTGCGGCGCACTGCTCTGGAAGGTCGCCAACGTAGCAGGGATGCACACCCATATTATCGACCAAGCAGGGAACTTCGACGCATGAGCCTTCGGGTAGATTCGTGATCAGGCCGGTGTTGGGAACGTTGGCGTTGATACGGGCCGGGATATTGCTCTCGATCGAATTGATGATGTCGATGCAATATTCGACGCCGGGATCGGCCTCTACCGGCGCATTGCCGTAGGCCTCCTCGCGCAACTGCTCGCGCTTTACCTTCGCGCGTTCTTGATGCTCGTTCATGAAATCAGGGCCCATTGCTCCGGGCGCCCATCTTTCGACCAGCTCGAGGTTCTTGCGGAACCAGGGCACGTACTCAGAGTTATGAAGGCTCGACTCGGTCAGGAAGTATCCGAAGTACTTCAACATCTCGAATCGAACCACATCTTGATTGTAAATCTCGGGTTCCTGCATCTTTTCGTGGAGCAGCGGCAAGGCATCTTCGCCGTTCCACTCGAAACGAAGGAACCAGGCTTGATGGTTGATGCCGGCGACCCAATGGCCGGTCTCCTCGTAGGGTGCACCAATGTACTCGGCGAGGGTCATCGCGGTATGCTGGACGCTGTGACAGAGGCCGATAAAGCGCATGTTGGTGGCCATGCTCATGGCCCAAGGGACAATCGAGGTAGGATTCTGGTAGTCCAGCACCAGGGCATTCGGACATAGCTCCTCGACTTCTTTGGCCATGTCGAGGAGCACGGCGATGTAGCGGAGTCCCCGGAAGATGCCGGACGGACCGGAGGTACAACCGACCGAGTGATAAACGCCGAACTCTTGAGGGATGCCCACTTCAATTATGCGGGGCGCGAATCCGTCGGAGACGATGGTATCTATGACGTAATCGGCGCCATCCAACGCACGTCTGCGGTCGGTGGTCGCCTCGATCTTGACTGTTGAATTCAACTGTGCAGCCAGACGCTTGCCCACGGTAGCCATGATGTCCAGATTGTCGGGATTGATGTCCATGAGCGTCAGGGTCGAGTCCTGCAACGCCGGCCGGGTGAGAACGTCGGTCAGAAAGCGCTTGCCAAAGCCGGCGCTGCCACCACCTATGTGAGCTATTTTTGCCATGTGCCTGCTCCTTCAATACATGTAGAACGAAATTTGATCATTTGCGAGCCGAACATACGCCTATCTTGATCCATCCGGATAGCGAACAGGCCACCGAGCGGGATATCGACTGCTCGATCGAAGGACTGGGTAGTCGGGAATCGGGTCCCTCCTGACTGATACGCTTACGACTCGTCACCAACTGGCAATAAAGCGTTCCAGTGGGAAATCATCTGGCATCTCGTACGAGCGGTACTTGGTAGCCTTTGATTGTATGCCGGCGGGAGCCTCGGCCTCATCTGATTGCAGTTTCCGATCCAGTACAGAGAACCGCTTCCATAGCAATTCGATCTCCTCCAATGAGAACCGGCGGCTCATATCCTGATAGAGATGGAGGACGGGAGGGCGCAGATCAGTGAAATCGCCGCCCTCTTTCTTGGGCGCGCCGGCGACCTCCGTCCTCTTGAGGTACAACACGCTGGCCGCCAACTTGCACATTATGATCGCGGCGACCATGCGGCCGGTCTCGCCGGGATGGAGGGCGGCGAGCCTGGTCGCAAAGGCGCCGGCGTCCTTGTCGAGGATCGCGCGAAAGATAGATTCGATCTTGTCGTGATCCTCGATGATCAGCCTGTCCCAATATTCGAACCGCTCGCGGAGATGGGCCGGCAGGTTCTTGGCGAAATCCACATCCCACCAGAGGTGGTAGTAGCGGTAGAGGGGCCCGCCGAACGACTGGTAACCGAAATGGATGGTGCGGCGCAGCTTGGAGCTATAGTCGCTGCCCCAGTGCAGGATGAAGTTCGTATAGACGACTCCATCGCCGGCCTTCAACTCTACCTGCATGCCGCCGGGAAGAGGCTCCCGTGGGTCCTTGACCAACTGGCGATTTTCATCGTCGGTGTTCGGCCGGCGATGACTCCCCGGGACGACCCATAGCACGTTATCGTCGTAGAGGGGGATATTCCACTGGACATAGCCCGGCCCGTTGGCCGCCATGTCCAGCTCCAGTCCTTGCAACGGGGCGTCAAAGGTTGGCGCGGTGTCCCGATGCCAATTAGCCGGACCGCGGTCACTGGTGGGGCTGCACATCAAGAACATTGCGTGAAGGCCGATATCGCGTCCCTGTAAGAGCTGCCGGCTTATGTTCCAGGGCTCGGCGAGGAGGAAGTCGATGGTGTCGGCAGTGGACTCGTCAACGAGCTCGTTGAAGACCAAGCGGGGTTGGTGATGGGTCTCCCAGACGCCGCCGGGCGGGTCGTCCGGCCCACGGTCGCGAGCCCAAATCTCTCGCTGCCGGTCTACCAATGTCTCATAGCTGGTCCTGAGACTGTCCAACTGGGCCGGCGGGATGACATTGCGCAGGACGACATAGCCTTGCTCCTGAATTTCATTGGGATCGACCTGGATAGCCATTACTCAACCCCCTTGTGCGTCGACTCGACTTTGATTCGTCATTAAGAGATGCTCACCCTTTTACTCCACTGATCACCACGCCCTGAATGAAGTATCGTTGGGCGAAGAAGAACACCAATATTGGCGGCAAGGTTATCACGGTGCCCATGGCCATGATGTGATTCCAACCCTGCTGGGCCGTGGTGAACCGGGGCGATCTTTCCCATTGCTGGAAGGCAAGGGAGACGGTATGTTTCTCGGGCGAATTCACGTAGATCAGGGGACCAAGGAAGTCTTCCCACGTCCACATGAAGGTGAAGATCGCTACCGCTCCTAACGCCGGCAGCGACTGCGGCAGGATGATCCGCCAATATATCCCAAACGTGCCACATCCGTCGATTCGCGCCGCGTCGTCGTAGTCCTGGGGAATCGTGAGGAAGAACTGGCGTAGCAGGAAGATAAAAAACGCGCCCCCGCCAAATAAGTGGGGAATATACAGAGGGTGGAGCGAGTCCAGCAATCCCAAGTCGCGGAAAATGAGGAATTGAGGAATCAACGTCACGTGGTAAGGAATCATCATTGTGCTTAACACGAGCATGAAGAGCTTGTTGCGATGGGGGAATCGAACCCGGGCAAAGCCATAAGCGGCGAGGCTAGAAGTAAGTAGCCGGCCGATCTCAATCATCACCACGACGAACAACGTATTTCTGAGTGCGCTGATCAACGGGAATTGGTTAATGGCCTCGGGATAATTCTCCAGATGGATCTCTTGTGGAATGAAGTTGGGCGGGTATTCGAACACGTCGCCCTCCGCCTTCATTCCGCTGGCGATCATCCAGTAGAGCGGGCCGGTGAACAGTGCGAGGCCAATAATTAAACCGAGGTATATGAGCGCCCGGACAACAACCCTGTTGGCAAGAAGTAGGGATCTCTCTCTGAGAAAGAAGGATCTTAGCTTGGCTGCCTCGCGTACGATTCCTGGCTCAGAGTTCACGGCCGGCGGTCCGATCAATTGTCTGCTGTCGCGGGCACCCTCATCCCTTGACGCCGCTGATCACGACGCCCTGAATGAAGTACCGTTGGGCAAAGAAGAACACCATGATTGGCGGCAGCGTTATGACAGACCCCATGGCCATGATGTGATTCCAACCCATCTTCAAGAAGGCGCCCTGTATAGGACCTCCCCTTTGCCAATGCTGGTAAGCGAGGGCAACGGTATGTTTCTCGGGGGAGTTTACGTAGATCAGGGGCCCAAGGAAGTCCTCCCACGTCCACATGAAGGTAAAGATCGCCACCGCTCCCAGCGCCGGCAGCGACTGCGGCATGATGATCTTCCAATAGATACCAAAGGTGCCGCATCCGTCTATTCGCGCCGCATCATCGTAGTCCTTAGGAATAGTCAGGAAGAACTGTCGCAGAAGGAAGATGAAAAACGCTCCGCCGCCGAACAGGTGGGGAATATAGAGAGGATGGAGCGAGTCGAGCAATCTCAGGTCGCGGAAGATGAGGTACTGTGGAATCAGCGTCACGTGGTAAGGAATCATCATGGTGCTCAATACCAAGATGAAGATCTTGTCTCGATGAGGGAAGCTCACCCTCGAGAACCCGAACGCCGCGAGGCTAGAGGTGAGCAGCCGGCCGATCTCGATCATGACGACTACAAACAAAGTGTTCTTGAGAGAGTTGATCAGGGGGAATCGGCTGATCGCATCGGGATAGTTATTCAAAAAGATTTCTTGTGGGATGAAGTTGGGGGGATATTGGAAGACATCGCCCTCGGCTTTTACTGCGCTGGCGATCATCCAATACAACGGTCCAGTGAAAAGCACTATACCTACGAGGAGGCCCAAGTAGATCGACCCACGACCCAGGGCTCTTCTCATCAAACGGCCCAAGCGCCCAGAGTCGTAAGCGTCTCTAAACTTGTCGACCTCTCGCGTTACCAGGATCAACGGACTGATGCCTCCTGGTTAGATCCATAATCTCCCACTACAGGCGCCTTCAACCCTTTACGCCGCTGATAACTACACCTTGGATAAAGTATCTTTGGGTGAAGAAGAAAACCAACACTGGTGGCAAAGTTATCAGCGAGCCGATCGCCATGATGTGATTCCAACCGTGCTTGAATCCGAAGTGCTGGGGTGACCTTTGCCACTGTTGGTAGGCCAAGGCGACGGTGTGTTTTTCCGGTGAGTTCAGGTAGATAAGGGGAGCGAGGAAGTCTTCCCACGTCCACATGAAGGTGAAGATAGCGACCGCGCCTAATGCCGGCAGGGACTGGGGCATGATGATCCGCCAGAAGATGCCGAAAGTGCCGCATCCATCTATTCGCGCCGCGTCGTCGTAGTCCTTGGGAATCGTCAGGAAGAACTGGCGCAAGAGGAAGATGAAGAATGCGCCGCCGCCGAACAGATTGGGCACGATCAAAGGGTAGACGGAGTCCAACCATCCGAGGTCGCGAAAGATCAGAAATTGAGGGATGAGAGTTACGTGGTACGGGATCATCAGGGTGCTCAATACAAGCACGAATATCTTGTCTCTATGGGGAAAGCTCACCCTCGAAAACCCGAAGGCCGCGAGGCTGGAGGTGATGAGCCGCCCAAGCTCCACACCTATTATTATGATGGCTGAGTTGGTCAGCGAGCGAACGAAGGGGAATGTATCAAGAGCCTCGGGATAGTTATACCAGTGGATCGTGCTGGGGAAAAAGTTCGGAGGATACTCGAATACATCTCCCTCCGGTTTCAATCCACTGGCGACCATCCAATACAGTGGGCCGGTGAAAATCGCGATACCTATCAACAGACCGAGATAGATAAACGCGCGCCCAACTGCCTGTCTCGCCAGGCGGCTCAGACGCTCAGATCGGTAGGACGAACGCGGCTTCGCGGTCGTTCCCTCTATCGTCGAAAATGGAATCACTCGAAACGTCCTGGCACGCCTTCACTCTCCCGCGATCCGAAGCCTCGCCACATTCGGCGCCTCGGATCAGTTCGCGAACTCGTAGTAGACCATGCGCTGTGAAACCCGCAGGCTCAATAGGGTCAATAACATGATGATCAGGAACAACACCCAAGCCAGCGATGCCGCGTACCCCATCTCGAAGTGTTGCCACCCGCTTCGGTATAAATACAGCACGTAGAACAGGGACGCGTTTGCCGGCCCGCCTCCGGTCACTATGTATCCCGCGGTGAACACCTGGAATGAGCCGATCATTCCGGTCAGGAAGACGAAGAACACGACCGGCGAGGTCAACGGCAACGTCACGTTCCAGAATTTCTGCCAAGCATTGGCTCCGTCGACCACCGCGGCGTCGTATAGCGTCGTGGGAACCCCTTGCAACGCCGCCAGGTACAGGATCAGCCCTCCGCCGGCGGCCCAGATGTGCATCAACATGAACGCCGGCAGCACCCACTCGCGAGACCCGAACCACTGCGGTCCCTGGATCCCGATCATCCGCAGCGCACCGTTGATCAGGCCGATATCGCTATTGAACATCCAGGCGAACAGGTACGCCGCGGCCAGTCCCGGGACTACCGCCGGCATATAGAACGCCGTTCGCCACACCGAGAGTCCGATAACCTTTTGGTTGAGCAGCAGCGCCAGCGCATAGCCGGCTACGACTCCCGTCGGCACAGCTCCCAATACGTAGATGGTCGTGACTTTCAACGCCTGCCAGAACAGCTCGTCATTGACCATGTTGATGTAGTTGTCGATGCCGGCGAACTTCGGCGGGCTGAGGACGTCGTAGTGGTTGAACGATACCCAAAGGGAGAACACGATCGGCCCGGCGGTAAAGCCCAGGAACCCTATGATCCAAGGCAGAATGCAGATATAGCCGTCAATAATATTGCGAAGGGTCTGGCGAGACATTCTCCTTCGCTCTTGACCTGCGACTGTTATTGAACTCATCCTGCCAACCTCCGAAGGCCAGCCACAGACCTGACAGCGCCTGACTTCAACTCAATGCCTGTCCCTGAACACCGGCCGAGTATTTGGATGGGCCGACTTGGCGGAAAAGGCCGGCAACTGCCGGCCTTTTCCACGCGTTCGGCGAGTTGTTTCTTCCTAGGAAGAGGCTTTCTTCAACTCCGCGTCGATCTTCTTCTTCGCGTCGTCCATCGCCGCTTGGACCGTGTTCTCGCCAATCAACACGCTCTGCACGGCGGCGTTGAGGAACTCGACCGTCTTGATTGGAGCCTTGCCTCCACGCCAGTCTGGGAACACTTCGATGTTCTCCAGTGACTGCGTCGAATGCGACACGCCCGGCGACTGGCATCGAGATGCCCATACTTCCGCCTGCTCCAGGAATCTCTCTCGCTCGGCTCCCTGCTCGCGGTAGGTGAGCGCGTCCATATGGAATCTTGCATCGTAGGACGGTACGCTAGCCACGAACGTGATCTCGCGCATCATATCCGTGTCCAGTGCGCTCTTCGCCACGAACTCCTCAGCCAGGTCTCGATTCTTCGATGCCTTGTTTGCCGCCCAGTGGTTGCCGCCCAAGCTAACTGCACGCTTCCTGTCCCAAGGCATATGGATCACGCCCTGGGGGAACTTCATGCTGTGCAGGTTGTGTCCACCGGCCCAGGCCACCACGCTCGTGGCTTTGCCGGCACGGTACATTCCGCCCTCGATAGCCTTGCTCGCCTCGATCGACGGAGCAACCTTGTGCGTCAAGACCATATCGACGTGGTCCTGCACCGCCTGCACCACTTCGGGTGAGTTCACCGTGCACTCGTTCTCCTCGTAGCTCCAAGGATCGTCGAAGAGCGCGCCGCCGTAGTCGGTTACCCGACCCATCGTCAGTGTGTAAAAATTGTTGAACGTGGTACCGATGCCGTAGTTCTCTACGGTCCCATCGTTCATTCTCTTTGTTCCCGCCGTGGCGAATTCGACGAGATTGTCCCAGTTCCAGGTATCGAACTTCGCGTCAGCCGTGGACAGGTCCGAGCCCCACTCTGGAAGGTCCATCCCCACCTCCTCCGCCAGCGTCTTGTTGATGTTGATCACCAGCGGATTGCGGAAGAACACCGACACCGCCATGATCTGGCCCTTGTAGCCGTTCTCCCTCCGCGGATCTACCGTCCACTTCTCTGGATCGGCATTGTGCGCCCTGATCACGTCGTCCAGCGGCGCCAACAGATCCTTCGTGAAGAAGAATCCATTCCAATACACGTCCACCAACATCACGTCCGGCGCCACTCCGCCGGCGAACTGCGTCAACAGCTTGTCCAGATACCCGCCCCAAGGGGCCGGCTGGTCCTTCATCGTCACGCCATGCTTGTGTTCGTACAGTCCGAAGGTGTTGGTCTTGCTGGAGAATGTGTCTCCCCACCAGTGGGTGGCGACCAGCTCGCCCCGCGGGTCTGCCTTCGGCATCGCGGTCACGAACTTCTCTACTATTACTTCCTTCTCTATCTCTACAATCTCTTTCTTTACGACCTCGACCGCCTTCTCCACCTCGACGGTGACTACCCTCTCCACCTCGACCGCCTTCTCGACTTCGACGGTGATTACCTTCTCTACCTGTTCCCTGATGACCTGAGTAACTACTCTCTCTATCGGGACCTCTTTCTCGACTATCTGTACTCTCTCGACTTCGACGATCTGCGGCTCGCACGCAGCCAGAATCGGTAGCGCCGCCGCTGCTCCCAGGCCCGCTAGGAACGAACGTCGACTCAAATTTCGATTTAACAACCCTCTATTCTCCTATTTAAGCTAATAGTAAATGGGTTTCTGGTGATTCACACTGCCATATCGACCGGCAGATTCCCTGGTCTTGTGCCATCACCCCTTTCGCAGGCCGATTGCTTTTCAATATGTCAATTGCCAAATTCAAAGCCATTTACGGTAAGTGGAATGTTATCTAGCTCCACCCGGCCGGTCAAGTACCCGTACGAATCAATTTGCCAGTCTCGCTTCAATACTGCTCAATCAAGCACGCCTCATTGATAGATCACGTCAATGGTGGATATCTCGATCTAATTCAACCCTAGCTCTACCCACTTCGACGCCAGGCGTCTAATTCGCGGCCGGTCGCTGTGCAGGAATGCGTCACTGAACAGCCGGCCAGGCTGGCTGTACTGCAAACTCGTGATGCGCTCCAGATCCCCTTCGTAGTTGCGTCGCATCTTTGCCACGTTTCCTTCGGTCTTCGGCTCAGGTACGAAGTTTACCGCTAGGTGACGCCGGCCGGGGTCACCTCCGAAGGCAGCGTGCCAAAGATTACAGTCCATAAACAAGACGTCGCCAGGCTGCGACTCAAGCGGACACGCGGGTATTTTGGCGCCCTCCATCCCAAACTTCTCGAACTTGGTTGTACCTGTGGACTGCTGGCCCGGCTTGAGATCCTCATGGAACGGCGCTCTGTGTGAGCCGGGAATCACCCGTAGGCATCCTGTATCTTTGCTCAGGGGCTCCAGATACAACGATACCTTCATCGACGTATAGTCCAGATTAGTGCCGTCCGGATGCCATGCCGTGTCACCCACGTAGAGATTACCTTCGGAACAGAGCCATAAGAAACCCGGCCCAAACAGGCATTCTACGGTCTCGTATATGCGGTCGTCCTCAACTACCAGCCCCGTCAGCAAGGCGCTCTTCTCGGCTATCCCATAGAGCGACTGCCTTGTCTCCCCGGGAAAGGGCTCTCCCTGCCGTTCTTCGTACAGCATCCTGTCGAATTCTTCGCTGATCGCGTTCATCTCTTCTTTACTGAACGCCTGGCGCAACACCAGATAGCCAAAAGTCTCGAAGTACGCCAACTGCTCCGCGGTTATCATGATGCTATTCCTATGTGGCGGGAAGAACACTTCATCGAATCGCACTCTCCTCCAACAGCTCATTTCTCGATCGACAGAATGCCCCAAGTTTACAGTATTGTGCTGTACACGACCAATGTATACTTGAGCCTCTGGATTTGCTAAAGAGACGACCCTATGCATACCAAGCGTGCTAGCGAAAACGATTGGCTTGCCCGCGCGGCGTACCCGGCGCCGATGCTCAGTCTTCTTGGGTCGCTCGGCTACTATCTTCCTGACCGCGCGAGCGAGGAGAAGTAATCGGCCATGGACGGCGACGACCGCAAGGGTGATCAGCGGCAGGAGGCCGGCCGGCCAACTCAATCGGCTAGAACCGGCAAGATTCAGCATACCGCAAAACCTGCTCTTGCGGTCGCCTTTCTCACAGCCCTTCTGGTGCAAGGCGTCCACCAAGCCGAGCACTTCGTTCAACTATTCCAACGATTCGTACTTGAGGTCACGGTCGCTAACGGGATTCTCGGCCACTACTTCAACCTAGATCTGCTTCACTTCGCCTACAACCTGCTGTTCTTCTGGCTGCTCTTCCTGGTTTGCAAGCTCAGCGGCGCCCAACGCCCCGACCTATGGCCACGGGGGATGACTTCCTGGTGGTTGCTCAGCATTGCCTTGGCACTCCAGGGCTACCATCTTGTCGAGCACGTCGTAAGAATCTGGCAGGTAATCGACATTGGTCGCGCCGGCTCCTCCGGCAGTTCGGGCTTCTGGCTGTATTTCCTCTTGAGCACATCTACCTATTTGCCGGTCGTAGCAGCCTTTTGGTTGGGCGGTTTCCACCGACATCTGGCCGCTGATCTGAGGTCTGCTTGGAGGGAGCTAATGGCTCGGCCGGCCGAGCGGGTGCCAACCGACGGCTCACCAAGGTTGTCTCGCAGGACGCTAATGCTGGGTTCTGCAGGGATTATCGCGGCGATCGGAGCAGCTCGATTCACGATCACCGAGCGCAGTCCGACACAGGTGCTGCCGACTTTCTCGGACGTGACCAAGCAGGCCGGGATCACTTTCCAACATGAGTCTCATCGGCGACTGGACGCGATACAGGCCGGTGTAGCCTTTTTCGACTACAACGGCGACGGTAAACCGGACATTTTCATGACTAATGCGAACGGGGCCAACGCCCTATACCGCAACAACGGCGACGGCACGTTCACGGACGTTACTGAAGAAGCCGGCGTCGCCGATCCCGACGCGATATCGGTTGGCGTAGCGTGCGCAGATTACAACAACAACGGCAACTGCGATCTACTAGTGACCACAAGGACGGGGCTGAAGCTGTACCAAAATAATGGTGATGGGACTTTCACCGACGTCACTAAGCTGGCGTTCCTGAACATAGAAGAGGGTCATCCTACCTCGGCGGCCTGGGGTGACTTTAATGGCGACGGCCAACTGGACCTTTACATCGCCTACTGGTTCGACTACATGCCGGAGCAAGTAAACATCGACACCTCTCCGACCGGCAGCGAGGAATTCTACAGGCCACTTGCCCGTCGCCATAAGCTGTTCCGTAACAATGGGGACGGGACTTTTCGCAACATTTCGTCATCGTTAAGGCCAGACGACATTCACGGCGCGGGCTTGGCCGTCGGGTTCTTCGACTACGACAACGACGATCGGCCCGACCTGTACGTGGTAAATGACTTCGGCAAACACGTACATCCAAATATTCTCTATCGCAACGAAGGGCCGGACGGCGACGGTTGGAAGTTTACGGACGTAACGAAGAAAGCCGGCGTGGGGGCAGCCATTCACGGGATGGGCCTCGCGGTCGGGGACTTCGACGAAGATGGAAGACTCGACATGTACATGACCAACATCGGCAGCAGTATTCTCTACCACAACCGGGGCGACGGCACGTTCGAGGAAATGACCAACCGGGCCGAGGTGGGACGCGGCACGGTCCGGGGCGAGAAGTCGGTAGGGTGGGGCACCGCGTTCCTGGATTTCGACAACAATGGGTTGTTGGATCTCTACTTTGTCGCCGGAACGCTGTACCCGGACAAGATGGCGGACGGCCGGTACCCGCCGGACCAGCCCAACGCACTGTTCATGAACCGAGGAGACGGCACCTTTCGTGACGTTTCCAAGATCACGCAATCGGATCACACCGGCTGTGGTCGTGGGCTGGCGGTGGCCGACTACGATGGCGACGGTTTTCTCGATTTGTTGGTAGCCAATATGGATCAGAAGCCGGTGCTTCTTCGCAACTCGGGCAATGGCGGCCACTGGTTGCAAGTTCAACTGGTTGGCACCCGCAGCAACCGGGACGGAATTGGCGCCCGGCTTGTCCTCGACGCCGGCGAACGCAAACAGATTCGCGAGATACAGAGTGGGACCAGCTTCCTCGGGCAGAATAGCCTGGTAGCTCACTTCGGGCTTGCCGATAGCAGCAGCGTAGACCAGCTTCTGATCAAGTGGCCGAGCGGAGTTGCCCAGAGGCTGACGAACCTGCCAGTCAATCAGAAAATCACGGTGACCGAGCCGGTAGAATAGCCGGCAACACGTCACGGAATCCAGCGTTTCGCAATCACGAACCGAACTGGTGTCAAGAACAATGTTCCAGTTCAACAACATGACACAGAGGTGGGACGATGGACCCGCTCTACAACCAAACTGATTTCAAGTTTCATCCACAGATTACCCAGATCGGCTGCTATTGGGGAGTCGACCGTGTAGTCGACCATACCGAGGTGTATCTTCTGGAAGGCGAGCGATTGGCATTAGTCGACACCTGTACGGCGCCCGATCCGCAAAAGTACATTGCGCCGGCCTTGGCGAACATCGGCCGCTCACTGGCCGACATCGACGTGATCATCAACACACACGGGCACTGGGACCACGCCGGCGGCAATGAAGCGGTGCGCAGGGCGGCACCCGAGTGCGAAATCCTGATCCACCCGGCCGAGCGAAAGATAGTGGACCCGGACTGGCTCTTCGACTCAATGCAGCTACCGGTTCTCGAGCTACTAGGGCTGCACGACGACATTGAAGCCGGAAGGAGAGAGTTGCGTCTGTTGATGGGCCAGCCTCCCGAGTTCACCGGTCTGTTAAACGACGGTGACGTGATCGATCTAGGCCGGGGCATCGAACTAAAGGTGATTCATACCCCTGGGCACTCTCCCGGCTGCGTCAGCTTGTACTGGGAGAGGGAGGGGATTGTTATCACGGGAGATTCGGCTCCGGGGAATAGCGCGATCGAGGGCACCGTACCAATCGTGATGGACCCGGCAGTGTACGACGCGTCGTTGAAGAGACTGCTCGATCTGGATCTGAACCTGCTGTGTCAGGGCCATCACTACACTGTGCCCGGGATGACACGCGAGTCAATCAAGCACCGGCCAGCCGGCCGGCAATATCTGCACAAGTGCCGGGAGGTAGCCCGACTCTATGCCGAGACAACTTACGAAGTCACGAATGCAGGTCCCGATAAACCGTTCCTAGACATCTCTGGAGAAGTGTTCAACAGGCTCCGTGGACCGTTGGGGCTCCGGCCGGATGAGCAGACTGGATCCATCTCGCCGCTCGGCACTCACATCATCTACCAGAACTATCGGCGGGCGCTGGGCGGGTAGCCGGCACGTTTGGTATAGGTGAGGAAGCCGGCGAGCGAAATCATTTGGACTTCCGACCGGTGGTGACGATGCCGGCGATCAAACGGGTTGCGGAAGTACGGACGATTCCGGGTATATTCCCAAAAGGAGCCGAGTGACCAGCGAATCCAAAGTGTCGGCGATCATCTTCGACCTCGACGGCACGCTCAACGACCGGAGACTCTCGATCTCAAGATTCGCCGAGGTGTTTGCCTCGCACTATGCGTCCCGCCTCGAAGAGATCAGCGTTGCGGCCCTGAGTGACGAAATTCGTCGCGCAGATCGTCACGGCTATCGGCCAAAAGACGAGTGGATGGCCGAGCTACTGGAAATCCTTCCTTGGCGCCGCCGGCCGTCCTTGGACGATCTGATAGCGTACTGGCGGGTTGAGTTTCCCAGGATCAACCAACCGATGGAAGGACTGTACACCACCTTGGACGAGCTGCACTCTCGGCAGCTGAAGCTGGGAATTGTCACGAATGGCGACTCGCGTGGGCAGGAGGCCAAAATCGACGCGCTCGGTATTCGATCCTACTTCGAAACTATAGTCGTATCTCGAGCGGTGGAATTGGAAAAACCCGACCCTCGCATATTTCAACTCGCATTGCGAAGGCTAGCCGCCGAGCCGGCGGAGACTTGGTTCGTCGGCGATCACCCTGTGAACGACGTTTTAGGAGCTTCGGCCGCGGGGATGAACTCGGTTTGGCTTAAGGGCGCCCTTGCCTGGCCGGATGGCCAGGAGGAACCGAAGCATCAAATCCGGTCACTCGATGAACTTATCTCGGTACTCCCGGCGCTCGCATAACCACCGACACCGGCATCGATGCAACTCCGCCCATGAAGAGCGTTGCACAAATATCCTACGGGTTACGATGGTTGGCCAGCGGCACGGGTCTGTATGGCGTTTGAATAGTGTCGCAACCGTGGTGACATTGCCGCCACCCCTTTAGGTCTCTACCAACCTCATCAATCGGCCGGCGCGTCGAGCACTCCTAGCTCAGCCCACCGGCGCACCCACCGCTGGTGCTTTGGATTGTCGAACGATCGCCAGTAGGGCGGGTAGAACTGAATTGCGGCCGGGTCTGTCACTCGTGGATCGTCTATCATCCGCCGACGCAACATTCGGTGGTTGCCGAGCATTTGCTCCCGGATCGCCGACACGGTCGCTGGATCGTTTGGGTCCTCATAGAAGCAAATGGCGCCCTGGCGTCGGTGGACTTCGCCTCCGAATGCGCCGTGCCAGAGAGGAAGCCTGAACACCAGCACGTCGCCCGGTTTCGATTCAAAAACATATGCTGGCATCTCCGCTGGGGTTACGCCGAAGACCGCCTGCGTCTCTTCGCCAGGTTCTCTGTCCGATGCGCTGATACCCAGCGCCTTCGCTCTTTCCATTTCCCGGTGCAGCGGTTCGCGATGCGAAGACGGTATCACGCGCAACGCCCCGTTGCTGGCGTTCAATGGATCAGGGTAGACGCAGAATTTGACACCGGTGTAACCGAACGTGCGACCGTCGGCATGCCAGCGCGTGTCGCCAACAAAGAAGTTTCCCTCCGGCGCAACACCCAGCACCGGCTTGCCAAGCAACTGCTCCGCAGCATCGACGAAGCGAGGATCCGACATCAACGAGACTATGAAAGGTGTGTTCGAATTGGTGAAGAACCCAAAGTGATAGGCCGGCTCTCCGTGCTCAGCATCCGTGCGAACCCTCTCGATCGCGGCATTGAACTCGTCACTGTACCGCTTTATCTCTTCAGGCGACAAGAGCTGTCGAAAGACCAAGAACCCGAACGCCTCAAAGTGGTTCAACTGTTGCTGCGTAAGCTGCATGATTACCCTCCGATCATCAACATGTTAGGCTTGGCTCGGTGTTTGAATTGGGATACCCCACATTGACCCTGATCTGCGCCGGCGTCGATCATTGAAACTCCTAACTCTTAGCGTTCCAGCTAGCGATGAAGTCTTCTACCTCAAAATTGGCCGGCATCTCATAGCCTCGATACCACGTTGGGCTACCCTGAGCGCCGGTGAATATTTGCTCCGCGTCCGTTTGCAGCTTGGCATCCAAGGTGCCGAATCTCTGCCAAATAGAATCTATCTCATTTCGAGAAAAGCGTCGAATCATATCCTGGTAGAGGTGTAGGCTTGCGTCGGCGCCATTTGACTGAACGTAACCGGGACGGGTCATCTGGTAGAGCTTTTGGGCAACTTTGCTCAGTATGGTAACGCAGACCATGCGGCCGACTTCGCCGGAATGGAGCGCGATCAAAGCGGCCTGGAAGGCGACGGCGTCCCGGTCGAGCATCGCGCGGTACATGGATTCGATCAGGTTGTGCTCGCGTGCGATGCATCGGTCCCAATGCTCAAACGAAGCTCGCAGATGGGCCGGCAGGTTCTTCGTAAAGCCAATATCCCACCAAAGGTGAAAGTAACGATATAGGGGGCCGAGGAAGGATTGGTGGGCAAAGATCATAGTCCGGCGGAGCTTGGAACTGTAGTTGCTGGGCCAGTGCAAGATAAAGTTGGTATACACAACCGCGTCGCCGGCCTTGAGTTCGACCGGGATGCCGCCCGGCAGAGGGGCACGGCTGTCTTCCATCCACTGGCGCTCTTCTTCCCTAGTGTTGTCTCTACGATGACTGCCGGGGATGACCCATAGCACGTCGTCATCGTACAGCGGGACATTCCACTGAACGTAGCCGGGCCCATTCGCCATCAAGTCGGTTGCCAGGCCCTGGAGGGGCGCGTCCGCCGCCGGACTGGTGTCGCGGTGCCACTTGTCGGGACCGTGGTCGCGGACCGGGTTACACAACAGCAGCAACTCGTGAAAGCCAACGTCCGACCCGCGAATGAGCTGCCGGCTGACACCAAGCGTATCCTCGCCCATGCAGAACTCCACGGTGTTGGCGGTAGACTCGTCGACGACGGTGTCGTACTTTAGCCGCGGCTGCTTGTGAGTCTCCCATACGCCGCCGGGGGGATCGCCCGGCCGGCGCTCGCGCGCCCAGATCGCCTTCTGGCGTTCGACTAGGACTTCAAAACTGGCCCTCAGCTCACCCAACTGTCCCGGCGGGATGACCCCACGCAGGACGAGGTAGCCATCGTCCAAGAACTGTTGTGAGTCTACCTTGAATCCCAAATTCCCACTCCCATAAGCACTAAGGTCTATTGCCTTGAACTACGGTCCCAACACGAGAAATCGCCGTATACGATCGTCACCCCTTTATGCCGCTGATGACCACGCCCTGGATGAAATACCGCTGGGCGAAGAAGAACACCAATATCGGGGGCAGCGTGATGACCGTGCCCATCGCCATAATGTGGTTCCAACTCATCTTCAAGAAGCCACCCTGTATCGGGCCCCCACGCTGCCAGTTCACATAGGCAACAGCGACAGTGTGATTTTCGGGGTTGTTCAAGTAGATGATGGGGCCGAGAAAGTCCTCCCAGGTCCACATGAACGTGAAGATAGCCACCGCCCCGAGCGCAGGAAACGAGATCGGCAAGATGATTCGCCAATAGATTCCGAAGTTCCCACAACCGTCGATTCGGGCCGCGTCGTCGTAATCCTGGGGAATCGTAAGGAAGAACTGGCGCAATAGGAAGATGAAGAAAGCGCCTCCACCGAACAAATTTGGCAAGATCAACGGATAAGGAGTGTCAAGGATGCCCAAATCGCGGAAGATCAAATACTGCGGGACCAGCGTGACGTGGTAAGGGATCATCATCGTGCTCAACACCAAGAGGAACAGCTTGTCCCGGTGGGGAAAGCGTATTCGGGCGAACACGAAGGCGGCGATACTGGCGGTAACCAGCCGGCCCAACTCCACGGTCACGATTATGAACGCAGAGTTCTTCGCGGAGTTGAGCAGGGGGAATCGGCTAATGGCTTCGGGGAAATTGTGCCACTGGACCACTGAGGGGAGAAAGTTCGGCGGATACTCGAAGACATCCCCTTCTGGTTTCAGAGAGGTGCTGATCAACCAAAAGAGTGGCGCGGCGAAGAGCACGAGCCCCGCAATCAACGCCCAGTAGAGGAAGGCTCGGCCGGCGATCCTCCTAGAAACAATCCAAGCGGAACTCTTGCGCTTCAGGTAAACGACGTCACTTACGCCGGTCGATTGCGATTCCACGGCACGCTCCTACAACTGGTATGAAACTATCGCGTTCAAGTCATTCAGCCCTTTACGCCACTGACGACCACGCCCTGGATGAAATACCTCTGAGCGAAGAAAAACACCAGGACCGGCGGCAAGGTGATGACGGTACCCATTGCCATTATATGGTTCCAATTCTTCCAGAAAGCATACGTCATGCCACTTTGCCTCTGCCAGTTCACGTATGCGACGGACACAGTGTGATTGTCAGGCGAGTTCAAGTAGATTACCGGACCAAGAAAGTCCTCCCAAGTCCACATGAACGTAAAGATAGCCACCGCTCCCAGCGCCGGCAATGATATCGGCATAATGATGCGCCAGTAGATCCCGAAATTCCCACATCCGTCGATTCGAGCGGCGTCGTCGTAATCCTGGGGGATCGTTAAGAAGAACTGCCGGAGCAGGAAAACGAAAAATGCGCCGCCTCCAAATAGATTGGGCACGATCAGAGGATAAGGCGTGTCAAGCAAATTCAGATCGCGGAATATCAAGTACTGGGGGACCAGAGTCACGTGGTAGGGAATCATCATCGTGCTCAACACTAGGAGGAAGAGCTTGTTTCGGAAGGGAAAGCGTATTCGCGCGAAAACGAATGCCGCCAAGCTGGCGGTGAGCAGCCGGCCCGCTTCCACCGTGACAATAATGAACGCCGAGTTCTTCACCGAGTTGACCAGGGGGAAGGAGGCAATCGCCTCAGGATAGTTGCTCCATAGGATCTGGCTGGGGATAAAGTTAGGAGGATACTCGAAGACATCCCCTTCCGGCTTGAGGGAGCTAGCCGCCAACCAATACATCGGAGCGGCGAATATCGCGAGCCCGGCTGCCAGTGCCAAGTATAGAAGGACTCGCCCGGTTGCTCTCTTGGTCGTCCGCCAGGTCCTCTCCGACAGATACCCTACTTTCAGCATTCCACCAGGGCTCGCAGTTGGCCTTTCCAACATCATAAGATGGGCTCTACGCTATGGCGCACGGCATTTCGCCGGTCGGTCGCTTGCGATTCCACAGCATGCTCCTGCAACTGTTATGGGACAGTTACCCTCGAGTTTTTCAGCCCTTCACTCCACTGATGACCACACCCTGAATGAAATACCGCTGGGCGAAGAAGAACACCAGTAACGGCGGTAACGTCACCAACGTACCGATGGCCATGATGTGATTCCAGTTATGCTTGAAGCCGAAATGCTGCGGCGACCTTTGCCACTGCGTGTATGCGACCGCGACCGTGTGATTCTCCGGCGAGTTCAGGAAGATGATCGGTCCGAGAAAGTCCTCCCAAGTCCCCATAAACGTGAAGATCGCGACCGCACCCAAGGCGGGCAGGGATATAGGTAAGATTATTCGCCAGTAGATTCCGAAGTTCCCGCAACCGTCGATGCGAGCAGCGTCGTCATAGTCCTGGGGAATCGTCAGAAAGAACTGGCGCAACAAGAAGATGAAGAAAGCTCCGCCGCCAAACAGATTGGGCAAGATCAGCGGATATAAAGAATCGATCATTCCCAAGTCCTTGAAGATCAGGTATTGGGGGACCAATGTGACGTGGTAGGGGATCATCATCGTGCTCAACACCACGAGGAATAGCTTGTTTCGGAAGGGAAAGTGTATTCGGGCGAAGACGAATGCCGCCATGCTGGCGGTGAGCAGCCGGCCAAACTCCACCGTCACGATTATGATGGATGTATTCTTCAGCGCCCGAATGGCGGGAAACTGGGAGAGAGCGTACGGATAGTTCTCCCACAAGACCTGGCTGGGAATGAAATTTGGTGGATACTCGAAGACATCCCCTTCCGGCTTCAGGGAGCTGCTGATCAACCAATAGAGCGGCGCAGTGAATATGACGAGACCGACAAAAAGGGCCACGTAGAGCGAGACTTTCCCGGCGGCCCTCTCGGCCAAGCGCCGAGTCCTCCGCGGCACAACTCCCGCCCTAGCGATACCGGCTCCGCTCGCGGTAGACCTCTCCGATATCATTTGATGGACTCTAGGGAGCGGCAGACAGCATTGCGCCTGCCGGGCGGCAGCTAATTGGAGTACTCATAGTAGACGAGCCGCTTCGACACGAAGAGGGTCAGGAGAGTTAAAGAGAACACGATCAAGAAGAGCACCCACGCCAGGGCCGCTGCGTATCCCATGTGGAAAAACTTCCAGCCCTGTTGATACAAATTGAGCACATAGAATAGCGACGCGTTGGCCGGCCCACCACCAGTGATTACGTATCCGCCGGTGAATACCTGGAATGAACCAATCATGCCAGTGAGGAAGACGAAGAAGACGACCGGCGACGTTAAGGGCAGCGTGACATTCCAGAACCTCTGCCATGCGCCGGCGCCATCAACTACCGCGGCGTCGTATAGCGTGGTGGGCACTCCCTGGAGCGCCGCGAGGTAGAGCACGAGCCCTCCGCCGGCTACCCAGATGTGCATCAGCATGAACGCCGGAATCACCCATTCACGGGATCCGAACCACAGAGGCCCCTGAATTCCAATGGAGTAGAGCACCCCATTTATGAGCCCGAGCTCACTATTGAACATCCAGGCAAACAGGTATGCGGTGGCCAATCCGGGGACGACGGCCGGCATATAATATGCAGTCCGCCAGAAGGAGAGTCCGAAAGCCTTCTTGTTCAACAGTAGGGCCAGGCTATACCCGACGATGACGTTGATCGGGACCGCACCGAGCACGTAGATGGCCGTAACTTTCAACGACTGCCAGAACAGCTTGTCGTTGACCATTTCCACGTAGTTGTCGATACCGATGTACTCGGGTGGAGTCAACACCTCGTAGCGGCTGAATGAAACGTAGATCGAGAATATCATCGGGCCGAGGGTAAAGGCCAAGAATCCGATAATCCACGGCAGTAGGCCCAGATAACCATCGATGGTATCTCGCCACTCGCGCCGAGTCATCCCTTTGCGGCGTTGGATCGTGACTGACGCCGAACTCATACGATTAACCCCACGTCATTTTGCATTAATCACAGCGCACGGACAGGACGCCGGCCCGAACCTGGCGCATTCGCGAGCCCGTACACGCATCGGCAAGGCGAAAAAGGGCCCACACTTACCGACCTTGCCGCCGGCAAAAGCGGGCCCTTGAGCCACTATTTAAGCTAAGAGCAGTCCCGTGCTATTAGAACCGCACCTTCTTTAGCTGCGCGTCGATATCTGCCTTGGCTTCATCCAGGGCTTGCTTCGGTGTCTGCTCACCTATGAGAATGCTCTCGGCCGCGGTTCTCATCGCACTGTTGTAGAACAACGGCGCCTTGCCGCGCCAATCGGGGAATACCTCCACCTTCTCCTGTGACTGAGGAGAATGGGATACCCCGGGCGACAGGCATCGGGAGGCCCAGATCTCGGCCTGTGTCAGGAACCGCTCAGGGTTATCCTGGTCCTCATAAGTAAGGATGTCCATGTGCTTTCTGGGCTCATAGGACGGCACACTGGCCACGAAAGTAAGAGCGTGAGCTATATCGAAATCGGTCGGGGCTCGAACGACGAAATCCACCGCTTCTTCACGATGTGGGGAAGAGCTGTTCGCCGTCCAATAGTCGGCGCCAAAGCTCGATGACCGCACATTGTTCCAGGGGTGATGAATCGCTGTCTGTTCGAAACTCTGACCGGAGTAGTTATGCCCGCCGGCCCAAGCGATAACGGCCATCGCCTTACCAGCCCGGTACATTCCGCCCTCGACTGCCTTGGCAGCCTCGATGGAGGGAGCGACCTTATGCTTCAGCACCATATCTGTATACTCGGTGGCAGTCTGCACGAACTCCGGCGAGTTTACAAGACACTCGTTATCTTCGTAGCCCCACGGATTGGGAAACAACTGACCACCGTTATCGATGGCCCAGTAGTTGAAGTCGGTGCTGAAGTTGGAGAAAGTGGAACCAATACCGTACTGCTCGACTCTACCGTCGGAAGTGCGCTTGGTCCCTGCTTTCAGCCATTCGACGAAGGTATCCCTGCTCCAGGTGTCAAACTCAGGATCGGACTTGCTGTAGTCGGACCCCCACTCCGGGAGCTTCACGCCAACCTCATCGGCCAGCTTCGTATTAACGTTAATTATGAGAGGGTTGCGGTAGAAGATATTGAGGCCGAAGATCTTGCCCCTGTACCCGTTTTCCCTGCGGGGGTCGGCGGTGAACTTCGCCATGTCCACGTTGTGCGCCTTCAATGCTTCATCCAACTGCGCATTCAGCAATCTGGGGAAGAAGAAGCCATTGAAGTTGACATTGGACATCACGATGTCTGGGCCAACGCCGCCGGCAAGCTGGGTCAAGAGTTTATCGGAATACTGCGACCATCCGGTGGGCTCATCGTCGATCTGTACGCCGAACATCTCTTTATACAGCGGTAGAATCGTCGCCTTCTTCTGGAAGGTATCTCCCCACCAGTGCGAGAATCGTAGTGTCGGCTTCTCCTCCATCATCGGCGTGGCGACTACGATAACTTCCTTTTCTACGATAACTTCCTTTTCTACCTCGACCGCCCTCTCGACTACCTTTTCTACCTCGACCGCCCTCTCGACGATTACAGTCTCTTTAATAATTACCGGTTTCTCGACGACTCTCTCAATCACCTCTGGCTGACAGGCGGCGACAATCGGCAGGACCGCTGTCGCTCCCAAGCCGGCTAGGAATGCACGTCGACTAACGTTTGTCTTTAACAATCCTCAATTCCTCCTAATTCGAGTTCACAGCAATCGAAGCTGCGTTTCTGGCGTTTCAAATTACAATGTCGATTTGCTAATGACCTATCCCTGCGACATCACCCCTTTCTCAGGCCAATTTTCTATCATCGAACTAGATGCCAAGACAGGGCATCTTATGGCAATCGCAATCTTATAGGTCGCTACCCGACCGGTCAAGATCCCGCACGAATCGTAATAGTTCAGATTCGGATGTATGTCTCTCCTCCATGCCCGCGAACTGGAAAGGCCGAGTCGCCACTCGGGACCTCAGTAGGCAGTCAAGGGGCGATTCCAACCTATCGATGCCAAATCCACGAGCTGCTCGACCTCATCCCCCGGCAAGAGCTTCGCGCTTGCAACCCTTTCCTGGCTTTCCCCGATCAGACGTCCTCGCCTGTGGTAGACCCTGATTGGTGTGATATTAAGCCCATACGGAGCAGGCACCCCTGAATCTGAACAGTTACCACGAATCGACTTGCTGATCCAGCTTCGATACTGCCTGGTCAAGAGCGCCCATCGATAGATCACGTCAATGGGGCGCGTCGCCGGCATCTAACTCAGCCCTAGCTCTACCCATTTTGAGGCCAGGCGCCGAATTCGCGGCCGGTCGCTGTAGAGGAATGCGTCACTGAACAGCCGGCCGGGCCGGCTGTACTGCAATTTCTCGATAAGCCCCATATTCCCCTCGTAGTTGCGCCGCATCATCGTTGCGTGTTCGTCGTTCTTCGGCTCCGGCACGAAATTTACTGCGAGGTGACGCCGGCCAGGCACTCCTCCAAAGGCAGCGTGCCAGAGATTCATGTCCAGAAACAAGACATCACCAGGTCGCGATTCCAGCGGATATGCAGGTACCTCAGAGCCCTCGACCCCAAACTTGTCGAACCTGGTTGTTCCCTGGAAATTTGGGCCCGGCTTGAGGTCCTCATGGAACGGTAATCTGTGCGAGCCGGGTATCACGCGTAGGCATCCTGCATCCTTCGTCAGCGAATCCAGATACAACGATACTTTCATTGGTCGGAAGTCCAGATTGGTGCCGTCCGGATGCCAGGCCGTGTCACCCACGTAGAGATTTCCTTCGGAACAGAGCCACGAAAACGCCGGTCCCAACAGGCCTTCCATGGTTTCGTATATCCGGTCGTCCTCTACCAGCCCCGTCAGCAAGGCGCTTTTTTCGGCTATCCCGTACAGCGACTGCCTTGACTCGGCGGGAAAGGGTTTTCCTTGTCGTTCCTCATCCAGCAGCCTGTCGAACTCTTCGCCGATTGCCTTCATCTCTTCCTGGCTGAACGCTTGGCGCAACGCCAGATAGCCAAACGTTTCGAAGTGCGCCAACTGATCCGCGGTTATCACAATGCTTTTCCTAAATAGTGAGAATTGCCCTGCATAAGTCTGCTTCCTCCTTACAATTGGACCTTGAGATTCTCGGTGACAACGGTACGACTCAATCACCAGGCCGCGGCAGGTAACTGTTCAGATTTGAGCGTAATTTCTCCTGCGCGTTTGCAAATTGTGATCGAACAAGGACCGTAGGTTGTGGCGGAACTGCCCATAGCGACTCAATGTGGCACGGGTGCGCCGGCCCCCCTTCCCCTCTGGATTCCGGCTTTCGCCGGAATGACGAATTCGGTGGCGGGAACCATTCATCCCGGATCGGAGTCCGGGACATGCTTTCGTACCAATGACACTCACGAGACTGGCCCCCCAAGTCTGAACAGTTACCGCGGCAGGTTTTCGAAATTATACCGAACGCGGCCAATGTATACTTGAGTCTCTGGATCTGTTTGAGAGACGACCCTGTGCATATGGGGTGTCCCGGCGGAAACGATTAGCTCGCCTGCGCGGCATTGTCGGACACTTACGCTTCGTCTTCTTGGGCCACTCGGCTACCATCTTCCTACCGCGTACGCGAGGAGAGGTATTCAGCCATGGACGGCGACGACCGAACGGCTGCAGAGCGCCGGAAGGTGTGCCAACCAAATCAGTCGAGCTCAATCCACCAGGCTGAGCACGCCCCAAATCCTGCCCTTGCGCTGGCCTTTCTCACATTACTTGCCGTGCAAGCTGGGCACGAAGCTGAGCACCTTGTTCAGCTATTCCAACGTTTCGTGCTTCACCTCGCCGTCTCTAGCGGGATTCTCGGCCAGTTCTTTCACCCAGAGCTACTCCACCTCGCTTACAACCTGTTGTTATTCTGGTTACTCCTGCTCGTTTACACGCTCAGCGGCGCTCAACGCCCCCACCTTTGGCGCCGCGGGATGGCTTCTTGGTGGTTGCTCAGCATTTCCTTCGTAATTCAGAGCTACCATCTCTTCGAACACTTCGTCAAAATGTGGCAGTTCGTCGACACCGGCCGCCTCGGCACCCCGGGCATTATGGGTCACGAATTCGATCTGACCTGGTCGCATTTCTTGTTGAGTACATTTACCTATCTGCCGGTCATAGCAGCCTTCTGGTTGGGCGGTTTTCACCGCCACGTGGCCTCTGATTTACGGTTGGTTTGGACCGAGCTGATTGCTCGATTTCGGCAGCGTGCGCCAAGCGGCGGATCGCCGGCACTGACTCGCCGCGCACTGCTTATCGGAGCCGCGGGAATGGCGGCAACCATCGCCGGCGTTCGCCTGGCAGTTGCCGTGCGGCGTCCATCAACCGAAATGTCTAACTTCGAGGAAGTGACGTCGCAAGCCGGCATAACCTTTCGGCACCAACGCCACGAGCGCGCGTACGTGATCCAAGCCGGCGCCGCGTTTTTCGATTTCAATGGAAACGGCCGGCAGGATATTTTCCTGACCAATTCCGACGGCCCCAACGCGCTCTATCGAAACAATGGCAACAGGACTTTCACCGACATCGCCTCCAAGGCAGGCGTAGCCAATCCAGACGAGATCACGATTGGTGTTGCCTGCGCTGACTACGACAACGATGGAAATTGCGACCTACTGATCACCAAGATTGGAGGGCTCAAGCTATTACATAACAATGGGGATGGGACATTCACTGATGTCACCGACACGGCCGGCTTGAATGTCTCGGGCGACCATCCCACCTCGGCTGTCTGGGCGGATTTCGACCGCGACGGGCATCTGGACCTCTACGTCACCTATTGGCTAAATGAGCCCCCACCCCTGATTCCAGATCAATCGGTTGAAGGCCTCAGTGCCGCGTACACCGAGCTAGCACGCAGGGACCACTTATTCCGAAACAACGGGAACGGGACTTTCGAAGATGTGACCGAATACTTGAGACAGGGCCCAGTCCATGGCGCCGGTCTTGCAGTCGGATTCTTTGATTACGACGACGACGGCCTACCGGATCTATACGTAGTGAACGACTATGGCCTTTATGTGCGGCCCAATATTCTGTACCGCAACGTCGGTCCCGCGGAGGGGGGTTGGGCCTTCAAAGACGTGAGCAAGCAGGCAAGAGTCGATGCCGCGATGGACGGAATGGGCCTGGCAGTTGGCGACTACGACGGCGATAGTCGGCTCGACCTGTACGCGACGAACATAGGCAAGAACATACTCTACCAAAACCGCGGCGGTGAGACGTTCGAAGAGAAGACCAGCTACGCCGGCGTGGGCCGGGCGTCAATCGGAGGCAAAGAGTCGGTTGGGTGGGGAACGGCTTTCCTGGATTTCAACAACGATGGGCTTCTAGATCTCTACTTCGTCGCCGGAAAACTCTACCCCGAGGCCAACGCGGAAGGCGAGTATCCACCGGACCAACCCAACGCGCTTTTCCAAAACCTGGGCGATGGAACTTTTCGGGACGTCTCCAAGATCACTGGCGCCGACCACGCCGGCACCGCCCGGGGATTGGCCGTAGCAGACTTCGACGGTGATGGATTCTTGGATTTGTTGGTAGCCAACATCGACCAGCGTCCAGCGCTTCTGCGCAATTCCGGGAACGGCAATCATTGGATAAAGATACGGCTAGTTGGTACCCGCAGCAACCGCGACGGCATCGGCGCCCGGCTTGTCCTCAGGGCCGGTGGGCGGCAGCAGATTCGGGAGATCCACAGCGGAACCAGTTTTCTGTCCCAGAATAGCCTGGTCGGACACTTTGGCCTCGGCCAGAGCACGAGTGTCGACCAACTAACCATCAAGTGGCCAAGCGGAGCGGTCCAAACTCTCGCGAATCTGCAGGTCGATCAGGAAATCACGGCGACCGAACCTGCGTGACTCGCGTTTTGGCATGAGAGAGTGAAGCAAAAACGCCTGCCTCTTTTCGTCAGATACGGAGACTAGCTCCAACGCATAAAGAGGACCGGCTGGTAGCTCCAGCCGGCTTTGAGAAGCGTCTTGGCAATCTCGCGTTTTATGAACGCGACATCGTAACCATGGTCGGCACTAGAAGTTGCTCCAAGTGCTGGACTTGGCTCATCCTCATCACTCGATGATCGATACCATGAGAGCAGATCCAAACCGACGAACGGTTGGCTCCGGATCATGACTTCGCCGTCAGGGCTCCATTGGCCATCAACCTTCACTCGATAGCGTTGCTCCGTCACTCTTGCTGCTCTGCGCCGGCGGTCCAACCGCAATCTTAGCGCCCTCGCTCGCATCAGCCCATCGCGCCCGAAGAGCCCCTGCCAGGTCCGGTCATCTACCTTCCACTCCGCGACAAACTCGTTGGGTTTCGAACGGCTGACGTTCCAACGCCGGCGTTCACCATTCAACGACAGAATTCTGCGTTCCACCTCATCAATTGGCAGACCCTCGGCATTACGGTCTGGCCGTATCGCCAACGAACGGGATGCCAAAATTGGCCAGAATAGGCCGGCGAAGACAATGCCGGCGACCGGCCATAGCAGGATCTGCGTAGGGCCAGCGTCTTCCAGGGAGATGACGGTCGCCGGCCCGTCGCGTCTGTCCACATATGGAAGATAGCTGAGCATGGTGGACATCCACTCCTCATCGATCGAATATGCGGCACCGAGCCAGACGCCATCCACCCAAGCATAGGTTTGCCTGGAATCCGCGCGCCAGTAGACATAGCCTTGTACGGGATTGAAGATTACGATCTTGGCGTCGAGCTGATTCGCCAGACGAAAGAGGGCGATGTAAGCTAACACGGGATTAGCGAACTTTCGCAGAGTGACGGTCGACAAGCCCTCGATGAACGGAGAACTGGCAACGGGGATAAAGACGTAGGCTTGAGCACGTGCTGTGTCTCCCAAACCGGGTTGCACGTCTCTGATCTGGTAAATCCGAGGCTGGGTGAATCCGGGCCTGAGAGGCTCACCTTTTCCCGACGGCCCCATCAAGGGAGGCAGTTTACGCTGCCTCATCATCGGGCGAAGGGCTTGACCCGGCCTCAGACTGGGGTCGATTGCGCTGATCTCTTTATATAGAGGCGACTCTACCGCATACAGCAAGATCAGGCCGCCGGCCGCCGCACCGGCGCAAAGCAGGGCGGTCATTATCAGTACCAGTAGCAAGTTGCGGTTCAAGATGATCCATCGCGGCAATGCGCTCACTCACGTGGCTGGGGAATTGTTCCCGCCCGCCGGGGACGAATGTCGATGGCGCCAAAGCATGGGAAGCGAGACGTTGGCGAACGTAGCCTGATCCGAAATCCCTTGCGTAGGCAATTATGTGTTAGCCCCAGCAGACGGGTCAATGAATGCGCTAGCCACCGGAGGTCGACGTACCTCAGCATGGAATTGGTGCAGGCGGTTGCTGAGGATCGTGGAGATGGCGCCGGCCGGAGCGGAATCAATGCCCGTCAGTTGGCTGAGGTCAAGGGGTAGGAAGAATCCGGTGCGGCGCGGCGGCCGTCATGCCAAGCTGACCAGAATGCGGGAAGGGTATGCAAGGGATTGACTTAAGGCTTCCGTGGCGGAGTGTCTTGTCGACCTTGAAGATTGTTCACGAGAAGGATCTAAGCATTCTAGAGCCATGCAACTGACAGCAAAGCGAGCGGAGCGAATCCTGCCAATTTTCGTGCTATTGGCTGCGATTTTTCTGCGACTGTTCCGGCTGGATACGGTGCCTGGCGGCCTTATGTTCGACGAGGCGTGGAACGGTCGCGATACTCTGAGGGTCATAGCCGGCGAATGGCCCATCTTCTTCACCGTAAACTCCGGGCGCGAGGCGCTATTCATATACCTTCAGGCTATCAGCGTTGCCCTCTTGGGCCAAACGAGCCTGGCCTTGCGGGTAGTTTCGGCCATCTTGGGGATATTCACAGTCGTCGCGGCATACCTGCTGGCCCGACGCATGTTCAATGCGCGGGTCGCATTGCTGACTTGCGGCTGGCTCACCATCACACTATGGCACGTGATCTTGAGTCGGATCGGGTTGCGCTCGATTTCACTACCGCTGTTCCTTGCGGTTGGATTCTATTGCGTCTGGCGCGGACTTGACGGTATCAGCTCCCAGGCAGGGGCGAGGGGGGCCTCGCCCCTGCCGAGCCCGAGGTCCGCCATGTGGTTCGCCCTCGGCGGTATGGTGATAGGGCTCTCCCAATACACCTATTCGACCGCTAGATTTGCACCCTTCGTCATTATCGCGCTGGCAATATACCTGGCGTTCCTGCATCGCAGGCTTCTCCGTCAGGCGCTGCCAGGGTTAATCTTGTCCTTGGCTGTGGCGACTATCGTCTTCCTGCCGGAGGGACTCTTCTTTCTAAATGATCGGGCATCCTTCCTGAGCAGGGCCGGGCAAATCTGGGTATTCAATTCAGAGCTATATGAGGGCAATCCCTTACGGGAACTACTGGCTTCAGCAATTCGCTCTCTGGGAATGTTCGCGATACGCGGCGATGGAGGTTGGTACTACAACATCTCGGGACGGCCAATATTCGATCCCTTGTCAGCGCTGCTAATGCTGATAGGAATAGCTTTGGTCCTGCGGCGGTTCCGGCAACCAGCATATGGCTTCATCGTCATATGGCTGGTGGTGATGTTCGTACCGAGCCTCCTTGCTGTTCAAGGAACTCCAAATCACCTCAGGGCGACCGCGATTATCCCGGCCATCTTCATATTGCCGGCACTAGGCGGCGCCTGGCTCTGGGAAGCTTGGGAGTCGCGCGCGCCGAACAGACTGCGCCAGCTACCGGTCTTGCTCGTGACGCTGGCATTTCTAGTTGGAACATTCCATACCTTTCAGAGCTATTTCGGACTGTGGGCGAAACGAGCCGAACTCACAGATGTTTTCAGTGGGGACCGGATGGCTACTCTTCAGGTTGCCCGCAGGATGGCAAATGCAGACTCGAGGATGATTTTCGTGGCTGGTGGCGACTACTATGATCCCCGGGCACCGTTCTTCCTATCGGGTCAACCCGAAGCCCGATTTGTTCGGACGTTTGACGCTGAGAGGTCGATCATCTTTCCAGCCGACCACGCCAGCGCCGACTACCTGCTGACCTGGACACCACCCCATGCGCCTATGATGAGAAAGTACTTCGACGAGGGAGCGACTCGAATCATTGAGACCGCACCTTCAGGCCGGCCAATCACGATGCACAGTCTCTTAGACCCTCGACCTCCATTCGAGCCGGAATGGGCTGTGCCCGCACGCTTTGGCGAGGAGGTCTTCGTCTATGGATTCGATATGCCCAAGGATGTTCGAGCGGGAGGGTCAATGACCATACGATGGTACTGGCGACTCCTTTCTATCGATCAGCGGGAGCTTGCGTTTACCAACCAGCTATTTGGAGTGGACGGCCAGCGTCGCGGCCAACTCGATGGCCGCGCCTTCACTTCCGATTACTGGCCGATTGGTACTTCCGGAATCTCCACCTTCGTGATCCATATCGATCCCGAAGCGCCGACTGGCGCATACTGGCTGCACGCCGCCATTTATGACCAAGGTATGCAAAATGTCTCTAATCTGCCTATCTTCGACGCGGAGGGGGGTCAAGCCGGCAATCAACTGATGTTGGGTCCGATCAAAGTGCACGGCCGGCCGCCGGCGACAGTACCGGCAATAGAACATCACCTGTCGGCGAGCTTTGCAGACCAAATAGGTCTTCTGGGATATAGCCTCAGCGACCTTAGCCTGGTACCAGGCGAGTCGCTCGACTTGACCCTGTTTTGGTCTCCCCGGGGAAGGCCAATCCGGGACTATACAGTTTTCATCCACCTCCTGGACTCTCAAGGGCGGATTCAGGGGCAGGCCGATTCACCTCCCAGAGCGGGAACGTATCCCACGTCGGTCTGGGACGCCGGCGAGGTAATCGCCGACTTGCACACTATTTCACTGAGGCCGAACTTGCCGCCCGGTGAATACCGTCTGGCGATAGGGCTATACGATCCTGAGACCGGCCAGCGACTGGGGAAAATTGAAGAGGACGGCAAAGCGGAAGGAGATCACGTAACAATATCTGGATTAGCTGTTGATGGTTGAAATGAACCGGCGTCGTGGCAAGACTTAAGTCTAGGGACCATCATGTCAACGTCAGAGGAATTGGGCAACAACACCTGTTTCACATTGGCAAACCATCAAAGCGTATCCGAACCGCCTTATTTTTCCCGTTATTTTAAGGACAAACTGGTGCGCGAGGGGAGACTTGAACTCCCACCCCATTGCTGGGACTAGCTCCTAAGGCTAGCGCGTCTGCCGATTCCGCCACTCGCGCGTCTTGGGGAGATGACCATATTATAGTTCTCGGTTGCGTCAAGCACTAAGCTTGGAGGGACTTCGCGTCCGCGGACCTTCCGGGTCTCACTAGGTCAATCAGCTTTAGAGCCAGATGCAGCCGAAAACGGTCCCCCTCATCATCCAAGTCTAGGCCGGTGAGTTGGGCGATTCGCTCCAGCCGGTAGCTGACGGTGTTGCGGTGCAGGATCAGTTGGTCGGCCGTTCGACTCAAGTTACCGTGATTGGCGAAGAAAGCGCGCAACGTATCTACCAACTCGCCACCGTGCTCGCGATCGTATTCCGTCAGTTGAGCCAGGGTTTCCTGGTAGAAACTCTCCAACTCGGCAGTGCCCTGGAGATGGAATAGTAATCTATGTATGCCGAGCTCTTCGAAATCGGTCGTCCGATTGCCGCCATACAGCCTTAAGGCAATACTCAACGCCTGCTCGGCCTCACGGAAGGATTGTCTCAATTCGTTGGGGCGAGGATATATACGCCCAATCGCTGCCGACACCGTCACAGCCGGCATCGCCTGAGAAATCTCCAGACGCAATCGATCAAGGGCCGGCTTGACGTTGGAGATGCTACTTCCAGCCGGGACGGGCCAGATCAGGATGCCGGTATTGCCGTTGACTCTGAGCATAGCCTGCGGTTGTTGGTGGGACATGGCCCCGCTCAACCTTCTGTCAAACTCCTGTCTCGGAGTCTGTATATCCTCGCCCGTTGGCGACGAATCAAGGTCGTTCTCAGAGGCATCCAACTCGATCACAGCGACCACGTGAGGCTCTGTGAGATCGTAGCCCATCAGCTGAGCTCGACCGACGATGACTGCGTCGCTGGTGATAGAACCCGAGATAAGATCATCGATGAAGTCGCTACGGATTCGGCTTTCGGCCTCACGGATCGCCAAGCTCTTCGCCATTTCGATTGCGCAGACGGCGGCCCCGCGGCCAGTCGCTATCTGATCGATCTCATCGAGCTCCTGCAACGGGCCGATTAGTGACAAATAGCTGTCCACCTTGTCCCGGACAACGACCGGCGCCACATAGCGTGCCCAGCCGGGAGCGTTAAGGTGTCGCAACGTGACCGGCGGAGAGGTTATAACCATCGACTGGCCGGCAAACCACTCTCTTGGATCGGCAGAGTCCCGCAGCGAAACTTGAAGCTCCTCTCGGGTAACTGTAGAGCTTGGCGGCACTGCCAAAAGCTGCAAAGACAGCGAAGAGTCTTCCACTGCGACCAGCTTTCCAGTCAACTCCACCAGCTTCTCGGCGATCGCCTCTATACCCAGGTTGTCAATCGTCTGCTGAGCTAACTCGCGATATATCTGAACACCGCGTTGCTCGATCTCGGCTTGCCGATTGATAATGAGCGCGATGGTCCGCTTTTCGATGTCGCGCAACCTGGAGCCGGACGGCAATTTCAGCAAAGGAATGCCTATGGCATTCGCTATTGCGCCTGCCCCGGGCGGTACGCCAGTCATAGTCACCACACCGGCGGCGCCCAACTCGGCGAGCCTGCTAAGGAGATTCGCAAGAGCGGAATGGCGGCCCGGCCGTCCGGCAGCGGGGCCGGCCAAAAGTACCAGATCGCCGGATTCTATACGCCCAAGCGAGGACTGCTCGAGTTGAGCTACTCTCACCCAGAACACCGGGCGAGCGAGTCCTGTCACCCCACCGACGAGCTCGGTCCCAGCCGGTAGTGCAAATCTACGTATTTCATCGACGGTAGGGGCTGAATTTCCAGGCGCTTCAGTCATAAAATACCACGCGTTCTATAGACAAATTCCTTTGATCTGCGCAAAACACCTACGCTCGACAGGGGTCTACGCCACGCCGCGCCCTGCGGTCAGGTCCAGAGCCGGCGCGACCAGCCGTCCCGACTCGCCGGCAGGTATATTATTCAGCGACTCCGCCAACTCGCCTCCGCCAGGCAAGGACATCTCGGGAGTCAGATCGAGTACCGGCTTGATCATAAACCAGCGTCGTGCTAAATGCTCGTGCGGCACCGATATCCCGCGGTCGTGCATCACGAGTTTGCCGTAGAGAAGCAGGTCAAGATCAATCGGCCGTGGGTGCCAACGAGCCGCAGTAATATCACGGCCCATCTCGGCCTCGATTACTTTCAGTCGTATCAGCAGCTGTTTTGGACCAAGAGCGCACTCGAACAGAGCGGCACAGTTGAGGAACGGCGATTGGGCAGAGTAACCCCACGGCTCGGTCTCGTAGACCGGCGAGGTTCTCACAATCCAAGCTCCCGGTGTTGCGGCCAGCGTTACAAGTCCACGACGTAGGTTGTCCAACCGGTCGCCGACATTCGCGCCGGCACCGATATACACATCGGTGGTCAACTGCCTACGTCCTTAGCCCGGCTGAATTGTCGCCACTCTCGACCAAGGATAGAATCTGTCATTCGCGCCACCCTGGTCATAGCCTTCACGTCGTGGACCCTTACGATATCTGCGCCATGGCTTATAGCTAATGCTACCGTCGCGGCGGTTCCCTCCAGCCGGTGGGAAACGTCGAGGTCCAACACTTGGCCAATGAAGGACTTGCGCGAAGTGCCGACCAGAGTCGGTTGGCCGAGCGCCTTCAACTCACCGAGCCGGCGCATTATCTCGAGGTTATTATCGACAGTCTTTGCGAAACCGATTCCCGGATCTACGATAACTTGGTCACGCAGGACGCCAGCAGCACAAGCTATCTCGACGCTTTTCGCCAGGGACTCGATAACCTCGGCGACCACATCATCGTAGTCGGCGAGTTTCATCATCGTCTCCGGAGTGCCACGCGTGTGCATTACTATGATCGGGGCCCTAGATTCGGCGGCCAGACGGGCCAACTCAGGATGAACTTGCAAACCATTTACGTCATTGACAATCTGGGCGCCGGCTTCCAGCGCCGCTCTAGCCACCTCCGGCTTGGTAGTGTCGACCGAGATAGGCGCCATCACCTCGGTCATCAATCCTTCGATCACAGGCACGACTCGCCGCTTCTCCTCATCGGCGCTTACAGGCTTCGCGCCCGGTCGAGTGCTCTCGCCACCAATATCGAGGATGTCGGCCCCTTCTTCAACCAAGCGCCGGCCGACCTGGATTGCGCGATCGGGGTCGCCGGCCGTTCCGTCGCCGGCAAAAGAGTCGGGGGTGACGTTGAGGACTCCCATAATCAGGGTGCGTCTACCCAACGGCAAAAGAAACCCGCGGCAGTCGAGATGCCGGCTTGGCGTCTGGCTCGTTGCGCCGAGATGCGCCAAGTCATTGTTTAGACCGTCTAGCTCCTGGCGCAGACGGGACGCCCGTGAGACGATCCGGCCAATCGCTTCTATCTGACCTTCCATTGCCCAGCCTGCCTACAGATCCGGGAGTCGTTCCGTTACGTATGTTCGGGCCCAACTCAGCTTGTCGGCGGAGAAAAAGCGCTTCACATTGAGCGAGTCCGGCCCTTTCTGGGAGTTGAGCCAATCGTCAAAGTGCCTTGCTCGGGTCTGCTCCAGCAGCGCCGGATCGAGCGCGCGCTTGATGGGACCCTCTTCAACTTTTATCACATGAAAGCCAAAGGGCGTACGCACCGGGTCAGAGGTCTGGCCGGCCGGCAAAGAGAACGCGATCTCTTCAAACTGTTTAACCATTATCCCTCGGGGAAACCATCCTAGCTCGCCGCCCTTTTCCTTGTTCGAAGTGTCTTTCGACAATTCACTCGCGAGGTCAGCGAAGTCTTCTCCAGCGGTCAACCGTTCAATCACAATATTGGCTTCCTCCTCGGTATCGACCAGGATGTGGCGGGCCCGGACTTGCTCGGAGCTCGTGGGAGCTTCCGAATAGAAGGCCCCGCGCAATATTTCGCGCAGAGCGGTCGGCTCCTGGACCAATGATCGGAACTCGGCCGGCGAGAGAAAAGTGGAGTCTCCTACTAACTCGGAGAGCAGGGTTTGAGCCACTTCCAAGGACCTCTGGGACGAATCTGACGAACCTTCAGCATCGTCGACTGCAGGCAAGGGCTGAGGAAACCCAAACGAGGGATCGAGCATCCGGCGAAGGACGTCGTCCATAGCCGGCGAGCTTGCGCTGAGTCCGCGACGAGCCGCTTCGTCGCGTATCAATTGTCCCTCGATAAGATCGTCGAGCGTGTCCTGTTCCAGCCGCGCCACGCTTCTGCGAAGGTTGTCAAACTGCTGGCGCAGGATCTGCTTGTACGCCTCGGCGCCGGCCGACTCGTCATCAGTAAGGTCGGCCAAACGGTCCTGTGCCCTGGTAATCTGACCTCGAATCAGAAGCTGATTGAAGCCCAGGGTCTTGGCGTATGTTTCGGTAGATATGGACTGACCATTGGCCTCAGCTATCGGCTCGCCGCCTTTTGCAATCACCTCGCGCCAATAGCCGAAGGCGGGTACCGAAAGTATCGCCAGTATCGCGGCGGCAACCGCGAAAAAAATGAGCCACCGTCGTCGGCGCTCACGAGCCGTGCGCGACTGGCTCCGTAAGACGTGGGTAGTTACACGCCCGGACTTGGCAATCGAATGTTGAACGCTGCGCTTGGGCCTAGGCGGCAACTGGAGAGTCCTCCTTCAGCGACCGATGGGCGTTCCAAGACCGACCACACCCTGCAAACGCAACCCACGAAGAGGCGTCGGGTGATGAAGGCAAACTTCGTTCCGGCTGTCGTAGGTTGGTAGCTGGTTGCTCCCCGCCTCGCTATTCGGATGGAGCCTCGGGTGTAGCCGAGGTCGCTGGCTGTGAGGCGGTAGCGGGTTGCTCCGCGCCCTCGCTTTCGCCGGTTGCGGAAGTCGGCTGCTGGACAGCGTAGGGCTGATTGGCGGTCGGCGGCGGGGCCGACGGGACGGCACCGGGAGAACCTGCCTGATTACCCCGTGATTCGTACGATGACGGGTGGCGCCGGCCGAAACCCGAGCCTGGAGGATTTCTGTGCGGCGCCACATAAAATGCTTGATCCAGCGCGTGAAGGCTGGTATACGGCAGCAGGGCAACGTGGCGGGCGCGTTTTATTGCCTTGGTCAGCGCTCGCTGGTGACGGGCACATGTGCCGGTCTTACGCCGCGCCTGGATCTTGCCTCGCTCAGAAACAAAGCGGCGAAGCCTGCTTACGTCTTTGTAGTCAACATAATCGATCTTGTTGGCACAAAGCTCGCATACCTTTCGCCGGGGAGTGTAGCGAAATCCGGAGCGCGGCCGGGCGCGGCCCATGGGAGGGCGCGGACCCGTGCCCGACGGTGGCTGCCTGGCCGGCAGTGAGACTCCTCTCGGCGTTGTAGACGGAGCTTCAGTTGGTGTAGGTATTGGGGTTGTAGTTTCCAAAATTCTTCATCCTTCTACTTGTCCGGAACTCTTTCCTCGATGCGTCAATGATCAAAATGGTATATCGTCGGGACCAACGTCGCCATCACCAGCCGGCGCTCCATCGTGCTCCCCAGTGCCACGAGAGTCGAGGAACTGCACTTCAATGGCCTGCACCTCGGTGCGATAGCGCTTCTGACCTTCCTGATCTTCCCAGGAGCGAGTTTGCAAACGACCTTCGACGTACACTTTTCTGCCCTTCTGCAGGTACTGGCTGCACATCTCAGCAAGTCGTCTCCAGGTTACAACAGTGAACCACTCGGTCTCCTCCCTTCGATCGCCCTCTTGAGTTGTCCAGGATCGGCTTGCGGCTACCGAAAAGCTAGTGGTAGGAACACCACTTGGCAAATAGCGCATCTCCGGATCACGCCCCAAGTTACCGATGATCATTACTTTGTTCAGTGATCCGGCCATTAGCGTTTCAAGCCCCCAGTTCTCGTCTCAGATGATCTTTATTCGACAAAAAGGTCGGGTCAGAAACCCACCTCACATTAGCCATTGTATCCTATGTGCCCTGAATCCTTGGGAATGAAGCCCTTCCGCTTAGTATGAAAGCCCGGAACTACCGAGAGCATACTTGGGAGATTTTACCGACGGGCGTCCCCAATAATCTGGTATCGGATGATGCTATCGTCGAGCTTCATGCTTCGCTCCAGCGGAGGTAGGACACTGGGCGTTGCCTGGAAGTAGATCACCTGATAGTCGCCTTCTCGGTGGTCCTCGATCTTGTAGGCCAGAAGTCGCCGGCCCAATGTTTCCGTGTTGGTGACTTCACCGCCGCCATCTGCGATCCACCGGCTCACACGCTCGCTAACCGATTCCGTTTCATCATCGCTGGCGACCTGAGGACTTACGATGAACATTAGCTCATATTCGCGCACTGTGGCTCCTTTCTATGGAGTAGCCCCGGTCCCTGCGACTGAAGACGACAGCCACTGCGCCGGAACAGAAAGGTTGTTTTGCAGCCGCCTTAGCGCATCGGCCGCAACATACCTGTTTTTTGACCGGGCAGATTATATCACGACCCTATGCGCCCAAGTTTGTGGAATTGCCGGACAAGATCCCTTCGGCCCGCCAGCGGTACGCAACGGTTGATCGACACGCTCCGATGTTTGCTGGGCGAGTCGCGCAGGATCCGGTCGGAATGGCGCGATGAGGCATCCCGGGCCCGAATGGTCGTTTAGGAGTATAATTCTGAAATACACAGGCGAGCGTCTGTTTTTCGAAAAGCTGAGGTTTAACCGATGCAGCTAATCTTTGAAAAAGGTAGTTCCTCGTCGCCACGAGGACACGTATTGCTATATTTTCGCGATGCTGTCAACCCAGATGAAATCTACGCCACCTACCTGGTGGTGCTCCCGATTCCCATAGAACTGTCAAAGTACGTTCCACCAATGATGGCCGGCAAGATACCACAAATGGACGCAAAGACGATATCGGCAGTTCCTCTGCCACCTATACCGGAACGAGTTGAGAACGTCTCCCATTTGCACACGATGGCTGAAGCCCGCGAAGACGACCTGATCGATTGCGGCACGTTCAATACGGGCGACGTCGAGGCAGCAATGTCGATAGTGAGCGACATCGCTCAGCGCTACGCCGAGATGTGGGCCGAAAGAGTTACTCGGATTCATTCAGATGAGACCTCAGCGGTCGATGTTGACGAAAGCGAGCTCGACGTAAACGCAGTAATGTACGGATTGATGAGCGAGCAACAGCGACTTGCGGAGTTGGCCAAGCTCGCCGGCCGGCTGCGCTACGCAGTTGACGGTCAGGATGAAGTTGCACGCGACGAGGTTCTCAACGAGATCAGACATCTCGATCAACAATTGCCGGACAAATACGATTTAGGTCGTTTCGTTGAAGTGGCCCAGCAACCTGATCAAAAGGGCGCGAGGCTGGCCCAGCTTTACATAGACCGCTATTTCAAGCTTTACGACGAGAAATACGAAGACGTTCTCAAGATTGACGAGGAGATCGCTAGCCTCACCGGCTGAGCCGGGTACACGCATGGATGAGTGCACCTTGGCATATCCACGCCCCGCTTACCCAAGCAAGACATCTTGATTTCTAACGTCCGTTGTCAACAAAGCACTGAGAAGCTGCCAAACAATAGAGCGGATCTCCTATGTTAGAATCCCTTTCCGAATTCGCCCGAACTTCCCACAAGTCCGAGGTTTGAGCTTGGTATCGGCCCATGTGCTCGACGCACGTGACTTTTCTCGTCATTGGCTCGAAGATGAGCTATTCCCATTAGCTGAGCGACTCGGCCAGTTTGGCTCTGCCGATTGGGCAGGCGCACTGGCCGGACGGCGCATGTTCTGCCTCTTCTACGAACCCAGCCTACGCACTATCGCCTCCTTCAAGTCGGCAATGCAACTCCAAGGGGGGCGCGCCGATGACCTGGAACCGTTCCGCCAGCCACAGTCGCCGGCAACCGAATCGCTCGAAGACGTCGTACTTACCTTAAACCAACTTCAGTACGACCTGATCGTCCTGCGCTATTCCGACGAAGGCGGCTCCCAGAGAGCGGCACGAGTATCTCGCATCCCGGTTGTCAATGCCGGCGATGGCCAAGGCCAACACCCTACCCAAGCAATGCTGGACCTCTTCACCATCAGACAGGAGTTGGGCAGGCTGGACGATCTGCACGTCGCGCTGGTCGGTGACCTGACTTTCGAGCGCTCGACCAACTCGCTACTCTTCATGCTCTCAAAGTTCGATCGCATCAAACTGAGTCTGGTTTCGCCGGAAATGCTCAGGGTACGGCAGCACGTACGCGACTTCTTGAACGAAACTGGCGTCGAGTTCGACGAGATCACTGACCTGCGAACGGTCGCCAGCAAAGTGGATGTCGTCTACATAACGAAGGCACATACCGCCCGGCTCGACCTATCGCTTCGCTACGGTAGTGGCAGCGAATCGCACAATCGGGTGAGTGATGAGGTAGTCGCGGCTCTGCCGGACAGCTCGATCGTAATGCACCCACTGCCTCGAGGTGAGGAATTGCCGGCGGAGTACGATAGCGACCAGAGATTCGTCCACTTCAAGCAGGTGCGCAATGGCCTCCTCGTTAGGATGGCCCTCCTGCGAATGCTGCTCTCGTAGCCGGGGCAGAGCCTAAAATCATGGCTACGCAAGACCAGAGACGGCGCAATTGATAGGTCAACTCACCTAACTTGAACTCTCGTGACACGGACGAAATCGCCGGCAGCATCAGCACCATCGGCCGGCAGGCGCCGCTGGGTGATCGGGTCGTACATTCCAACGAGAATCTGGTATTGGCCGGCGGGCAGGTCGGCCGGCAGGCTGATAAGGTAGCGGTCGTCGATGTACTCATTGGGCCACCAGCCACTGGTCGGCCGCTGTCTCTGCTGCGGCTCGGCGTCCGCCTGGGCTTGGGGTCTCAGATCCGGGCCGGCGACGTGGACGAACACCCGATAACTGACGGAGGTCGGCTCAAGCGCCCTCCAGATCAGCCTCAGCGAAATTTGGCCGCCGGCTCGTGGCTCAGCCGGCTCCAGTTCGAAGCCGATCAGTTGGGCCACGTCTCCGAGTGTCGCAGCGACAGGCGTCGCCACACTGGGCACTTCAAACACACGCTGAACATCCTCCAAACTGACCTCGACCACCTCAACAACTCGACCATCGGCCAACGGAATTACGGCCAGGTAGCGACCAGCAGGTGCGTCGGCTGCCAGCGACACCTCGCTTCTCAGGCGTACGTATTGACCCTCCAACCACTCGCTTGGAGGATACACTGGCCTGATAGCGCGTTCGAACTCTACGCCGCCGTCTTCCCGGATTATCCTGATCTTTGGCGCCGGCGCGGTCGGATGAGCCGCGTTTGATCGCCAGAGGGTATCGACAGTGAGACGTTCGCCGGATCGAATCGCTGTCGGTCTCAGGCCGGCAGCCAAGAGCTGAATCCCGCCAGCATATGCATCTACCGGCCGCGTGCCATAACCCTCCAGGTTGACCGGCTCGAACGTCGGAGCTATCGTCACCTTTGCCAACTCAAGCTCCCGGCCCAGAGGATTGCCGTTCGCGTCGTGTGCCTCCAACCCGGCAAGGGTGACGAGATCGTAGACTGCCACCTTCAGACGATAGGCGCCTGGCGGCGTCCCGGGCAGGACCGGCAACTGGTGCCGAACTACGACCTCTTGGCCCGCGACCCAGTTGCTGCTCAGTTCGACCCTCTCGTTACTCGGCCTGCGATCTTCTCGCCCCCAAGAAATGCCCGAGTCGTCGGCCAATTCGGACCAGACCCCCAAGTTGCTTTCGGGAGTACGTAGAACCTTCCACCTAGTGCTGAAAATCAGGCTATCTCCACCGGCAACCGGATCAGTCGGCAGAGAAATGCCGGTAATTTCCAGAATTTCGCCAAAGCTCCCATTTGCGGTCGAAAAGCTTGTGACGGAAAAATCCCGACTGGGAAATAACTCGAACAGGAACAGGTCGAGATCACTCCAGCGAGGATTCGCAATCAGCCGGCCGTTAGCAGTGAGCTGCTTTAGAACAAGCCTTTCAGGATCGGTCGGTCGCTGAATATGGCGAAGGTACCAGGCTCTGGAAGAGCCCTCTGTGAGCTGTTCGAGTTGGGTGGCGATTTCGGACTCTCGATACGGCAGCAATTTCAAACCATGGATCGAGGCGTCGCCGCCATAGTAGTACGCCAGCGATGGATCACTGATCGATGTAGACGTATTGGTTAAGATGACATCGCCCGGCTGCTCGTGCTCGGAAACGTAGGCTATCACCGCCCGGTAGTCGTCCCGAACTAACCTTGGCTCAGTCCATATCTGAGATAAGCCATACAGGCCGGCGACGAGCGCCGGCAGCGCCAAAACCAGTCCCGTGGGCATACGAGATCCAGCGGTGCGCCAAGCAGCCAAGCCTGCGAACATTAGATACAGTGGTCCGGCGGCGAGAATAACGTGTCGTGGGTGAAACCCTGGGTTGAGGTAAGCTATTGCCATGATCCCGATTATCGGCAGGAGAAATGCGACGACACAGTATCGCAAGGATACGCTGAGCGTACTCCTGCCCAGAGCAAGCACACATCCGGCAACGACCCCGATCCCCACTACGACCTGTAGAGCGATCAAGAGAGCAGAATCGGCAGCGACCCGACCTGGCAGTCCCATAACGACGAACGGCCAACTGATCGGGACGATCTGCCAAGGCGCCAACTCAGCCAAGGGAGGAGGATCCCAACGCGCCTGCACGGAGATCAGGGAAGGTAGCCAGGGAACATATAGGACCAAGACTAGCAAGCCGGCCAGGGCCAGCTGGAACAACCTTCTCCCTTGCGCACTAGACACGCGGGTAGTTGGCGACCGGATCGCGGCAGGACCAGCGAGGACCAATGCAGGCGGAATTGCGAGCAACAATAGAATCGAATAGTAGTGGTTGTAGAGCGCCGCAGTCGCAACAACGGCGAACGCACCCCAGGCCAGCCACGACGCATTCTTCCAGGCACGCAGCGCCCAGTACAAGGCCAGCGGGACAAGGAAAGCCGTCAGCGCGTAGGTGCGAGCCTCCTGGCCGTAATAGACCAGAAACGGATGAACCGCAAACAGAATCGCCGCAAACATCGCGCCGCCCGGACCAAACAGCCGACGAGCCAGTATGGCTGCCGCAGCCACCATCAATGTTCCGGCGGCAACCGACGGCCATCTCGCCGTGAACTCGAACTGGCCGGCTAGTGGAACCCAGAAATGGAGGACCAGGTAGTGTAAAGGGGGATTGAAATCGGGGTAGGTCTCAAGCGCGTTGAGGATCTGTGAGATCGATTTCCGAGCGACGATGACGCTGAAAGCCTCGTCCCACCAGAGACTCTGCTTGTCCAGATTTGCCGATCGGAGGGCGAAGGCCAAGACACAACTCGCCAGCGCGACTGCGCGCCAACCTCTGCCGGCGAGGTCAAGACTAGAGCGGCGCATTCCCCGGCTCCTCCACGCCGATCAAAAACCCTCTGTGCACGACTAGCCCATCGCCGGACGCTCTGTAGTTCAGCATCAGTCCATCTCTCCCAGATCGACCTTATCATCTCCACTCGCCGTAGCCAGTCGACTGCCGTCATCCAGACGATAGAGGCCAACCCGCACCCGCAACGGGCGCTCGGCCGGCATCTCGAACCAGTGCGGGTCCACTATCACCTCGCCCGGCGGCCACTCCGCGGTGGTTCGCTCCCCCATCTCCGGCGGTCCATCCCCCTGCGCTACTATGTTGTTCTCCGAATCGAGCACGTGCACATACACCGAATAGTTGTGTCCTACCCGACGGGACGTCTGCCAGTAGAGCGTCACCAAGCCCTGATCATTATCCCGCTCCATTCGGTATCCAAGAAGGCGAACCCCGCCGGCGAATTCGACCGCCGAACCTTCTGGCCGTTCACGGCCCTCGACCAACCCAAGCGACACATAGGACCGTCCATCTACCGTTGCCAACCTCACGCCGGTCTTGGATTCATACATTCCCGATCGCAGCCTGAACGGACCTCCACTCTCCGGCAATCGCAGCTTTGCGGCAAACGGGATCACCCTTCCCACGTCCCATAGCGTCGTTGGCATACCTCCGTCATAGGGAACCGCGTCGTGCTGGTCTACCAGCCGGCCTTCACGGTCCAATAGGTGTATAAACGACGTATAATGCCTTCTGACCTTCTCGCGCGCCTGCCAGTACACGATCACGTCGACCGTGTCGCCGCTTACTTTTCGTTCGTATCCGAGGATACGAATGTCACCTTGCAAGTCCAAGTCAACGATTGTCGCGTCCTCAGGGACACAGTCACAGTCGTGAGAAACGTCATATACCAATAGCTGCACAGCTTTGCTAGGGCTTGCGACGTTTTCCGCGGAGCTGATAGAGAGCGCACCACCGGCGGCATCCCTTACGAATAACTCGAGCCTGTACCGACCCGGCAGGAGGCCGGCCGGCAACTGAAAATGTGAATCGCCGCTTACCAGCGTTTCCTCAGGGGACAACTCAATCCTATTTCTTGTCTCTTTATGAATCTCTCCTTTAGCGTCGATCAAGTGGACTACCACCTCGTAGATATCAGATCGGTCGCCCAGCAATCTCCATGAAAACGTGCCCCTAAAGCTGATTCCTTGAGCCTGATCTGATCCGGCAGGAGGCTCCTGCCGGATGTCTGCTCGATCCAGCATCAGCCTCTCGCCCCAACGCACCGGTTCCCATGCATCGGAGGTCGCTGCTGCCGGTATGAAGACCTGTTTTGCCCCAGACGCCGCCAAGTTGAACGATCCTACCGCAATCATCGGACTATCCACGAACCCCGCCTGTAGCTCATAGTCGCCCGCGGGCGAGCCGTAAGGCAGCTCCAGCTCGAACCTATCCGTCAGCACCATGTTTGGCAGCCAGATCGCAGTCGGTCGCAGTCCCCGACCCAGCACGTGGGTGCTTCCGGCCACGACCCGTCCCCCGGAGTCGACCAATTGAGCCCTCAGCACCGGCACCTCGTCGGGAGGGCCGCCGACGCTCACGAACGACAATGCCAAGTCGACAATCCCAGACGACGCCAACCGCTTCTGGTCGAGCCGGGCGCCCAATAGCTGTACGCCGCCGTCCTGTACCGTACCTTGGGGTGCCGGATAGTACTCCGGCAGTGGCCTCGGACGCACAGCGGCCAGAATGAGCGGCAACAGTGCGACTACGACGACTGCGATCATCCCTATGAGCATCCAGTTCGCCCGAATCCCTTCTCTTCTCCATATCCACAGCCCTCCTAGGAGCAGCAGTGCGAGGCCTGATACCACCAACCCGATTCGTTCCAACGCAGTCGCTTCCTGAAAGACCTCTATCCTATGGCTTCCCGCCGGAACATCGATGCCAAGCAGCCCGAGATCGGAGACGGCGCGCGTCTCCGCCGGCCTACCGTCGATCGTCGCTCGCCAGTTGGGAAAATAGAACATGTCTAAAGTCATCGTAGTAGGCTCAGCCGTCGTGATCTCAAACTGCCAATGCGACTGCTGAGCTTCCACCAGCTTCACTTCACCAATGGCCGCACCGCTCGTCCCGTCCGTCCGTATCGAATCGAACAATGTAAAGCGCACGCGCTTCACCCACGTTGGTAAGAACTCGTCGTCACTCGTAAGGGCATATTTCCCCGTCCTGCGCTCGAACTCGCCGGCATCGGCCGGCGGCCCCCGATAGGTGGGCCACTCCCGAGGAACTACCTGAACCCACATGCCGGCTACGATCACCGCGATGCTCAACGCCAACGCAATCGGAGCGCCGTAGGTTCTGAACAACGCCAGCCGCCCGGCGATCAGTCCGCCCAATATCGCGACTATCCCCAAGAATCGCCAGGGAAATTGAAAGGTGGCGAGGCCCGGTGTCATGTCCCAAACTACCCGCGATTCCGGCGATACCATGAACAGGGCTGCTGCTACGCCAACCGCGAGAAGCATCTCAGTGGGCCGACGCCAGTGTCCCATTAGCCCGCCCACTACCAGGCCCGTGACGATGACGACGGTCTGGACAAGACCCAAGTGTGGCACACTCGGCATCGCGCTGGTGTAGTCCAAGCCGTAGTCGTGAATCGGCAGGGTCTGCATCACCTCAGTGGCGGGGATGAAGTGCTCAAGGTATTTCGAGCCCGCAGCCGAGCGCTGTGCCTGGTGAATTTGAACGTAGCCTAACTGACCTATGGCGGGGATCAGGTAGAAGCCAGAGATTGCTAGCCCCAACGCCGCCGCCGCAACTAGCTTCCCTACGGCGCGAATACTATTGGCCCAGTCGACCTTATTGGCCGCCAGCCAGACCAGGGCCAGCACTGCAGCCAGCGAACCGAACGTAAGCGCGGTAAGGCTGTGGGTCAAAACCAGCATTCCAACACTCAACGCCAAGGCTAGATGGTTCGCCAGATCCCGCCGACGCAGAGACCGCAGCCCGGCCCACAGCACCCACGGCGCAATCCCTAGCGCCAGCGCCTCCGCCATCGCTCCTCGCTGATACACGTTCGCCAATAAATAGGGCGCATAGAGACACGCGGTCGCCGCGACCAACGCCGCCCACCGCCCGGCCGACTGCCCTCGATACCACTCCACCGCTAGAGCGTACATCCCCAGTATTGTGAGGATCAAAGACGCACCGTAGATCAGCTTTGCCGCATCCTGCGCGCTCAGCCCCCACCCCTGCATCGCCCCACCGAGCAGGTAGGCCAACGGGTTGTAGTATGTGAACAGCGGTGACCCGAAGCCGTAGCCCAGATCCGACGACCAGCGCACCGGCACCTGGCCGGACTGCCAGATCTGCCAGAACTCCCAGATGCGCCAGCGGTGCAGGTCTCCGTCGTGGCTGGCGAAGAAGTCGACCTGCCTCAGCCACCACGTCGCCGGCGCGGCCAGCAATATACACAGTCCGAGTGGCAGCCAGCCCTTGTCCGACAGCCGACTGGCCAACCGCCGGCTTGGCCACGCCCTCTCGCCTGTCGCTCCCTCAGCCATAGGCAAACCTCACCATCAACTTCGACCCTCTGAAACTGCAATTGGACCGTGCGGTCGCGCTCTACCCTCCCCCAAATGGATCTCCACTCTGAATCTCTCCATTCGTCTACCTTAATTCTGAGTCATCCAATATTCGTAAAGAACCAACACCCGTTTTGCCCTACTAAGGGTCACCGGCGATAAGATTCTTCACTTCTGTGATATTTGTGCATCGTTGGGCTCTGCTCGGGAAACCGAGAAGCAGCTCAAGACCGCAGATCGCGCCGAATGTGATCGCCTCTTCCGGTCCGGCGAACCCAATTGGCGCAATCTCAGCCAACTCGCAACCAAACACATGTTAGTTCAACCGCAAGTGAAACGGTCGCGGGAACATTTGGGGGTTATTTTGGCACCGAGACCAGGTGCCTTTCAGGAAGGCAATCGGATCAGAAGTAGGTGGTTTTCGACTTCACAACGTATGAGGTCGAGCTATTGGCATTGCCGCCGGGCCGCGCGCGCTGCCGCGCCGGCCTGCAGCACCTCTATATGAGTATCTCCGAGAGGAAAGCCTTGGTTCGCTCGTGTCGAGTGTTGCCAAAAAACTCATCTGTACTGCCTTCTTCGATAATGGTTCCATCATCGACCATAACCATGCGGTCTGCTACTTCCTTCGCGAACCCTATCTCGTGGCTGACAATTAGCATCGTCATCCCCGAGGTAGCCAACTCCCGCATGACATCCAACACTTCTTTGATCATCTCTGGGTCCAAGGCTGAGGTCGGTTCGTCGAAGAGCATTATCTTGGGTTGCATGGCAAGCGCTCTAGCGATGGCAACACGTTGCTGCTGACCGCCGGAAAGCTCAGCCGGATATTTCATCGCCTGTTCCGAAATGCCCACCCTATCTAGAAGTCCTCTGGCTACATCCTCTGCCCGGTCGCGCGACCACTTTCTCACTTTGGTCGGAGCCAACGTGATATTTTGCATCACGGTCAGGTGAGGAAACAGGTTGAAAGACTGAAACACCATGCCCACCTCCCGGCGGATGGCATCAATGTTGCGAACATCGTCGGTCAACTCGACCCCGTCAACGATAATCTGTCCCCGTTGATGCTGCTCCAGCCGGTTAATGGTGCGGATAAAGGTGGACTTGCCCGACCCGGAGGGGCCGATGATGACCAGCACTTCCCCCCTTTCGACGGTGGTGCTGACGCCGCGCAGGGCGTGGAAATCGCCGAACCACTTGTGCACGTCGCGGCAAATGATGATGTCGTCACCGTTTTCTAAGCCATTGTCTTGTCTGTTGACAGCGTCCATCAGTACCTCCCGGCCGGCCGGCGCCGATCAAGTGATTATCGTCGGCCGACACCCATCTGCTTTTCGATAGATTGCCCGACGTAAGATATTGTGTAAGTGAAGACCCAGAAAACCAAGGCCAGGAAGATGAACACCTCCCGCGCGCTGGGCAGATACTCCGGGTTGCCTTGAATGAAGGCACGGCTGATTTCAACCGCATCCAGCATTCCAATGATATACACCAGGGTAGTGTCCTTGAATAACGCCACGAATTGGCCGACGATGGCCGGAATGACGTTGCGTATGGCCTGGGGTAGTGAAATCAACAACGTGGTCTGCCAGCCGGGCAGTCCCAACGCGCGGGCCGCCTCCTGTTGGCCGGGGTGCAGGGCTTCCAGTCCGCCGCGGATGTTCTCCGCCATGTAGGCCGCGCTGAACAGGATGATGACTACGGTGGCCCGGAAGAGCGAGTTCAGCTGGAAGTTTTCAGGGAACGCGAGCGGGACCAGGACCTGGGACATGAACAGCAGGGTGATGAGGGGAACGCCACGGAATATCTCGATGAACGAAACACACATGAGCTTGACGATCGGCAACTGGCTCCGGCGTCCCAGTGCCAGGGCTATTCCGAGCGGGAAACACACCACGATGCCGGCCACGGCCAGCAGCAGGTTGAGCATCAAACCGCCCCAGGTGTTCACAGACACCGGCTGCAGGCCCGGGATTCCGGGCAACCCCCGTAGCAACACCAGCGTCACCAGGAACCCACCGACTCCCAGAATCGCGATCCAACGTAGCGATCCCAGGCGGGTGTAGCGGCCGAGCGCGAAACCGGCCAGCATTGCCGGAGTGTTGGCCAGCAGGAGAGCCCGCGCGTCGAGCCCCAGATCTTCCATGCCGTAGGGTAGAAACGCTGAGAGGGTGGCGACCGCCGTGGTCAGGATGGCGATGCGCTTGGCCACACCCCCGCCGGCAACGGCCCAGGCCATGCCTAACAGGGTTGTCACGATTAGCAGAGCGACTTGCGGCCTCCAGAAACAGCTCTGCCCAGGGCAGGAACCCTCGGTGTTGTATTGCCCAATGAGGAATCTGCCACCCAATGTGGGGATGACCTGCCAATCCGCATCGCCGAAAACCCAGCCCAAGCCAAACCATATTCCCAGAATCCCGACGGCCCCGAAGACGATGGTCATCGCGCCGTTGTACCAGGTGCTGAACAGGTTGTCCCGAGCCCACGCCACCAGCCCGGATTCGGGACGTGGCGGAGGCAGGACGGGCGACCGGTGATACTGGACGGCCACTGACTAACCCCCGCTGAAGCTGATGCGCCGGTTGTACAGGTTGCCCACTAGCGACCAGGTGAGGCTCATCGCCAAGTAAGCTAGCATTAACAGGATGAATATGGACACGGCCGGGGCAGTTTGGGTCATGGTCTTGGCGACGTTGGTCAGATCGGAATAACCGATGGCGCCGGCCAGGCTGCTGTTTTTGGTCAGATTCAACCATTGGCTGATCAACGGCGGCATAATCACCCGCAGTGCCTGGGGAAAGGTCACGTGCCGGAGCGTGTTTAAGCCGGGGAGTCCCAACGACCGGGCAGCCTCGATTTGTCCGCGCCCAACAGATTGAATCCCCGCCCGCACGATTTCGGCAATGAACGACGCTGTGTAGATCACCAATCCTGTCAGCAAGGCAATCAGTCCGGCGGAGAAGGTGATGCCCCCTTGGATACGGCCAAAGGTCCCTTGGGGGGCCGGGTGAGAGATTACCAGCGGAGCGGTTCCGTACGCGGCTCCAACGATAATCCAGGCTAAGGCACCGATGACCACGGTGGTCCCAAATCCGGAGAGTATCGGATAGGAAGTGACGCCGGTTTCCAGTTCGCGCCGGTTCCGCCGGCGGAATACCGCCACCCCTGCGGAGATGGCCGCGACGGCTGCGGCCAGCCAGATTGCCGCCGCCCCGCCATCGGCCACCGCCGGCCACGGCAGGGAAAGGCCGGCGTTATTGACGAACACCTCGCCAGCGATGACGTACCCCTCCCGCACGGGGGGCAAGGTCAGCACCAGGTAGAACCAGAAAAACAACTGAATCACTAGCGGAACGTTGCGGAACCACCCGATGTAGATCATCGCCAGCCGGGCGACTATCCAATTGGTGGACAGCCGGGCCACACCGATGACGATGCCCAGGGCGGTCGCCAGAATGACGCCGGCAATGGAGACGATCAGGGTGTTGGTTACGGCGACGGCAAAGGCGTAAAGGAAGGTGTCGGAGGACTGGTAGGGAAGGAAGTGCTGCCCGATGGGGGTCTGGTAAGCCCGGTCGAGGAAACTGAACCCATAGGGGATTTCGCGATCCTGAATGGCATTGGCGATGTTGATGAAGAACCAGCAGACAAGCGTCACCACCGCGATGGCGGACACAATCTGATAAGTCCATTGGAGGATCTGGACATGGCGCCAAATCGGAATGCCTTGGTAGCTCAGCCGTGCCAACATCAGGCCCACGAGACCATTCGGTTCCAACTCGCCTCAACAATCATGGGAGCAGATTTAGTGAGGGGGAGCGGCTAGCGGTTTCCCGGCCGACTCCCCCAACTTCGCCCAACGTCAAGCGACGAAGCGCGTGATTTGCGATTGCTGGTGGTTACCGCAACGGGGCGGCGTAGATTTGTCCACCCTTTGGGCAATCGTCGCACGGAGCGTTGGACCACAACGCGTTGCGACCGTTCTCCCGCGGCAGGTTGATTCCACCCGGTCCCAGGTTGCGGTCGTAAATGTCGCCATAGTTGCCGACGGCCTTGATTACGTCCTGAGCGGCGGTATTGTCCAATCCCAGGCTATCTTGGCCGAAAGAGCCTTCGAAGCCCAAGAGTCGGTCAACCTTGGTGTCCCCGGTCGCGGAGGAAGGCACGGAACCCTGGTCCACACCGTAGGCTTCAGCGTAGATCAGGATGGCCATTACGGTCTTGACGACGTCGAACCACTGGTCGTCGCCATGTGGAACCACCGGTCCCAGGGGCTCCTCGGAGATGGTCTCCGGCAGAATCACGTGGTCGGCTCTGTTGGCCAAGGCGGTGCCCAGAGCCGCCAGCTGCGAGCGGTCGTTCGTGAATGCGTCGCACTGCCCGCTCTCGTATGCGGCCACCACTGCGTCGGTGTCCTCGAAGGTCACCGTCTCAATGTCAAGGTTGTTCTGGTCGGAGAAGTCCTGCAGGTTCAACTCGGTGGTGGTCCCCTGGGTCACACAGACCGAGGCGCCGCTCAACTCCAAGGCGCTGTCGATGCCCAGGTCCTTGTTCACCATGAACCCCTGGCCGTCGTAGAACATCGTCTGCACGTAATTGCCCCATTGGGAATCCCGGGACGTGGTCCAAGTGACGGTTCGGACCAGCAAGTCTACTTCGCCGGACTGAATGGTGGGGCCACGCTCTGCAGCTGAAATCAGGCGGATCTCGATGGCGTTGGGGTCGCCAAGCACAGCGGCTGCCACGGCACGGCAGAGGTCTATGTCAAAACCAACATTGTTGCCGGCGTCATCTATGTAGCCATAACCGGGCACGTCATTGCGGCTGGCGCAGATCACCTTGCCGCGATCCTTAACGAGGTCCAGCCGGCTGCCAGTCTCCATCATGGCGTCGGATTTAGCTTGGTCCAACTCCATTTTGGTCGTTTCCAACTCTTGCTGCACAGCTTCGTAGTCTTCCATGGAAACTTCCGGCTCAGGTGCTTCCTGTTCGCAGGCAACGATGACACCCAATAGGAGCAGGGAAATCAACGCGAAGGATAAGAACTTTGGAACCGAGGTCATTGCTTTCTCCATTCTATTTTGTTTTTGGCGTCCTGCCGTGTTCCCGCGAGATGAGCGGCGAACTCCGGGCGAAACTACGCTCAATACCGAACTGTGGTACCCCGTATAGGCTTCGATCCGATGATCTCCTCCTTGATAAGGATACATATCAGAAACCAACTTGATTTTACCCACCTTAAACACAAAGTTGGCGACATGGCACGTCCGTTATTCGTCGTAGGTTGAAATCATTTTTTGGTCCGCCAAAAAAGGCTTGGGACTCCGATTCCGCCCAGTCAGGCTCGCAGCATTCTCGCTGGCGCAGGGTCGTCGTTGAAACCAAAGAAGTGATCGATTGAGATCCCAAATTCGTTCCGTGCATTGACCGAACCTTGTCAACGTTCAGAGATGCGCAATTATACATAATACCCGAGGCGAACGTCTATCCACATTGACCTCCCACGGCCGCGGCTAGGTCCGCTAGAACCAACCCCGGATCGTTCCGGCCTATGCCAACCCTTCACCGATCATGCCGCCTATTGATAGCACAATCAACGTGCGACAGCAAGGGCCGCACGCGAGAAGTAACGGTTCAGATTTGGGTGTATGTTTCTCCTCCATGTCCGTGAACTGGAAAGGCCGAGTCGCCATTCGAGACCTCAGTCGGCGGTCAAGGGGTGTTTTCAAACCTATCGATGCCAAATCCACGAGCTGCTCGACCTCATCCCCTCGCCTTGCGTAGTCTTCGACCTGGCCCCCTTATCCTGGCCAGGATAAGGGGGATGTGGGGGACACCCCCACATCCCCGGCAAGGACTTCGCCCTTGCAACCCTTTCCTGGCTTTCGCCGATCAGACGTCCTCGCCTGTGGTAGATCCTCATTGGTGCGATATTACGCCCATACGGAGCAGATACCCCTAAATCTGAACACTTACCGCGAGAATTGTCCTCTTCATCCCTCAGACACTCGATACCGTCGTCCGGTCGCCAGCGGCCACGCACGCTCCGGCGAGGGCTTGTTAGGTACCCTGGTAATCAGTTAGTGTAAAGTACCCAAATGGGTGGAGGCTGCCGCCGCTCCGCCTGTATGACGCCGGAGCTACCAATACTTGGCAAGACGTCTTCCTCTGTTAGCAATCGCCATCGCTTACTTCGCCCTGTCCATCGCGTACAGTCTGGCCACCCCTCTGAACGAGGGGCCGGACGAGATTTGGCACTACCTCTACGTCAGGCATATAGCCGAGGGCAAGGGCCTTCCAATACAGGATCCACGAGGCTATGGCGTGATGATGTCACAACACGAGGCTTCACAAGCGCCCCTCTACTACCTGGTGTCCGGCCTTCTAACCAGTTGGATCCCCACCACCGATCCAGTATCGGCCTTTGTAGAGAACCCTCAGGCCTCCATCGGACATCCCTCGACAATAGACAACAAGAATAGGTTCGTTCATCCCGCTTCAGAGGACTATCTATTTGCCGACAATCCTCTCGCTCAGCGAATCGCCCGCCTCGTCTCCGCTATGTTCGGCTCCCTCACTGTCTGGTTCACCGGACTCATCGCCCTGAAGCTCAAACCGACCAACCTCGCCTTTGCCTCGCTTGCCGCCGGACTCGTCGCTTTCAACCCCCAATTCATCTTCACCGGCGCCACCGTCACAAACGACTCCTCGGTCGCCTTCGCCGGCAGCCTACTGCTGTTTTGCATAGTTGGACTTTGGAACGACCCCACCTCCCGGCGCTGGACCCTGGCCTTGGGAGCCAGCGTAGGGGTAGCTTTCTTGACCAAGTTCTCCAGCTCCGCGGCAATTCCTCTTGTCGGGCTGGTGCTTGTTGCAATAGCCTCGCGCCGGCGCGATTGGCGGCTTTTCCTGACTCAATCGGCGATTATTACGCTAGCAGTCATCGCAATCTCCGGCTGGTGGTGGATTCGCAGCCTGGTCTTGTACAGCGACCTGGCACCTACCGGCGTTCTCGGTCACTCGGCATTGAACCGCGGAGTTACAATCGGCGAGATCGTGCCTGACCTTGAAGGCCTGCTTTTTTCCTATTGGGGCGTTTTCGGGTGGTTCAATCTGAAGGCCCCCGAATATGTCCATCGACTTTTCCATCTGTACATGGTTCTGGCGATTCTAGGATTTGTGGTCGCCGCAATTAGGCGCGGAATTCGCCGGCCGGACGGCCCCTGGCTGACTATTGCCGGCTGGAGCGCGCTGTTCTTGGGAGGACTGATACGCTACCGCTTCAGTTACGCCGTTTTCCAGGGCCGGCTCCTATTCGGCGCAATTAGCTCCAACTCGCTGCTGCTTGCAGCGGGGCTGTACGGACTTTTGCCGGAGCGTCGGGCCGGGCTTGCGGTCGCCGGCCTGTTGGCTTTACCGTTGTCCGCCTCCATCTCATTGATGCCAACGACGCTGTTGCCGGCCTTCGCCAAGCCCATCCTGCTCGACCGCACTGATCCTGTCGTCGATCGACACGTCGTCGATCAATCTATCGGCGGGTTCGCCAAGTTGCGCGGTTTCTCGATCAGCCATGACACGGTTCGCCCTGGAGACACGATAGCGGTTGATTTGCTTTGGGAAGCGATCCACGAGACCGATCGGAATTACTTGGTATTCGTCAAGTTATATGGAAGGGACGGCGAGGTAGCAAGCCGTGACACGTTTCCCGGTGGCGGCAACTACGCGACCTCACTCTGGCGTAAGGGCGACGTATTCGTCGACCGTCACTCGATATCGGTCCCGGATGACCTTGAGCCTCCGAACGTCCTCCTCCTCGCAGCCGGCATGTTTGACAGGCGTGCGATGAGACCCTTGCTGGTGAATGATCAAGCCGGCGTTGAATATGTTAGACTGTCCGACATCCACGTACTGCCGTGTGACGAAGGCCGTCTTGATGTAGGGCAGCCTGTCGAGATAGTCGTCGGCGATTTATTTCGACTCGATCGCTATCAGATCGACCAGACCCATGAGCCGGCGCAAATCGTAGTCAGTCTCGAAGTCCTGGTACTACAACCGCCCCAACTCGACTATACTTTCTTTGTCCACTTGAGCCGAAATGGCAAGGTCGTTTCTCAGGACGACCATCAACCATTCGGCGACGTGTGTCCCACACACCTCTGGAACGAAGGTAAAAGGTATGTCGTTGACTTTGCGATACCACTGCCGTCAAACGCGCCTGCCGGCGACTACGAGTTGATTGGCGGAGTGTATTACCTGCCAACTTTGGAGCGTTTGAGGGTAGACGAAAGCGATTCATTCTCGATCGAAACAATTCGAATAAACTAGCAAAAAACTCCGCAACTCAGCGTTGCCTAAATGGAGGATCGGACCCGCCTCGCGACAAGTGCCTGGATCCAAGTCTGTATCCAGCCCTGAGAATTGACCTCAGTTGGTGATACGGGTGATCAGTTGGTGTAGAGTCCCCAACCGGTTGGAGGTCGCCGGCAGTGGTTTCTGCTCCCGGATGCCTGACGGAGCTACCAATCTTTGCCTAGACGTCTGCCCCTGTTAGCCATCGCCATCACCTACTTCGCTCTGTCCCTCTCATACAGCTTGGCCACCCCTCTGAACGAGGGGCCGGACGAGATTTGGCACTACCTCTACCTCAGGCACATCGCCGAAGGCAAGGGCCTTCCAATACAGGACCCGAGAGGCTGGGGCGAGACCATATCCCAACACGAGGCGGCACAAGCGCCCGTCTACTACCTGGTGTCCGGCCTTCTAACCAGTTGGATCCCCACCACCGATCCAGTATCAGCCTTTGTAGAGAATCCACAGGCCGCCATTGGCGACGCCTCCAAACCGGACAATAAGAATCGCTTCGTCCATCCCGCATCAGAAGACTATCTTTTCGCCGACAATCCCCTCGCTCAGCGTGTCGCCCGCCTCGTCTCCGCTATGTTCGGCTCCCTCACTGTCTGGTTCACCGGACTCATCGCCCTGAAGCTTAGACCGAGAAACCTCGCTTTCGCTTCCCTTGCGGCCGGCCTCGTCGCTTTCAACCCCCAATTCATCTTCACCGGCGCCACCGTCTCAAACGACTCCTCGGTCGCCTTCGCCGGCAGCCTACTGCTGTTTTGCATAGTTGGACTTTGGAACGATCCCACCTCCCGGCGCTGGACCCTGGCCTTGGGAGCCAGCGTAGGGGTAGCTTTCTTGACCAAGTTCTCCACCTCCGCGGCAATTCCTCTCGTTGGGTTGGTGCTTGTTGCAATAGCCTGGCGCCGGCGCGATTGGCGGCTTTTCCTGACTCACTCGGCGATCATCGCACTAGCCGTCCTCGCAATATCCGGCTGGTGGTGGATTCGCAGCCTGATCTTGTATGGCGACTTAGCACCATCCGGACTCTTCAAACTAATGGAAAGCGATCAAACCGCTACGGTCGCTGAGATCATTGCCGATCTTGAAGGATTACTCTTTTCCTATTGGGGCGTTTTCGGATGGTTCAACCTGAAGGCCCCAGACTATGTCCATTTACTGTTCAATTCTTACATGATCCTAGCAGTGCTAGGTTTTGCGGTCACTATAGTAAGGCGGCGCATGCGCCGACCTGCCGGTCCCTGGCTCGCAATCGCCGGCTGGAGCGGACTGTTCCTAGCAGGTCTAATACCCTACCGCGTCAGTTACATGGTTTTCCAAGGCCGGTACCTCTTCGGCGCAATCAGTTCCAATTCGCTGCTGCTGGCAGTTGGACTGTACGGCCTGCTGCCACAGCGTCGCGCCGGACTGGCGGTAACCGGCCTATTAGCCCTGCCATTGGCCGCGTCCATATCCGTGGTGCCATCAACGCTCTTGCCGGCCTTTGCCAAGCCTGTGCTGCTCGAAAACACCGAGTCCTTCGCCGCTCAGCACGCCGTCGATCAATCGATCGGCGGCTTCGCCGGACTACGCAGCTACTCGGTCAGCTCCAATAAAGTTAGACCTGGAGACACGATAGAGGTTGATCTGCTTTGGGAAGCGCTCGAGGAGACCGATCAGAACTACCTGGTATTCGTCAAGCTGGTTGGAGAGGACTACGAGGTAGCCAGTCGGGACACGTTTCCCAATGGCGGCAACTACGCGACCTCTCTGTGGCGTAAGGAGGACATATTCGTAGACCGTCATTGGATATCGATTCCAGATCAGCTTGAGGCGCCGAACATTCTCTTTCTGGTGGCCGGTCTTTACGACCTGACGGCGATGAAACCCTTGTTAGTAGATCATGGAGCGGGCGCGGATTTCGTTAGGCTGCCGGATATAGAGATTCTACATTGTGAGGTGGGCCATTTAGATGCGGGGCAGCCAACCGAAGTAGTCGCCGGCGATCTATTTCGAATTGATCGCTACCAGATCGAGCGCATACGGGAGCCGGCTCAAGTAATAGTCCGTCTCGAAGTTTCAGTCCTGCGAAAGCCAGAACTCGACTACACCTTCTTTGTCCACTTGACCCGAAATGGCAAGATCATCTCTCAGGACGACCATCAACCATTCGGTGATTCGTGCCCCACAAGCGTCTGGCGGAATGGTGAAAGGTATGTCGTTGAATTTGCAATACCACATCCAACGAACACACCTAGCGGCGAGTACGAACTGATCGGCGGCGTTTATTACTTGGCAACCATGGAGCGACTTCGAACAAACAGCGGTGAATCCTTTTCTCTGGGAGAGATCCGGATTGAATAACCCGACTGCATTAATGGTACGGCGCCCGACGAATCTAGAGAACCGGATTTCAGCTTGCCTTCCAACAATCTGGCTAGCGCGTCTCGCGGCTTTTGGCCTGTGCAGCTTGCTGATACCGCTGGTCCTTCTAGGCTGCCAGTCCCAAGTCGTTGAGGTGGAGAAACCTGTGACTCGAGTAGTGGAGAGGCCAGTCGAGAAAATCATTACCCGAGTAGTCGAGAAGCCGGTCGACAGAGTCATTACCCGAGTAGTGGAGAGGCCGGTCGAGAAAATCATTACCCGAGTAGTCGAGAGGCCGGTCGAGAAGATCATTACCCGAGTAGTCGAGAGGCCGGTCGAAGACATTGCTACCGTAACAGTCGAACCGGTGGACACTGTCGAGACCTCGACGCCGGAGCCAAGTCCGACCGTCTCATTAACTCCCATATTTACTCGACGCAACCTTGCGCCCCTTGCATCTGTCTCGGTATCGAACGGGCGTGAATCGGAACGACAGGCCATCGACGACGATCTCGAGACCTTTTGGTCTCCCGGACTTCCTCCGACTCAGTGGCTCTTGGTCACTCTCGAAGATCTATACCTGGTTGACAAGGTGGAGATGGTCGTCGCTCAAACTCCAGCAGGACGTACCACCCATGAGGTCTGGCTAGGCGACAAATCCGGCGTCCGGACCCTTTACAAACGGTTCGCCAATCTTCGTACGGAAGACGGTCAGACTCTCGAAATCGTTGTCCAACCGCCTAGAGTTTTGAACGAGGTGCTGATCGTTACCACTGACAGTCCGAGCTGGGTGTCCTGGCGCGAGGTGAGAGTGTTTGGCAAGTCGCCTAACGCGGATAGTCGATGGTTTGGAATCGCCAAAGCGGCCGAGGGGCTGTCTTTGCCGGTCCGGGTGAGCCATGCCGGCGACGGCAGCGGGCGGATGTTCGTACTAGAGCAGCGAGGGCGCGTACAGATATTCAAGGACGGGGTTGTCCTAAGCGAACCCTTCTTGGACATCTCGGACCGAGTGGGTTGTTGCGGCGAGCGAGGTCTTCTTGGCATTGCCTTCCCGCCGAACTATGCCACCAAGCAACACTTCTACCTAAACTACACGAACACCGACGGCAACACAGTCGTCGCTCGCTACCAAGTCACAACCGATCCGAACTTGGCCGATCCTGACACCGAAGAAATAGTATTGGCCATTGAGCAACCCGGTGAGGTGCACAACGGCGGTCACATGGCCTTCGGTCCCAATGACGGCTACTTATACATCGGAACCGGCGACGGCGGCCCCCCACTTTGGGCACAAGATACCGGAAGCTTGCTTGGAAAGATATTGCGGATCGACGTAGAATCCGGCGAATCACCGTACGCCATTCCCGCTAGCAATCCTTTCAACGACAAAGCCGGTTACCGGGGTGAGATATGGGCTATGGGACTACGCAACCCATGGACTTTCAATTTCGACCGACTGACCGGCGACCTCTATATCGCCGACGTAGGTGGAAACAGGCATCCAGCGCCGGTGGCGAAAACTATGGCTGGGACATCTTGGAAGGCACCTATTGTACCGAGCCGAGGGAATGTAGCGCCGCAGACTTTATCCAGCCAGTTGTCGAGTACACCCACGCGCAAGGTTGTGTCATCGTGGGGGGACCCGTCTATCGCGGATCGCAATACACCCGCCTTCGGGGCATATCCTTGTACGCTGACTTTTGTAGTGGGAAGATCTGGGAATTGCGGCGCGACGGAGACTCCTGGCAAAGCGAGTTGCTCGCTGACGTATCCTTCCTACTCAGCAGCATAGGCGAAGACGAAGATGGCAATCTGTATCTGACGGACCACAACCACGGCATTATCTGGAGGATCACGGACCGATCTGCTGTCGATCTAGACGCTGATACCAGCACGACGGCGACTCCCATCACGACTGCGAGTCCGGTGTCGGCTCGAGGTAACGTCGCGCTCCTCGGCTCCGCAACGGCATCAAAGAACGAGCTTTCAGCGCGGATGGTCATAGACGGCAATTTGGAGTCAATCTGGAACTCCTCCGACTACGCCGTCCAGTGGCTCATGATTACGCTGGATGATCTTTACTTGGTCGATAGCGTTGAGATGACTGTCGCTCAGACGCCCGCCGGCGAAACCAGCCATGAGATTTGGTTGGGAGACGCTTCAGGATCACTTGTAAAGTACAAGGAGTTTATCGACGTTCATACCGAGGATGGCCAGATCCTGGCACTCCCCGTCTCGCCGGCCAAGGTCATAGATCGAGTATTGATCCGCACCGTTGCCGGCCCCAGCTACGTTGCATGGCGGGAGGTGAAGGTGTTTGGGCGGTCGCCGCCACCAGCGAAAGAGGGAACTGCGACCCCTGAAACAGGCGACGCGCAAGTGGGCCCGTGGCCGGAAATCAGGCTCGCCGGTGGTTTGAAGTTTCCAGTTCAAATCACCAACGCCGGCGACGGAAGCGGCCGAATATTCGTTGTCGAACAGAAAGGCAACGTCCGGATCATCAAGAACGGCGCTTTGTTAATCACCCCGTTTCTTGCATCTCCGACCGCGTCAAATGTTGCTGGGAGCAAGGACTTTTCAGCATTGTGTTTCCGCCGGGATATCCCAGTAAGAGCCACTTCTACGTGAACTATACGAATAACGCCGGCGAAACAGTCGTATCAAGATTTCGAGTCACAGCCGACCCTGACATCGCCGATCCTGAAAGCGAGGAGATTCTGCTGTCGATCGCTCAACCGGACATCAGCCACAATGGGGGCCACATGGCCTTCGGACCCAATGATGGGTACTTGTACATTGGCACCGGCGATGGCGGTCCGCCCGGCGATCCAAACAACCTGGCGCAGGATCCTAGCACGTTGCTTGGCAAGATGCTGCGGATTGATGTGGAATCAGAAGTCAGGCCTTACGGCATCCCGGCTGACAATCCCTATATTCGGACTGAAGGATACCGCAAAGAGATATGGGCGCTTGGTCTCCGCAATCCGTGGGGATTCTCATTCGACAGTGAGACCGGGGACCTCTATATTGGCGACGTGGGCGAACTGCAATACGAAGAGATCAACTATCAACCCGCCTCCAGCGCCGGCGGCGAAAACTACGGCTGGAGCATCATGGAGGGTCTGCATTGCTATAAGGCCGGCTCGTGCACTACGGAAGATCTGACCTTGCCAGTCGCCGAATACGACCACGCGCATGGATGCGCCGTTGTCGGCGGCCCCGTCTACCGTGGAGCACGCTTCCCTCGAATGCAAAGCATATTCTTTTACGCCGACTTCTGCACCGGGAAAATCTGGGGTTTGAGGCGCGCGGGAGATGGGTGGAAGAATACTCTGCTTCTGGATGCGCCTTTCCAGATCAGCGGCATGGGGGTAGACGTGGACGGGAACGTGTATGTAGCCAATTACAATGGCAACGCCATCTACACGATGGTGGATCTTCCAGCATTTGACCCGGAGAATCCTGAAAGGAGCCCGACTCCAAATCCCAGTGGCGACTCCTCAAGCATCCAGCGCTGACACATTAACTCATGCAGTGCCCGAGGTGACTTGGAGCTGCTCCGACATCCGCCCCAGTGAACGGCCCATACTCCTCAGAGGCTATGTTCCTGCAATAACTTGATCTTTTTCATCCGGCGCGGGCCGGCTGTCTCGTAGAAACGGTCACTGACGAGCCGGCCAGTCTGGGGCGACCACTGCTGAGCATAACCCTTGTAGCCTTCGACTATGCGCTCGATCTCCCACGACATACGTGGCCGGGTCTGCAACATCCAAGCCATTTGCCGGCGGTTCGCGCCGCCACCCCATGATGAATGCCAAATCCCCGTGTGAAAGGCAATCACATCGCCCTTATCGGCCGGCAGATCGTAGCGGCCGGGAAAATCGGGCATGGCATAGCCCAACACGCGCTCATCGACACGTCTCTCAAGTTCGTTGTAGTGCGCCGGCCAGAGGTGACTGCCGGGAATGAAACTCAGGCACCCTCTGCCCGGCCCTACGTCATCCATATAGAACGTGAGCTTGGCCCTGATTCCAGGCATAGGCCAAGAGCCGTCCTGATGCCAGTTAGTATTGCCGCTGTGAATCTGTCCATCGGATACGCCGGGAAATATGCAGTCCTCGCCGAGCAGATCTTCACCTATTGCGGCAAGGACTGGATGGTCGAGCACGCTATAGAAATAGGGGTCCGCTTCCAACAGCGGGACGATTACCCTATGGCCATCCGGAAAGATACGCGTCCCAGCCGCTGAAGGGTCCTCCTGGACACTATTGATAGCAGCGTCAAAACGCCTAGCGAACTCGTCCACTTCCTGCTGCGTCAGTGCCCCGGGCACTTTTACAAATCCCAAGCTATGGAAATGAGTTTTCTGTTCTTCCGTGAGCATATTGGCTCCTATTTATCGATGGATGATCTCTATCTAAGCAGTGATGGAAGCACATGGTAGCGCCTCTTCTTGTATGAGTGTGAATAGGACGGCCGGGCTGCCCGCAAGGCTCAGTCTGAAGAACACGGCGTCAACCTAACTCCCGTAATGCTTGCATACCTGCTGTCCCGGGGGAGGGTCTGGAGCCGGCTACAGGATGGCCGAACCAGCCATGCTGCTATCGCCTCTTAAGTAGGTGACCGATAGGCTAGAGCCACGCGTCAAGCCGGTCATCGCCCGCTGAACGTCGTCGGCGTTGCTTATCGGGCGCATGTTAATCTCGGTAATCACGTCGCCGGGAATCAGCCCCAGCCGGACCGCCGCAGACCCTGGAGTCACCTTGCCAACGTAAGCACCAAAGATCGGCACCAGGCCGCGCTTTGACATGAATTTGCTGGCGTCGGCCACGGCTGCTCCCAGCGTAACACCATTGGCTTGACCATCACTCAACAGCAGATCCAGCCGGGGACGATCGAAGCCTACCACTACTTCGTCGTCTACCAGGATCACCGGGACGCCCTGCTGACCGGTTCGACGGGTCATCTCCAGCATAGCGCCATTGTCTTCGTCAACCTTCTTCTCTACGAACGGCACATGCTTGCTGCCGAGATACTGCTTCACTCGAACGCACCAGGGACAGGCATTGGTCGAATAGACAATTACATTCTTCATCGGGCGTCACGCACCATAAGTAGTTAAGCATTAAAGGACAAGAACTGGCCGGAATTATACAGCCGATGAACCTGCGCAAGCCATGGGAGTCTTTTACAAGGCGGTGGAAAGTAGGACTCTCCGCTAGAGATTCCTGATGCCAGCCCTGATCCACCGTCTCTGACCGAGTCATTCCGTTAACTGCGTCCACGACACCCGCCTACCGTTTGAGTGGCGCAGCTCCTCCGGCGTTCTTCCGTTCAGATGGTTCCCGTACCGTGGCGCGAGACCCTTCTTCAAAAGACACCTAAATGGCAAAGAGGAATTTTTAATCGCTTCAATAATGGCGCGGGCCATATGGCCGCGCTACATTGGATATGGCCCACTGCACTACGGTCTCCACAAGTGGTTTGTAGAAGACTCAGTTTCGGCGAGTGGCTACATCCGTCGAAAGAAGTCCTCGGGGGGCGCGCCGGAGAGGCCAGATGATAGATGGGAGATGCAATATGAAAAGTAGATTATTGACCATAAGCCGGCAGGCGCTGGGGGTGGCCCGCGGAAAGCGCGGGGCTGCATCTGGACGAGGCAACATCGCCTCCAAGCTAGGTGAGACGGCAAGCCGGCCTGAAGTCCTTGGTTCAGCGCTGACCTTACTCGCCGGATTCAATGTCATTGCTCTGTTCTGGCCAGGCGGCGCCCTAGGCATTCCCTGGAGCCAGACTCTACACTTGATCTTCGGCTGGGGCGCTTATCTCACCCCGCTTGGCTTGGCAGCGCTCGCCGCGGCGGTAATATCGAATCATCTGCGGGGGGCCGGCCCGATCAGCCGGCGCGTTACCCTTGGATGGCTCATCGTATTCGTCGCCGTCGAGTGCTTACTGGATGCGAGCGTAGGCGGTAGGCAACCGGCATGGGGAGACATAATAGGCGGCGGCTACCTTGGCTGGCTGTTGGTAGAGGGTTTGTACCTCGCCGTCGGCGACGTCGGCGCTCTCGCCATTACAGGAGTGTTGGCGGCCATCGGTCTTTACCTCGGTAGTGGGGTGACTCGGGGCCACCTATCAAGATTTGCAGTCGAGGCATGGCGACAGCTGTTGGCTGAGCTCCGACGCCCCACCGGGCCCGATATCCCAAAGTTCGCCGTAAATGGAGCAGGCCGCCACAATGGCCGGAAGACCGCTCAGCGGGCCGGAGCAAAGAAGCCGGCAACCGAAGGGCTTCCTTACACGATTGGACGTAACGAAGAACCTCCAGTCGAAGCCGTGAAGTCGGCGGGTACAGAAACGACGAATCGTCCTCAAGAAGGGTGGCAATTACCGCCACTAACTATGCTGGCCGAGTCCGCAGCCGGCGAACTGAGTCAAGATGAAATCGAAAACAAAGTGAAGCGGCTGGAACAATCACTTGCCGACTTCCACGTCATCGCTCGCGTTGTAGAGGTAAATCCTGGGCCAACGGTCACTCAATTCGGACTAGAGCCTGGATTTCGCGAACGCCGTGATCGCAATGGAAAGGTGGTCAAGCGTGACAAAGTGAAAGTTAGCGAGGTGACTTCGCTTACGAACGATCTCGCCTTGTCGCTGGCAGCTCCCAGCATTCGGATCGAAGCTCCGGTGCCCGGTCGAAATATCATCGGAATCGAGATACCAAACACCACCACTTCGGTGGTTTCGATAAGGCAGTTGGTCGAGTCAACCGCCTTTCAAAAGCTGCGGTCCAAAGGCAAGCTGCCGATCGCATTGGGCGAGGATGTGTCCGGCATGCCAGTAGTTACCGATCTGACCCGCATGCCGCACCTGCTAGTCGCCGGTGCTACCGGAAGCGGCAAATCGGTCTGCATGAACTCGATAATCACCTGCTTACTGCTACAGAAGACCCCAAATGAGCTACGACTGATCCTGGTCGATCCCAAGCGAGTGGAGCTAATCGACTATAACGGGGTGCCCCATTTGTTGAGGCCGGTTGTAGTAGAAACCGACAAAGTCGTACCGGTCCTCAAATGGGTGGTCAAGGAGATGGAGGACCGCTACAAGAAGTTCGAGATCGCCGGCGTCCGCAACATTGACAGCTACAACAACCTAAACGTCTCGCGGCCCAGCCTAGAGAAGCTCCCCTACATCGTGGTGGTGATCGACGAGTTGGCGGACATGATGATGCAGGCCCCCGAAGAGACCGAGCGATTGATCTGCCGGCTGGCTCAACTCGCTAGAGCGACCGGCATCCACCTGATCGTAGCCACCCAGCGCCCGTCGGTAGACGTGATAACCGGCTTAATCAAAGCCAATTTCCCCACTAGGATCAGTTTTGCCGTCACGTCCCAGGTCGATTCGCGCACGATACTCGACTCGGTAGGAGCCGAGAAGCTGCTCGGCAGCGGCGATATGCTCTTTTTGCCGACCAATGCAGCAAAGCCGGTCCGTGTACAAGGAGCCTTCGTCGACGAAGAGGTCAAGACGATCACAGATTTCTGGCGACAACAGGGGCCATCTGACTACGCTGATCAGCTCGTCAACGTCAAAAGCTATTCCCCGAACGACCTTAGCGAGAAGGACGACATATACGAGCAGGTCCTCGCAATGACTCGTCAACAGGGTCGAATATCGGCTTCACAGCTACAACGCCGGTTCAGGATCGGCTACTCGCGAGCAGCCCGCCTGTTGGACGAACTGGAGGCCGAGGGGGTTATCGGCCCTCCGGATAGTGGGAAGTCCAGGTCGGTCTTGCTCACTGAAGAAGCCGAATCATCCGATGAAGATTCGGAGGAATCTTCCGAGAACCACGTGGAGGCAAGGCCGGCCCTATCTTGACTCCACACACTTGCTAAAGCAACAGAGGTAAGTCTCACTTAGACCACCTCTGTTCCTCTTCGGCAGCGTCGATGGGATACGCTGCCCTCGCTACGGTGCAAGTCTCTCGGAACGGTATCTTTCGAAGTCGCTTGCCGTCATCCCTTTGCGTAATGCAGAATGAAGTCGACCTTGGGTTACCTGAGCTTTCACTAACTTGCGAAGCACCTGCGCAATGTTAATTTGAAGGGGCCGCCGTGATCGATGAGCTAGACGTCCGAGTGGTGAGATCGAGACGCCGCCAGAAGACGGTTAGCGCCCGGATAGTGGGCAACACGCTCAAGGTAATGGTGCCAGCCGGCATGACTGCCGACGAAGAGCAGGCCTGGGTAGAACGGATGAAAGATCGTCTGTCGAGGTCCCGCAACCGAACGCGAACCGCCTCCGACGAGGATTTGGACCGGCGAGCCCGGCTGCTGGCCGAGCAGTACTTCGACGACCGGCTGGGCGGCTTCTCCATCCGCTACGTAGGCAATCAGAACCACCGATTCGGCAGTTGCACTCCTTCCACACGGACGATTCGCCTGTCCCATCGCTTGGCCGACATGCCCACGTGGGTATTGGACTACGTGATCGTGCACGAGTTGGCGCACCTGATCGAGGCCAATCACTCCAAGAAGTTTTGGCGACTTGTGAACCGGTTTCCCAGGACCGAGCGGGCCCGTGGCTTCCTCATCGCCAAGGGGTTGGAGCATCCGGACACAGAGCCGGAGGATTTCGACGATCCGTCCGTGCTTCCAAGCTGAGGCGACGTAGGCGTTCGTCGGAGGACCGGTGAGTCAAAGCGGCACAAATCCGAACCTGGAGCCGGACGTTGTTGGCCTCGGCCCCTCAACTGACACTGTTGCGTCTCGGGTGAGGAGATTCAGGGGTACACCGTATTCGTACCAATCGCTCGTGCCGGCTGCCATCTGCACACCGAGGAATCAAGATTGAGTGTGCAGGTTGGTGGGAGTGTTTGAGGGTGCACGGCCCCTCCCAGGCCTCCCCCAGGCCTCCCCTGGATTCCCACTTTCGGAGACCTTTGCATAACCACTGGTGCTGAGGCGAGAATTAGGTGAGAGAACCTCAAGATTATGGGAGGGTAGTATGCACCGGCAGATGGGCCAACCGTCATTTGCAGAAACGTTGTTGTCGGAGAAATTGGGCCAAAACGAACGCCTGGAACGAATCGGCAAGGTGGTGGACTGGGGCCGGCTCCGCCGATTGGTTGCGGAGGTGCATTCGGCCGGAGAGGGGAGGCCGAGCTATCCTCCGCTGATGATGGTAAAGGTACTGCTGCTGGAACAATGGTACAACTTGTCGGATCCGGAGATGGAGGAGGCACTGAAAGACCGGATATCGTTTCGGCGGTTCGTGGGACTGGGACTTGAGGATGACACGCCGGATCACTCGACGATCAGCCGATTTCGTAGCGGGTTGGCGGAGTTGGGAGTGAGTGAGAGGCTGTTCAAGGAGTTGGAGAAACAACTGCAGCGTCGAGGGCTGATACTGAAGAAAGGGACATTGATGGACGCGACATTGGTGGAGGCGCAGGTACGGCGTCCATCAATGTCGGAGGGACGAGGGGTGAAGAGTGCGAAAGACCCCGATGCGGACTGGACCCAGAGCCACCGAGGGAGGCGGTCTCACTTTGGCTACAAGGTGCATGTGGGGGTGGATGAAAAGAGTGGATTGGTGCGCAGGGCAGAGTTGACGCCGGCGAAGGTGTACGAGAGCGAGGTGGCGGATGGGTTGGTGTGTGGAGACGAGGCGGCGGTGTATGCGGATCGAGCCTATGAGTCGAAAATAAGACGGAAGTGGCTCAAATCACAGGGGATTAAGGATCGGATCATGCACCGATCGCACAAGCATCAAAAGGAGTTGCCGCACTGGCAAAAGCGTCGCAACGAGCTAATAGATAAGCGGCGGAAGTTGGTGGAGAAGGTATTCGGGACACTCAAGCGCAGCTACGGGTACAGCCGGGTGCGCTATAGAAGACTGAAGCGAAACGCGGTGGAGTTGTGGTTCAAGCTGATGGCCTACAACATGAGAAAGATGGTCAGATTTCGCGCAAGGCCTGCGCGAAGACCTACGTTGGCGTGATCCGGCGGGAGAGGTCTACCACCCGGTGGAAACAGATGGCAGGGGCATCCCGTAGGGGAGCATGGAGTAGCATTCTTCCACTTCGGCAGGACTCAGATAGGGCACGACACGCCTGATTCAGACCTCACATCCCAAATTCGAAGCCTAAAGACCTTTCACAGATGGCCAACTCCGAGTAATTCAAAGGTCTCCTTTCGCGGGAATGACGAATTGGGAGATTGTATAGAAGAATTGAGGCGTGGGCATGACGAGGTGAGCGACTGCATTTCGTCGGACTCGCTTCTCGCGGGAATATCTCCCGGATCGGAGTCCGGAACGTGCTTTCATACCACACTCGAAGACTGATTCACCCAAATCTGAACTGTTACAGATTCAGCCTCCGGCTTGCTATCCGAGCTCCGGCCAGCGACAATAGTGCCACATATCGCTAAGGGTAGAGGTGATGGCGGACGAATCCGAGGACAGATCAAACAAAAGCGTAGAAGAGCAGATCGGCTGGACGCTGGGCAAGGGTTTTTCCTTTCTGCGCTCGGCCGGCCGCAAGCTGGAGAAAGCAGGGGCCGTCAAGGATATTAAGCGCGCGTTCCAGGAAGAGTTGGAGCGCAAAGACGAGCCTCCGAAAGAACCGAGCGCCGAGGAAGAATCGGGACCTACCGATACGAAAGAGACACCCGCCTCCTGACCTGGGTCGTCAAGCTCGAATATTTTTAGGCCCGTGGCTCTTTGTGTCCTTCCTGGATTCCGGCCATTCCTTCGGAGGCCGGACGCTCGTCGATGCAGTTAGGCCCGGCTGTCTGGGGCCATTGGCTGGGGAAAAGCCCCAGCGCTACATTTTCTCCCTCCACTATCGGCTTTGAATTCACGGCTCGGCAAGTTTAGGGGGTGGGGATGTGTGCCCTAGGTTGGTTGGATTTCGGAGCATCTGTTGTGGAGTTGCACCGAGGGATCAGGCGGCGGGGAGAAGGCCGTGAGCCTGTGATAATATCTCCTCACCTATAACTAGCCATAGGGTAGAGGGGATCGATGCAATGCGACTTTCTGAGCAGCAACTTCAATTCTTCGATACGTTCGGATTCTTGGGTTTTCCCGGTCTGTTCGCCGATGACGTCGAAGCCATAATCGAGGGTTTCGAGCAGATCTGGGCCGAACACGGTGGCGGCCACGACGGCAAACCTCACGACCATCAACGCAGATCGGCCATGATTCGCTTCATCGACCAGAGCGAATACCTATGCCGGCTGGTCGATGACCCACGCATAATGGGGATCGCCGCCTCGCTGATGGGCGACGACTACAACTATTTTGGCAGCGACGGCAACTACTACGTCGGGGACACTGACTGGCACTCGGATGGCTGGAGGAACAAGGGCTACGTCAGCATCAAGATGGCCTTCTATCTGGACCCGGTGGCTCGTGATACAGGATGCTTACGAGTTATACCGGGAAGCCATCGAATCGACGACAACTATGCCGAAGCCCTACAGGCCCAAGTGCCGAAGAGCGAGGAGATTTTGGGCATTCACGGACGTGACGTGCCGGCCATGCCCTTGGAGACCGAGCCCGGCGACCTCATTCTGTTTGCCCACGGCACGAAGCACGCATCGTTCGGCGGCAGCACGCGCCGGCGGATGTTCACGATGAACTTCACCCAGCGCTACCGGGAGGAGGACTTCGACGAGCTCCGGCAAATGATCGCCGGGGAATCGAGGTTCTGGGTAGACCGCATTTACGACGAACGAATGGTCAACACGGCTGGGCCGGAGCGTATGCGTCACCTCGAGCAGCTCCTGGCAAACGACGGGCATTTGGCCGAGCTCTCCCGTAAGCGGCGAGCGGAAATGACCGAGCGCGCTCGTGGATGAACCAGCGGCGTGGGGAGGCGATAGACTGAGACTCGATAAACAGCAGCTTCAGTTCTTCGATACTTTCGGATTCCTGAGGCTCCCCGGCATGTTCGCCGATGACGTCGGTTCCATCATCAACCACTTCGAGCAGGTCTGGGCCGACCATGGCGGTGGCCACGACGGTAGGCCGCACGAACTCGACAAGAGGTCTTGCATTGTCCGATTCATCGACCAGAACGAAGACCTGTGCAAGCTGCTCGACGATCCCAGGATAGTTGGAATAGCAACCTCGCTGATGGGCGACGATTTCAACTACGTAGCCAGCGATGGCAACTACTACGCCGGCGATACCCAATGGCATTCGGACGGATGGCGCGGTCGAGGCTATCTGAGCGTGAAGATTGCGTTCTATCTAGACGCCCTGACCCGCGACACTGGCGCTCTGCGAGTGATTCCCGGTAGCCATCGGCACGGCGACAGATATGCTGAGGCTCTGCAGGCCCAGATACGGCAGAGCAAGGAGCTTTGGGGAGTGCCTGGCAGCGAGGTGCCGGACTTGGCTGCGGAAAGCGAACCCGGCGACCTTCTTGTGTTCAACCACAACACCAAGCACGCGTCATTTGGCGGCGGCGGTCGCCGGCGGATGTTCACGCTGAACTTCACCCAGCGCTACCGGGAGGAGGACATGAACGAGCTCCGCGACCTGATAGGCTCCCAATCAAGGTTCTGGATCGACCGAATCTTCGACGAAAAAATGATCCGTACGGCCGGGCCCGATCGGATGCGCCACTTGGAGCAAGCATGGGCCAATGACGGGCATCTGGCCGAGCTATCCCGCAAGCACCGAGCCGAGATGGCCGAACCTTCGCGGGGATGAGCTAGGGCCAAACACCTACAATTCAGTGAACGCGCGATTTCAGAGGATCCAAAGACGGAGGATTGGCAATGAAGGCTGTCGTCTTAAACGAGCAACGCGACGTCAAGGTCCAGGATATTGACCAACCAGTCTGCGAGCCGGGCCACGTTCTTCTCAAGGTAGGATACTGCGGGATCTGCGGCACCGACTTGCACGCGCCCGTCTTGGACATTTTTCATCCGCCGGTCGTCATGGGCCATGAGTTCGCCGGTGAGATTGTCGACGTTGGAGAAGGCGTCGAAGGATTTAAGGCCGGCGACCGCGTTTCGGTGAATCCGAACGGCGTCGTTTGTCGTGAATGCTACTGGTGCAAGTCCGGCCAGGCCCAGTTCTGTCAGGGCATCTGGCAGACGGCAATCGGTATAGTCGAGCCTGGCGGTATGGAGCCCTACGTGCCGGTAAAGCCGGAGACCCTTCACCGCCTTCCGGACGGTGTCAGTCTCCAACATGGCGCTTGGGTTGAGCCGCTGGCGGTTTCAGTGCGTACGGTGCGCCGGTCCGAGATCAAGCTGGGCGAGGAGGCGCTGGTATTTGGCGCCGGCCCGATAGGCTTGCTGGCCATTCAGGCGCTTCGCGCGGCCGGCGCCGGCCGAATCACGGCCATCGAGCCGTCCAGCTTCCGCGGCGAGTTGGCCGGTCGAATGGGCGCCGACGAGGTAATCGATCCGTTGAAAGAGGACTTGAAGTCACACTTCCCCGATTCGTCGAAAGCTCCGGCCCACGCGCTCGAATGCTCAGGTCATCCCTCGGCCGTCGGCGCGGCGTTGGAGATTCTGCGGCCGCGCGGCCGGTTGACTGTTGTCGGCATCAGCCCGGAGCCGCCCAACTTCAAGTCGGAGAACCTTCTCTTCAAGGAGATCGATATTCGGGGTAGCTTTATATACGAGGAAGAGTTCGATATGGCGATCGACCTGCTTAACCGAGGCGTGATCGACGTAGAAGCGCTGACTACCGATGTGCGTCCAGTCGAAAGGGCGGAGGAGTCCTTCGCTGAGATGCGCGAGCCGGACAAGTCGATCAAGATCATCCTGAAGCCGAACTAGTAGCCGGAGCTGAAGCTATAGCTCCGACCGCGGTTCTAACAGATGCGGCGCAACCTTGAGTTCCTTCAACAGCTCTACGTATCGGCCGTGCATCTCGCGAACCGTGCCCGGGTTCTCCTCAGCGACGTTTCTCTGCTGCCGCGGATCGGAAGGCAGGTGGTAGAGCTCCAATGGTTCATCGCGCGCGCTGTATAGCATGCTCCAATCCGGCACGGTTATAGTCACCGGCTGAAACTCCCGGACAACCCGGTAGTAGCTGTCGACGACGGCAAGGTCTTGGCCCGGGTTCATTAGGGGTACCGCCGACACAACCATTTCGCGGCCCTCGCCCGGCTCGCCGCGGGTGAATCCGGCTACGGACTTACCGTGGATATGCGAACCTTCAGGCTGTTCAACCCCGGCCAGGTCCAGAATGGTGGGCATCAAGTCGACGGCGGAGACTAGATCATAGACGCGGCGTTGCTGCTGGCCGGGCAGCGCGATCATCATAGGCACGTGGACCAGCTCTTCGTATAGCGGAGACCTGAGCCAGTCTTGCATTGGATTTTCGGAGAAAGACCGGACCTCTTCTCGGATCATCTTGCCGAAGAGTCCACCGTGTTCACCGAAGTAGAAGCCGTGGTCGGACACGATGACGATAGCGGTGTCGTCGGCTACGCCCAGAGTTTCGAGCCGCTCGACGATGCGGCCGATGAAGCGGTCGACCATAGTGATCTCGCCCTGAAAGCCGGCGCGCGCCAATTCAAGATCGCGCTCGGTCAAGCCGGCTTCTTGATAGCGGCTATAGGGCGGCAGAACCGCGGATCCTTCGTAATCCTGGTTGTAGCGCTGACCGTACCATACCGGCGGATCCCAGGGCTCGTGCGGATCCCACGAATCGATCAAGAGGAAAAACTTCTGGGTGTAGATGCTCTCAAGCGTCTTCTCAGCCTGAGTGAAGGTTTCCGGCGCGCAGTACTCATACTCGGAGTACCTGGCGTTTTTGGACAGACTCAGATTGAGATAGGGAAGCTGACTACCCATGTCTTGGAAATACTTGTAGCCGCGGTCGTAGCCGTAGCCGTTCTTCTGGTAGAAGGGAGTATCTACTACGCCGGCAGTGACATAGCCTGCTTCGCTCAGAACATCGGCCATCGTCACCTCATCGCGACTCAGTGGTTCCCAAGTCATGAATGAGAAGGACGTTTTCCCCGTCGAGTAGTCGGCGCGGGCCGGCATTGTTGGGAAGCTTGCCACGTAGTAGTTGTCGAAAACGGTGGCTCGCCGCGCCAATGCGTCCAGGTTTGGCGTATAGGCGAGTTGGTCTTCCCAGGGGACGTCGTAAGATTTGTGAGATTGGTTTCGCCGTCTGACCCTCTCATCACGATAAAAACTTAGACGGTCCCTGCGTAGCGTATCCAGCACGATCAAGATGAAATTCATCGTAGGTTCCTCTCTTCCATTCTTATCCCACACCCATTGCTAGTACCCAACTGGCTCCCTCAATTTTGGCATTGCGACAACTCGCACCCCCTTCATTGACTCTAGACCAATCCTAAGCCAAAACTCCCTAGGTGTTTCGAAGAGTGTATATTTGAACGAATGGACAGGGGAACGGGTTTCACCAAGCACTAGTGCAATCGAATCTATGACAAGTGTAACCCTCTTGAGCCGGCCGGCCGGCCGATCTCTCGCAGTGCCGTTTGTTTTCCTGTTGCTGATGGCGCTCATCCCTGGATCAACCTGGACGACAGATCCCTTGGACTTCGATCTACCAGACGGCTCCGGCCATTTCTACCGTCAGGCAAACGGTAGAGGGGGAGCCAGCGATACAGGTTACGCAATCACCAACGACGACGGTATCCCGTTCTGGGATGAGTTCCGCCGCCTCGGCGGGGTCCAAGCGCTGGGCTATCCGGTCAGTCATCGGTTCGTCTGGGACGGCTTCGTCGTCCAGGCAATGCAGAAAGTTGTCTTCCAGTGGCGGCCCGAAACGGGGTCTGTCGCCTTCGTAAACGTTTTGGACCGCATGCACGACCTCGGCCACGATGATTGGCTTCTTGTGTTCCGACAAACGCCGGAACCCTTCGACACATCTCCAGACACGAACCTGTCCTGGAACGAGGTGTTGCAGCGCCATTGGGAGTTTCTGGATACAAACGCGGCAATCAAGGCACGCTACTGGAGCGACCCGGCACCATTGGACCGCTTTGGACTGCCGATGAGCTACCGGGACATGGGAAACAGCTTCGTCGTCAGAGCGCAAAGAGCCGTCTTTCAGTATTGGAAAGAAGACGTGCCCTGGGCGAAGAAGGGCGAAGTTACACTGGCGAACTCCGGCGACCTGGCGAAAGAAGCCGGCGTATTCCCGCCCGAAGCCATCACACCTCTACGGCCGTCTGCAACGCCGGCGCCCGCGCCTCAGCCACTTCCGGGCCCATCTCGCAATAGCACCCACGATTGGCGGTCACCCAATTTCACCGCCGTCGTCGGCGGGCAGATCTTCGATCCCGGATGTGTGCCTATACGGTCCGTCGGTATCAACGCGCCAAACTTGCTGTATCGGCCGGGGCAAGAAGAAACATTGAAATGGATGCATAAACACCAGATTAGATGGGTCCGCGTGTTCGCCACCGGCCACGCTATCGGGTCGGAGCGGGGACCACGTGATGCGGCGACGGCCGTGGACGCATTGCGGATATTTCTTGCGCGCGTCAATGCCTTCAACGCGGCCCATGATCCATCGGAAGCAATCTACGTGCTAGTGAGCCTGACCGACTACTACCCGCCCGGCGTGCCGGGCGACCGGTTCGCGTACGATCATCCCACCTTCGATCTTACGCCGATATTACCAGCGCCGTGGTACCGGGCCGGCGTACGGGAATTCGACTTCGACCAGGAGCACGACCAAGGTGTGTCATCGAGAATGCCAAACTATGAAGTCTACTACAAACCGTGGGTCCGCCACCTGGTAGCAAGCCTGTCGGACAACCAAGCGATTCTTGGGTGGCAACTGGGAAACGAGCTGAAGGCTCGTGGCAGTCCACGAAATGGAATCAGCTCCGCCCAGGCGTATGGTTGGTACCTCGACTTCACCCGAGACATGGTCGATATCATCAGGTCGCTGGACCGCAATCACCTGGTCTTTATGGGCGCCCAATACATCGCTGAACTTGCCGACTGGGAGTATCGACCTCAAGATGAATTGGACCCTGACCGCGTCCCAGAGTATCACCGTCTGATTCAGCGCATGGTGGAAAATTGCGGCCACCATTGTTGGAACGTGTGGAGTCTAACGTACTACGACTTCAACCTGTATCCGCTAGATGACGCGGTAGTTTTCAATCGAGCCGGCGTGGCGGTAGTAGCGGCGGAGTACGGGTTCACGCTTGACGCTCCGGCTGAAATGCGGAGGTTGTTCGGTGGGAATCGAGCTACCGCTACACTCAGCGGCTTCGAACAAGCATGGCGAGACATCGATGGACAGTGGCATCAACGACAGTTGGGCGCAGCAAAGCTTTTCGATGACGTTGGCCTAGACGGGATATCGCCCTGGGGATCACCCGCTCCGGGACTGGGGGCTGAGTTCGACACAGACTCGCGTCGCGGAATCACCGGGACGCCGGACGAGTCAGCAGTCTGGGCGGCATGGAGCACGGTAGCGCAAAGTCTGGAGACCGCGAACCGGGCGGCCGGCCCATCACATGAATGCCGTGCCTATGTTTCGCCGCGGCACCCCTAGCAAACAACCCGACTAAAACACAACTAACTCGACGGCATCCGCCGGCACCCATCCCTGCAGCTGGCCGCCCGCCAGTCGCAATCTGGACCATGCGCCGCGCGTTTCGACTAGGCTGGCCTCGTTGCCGCCGTGCAGCGTGAATTTAGCCTCGTATTGCACGCCCGGGCCGCCCACGACGTCGACCGATTCAGCAACGACGACGACCTTCCGGTCCTCCGACTCCGATGACAGCCCGCTACCAAGAGAAACAGTCCCCGCGAGCAAAAGAAGAGCCACCACCACCGAGGCATACCCGATCAAGCGCCGGAAGCTGAATCGCCGGGCCAACAGCAGAAGCATCAGAGCGAATAATATCCACAGTCCCAGCGCAATGAGCGCCAACTCATCCAAGGACAGCTTCAATTGCGGCACCCTTATGGAGCCGGCGAGCGCCGACTGTTCGCTACGTTCGAACGGGTCGACAATCCCATCCCTAGCAATCTGCAAATTGTTCTGGATGTCAGGATCTCGTGGCGCCAGACGCTCGGCGCGAAGGTAGTTAAGGATGGCGCGACCTAGGTCTCCAGACTTGTAGTAGGCATTTCCCAAGTTGTAGAAAACGATGCTATCGCCGTACCCTTCGTCCGCCAATTGCTGATATATCTGAGTGGCCTCGACAAAGCTACCCCGCTCGTATAGATCGTTGGCCAACTTCATTGCCGCGGAACCATCCGGCGCCTCGGCGAACTGACGAGACAGGATTACGAGCAAGAAGACGACCAGTACCACTCCAAGCAACAGCAGACCGCGTTTCACGCGCCAAGCTCCTTCTCGAGATCGGAGAGCAGGGTCACGGTGTCGCTGAGCACCGGCCGGTCGGCGTCGGCGCGCCCACCGCTCGGCGCGAATCGTCCACCGTCGCTTATGATCAAGCAATCGCTAACACGTTGGATCAACCGCGAATCGACGCCACGCATCGCCAAGAGATCGGCCAGCGCTTCGCGGGTCATGCCCGTCACCGGTTCGTTGAGCTTATCTCCTATGTAACCGGCAAGCGCTCTGCCGGCGGTATCGTAGGGATCGAGCTCACCCTGTTCCGCTTGGGCCAGAAGATTCGCCGCGTTCTGAAATGCTTCCAGACGCCGAGCGCGGACGGGGTCTCTCTCGTACGCCCGTGTCCTGCGGTGCCGGACGCCGGCCGCGATCAACAGCGCTAATGGGATGACCCACGCAAACCAGTACCAAACCTGGCCGGTCAGAGGAGTGTCGGCCAAGCCCAGCGTCTCAGGAACTGGCTTTATGGGACGAATACCAGCTGCCCTTGACCCTGCTCCATCGCCTGCCGGAGGCCTGTCGTCTGGCGCCGGCCGTGCGCCGGGGGCGATCGTGATCGGGATAGGATCGGTGGCTAAGTTCTGATAGGTGGAACTCTCGGGGTCGAAATATACGTAAGTAACTGGCGGAATGACGAAGTCGCCTGCCGTCGTTGGAATCAGCGCACGCTCGTAAATCCGGCTTCCCGTCAAGACACTGCCGGTGACGTCTGCGTTGGAAGTCGCGCTGCTGTCGAATGCGCGCCAGCCGGGTATATCCGGCCATCGAGGCTCCGGCAGGGCTTCGATGTTACCCCGACCGCTGAGGACGACTCGCAGGGTCACGGGCTCATCGACATTCCCGGCGATGGTATCAAGTTCGGCGCGAATGGCGAACTGCCCTACAGCGCCGTCGAAATCCTTGGGCGCGCCGGCCGGCAGGGGCTTTACCTCCAAGTCCACCGGCTCGGTCGCGAGCTCCTCTGATGATCGAATCAACCCTGCAGGTATCACTACGGAAGCCGGATCTATGGTAATTGAACCCGCTACTGTGGGAAACAACACCGTTCGCAGCTCCAGCACCCAGTAGCGACGGTTTGCGACGTTGGCCTCAAATCGCATCTGCTCCATATCTTGCCGGCTCCAAAAGCCTGCAAGGCCGGGCGGAACGTAGCTTGTCCGGGGCGAGACAGGCTCGGCGTGATAGAACCGGAAGAAATAGATTACCTGCTGGCCAAGGTAGGGATTCGAGTTATCCACCTCTGCTTCGACGAAGTAATCTTGGCCGGACAGCAATCCAAGAGAGGGTTCTCGAAGGCTAGGATCTAGCCGGGGTCTCGGCCGGGCGGAGCCCTGGGAAACCTCTATTATGATCGGGTCGGTGTTGAAGGTCTGGCCATCCACCGTGACGCTAAATGCTCCTATGGTTGCTATTCCCGGACGGATAGGCCGCAGAGTGTACCGATAGACTACCTCCGTGCTCGTCTGCTGATTACGAGTGCTGATTTGTGGTGATCTGCTCCGGCCGTCCACGTCGAACTCGCTTAAGTGGGGTAGAGAGGGAGGAGGAATCTCACCGGAACCGTGTATTACAACGGTCAGCGTTAGGGTCTCATCCGTAGACAGGTTCGTGCGGTCGACTGTGGCGGTGATCGGCGGGGACTGTGCCTGGCCGGCCCGCGGAAGCGATGCGACAAGCCCCAACGCTATCAGGCCTATCGCAATTGCAACAAGTCCAGACTTCACCGGTCCGTTACTCTACTACCAATCCCGGGCCGGCGGGCGGCCCGAGGGCGGCTCGTTTCGAAGCGACTGTCCCTGCAGAGTCTCGGTGTTCCGACCAACGGCATCGAGCAGCTGCCTGGCTTGCTCCTCGGTCAACTCTTGGATCTGGGGCTGTCCTCGCTGGCCGTCGTCCTGTTCTTCCTGGTTCTGCCGGCCGCCAGCGGATTGGTCAGGCAACGCCGAGGGTTGTTTCTGCTGACCCGCGTCCGGCTGCTCTGCCGGCTGGTCCTGCGCCTGCGACTGCCCCTCCTCGTCTTCCTCGTGCTGCTGCTGTTGCAGCTCTCGTAATGCCAGCTCGAGGTTGTGCTTGGCATCCGCGTCGTCGGAGTTTATGCGAAGCGCCTGCTTGTACGCCTCTATCGCTTCCTCAAGGTTGGCCGCGTTGAAGAGGACATTGCCCAGGTTGAACGTCGCACTCTGCGCCAGATCCGCATCGGCTATAGAAAGCGCCTTCTCGTAGCTCTGTTGGGCAGCTCCATACCTTTGCTGACGATAGTGTGTGTTCCCGGCATTGTAGGCCGGCTGAGCTAGGTCCGGCGACTCCTGTTGCGCCTGTTCGTACGCTTGCAGGGCTGCCCCATACTCCTGGTTATCGAAGGCTTCGTTGCCCTCGTTATTCAACGAGGCGGCGCTGCGGTCGCAGCCGGCCGCGACGAAGACAAGCAGAATCAGGGACGCGATACCTGGTTGCCGTACACTCACCGAACTATGCTTAGCCAGCAACATCTTTGCGCCTCGCCAACCAGGGGACAGGGCGATCCGGTATCAGCTCTCCCGCCACGAGGGCCAACAGCGCCACCACCAAAAACAGCTGGAATCGTTCCACCCGCCGCGTCTCGAGCTCGCTCTGAATCTTCGCCTTTTGAAGCGAATCCAAGTCATCGACCAAGTCGGCGATTGGGGTCCCGCCCACGCCGACCGGATAGTACGTTCCATTCGCTGCTAGCGCGACCTTCTGGAGCATGTCTGCGTTCAGGATGGACAAGACTACTTGCCCTTGGTCGTCCCTCTTGAATCCGACTACCTGGCCGCCAGCATCATATTCTGGGATGGGCTCTCCCTCGGGGGAGCCAAATCCGACGGTATAAATGATCACACCCTGCTCCGTTGCCCTGCTAGCGGCCACCAGGGCTTCACCTTCGTGGTCCTCTCCATCGGTCATTATTATGATCACCTTTTGGCTGGCCCTCTGCGGATCGAAGCCGGCCAGGGCAGTATCGATCGCCGAGCCGATAGCCGTGCCTGGCCTTGATATCAGGCTGGGATTTGCCCGATCCAAGAAGGAGCGTGCGGTCGAATAGTCAAACGTCAGAGGAAACTGAATGAAGCTAGCCCCTGAGAAGAGCACCAGTCCAACCTCATCTCCTCCAAGATGATTCATGAGGTCCATGACTTCCAACTTCGCTCGACCGAGGCGGTCGGGCCTCGAGTCTTGAGCCAACATACTGTTCGAGATGTCGAGCGCTACCATTATCTGAACGCCCTCCTGCTCGAGGATTCGGACCTCGCTGCCCCACTGAGGACGCGCGAGCGCGATCACTGCCAAGGCAATCACCACAAACCACAGCCAGTTTCGCGCTCGTCGTCCCGGACGGTTAACCGACGCGCTAAGCCGGCGGATCAGCGCGCTGTCGCCCAGCGCTGCGACCGCCACACGCCTCCGGCGTTCCGCCCAGGCGAGAAAGAGCCCCATAATGGGTATCAAGATCAATCCCAGAAGGAAGTGCGGCTCTGCGAAACTCATCGTTGACGTCTCAAGAAACGTTGGGACACTGAGGTCGTCCCGATACAAAGAGATTCCACTAGGGTAACCTGCGGAACAGCGTGTGGCGGAGCACCAGATCCAAACATAGAAGCATCAGCGCCGGCACCAACAGCCAGCCGGCCAACTCCTGATATCGACTATAGACACGGGTTTCGAAATTCGATTTCTCCAACCTGTTAATTTCATGATAAATCTCTCGCAGCGCCTCTGTATCGGTTGCCCGGAAGTACCGGCCGTCGGTCGTTGCAGCTATCCGGCGCAAGGTCTCCTCGTCCAGCTCGCTCTCCTGCAAGATGGTCTGCTCGCCAAACCGTGTTCGTACCGTTACGGGCACCAGACCGGGCCGGCCCATGCCAATCGTGTGCACCTTCATCCCGAGTGTCTTGGCTGCCATCGCCGCGGTCGTGGGATCAATTGCGCCGGAGTTGTTGATCCCGTCCGTTAGCAGGACAACCACCTTGCCTTTCGCCGCAGAGTCCTTCAGCAAGTTCGCCGCGCTGGCCAACCCCAAGCCGATGGCAGTGCCATCCTGAATGCCCAGGTCGGTGGCTAGCCGAACCTCCGAGAGCAGCAGTGACAGTACGTCGTGGTCGACGGTCGGAGGGCTTTGGATAAACGCCTGGCGGGCGAAGACCACCAGGCCGATACGGTCGTGCCTGCGCTCCGCGACAAACTCGTCGATTACTCGCTTCGCGGCCTCCAATCGGTTGCGCGGCTGGAAGTCGAGCGACTCCATGCTTCCGGAGATATCCAGGGCGATTGCGATATCTACTCCCTCGCCTGTTACGACCTCTTGACCTTCGACAGCTTGAGGCCGCGCTATAGCTACGATCAATAGAGCCAAGGCGAACAGCCGTACCGCCGGTATAAACGGGGCAATCCTGAGCCGGCGGGAGGTGGTCGAAGATATCAGTTTGTCGCTCGCATAGGTCAGTCCGGCCGGCCTGAACTGTTGATTGGCCCATCGCGGCAGCAGAGCCAGCGCCGGGATCATCAATAGAAAGGCAAGCGCCCAGGGCGTTGCAAATTCGAGCGTCATAAATCGATGGGACCGGCGGCGGTTGCGCCGCTTTCGGGTTGAAACGCCGGCGCCGGCCGGGCGAGTTGCACCAACTTGCGCGCCCTCGTGGTGTACTCGCGGGCAGCCTCGGCGCCGGGCCCGAACTTGGCGAATTTGACCAGGTCGCACTCGCCCAATAGCTCTATCGTCTCGCTCGACAGGCTTGGGTTGATGGCAATCTTCCTCAATGCCAAACGTATTTCGTCGGTCGTCCGCTCGAGCAACGGAGCCTCATAGGCCGCCTCGAGATAGCGCCGGAGGCAGTCTGATATCAACGAGGAATGCTCTTTGTAGATCTGGCGTCCGGGAAGATCCAGCCGCTCGATTCGTTCCAACTCGTCCATCGCGATTTCAAAAGGTGAACGAACCTGGCCAATTGGTACCGGGACGGGCGTTTGGGAGGACCGTCTGCGCCGGATTGAGTAGATGACGCCGGCCGCCAGGAGCGCGCCGAGAGCAACCATCACGCCCGTGATCCAAGCCGGCAGAATGGGCAGCTCGGCCTGTGCCCGGATGTCGCGTAGCTCGGTATCTCCCTCGCTCAATACGGAGACTACTGTGAGTGACACGGTTGGGACGAGCCTATCGCCGACCAGACCCACGGAATCCCGAAATGTAATCGGCAGCTCCGGCGTCTCGAATGTACCGAGGGCAAAAAGCGTTACTTCGACGACTTGGCTTGTGGTCTCCTCGCCTTGTCCGCTTGAGTTGATCTGGGTGCGAGACTGGCTGCGGACTTCGAAATCTCCCCAGGCTCTGGGTAACTTGGCAAAAATTACCTGGTAGCCGGCCGGGTGAACGACTTCCAGGCTCAATCGCGCCGGCTCTCCCAGCGTTATCTCCTGCTTGTCCGCGGTGAAGCGAACCTCAACATCGGAAGCCGCACTCGCCGGCGACGACCATGCGCCTGTTAGCAGCAAGACCGCTGTGATGGGGGCCAAGAGTCTTCTCACCGCGCCAGGCGCCGGGAGCGCTTCTTGAAGAAGGCGTTAAGCTCGGCAACATAATCGCGATCTGTGGTCACGCGAATTCGATCGACGTTAGAATCGACGAACACCTGATTCTTGGCGGCCTCGAGTTGGGCGACCTCTCGCCTGAATGAGTCTCGCCACACATTGCTGCTGGTGTCCACCCAGGTCAGCGAACCCGTCTCCGCATCCTCGAGCAACAGCAGTCCCACGTCGGGAACCTCACGCTCCAATGGATCATGTAAGTCTATCGCTATGACGTCGTGCCGCCGGTTGGTCAGCGACAGTGGCCGGCGAAAGCTCTCCGGTTCGGCCAGAAAGTCGGAGATTAGGAAGACCACGCTCGGTCGTTTCAGGAGAAGATTGACGGTATCTAGCGATTGCCCAATGTCGGTGCCTCGCCCTTCCGGCTGGAAGACCAGAACGTCACGGATCAGGCGCAAAACGTGCCGGCGGCCCTTGCGCGGCGGTATGAACAGCTCGGTCCTATCGGTGAAGATGAACAAACCGACCTTGTCGTTATTGGTGGTCGCGGCAAACGAGAGAACCGCCGCCAACTCGGCTGCCAACTCACGTTTGAACCGGCCCACCGAGCCGAAGTCGCCCGACGCGCTGGCATCCATGGCTAGCAAAACCGTCGCCTCGCGCTCCTCAAGGTATCGTCTTACGTAAGGACTTCCCATTCTGGCGGTAACGTTCCAGTCGATTGCGCGGATGTCATCGCCGGCGTAGTACTCACGTACGTCTTCGAACTCGATGCCCTGTCCCTTGAACACAGAGTGGTATTCGCCGGCGAAGCTCTCCGCAACCAGATGGCGGGTGCTGATCTCAATGTGGCGAATCTTTCGAATCAGTTCGGCGGTTAGCATCTCAAGGGACGTCAACGTGGTTGAGAATGCGCTGCACTATGTCGGCACTCGTGATCTCCTCCGCCTCCGCCTCGTAAGTCGTGATGACGCGATGCCGGAGGATATCGGGAGCCATCCTCTTAATGTCCTCTGGAGTAACATAGCCACGGCCACGGAGGAAAGCATGGGCACGGGCAGCGGCAATCAGATAAATACTTGCCCGAGGGGAGGCGCCAAAGGCGATGAGATGGCCCAGGTCGCTGGGCCCGTGCCCGTTCGCACGGCGAGTTGCACCCACAAGGTCCAGGACGTATTCTTTGATCTTGTCGTCTACATAGATTCGCCGGATGACCCTTCGGGCGTGTAGTAGGCGCTCCAGTTCAATTACAGGCCGGGCAGGAGGCAACGCCTCGCCGGTCATCCGATCAATAATCGAACGCTCCTCCTCACGCGAGGGGTAATCGACCAAGACCTTCAGCATGAATCGGTCCACCTGGGCTTCGGGCAGCGGATATGTTCCTTCCTGCTCAATGGGATTTTGAGTGGCCAGCACCAGGAACAGTGTCTCCAAGGGAAAGGTGGTGCCACCAATCGTGACTTGCCGCTCTTGCATGGCTTCGAGCAGGGCGCTCTGCACCTTCGCCGGCGCGCGGTTCACCTCATCCGCCAGTATCAGATTTGCGAAAACCGGACCTTTGTGAACACTGAACTCGCTCGTTCTCGGATTGTAAATCTGAGTTCCAAGCAAGTCCGCCGGCAATAGATCGGGCGTGAACTGTAGTCTGGAGAATCGGGCGTTAATCGCCTGGGATACGGTCTTGACCAGCAGCGTCTTGGCCAATCCTGGGACACCTTCCAACAGGATATGCCCGTCGGCCAACAACCCGACCAGCACCTTCTCAATCAGCACGCCCTGACCGACGATGGTTTTCCTGACCTCGGCTAGGAGATCGTGTAGGAAAAGGGCCTCTTTCTCAACCTCTTCATTGAGCTGTCGTACGCCGGCAAGATCCATAGCTACATCTCCATGCCCTTTCGCTACGCGAACGCTAGGGCGCTTTTTCATTTGATTGGCTTGATTTATTTATAGCTTCGCGGCACGTTGGTGCCGCCCGCTGCGCTATTATGATTGGGACAATGATCGCCCGCGCATATTTCAACTGAGCTACTTAAAGGTTACGACTCAGTACTCGTCGGCGTCAGTCACAGCGCACGCGAACCTACCGAATAAATCATACAGCCTAAGCCGGCGGATAAGAGGCGGGCTTGCGGGGGAAGGCGACGACTGGACCTGTGACGCTGACCGACGGAGGCGAGGCTCAAGCCGACGGATCGTGCGTTCGATGCCGATGGAATTTAGATGTGCCGTAGTGGTGATCGGAAACCGTCCCTATCGACCCTGACTACACACTCGGCGTTGGATAGCGCGAATGCCTGATCAGTCGCCCGTGCGGTGGAAGGCAACAATGCTCTCTTTGTTCCCTTTGCCGATTGCCCTTGGTCTTACTCTGGCAGTTTATTTCGATTCCATTTCCGCCGGCTTCATGTTCGACGACCCTTTCGATCTGCGGCGCGCGAGCGGTCGTTCATTCATTCAGATTCTGACTGACGCAGGTGAGCACAGCTACTTTCGACCCGTTCCGCTGATTGTCTGGAAGCTGGCCCATCTCCTGGTCGGGCGACACGATCCGACCATTCTGCATGCCCTTGCATTGGCAATACATGCCGTAAACGGCTGGCTGGTCTATCAACTCGGGCGCCGGCTGATGGATGCCTTAAGCGGGGTGCTGGCGATGGCGCTGTTTGTCCTATTCCCGCTGAGTTACCAGGTAGTTAGCATAGTCAACAGTTTTTTTCATGCCTTGGTAACAACTTGGATACTAGTAGCCATACTCCTGTATTGGGACTGGCGAACCAACCCGGAACGAACAGCCTTTGATCCACGGCTCGTCATAGCTGGGGCCTCTGCCTTCTTAGCTATGCTGACTCACGAGAATGGACTGGCGAGCGTCGCTTTAATTCTTCTCGCCGAAACGGCACTCCTACTTTCCCTACGGATCAACCGGCTTTCATTTGCGCCGGCCGTGTTTGCCGGACTGGCCGCTGTGTATTTAGCGATCTGGTCGATCATACCCCGTTGGCGCAGTGAATGGAGCGTCGATCCAGATTCATTGAAGATGAACGGCCTCTACTTCCTTCAAGGGATTACCTACCCGGTGTCTGGGCAGCTGGGCGGCGTGTCATTAAGTCAAAGCGCTGCTGAGGTAATTGTAGTCACTGGGGTTCTGACCTTATCCGGCCTTGCGGTAACAGTGCTGATCCGCAACCGACTGCTAACCCTGAGTTTCGGAGTAGGTTGGTTCATCGTGGCAGTCTTTCTCGCCTGGCTGCTACTACCTTGGAGCTACGTGATAAATGGGCCTCGACTCATGTACCTAGCCTCGATTGGTAGTGCGATTGCGTGGGCAGCCGCGATCTCACCGACGCTTCCTGTTCGGTCAGCGGACAGGTTTGCAGGCGCGGCGCTTGGATTGCTGTTTGCCGCATTGATCTTAGTCACGAGCAGCCAGTTCATCGTCAAGCGTAGTCAGCTGCAAGCTCAAGGCGCCGCAATGGTCTGGCAGTTGGCGGACACGGCAACGTTGCAAGGACCTGAGACGGGACGGCTCTACGTTAACCTACCTTCTTGGATTAGCTTCAAGAGGCAAGAGTATCTGCTTGGTCACACCGGTATTAGCTTGATTCCGGACTACATCGGGCTATGGCGAAGCGTATATGTCCACAGCGGCGCACAACCAAAGATAATCTCACTCACCTATCCTGACATCGCCGGCGAATGGGACCACCATTATGCGACGCATGGCAAGATAGCCAGTCTAGACGAGCTAGAAACGGCAATTCGTCAAGGTGGAGGTGTTTATCTCAACCAGTTTCTGCCAGGCCAGCTTAAGCTGGACTACGTGGGCCGTTTAGAACCTCGAGATTCCACTAACACCACCGAGCTAGCTCGCTTTGACGATTGGGCGGTGCTCGAACGGACCGACGCTTGGCGTGAGGGGAACCGAATTGCGGTGAATCTCGTGTGGCGTGCGATAAAATCAGCACCGCCCGACTTCACCGTGTTCCTTCATTTAGTCGGCGAATCTGATGAACTTATTGCACAGGCTGACGGTTACGTGATCGGCGGTATGTTGCCTCCATCACGATGGCAATCAGGTGACCGGATTGAAGACCGACGTTACATTGAGCTTACTGAGTCGAATGACGGTGTCCCAAAGAGGATGCTGATTGGAATGTACGATCGCGCATCAGGCGCCCGAGCACCGGCCACCGCCAGTGATGGCGCCCCTTACCAAGACAACGCGGTGCCAATCGATCTGGACCTCCCGGTACTTTACTGAGCTAATGCGACAACCCGAGGACCCAGGCCAATGATTGACCGGCACTTCATCTACTTTCCCGTACGAGAGCTATTCGCCGATCCGGCTGCGATAGGCCTCGCCTATGAGGAGGTTAACTTCGTAGCCGGCGACGGCGTCTCGCTCCACGGCTGGTTCGTGCCGGGCCGGAGCGACCTGACACTCCTCTGGTGCCACGGCAACGGTGGCAACATCAGCCATCGCTTGGAGAACTTGCTCCTCGTCCATAACGAACTCGGCCTGAACGTCTTCCTTTTCGATTACCGGGGCTACGGGCGCAGCGATGGGAAGCCGTCGGAGCAGGGCACCTACCTGGATGCCGAAGCCGCCCTAAGCTATTTGGACTCCAGGAAAGACATCCTGCCCGATAGGATCATCTACTTCGGCAGCTCCCTGGGAGGCGGAGTGGCCGTCGAGTTGGCGATGCTGCGCAGTCCCTACGGACTGATCTTGGAGTCTACTTTCCCGTCGATTCGGTACATGGCCCGACTGTCATTTCCGGTTCTGCCCCTGTATCTATTTCTGCAAGCGCGGTACGACTCCGAGGCGAAGATAGGCGGGGTGAACGCGCCGTTGCTGATGCTGCACGGAGACAGGGACGACCTGGTACCAATACAGGCGGGCAGGCGACTCTTCGATGCCGCCAAAGATCCCAAGGAGTTCCACACCATCGTTGGTGCAGGGCATAACGATACCTACCTGGTCGGAGGCAAGGCGTATTGGGATGCTATGGGCAGCTTTATCGATCGGTTGGGACGATGAGCGATACGAACTGCCTAGACGCCGCCGGCAGGCCTGGCAGTACATTATCCTGAGCGCTGTTCGCGCGGCGCTCAAGTGGGCCCGGGCCGCCCCCTCAGGCAAGGCCCTACAGAGTCACCTCGCCTCTATCTTGGAACGATCGAGTTTAGCCCGGCGTAAAGCGATTGCCGGGCCGGCGATGAGAAATGCGAAGGCAAGCATCCAAGCGATGCCCGATATCGCAGCGCCTGCCAAAAGCGAAGTCGGCCGAAATCTGAGGTCGATTTCGTGCCGGCCCGCTTCGAGCGCCACCGCCCGGAAGGCCCAGTTCGCGCGCAGTATCGGGCTGGGCTGTCCATCAACTATGGCTTGCCAACCGGGATAGTACACCTCACTAAGAACGAGAACGCTCGGCCGGTCCGACTCACTAACCAGGCTGATCCTGTTCGGCGAGTGGTTGCTGATCGTGACCATTTGGCCCGCAGCCGGTCCAGCCAACGGCAGGCCCGTCGACTGTTGGAGCACTACCTGCCGGCGCGGATCGAATCCCTCCGTCTTTATCGCAGCGAGAACACCATCGCGCGAGTCGACTACGATCTCCTCGCCAACCAACCAGGCTCGTGGCATCGCCCGGTTGTTCTCGAACACGTGAACGGACGAATCCTGATCGAAGACCGGCACAAATTTATCCCGGTCCAAGTCAACGTCGGGAGGAGCCAGCAGATACCTGACGTTCAGCATATCGTACAGATCGGACGACCTGTCTGGAATGTGGGTCTTCCAGTACCAGTAGTAGTCATCGATCGTAAAAGGATTAAACACTCCCCAGATGCTGTCGAACCCGTGCAGCGCCGCACTGTCCGGCTTCCAAACGTCGTCAATGCCGGTAACGGTATCTATGCGAAAGAGCCCCGGCTGACCCTTAAGAAATTCCAGCGCCGGCGGATACTGGGTCCTGTAAGTTGGATCATCGGGTGATGGGTTGAAGCCGGCTCCGGCTACGAGTAGATCGATCGCCAACAGGATCGTTATCGCGCCGGCCAAAGCGCGGGGCTTGGCAAGCCGCAAACGGTAGGCGAGGAAGATAGCAAGTACGATCAGTGCGAAAACGCCGGCCAATGCGGCGCTGCTGGCCGCCACTCCCAGATAGCTTGCCACGTCCGGGTCCAACGTGCGGAGTGTGAACAGGTTGACGTAGGCGATCGGCAGCGCGATGAAGGCCAGACCGATCGCTGCCAGCGCCGTGAGCGCCAATATCAGGGTCATTGCCGGACGCAGCCGCCAGCCAAATTGACGACTGAGAGTCTGGACGCCATATGCAGCCAGGATCGCCAGGCCGAAGTCGACCAAAAACAGAAATCGCCCCGGCGCCCTCACTCTGTCGTACCCAGGGACCAGCTCGTAGAACCATCCGTGGAATGGAGTCCAATCACCGAGGCTGAGCAATATGCCGGCCGCCGCGAGAACCGCGGCAAAGCGGACGATCTTTTCGCGTCGCCAGATAAGCAGTCCGACCAACGCCAGCGCTAGGCCGGCCACCCCTACGTAGCCAAAGTTCTCGGTCAGGCTCGGCGGCCCCCAGTAGTTCCCCGGGTCATTTCCGTAGAAGTGCGGTATCACGAATGTGATCAGCCGGTGTGGCGCCAAGTCGAACTCAACCGCCTGTTGGTAGCCGATGTCCGAACGAACCGACAGATTGGTCAGTTCCCAGCTCGGCCACAGCTGCACCGTGGCGAATAGGCCGGCCGCGACCAAGAAAATGGCGAAAATGCCGCCGGTTTGCAACGCGCGGCCCCAACTGCCGGAGGTCGCCTCGAACAGACCGTAAACCAAGCAGCCGGTGAGCATGAGCAGGGTTATCTGTGTGTGGCCGGCGAAAGTGGACACCGCAAATATGCCGGCGGCGACCAGCGCCCAGCGAATGCTACGCCGCGCCATCGCCGGATGCAGCGCCCAAAACACCAACGGCATCCAGACCGCCACCGCCAACATGTTGTAGTGGCCCAAGTGGGCTACCAGGAACCCACAGAACTCCCAGGTAATCGCTCCGGCCAACGCGGCCAGCGGTCGCAGTCCCAGCCGGCGGGCCAAAAGGTACATTGATATGCCTGCGATCAGATAATGCAGGATCGCCGAGTACTCCAAGGCGGCATAGGTAAATGGGCGGACTAGCAAGAAGGCAAGCAGGTTCAGAGGGTACAAAAGCCCGCTCTGAATATCGGCGAGGTATGGTTGGCCGGCGTATAGATGCGGCAGCCAGAGCGGCGGCGAACCCGCGGCAATGTGGCTCGCAGCGAAGCTGTAGCGAGGATAGATAAACACGGCCATGTCACCCTCGCCGTTGGGTAAGTGATAACCCTGCAGCAAGACCTGCCAAAAGAAGCCGGCGGTCAGGGCGACCAGTGCTCCCACGGCCAAGAGGTCCGCACGAATCCCTGGCCGGGGACGGTACTTTTCAAGTGCGCGCCGAATATTTTTCATCGTTGTCCGATTGGTCGAGATGGCCCTCGACAACGGAGCAGTATTATCAACCAAAGCCGCTGTCCGGTCGGTCTGGGAAACGAAGGCAAATGTATAACAGCCTCTTCCTATTCACAAATCAGAGCTAGCCGCCGTCGGCATCTTCGGACCCGGGGGCCGGAGTGTCCTCAGACGCTTGTGGATCAACAGCAGATGGGTCAGTGATCATCCAAATGGAGCCACGATTGTAGTCCGTGACGTATATGTTGCCGCTCTCGTCTTCGCCGATGCCACTGATCAGGAAGGGAACATCCATTAGAAGGACGTTTTCCCAGACATCACCGTTGCGCCTCAGTCCCCAAATCCGTCCGCTACAGAAATCGGCGTAGAAGTATATGCCTTGCATGCGAACGTAGCTCAGTCCACGATAGATGGGACCGCCTACGATGGCGCAACCTTGCCCGTGGTCATATTCGGCAACTGGGTGGACCAATCCTTCCGAGTTGCAGGACTTAGAGTCGAGGCAATTAGTGCCCTCCATAATGCTCCAGCCGTAGTTTTCGCCGCCGGCGCTCGATGCGGGTTGGAAGTTGATCTCTTCGCGAGCGCCTTCGCCGACGTCCGCGATATAGAGATCACCGGTCTGCCGATCAAAGGTGAACCCCCACGGGTTGCGTAGCCCCAGGGCCCAGATCTCGGGCCGGTATCCTTCGGCTTCGGCGTAAGGGTTGCTTGGTGGAATAGCGTAAGGCGCAACTCCCGACTCGACGTCAATCCGCAGAATCTTGCCCAATAGCGAACCGGGGTCTTGCCCCCGGTTTTCCGCATCGGCGACTAGACCGCCGTCACCAGTGCCAATATACAGGTATCCATCATTCGGACCGAAGGCCATATGACCGCCGTTGTGTATCGGAGCCGGCTGCTCGATGGCCAGCAGAATCTCTTCGCTACTTGGATCGGCCAAGTCGGCGTCGTCCGTGACTCTGTAGCGGGCAACCACAGTGTTACCAGCGGTGTCCGTATAGTTCACATAAAAGTGTTGCTTGGTCGCATAGTCCGGCGGGAAGACCACACTAAGGAAGCCGCGCTCCCAGCAACAGCTCACGCGATGCGAGACATCCAAGAAGGGTCTATTCACGATCACGCCGTTCTTGACTATCCTTATGCGTCCCTGTTGTTCGACTACGAATATCCGCCCGCTGCCGTCGCCGGCGTGTGTAATCAAAACCGGAAGCGACAACCCCGCGGTAATTTTGATTTGCGGCCAATCAAGCCATTGCCTATTGATTGCCGGCGGCGTAGCCGCTACGCCTTCCATTGGGGTAGGCGCCTGACCAAACACTCTGACCTCGCGCCAGGCGACGTGGCTCGGGCTTTGGATGGTACGAATCATCACCTCGTTTATGACTCTCGGGGGTTCTATGGCAATGGACAGAGTTTGGCTGTCCTCTGTCTGAACGGTTATTAGCCGTTTGTAAAGCGTTCGTGCGCCGGACGCATCACCCAGCCAAATCTCGTGAGTGGTCTGGCCGGGGGGAGTCTGCGCGACGACCATTTCAACCGTATCAACCAAGTACGGTTCATCGAGCTTGACCACTATCGATTGAATCGGAAAGAGCTGAGAGTTCCAGAGCGATTCCAGGTCGTCGTCTATGGCCTGTTGAGCCGATTCCTGTCCATTTTCGGCCATGGCAGAGGCTAAGGGCGCAACGTTGCGTCGAGTCAATACCGGAGTTGCCGCGCCTGTCGGGGTGGCGTCCGCTGCCCGCGCCTCGACGGTGTTGGTGCTCTCAACCGCAGTCAGGGTGACGGCCTTTTCTACCGGCCTCTCCACGACACGCGTCACCACCCTCTCGACCGGCTTCTCCACCACACGCGTGACCACCCTCTCGACCGGCTTCTCCACCACACGCGTGACCACCCTCTCAACTGGCCTCTCCACCACACGCGTGACCACCCTCTCGACTACTCGCGTAATCACCTTCTCGACCGGCTTCTCCACTACTTGCGTGACAACGCGAGTAACAGGTCTCTCCACTTCGACAACCTGCTGACACGCGACTAGAGCCAGTAGTGCAAGGCCCGCGACTGAGGCAGAAAACCCGCGCGACACTTTTCCAAGGGGCGGTATTACGTTCGACACCTGGCCTTTCCCGTTCTGCGCCTTTCTGGGTAATCCCCAATCTGCGGTTGCTTCGCTGGTCACGTCTCACCGAGTCGCGCAGGTCCACAGTCGTCCTGGACATTCAGGTATTTCGAGCTAGGGACGCGCCTAATACTTCCACAAAGCACTACCCGAACGCAACATATGGGCTGCTACACTCTCTCAAGCAATCACGCTTTTCGATGAGTCGCGGCCCAAGCCCTGGAATCTGAGCAACAACATTGAACAGTAAACGCATAACTCTTCCTATGACCAAGCTCCTCAACCTCGCACTGCTTGCGTCCGTTGTGGTCTTGGCCGGCTATCTCCGGTTCGCCCAGCTCGACCTCGCCGAATTCAAGCTCGACGAAGCCCGTGGATTACTGAGAGCAACACAAATCCTAGAGAAAGATCTGTTTGTCACTAGAGGTCTTCCTACATCAGTTGGTCCGTTGAACTCGCCCGCCTTCCTCTATCTGTTGACGATACCCCTGCTTATCAGCCCGGAGCCGGTCTGGATAACCGGATTCATCGCCCTGATAAATACGCTCGCTGTTGCCGGATGCTATCTGCTGACCAGTAGATGGTTTGGCCTGGGGCCAGCCATCGTCGCGTCGATGCTGTTCGCCTTGAATCCTTGGGCAGTGATCTTTTCGCGCAAAATCTGGCAGCCAACTTCACTACCTATTTTTACCGTTACTCTACTGGCCTGCCTTTTACTGTACCAACGTGGTCGAAGTCCATGGTGGGGTGCCACCGCCCTTTTCGTGTGGGCAATCGAGATCCAAATGCATATCTCCGCTATCGCGTTACTGCCAGTAGTGACCTTCGCATTGCTCACCGGAATAAATCGAAGTAGTTTCCGTCCACTCGCGATCGGCGCGGTTCTCTTTCTAGCTTCATTTACCCCTTTGGTTTACGGCGAAACCAGAGAGGGTTGGAGCAATTTACAGGGCGCATTGCCAACCGGCGGGCTGGACCTGAAATCCTTGGGGCTGACTCGCGAGCTACTGAGCGGCCCCGGGTATCCATCGCTGACTGGTCTGGCTCAACCGCAGTTTACACTCTTGTCAAATCAACAACCCAGCATCCGATCCTCGATCGAGCTTGTCACCTTGGTCTTGGCAACAGCCGGCACACTGTACACGCTCACCTCTCCAATCTGGAGGCGCCGGCTGGATGATTGGAGTTGGCGCAGGATGATTATAGGCTTGACTGCTGCGACACCTCCGCTCATCTTCCTGTATCACCCATTTCCTCTCTTCATTCATTACTTCGTTCAGATATGGCCCGCCACGTTCATCGCGGTTGGGGTCCTCCTAGGAGACGGCTTGGCCCTAATGACGCGTCGGGCGTCCTTCCGGAATGGGCTGGTCACGGCCGGCGTCTGCGTCGCCGTGGCGATGTGGCTACTATCGTTGAGCATTGTTCAAGTAACCGATCACTCCAGGTTCCTGGATTTCATCAGGCATAACCCAACACCTGGCGGCCACGGGCTCACGGTGGGAGAGGCCGGCTCGATCTCGGAGGCGGTTCGGTCGGTCGAGCCCGCCGGTGACGCCTACCTCGTCAGCCTTTCCTTTGAGTTAGCCGAGGCGCTACGCTACGTGTTGCGGGAACACCACAATGTACGCGGGTCTGACCCCGCTCCCTGGCGAACGCTTGTAGTCAACGCGCAGCCCACTATCATCATCCTCGAATCGTCCGAAGAACCGATCGCTAGGGGCGTCGCTGCTGACCTGACAGATTCCCTGGCCGACCGCGTAACCTACGAGCGCGGGTCGAAGGAGCTACTGATTTACTCAATTAGCCATGAACGCGCGCTCGAATCTTGCCGACCGGCAGAAACCTCAGCCTCTACCTTCGATGGACAAGTGGAATTCGCCGGGATCCGCCTACATCCGACGGACGGCAGAGACCTGATAGTGGTGAACTGCTGGCATGTCCACCAAAGACCGGCCAACTTACCTTCGCAAGTCAGTATTTTCAACCATCTGGTAGATGGTGAGGGTAACAAACTCTCCCAGGCGGATGGCCTCGGACACCTGCCCAGTCAGTGGAGGAATGGTGACGTGATCCTAAACTACTACTTGCTGCCGCTACCGGCCGACCTGTCGAGCGGTGAGTACTATCTGTTGACCGGCTTCTATCGCCTCGACAATGGTCAGCGCATGATGATCGAATTTGATGGCCGCGACACTGACCACCTGCGAACGGGACCATTTCTCATTGACCGATAGGCTCGACGATGCCGGCCTGTCGCCAATCACTGGCGAAACCATGCAGCCGGATTTACAACTCTAGCCTGAGCGACCGTGCCGCCGGCGCGCAGCCTCTAGCGGCCGGACGCCTCGTCGAGCACGCCCAGTTCGACCATCCGGCGGATCCAACGCTGATGGCGGGGATTGTCGATCGACCGCCAGTACTGCGAGTACATTGAGTGGTTAAACCGGCTGAAGTAGGACTTTACGCTTCCGCCAATTACCTTCCGCACCTCTTCGGTCGTCTCCGGCGTCTGCGGATCTTCATAGAACTGAACAGTGCTCATACGGCGACGCGTGCTGCCGCCAAATGCAGAATGCCAGGTCGCGACGTTGAAGACCAGCACGTCGCCGGGGGTTGAGTCGAAAGCATAGGCCGGTATCTCGTCGGGCCGGACCCCGTAAGCCGCCTCCATGTCGTGGCGGATCTCGCTGTGATATGGCTCCCTATGCGAGCCGGGAATAACCCTCAAGGCGCCGGTATTTCCGTCCAATGGCTCAAGATAGATCGTGAACTTGACCGCCTCGAATCCAGACGGAGCGAGGTCCGAATGCCAACGAGTATCCCCGACGTAGTAGTTGCTGTCGGCGCAAATCGCGATCACGTCCTTCCCCAGAAGCTGTTCGGCCGCGTCCGCGAAGCGCGGGTCGTCCGACAGAGACGAGATGAACGGAGTGTCCGCGTCATTCAAGGACGCCCAAAACCGCTCTGTGCCGTCGTGCCTTCCGCCTTCGATCCGGGCGTCCAACCCGGCGTCAAGCTCGCGGCGGTACAGGTCGACTTCGTCCGGCGAAAATAGCTGCCGGAAAACCAGGAAACCGAAGGCATTGAAGTGGTTCAACTGTTGTTCGCTAAGTCGCAATTTCACGTCTCCTTGTTGGTCCTGTCCATAGACTATACGCCGCAAACTCAGAGTACGGCACGTTTACGGGGAACCGTCGAATCCCCCTCGTGGGAGCGCCTAGTTTGCCGCGCCGGCCAACTGCTCGGCCTGCTCGATGAGCCGTTCCAACTCGGACAGACCTTCGCTCCAGAACGAAGGGTCATTCAGGTCGATGCCCAACGGCCCCAACAGATCGACCGGCAAACCGCTGCCGCCGGCGGCCAGTAGCTCCAGATACTTCGGAACGAAGGACCGGCCCTGTTCACGATAGCGCCGGTAGAGCGCCAACACCAAGAGGTGACCGAATACATAGGCATAGCAGTAGAAGGGCGTCTGGATGAAATGGGGGATGTACGACCAGCCCCAGCGGTACGCTTCGGTCAGCTCTACCGCCTCGCCGTAGTAAGGCGCGTTTGCCTCGATCCAGATATCGCAGAGCGCCTCCGGCCTGAACCTGCCCTTGTTCCTCAGATCAAACGCCTTCTCCTCGTAGCGAGTCAAAACCGTCTGCCGAAAGATCGTGGCGAAGCTATCTTCGATCTTGTGGGCCAGAAGCGCGAGACCTGCCTTTGCATCGCCGGCCTGGCTCACCAGCCGGTCGAAGACCAGCATCTCGGCGAACACCGACGCGGTCTCCGCTAGCGCCAGAGAGGGATGGTACTCGTAGAGAGATTGATCTCGGGCCAACATCCCGTGCAACCCATGGCCCAACTCGTGCGCGACTGTCATCACATCGCGGGCGGTGTCCAAGTAGTTGCAGAGGACGTAGGGATGCAGCTGTGGGCTGACTGAAGCGCAAAACGCGCCACCGCGTTTGCCCGGCCGGACCTCGGCGTCAATCCAGTTGCCATCGTAGAACTGGCTGGCGATATCGGCTATGTCAGGCGAAAACGCTCCGAACGCGGCTATTATCTGGTCCTTTGCTTGGTCGTAGGTCTGGCGCTCCATTTCAAGACCCAACGGCGCGTACTGGTCGTAGATCATCAGCTTGGGCATGTCGAGCAATCGCGCCTTCAGCCGGAAATAGCGATGGGCCAAGTCATACCGCGATTCGACCGCGTCGAGCATTGTCGCCACGACTTCCGGCTCCACCTGGTTGTGCAAATGCCGCGAAGACATTGGATTGGGAAATTTTCGCAGGCGGTCCATCGTCAGCTTGTCCATGACCAGCGTGTCATAAACGAAGGTCAACACGTTTGCGTGCGGAGTCAGCGCGTCGTACAGGGCGAAATGGCTGGTTTCGCGCATCTCGCGCTCCGGCCTATGGGCCAGCGATAGCGCCTCCATCAGCGTCAACTCCCGGCGCTGGCTATCGATCTCGATTGTCACCTTGACTTCGGAGATAGTCTCGGTAAAAAGCGTCTTCCAGGCGACCGTGCCGGTCATGTCTTTCTCGTTCAAAACCTGCTCTTCTGACTCGGTCAGGACGTGGGCAGCCTGCCGGCGCTGATGCCATAGGTGGTGGCGATAAGGGCTGATCTCGGACATGGACAATATCCGCTCTGAGTCGGCGTCGGTTGTTCCCTGCCACTCCAGCAAAAAGAACAGCAGCGAGTTCTCTATCTCGACGGCGCGCTGGTGGACCCGCTGGCGCAGGTCACGAGCCGGCTGCAAGGTCGTATCGGCGGCATACAACAGCTCGGCGTAGGCCCCGACCCGGGTTACCCGCTCCTCGATCGCTTCGACCTCAGCCAGCGCGGCGGCGAACAAGCCGGCCTCGGGGCCACCGACCGGCGATACTGTGCCGCGATACTTCTTTTCGAACGCCTCGGCTTCGCCCAGACAGTCGACCAGGGTTCTCTCGATGCTGGGATCGTCCGGGCCGGCGAACAAATCGGCCAGATCCCAGACGACACCGGCGCTACTGTGGGATTGCACGTCAGTCAATTACCAGTCCCTCACTCAAACGCTCGATCCGCAATCTGATTTACGCATAGGCTCCCTTGGCGGATGAGCGGCACAGGTAAATATAACATCCCGTGCATTCCTACCGTGCTCTCGCTTACATTGGTACGAAAGCATGTCCCGGACTCCGATCCGGGATGTGCCCTTCAATCAACCTCGATGCCGGCTCTCCATCAGCGAACCCTGCCGAATTGTAGACCGATGGTCGATGGCGGAATCGGAAAATGTAGCGCGGGGGCTTGTCCCCCGCTGGGGGCGGGGTGGGGCGTCGCACAATCCGCCGTGCCATTTCGCTGTACCGAGCCTTAACTCCGGCTTTTCATACCTTGGTGTGCCGGCAGTCTATCGGCCCATCGGCACCGACTGGGCGACTGCTATACTCGATCCGAAGGCTCCGAGCCTTCTCGAAATGCGTGCTAGCGCGGCTGGATGAGCGAATACGATGCCTTCATCTCTTCGACCTCAACCGACTCCGCTGCAAAGACAATAGTCGGGAGGTCCCAATTGCGATATCGCCAACTTGGAACTACAGGTCTAAGGGTGTCGGTCATAGGGCTAGGCACAAACACCTTCGGGCCCATGCTCAGCCACCATATTGACGAAGCGGACTCTGTATCGATCGCCCGACGAGCGATGGACCTGGGCATCAACCACATAGACACGGCCGATATCTATTCCACGGGAATTTCGGAAACTTACGTCGGCAAGGCGATCGCCGGCCGGCGCCACGACGTCATCGTAGCGTCCAAGGTGGGACTCTCTATGGGCGATCTGCCAAACGACGTAGGAGCGTCGCGAGGCCGGATAATGCACTGCGCGGAGCAGAGCTTGCGCCGGCTGCAAACCGACTACATAGACCTATACTACATCCATCGACCCGACCCGAATACTCCAATTGAGGAAACCTTGCGAGCGTTGGACGACCTCATCCGTCAGGGCAAGGTTCGTTACATTGGCTGCTCCAACTTTGCGGCGTGGCAGATCGCCCATTCACTCGGAATTTCGGATAAGCGTGGCTACGCCGGCTTCGCGGTCGTACAGTCCCGCTACAACCTGCTGGACCGAGGACTAGAGGCCGAAGTGTTGCCGTGCTGCGGGGAATTGGGCGTCGGGGTCGTACCCTACGCTCCGTTGGAGGGTGGGCTGCTAACCGGCAAGTACCAATTTGGCACGCCACCGCCGGTTGACACCCGCGGCCGCGATAACGTCACTTTCGAGCCGCGTTTGAACGACCGCTCCATCTTCGACCTGATCGAGCGCTGGACCACTTTTGCAACCGAACGCGGCCACACGCTCGCCGAGCTTGCGGTGGCCTGGCTGCTTTCGCGGCCGGAAGTGTCCTCCGTGTTGACCGGCGCGACGAGCACGCGGCAGATAGAAGATAACGCCAAGGCAGCAGATTGGGAGTTGACGGCCGGCGACGTCGCCGAACTCGACGCGGCGCTAGCGGATAAGCCGTAGCCGGCTTGGCCGCCGGGCGTAGGGGCAGTTCTCGTGACTGCCCTGGGAGGAGAATCGAAATACCCTGCATTGAACCCAGACAGAGTGTTGCCAAGCAGCGTAGAGAATGATGCTAGAGACAACACGCGACGTTCTGACACCCGATCAGGCCGCCGACTATCTCCAAGTAGATCGCGAGACAATCTACCGCTATATAAGGCAGGGAAAGTTGGTGGCTTCTAAGCTCGGGCGCGCATATCGAATCCCTAGACGAAGTCTCGAACTCTTACTCTGGACCACCCGAACACGGCAAGACATTACCTTACGGGAGTATACAGGGCAGGAGGTTGCCGACTTTCTCCGCGCTGATGAGCTCGACCAAGAGGCGCGGGAGATCGCCAGACGGATTAACTAGGCCCCGCGTCTCGCCCTAGGACTCCGGCACCACCACCGGCGCCTGTCGCTCGATCGATTCGAGCACCGCGAGCACTACCGACAGCGACTTGGCGGCGTCCCGGCCATCGATCAAAGGACTTTCCTCGCCTCTGATGACGCGGCAAAAGTGCTTGAGCTGCGATATCAGCGGGTCAGTCCGTTCCACCTCGGAGCGCGACTGTTCCATCGGATACTGCCACCCAGATCTTTGTATATCCGCGTAGCGCCAAATCTCCATGCGCGGGAACGCCAGCGAACCGAGCGTGCCGAGAAAGAAGTAGCAATTTTCGTCGGTAGGGAAGTACATCGGATTCTCGTGTACTGCCGCCTCATACGACCACGGCCCAGGCGCCGCGTCCGACCCTAGAATCGAGCCTATGGCCCCGCTCTCAAACAAAATCGAGATCGCCAGTGAGTCCTCCACGTCGAGGTTCCTAGCTTCCGAGCTCGCTTGCGCATACACCTGCCGGATCTCTCCACAAACGAAGCGTAGCGTGTCCAACTCGTGAATGAGGTTGATTAGCGTCGGACCGCCGCCGGGGCGCCTGCACCGCCATTCCACGTCGAAGTAGTCAGCCGGCTTTAGCAGCGCCCAGAGCATGGAAACGGCGACCAGCTTGCCCAAGCTACCACCCTTCACAATCGAACGGGCTTTCCGTATGTATGGGCTATGCCGCCGGTGGTGGCCTACCAGCGCCTTGATACCAGTTTCGTCCGCGGTTCTTATGATGCGACTTGCATCTTCCAATGTGCCGGCGATTGGCTTTTCGATCAGTACGTGAACGGATCTTCGTCCGCAGATCTCTACTACGGACGCGTGATCGTCATTAGGAGTCGAGACAATCGCTCCGTCTGGCCCGTGATGCTCAACTAGCTCTTCGATCTCCGAGTAAAACGGCACGTCGAGCTCTTGGGCGACCGTCCTGCAGTCCGGATTGACGTCGCATATTCCCACCAGCTCGCAATCGCTGTGCGCGGCGATGAGCTTGGCGTGCGTCTTCCCAACAAGACCGGCGCCTACAACGGCCAACCTTACAGGTTCTATTCGTACCAAAAAATCCGGCTCCCGTTAAACCTGCCGATCTCGTCATTCCCATCCCTCTTTTCGTCATTGATACGAAAATGTGCCCTCCGATCAACCTCGATGCCGGCTCTCCACCGGCGAAACGTGCCGAATTGTAGACCGATGGTCGATGGCGGAATGAGAAAATGTAGCGCGGGGGCTTGTCCCCCGCTGGGGTCGGGGGTGAGGCGCAGCAGAATCCACCGTGCCAATTTGCCGTGCCAAACCACAACTCCCGTTTTTCATACCTTGGTGTGCCGGCGCCAGCCGGAATGCGCGATTGCTATGAAAGCATGTCCCGAACTCCGATCCAAGATAGCCTCCCAACTCGTCTCTCTCGCGATCGAAAGCATGCCCCGTACCCCGATACTGGGCGGGAATCCAAGGGCGGGGTTTGGGTAGCATATATGACCCGCAAACACCCCCACCTGCCAGCGGCCCAATTCTCATCCCTTGGTGCGCCGGAGGCAACTAGCATGAACGACCGCTGTCGTCGAGGTCCCTATTCAGAGGGTAGTGTCTCAGTTTGAAATCGCGCGGCCTTTTTTTGCCGCAAGCGCCGGCAAAGTTCGCGGATCAAAGAAAACACTAACGATTTGCGCCGCAGCATGCGACTCGTATAGACTTTCGAGGCATATAGACACTTGTTTCTTTCAGCAGCAAAAACGAGTGAGAATCCAGATAGGCGAGCGTAATTGGAGGACAAGTGTTTAGCGGTCGAGGTAGAGAAGGAGGTGCCACCTAGGAAGGATCGTTGCCCCGGCAGTCGAGATAGAGGTAACTATCGGACTAAAAGGACAAGGAGAGGCAAGCATGTCTAAAGAGACACGAGGAGAAAAACGCCTTGGCGAAGTCGTCGGCTGGGCGCAATGGCGGCCTAGCAGGTGGGAGGAATCGAGCCAACGGAGTGTGTGCAGAGCGTCGATCCGACATTGCCAAATCAACCGCACAGGCTAGGTCGGTATAGGCATATGAGAGGAAATGAGGCTTAACGTAACTAAGTAATTGTTGTGTCATTCAAGCTAGTGCGCGACCCCTCTGATTGCCCTCAATGCCAGAAAGGAATGACCATTGGATCAGACGCAGCGGCACACTGTTGAGAAAGCTGCCACCGCGAAGCAGCGACAGAATGGCCAAACTGGGCCTGAGAAGCAAACCATACCGGAAAGCCTAAAGCGCGTACACAAGAACCCTGAATTTTGGGCGAAGGTTAAGCGAGGCAAGGATCAAATCGCACGTGGTGAGTCGAGAAACGTTCGGACATTAGATGAGCTAAGGGAAATCGTTACCGCACGTGCCAGCAAGGACTCGTAATCTTAGTTTGTCTCGGGATGTTGAGCGCTTTTTGGCGACAGATCGTGACATTGGTGCCATCACTGCTATTTTTTCGCTCCTTCTCGACCCCGATGTTGATGGACAATACAAGTTCCAAGCAGCCCACGCTCATCCGTTTGTCACCTTGAGAGAGTTCTATGACGCAAACTGGCATATTACCTATGAGGTTGACATTGAAGGCAACGTCCAGGTTTTTTCGATGATGCGGCGTGCTGATTCTGACGAATTAGCCAAGCAAATGTGAAAACTCGGAGTGAGGCCCGGTAAGATCTGTTCGGATCGACTTCGACTGGATCGTGGACTTGTTCGAGGCACGAGTGCCGTCGCCGCCGACGCGCGGGCCATACAAGAACCGAAACAAACGGGCATCAAGTCAGCACGACAAAACTGGCGATTTCAAACCGAGACGCTACCAAATTCGTCAATTCAAAATGATACACTGCCGTTCAGGGATTAGTTGCGCCTGCATAGATCGGCCAGAAGCCTACCCAATAGAGAGCCGGAATTCTAACAGCGGGACGACCACAACTCCCATACGCAGATTTCAGATAGCTCTACGAAGAGTCTGGGTTATCGAAATGCATCGAACCCGGTGATCTCCTGCCCGACGATCAAAGTATGAATCTCCTCGGTCCCTTCGTAGGTTAGGACGCTCTCCAGATTGGCGGCGTGGCGCATCGCCGGGCAGTCGTCGGTTACGCCGGCCGCGCCGAAAATCGTCCGGGCGGTTCGACAGACGTCCAGGGCAGTGCGAACGCTGTTTCGCTTGCCCAACGATATCTCGGAGTGGTGCAGCCGGCCCTGTTCCTTCAACCTACCCAGCCGCAGCGCCAGCAGGCGGGCCTTGGTCAACTCGGAGTACATATCGACCAGCTTATTCTGCGTCAACTGGAAGCCGGCGATTGGTCGGCCAAACTGCTGCCGACGCCCGGCGTAAGCAAGCGCCGCCTCGAAGCAGTCCATGCCGGCGCCCAGCGAGCCCCAGATGATGTCGAAACGCGCCTCGCTCAAGCACTTCAGCGCGGCGACCAACCCACTCGCGCCGGGCAGAGCGTTCGCGGCCGGAATTCGACAGTCGTTCAGGAGGATTTCGGAAGACATCGACGCCCTCAGCGACATCTTTCGATGGATCGGCCTCACCTCGAAGCCCGATGTGCCGGCCTCGACCAGGAATCCGCGCGCAGCTCCGTCGCACTTTGCCCAGATAACAGCCACGCCGGCGATCGTCCCGTTCGTAACCCAGCGCTTGCGACCGCGCAGCACGTAACCGTCCGCTTCGCGCTCGGCAGTCGTTTCCATCCCGGACGGATCCGATCCGTGGCCTGGCTCCGTCAAAGCGAAGGAGCCGATGATATCCCCTCTCGCCATTGCCGGCAGAAATCGTTCCCTCTGTTCCGACGAGCCGTAGCTATCTATGGCGAACATAGAAAGCGAAGATTGCACTGACGCAAAGCTGCGTAACGCGGAATCGCCCCTCTCCAGCTCCTGGCAGATGAGCCCTCGCGCGACCGGTGATTGACTCAGTCCCCGGTAGCGCGGGTGGACGCCGATCTCGATCAGTTGCGGAATGAGATGTTTGGGGAACTCGCCTTGCTCGTAAGAGCGGGCTATGACCGGCCGCACTTCCCGGTCGACGAACTGCCGGGCGCGCTCGCCGGCCGCTCTCTCATCCTCGCGCAGCAGCTCGTCGAACCGGCAGTAGTCGATCACCGGCCGGAGACCACCGTCAGGCCGGGGAACACGTAGTGGTCGGAATCATTTGTGATCAAAGGCACGTCCAGCGTCAAGTCATCTCGGCTGAACAAGGCATCCCTACCGTACAGTTACTGGAGCACTGCCCCAGCCGGCCTTGCGCACCCACGCTTCAAAGGTGGTTAGCTGAGGATAGATGCGCCGCAGAGCCGGAATGTCAATCTGGTAGCCTTCATCGATGAACCACTGCAACATCGCGGCCATCTCCGAATCGAAGCTACGGACCTGGTCTAGCGACTGTTCCACGAATCGCACCGGCCGGCCAATCGCCTCACTGAAATGCTCGGCCACCTCTGGAGGCGTCAATTCATCGCCGCCGATCTCGATTGCCTGGCCTATGAACTCCTCCGGCTTTTCAAGCGCCAGCGCAGCGAAGGCGCCTATGTCGTCCACCGCGATCAACGCCAATCTCGTGTCGGGTCGTAGCTCCCAATTCAACGTTCCTTCCAGTATTGGCTCGCGAAAATTGGGGAAATTGAAGTTTTCCATGAAGAAAACAGGGCGCAACATCGTCGCCGGCAGTCCCACGGCACGAATGTGTTGCTCGATCTGCCATTTGCTCTCGAAGTGTGCGACGCCAGTATTGCGTTCGGCGCTGCCAACCGAGCTGTAGACGAAGTGCTTCACGCCGGCGGCCTTGGCCGCATCCGCGAGGCTCTTACCATGCAAGACCTCGCCCTCTACACCGACACTAGGCGGCCAAAATACCTGAACGCTATAGACACCGTAGGCGCCTTCCAATGCTCTTGCCAGGGAAGAACGGTCAGCCAAATCCCCTTGGACGACGCTCGCCCCTTGATCGGCCAGGGCCCGCGCAGCCGGCCCGTCGGAGTCGCGGGTGAGTGCTCGCACCGGCCAGCCGGCCGCCAGCAGGTGCCGCGCGACCGCTCCCCCTTGCTGGCCGGTCGCGCCCGCTACCAGGATGGTCTTTTCCTCTTTATTCACATCTGTCCTTTCAGATTGCCCCGCCCGAATCGGTTCGAGCGCGACAAGAGGTTGGGTGGCGGCGATTCCTCCCGACATTTGTCGAGATTTCATCGGTCCGCCTCACACTAAGAGTACCCCAGCTTCACGACATTCGGGGAATTTGCTCGGGTAACATTGCCAGTATCGTAAAGTAACCGCCGCCGCGTTAGTAAGGCTACGTCGCCTTGTAGCGCTCGAGGCCGCTGGGTAACCGCAACCCTCATAAATGCAACTATCTAGTAAGGGGCAATTACTTCCCTTGGCTGAGGAAATGCACACTGACGATCCCGACTCCACGCTAGTCTCGGCAGCCCAAGCCGGCGACAAGCGCGCGTTCGCCATTCTGTTCGAGCGACACCGGCCGACGTTGCTTGCGCTCTGCCGGCGAATGTGTGGGAACCGCATTCAGGCCGAGGACGCGGTCCAAGAAGCGGCAATTCAGGCGCTCCTCAGCATAGATCGACTGCGGAGACCTGAGCGATTTGGATCGTGGCTGGCCGGCATAGGCCTGAACGTCTGCCGGCTTTGGCTCCGCAGGCGGCCCGACGACGAGTGGTCGTTAGAAGCGCTGTACGGCGGACGTTGGATTCCCGAGCCAACCGCTCTGGAGCCGGGTCCGGAGGAGATTGTCGAGGCCGCCGATTTGGCCAGGCGGGTGCGCCGTGCAGTGGACGATCTGCCGGCCGGCCAGCGGTCCGCGATCCTGCTCTTTTACCTGGCCGGCATGACCTACGCCGAAACAGCCGCCGCGCTCGGCATCAAGACAGGCGCCGTGAAGACGCGCCTGCACAAAGCCCGAAGAACGTTGCAACACCAGCTCTGGAAGACATGGAAAGAGGAGTACATGGCTACAAAAGCGGACAGCCAACTGGTAGAGATGCGAGTAACAAATGTACGATGGGGCTTCGGGGTCCACCTCATACCCAACCTACCCAAGGATAATCCGAGTCATACGTCGGTGGTTCTCCAAGAGGTGAACGGCCCGCGTACCCTACAAATCTGGATGGGCCGGACCGAGGTCGAAGCCATCGCCGTCATTCTGGAAAACATCCAGCTTCCTCGGCCGATGACTTACCACTTTACCGCTAGTCTGCTCCAGGCAACCGGATGGTGGCTGAAAGAGGTGCGGATTAACAGAGTATCCGAGGGCGTATTCTACGCCCTCGCTGTCATCGAAGGCCCAGAGGGGACTGCGGAGGTCGATGCCCGACCGAGCGACGCTATCAACCTGTCTCTGATAGCGGGCAGTCCGATCATGGTGGAGCCTAAAGTAATCGAGGCGGCCGCTGCTGTGAGTGAGCCGGTTGGGACAGGCGGAGCGGCCGACCTAGCAGCGGAAATCAGGGACAAGCTGCGCAAGAATCGCGTCAGCGCGCAGCCGGAGAATGCCTTGGGTTGAACGCCGATGGGCGGGTTACTCGAACTCTGAACTCATTAGGACGATCGGAAGTCGTCTGGATGATGGCGGCAGAGATGGAAAGCCAGTTGGTGGAGACCCGGGCCATCGCAGTCCGCGAAAGCGAAGACCGAATACGAAATGCCTGCCGGCACGTCGATTGACGCAGCCAAGTCCCGACGGACACCAGGAAATCGGCTCAGGCTTGGCAGCCGCGACTCAAGACTGCCACAGAGCAATTGCCGGTGCTATTCTGAGGAATGGTATGCTGACGGTACCGTTGAGAGTGCACAGATGGCTGAACAAACTGCAACCCCTATAGACTTGGACGCTGTCATAGATATATGCGAGCAAAATGACATCGCGTTCTTAGGCGTATTTGGATCACATGCTCGAGGGGAGGCAACTCCAGAGAGCGATGTGGACCTACTGGTTCGCTTTGCCCGTAGGAAAAGCTTGCTCGCGCTTGTACGGATTGAACGGCAATTTGCCGAACGCCTCGGTCGGCCAGTCGATCTGGTGACCGAGGCTTCTCTGAGTCCCTACCTCCGGGAGCGTGTTCAAGCGGAAGTCGAATCGCTCTATGAAAGAATCGAATGATGCTCTGTATCTGCAACATATTCGGGATGCCATTGCGCAAACCGAGGATTACTTGGTCGATGTCGATGAGCCGGCTTTTCTTGAGAGTAAGCTCCTCCAAGATGGCTTTATCCGACAGCTCCAGATCATCGGTGAAGCGGCAAGACGCCTCTCTCCAGATTTGCATGCACTCTACCCGGAGGTTCCTTGGCAGGACATCATCGGCATGCGACACAAGCTCGTCCACGACTACTTTGGCATCGACTTAGAGGCGGTCTGGACAGCTGTCGTTGACCAGTGCCTACCTCAAACAGGCGATCCAGCGAATCTTGGATGAGTTGAGTTCTTAGTAAGAAGTCCGTCTCCGCACAATTACCCAACCATGCTATTGAGCGGTCCAACAGCCTGCGACGTTGCCACAATTGGTAACATCACTGGGCATTGCCCGACTGTTAGAAACGAGCTGGACAGTCCGGCCAACCGTCGCAACAGCGCCGGCTAGTTGACGCCGGCTGTCACAAAGCCGGCCTTAAAGTCGTTGACCAGTGCCTGGGCGCCGGCTTGGACGAGTCTGAAATCGGAGCCCAGCGGGTTGAAGTTGAACCCTTGCTTGAACCGACGAACCGCTTCCTCCGGCCCGCTGCACTGAATGCCGGCCTGCAGACCGTGCCGCTTGGCCGCGTCGACGATCTTCTGAACCGCGTCGACCCATCTCGGCTCCTTCAGATCGTAGCCCGGCGGTAGGCCCAGGCTGATCGCCAAGTCAGTCGGACCGATGTGGAATCCGTCGATGCCCGGCACCTCGGCAATCTCGTCCAGATTGTTGACGCCCTCTTCCGTCTCGATCATCGCCAGGCAAATGATCTGGTCGTTCGCGTGCTCGAAGTAGTCATCGCCAAAATACAAACGCGACCGCGTAGGACCATTACTACGGTAGCCCATCGGCGCGTAACGGCAGGCGCCGGCCGCCTTCACCGCGTCCTCGCGGTTACTTATCATTGGCACGACGACGCCGTAAGCGCCGGAGTCGAGCACGTACTGAATGGGGATCGGATCGTTCCACGGCACCCGCACCATCGGCATAACATCGGTGGTGCTTAGCACCTGGAGCGTCGCTACCGCCCGGTCCGGCCCTATGCCCATCCCGTGCTGCATATCGACCACGATCACGTCGAAGCCGGCGTGGGCCATAGTCTCGGCGATCAGGCCATCGGCGGTGCTCATCCAGCCAATAGCCGCCGGCTCGCCCTCGCTCCATAGCTCTCGCAGCCTGTTTGGTCGCATCTAGAATCCCTCCTGGACAACAATTGATTTTTTTGGACAAATCCAATGGGCTTCAGTGTAAGCGTTTGCCCGGCCGGTGGCAAAACGGACGGCAGACGACCAATCTGGCGCACAAAGGCCCTAGGGCCAAGGGATGATCTCGCCGACAGCTCGTCGCACAGCCAGAACTATCTCGTGCATCAGATTCTCTGGTAGAGGGTCACCCAACGGACCGCGAGCTAGAAAGCGTTTGTCCAGGGCCGTTATGTGCTCGCACTTTGCCATCGAATCAGAAAGTTGTCCTCCGATGCCGGCAGGCAAAAACACATGGGTCGGCAACTGCCTCAACGTCGAACTTAACGGAACAACTAGGACATCGCCGGCGAGCCGGTTGCGGACATCAGTAGAAATGATGACAGCAGGTCTCGGAGTATGGGGGTCCATGGGCTGATTTGGCAATGCCACGGTCCAGACCTCCCCACGCCTTGGGTAGGCCCGACCTTGCGTCGCGATCAATCCCAAGCGGTGGCGGCACTCTGAGACGCCAGCCGGCGCCACTGGTCGTCTTCTCGCCGCTCGGCCGGTGACTGATCGTTATAGTACCTTGCTATCAAGGCATCCTGCTCGGCCTGCAACCATGCTGTAATCGCCTTCGCGCACACGGCGCTTCTGCTCAGACCCGGATGATCGCGAACAAAGCTGTCAACCGCGGAGAGTACGTCGGCAGGTACCGTGATGGTTACTTTCGTGCTTGACATCTGCACCTCTGGTATGACATGTGTTGCATACGAATTATACTACGTCTTGCACACCCAGTTGGGACGAGTATTAGACTTGATCACGTAGCGGAACGATACGATTCCCCGTCATTTCGGCCGGCCGAACTTAAGAACCCAGGCTCTACTGACGGCGCAACCACCCGTATCCGGCCATCCCAACGATTGGCTGCTATACTGGCAGCCGGTGGCGCGCTGCGCTGTGATCTACTAATTATCTCAGGAGGCTGTCGATGCCGAGATACGTTGTTCTAGTCAATTGGACCGAACAGGGCGTCCGCAACGCAAAGCAGATTATCGAGCGGCTGCACGCGTCTGACGAAGCAGTTCAAAGGGTCGGCGGCAAGTTCCTCTCAGTCAACTATACGATGGGCCGTTACGACATGGTCGTCGTTGCCGAAGCGCCGGATGACGAGACGGCCGTGGCATTTCTACTCGAAGTAGCCGGACGGGGCAACGTCCGCTCCGAAACACTGAAAGCGTTCTCCCCTGACGAGATGCAAGCAATCGTGGACCGGGTTCCCGGCTGATTCCATTCGACTCGGAGCGGGCAGGCGACTCAGCAGGCACGTCATCAATGGTTACCTGATTCCCGCTTCAAACTTCATTCGCCTCAAGGCCATGTCGTGGAAGTTGAGAGGTGTTTTCCTATTTCCTCAAGCTCGTGCCGAACGCATGAATTAGGTTGGCGTTCGGTATATAGCGAATATACTGACTAGTTAAGAGTCTTTCTACGACCACGCCGACCGACCCCAAACTCACCGCGTTTATAATGTTCATGCATTCCGCCGCATGCTAAACGCGTCGAACCAGAGGACTTGTACGATGGAATGGTGGGTCTGGCTCCTCCTCGGATTGCTTTTGTTCATAGCCGAGTACGCCGTTGGCTCGGATTTCTACTTGATGTTCTTCGGCGCGTCCTCCACTGTCGTTGCCGCACTCACCGCGGTGGGTTTATCCGGCCCTCTGTGGACACAAGTGTTATTATTCTGTTTGCTCTCTTTCGCCGGTGTCTTCGTCTTGCGGCGGTTGATTATGACACGCACTACCACGGACTTGGACGGGTTAGTTGGGAAGACGGCAATCGCCCTCGAAGACTTGTCGGAAGATGCCGTTGGCAAAGCTGAAATGCGAGGCACAACCTGGAAGGCCATCAATATAGGACCCACCGTTGTTAGGAAAGGCCAACGGTGCCAGGTACACGAGGTCAAGAGTATAACCCTCCTGATTCGAGGAGAATAAGGACCAGTAACCCCGATATAAGCCACACTGAAAGACAATGGAGGAAACATGTTCGAAGACATAATTTTGCCCGCCACGTTCGAAGACATAATTTTGCCCGTCACGATGATCGTAGTTGCAATTTTTGTAATCATCACCGTGAACGGAACAGCCATAATCGTTCCGCAGCAGATGGCGTACGTGGTCGAACGATTTGGCCGATACCACACTACCTTGGGTGCGGGGATTCACATCCTATTCCCATACCTGGACGTAGTTCGCTATAAGTTCTCGTTGAAGGAGAATGCGATTGATATTCCGGAGCAACTGTGTATCACCCGCGACAACGTACAGGTGCGTGTTGACGGGATCTTGTACAACAAGGTGTTCGATGCTGAGCGTGCGGCATACGGGATCGCGAACTTTGAGTTTGCCATTACGCAACTGGCGCAAACTACTCTCCGCAGTGAGATTGGCAAGATCGAACTGGACCGCACTTTCGAGGAGCGGTCTAACCTTAACGTTGCGGTCGTAAGTGAGCTGGACAAGGCTTCCGATCCATGGGGAAGCAAAGTGCTGAGGTACGAGATTAAGAACATTTCGCCGCCGAAGGATGTACTAGAGGCTATGGAGAAGCAAATGCGGGCGGAGCGTGAAAAGCGGGCAGTGATACTTAATTCTGAAGGCGACAGAGATGCCCAGGTCAACATTGCAGAAGGCGCAAAGCAACAAGTTATAAAGGCGTCTGAAGCAACGAAACAGCAGCGGATAAACGAAGCCGAAGGGCAAGCGGCCGCAACTCTCGCTATCGCAAACGCGACCGCACAGGGCCTGAGGATGGTGGCCGACGCCACCCTATCTGAAGGTGGGCATGAGGCCTTGCAACTTCGTGTCGCGGAGCAATACATCGCTCAGTTCGGCAACTTGGCGCAAGAGGGGAATACCCTGATAGTGCCGGCCTCCGTCAGCGACGTGAGTTCGATGATCGCGACCGCAATGAGTGTGATTCGCCACAAGCAGGATGACGGTGAATCCCCAGCGAAGGAGTGAGGAAGAGACTGAACGTTGGGCCACGCGATCGAAGCTACGAACATAATGAGAATGCCGTAGAGTGCTCCCCACCCCGGCCTATGTCAGTATCGAGGACAGTCCTCCGTCCGCGACTATTGCCGCGCCCGTGACAAATGAGGAAGCGTCGCTGGCCAGGAACAGGGCCGCCTCGGCGATCTCCTCCGGCTCCGCGAAACGCTTCATCGGGGTCTTCTCCGCCGACGCCCGGACCGCAGCCGGATCGGCGATCGACTGGGCCGGCGTATTCACGCCCCCCGGCAATATCGCATTCACTCGAATGCTTGGCGCGCAATCCGCCGCCAGCGACCGAGTAAGAGAGAGCAGGCCGCCCTTCGCCGCCTGGTAAGCCGTCCAACCGGCCACTCCTCTAATCCCGTGTACCGAGGCTGTATTGATGATCACGCCGGCGCCGTTTTTCAGCATATGCGGAATGGCATACTTGGCGCCGAGAAACGGGCCCTTCAAACACACCGCCAACGTGCGGTCCCACTCCTCTTCGGTCGTGTCGAGGATGGCGCGGGGCACCGTCGAGAACGCATTGTTATGCAAGATGTCGAGTCGGCCGAACTGCCGAATTGTCGCCTCGATCGCCGCTTCCACCTGGCTGGCTAGTGATACATCGGTGTGGACAAACAGGCCACGGCCGCCAATCTGTTCGATCCGCGCCACGGTCTCGCGGCCGCCATCATCTGAGATGTCAGCGACGGTGACCGCCGCTCCCTCCTTGGCGAATAGCAGAGCCGTCGCCCGGCCGATGCCTGAGCCGGCGCCAGTAATCAGCGCAACTCTTCCAGATAGCTTCACCGTTCTTCGTCTTCCTCAATCGGTTAGTTTCTATATTTCGACAAACGCCCTGTCTATCGAATCATAGCAAGAATGCAGACTAACTATTCAGGACACCCTTTGCAAACTGACAGGCGTTCGAGCGGCGACCCAACATCCGCCCTGCTGTGATGAAGAGTGCTCAGCGCCGGAGCCAAGACCAAACGCTAGGCATTGTCTCTTTCGTGGATCGGTTTTCAATGAACGGATCGACAATTACCGCCGGCCCTATACTTCGTGGTATAGTCCGGGGAATTCGAACTCAGGCACCAGAAAGACGGGAGAATCTGCAATGCTGCGGGCCGGCATAGTGGGCGCGACAGGCATCGTTGGCCAACAATTCATAGTCGCCTTGCAGGGCCATCCTTGGTTTGAGATCACTGCCTTGGCCGCTTCGGAGCGCTCCGCCGGCCGGCCCTATGGCGATGCGATCAGAGACGCCAAGACCGGCGCCCGCCGGTGGTACGCCGACCAGGAGCCAAACGAGGAAATACTTTCGCTGCCGGTCGAGCTGCCAAAGGCGTTACTCGGCCGGGTCGACGTCATCTTCTCAGCCGTTGAATCAGACGATGCACTCCAGCTGGAGCCGGAGTTCGCCCGGACTGTGCCGGTAGTCAGCACCGCGTCGGCCTTCCGCATGGAACCCGATGTCCCAATGATCATTCCCGGCGTAAATAACGACCACATCCGGCTCATCGACCACCAGCAAAAGAACCGCGGATGGGAAGGGTACATCGTACCCCAGCCCAACTGCACCACCGTCGGCCTCGCGACTACACTCAAACCCCTCTACGAAAGCTTCGGGCTACAACTCGTCATAATGACCTCTATGCAGGCCCTGTCCGGCGCCGGACGCAGCCCCGGAGTCAGTGGCATGGACGTTCTTGACAACGTCATACCCTTCATCCCCAACGAGGAAGAGAAGGTACAGCGCGAGACGCAGAAGATCCTGGGAAGCATTCAAGCCAATGGAATCGAGCCGGCACATTTCCCGGTCAGCTGTACGTGCACGCGAGTAAACGTGATGGACGGTCACACCGAGGCGGTATTCGCATCCACAGACCAACCCGTCAGCCCCGAGTCGGCGCGCAGCGCTCTCGCCGGGTACGACGGCGGCCTCAAATCAGCCAACCTCCCGTCGGCTCCGGTTCGCTCCATACTCGTTAGGAACGAGCCGGATCGGCCGCAACCCCGCTTGGATCGCAACGCCGACGATGGCATGGCCACAGTCGTAGGGAGATTACGTCAGGACCCAGCCCTGAACAACGGGATCAAATACGTGCTCGTTTCGCACAATACCAAGATGGGTGCCGCCAAGGGCGCCGTCCTACTCGCCGAGCTACTTGCCCACCACGGCAGGATTGGCTGACCTTTGGCAGAACATCACCCGAATCCACGCCGAGCACGCTAATTGAACGACACACCAGTCCGCGTTGGCATCGTCATAGGTAAATTTCATCGCGAAATCGCCAACGGTATGTTGCAAGCCGCCAAAGATCATATCCGCCAATCCGGCGCCGTCCTAGCCGACACCGCTTGGGTCCCGGGCTCATACGAAGCGCCTCTAGTAGCCAAACATCTCCTCAAGCAAGCCTCCATAGACGTAGTCGTCGTCCTGGGACTGATTCATAAAGGCGAGACCCTGCACGGCGATGTAATGGGCAGAGTCGTTCACCAGAGTTTGGTCGACCTCTCTCTGCAATACGAAAAGCCAATCGGTATGGGCATTATCGGGCCCGGCGCCACCCCAGAACAGGCACAGGTCCGTCATTCCACGTACGCCCGCGACGCAGTCCGTGCTGCCTTGTTTCAGCATAGGACACTCCATCAAAGGCCCACCGACCACTAATAGTCTTCCTGCAACTGATAACTCTCTCCGATCGCCGAAATTAACCCGCCATCCTATTGACTCTCTTGGTTTTAGTATTTACAGTTAGCAATAGATGACTCAACTGAAACAAACAAAACTCTAACGGGCTATAGTGAGCATGCCATGGCAATGTTAGTAGCCGATGTAGCTCGGCAATTGCGTACTACGCCCACGACGGTCCGGCGATGGTCCTCCGAGTTTGCCGAAGCGCTTCACGCCCCAGCCAGGGGCGGACATAGCGCAGTCCGGCGGTTCGACGGCCACGATATGCAGGTGCTGGACCGGGCGGCCGAACTGCTGGGTGAAACAGGTGCAACCTACGCCCAAGTAAAGACTACTCTTCTCGAAGAGTTCGTCGGCCCACCTACACTTCCACAACCACCGGATGAGCCCAAGCCTGAGCCTGTCGACACCACAAAGGCATTGCCCCGCGCGCCGGAGCCGGTCAAGCCGGCACCGGTGCGAAGCATTGCGCCGGATCTGCCCACGCAGACCGAAAATACGCCATCCTTGGAAGAACTTGTCGCGGCAGCAGTCACCGCCGCCACTCGTGGACAGTCAATCCACATCGCCGGATTGAACGATACCGTCGAGGCATTAACTCGTGAAGCGCGCGAGCTCAAGACCAGGGTCATCGCTCTCGAAGATTTGGCGCTCAGTAAACGCGGCCGCTGGCCGTTTTGAGGCTAGGACGGTCTCCGTCGGGCTACCGCTCTGAGGGTTTGCGGGCTCGGTACGCAGCGGGTGCGCACATTCACGCAGGCCGGCTTGCCGGAACGTATGGCGCGCTTGAGCGCCGGCTTCAGCTCCTCAGGCCGTTCCACGTACTCGCCATGTCCACCTATTGCCTCCACGATACGATCGTACCTGGTCGGCAATAAATCGCTGGCCGGTGTCCGGTCCTCACCGTAGATGCCTATTTGCAGCTGCTTCTCTGTTCCCCACCCGGCATCGTTAGCAACCACCAGCAGAAACGGTATGTTGTGCCTCACAGCGGTGTCGAACTCCATCAGATGGAAACCTGCCCCGCCGTCGCCGGCCAAGGCGATGGCCTGATACTGAGGTCGGGCAAGTCGGGCTGCGATGGCGTAGGGAATCGAGCACCCCAGAGTCGCCATTGGACCCAGCCTGAGCCAGGCGCCCGGACGCCTGGCCGGCAGCAACGTCCGCGACCACTGGACAAAGTCGCCGGCGTCGAACGTCAACACCGTATCCCTTGGCATCACCTCGCAGACCGCTCCGGCCAGCCGCAACGGATGGATCGGCGTGTCGTTCGACCCCAGACCAGAAGCGAGGTCCTGGGCGTGCTCACGTTGAGTCGCCTCTAGCTCCGCCAGCCAGCCCGAGTCCGCCGAGGTAGGCGCCGCCGGCCGCTCCAGCAACTGCTCTACGACCGCCGCAGGATGGCCGGCTATCGCCACGGCAGGCTGCCGGTTGCCGCCAATACTGGCCGGATCGGCGTCTACCTGAATCAGCCGGGCGTCGTCGGCAAACATCTGGCCGTACCGCACCCGGAAGTCGAGCTTCTTACCGACGATCAGGACGACGTCGGCCTCCGCGAGCTTCTCCGCGACTGGATTCAGTAGAGGATCCGCGTAGCCGAAGCAGCACGGGTGATCGTCGGATACCAACCCGCGCGCGCTCTCTATCGTGAACAGCGGCAACCGCATCTTTTCGATCAACTGCCGGACAGCCGGCCCGGCGCGGTACCAGAATGCGCCGCTTCCAGCGATTACAGCCGGCCGCCGGGCGGACACGAGCAGGGTCTCGGCGTCCCGGACGAGACTACGATCGAACGAGTGGCGTGCGGCCTCACGCCACTCTGACCGAGCCGGAAAGTGGACCTCGTCCTCATCCACCGACGACTCCATCAGGTCGCTTGGCAAACTCAGATGGACCGGCCCAGGCCGGCCGGTAGTAGCGACTCGGTAAGCCTCATCGACCATCGACGGTATCTCGCGGATATCGCTGACTTCGGCCGCCCACTTGGTGACCGGCCGGGCCAACCGTACCTGCGCCAGCTCCTGCATGGCTCCCATACCGCGCAAGGACGCCTCGCTCGCACCGCTGAGCCAGATGATCGGGCTGTCGGCCGCTTGGGCAGTCGCTATGCCGGTGATCGCGTTCGTATGGCCCGGGCCTCCAGCGACCAGACAGACGCCCGGTTGGCCCGTCACCCGGGCCCAGGCATCCGCCATGCTCGCGGCGGCGCCCTCGTGCCGGACATCTATTAGCCGGAGCGCGGTGCCGATGGTGGCGTCGTAGATCGACAATATCTGGTTGCCGGACAGGGTGAACATATGGCTCGCACCTTGTTCCAGCAGCGAGCGGACTAGTATAGCGCCGCCGGTGATCTTAGCCATGCTGGTGGTTCCCCTTGGTTGGATGGTGCCGGCAGTATAGCCGGTCGCTCATTTTAGTTACAATCGCCATGAGGAATCGGTGGTAGGAGCCGTATCTTCTTTCAGGGTAGCAGATTAGAGGGCGAGGTAGGTCAGGACGTGCAGACCATTTCTTCAGCGCCGGAAACCAGTGGGTTTGAAGGTATCTACGAGATTAGGGATGCCGCCTTATATATCAAGGCGACCATGAGTATGCCAAGTCCCTACACCATCACAAATCGGCGACTAATTCGCTGGATAAGACACGGGCTGACACTGCCCGCGCTGTCAAATGTGCATGGCACTAAGCTGATTGTATCCTTCGAGGATCTCATCTCTTTGCGAGTCATCGCCCTGCTGAGGGCTAGCGGGATCAGTTTCCCAAAAATCTACGAGGCCGAGCGATGGCTAAGGAAAGAGACAGGCGCGCGACGGCCGTTCGCCACCGAAGTAATTTGGACCAATTCCAGTGAAATATTTCAACTAACAGGGCCGGAGCTAATTGCTGCAAGCTTGGGCGGCCAATATGCGATGAAAGAGCTGTTTGAAAGCCACCTGTGGCCAGTTGCCGGCTTGGAATTCGACGACCGAAAGATCGCAGTAGCCTGGAAGCCGTCGTTGGATATCGCCTTAAGACCCACAATTCAGTTCGGAGAGCCATGCATCATTGGCACGAGAATTCCCACAAGTGCTGTCTGGGCCATGGTAAAAGGCGGGGACAGCATAGGGTTCTTGTCCGAATCTTATCGTGTAGACCAGACAAAGCTACTACACGCGATTGAACTGTCCTGCGTCCTCGGCGCCAAATCAAATTAACCCTGATTTTCACGGTTACATTGCCAAAACCCCTTGACGCATTCTCCCACTGTGTAGATTAATTCCATTAATCGAGTAAGGTAATGGGAAACGGCGGACCGGGCAAGGCTCACCGAAGGGGCATATCGCTAGTAGAAATAATCCAGAGATTCTCCGACGAGAAGCAGGCCGAGGATTGGTTCATTGAGCGGCGCTGGCCGAACGGCATCGCCTGCCCTCACTGTGGCAGCCTGAAGGTTCGTGAGCGAAAGAGCCGCAAGCCAATGCCCTTCCATTGCGCCGATTGCCGCAAGTACTTCTCGGTTAAGACCGACACACTGCTCCAAAACTCGAACTCTCCCTTAGCACTTGGGCCATCGCCTTCTACCTCTACTCTACTAACCTGAAGGGTGTTAGCTCGATGAAGCTACACCGCGACCTGGGGATCACGCAAAAGAGCGCGTGGCATCTAGCACACAGAATCCGGGAAGCGTGGGACGTAGCGGCTGATAAGTTCGCCGGTCCTGTGGAAGTAGATGAGATATATCGACGGACTCGGCAACACTTCACCGTTTTGTAGTTGACCGGACCGAGACTGAGGCCAAGGTTTACACCGATGAGGCCCGCGCATACAATGGCCTGCCAAGAGATCGGGAAGCGGTCAAGCACTCCGTCAAAGAGTTCGTCAAGGGTCAGGCGCACACAAACGGGATTGAGTCGTTCTGGTCGATGCTGAAGCGCGGTTACCACGGTACATACCACCAAATGAGCGAGAAGCATCTAGAGCGTTACATCAATGAGTTCTCAGGCCGCCACAACAGCCGGCCGCTACACACTGAGGATCAAATGACCGCACTTGCCAAGGGTGCGGCTGGCAAGCGGCTCAGCTACCGGGAGTTGACAGCCTAATGAGTAACGAACACAAGCGACCCAGGGGCCGACCGTCGCGACCCTTACCAGAGAGAATCGACGCCTCGCCAGAGGCCATTGCCGAGGCATTTCTGAGCCTACCGGCGGACTATAAATGGCGATACCCCAAGCAGACCAAGGGCAAGCAAACGCGGAGCGATGGCAAAATCTAACTTCGCCAATCGCACCATGTGGACCGGGGACAATCTCGACATACTCAGGGGCTTGAACTCTGAGTGCGTCGATCTAATCTACTTAGACCCTCCCTTTAACTCCAACAGAAACTACTCAGCTCCAGTAGGTAGCAAGGCAGCCGGTGCAGCGTTCAAAGACACCTGGATACTCTCTGACCTAGACGTTGCTTGGATGGGCATCGTTGCCGATAAGCAGCCGGCAATGTATCAGGTGCTACAAACAGCCGGACTGACTCACGGCAAAGGCATGCAGTCCTATCTCTGTATGATGGGTATCCGGCTGGTCGAAATGCGCCGCGTGTTGAAGCCTACCGGCTCGATATATCTTCACTGTGACCCTACGGCAAGTCACTACCTCAAGCTGCTAATGGACGCGGTGTTTGGGTCAGGCGTGTTCTTAAATGAAATGACTTGGAAACGCTCCAGCGCCCACAGCGACACCAGGCAGGGAATGCGTAGAGCCGGCAAAATCCGAGACATAGTGCTCGTCTACACCAAGTCCGACAATTACGTTTGGAACCCGCAGTTTACGCCCTACACGGACGACTACCTGCAGGCAGAATATCGACATGTTACCCCTGACGGCCGCCGCTACAAGGAGACAGACGTCACCGCTGCCAAACCTGGTGGGGACACGGAATACGATTGGCACGTCAAACGACCCGTTGACAAAGAGACCCGATGGGTGGCCGACCTCACTGACGAATTCACAGCCCCCCGGCCAAAGTGGGAATACAAGGCGGTAAATCCTTATCAAGGCCGTTATTGGGGATATTCGACGTCCAATCTGGCTAGCCTTTGGAATGAAGGAAAGCTTATCCACCGGGAGACAGGGATGCCCCGGCTTATGCAATTTGTAGACGATATGCCGGGCGTTCCGTTGCAGGACTTGTGGGACGATATTCCACCAACTTCGGGTAAAGAGCGCCTAGGCTACCCAACACAAAAGCCTCTCGCCTTGCTTGAAAGAATCATCCAGGCAAGTTCCAATGACGGCGATGTAGTGCTCGATCCCTTCTGTGGTTGTGCCACAGCGCTCATAGCTGCCGAGAAGTTGGAACGCCAATGGCTAGGGATCGATCTATCGCATAAAGCCGTTGAATTGGTACATGACCGGCTAGAACGCGAAGTGAGCATCGGGCCGATCTATCACAGTATGGTGACGGCTCGAACGGACTTCCCAAGACGGACGGACCTAGACAAGCCCATCAACTACCGGCTGAATCGCCACGTCCTATTCGGGCAGCAGGAAGGCCGGTGCAATGGATGTAAGACTGAGTTCCCATTCAGGAATATGACCGTGGATCACGTGATACCGCAATCGCGAGGCGGGACGGACCACTTGGAGAATCTACAGCTACTCTGTAACTACTGTAACAGTCTGAAAGGTGACCGGCCTCAGGAGTATTTGTTAGCGGAGTTGGCTAAGAGGCAGACGACTTAGGGCTGTTGAATGATGAGATGTCCAAAGAAGCGAATAAGCGCCGCGCTCAGCATTACTTGACCTAGTACCCCTCCTATGACAAAGGCGGCTGCCCAGCGTGTATTCCCATCAATGCGTTTGGATGTTTCGTTACTTCGACAAGCAATATTCTTTTCGAGCTTTAGTTCAAGGCGCAGCAAGTCTGTTTCTTTTGCGGTTTGTTCTTGCAATCCGTCTATACGGGCATCGAGTCGCCCCAGATCTTTGGCGCTGGAATATTCGTTAGTCATTTCGCGCGATAATGGCTTCAATACGGTCAGTGACTGTGCGTACCCCCTCGCGGGCTAATTCCACGTCGCGGATGAGCATCGGCTCATCTTTGCCATTGACGAATCGCATGTTATTTAGTGCGTCGATGATGTTATCCCAGTTTTCCTTCGAGCCGCGTGTCTTTGCGTCTCTTATGATGAAGGCACACAGGTACTCTAGTGCTACAATTCTCGCTTCATTCTTGATGCTCAGTTCCGACAATCCATTTTTCGCCATTGGCACCCTCCTGATTCGCTTTCAACTTGACGACTCGCCTGTGTGATATTATTTCATTTTTACTGACAAGCCAATAGGAAGGGGAAGGGCGAATCCGCCGGCAGGCTGTGTAGTTAAGTATTTAATTTCCCCTTAAATGGTGTGCCGAAAACAGCGCTGTCTGGCTCACTTTCGAGTTGGATCAAGAGAAAAGTCTCGGCTACAACTAGAGTGGCGGCGAAGGCCGGCTCGCCTCGTCTGACCACCTGAGCCGGCACTCAGGACGGCCCTGTCGCCTCCGGCCGATAGCCCAACACCTCCCTCCGGCGCTCCGGCGGAAGCTTCTCCGAGGCATAGCGCAGCACCAGCCGGCTGGTACTCGCCGTCCATCGCTTGAGGTAATCCACGACCTCGTTCGGATAGTGAGCGCTCTGCTCCTTCAAGGGCCAGCCGACGCCCTTCTGCACCATATCTTCCCCATCTCTCATCAGCCTATCGGCAACTCGGAACGTCTCGTCCAAGTACATTCCCCGTCTGGCAGACACCACCAACGACACCGCTGCCGCTCGCCGGCGCCAGAGATTGCCGTCGCCGGCCCAGGACAGCAGATCATCCATCGGCGGGCCATTCCTGAGGATGATCTTGCCGATCGTCGTGCAGCAAATCCCATCGATCACCGCCCAGTTATCAGCGTAATCTATCCAGCGGTCGAACACGGCGAAGTGTGCAGGCTGGAGCCGGCCGGCGAATCGTTCGGCTAGGAGGACAGCCATTGTCTTTTCCTCTAGCAGCTCGCACCGGATCAGCCTATCGCCGATCGCCAATGTTCCGTCCAAACCAAGACTCTTGCGGTGAGCCTTCGCGTACTCCTGCGATAGCTTCCTCAGCGCCGGCGTCCGAACCCCGAGAGACTTGACCCTGTCCTTGAAGTAGCGCTGGACTCCGGGCTCTCTCGCCGGGTCGGCCATCGTACGCAGCGTCTCGCGTATCTCAGTCGCCTGCACTTCGACCAGTTTCGTGTCCACGTGGAATCAACCTCAATCGGACGATTTTAGCCGAACGCCGGTACAACCAGGCGCGTCGTTGACGTTAGAATGAGGCCATCATCCACCCGATTGGAGCGAGCGATGAGCATACGGATCGCCTGCCACGGCATCACCTGGGGACGCGACGGATTCGCCACCGCGATTCAAGAGATCAGCGCGCTCGGATTCACCGGCTTCGAAGCGTTCGCCTTCGTGGTCGACGACTTCGGTTTCGAGCGGTTGGACGCGTTCAAACAGGCGCTTTACGAGCGCCAACTGAAGCTCGTAGCTCTGTACGGCGGCGGCGATTTGCACCTCGCGGACCGCTTTGAGGAGATGGTCGCACTGAATGTACATATCGCCCGCTTCCTGGGGGCCAACGGCGCCGACCGGCTGGTGCTGGGCCCGGCCCGGCGTCCGGCCGGCGGTCCCAGCCGCGACGATCTGCTGAACTTCGCCAAATGCGCCAACGAGATCGGCCGGCGGGTCGCCGAGTACGGGGTACTGGCCTGCGCCCACCCTCACGTCAACACGGTCATCGAGCGCAAGGAGGAGATAGACCTCCTGATGGAGCGCACCGATCCGCGCTACGTAGCAATGGCGGCCGACACCGCCCACTTCCGCAAGGGCAACCCCGATTGGCCGACGGCCGAGGTCGAGCTGTTCCGCACCTACGCGGAACGCATCCGCTACGTGCACTTGAAGGACTGGGACCCGTCCATCCCGCCAGAGCTGGAGGGCGAAGGGGGTACGGCGGTATTGCGCGACTTCGTCGAGCTGGGCGAAGGCGTCGTCGATCTGGCCGGCTGCGTCGAGGCGTTGAGAGACAGCGGCTACGCCGGCTGGCTGACGATCGAGCTCGACTACACGCGCCGGACGCCTATGGAAAGCGTGGCTATGAGCCAGCGTTATCTAGTGGAGCAGCTGGGCTTAAGCGTTTAGGCCTTTATATACGCCCAAACGGAGTATACAGTGGGATATTGGCTAACGCCGCCTAACTTGTATCTACGGCCACAAGTTCAAGCCTCTCCAAGTAACCCACAACTTGCCGTATTTGCTTTTCAGAAATCTTCCAGCCCAGGCGTTTGGCTAAGTCCATAATCTCTTGCCTTGTCGCTCTTCCCTGTCCTGAAACTATGAAATGGACCTTGGCTGCAACGGAGAGAAGATTGACGTCATCGGCTATCCGATCAGAGTTTATCTTGTTGACAATGTTGACGTAGGGTTCAACCTGTTCCCGTCTATCGTCTATAAGCGCGTCAGTATCTTCGGTAGAGGAACAACTATACCGCTTCACTTCCCCGAAGCCGCCTATTGATTCAGGAAAAGTCTCGACCTCTTCCTTAAGGAATCCCGCCTGGCACAGTGCTCCTACGTTATCTGCAACCAACTGACTATAGGGGCCGTAGTAGTGAGGACGGTAGCCAAAGGCTTCCTGATTCAGAACAGAGAGAAAGTACAGCTTCTTCTGAAGCAACGTGCGACCGCTAATCCTTTTCCTCCCTTCTTCCTCCTCAGCTCCCTGGATCGTAGCCAGAATCGCATCCATTACGCCCACTACCGGTATCCCTTCTCGACGAAATCGTTCGTCACCGACTCGACTTTCCTTCTCAATACCTCGCGTTTCTCGGAGTTCCCCCAATCACTCTCTTCCACCGGGCCAATCACATGAATTCTCTCGGTGCTCGGAAACTTGGCCAACAACAAGTCGTCGAAGCTGCTGAATGATCTTAACTCTCGCTCCGTTCGGACTTGTACAGAATCGGGATCATCCACTGGGATTGAATAGAGTGGGTTCTTGAAAGCTTTTGGGAACACAATCACTTCCCAATCGCTGCAACCCAATTCTTGCGCAAGGAGTGATTCTAGCCGCTTTACAGCCTGATTATCTTGAGTTAGACCTTTTAGGCGCCTCAGACGGAAGCTGTTCTGCTCGTTCTTCTCGTCTATAGTTCGAAGGCTAATCTCTTTGAATAGTCTGCGCTCGGCAAGGCAACGAATGACAGACTTCGAGCGATCTTCGCTGCCGTCCATGACCGCTTCAAAAACGGTACGATCATCATATTTGAGAAACCCACGAACGAATTCCTCTGTTCCGTCGTAGCTATACAAGAGAGCAATCTCTTCATTGCCACCCTCTATCGCGAGTTCTAACGCACGCACGATCATCGCGTCCGTGATCGTCCGTACACGATGGGAGTACACCTGTTGAGTCATGTGATATTTTGCAACGAACATTTGCTCCAATGCAAACCTTCCGTGTTCGTTTATCACAAGGAACGTCTCGCCACCGCTGTCTCGAGGCCTATAGATGCCAAGCTCCTCGATCACCTTATCCAAATCGAAAGTACCGTACTTCACGCCAGTGTAATAGGAATCCCGCAACAAATAATCCATCTTGTCCGCGTCAATGGAGCTGCTAATTATGTGTCTGCGATAATCGTCCAGGCCCGAAGAGCCAATGATCTCAATTACTTTTTCCATCTGACCCGAGTCAAGACAGCCGGCGATGTCTGACCACCTGATGACGTCAAGCGTCAGCTTCTCGTGTATGCGCTCCTTTGGTGGCACAACACCTTGTGATCGATTGTAGTGGCGATCAAGAAGCTCTTCCGATACGTGGCTAAACGGTCCATGGCCGACATCGTGAAGAAGAGCTGCCAACCGAATGACTCTGACATCATTATTGTCGGACACACGTTCGCTATTTTCAATGCTTCTTAGGATTAGCTGAGTCACATGAAGAACACCGAGGGAATGCTCGAATCGTGTATGTAGGGCCCCGGGATAAACCAAATCGGCCATCGCGAGTTGGCGAATCCGCCGCAGTCGCTGAAAGGCACGGGTATCTATGATTCGCTTCTCTTGCTCCGTAAGCCTTATTAGGCCGTGGACTGGATCGCGAATCTCAAACGGAGTCTCAAGGGTCATTAGCTAACCCTACACTGCGCACTGTTTTCATCTTGAAACGACGCCATTACTGCTAAGGGCTCAACGCTTTCTTGAACTCCTCCCAAGAGACCGTGCCCTCTTTCTCTGCTTCGATAAGGGCAGCACGAGCGTTCTCCAAGTCTATTCGGTCCTCCAACGCTTCCAAGAGTTCCACATCTTCAAGCGAAACTATCGCAGCCACCGCCTTGCCCCGACGTGCCAGAATAACTCGCTCCATGCCATAGGCAGCGCGGTTAACGACCTCGGCAAGCCGTTCCCTGACCTGCGCAGCAGAAACCATACCGTCCACTTAACAACTCCAAGCTAATTCGCGCAAGACAAGTACATTTTAGGCTATCGCCGGCGATAAACTCCGAACGATGCGACCAGACGCCTGCTCACACCGGCTCCACGAACTCCTCGACGAAGTAGCGCGGATTCAGCTTCTCGCCGGTGGCGTACTCCAGGGCGCTATCCCACTCGCGAACGGCGCCCGGCCGGAAGACTCGCTCGATCAGGAACCGGCCGGCCCGCGGATTGTCCACCAGTCCGCCGAAATTAGCCGCCAGATGCCGCTTCAACTGCGAGGCGCTCAGCTCGCCCAGAATGTAGTTCTGGTAATAGACCGGATGGAGGGCCAGGTGGATCTTCGCGGCCCAGTCCGGCTCGTCCCGGTCCTCCGGCCTGTGGAGGAGTTGGTTTTTCTCGACCATGTCCCACCAGAGAGTGTTCAAGTCCTGTTTTGGATCCAGGTATAGCTGCCGCTCGAAGTGGCACATAACCAGCATCCAGCGGACGAATATCAACATGCCCAGGCGCCCCTGGTCCCGCAGCTCCGGCGCTAGCCGGCCGACTGTCGCCGGCTCGACTCCCGCCACGTTCGTCAGCCACTCCCCATCCAGAGCCAGCCGTCCCATCAGCATCGCGATCGCTTCGGTCGAGAGCGTGTGAGCCGGTTGGCGCAAGAGATAAGGAAGGTCAGGATCGTTATATTTGTCAAAAACACCGTGGCCGAACTCATGGAGGATCGTTTCCGCCCAGCGTACGTTCGACTCCAGATTACACAGCACCCGCACGTCACCCTTGCGGTCGACGTCCATGCAGAACGCGTGCTGGTTCTTCTTCTCGCGGGCGTACATATCGCTGCGCTCCAATATGTCGCGGATGTCCAATCCAAGCCCATCATAGGTGCGGACCGCAAGGTCCTCCACGTCTCTTCCCGCGAACAGCTCGTCAATAGCCGGATTCGCCGATTGCGGGGGACGCTGGAAGAACGGATCGCCGTAGTGCCAGGGCCGAAGGCCCTCGACCGCGACGCCAAATCGAGCGGCGAGTCTGCTATCCAGGCCGGCCTTGGCTTCACGGAACGGCTCAACCGTCAACCGGTCCAGGTCGTCTAGAATCGCGAACAGCCGGTCCTCGTCTATTTCGTTTAGTTCCAAGTTCAGCTTGTAATGGTCGCGGGAACCCATCCGGCGAGCCGCGTCATTGCGCAGCTCGATAGTCTCCAACACAGTGGCCGCCACTTGCCGGCCGATCTGCTTGCCGGCCTGCCAAGCCTCTCCCACCGCACCAGGATCGGTTTCGCTATTCATGATCTGCACTAAGTCGTTGTCGGATAGGGGCCGGCCCCGATAGACGCCACGGTAGTTGCTAAACCGGCTGCGGATCATCTGCTCGCGTTGAGTAATGGCGTCAATCGTCGAGTCGTCCTGTTGTCCGCGGGCAAAGGACAAGTAGGTCACATAGACTTGTCGAGCCAACAGTGGGTCCCCCGTCGGTGACTTCACCCACTCGCCCAGCCGGCGATGGGCTTCCTTATCCGCGTGGATCCGCATCAATCGAGCCTCAAGCTCGGTCGCTCGTTTTTCAGCCTCGTCGCTCCCAGTCGTCGCCGCAACCCAGTAGGCCACCGCCGCTTCCCGCCCGATTGGCTCAACCTGGTCCACGTATTGTTCAAGAAACTTGCTTATATAATCAACCTTGCACACCGTAAAATTAGACCGCCCTTCTGATACAAAAGATGGTTTCAACAACTATCCAAACCATACGCAAATATAATGATTTGAGATTAGCAGACTCTAGCCTTAGCCGGCATAATGACCGATCGCCGCGCCACCACGTCCGAACTTCGACTATGTCCTCCAAGACGGTCAGAATACCAGAACTCTTCAGAGCTAGGGACAATGCGGCAATGTTTCCCACAAAATACCGGTGCCCCGACCCGGGACAGGTTCCGGCCGCCGGCGGGAAATTACACCCATCACAGGAGGGCAATCCCATATCGATCCTCACTTGCAGGTCCATCGCAGCTTAGCTCGGCCAATCCTGATAATTACGAACCTGCACACCACGGGCGACCGGCTCAATGCAGCCGATATCAACTGGATGGGTCTTTTCGATCGCCATCGCAGGGAATTCAGGATGGTAAATCGCCGACAAAACCCACAATTAGTTAATTACAGTTTGGAGTATTATCTGTTTATAGAGAGTCTTGTCCGTAAATCGATGGCGCATCGTCAATTGGATCAGAACAGCGCCGGCAACTTGGGGCTATTCGCTTGAAGGACAAAGGCGCTCAGGTTAACGTGCGAATCAGTTGAACGCACCATCTGTCGTTCGTCAACGGTAAGAGAGACACTCTCCACCAAAGCGCAATCTCCGCTCCCGCGACGCGACCATCCGCCAACGGTTCCCGATGGCCCGCAGAGGCAGACTCGTCCCCCGATCGACAATATCGACCTCCATATAAGTCCTCTCGGACATACTATTCAGTCCAGCTCTCATACTCTCAATATTGAGCCGATTGGAGGCTCGAGTACGTTGTAGTTGAGATCACAGGGCGCCGAGACGTTTGTGGCCGGTGGCTAAGCGCTTGCGCAGCGACCGCCGGCAGGCTGGACCGAGACTCGTCACACGTACAACAACTTTTCAATGAACCGCGCTTCCCCACCTGTGACAGGAATTACCGCTGATTTCGCTTCCGAGCACCCTATGGAACCGAGACTCCAACTTCCCGCCCTGGCTCTCGCCTTCTGCATTGAAGAAACCGCGATTGAATTGTCACCACATAGATACGATACCTAGGGCTTCAGCATCAACCGTGACTCTGTTATGGAGTTTTGCGAGGAATGAGCGTGGCGCCAATCCCAGTCGGTAGAGCCATCAGGCCGGCCCCTACGCCATTGACTGTGGGTGTAGTCAGGAAACGAAGCCGCGGCCCGGTTAGGGTTAGGATTAGCTCCAGCGCATAAAGAGGACGGGCTGATATACCCATCCGGCATTCAACACCGCGTCGACAATCTCGCGTTTGATCGCAGCCACGTCGTATCCCCGACCGGCCGTCAAGATCGGATCCATCTTAGGATTGGGATTGGGGCTGCCGCCGTTCTTGGATGGCACGTGCAAGTCGGACAGGTCTAGTCCTACAGTCGGCCGGCGCCGGATAGAGACGTCGGCATTAGGCCGCCATTTATTCTTGGCGATGACCCTGACTTTGTATCTATCTTCCACCGCCTTAACCACCGCGCGAAGCCGGTCCAGCCGTAATCGCACCGCCTTTGTGCGCACCAGTCCCCACCGGCCAAATAACCCCTGCCAAGTGCGATCATCTAGATTCCACTCCGCCACAAACTCGTCCCCTCCCAACCGTCTGATTTTCCAACGACGATCGGGACCGTTTAGTGACAACAGCCGATCCTCTAGCGCGCGGGCAGGCAACGGTTGGCGCCCACCCTGCGGTCGTAGCGCAACAACCCGTGATGCCACTACCGGCCAGCTTAGCAGGCCGGCAAGCAGTCCAATAGCCGGGAGAATCAGCCGAGTGTCGAGTCTTTCCCCATCCAGACTTAACGGAACGAGGTTACCGCTTCTCTGCTGCAAATAAGGAAAGTCTTCCGCGACGCTAACTATGCCCGCAGTGTCTCTGGCAAATACTGAGATCAACCACACCGAGTCAACCCAGGTGAAGATCTCGAGTTGGCCGGTTTTCAAATGCATGTAACCTTGGACAGGATTGATCCGCGCACCCGTGTCTGTATAAAACTGGATCAAATTAATCATTGCCACTCGCGAGGCGATAGGGTCGGGATACTTTCTGATCGTTACTGCGGAGAAAACGATGTCACCGCTGTAAGAGGTGCTGCGGAAAAGTGCGCGTCGTCGCGCCATCTCCGCTTTTGAAGGCCCCTTCACGTATTCGCGACGATACCCGTTGACCATCTCGCCATAGAACCCCGCTCGCAATGGGAAGGAACGCAAGATTGCCCGGCCTTCGTCCAGTGGTTCCAGCACGTCCTCCGAGGTCAAATTAGGATCAATTGGGGCAACTTTGTGGAAGGGTGGGGCTTCGAGAAAGTAAAAGAGAATCAAGCCGAACACGGGCAAGTAGACAAACAGCAAAGATAGGGTTGCTAGGCGCAAGAATCTCGTCATCATCTATCTCGAAGATACTTCAATGTGCTATCCCCATTATCGTGAAATAGCGGGCGTTTGACTACAGGCCGTTCAACCTCGTTTGCTCATTCGCAAAGGCTCCACAACCTCATAGTCGTTAGAATCATCGATTATGCGCACGAATTCTTCGATCCGAGCTGCCTTCTTTAACATTGCCGAAGCTGGGCAATACCTCGTCGCAGATTTCTCCACCGCTTGATGAACCTTGTCGGGATCGAGGTCTTCGCCAACAACTATATGCTCGACTCTGATGTTGGTATAGACCTTCGGATGCTGGTCGGCCCGGTCGCCTTCCACGCGCACCTGGTAGCCCGTCACGCCCACGCGCATCGTCCTCAGGAGGCTGATAACGTCCATTCCGGTACAGCCGCCAAGGGCCATCAACATTAGCTCCATCGGCGTCGGGCCGGCGTTCGCGCCGCCGAAGTCCGGAGGGGCATCCAGAGTGATCTCGCCGCCGGCCGGGCTGATGCCGCTGAACCTCATTCCCTCGCCCAGATCTAGGATCACTGAAGCGCTGTTTGCCATAGCTGAATCTCCTTACGCCGATTCGGCACTAGGTAGGATGTGTGCATTTACTCCAGAGAAGGTCGTCGCCGGTGCCAGTCGGTCAACTGCTGGTAAGCGTAGGCGAGCCGGAGAATCTGCGGCTCATCGTGGGGCCGGCCGGCTATCTGAACCGCCAGCGGTAGTCCGTTCGCGCCGAAACCACAGGGTATTGAAATAACCGGCCAGCCTACAAGGCTGAAAATCCGATGGAGGTTGAAGAAACCATTGCCGACCGAATAAGGTCGGTCTCCCAGTGCCTCGGCACCTCCGGCGATCCGGGTAGCGGTTGCCGGTATGGTTGGAGCAATGACCAAGTCCACTCCCTTCGACCTCATCTCGGCGAGCATTTCATCGGCAATCAGCCGGCGGAACCGCTGGGCATCGGCGTATTCCTGCGCAGTGATAGCCAGCCCCACCCACAGCCTTTTCAAGACGTCCGTACCGTAATCGGACGGCCTACCGCGTACCCAGTCGGCGTGATATGAGGCTGCTTCACTCAACATAATTGTGGAGGATACGCTCGCGGCATAGACACCGCTCGGGAGCGCAAAATCGACAACCGATACGCCGGCCCGGCCGAGCGCTGCTAAGACTTCCTCGAAACAGGCATGGGCTTCGGCGGTAAGATCGTTCAGGAACCCCCTAGGTACGCCGGCTTTGATCCCGGAGACTGGTTCGCCCAAACCGGCGGAGTAGTCGGGGACAGACGCATGGACGGTAGCGGTATCACGCCGGTCGGAGCCGGCCAGCGACTGAAGCACTATAGCGGCATCCTCGGCCGTTCGGGTCAAAGGGCCGGCGTGGTCCAACGACCAGGCGGCTGGGAGCATTCCGTAGCGACTCACTCGACCGTAGGTAGGCTTCAGGCCAGTCACTCCGCAGAAGGCAGCCGGCCGCCGTATCGAGTTGCCGGTCTCGCTTCCCATCCCAAATTGGCCGAGGCCGGCGGCAATCCCCGACGCCGCGCCGCCGCTCGATCCACCAGCTACATAGTCCAGGTTCCACGCGTTAGCAGCGGCGCCGTAGTGCGGGTTGATGCTCGTGGCGCCCATTGCGAACTCGTGCATGTTGGTCTTCCCCAAGAGCACCGCGCCGGCCGACTTCAATCTTCGAGCCACCGCCGAATCGTAGTCCGGGACCCAGTCGGCCATGATCTTCGTTCCCCCGGTGGTGCGGATACCCTCCGTCGCATAGAGGTCCTTCAAAGAGTAGGGCACGCCATGCAGGTGGCCGCGGTAGTTGCCGGCGGCTATCTCTCGTTCGGCTTGGCGAGCTTCCTCTCGCGCTACTTCGGCGGTGACCGTGAGGAACGTGTTCAGCTTCCCATCGATCCGCTCGATCCGACGAAGATGAGCCTCGGTCACCTCAACCGGCGAGACTTTTCCAGCCGATATCAGGCCAGCGAGGTCAGCAATTGTCAGATAGCAGAGGTCGTCCCCGGACATCGCTATCGACCGTCCACTCTATAGATAGTCGCCGGCTCCCACTCCGATGAGAGCCGCTCCCGCGCCTGACGCAGCGAACGGGACAACTCGGCAAGGTCGGGTGCAAGCTCTCGCGCCAGATCCTGAGGCGCACCGGCCGCGGCCAGCCGGCTGAGCGCCTCGCGTTCTCGGTCATTCACAGACATCACCATGCTCCCAGGCCCATGTTCCTAGTCTGGCTTAATTGTACTGAAAGCAGCCCGGAGCATTAGCGCTCCGTGCCGCCCAGTGCCAACTGGATGCAAACCCTGCCCAAGCCAAACACGGTCTTGACAACGCCGGCCGACGACCGATACGATTGATCCGTCGCTGGCATGTAGGTCAGGAAAGATTCCTGACGCGCCGAACTCGCCATTGGCGAGACGGGGGACATCAACTACCCTGGGGTGAACCCGCCTATGGCGGGAAGGGTACCTTCTTCAACCCGAACCCGACAGCTAACCTCGCAGGCGTCTGAAGGAGCTCGACCGGCTGGTCCGACCGTGCTCTTGTTTTTCTTCAATAGCCGACGATAGGGGTTGTAAAGGGTGATCACCATTCAGACCATGATCGGGCTGGCGCGCCGGTTGGGATTGCTCGCCGGCGGTAGTGATCCAGCGAACCGGCAATACTCCACCGAGGACGTGCGCCGCTTCTTGGCCGGTGCCGAGGTCGAAAAGCCGGAGCCGTTGCGCCGAGCCGTCGGGTGGCTGCCAGTCGCCCTTCGCTACGATCAATCGCTGGCGAACCGCTATCGGAACTTCCACCACTGTCGCGAGTCGTTGCCAAAGATCATTTCCCTGTACCAAAAGGGCTACCCGCCGGCCCGGATCGCAGACGAGATGGAGTTTCTGGCGACCGAGTACGCGATTAGCGAGACGATCAGGATCACCGCCGAGATCGTAGCCTACAAGGTAAACCGCCCAGAAGGCTAGCCGCAATCTGAGCCTGGGGCGCGTTCTGTCCCACGTTCGCCCGCTCAAACAGTTACCACCCGAAGCTCGCAACCAATGTAGCGCGGAGGCTTGTCTTTCGCCTTATAAATACAGGCAACCCAGGATGCCCACTTCAGGAGTTCAATGATCTTGGTACGAAAATAGTTATCCCCTGCCACCGAATTCGTCATTCTCGCGGAAGCGGGAATCCAGAAGGGAAGGGTGGCACCAACCACACCCAAACACCTCCAACGACCAGGTCTCATTTTCCTACCTTGGTGTGCCGGCGCCAGCCGGCATGAGCGATTGGTACGAAAGCATGTCCCGGACTCCGATCCGGGATGTGCCCTCCAATCAACCTCGATGCCGGCTCTCCACCGGCGAAACGTGCCGATTTGTAGACCGATGGTCGATGGCGGAATGAGAAAATGTAGCGTGGGGGCTTGTCCCCCGCAGGGGTCGGGGTGGGGCCTGGCAGAATCCACCGTGCCAATTCGCTGTACCAAGCCACAATTCCGGCTTTTCATACCGCGGTGTCCCGGCACCAGCCGGCATGGGCGATTGGCACGAAAGCATGTCCCGTACCCCGATACGGGATCGGCGGCACCCGTTAAACCTGCCGGTCTCGTCACTCGGGCGAATGCATGCCCCCCAACTCTGATAGGGGGCCGGAGTCCAAGGGCAGGGACGGGGAAATGTAGCCCGGAGGCTCGTCCTCCGCTTTATAGTTACAGCCAGAACAGTTGATGACTAAAGAGAAGAAGATGCCTCGGCAAGAAATCCTAAGGATTCACCGAACCAAAGAGCAAGCCGAAAAGGCCTACGACAAACTCAGCGGAGTCTACGACGTACTGGCCGGTCCGTTCGAAAAGAAATACCGAGATTATGCGCTGAAGCTGCTGAATATCGGAGAGGGCGAAGAGGTCTTAGAAGTCGGCTTTGGCACCGGCGATTGCCTGAGGCAGATTGCCGAAATAGTGGGCTCTACCGGCAAAGCGTGCGGAATTGACATCTCGCCTGGAATGATGAGAGTGGCCGAGAAACGACTGGCAAGGGCCGGCCTGTCGGAAAGAGTTGAGCTTAGACGCGGGGACGCGACGGAGCTTCCATTCGAAGACAATCGATTCGATGCCTCCTTCATGAGCTTCACCCTTGAGCTATTCGACACTCCACATATCCCTAGGGTGCTGGCCGAGATCAAGAGAGTCCTGAAGCCCGGCGGAAGGCTGGGAGTTGTAAGCATGTCCAAGGAGAATGGAGACTCTTTTCTGCTTATGCTGTACGAGAAGCTTCACAAAGCATTCCCCCACTATATCGACTGCCGTCCGATCTACCTGGAGCACTCTCTGAGAGAAGTTGGGTTTGAAATTACACATAAAGAGAGACAAAGCTTTTTCGGCCTCCCGGGAGAAACTGTCGTCGGTGTAAGTTGATCGAGAAGAGGCATCAGTGCAGACCGGCCTGGAGCCGAGACAGTAATACTTAGGACTACTCGCCGGCGATCAGGCTGGCGAAGTTTCTCAGGATCAGGCCGCCCCAGATTCGGATCCGCGGCAGGAGCAATTGGTCGCCGGCGGAGGATGCGAAGCCATACTGGGTTGTAGTTGCCGAGCGATAGCCGGCCCGCTCGACCGCCTGGCGCACCGGCTGGTTGAACCTCCCCAATGGGTAGCATAAGTCCAGCACTGGCCGCTCCAACAAACTCTCCAACTGAGTCCTGCTTTGGCTCAACTCGCGCTCCAGCCGCTCGGCCGAGAGGGTTGTCAGGCTCAGATGACTCACCGAATGGGAGCCGAAACTCATGCCGGCGGCGGCCATCTCGCGGATCTGTTCGACTGTAAGGTAGCCCGGCCTGCCCACGAAATCGGTAACTACGTAGAAAGTGGCCTGGAAGCCGTAGCGCTGGAGAACCGGAAAGGCCGCTGTGTAGGCATCGGCGTAGCCATCGTCGAAAGTCAATAGGATCGGCTTCTCCGGCAGTGGCTGACTCGAATCGTAGATCTGGTCGAATGAGACCGTTCCGTAGCCGTCTTCCGCCAAGTAACGCATCTGCCGGTCGAACTCCGCCGGTGGGATGCTCAAGCTGAAGCCTAGACGGTCGCTCGGATCAGGATTCACCCGGATGTAGTGGTACATCAGGATAGGTACGCGCCACGATGTGCGTACGGGGATCGACGTCGGGCTAGCGGGAGGCGTGAGGGTTGCGCTGGAGGTGTGTGTCGGCGACGGGCGCGCGGTAGAAGTTGGAGTAGCGACGCGCGTCGCGCTGGGCGTTGTGGTCGGAGTAGCGGAGCGAATGGCTGTCGGCATCGCCGTGCCGGTCTTCGTCGCGGTAGGAGTCAAGGTCCGCGTCCGTGTTGCTGTCGCTGTAGCAGTGCCGGTCTTCGTCGTGGTGGCCGTGAAGGTCCGCGTCGATATTGTGGTGGCAGTAGCCGTGCGGGTCCTCGTCGGGAGAACCGTATCGGTGGGTACCGCCGTAGGAGTACCAGTCGGGCTTGGAGTCGCCGTGAGAGTGGGAAGCACTAACGTAGTGGGGCTCGGCGTGATGGTTGCCGGCGGATTCGTTGCCGCCGCCGACGTCGCGGTCGGAGAGGCGGTCCTGCCGGCCGGCGGCTGAACGGCGACGCAGCCGAACAAAACGCCCAGCGCAAGCATTAGGGCTAGCCACACAGCCAGTACAGCCGGTCTTAGCGGCACCTGACGGTGATTGGTACGAAAGCATGTCCCGGACTCCGATCCGGGATTGATTCCGGCACCGGCCGGCGACACCAACCACCGTCGCCCGAACAACGACAGCCCAGGGTCGCAAGAGAAATGTAGCGCTGGGGCTTGTCCCCAGCTAGGGGCGGGGTGCGTGGCACAGACCACACCTGACCCTTCCATCAACCAATGCATCCATTTTTCATACCTTGGTGTCCCGGCACCAGCCGACATGAGCGATTGGTACGAAAACATGTCCCGGACTCCGACCCGGGACGGATGGTCCCCACAGACACGGTGCGGATCCCCTCCTCGCACTTGATGGGAGAGGATTGAAGAGCCTGCCCCGTACCCCGATACGGGGTGAGGGTGAGCCCTGTAGCGCTGGCGCTTGTCCCCAGCCGGCGGGTAGCGGCGGCCGGCCGGCCACTGTCACTACGGCCCCCACTTCGTCATTCCGGCGAAGGCCGGAATCCAGGGGAGGAATCGGCGGCCGCCACCAATTTGCATACCTTCGTGTGCCGGCGGCAGCCGGCATGGGTGATTCCTATGGAACCCTGCCTAGGCTCGATTAACGAGCCGTTGATAGCAATTTTCATCTATGATAATATCATTAGCGACAATAAAGTATATATATTTAGAGTCATGTTGATATGAATGATAATATCTTCGCGCCTAATTTCAACATTACACCCAGAATAAGCGCTGTTCTCAACGTAATTGACCGGGACAAATGGCTGATCGACAACATGCTCTTGATGCCCAAGTACCAAGTCTGGATCCGGCGCGAAATTAGCGTACAGCGCGCAGCCGGAACTACCCGTATCGAAGGGGCGGATATGGACGAGTCCGGGGTCAGTAAGCTGGCCAGAGATGGAGTCCAAGGCACTCCGACTGGGCATGAGCTAGCTAACATCAACGCCCTCAACGCCTATGAGTTCATAGACTACCTTAGTGATCAGTTGGATGTTCCGATCGACGAGCTTGCTATCCGAGAGCTTGACCGAATCTTCATACGTGGCGCATCTTCCCAGTTGACGCCCGGCGTGTATCGGAAGGGACAGAACCGCGTAGGCAATTTCACTCCGCCCGATCAGGGAGACGTGCCGATCTTAGTGCGTGCCTTCTGCAATTGGCTCCAATCGGATGACGATCTGAATCCAATTTTGAAGGCGGGAATCGCGCATATCCACATGGTAGCAATACACCCATTCTGGGATGGAAATGGCCGGACAGCCCGCGGACTGTCAACACTGATTCTCCAACGGTCTAAATTCAACTTCAGGAAGCTTCTCTCATTAGATTGGGATATGTCCCAAGATCGAGATCGGTATTTCAACGCCATCGAAAGGACCCTGGGCAGCCGATTTTCGCTCGATTATGACGCCACTCCTTGGATAGAGTACTTCACCTCCACATTGTTGAGCAGTGTCACACGCTTGGTGCATAGGTTGACAGACTGGCATCGCTCGATAACCAAGATCCACGAGGATTTACGGGACACTGACATAAGCGATCGCCAGATTGATGGCCTCATATTCGCATTACATACGGGACAAATCACCCGCGCCGATTACATAGAGATCGCGGGCGTCTCTCCCATCACGGCCACCCGAGACTTGGCCCGACTCGCACGTGGCAAGCTGCTTGTCGCTGAGGGAAAGACCCGTTCTCGGGTTTACAGACTGTCCAAGAGCCTGATTCCAAACAACTCCGAACCGCCCCCAGAATCCTCGGATTGGCGACAGCCAAATCTAATCCCCGAGGACGAATAGGCAGAGGTTGGGGGCCGTATCAACAAATCGAAGATGAGGAATCCGGCCCTAGCCGAAGTCCGGCTTCGGCGCCATCATGACTAGCAGGGTCAGGTCGCTGGCGCCTTCGTTGCGGACGCCGTGATCGACGCCGCGCCGGGCCAGCGCTACGTGGCCCGGACCCACTCGGCACACCTCGCCACCGATCTGTACAGTCGCCTCACCGTCTATCACATAGTAGAACTTGTCGAAGTCCATGTGGCTGTGGACCTTCTGCTGCTGGTCGGGGCGGACGCAATAAAGATCTACCAACGCGTCATCGGTCGAGAACAGGCTGATCTTCTGCATTTTCTCGGCAGAGAACTTCACTTTGTCCGCAGTATCGATCACGTCCATCAGTACACTCCTTCACGAAATATGCTTGCCCAAACAGATTCTATCCCGATGGGATACGGATGGGCACCGGCCGGCTTTCCTCGCCACGACCTAGGCAGATCTCTAACGCGACTTTAACTCACCCAGAGTTGCAATGCCTCGCTGGAACCGTACAATAGTTCCAAGAACGAACGTTCGCGGAGATAGAAATGGCAACAGCACTGATCGACAGTCAAGAATTATCGAATAGAACTAGCTTCCACTCTATTGCGCCTACACAGCACTTGGGCAGACCAATCTTCTACCGGGGCGACGTGGTAGCGATCCTATGTGGGCAGGAGGCCTTCATCGCCGATACGCTCAGTCAATCAGACCTCAGGGTTGTGCGAGCGATAGCCCAAGCCGCACTTGAGGCGCCTCAGATCGATGACGATCAGCTATTGGTCTACGCGGGGTACCTGCTCCTGCAAGACGAGCTTCTAGAGGAGCATCGCAACGCGAGCGATGAGGCAGTCGCGCATCTCACGATACTGCCGCCCGACTTTATTCGTCACCGCCGGCGATTGCCCGCACTGACCGGTCGGTACAGGACTGCTATGGAGATTGTGCCAGAAAGAGCCTAAGGAGCTTCCCCATCGCCGTCGCCGTCGCCGTCGCCAAAAAACTCGTCGCTGTAGGTGCCCACTTCCTGCCCCCGAAACACCGACACCACGAAGTCGTCGCGCTGTACGTTTGCCGACATCACTAGCTCATCGTCGATCTGTTCGGTCAGGTCCAGGATGTCGTCCTCAGCTAGCCCCTGATCGACCACCAAAGTACCGCATACTATCGTCGCGGTGTAGTGCAGATCGAGCCGACCTACCTTCTCCTCGCCATCGTAAATCCTAAAGCCATCCGAACTTTGGGTCCGGAACTGGCGTTCAAAGCGAACGTTGTCCACTTGCTATCACCCTATCCTAAGAGAATTCTGGCGCCGTCTTCAGTCTTTGACCTGTTCGAGTATAACCTTAGTGCCGGAGGCCACATTGCGGAAGATTTTAGGATCGCCGTCAATCTTGCCTACAACGTTTACCGCGCTAGCCGGCCGGATCTCGTCGCCGTGACTGGCCGGAGTTGGCCCAAAGAATATACAAAATGCCGTACCCGGCGGCCAATAAGCGATATCACCCAGCTCCACGACCTCTTTGCCGTTCTCCTCGGACAGCCGGACCGGAATTGAGAAATAGATCTCATCGCCCCAGGTGCTGCCCCGAGCTTCTATCGGCAAAGCATCCCAGATCGCACTGGCTGTGGCGCTATCGTTCAACGTGGCGACAGCCGAAACCCCGCCGGCGGTAATGCCTATCCTATTGGCCATACGACCTTCCTTCTTGTCGCTTGCAGGGGTCGCCAAGTATCGTCGAGAGGCGACCAAACAGCCGGATTCTAGCACGCAAGACATTCAATGCGCGTCAAAGTCCCTACAGCGTAAATGTTCAGATCTTCGGGAACCTGCTCCCTGTGGGCGAAATATCGTACGATTGAGTCTTGTGATGATCATTCGTGATACTAGCGCGATGTCGAAGTTGAGGCACCCACATCCGCAAACGTATGTCTTAGAATGGAATGCGGGCGTACGATCGACCGAAAGCTAAGGAGAACTGTGGTAAATCAGAATAAGTCGGGTGCTCTCCGCGCGTACCGCCACGGATTACGGGAGACGCACGCCAGTGGGCAGGCTACCGAGCATACCTACCGGCCTGCTTTGAAAACGCTGATCGAGACGCACGGCGGCGAGGGAATGACGGCACTCAACGAGCCGTCCCACGTAGCCTGCGGCGCACCGGACTTCATTGTGGAACGCAACGGCGTCCCAATAGGCCATATCGAGTGCAAGGATTTAGGCGCCAACTTGGATCGCACCGAGGGAAGCGATCAACTTAAGCGATACCGGAGCGGTCTGCCCAACCTGATACTGACCGACTATCTGGAGTTTCGTTGGTACGCCGAGGGGGTCTTGCGCGAGTCGGCGCGCTTGGGACGCTTGGATGGTCGCGGCGGAATCGCCTTCGACAGTGCGGGCGCTCGACAAATGACTGGGCTGTTAGACGCGTTCTTTGGCGCTGATACTCCATCTATCGACAATCCGCGTGACCTCGCCAAACGCATGGCGGCTAAATCTCGGTTACTGCGTGATGGCATAAGCCGTATTCTCAACCACGAGGACATCGCAGGCCCCCTACAGGATCTGCTGAAGGCCTATAGAGAAGTTCTGATCAGTGACCTTTCACCCGACGACTTCGCCGACCTGCAGGCCCAAACCGCAGCCTACGGGCTATTCGCGGCGCGGTGTCGTCACGAGCCGGCAGACGGATCGTTCACACGCCAGTCGGCAGTCTTTGCGGAAACGACGCCGTTTCTGCGGGATGTCTTCGGGCGGATCGCCGGTCCGGGCATCGACCACCGCATTGCCTGGATCGTGGACGATCTGGCACGGTTGCTCGATCGGGCAGAAATGGGCGCGATCCTTGCCGATTTCGGAAGTCGAACCATAGAGGAAGACCCTGTGGTGCATTTCTATGAGGACTTCCTGGCTGCCTATGATCCTCGCCTGCGCGAAATGCGGGGTGTCTACTACACTCCCGAGCCAGTGGTTTCCTACATAGTGCGTAGTGTGGATCGCCTACTGAGGGACCAGTTTCATCTCGCCGACGGTCTCGCCAATACGGACAAGATTAAAGTACAGGTGACTGACGACATTCAGGAGGAGAGTCCTCGGGTGTTGATCCTCGATCCTGCAGCGGGCACCGGCACTTTCCTCCGAGAGGTGATCAGCTCTATCCGAACTACCATTTCGGGCAAGGGACTCGCGGGCGCATGGCCGGACTACGTGCGGGACCACCTGTTACCGCGTCTGTTTGGCTTCGAGCTGCTGATGGCCCCCTACGCCATATGTCACCTGAAACTCGCATTAGAAATCGCCGGCACCAACGCACGGTTCGCGATGCCAGACGGTGAGCGCCTTAATGTCTTCCTTACCAATACGCTCGAAGAACCTCATGAACCAACTTCCGGACAAATGGCCTTTCTTGCCCACGAAATCGCGCGGGAGGCGGACAGTGCCCAAGCTGTCAAGCGCGACAAGCCAGTCATGGTAGTCCTCGGAAACCCGCCTTACTCTGGCCACTCCGCTAACAAAGGATCGTGGATAAGGGGTCTGCTTCGAGGCAAGGAAGGGGCAAGAGAGACTGGCAGCTACTTCAAGGTCGATGGAGGACCGTTGGGCGAGCGGAATCCGAAATGGCTAAACGATGACTATGTAAAGTTCATCCGCTTCGCCCAATGGCGGATCGAACGCACTGGCGAGGGCGTACTGGCATTCGTTACCAATCACAGCTATCTGGACAACCCGACCTTTCGTGGCATGCGGCAAAGCCTGATGGACACGTTCGACGACATACACCTACTCGATTTGCACGGCAACACGAAGAAGAAGGAGCGTGCGCCGGATGGTGGCAATGACGAGAACGTCTTCGACATCCAGCAGGGCGTCGCCATCGGTCTGTTCGTGAAGCGCGCGGGCGGCTCTGGCCGACCGGCCAGGGTGTTCCACGCGGACCTTTGGGGCGAGCGGGAGGCGGGCCCTGATGGTGGCAAGTACGGATGGCTGGCCGCGCACGACGTCGACTCGACTCCGTGGGCAGAGCTTACCCCGAAGTCGCCCCGCCATCTGTTCATTCCTAGGGATGAGACACTTGCCGAAGACTATGAGGCGGGATGGGGAATGACCGAAGTGTTCCCAATCAACTCTGTGGGCATGGTGACTGCACGCGACAAGCTGGCGATCCGGTGGACGCGTGACGAGATGACGCGAGTGGCGTCCGACTTCGCCGAAATTTCGGAAGACGATGCAAGGACGCGCTACGATTTGAGACGAGATGCACAAGATTGGAAAGTGCTGTGGGCACAGGCGGATATTCGTTCGCATCCGGATGCAGACGCGCACGTAACTCCGGTCTTGTATCGGCCATTCGACAAGCGTTGGACATACTACACCGGGCAATCGCGCGGCTTCATCTGTAGGCCTAGGTCAGAGGTCATGCGCCACATGCTGGCAGGGCCAAACGTTGGGCTGTGCGTTGGCCGCGCTGGTCAGGTCATTGGCCCAAGGATATGGGATGTATGCTTCGTGTCCAAATCACTTCCAGATTTCAACATATTCAGACGTGGAGGTAATTGCCTGTTCCCTCTGTACACCTATCCCACAGAACAGCAGGTTCGGTTGGGCTTGGAGCGCCAACCGAACCTCAGCAAAGGGTTCATTGAGTCCGTTGGCTCCTCCCTCGGCCTCGAATTCAAACCGGAAGGCTCCGGTGATCTGCAGAAGTCCTACGGCCCTGATGACGTATTCCATTACATTTATGCAGTTCTCCACAGCCCTGAGTACCGCCGGCGCTACGCAGACTTCCTGAAGTCCGATTTTCCGCGAGTACCCGTTACAGGCGACCTTTCTCTGTTCGCAGCCCTCGTCAACCTTGGCGGACGTCTTATCTCATTGCACCTGATGGAGTCCGACGGTGACGATGCGCCGGCCTTTCCGACGGTAGGAGACAATCGCGTGGACAAGGTGCGATACGCTCCGCCGGCCGACGATTCTCAGGGCCGTGTGTTCATCAACCGCAACCAGTATTTTGAAGGCGTTACTCGGGAGACCTGGGAGTTCAGCATCGGCGGCTACCGGCCGGCCGAGAAGTGGCTTAAGGACCGCAAACGCCGCATACTTTCGTACGACGACATTACCCACTACCGTCGTATCTGCGCAGCCCTCGCCGAAACGCCCCGAATAATGACCCGCATCGACTCTGCAATCGAATCTCGCGGCGGCTGGCCATTGACTTCATGAAGGGGCGTTAGGGCGGCCATCCAATCGGCGCACCGTCCCAACTGAACCGGCAACTCCTTGGTACAATCGAATTGTGGTAATGAAATCGCCATCGGCCATTATCCGCGTCGGGTGTTCTGCGTAGGCCATTTCACGCAAAATTGGTCCGGTGAGATAGACCAACACGGGAGTAGCAGCCGCCCCGGGCGGACGGTATCCCTCCATGTCGGCGACTCGCCGTTGCCCGCGCAAATGTGCCGTGATGATAATGGTACAATCCTCGGGATGTTCAACCGAATCCGCTTCCATAGTCAGATTCAAACAATGAACCATCACCCTGAGGAGGAGTCGCCTTCGGAATTCGAGATAGTGAGATGTCTACAGTTTTCACAATTGGGCATTCGAATCAATCATCGGAGGACTTTATTGCGCTGCTGATCAAGCAACGCATTGAACAGGTTCTTGACGTCAGATCGACTCCATACTCCAGCTACGTGCCCCATTTCAATCGTGAATCGATCACACACCGGCTCGCCCGCAAAGGGATCGAATACCTGTACTTGGGTGACCAACTTGGTGGGAAACCCAAGTCCGATGAATTCTATGAAAATGGTCATGTGGTGTACGAGCGGGTGGCTGAACTGTCGCAATTTCGTCGCGGACTAGACAGAGTAGTCGACGAGAGCGAACAGCGTCGTCTGGTCCTCATGTGTGCTGAGGAGAACCCAGTGGAGTGCCATCGGCACCCACTACTAGCATCAGCATTGTTGGAACGTGGCGTGCGAGTGTTACATCTCAGACGCGACGGCTCTCTCCAAGACGCCGCTGCGATGACAGAGCCGACTAGTCCCCAGTTGCCGCTCTTTGAAGAAGAAGGGGAAGACTTAACGTGGCAATCGCCGAAACGAGTTCGCCGACGCGACCGCACCTGAAATCGCATATCAGCATACCCGAATCTGTCGACTCGGCGATCGTGTTCGGGCACGCTGACGCGGATGGCCACTTGGCTGCGGAGCAGACTCGAAGTTGGTTGACTCAGAAAAGCGTAACTGTAACGACCGTTGTGTCTCCTGAGACTCGCAATTTCAGGTTCTGGGGGAAGCTTCCGAAGATTGATCTGTCTGGTTACAGGATGGTCGTGTGTGTGGACATCGCGTTCAGTTTCCGGGCCCCCCACGACTCTCTTACCCAACTTCTGGCTGTCTCTGACCTACATCCCCATAAGCACTTTGTTGTGATTGACCATCACTCCCTCGTTCGCCCTCGACCTCCCCGTCAGAACCTCCAACTGGTCGAGGTAGACGACCCTTACGATTGTTGTCTAGGTGTACCGACGCCGGAACTTATGGAAGTGGCTGCGTTGTGCGACGGGTCTCCGACCGCAGTCGTTCCAACCCCCTTACTAAAAAAGCGTGCGCTCGGGGTCAAGCGCGCTGCCGCAGATGTGAGCGGTGTCGCAGGCGAGGGATTACTTGAGTTGATTAGGAAACGCCGATGGGACTTTTTTGAAGCACTCGCTGATGAAGATCGCGAGATGCACCGGTCGGCTCGTGGCATTCGTCGCCGTTCTGGCGAGCCCAGCCCCTTACTTGAGTACGCTAGGAGCCAGCTGCCTTCAGCGAGGACCAAATAGCCACAGGGACTGAATACGTTACACGCGCTTTGGCGCGCATGTCTCGTCGTTTTCCCAGGATCCGCCTCTTAAGCCAAGGCGTGAACCGTTTGACCCGATCCCTGAACTGGGTGTTCGTCAGTATGTGATCGACGGGAATGTCCGCAAGGTGGGCGGCGAGATGTTCCTTGGATACCTTACTCTTCTTTGCCCGTTTAACCTTGGTTCTAATCTCCAGTGTCGTGACAGGACATCGACGAGTTGCCGGGAAGATTTCAAACGGGCCCATTCCGAGCGTCTCTGCAACCACGCCGGTTTCAATCTCAACCCTGAGTCCAATAAGTACGAGCCTCCTGCGCCACAGATGCTCTCTTTCAATTGTCCAACCGGGCTTTTTACTCAGTTCCCAGACAAACTTTGCTAATCCCTCAATGTCGAGAATCTCAGGTAACAACACGCTCAGGGCCTCGTCAGATGGTTCCTTCACCGAATCGGCTGCGAAACGAGCAACTTGTGTCGCTAGCTCGCTGGGTTCGCCGAGCTTGGAGTCGCCCCGCGCGACCACGGTTCTTACTTGCGTCCGATAGACTGGGCGAGCAAGTAACTGAGCGAAGACACACCCGACTTGTGGGCGTCGCAGCCAATCGAGGTATACTGCCTCAGTTAGACGATCATCGGCGACGAGTCCCGCCTCATCGGTGATTATTCCGTACTCCTCGAGTTGCTGCACGTAGTCGTGGCGGCTGGGAAATCGCATCGTGCGCCCGCGCTCGTCGCGTCGTTGCAGTCCCTTACTGGTTGATCTCAATATGTCAGTGTACGTCATAGGGGCGCTTGTACCGTCAAGACCGTGTTTGTATCGTAGGTGGCTCCATTACTCGCCGATTCTCTACACGTTACTACAGAGCAGTCATTATGGCGACCACCTTGAACCTCGGTGACTACCAGAAATCGGCGCTGCACGCATTTCCGTCCACGGTGACATGGAACCAACATAGTAGAGCCACTGTTAGTATCATCCCCCGGCATATGGCGCACGGCCGGTAGTCCTCGTACGACTGAACGATCAGCTTGCCAGTCCGCGCTCCCCTACAGCGAATGCATCCGGCCGGCCGGCCGTTCCGCCTCGAACTGCTCTTGAACCACCTGCAAGACCGCCATAGCCGGCAGGATATCCAACGCGCTGCTCACCGGCGGGCGCCCTTCCCGCAAAGCCGCCAGGAACTCGAGGTTCTGGTCGCGGTTCGCCTGCCACAGCCAATCGTCGGTTTCCTCGCGGTCATAGATCACGCCGTCCTTGCCCGTCAGCCGGCACGCCCAGTAGTCGACCAGCAGACTGTCCTCCTCGCCGATGAACATCGTGTCGAAAAGCGCCTGATGGCAGTTATATGACATGCCGATGTCCGCAATTTGGTCCTGTTGAGTACGGAACGACAAGTTCAGGTCCATCGGAATTCCAAGCCCCGGACTGGGATAAGCGACGATCCCCTTGGCATTGACCACCGGCGAGTCGAGTATCCACATGGACAAGTCGGTGAAGTGGCAAGCGTGGTGCCAGAGCAGATTGTCAATCCAGCTCCGCGTGCGGCCGCGCCAGTTCACATTCTCGCGCCGCCAAAAGAACCAGCGAGAGACAATGTGATGGATGTGCAGCTCGCCCCTTTCCACCATCTGCTTGACGATCACGAACGGCCGGTAGAAGCGCATAGTGTGGGCCACCATCAGCGTCCTTCCGGCCTGATAGGCCATTTGAGTCAGCTCCTGGCATTCGGCGAAGTTCATCGCTAGAGGTATCTCGCATAGGACATGCTTGCCGGCCTTGAGCGCCTTCGTTGTTTGTTCGTAGTGCATCTCGCTGGGAGTTGTGATCACTACCACGTCGATCTCGGGATTGGCGATAGCCGCGTCGTAGTCGGTCATGTGACGAATAAAGCCATACTTCTCGGCGAACTCGGCGGCGGAGTCGGCCAGCCGGCCGACGACTGTGTGGAAGACTACATCTTCCTCGTCCTTCAGGGTTTGGGCATGAACGTCGGCGATACTTCCGTAGCCGGCGAAGCAGAAGTTCACGTTTGACTCTCCTTAACAACTGAGGGCTGAGTTGGGAGCCGCGCCGCAATTGGCTTTCGATGCCGGCGCCGCTGTTCACTATGGTAGTAAATCGAAGTACCAGCCTCAACCTTGCCCACCTGCCGTAACTGTTCAGACTTAACCGGACCACCTTTGTACGCGACCGAAAGGCAAGCATGTCCTGTACCCCGATTTTAATGTCGTGAATACCTCACAAACGGGGCACCATTGTGTGGCGTGGGTGAGGGGAATGTAGCGCGGGGGCTCGTCCCCCGCTGGGGTCGGGGCGTGGCGCGGGAGAACCCACAGTGCCATTTCGCCGTACCAAACCACAACTCGTGCTCTTCATACCAACGTCAATCGCGATACCACCAACCACCTCCACACGCTAACGCCAGAATCCCGCCTCCCAACCCGTCATCCCGGCGGATGCCTGCCCCGTACGCCGGCTACGTTGCAGGAGAGCCGGCCGGCCGTTGCTGGGTCATGTACAGCATCCGCCGAGGCTGATACCATCTACACTATCCACACGTCTCAATTGGGGAGATGACTATGGCCCCCACTGTTGGGTTGAGTATTGTCGGCAGTGGCTTCGCGGCGCGCTTTCATACCGAAAACTACCTACGTGTGCATGGCGTTGACGTGCGCCTCGTCGGAGTTTACAGCCGGCGTCCAGAGGCAGCCGGTGAGTTCGCCAAGGAGTACGGTTTCGACAAGACGTACGAGAGTTTCGGGGAGTTGCTGAGCGACCCAGAAGTGGACCTGGTGGACACCTGCATCCCGAATCGCTTCCACGAACAGATGGCGGTGCAGACGCTCCAAGCGGGCAAACACGTCGTCGTCGAGAAACCCTTCGCCGGCTCCTTTGCCCCTGGAAAATACCCTGAAGACTGGCAGAGGTGCCTGGACGAGGCTATGGCCAGCGCCGACCGCATGATAGAAGCCGAGCAGGCATCGGGTAAGCGGATCATGTACGCCGAGAACCTGGTCTATGCGCCCGGTATCCAGAAGGCGAAACGGCTCCTCGAGTCCGCCGACACATCGATCCTGCGGATGGTGGGCGAGGAGTCCCACAGCGGTACCCACTCACCCTACGCCATGGATTGGACCACCAGCGGCGGCGGCAGCCTATATAACAAGGGTTGTCACTCAGTCGGCGCTGCGCTCTACCTCAAGTACGAAGAGGGTCTGCGGCGCCTTGGAAGGAGGATTCGGCCCAGTTGGGTGGTAGGAACCGTAGCCAACATCACTCACAGCGAGGCATTCCTCAGCGAGGCCCCGCCTGCCATCCGCACCGGCTGGTCCGACTGCGAGGACTGGGGGGCACTGGTGCTCGGATTCGACGACGGCACGGTGGCCCAAATCAGCGCCGCCGATATCGTCATTGGCGGTATCCAGAATCTCCTTACCATCTACGCCGGCCGGGCGATGATAAACGTCGGCACTAACCCTAACAACGCTGTGCTGGCCTACGCCCCCGACGGGGACGCCTTTGCCAACGAGTACATCAGGGAGAAGGTGGAGACCAAGGCCGGCTGGCAGTTCACCAACCCCGACGAGGACTGGATGAACGGTTTCCCTCACGAAGTCCAGGACTTCTGCGAGGCTGCCGTCACGGGGAGGGAGCCGATTTCTGGAAGCTTTCTCGGCCGGGACGTCGTCGCCGTATGCTATGGCGCGTACCTATCAGCGGCCACCGGTAAGCGGGTCGACGTTCCAACCGAGTGATTAGGATGCCTTTTGCGAAAGTTGACGAGGTAGAGCCGTGAAGATCGGATGCTGCTCGTATTCCTACCGCGAGTTCCTGCAGTCCGGCGAGATGAGCCTCGAGCAGTTCATCGACATCTCCGCCGACCTCGGCATTGAAGGCGTCGAGCTGACGTCTTATTACTTCCCGAATACTGACAAGAAATATCTGAACTCACTCAAGCGGCGCTGCCTGATAAAAGGAGTCGACGTATCCGGCGCCGCCGTTGGATGCAAAATGACCCTGGCGGACGACGACGAGCGCGCCGAGCAGATCGCGATGGTCAAGGAGTGGCTCGGTCACGCCCTGACCCTGGGCGCGCCACAGATGAGGGTATTCGCCGGCGCGACTCCCCAGGGTCACACCGACGAGGAAGCCTTCGACTGGGCGGTCGCGGCGTTCAAGGAATGCGTTCCGGTTGCTGCCGACGCCGGCGTGGTGATGGCATTGGAAAACCACGGCGGAATAACGAGTACTTCAGCCCAGGTGATCCGGCTGATCGAGGCCGTTGACTCCGAGTGGCTCCGGGTCAACCTGGACATCGGCAACTTCGGCTTCGACACCGACCTCGACCCCTATGAAGCCATGAGGCGCGTCGCAAGGCTGGCGGTCACCGCCCACCATAAGGTCTTCATGCGCACGCCAGACGGTCCTCGCCCCATCGACATCAATAGAGTTGTCGCGATGCTGAAAGATGCCGGCTATCGCGGCTACATCAACATTGAGCTGGAAGGAGACGAGGACGCCAAGACCGGCGTGCCCAGGGTCGTCGACGAAATGAGGCAAGCATTATCGCAGGGCTAATCGGCGAGGAGTATGTATCTCTGAGATCGCTTTGTTTGGCTCACAATGACAGGCGCATGCTCCCATGAAGGTGCTCATCACGGGTGGAGCCGGCTTCATCGGCTGCCACGTCGGCCGGCAGTTGCTCGATGCTGGCCACCAAGTCACCGTCGTAGACAATCTGTCGCGGGGACACCTCGACGCGGTCGATTCCCGTGCCTGTTTCGTTCGGGCTGACCTGGCCGACGTCGATGCCCTGACCCAGACCCTTGCCGGCCACGATGCCGTCATACACATGGCCGCGCTTATCGAGGTCAACGAATCGGTCTCAGACCCGCTCCTGTTCGCCGAGAACAATATCGTCAATAGCGTCCGGCTGGCAGAGGCGATGAGGTCGGCTGGTGTGAAGAAGCTCGTCTTCTCCTCCTCGGCGACGGTCTACGGCGTGCCGAAGCGGCTGCCGATCCTGGAGGATGATCCCACGATCGCATTCAATCCATACGGCGCAACCAAACTGGCGATGGAGGCCTGCCTGTCCGCCTACCACTTCAGCTTCGGATTCGATGTCATACTGCTGCGCTACTTCAATCCCTACGGTCCGGGCGAACGCCATCAGCCGGAGAGCCACGCGATTCCCAACTTTATCCGAGCTGCGCTCGAAGGCCGGCCAATCCCCCTCTACTGGAATGGCGAGCAGGTGCGGGACTTCATCTACATTGACGACCTCGCCGCCGCCCATACCCAGGTGCTGGGACTGTCCGGCCTCCAGGTGTTCAACGTTGGCACCGAGAGCGGGGTCAAGATCATCGACGTGGTCAGAGCGATCAAGCGTATCCTGGGCAGAAATCTGCAAATAGAGGACCTAGGCGAGCGCGCCGGCGACGTGCCGGCGAACTACGCCTCCTTCCGCAAGATCAACCGCGTCGTCGGCTGGCGGCCGCGGGTCGACCTCGAAGAGGGTTTGCGCCGGACGATCGAGTACTTCAGCCGGCGATAAGCGGCTATTTGCAACTCAAACCGCCGCGATGCCGGTCAATGCGAGCGCTATGCCAATGGCTGCCGCCGAGGCAATCAATGGGATCGTACTCAGCCCAAAGCGCACAAGGGCAATTGCCGCCGCGATCAGGATCAGCGCAGTTGGCAAATCTACGACCGCCGACCCCATCAGCAAGATCCCGGCACCGAGGATCGTTCCTATCACCGCCGCATTCGTTCCCTTGAGGAAGGCGCGGGCCATCTCCGACCCGCGGATGCGTTCCAAGTAGGGCCCGGTGCCGGCCAGAACTATTACGAATGCCGGCAAGAATATCGCCGCCGTCGCGACCGCCGCCCCGGCCAGCCCGGCCGCCGCGTAGCCCACAAATGCCGCCGTAATCACGATTGGGCCGGGCGTGGCCTGACCAATAGCTACGCCGTCGATGAACTGTTGGGCCGACAGCCATCCGTATACGCTCACCACCTCGTGCTCGATCAGAGGGATGATGACGAAGCCGCCGCCAAATAGCAGGGCGCTGGCTTTGAGAAAAACCCAGGCCAGAGCAAGCAGAGTGGGCAGGCCCGCTATCGAAATCATCGGTGTCGCCGCGTACGCACCCGCGAGCAGTCCGGCGCCAGGGAAGCGAAAAGAGCGCTCCGAATAGAGGGCAATTCCAAGCAGTCCCGCCACTATCAAGGCGGCCACCGTCAGGCCCGGCACTACCACCGTCACAGCCAGTGCCGCCGACGCCAGAACGCGCTGACGCCAGTCGCTGATCGCCGGCTTGGAAAGACGATACGCGGTCGCGGCGATGATCGCGATGATGGCCGGTTTTACCCCGTAAAACAGCCATACGACTTGAGGCACCGAGCCGAACTCGAAGTACGCCCAGGAGAGCGCCAACATCAGCAAGAAGGCGGGAAGGATGAAGCAGGTGCCGGACACCAGTCCGCCGAGCACTCCGGCCCGAAGGTAGCCCACGTGGATCGCCAACTCGGTCGAGTTTGGCCCAGGGACCATGTTTGTGACCGATAGCGCGTCGAGGAAGTGTTGGCGCTTAACCCACTTGCGCCGATGGACGACCGCATCCTCCATAAGAGCTATGTGCGCAGCCGGCCCACCAAACCCGACAACTCCCAGACGGAGAAAGAGCCGGGCGATTTCCCTCAGTGCGCCGGAGCGAATGCCTCCGAGCAAGCTACGCCTCCTTACTGTAAGTGTTCAGGCTTAGGGGGACCAGCCTTGTCAGTGCCGCTGTCCAGAAAACGAACAGCTCCGGTCACGCCCGCGGGTCCCGGACTGCGATCCGGGATCATTTCCGGCGCCGGCCGGCGACACCAACCACCGTCGCCCGAACAACGACAGCCCAGGGTCGCAAGAGAAATGTAGCGCTGGGGCTTGTCCCCAGCTAGGGGTGGGGCGGGGGCCCAGACGACACCTGACCCTTCCATCAACCAATGCGCCCAGTTTTCAAACCTTGGTGTGCCGGCGCCAACCGGCATGACCGATCGCTATGAATGCATGTCCCTGACGCCGATCCGGGATAGACCGCTCCGGCAGCCTCTCATTCGCCATTCGCGGCATCCCTTCGTCAATCCGGCCCCCCATTCGTCATTCCGGCGAAGGCCGGAATCCAGAGGGGAAGGGTGGCACCAACCACACCCAAACACTTCCAACGACCAGGTCTCATTTTCCATACCTTCGTGTGCCGGCGCCAGCCAGAAGGAGCGATTGCTATGAAGACATGTCCCGGACTTCGATTCGGGATGGATGCCCCAATCTACTTCGACGACATCTCCACCCATTTTAGCTGTGCCGAACCGTGAATTGACCACACCCCGTAGTGCTGGCAGAAGAATGTAGCGCTGGGGCTTGTCCCCAGCTAGGGGTGGGGTGGGGGGCACAGACGACACCTGACCCTCCCACCAACCAATGCGCCCAATCTTCCTACCTTGGCGTCCCGGCGCCAACCGGCATGACCGATCGCTATGAATGCATGTCCCGGACCACGAACCGGGATAGACTCCCGCCACGCATCTCGTCATTCCAGCGAAGGCTGGAATCCAGAAGGGGTGGGTAGGGGTGAGACCACCAGACGATGGAAAAACCCGACCCGTCACCCCATTTTCATCCTCTTATGCGGCCTTCGCAAGGCCATGGTGATTCCGGCGAAATCATGCCCCGTACCCCGATACGGGGTACGGGTGAAAAGATCACGTCGTATACAGTCTGGAAGCACCTTCCTCGCCTGCACAATCACACGCTAGGGCGCGGCGGCGGTGATGCCGGCCACCCAACCGATGCCGGCTGCAGCCGTCGCCGGCGCCAGCAGCCTGAAGGTCCAGTACAGCCCCAGCCGGCTGTTTCGACGCCAGACGATGGCAGCGGCCGACAGCAGCAATAGGTAGACTGCCAAGCCTGCCCACAACTCAACCGTGGCCGACCTCAATGCCAATGCGGACCCCAAGACAACCACCGGCGTAATTGCGGCGCAGAACCAGCACAGCCGAATGGCCCGGTCTGGACCAAGGAGCTGGGCCAGCGCTAGATGATTGGCCTGTTTGTCGGCATCCAGGTCCGGCAACGCGTTCGCCAGGTGCATCTGAATCGTCGCCGGCATCCCCACCAGGTAAAGCCATACCAATCGCCCATCGAACTGCCCGGCTCCCACGGAGGCCCATATCGGCACCAGAGGCAAAGCGATGGCGTACGCCAGAAAGCTCAGGGGCGTTCGTCTCAACGCAAGGTTGTAGCTATGGCCGGCCGTGAGCCCGACCGCCGTCAGAGCCAGTACCGCTTGACCGACCAGCGCTGAAAGCGCCAGAGCCGCAATCAGAGTTGCAACGCCCAAGATGAGCGCCACAGTCGGAACGATGGCGCCGCTCGGCAGTGGGCGCCAGGGCTTGCCGGCGGCATCGTCGTGGCGGTCTGCCCACTCGTTTATAGTGCCGATCGACACTTGGGCCAGCGCCATTATCGCCAGCAGAATTGCGAATCGGTCCAATGGGACTGGCCGGCCGGGCATTATCGCTAGGAACAGTCCAGTCGCAACCACTACAACGGCCGCGGTAAAGGCGTGGGTCAGCATCAACCACGGGGTCAAGGGTCGCAGAACTGCCGGCCAAGATCTACCGCTGCGCAGCCACTCTATCTTTGCGATAGCTGTTTACCTTGACCAGTCGGCCGGGTGCCGGATTGCGACCGCGATAATCTGCATCAGTTCTAGCAGTCTATTAGATCGATGCCTTGGCTAGACAAAGTCTAGCATGGAGGGATCAGGCGACAGCCGCGCAAACGCCGGCTGGGCGAAGCGAAAAGAGGTTCAATCCAACAAAAATCTGGAATTCACGCCGTTGGATAGCCGGGTCACACAAGTCCCACCACGTTGACTCGCGCGCCCGATTCGATTGCCGCCCTCGTCACCGGATCCGTGGCAGCAAAAGCCACCGTCTTTAGCAGGCCGGCGAGTCTCTCGGCGTGGGGCATCAAGTGTCGTCTACGCACGATTTGGTATTCCCTTTTCGGCATCCCGCCGGCCGTCAGCCGGATCATCGACGTTGGCGGCCCCTCGACGTCTGGCGTAGTAATCAACCGTGCACCTAGCTCACGCAGACGCCGCAGCGTAGGGGCCAGTCCCACCGTCCCATCTTCACCATCATTCGACGCCAATGCGATCAACAATGTCCAGAAGTCAGACTCTGTCTGCTTGAACGTATGAGGCGTCCAGTCCAGCGAAATCGTCTGACCGTTGTGCACATCGGTGATTTGTGGAATTTTCCCTGCTTCCCTTTCCATCGTCGCAGTTGAGAGTGAATTCATGTCGCCGCCTCCTATAAGAACGTCTGTTCTTATTCAAGTATAGCACGCCTTTTGGCAATGCGCTAGGCTCCGAGCGAGCAGCCGCCATCGCCGATTGGTACGAAAATCGATAGTTCCCGTCACGACCGTTGGTCTCGCCATGCCGGCGTCCGTTGGAACCCCCTCGCACTCGTCATTCGTACGAAAATGCGCCTACGCCGCTTTCGAGCGCGCCGTTGAACCCCTCCATTCCGCGATCTCGTCATTCCGGCCCCCCAATTCGTCATTCCCGCGAAAGCCGGAATCCAGAGGGGAGGTGCGGGTTGTGGCAATGACACTAGAACTCTCCCATCAACCAATGCATCCATTTTTCATACCTTGGTGTGCCGGCACCAGCCGGCATGAGCGATTCGTGCGAAAGCATGTCCCGGACTCCGATCCGGGATGGACCCCGGCACCGGCCGGCGACAAGCGCCGGCACCGGAGCAGCGAATACTCCCATCGATCCACAATGTGTTAGCTTTTACACCACGAGGGCGGCGACCATAGGCGGGGAAGCCTATTCGCGAAGGGAAAGGGACGCGCTGGTATGGACGAGCGTAGCCGGCTGAAGCACAACGCGGAACAGGCCCGTTACTTCGATACGCGGGTAGATCTTTTCCAACAACCCATTCCTGATTCAATCCAAGATCGAGCAAGAAGCATCGTACGGACTGCAAGGCTCGACAGAAACTCAACAGTACTCGACGTCGGTACTGGGTTGGGGGTCTTGATTCCATATCTTCTCGAGCAAGGAGTCCTTGCCGACAATATCGTTGGCTGCGATCTAAGCCGCTCTATGCTGGCAGTCGCCAGGTCGCGATTCCCGTCGGTGCGTTTTTGGCAAGGTGATTTCTTGGACTGGCCGCCAAGAGGCTCGGACGAGAACAACCTCAAGAGTCGCTGTTCCTTTACGGCAATCTTTTTCAATGCCTGCTTCGCGAATCTCTTCGATTCGGAGACGGCCGTCGCTCAAGCTGCGCGATTGTTAGCACCGAAGGGACGTATAGTCATCAGCCATCCTCTGGGTTCCGGTTTTGTCGCGGCACTACACGCCGGCCAGCCGGACGTCGTACCGAATCTTCTTCCCAAGCGGGGCGAACTTGAGCGCTATGCGGGATCGAATGAACTGCGGATCGACCGATTCGAGGACGAGGACGACTATTACCTGGCGATTCTTAAAGCACCGTGAGCCGACATGGCAACCAGTGTAGGGTCAGTGTTCAGATCTAAGGGTACCTGCTCCGTATGGACATAATATCCCACCAACGAGCGTCTACCACCGGCGAGGACGTCTCATCGGCCAAAGCCAGGAAAGGGTTGCAAGGGCTTCGCCCTTGACGGGGGATGTGGGGGTGTCCCCCACAACTAAGTTCCCCCTTCTCCTGGCTAGGAGAAGGGGGCCAGGTCGAAGACTACGCAAGGCGAGGGGATGAGGTCGAGCACCTCGTGGACTTGACATCGATAGGTTGGAATTCACCCCTGCACCGCCGACCGAGGTCCCGAATGGCGGACTCGGCTTTCCAGTCCACCGGCACGGAGGAGAGAATTACACCCAAGTCTGGACCGTTTCAACCTGGGATGAGGCAAACTACCGATCGGAAGCGGAGCCGTACCGTTCCATCATAATTCTCTCGACGGTGTCAACGATCGCTTGTGTCTGGGAGTCAATTTCGAGGTTGACCTGATGTCCCTTACGTTTGGATGCAAAGGTGGTATTTCGTAGCGTTTCTGGGATCAGGTGGACCGTGAACACGGAGCCTTCGCGGTCTACGTCAACCACCGTAAGACTTGCGCCGTCAAGCGCTATGAACCCCTTGGGGAAGATGTATTTCATCCATTCCGGCGGAGCGTGAAGGGCCAGGATTCGCTCATTCTCCCTCTGACGCGCGTCGCGGATGCAGGCCGTTCCATGAATGTGGCCGGACACGCGGTGCCCGCCAACCTCATCCGTCGCGGAGGCTGACCGCTCAATGTTGACCTGGCGCCCCGGTTCAAGGGTCGCCAAAGTGGTACGGTCCAAAGTTTCCCGGATGGCGTCAAACGCGGCACAGTGCCCAGTGATCTGAGTTACTGAGAGACAAACGCCGTCCACGGATATGCTGGCACCGGTTTTCAGGCCCTCTGACAGTTCGTCGCCAAGGTCAACGACAAATGCGACGAGATTCGTCCTCCGCTCGACGGATACGACCCTACAGACTCCCTGAACGATCCCGGTAAACATTAGGCCGGCTGCTCTTCTCGCCGGCTCTGGCGATGGGATAAAGCCATGGCTTGACTGCCGGGGCTACAAGCTATCATCGACCGGACGAGGGATATTGCCCTGTTCGAATGCTCCTGTTTGGCCAAGCGTCCTGAATGCCAGGCCATCGCCGGCGACGGTTCCCGCAAGACCCGGCATGCCTCTCTACCTCAGCTTTTCGAGGATGAACTCGCAAAACACGTGACTGTCCATCGAACCGCCGGATGGCGGCACGACTGGGAACCGGACAACGCGCCAACCGTCTCTGATCGCTTCCAGGACCGTCTTGTAGGGCCAATCTGCCGGGTCTTCTGGGCCGTCGAGCAACTCCCCATCCTCGACCATCGACATGCCGATCACTTTGTCCTCCAACCAGGTCGTCGGCGTCTGCAGAAATAGAAGGTCCTGTCGCATTTGCTGAGTGGACAAAAATCCCCCTCCTTTCGTCGAATCCTGTGCGGCCAATTCTCTCAAACACATCCAACCCTAACAAATCGCCAGCAAACCCGTATCGTCATTCGTGCGAAAGCATGTCCCGGACTCCGATCCGGGATGTGCCCTCCAATCAACCTCGATGCCGGCTCTCCACCGGCGAAACTTGCCGAGTTGTAGACCGATGGTCGATGGCGGAATGAGAAAATGTAGCGCGGGGGCTTGTCCCCCGCTGGGGTCGGGGTGGGGCGTCGCAGAATCCGCCGTGCCAATTCTCTGTACCAAGCCACAACTCCGGCTTTTCATACCTTGGTGTGCCGGCGCCAGCCGCCATGAGCGATTGGTACGAAAATGATGTTACGCGGCGGCGAGTGTGCCTGAATGCCACCGCCCCCGCACTCGTCATTCCGGCGAAGGCCGGAATCCAGAGGGGTGGGTGCAGCGCGGGGGCTTGTCCCCCGCTTAGGACGGACCGCTCGTTCGCGCAAGTTGCACCGCCCGGCCTCCCACCATTTTCATCCCCTTATGTGGCCTTCGCAAGGCCATGGTGATTCCAGCCAATGCGGGAATCCAAGGCGGAGGGGCGCCGGCATCCCGTCAACTGAACGAAATGGAGCGCACGAATCCGCCGGGCCTAGAATCCCTGTCCGATCAGGTCCGCGATCCTCTCGCCGATGACCATCGTGGTCGCATTGGTATTCGCCCGGATACAATCCGGCATTATCGACGCGTCAGCCACCCTCAACCCATCGATGCCGTGTACTCTGCCATACTGGTCGACCACCGCCATCGAGTCCGACGCGGGCCCCATCTTGCAGGTGCCGGAGCTATGGTGGCTGGTGGTCGCTCGTCTCATCAACCAATCGTCCAGGCTCCGGTCCGAGCCTAGCTCTTCGTCGGTTGGGTCAACTCGTTTTTCGATTATCTTGCCGAATTGTTCGTGCCGGCCGAGTGCAGCGCACTTGCGCACCGCCTCCCGCATTCGCCGGCGGTCAAACGGGGTTGCCAGATAGTTGTAGTCCAGTGCCGGCTGAACGTGTGGATCGCCGGATTGCAGCCTGAGTTCGCCGGCGCCGGTCGCCAGGTTAAGAACCACGACCATGCCTACGCAGAGATGCTCCGAATCCCACCTGTGTGGGTGGCCCTCATACATCACCGAGACAAAGAAGACGACCATGTCATTTCGAAGCTCCGAACCGCCGGCGGTGTATCGAACAATCACCTGGGCCTGCGGTCCGGACGGATCCTGTCGAAAATCGACTCGCGTTCTCCAGAGAATCGCGACTTGAGGATGGTCGCGCATATTCTGTCCCACTCCCGGTAGATCATGGACTCGTCCTATGCCGGCTGCGTCCACCTGCTCGGCCGGCCCGATGCCCGAAAGCAACAATATGTGGGGAGATCCGATAGCGCCGGCGCACAGGATGATTTCCTTGCCCCGAACGACGAAGAGCTCGCCACCACTCTCTACCAACAGGCCGGTGGCGCGCTTACCTTCGAACAATACCCGATGGACAAGGCAGTCCGGCCGGATGGTGAGATTGATGCGATGCCTCGCCTGAGCAAGATATCCAAAGGCTGTACTCCAGCGGATGTTGTCGAAATGGCTGAAGGCGACCGCCCCCACACCGGTAGAGTATGGGTTGTTGTGGTCCGGGCAATCAGGGTGGCCAATGTCGCGGCACGCCCGGTAGAACGCCGCCTGGTCGCGCAGCCACTCATCCCGCCGTGCAAGGCTGGTTTTTATGGGCCCCGCGTCGCCGTGAAACTCATCGCACAACTCGGACACGGTCTCGATCCTGCGAAAATAGGGCAGCAGATCTTGAAAGCTCCATCGATCGTTGCCCCAAGAAGCCCACCGGTCATAATCCTCCGGCACGCCCCGCAGCCAGACCATCGCGTTGATCGCGCTGGATCCGCCAACGATCCTGCCTCTGGGAACCCGCATAACGCCGGCTTTGTCTGTGGATCTTGCCGCAAAGTTCCAATTGTGCTTGCTCTCGGGACCGATTGCCCTGATTAATAGGTTCGACGAGCCGCCCAGTCCATACTTGATTTCCTCCGGCATCTCGTCTGGATCCGGGTAGTCCGGCCCCGCCTCCAGTAGTAGTACCGACCGCTTCGGATCCTCGGACAGCCGGCTGGCGACGATTGCGCCGGCCGAGCCGGCCCCCACTACTATGTAGTCGTACTGCATGATCCCCCTGTCACCCCCGACGGCCGGCCTCCAGCCGACGATATTGAAGCGTCTCGATGCGAGCCCACGCAAAACAGCTTCCATGCGAGGTCGTACCCAGAAGCTTCGCCCAGACGCTCTCGCCCACCGTCTCAATCAATAGAGAATGTATCATCCTCGGCATCGGTACGAAAGCATGTCCCGGACTCCGATCCGGGATGGGCGCCTCCCAAAACCCTAATCTTGCCGAACCATGAATTTACAGCCGATAGCGGAAGAAGAAAATGTAGCGCGGGGGCTTGCCCACAGCCAGGGCCACGCGCGACAATCCAGGATTGCCGAAGCCGGCGAAATGCCCAATCGCCCCGAACTGAACCGGCAACAAAAGGATCTAAATCGCCCTCTCCTTTTGGGAGAGGGTTGGGGTGAGGGTGAGACCACATCGGCACGAGCTCGAGGCACCAATGACCCTCGAACCCTTCCACCAACCAACACCCCAACCTTGCATACCTTGTTGTGCCGGCGCCAGCCGGAACGAGCGACTACTATGAGAATAGACGCTCCAAGGCCATAGGTGATTCCGGCGCATCACTCGAGTGACCTATTCTATTGAGAGAACCCTACCGGTTCGGTAATCTCTAGCTCTGAGGCAACACGGATGCCGGTTCAATTGCCAAGTCCCGGACTCCATCCTAGTTCGGAGTTGAGCTGATGGCAGACCATCCCATCACCGCAGTTGTCGTAGGCGCCGGCAACAGGGGACTGAAATACGCCTCCTACGCCGAGCAGCGCCCCGACCGGCTGAAGATCGTAGGAGTTGCGGACCCCTCAGCCTCTCGACGCAGGGCCGCCGGCAAGAGGTTCGGGGTCCCGCCCGCCTGCCAGTTCTCCTCCGCGGAAGAGCTGGCCGCCCAACCGAAAATGGCCGATGCTGCCATCAACGGGACTATGGACCGTTTCCACGTGCCAACCTCGATTCCGCTGCTGGAGGCCGGCTACGACATCCTCCTGGAAAAGCCCTTCGCCATCGACGAGGACGAGATGTGGCGGCTACTCGCCGCGCGCAGGCGCAGCGATAGACGGCTCATGGTCTGCCATGTGCTTCGCTACGCTCCCTTTTACCGAGCGATCAAGGAGAAGGTGGCCGAAGGCGTCATCGGAGACATAATCAACATCCAGACGAATGAGCACGTCAGCTATCACCATATGGCCGTAGCGTTCGTCAGGGGCAAGTGGAGGAACAAGGCCGAGTCCGGCTCCTCGATGCTGATGTCTAAATGCTGCCACGATCTCGATCTGATCATGTGGTTCAAGAGCGGCATTTCTCCGGTATCGGTGGCCAGCTTTGGCAGCAACCTGCAGTTCCGGCCGGAGAAGGCGCCGGCTGGCGCCGGAACCCGGTGCCTCGTCGACTGCCCCATCGAGCCCGATTGTCTCTACTCCGCCCGCAAGCACTACCTCGACAATCCGGATCGATGGAAGCCCTACGTCTGGACCGCGCTTGAGGACATTCCCGATCCAACCCCGGAGCAGCGACTGGAGCAGCTCAAACAGGACGATCGATACGGCCGCTGCGTTTGGCGGTCCGACAACGACGTCGTCGACCATCAGTCGTTAATCCTCGATTTCGAGGACGGCAGCACCGCGACCCATAACATGATAGGGGGCACCGCTAGGCCCGTGCGCTCAATCCACCTATTGGGCACAACCGGCGAAATCGAGGGAGCCTTCGAGGACAGCCGCTTCGTGATTCGCCGGATCGACCCCCAACCCGGCCACGACCACGTCGAGGAGGTCGTCAGCGTCGACGTGCGAGGCGATATGGAGGGCGGTTACGATGCCCACGGCGGCGGAGACCTCCGGCTCGTCGAAGACTTCGTCAGCTTCCTACAGGGCGACCCTCCCTCCATCTCCTGCACCACCTTGGAGGACTCTGTCAGAGGCTACATCGCCGGCTTTGCCGCCGACCGAGCCATGGAAGAGCGCCGAGTAGTCGATCTCGCGGTGCCCTAGGGGTTCAACAAGCGCCGGCGTTGGACCACCAGTCACTCAAGACTGCCTGCTCAGGACCCACCTGCTGGGCGGGTTCCAGCCTCGCGAGGCTAGGCCGGCGGCGAATCCGCCCTTAGCATCGCCTCGTTCAGCCGCTCGACAAGCGACCGGCCGGCGGTAGTCTCGGCCTCACGGACCAGCTCCGGCCTGAGCAGCTCCACCGTCACGTACTTCCGGCTCAGAGCCCAGATATCGGTGCCTTCCTTGCCGTTCCAGTCCATCGGCCGGTATCCCGCTTTCACTTTCATTACCCCGTTCCCCACAGACCTCTCGCCATCGAAGGTTGTTCGCCTGAACACGTGCATATCCGCCGGCTGAACCCGAACCACGCCTCTGATCTCGTCCGGCCGGCAGTACGGCGCGTTGACGCTGAGGATCAAGCCTCGGCACGATGGGTCCTCCAACGCCAACCTCGCGATGGCCGGCAGGACCATCTTGCTGGAGCCGTACTGGGTCGGCCGAGTTCTTCGCGCCTGGGATATGGCGACCGATGGGATTCCCATCATCGCGGCGGCCACGGCGGCCCCAACGGTGCCGGAGAGAAGACTGTCCCGTCCGACGTTGCTGCCGTCGTTGATGCCCGATACGACCAGATCGACCTTACGCTTTGCCAGCCACTCGACGCCGATCGTTACCGCCGCCGCCGGCGTGTTGTACACGATGTAGGTCGGCACGTCCTCGCAACCCTTGCGCCGGGGCCGGATTTGCCGGTAAGCCATGCGCTGGTGCCAAAGGATGCCCGCCCCAGCGCCGCTGTGGTCGCCGGATGGCGCCACCACCATCACCTCGCCGAGCTCTCGCAGCATCCGTACCGATTCCCACAGGCCGGCCGCGCCAACGCCGTCGTCGTTTGTCGCCAGTATCCGCATAGGCGCGCTCAAGATTCATCCACTAGGTTTTTCTTGCCTTTGACAGCCTCGTTCCAGGCCGTGTCTTTGGCCACTTGCCAGCCGTCATCGCTCTCGGGGATCGGCCCCGTTATGTGAGACGCAAGAATTCCCATTAACGACCGGTTGTGATCCGGCGGGATGAAATGCAACTCGACGTGATCGTCCACCAAGAGTTGAATTGCGCGATAGCCGGGCCTGATGCCAAGCCGATCGCGAATCCCCTTCTCTATTACGATTTGTCCCTTGCTTCCTACCTTGTTGGTCAAAGTATGATTCCGAGCGTTCGTTATGACTTGTCCGCGAGTTTGCAGCTTCTCCCGGGAGGTCTCAGCGGCACCCCGCCGAGCAACTGCCTCCCACCATCCAATCGCAGCCGATATCTTATCCCCGAGTCGGCAAGCCGGCCAGCCTTATTCGTTGCCGGCGGCCGATTGCGAGCGCCGCTCCTTTAAGCGTACCGGACGGTACTCCATCTTCATGTACAGTTCGCCCTGTCTTAGCTCGTCCAACATCTGCGCCAGCCGCTTCTGCTTCGTCTCCTCTCGCTTCGCCCCGGCAATCCACCCAACGTAGTCGTTCTGCTGGTAGGGCGGACGCTGGCGAAACAGCCCCATCAGGTCGCTCTCGATCAGCGCCTCGCGAACGAACGCCGGCATCGGGTGGCGCGGCCGCCGGCCTCGCGGCAAACTCTTTCCGTCCATCAAGTTACTCCGACTCCGGCCGTCAACCGAAACTCTTCGAAGCGCCAAATGGCCTGTATCCGCGTGCAATCTATCCACAGATTACCGTAAATCCGAGGCCGAAGCAGGCAATCCCACCGCCGAATTCGTCGCTCCCCACCCCATCTCGTCATTGCTACGAAAGCATGTCCCGGACTCCGATCCGGGATGTGCCCACCAATCAACCTCGATGCCGGCTCTCCACCGGCGAAACGTGCCGACTTGTAGACCGATGGCCGATGGCGGAATGAGAAAATGTAGCGCGGGGGCTTGTCCCCCGCTGGGGTCGGGGTGGGGCGTGGCAGAATCCGCCGTGCCAATGCGCTGTACCAAGCCACAATTCCGTCTTTTCATACCGTGGCGTGCCGGCGACAGCAGGCATCAGCGATTGGTATGAAAATGATGTTACGCGGCCTCCCTTCGTCATGCCGGCCCCCCAATTCGCCATTCCGGCGAAAGCCGGAATCCAGAGGGGTGGCGGGGTGGCACGCACGGCACCCAAACGTTTCCACCAACCTGCCCGTCTAGTTGTCATACCTCGGAATGCCAGTGGCAGCCAGAATCCGGTCTTCGGCGGAGTGACGATGAGAACGTCCCGCCGATATAGATATCAAAAAAACCTAACCCTCGATCGGTTGATGGAAATGAAAGCACAGCCCGTCCGGCGCTACCACGAAGAAGACTTGCAGTTTCTGTCCGTCGCGTTCCTCGACGCGCCAATTCACCGTCTTGACGCCGTTGGCCTCCAACTCCTGCCGGGCGCGGTGAATATCGGTCACCAGAATCGCCACCCCGTCGTTTTCGGCAACGCCGCCGTTCACTGCAAATCCTACTTGAACGCCGTCGCGCTCCATAATGACCGTCGGTACCGGATCGGCGCGTCTTTCGACCTCCGTCAGCCCGAAAGCATTCCCGTACCACTTAGCAGCTTGATCGATGTCTTTGACCGGCAGTCCCAGAACGTCTTCGAGAAACGGAAACGCCGCCCGAAACAGCTTATCGTCTTGCATCAGATCTGGTCCTCATTGGACATATTCGTCGAAACTCTAGAAGGTATCTCCATCTAAAGTATGATGTACCCGCCCAATACGAGTATACCCCGCCGTAATACAGTGTCCGGCGATGACTATAGAAGAGTTCTTCAACCGATCTGCCGACTACTATGACGACTGGCTTAGACAGGCCATTCCCTACTATAACCAGGTCTTCGCCACCGCCGTCGAGTTGATACCCTTCGACCCAAACGACGAGATCAGGGTGCTGGACCTCGGAGCCGGCACCGGCCTATTCGCTTGGCACGTTATGCAACGACACCCACATGCCAGATTCGTTCTCTACGATATCTCGTCCCAAATGCTCGACGTGGCCCGCGAGCGGTTCGGCGAGTCGAAAGACCGAGTATCGATAGTCGAGACCGACTACCTTCGCCTCGACGCCATCGATACTTACGATGCGATCGTCTCCAGCTTCTCGATCCATCACCTGGCCCACGTCGACAAGCAACGGCTATTCTCCCTTGCCTATCGCGCCCTCAAGCCCTCCGGCGCATTCATCAATATCGACCAGATACAGGCCCCAACACCGGGCCTCAAGGACCTGTACTGGTACGGTTGGCTGGAGAAAGTCAGATCGGCCGGCGCCGATGAAGCGCAGGTCCAGGAGAGCATCCGACGCCGCCGCAAGCTGGACAACGACGCCACACTCTCCGACCAACTTCGCTGGCTGGCGGACGCCGGCTTCGCCGACGTCGATTGCATATTCAAGCACTACTTCATAGGAGTCTTCTACGGGCGGAAACAATCGGCCCAAGCGCGGGACCCCGACGACTACCTGCCCAACCTGGACATCCCCTAGTCGACATAGAAAAATGTAACGCTGGGGCTTGTCCCCAGACGAGGCCACGCCGGCATCATGCCTCACATTTGCGGACCGGCGTCCCAACGAAAACCAACGTCTCCGTAGGGGCGCCCCTTGTGGGCGCCCTTGGCCGGCACGCGGAACGCAATCGCTGGCCGGCCATTTCATCTTGCCGGCCCCTCAATTCGTCATTCCCGCGCCGGCGGGAATCCACGCACCCTGGCTTCGCACACGCACGGCACTCGAGAAACCGGAATCCACGCCCACAAAGAACCCCAGGCCCCGGCCCCTCGTATCCACAGCCATCGTCTAATATCATAGGCCCGGACTCGCGCCCACCATCCGGCCGGCGCAATCCGCCGGCCGCGATCCATCATCCGGGCTGGCGTCACGAGTTAACGTCATCTCAGGGCGATAGTTTGGGAATCTGGTTTATGGAGGACAACTGCAGCTATGCCAGAAAAAGGGATTAGAAGCACCTACTCTCAATGTCCGTTCCAGATCCAATCGTGGGATCAGCTAGGCATGTTAGCTACCGGAACAGCATTTTTCTACGAACACCACGGCGATTGGTTTCTTGTCACGAATTGGCATAACCTAAGCGGTAGGCACTTCTTGTCGAAACAACCATTAGGTGGAAGCGGGCGATGCCCTACGTTTATCAAAGCCAAGCTGAGTCAGTATTCACGATCTGACAGCGGGCATCCGCCAGACACATTTGTTCCGAATGCGCAGGAAGTTTCCATATATGACGGCGACAAGCCCTTATGGTATGAACATCCAGAACTAGCCTCCAATTGTGATGTCGTCGCCTTGCCAATGGAACGTCCCTCGGACTGTCCCACTTTCATGCACAACGCGGCAAATCGGATCAGCAAGCTGAGAATCCCAGTGCGGCCTGGTTATACTGTGTTCATAATTGGCTTTCCTCAATCAATCAGCGTAGGCCCCGGTTTACCGCTGTGGAAGGCCGGGTATATTGCTTCAGAGCCACATTACGACGTGACCATAAACGGAAAGGTATCCGATATAGGAGGTCTGCGGGAGGGGATTACAATACCGGCGTTCTTTATTGACTCCCAGACACGGAAAGGCATGTCGGGCTCACCAGTCTTCGCTTCATATACCGGGAATTGGGATTCGTCGAACCCTTATGGAAAGTGGAGCCCTGAAGAGCCAGGATTCCTTACGCGTAGCGAGATTCTACTGGGTTCGAGAGCCGAGGAATTTGTCGGCTGTTACAGTGGACGTGTAGGACAAAGTGAGAAAGAGGCAGCTCTTGGCTTATGCTGGCGTGACGACGTGATCAGTCATATCTGTTCCAGTGCAAAGCTAGGTAGACATCCCCACATTCAATGATAAGGGTCTTTCATTTTCCGCGCCGTTTCAGGCCAACCCTGCCCGTGCCGTCCGCTTCCAGAGGTGATCCAATCCCAACATGACAACCTCCCCCACCAAGGACCGCAGCCACGAGAGCATCATCAACGACACCCTCGCCCGGCTCCTCCGAGAACGCTCCGGCCTATCAACCGCCGCCGAGACGCTCCAAGACGGCAAACGCCCAGACATCATCGTCCGGCTGCCCGAAGGCCCCGTCATCCTCGAAACCGAGTTCGATCCGGCCCGAATTGAGCTCGACGAGCGCCTCGACCGCGACATACTAGGCCTCGACGAAGCCGCCGTCGCCACCGTCGCCCGCCTCCGCTCCCTCCTAGCCACCGACCCCTCCATCCACGGCTCGAAGAAGCCGGCGTTGCGCTAGAGCGACCAAGGGGAGATTTTGCCATGAGATTGGGCGGCGCGAAAGTGTCCCTAACCTCTTCGCCGCCATGAACCCTCAGGGGACCCCTCCGGCATCATCCTGGGAGGATGGAGATTGCCGTGAGCGGCATTGGCGAACCAACCCATCCAACGTTCTATGAAAGCATCTTCGTTTCCCTGATCAATGGGGGTAAAGCGCCAAGCTGGTTGGTACTTATGCATGGCCGGTGAAAGCGCACCGTATGCGTCCCCTCCTGGTTTCAAGGCAAAAGGATAGACCCGAACTGACTCGTGGACAAACGGGTTGATCATGAACGCAGTTTCGTACCACCGAAAGTCGCCGGCACCTTGAGCATCGCAATACCACAATGAATGAGCCCTGCCCTCATAACCCCTTCCGCCACGTGGGGTGCGGATGGTGGCGCTTGAGTACCCCACGACCTCAAACGGCGCGTCTTCTGCGGCCTGCCTGTGAGGTTGGCTGCACACTTCGTTTCAATCGGGTCAACAGGTTCTGAGGGTTAGGACGTGCTTGTTGGGCCTTGTACAAGCATTCCTGAACCAAAGACCGAAGACTTACTGGGATGCCTAGAATGGGTTCTGGGTCCTCGTTTAGGTGCTGGCGCCTGAAGTCGGGGCCCACGAATGGCAGTCGTCCGGCAAGCAACTCGTAGCCGACCACTCCAAAGGCGTAAACATCAGTCGCGCTGCTGGCTTGCTCCGCGCGCCACTGCTCTGGAGCCGCGTACGGCGCAGTCATGGCGTACTTGCGGGTGTCAGGGCTAGTCGTCGCTTCGGCATATTTGGAGATCCCGAAATCTGCTAGACACCAATGACCGTCCAGCAAAAGCACATTCTGTGGCTTGATGTCTCGATGAACGATGTCGTCTTCTATTGCGACCAATGCTTCCGCAATGTCAACCAACACCTCTACCGCAGCATCTACCGGCAGTTGTCCGCCCGCAGCAACCAGATGGTCTCGCAATGATCTTTCCGCCTTAGGCATCACCAACACTAAATAACGACCCCAATCTCCTTTGTCGATAACCGGCACAACGTTGGTTCGCACACTATCCAAGTCCTGAAACAGAAGCTCTCGATCAGCGCCCGGCTCGTTCGGAATAAGTTTCACAACGGCCGAGGCACAATCGTCCGACTCAGCCAGGTAGACTTTGCCAAAGCCGCCCTTTCCTAGCCGTTTCCCGATTCTCCATTCTTGCTCGAGATTAATAATCTTAGTCATCTTGATTTCGCTCCTGGACACCCCCACGTTGCCTGTCCCCTAGCTATCAATAATCCTACTGCGGACCGGGAGATTCCCCGCCGGCCGCCATCAGCCGCGGCCGCCAGGCGGCCAATCCAAACCCGTCAGTCTGTTCGTTGTGAAGAGATCAGGCATATAAAATCTCTCATGTCTTTCCACTGTCTCTACCAATGCCTCGCGGATAAATTCCGAAAGATTCTGACCTCTAGACTTGGCGATACGCCTTGCCCGGACTCGCACATCTTGGCTGAGCCACATAGTGATTCGCTGATTGTTATTAGTCATTGCCCCCTCAGGTAATGCTATTATACGCGTTACAAGCATATAATATACATACATTAAGCCAAATGCACAATGCGGGAGTAGGAATTCGCAGTCAATAGCTTGGGCAAACCAACGAGACACAAGTGACAATGCCAAAGATCCCGGCCCGACCGAACCGGCCCCTCACTTCGTCATTTGTATGTTGTGAATGTCCCACGCATAGGCGGCCATAGTGTGGGGTTTATGTGAGGGAAGGAAGTCGAGACCTAGCCCCTTTTTCTGGAAGACTTCGAAGGCACGCCACTACCAAAAGAGGCAACAATGTCAGATCAGACACCCGACCGGCCACCAGACGACGACCTCCTCCAGGATGTCTTGGCCGTAATCAGCGAACTCGCGCGAAAATCAGCCGGCGGCGACTACCTCTATCGTGGAGAGCCTGAGTGCTACCCCAAAGTGTCTTCCGGCCTCTATCGAAAATATCGAAAGATCGCCGGCGAGGATTTTGACGTCGGAGTCGTCCAGTTTGAGATGTTGCTAACTGCCAAACAGTTTATCGGAAACATCGAAGAAGACGACGATGACCTTCTAGATCAACTCCAGCACTTCGGTTACACCACGAATCTCATTGATTTTACTACCGACGTTCATATCGCGCTTTTCTTTGCCTGTGACGGTCACACCGGGAAAGATGGACGAGTGATCCTCCTTAACAAGACCTACTACCCGTTGAGGAGACCGAGGGGACCGGCTAACCGCGTCATCGCCCAGAAGAGCGTATTCGTACTCCCACCAAAGGGATTCGTCGAGCCGAGTGATGTGGTCGTCGTACCCAGTGCATTGAAAGATCGTATTTTGAGGCACTTGGACCTAATGCACGGCGTGGCCCCTCGAACCGTTTACAACGACCTCCACGGCTTTATCAGGTACCACGGAACCCACGACAGCGCCTATGCAGCATTCTACGAGGCTTTGGCGCACCAGAAAAAAGGGGACTTAGAGGCCACCATCAAGCATTTCAGCAAGTCCATCGACCTCAATCCAAGACACCCCGTGTCCCATCTCTATCGCGGGGACGCGTACGCGACGAAAGGTAACTATGATGTCGCAATCCATGATTACGATAGGGCAATTGAGTTGAACCCACGCTATGCAGAGGCTTATACCGCCCGCGGGGTCGCGTACGGTGACAAGGGTGAGCAAGATCGTGCCCTCCGAGACCACAACAGGGCGATAGAATTAGATCCCCACCTCGCCCTTGCTTATAATAATCGCGCCATCATTCTTAGGGAGCAGGGTGATCATGATGGCGCGATAACAGACTGCGACAGAGCTCTGGAGTTGGATCCACACCTCGCTCTTGCCTTTAGCAATCGCGCAACTGCTCATGGAAGCAAGGGCGATTACGATCGCGCCATAATGGACTGTGACAGAGCCATTCAGTTAAATCCGCGGTTGTCAGCTGCCTATACCAATCGCGGCATCGCTTACGCAAGCAAGGGTGATTATGACCTTGCGATCCAGGATCACAACATCGCAATTGAGTTGGACAAACACGGTCCCCTTGCTCATAACAGTCGCGGCAATGCCTACTTGGGAAAGGGCGACTACAACAGTGCGATCCAAGACTACGACAGGGTTATAGAGTTGGATCCATACAATGCAGGCCCCTATGTCAATCGCAGTACTGCCTACAGAAAGTTGGGATATTTTGGTCGTGCTGTCCAGGATTGCCACAGGGCAATTGGGTTGAACCCACGCTACGCCCTTGCTTACTACAAACGCGCCGAGAGCCTGCTATATCTGGAGGATTGGAACAGGGCCGAGTCCGACCTATCCATCGCGCAAAGCCTCGGTTTCGATATCGTCTCAGTATTCGCCAACGAATTCGGCGGTGTCCCAGCCTTCGAGCAGACTCAAAACGTCAATTTGCCGGAGAGTCTCGCCCGGATACTCACACGCCCCGATCAAGCATAGCCCCCCATCCGGCGCCAATTCCTAGTACAATCCCTCCGGCGCCTCCGACCCGCCGGCCGCGCCTGCGAATCCGACCGACGAAATGGGGATCGCTCCTTGGCAGAAGATTTCCTCGTAGCTACGGACCTCCGCAAGGGCTTCGACGGCATCCAGGCCGTCGACGGCGTCTCCTTCACCATCCGGCGCCAGGAGATCTACGGACTCCTCGGCCCCAACGGCGCCGGCAAGACCACCACCATCCGCATGCTCTCCACCGTCGTGTCCCCAGACTCCGGCGAGATTCTCATCGGCGGCCACTCGGTCCAGCGGGAAGGCGACCAGGTCCGCAAGATCATCGGCGTATGTCCCCAGGACTTGGCCCTCTATCCCGAGCTCTCCGCAACCGACAACCTCACCTTCTTCGGCAAGATGGCCGGCCTCAGCGGCCGCGAAGCCGACGAGCAGTCCCGCGTCAATCTGGAGTTGGTGGGACTCAGCGACAGGGCGAAAGACAGAGTCGATAAGTTCTCCGGCGGCATGAAGCGAAGGGTCAATCTCGCCATCGCCCTCATGAGCCGGCCGGCGCTCCTCTTCCTCGACGAGCCGACCGTCGGAATAGACCCCCAGTCCAGAAACCACATCTTCGAGACCATCCTCGGCCTGCGTGCAGAGGGCCAGACCATCCTGTACACCACCCATTACATGGAGGAAGCCGACCGGCTCTGCGACCGCCTAGGCATCATCGATAACGGCCGGCTCATAGCCGAGGGCTCGCCAACCGAGTTAAAATCGCGGATCGGCTCGCCGGACGAGGTGACCCTGGAAGAAGTCTTCCTGAATCTCACCGGCCGCAGCCTGCGGGACTGATCGATGCTGCGCCCCTGGCACATAGCCGTATTGGAAGTCAAGCGCTTCGTTGTTGACCCGGGCCGGCTCGCCTTCAGCCTGGCCCTGCCGATCATTCTGTTCGCCCTCACGTACGGCGCGTTCAGCGAGGCCGGCCAGTTCAACGGCACCGCCCACATCGTCGATCTCGACGAGGGCCCATTGGCCCGGGAGTTGATTGCCCGCTTGGAGCGGGTCGACGGACTACAGGTCAAGCTCCACACCAGCGCCTATGCGGACCAAGCCCTGGACCGTGCCAACGTCCTTTCGGTCGCCGTTATCCCTGATGGATTCTCTGAGGGCCTCACGGCCGGCAGCCCCGTATCGATCACTTTCAAGCAGCTCGGCTCCGGCGGGGCCGAGGGCCAGATAGCCGCCAGCATCGTCCAAAGCGCCGCCCAAGAGCTGGCCGGCGAGGCCCAGGTCCGCGCCCAGGTTCGCGACGCGCTCAAGGAGACCGCGCTAGACGACGCCAAGATCGACGAAACCGTCGCGTCGCTGCTCGATCAGGCGCGAGAGAATCCCATGGTCACGGTCAAGAGCCGCGCCATCGGCGGCCAGTCCGATCCGCTGTCCCGGCTTCTGCCCGGCATCATGACGATGTTCCTCCTGTTCTCGGTGACGCTTGGCGCGACTACGTTGGTCGAGGAGCGGCGTATAGGCACCCTCGAGCGCCTGTTGACGACCCGTCTGTCCATCGATCAGCTATTCCTTGGCAAGTTCCTCGCCGGCGCTTCGATTGCCGCGCTCCAGGCCTTCATCCTGCTGGCGCTCGCCTTCCTCGTCCTCCAGGTCGCCGGCGTAACCGTGTTCGTAGAGGCTATGGTCTTCGCGCTGCTGATAGCGGCTGCCGTGAGCGCGGCCGGCCTGGTGATCGGATCGCTTGCCCGGACTCCCGACCAGGCAAACTGGATAGCCGTGTTCTTCACGATGGCGATGACCGTTTTTGCCGGCACCTTCTTCGACGTAGGAGATTCGGGGCCACTCGCCGTCATCAGCAAGTTCACTCTGAACAAGTACTCGATCGACGGTCTGGCGGACATCGTCGCCGGCGGCGGACTCGGCCAACAGGGCTTCGAGGCGGCTGTCTTGATCGGCATCGCGATCGTCGGACTTGTCGTGGCGCGATTTGCGTTTCGCGCTAACCAGGAGGGTTAGCCACCGTGTCGACGATACTGCGCCAGAGTCTTCTGATCGCCGCGAAGGACACCAAGATATTCGTTCGCGACCGTTTCGCCCTCGGATTTGCCCTTCTGTTCCCGATCGTCTTCGCTGTAGGATTCTCGTTCGGCCTCGCCGGCGTTGGCCCCAGCAACGACAAGGTCCAGTTCACGATCGTCACCCTCGAACAGGATGGCGGGATCAGCCATCAGATCATAGAAGCTCTGACCGCCGCTCCCGACTCCTCCGTCCGGACCCTGCCCTACGAAGATGCCATCCGAGCCGTCGACGACGGCGCGCTCAGCGGCTTCCTCGCCTTCCCCGGCAATTTCACCAGCAACGTGATGTCCGGCCAGCCGACCGAGCTTGAGGTCGTCGCACACGCGGATTCGCCCGCTACCCAGGCGGCGTTGGAAGGCATCGGCCGCTCCATCGCCGGCCGGCTCACCAACGTCCAGACGACCTTGCAGGCCGTGATCGAGCTTCGAGCGTCGGCCGGTCGCTCCTGGCCGCCACCGGACCGACCCACCCTTTTCGATCAGGCGCCGCTCGTCAGCTTTCAGACTTCCCGGTTAGGAGACTCCATCCCGTTCAATCCCAGCAACTTCGTCCTGACCGGCTACGTAACGATGTTCGTATTCTTTGCCGCCGCGATGGGCGCCGGAGCGGTCGTTCGCGAGCGCCAGAACCAGACCCTCGAAAGGCTGCTCTCCAATGGCGTCAGGCGCGATGCTGTGATAGTGGGCAAGTTCCTGGCCGCGATCTACAAGGGACTATTGCAGATAGTGGTCTTGTGGACATTTGGAATATTCGTGTTCCAGATAGACTTGGGCCTAGCTCCCGGAGCTGTAATCCTGATCTCGTTGCTCGTGGTCCTAGTCTCGTCCGGCTTTGGAGTCATGCTAGCCTCGCTAGTCCAGACCGAGCGCAGCGGCGACTCGGCCGGCGTGCTCGCCTCGCTGGTGATGGCCCCGATCGGCGGGTGCTGGTGGCCTCTCTTCATCACCCCGGCTTGGATGCAGTCCCTGGCAAAGCTCACGCCCCACGGTTGGGCCAACACCGGCTTCAACAAGCTCATGCTCTTCGGCGCAGAGTTTGGCGACGTGTTACTGGAAATGGCAGCACTGATCGTCTTCGCCCTCGCATTCGTAGCCGTCGCCCTCTGGCGATTCCGCCTGTCGCCAGACCACTGATCGCCGGCCTCCCATTTCGTCCTTCCGGCGCCTCAATTCGTCATTGGTACGAACGCATGTCCCGGACTCCGATCCGGGATGTGCCCTCCAATCAACCTCGATGCCGGCTTTCCACCGGCGAAACGTGCCGAATTGTAAACCGATGGTCGATGGCGGAATGAGAAAATGTAGCGCGGGGGCTTGTCCCCCGCTGAGGTCGGCGTGGGGCGTGGCAGAATCCGCCGCGCCAATTCGCTGTACCAAGCCACAACTCCGGCTTTTCATACCTTCGTGTGCCGGCGACAGCAGGCACGAGCGATTGCTACGAAAATGGAATACCGCTGCTTCACGGGTGGCCTTGTGCCCCGCCCGTTCGAGTAGACGTACATCCCGGCGGGCAGCCGCGCCCTTCCCGGGAATCCGCGGCCCACTATCGTCATTCCCGCGAAGGCGGGAATCCAGAGGGGTGGCAGAGGGTGGCAAATGACCTGCAAACAATTCCAGCAACCAGACCCCCATTTTCATACCTTCGTGTGCCGGCGACAGCCGGCATGAGCGATTGCTATGAAAGCACGTCCCGGACTACGATCCGGGATAGACCGCTCCGGCAGCCTCTCATTCGCCATTCGCGGCATCCCTTCGTCAATCCGGCCCCACATTCGTCATTCCGGCGAAGGCCGGAATCCAGAGGGGCGGGGAGGGGTAAACCCACCAGACGATGGAAAAAACCGACCCGACATCCCGCGATTTTCATCCTCTTATGCGGCCTTCGCAAGGCCATGGTGATTCCGGCGAAGGCCGGAATCCAGAGGGGTGGGGAGAGGGAAATGTAGCGCTGGGGCTTGTCCCCAGCTTAGGGCGTACCGCTAGTTGGACCGTGTTGCACTGCCGGGGGCCGACGCATTTTCGTGCCCTTATGTGGCCTTCGCCGGCCGGCGTCCGAAAGTAAACCGATGTCCCTGTGGGGGCACGGGCCCTCGCCGGCCCACCGCCGCCGGCGCCTGTCCCGACCCAAACGCCAACCCCTCGCAGCCGCAATTCCCAAATCGAACTTGGCCTGTACAATGGCAATTCTCAGGTCGTGGGATCTCTCCCACGCAGGCAACAGGGCTATAGGGCCGGTCTTACCAACCACGCCGGCTCACCGGAGCACCTAGGAGGAACGCAGGTGAGGGGACGTTGCTGTTTATACATCGTGCTGTCGCTTGGTCTGGCCCTTATTCTCGGCATATTCGTCTTCAACCGCCTTCTGGGCGGTGCTACTCCCACAATGCCGCAACAGGCCGACGTGCCGGCCGATATCCCTGCCTATGACCGCTCCGAGTGGGGAGACTGGATCGACGCCAATAATAACTGTCGGAATACCCGGCACGAAGTCTTGGCTGAGGAATCCACTGAACCAGTAAGCTATAGGTCCGATAGACAATGCCGCGTAGCCTCCGGACGGTGGGTCGGTCCATACACCGGGCAGACCTTCATCGACCCCAGCAGTCTGGACGTGGATCACGTTGTCCCGCTTGCCAACGCTCACCGCTCCGGCGCGTGGGCGTGGGATCGCGATCGCAAGCTAGACTACTACAACGACCTCGATAACTCCGGTCATCTGGCAGTGGTGGAGCGCACAGTCAATAGGGAGAAGGGAAGCCAGGGGCCTGATCATTGGAAGCCGCCCAATCAGGCTAACTGGTGTGAGTATGCGAGGAATTGGATATCCGTCAAAGCCAAGTGGCAGCTGACGGCAACAGCGGCGGAGATCGCCGCACTGGAAACCATGTTGGAGACCTGCCCCAACTAGCCCCGATGACTTCTCTCCCTCGTTCCGGCCGGCCCACACATGTCCAGCCATCTCTGTAGGGGCGCCCCTTGTGGGCGCCCTGGGGCGGGGACCAGGCAAACCATCACCTGTCGGCCAATTCATCATTCCGGCCCACCAACTCGTCATTCCCGCGCCGGCGGGAATCCACGCACCTTTCCTCCGCCTAAGAACGCGAATCGCGATACCACCAACTACGACCACACGGATACCCCAGAATCCGGCTTCCCAATCGGCTGCCCGGGCAACGTAATACCCCCTACCCGATACGGGGCCGGAATCCAGGCAAGGGAAGCGTGTACGATCGGGGAGATGGATAACACCTAAACTGGGCATACCCGTAGGGGTATCGACACACCCTCGCCGGCCCGCTGACCGCCGGCCTCCGACTTCATCATTCCCGCCCCCCATTCGTCATTCCCGCGCCGGCGGGAATCCACGCACCTTCCCTCCGCCCAAGAACGTCAATCGCGATACCACCAACTACGACCACACGGATACACCAGAATCCAGCTTCCCAATCGGCTATCCCGCCGCAAGCATGCCCCGTACCCGATCCGGCGCCCGACTCCACAGCCGGCGGCGGCGCCAATGACACCCGGATACCTTCACCTTGCGGAACCGTACATCGCGGCCTTATAGTGAAAGCAGCGACATCTTGCGCTGGGGCTCGTTCCCAACCAACCGCCCGCCGGCAGCCACGTAACAGGATCTGTTCCCTCTCCCCTTGGGAGAGGGTTAGGGTGAGGGTTAACAAGTCACCCCTCAGGATCCGGCGTCCCAACAAAAACCGGCGTCACTGTAGAGGCGATTCGCGAATCGCCCACGGCAGGGAAGCGGCAAACCCCGGACATCCTCTATCAACCCGTACGGAGCCACCCAAACACTGGTATAATCAAACGTATGTTCGCCTTCCTCACCGCCGGCCCCTGCTTTCCCACATACGGACGATCCCAAAAACGTGTTTTTGCAAAACAAAGATTCAATTTGCCCACCCCGACGAAACTCAACCTTCGTGGAGAATATTTGATTGAGATCTAGCCCATGGAAAACACTAGCAGGAGTCGTGCTGATCGCGCTCGGAACGCTGTTTGTGCTCGAGCAAGCCGGCCTCGTGGCGGCCGGAGAGATCATAGGGCGCACCTGGCCTCTGATAATAGTCCTCTTTGGGCTGCTCCAATGGCGGGCCGCGCCGGCAAGAATGGTCGTGCCGGCGATCATCGTCGTCATTGGGCTGGTCCTGCTCGCAACCACCCTCGGTTTCGTTCCCGGCTCCGCACTCGCCTACATTTGGCCCCTGGCGTTGATCGCTGTCGGCGCTTGGATCCTGCTTAATCGGGTATCGACGCGGCAGCGGATCGGCGATGACTTGGACTCTGTGGATTCCTTCGTGATATTCGGCAGTATCGAGACCCGCAGCCGATCGCAGCAATTTCGCGGTGGTTCCGCTGTGTCAATGTTTGGCGAGATCAAGCTGGATCTACGCGAAGCTCAACCCACCTCAGAGGGCGCAACCCTCGACGCAACGGCGCTATTTGGCGCACTCTCCATTCGCGTGCCCAAAGAATGGAGAGTGGAAGTCAACGGTGCGCCAATCTTCGGGTCAATCAACAACCTAGCAATCGCGGACGGTTCCCCGTCGGAGGATGCGCCGACCCTGAAAGTCGACGCGTTGGCCCTATTCGGCGAAGTGAAGATCGACCGCTGACGGCGCTTGCGATCTAACTTAGCTACAGATACAAAGCAAAAGCAACCACAGGAGATCCAGACTCAGTATGCCGCGAGTCGTACAACTTTGAAATCCATGCCGACGACCCTGAGCGAACGATAAGCTTTTACAACAGCGTGTTTGGCTGGCAGTTCCAAAAATGGGAAGGCCAATGGGACTACTGGATGATCATCACCGGGCCCGAGGGAACGCCGGGAATCAACGGCGGGCTAGTCAAGCGTACATCTGAAGTCACCGGCGACGCGGCAATTGCCTACGTGTGCACCATCGACGTTCCGTCCGTCGATGAGTACGCCGACAAGATCGTCGCCAACGGCGGCACCATAGTAGTCCCCAAGATGCCCATACCCGGCGTTGCTTGGCTGGTGGACGCCAAAGATACCGAAGGAAACATCTTTGGGATCCACCAGGAGGACGCGTCGGCCGGCTGATCACCCGGCGCCGGCACCCATAGGGCAGCCGCTAGAACCAGCAAGCCCCCGTGCTACAATCGCCGGCATCCGTTCTCAGCGAGGTTAACGCACGATGAAGGTCACCGGCGTCACCCATTTCCTGGTCTCCTCCGGACAGGCAAAGAATTTCATCTTCGTCCGGGTCGATACCGACGAGGGCATCTCCGGCTGGGGCGAAGCCTACACCCAAACCGACCGCGAGCCGGCCATAGCGACCTACGTCGATCGGATGGGCCAATTCCTCGTCGGTCGCGATCCATTCAACATCAAGCACTTTACCCACGTGATGTACCACGACGTTCTCGTCAAACGCGGCTCCATGGAGTCCTATTGCGCCCTCAGCGGAATCGAGATCGCGCTCTGGGATATCGTCGGCAAGAAGCTCGGCGCCCCGGTCTACAACCTGCTCGGCGGCGCCTGCCGCGACAAGATCCGCGTCTATGCCAACGGCTGGGCCGGCAACCCCCAAGATCCGGATGCGGTCGCCGCGCGCGCAGTCGAGACCACCAAGATGGGGTTCGATGCCCTCAAGTGGGATCCCTTCCCCGATCCCTGGCGAGCCTACATCAGCAAGTACGAGGAGGACCTCACCGTCGAGGGCGTAGCGGCTGTCCGCGCAGCGGTCGGGCCGGATGTCGACCTCTTGGTCGAGGCCCATCGCCGGCTCGCGCCGATGCACGCGGTCCGCGTCGCCCGCCGGATCGAGGAGTTCAATCCGTTCTGGTACGAGGAGCCGGTCTCGGCTCGCAATCTGCCGGCGCTCGCCGCCGCAACGCGCGAGATCAACACCCCGGTCGTCACCGGCGAGGAGCTATACACCAAGGCCGAGTTCCGCGAGGTCTTCGAGCTACGCGCCGCCGACATCATTAATCCTGACATCTGCAACACCGGCGGCCTTTTGGAGCTCAAGGAGATCGCCGCGATGGCCGAGACCTACTACGTCGTGGTCTCACCCCATAACTTCAACAGCACCACGGTCGGCCTGGCCGCGACGTTACATCTTTGCGCGACAATCCCCAACTTCTTAATCACCGAGTACTTCGTCAACCTCGCCGACATCGGCACAGAGCTGTCGACCAACCCAATCGAGGTCGATAACGGCTACATCCGGCTGCCCACGGGGCCCGGCCTCGGCATCGAGCTCGATGAAGACGCCCTTGCCCGCCATCCCTACAACCAGCCGGCCCTGCGCTCTATCCGCCACCCCGGCGACGAGGGCCCCTGACATCAAGATGTCTCTACGGTGAGATTACGATGAACAAGCCAGCCACTGGACGCCGGCTTGAAAGCCTCGACGAGGTTCTCGGCAGGCTGCGTGAGCATTTACCTAGTCTTCGACGACGGTATGGAGTCAGGGAGCTGTGCCTGTTCGGCTCCTATGTGCGGAACGAGCAGTCCGAGGACAGCGACCTAGATGTCCTGATCGAGTTCTCTGAGACACCTGGCATGTTCAAATTCGTTCGGTTGGAGCGTGAATTGAGCGATCTCTTGGGCATAGAGGTCGATCTGGTAACCCAAGGTGCCCTCAAACCCAACACATCTCGGCGCGTCCTCAACCAAATCATTGCGGTGTGTTGACGAAACACGGCTTCGCAGGACACGTCATATATAAGGACGTTCTGCGCGGAGCCGAGAATGTCGCACTTTGCGGGAAGCGGAAGACCCAACCACAATCGCCGGCCGAACCCTCCGACACTCACAACCCCAGATCGTTCAGGTTGTAGTTCTTCAACACACTCTCTCGCGTGACCTCACTCCAGCGGGTTTCATCTAGCTCTTCCGCCAGCGGCTGATAGATATAGCCATGCTCATCCGGAAAACGCTGCCGGCGCGCATCGACCGCGAGCGCGATCACACGCGAACGCTCATGAATTCGTGCCTCATCGTAGCGCGCCGGCGACCATCCCAGGTCCCCCAAGACGGAGGCCCGTCGGTGAAATCCGAATACGAATGTCGCCCGCATCTCCGGTGACGTGTTCGCAAAGGAGCCGTGCAAGACTTGGCGGTTGCATATCGCGACGTCCCCTGGCTCGCAAATCATCGGCACAGCGTCCAGCAGCCGGTCCGAACCGCCATTCGCCGATACCAGCCCTTTGATGTCGATCTTACCGAGCTTGTGTGTTCCCGGTACTACCCAAAGCCCATTGGCCGGCGTGCTCCCGTACAGCTGTACCATGAAGTTGAAGCCGTGGGTACCCTCGTCCAGATCGGGATTGTCCCAGTGCGTCGTGCCATCCTGGTGCCAGGCCACCGACGGCCCCCAACCCGGCTGCTTTACCCAGATGCTCTCGGAGAACGGTGTGAAGTCCGGCCCGTTGATCTGCTCCGCGATCCGTAGTAGGTCCGGATGGCCGTACAGCTGCAAAGCCGAGTCCATCAACTGCAACGGGCTCGATATGTTCAACAACACTTCATCCGGTGCATCGACCGGAGCCTCTGGCTCGACCATCTTCGCCTGGTACCTGCCGCCAGAGACCGATGTGCCCCCATAGGGATCGCTTAACGGTCTGGCAAAGCGAAAGCTCGGCAGATCGAACTCGCTCCCGATCGCCGGCCGGCCGGAGGCATCGGTGTCCGACGTGCTCGAAACCGGCGCCTGGGCCAATACCTCCTCGAAATCCGCCACCAGCTCGTTTAGCTCATCGCCACGTACCGCGCCCTCGAACACATAGAACCCCGATTCCCAGTACGCCTCGGCGACGCCTGCTGCGAGGGCGCCATTCGCGTCGAATGCCATGGGCCCGCGGTTGCCCAGGCTCAGCGCCCTTCGCTCACCTTCGAAATAGTAATCTTCGTGCATTCCTGTCCCTCGAGCTTTCCAGATTAGTAATTCCACTGCCTACCGATAGTGTAAAGCCTAAGACCGAGTTTCCACGTCGTCGCAAATCGCGCTCAAGGAAATGCATCGCCAGCAACACGCGTTCGCAGATCAACCTACGGATCGATAGACGATGGTCAGCGAAAGAGTACCGGGACAAAGACAAACACCCCAACGACCACTGCTCCGATGGAAGCAAAAATAACCGCGCCGGCCGCTACGTCCTTCGCCCTGCCGACAAGCGGGTTCCTCCCTGGACAGGCCGCGTTTGACAGAAACTCCAACGCCGTATTGAATGCCTCTGCGATCCAGACGGCAGCTATTGCTATGGACAGTAGCGCCCAGTCACTCGGACCGATCCCCACCCACAACCCCAACGCCACCACGGCAATTGTCGCGCCCAGATGAACTCTGCTGTTTCGCTGTGTGGAGAGTAACGCCCCAATGCCTCTGAAACCATTGGCGAACGCTCTGGCCAGACTTCTCACATTTCATCTACCGGTCATGTTGTCCACTACCCGAACACGTACGTCCAGGCTCGGCATCCCGGCCTCAAGTGCCATCTGTGTCGTGGGAGTCCCTTCGAGATAAGGGGGAACCAAATCGGTACCGAACACATCGAATAGACGAACCTCCGGCTCCTCGCTGGAATGCGGCACCACTCCCCACGCAACACCGTCCTATGAGTCTTCGATCGCTACAAAAGGATTGTACTCACGTCAATCTACCGACTGATAATACCCCTACAAATTGACCAACAACAGGGAAACCGCCGCCAGGAACACGCCGGCCCAGGCCGGCCGGCTCAGCTTTTCGCCCCAGATCCACGCGCCTGAAACGACCGCCACGACAACCGCACCGGCAGTGGCGATCGGAAACAGGACGCTGGCTGGCAGCCAGCTTAGCGCGAACATCATCGCCAAGGTGCCACCGCCATTCGCAAGTCCTAGGATTGAGCCAATCACCAGATCGTCACGCGTCGGCCGCAGGCGTTGGTAGAGACCGACGACGATCCCAACGAGGCAGGCAATGGCGAACCAGACCGCGACAAAGACCGGCTGGGCCCCAGACAGGCCGCTCTCTTGGAATGCCTTCGCGACTAGGGGCGTGACGCTGATGATCAGAAACATGCTCGTCAGCCACAGCCAGCCGGAGCCGGCCCGGCCTATGTCAGTCGGCCGAACTCGCAAGGTCAGCAAGGGCAGCGCCAAAGATGCGATGACTATGCCGGCCAGTCGAGCCACGGAAGGCTGTTCCCCCCAATATAGGATCGATGCCGCAACCGCCGGCATCACCGTCAACCTGGCCGCCGTGGTTGTGATGCCGACGCCAAACAGGCGAAGGGCCCGCAGATACACCAGGTACGAGATCCCATAGGAGAGGCCGGCTATCGTGGCGAAACCGACCGTGGGCGGCGTCAGTCCCCCAGACCCCACGACTATCGCGATAGCCCCGGTCAGAACTGCGCCGACACCATAGTTCACGGCCCCTATCATTACCAGATTGGCCCCACCGCGCTGGGACCATTTGATAATGTGGCCAAAACCCACTGATGCCAGCACGTTCAGTGCCATGAAGAGATAACCGATGTTCAAATGACACCTAGAAATGGGCCGGCGTGAGTCTCATCCCAGTCAGCAGGCTAGGAGGTCCGCGCCAGTTCGCTTATCGCCAGCCTGAGTTGTTCACGAGAGTGGTCCATTTTTGGATTGACTCCCGAGCATACTTGCCCGCCGGCTTTATTTGGACACGCTTCATCCGATGATCCAATCCAGCACGATTACGAAAGCCAGCATGCCGGCAAAAACTAGAGTTACAAACACCGCGACGACAATTATCGGCTTCAACCACTCCCCGCGAATCTTGCTAGCCAGATCGACCTCACCCGGACGGGCTGGTAGCGCCACCCACAGGACGAAGAGAACCGAAAAAACAACGGCTGGAATTGCGAATTCTATGGCCAACTAGACACTTACCACCCGAGCGGTCACCCGGGATGTCGCAGAGGGATTTCTGTTCCGATCACTTGCGGATAATCATGTAGACCAAGAATAAAGGAACTCGCAAGTGCGCCCATCTTTTTGCAGACAATCTCAACCGCGAGCGAGGGTCAGGCCGGGCGAGACTATGCCTAATGGAACGATTGATTTGACAATCGCTATGGGATCGACTCCGCCAACATTCAAAGGATCCGCTCCTTCCCAAATGAATGAGCCGACGCCCAGGATGGCCAAGCCCCCGAAAGCTCCGAGCGCCCAAGTGGCCACTACGAACGTAGCCAATGCTCTTCTCGGCATATACTTGGCCAGTCCCCAAAACGTGATGGGCCCCCCGGCCGCTGCGGTAAAAAGGAGCGCTGCCGCTGGTGCCGTTCCCATGCCTAGTAGCAATAGAAGCGCCACCAGCGGGATTTCGAACAATAGCGGCACATTAATCAGGACGCCAAACGTCGCCGCAATCGCCACCCCCGTCAGGTGATTGCCGAGGTAGTTCGTGACTACGGATGGGCTCAGCCACTGGATCGCGAGGCCGCTGCCGAATCCTGCGACTACCATTATTGGACCCATGCGGGCAAGGTAGCCGATGCTCGTCTTGGCCCAATCGCGGACGCCCTCGCTAAGTACCGCTTTCCAGCCGGCTGCTTCCTCCTCTTCACCGTCCGCGATGGTGACCGGCACGTCGGCAGCCGCGTTTTGTTCCCTGCGCACCGTGAATACCACTAGGGGGCCGATGGTCAGAGCGCCCAATACGGCCAACACGACGCGGCTGATGCCCAAGAGTGGAGTGAATACGAAGAACACCATGATCAAGGCCGGGAAATTCATAGTCGCCGAGCCCTGCACCATGGCGATAGCCCCGGCCAGCCCCGCCCTCTTGTGAAAAGCCGACGACACGGGAACAATGCACGCGGAGCACAAATTCATGGCCGGACCCGTAGCGGCGCCCTTGACCGTACGCGAGAATAATCCCCCAGACTCGAACCACTTGCCGAGGCCCGACGGAAAGAGGAAAACTTCCATCAATCCCGCTACTAGAAACGCGAAAGTCATACCTATGGCGACGATCTGCAGATAGGTCATGCTGAAGCCCCACCAAGTGGCTACGAACGAACTTCCAGCTTCCTTCTCGACGCACAATCCCTGGAAACACTGCATTCCAGGGGATGTAACAGCCTCCAGGTCCGTCCCGACAGCGTCCAGCTTGGGAAAGCGGTTGAATGCCACGAACAGGAACAGGATTATCCCGAATAGGAGTAATCCTACAAACCGCCTCTTATTGACGGCAGTACTAAGCATCTTTCTCAGCGAATCCCACTGCTTGATGAGCCATGATCAGGCAATTTTCCTACCTCTCCACTGTTTGCGCAACTAGTAGGGGCGACTCACGAGTCGCCCAGGGTGGGGCCGTCATCCCACCATAGGCCGGCGCGACGCCAACCAACGAATCTCGCCGTCCACGCTCTCGTGAATCCGGCTCGACTACAAGTAGCCGTCGGCTGAATCCTGCGGTTCGTACCCAAGAACTCTGCGCGGGTGTTCGATGTCGCGGTATCCCCACTTATTGTTGGACGTCGCGAAGAAAATGCCATATTTCAGATCGTCGGGTGCGTCGATACACTTCTGAAGCATCTGGGCTATGTCCCTCTGACTCAGGTATACGGAGAATTCTCGCCCCGCGATAGGGCGATTTTCCGCCGTCACGCGGCCGATCCTGACGCAGAGCGACGACAAACCGTGCTCGTCTGAAAAGTGGCGCCCGAGCGACTCCCCCCAGATTTTCGCAGCGCCGTATATCCCGATCGGATCCACTGTCTCGTGGGTGACCTTTGCCCATTCCTGAGGCGCTTCCTCGTATCGACGAGACACGATCGCTTCATATGGCGGAACCCTCTCGAGTCCGCTAACCACCGCGCCGCTGCTGGCAAACACGACTCGCTTCAAGCCGGCCTGCCGTGCGGCCTCGTAAACGTTGTACGTTCCCACGACGTTGGTCGCCAAATGCTGATCCCATGCGTCGACTCCAAGATATGCCGCCAAGTGGACGACTACGTCCTTTCCGGCAAATGCCGGCTTGATCGCAGCCAGATCCGATATATCCGCTTGGAAGCACTCCACCCCTTCGACCGGCCGGCGGTTCAGCGCGCTCAGCTCATACCCGCCTAGCGCCTGAAGATGATCCTTCAAAACGCCGCCGATCAGGCCGCTCATGCCGGTTATTAGCACCTTTTTCATTTCAACAACTCCTCCTTATCTGCCAGCCCGACGCCCGAGCCTTGGAACGACCCATCGAGGGAGAACGGTTTGTACCGTTCCTCCCCCTCTACCTTGACGGGACAGGCGAAGGCCGGAACCCAGGGGATTCAAAAACGCCGATCGGAAGCCCCGGCAAGTGTCGACACAACCTAAGGCACCTGCTCCGGCCCCTTGTCGAGGCGGGCCTTGTAGAAACGCAACATTCGGTCTTGGTCGAACTCATCCATCTCGAGGATCCATCCCCAAGCCAAGGCTGTTATCGGGTTTTGCAGCTTCGAGTAAGGTGAGGTCAGCAGCTTGACGTTGCCGAATCTGCTCGGTGGGACAGTCTGATACAGGTCGACCAACGACCGCTCTAGATCCGGGCATGGCTCGTCGCACTTGTAGAGAATCACAATGCCGCCGTGCTCGAGGTTGTGAACGAAGTGACCCTCCGGAACTTCCTCGGTGTACACGCCCCAATTATAGGGAGCCGGATAGTGCGGACCCGAGCTGGGCGGATAGTTCTGGTAGTCGATGACCGTGCCTTGCCCGACGTGGAGGGCCCCTTCGCTCGGCACCTCACGTCCAAGCTCCCCCTCACTCGCTTGCTGATAGATCAGAAGGCCAACAATAGCGGCTATACCGACGGCTACCAGCGCGATTATTACAACTGTCAGGGTATCCAGCCCGGCCACAAGGCCCTGCCGTTGCTGACGTCGACCTCCAGAGGCGCGAGGGCGTTGCCCACTTGCTTGGCGACGCGCCTCCTGGGATGGGGATGGGCTATCGGCTCTCTTTTGTCTGCGGGACTTCTTTGCCATTTTTCTGCGAGGGTACCTTTGGATTGATTACGGTCGCCGGCCGCCCGTTTCAGCGCCGGCAACGGGTGGAAACGCATCGACGATGAAGTTTAACACGTGCCAGCGCTCTTCATCGCTCAACGACTCTTCGAAAGCCGGCATCGCCGTGCCCTGTACTCCCCGACTGATGAACTGGTACAACACACTCTCCGTGTGGGCGGCTGTATGCTCGCGCAAGTCAACTGGCTTTGGGCTCAAGCTGGCGGCCAAAGGCCCATCGCCGCGACCTTCTTCACCGTGGCAAACTACACAGTTCTGCTCATAGATGACGCTGCCGGCGGCTATCGAGCTGGCTTGGTTTCGGAATGGATTCTCCAGCGGCGGCGGCCGGCTAAGCTCGGCGGCCGTCGTCGTATAGATCAGATACATGCCGACTATCAGCGCCATTTGGCTGCCCAACGCTGGTATCGCCCGGGCCAGCCGGGAAGCTCCGATGCGGGATAGCCGCATCCAAAGTAGGGCCAGCAGAGCGCCCCCGATGAAGACTTTGAGACCCAACAGCGCGGTCGAGTTTTCTTTGAGCCGGTCGAATAGTGTCGGTTGGCTGACAAATGTGGCCGGCCCCGCCCCCATTGTTAGCATGGGATAGGCCACCCGTCGCTCGTCGCCGCTCTGAAACCGAACCGCGGCAACAATCTCCCAACCGCCGGCCAAGTTGAGCTGACTACTGTCGACCCGGAACGACCCATTTCCGATCGGCTCCAGAACGACCTCAGTCTCTCCAAGATTTTGGTCGAGGTAGCGGATCAGCAGACGCACTCGGTCGACCTGATCGAGTGGATTACCCCAGGCATCCCTAACCGCCACCTCCATGAGGTTGCGGCCGATCTGACCGGGTCTGATCGTCAATCGAGCCTCGCCTTCGTCGAACCACTCGGTATGACGCGCGCCGGCCTCCTCGCTAACGCTATTCAGAACCGCGGCCGGCACGCTCGCGGTAAGAAACCCAGCCACCAAGAATATCGCCACTATCACTACAGTCTCAGCCCCGGTCGTCCGCCGAAGCCAACGGAAAGGGGCCGCATTTGCCCGTCGAGATGAGACCGTCCTGACCAAGGCCGGCTTTACGCGTAGAAGATTTATTGCCCCCAGAGCCAACGCTATTACGACCAGTGCAATCTTCAGCATCAGGGCTCGACCATGGTCGGTGGCCACCAAGCCCTGGACGTTGCCCACGTGTATCACGGCGCTAAATGCGCCGGTAGCCACCAGGACCGCAACCGAAGCCAACGCCGCGTTGGAGAAACGGTTGACGAGAGTGGCAGTTGCCTGCGAAAGCTCCCGGCCGGCGGGCTGACGCCCCAATACGGCCAAGGTGCCGGCTAGAATCGGCAACCCGCCCGCCCAAGCCGACACCGCGAGCAGATGCAGCCAGTCCATCAGCACCGGCAAGCTGACCGCAGGACCGGTCGCCGCGCTGTGGCTGTTTAGCGTTGTCGCAAGCAGAGCGCCCGCGCCAAGTGCCGCGCCGGCTATTCCTCGCCATCCAGCGAGCACGGCCGGACTCCGCAGGCTAGTCTCCCATACCAAGCCCAGCAGAGCGACTCCCAAAAACAGCCGCGCAACCGAAAGCGAACCGTAGCGGATCCCAGCGAGTGCGGCGACCGACTCGAGAAGTGCCGGCAGGTCGGTCGCCTCGCTCACGCTTGAAGCCTGCAACAGATACGCCAAGATCAACGCGATCACCATGGCGACCGCGACCCACCTCGCCGATAGGGTCAGTCCTCTCATAGGTCTCTCTAAACGAGCGGCCCACATCCGGCCGGCGAAAATGGGTCGAGCTATCAGCCGGAAAAAGGCGAAGTAACCGGCCGTCACCGAAAGGGTCAGGAATACCGCCCAGCGCAGCACGACTTCGATGGGGGAGACTACGTACTCCTCGGCTTCGACCGATTGGGCGGCTGCCGGCACCGCCTCGACCAGTGCCGGGTCGCCAACTACGAACGGCAGCGCGCCACTGGTGATGTGGCCGTCCACGCGCGACAATGCGCGCCAGATTATCGTATATGTCCCCTCCGGCAGGTCTTCCAACTCGATCGACATCACTGTCGGATCGACCGGATCCACTTGGCTATCCCCCAAATGAACTTCGCTACCGGCGGCGTCAAGTACCTGGATTCTCGAGAAGCCGGCTTCGAGAGCCTCGGTAAGGTATAGGGTCACCCGCTCCGGCGGTGTTCCGATCACCGAGCCGGCTGGGGGATCGCTGTAATCGATTACCGCGTGAGCTCCTACCGGCCGGCCGGCTGCAAGTGCCAGTGAGAGGCCCACAAGCAATGCCGGCAACAGCCGAGTGAGGACGGAGCCTTGAGGCTTATACAGAATGAGAATCGAAGCGGCCCTCGCTCAGGACCGGCGTAAGAACATCGCACCCAGGCCCGATAGCGCGCCGATCGCGCCTAGCACAATACCGATCAGACCGAAGACCGTAGCCTGGGTTGCGGACTGACCTGCTTTTTCCAATTGGCTCTGGATCTCCGCCGGCGACGAACGCGGCTCGGGAAATGCGAGCTTCCTCTTCTCCTCGACGTCGTTGAAGCGGCCAGGGCCGGACTCGAACGTCTCGTTGATAGTCATCCCCTCGATAGTCCCTCTGAACTGGAACACGTATGTGCCGGCCGCTGTGGGAATGAAATGGGCTACATACGCACCAGGCTCGCCAAATACGGGGCTAAGGCTGAACTCCTTGCTAGCCGAGCCATATGAAACTTTCACGGTGAGAGTATCGGCGAGTTCCTCGATTGGCTCCGGCTCAGACTCGCCCTCGTGAGAATGTCCGGCCGCCTCGTCGTCTTGGTGCGCCTCCCCAAGTTGAGCGTCTTTCGTAACAAGCAAGTAAACACTGTTTGGTTCGTCGGTCAGCGCCGGCTCCACCCTGAAGCCGACCACCAAATGATATTCGCCAACCTCGCGGCCCTCGTGGGCCAACGCCGCTGCCGGCAACAACGTGGCCAACAACAGCACAGCAGCAATTACAATTGCGATTCTTTTCATATGAGTGAATTCCCCCATTACATGAATTAGCTTGACAGTACTATGGACAGGAGGGCGTCATCGAGAGTCGCGCCTAGCTCCCCTAGCGATCAAACCATGTAACGAGGAGGTGGATCGAGACCGGGTCCCAACCACGTAGTGGGCTCCGATTCTAGGTCGTAGACGTGCCGAACCGGGCCGATGCCCAGCGCCGCAGTGAGGATGGGAAAGACTAATGCGCTGTCGGGAATCTGGCGGACCGTGACCAAGTCGTCACTCGCCTCCGGCGAGGTTACTCTGGAACGCGTTTTGCCTTGAGCCTCGTTCCCAGGAGACAAGGTGGCACTGTTCACGCCCAAGCCATGAACGTAGATGGCCATGCGCGTCGGCAGGAGAAGAACTTGCCTCTCCTCGACGAGGTGGTGTTTGTGCTGATGGTCGTGATCGGCGTGCTGGATGACTTGAAAGAGGGCTGTCGCGCCGTGATGGCAACTGAGCGGCGTCGCAAGCGACAGCCAGGACACCATCAGCGTAATCGCCGGTACGAGTATGGCCTGCCTCATCGAGTCGCTCGCAATCCTGGATCCAATTCTCGCGACATTGCCTTCTACTCCCGATAGGTACGGGAATAGATGGATGTCGCCAAGCGTCTCGTCATTGGTGCGAAAATGGCCGGCCCGCTAACTTACTCTAACTGGGGCTCGTTTCCGGCCGGAAGAGAAAATGTAGCGCTGGGGCTTGTCCCCAGCTAGGGGTGGGGTGCGTGGCACAGACGACACCTGACCCTTCCATCAACCAATGCGCCTAATTTTCATGCCTTAGTGTGCCGGCACCAGCCGGCATGGGCGATTGGTGCGAAAGCATGTCCCGGACTCCGATCCGGGATGAATGGTTCCTGCCACCGAATTCGTCATTCTCGCGGAAGCGGGAATCCAGAGGGGAAGAGTAGCACCAACCACACCCAAACACTTTCGACTACCAGGTCTCATTTTCATTCCTTGGTGTGCCGGCGCCAACCGGCATGAGCGATTCGTACTAAAATAGGTGGCTCCCGTAGAGTCGCCCCCCAACTCGTTATTCGTACGAAAGCATGTCCCGGACTACGATCCGGGATGTGCCCTCCAATCAACCTCGATGCCGGCTCTCCGCCGGCGAAACGTGCCGAATTGTAGACCGCTGGTCGATGGCGGAATCAGAAAATGTAGCGCGGGGGCTTGTCCCCCGCTGGGGTCGGCGTGGGGCGTGGGAGAATCCGCCGTGCCAATTCGCTGTACCACACCACAACTCCGGCTTTGCATACCTTAGTGTGCCGGCACCAGCCGGCATGAGCGATTGGTACGAACATAGGTGGCTCCCGTAGATTCGCCCCCCAATTCGTCATTCCGGCGATCGAAAGCATGCCCCGTACCCCGATACGGGGCCGGAATCCAGCAGGTCTCATTTTCATACCCTGGTGTGCCGGCCGCAACCGGCACAGGCGATTGCTGCCCTACAACAATTCCCGGATCCGGCTGACCAGCAACTCGGTGATATTAGCTGTACCGGGAGGCAATTCGCCCTGGCCGTAAGGGACGAACGGAGTGGAAATATACCACCGTTGGCGGCCTTCTTGGTCGATTAGAAACAGCCCGTCCGTATGCACGAGTTGCCGCCCTGGCGTGGGGTCGGCGAAGATATAGTAATCTGCCCATACCGGCTCCAGTTCCTCCGGCGAACCGGTGAGGAAATGCCAGTTCGTCAAATCGCCAAGTAACCACTGCTCGGTCGCTGCCGCAACGTCGGCCACCGAGTTGGCCCGGGCGTTAACGTTTACCGCAAGGAACACCACATGCTCCGCATCTATGCCCAGCGTCCGATCCACTTCGCGCAAATAGACTGAGGCCATCGGACATACGTCCACGCACTCACTGTCGAAAAAGGTCAACACTACAACATTGCCCTGAAGCTCCGACAGCGCCAGCGGTTCGCCAGAGTGATCGTGCAGGCGGAAGTCAGGCGAGGGCGTGTTAAGTTGCGTCCCCCGATATGCCTCTATGTCCTCCGGCGCCTGTGGGCGTGCCCAGACCAGGTAGGCGACCGTTCCCAGCACTATCGCCGCGGACAAGGCGATCCATCTGATCTCTCGCCGGAAGAGTAGTTGGCTGGGTTGTGTCGACATCTTCAATAATCACCCAGCCAGCCGTTCGACTTCGCGCATGTCCCGGCATGTAGTGGCGGTCTTCCCCCGAATCCCGTCATTCCGGCGGTCAAAGGCATGCCCCGTACCCCCGATACGGGGTGAGGGTGAATACCCCACTTCGCCCTGCCGGCGAAGCATGCCCCGCAATCGAAGTGGGGGCAGGTTCTCGTGCAAACACAGCGAGCGGGCATGAGAGGAGATGTCAACACAATCTAACAACATAGTCATCGCTCACCCACGCTGGCATCCGAGCCGGCCGGCACCGCGACGCCAAATACAAACGGCGTTATCGGCTTCCACTGCCGATCCAGCCATCTGATATCGAAGCCGGCCGCCGCGATTGCCCTATCGGTTCGTCGATTCGGGCGGCAGTTGCCTGCGACCAAGCTCCAAACCGGCGCAAGTACGTCTTGCGCCAGTGCGTGAATGCCGCCTTCGGCCCGCACGTGCTCGATAAACCTGAACTCCCCGCCGGGCCTCAGAACTCGCCGGATCTCGCCAAACGACCTCTCCTGTCCCCTTACCGTGCACAGCACCAACGTAGCTACGATCGTATCGAAGGTCGCGTCGGCGAACGGCAATTCTTCGACCGGCGAGTCGCGGAACTCGACGTCCATTTTCAAATCGGCCGCCCGTTTGCGAGCTCGAGCGAGCATGAAAGGGTCTGGTTCCGTCGCCACAATCTTGTCCGCCTGTCGATAATGGGGGAAATTCGCGCCGGTTCCGGCACCCACTTCCAACACCCGGCCGGTGGCTTCACCGATAAGAGTCGACCTGATCGGTCCTAGTATTCTCCTCTCAGTAGCGCCAGTAAGGAAGTCGTAGCTTGCGGCGTACAGCGGATGTGCCCTCATCTTGGCGCTTGCTCTATCTCCCAAACGTTAGTACTAAGAGGACTTGTAGCGCTGGGGCTTGTCCCCAGTCACCGTCCCTTTAGGAGCGGACAATCGAACCAGCTCCGACATCCCGCCGGCAATCCAACGTAGGCATCGGCGCTATTGACACTCCAATTCCTCTACCAACCCGCCCCCATTCTCTGCCAACCCTTTACCGAGTCTACAACAACACCTGCCGGTTTACCGAAGCGAATCAAGAATCCCGCCGGCCGGCGCCGATTCAGGCATCAGCCGGCAAACCTGCTACCCTACGACAAATCGCTGGCGGCCGGCACAGCACGCAACCCCCTGCTGATGCGTATCAACTTGACGGAGCTCGGCACAGTTGCCACAACACACATTACGATCGCTGATGCTACCTTTGCTGCTGATACCCTTCTTCCTACCCGCAATCCTTGCGGGTTGTCAGATGGGGCCGGAGCTCCCGGCCGGCCGGCTCGCATTCGTCCGGCACAACGACCTTTGGGTTGCGGACCGGCTCGGAGATGAGCCCCGACGTATCACCTCGGTTGATTCCGGCGCACTCATCGACGATCCACGCTGGTCTCCCGATGGCAAGAGAATCGCCTACGTCCATTCGCCGGCCGCCGTCTTCGATCCCGACGACATTCTCACCGCCTTCCCGCCATCCGACATCATGATCGTCAACGCCGACGGCTCCAGGCCGCGAATGGTCTTAGCCCACGGGAATCCCGGAGTCCAGTTGCGCACGCCCGCCTGGTTGCCCGACGACTCCGGCCTCCTGTACACCGAGTTCACCGCCATAGTCAAAGACAACAAACCAGCCGGCGTCAAAATTGCCCTCCGCCGGCTCGACCTGTCTACGCTTTCCACGACGCTGGTCCTCAACCACGCCCTCAACGCCGACGTCTCGCCGGATGGACGCCACATCACCTACGTTCCCTCTTTTAATGCACCCAACCCAACCGGCATATGGGTGGCCGACATCTCTGGTTCCAACTCACGTTTGATCTTCCATCATCCAGACTTCGGCGAGTACCATGCGCCGCGTTATTCGCCCGACGGTCGGCACATCGGATTCACGGCCTCCGGCGGCCCTGACCTCCCAGGTGCTACGCCGGTTGCCCACTCTCTGCCCCCACTCGCTCCGATTGGCCTGTCCTCCGCGTTCGCTCACGGCCTGCCGGCGGACCTCTGGCTCATCGACGCCGATGGTACAGCGCTCCGCCGGCTCACAAGCGTCGGTGAAGACATGCCCACCCCGGCCTGGCTGCCGGATTCCTCCGGCCTGGTGTTCCAAGGCTTGCACGGCATCTACCTATACCAGCTGTCAACCGGCCAACTTCAGTTTATTGATGACCAGGGATGGCACGCCGGCCTCGACGTCGCTCGTCGATAGCACCGCGCTTCGACCAACGATTGGCAATTCCTCGCCGATTTAAGATATAACATTAACGTTTTCGCATTGTCCATCTGTCACGGTCATTGGTACGACAATGCGCCTACGCCGCTTTCGAGAGCGCCGTCGAACCCCTCCATTCCGCGATCTCGTCATTCCGGCCCCTCTGGATTCCCGCTTTCGCGGGAATCCAGAGGGGAAGGGTGGCACCCATGACACCCAAACACTTCCAACGACCAGGCCTCTCTTCTACCATCTGTTACCCATGTGCCCGGTCTGTACCGGCCATCTCCCTCTCCCCTTGGGAGAGGGCTGGGGTGAGGGTCAAAGCGGGAATAGGGACTCGAGGCAACAATGACGCTCAAACACGTCCACTAACGAGCCCCCACAATTTTCATGCCTTGGTGTGCCGGCGACAGCCGGCATGAGCGATTGGTACGAAAGCATGTCCCGGACTCCGATCCGGGATGAATTCCGGCACCGGCCGGCGACACCAACCACCGTCGCCCGAACAACTACAGCCAAGGGTCGCAAGAGAAATGTAGCGCTGGGGCTTGTCCCGAGCTAGGGGCGGGGTGCGTGGCACAGACCACACCTGACCCTTCCATCAACCAATGCACCCAATTTTCGAACCTTGGTCTGCCGGCACCAGCCGGCATGAGGGATTGCTATGACAATAGACGCTTCAATCAACCTCGAAGGCACATCCCTACCCCCAAGACTTGTCGAACCGTGAATTTACAGCCCATAGTGGAAGGAGAAATTGTAGCGTTCGGGCTTGGCCCCAGCCAAGGGCACGGCGGGCAGCCTACCCCTCGATGTACCGACCGCGTCGTAGTATGGTTGACCCACTCGTCTCTGCCCTCACTGAAATTTGCTCATCCCTCCGCTTCACTCGCTCAAAACGAGGCGTTTTCTAAACATAACATTCGCTAACAGGGCTCAAACAGCTACTTGACAGAATACTTTACTGGTGATTGCGTTTATTTATTGGTATTAGTAGACGATTTCTGCAGTTTCTGGTCTGCTGATCCACACTATTCCCTCCTGCGGTGGCTCGCCGCAGCGGACCCCACTGCGGCGATGAATTATCAACACTCGAACGCAGGTACCCGCTACCACACGTTTGTCCAACCTTCGTCGATGCAGCGGCGTCCCAGCCTGACAACATCAACACTAAGCACGACCCTACGACGACGACTATTCTATGTATAGAATTCATGAAACCTTAGTACTGGTTGGAGTAGTGCTCGTTTTGAAGTCTAGTGGGTTTGTAGACTCGGTTACGGTGAATGTGTTTGGAGGACGTGGTGGTGCCGGCATAATCTCGTTTCGACGAGAGAAGTACGTTCCGCAAGGCGGTCCGGATGGTGGAGATGGTGGAAATGGTGGCGATGTAGTGTTCGTCGCGCGTACGTCGGTAGTGGACCTACGCGCGTTTCGCGGAGGTCGAGTACATCGAGGTGATGCCGGCGGAAGCGGAGGCAATTCGCGTAAGCATGGACCTGAAGGAGAGGACCTGCGCCTAGATGTGCCTTTGGGAACTGACGTAGCAACCGAAGATAGAGAAATTTTCGCTGAGCTATTGGAGGATGGCGACGAGGTGATCGTCGCCAAAGGGGGTAGAGGAGGCCTCGGTAACGCACAGTTCGCTACGTCTACACGACAGGCGCCGCGAGTGGCGCTACGAGGGGAGCCGGGTGAGGAACGTAGTGTTTCCCTGGAGCTTCGCCTGATAGCCGACGTTGGAATCATCGGGTTGCCTAATGCTGGAAAGAGCACTCTCCTGATGGCGGTGACCGCGGCGCATCCGAAGATTGGCGACTATCCATTCACTACGTTGTCACCTAACCTCGGAGTAATGGAGTTCGAAGATCACGTTATCAAGATGGCCGACATTCCCGGGCTTATAGAGGGAGCTCATGAAGGACACGGATTGGGCCATGAGTTTCTTAGACACATTCAACGGACGAGAGTGCTGCTACACGTCGTGGACGGTAGCGTTGGCGCGCCTCGCAAGAGAATCGAGACTATAGACGAAGAGTTGAGGCTATTCGATCCCGGCCTTGTGGATAGGCCCCAGGTGATCGCCGTCAACAAGATGGATACTCCCGCCGCTATCGAGTTGCAATCGATCTTTCGATCTGAGCTCGCCGGCTTGGGGCGACCGTTGTTGGAGGTTTCCGCTTGGAGTGGCCAAGGAATCGACAGCGTGGTTGAGATTCTCGATAGGTGTGTGGCCCAGGCTAAGGCAAACGAGCCAGCTAGGCCTAGGCGTAGGGTAATACTGCGGCCCAAGCCGGTCGACGGCGTGTTCGAGGTGAGGGTGAGTGAAGGATTGTTCGAGGTGACGGGAAGGGCAGCTGAACGCGTTGCACAGCAAACAGAGTTCGATAACCCGGAATCTATCGCCTTGTTCCAACGGACGCTCAATCGAATGGGAGTGACGAAGGCGCTCACCGACGCCGGCGCCAGGTCCGGCTCCATGGTCAATATTGCCGGTATCGAGTTGGAGTGGCAATGAGGATCGGTGTCTTCGGTGGAACTTTCGATCCCATCCACAATGGCCACCTTGTTGTAGCCGAGGAGTGCCGCGAGCGCTTGAATATCGATCGTGTCCTGTTCGTGCCGGCGGGGCTGCCGCCGCACAAACAGGCAAGGACTTTGACCTCTCCTCACCACCGAATGGCTATGGTGCGGCTTGCCATTGCCTCCAATCCACGATTCGAGGCCTCCTCCATAGAGCTCGGCCGGCCTGGTCCCAGCTACAGCGTCGATACACTGCGTCAGTTGAGACAGAATCAGCGGGATGGTACCGATGTGTTCTTCATAATGGGCGCTGACTCGCTGAAGGAGCTACCGAGTTGGCACGATCCGGCCGGCTTAATCGCCAGTTGCAGGTTAGTGGTCGTGAGCCGGCCGGGCTCGCCGGCGGTTGATTCGTCTCACCTAGACAATCTGTACCCAGGCGCTAAAGGGCGGGTGAAGATGTTAGAGGTGCCAGGTCTGGACATTGCCTCGTCGGATCTACGGGCGCGAGTCGCTATGGGAAGGACGATACGATACCAGTCGCCTAATGAGGTCATCGCCTACATAGAGTCTAATGGCCTGTATCGAGCATCGTGATTGAAGCCGGACGGCTGTCTAGGGAATGATCAGCTTTTGCCCCACCCAGATCAGGTTTCGATCCTCGATATTGTTTGCTTCGACGATGGCGTCGACACTCGTACCGTACTCTGTTGCGATTTTGGCCAGAGTATCGCCGGCTTGAACGGTGTGGGTGGTGGAGGTTCGGGTGGGCGTAGGAATACCCTTGGTCGGACTCGGCGGAACGGTCGTGGAAGTCGCGGATGGCGTCAAAATCGGGGTCAGTGGTATCACGATCGGAGTCGTGGTTGGAATTGTGGATATCGTCGATGTAGACTGCACTTCGATTGCCGGTCTGGCTGAAGTTGCGGCAGGTTGAAGACTCGGCTCGCTGGCGGGGCGGGCGCAACTCAGCACGCTAGCCGACAGTGCGAGGCAACACAGCAATGACAGTGCCTGGGTGCGCCGCGATAGTCGATGAATCAGCCTCATACCCAATCTCCTAGGTTTAGACATTCTTTAAGATGGTGGGGCTGGGACTTGGGCGCCAAACACCTTGAAGCCGCGATCCACAGGCCAAAGCGACCCGATTTAGCGATCCTAGACGTGGGCCCAATTGTACCATGCGACGGCACATGACCTCGCGATCAAGAGATCGCGGATTTGGTCGGCCTGTTCCAGGCAGAACGCTCGGAAGCGGAAGTCAGGGAATGGGTCGTCGCCGGCCGGCGATAGCTGGCGCGAGCCGGCGGTACAGTCGCGAGCTAGCCTTTACTTCCAGCAAAGCGAAGCGGTGGAAGTACTCAGCCAATCTCTCCAAGCTGTCCATCGAGCGTGGCTTTTAAGGAGTCACGTCCGGCGAGTGCGGCCCCGGAGCGCGGTCAGCGCCAGGGTCCCGCTTACAAGCCCTACGCCAGCTATCGAGGCGATTCCCTTGATCAGCGCCTCTGCGTCCCAGCCCACCGTGATCAGCGAACGCAGTGCGTCCAGAAGGTATGTGACTGGGTTGAAGCTCGAGACGGTCGACATCCAGCCGGTCATAGCCTCCTGCGGGACGAACACCGTCGTCAGAAACACGAACGGAAAGAATAGTAGAAAGCTGGAGTTCACCGCTGCCGGGCTGCCGGTCTTCAGCGCAATTGCATAGGGAAATCCGGCGTAAACGAGGCCCCACAGGCCGGACAACAGTATGAAGAGCAGCAGTCCCAGGGGGCCGGCGGCGAAGGTGACTCCGACCACGAATCCCAGGACGATGACTGGGATTGTTAGCGCTACTACCAAGCTGAAGTCGGCGACCGTTAATCCGAGCAGCAGAGCGAATCGGTTGACCGGCGTCATCGATAGCCGGTCGAAATATCCGGTCTGGATGTCGGTGACCAACGTCACCGCCCTCGAAACGCCGGTCACCGCGAATAGGATCGCGACGGGAAGCTGGAACGCCTTGTAATCTATCCCCGGGATGCGTTCGGCGATGTCCTGCAATGCGCCAACGTTGATGGCGAAGAAGAAGATCGGGATGACCAGCGCCGGATAGACGGCCTCAGGGTCGCGTGGGACCGATCTCAATGCCCTGATCGCAATGGAGATGACGTCTTTGAAGAAACCGGCGTGCCGAGCGTGTATCCGGGCGTGCGATGTTGCTAGCTGGCTCAATTCTGTGTTGTCTCCTTCGGGATTAGGTGCAAGGTATATGCATTGGCGCGTTGGGTACCACCCCTGTACCGTGGTGGTTTGGGGCGTTTTGGGGTATGGAATGTAGACGATGCCCATTCACAGCTAACGGGTGCTAACTACTTGTCGACGACTGGGTAGCCGGCTCGGCCTCCTCTTCCATTCGCGCGCCGGCGACGCTCAGAAAGACGTCGTCGAGCGTCGGGGTTCTGAGAGTGATTTCAGTGACGTCCACTTGCTGTCGGTTGAGGGCGAGCGCGACGCTGCTTATGGCTGCCGCGCCATTGGATACCTGAATGATCACTTCGCCGCCCTTGACGTCCACGCCGGCGACGCCATCGAGATTCTCCACGGCCTTCCTCGCCCGCTCCGCTCCGCCGTCCACCCGGGCAATGATGACGTCGTTCCCCAACGAACGTTTGAGTTCAGTTGGGGTCCCTTCCGCCATCAGCCGGCCGTGATTTATGATGCCTATGCGGTCGGCGAGCTCGTCGGCCTCTTCCAGATAATGCGTCGTAAGAAAGATCGTAACCCCTAGCTCCTGGTTGATGCGCCTGACCTCCTCCCACACCCGGGGCCGGCTGATCGGGTCCAAGCCGGTCGTCGGCTCGTCGAGGAACAGTATCTGCGGATTGTGGATCAACGACGCCGCCAGATCGAGCCGACGCTTCATACCGCCAGAGTAGGTCCCGACGAACCTATCTATCGCGTCGCCGATGTCCATCAGGCCGGCGAGCTCGTCTATCCGGGTGTCGATCTCCCTCTCCGATAGACCATAGAGCCGGCCCTGCAGCCGGAGTATCTCGCGTCCCGTTTGCTTCGGATCGAGGGCCGCTTCTTGGAGCGCGGCTCCGATTCGGAGCCGGATATCGTTGGGCTCGGTCAGCACGTCGAAGCCGGCGACCGACGCGCTCCCTCTGGAGGGCAAGAGCAACGTGATCAGAATCCGGACGAGTGTGGTCTTCCCCGCCCCATTCGGACCCAAGAACCCGTAAATCTCGCCGCTGGTGATGTTCAGGTCTATCCCGTCGACCGCCGTGACGTCGCCAAAGTTGCGAGCGAGTCCCCGGGTTTGAACGGCATAATCCATCGGTTATCGAGTCCTTATGAAGGGATTGGCAACAGGAGTTCTTGATCCCAGTAGAGATTACACCCGCCCGGCTGCTGGCAGCAACGGTAAAACAGAGGCTCCCCCGCTCGGCAGTCATCCCTTGCCTGCGGGGGTAGACTGGAAATTGGCCGTTGTGCCAACTTAAATTGACGTAGACCCGGCCAGTTTGTTACTGTTGCCCATGCCCCGCCTCATTCAAGGGTTCACTGCATTTCATCTTGTCACCACACGCAGTCCGCGGGAGCAAATCCTGGCCCGGGGGAGCCGCAGACCGCACAGGTAGCGCCGGCCGCATGTTTCGGCTCGATCCTCGATCACAGAATGCCGCGTCGCTGGGATGGCTGTTTTCGTTTCCTGCCCGTGGGGCTCCTGCCTGCGGAGGAACGCGTTTCCCACACTTACGAACAGGGAGAGACCCGCTATGAGACGCACACTCACGCTCGTATTAATTGTGCTGACCCTGGCGCTGGCCGGTGCACGGTTCGTAGATTACGGAGGCCCGGTCCAGGCCCCAACGCCCGATCCGGCCAGCTTCGACCTCTACGAGAATCAGCGCCTTGGCGTCTCGCTCCATTACCCGAACCAGTGGAATCTCACCCCGTCCAGCGCCCCGGACGAGTGGTTGCTGCTTGTCGGCGACGAGGGCCTCACGCGCCTGACGCTGCTCATCGAGTTCGAGGCCTTGGGTGCCACCTTGACCGACCGGCTGCAGAACGCCATCACACGAGTGACGCCGGCAAACGTAGACACAACAGTTCAGCGCACTCGCCCGGTCACACTCGCCGACGGCTCCACGGCCATGCGCGCCGACATCGCCTACCGGGATAACAGAGGCGACGCCGTGCGCCGCGTGCAGGTTGCCCATCGCGGCGGCCTCACCTTCGTGCTAGTGCTCTCCACCCCCGCTACTGAGTTGGAGAGTCAGCGAAATGCGTTCGAGAAGATGCTGGCGAGCTTCACCAGTTTCCCGCCGGCGCCCTACGGCATCGCGCGCGACCGCGCCTTCACCATGCCTCTCGGCGAGCCGGCCACCCTCGATCCCGCCATAGTCAGGGATACGACGACCCACCTATACGTGAGTAGCCTGTTCAGCGGCCTTGTCCGCTTCGCCCCCGACCTTTCCGTCGGCCCTGATCTCGCCGAGCGTTGGGAAGTCGACGCGGCCGGAGTCGTCTACACTTTCACACTTCGCGATGGCATAACGTTCCACGACGGCCAGCCCATCACAGCCGAAGACTTCAAGTACTCGATAGAGCGTGTCACCGAGCCGGAGCTGCACAGTGCCACCGCACCACTCTACCTGGGCGACATTGTCGGTGTGCGTGAGAAGCTGGCCGGCGAAGCCACCGAGGTCGCCGGCTTCGAAGTTCTCGACGGGCGCACCGTCCGCATCACTATTGACAGCCCGAAGGAGTACTTCCTGGCAAAGCTGTCCTATCCGACTGGCGCGGTCATCGACCGGCGCCAAGTGGAGGCGTTGGGTGCCGAGTGGTGGAAGAGCGAGGAAATCAACGGCTCCGGTCCCTACAAGCTGCTCCGGTGGGACCCCGATGAGGTGATCATCCTCCAACGATTCGACGACTACCACACGCCGGTGGAGTTGGAGTATCTAATCTCGCCGAGGGTAGTGTTGCCAGGCGCCGGTGGGCTGGACATGTACCTTACCAATGCCTGGGACGGCTTGTACGTCAGCCTTCGCTCGCTCGATGTGGTGCGGGCTGACCCGGTGCTGAGCGAGGAACTGCGTGAGTACAACCAATTGACCAGTCACTTCATCGTCCTCGATGGAACGCAGCCTCCATTCGACGATCCCAAGGTGCGGCGCGCCTTCGCCATGGCGCTCGACCGCGAGAAACTCATCGAGGAGGTCTACGAAGGGACCGTACAGCTCGCCAACGGCTTGCTGCCGCCCGGCATCCCCGGCTACTCGGAGTCGCTGCTAGGCATCCCATTCGATCCCGACATGGCCCGCCAGCTTCTCGCCGAGTCAAAGTACGCAGACGACTTCCCGGAGGTTTTCTACACCACGTTGGACCTGGATGGAGAGCCGCCCGGGAGCGTGCAGTTCATGATAGATGCGTGGAAAGCGGAATTGGGTATCGAGGTCCAGGCCGCTTTGCATGACAGCGAGGACTACTACTACCAGTTGGAGGAGATTGGGCAACACCTGTACACTTACGGCTGGGTGGCCGACTACCCCGACCCGGAGAACTTCCTCGACCTGTTGCTCCACTCCGAGGCTCACGATTCCAGGTACGTCAATCCCAAATTCGATAGCCTGGTCGAGGCCGCCCGAGTCGAGCTGGACCGCGAGGCGCGCTTGGAACTGTTCCGTGAGGCCGAACAACTGCTGATGGACGACGGCGGAATCATTCCGATATTCCACGTAAAGGACTTCGTCCTGGTGCGCCCGCACGTGAACGACTTCTCGATATCGCCGGTCGGTCAGCCACGCATATCAGGGATTACACTGGATCCCATAGAGCCCATCCGTGCCGTTCCTCAATCGCGACAGGGCAGCCCGGCTTAGAGGTGCGTTGTCCGGCCGGCGCTCACCAGCCGCACCTAGTCGGCACTCCACAGGGCGACACGCGTGCATCGCCGGCCGTGTGGGTGAGCATCCCACTCCACGACAAACGTATAAAATCTCCTTGATATACTAGCTTCATGGTATCGACCGCCGGCAACGGCGTAACGGCAGAACTCAAGGCCGCCTTCGGATCGGGGCGCCCCTGGACATCCCCGGCCGGCTCCTCGGCCACGATCTGGGAGACCGCGGCATATCACCTCATGTGGTCCGCCGGCGCTTTCAGCGAGACCGAACTGCGCAGGTCGTGGGAGGACAGGAAGGGCCGCCAAGCTTTCGCCGTGATCTTGTTGGCCCCGTCGGATGACCCATCCAAAATCCGAGTGATCGGGCCACAGGCTGCCCGGCCCATGCGCGAACTCCCCGCCGGCCGCGTCCTAGCCCTGCTGGAAAAGAGTCGCGGCTTCGTCGTCCGTGAGGCAGCATCGTTCTTGGCCAGGGAGTTCAGGCGCCTCGAAGAGTTCGTCGTGCCTGGCCTCCGGGTCAAGGATCTCCTGACTCCACACTTCGTGCGCGAAAGGCTGCGTTGGTAACGGCCACTATTCCGCACCTCCGGTTGAAATAGCCTCATCGAGAAATCGTGCGATCCTGTCGTGGTTGCTCACCAAGCTCGAGAACTGTTTGTCGCACACGTCGCTGAAGCGCGCCAGCACCTTCCGAGTGATGGACTCTTGGTCCTCGAAGATAGCCAGCGAACGGAACGGCACTTCCCACTTCTCGAACTGGAGTAGAGATATGGTGGCATCCCGGGTCTTCCCATCATTGGGCAAAGCATGGACGAAAAGCGGCCTCGCCATACCATTGATCCGGCAGTCAACCGTGTACATGCCCTGTGGATCGCGCCATGAATCGTGCCAATCGAAGGTTCTGCGATCCTCTGGAACCGACTCCGTGAACAGCGACCGAAAGTCATTGAGGAAGGTAGATAAAGCGCGTTCACGTGACAGGTACGACAGGTCGGTTATCTTGAGAAGCGCCTGTACGAACGAGTACAGTGCGTCTCCGTGCAACGCTTTCCTGAACTTCAGGCTGCGGCTGTTTTCGTTAATTGCCCTTTCTCTGTTGGTTATTGCTAGGCGTTCTTCCCTGCGGCTCTACTCGGCGAGCGCGCCGCGACGCCTGAATTCCGCCGCTATGGACTTGTGAACCGCGCGGGCCTCCGACTCCGCACAGATTGCGTCAGCATCGGTGGGCTCCGGCCAATCGCCCGGGTACCTGGTTTCTACAGCCCACTCAGTCAGTTCGGCCAGGTCATCGTGCTCAGTCCGTACGGGCCAAATGTCAGGAAGGAGATTGCGCAGCGCGTCCAAGTCGTGGGTGAATGGGAAGTCGACCCCGTCCAGCACCAGGGCCGCCTTTAGCGCCTTCTCTGCTGCTTGTTGAGAGAGCCAGCAGGCGTGACGAGGGGCAGACGGAGGTCCCGTGATCAGTCGCAGGGCGACATCAAGGTCCTCTTCCGAGAACCGCAGCCAGCGGAGAGCTTCGTGTACGACGGGATCAGGGTCGTTCATATACGATCGTACCTTCGCGAAGCGCGGCGCGGAGTACGGTCCCCACCACGTGACCTCGACGCGTGATCTCGTCAGGCGTGGCTATCACGATGTCCTTGCTGATCGGAAGGTCTCCCAGCGACCGGCGTATCTCGACCGCAACTCGGCGCTTGTTTGGCACGTTGTCCATCACGACAAGCAGGTCCACGTCGCTCCACTCTTTGGCGGTGCCCCGTGCCTGAGAACCGAAGAGCACCACACGAGACGGTTGGAACCGTCCGACGATGCGGTCCACCATGGTGGAAATGATCGCCTCAGAGGTCATCGCGTGCCCCCATCCTCGCCGATAAACGAACTTTGCTGTGCCCGGTGCTGATCCCTCGCCGGCCGTGCAATCTCCGGCCAGCTTGGCACCAGGGCATTGTACCCCACGGCTTCATGGGAACTGTTCTTCTCGTCGTGGACACTGACCAGTTCGTGGATCGTTTCCCCAGACAGTCATTCCTAACCTTGAACAAAGCGAACCTGTATTCAAGGATACGCGCTATCTTTGAACAAGGAGAACGTCTATGGCACGTCTGCAAGTCCGGCGCCGCGTGCCTCGCCGGCCGCGCGGATGAGGAGTCAGCCGGCGGAGGTAGACTACTTCTCAGCCGGCACCCTCCGGCCCATCCAAGGCCTGCCTGGCCGCGGACTACGACCCGATCAGCTCCCCTGTCCGAGCGACGTTGTGAAGAAACCGCACATCAATCTTGATCAATTGGTGCAAAGCGAGCATTCGCCTTACTCTAACACCGCCGCCGCCGGCACCTCGATCTCCCCACTGCGGAGCCAAACACCGGCCGGGAGGTCGGCCGGCAAGTAGCGGATATCGGGAGTGGCCCCCTCGCCATCGGATCTGATGAAGCCCAACTCGACGCGGCCATCGGCCAGGCGCCGCGAGCCAATATACCCGATCGAGTTCCCGTCTACCTCGATGGCGCTGCTGATCCACCACTCATCGACCGCAGCGTCGGCGGGCGAGTGGCGCATCTCGGGCAGGATCTGCTCGCCGGGACCCGCCAACGAGAGCACGCTGGCCGAATCCGTACCGTGCAAAACTGGATAGGGGGCAGCGGCTACAACCCCCGTTCCGCCGCATTCGTCCCACCGCCACCGGAGACCGTGGCATCTCTGCTCGAAGATCTTCTGGCTTTCTGTAACGATGAGTCGCTGCCGGCACTAGCCCAAGCGGCGGTTGCGCACGCACAGTTCGAGACGATCCACCCTTTCGGGGATGGAAACGGGCGTACCGGGCGTGTGTTGCTCCACATGGTCTTACGCCGGCGAGGGTTGGGGCTCCGCGTTCTGCCGCCCGTCTCTTTAGTCCTCGCGACGTGGTCCCAGGACTATGTGGGCGGCCTCACAAACACTCGTTACGTTGGCGCGTCCGACTCCGCAGAGGCCCATGCCGGGCTCAACTACTGGATTGCCCTGTGTGCCGGCTCATCGCGGCGCTGCCCGCTTCACCGGTTCTCACAACGTCCACAGCCGCGGACTTGATTGGCCGATCGTTCCAAGCCACGAGCAAGGCAATCGATCGGCTTTTGGGCGCCGGCGTGCTTACGCAAGTCAACGTAGGCCGACGCAACCGCGTCTTTGAGTCGCCCGAGTTGATCGAGGCCTTCACCGCGCTCGAACGACAGCTCGCCAGCCCGGAAGGCGACATGCGTGTCTCACCGCCGGCCGCTGCTCCCGTCAGAACCCCAGGATCCAGATATCACCCCGGTCCGAACCTTGAACAAAGCCGGCCCTTATTCAATGATAAGGGCTATCCTTGAATAACGAGAACGTCTATGGCAAAACTGGAACTCCGCCGCTGGGAAGGCAACACCGCCGGATTGGCCCGGCTGGATCGCAGTCCGTGCAGCTACGAGGTCTACGTACTCGACGCGTTGGTGGCCCATGCCTACGGGTTGACCGAAGACGAGCTGCGTTGCATATTTACCGACTTGACCGAAACCTCCGTCAGCGCGGGGCTTGACAAGGGAGCGCTGTATGTAGGAACATAGGTTCTTATATTATTGAGGAAGTTGCAGCATGCCATCGGCGATTGAATGGACGGACGAGACTTGGAACCCGGTCACCGGCTGCACGCGCGTCTCCCCCGGCTGTGATCACTGCTACATGTTCGCCATGTACCCTCGACTTACGGCCATGGGGGTACGCGGGTATGAGCTTGACCCCCAGCAGGTGCAGCTGTTGCCCGAACGACTGGACGCCCCGCTGCGCTGGGGAAAGCCGCGCCGGGTCTTTGTTAACAGCATGTCCGACGTGTTCCATCCGAAGGTGCCGTTCGAGTTTGTCACCGAGATTTTTGACGTCATGTGCAGGGCAGCGGCACAGCACGGGCACATATTCCAAGTCCTGACGAAACGGCCGGGGAGGGCCGTCGGCTGGTGGGATCGCAACCAAGACCGTTATGGTGGCGTGTGGCCGGCCGGCGTTTGGATCGGCACTTCGGTTGAGAACCAGAAATACGCACCGCGAATCACCGTGCTGGCGCGCCTGCCGGCGCCGGTTCGATTCGTCTCGGCCGAGCCGCTGCTCGGTGCCGTCGACCTCAGGGGATGGCTTCGCCGTGGGGACTTACAGTGGGTCATCGCCGGCGGAGAAAGCGGCCGCGCCGCGAGACCCATGCATATGGACTGGGCAAGAGACTTGCGTGATCAATCCGTTGAAGCCGGCGTCGCATTCTTTCTGAAACAACTCGGTGGGGTCCGAAACAAACGTGGGGGCGATGCGGCAGTCTTAGATGGGAAAACATGGACACAGATTCCCCGCGGAGGACTAGGGCAATTTGAGTGATCCAAGTTTTGGTGGTCCGTGGACCCAAGAAAAGCTGGAGATCCTCCGGGGGTATTTGGCAGCGTATACCACCGTTCTAAAGAAAAAACGGTTCCGACTGACCTATGTTGACGCATTTGCAGGAACGGGGGCGTACGCAGACGCCTCGGATGAATACGCGGAGTTTCACGACCTACATCGAGGGTCGACTCAAATCGCGCTAGACATTGTCGACAGGCCGTTTGACCGGTTCGTGTTCATTGAGAACGACCTGACACGGGTCGAATCTCTTAACGCTTTGGCGAGCCAACATCATGGTCGCAGCATTCGCGTTGTCCCGAGTGATGCAAATGCGGAGATCCCAAAGTTTTGCAGTTCCATGGGGCCATATGATCGCGCGGTTGTGTTCCTGGACCCATATGCAACGCAGGTGTCATGGGCTACGGTAAAGGCGATCGCTGACTCTGAAAAGATCGACTGTTGGATACTCTTCCCACTTATGGCCGTCACGCGGATGATGCCAACGGACAGAGAGCCGGATGAAGCAACGTCGAGGCAACTTGACCGCATATTCGGAGAGCGTGAACACTGGCGGACAAGCTACCAGGACTCGCCTCAGTTGTCGTTTTTCGACGAAAACTCCAGACGAGAACGCCCACCTGGGAGCGAACAGATTGCAGACAGATACAGGAAACGGTTGCTTACGGTGTTCCGTTGCGTCGCCCCCGCCCAGCGCACGCTGAGGAACTCAAAGAACGGGCCGTTGTTCGAGCTTTTCTTCGCGGCCAGCAATCCAAGGGGCATGCCCATCGCAAACCACTTGTTAAAGCAATGGTGATATGACATCGCGCTCCCGCAGCGGCCAACCCAGCAGGCACTGGAGTGGATCGCTGAGCAATATGCCGGCCCGCTGAGCGTCGCCACCGGCTACGTCCGGCTAGAAGGGCCGCACTCGCCGGCCCAGATCGCCCAGCGCTCGGTGCTTGCCAGGTCCTCAACACCCGGCCGGATTCAGCGTAGAAAACCCCGCCGGCTCGAACTGACGCACGTTGCCAGAGACAGCCGCTCGAATTCCTCGTCGTCCTGCGGAATTTCAAGCAGCAACTCACCCAGCGTCGGAGCGCCAGGTTTCTCCAACCGGCAGAGCCGCTCATACTCCTCCGTCGCCAGCACCACCACTGCCGGCTGGCCCCGCCGCGTAACCCGCTGAGGCTCGCCGGCCAGCGCGGCGTTCACCACCGCGCTGAACTTATTCTTCACATCCTGTAGTGACCACTCTGCCATGCCAATCTCCCTCTAGGTGACCTGGGTGGACCATACTTACCCTTCACGCCCACTCGTAGACCGTCCACCTGAAGTACTCCCGAAAACCAATCCGGCTGTACACCCCGAAACCCAGGGGCGACGACGCCAGGATCCCGATCCGGCAGCCAAGCTCCCGCGCGTCCACCATCGGCGCCAGCGACATCGTCGATCCGACGCCCCGCCGGCGCGCCTCCGGCACCGTCGCGACAAGCTGCAGGCTCGCCACGCCGGCCGCCAGCATGAGCGACGACGCGCCCGCCGGCTCCCCCTCCAGTAGCCCGACGTAGTGGCGCATCGGCCCTTCCGGCTCGATCCCTGCTCCGGCCAGCGCCTCCGTTTGCGCCCCAGATGCGGCCAGCCAACTCTTCATCGTCGCCTCGTCCGTGACCCGGTGCACCGTCAGGCCGGCCGGCGTCTCCAGGCGCGACAGCGCTCCAAGGTCCACCGCCATTCCCGGCGGACGCCACGGCCTGCTGGCCAAACCACGGGCCTCTAGGAGCTCCCCCAAGTCGGCCGGCCGCGAGGATGGACCTACCCACCACTGCATCGGCAGCCGGCGCCGCCCGAAGTACTCGAGCGTTTCGTCGATCCGCGAGGCCGCCTCGCCGTCCGCGAACTGCGAGTGGATCACGCCGTTCAGCGACCCGTCCGGAACGCCCGTCGCGAACCATAAAAGGTCCGGCTCGTCGTGCATCACCGCCCCCGGCAGCCGGCCGAAACATCTCCAGAACTCCGCCATGTTGGCCTCTATCGCCGCGACCAACTCCGCCGGCGAAATCTCTTGTAGCGTCATCATCAGAAACTAGCGCTCCTTGGGTCCGATGGATCGGGGACTATCCTACCGAAAATCGCGGCCGATGCCGGTCTGCGCTGTCTTTCGCGGTTCCACTCGTTCCGTAATGTCCTTTCCCGATTCAATCTCTGCGACGCGCAACTCGAAAGCGTTCTGGAGATTCTGCCACAGTTGTGGCGTCGTGCCGAAGTAACGGGATAATCGCAGAGCCGTGTCGGCCGTAATCCCGCGCTGGCCCTTCAAGATGGCCGTGATCCGATTTGTGGGGACGCCCAGTGCTTTGGCCAGCGCGTTCGCCGACAATCCAAGTTCTTGAAGCTCTTCACCCAATATCTCGCCTGGATGCACCGGCCTCATACCGCTGCTCACACTCATCTCCAACTCCTCATCGGTGGTAGTCCACTACCTCCACGTCGTAGGGCCCGTCGTCTTCCCAGCGAAAGCAGATACGCCACTGGCGATTGATCCGTATGCTGAATTGGCCCGTCCGGACGCCGGAGAGCGATTCCAGCCTGTTACTGGGCAATCCTCCCAAGTCCTGCAAGGACGCCGCGTTGTCCAATACCGTGAGTCGGCGCGTCGCCTGATCCGCAAAGCCCTGAAAGGCCGGCACTGGCCGACCCTCAAAGAATCGTTCGGTTCTCCGATCCCTGAAACTTCGTATCATTATAACGTCTTACGTAAATAGTATAACCGCCGCAACTCTCTTTTGTGTTGATTCGATAACAGGGCGGGCAATGCCGGCGGACCCATTCCGATAAGATACCATCGTACCCTTCGCACTCGGCGCTTCACGTAAAGGTGAAATCGTTTGGACCGCAGGATTCTTCTGGCCGTCTACCTGCCGGCCGTGGTCGTAGCGTTCCAACAGGGCCTGCTCCTTCCGGTCATACCGATCTACGCCAAATCGTTCGACGTCTCCTTTACTCTCGTAAGCATCGCTGTCGCGGCTTGGGGGATAGGCACCCTCGCCGGCTCCATACCGGCCGGCCTCGCGATACAGCGGTTCGGCCGCCGGCCTGTTGTAGCTGCCGGTGCAATCGCTATGACACTCTCCGGCCTTGGCGCCGGCTTGGCCGGGTCATTCCCGGAGTTCGTTGCTTATCGACTGCTTGCCGGCCTGGGCATGGCGATGTGGCACATATCTCTGCATTCCTATCTTACCGAGGCGGTCAGCCCGCGGCTGCGCGGGCGAGTGCTAGCTAGCTTCGGCGGCACCATGCGGATTGGCATGTTCATCGGCCCAGCTATCGGCGGCTTCGCTGCCAGCAAGATGGGTCTCCACTTCCCCTTCCTTCTGGGCGCTGTCCTGACGCTTACGGTATTGATTAGTCTGATCGGCTTCTCCGAAAAAGGGGATAGCAAGGACGGAGGTCGCGAGAGACAGCGAGCGGTGCCAACCTGGAGCGTGGTCACCGAAACCTGGCGCGAGTTGCTTCCGGCCGGCGGGGCGATGATTCTTGGGCAGGTCGTACGGAAGGGTGTACAGGTCGTCGTTCCCCTCTATGGAGCCTACGTAATTGGGCTCGACGTCGAGGCTATAGGCGTGATCATGAGCTTGGCCGCTGCGATAGATATGGCGATGTTCTTCCCCGCTGGGCTGGTCCAGGATCGTTTCGGTCGCAAGTTCGCCTCGGTGCCTTCGTTCGCGATCATGGGGGCCGCCTTGGCATTGATGCCGCTGGCCGGCGACTTCCTCAGCCTGCTGGCGGTCACCGCCCTCTCCGGCTTTGGTAACGGCATCGGATCCGGCACCATGATGACGCTCGGCGCCGACTTGGCTCCGCAGGGGGCCACCGGCCCGTTCCTCGGCCTCTGGCACCTTATTGGTGACATCGGGTCAACCACCGGCCCATTGCTGGTGGGTGGTATGGCCGATATCGTGGACCTGGAGTCATCAGCTTTGGTCCTTGCGCTGGCCGGCGTCGCTGGCGCTGCCACGCTGTTGTTCCTGGTGCCCGAGACCCGGGACCGCCACCGGGCCAGCGCCAAGCCGGCCGGGTTGAACGCCTCTTCGCCGCGCTGAGCATCGCCTGGGGTAGAATTGATCGGTGGGCTTTGCTGACCGCTAGATGGAGGGCTGGTTGTGCGACGGACTCAACCGCTGAAGCCGGCTGAGCACGCGATACTTGGATTGCTGTACCAATCGCCCTCGCACGGCTACGAGTTGGCCGAGTGGTTCGGACCCGAGGGCGAGTTTGGCGACGTGTGCCGAGTCCATCCCAGTCTGCTCTATGCCCACCTGAAACGGCTGGAGTCCCCCGGCTACGTGGTCGCCAACGTAGAGCGGCAGGTCGGCCGGCCGCCTCGCCATATCTACCATCTAACCGACATTGGCCGCGCCGAGTTCTGGCGATGGCTCGAGCAGCCGGCCCGACGAAACCGCGAGATCCGGCTGGAGTTTCTTCTCAGGCTCTATCTATCACAACGCATGGCCGGGCACGATACGCTCCGTTTGATAGACGCTCAGCTTGCCGTCAGCCGCGAACAGCTTGTCGCTCAAAAGCTAGAGTTGGAGCGATACTCGAGCGAGAGCTTCGCCCGGTTGGTGAGACAGCTGCGGTTGACTACGACCGAGGGCACTATCGTCTGGTTGCAGCAGTACCGGGAGCAACTGGCCGGCCAGCGAGTCGAAGCGGGCGGGTCTTGAGCGCTGCGGTCGCCCGGCTGTTCTTGGCCGCGGTTTGTCTCGTTGGACTCACCATCGTATCGACGGGCTGCCAGCAGTCCAATCCGGCCGGCCGGGATGAGTTGGTCGTGGCCGCCGCCAGTAGTCTACGGTTCGCTTTCCAACACATCGCCGCCTCCTTCGAGCAACAGGCCGGCGCCAAGGTGACTGTAATCTTTGGATCCAGCGGCAGTCTGACCACACAGATAGAGCAGGGCGCTCCCATCGACATCTTGTTTGCCGCAAACGAGGGCTTCATTCAGCGCCTGCGCGATCACGGGAAAATCGTCCCCAGCACGCAGCAGGTATACGCCCTGGGACGCATAGCGCTCGCCGTCAATCATCGGAGCGGTATCAAGTCGCCCGAGTTGCCGGACCTGCTGGATCCAAGCGTGCGGCGTATTGCCGTCGCCAATCCGGCCCATGCGCCCTATGGCCAAGCTGCCAAGCAGGTGCTGGAGCATGCTGGCCTCTGGGACCAACTCCAGCCGAAGCTCGTACTCGCCGAAAGTGTCGAGCAAACAGCCCAGTTTCTCCGCACCGGCAACGCCGAAGCCGCGATCATCGCATGGTCGGTCGCCGAGTCGCCGGAGATCGAGTACCAGCTCATCGAAAGCTCGCTGCATCTGCCCCTGCGCCACACCGCGGCTGTCGTGGCCGAGAGCCCGCGACAGGACTTGGCCGGCCGGTTTCTCGATTTCGTCGTAGGACCGGAAGGTCAGAGCATTCTGCGCCAATACGGCTTTGCTCCCGTCGGAGAAGGTTAGCGTGAGCGAGACGCCGATCGACCTCTTTCCGCTCTTTCTGTCCTTGCGAGTGGCCGTGCTGGCCACTATTCTGGCCGTTCCCTTCGGACTGCCGCTCGCGTGGTGGTTAGCCCGGACCAGGTTCGCCGGCCGAGAGCTGGTTGCCGCGCTGATCACCCTGCCGATGCTGCTTCCGCCGACGGTGCTGGGCTACTACTTGCTTCTGTTGGTCGGCCGGCAGGGGCCGATCGGCCAGCTCCTGGAAAGTCTGCTTGGCGTTGTGCTTGTCTTCAGTTGGCCGGCCGCGGTGGTGGCTGCGTGGGTTGCCGGCATGCCGTTTCTGGTTCGCGCCGCCCAGGCCGGCTTCGAGACGGTTGATCCCAGCTACGAGCAGATCGCCCGCACTCTCGGCCGGGGCGAGCTCGGAGTCTTCTTCGCCGTCACCGTTCCGCTCGCCTGGAAGGGCATAGTCGCCGGCCTGTCGCTGTGCTTCGCCCGCGCGATTGGCGAGTTCGGTGCCACCCTGATGATCGCCGGAAACATCCCCGGCCGAACACAGACGATGGCGATTGCCATCTACGACGCGGTCCAAGCCGGCCACTTTGCTCAGGCGAACACGCTGGTGGTTCTGCTGACGTTGGTCGCCGTCGGTGTTCTTGCGATCCTGGCGACTACTTCGCGGGCCACCCGCTGGTGAAGGATAGCGGGCCGTGCTGAGCGTCGATTTCCTGGCTCGAATCGGCAATTTCGAGCTACAGGTGACATTCCATGCCGAGCGCGAGATCGTGGCGGTTGTTGGACCCTCCGGCGCTGGTAAGAGTCTGACCCTCCAGTGTCTGGCCGGCCTCTTTCGGCCGCTGTCCGGCACCATCAGCCTTAATGACCGGCTGTTCTTCGACTCGGAGAAACGGGTACACGTGCCGGCCCGGCAACGGCGGATCGGCTACGTGGTACAGAGCTACGCCCTCTTCCCCCATCTCGGCGTCGCCCAGAATCTCGCCTTTGGCCTGGCCGGCCTTCCCCGTGACGCCGTACGCCGCCGCGTCGCTGATCTGGTCGATATACTGGGTCTGGTTGGCCTCGAGGAGCGCCGGCCCCACCAGCTATCCGGCGGCCAGCAGCAGCGAGTCGCGATCGGGCGAGCGCTGGCTATCGAGCCGGAGTTGCTTCTGTTGGACGAGCCCTTCTCGGCTCTGGATCCGGTCACCAAGGCCGGCCTGACCGAAGACCTGCTCGCCATCCACCAGCAGCTGGGCCTCACCACGGTACTCGTAACCCACGACGTTTACGACGCATACTCCCTTAGCAAGCGGATGATGGTTCTTGATCAGGGCCGAGTCCTCCAATCCGGCGCCAAGGAGGAGGTGTTCCACCGGCCGGTCGATGCGACCGTTGCCCGACTGACCGGTATCCGCAACCTGTTCAGCGGCCGAGTCGCCGCAGCAGCAACCGAAGGCCTTACGGTAGCCGCCGGTGGGGTGGAGTTGCTGGCGCCCGCCGGCCCATTTGGTCTCGGCGAAGAGTTGCTCTGTTGCGTCCGTCCGGAGGACGTGACCCTCGTCCGGCCGGACCGGGTCCGCCGCGCGGCAAGCGGCGAAACCAGGCTCGCCGGCCGTATCGTACGCGAGCTCGATCACGGCATCGTGCACACGCTCTTCTTCCGGCTCGACGACGTGCGATTGACGCCGGAACGCGATTACGATCTGGAGATACGCCTGGGCGGTCACACCTACCGCGTGCTCGAGGTAGACCGCCGAAAGCAATGGACCGTCGCCCTGAAGCGGCCGGCCCTCCACCTCATGCGGATTTAGCGGCCGGTAGGGAAGCTGAACAACGCATCGGCATGTAGACTATGTATGGGCGAGTTGCATATACAGGAGGGTTGGCGATGAAGCTAGAAACCGACAAGACACTCCACAGCTCACAAAGTCCTCAGATAGTCGATTGCGTTGTCGAGCTCCAGTCAAAGTTCGGGAAATACGCCATTCCTGATGCTGAGGCGCGTCAGGTCGTCGATAAGGCCATGGGAAGAAAGACTCTGTCGGAGGAGTTGCGTCTCATGCGGGAAGGATGAGTTGTGTCAATGCAAGCGATGCCAAGTTGAACGCGGTTAGCGACGAGATTGGACTAGTAGTTCTCGATCAGGAGAAGACAGGCGCACTGGGCATTCTAAGAAGTTACCGGAGGAGCGAATGAGTGCCTGCCCTGAAGCGGCCGGCCCTCCACCTCATGCGGATTTAGCAACGCAAGGCCCTTCCATCGTCTTGGTACGAAAACAGGTGGCTCCCGTAGAATCGCCCCCCAATTCGTCATTCCCGCGAAAGCGGGAATCCAGAGGGGAGGTGTGGGTTGTGGCAATGACACTGGAACTCTCCCACCAACCAATGCACCCAATTTTCATACCTCGGTGTGCCGCCGCCAGCCGGCACGAGCGATTGGTACGAAAGCATGTCCCGGACTCCGATCCGGGATGGATTCCGGCGCCGGCCGGCGACACCAACCACCGTCGCCCGAACAACGACAGCCGAGGGTCGCAAGAGAGAAATGTAGCGCCCGGCTTTGTCCCCAGCTAAGGGCGACCGGGCAACCCGCCCAAAACATCGACAGGCGGCCGGCCGTTCACCTGATGCGGATTTAGTAACCTGTCAGTGTGAATCTACGAGCCGGATTTGTGTATGATGGGACATCCGATGAGGACTTGGTCCGGCTTGAACAACGATACAGAGGGCTAACTTGGTCAGCTCGAAGCCCGTAGCCAAGCTCACCTACGAGGACTACCGCAACACGCCGGCGGACAAGCGTTACGAGCTTCTCGACGGAGAGCTGGTTGTTGCTCCGGCACCGCGCATACCTCACCAGAGAGTCGGCATGAAATTGGGGACGCGGCTCCATACCTTTGTCAAAGATAGAGGCTTGGGCGAAATCTTGTTCGCCCCCTGCGATGTGTTGCTGTCGAACACCGACGTGGTGCAACCCGACCTGCTTTTCGTCTCTCGGGAGCGTAGCGACATATTGCTCGGCGGCGACAACGTCCGAGGCGCGCCCGACTTGGTGATCGAGATTCTGTCACCCTCGACCTCCGGGCTGGATAGAACTCTAAAACGCCGCCTGTACGCTAAACACGGCGTTAGGGAGTACTGGCTTGTGGATCCCGACGCAAAGACCGTCGCGATCCTACTGATGGGCCAGGACGCCTTCGATGTTGCCGGAACCTACGGCGAAGGGCAGATTGTGACCTCCCCCACGCTTAAAGGCTTCACCTTCAACCTGGACGAGATCTTCTAGAGGGCTGCGGTAGGACAAGTTTCTCTCTCAGCTTTTGGCCGGCGCATAAGGAACGAGCCCGTAGAAGCTGCGAGACAAACCGCTGATCCTTCCGGCCACTCGGCTCAAGTGCCCTTCGCGCCCACATCTTCATCAGCCAAAACAGAGCGGACAGCCGGCGCGCCGCCAGAAGTCTCTTCTGTTCGCGGCGGGACATATGGAACTGCTCTACGAACCACTCCCAGCTTTCGTCCGGCGTCCCCCGTGACTGCACGTGCTCTACCAGATCGGCTAGGTCGGTCGCGCGATCACTCCAGCCACTGTATTCGAAATCCACAATTCTGAGACGCTGCCGGCTCCAGGAGCAGTTCGCCAGGTTTGGATCGCCGCGAGAGAATGCCTGTGGCGCCGGCTCGAGAAGCAGCGCGGGATCATCCCCTTTGCGCCAGGTTTGCCATAGAGCGTGTGCCTCTTGAGCCAAGACATCCCCAGCTGTGGGGTCGGTGCCCCATTCACCGGTTGTCACCCGGCGAACCATGACCGTGGCGTTTCCAGTGGCCGGCCGGAACCGAGCGTCCGAAGAATCCGGCGTGATGCTATACATTTGCTGGTGGGCCTCGACCAGCGATTCCAACTGCGCCCGGCTCAGCCGCCGCTCGCCGAGCCACGTGCCATCTATGAATTCCATCACCACAGCCGGCAGGCTGGTATCCGCGTAGTGGTGAAATGGCCGTGGGGCGAAGTGATAGCCATGGGACGAAAGCCATGTCAGCGCATGCCATTCAGTTCCGGCGCGTTGACGCGTATCGACTCGGTAGAGCTTTATGCAGAGGGGCTTGCCACTGTGTTGGAAGGCAAAGACGGAGTTGTTTCTCCCGCCATCTAGCCGGCGCAAACCCATAGCCTGGATGTGGCGAACATCCTCACTGTCGACCTCACCTCGATGATACCTGCGAACGGCCTCGATCGATGACGACGGGAGTCGGATATCCCCCAGCAACAGCGGTTACTCCGTGGGAGTTATGTATCGAGGACGATGGGTGTAGGCATAGCTACATCATGGAGTCAGGGATAACAATGTGCAAGCTGTGCGAGTAGCTGTTCAGGCTTGAGAGCACCAGTCTTGTGAGTGTCGTTGGTGCGAAAGCATGTCCCGGACTCCGAATTCGTCATTCTCGCGGAAGCGGGAATCCAGAGGGGAAGGGTGGCACCAACCACACCCAAACACCTCCAACGACCAGGCCTCATTTTCATACCTTGGTGTGCCGGCACCAGCCGGCATGAGCGATTGGTACGAAAATAGTTATCCCCGGACTCCGATCCGGGATGAATGGTTCCCGCCACCCACCTCGTCGTGGGTACGAAAATGGCCGGCTCCCGTCGAGAGTCGAAAGAGAGACTTGTAGCGCTGGGGCTTGTCCCCAGCCACGTGCACCCGGGCAGCCCGCCCCAAAATACCGACCGACGCGTCGGCAGGTAAACTATCTCTGGGAGAAATTAATCTTGGGTATTGCTCCTTTCTACTCCGACGCCGAATCCCGCGTCGAAATTTACAACCGCGACAGCACCGACCTGTCGTTCCTACCGCCGGCCGGCATCCACCTTGTCGTGACCAGCCCGCCCTACAACCTGGGCAAGGACTACGGCACCGCCCGTGACGACAAGACCTACCAACAATACTTGGACTGGACCAAGCAGTGGGGCAAAGCCCTGACCCACGTTTTAACGCCAGGTTCGCGAGTTTGCGTAAACATACCTATTGACATAAATCTAGCCTTTCAAGCTAATGGTCGAAAGACGGCGACCAAACAAGCGGTCCTCGCTGACATGACCCGCCTGTTCGTCCACGAGCTTGGCTACATCTACAACACCACCATCCTCTGGCTCGAGAGAAACGTCTCCCGGCGGACCGCTTGGGGTAGCTGGCTCAGCGCGTCCGATCCCTGGGTAAACACCGCGGCTGAGGCCATTCTCGTTCTGTCGCATCAGACTCGAAAGCGCAATGGACGCGGCCGGCAGTCGGATCTCGAGCGCGATGAGTTCATGGACTGGGTCCTCGGTCTCTGGGACTTCCCCGGCGAGAGCCGGACCCAGTACCGACACCCGGCCGCCTTCCCGGAGGAGCTGCCCCGCCGGCTCATAAAGCTGTTCAGCTTCCCCGGCGATACCGTCCTCGACCCGTTCCTCGGCTCCGGCACCACCTGCGCCGTCGCCAAAAAGCTCGGACGTCGTGCAATCGGGTTGGACATCGACCCCCACTTCTGCTCAGTGGCCGCCAAGCGCTGCGACCAAGTCGCTCCGCCGGCCTCCCCAATCCACGTCCCCGACTCCGATCCGAGTTAGGTTTCCTCTGAAACCCACTGGCCCGATCTTGTTGTTACCTTTGTACTCGGTCTGTACCGGTCTACCTCCTCGCCCTCGATGGGAGAGGATTGAAGAGCCTGCCCCGTACCACGATACGGGGTGAGGGTGAATCCCGTAGCGCCGGAGCTGGTCCCCAGCCAAGTGCACCTGCCAGCCTCGTAGTACCGACCGGCATCCCAACGAACCTCAACCTCGCCGTAGCCGTAGGGTCGGGTTTCAAACCCGACCTTGGGTGGAGAGGGAATCGCCAATGCCCCGGAGTCGACCGACCCGGCGGCCACGTCTCGTCACTCCCGCGCAAACATGCCCCCTACCCTTCCAACGCTCGCTTGAAACTCTCCCGAAAGACCGTTACAGTGCTAGAATTCACACTTCCTTTGGGATTCATTTTCAGGAGGACCCCCACTTGTCCGCTAAGGTACAGGCTTGGCGCGAGTTGGCGCAGCAGCTTCGCGTCGATAGCATCCGCTGCACTACACAGATCGGCTCCGGCCATCCCACGTCGTCAATGTCCGCGGCCGACCTGATGGCGGTCCTCTTCGCCGAGCATCTTCGTTACGACTTCGACGAACCCGGCAATCCCAACAACGATCATCTCCTATTCTCAAAGGGCCACGCTGCCCCGCTTCTGTACTCCCTTTTCAAGGCCGCCGGCGCCATCGGCGACGACGAGCTGCTCACCGTCCGGCACTTCGGCAGCCGGCTCCAGGGTCACCCCACGCCGGCCATCCCTTGGGTCGACGTCGCCACCGGCTCCCTCGGCCACGGCCTGCCCATCGCCGTCGGCATCGCCCTCGCCGGCAAGTACATCGACCGGCTGCCCTACCGCACTTGGGTGCTCCTCGGCGACAGCGAGACCGCCGAAGGTTCCGTCTGGGAGGCGATCAGCCTCGCCGGCCACTATGGGCTGGACAACCTAACCGGCATCATTGACGTCAACCGGCTCGGCCAGCGCGGGCCCACTGCCCTCGGCTGGGACACCCGGACCTACGCCGAGCGCATCGGCGCATTTGGCTGGCACACCATCGAGATCGATGGCCACGATCCGGCCGCTATCGACCGGGCCTATTCCGAGGCCGAGCAACAGGACCGGCCGACGATGATTATCGCCAAGACCCTCAAGGGCAAGGGATTTTCCGAGCTGGAGAATCGAGACGGCAGTCACGGCAAGACGCTTAGCGAAGACCAGGCCGAGCGGGCCATTGCCGAGCTTGGCGGCCGGCGGTCCATCGTCGCCCCTCCGGCCAAGCCGGCATCTACCGGCTCGCAGCCGGCGCCCCATTGCCTGCCCGTCGAGTTGCCGCGCTACGACGTAGGCGATCAGGTCCCGACCCGGCAGGGCTACGGCGATGCCCTCAAAGCCTTGGGTGCCGCTTGTTCTCAGGTTGTTGCCGTCGATGCCGAGGTCAACAATTCCACCTACTCAGATGCGTTCGCAAACGCGTTTCCCGGCCGTTTCTTCGAGATGTATATCGCGGAACAGCAGATGATCGGCGCCGCCATCGGCCTGAGCGTCCGGGGCTACGTACCCTTCGCCTCCAGTTTCGCCGCCTTCCTCACCAGGGCCTACGATTTCATCCGCATGGCCGCCGTCTCGCGCGCCAATATCAAGCTGTGCGGCTCCCATAGCGGCGTCTCGATAGGCGAGGATGGCCCTTCCCAGATGGGCTTGGAGGACCTGTCCATGATGCGGGCCGTCTCCGGCAGCGTCGTGCTCTACCCCAGCGACGCCAACCAGGCCGCCCGGCTCGTCGCCGAGATGGCCGACCACCACGGCATCAGCTACCTGCGGACCACCCGCGAGAAGACGCCGGTCATCTACTCCTCCGACGAGACATTTCCCATCGGTGGCAGCAAAGTCCTGCGCCGCTCCTCCGGCGACCAGGCGACCGTCGTAGCCGCCGGCGTCACCCTGCACGAGGCATTGACCGCCCACGCTCAGTTGGCCGACGAGGGCATAGCCATCCGGGTGATCGACGCCTACTCCGTGAAGCCAATCGACGCCGGCACCCTGCGCCAAGCCGCCGCGGACACCGCCGGCCGGATCGTAGTCGCGGAAGACCACTGGCCCGAAGGCGGCCTCGGCGACGCGGTTCTGTCAGCCTTCGCCGGCGCGCCGGAACCCCTGCCCCGCGCCATCAAGCTCGCCGTGTACGACCTCCCCGGCTCCGGCAAGCCGGCCGAGATGATCGACGCCGCCGGCATCGGCAGCCGCAGCATCGTCGACGCCGTCAAACGCCTCCTCTAACCGCAAATCGCGACCGCAGCGAAAAATGTAGCGCGGGGGCTTGTCCCCCGCTAAATGCCGGCCGGCCACGACCACAACGAAGAATGTCGCGCCGGGACTCGTCCCCATCCATGGGCAAGCCGGCCGGCGAAACGTCAAGGGACAAAATCACCGTAGAGGCGGGTTTCAAACCCGCCTGGCGTGGGGCAGTCCCGTACCGCTGGGGCTCCTCCCCAGCCAAGGGCATGCGAGCATCCCGCCCGAAACCCTCTTGCACACTACAATCTTGCACGATACTTACGAGTAGAGTTACCGGCGAGGCATTAGTATGAAGAACATAACCCTGAGCGCAGACGCGAGCTTTATCGAGGCGGTTGCCACTTGCGAATGATGAGGGCCAAAGAGGTCGACTAGAGTGGAAGAACTGTTCTTCGAAAAGCCGATCCTCAACCCCCCCCTACGAATACCCTCTGCGCCACTGGGAGCTCGACAAAGACGGACAGCCGACCCACAAGATCATCGAGCGCCGGCGCGTTGCCGAGTTCATCACGCCGATCCCCAAGCCCAAAAAGCGCCGCGCGTCCAGGGTCCAGCGACAGATAGTCTTCGACGAGGGCGAGGGACTATCCACCGAGCAGCAGCAGTATGAACTCGTCACCGCGGCGGTCAATGAGATTCGCCGCCGGGTCGATGATTGGCGAAAGATACAGGGCCCCAACAACTGGGGCGTCACTCCCGAAACCGCCCGGTTGCTCCTTCATTGGCGCCATCATAGGTTCAGCAATTTCCGCCCGTTCTTCTGCCAAGTAGAGGCCGTCGAAACTATCATCTGGCTGACCGAGGTTGCCCCCAAGTTGGGGCCGGCCGGCAAGCGCGTCCTCGATCGCCTCGCCGGCGCCAGTCGGGACGCCAATCCCGAGCTGTTGCGCGTGGCGCTGAAGCTAGCTACCGGCGCCGGCAAGACCACCGTCATGGCGATGATCATCGCCTGGCAAACCGTCAACGCCGTCCGCCGGCCCAACACCAAGAAATTCACTCGCGGTTTTCTTGTCGTCGCCCCCGGCATCACCATCAAGGACCGTCTCCGCGTCCTGCAACCCAACGATCCGGACAGCTATTACGACAGCCGGGAGCTCGTGCCGGCCGACATGCTCCCCGACCTCGGCCAGGCCAAGATTGTCATCACCAACTTCCACGCTTTCATGCTCCGCGAACGCACCCAGCTGTCCAGTGGCGGAAGAGCCCTGCTAAAAGGAAGAGGCCCGGATCTGAACACCCAGGAAACGGAAGGCCAGATGGTCCAACGCGTCATGCCCGGTCTCATGGGCATGAAGAACGTCTTGGTGCTGAACGACGAAGGTCATCATTGCTACCGCCACAAACCACCGGACGAAGACGAGATACTCCTCAAGGGCGAGGAGAGGAAGCAGGCCGAAAAGAGCAACGAGGAAGCCCGCGTCTGGATCTCCGGCCTTGAAATCGTCAAGCGCAAGTTGGGACTCCAGCAGGTCATCGACCTGTCCGCCACTCCCTTCTTCCTGCGCGGGTCCGGCTACGCCGAGGGCACCCTCTTTCCCTGGACGGTCAGCGACTTCTCGTTGATGGACGCCATAGAGAGCGGCATCGTCAAGCTGCCCCGAGTCCCCGTCGCCGATAATATCCCCGGTGGCGACATGCCCAAGTACCGCGCTCTGTGGGAGAATATCCGCCTCGAAATGCCCAGGGCCGGCCGGCGAAAGGCCGGCAGCCTCGATCCCCTCAGCCTGCCCACCCAGCTTCAAACCGCCCTCCAAGCCCTTTACGGACACTACGAGAAAACCTATAGGCTATGGCAGGATGCCAAGATCCCCGTGCCTCCATGCTTCATCATCGTCTGCAACAATACCTCCACGTCCAAGTTGGTCTACGATTACGTTGCCGGCTTTCACCGCAAGAATGAAGATGGCTCAACCACACCGATTAGCGGCCACCTGTCGCTGTTTCGCAACTTCGACGAAAACAGCGACAGGTACGGCAAACCGCATACGCTTTTGATCGATAGCGAACAGCTCGAATCCGGCGAGGCGCTGAATAGGGACTTCCGTACTATGGCTACCCCTCAGATAGAGCAGTTCCGCCGCGAGATAATCCAGCGCACCGGCGACCGCTCCCAGGCCGAAAAGCTGTCCGACGAGGACCTTCTCCGGGAGACTATGAACACCGTCGGCAAGGAAGGCCGGCTCGGAGAGTCCATCCGCTGCGTCGTCTCCGTCTCCATGCTCACCGAGGGTTGGGACGCCAACACCGTGACCCACGTTCTCGGCGTCCGGGCCTTCGGCACCCAGCTTCTCTGCGAGCAGGTCGTCGGCCGGGCCCTTCGCAGACAGTCCTACGACCTCAACTCACAGGGTCTGTTCGACGTCGAATACGCCGACGTGCTCGGTGTCCCGTTCGATTTCACCGCCAAGCCGGTTGTTGCCCCGCCCCAGCCGCCCCGCCAGACGATACAGGTCAACGCGGTACATCCGGAACGAGACCATCTCGAGATTCGGTTCCCTCGCGTGTCCGGCTATCGCGTCGAGCTGCCCAAGGAGGAGTTGAGCGCCGAGTTCACCGCCGATTCCGTTCTGCGGCTCACTCCAGAACTAATCGGTCCGTCCATAACCAGGAACGAGGGAATTATCGGAGAAGGCATCGATCTCAACTTGGTGCACACCAAGAGCCTCCGGCAGTCCACCTTGGAGTTCAACCTGACCGAGCGCCTGCTCCGTACGAAGTGGCGGGATCCGAATGAGGAGCCGAAGATCCACCTGTTCGGAAAGCTGAAGACGATCGTCAAGCAGTGGCTCGACACCAGCCTGCGGTGCGACGGCGGCACCTATCCGGCACAGCTCATGTACCAGGAGTTGGCCGACATGGCCTGCGAGCGCATCGCCGCCGCAATCAACCGGGCCCATTCCGGCGCCCGGCCTGTCAAGGTGCTCCTCGACCCGTTCAACCCCACCGGCTCCACCTCCCACGTCAACTTCACCACTTCCAAGGAGAGCCGTTGGCAGACCGACCCGCGAAAGTGCCACGTCAACTGGGTCGTCTTGGACAGCGATTGGGAGGCCGAGTTCTGCCGCGTCGCCGAGGCCCACCCGAAGGTAAGGGCCTACGTGAAGAACCACAACCTCGGCCTGGAAGTCCCCTACCAGTACGGCTCTACCCCAAAAACCTATCTGCCAGACTTCGTCCTCTTGATCGACGACGGACGTGGCGATGACGACCTCCTCCACCTCGTCGTCGAAATCAAGGGCTATCGCGGAGAGGATGCCAAGGAAAAGAAGTCCACCATGGACACCTACTGGATCCCCGGCGTCAACAACCTTCGCCAGTACGGCCGCTGGGCATTCGCCGAGTTCACCGACGTTTACCAGATAGACGAAGAATTCCGCCGGCTCATAGAGCGCTTCACCACCCGGCGCGTCGTAGCGTGACAACTGCTACCTGCTCAACTCAGCCCAACATAAGCCACCATCGCCACCCCATCATGGGCCCCGAAAATGTAGCGCTGGGGCTTGTCCCCAGCCATCGGCGCGCCACCCAACTCGTCATTGGTACGAGAATAGACCGCTTCAGCAGCCTCTCATTGGTCATTCGCAACATCAATTCGTCATTCCGGCGAAAGCCGGAATCCAGAGGGGTGGGGAGAGGGAATTGTAGCGCTGGGGCTCGTCCCCAGTCTAGGGCACGCCGACGGTGGCTATACCAGGTCGCGCGGAATCCTTTGCAGCGAACAGACGTTCTGTTATAATTGCGACTAGCCGTCGGGACTCCTGCTTCAGTGCAAAAGTGGAATCCGTGGCTCATAATGTGAAATACTAGAGATTGTCAAGAATCAGGAGAAGCTGTCGTATTCCACACCGCTGACCGCCGCCGAGTGAACGTGAAGGACGCGACGAAAATGCGGATACGCACGTATCGAGGCGTACGATGCCCGTAGTGTTCCGAAATCCGCCAATAAATGAAGTCGTCATGGCCACCTACTTCAACGGTCCCATCGCCGACTTTCGCAGTGAGCATGTTGGTCTGTTCTGGCAAAAGATAAGAAGCGAGTTCCCCGTCGTACACCAACAACCCCCGTCAATCTCCCCGATGGAGATTGCACCCGATATCGGTGCTGGCGAGTTCCTTCCGATGCCTAGGTATTGGTTTGTCGCGAAGGATGACATATACATCATCCAAGTTCAGAAGAATGCCTTCATGTTCAACTGGCGCCGCAGAGGCTCCGCCAGGTATCCGGGATTCCACGATAATGTCAAGCCGGCGTTCGACAGGTACTATAATCTCTTTGACGAGTTCGTTCAGACCGAATTTGATTTGTCGAGATTGTCCATTGGGTCGTGCGAATTGACCTACATAAATTCCATAGAGAGTTGTGGGTTATGGGCCGGGCCAGAAGACACTCCTAAGGTCGTTCCATCGTTCTCAATCCCGGCTCCCGGCATTGACGCAGCTACTACTCCTAACTTCAATTGCAACTACATCTATGACATTGAAGCTAACGCAAAATTGAGTGTAGGTATCAGGAACGGAACAAGGACGCAGAACTCAAATTCTCCTGTTCTCGTTCTTGAGATCAAGGTCAGTGGAAGGCCAGAACATGGAACAAGGTCTGCAGTTGACCGGTGGTTCCGGGACTCTCACGATCACATTATCGAGTGTTTTGTGGGCTTGACGAGTCGGGGCATGCAAGACAGGTACTGGGAACCAGGCAAGGAGGGGGAATGATTACCCAGGTACTCACCACTGGCGACTTGGACTATGAGACGCCACAGACGGGAAGCTCAACCTCGGACTTCAACCAGGATAGTTACGACAGGTATCTGAGCATGGTTAGGGCTAATCTCCACGGACGGTTAAACGCAGCGGCCGACAACGTGAGCCTGGAGACTGATCCGCTACCCCATTCTGCGCTTGCGGTTGCCGGAATAGGGGCAAGCAAGTGGATCGTACATCTCGGCAACTTCGGTCTCGTCTCCCCTGTTCAGTCGAGAAGCGTTCTGACCGACTATTCCGTACGGGAGGCCGCTGCTTACATTCAGGATTTTGCGGAACACGTGGAACAGGTGGAACGGGCCTTCGAGACGCGCCAGAAACACCTCTGCCGTATAAAGCAACTTCGTGACTATGCAGCGGAGGACGGAATCCAAGTCAACCGCGACTCGGAGAAGGATTTCTGGTCATTTGTCGACTCGGCGCCGTTCGCGAACCGAGCGGGTTTGGTTCTGATGGACAACGGGAACCTGCGCGCCGTTTGGAAGGGAGATGACTCCGCTCGAATTGGCATTCAGTTTCTTGGCCGGCAGAGAGCGTCCTACGTAATATTCAGACGTCGTCCGGCATCCGAGGATATCTCCAGGGTGGCGGGCGTCGACACGCTGAGTGGGGTTAGGAGACAGATTCATACCTTCGACCTCACCTCGTTGGTGAATGTTTGGTAGGTGATATTCTCCCGGATGACGACCATGTGGTCCGCTACATAGGACCGCGTAAGATCCTTGATGACGGCAGCATTGATGGTCCCGCATTTCACCTCCGTCCGGGTGAGCTTGGCCTGTCGGTGCACTGGATCGAGGCTTTTGTAGGTCTCAACAAATCTCTGCAGTTGGATGAAGTCAAACGCCTTATTCGTCTCCAAATGAGCCCATCCGGCCGTCTTGCTGAACTGAATGTTGGCGTCACGGGACGTCACGTCGGTCGTGCACTGTATGAGCTCCGATTTGTCCATAGTCCGCTAACCGCCGAAGACCAGCATGAGGCCGACCCTTCCCACAGTGAAATCGAGGGGTTACCTCCGGCAGATTCCCCTCAGGTAGAAATGGTTGGCGACTTGATTGCTGAAACAGTTCAGTTCGCACATCCCACGACAAGGGACACCGATTGAACGGTGCAGGTGCCATCTAGGGAGGTGCCGGCAACTTAAGGGAAAGACAACCGGGTAAGGGAGGCTAGGAAAGATGCCCAAACAAACGCGCACAAAGTCCCCCAAATCCATCGAATCCCTCACCCACGAGGAAGCCCGGCGCACAAACCTCCCCAGCGCCGAGCACCAATCCCTCATGCGCGACGAGGAGCAGAAACCCTTCCGGCTCGCCTACGAGCGCCGCAACCGCGACCTCGACCCCCAGCTAGTCTGGCGCGGCAAGGACCAGCAGGACCAGTCCGACCTAGTAGTAAACGTCCCACCCCTCTACATCCAGGAGCGCATACACCCCAAGGCCCTAATTGACGATCTAGTCGCCACCAGCCGGCGCTCTCCGTCCGGCGGTGGGGGTGGTGGCTGGCCACAGGCCACTGACCACCGACAACTCGACTTGTTTGCCGACTTCAACGGCCTGCCCTCCGAGGACGCCCGGACCGAGTTCTACCGGCACGACGCCAACTGGTCCAACCGCATGGTCCTCGGCGACAGCCTCCAGGTAATGGCCTCGCTCGCCGAGCGCGAGGGACTTCGCGGCAAGGTCCAGTGCATATATCTAGACCCGCCCTACGGCATCAAGTTCAACTCCAACTTCCAATGGTCCACCACCAGCCGCGACGTGAAAGACGGCAACGCCGCCCACATCACCCGCGAGCCGGAGCAAGTCAAGGCCTTCCGCGACACCTGGCGCGACGGCATCCACTCCTACCTGTCCTACCTTCGCGACCGCCTCACCGTCGCCCGCGACCTGCTCTCCGAGTCCGGCTCCATCTTCGTCCAGATCGGCGACGAAAACGTCCACCGCGTTAGGGCATTGATGGATGAGGTGTTCGGAGATGACAATTCTGTGTCTTTGATTTCCTATCCTACATCGATTGGGCTAGGCGCCAGAAATCTAGATAACGTGAACAATTACTTGCTTTGGTATTCCAAGGATAAAGAGAATCTCAAATTTCGCCCGTTGTTTCACTTGTTGGTCCGCGGGGGAATGGGTGCTACCCGTTATACCAAAATAAAGAAAATTGATGGCGTTGTGTATAACGCCTCTGACTTGACTGATGTAGAAACTGAGCGACTGCTGGATGATGGAGCAAAATACTTTACCGATCAAGGTTTGACCTCTCGTACCGGTTCTGCAACAACTGGTTTTGCGGTAGATTTCCAAGGCAAGCGATATCGCCCCAGTGTTGGCGGTTGGCGTACATCTGAATTGGGCATGCTTCGTGTAAAACGCGCCGCCCGCATCCTGAAGACTCAATCGCTCCTTCGGTTCCAGAAGAATTTCGACGACTTTAGCGCGATTGCCTTAACAAACAATTGGTATGATGTCTCTGGTGGCGTTCAAAGTAGGAACGACCCTAAGGTGTATGCAGTTCAGACTGCAACAAACATCGTAGAACGCTGCATACTCATGACCACCGATCCCGGCGACCTCGTCCTCGATCCCACCTGCGGCTCCGGTACAGCCGCCTACGTCGCCGAGCAGTGGGGCCGGCGCTGGATCACCATCGACACCTCCCGCGTAGCTCTCGCCCTTGCCCGCGCCCGCGTCATGGGCGCCCGCTACCCCTACTACCTCCTCTCCGACAGCCCCGAAGGTCAGCGCAAGGAGGCCGAGATCACCGGCCGGCACTCCTCACTAACCACTGACCACCCGCCACTAACCCCAACCTACGGCAACGTCCGGCAGGGATTCGTCTACCAGCGCGTCCCCCACATAACCCTCCGGGCCATCGCCAACAACTCCGAGATCGACGTAATCTGGGAGCAATACGAAAAACACCTAGCCCCCCTCCGCCAGCAGATCACTGCGGTGATCAGTGATCAGTGGCCAGTGGCTAGTGGTCAGCAAGGGACCGACGAACTGACCACCGACCACCGACCACCAACCACTGATCACAGGCCACTGGTCACAGACCACTCTCCACTCGAAGAGTGGGATATTCCCCGGCAGCGGCCGGACCACTGGCCACCGGCCACTGAACCACTAATCACTGAGTTCTGGACGGCGAGGGTCGCGCGACAGCGCGAAATAGACGCTTCCATTTCACGCAACGCCGACTACGAGTACCTCTACGACAAACCCTACGAGGACCGCGGCCGGGTCCGCGTCGCCGGCCCCTTCACCGTCGAGAGCGTCTCGCCCCACCGTGTCCTGGCCGTCGACGAGAACGGCGAGTTCGTAGACGGCATCGCCGAATCGAAGGACGGTTACGGCGGGTCCATAGACTTCGCCGAGGTCATTCTAGAAAACCTCAGAACCTCCGGCGTCCAGCAGGCCCACAAGGAAGACCGCATCACCTTCACCTCCCTCACCCCCTGGCCCGGCCACCTGGTCTGCGCCGAAGGCCGATTTGCCAGTGGCCAGTGGCCAGTGACCAGTGACCAGTCCACCGCACCGTCCCTGACCACTGAGCCCCGTGCCGCGATTTTCATCGGCCCCGAGTTCGGCACCGTCTCCCGTCCCGACCTCGTCGAGGCCGCCCGTGAGGCCGCCGAGGGCGGATTCGACGTCCTCATCGCCTGCGCCTTCAACTACGAGGCCCACACCACCGAGTTCGAGAGCCTCGGCCGCGTTCCCGTCCTCAAGGCCCGCATGAACGCCGACCTCCACATGGCCGGCGACCTCAAGAACACCGGCAAAGGCAACCTCTTCGTAATCTTCGGCGAGCCGGACGTAACAGTGAATAGTGGTCAGTGGCTAGTGGCTAGAGACGGGAGCAAAGTCGCGAACTATGACGACGTTAAAGAGCTATCGGGACTTGGAAGTCTGGAAGAAATCAATCGAGCTGGCCGAGATGGTCTATCGAATCTCTGCGCAATTCCCGCCGGAGGAGAAATTCGGCTTGACCAGCCAGGTCCGGCGGGCGGCAGTGTCGGTGCCGGCGAATATAGCGGAGGGAGCGGAACGTCACGGAACCGGGGAGTTTCTCCAGTTCTTGGGGATAGCCAGCGGCTCGTTGGCCGAGACGGAGACGATTCTCATTCTGGCGCAGCGACTGGGACTGACCACATCCGAACAGTCCAAGCCTCTGATGTCGCGGGCATCCGAAGTTGGACGGATGCTCAACGGACTCAAACGCTCGCTGCGATCCAAGCGCTGAGAGACCCCGACTTCCCACTATCACTGACCACCGACCACTGGTCACAAGTCACTGTCCACGGCGTAGACGTGTTCCATCCCAGCACCGGCGAGGTCCGCAGCGACGGGCCCGAAGGCATCGCCTGCTGGTTCATCGACACCGACTACAACCAAGAGAGCTTCTTCGTCCGGCACGCCTACTTCCTCGGCGCCGGCGACCCCTACAAGTCGCTCAAGATCACCCTCAAGGCCGAGATTAACCAGGAAGCCTGGGCCTCGCTCAACAGCGACACCTCCCGCCCATTCGAAAAACCATCCACCGGCCGGATCGCCGTCAAGGTCATAAACCACCTCGGCGACGAGGTAATGAAGGTCTTCCGCGTATGAATTTCAACACTACCAACAGTACGTTTCGCCAATTGATGGGCAACGGGCTGAGCTATTGCGTACCGATGTTCCAAAGAGACTATTCCTGGGGCCCCGATGAATGGGATGACCTGTGGCAAGATATTGTCGGCCTGTTCGGTGAGGACCCGGAGCCTGCACACTACATGGGCTATCTGGTACTGCAATCCGCCGACAACAGGGCATTTGACATTATCGATGGTCAGCAGCGCATGACAACGCTGAGCCTGCTGATGCTTGCGGCGATTGCGCACTTGAACGATTTGGCCGCTCCAGGCGATCAGGACGATCCACAATACCGACGTGCTCAGCAGTTGCGTGGTAACTACATTGGTTACTTGGATCCGGTAAGTCTGGTACCACGCTCCAAGCTGATCCTGAATCGCCACAACGAGAGCTTTTATCAGAATTATCTGGTGCCCCTTGAGAAGTTACCACAGAGAGGCTTGAACGCCTCGGAGCACCTGTTGCGGCGGGCGTTTCTTTGGTTCAAGCAACGGATTAGGGACCGATCAGGTGAAGATGGTCAGTCAGTGGCGCGCTTTGTCGATGGTGCCGTCGACAAGCTGTTTTTTACCGTCATCACGGTGACGGACGAATTGAATGCGTTCAAGGTATTTGAGACGCTGAACGCTCGAGGTGTGCGCCTCTCGGTCACCGATTTGCTGAAGAACTACCTATTCTCCGTAGTCTGGCACAGTGGTGCGCACGCATCGGAAATCAAGACTTTGGAAGATCGCTGGGAGGGCATCGTTGGGCTGCTTGGCAGTGAGAGCTTCCCGGAGTTCTTGCGCGTCTTTTGGAATAGTCGCAACCGGCTGGTTCGCAAGGCGGACTTATTCAAAGTCATTCGTGACGAGATCCGCGACCGGGCGAAAGCATTCGAACTGATTCGGGACATGGACAGAAACGCCCGGGTGTATGCGGCATTGCGCGATCCACAAGATGCATCCTGGTCAGAAGACGAGCGCGACAGCCTGGCTCAGTTGCAGATGTTCAATGTTCGCCAGCCAATGGCCCTATTGCTAACGGCGTTTGACCGATTCGCAGAGAACAATAGGCGCGGTTTCATTCGTCTTCTACGAGCCATCGCGGCGGTGTCATTTCGGTATAACGTGATCTGCAGCAGGCAAAGCAATGAGCAGGAAGTGGTATATAACAACATTGCCGTCGAACTGTCGTCTCGCCGTATCAATGATGTCGCGGCCGCGATTGCGAGGTTGCGACACGTCTATCCTGATGACCAAGAGTTCAGGGCGGCCTTCACCGACAAGTCCCTGCGAACCACTAGCAGCCGCAACAATAAGGTCGTGCGATTCATCCTGTTCCGGCTTGAGGCGCAGTTGTCGGGACAAAGCCTTGACTTTGAAAGCGCCAAGTACGGCATTGAGCACATATTACCGGAGAATCCCGGTGATGGCTGGGATCAGTTCGATGACCAGCAGCAAGAGGCGTCCACCTATCGCCTCGGCAACTTGACCATTTTGGCGACGGCGGACAATCGCGGTCTGGGAAACACTGGATTCGCCAATAAACTAGAGGTCTACCGTAGGAGTAACCTCGCCATCACCCGCAAGATATCGGAAGAATACGACGCTTGGACCGAGGAGAAGATCCGCTCTCGCCAGGAGTGGATGGCAAAACAGGCCACCGGCATCTGGCGAATCAGCTTCTGAGTTTTGCAAGACTCGAGGCCGACGTCCTTCCCATTCTTGAGCGCCCCCTACCTACTCCTTACGATATTGCCGGCCGGGTGAACCCGGAGAACATATCCGCGGACTAGAGGTCGCGGCCCCATTGAAGCCGGCAGTTCGAGATATCATAGTTTGTACCGACGGCGCCGGCTGAAGTACAGAAACTAGAGGGCGAAATATGGAGTGGACGGACGTTCTCGATCGCATTGCGGAAGGAGAGAGCGGGCAAACCGAGTTCAAGAGCGAGCTTGGGATCCTCCGCGCGATTGGAATAGCGATCTGCGCCTTCGCGAACACCGAGGGCGGTGTCATCATCGTTGGTGTGGACGATTCTCGCGAGATCATGGGCGTTGAGGAAGATGCGGAGCGTGTTCAAGAGAGGTTGACGTCGTTCCTTGACGCCGGCTGTAGCTCGCCCGTCAACGCCAGTGTGGGAAAGCATGAGGATCCAAAGGGCCGGATACACTGGATCGAAGTTCCCCGCCAACGCGGATTTGAGCCGCTGCGGTACGGCGGCCGCGTGTGGGTACGCCGCCAACGCAGCAGCGTCGAGCCATCCCCGACCGAGCTTCAGCAGCTCTACAACGCGTTTGGCTACATCCTCACGGAAGAACGCCCCATACAGGCTGCGACTACCACCCGTGTCGACCTTGAAGCCTTCCGCGCTTATCTCCGACGCCTCGGTCTCGATACCGAGTATGAACCCCAACCCAATGATGAGGACGACCTCCGCAATCGCGGTGTATTAGCGGACTTGGGAGGTGTCCTGCATCCCACGCTCTACGGCGTTCTGGCGTTTGGCAAGGAGCCGCAGCGCTACCCGCAAACACGCAACTTCCGCGTGGAGTGCGTCTCATACCAGGGCGACGACCGCGCTTCGGATGTCCTGCAAGTAGCGGACACTGCCGGACGTCTGGACGAGCAAGTACGACGAGCCCTCGGTTGGTTCTCTAGCCTCGGACGGTTCGAGTCGTACCGCGGATTGATCCGCGAAGATCGCCCGCTGCTACCGCAGGTGGCGCTTCGCGAAGCGCTGGTCAACTCGGTCGTGCATCGGGATTATGCCGTCACCGGATCGAAGGTGCTGCTCGAGTGCTTTGCAACCCATGTTGACGTAACAAGCCCGGGCGGCTTGCCCAACCATATGCGCGTCGAAAGCGTCCGCGCCGGCGGTCATCCGCGGTCTAGGAACGAGTCGATGGCGAACTACATGCTAGTAATGGGCTTCATGGAACAACGAGGTAGAGGTTGGCCCGTAATGCGTAGAGCGATGCGCGAGTTCAACGGGACCGATCCCGAGATCATACAGGACGAACCTGGCACCTATGTCAGAGTGAGATTCCATCTCGAACCCCACGACTAGTGACCGAGCTTCCGAATCTCATGGATTTTCTCCATAAGTTTAGCCGAGGGGTTCGCAGGCAATCTGTATCCGAAGTCCATTATCCTATCCACTTGGGCGCAAACGCTGTGAGTGAAAACGCGCCGACGGTGTTCGTGCTGTTGCCCAGAGATATGAACTCCACAGCAGAAGCAGGCGTAACTGAATAACGTACAGTAATATTGATATCTGACGCACAATAGCGTACAGTACTCATATGGAGTACACGGTCAACGTCACCGAGTTGGCTGAACAATCGATTCGTGCTATCAGGGACCGTCGTACTCAACAGGCGATCTACCGGCGCATTCTCACCTTGGAGAACGAGCTACGGTTGCAGGGCGCGGCACTGGTAGGCGATTTTACCGAGTACCGAACCGTACGGACCGCCGGCGAACGGTATCGTATTCTGTACAGAAATTTCGAAGCCGATCTCATAGTTGTGGTTGCGCTCGTAGGAATTCGTCGTCAACGCGACAGACGAGACGTCTACCGATTGGCCGAAAAGTTGGTTGGAAGAGGGCTGTTATGACCGAAGGATTGACTGGACGAATGACGACAGTGCTTTCCATGGTGGATGCTCGCGCCAAGCTGACTCAGTTGCCCGAACAGCTTGGAGACAAGCCTGGCGTCGTCGTGGTCACCCGTCACGGGCGGCAAGTGCTTGCTATCCTCGCGTGGGAAGACTACTAGGCCCTTGTTGAGACGCTCGACATTGTTGGCGATCCCGAAGCCATGGAGCAGCTACGCATCTCCTCCGAACAGATCAAAGCAGGGAAGATGCGTCCTGTTCGCGAGCTCGGCGAAGAACTCGGCTTCGAGTAGCCCTCCGGATCCCATCGTCCTACCCAAGTCAATCCGCGACCCAGCATTCCGCAACCAATAACCGAACGCATGTACCAAATATACTGACATCCATGGCCCAATAACGTAAACTTCTCATGCAGAGTATGAGCACATTTTCACCCATTTGGCAGAGAAACCGAACGCCCACTACGTCATTTGCTATGAAAGCATGTCCCGGACTCCGATCCGGGATAGACCGCATCAGTAGCCTCTCATTGGTCATTCGCGGCATCCCTTCGCCAATCCGGCCCCCCATTCGTCATTCCGGCGAAGGCCGGAATCCAGAGGGGTGGGGAGAGGGGATTGTAGCGCTGGGGCTTGTCCCCAGCTTAGGACGGACCGCTCGTTCGCGCAAGTTGCACGGCCCGGCGTACCACCACTTTCATCCTCTTACGGGGCCGGAATCCAGGGGAGGGGTGGACCGTAGAAAGTAGGAAATTGCAAAACAAAACCCACCGCGCCATCCCGGCGACCCACCCGCCCGGCAAAAGACTAGTTTTTGCAAAACAAAAGCCCGCCAATCCCCACTTGGAGAGAAATAAATGGCAACCGAGACCAGAATTCCGGTACTGAACGCACAGAACCTTACCGGCCGGCTCAGCGAGATCAAGGCGCGCAACGGCGATCCTCCCTGGGGTGAGGTCGTCGCCGAGGGCGACGAGTTCCGGGTAGTTGCCATATGCCAGGCCCCGGGCCACGAGAACGACTACCACTACCACAAGGACGCCGAGTGTTGGTACATAGCCGAGGGCGAGATGTCCTGGCTCTTCGAGGGTGAACCCGAGCCCCTCAGGGTCAGCGCCGGCGACTTCGTGTTCGCCCCCAAGTACACCTGGCACCACATCGAGGTCCTCGGCGACCGGCCGGCGATCCGGATCGCCGTGACCCGGGTTGGCGAGATGCACCGCTACGACCGTCCCGGCTGCAGGCCAGTCCCAGCCGGCTAGTCGTGAAATCGGCGGCGCCCTCTCCCGCGCGTCCGCCGGCCGTTGATGGTACGCTATCCACCGTGATCGCTTAGACCCCACGCGGATCGCTCCACAGCTAAGTGACCGTGCGATACGGAGGGCGCAACGCAAGTGGATGCCAATAGGTTGGGCGCTGGCCTGTACTCGCCCCGCGATATCGTGCGCATGGCCAAGGTCCGGCCCCAGGTGTTTCAGGCCTGGATCAAGGCCGGCCTGCTCATTCCCACCGTCAGAATTACCGCCGGCAAGAGAGCCCAGAACGTCTACTCTTACCGCGACCTCCTCCTGATTCGGCTCATCGTGCGCTTGCGCGAAAAGGGCTTCCCAGTTGGCAAGATCAAGCGGGCGCTTGATAACATTGTCGCAGCGGCGGGTGGCGACCCCGGCGCCTGGTTGGAATCCAGCATCTACGCTGACAAGGACCTGATCGCTGCTATCCTGCCCGGAGGAGGTCCGGCCGGCGCCCCGTTCTCCGCGTCGCAAGGGTCCCAGACGTTGGCCGTCGCGCTCTTCCCGGAGCTCGTCGAGGAGCTCGAAACTGACCTGGTGCCCAAACGCTTCCACCAGGTTAAGATCGATCCGGAAATCCTGGCTGGCGCTCCCGTCCTCGCCGGAACCAGGGTGCCGACTCAGGCCGTGCTGCTTACGAGGAGGAGCGGCCAGGACCCGAGGGAGGCCTATCCGGCGCTGACCGAGGAGCAGGTCGAGGCAGCCATTGCTTACGAGGAATTCTTGGAGCAAGCGTGACTTTTATCGCCGATGCCAACGTACCCGATCCGGTGGTGAGAGCGCTTCAAGCCATTCGGTTTGACATCCGTCGTCTCGACCACGTCGCCGCCGGCGAAGTCTCCGATCGCGCCGTCGCTCACTCCGTCCTTGCCTCCGGCGGCATCCTCATAACCCTTGATCTGGGTCGCGCGTCCTCCGCTTACACCAGCGAGCTCATCGAGAACGGCCTCACCGTCGTGTCTTTGAGGTGGAACGCCTCCACGCCGTTGGACTGGCAGCAGATGGTCGATGCAATACTGAGGAAGGCCGATAGTTGGCAGCAGGCCGCCGGCGACGGGCCGGCGCTGATAAACGTCAGCCACGCCGGAGGCAGCCGGCCCCGGTCCGGTCCCAGGCTGACCGGCCATCCCGCCGATCTATCCGCCGCCGAGGACCCGGCAACCCAGCTGCCGTTGCCATTCGATTCGCCATGACTTGGGCAAGGTGTAGGCGTTCAGTTTTGGGGGTGCCTGCTCCGTATGGGCGTAATATCGCGCCAAATAGAGCCTGCTATTTGCGAGGATGTCTGATCGGAGAAAGCCAGGAAAGGGTTGCAAGGACGACGCCCTTGACGGGGGATGTGCGGGTGTCCCCCGCAACAAGAATCCCCCTTCTCCTGGCCAGAGTTCGTCTCATAACTCTGTGTGAGGTACGAAATACGGCGGGACCTTCTCATCATGACCTAGTTAACGGTTCATTATTGATGAAATCGACCAAATACGAAGGCCGGAATTGCGCTTATCGCTGCCCTTTGGACTTGTGAGACAGCCTCTGGCCAGGATAAGGGGGCCAGGTCGAAGACTACGCAAGGCGAGGGGATGAGGTCGACCAGGTCGTTGATTTGACATCGATGAGATGAGGCTCACCCCCTTGACCGCCGACTGAGGTCCCGAAAGGCGACGCGGCCTTTCCGGATAACGGGCACGCAAGAGAGAAACACACCCAAATCTGAACTGTTGCCAGTGAGGTTAATACATTGAAAAGAAGAGTCCTGCTGACCGGCGCCGCCGGCTACATTGCCGGCCAACTGCTGCCGGCCTTCCGCGAGCGTTACGACCTGCGGCTGATCGACGCGCGCGACACCAACCGGCAGGGCGAGCAGGTCGCCGGCGTCGTGGTCCATGACCTGTCCCATCCCGATCTGGAGCGGCATCGCCATCTCTTCGTTGGCTTGGATGCCGTGGTTCACTTGGCTTACAACTCGGCGCGTCGGAACAGCGACGACGCGACCGAGCGCTATGTCGCCGAGCGGACCAACCTTGACCTTGCCTTCAACGTGTACCAGTTGGCCCTCGAGGAAGGAGTCCGCCGGGTGGTCGTGGCAAGCTCCAACCACGCCGCTGACTGGTACGAGCACCTCATCCACGTCGGATTGATGGATTGCGTCGATCCGGACCGGACCAAACCGCTGAGCGACAACTTCTACGGCTGGGCCAAGGAGTCCTACGAGCATCTCGGCTTCGTCTACGCCAGCGGGTCGCAGGGACGCAAGCTGGATGTCGTGCAGATCAGAATCGGCGCCCCGCGTGAGATTGCCGGCGGCAAGTATGAAGGCGATCCGACTACCTACAAGCGGGACCTCGGCGCATATATCAGTCCACGGGACTTGTGCCAGCTATTCGTAAAATCGATCGAGGCTGATGACGTCGACGACGAGTGGGGCATACCCTTCCAGGTCTTCTACGGAATATCTGGAAACACGCGCGCATTCTGGAGCATCGTCAACGCCCGCCGGGTTATTGGCTATGCGCCGGAGGACGATTCCGAGTTGAAGTACGCGGACAATATCCGCCGGCTTCTGGGTTGAGTGACGCAGGTAGCCACCGCGCCCATCGATTAAGGTGCCAGGGTCTCGCCGATGCCCAGATCAGCCTGCCCTGGGTCCGGCGCTTGCCGGGCTGCTGCAACCGCCGCCTCGATCTCGGTCGCCACGCCCCTTTCGAGCGATCGTAGCTCGTCTTCGCCGACGCCGGCCCTGATCAAGCGCCGGCTATGGAGAGAGAGTGGGTCCCTCTCGCGCCACTCGGTTACCTCCTCCGGAGAGCGATAGCGTCCCGGATCTTCGGCCCAGTGCCCGCCGAGACGGTATGTCTGGGCTTCCACCAGGCTGGGGCCGTCGCCGGCCCGGGCCCGAGTCACCGCCGCTTGAACCGCTTCGTGCACCCCCAACACGTCGTTGCCATCGATCGCGACGCCGGGCATGCCGTAGCCGGCCCCTCGGGCGGCTATCGAAGGGCCGGCGATGTAGCTCGAAACGTGTTGGGAGATCGCGTAGCAGTTGTTTTGACAGACGAATACGACCGGCAGCTTCCAGACGGCAGCCAGATTGACCGCCTCGTGGAAGTCGCCCCGGTTGGCGGTGCCATCGCCGAACGTCACCAGCGAGACTCGGTCGGCCGCGCCGCTACCGCCTTCACGATCCATGCTGAAGCTCAGCGCCGCGCCAACAGCGACCGATAGGCTGGTGCCCAGGTCGCCGGATACCCAGGGCGCTGCGTTCGCGCCGGCCGGGCCGGTGAAGGCGACTGACCGGCCCCGCGAGTAGCCAGTTGATTTCGCCAGCGCCTGGCCGATTAGCTTCTCCATCAAGGCCCCTTTTAGCAGGTACGCGGTGAACGGCCCTCGATAGTGTGGCGAGATGAAATCGTCGGGCCTGAGTCCGTAGAACGCGCCAACGATCGCCGCCTCTTCGCCTTCGGCTGGAAACCAACGCGGGTTCAGCCTGCAGCAGGTGGCCTCGAGGTGCCGGCAGAGGTACATCAGCCGGTACATCTCGATCCGCTGGCTTGTCGATTTCGTCAAAGACCCTCCCGCTCCCGCCGGTCGAACTCGGCCTTCTGGGCAGCCGTCGGCGGGGTCAAGCCGGCCTCGCGGTACTCCTTGTCGGTCAACTCCCGGCCGTTGCGGTACACCCGCGATATGAACGGCTCGGCGAAGCGCTCGCCCCGCCGGCCGAATATTTCAGCGACTTCTGTCTCGGCCTCGGTAACGTCCTTGACCGTATCTATACCTCGCCAGTAGCCGCGGCTCCTGAACGCCAGAAATCTCTCCCTCGGCAGATAGGGAAAAGTCTCGTCCTCGTGATCGCCGACGTCCGGAAGCAGGGGCTCGATCTCTCGGCTCATCACGTACATGCCGGCGTTCATCCAGAAAGGCAGCTCCGGCTTCTCCCTAAATCCCAGAATCTCGTCGTTCTCGTTGAAATCCACGATACCGTAGGGGCTTCTCAGGGGGGCCACCAACACGGTCGCTATGGCGTCTCGATCCCGGTGCAGGCGCACGAATGCCTCGAAGTCCACCTGCCAGAGGTTGTCCCCATTCAGGGCAATCGCATCCTCCCAATCAGTCCCTATCTGCTTCATCGCCTGCTTGATAGCGCCGCCTCTGCCCAGAGGCGTTTCTTCCACGGAATATGTGGCCTTGATACCGTGCTTGTCGCCGTCGCCGACGTGGTCTTGAATCACTTCCTTCAGGTAGCTGACGGTGAGCACTACCTCTTCGACCCCGCCCTCTCTAAGGGCTTTTAGCTGGTAGTCGAGGATCGGAACTCCGGCGACCTCGACCATGGATTTGGGCCGGCCGTCGGTGAGCGGACGAAGCCTTTCGCCCTTGCCGCCGGCAAGGATAATCGCGTGCTTGACGTGACTCATAAGAGAAGATGCCGCATCCTCGAGATTATTGGGCCAGCCATCCGCCGTCCACGAAGAAGGTCTGGCCGGTGACGTAGCTTGCGGCCGGCGAGGCCAGGTAGACTGCCAGGCCGGCAACCTCGTCCGGCTGACCCAAACGGCCCATCGGCGTCTGATCCAATAGGGCTTTGTTCAACCGTGGGTTTTCTTGCAGACCCTTGCTCATGTCCGTCGCGATGTAAGCCGGCCCGATCGCGTTCACAAGTATATTATGCGGAGCCCATTCCAAGGCCAGCACCCGGGTGAGTGATTCGACCCCAGCCTTGGCCGCACAGTAGGCCGCCAGCCGCGGCAGGCCGGCTCTGGCTCCAATCGACACTATGTTTACGATGCGCCCGCCTCGGCCCGCCGAGATCATCTGGCGACCGACCGCTTGGTCGCAAAGAAATGCGCCGGTCAGGTTGGTCTCGATTACCTCGGTCCACTCCCTCTCGGTCAGCCTTTCGGCCCTTTTGTAGTAGGGGCTGATGCCGGCTGAGTGGACGAACGCGTCCAGCCGGCCATGCTCGGCCACACACTCGCGTACCATCCGTTCGGCGTCATCGCCGCGGCTCACGTCGGCGACTATAACCGAGGCCCGCCGGCCGGCCCGCTTGACCCGTTGTCTGGCCTCTTCGAGCAGCTCGCGATTGCGAGCTGCGAGGGCGAGGTCGGCGCCGGCGTCGGCCAGCGCCAGCGCAATCGCAAGTCCGATGCCCCGATTGGCGCCAGTTACAAGCGCCACTTGGCCGGATAGGTCAAAACGGGTTGTATGGGTATCCGGATTGTTGCTAGGCAAAGACCTAGAGGTGCTCCTTCAATAGCCCGACCGTATGGTAGATCGCTGGCGGTATGGTACCAGGAAATGAGCCATCTGCCGGTGACCTAAAGAAGGGTTGGGACACGAGCGTAGCAGCAATGGGGACGGAGGATGAGATTTTCGACGCTCGCTGGTTTACTCAGCCGGCTGCGTGCACTCAAACGGGCAGGTATTGTTGTCGCGGTATTCATCGCAGTCGGACAATAGCAACGAACACCTGCGGTTCTCGTGGGCGGAGCAGACCTCCGCCACCAATCGACCCAACCGCGCCCAGTTCACCGCTTCACGAATTCGCGTCAGCCGCTGGTTTTGGCCCAAAGTCTCTGGCAACAAGGATTCCGCTAGTGGTGAATGGCGGTTGTGCAATGATTTCGCAAAGGGGAGAGGGGGTTTTTAGACAGCCTCGGACTGGCCTGAGGTAGTGGTCAACTCCTAAACGGCGGATTAGACTCTGTGCACGGAGAAGACTGAGGTGCAGCAAAACAAAGCCGGTTCAAAGACCGCGTTGGGAGAGGGCAACTATCCTGTCCAATTTTCGGTCGAATACCCCAAGTCCCGCAACAGACTCACCGTACTACTGCGGCTCATTCTGGCGGTACCGATCATTGCATTCATGGATTTGCTCAGTGGAGACCTCAGTATCTTAGACGAATCTGGAGATCCGTGGGATTGGCTTCTTCCGTACGCAGCAATGTTTTGGATTGCCCCACTTCTAATGATCGTGTTCCGTCACAAGTATCCTCTCTGGTGCTTTCACACTTTCCTGGAATTGTATCGCTTCAGCGCCAGGGTCTTCGTTTACCTGCTGCTGCTGCGCGATGAGTATCCGTCTCTAGACGAACAGCAGGCCGTCAGCCTCCAGATTGAGTATCCGGACGCAAAAGGCCAATTGAACAGGTTTCTGCCCATCATCAAGTGGCTGTTGGTGATTCCGCATCTGATCGTCCTGACCATACTCTGGATCGCGGCATTGATCGTGACAATCATCGCTTGGTTTGCAATCCTGATTGTCGGCTGGTATCCAAGAGGACTGTTCACATTCGTCGAAGGGACGTTTCGTTGGTCGTATAGAGTCTATTGCTATGCCTTCATGCTTACCACCGATAGATATCCGCCGGTCCGTTTCGGTCCGTAAGGTCGAGTCGATGAGCCAGACTGCTTTACGGTGTTTGCCAAGCAATTGCACCTTTCGGCGTAGTTCGTTCGCTGGGTCTCGGTGGCGCCCTTGCCCCGACGCATCCGGCGCTGTCTGAGCGGGCGCAGGCCGCGATTGCGGCTGCATTCCACCAAACCCGCGGTTGCACCGCTCTGAGGGCCGAAGGCGCGATGGCCGACGAGCCGCTGACGAAGGGCGGTCCGCCCGTCCAACTCGGAGACATACCACTGATAGTGATCACCGGCAGCTTGGTGGATCTGGAACATAATCCTTCTCTTGAATGGATGCAAGAGATTTGGCTGGACGTCAAGGCCGGGCTTCTGCAGCGTTCCACGAATAGCGCGTGGGTGGTAGCCGAGCGAAGCGGTCACTATGTTCACACAGACGAGCCGGAACTGGTGATCGAGGCTATTCAGTCCTTGCTGACGATGAATTAGTTTCCCACTGCTAAGAAACTAAGTTGCTCGAAAGAAATGAGGCGCATCGTCTTAGAGCTTCTAGATTGTGTGGGTACTTCAATAGGGTGGCAGCCTCCTCAAGTCTGCACCACCGCCAGATATCGTGCTCCGGCGACAACCGGGGATCTCCACTTCCTGTCTCGGCTAAAAAGACATGCTCCACTACTTCTTTAACATTCGGGTGATATAGGTGCCGCCATTCGTCTGACACGGGAAAGCGGTAGGAGTACTCTATCGACTTGATCGTGTCGAGGCTGTACCCTGTCTCTTCCAAGACTTCGCGGCTAGCCGCTTGAGCCATTCCCTCCCCTTCCTTCAGTCCCCCACTAACCCCTTGCCAAAACCCACCGGTCCTTGGTACACGCCGTAGAAGGAGGTACTCCCAATCGCTGCCACGGGGTTTGGCGAGATAAACAAGTACCTGAATAGGCAGCCTCACGTTACACCTCCGGCTAACCTAAGCGTTAGTAATGAATCCCTTTTCTCGCGGATCCAATGTGTTTTTGGCCTAACCGACCTTAAGTTGGGAATATCCGAAATGACCTAGGCTACAAGTCTTGGGGGTGGAACGACATCCTGTTCCCATTGAACATCTCCTGGGGATTCTTTTCCAGAAATCTCTTAGGGGGCACTCTCGTTCACTCCAAGCCGGCCAGCCTCCGCGCGTAGCTGATCGCCCGCTGAGGGTCGTAGCTGCGGAAGATCGCCAGCTTCTCCGCCTCCAGCGATCCCTCGGCATGTACTGCCAAGACCTGCTGGTAGCCGCCGAAGTCGCCCACTGTCAAATCCTGGATCAGGTTCAGCATGCGGAGACGATCCTTCGCCGACACGTCCTTGCCGGCCAAGTAGCGTTCTATATGGCCGGCCGTGTCCGGATTCTCGAGGTCTTCGCTGCTCGGCCCAGTCACCAGCAACCCGCCGGCCAAATCCTGTACGTGCTTGATTGCCTGGTGATAGCCACCGGCGAAGTGCCACTTGGCGATATTGGTCAGCATAGGGTCCGGCACCGCAATGCCCGGACGCTGGGTCTTGAAGCCGATAGCCGCCTGCCGAATTAGTGCCCGCAGCGTTTCTGAGTATGCCGCTAACCAGGTGAGCTTCTCCCGAACATGTCCGGCCCGGCGGATTCCGTTGAACTCGGCTATCTGGTAGGCGGCGCCGGCGAGCGCGTCGACAAGGGGCAGCTTGTAGGATACAGCGGTGAAACGGTGGAACTCGACGAACGTCAGCGCCAGCAGGCCGGCCGCCTGCCATTCGCCGGCTAGGAATACCCGTTCCCAGGGAACGAACACGTCTTCGAAGATCGTCAGGGTCTCGATCATCCGGTGCCGGCTGCTGATTGGTCGCTCGAACGTGTTGTCCACCGGCGTGCCGTAGCCGCTCGCGACTAGCTTCAGTCCAGGCGTGTCGATTGGGATGGCAAACGATACCGCGTAGTCAGCGTCGGTCTCTGTGAGGGCCCTCGTAGGCAGAACTATCATCTCGTTTGCGTTCACCGAGACCGATGTGTGTGATTTTGCCCCTCGCACGACGATGCCATCCGGCCGACGGTCGACGATCCTGAGGTAGTAGTCCGGATGCGACTGCGCGGCGGGACCCAGGCTGCGGTCCCCCTTTACGTCAGTCTGGGCAACGCAGAGTGCAAGGTCGCTGTCTCGGCAATGCCGGTAATATCTCCTGACTCTGGGCAGATACTCCGTGCCGGCCCGGCTGTCGACTTCGCCGGCGACGATTTGCAGCGCGTTCAGGGCGTCAGTTCCGATCTCTTTGATTAGGAGCACCAGCGTCGCGCCCGCGGCGGTCGCGGCCTCGATCAGTTCGCTGCGTTTGAGCAGATCGTCGGCGCCGGTCGGGATCTGGTAGTAGCGGCTGAACACCCGGCCGTCCTCTTCGAATACAGTCAGGTCGCGGTGTTCCGGATCGTTCGCCAGCTCGTAGTCCAGCGCAGCGTGATCGACTGCTACCTTTGTGAAGGGATGAGTCGTGACGTCGGCGACCGGCTTTCCCCGGAAGTAGACCCGCCGGCCATCTCGAAGGCTTGCCCGGTATTCATCCGCAGTCCTAAGGGACACGCTATCTCCTCTCTGAATCCAGAGCTGCAACCTGGAGCGCTGAATGCCGGCTTAAGTCTAGCCAATAATGCCGCCGGATGCGCGCTGTCTGGTTGGGAAGAGGGAACTTGCCCTGGCTCTTGCCCTTAGACGTGGCATCGGATTACACTTTCCGCATCCAATCTCAGTCTCGAGGGAAGAGAGATGGCAGATCGCACCTTCAGCCGGCGCCAGTTTCTGCGATTAACCGCCGGAGCCGCCATGGGGTTGACCGTGGCTACCGCACTGCCCCCAGGCGCCGCGGAGGCTGCCGAGACTCCGCCCCCTTCTCTTCCTCAGGTCAGCGATATCCAGGATGACCCTGAGGTTTGGAATTGGATAGCGACAGGCTTCGGGCCGTTGTTCGTGGCGGGCCATTTCCTCGATACATTCGGGCGCAATCTTGATTTTGGGAACCTCCCGGCGCCTTTGAAATTAAGATATTTTCGCGCCGGAGCTGAGTGGAAGACCTGGCCACAGGCACAAGCAATATACGAGACGATACCTGCCCAGGTGCGAGCGGGCGGCCCTGACGCCTTGTGGAGATTTCACAAGGGCAGGGACTGGTCCCACTTCGTGCCCCGCTCCTTGGAAGGGCCGACGACGGCGAGAAACGGGATATGGTGGACCGCTGGAGAGAACAGATCCCTGGGACCCAATCCGATGAGCCCCGCGGACATAGCGGACGCCAGGAATCTCCTGCGCAACGCAGCCATAGGCGCCACCATCGTTAAGACTGTAGGAGCTATGGCAAAGGGGGGAGTCGCCGGCGTCATAATAGTGGGCTTGCTGTACTCTCTGGAGATTGGCCTGCGTTATGCGGAAGGCAAGATTACGTGGCAAGAAATGATAGAACAGATCCTGAATATTACTCTCATTGCGGGCAGCGCCTCATTTGTCATCACTGGTCTGATTGTCGGGCTTTCCCTGATGTTCCCTTTCCTGATCCCCGTCATCACTCCGGTTTTATTCGTCCTTCAGATCGCGGCGCTGATATTTCTCGGAGGGTTTATTTTGCCCGGGTTGGCGAAGGGATGGTGGGATGTCTTGAACGACCAGGGACTATTGGACGGCCTCGATGATGTCTTGGACAGTGCCGAGAACGCTCTAGGCAAGATTCACGACAGTGTGACTGGTGGCGTTCTCAGTGTCGTAAGAGAATGGGTGGACCGGGTGGCTCAACTGTTCCGCGTGAGCATAGAGAGAGCGTGGCAAATGCTGGTCGGTCTGTTTCAACAGATGGGCCTAGAAGAAGCTCGGGTTTGGATCGCAGCTAGAACCCAGTTTGTGGGGGGCAAAGCCACAGGTATCGTGTCCACCCTCAAGCAGTGGAATTATGATACGCTCGAACTGAACGTGGAAGTCAACGAGATAAAAGAATCGATCAGCCGCGTCGTCTCTTCAGAATTCGAGAACGCCAGTTCCACTGCGAACGAGATGCGGCGCAGCATAAGCGAATACCGCAAGAGCGCAAATCTTAAGGGCGCGAACCTGCCGTTGACCGTCTCATAGAGCAACGTCCTCACGAGTGCCGGCCGGCCCGGCTTCAGCGGGCGTACCAATGGCGAGCAGCTTGATCAAGGCGGTGGCCAGCGGGGACAGATGCCGGCCGTCCTCTTCGAATACAGCCAGGTCGCGGTGGGCCGTATCGCCAGCCAGCTCGTAGTCCAGCGCAGCGTGATCGACTGCTACCTTCGTGAAAGGATGAGTCGTGACGTCGGCAACCGGCTTTCCCCGGAAGTAGACCCGCCGGCCATCTCGAAGGCTTGCCCGGTATTCATCCGCAGTCCTAAGCGCCACCCCATCTCACCTCCGAATTCGGAACTATACTTAGGTCACCAAAATCCTGCTAAGTTTAGCGAATTACGCTTCCGCTCGCGTTCCGTGAAGCAAAACCAGCAAAGCAGAGGTGGCTGCAATGTTCCGCCCCAGGATAATCCGCTACATCCTGATAGCGGTAGCTGTCTACTTGTCCTTGATCGGCTTGATGTTTGTTTTTCAACAGGACTTGGCTGAAACTGTCTTCGCGATCGGCATCATCGATGCTAGCGCCCACCGCGGGTGGGGTGTCTGTCTGTTGATACTTGCGGCGCTCTGCGGCGTCCTGGCTCGCCGGCCGCTGACCTATGTCGGACTGCTATGGCTGCCGATTGCCGGCTTGGTCGCGGCATCGGCCGCTCTGGTCTACGATCTCCTTGCCGGTTATCCTACCCTTCGGCAGCTTGGCGCGCCGATAGCTCTCAACCTGGTATTCGCCGCGCTGCTCGCTTATTTCTATCCCAGGCGAGTATGAGGGTGGCGTTAGCGATCCGGCTAGCGCCAGTTCTTCGATTCTGGTGGGTGTTGACTGCCGCGTACAGCGTTGATCTCGGTCACGATGATGTTGAATGTCCCATCGCGGCGCGTCACCCGGCCTGACACCAATACGAACGGCTCGCGCAATTGGTCCCGGTAGCGGTTGTACACTCCCGGCCAGACGATAAGCGGAATGTGACCGAACTCGTCCTCGAGGGTTACGAAGACCGCGTCCGTCATGGGGTGTTGCCGGCGGATGACGAGCCCTGCCGTTGTTACCTCTGCCCCATCCGGGAACTTATGCATTATGTTGCTGGGCATTACGTGCTCCCCAAGATGCCAGCGCATGTGGGCCATCGCATGCCCTGAAGGGTACAATCCCATCGTGCGGTACTCGCCTTCCATCCGATCCCATTCTGTCTGGCGGTGCAGGTCCAGTAGATCCTGCTCGACCGGCAGATCGAGCGCCGGCTGCTCTCTCCTCGAGTGATAGCGCAGTCCAACCTCCTGCAACGCCGACCTGCGGTCTGAGACCAGCGAATCGAACACGCCAGCGTCGACCAGGTTCTCCACTAGGGGCCGGACAACAACCGTTCGGTTTGCGAAGTCGGCAAGCGAGTCATAGTGACGCCCTGCTCTCTCCTTCACGATAGATGTCGCCGCCGACGAACCTACCCCCGTCACGTTCAGTAGGCCCATTCGTATCGACATCCCATCAGCGATGCATTTCTCCATGCTCAGGTTTATATCCGGGTTTAGAACCTGCACATCGTGCCGGCGGGCGTCTTCTTTGAGAGTCTCCAGATTGTAAAACCCCATCGGCTGCTGGTTGAACAGGCCTAGATAGAACTCCAAAGGGTAGTAGTATTTCAGCCAGGCGGCCTGATAGGCAGTCACCCCAAAGGCAAAGGCATGGGACTCCGGGAACATGTAGAAGCCATTGAACTTCCTGAATATACGCCTTGCAGTGGCCTCATCCACCCCTCGGCCGGCAGCACCGTCACGGAAGTCACGCCAGAAGCTGGCGAGTAGCTCTTCGTTGTTCTTGCGCCCAAAAACTCGCCTCAGTTGATCCGCCTTCGTCGGGGCGAAGCCGGCCACGTCTATGGCTAGTTGATTCACTTGGTCCTGGAACAGGATCACTCCCAGAGTTCGCTCCAGCGCCCGGCGTTCGAGTGGATGCTCGAACGTGACTGGCTCCTTGCCCATATGCCGGGCAATGAACTTTGTTACTCCATCGTTCACCCCAACCCCGGGCCGGACTGCCCCGACCTCATGGGCCATATCTACCAGGTTCCTGGGGCGCAGGCGGACCACCGTCTGCATCTGGGCCGCCGACTCCACTTGGAAGACTCCGATCGTGTCAGCCTCGCAAATCGTGTCGTAGACTCCTTGGTCATCGAAGTCCACTCTGGACAGGTCTATGATCTGGCCATAGCGCTCCTCGATTAGCAATAGAGCTTCCTGCATCTGTGACAGTGTCCCCAGCGCCAGAAAGTCGATCTTCACGAATCCGGCGTCCTCGACTCCGCTCTTGTCCCACTGGCAGATGTATCTCCCCTCAATAGCCCCACGTTGAACTGGCACTAGGTCTATGAGCGGACTTGAGGAGATGATCATCCCGCCGGGATGCTGGGCCAGATACTTCGGAAATCCGTCCAACTCGGCTGCCAACTCGATCAGCTTCTGCCAGCTTGGGCTGTCCGCCTTTGTCCTAAAGTCCGGCAGCGCGTGCATTTGCACTCTCAGGTCTTTGGCACTCGAATGATCCACTCGCTTCGCCAACCTGTCCACCTCATCCTCAGGAAGCCCAAAGGCCTTTCCCAGATCACGAATTGCACCTTTTATACGGTAGGTACCGATCATTCCAGCGAGAGCAGCATGGTCCCAGCCCCATTTCTGATGCACCCTCACAATCAGCTTCTCTCGAATATTGCGAGGAAAGTCCAAATCGATGTCCGGAACCACGCCGAGATCGTCCTCGGACAGAAATCTCTCTAGCGAGAGGTTGTACTTGAGTGGATCGATGTGTGATAGGCCAATGAGATAACCCACCAGCATGGCCACTGACGAGCCGCGCCCACGCCCCGGCGGATTGTCCTCCAACGGAACGTCCGGGCTGGACAATCCGAGCTCAATCATGATCTCTCGTGCCAGCTGGATGATGTCGTAGTAGATCATAAGAAACCCGGCCAATCCGTGCTTGCCAATAAGTCGCAGCTCCTCTTCCAATCTGGCGGACACCTTCTCGTCGATGAATCCGTATTTGCGCCGAGCAGCCTCGTAACATATCTTTGCTAGGTAGGTGTCGGGTGTATATCCATCCGGTACCGGATAGTCCGGGAAACGGTAGTCGAGATCACGAGCCAGATCGAACTTGCACCTCTCGGCAACCACCAAGGTGTTGGTGATCGCCTCCGGTATCTCAGCAAACAATGAGGCCATAACAGCCGGAGGTTTCATATAGAACTCTGAGTTCGGCCGGCGCTCGCGGTGAGTCTCATCCAATGTCTTGCAGGCTCTTATCGCAACCAGAGCGTCCTGCAATCGGTGGCGGTACCGCCGATGATAGTGAACATCGTTGGTAGCCAAGACTCCGATTCCTAGATCCCGGCTCAATGCCATTAGCCCACGGATACGCTCGTCGTCTCCGTAGACCAAGTTGCGCTGCAACTCCAAATAGAAATGCCCTGGTCCAAACCAGTCCAAGTATCGCTTGGCCGCCATCTCGGCTCCGGAGATACTGTCTGACTGCACCAGCCTGGGGACCTCTCCTAATGGACAGCCGGACAGAGCAATCAAGCCCTCAGCGTGATCTGGTAGCGAGTCCAGGGCAATGGCGGGATTGCGCCTTGGATTGTTGATGTGGGCATATGAGATGAGCCGGCAGAGATTGTTGTAGCCTTTCTGCGTTTCCGCCAGCAGAGTGAGGTGGTGACCACCTTCGAGCGTAACCTCGGCGCCAATGATGCCGTTTAAGTCCAGACTCTGGGCCGCCTGAGCGAACTCCATCGCGCCGCATAGGTTGTCGTGATCCGTTAGGGCCAGCGCCGCATAGCCAAGCTCCTTGGCCCGATGAGTCAATTCGTGGATGGCGGACGCCCCATCGTGGAAAGAGTAGTTCGAGTGGCAGTGGAGTTCGACGTACTCAGCCATAGCGCTGCTTGTACCATTTGTTGGTTATCAGGTCTCTGAAGATCGTCAGAACGACGCCGGTTTCTAGCAATACTGAGTAATACAACCGCGAGACGGGTTCTTCCCGCCACCACTCATCGTCGATTCGCCAAGCTGAGCGTACCGTCCCCTTGCATCGACTTCTCCCCTGCGTTACTTCCATCGGCCTTCTCCCGCAGTCAGTCTTGACGGTGATGGGTTGGGGGTGGTTTACGGAGAGTATTCGACCAGCACCATCCGGCGCTCGGGTATCCTTGACCACGGTTCTGCTTCCTTGAATCGGTAGATTGGGGGTCTTCTGCCCAGCCGAGCCTCGAGTTGACGGAGGGACTCTCTGAGCTGGTCTCGTTTACGCACGTCAGGGAAAAGGCTGGCTTGGCGGCCGGCCCGGCCGGTGATGCCCATGAGGGTCAGGGACAGGTCCTCGATCGGCCCGGGAGGTGGGGTTAGAGAAAGAGCATGCTTGATAGCTGGCAAAGCATCGCGAAAATCACCAACTGCATCTTTGAAGGGCACGCGTCGCTGCCAGGTGGTCCGCCGGAAGATGCTAGCCTCAAGCAACACGAGCCGCGCCCGGCGCCCAAGCATCTCCGGCTTGTCGAAAAGTCGCACCAGCAGACTTTCGGCAGCGAGGAGAATTGTCTCACTCGCCACAATTGGCGTCGGAAAGCTGACCCAATCAGTGAGTTCCACCTCATGCCTTCGCGGGATGAGATGGGCGTTATCGATGCCTTGGGCTAGCTCCCAGATGCGGCGACCAGCCGGCCCGAACTGAGCCTGCATTGGGCCGACCCTCTGGCGGGCTATTTCTCGCAGCGTAGGCATGCTAAGCCGCTTCAGCCGAGTTCGGACCTCAACCGGCACTGGCAGGACATCAACTGAATGCCCCGCCAGGAAGGACTCAAGATCCACAGGCGCGACTACTACCTCACCAGGGCAGGCGGTAGAGGCAGCTACGGCAGCGGGAAACTTGCCTGGCCCGACACCAATCCGTGGCTCTAGTTCCGCAGGCACGGCTCTCTTCAAAGCTCCGAACAGTCCATTCTCTCCGTGATACATCCTCGCCAGACCATCGAGCCCGACGTAAGCACGACCTATATCACTGCCTTGAACCACCGGACTCACCTGTTCCAGGTAGTCCAATAGCCCTTCGAATCGCTGCTCGTAGAGAGGTGGATCCGCCTCACACTGGATAGCGTTAGGATGAATCGAGAGCGCTTCTTGTAGTGAATCGCCTGGAAATACATCCGAGATCGATGGGGATGTATCCAAGACGGCGCGCCTGCTGCCAGTAGACTGAACCAGCAGAACATCGCACCCAACAAGCGAAGGCGAGCGTTCGATTTCTACCCGGAATGGAAAGTTTCTTATGAGCACACAAGCCACTTGCATACGGCTATCCTTTAGTGTGGGGTCTGATCGCCCGCAGTATAGAACAATAGTTCTTTACTGTCAAAGGAATGTTACCGCATCCGTCGTGGGGTGTTGCCGGCGGAGGGGAGGCTTCCGAGCTACATTGGTACGAAAATGATGTTACGCGGCCTCCCTTCGTCATTCCGGCGGAAGCCGGAATCCAGGGGGAGGAGTGGGTGCCGCCAATTGTCATACCTTGGTGTGCCGGCGGCGGCCGGCATGAGCGATTGGTACGAAAGCGTATCCCGGATTCCGATCCGGGATAGACGGTCCCCACCCCCGGCGCGGTGTACCACCGGGGAGATGGGAGAGGATTGGGGTGAGGGTGAGCCCCCAGCTAAGGGCACAGCACCATTTTCATCTTCCTAATGCGGCCTTCGCAAGGCCGTGGTCTTTCCGCCCCGTACCCCGATACGGGGCCGGACTCCAGGGGAGAGCCGCCGGCACTGGTGATTGCTACATCATTTCGAGCTTCGAGGTAGCCAATCAGCAGCGGAGCTATTCTCAGGCCACTGCGGATCTCCGCGCGTCATTGATTGGATGTAATGACTTGGACCGGATAATGCGAGTCATCTCTGGATGCCCCGGCCGGCCCGGGCTCGTCAGTAGCATTGACAGCGAGCAACTCTATGAAGGTGGTCGCAAGTTGGGATAGCCGCCGGTCCGCGTGGTAAACGCAGAACACTGAGAGTTGCGCCTTGACGTCGCTAAGTGGAACCGCAGCCAAACTGCCGGAGCTGACTTCGCGCGAAACAGCGAAAGCTGGTGCGATCGTGACGCCGTAGCCAGCCTCAACGGTCAACTTGATCGCCTCCAAGTTATCCATCTCGACGATCTCGGCTGATTCCAGGCCGGCTGACCGGAGCACCTCATCGATGAACGCACGGATAGCCGAACCGTGGCCTCGCAGCAGCAGCCGGCGACCGGCCAGCAGGCGTGCCGGGATACGTTCGAGTCTGGCTATCGGGTCATCATTGCGCGTAACGACCACCATCGGCACCGTGATGAACGGCCGATGAACCAACATCGGATGCGGCTCCTGTCGAGCCCAGATAGCTACCTCTACCTCGTTTTCCAATATGGCTGCCATCACCCGCTCGGTGTTGCCAACCACCAGGTGCAGCGCAGCGTGAGGCCGACGCTTGCTGAACGCCCGAATCAGGTCGGGCAAAATGTAAGTCGCTACAGTATCGCCGGCGCCAAGCCGCAATGTTCGACTGGCCAGCCCACCGGCTTCGCGGGCGGTGGCCACCGCCTCTTCGAGCAAAGCATCGATCCGGCTGACGTATGGCAAGAGCGCTTGGCCGGCCGGTGTCAGGTCTATGCGCCGTCCGAGCCGCTCGAAGAGGGGTACTCTTAACGATTGCTCCAGCCCGTGGATGTTCTGTGTGACAGCCGGCTGGCTCATGTAGAGCTCTTCCGCCGCTCTGGTGAAGTTGCCGGAATTCGCGACCGCTTGAAATATGCGTAGCTTGCGTAAGTTTATCAATAAGGGCTACTTTGCCTGAGCATTAGTAAATGTGTATTGACTTATACCATAACCCCAGATATATTTCAATTGAGAAATTTAAATACTAACGCTCGTAATGACCGCTGGGACTCATCATTTCTAGTGTCCGAAGGCGGCACCAGCCGCGCGAAGCAATCTAGCCACCTGCCTGCATCACTAATTCGGTCGATCGGTCGCGCGCCTCGGTCCTTGTATCCACAACCCGCCCGCGTTGCTTGGGCGGTCGGATTCGGTTCGCTGCCCGCAATTCACTCATTCTGAGGGTATTGAAGTCGTGGCGGGTAGCGGATAGTTGGAAGTCTAGAAAGGTAGCCACCATGGGCGCAAGAGACATTATGTGGCTGATCGGCGGGCCACAGGGCGGCGGTATCAACGTAGCGGCCGAGACTATGGCCCATGCTTGTCTCGCAGAGGGCATTCGCGTCTTTGCTGATATCGAGTACCACTCGAATATCATAGGCGAGCACAGCTACTATCGGATCCGCTGCTCCGACCGCGACCGCAATTCGCTCCTCGACCAGATCGATATAGTGGTGTCTCTAGACGACGAGACGCTCTTTGGTGATATACACCAGGAGTTTCCCACCTTCTACGGTCACTTGAGAGAGCTGTCGCCGGCCGGTGCCGCTGTCTACGATGCGAAGCTTCAGGTCGATCTGGTTGAGATTGGTCGTACCGACATTAAGCTCTACGCGGTCCCCTATCAAGATCTGCTGAAAGAAGTGTTGACGGAGTTCGGACGCGAAAGTCAGTTGACCCGTCTGAAGGTGATGTCGAACACGATCGCCGTTGGCGCTTCCATGGCGGTGATAGGCGGATCCATCGATAGAATTACGGATGTAATTCGGTCACAGTTCACCGGCCGGAGAGCGCACTTGGCCGAGATGAATGTAAGAGCCGTGACCGTGGCACACAATTACATACGGGATAATTTCCCGGACGACTTCGACTACAAGATCGCACCTCTGCGCCGCGAGTTGGAGAACGGCGCCCGTCCTGTTTTGCTGCGGGCAATGCATAGCGCGGCGATGGGTAAGCTCAAGGCCGGCCTGGGTCTTCAGACGTACTACCCGATCAGTCCGGCGACCGATGAGAGCAATTACCTCGAGACCAATCAGCGCGAATACGATCTCGCCGTGCTTCAGGCTGAGGATGAGGTTGCGGCAATCAACATGGCAGTCGGCGCAGCCCACGCAGGCGTGCGTGCCGGCACCTCTACGTCGGGACCCGGATTCTCGTTGATGGCTGAAGGCATGGGTTTTGCCTCGATAACTGAGGCCCCTGGATTGGTGGTGCATCTGTGGCAGCGTGGCGGGCCATCTACCGGCTTGCCGACTCGTCAAGAACACGCCGACCTGAAGATTGCGTTGCAGCCGGGTCACGGTGAGTTTCCTCACATAGTCGTCGCGCCGGGAGACGTCCAGGAGACGTTCTTCGATAGCTACGAAGCGTTCAACTGGGCCGATCGGTACCAAATGCCGGTTGTTGTCCTCGTCGACAAGCACCTCTCGACCGCGCACGTCACGCTCGACAACCTGGACCAGAATCTACCGCCGATCGACCGTGGATGCTTGTACTCGCCAGACGGTCATCAGGATAATGGCGAGTCACCCCACGACTACCTGCGCTACGCTCCGACCGAAACGGGAGTTAGTCCCCGCTCGATTCCAGGTCAGGAGGGCGGCATTTTTTGGACTACTTCTGACGAGCATGACCCGCGCGGGCATATCTCCGAGGGCGCTGCTAATCGGATTAGCATGATGGAAAAGCGGATGGGCAAACTCGATCTTGCCGCCGGCGAGATTGAGCTGGGCCGCAAGCTGGCGCTACATGGCCCTGAGGACGCAGACATTACCCTGATCAGCTGGGGCTCGACCAAGGGAGCGATTCTCGACGTGATGGAAGCGATGGCGCCGGAGGTCTCACTCAACTTTTTGCAGATCCGGCTGCTGCGCCCGTTTCCGGCAAAAGAAGTGTCGGAAGTATTGGGCGCTGCCAATCGCGTCATCCTGGTAGAGAATAACTACGAGGGCCAGCTCGGTAAGTTGGTCGCCGCCGAGACCGGTATCCAGATTCCCGTCCAGATCTTGAAATACGACGGGCGGTCTTTTTCGCAGAACGAGCTGTCCGAGGCTCTGACCGTCGCGTTCGGGCGTGAACATGGTCGCGTCCACGTGTCGCACCTATTGGCTTAGAGGAGGACTGGGATGGCAATCGCCGCTGCTCCGCTGACTGTAAAGGACTATCGAGCCGATACCCATAACAACTGGTGCCCGGGGTGTGGCGATTTTGGAATACTGACGGCGATCCAAAGCTCACTCGCCAAGTTGCAGCTTCCACCACATCAGGTGGCCGTGTTTTCCGGCATAGGTTGCTCCGGCAAGACGCCTCATTACATCCGCACCTACGGCTTTCACACGCTCCATGGGCGCGTGCTGCCCGTCGCCACCGGCGCCAAGGTAGCCAACCGTGACTTGACCGTGCTGGCGGTCGGAGGTGATGGCGACGGCTACGGTATAGGCGCCGGCTATTTCGTAAACGCCGGCCGACGCAACCTCGACTTCACCTACATAGTCTTCAACAATGGCGTCTATGGACTTACCAAGGGCCAGGCAGCGCCCACTCTCGCCAAGGGACTAAAGACGAAATCGATGCCCGAGCCGGCGCTCCAGGATAGCGTCAATCCGATTGCGCTGGCAATCGGCGCCGGGTACACGTTCATCGCGCGCGGCTATGCCCTCGACGTCAGGAGGCTGTCCGCGCTAATTGCCGAAGGTATCCAGCATCCCGGCAGCGCGTTCATCGATGTGCTCCAGACCTGCCCCACCTACAACGATCTCCATACCAAGGAGTGGTACACACAGCAGAATCGGCTTTACCAACTCTCCGACACCGGCTACGACGGCGCCGTCCACGATCCGTCCAATTCCGATGAGATCATCGAGAAGAAGATGCAGGCGACGGCCAAGTCCTACGAGTGGGGCGACCGCATACCGCTGGGCGTTTACTATCAGGTCAATACATCGACTCTTGATGAGGAAATGGCCATGCGCCGGCGCGATCCGGCCCGCTCGCTGGTCCAGACGGATCTCACCAAGCGTGACATAGAGCCCTTGCTGCAAAAGCTGCGAGTCTCCGTCGACGAAGACGAGCGGTCAATGTCGGTGTCGTGAGGTAGCGATCGACCAAGCGAGCAGCAACCAGCCGGCCAGCAGAGCTACTCCGCCTATCGGCGTTACAGCGCCAAGCCAGCGCAGGCCGGTAATACTCAGCAGGTAAAGGCTACCGGAAAAAACTGCCGTTCCAGTGACGAATAGCCAGCCGGCCCACCTAACGCTGGCGATCTCCCACCTTCCGGCCGCCCAACCCACCGCCAGCAGTGCCAGCGCGTGGTACATCTGGTAGCGCGCCGCTGTTTCGTAAACTTCTGTCAGGTCCTCGGCCATGTGATCGCCCAACCAATGAGCGCCAAACGCGCCGGCGGCGACGGCGACGAACGCCGATAATGCCCCAATTACAAAGAATGCTCGTTCCAATTGATCCTCAGTTCTCGACTAGTTGGCCCGAGCGTTGATCGTCCGTGGTAGGTAATCGACGCTGCGGCGGTTCCACCATTTCCCATTTGTTCTCATCGCTCACCGGTCAAGAATCTGTATGTTCCCGCATCAGTCACGAGGTTTGTTTTGTAATATTTGCCCCCTTATGGGCCCAAAGCATTGCGAGGAACGAAATACGAGATTTGATCGCCAAGTTTCACACCAACGCGTGGTCTTACTGGTTCATCACCCAGGAGTTGGAACTCACCTACGCTTTCCTATGGAGATGGCGGACCTACGACGATGCGAGCCCTTTCAGCCCGAAAGCAGCATTGGGCCGGCGGTCAGGCGGTGGCAACTAGAATCATACCCTTTGCCGTGCCTCTATGGCTCGCCACGCGCCAGAGCTAGGGCCTCACGTAGGAATCGATTAAGGCGAGTCTGCCAGCCGGCTCCACTGGCTTGAAGGCGTCTAACAATATCCGCGTCAAGGCGGATTGAGATTGCTACTTTCGTTGGCGACTTTTGCTTTCCTCGCGTGCGGAGAGAGTGCGCCACCAGTTCAGGATCTACCTCTATGGCCGGCCGCGGCGGGCCAGAATCCTCCCAGTGCGCAGAATCTTCCGGATCCTCCGCAATCTGTCGCTGTATCTCGGCCTCTTCCTCGTCCGTTGGGCTGATGTGGGTTGATTTAAGTGTTGGCATATTCTCTCTCCTCGCTCTTACTCGCCCTACGCAGGCTTATGATCCGTCGTTTGTCTCCGCGACTGGTATATATGACACGATAAAGGCGGTCCCCGATGTAACCGGTAGCGGCCCACCGCGTTTCGTCATGTCGGTCGCTACGCTCCACTGTCGCAGGCTCCCACTCAAAGTCATGGATGGCCTCAAAACTCGGCCGGCCTAGCGTGGTCTGAGCTTTATTCTTGGCTTCATCCCATTCATAGCTCACGTTTTGATTGTATATACCATAAGGCCAAGGAGCAAACTGGAATCGGCGTTAATTTCTCTTGGTGATAGGTACGGGTATCCACCGGTCTCGTCCCCATTCTCCGCTCCGTTTATTCTTGCCTTGCCGGCGCAGCAGGCGCATTTTCTGGATGGAGACGCCTTCCAAGGTCGCAGCTTCAAAGCTGGCGACGTGGCCGCGTCTTGCCGACGGTGCCGGTTGGCGTTTGCGGCAAAAGTCGGGAGACGATCCGTAGCCGCCAGGGTGATTAGGCACGCAATACAGCAATAGACGTGCCTCAGTGAGCGCTCGGAGATTATTTGAGGGAACGCACTCCCTACGATTGCACCCGCACCATCACGGAGTGAGCCGGACATTGCCCCATCAATCCTCACTCTTTCGTATCTCGAACAACGTGAGCACTATGCTCACGGTCGTCGCGATTATTAGACTCGCCTGCCAGTTGAATGCTCCTACGCCGTGACTGACGAAATTCCAGCCATATACCGCGATTGCGTTCACGACGAAAGTTATGGCGAAGGAACTCACAAGGTAGAGGAGCGTCGCTCTGACTCTTCTCAGGTTGCCTGGCATATCGTGCTTACGTCTTCCGCCCTTTTATCCCAGACTCTACTTGGCGATAGGGTTGCGCGAGATTTATCGGCGAGCGTCCATCGACGACCCGTCGGAAGTTCTCGTACTGGGCTCTGGCCTTCTGGCGAATCGAGTCAAGTGTGCCGCCGGCCAGATGAGGCGTCAGTAGCACATTCTCCAGTCGAAGCAGCGGATTGTCGCTAGGGGTTGGTTCCTCCTCAAACACGTCGATTCCGGCGCCCGCTATTCGCCGCTCTTTGAGCGCACGATAAAGAGCGGCCTCCTCGACGACGTCGCCCCTACTCGTGTTGATGAGGATTGCGGTCGGCTTCATCAGATTGAGTTCGCGCTCGCCGATCAGACCCCGAGAGCCTTCAGACAGGAAAACGTGCAGGGTCACGATGTCGGCCTCGGATAACAGAGTATCCAGCGAACGGTACTCGATGCCGAGCCGCTTTTCCTCCTCGGCCGGCAGTTGCCGGAGATCATGATAGATAGGGCGCACGTCGAACGGCTGAGCGCGACGGAGCACTTCGCGGCCGGTGCGTCCAATCCCAATGATGCCCAGCGTCTTCCCTTCGAGCATCAGGCTTTTCGCCCGGAGCTGTTTGTGTATCCACTCGCCCCGGGCCAAGGCGTTGTGCGCTTGGACCAGATGCCGGTACAGGCCCAGGATCAGCATGATTACGTGTTCGGCTACCGCGGCCACGGTGCCCTCCGGCGTCAGCGCGACCGGCACCCCACGCTCGGAGGCTGCGTCGACATCGATCTGCTCGTAGCCGACTCCCCTGTGTTGGATCAACTTCAGCTTTGGTGCCATTGCCAGGTGCTCTGCGGTGAACTCTACCGCGATGACGAATTCGGCCATGGCCAGTTTGCTGGCCAACTCGGCTGGGTCGTCGCTCTCGAGGAACATTGTCTCTAGACCCTGTAGCTGCTGGCTCAGAATAACCTCGCGGTGTCGGGCCGGATGCCGGCCCATCATCAGTACTTTGTGAGTCAAAACTCCCTCCGTCAAAGGATTTGGGGAACCATGACATTGCCTTATTCGCCGGCGAAGTTGGCTATTTTACGGCGCGGCGGTCTGCCGCCGGCTGAATTCGATTCCTTGGCGCCAACCGCTCGGCTCTTATACTTGGTCGGCGCCGACCTCGCTATCCAGGTCGCTAAACACCCGCTCCATAGCAGCTAGCCCGTTCAATGTAGCAGGTGCGCCGCCGTATACCATCATCTGCAGAATTACCTCCTTGACATCTCCACGGCTGGCGCCGGCGTTCAACGAAGCTCGAATGTGCGACTCGATCTGCATTTCGCGTCCTTGAACAACCAGTGCAGCTAGCGCGCATAGCTCCCGCGTCCTCTGATCGAGATTGTTGCGAGCATACATGCCGCCGTAAACGAAGTCCTCGAAGAACCGGCGAAACTCCGGGTCATGTCCCTCCAGATTGTCCAATCGGCGCGGGCCGGTATGCGGAAACAATGTCTCTATGGTCTTCTGCGCTTTGGGGTTTTCGGCCTTCATGTGCAAGCTCCTGTCCGTTGGGTAGAGATAGTTCCTAGTCGATCAGGCAAATGATATAGCTTGGCAGCGGTTGTTGACCATGCGCAGGCCATCGCCGGCTGATTCGATAAAGAGAGCACAACCGTCGGAGCATGTATCTGGTGTGCTACCATTAGATACCTGATCAGGGAACGCCAAGGTCTCCGCTTCGGTCGCATGACGAGGCAGCGAGCGTCTTGGACGGCGATATTAATTTCAGTGATCTTTCAATCTAGGGAGATGACCTGTAGTGGCGCAAGTACGGATTATGTATTGGAAGTAGTGCTGGAGCTTGTCCCCAGCCAATGACACTCGAACACTTCCACTAACCAGCGCACCCAATTTTCATACCTCGGTGTGCCGGTGGCTACCGGCATGGGCGATTGCTATGACTCATGCTCAAGAGGCTGAGACCTGCATGGTAGACTTTCACACACCCTCTAAGAGCCCAAGCATCCTCGCGCATTCCATAGGTATGTGATTGCTAGCAACGCAAGCGGAGCGAATCCTGCCAGTAGTTGTGCTATTGGTTGCGATCTTTCTCCGGCTGTACAGCCTGGACACGGTGCCTCGCGGCTTTTCATATGACGAAGTTTGGAACGGGCTCGATGCCCTGAGGATACTCGACGGCGAACGGCCAATCTTCTTGACCGAGAACTCTGGTCGCGAGGCTCTCTTCATCTACCTTCAGGCCCTGAGCATCGCCTTCTTGGGTCAGACAGGCCTAGGTTTGAGGGTGGTCTCGGCGATCATGGGGATACTGACAGTTGTCGCGGCGTATATGCTGGTTCGACGCATGTTCAGCGCCCGGGTTGCCTTGCTTACCTGTGGCTGGCTCTCTGTATCCTTCTGGCACGTGATCTTCAGTCGGGTCGGATTGCGTGGGATTTCACTACCGCTGTTCCTTGCCGTAGGGTTCTACTGTCTCTGGCGTGGGTTGGAAGGCGTCAGTGCTCAGGCCACGGCGTCTTCAGGCTCAATCACAACTACCAATCGCCCAAGACCCATCATTTGGTTCGCTCTCGGTGGCATAGTGATTGGGCTTTCCCTGTACACTTATGTAACTGCCCGATTTGCACCCTTTGTCATATTAGCACTGGCGCTGTACATAGCCCTTCTGCATCGCCGCCTCCTCCGTCAGACTCTACCAGGATTAGTCTTGGCCCTGGCTATGACCACTCTAGCTTTCTTGCCGCAGGGACTCTTCTTTCTAACTCACCCGGAGTCCTTTCTGGAAAGAGCTCAGGATGCCTGGGTATTCAACCTAGGACTACACGGGGATAACGCCGGACAGGCACTATTCGCCTCGGCGCTGCGCTCGTTGGGTATGTTCGCCATCCGAGGCGATAGCTATTGGGGTACGTTTATCTCGGGTCGGCCTATATTCGACCCTTTATCAGCACTGTTAATGCTCATGGGGTTGGCGCTGGCAGCGCGGCGATTCCGGGAGCCAGCATGTGGGTTCATAATCATATGGCTCGTCGTGATGTTTGTGCCGAACATCCTGACCATGGATACTCCAAGTTCCCTCCGCACGATTGCGTTGATTCCCGCAATCTTTATATTGCCGGCGTTAGGGGCCGTGTGGCTCTGGGAGGCTTGGGAATCTCGCTCGTTTGTCCGCCAAGCAGATGCGTCGGTAATGCTGCGCGCATTACCCGTCTTTGTTGTAACGCTAGCATTTCTGGGTGGAGCGTTTCATACTTATCACAGCTATTTTGGGTTATGGGCCAAAGCTCCTGAACTTGCGCGGCCTTTCAATATGGATCGACTCGCGGCTTTCGAGGCTGCCCGTAGGATGGTAGCGACAGATCAAGAGCCGATTTTCGTGGCAAGCAATGACTATGACTATCCTTGGGCACTGTTCACTCAGCCAACTCTTTCGAGTCTGCCTGAGGCTGAGTATATTCGTGCATTCAACCACACAAGATCGATCATCTTTCCAGCCGATCATGCCAGCGCCAGATACCTGTTTACCTTTGACCTGCCCCATGTCTCCATAATGGACAGGTACTTCGACGAGGGATCGGCCCAAATAGTTGGGACCGCACCGTCAGGCCGGCCAATCATGTTGTATCGCCTCCTAGACCCCCGACCTCCTTTCGAGCCTGAAGGGCCTGTTCCGGCACGCTTTGGCGAGCAGGTCTACGTCTATGGATTTGACCTGCCCAAGGATGTTCGGGCGGGGGAGATCATGACCGTGAGATGGTACTGGCGCATACTTGCTACCGATCGGCGAGACTTTGCGTTCACCAACCGGCTATTTGGAGCCGGTGACCGCCTTCGAGGTCAGTCCTACGACCGGGGCTTTGCTCCTGGTTACTGGCCGATTGGCACTTCTGGGATATCTACCTTCGAGATCCTAGTCGATCCCGAGGCATCTACTGGCGCATACTGGCTGCATGCCGCGATATATGAGCGATTTAGGCAAGATTTCTCAAATCTGCCCATCTTCGACTCGCAAGGACAGAAGGCTGGCGATCAACTGATATTGGGGCCTATCAAGGTTCACGGCCGGCTGCCGGCGCTTGCGCCGGCAGTAGAAAATCATCTGTCGACGAGCTTTGCGGATCAGATCGATCTTCTAGGTTATAATCTCAGCGACCTTAGCCTCGTGCCAGGTGAGTCACTAGACTTGACCCTCTTCTGGTCGCCTCGGGGAAGGCCATCGCGCGACTATACGGTTTTCGTCCATCTGCTGGACTCCCAAGAGCAGATCCGAGGTCAGGCGGATTCGCCTCCCCAGGGGGCCGGGCGGTATCCCACCTCGGTGTGGGACGCCGGCGAGGTAATTGCCGACTTGCACACCCTTTCGCTGGGGCCGGACTTGCCGGCCGGTGAATTCCATGTAGCCATAGGACTATACGATCCAGAAACTGGCCAGCGCTTGGGGATAATTGATGAGAACGGCCAGATAGCGGGGGATCGCGTAATAATCTCTGGATTAGCTGTTGATGGGTGAATGAAGTGACAATCGAAGAGCGAGTCAGCCAGATAGAGGCCAAAGCACTGCGCAATCTCCGCCATCCGAGTCGCAGCCAGCTATTACGTGACTTTCTGGAGTAGCCTCCTTTGTCGCCGCTGTAGCTTCTCCTGCTAGCTTTGACGTGTCGAGCCGGTCTAGCTCCAAGATGCGTAATCCTCGTTTGTTTTGCAAAAACATGGGCGGGCCAGTTGGATAACGTGGCAGTCATATGAAAGCGATTCGGCCCCATCATCTCAGAGCGTGGGATCGTCATTCAGCATAACTCTTATTTGGCGATTTGGCAGCATCCAATTGAAAAGATCAGGGACTTTTAATTCTCAAGGCGGATGGCAAACCATGGGGTCAACGCGCCGCCGGACATAAGTGGATAGGGGTGACAGGGTAGAGGCGAAAGATTCTTAGCCCCTATAGGGCTGCCTTGGGTGGAAAATCGAAAGACCCTGTTGAAAAGATCGTGGCCTTTCCAAAGTTGCTTAGTTCTGTGGAGGGGTAATGCACCCACTCCGGAGTCCAGCAGAAGCTGGAATGACGACGTGCGGTTTTGCGGACAATGGAAAGGCCCTACACATACCTGGTGTGCTACCATTAGAAACCTGATCAAGGAACGTCAAGGTCTCCGCTTCCGTCGCATCGCGAGGCAGCGAGTGACTTGGCCGGCGACATTCATATCAGGAATCTTTCAATCGAAGGAGATGGCCTGTAGTGGCGAAAGTACGGATTATGTATTGGAAGGAGATTCCAATTCAGGTCCAAGCAGAGGACCAATCCGGTGAGGTGTCGGCGCAGCTCGACGATCGCTTCCAACAAGGTGCCGATATTGTCGCGATGTTCGACAAGAGCTACGGGGCCGACGAATACTTGATGGGCTGGCAATGGGGTGAATACACTGAGGAGAGCGGGACCGCCCAAGAGGCCTTGACCAGAATAGTTGACCGCTTCAACACCCGTTTTCCTGATGATTTTAGTGAGCGAATCCGCGAGTTGCATCAGGCCGGCCAGCGCGACCCGAGGCCCGGCGCCATTGATCACTGGGTTGAGCAATAGGCTCTGAGAAACTCGTTCCAGCTACGCTATCAATACCATCGAAGCCGCTAGGACACCTTGACGAGGCTCAATCAGTTCACTCAGTTGCTAGGAAAACAGGCGGTTCCCGTAGGAACGGCACTCTTTGTCATTCCGGCGAAAGCCGGAATCCAGGAGGATGGACGGAGGCAATTACGCTCAAACATCTCTCCCAATCAACGTAGAAGCCGTACGTCGTATTCAGGCAAATCGGTAACAACATGAGTGTGATTACTACTAAGACTATTCCCCTCTTGGAACGACTTGCTCGTGGCGAGACCATCATCTCCGATGGCGCCACCGGTACCTACCTGCAGGAACACGGATTGGAGCCGGGCGGCTGTCCGGAAGAGTTCAACGTCAGTCATCCTGATGTAGTGCAAGGGATGGCAGCCTCCTATTTGGGGGCCGGCAGCCAAATGGTGCTGACCAACTCGTTTGGCGGCAGCAAGTTTATGCTCAAAAAATATGGCTATCCGGAAAAGGTTCGTGAGTTCAACCGTTTGGCCGCACAACTCGCTCGCCGAGCGGCGTCGCCGGATCAGTACGTAGTTGGCTCCGTCGGACCGACCGGTGAGTTTCTGGAACCGCTCGGCGAGGTGAGCCAGGCAGAGATGTACAATGCGTTTGTCGAGCAAGTCACCGCGCTGGAAGAAGGTGGCGCAGATGCAGTGGTTGCCGAAACCATGACCGCGTTGGAGGAAGCCACGCTGGCTATCAGAGCTGTCAAGGAATGCACCAAGCTGCCGGTGATCTCCACGATGACATTTGACAAAGGGCCGCGTGGATACTTTACGATGATGGGGATAACACCCGAGGCGGCGGTCAAGAACCTGCGAGACGCCGGCGCGGACATCGTCGGTTCCAATTGTGGCAACGGCATCGACAGGATGATCGAGATTGCCACTAGCATGCGTCAAGCGACGGATGGCTATCTGCTCATCCATTCAAATGCTGGCATACCGGCTATAAAATCTGGCAAGATTGTCTATCCAGAACCGCCCGAGTACATGGCGCCGCGCTTCAAGAAGTTAGTAGACTTGGGCATAGATATCGTCGGGGGCTGCTGTGGCACCGGGCCCGGCCACATTAGCGCCTTGGTCAAGACTTTAGGCGGGTAATCCAGACCGGCAATGGCACCCTTTACGGAGGTTTGGTTATGACCGAGACCAAGACCATGCGCGTGGTAGACATCATCCAAGAGTACGGCAATTGTCTAGAGTTGGTTCCTATGGACCCACATTTCGAGGATATTACTGTGGGGCTGTACTATAGAGCGGATGTAGACACCGCTACAGTCTGGACGTTTAGCCGCAAATCTGGCGTCGAGGACCGAATCCGGCAGATCCGCGACCAACTGGTGAAGCTCGGTGGTATGGCGCCAATCGACGGCACTCATAACCAGGTGAGGTTTCGCTGTGGACACATGCACCGCAGACCAGTCAAGTTCTTGCTCGTACAGGCGGTAGAGAAGCCGCCGGACTTCGCCTTCGAGGGAGAAGAGCTCTCAGTAAAGGACTTGAAGTCTCGCCTTATGATGTACGCGGAAGCCTGGGACGTCGAAGACCGTTGGGTGTATGAGATTTCGCCCGAGGTCGGCGCTCCCGAGAAGATCGCAAACATGCGTACCAGGGCAATGGTCGGAGGTTTGATGCGATACGGGGATATGGAGAGGGTGAGCAATAAAGGCGCGGCGTTCGTTTGCGGCTTTAAACACGACGGCTTGGTGCGGTTGCTGCTGCCCTACGCGCGCAATGTAAGCGCTGTAGAGCAGATGCTGGAGTCGTCTGCCCTTCGTGGCCAGCTCACCACAGGCACCGCCGGATTTTCGCCGCTATGATAGAGGATGTGTGTCAAGTTGGATCGAACCACCCGGATTTTAGTCCGGCAAGGGGGTACTGATGACGTTCGTTGAAACGATGAAACCGCGAGACCGGGTGTTGAATGCTCTGGCTCGCAAACCAGTTGACCGGACCCCGGTCTCCAACCCGACCAATGTGGCAACCGTAGAGCTGATGGACCTCACCGATGCGCCATTCCCGGACGCCTGTCGCGACCCTGAGTTGAACGCCCGGCTAGCGGCAACCGGCTATACCGAGCTGGGATACGATAGCATCATGCCCTACTTTACGATCATCCAGGAGTCCTCCGCGCTCGGTTGCGAGATGCAATGGGAGCAGAAGGACAACTGGGCGACGGTCCGCATGACCAAGCCGATCTGGAAGGAGCCGGAGGATGTCCAAATCCCCAAGGGTTTTCTGAAGCATCCGGATAACGTCTCCGTCCTCGGTGCGCTCGAGATTCTGGCAAAGGAGTATGGCGACGAGGTCGCCATCATCGGCAAGGCTATGGGCCCTTGGACCCTGGCCTACCACGTCTTCGGCGTCGAGAGCTTCCTCCTAATGACTATCGACGACCCGGACAAGACTATGCGGTGCCTTGATCGATTGAAGGAGATATCGGTCCTGTTCGCGAACGCGCAGATTGAGGCCGGCGCCGACGCGCTGACCTTTCCGGACCACGCAACTGGCGATCTGGTAAGTGCCGAATACTATCGCAAGTTCCTGCTTGACCTTCACCAGGAGATGGTTGAGCGCATTCCCTGTCCGCTGATATTGCACATCTGTGGCGCCACTTTGGACCGAATGCCCTACATCGCCAAAAGCAATATGGCTTGCTTCCACTTCGACTCGAAGAACGATCCGGCCAAGGCGATGGAGGCTGTCGACGGCGAGATCGCCTTGGTGGGTAACATAAACAATCCAGTAACTCTTTATTCCAAGGGGCCGGAGGAGGTGCGCCAGGAGGTGTACAGATGCATGGACGCGGGCGTTGATCTGATTGCACCGGAGTGCGCCATCCCGCTCCAGACCAAGCTGGAAAACCTCTTGGAGATCCCGAAGGCGGTCAAGGACTGGACCCGTGAGCACGCCAGCGACCCGGACCCGGCGACGAACTGAAGCTGCCGGCCGGCCCCGGGGAAATTGCCACTCTAGAAAAAAGCAATGTAGTAGATTGCGATTGCCGTTAAAATAGGTTTTCAGTTATATTCATCAGTCGATGGCGCAGTCGAGAGTTGAACGGCTGGCCACGGAGACAGAATGGACTAAACAGTTGCTTACCACTGAAGGGCGCGCTGGTCTTGACGAACTGCTGCGAATTATGACTCTGGACTCTGCGTTGGAGGGATGGGAGCTTAGCAATGCCGATTGATCATGAAGGCTTGTTAAAGGAATTGGGCCATGTAGCCAGGCCGGGCGAGAGGAAGCACTTCGAAGACACGTTCGAACGTGTTGATCCGCTTATGCTGGAGATCGCTTACAGCTTGATCACTGGCAAGCACCTGGAAGTGAATAGGCTGACCAGGGAGAGCCTCGATAGAGGCTACCCCGCCAATATAATTCTAGATGATGGTCTCATCCCGGGTATGGGAGTCGTGGGTGTCAAGTTCCGTGACAACATCATCTTCGTCCCTGAAGTGCTCATTTCCGCCCGTGCGATGAAGGCCGGCATGGCCCATGTAGAGCCGATCCTGTCAGCCTCGGGTGTAAAACCGATCGGGACGGTTGTTTTTGGCACAGTCAAGGGTGACCTTCATGACATCGGCAAGAACCTTTGCATAATGATGCTTCGGGGCTCCGGATTCACAGTGCACGATCTGGGGGTCGATACCAAGCCGGACGAGTTCATCGAGGCGGCGATGGAGCAGGAGGCCGATATAGTCGCAATGTCGGCCCTGCTCACGACTACCATGCCGAATATGGGCAGAACGATTCAGGCATTTGAGGACGATGGTCTGCGCGAGGAATACAAATTCATGGTCGGCGGCGCGCCGGTGACACTGGAGTTTTCCGAAGACATGGGCGCTGATGGCTACGGCAAAGACGCGGTCGCCTGTGTCGATATGGCCAAAGAGTTGCTCGGTGCCAGCGAAGTGCCCATCCCAGAACCAGTTGGTAGCTAGGTAGATATGCCACAGCCGGAAGTCGATCGAGAACGTTTAAGGGCCAGCATGGCCCAGATCTACGAGATTTTTAAGAATATCGCGCAGGTCGCCGACGAGGTCTCTACTTGGCGCTGTCCCTATAAGGACCGGCACGATCGTTGCACCGCCAAGTTTGGTTGCCGAAATCAGCTCCACACCAGGGTGCCGGGACAACTGCCTGTCTGCACCGGCGACGATAACCTGGACTATCGCAGCGCCTGGGAAACCTAGCCCGATAGGCCCTCCGTGCCCCCTATCGATTGTGATCATCAATATCAAGCGATGAAAGGTGGTCATGTCACCCCTGTATCACGGTGACCGCGAGCTTGCCTTGGAAGCCGGCAAATCCATTTTCGACTACGCTGATAGCCTGAAGGTCAGGGTGCCGACTTCTTGCGGCCGGACCGGCGCATGTCATGAGTGCATCGTTGAGGTCCGACGCGGTATGGAGGCGCTCGCGCCGGCAACGGAGTCCGAGGGCTTTTTGCGCGACAACTATCGACTCGCATGCCAGGCTACCATTGTGGACTCCGATGCAGAGGTCGAGTTCGCTCTTCTGCGTCGTCAACCAAAGATCCTGCGTGAATCGATCCGGCGTGATGTGAAACCGGACCCGTTGACTGTTCGTCGAGGTGATGGTGTCTACTTCCGCGATGAGCGGATTGACGAGTATCGAGGTCGAATCCTTGGCATAGCTATCGACGTGGGCACTACCACCGTAGTTATGGACTTGGTCGACTTGGAGACCGGCGATGTCTTGTACACCGCTTCGTTCGAGAATCCCCAGCGGTTCGGCGGCAGCGACATTATGCATCGCATCTCCTACGATGGCGGAGAGTTTCGTGGCGAGTTGCAAAAGGTGATGATCTCCGGCGTTAATTATGAGGTCCGCGAAATGTGCCGGCGCCTGAAGCTCCGCCAGCGGACGATCTACGAGATAGTCATCGTCGGCAACTCGACGATGCGTGACCTGTTCTTCGGGTTGGACGTTCAGTCGATTGGCGAAAGGCCCTACAAATCCATAGTCCAGCATGAGATGGAAGCCGGCCAAAGGGACACGACGGCGTTTTATGTAAGGGCAAATGACCTGGGCTTGCGAGTCTTCCCCGCCGCGAAAGTATACGCTGGCCCTCTGATCAGTAGCCACGTAGGCGCGGATGTGGCCGCTGATCTTCTGGCCGTTGGTCTGGACCAGCAAGAGGATGTGGTGATGCTGGTAGACGTCGGCACGAATACTGAGGTCGTTGTCGGCAACCGGCATCGCATGATGGCTGCTTCCTGCCCGGCCGGGCCCGCCTTCGAGGGCGGACAGATCGCCTACGGAATGCCGGGCTACGATGGAGCGGTAGAGCAGGTTAGTCTGAGCGATGGCTCGGTAGAGTTCAAGACGATCAGCGATCATCCGCCCCAGGGCATATGCGGTTCCGGTTTGATCGATCTACTGGCCGAGCTGCGCCGGACCGACCAGATGAACGAGCTAGGGGTTTTCGAGGATGGTGGCAACGAATTCTTCTTCGTGCCGGAGAAACGGATGTCAGTCTCGCGTGCCGACATCAGCGCGTTGGCTCAGGCGAAGTCGGCCAACTACTGCGGGCAATGGATCGTACTGCGCAACTACGACTACCCTCTGGATAAGATCAGCAAGCTGTACTTGGCCGGCGGCTTCGCCAACTACATAAACGTGGAAAACGCCATGCGCATTGGATTTCTCCCAAATCTGCCAATCGAGAGGGTAGTCAAGGTAGGTAACGCGTCACTGGCAGGCGCCACGATTCTCTTGATCTCTGGCGAAATGCGCTCGAAGCTTGAAAACATGGCACGGCACATCAGGCACATTGAGTTAGAGACGACCAGCGACTTCTTCGAAATCTTCGTCGAAGGCTGTATGTTCAATCCGATGAAGGCCGCGTTAGACGAGTATTAGCGCTTTTTAGCTCGTGAGACAGATGAAACGAACTCGTCGTCGCGAACATTGGTGCGGCCCAAATCTCGCTGTTCCGGCCTTGACATGGACAACAAGGGCGATATGCGCGGGCCTACCAATTCAGGAATTACACTTCTCACCATCATCTCCGGCGGGCGAAATGGACAATGTCTGACTATGAATTCTGCCCTTATTGCGCTGAACCATATGGCGAGCGGAGCCGGGTGCAGACCTGCCAGACCTGCCATCGGACCGTTTGGCATAACTCGTCGCCATGCGCCGGCGCAATGATCCTGCGCGAGGGACGATTGTTGCTCGTGAAGCGAGGAGTAGAGCCGTTCAGGGGATGGTGGGGCATTCCCGCCGGATTCCTACAGCCCGGCGAGCATCCAGCCGAGGGCGCTGCCCGCGAGGTACTCGAAGAGACGGGTTTGCGAGTTGCTATTGGCGACCTCGTTGGCACTTACGTCGATGAATACGGCGAAGGGGGCAAATACACTCTGACTATGTACTACATGGCCGGCGTTGTCGATGGAGAAGCGCGGGCCGGCGACGACGCTGTCGCCATCGAGTGGTTCAGCTTGGGAGTGTTGCCTGAAAAGGTCGCATTCGCTAACTGCCGGCAGGCCATAGCCGACCTTCGCCGCCGGCTTAGGTCGGGGGCTTGAGCAGTGGGAATGCCGGGGCTTACTGCAATGTCGCTATGCTGAACAAGACGCTGAATGCCTTGCAATAGATAACGACCGACTTGTATGCGCTTGGGTCGACGTCGGCCGGAATTTCGTAGTTGAACGCGCCCTCCGGCGCCTTCAGCCGGCCCAGATTGTAACCGCCGGTGGTTACTTCGGAGCCCGAGCTAGGATCGGAGTTGACGGAAAGGTAGACGAACAGGTCGGGGCCGTTGGTAACGCTGAAGTTTTCCAGTCGGAGAATGCTCTTCCCATCGGCAATCGTGGCTATGATCGCTTGGCCTTCGCCCTTATGGACCACGTCGATCTCGTTGAACTCGCCCTGAGCGAGGACCTTCGGACCGGTATCCATCTCCTCACCCATGGGGGTCTCTACGACCGTTGGCATCTTCATTGAAGCGGCTTTCGCCATTGTCGCTTCGGCCGCCACCGTTGCATCAGCCATGGGCTCGTCTTTAGCGACCGTCGCTTCGCCGATATCGCCGATCGGGCTCTCCTCTACCACGCTGTAGCGGATGAATAACGGCGATATAAGGAACACTGCCGCGGCAAAACCCACTACCGCTACAGCGATGACCACGCCGGCCAGCCATGGCCTCTGTCGAGCGATATCCTTGGCCAGTTCTACGAGGCGGTTCACGTCAGCACCTGTTATGGAGTTTCATCCAAGAGCTTGATGATGGCCTCCTCGGTCTCCGTGTACGCACCTTCCCCTATGTGCCAAAAACGTATCGTACCCCGTTTGTCCACTAGGTAGAGACTCGGCCAGTAGCGGTTCTTGTAGCTGCGCCAGGTGCGAAAGTCGTTGTCGAGTACGACCGGGTACGGCACGTCCAGCCTCTCGATCGATTTGCGGACGTTGTCCGGGTCCTTCTCGTGGTTGAATTCTGGCGAATGAACGCCGATTATCACCAGTCCTTGGTCGCTGTATTGATTGTGCCAATCCCGCAAACTCGGGATTACGTTCCTACAGTTTATTCACCCATAGGTCCAGAACTCGATAAGGACAACCTTGCCCTGGAGCCCTGCTATGGATAATGGATCCGAGTTGAACCATTCGCCCGGGGTGATCTCCGGTGCCGTACGAATTTCCGGTAGGTCGCTCACTCGCTTGGGTGCGTCGGCGCTTACGCATGCCAAGCCGGCCACGAACACACCCGCCAGCGCTGTGAAATAGAAACAGCCGTCTAATTAATCTTGTCATTGTCGCCTCTCCTTGCGACCGCCCATGTTCTCTTCCGCAGTAGCCCCCTGCTGATTGCCGGCCCGCGTTTACATCTTAGCAGCAATGTCGCGTTTATGGCGTATTTTGAAACGAGTGGCAACTGTTCAGACTTAGGGGGCCCGTCTTGTGAGCGATAGGTACGAAGATGATGTTACGTGGCCTAGAGAGTGCCTGAACACCACCACCCGCGCTCGTCGTTCCGGCCCTCCATACGTCATTCCGGCGAAGGCCGGAATCCAGAGGGGTGGGGAGAGACCACTGTAGCGCCGGGGTTCGTCCCCAGCCAGACGCGGAGCAGGCAACACGTCCCAGTTGTACCGCCCGGCGGTCCACCATATTCAAGTCCCCGTCTTCTACTTGATTGCACCTTCTGTATCGGCCCTGCGAGGCCGTGACCGGCGCACAGAATGACCCATTATTTCGCCGAGACTCACCCTATTGATGAGCTCGCGTCGAGTTAGAGCTAGAGGCTATTCGACTGGTATATACTTTTAGTCAAATGCAGTATCGTAAGTTGGGCTTAACTGGTAGCAGGCTTTCCGTAATTGGATTTGGCGCTATTGTGGTCAGAAATATGCCGCAAAACGAAGTGAACCGCCTGGTCGCTGATGCGATAGATAGGGGCGTCAACTACTTCGACTTCGGTCCCGCCTACGGCGACCCTGAGGAGAAACTTGGTCCAGCACTTGAAGGGCGCCGCGACGAGTTGTTCCTCGCGTGCAAGACAGGCAGGCGCGACGCCGCCGGGGCTCAGGAGGAACTGGACCGGTCGCTGAAGCGCCTTCGAACCGACCGCTTAGATCTGTACCAACTTCATGGTATGACAGAGATGGAAGAGGTGGATCAGGTCCTTAGGGCCGGCGGCGCCATGGAGGTCTTTCAGCGAGCCCGCGACGAGGGTAAGGTCCGCTACCTGGGATTCAGCGCGCACTCCGCCGAAGCGGCGATTGAGCTGATCCAACGTTTCCCATTCGATACCTGTCTCTTTCCGTTCAACTTCTGCACCTATCTGGACGGGAACTTCGGACCCCAGGTTGTTGACGCTGCCCGAGACGCCGGCGTTGGTCTGTTAGCGTTGAAGGGTATGGCTCGAACCAAGTGGCCCGAAGGTCTCGCGCCGGAAGACAGACCCTTTAAGACTTGGTACGAGCCCATCACCAATGTGGAGGTGGCTTCCCTCGCGATGCGCTTTACACTCTCGCTGCCGGTCACTGCCGCAATACCTCCCGGCAATGCCAAGCTGTGGGATGTCGCGATGCGGGTGGCACAGGATCCGCAGCCATTATCAGCCCAAGAACAGAAGCGCGTGCGTGAACTCGCTGCGGCCACCGATCCCATCTTCCATTCGGTGGCTTGACCTTGATCTCGGGCACTGTGGATCCGGCCAACAGTTGGTTCATGATCGTCTTGTCATCAAATGTCTAGTAACAGCCGCAAGGTAGTACGGCGAGGTCATTCGTAGAGAGGGGAGGGGATAATGCCAACGACTCGTTTTCCCGGCCCGCAGATTTGGCTGCAGGGCGATCCGGCCGAGCTTGAAGAGATGATGCAGTTTGGAGTCCACGGTCTCATCACGAATACGATCATTCTGAAGGATCTGACCGGCCAGTATGGACAACTTCGCGGGTTGCTCCAGCGGTATCTCGATATATCCGACAAGGAGCTCGTCGTAGAGGTAGACGGCGATACCTTCGACGACTTCATGTACGCTGCCGAGGCCGCCTACAGCATGTCCGACCGTGTGTTGATAAAGGTTCCTACGAAGAAGATAGGCATCCAGGCCCACGCCCGTTTGCGCGATTTGGGTGTCAAGACCATGGCGACCACTGTATTCAGCCTGTCGCAGGCGATACTCGCGGCGGCGGCCGGCGCCAGTTGGATCGCGCCGTTCGTCGGTCCTACTCAAGCGTATGGCAAAGACGCAATTGCATTTGTGGCCGAGATTGTGGCCGCATTTCGAAACCGGCCCAACGCGCCGGGGATAATCGGCGGAATCGTCCGTGAACCGGTGGCTGCATATCTGTCCTACGCAGCCGGCGCCGATGCTATAGTTACCTTCCCATCAGTCTACTGGGAAATGTTGGAACATCCCGGCACGACCGAATGGAACGACACGTTCAAAGGCAAATGGGACGATATGGAAGAGGCCGGCGTCCTTGACGGCTTCGTCAGGTCGAAGACGCCAGCCGGTTCCCATTAGAGTGTGGAACCCATTCGGCATACTTGCGTCAGCCTGTCGCGGGCTGAGCAAGTGGTAGGCTAATGATATCTAGGCAGGAGAAGTAAGGATGAACGTAACTCGGCGTGAAGGTCCACAGATATGGCTGGCCGGCGACCCTGCTGAGATCAAGGATCTGCTGCCTTTCGGCGTCGCCGGCATCATCACCAATACGATTGTCCTGAAAGACCTCACCGAGCGGGATGGCCAGTTGATCGACGTACTCAAACAACACTTGGACATCACCGATAAGACCATCGTCGTCGAGGTTGATGGCGATACGATTGACGAATTCATGTACGCCTCGGAGGCGGCATACACTCTATCCGACCAGGTAATGATTAAGGTTCCGACTAAGAGATTGGGCATCCAAGCTCACGCCCGGCTGCGTGAGTTGGGCGTTAGAACGATGGCGACGACGGTCTTCAGTCTATCTCAAGCTGTCTTGGTTGCCGCCGCCGGCGCTAGTTGGATAGCGCCATTCGTCGGTCCAACCCATGCATTCGGCAAAGATGCCATCGCATTTGTCTCCGAGATTGTGAATGCATTCCGGGACCGGCCCAACGCGCCGGGTGTGATCGGGGGCATAGTCCGCAACCCGGCTTCGGCATACTTGGCCTATGCTGCCGGTGCCGATGCGGTGGTGACCTTCCCGGCGGTCTATTGGGAGATGTTGGAACATCCCGGCACGACCGAATGGAACGACACCTTCAAGGATAAGTGGGACGATATGGAAACGGCCGGCGTCCTTGATGGCTTCGTTAGGTCCAAAACCCCTGCCGGTGTTCCTTAGGCGACTAAAAGGCTAGTTGGGCTCCCCGGCTGGTCGCAACTTGCTTTTTGGCGTGATTCGGGTGGCACATTCATAGTCTTCGTCGTTCCGAGTCGGCGCACTATCTCGGGAATACGCAGCAGCATCGTCGGACCTCCTTTCCGATTCGACAAGCTGGGCCACCGCCATATGGGATTCTTGAGCTGCGTTGGCACTCTCGTCTGGCTCCGCTGATCATGTCAACACTTCCTAGCTAGGTCCTCGGCTTTTCTACTCACGAAGTCAAACTAAACCTCCAAACGTAAGTATTCAGATTTGCAGGTGCCTGACCCGTACGGACGTAATATCGCACCAACGAAGGTCTACCACAGGCGAGGACGTCTGATCGGCGAAAGCCAGGAAAGGGTTGCAAGGGCGAAGCCCTTGCCGGGGGATGTGGTCGACCAGCTCGTGGAGTTGGAAATCACCCCTTGACCGCCGACTGACGTCCCGAATGGCAACTCGGCCTTTTCAGTTCACGGGCATGTAGGATAGAAATACACCCAAATCTGAATTGTTGCCTCCAAACCCATCTGCCGTAGTAACTCTTGCCAAGGTCGGGTGTTGTGTTAGGTTGACAGCAGTCGTCATGTTATCGATGCTCTGTTGGGATACTTTCTAATTGGGGTTGTACGTCGGAGACAGTGGTATCAGGGTCGATCAACTTGGCCGACCGCCGAGGCGTCTAGGTGGGGAGCGCTCACTCTCGTTGAGTGGTCTATACAGGAAGAACGTCTACCAAATAGGCGGATGTTTCAGCCTAGAACCGGCGGTCGCTTAGAACGTGAGGAGGTAGGCGCGGGCGTCTCAGAATCATTGACGCTAAGGAGCGTCGCTCAGGTCCGATTACCGGCGCGGCTCTGCCCAGGCTCGCAAAGGTAGCGCGTAAGGACTTGGGAAAGAAAGCATTTGTACACAGAGGAGATAGAGAATGACTTGGGCAGAACGATTTGGTGACGTAGCTACCCGCCTGATGTTGGTGGTGGTCTTGCTGCTGCGGCTGGTTACGCAACTGATTAGATTCCTTTTTGAGGCTCTAGACAATCTCGTGACGCGACTTTCAGAGATGGCCGAGCAGAACGTAAGAGGCGCGGACGTTCAAGGGATGCCCTGGGTGGTAATTGTGAAGCAGGTAATCCTAAACATCATTTATGCTGTTCTCCAATTGCTTGCCATCGTTACGGTGCTCTTGCGGCAATTGGCGACAACGCTGGATGAATTCGTTGCCGCTCTGTATGTGCAACAGGAATCCGCAGCGTAGATCGGAATGCTAAAGGGCCAAACCCTCTACCGGCCCGCGGCGGCTATGGTTCACAAGCAACGTTTTCACGGAGGTCACGCAGCCGGAACGACTGCCTCAGTCAAAGCGACGTTCCGGCTGCTTCTGAAGGAAGCCCAGCGTCTGGTGTGGCAGATCGTTCTGCTGGGAAGTGGTCTCTGGCTGGCATGCACTGCCTCCATTGACGGTTTCGTGCTGGGTCTTGCTCGCTCGTTTGAAGAGACCAAACCGCGAGTCGAGGATGGCCCAGTCGATCGTTCGTTCGTAAGAACTGTGCGCGAGGGTATTGTGCGCATCGCGAGGCGAGTGGAGTCTAAGTCCGGTGCCTGGCGAGAGCATGCGATGAGTGTCGATGCCTCTCTGTTATCGCGCCTGGGATTGGGCGACTGATGGCCGGCTGCGGCCGCACCGCTAGGTGCCTGATTGGCGTTCGGCTTCCAGGGTAGTATCGTAAATGTCGAATCCGCTCTGGGCGAGTAAGCCGCCGTCGATTAGAAGATTGGCGCCGGCGACGAAAGTCGATTCATCGGAGGCCAGAAACAGCGCGGCGTAAGCGATGTCGATGTAGCGGCCCGGCCGGCGGACCGGCTGAACCGTCAGTTTGCTACCCATAGATGACGGGTCTTCCTCGATCTGCCGGTGCGTTTCGTCGCTTGGGATCCAGCCGGGGCTGATCGTATTGGCGCGGATGCCGTGCTGACCGAAGTCTACCGTTACCTGCCGGCTCAGATTCAATATGCCGGCTTTGGCCACGTCGTAGGCTCCACCTTTCCGTTGTGCGACTAAACCCCGGATCGACGAGATGTTGATTATGCAGCCGCCGCCTTGGCGGACCATGTGAGGGATTGCTTCCTGACAGGCGATGAAGGGCGATTTCAGACCCACTGCCATCATAGTGTCCCAATCGGCATCGCTGGTATTCAGCAATCCTGATTCCTGGGCCCCGCCCCAAGGCACTATGTGGCTCATGGCGTTGTTCACGAGAACGTCGATCCGGTCGTAAGTATCGACAGTGAATCGCACCAAATCGCGGGTTTTCTGGCTTTGTGAGAGGTCGGCCTCATAGTAGACGGCGATGCCCCCTGCTGACTCGATCTCGCCTACTAGTTCCTCGCCCAACTCCCGCCGCCGGCCCGTGACGACTAACTTGGCGCCTTCCTCCGCGAATAGCTTGGCGGTAGCCCGGCCTATGCCGGATGTCGAGCCGGTCACCAACGCAACCCTTCCCTCAAGACGTCCACTCATATTTGATGCCCCCTCCCTGACTAAGATTTCAGTTGCTCATGATTTCACAAAGCCGTCCTCTATTGTCGAACCTACCAGATTCAAATGTTCAGATTTAGGGGTACCTGCTCCGTATGGGCGTAATATCGCACCAATGAGGGTCTGCCGCAGACGAGGACATCTGATCGGGGAAAGCCAAGAAAGGGTTGCAAGGGCGAAGCCCTTGCCGGGGGATGTGGGGGTGTCCCCCACAACAAAGATCCCCCTTCTCCTGGCCAGAGTTCGTCTCATAACTCTGTGTGAGGTACGAAATACGGCGGGACCTTCTCATCATGACCTAGTTAACGGTTCATTATTGATGAAATCGACCAAATACGAAGGTCGGAATTGCGCTTATCGCTGCCCTTTGGACTTGTGAGACAGCCTCTGGCCAGGAGAAGGGGGCCAGGGGGATGAGGTCGAGCAGCTCGTGGATTTGGCATCGGTAGGTTGGAAATCACCCCTTGACCGCCGACTGAGGTCCCGGGTGGCGACTCGGCCTATCCAGTTCACGGGTATGGAGGAGAGACATACACCCAAATCTGAACTGTTACGATTCGCCAACTTGGTTAGGGCCGAAAAAGCGCTCGATATACAATGGGGGATGGTTAGTAGTATTCGAAAATGCGGCTGATGCAAGATTGGACCACATATCAAGGAGCAGATGAATGCCGACAATGGACTTCGAATGTTACCTGCGGAGCGACTCGAGCGACGTCGATCCGGTGGATGAGATGCTCGAGTTGCAGGACGCCGCCGGCATTGAGCTTGCGGTGGTGATGCCGCCACTGCAAGACCCCCCGGACGACGGCTGGCTGGCCGAACGCATCAAGGGTCAACCCCGGTTGCTGGGGTGTGCGCTGATAAACCCGCTGATGGGAGTCGAGGCCGTCGCCAATCTCGAACGGTCGATCAACGATTTCGGCTTCAGGGGAATGAAATTGATGCCGGCCTTCTACCACTACCATATCGAAAGCGAGGTGGTGGACCCTGTGATGAGCAAGGCGGCCGAGCTACGCGTCCCGGTTACCATCCATTCCGGCAGCTCCTTTTGCTTGCCCGCTCAGATTGGGCTGCTCGCCGGACGCCATCCGGATGTGACTGTGATAATGGATCATATGGGCTATCGTGACTATGTCGGGCAGGCGATCGCGGTGGCTAACCTGTACCCGAACGTCTTCTTGGGCAGTACCCTTGCCAACGTTGAACCGGCCACCGTCCTCAACGCAATGCATCAGGTGGGGCCGGACCGTGTCGTCTACGGATCGAATGCAACCAGCGCCTACCCCGATCTGGCCGTAGCCGGTCTGAAGCGGCTAAGAATGGATCCGGTTTGGGAGAGGATGCTGCTCGGGGAAAATCTAGCCCGCATTTATCGAGTAATTTGAAGTCCGTCAAATCAGGAGTCCGTTATGAGTCTGCACGTTGAGATTGATCGAGAGCGGATTGTCATTTTTTGCGAAAGATACAGTATCAGCCGGCTGGCCTTTTTTGGCTCGGTGCTGACGAATGATTTCCGTCCAGATAGCGACGTGGACGTGCTTGTCAGTTTCGCCGATGATGCTCGCTGGCGCCTCTTCGACCTCGTAAATATGCAGGAGAAACTCGAGGACATCCTGGGTAGGAAGGTCGATCTCATCGAACGGGAGGTTATCGAGAAAAGCGATAACTACATTCGACGCAGGCAAATCTTGCAGTCGGAAGAGATCGTCTATGCGGCGAGATGACGCTTACCTGCTGGATATGCTTCTAGCAGCGCGAAAGATTCGCGACTTTACTCAGGGCGTCAGCCAAGAGCGGTTTCAGCAGGACGAGCTAATGCAACATGCCATTATGCGGCTGATTCAGATTATCGGCGAGGCGGCCCGGAAAGTCTCACAAGAAATCCGACAGGCACATCCGGAAATTCCATGGAGGCAGTCTATTGGGATGCGCCATCGGTTGGTTCGCGAGTAGTTCCATATAATCCCGGTAGAGTCTGGGAGGTGATTGACAGAGATGTTCCGATTTTGATTCGATTCATTGGACCCCTTGTTCCGCCTGATGAATCGCCAAAGTTATAGGACTAGTGCGGTCGTCGATATCACCCCCTAAACTTTCTGAAGGTAGCTATTCACGCAGGGAGTACGCAATGCAGATGATAAGTGTCCACCATACCGGCTTTACGGTAAGCGATCTTGAGCGCTCGATCGCCTTCTATCGGGATATGCTGGGTCTGAAGCTGGTCCGGCGACAGGGCGGGACTCACGAGTACTTGGGGAAGGTCACCGGGTTTCCGGGAGTCGACCTGCAATTAGCGATGTTCCAGGTCAGCGAAGACCAGAATCACATCCTCGAGCTGTTGCATTACGTTTCGCATCCCGCCGACCCGACGCCGAGAGAAACTAACCGACCCGGCAATGGACACTTGGCTTTCGTCGTCGATGATGCCTGGTCCGCCTACCGCGAGTTGCGCGACGCTGGCGTAGAGATGGTCAACGAGCCGGCCGAGGTCACGTTAGGAATCAATGCCGGAGGCAAGGCGTTCTACTTCCGCGACCCGGACGGATTTACACTTGAGGTGATCCAGCGGCGGCCCGCCGACTAGCCGGACCCGATGAGGGTTGAGGTCGCGGCCGGAGCTATTGAAGCCGCTGCCCTTCACGGTTATCCGCGGTTGAGCTAACATCCGGCCGGATTTTCGGGCGAAAGAGAGGTCGCAATTTTGGCTGCTGACTGCAAAGTGTCGGAAGTGATTGTTGGACAAAGTACGCGGGCGGTGGTCCTTGAGAATGATCTGTTGCGCGCCGTGATTCTGGCCGACAAAGGCGCCGACGTCTACGAACTGGTCTACAAGCCGGCCGGCGCCGATGTACTGTTCAAAGCGCCCTGGGGTTTCCGCGATGTGGGGGCTTTGGCCGGTTCCGCCCCGAATTCCCAGGTGGCGATGGTCGATCATTACGCCGGCGGTTGGCAGGAGATATTGCCAAATTTTGCTGTTGCTTCCTTCTATCGTGGTGTCGAATGGTGCTTTCACGGCGAGTTGTTGACTGCCGGCTGGGACTACCGCATCGTGCAGAATAGCAGTCGGCGAGCGTCAGTCCGCTTCGAGATTAACCTAACTCGTACTCCTTTCCACCTGGAACGAACTATGACGGTGGAAGCTGGCCGGCCCGAAATACTGATCCAAGAGCGGCTAAAGAACTGTGGTGACAGCGAGATGCCCTACACCTGGGGTCATCATCCGGGCTTTGGCGCGCCATTTCTGAGTCCTGACTGTTGGATCGACGTGCCGGCTCAGAGATACAGAGTGGCGATGCCACAGGTCTATCCCAGCGGCACCTGGATGCCAGACGAAGGCGAATGGCCTTGGCCAAACGTCGTCGGTCGCGATGGCCAGACCCACGATATGAGACAAATCCCAGGGCCTGAGAGTAGGCTGAACACCCTGGGGGTGGCCGTCGATCTAGATGAGGGCTGGTACGGGTTGACCAATCGCAATCTTGGCTTTGGCATTGGGTTCGTTTGGCCACAGGAGATTTTCCCACACCTATGGATTCTCCAGGAGTTGAACAGCACCCCGTCCTATCCTTGGTACGGCCGAGGCTATGTGGTAGCTCTAGAATTCATCAGCACTCCGACGGCCGGCGGCATTCTCGAGACAATCGAGACAGGCAGCGAGCGGCGCCTCGCCGCCGGCGCCAGCCAAGAAGTTGAAATCCGCTGCCTGTTCTACCAGAGCGCCAACGGCGTGGAGCGCATCAGGCCGGATGGAAGTGTAGAAGTCAGACAATAACGGTCAACCGTCCGCCGTCCGCCGGATGGGAGCACGTGGCAAGTGGCGAGGCTTAGAGGTCTGGCGTCAAACTAGAAAACAGTTGGCGATATCGCGGGAGGGCATTGATGTCGAACGGTGATTGCTGTCGAGCATCGGAAACGATCGTTGGGCGAAGGACGCGGGCGGTGGTCTTGGAAAATGATCTGCTGCGCACAGTGATCCTGGCCGACAAGGGCGCCGACATCTACGAGTTGGTCTATAAGCCGGCCAATCTGGACGTTCTATTCAAGACGCCCTGGGGTTTCCACGACCTTGGTTCTCTCGGTGCCACCGCTTCGAATTCGCAGGTTGCCTGGATCGACCACTACGGTGGCGGTTGGCAGGAGATCTTTCCCAACTTCGGCGCCGCATGTGAATATGAAGGTCTGGAGTGGTCCTTCCACGGCGAGGTCTCGACCGCCGGCTGGGACTACCGTATCCTCGAAAACAGCAGCCGGCGCGCGTCGGTCCGCTTCGAGCTCAACCTGACCCGTACTCCGTTCCGCTTGGAGCGAACTATGACGGTGGATGCCGGCCGGCCCGAGCTAATAGTTCAGGAACGTCTGACCAACACGGGCGATGGCGAAATGCCCTACATGTGGGGACACCATCCGGCTTATGGAGCCCCGTTTCTGGGGCCGGAATGCTGGATCGATGCGCCGGCCTCCACGTACAAGGTGATGATTCCCCAGACAACTCCCGAGCGCACTTGGATGCCTGATCGAGGCGAGTGGCCTTGGCCGCACGTAGTTGGACTCGATGGTGAGAGCCACGACATGCGACGGATCCCGGGACCGGAGAGTAAGCTGAATACGCTGGGTTTCGCCACCGGCTTGGAAGAAGGTTGGTACGGCCTCACCAATCAGAAGCTGGGTTTTGGCGTCGGTTTTGTCTGGCCGAAGGAGATATTTCCCTACTTATGGATTTGGCAGGAGTTGAACAGCACCCCCGGCTATCCTTGGTATGGACGGGCCTACGTGACCGGCCTCGAATTCCACAGCAGCGTCCCTGGCGACGGTCTATTGAAAGCCATTGACTCCGGCACCGAACGGCGCATCAGCGCCGGCGAAAGCCTCGACGTGGAGTTTCGCTGCCTGTTCTATCAGAGTAGTGCCGGCTTGGAGCGCATCAGGCCGGACGGTACGGTAGTAGTCAGTAGTTAGCTATCAACCCGCAGGTTACAGTTCGGGTTCTAGGATTGCTGAGTCAAAAGAGGAGACAAAGGGATTGAGGAAGCGCACTCCTTCTAGGAGTCGCTCGTGCTCTGAATCTTCGGTGAGGAGGTATGGCACCTGATTCAGCTTTGCCACAGCCCAGATGAGCGCGTCCCAGAAGGATAGGCCGTGCTCGATGCTGCCTATGCACCCTTCTAGGACGACAGCCGGCGTTAAGTCCAGAACCTGGCAAGAGGCAACCAATCGTTCTACTTGGGCTAGTGCCTGTTCGGGAGTTAAAGGCTCAGGAAGCCGACGTGTGGCTGCGTTGAAGAACTCTGTAAGGCACTGCGAGCCGAGCACCGCCTGATCTCGCGCGATTAGGCTGTTGAGAACAAAGAGCGCCTGTCCACGCTTGTAACGGTCCCGCGGGTCGTGAGCATAGATTAGAATGTTTGTGTCAACGGGAATAGCGTTCGAGACGCTCGTCATAGAGTTCATCCCTAGTCCAAGAACGGCCGGTCTGTGGAACCACCATTTCCTTTCGCTCTACCATGAACGCCTTTGCTGCCTCCCATGCTCGTAAACGCAGGTCTGATGAGAGGAAAGTCGGGGTGCGGCCGATTTGGTCAATCGCCCTCCGGACTAGCTCGGCCTCCGAGATTTCTAGCTCCTTGGCCCGCCGCTTCAAGAGTCGCTCCTGACGTGGCTCTATGTAGATTTGCTTCCTTACCATTCTGCCCATAGTTGACTCACCGAGGATTTATACACCATGCAGGGCCGCCTGCGTCAGCGTAGCTGAGCGGTTGGGAATCTACGCTCTGCGTAGAACAAAGATGGCCGGCGTGATGTATCCACCTCGGAACGGTACTCTCAGTGGAAACTCCGCCTCGTGTTTCCAGTCGCCGGCGGACTGTGCGAGAGCGTCTTCGAAAAGCTGGCGACGTGCGGTGATGACTATGAACGCCCCGTATGGAACGATCAGTCGCGCCGCTTCCCGTAATACTTCCATATACAAATTGTCGAGATCGAGGCCGGTGTCCCTGAGCATCCCGAACGGCAGGTTGGCGACCACGGTGTCGAACGATCTCAACGGCAGTGGAACCCGCCGGATATCGCCGCGGACGAGATTGACTACTTGCCGCACGTCCGCCGCTTCGAGATTTCGCTCCGCACAGGCGAGCGCCGCCGGGTCGGTGTCGATTCCTATAGTAGAGGCAGCGGGCCCCAGTCCCATTCGTTCGACCAGCAGCGTGCCGGAGCCGCACCCTAGATTCAGAAAACGCTCCGTGTTCCTGGGTCCTGCGAGCACGGCCATCGAGTGAGCAATTGTGGCGTTCAGCGCGTCGGACCTGTTGCAGACCCTCCATGCTCGGGCTGATAAGGGTAACGGAGTCAACCGTATCAGCACCTCCCAACCGGTGCCTGAGGCCGGACGCCGGATCGACAAATGAAGGTGGCCTTCGTCAGATCGGTCTTCCAGGCCAAGTGCTGCACCCAGATCCATCCTCAGCCGCCGGAATGTGCCTGAATCCGAGCCGGCCGCGCTCACGCGAAACGTCTTGAACGTTCCGCGTGGGTGCAGACCCACAACCTCGCGAATCGCCCCGAGCAGACGGTTGAAGTGCTCGTGGCCCAGCAATGCTCTCGGGCGTGACACGGCGAAGCGCTCGACAATGTGCACGGCTACGGCGCTTCGTAGGCTGAGCAGCACTTCGACCGGCCCGGAATACTCGATCGACATCCGGCCTGCTTTGGAGTGCTCGCCCGGCCGGTACTCCCGCCGGCCAAGCTCGTTCGCCAACTCGCCATCGACGAAGCGCTCTAACCCGGCTATCAGCTCTATCTCGTAGCTGCGACTCAATTGGGAACTAGGCATAGATGGCACCCGTCGGCGCCGCCCAGGGGCCTCCTTGGCTTGCTTAGCTTTGGGCCGGCGCAAGCGTCAATCCCTGCGAGTATTCAGACCCAACGAGTTGGCCGGTCCAGTGGGGTTCTCTCGTTTGCCGTTGTGTATCTTTTCAGTCTTAGCCATACGGCGACTCCTCTTACCTACGCTGATGCTGTATCAGGAACGGCGTACAAGTCAACCGAATATTTTGGCCCCCAAGTCGGCACGTGGTAAATTCGCACCACAAACCCGAAGAGCCCGCGCATGGACGCACGTTTCTTTGGAAGGGAGTGGGCATAACTGTGCCAAAATCGAAACGACCGCCAGCAATCCATCCTACCGAGAGCATGCCCAGTACCCCGATACGGAGCCAGAGACCGCGCCTGTGCGAGATTTTCATGCGCGAACGCGGAGTGCTGCTCGCCGACCACGGCTACACTCCCGATCCCGGCGCCGTCGAGCTCACCGCCTCGACCATCGCCTTCTACCATTACACCCGCGCCGAGAATGTAGAGCGGATCCTTGAGGCCGGCGGCGGTCTCTCGGCCCGCCTCCCGGTCGTCTCTGCTCCTCCCGATCTGGCCGGCCTCCACCTAGTGGAGGGTCTCTTGGAACCGCTGCCCCTGTGGATGACCGAAAGTCCTTTTTTCGGAGACATCGGCTTCAAGATGTTGGGGGAATCTGTGGGAGACTTGCTACTGCGGGTCGAGGTGCCGCGCAACTTCCCGGGCCTGTACGTCGCTGACTTTGCCCACGTCCTGGAGGCAAAGCACGTTCGGCGGAGAGGCCGGCCCGCCCTCGATCTGGGGTATGATACCAGCACCGGGAGAGAAGTCACCCGCAGCGACGCGAATTCCTTTGTGCCGGCAATTGAGTACCGCGGAGGACATCTGGCGCCCATAGTGAAAGCCACCCGGCGTGGTACAGGTATCGCCGTGCCGGCCCGTTACATAGCAGTGTCGGACGTTCAGCCCCTCCGGTGACAAGGTTCGGTCTCCGGTTGTCACAGGATGTCATGCTAACTCGTAAGGGCCGGACCCATATGCCGGCTCGCAGCGTCTGATCTGGTTAAGATCGCGTGCTCAGCTATGTCAGCGACAGAGGGGGCGCCTGAGGGTAGGACTCTTTCGTCAACCTGTTGACAGATCTCCTAGAACTGAGAAGTAATCCGGAAAGGTCTTCGATACACATTCCGGGTTGTTGATCGTGATTTCTGAGTCGCCTAGCGACGCGAGGGAAAAGCACATTGCCATGCGATGGTCGTCATAAGTGTCGATCGCGGCCGGTTGAATACGCTTTGGGGGTCCGACTTCGAGGTAGCTTTCTCCTTCCGCCACCCGAGCGCCCAACTTGCGTAGTTCGGTTGCCATTGCCTTGATTCGGTCAGTCTCTTTCACTCGCCAGCTTCCAATGTTTCGGATAACTGTGTCACCTGTGGCGAACAGGGCAGTCACCGCGATAGTCATCGCCACGTCAGGGATATCTCGAGCATCTACATCAATGCCGCGGAGAGCACCGCGTCCCACCCGGATCGAATCAGGGCCCATGGACACTGAAGCTCCCATACTCCCTAAAAGGTCCGCCATTCTGACATCGCCTTGAATGCTCTGGGTACCAACTCCACGAACTTCGACTGAGCCTCCTTTGATAGCCGCTGCCGCCAGGAAGTAGCTAGCCGACGAGGCGTCGCCTTCGACGAGGATTGTCCCCGGTGAGCGATACGTCTGGCGTCCGGGCACCGAAAAGTATCTATAGTCTTCGTAGTCGACATGGACGCCGAACCGCTTCATAGTGTCGATGGTGAGATCGACGTAAGGCTGGGATACGAGTTCCCCTTGAACCTCGATGTGAAGTTCCCCGCTGGCCAAAGGCGCGGCGATGAGCAATGCCGTTAAGAACTGGCTGGAGGTGGTTCCCCGGATGGCGACATAGCCTCCCCTCAGACCATTCGCGTCGATCTGAAGCGGAGTACTGCCGGTGAGTCCAAGGTATTGAATCTCAGTACCAAGCTGAACGAGTGCGTCGACAAGGTCTCCGATTGGCCTTCGGGCCATGGCGGTGTTGCCGGACACCGTGTATGCACCCACACCCGTGCTCAGCACCGCGCAGAGAGGACGAACTGCTGTCCCTGCGTTCCCAAGGTAGAGATCCGCTGAACGACTGCTGAAAGGCCCACCAACGCCGGTTACGACATAGCAACCAGTGTCGAGTTCGATGTTCACGCCGAGGGCTCTCAACGCGCGAACCATGTGCTTTGTGTCATCGCACTCTAGAGCGTTGCGCACCTCGGTACGCCCATCCGCCAAGGCAGAAATCAATAACGTTCGGTTAGACAGACTCTTTGAACCTGGCAGTGTGACTGCACCGTTGATGAGGCGTGGCGGCTTTAGCGTCAAGCGTGTACTCAAGGAACCTCCCTGTGGTGAGTGAGTCATCCCTGGGATTCTACCTAGTCGAAGAACTCACGGCCCAGCACTGGTGCCAACGAACGGGCCACCCCCGTGCGTAGCCGGCTCTGCTGCCGGCCAGCGCAAGCGAACGTCCTCTCACTACGCCGCCGCGAAGTTAACCTACGCCGTGATGGATCCCAACACGACCCGGCAGCAAGTCCAGAATTGGTTCGGTTGCGTAGTCACAGTGTAGTCTCGCGTGTGACCATTTATGTGCATCTCATTTGGCCCAATATTCCTGCGCTGTTTGGAGGCCTTCGTATGGAACTTGCTTTACGCGAAGCAAAGGCGCGCCTTTCCGAGATTATCGCCGCCGCCGAAAACGGTGAGGGCGTGGTCATCACCAAGCAGGGCGAACCGGCCGTTGAGATCGTACCCCTACGCAGGCCCGGCGGGATCGATTTCGACAAGCTGAGTGTCGCCTGCTGGCGGCTCGGGATCGAAGTAAGTCAGGAGAAGTGGCCGGCAGATTTCGATAGTCTGGCTTTCAGCCGCCGGGTTCTTGGGATCGAGTAGGGCTACCAGCGCCCAAGGTCTCCATAGAGGGTCACTCTTGGATGCTGAAAACCCGCACCGCCAGTGAGATGGCCACCGCCCCAAATGCGAGCACGATCAGCGTGTCGGTCAAAGGAGTCATCGTTTGACCTAATACCGTTAGCCCAAGCTGGCCGCTCAGCAGGGCTGATCCGCTTGTTTCCGCCAGCACGGTCTGACGTACGGCGTCGACCCCGTAGCTCACCGGGTTGATCCTCGTCAATACTTCCAACCACGAGGGCAAGTTTCCCAGCGGAAAGAGCGCGCCAGATAGGAAGAACATCGGCATGACCAAGAAGTTCGACACCATTTGAAAACCCTGCACGCTGTTCATCCGGGCGGAGATCAGCAATCCTAGGGCGCTCAGGGCAAAGGCTAAGACGAATATTATCGGTAATAACGTCGCGACTGTCCCGATTGTCAGTTTGACGCCCAGTATTGGCGCCAAGAGGAGCATTATCACCCCTTGTATCATCGCTACTGTGCTCCCACCCAAGGTCTTACCCACCGCGACCGTCCAACGCGGCACCGGCGCCACTAACACTTCCTTCATGAAGCCGAACTCTCGGTCGTACACCAGCGACATTGCGGAGAATACCGACGTGAAGATGGTCGTCATGCAGATGATGCCGGGAAACATGAACTGAAGGTAGCTTATTCCGTCCTGTACGCCACCGAGACGACCCATCGCCGGCGAAAGTCCGGATCCGAAGATCAATAGGAACAGCACCGGCGTCGCCAGGCTGCCTACAGTCCGCGTGCGGTCTCGCGCGTAACGCAGTAGATCTCGGTACCAAATAGTGTAGATACCGTTGAGCGCGGCCCACAGCTCAGAGCCCGTGTCGTCCAGTCCTACCGGCTCCGACTTCGGCAGCGACGCTGTCGCCATATCTATCTAAACCTTCCTCCGAAACGCTGCTGGAAATGTCGCAGTTCGTCTTTCGTGCTGGCTTCTTCCTGCCGGATCGAATGTCCCGTCAGGCGCAGGAATACATCTTCCAGCGTCGGACGGTGCATGCTAATTGACGTAACCGGTACACTTAGCTCCTTCACGATTCTCGGCATGAACGATTCACCTTGCTTTACCTCGAACCGCAGGGCGCCATCGTCCTTGTTCGGCGACAGGCCGAAGTTGGCCGCCAACTGCTGGGCGGCGCGCTCGTTATCGGATGTTCGCAGTGTGATCACGTCGCCCCCTACCGTTTCCTTCAGCTTGGCCGGCTCGTCCAATGCGATTAGCTTGCCGTAGTCGATGATTGCGATTCGGTCGCAGTTCTCGGCCTCCTGCATGTAATGAGTGGTCATGAATAGCGTGATCCCGGTCTCTTCTCGCAGGTCCGTCAGATACTTCCATATGTGTCCGCGGGTCTGAGGATCCAGGCCGATTGTCGGTTCATCTAAGAACAACACTTTTGGCTGATGGATCAGGCCCCGAGCGATCTCCAGCCGGCGCTTCATCCCGCCGGAGAATGTCTTTACAAGATCGGATCGCCGATCCCATAGGTCAACCATCTTCAGGAGTGCCTCGGCCCGTGGCTTCCACAACCCAGAGGGTACGTTATAGATACGAGCGTGGAACTCGATGTTCTCGTATGCCTTAAGCTCCAGGTCCAAGGTTGGCTCTTGAAAGATCAGTCCTATCGACCTTCTTACCGCGCTCTGCTGCTTGGTGACGTCGTAGCCGTTTACCGTAGCGTCGCCGGCCGTGGGTTTCAGCAAGGTGCAGAGAACATTGATCGTCGTGCTTTTTCCAGCGCCGTTCGGCCCCAAAAAGCCGAAAAGCTTACCTTCTTCGACGACAAAAGAGACGTCATCTACTGCTACTACGCTTCCGAACTTTCGGATCAGGTTGTTGACAGTGATGATGGCTTGGGACAAATTTCGATCCTAGTTGGGAATTGGTCGGGAGTTGTCGTCATCTAGTTGTTAGTATAACAGTGGTAGATAACGGTTCTAGGAACACGCCATATAGAGTCAGTGCCGGGTGAAGTCCGATCTCCTGTGTGGGTATCTACTTCCCGCGACAATAGCGGGTAATGCCCAATACGGTCAGAACGGACGGCGACACCACGGCTTGACTTTGCGTAAAGGAAGTCAATGTTGCACAGGTCTTCTTTGAATACGGGTGGCTGCAAGTCAAATGATGCCAATCGAGGCCTGGGAGCATATGTACTACTGGTGGCAGCAACCTTCCTTCTGGCTGGCATGGTCGCTTGTGATGTGCCGGCCGAAGGGACTACGGTCGCGGTCACGCCTAAATTGTCCAGTGTCGACAAAGACTTTCTGAGCGATGCCACGCCCACGCCTCTTGCGCCAGTAGAACCAGACCTTGGTGAGGCCCAGCCGTATCTGGAGCAGGGCGTCGCTTATATCCAGAGTGGTCAGCTAAAAGAGGCCATAGATGAGTTTAACAAGGCGATCGATCTTGACCCTAGCATCGCCATCGCCTATCTATATCGAGGGATTGCCTACGCTGGGCAGGACCGTTTGGACGAGGCCATTGCCGACTACACCCGAGCAATCGATCTCAATCCTGACGACCCAGCCGCCTACTTGTACCGGGGTTCGATTTTCCTTCAGCAGGGCGCTGTAGATGCGGCCATTGCCGACTTCACCAAGGCAATAGAACTCGATCCTGACAACGCGCTGGCCTACTATCTGCGAGGAAACATCCTTGCCGGCGACCTCAATCAACCAGGACCTCAGGGACTTGAGGGTGACTTGGACGCAGCTATGGCTGACTACGCCGAGGTTATACGCATCAACCCAGAGTTTGCCGAGGTCTACAATACTCGTGGATGGCTACTCGCGCGAATGGGTCGCTACGGTGATGGGCTCTTGGACATCGAGCGCTCGCTCGACCTCTATCCGAACAGTCCACACGTGCTGAACAGTCGCGCGTTTGCTCTGGTCGGTTTGGGTAGGTACGAAGAGGCGCTCGTGGATGTAGAACTCTCGTTACAGACACTGGATGATGCTTGGAACAACTACGTACGCGCTGGCGCTCGCGCCGGACTCGGCCGTTACGGCGAGAGCCTAGTTGACTTGGAGAAAGCTATCAGCTTAGACCCTTTGTTTCGTGAAGAGGCGGTAGAGAGCGGCTGGTTCGAGGGTCTGAGGAATGACCCTACGTTTGGCCTTAGATACGAAACGCTAGTGTCGGATCCGGGTCTGTCCCGGCTGGCCCCACTATAGGGTCGTAGGTGCCCCTCTCGCCGCATTGGCGAATGAGAAAAAGCGCAAGAGACGGTCCAGTTCGGCAAAGGCGCCTCCGGGGGCTTGTATGCCATTAGGGTATATACTTTCGCCGGTTCAACGCCTAGAACACTATTGATCTGGTTATCGGCATACCCAAACGTATCAGAGTAAGGAGGCCAAGTTTGCTTAGAGGATCGCTTCGCGATAAAGAGACCCAAGGACCGATTTTTGGTGGAAGTCTTCACATACCGTCGCCAGAGATTGTTGAGTGGTTTGGATTGCTCGGATTTGATTTTGCCCTCATCGATAGCGAACAGGGACAAATGAGCGTTCAGACGTGTACCGAGATGGTTAGGGCGGCAAATGTTGTCAACATGCATTCCATAATTCGCATTCCATACCACGACCCTCGCCTGATCGACCGCAGCCTCAACTCCGGCGCCACCGGTGTGATGGTGCCGCATCTTACGACGGTTGCTCAAGCCGAGGAATTGGTCGCACACGCCAAGTACGCGCCGATCGGCCACCGCAGTTTCGCCGGCCACGCTCGAGCCTCCGGCTATGCCCAGGTCCATACCGCGGAAGACTACCAGGCTATGGCCAACCGCGAAACAATGATCTTTGCCATCATCGAGGACGAGGAGGGCCTCGAAAACCTGGACGACATACTGAAGGTAGAGGGGGTCGACGTCTTTAGCGTAGGTATGCGGGATCTATCGACGTCGTTGGGCTACCAGGGTGATTGGAATCATCCGAACGTGCAGAAGATCGTCGAAGAGGTCGTCGAGAAGGTGATGACCGCCGGCCGGCAGTACTGGCAGAGCGGATCTTCGGACGCGGAGTTGGCGGTTCGCACCCGACGGTACGCCCAGGGAGTGCGCTATTTCACGGTCGGCGCGCTCGACCTGATAAGCCGATCTGCAGGAGAAGTTCTCAAGTTCCGGGAGGAGGTAAGCTGACCGGACTGGCGCGGAACCTGATTTCGGTGGATTAGTCTTGAAAGACGGCTGCTCAGGAGCAGAGTGAGGCCGCCACCTAAAGGTAAAACTGTGTACGCGTGGCTCACGGCGGCGGGCAATGCGCTGCTACGTTGCTAGTACCTTGGCCCTCAAGGACTAACCGCCGGAGGGGCTAAGCAATCTCATTGCTTTCGGCTGGTACCAACACTGCAAATTGATGCACCCACCTTAGGTGAAGGTCGTTGTCGGGTCCAGACTTGTTACCGGCCTGGAAACATGGACAGGGGTAACAGTTGCCTATGGTTTTCTTCGGAGCATCACCAGTTCGGGCCGCACCAACCTTTGTATTGACCTTGGCGCTGTTGATAATGCCTATCGGCTGCCTTGGACCCGAATCGCCGGCAAGTCCGTCTCCGACTTTGCCCTTTCCCCCTACAGCTCGATCGGTCGATCTATCTCCCGTGCCGACCGTGACCACACTTCCGGATCAGGGAGGAACCGGTGTTACTCCAGTCCGGGGGATTCCTTTACCGCCGAGTCCTACATCATTCGGTGAAGGATCAGCGCGACGGCCTACCGGTTTGACGCGGATCGGCCACATTGAGCTCGAGGGTCGTTCCGCGAATCTCTCACTGATTGGCGATCAAATTTTCGTTGCTGCCGGCCAAGCTGGCGTCCACATAGTCAGCGTCTCTGAGCCTGGTGAGCCAGTGCGGATCGGCCGCATTGAAGCGATTGCTGACGATGTGGCAGCCAGTTCGAGATTTCTGGCAGTCCTGTCAACAGATAGAGAACCACACGTGCGCATATTCGAAATTCAAGATAGTGATGGACCGTTCGAACCGCCAGAAGTTATTCCTCCGCCACCGGTCGAAAGCGTTGGCCCGGCCAATATTAACTTGCACGCCGGCACCCTGATCTTGGCCGGTGGATCAGCCAGCGCCCAGTTCGTAGAGTTGCTGAGCCGGCCCATGCAAGTCGCGGCCATCATCCCGATGCGGCGGGCTTTTGTCCGGGCATCGGTGTTCGCCGGCTTGGCGTTCTTGACCGAGGACACCGGAGACACATTGCCCTATGTGATCGCGATCTACGACCTGAGTGACTTCCGCCGGCCGGTCAAGGTTGGCGAAGTCCGCTTGAGCTTCCCGGGTGTCGGATCGAATCTTGCGTTGCCGGCCAATTTCCCACTCGCCAGTGTTTTCAATCCTCCGTACCTGTATGTAGCCGGTGGTGGTGCGCTGACGATCTACGACCTGGCCGACCTGAAGGAGCCGATCGAGGTTGGCAGACTTGAAACGGGTGAGAACACCATGCACGTAGCTTTGGAGGACGACGTGGCGGTCGTCAGCAACGGCGACGTGCTTCTGGTCGATGTTTCCAATCCGGCCCGGCCTAGGCAAGTGGCAAGCCTAAACACCCCCGGAAATGCTCGTATGTCGATCATTGAACGTGGCATTGTTTACGTCGCTGACGGCGAAAACGGGCTGGTGGTCCTGCAAATAAGATAGGGCGACGTTGAATTTCGATGAGCGTACGCCTACGCATGTCCTTTGGATTAGCGGATCGAGAGGGCGGATAGGCAATTCTGCGATACGACCAAGGGCTAATGTCACTATAGAGACGTCCCTTGTGGGTGCCCAAATCGACGACCGAGCAAAGGAAACCACGAACGGGTGCGACTACGCCGGAGCTTGATTCCCTCTCCTGCCAACCAATGCACCCAATTTTCATACCTTGGTGTGCCGGTGCCGGCATGAGCGATTGGTACGAAAGCACGTCCCGGACTTCGATCCGGGATAGACGCTCCAATCAACCTAGAGGGCGACTCCCCACACGCTAAGGTTGCCAAACCGTGAGTTTACCGCCGACAGTGGTAGGAGAAAATGTAGCGCTGGAGTTTGTCCCCAGCCAAGGGCGAATTCGAGAAAACGCCCAGAGCCCAAAGGACGTAAGTGTTCAGATTTAGGGGTACCTGCTCCGTAGGGGCGTAATATCGCACCGATGAGGGTCTACCACAGGCGAGGACGTCTGATCGGGGAAAGCCAGGAAAGGGTTGCAAGGGCGAAGTCCTTGCCGGGGGATGTGGGGGTGTCCCCCACAACAAAGAACCCCCTTCTCCTGGCCAGAGGCTGTCTCACAAGTCCAAAGGGCAGTGATAAGCGCAATTCCGACCTTCGTATTTGGTCGATTTCATCAATAATGAACCGTTAACTAGGTCATGATGAGAAGGTCCCGCCGTATTTCGTACCTCACACAGAGTTATGAGACGAACTCTGACCAGGAGAAGGGGGCCGGGAGGATGAGGGCGACCAGCTCGTGGATTTGGCATCGATAGGTTGGAAATCACCCCTTGACCGCCTACTGAGGACCCGAATGGCGACTCGGCCTATCCAGTTCACGGGCATGGAGGAGAGGAATACACCCAACTCTGAACTGTTACCAAAGGACCGTCACCCTATACTTATCTCCCAATGCGAGTGTAGAATCTGAACTGTCCGATCGAGAAAATTGCTAGTTTAATGGATGGTCCCATGACGCGATCCGAAGACACCGGCCCGTTGGCGCCGGCCACTGCCGGGATGGAAGATTACCTGTCGACGATATACGCTTTGCTTGCCGAAGGCGAGTTGGTCATCAGCGCTCGACTCGCCGAGCATTTGGGTGTAGGCCCTTCTTCGGTCACTGGCATGCTGAAAAGATTGATCGATGCGGGCTACGTCCAATTCAATGACCGTAGGGAGATCCTTCTGACCGAGTCAGGACGCGCGATCGCGGAGAACGCCGTTCGCCGGCACCGGCTGGCGGAGCGCATCCTCACCGATCTGCTGGGTTTTGATTGGGTTGAGGCTCACACTGAAGCTCACTCGTTGGAACACGGGCTGACGCCGAAAATCGTCGATCGGTTCTTTCACGTCCTGGGCCGGCCGCAGACCTGTCCCCATGGTAGTCCGATACCGGGCAGCGAGGCCGACGTCAATTGGGTCGGAATGCCGCTGAACCGGCTACGCGTTGGCGATGCCGTCACGATCGATAGGGTCACCGAGTCCGGCGAGATGGATCACCAGCTACTTGCCAAGCTGGGCGAAGTCGGTATTACTCCAGGGGCGGAGGCGGTGGTGAGTGAGGTCGCCCCGTGGAGCAACAGTATGACCCTCGAACTACAGGGCCATGAGGTGGAGCTAGACCTGGTAGATGCGGCCAAAATCTGGACTCGACCGCCGTTCGGGTCCTCCAATAACTGAGGACCGGCCTCTTCACGACCGCAAGTGGGCGTAGCTTCAATCGGACCTGAGCCGCGGCAGGTGCCTGTCGATGGCCAACGGCTCTTTCACCGCGACTATCTGTTTCTCCTCGGCTCCTCGTTTTCAGTTGGGGCTAGCTTTTACGCTTTAGCGGCAGTTATGCCGATCTATGCTCAGACCCTCGGTGCCGGCTCGTTAGAGATTGGGCTGGTGACCGGCGTCTTCGCTTCGATGGCCTTTCTCTCACGACTGCCCACGGCTTATGTCATCGATCGTGCCCGGCGCAAGTGGGTAATGGTCACAGGCGCCGTGATATTTGGACTGAGTCCGTTAGGCTACGCTTTGGTTGGCACAGTGCCGGCGCTGCTGGCCCTGCGCGCGTTCAACGGTATCGGTATGGCGACGTTCGTCACAGCCGGCCAAACACTGGCGACCATTGTTTCTCCGGTAAGGCGACGGGCCGAAGCGATGGGCGTCTATACTACCGCCTACAATATCTCCCTCGGATTTGGGCCCGCGCTTGGTGTGGTGGTTGCTTCTCAGGCCGACTTCCCCTCGATTTTTCTGGTCTGCGCCGCACTCGGCATTCTCTCGGCTGTGTCGGCAATTCAGGTGCGCGAACCTCCGCCAAAGGTTGAGTCACTCGATCAACGACGACTCTTGAACCGCGATGCCTTCGGTCCTAGCGTTTTCATGTTCGCGTCTATGTTCGCCTATGGTGGTTTGTTCACCTTTGGGCCGATTCTCGCGATTGAACGTGGACTGCCGAATGCTGGCCTTCCCTTCGTCACCTACACGGTTGGCCTGATGCTTTCGCAATGGTCGGCCGGCCGCATTTCCGACCGCTTCGGGCGTGCCCAGGTAGTTCTGCCTGGTTTGGCCATCACCGGCCTAGCGCTGTGGTTGCTGGCGTTTGCCCAGGGCTGGGTGATCCTAGCCGCTTCGCTAGCGGTTGGCATAGGCGTAGGCGCGACTCAACCTTCGTTATTCGCGGTAGCTGCTGACCGCGGCAGGCCCCAAGAGCGGGGCAGCGCCATGGCCACCATCGGTATGGCCCTCGAGGCGGGAATCGCGTCCGGCGCGATAGTCGGAGGGATCGTCGCCGGAGGACTCAGTCTGCTGGGTGTCTTCAATGTACCCGGTCTAGGGCTCAGCGGCACGTTCATCGTTGCCGGCAGCCTGCCGGTTCTGGGCGCTGTGCTTGGGCTCGCCTGGCCGGCCTCGTTGAAGTGGCTTGTCGGACGAGCGTGATACTCGGCTCCAAACACTCACTGTCGTGAGAACGGTTGGTTCCAGTCTTGTCTGCGTTGTTCGCAGAAGTGGGATCCTAGGTAGGTGAGGGTGGAGAGGCAAGATTGCCATCACCGAAATACCAACGTAACCGTAAGGACAGCTCTCAAGCCGCGGTAATTCGTGGAGGGAGAAAAATGTGGCGCTGGGGCTTGTCCCCAGCCAAGGGCGCAGCGAGCAGACGGCCCTAGCCGCCCCGTTTCTCGTGATGTTATTTCCAGCCCATCGAATGAGATTATCCCTCAGGCCGTATAATCCGGAAAATCTGGAGGTTGAGCGACCATGAAGGACTACGGCGCAGCTACTTATGGTGATGTGTGGGCGGATAAGTACGATGAATATCATTCCGGTATTGATGCGACCAACGCTGCGACCACGTTGGCCGACCTCGCCGGCGGCGGGAGAGTGCTGGAGTTGGGGATCGGCACCGGCCGGGTAGCGCTGCCACTGGCGGCGTTGGGAGTCGAGATTCACGGCGTAGATGCGTCCCAGGCGATGGTAGACAGACTTCGCGGCAAACCAGGAGGCGGACGTATCCCGGTGACTATCGGTAATTTTGCCGATGTGGGCGTCGAAGGGACTTACTCCGTCATATTTGTCGCCTTCAACACCTTTTTCGCACTGACTTCGCAGGAAGACCAGGTGCGTTGCTTCGCAAACGTGGCAGGCCATCTCACCGATGACGGATTCTTTGTTATCGAGGCGTTCGTGCCGGATATGACCCGATACACTCGTGGTCAGAATACCCAAGTGTCGTTGGTTGAGATGGACCGGATCCGGCTCGACGCAAGTCTGCACGATACCGTAGACCAGCGCGTAGAATCGCAGCATGTCATTATCAGCGAGGCCGGCATCAAGCTACTGCCGGTAACCTTACGATACGCTTGGCCCTCCGAGCTTGACCTGATGGCACGGCTGGCCGGCCTGCGCTTGCGCGAGCGGTGGAGCGACTGGGACCGGTCGCCCTTCAACGCCGGCAGTCGGAAACACGTATCGGTCTACGGCAGCCAATAATCGCGCCGACCAAGAGCGACTCCAGTAGGGCCTTTCAATTCTCGAGGTTAAGCGCAAAACCATAGCGTCAACCACAAGGCTTTCCCCGACAGAGCCGTGGAGCAACCCGCCGGTGAGCGTATGTCCAGCCCTTGCGGTTGCCTTGGATGAAGTATCGAAAACCCCTGGGCGGGCATCTATCAACCCGTGCAAGATAGGCCCTAAGAAGTTAACATAAGATCACGTATGTTCACATTGGGCCGCGCCAGCCAAATGACGGCTCAAGTCCCATCCGGAGGCCCATATGGGGACACGGAGGACCGCCGGCCTCCGTCGGGTCAAACAGAATTGCTTCTACAAAGGCAAGAATGCAGAACAAAAATCTGGGCAAGTGTGCAGGCCGGATGATGGCGTAAGCCCGTCTTGGTGGACCATATCGGGGCGTGGAAGGCCGCCAACCAAATATGGAAATTGCAAAACAAATATCCAGGAACCACGCCGCGCCGGCTGGAGAATCGGAAGACCCTCTGCCGGCCACCTACCGCACGGCAAGCTGATTTGTGGTACCATGCGCGTTTGGTCGAAAGTTGCCTCGTTGGCGACATCAGTATTCGCTTGCAGTTTCGTTTCCGCTCGCTATAATGGCGCTGAAGGCGCGGACTCAGACCCTTACGAGCCAGTGAATCGCAAATCTAATCTGACGGCTACGTTGGCCGCCCGCCCAAATAGAGAGGCTTGGCTGCTAGGCCGCGAGTAGAGGGATGGATCCGAGTACCGTACTAACCCCTCAGCATTGGCTGCTTATTAACGCGATGCTTTCCACCCTATGGCTGCTTGCCTTGCTTATGGTGAACGGCGCGTTTGCCTTCCTTCTGGGAACTGCGATCATACCGTCAGTTGTTGCTACCCGGCCGGCTCTCTCTAACCTGGAGCGTTTTAAACGACCCCTCTACGCCATCGGAATCGTTGCGTTCGCGCTGGCAATCCTGCAGCTAGTAAGGTTCGTCAACGGCTTGATAGTGTTGAATGAACAGCTGTACCCGCGTCCCTTGATCTGAGTCAGGTTGGTGGAAGGAATTAATTGGGCTCGATAATCGTCCGGCTGACTCTGATCTTGGTGCCGCCCTTCCTACTTGCGGTCCTTGTGTTGTTGTTTGCCTCGCCAAGGATAGTTGGAGCGCTCCAACCTAAGGTCGAACAGCCTGTCAGATTCCCTCATCCCCAACACGTGCAGGTGGCCCAATTGGATTGTCAGTTCTGCCACCGCATGGCCGGCACGCACGCCGAGGCCGGAGTGCCCGCCGTGGAGCAATGCATGATGTGCCATCAGGTAGTGCGTCAGGATAGCCCAGAAGTGCAGAAGTTAGTAAAGGCTATGGAGAATAATGAGTCCATCGAATGGAACCGTGTCCATAGGATGCCGGATCACGTCCGCTTCGTTCACGAGGCGCATGTCAAAGCCGGAATTGATTGCACGGTCTGTCATGGCCCGGTCGGAGAGATGGTCCAGGTCGAGCAGGTGCGCCCGTTGAATATGGGCGACTGCATCAACTGCCACCGCGAACGAGGCGCGCCTTTCGACTGCACGGTCTGTCACAAGTAGCAGGAGTAAAGTGTGGCATTAACCCGACGGGAGTTTCTGAAGACGACGTTGGCCGGCGCTGTTGCCGCAGTCGCCTTCACTGGCTGTATTCCCAGAAGCGAGTTGCAAATTCAGAGTCCGCCTCTGATGCCCGAAGACTTGGTAGAAGGCCGCGACCTATGGTACGCAACGTTAAACCAGGCCGGCCCGGGTGGCGATGGCCTTATCGTCCGAGTGATGGCTGGCCGGGCAAAGAAGATCGAAGGCAACCCGGATTATCCGATCAATGCGGGTAAGACCAGCGCAATCGATCAGGCGATTGTGCAAGATCTATACCATCCAGACCGGATCAGCAGACCTTTGAAACGGAGAGGAGATCGGGGTAGCGGTCAATTCTATCCGATCTCCTGGGACCAGGCCTACGGCGAACTGGCCTCCACATTGAGAGGATTGAGCGGGCAGGCAGATCGGGTCGTCTTGGCTACCGAGCCTCTACGAGCCCACCAAGCTTACTTGGTTGATAAGTTCGTGACGGCCTACGGTGCGCGGCATCTCGCTTTTGACCCGCTTGCTCCTACGGTGGAGCGTTCGGTGCTCAGGGAGATGTTCGGTCAGGACGCACTGCCCGAATTCGACATTCGGAATTCTAACTACCTGGTGTCGTTCGGTACGGATTTCCTGATGACCTGGCTATCGCCCGTCAGATATGGCCGGCACTACGGCGAGTTTAGGCAGGGTCGTTCGAATAGGGGATATTTCGTTCAGGTAGAGCCCAGGCTATCGATCACTGGTGCCAATGCTGACGAGTGGGTCCCGATTAAACCGGGAACCGAAGGCATGCTTGCGCTCAGTATGGCGCAAGTGATTTTGGCGGAGAACTTGGCCGGCCAATCATCGATCCAAGCCATACCGGGCGGCGCAGCCAGCCTTCGTGCTTACGAGCCTGGACGGGTGTCCGAAGCTACCGGCGTCGTTGCGGAACGCATCCGCGAGTTGGCGCGGGCTTTCGCTCAGAACCAGCCGGCCCTTGCCATCGCCGGAGGTTCCGCAGCCGCACATACTAATGGCAGCTTCAATTTGATGGCGGCATATGCGCTTAACGCAGTCGTAGGTAATGTCGGCAAGCCGGGAGGTTTGATCTTCAATCCACCGGCGCCCACCGAAGGATTCGCTTCACGGCTGCCTGCCGCGAGCCACGCCGAGTGGCACCGCTTCGCCGAAGGCGTTCGCACCGGTAGTTCACCGGTCGACGCGCTTCTAGTGCATAGGGTCAACCCACTGTATGGCATGCCGGCCGCGACCGGAATCGGAGCAGCTCTGGAAAAGATCCCATTCATAGCCAGCTTCTCGAGCTATCTGGATGACACCACGTTGATGGCCGATCTGATTCTGCCCGATAGCTCGATCCTGGAATCTTGGGGCGACGATGTGCCGGATCCGAGTCCGGGCTACCAGACGGTTGGGGTGCAACAGCCCGTGGTTCGGCAGTTTTATAACACGCGAGGCTTCTTCGACGGTCTGCTGTCCATCAGCCGAAAGTTGGGCGGCCAAGTAGCGAGCGAGCTGCCTTGGGGCACGGTCCGCGACCTGCTGCGCGAAGATGCCCAACAACTCCGCGCGCTAAATCGTGGGTCGGTACCATTAGGCGCGGACTTCGAACGGTTCTGGGTGAATCTGCTACAACGCGGTGGCTGGTGGGATGAGGACTCTAGGGTAACCACGGTGCCAGCTGCGAAATTGCAGCCGCCGGCGGCTCCGTCGGATGCCGCGTCTGAGTTCGCTGGATCAGCTGACGAATATCCGTTTTATTTGGTGCCGTTCCCGCATTTTACTATGCAGGCTGGCGAAGGCGCCCATCTGCCCTGGCTTCAATCAGCGCCGGATACGATGACCAGTGCAACTTGGCAGACTTGGGTCGAGCTAAACCCACGCACCGCCGACAGCCTGCAGATTAAGATGTTCGACGTGGTAAGGGTGGAAACGGTGGTTGGCGCCCTTGAGGCGTCGGTCTATATCAATCCAGCCGCCGCACCGGATATCATTGCAATTCCGATGGGGCAGGGCCATCGTGGTTCTGGAAGGTACGCCGAGGATCGCGGCGAAAACGTGCTCCGGATTCTTGCCCCTCTCACTGACCGCGGAACTGGAGCGCTGGCTTGGTGCGCGACTCGCGCTCGCATTAGCAAAGTTGGTAAATGGCAGCGCGTGGCGTTGTTGGATCGATATTTGGAAGGAGTTCCAAAGAGCCGCGAGCTTCCCGATGCCAAAATCATCGGAATAACCAAGGAGTAGCTATGGCTGACAGCGAGCAGGTAATCAAGCAAACGAAGTGGGGAATGGTCGTCGATATTGATCGCTGCACCGGCTGCCAGGCCTGCGTAGTGGCATGTCAGGCTGAGAACAACGTGCCAATTAATACGGAATCAGTGGTCGATGAACAACGCGGCCAATATTGGATCCGCATTGAACGGTACTGGGAAGGCGAATACCCCGACGTCAAGGCGCGCTTTATACCGGTGATGTGTCAGCACTGCGGAAATGCACCCTGCGAGCCGGTGTGCCCGGTTTACGCGACCTACCATACCAGCGATGGTTTGAATGCACAGGTCTACAATCGATGCATCGGTACCCGCTACTGTGCTAACAACTGTCCTTGGAACGTCCGGTTCTTCAACTACTGGGATCCTCCGAACCGCATACCGGAAACGCTGCGAAACCAGCTCAATCCGGACGTTTCCGTTCGCAGCAAGGGAATTATGGAGAAGTGCACGTTTTGCGTGCAGCGGATCCGGCGGGCCGAGCGAACAGCCAAGGGCGACGGACGGACGGTCCAAGATGGGGAGTTCCAGCCGGCGTGCGCTCAGGCATGTCCGACCAACACGCTCGTCTTTGGCAACTTGAAGGATGAGGGCGGCAAGGCGGCACAATTGGCTGCCGACCGCCGCCACTATAGGATGCTTGAGAATCTTGGAACGGACCCCGCTGTAATTTACTTGAAGAAAGTAGATCCGAACTACGACGAGACTGCAGATACACATGGCTAGTGGTCACGCTCCTCACCATTACGAGGCGCCACCAAGCGCCGAGGAAGCGCTTCGGGACGGCATCGCGGCACTCAAGCCGGGCCCGCGATACCGGCCCACGGTAATCGTCCTGGCGGTTTTGTCAGGGTTGGGAGTCGTGGGAGTGATAATCCGGCTCGGCGGCGGTTTCGAGGATCGAGCTGCTTGGGGCTACTACGCTGCGGTATTCAGCTACCTGTTGACGACGGCGATGGGTGCCCCGGTTCTCGTTTTTGCCACGCGGATGGCAAAAGGACATTGGGCACGCCCAGTTCGCCGCGCCGCTGGGATTTTGGGTGCGGTCTCTGGCTTGGTAGCCGTGCTGTGGTTCATACCCCTCATGTTTACACTGCCGCCATTCGAGGGCCGCAACAACATTTGGTTCGATTGGCCTTTGAGTGGGCGCTTGCTATCTTCATGGGCGCCGGCTGGCTTTGATCTAGTTGCTGTTATTGTGCTCGCAGTCATCGCTTGGGCGGCTCTATGGGCAGATTCAATCCCCGACCTGGCTGTTTTGCGCGATCGTTGGGCGGCCGGCCCGGGAGCCTTGGTTTCCCGGCTGGCGCGTGGATGGATTGGGACTCCGAACCAGTGGTTCATGATCACGAGTTTCCTTATAGTTCTGGGCGCTTTCTACATGATGTTTTGGATATTCCTTCACATGATGATTAGTGCCGACTTCTCGATGAGCCTGGTGCCGGGATGGCGCAGCGCACTCTATCCGGCCTATCACGCACTGAGTGGGCTGCAGGGTACTGTAGCGGTGTGCTTGGTGATGCTGTATCTGCTGCGCAGATTCGGTGGACTTGAACGCTACCTGGGTGTGGACCAATTCTGGGGTCCATCGAAGCTGCTGTTAGCCACGACGATCCTGATTTTTTACTTCACCTTCTCCGACTTTCACACATTCTGGTATGGCCGCTTGCCAAACGAGCTGGCCATTCTCCACCAAGTATACACTGGGCCGAATCAGTGGTTTTTCTATATAGCGTTTACCCTTTGTTTCCCGGCGACATTCCTACTCATTATCTGGAATCCGATACGAAAGAGCATATTGGGGCCGCCGCTGGTTTCCCTGATTCCGCTGGTAGGACTGTTCTTCGATCGGATCAGGTTGTACGCCGGTCCATATGCGGTGCCCGACCCGACGGGTCATGAGCTGGAATTGAGTAATATCGGCGTCATTGGGCCACCGGATATCGCCGACGTGTTCATCATGGTCGGCGGGTTTGCCTTGGTGGCGTTGCTCTTTATTATGATGATGAGATTAATTCCGATCATCTCGATCTGGGATGTGAGGGAAGGTACTCTCCTCCAACAGGAGGCTACGCTGCTCCGGCTGCGGGCGCCGGCCATAGCAAAGCCAAGATAGTCCAAGGGGTGTTTACTAAGTAATGCAAGAACGTAAAGATCTCACCGACGCAAAGATCAACCGCGACTTGTTGGACTTTGTTCTGGTAACCCCGTTTTGGTTCTGGGTGACATTGCTTTTCCTGATCATGGTGTTGACCGTCGCAGCATATGCGTTCTCTATGATGGTCAACTACGGACTAGGGCTGACTGGGTTGAATCGGCCGGTCCAATGGGGATTTATGATTACCAACTTCGTGTTCTGGGTCGGTATCAGTCACGCCGGCGTCATGATCTCGGCAATCTTGCGGCTCACCCAGGCGGAATGGCGTCGACCGGTCACACGCGCGGCTGAAGTTCTGACGGTGTTTGCCTTGGCGACTGCGGCTATGCATCCAGTGCTTCATGCCGGCCGGCCGTGGCGAGTCTACTTTGAATTTCCCTACGACTTCATGCGTGGGGTATGGCCGCAAGTCAAGTCGGCGCTGGTATGGGATCCGTCGGCCATCTTCACCTATCTTTCCAGTAGCGCGATGTTTGTCTACATAGCTCTCTTGCCAGACCTGGCGGTGGCTCGCGACCACTCCACAGGCTGGAAGCGCACCCTGTATTCGATGCTATCCTTGGGATTCCGAGGGACTTCGCGCCAATGGCGATTGCAGTTGATAGCCGGCATCCTGCTGTCGGCTTTGATCTTGCCCGTGTTCGTTTCGGTACATAGTATAGTTTCGTTCGACTTCTCGATGGCGTTGGTGCCGGTATGGCACTCGACGGTATTCCCACCCTATTTCGTCATCGGCGCCGTTCACTCGGGAGTCTCGGCAGTTGTCACCTTGATGGCGATCTTGCGCTGGGTTTTCAAGCTTGAAGACTATATAACGCCGGATCACTTCGACGCTCTGGGTCGCTTGCTCCTAGTTGTCTCGACGACGTGGTTCTACTTCTTCATCCTCGAGTTCGTCTACGGAATATACATGAGGGAAAGCGTAGAGCTAGAGGTCAACAATCTTCGTGTCTTCGTTTGGCCCTTCAATATGATGTCGGTCGTGTTCTTGCTGGCTGGCTACTTCATACCGGTCACGCTGTGGCTCTTCAAACGCGTCAGACGCAACATCGTCTGGATGTTCTGGACATCGCTCTTGGTGAATGTCGGGATGTGGTTGGAGAGGTTCCTGATTATCGTGCCAGGGCTGGCGCTAAAACAGCCGTTGACCTACTCCTGGGGCGAGTACTTCCCCCAGCTGGTGGAGTTCGCAATAGTCCTCGGCTCCTTTGCGCTGGTTACAACCGGAGTGTTCCTGTTCGCAAAATTCTTCCCGATAATACCGGTCTTTGACATCAAGGAAGGCCAGATACTCAAAACCCAGATAAAAGTTGGCCGACGCGACGTGCCGGCCCTTATCCATGAATGAGCGAGGTGTCAGTAGATGGCTGCTATAAGTAAAACTGGAGTTATGGGTCTGTTCCGTGACGCAGACGGTGCGGCGGGAGCGGTCGACCAGCTCAATCAGTCGGGATTCGACCACACCGACTACGAGGTATTGACGGGCGCTCCATACCCGGAAGACTCTTTTGGCGAAGGGAAGATCTCCCATCGTCTGTACGCGTTTCCATTTATCGGCGCGGCCTGCGGGTTTGCCGTCGGCTTGCTACTCACTGCCGGCACCCAGATTTCCTGGCCGATGGTGACCGGTGGTAAGCCGCTTCTCTCGGTTCCGCCGATGATAATCATCATGTATGAAGGCACCATGTTGGGTGCGATCCTGTTTACCGTGATCGGGATCATATGGGAATCGCGTCTGCCAATCTCCACCAAGAAGCTCTATGACCCTCGTATCTCGGAGGGCTGGATCGGTGTGGTAGTCCATAATCCAATCGATCGTTTGGGGGAGGCCGAGCGTACGATGCGCGACGCCGGGGCAGAGGAGGTCGTTGTCGATAGCCCAGGAGTTTCTGGGAGGAACAAGGTCGGTTGGATCGAGGAGTGACCGGTTGAATCTAGGTGGTTCCATGCTCTCCGGGTGGCGCCGCCGGCTCGGTATCGGCGCTATTGGCGTGGTGATGCTTGCCATGGCCGGCTGTTCTACTGGGGCTTATCCATTGGACATATTTCACGAGATGCATTACCAGCACTCGTTCCGCAGCCTCGAATCTCCTGTCATCATGCCGCCGAGTGACTCGGTGCCTACGGTCGGACGCGCGCCACAATATACCGAGGAGCAGGCGGCCAGTGTGGAGAATCCGGTTCAGGCCGCCGCTGAGGACCTCGAACGAGCCAGCGAAATCTTTCAGCTGAACTGCGTCGCATGTCACGGTGCAGAAGGACAGGGCAATGGCATTATCGCCGGCTACTTCGAGCGGGCGGAGGTTGCCAAGCCGGCCGACTACACCAGCGACGATATTCGTGGTCGAACCGACGGACAGCTATACTACGCGATCACGAGCGGAACCGGTCTAATGCCACGCTTCGGACCTCTTCTAAATGAAGAAGACCGCTGGCTTCTCGTTCACCACATACGCGAGTTGCAGAAGTAGCTGCCGCGCGAGTCGATCAGAGCGGGAGCGACAGCGCAACGATAATAGCGTACACCAAGGCGCCTAGCATCAGCGCTGTCAGTAGGGCGAACCAGCCGTAGACTACTGCGACCGGTGCGTTGCTCGCGATACGATTCGAGCCCCATAGAATAGGCACGCCTACCAATACCATCAGTGCGACAAGTACGAGTATTATGCCAGCTGTCAATTGAGACCTCGCTCCGAGTGAACGTTGGTTGCGTTGTACTGAAGATTGAAGGCGGTTAGAGTCATACACGCCATTTTAAAGGGTCCGGCGGCTCTCCTCGTGCCGGCGTTCCCGGTCAGACTGATAGACTTGCTTGGATTGAGTTTGCTCAAAAGGTGAGGGGCGCATGGATACCCGAGTTGAGAATGTCCTACGTGAGCTGGCCGCCCGTACGCAGAGCGAGACCGAGGAGATAAACCAGCTTCTGCGGAAGCCGACCCCAAGTTTTGAGGATGAGCTGCGCCGGTCCGAAATGGGGCTAGGCAGGTATTCACTGGGCATCGGCGCGGAGACCGGCCAATTCCTTCAGATTCTGGTGCTCAGCACTGGTGCGAAGAACGTAGTAGAGATCGGCACGGCCTACGGTTACTCGACGCTTTGGCTAGCGGACGCGGCTCGTTCCAACGGTGGCATCGTGACTACCTTCGAGTTCAGCCCCGAGAGAGCCGACGCAGCGCGTGACAACTTCGCGAAAGCCGGTTTGAGCGAACACGTAGAGTGTCTGAATGTGAATGCGTTGAAGGGCATCTCCGAGGTCCCCGGCGAGATCGACTTTGTTTTCATGGATGGGTTGAGGGAAGAGTACATCCGCATCTTCGATCTGGCCTTTCCCCAAATGCGCCAAGGCGGGCTATTTGTCGCAGATAACGTAGTCTTTCCCTACAAAGAAGAGCTAGCGCCCTTCGTCCGGCACGTCCAATCGCACCCGAGGGCAACCAGCGTCACCGTTCCAATAGGTTACGGCGTGGAGTTAACGACAAAGCAGTAAGCCGGCCGCTAGCCGGCTGCGCTCGACTCAAGGAACTCGCGGCTTGCTATTGAGTCCCGTAACGGATTGGCGGCTGCGTCTTGCTCCACGACGATCCAGCCTTGGTAATTGGCCTCAGTCAGTGCACCAACTACCCGCGCCAGGTCAACAGTCCCTTTTCCCAGTGCCGCGAAGACGCCCCGTCTCGTCATCTCCATAAAGTCGAGTCCTTCGCCTTTGAAACGCTCTAGAAGCGGACCATCGACATCTTTGATGTGAACATGGGTTATGCGCTCGGAATAGTCTACGAATGCGGCGACTGGATCGTCGCCGGCAAAGGCGATATGTCCGGTGTCCGGGCAGAACCCGATCAAGGATTCATCCACCGCAGCCAGGAGCCTTTCGAACTCGTAGCGAGTCTCTATGAGCGTACCCGCATGCGGGTGATACGTTGATTGGACACCGATCGTTGCCAGTTTCTCGGCGGCCAGATTTAGCCCCAGCACCATAGCCTGGTGCTCGCCCTCAGACGTCGCATCCTCCCGCGTTACCCGGCCGGCAATTTCGCTCCGGTGCGGTCTGATGGGATCACACAAAATAACGGTATCGCCGCCCAAGCCCTTGACCTGCCTACCCAAGTCCATAACGCGCGCTATCTCGGTTTCGTGGTTCGCTCTGTCGATCAGATCTGTGAAGCAAAACGAACCGACGAATGTTACTCCATGTTCGACGAGATGGTGCTGGACGACCGCCGGATCGTCAGATGGCTTCAATGACCATTCGATCGCGCTGTATCCGGCAGCTACAATCCCATCTAACATTTCGTCAATGGCAGGTGGGGTTATCCAGTAGTAGGCAGGCTCGTTACCCCAGGTGACGCTTCCGATGCTAATCCGCCAAGATGCCATTTTCGATCCTCCTTTGGATACCTCGGTTGAGCTAGTGTGGGTCTTCTAAGAGCGGGCTGATAACGCATTGCGAGATATTCATCGGCCCCAGCGTCCGGCCTTGTCGGTGAGGCTCATGCACCCCGATAGCGATTCGTGATCGGCAGCCGGCGGTCGCGGCCGAAGGCGCGGCGGGTGACTTTTACGCCGGGCGGAGCCTGCCGGCGCTTGTGTTCGCTGCGGTCTACCAACTCGATGGCAAGTTCCGCGTAGGTCCGTTCGTGTCCTTGGCCTACTATTTCCTCAAGACTGCGGTCGTGTTCTACATAGGCCTGCAGGATCGGGTCCAGCTCATCATATGGCGGCAGGCTGTCAACGTCGCGCTGATCAGGCTTAAGCTCGGCCGAAGGCTCTTTCGTCAGGACCGAATCCGGTATCAGATCGTAGCCGGCCCTGCAGTTCCGGTAGCGTGCAAGCTCGTAGACAAGCGTCTTCGACACGTCCTTTATGACGGCGAATGCGCCGGCCATGTCACCGTACAACGTCGCGTAGCCGGTCGCCATTTCGCTCTTATTGCCGGTTGTGAGAACGAGCCAGTTGAACTTGTTGTTCAGCGCCATCATGACGTTGCCGCGTATGCGGGCCTGTACGTTCTCCTCGGCCACTCCCTCTGCCTGGCCGGCGAAGGTGTCCGCCAGCATTTCGAGCGTTGCTTGAAATGCTGGCTCGATCGGGATCGTGATGAACCGGATGCCGAGGTTTTCGGCAAGCCGGCGAGCATCTTCTTTGCTGCCGGTCGATGAGAAGCGCGATGGCAAGGATACGCCTACCACGTTGTCTCGGCCTAGGGCATCCACCGCGATTGCTGCGACCAGGCTCGAGTCGATACCTCCAGACAGGGCGATGACCGCACAATTGAAGCCGTTCTTCAGCACGTAGTCCCCCGTACCCAGGGTCAGGGCCTCGTACACTTGGGCCGCCTCCGATAGAGGCCGGAACGGGGTCGCTGGCGGAACTGCGTCCCGATCGCCGGAGCGCGGTTCGAGAATCACCTTTGTTACACGGGCCGCAGCCGGATCGAAGCCGCGTCGCTCCTTCCGGATTCGGGGATCGTGTAGCCTGGCCCGGAACACTCTCTCGAGATCGAGATCAACGTACAGAATTTGCTCGCGGAACTGATCGTTTTCGGCTTGCAAACGCCCCAACTGATCGAACACCATTGCGCTGCCATCGAATACCAACTCGTCCTGGCCGCCAACCAGATTGTTGTAAGCCACGATGACGGTGTAGTCTGCGGCCCTGGTAGCCAACATTCGGGCGCGTTCCTCGGCCTTGCCGACGTGGAAAGGCGAGGCATTAATGTTGAGGATCAGCTCGGCACCGGCCTGCGCTTGGGCGGCGGTGGGCAGGCCGGGATACCATATGTCCTCGCAGATATTGACGCCAAACACCGCGTCTCCGAGCTGGAACACCGGGTACTCATCACCGGATTGAAAGTAGCGGTCTTCGTCAAACACACCGTAGTTTGGCAGGAAACGCTTGTAGTAGACGCCGGCCAGCCGTCCATTATTGGCGACAGCGGCGGCGTTGAAGATGTCGTCGCCGGCGTCGACGAAGCCGACGATAGCGGTGATGTTATGGCAGTGGGAAACGATATGGTCCAGCATTTTCAGGTTGTCTCGGATGAAGCTGGGCTTCAGTAGCAGGTCTTCGGGCGGATAGCCGGTGAGGGCGAGCTCGGGGAAGGTGATCAGATCACAGCCGTGCCGGCGGGCCTCGTCGATCGATTGGATGATCTTGTCCGCGTTGCCAACCAGATCGCCGACGGTAGCATTCATCTGGCACAATGCTAGACGTAATTTCTTCATTTTGACACGACCTGCAACACGGATGGTTGCGCTAAGCTGATTGAACGCAAGCTTAGCAGCTTGTCCGCCGGCCTGCTGATTGCGGATGTAGCAACAATTGGGTTGGCGGCAGTCTCGATCTCATCCACGCCCCATCAACCTGCCTTCGGCCGCTCCACTGATCGCGTAGTCTATACAGATCCACTCGTGGAGACTAGGATACCTTGGCGCGGCTGGTCCAGCTTTGACGTAAGAAGTGGAGCGATATTACGTCTGAAATCCAAGGCTCGAGGCCAAGGTGTCTCATTACCGGTATCGGTGGATTCCTGGGATCTCATCTCGCCGAGTTCCTTTTGGAGCAGGGCTCGGCAGTATATGGGACTTTGCGCAAGGATTCGCACAGCTTGGAGGGTATCAAAAACGAACTGGGCTTGTTCGCCTGCGACATTCTCGATAAGGGCCGGCTAGAGGCGGTCGTTCGGGAGGTTAGCCCGGACGTGGTTTTCCACCTGGCTGCACAGAGCTTTCCGACGGTGTCTTGGCGCGAGCCTGAAGCCACCTTTGAGGTCAATGTCTTCGGTACCCTGAATCTGCTGGAGGCGATACGAAAGGCGAGTCCAAGGTCAACCGTCGTGGTTGCCGGCTCCTGCGTGGAGTATGGGTTCATCTCACCGAAAGAGGTGCCAATCAAGGAAGATAGGACCGTCCGTCCGGCCAGTCCCTACGCCGTGAGCAAGGTTGCGGCGGACATGCTTGCTAAGCTGTACGCCGAGACTCATGGGATGAAGGTCGTCCGGACCCGCCCGTTCAGGGTTATCGGACCTGTTAAAGTTGCCGACGTGATGTCCGACTTCTGCCAGGGTATTGTGGAGATAGAGCGAGATCAGCGAACGGGCCTGAAGGTGGGCAACCTGGAGGCTGTGCGAGACTTTCTCGACGTCGAGGACGCGACGCGAGCGTTCTGGATACTGGCTGAGAAGGGTATCCCAGGGGATGTCTACAACATGTGCTCTGGCATCGGCTACTCGATCCAAGAGGTGCTTGACCGTCTCATCTCGATGGCGAACTCACCGGTTCCGGTGGAGCGAGACGCTGCCCGTATGCGGCCGTCTGACGAGCCGGTGCTCATCGGAGACAACTCCAGACTGAAGGCCTTGGGCTGGAAACCCGAGGTCCCACTCGATCGGTCGCTCGGCAATATCCTAGATTCTTGGCGGGCTAAGGCCTAGCTCCAAGCGGGGCGGCCTGAATCACACAACCCCGATCTCCTTCAAATAGGCCTCCAACGCTTCCGTCCACGCAGGGAGATCATCTGCTTGGTGTCTCTGGAGCATGCCGTGGGCAAGGACTGAGTTGGCCGGCCGTTTCGCCGGTGCGCGGAAGTCGGCCGTGGTTGTAGGGGACAGCGATGGATTGAGGCCGGCCGTTTCGAAGATCTTGGCGGCGAACTCGTACCAGGTACAGTCTCCGCCATTGGTGACGTGCCAGACGCCGTAGCCTTCGGACTTGATGAGCCAGGCAATCTTGCGCGCCAGGTGCGGCGTGTAGGTCGGGGTGAGACGCTGATCGTCCACAACTTTGATCGCCCTACCCTCCCGTGCCAGCCGGAGCATGGTGTTTACGAAGTTTCCGCCTTTGCCGGAGGCGCCGGCCGCTCCATAGAGGCCGGACGAACGCACTATGTAGTGGCGCTCCAACGTCGAGGCAACGACAAGCTCCCCCGCCACCTTGGAGATGCCGTATATGCTGATGGGTCGGGCCGCGTCGTCTTCAAAGTATGGGGTACGCTTTGCGCCATCGAAAACGTAGTCGGTGCTGACGTGCAGCAACGCGGCGCTCGACTCCTTGCAGGCCAACGCAATGTTGCGGGCGCCGTAGACGTTGACCTCGAAGGCTTTCTCTATCTCTCTTTCGCAATCATCGACCCGATGAAAGGCCGCGGTGTTGATGACGACGTCGGGGTTGTGGGTGCCTATGGCGAGGTCTACACGGTGCCGGCTCGCGATGTCGAGTTGGCCGTGACTCAGGGCGATAATGTCCTCGTCGACGAGAACCTTGGCCAAGTCGGTCGCGAGCTGACCGCGAGCGCCGGTTAGCAGTACCCGCAATGCCTTGCCTCCTCAGCCGGGCGGATGTGTTAGCGCCGTTTCAACGTGCAATACGGGAGAGGCGGATTTGCACCTTATTCACAAAAGCGTCGTCTATGAGAGAGCGAGAGATGGTCGTCTGGCCCAATGCTTGGCTGGCAAGTTGTTTTGCAAAAACAGGTTTTTCGATTACGCCTGCTCCATCCTCGTGTGTGTAGGAGTTTGTTTTGCAAAAACAGGTGTGCCGATCGTTGGCGCTCTATTCTCGCATGTTTGTTCTTGCTGACATGATACCAGACAAGTGCCAACTTTTCGCCGGAGAATCGCCGCATCAAGGGCTGGGACCTGGGTTAGCATAGCTAGCGCCGGTCGACCGCGCGCGCTTGTCCCCAGCCAAGCGCCAGCGCTACCTATCACAAAGCTGGCCTAGTGCAGCCTGGAGTTGACTGGCGTGTTCATTGGCCGTCTGGAGATGACTAGTGGCACTTTCAAGTTCGGACTGATTTGAGTTTTGAAGACCGCTCTCAAAGAGACCGACCGCGGAGAGTATATGTTGGACCGCATTTCTTGCGTGTACTTGTACGTTCAGTACAGAGCCAGGTGGATCAAGATCACGGATTTTGGTGGCGGTGGCTCGAAGAGAATTGAGATGTCCGGCCACGTTTTGATGCCAAGTGGGATCTGTCAGGAGGTTTTGGTTGGTGGCGGCGTTATTCATAAGGGTCCCGAAAGCCTGCAACGATTGACGGGTGCGCTCGTAATCGCCGAGAAGCGCCTCCAAATATGGTCTTTCGGCAGGGCTTGCGCATTCAAGGCTGGGAATAGCAACGGCAATGGTAGCAGTGGCGGTAGCACGAGCGGCGGCCGTTGCCGTAGCAGTAGCGGTAGCAGCAGCGGTAGGTACAGAGGTTGTGGCCTCAGGCGTTGGGGTTTGATCTGGCTCCACAACTGCAGTCGGGAGCGTATACACCAGATACTCTGACGGCACGAACCCGACGTTTCCATCCGGGTCTCGCACATTTCTCCAGACTCTACCACCCGCAGCTACGGCTGGGCCTACGACGACCAACTTCGTTCCATCGGGCCAAACCCTGATTCTGTCAGTGGAATCGACTTGCCGGCGGATGTAGACTCCCTCACCGTTCGTTCTGCCGACGAAGAGCGTGACTTCCAAGGCATCAGGAGTAGGCGTCGTTTCTGCTGATTCGGCATCCGGTGTTACTGTCGCGGTGGTTGTTGCATCGGTAGGTTGCTGCGCCTCCAGATACTCCGCTGCCACGAACCCGACGTTTCCATCTGGATCTCGCACATTCTTCCAGAGCCTACCCCGAGCAGTTACGTCTGGACCTACCACGACCATCTCGGTTCCGTCGGGCCAAACTTTGATGCTCTCGGTGTCATCAGTCGCCCGGCGGATGTTTACTCCATCGCCATCGGTGTTGGCGACAAGGTAGATAACATCCGCCGGCTCGGTAGGCGGCACTTCGGTTACGGTAGGAGTTCCTGTGAGCGGCGCCTCAGTGGCACTCGGGGTCGACGGGAGCTTGGTGGGAGTCGCAGTGCGCAGGGCGTTGGTAGGCGTGGCGGCCGCGGAAATGCTGGCACGTGTAGAAGTCAACTGTATAGTCGTAGTAGTAGCGCGGGGCGGCACTTCGGTCGCGGTCGGCACTGGTTCGGGCTCTTGTCCGCCCTGGTCGAAGGGGTTACAGCTTGCCAGTACCAGCGCAAGTATGAACAGTACGCCGACGACCTTGATTGGCCGGCCGATGAGCGGAACGGTGCCCGGGTTATCTGACACGAGCTCTTCCTCGTCTCTCCTGTCGTGTAGCGTTAATCGCTACAAGCCTGATGCCAAGCTTGGTGGTGATGTGGAGCGCCGCCACAACTGATAGCCTCTATTCAATCATAACTTGCGCAGTTGAGGGAAATTACCGTCGAATCTGGATAAATTCTTGCACAAGCGGATCCTAGGGCGAGCCGGAAAGCGACTCACACGGGACTCCGTCCTTCTGCTCGCCCTGGGATCTGGGGCCACAGCTTGCTAGAAGCATCGACAGCCCCCCAACGATTTTGAGCGGCCGGCCCATAAGTGGTGAACCCCTTGTGATATGAGCGATGACGAGCGGGAGCAGAGAACCTTCGGCCTCGTTTTCGCCGGGAGGGAATCTCCACTACTCCGTGATAATAACTCTACCGCCGCTCCTTACCTGTTCAGCACATGGTTGGACAAGATTTGCAGTACTGGCTTAATCTTCGTCTCGAAGTTGACCTTCTTCTCTATCGGCTCCAGGAGGCTACCGATCCAGAGCTTTATCTCCGCATCAGCGGCGAATCGGAGCATCAATGAACGTAGCGAGGAACAACAGATGCCCAAGCTGGCGGGGATGAAGCGCATCCCAATGGCGAACACAGGGATTGGCGTCCTAATGCTAGTCTCAATCTAATGGGAGGTGCTCCCTTACACTTTCGGGTATGGAAACCTGGACGGAGAACACTGCCTGGCGGCTGTCTTGATCAGTCTCGCGTCCTTCCCATTTTTCGCAAAGTGCAATTCGGATCGCATTCGTGAGAACCCTGGCTGCGTCCAGCTTATTTTGAATCGAGGTCAATTCCACCAACATGTCGAACCGGCCGGACCCAGTTCCAAAATTGTCCTGTCGGTCGAGAAAATAGCGATGGATCAAGAAATTTCGCATTTCAAGCGCGGAGCTTAGCGAATCGAAGACCCACTGGTCATTTTCATTGCGGATCTTAATGTACTTACGAAACTCCGTTAGGAGTTGCCCCATAGTCTTCTTCTTAGTAAGACTTGACTCTGGAAGTCTCTTGACCAAACTTTGGTGTGTGACAAGAATGTCTCTCAGGGCCGCTTCGAAGAGTTGCCCATGTTGAGCGGCTGATCCGTAACACGCGTAAACAGCGTTGAGTTGGCCTTCTTCGGACTCTAACATCTTCAGTGACTCTTGGTAGGTACTCACAATTCCTCCTGTCTCGTACGTCGGCAATGGTGTGTGCCGCAGTCCACCCCCGCATTGGATGCAGCGTAGTTCCCAACTTCGCCCTGTTGGTTCTCCGCCAATGTTCCGGAGAGTGGCCGGGCAATCTATGAAGAGATAATGGCATCCAATGCGACCGCTCCTTACCTGTTCAGCACATGGTTGGACAAGATCTGCAGTACCGGCTTGATCTTCGTCTCGAAGTTGACCTTCTTCTCTATCGGGTGCGGCTCGCTAAAGATCCAGATCTTTATTTCGGCATCCAAGTCAAGGTGTCCGGGCGTCTCCACGCTGAACTTCGTAATCTTGTCGTAAGGGATTGAGAGATACTCCTTTTTGTGCCCAGTTATTCCCTGGACATCTATCAGGATGATTCGCTTGTCGGTGAATATGAACGTGTCGCGCACGAACTTGAAGCCGGCTTCTATGGATTCGCCATCGATCAGGATCCAACCGTGCTCTTCCTGGAGTTTCGCTATCTCGATCTCGCTGGCAATGCCAAGTATTCTCATTTGTCCTTCACTCCTCGTGTTGTAGGCTTCTTAGGCTCGTGTGTAGCGATGGGTCGGCTACTTCAAGGATGGGCATAGAGCGCTGAAATCTTATGCTTACATCGCTTCATCGAGACCTACCTGGCGACCCTCGGTTTGCTGGACGCGTTCGGCGGCCTGATACATTGATGGGTGCGGTGGGAGCTCGAAGCCCCGGCCCTGAAGCAATTCGCCGACGGTGCGAATCTGTATCTTGGGGTAATCTTTCCGCCAGACATCGGAGTGGTAGAAGCCGGCGCTGACGGCCTCGGTTCGCATGTCTCGCGTTGGCTCCTCCAACGTGATAAACAGGCCCAAGGCCGCCTTCTCCCGCTCGACCGTCCCTTTGAGGTCTCGGATGTGGGGCGAGGATACCTTGCCGCTCTTCACCTGGACGACAGCCTTGTTCGTCGTGCGGCGAGGCCCATCGATGAAGTAGACCAACCCGTCAATGCCCCTGTCGGCACCTCGCTTGAACTGCTCGCGGGGGAACGCCTCCAGCAGCGACATAGCCCAGAACTGGAACTGGTACCGATCCTGTTCGGCAAGCGCTCGCGCACTACCGGCATCCACCGGCTCGCCCACCACCTCATAGTCCTTTCCCGGAGCTATGCCGAATGCGGTCTTGAGCCGGCTCTTCATTAGTGCCACGGCCAAGTGGGTAATGTCGATTCCTATCCACTGTCGTTTGAGCTTCTCCGCGCCGGCGACCGCCGTTCCGCATCCACAGAAAGGATCGAGAACGACGTCTCCGTTCTTGGACGACGCTAGGATGATGCGTTCGAGGAGAATCTGCGGCTTTTGAGTGGGGTAGCCAAGACGTTCTTTTGATTGCGAGTTGATTGGTGGTATATCAGTCCACAGATCCTGAAGCGGCACACCTGACATTTCATCAAGGTAGCGTATATACTCGGCGACTCCATTACGCGTATAGCGAATCCGCCCCTCTTTGTGCAGCCGCTCCATAGTCTCACGCGGGCAGCGCCATATTCTTGTGACGCGATTCCACTCATACTCATAGCCGCCACCACTCAAGCTGGTTGCGGTTAGGTTGTCGGTTCGGTATAAGCGCCCATTATCAGTCTTGTAACGATAATGCGACTTTATGTAGCTTGGATCGTAGCTCTGATACTGTTTATTCCAAGTGAATTTTGAGCTGTCTTTGGCATACAACAGGATGATGTCGTGTGTGCGTCCACAGGCTTTCGCATCGCTGTGCGCGGATGATCTTTTCCAGACAATCTCATTCTTGAAATTGCGGGGCCCAAAGATTGCATCCATCAGGATCTTGAGATAGTGGCTCGCGGTGGGATCGCAGTGGAGGTAGATGGAGCCGGTCGGTTTCAGCACGCGGCGCAACTCCACGAGCCTCGGCGTCATCATCACCAAGTAGGCCATCATCGCGTTGTTGCCGATGAACTGCCGGAAGGCCTCGATCATGTCCTTGACGTTGTGAGGCGTGGCCGGATTGAGGATGATCTCCTGCTCGAATGTCCGTTCCGACTCGAGCGTCCACTCCCAGGTGTCAGTGAACGCCTTGATCTGGGCGGGCGACTGCTCGCCGGATTGCTCCTTGAAAAGGACGTTGTACGAGGCGTTAGAATTGAATGGCGGGTCCAGGTAGACGAGGTCGACCGACTCGTCGGGGATGCGGTCTCGCAGTACGCTTAGGTTGTCGCCGTAGTACAAGGCGTTCTGCATCGAGGCGTCTGTTACCGGCCTCTAGCGCCAGGGCGCCTTTGAGGAGTATCGCCGCGAGAACCACCTTTGTGCTCCTGACTCTGTTGTTTCCCGAAATCCATTAACCGCGTAAACGAGTCCATCAGTTGTGGGGCCTTTGCGGGGTCTTGAAGCGTCGCTTGCATAAACGCCTGTCCAAACTGCTCTCCGGCATCCGCTTTAGGCGGAACCGCGGTTTCCCTCAAGAGAGTGGTAACAGTGTCGAGCAGTTGCTGTTGGCTTTCAGTCACGGTTCTCTCTATCACGGCCGCTCTCTTGTCAATCTCCGCCAGCACCGCCTTGGTTCTGTCGTGGTAATCGCGCATCGTGTCCTTCGTCTGTTCAAAAATTCGCCTTGCTCTCGCGCTCAACTGTTGTGCCAAGCCAGATTGCGAAGAACGCAAGGACAATCGAGACAACTCCAATTATCAGTGAAACAACAAAGGGAAAATCTAGGCTTTCCATGCTTGTTAGCCACCTCGGCTAGAGTCTGTGTCGTCGTCTAGGACTTGGACTACGGGATCACCGGTCGCCACATAGCTATCTTCTTCGTCAATGTGCTCCCAAGTAGCCTCTTCGGTCGTCAAGGTTTCATATTCGTGTACCCACTTTGGCGGGGCGAACAAGGCGCCCCATGAGGTTCCGAGACCCGCGCCTCCGATGTTGATTTTCTTGCTCTTGTACGTGCTAGCGAGCGATACTCTTTCCTCGACGTTCTTAATTCGTACCCTGACCTTCGGTCGATATATTGATCCAATTATTTCGCGAGTATCCGGATCTTCAATATCCTGCGCGATCGGATCTAATATATCGAATAACATGTCAGGCTCTACGCCATTTTTCTGTCCGATATTCAGCGCGACCTCTCTTGAGGTCAGGATACGGGCTACTTTTCCTTGAATGAGCTTTACTTCAGTCGTCATCGTCTGAGATCCTCCAAACCTCTCTGCCGCTGTTCAGATTCTCGCTCAATTTCTTCCACTTCTTTGGGCACTATGTCCCGCCAATCCTCTAAGGCGTCGCCGATCGTCGGGATTTGCTGTTCGATGACCGCTTGGATCAGATCCAAGTCTTGGCGTTCGGCACCAGAGGTTCGCTGCCGTAGGCTGTCGATCATGCGGGCCAATTGGTCGAGACTGACGTAGACTCTCACGACGCGACGAAACGCCGAGCGTGCGTGAGGTCTAATCAAGTCTTGTGCTGCGACGCTAGCCGACTTTTGAGCAAAGACATATGAGGCACCTAGACTGATGGCGAGAATCAGGATTTGAAACATAGATGCTTCGAGCGCAGTTAGGGGCCTCGTGGACGACGCTTCTACTACGAATACTGTCAAGGCACCAGCGATGACGAAGACGACAAATGTCCAAAACACCGATTTGGAAATCCCGAGATTCATTTCGTGCAGCCGCTGCCAACCTTTATACTTGGCGTCCTATTGCTAGTTCGATCCATCAATGTATACTAATCGCCCCGTCGATATCTGGTAAGTCTCATTGGCGCGTGGTATTTCAACTTGAGAGGGCCACCAGAGCACGGTTCTTCCCGAAGTCACCCAGCCTGTCCGGATCGTCGGTCGGAATGACATGTCGCTGCTTCTTACCTGTGTAGCACCAGACCTCATCGACCCTGGACCGCTCACAGTAGCGGCCTCGCTTTATCCCATCAAAGATATCGCCACAGGTCACTTGCCATTGACAATAACGCTTGACAGTGGGCTAAGGGAAACATAAGTTACATGCACCCCGCCGGCGATAGCATCGCTGGCCCGACGTCCTCCAACTTGGGGGGCGTTTCTCTTGTGTCAATCTCCCTGCTTAATGGGATGTTGACGCCAATTTCTATCGCCGGTGGAAAGATAACGGATACTTGCTGTTGCCGCGGCAGTGCATGACTTTGTAGAACGGATGCCGGCCAAGATGCGACTATGGAGGCTACAGACTAGCCTCCCCAAACCCCCAATTTATCAAGCACTGTTACACTCAATGCGAATATAGCTATCAGAATAGACATGACGGGAAGTATCACTCCCATCGATGCTCGGGCAATGATTTCCCAGAATGTAGATTGAGCCATATACTGCCGATCATAATGTTCGGCTTTTGCTTCTAACCGCGTCAGGCGGCTTTCCACCCCGATGCGGTTCTCATAGTAGTCATTTCTGAGTGCGCCAATTTCAGTTGGGTCGAGAGTGTTTGCATTTTCGGGCTGAACGCCAGTTGTCATGTGGCAGTTAGTCGCTTGTAGTGCTCTTGGATTAGTCGATTGGGAATGATTGTGTCCGGCCCGTGGCTATGCATTACGATATCCCACGGCGAACCGGAATTATGCGAGATATTGGATAATTCGATAGCGCTAGTTTCCCAATACACTGCAACCACATCGCGCACAATGTCTTGTTGGTCAACGCTCAGTTGTTCCGAGCGGTCAATCGGAACAAGGTCAATTGGGTCTCCGCGAAATGCCTTATAGCGGTGAAAAACACTTGGTATGACCGGCCCATATTGCCACGCTTCCACTGGTTCATGGATTAGGGTTTGATCATGCAATCCCAGCATCCAGCCGTGGCTGAAATAGGCTAACTTCAATACATGCATAGGAGTCGTCTCAATTTCGCGTCTGAGCCAAAGAATTTGTTCAGCAATAATATCGGGGGGCCGGCTAAAATCTGTATTTATGACAGACACGGGTGTTCTCCTAATGTTGGCACTCTCCATTATCCCCTTCGCCACAAGTATCCATCATCGTTTCCGGCACGTCAATTTCTGGATAATCCCTGAATTGGGCCGGTCGCCGAAAAAGCCGGCGAGCGTAAACCAAGTAAATGAGCGCACCCCTTAAAGGAAATAGATCTTGTCACCCAAGGAGCACGCGGAGCAAGCTTTGGTCCTCCTCAGTCATTCGGAAGAGGAGTTTGCCAAGAATGATATCTTTCAAGGTTCAGAAAAGCTCTGGGGTGCGGCTACCCAAGCCGTATTGGCAATTGCGAGTCGGGAAACCGGCAAAGAGCCTCACACCTGTCGCGAAATGAAGAGGCTGGTAATGAAGCTTGCCGAGACATATGAATCGCCCAACTTGGCGCTCCAACTCGCGGTAGCGGAGGATTTTCATGCCAATTTTTATCACCGGTGGAAAGACGACTTTCAGATACAAGCCGATGTCCCGGCGGTACATGACTTCGTAGAGCAAGATACTAGCAATCTGGTCCTCTCTCGATGCCGGCCAAGAGACTGAGCCCTTATCGTATGGCCTGCTGCGTACCCGCGAGCCGGCGAACTAACGCACCGGAGCGTAGGCAAGTTTCCCCTCAGGATCGGGATGTGCCCACCTACCGTATTGCCTAAGACTGAGCCTAGCTATCACCTGCAGAAACTCCACGATTTCGGCTTAGAGCTCTGCTGACTCGTCTGGGAGTACAGTAAGGCCGAGGCGATTACAATCCTTCGAAGAACCTAGTCTATCTACCAAGTGATCGGCTTGGTAATAGTGCCAGTCTCATCTGTCAGCTTGTCAGGGAATTAACTCCGTCTAAGATGACTGGGCCAAAGACGCTTGACGTAGGTCGCAGCTTTGACTAACTCGCGGGGGCTGGTGTTCTTAGGGTCAGGATTGACCAGTGCGACGCGAAGACGCAGATCCTCCTTCACATATCGCATTGCACCGACGAAGTCCGCATCGTTAGACACAATAACCGCCTGCTCGTACCTCTTGTGGAAACCGTCAACTAGTAGGCGTGTCGCCAGATTCACGTCAGAGCCTTTTTCCTTCGAGTTTCGGAACCTGCCGTAGTGAAGCTCAAAGCATGGCAATGTTGCCAGTGCCCTCAAAGTACACTAGCTGTCGGCGTCGTCGGGTGGGATCGTCGGTTCGTGTATTGAGGAGGGCAGTGAAATAACAAATCTGTTGAATGGTGTCTTGGGGGAAAAGGATTTCTGCGAGCTTGCGTAGATTCAGCCACTTGAATTCGGTGTTTCGGACAGCACGATAGTAGAGATTGAAGCCATCAATGTAGAAGTTGGTGATCAAGCACTACTCGGTTACAGAAACAGAGACCGCCTAAGCGACGGTCTCGACCCTACTAGCGAAGTAGTAGGGGGGCATCCAGGATCTTAACATGCTTGTTTACCGTGGGTAACACGGCGCCGGCGCACGCCAGGGGTTTTTGATTCTCTAACTTTCGTTGTCACCAAAGGTTGGCGGTGGTCTTGCCTCCCCCCTCTCCTCTGGATTCCTGCCTTCGCAGGAATGACGACATGCGGTTTGCGGACTATCGAAATGGCCTTGGGGGGTTGACTGTTTCGATCAACTGCTTGTCGGCCTAGGAAAACGCTCTAGAAGTCCCAAACAGTAAAGAATTGAAAACCCCTGGTGCGCACGCGGCCATCGCCATGGCCCTCCGAGGGCCGCATAAGAGGATGAAAATGGTGGGGTGCCGGGCTTTTGCCTATTGTATGGCGGTCTTGCCCTACCCCTCCCCTTCTGGATTCCAGCTTTCGCACCAATGACGAGGGCGGGGATGGCGGGATTCGCCGGTCCGTGCCGGTATGACGACCGCACCGAGGGCGGCTCGCGAGTCGCCACCACAAGGGCTTCTCGCGGGTGTGGCGGGTTCCCGGGGAGGGGTGACACTACCCGCCGGTTGCCCGTCAACTCGAACGGCTGGTCCTCCTCCCAAGCGTCGAAGTCGAGGCAGCTCCGGCCCGGTCAAAGTGGATCGTCTTTTAATGGTCGCGATGGGGTTGCCGGCGCATCTCCCGTGGCCGGTGCGGCTGTCTCGTTTGCCTCCGTACCTTCACGCCCAGGCAATACCAGGAACTCGGCCGGCACGAACCCGACGTTTTCATCCGGGTCTCGTACATTCTTCCAGAGAATATCCTCGGCGGTTACGTCTGGCCCAACGACGACCATCTCTGTTCCATCTGGCCAGGCTTTGATTCTGTCAGCGGCATCGATGGTCCGGCGGATGTAGACTCCAGAGCCATCGGTGTTGCCGACAACGTAAGTGAGTTCCGGCGTTTCGGGGACGGGCGTCGGTTCCGCAGAATCGGCAGACGGTGTTGTTGTTGCGGTGGGTGTTGTCTCAGGGGCTTGCGGCGCTATGAGATACTCGGCCGGCACGAACCCGACGTTTCCATCCGGGTCCCGGACATTTTTCCAGAGAACATCCTCGGCGGTTACGTCTGGCCCAACGACGACCATCTCTGTTCCATCCGGCCAGGCTTTGATCCTGTCATCCATGTCGGTTGACCGGCGGATGTAGACTCCGTCGCCGCCTGTGTTGCCAACGGTCCAACTGGCAGTAACGGTTGGGGTTGGCGGGACCTCGGTTGGAGGAGCAGTTGGCGGTGTCTCGGTAGCTGTGGCAGTTGTCGGTGAGCTAGCAACAGTAGGATTCAGCGGTATTGCTGTATGTGTAACTGTAGGCGGCGCTTGAGTTGCCGTCGGTACTGGTGCGTTAGGGGTGGATTCGGCCACCTGCGCCTGCTCGCCCTGACCAAAGAAGCCACAGCTTGCTAGGACCAGGGTAAATAGGAACAGTCCGCCGGCGAGTTTGATAAATCTGCTCATAGATTTGCAACTATCTTATGCCATTTGGAACAATATTTGTTGCTGTAGAGGCATCTGTCGATCATAAGTACTTGCCGATCAGAGGGGAGAGCCTGGATGTAGCGTCGGACGGCATGGCGTCCCTGGCGGTGATGATGGCATCTTTGAGCGCGCTCCCGCATTCGCAACTGCGATCGTCGCCCAGATGCGCTACCAAGCCGGCGATGACGCGCTGGGCCTGGGCGATATTTTGAAGAAGATTCTGGACTACCACTTCGACCGTCACCGGCTCGGCGCTTTCGTGCCAGACGTCGTAGTCGGTTACGAGCGCGAGGGTGGCGTAGCAAATCTCCGCCTCGCGCGCGAGCTTGGCTTCAGGCAACGCTGTCATGCCGATCACGTCAACCCCCCACTGTCGATAGACTCGTGATTCGGCCTTCGTCGAAAACTGGGGACCCTCGATGCATACGTAGGTGCCGCCACGGTGTACTCGGGAGACGGATCTCTCTGCTTCGTCGGCGAGAATGGCGCTGAGGCGAGTACAAAAGGGATCGGCGAATCCGACGTGAGCGACGATACCGTCACCGAAGAAGGTGCTGGGCCTGAGCTTGGTTCGATCCAGGAGCTGATCGGGGACCAGAAGATCGAGCGGCCGGACATCTTCGCGCATCGATCCCACGGCGCTAACCGAGATGATTTGCTCGACGCCGAGCGACTTGAGGGCGAATATGTTCGCCCGGCTGTTGACCTCGGTCGGGGTGAGCCGGTGGCCTCGGCCATGCCGGGGCAGGAATGCGATTGTCGAACCCGACAGCTCTCCAACGCGGATGAGGTCGCTTGGCTTCCCGAATGGCGTGTCGATCGAAACCTCATCGACTGTCTGGAGCCCCTCCATATCGTAGAGTGCGCTGCCGCCTATCACGGCAACTCTCGCTTCGGTCACGAAATGCCTCCTTGTGCCGATCGTATTGCCACTTCTGGGCGGCGATTGCTCACGGGTACGATTTCTCGCGCTATACCCAGCCCCTCAAGCGGAAGGGTCTGCCTTTAGAACTGCAGAATGCTGAATATCGGCCCGTAGCCGGCGAGGGGCTCTCGGCCATCCAGGAACGTCAGCTCGGCGAGGAACGCGATGCCGGCAACTATCCCGCCGAGTCGCTCCACCAGGTCTATACTGGCCTTGACAGTCCCGCCGGTGGCGAGAACGTCGTCGACGATGAGTACCCGCTGGCCGGGTTGGATGGCGTCCCGGTGCATCTCCAGGGTGTTGGTGCCGTACTCAAGCTCATAGTTGGCATGAATGGTATCGGCCGGCAGCTTACCGAGCTTGCGAATAGGAACGATGCCGGCACCAAGGTTCAATGCGACCGGCGTGGCGAGGATGAATCCGCGTGACTCCACGCTGGCAACGAGGTCGATACCCTGACCTTCGAAAGATGCGCTGATTTGGTCGGTTACTTGGCGCAAGGCAACCGGGTCTTTTAGCAGCGGCGTGATGTCCTTGAAGAGAATCCCCGGTTTGGGGAAATCGGGGACGTCACGTATTCGTGCGGTCAGCTCAGGGATCGACAGCCCCATAGTCTTGCCCTCCGGCAAAATGGTGAATTGGCGGCGCATGTCGGCTCGGCGTGTTGCGCTCCGCGCCGGATTGGGAGTCTATCCCGGATCGTAGTCCGGGACATGCTTTCATGGCAATCGCTCATGCCGGCGGGCGCCGGCACACCAAGGTATTAAAATTGGGTGCATTGGTTGATGGAAGGGTCAGGTGTCGTCTGTGCCACGCACCCCGCCCCTAGCTGGGGAGAAGCCCCAGCGCTACATTTCTCTTTCGACTCTCGACGGGAGCCGGCCATTTTCGTACCAATTACGAAGTGGGTGACGGGAATCACTATGGCCTTGCGAAGGTCGCATTTGGGAGATGAAAAAAGACGGACGCTCGCCGGTACAACTAGGGCGAATTGCCGGCGCGCGCTGGGTTGGGGACGAGACCCAGCGCTACATTTTCCCCTCGGCTATCGGCCGTGAATTCATAATTCGGCAAGCTAGGGTGTGGGTAGTCGCCATCGCCGTTGATTAGGCCGTAAACTCCTCCACCAGTGATAGAATTCAATTCCTTCCGTCTGGCACATCTGATCGAGCCGATTGCCCGCGGTGGTATTCATCGGACGACGTGACAACAAAATGAGCGAAGCCGTATATGAGTGAGGCGCTAGTATCTCCGGCCGCCGGCCGATCTTCGGTTGGGACACGGGTCACCTGCGTAATCGTCAGTTGGAACGTGCGTGAGCACCTGTTGAAATGCTTGAAATCGGTTCTTGCTTCGGCTGATCGGTCAGGGATAGACCTCGAAACGGTCGTGGTGGACAACGCGTCAAACGATGGCACCGTTGGGGCGGTGTCGGAGCGATTCCCGAGCGTCGGATTGATCGCCAACGACCAAAACGTGGGACTCGCCAAGGCGGTGAGCCAAGTAGCCGGGGTCTCACAATCGGAGTATTTGTTCTTGCTGAACCCTGATACCTGGTTGGAGGACGGAGCGTTGGGTCGCTTGGTCGGCGCGCTGGACGAGTACCCGGCGGTGGGCCTGGTGGGCCCGGCCATCGTGGCCGGCGATGGCCGGGCGGAGCAGCCGTGCCGGCGTTTTCCCCGGTGGCACGACTTCTTCTTGGAGAGTACGCTGCTGGAGCGCCTCTGGCCAGCGTCGCCCTCGGTTCGTCACTATCGCTGCGTCGATTTGCCGGCGCAAGAGGTGCAACACCCCGACTGGATAACCGGTGCAGCTCTGATGCTTCGCCGCTCGGCGATCGGAGACGAGGCTGTGTTCGATACACGGTTCTTCATGTACTCGGAGGAGCTGGACCTATGTCGTCGATTGCGGAGCAACGGCTGGAAGGTGCTCTACGAGCCGGCGGCGGTGGTTCATCACGCGGGGGGCCGGAGCGCGTCGCAGGACGACTATCTTCGCAACGTCCGGTTCCACGACAGCAAGGCGGCTTACATGGCGCAGCACCACGGACGTTCCTTGGAGCTAGTATTTCGTTTGTTTATCGCGCTATCATTAACCGTCAGCGGTTTGGAAGACTGGATCAAGGGCAGCTTGGTAGAGCGAGAGAATTGGCGAATTAGACGTGCGGCTATGTACATCAGATCGGGGCTCTGGCACCTCAGGCGATTGATTTCTAGGATGGACGGGAAGTAAATCACCCATGGTCAAAGTTGCTTTGCTAACGGGCGAGTACCCGCCTATGCGGGGGGGAGTAGCCGACTTCACGGCGCATATAGCCCGGACGCTGTTGACGATTGGCGCTCAGCCGGCCGTTATCACGTCCGCGAGGGCGAATCTAGAATCGCCGTCTCTTGGTTCGTCGAGCGATCGGGATGAAGTCGCGGTGTTTCCGGAGATTCGCCGGTGGCGTCTTGCGACACTGCCCATGTTGGCTGCGACCATAGAGGCGACTGGTGCCGAGGTCTTGAACATCCAATATCAGACCGGCGCTTTCGACCTCAGCCCGGTAGTCAACATATTGCCACTGTACATGCGCATGAGGCTCCCAAGGTTGAAGGTGGTCACCACTTTTCACGATCTCAGGGAGCCGTATATTCTGCCTAAGATAGGTCCCATGCGCCATCTCGCGGTCTGGCTGCTCGCCGTCACCTCTCACGGCGTTGTCGTGACAAATCACGAAGACCTTTCTGTGTTGGCAAAGTGGAGCGGGGATGGCGATATCCGCGTTCGCTTTGGCGGTCCTCCAGTATTCCCGATTCCGATCGGATGCAACATCCCGCTGGGCGATCGTGCGACGTTCGACCGGGCGGCCTGGCGGAGACGCTTGGGAGTTGGGCAGGAGGAGTTCCTGTTCGGCTATTTTGGCTATCTGAATCCCACCAAGGGTATCGATGATCTGATTGCCGCGTTCGGGAGGATTCTGTCAAACGGCGGACGGCCGAAGCTGGCGATGATTGGAGGATCTACGAGCGATAGCGGCCGGGGAGAACGCAAGTACGCGCGTGACATGCGGGCCCTGCTGAGCGATGTCCCGTTGCGCAGCAACGTCGTCTGGAGCGGCTACACTTCCTCCCAAGAGGTCTCGGCTAATCTATTCGCGATCGATGCGTGTGTTCTGCCGTTCAAGGCCGGCGCGTCGCTGCGCCACGGTACTCTGATCGCCGCGATCGCGCACGATCTGCCGGTTGTGACCACGACGCCGCCCTCAAGCGCCGAAGCCTCAACGGCGTATCCTCAACTTGTGGATCGGGAGAACGTCCTCATGGTGCCGGCCGGGTCGCCGGAGCGTTTGAGTTTGGCGATGAGCGAAGTGGCCAAATCACCGGGATTGCGGCGTCGCCTGTCGGAAGGCGTCGGGGGTATCGCCGAGGAGTTTCGCTGGGACACAATCGGTATGAAAACGCTGAGAGCATTCCAGAGAGTCTTGGCGTGATAAGTCCAAACTTTCCTTGCAGATCCCGTCTTCGCCGGTTCGGATAGACTAAGCTGCAGGAATCGCGTCGGACTTTCAAATCTGGGGCGATTGATCCATGGACGCGGTCGACAAGTGTGGTATAATCCAACGCCGATGGTGTTTTACATTGGTTCCCAGCCTAGGTCCAGCGTCTTTGAACCCTCCACACTTCGGCGTGAATTCGCGGCGCGAACCCAAGCTACCCCAATCTGCACCAAATAATTACTTAATTTTTCACCTTTTTAGGAGTGTGTTGTGGTTCTTTCCGATCAAACCCTCGCGTGTCGTGACTGTGGGGTAGAGTTCGTTTTCACGGTCGGTGAACAGGAATTCTATGCGAGCAAGGGGTTTACGAATCAGCCTAGCCGATGTCCGTCATGTAGATCTGCGCGAAAGGCTCGCGGGTTCGACGGCGATTCGATGGGTGGCGGTGGTGGCGGTGGCAGAGGATATGGTGACCGTCCCCGACGCGAGATGCACGTTGCGACCTGCGCAAAGTGCGGCGGCGAAGCTCAGGTTCCGTTTGTGCCCCGAGGAGATCGTCCAGTCTATTGTTCTCGTTGCTTTGATGAGATCCGGGGGGAAGTCCGTTAGTCAAGTCCGAAGTCTAGCATCAGAGGTGGGAGGTTCGTCCTCCCGCCTTTTTTATTGCCTGCAGGTCGACGATTGAGGGATACCGAGTGAGTAAGGAAGAGTCCGGATGTCGCGTACCATTGGAAGAGGATCTGGTGGCGCTCGATCACACAGGTATAGCCGTACACCGAACCGATGACGCCATCCGGCTTTACTGCGACGTGCTTGGACTGGTGGCTGGTCCTAAACGGCTTCATTCGGGCGAACGAATCTACATCACCTTTCTGGAAGGCGCGAACGGCAGGATCGAAGTGCTGGAGCCGGCCGGATCAGAATCGGCTATCAGCCGGTTCCTGGCTAAGCGCGGCGAAGGCATGCACCACGTCTGCTTCCGAGTGCAGGACGCCATGAAGATGGCAAGTCGAATGGCGGAAGCCGGGTATCAGGTGATCGATCAACGACCTCGCATCGGTCTGGAAGGCGAAAGGTTGGTCTTTATCCACCCGAAAAGTAGCCACGGTGTCTTGATCGAGCTTTTGGAGCCGGCCGGAGATGGTTGATCGACATCCTCCGCGTGTTCTGATCGCCAAGCCGGGACTTGATGGGCACGATCGCGGCGCCAAAATCATCGTGCGTGCATTGCGCGACGCCGGATTGGAGGTCATCTATACCGGCATTCGGCAGACGCCGCAGGCGATAGTCTCGGCCGCGGTACAGGAAGACGTCGACGTAATTGGCATAAGCATCCTCTCCGGCGCCCATATGACCCTGGTGCCGCGAATCTTGGATCTTCTAGGGGTAGCCGAGGCCGGAGATATTCCGCTACTGGTTGGCGGAATAATCCCTGAGGAAGATGCCACGGAGTTAAAGCGCCTGGGTGTCCGTGACGTATTTGGTCCGGGCACATCTACCACCCGCATTGTCGAGATAATTGGCAGCGTCACCACGCGTCCGAGCGACTCGGCCGGCGCCAGCTAGTCGCGGTCTAATTCAAGCTTTCCGTGATGACGGCGAGGGGGTTAAGTGACGATAGACCACCGGCGGCTCGGCAGATTGGTTTCGCGTGTCGAGCGTTCGCCTGAAAAGGTCGGCGAGGTCGTGGCCGGCATGGGCGGGCCCCGCGAGGGGCACGTGGTCGGGATCACCGGCCCTCCAGGTTCCGGCAAGAGTTCACTTGTCGGCGTCCTGGCCCGTCAACTAGCGCAGGCCGGCGCGAAGGTTGCGGTCGTCGCATTGGACCCGGCCAGCTGGCTGACCGGCGGCGCCGTTCTCGGCGATCGACTGCGTATGCCGCAGCTTGAGAATGGCGACGTATACGTTCGTTCGATGGCGTCGAGAGCGGGTCCGGCCGTAATCGGCCGTCCGGTAACGGCGGCTATCGAGGTGGTCGCCGCAGCCGGATACGATTCCATCCTCTTGGAGACGGTCGGAGCCGGCCAGGACCAGATAGGGATACGCTTGATAGCAGATACCATCGTGTTGGTCGACGTGCCGGGGGCGGGGGACGAGGTACAGGCCCTCAAAGCCGGCCTGACGGAGATCGCCGACATTCTGGTTGTGAATAAGTCCGACCTGCCGGGAGCCGGTGCCGTGGCGGCCGGCCTGAGGGCGCTGGCGTCTGGCTCGGGCGAGGGCGGCGATAGAAAGCCGGTTCTGCTGACCTCGACTATCAAGTCGGAGGGGATCGCCGAACTGGCGGAGGCCATTCGGTCCCGGCAGATTGCGTTGGACCGGTCCGAGCGCGACTTGCGCCGGAGGGTGGCGGCCGAGGCTGAGCTGCGCCGGCTGGTTAGTGAGCGCCTAAGTGCGTTGGCAATCGAGCGCGTCGGGCCGGCGGAGTGGGATTCTCTCGTGCGGAAAGTGGCTACTTGGCGGATGGGTCTGGACGCGGCCGGTCAGGGGATAGTGGATCGGCTGGTCGGAAAAGCGGACGGCTAGCGATGCCGGGTATTTCAGTTGGCTGGCGCATTGTCGCCGGGGCGGTTCTGGTAGGCTTGGGAGTATTGCTCGGACGCGGATTGGGCTGGCGGCGCCGTGAGCTGCTCTATCTCACCGGCCTGCGCAACGGTCAAACGGCGCTTGCCGTGGGGCCAACCAGCGTCGCCAACTTGGCGGCGATGGCGAGAATGTTGTCGCCGGACGGCCATCTTGTGGAGATCACTGTCGATGATATGCGGCCGGCCGTCCACCGGAACGACGGCGCCGTCCGGCTAACCAGCAACTTGGTATGTGAGCCTTCAAGAACGCCGTTTCGACCGGCGACATTCGACGCCATCGTTCTTGTCGATCCGCGTTGGGTCGAGGCGCTGGTTCCGTTGCTCAGGCCGGCCGGCGTGCTCAGCCTGGTCCAGATTGCCGGCCCCGGCTTCAGGCCGGCGGCGAACCGGCGGAATCAGCTTTCAGAGGCCGGCTTGGAAATCATCGACTCGCCGGGTTCGAGCTTCTCCTACGTGATAAATTCCCGACGCCCCATTGAGACCGAGGTCGCTCGGTGAGCGGCCGGCTGGCTGATTTCATCGCGAGGCCCGGCTCTGGAATCATCGCTCTCGTTGGAGCCGGCGGCAAGACGAGCCTCGCTTACGCGCTGGCGAGGGAACTGATAAGCGCTGGCGAGTTCGTCGCTTTCACCAAAACGACTAACGTTACTGCGAACACATTTCGTCAGGACGCCCATCTGATCGTCGAGCCGGATGCCGAGCGCATGCGGTCCGAGTTGCGCCGTGTCCGGCAATCCGAGCATAGGTTGGTGGGCCTGGCGACCGGTTACATCCGAGCGGATCTACTTCAGGGACTGAGTCCACGAGACGTGACTGGCGTGGTGAACGATGGCGCGGTAAATAGGGTGATAGTGGAGGCGGATGGAGCGCGCCGGCGGCGAATCAAGGCGCCATCCGAGCGAGAGCCGAATCTGCCGGACGATACTGGCGCGCTTGTGGCGGTGGTCAGCGCCGACGCCATCGGTCGGCCTCTGAACGAGGAGACTGCCCACCGGTCTAAGCTTGTGTCTGAGATTGCTGGGCTAGCGATGGGCGCCACTATTGGGCCGACTCACGTCGCTCGCCTGTTGACGTCCGCAGCCGGGGGACTCAAGTGCCGGCCGGACGGCGCTCGTTTCGTCTGCGCACTGACCTGGCTGAAGGACGAGAATCGGCCGGCGGCCTTTGAGGCGATGCGATTGGTACAAGCGACGGGGGTTGCCGATGCCGGCCTGCTGCTAACCCAGGGGCCGGATGGCTATCTGTGCGTCGAGGATGGTTGGACCGTGGAGCCGGATAGGGCCAGGGCTTAATGATGATGGGGTAGCTAGCTAACCCTTTCCCGTGGCCGAAGAGCGTCGCGGCATCGGCTGGTACCGAGGATGGCGTATCTCTTTTCTGCCCAAGAGTCGGGATGACAACCCTAACGACACCTGATAAATGCGTTGGTAATGCAGATGGCAACCTAAGTCATTTGGCTGGGATAGGTCCGAGGTGGAACACGCATAGGAGCCGAGATTCACCAGCGCTATGGCATTGGACTGAGCTACGCGTTATTCATCCCAGTCAAACGGAGCGTCGCCTTCTCGATCCGCTCAAGAAGATCCAAGTCTTGCGACAGGGGGTGAGGGTCATATAATTGGCAATTGGACGTTACGGCAACGTTTTCTAGCTAACTCAGCGTAGCGTGGCATTAATTCTATACCCAGGTAGTTGCGGCGCTGGCTGATAGCGGCGACAGCGGTTGTGCCGCTTCCAACAAAACAGTCCAGTACCAAGTCGCCGGGGGCGGAAAAGATGCGTATCACTCGTCGAGGCAACTCCAGCGGGAACTGAGCCTCATGCTCGTTATTGACTCTAACAGAAGGGATATGCCACACGCTTCTCGATCCCCACTCGCTCCACTCTGCTCTGTTCAACCGTGTCCGGTCTATGGACGTGATTCCCGGTTTCCAGAAGATATAGACGTATTCGAACTCATCCACGGAGCGATAGGACAAGCTGTGCCACTGTCTGTTCTCCCAACACGGATCCTTGACCCACACCCGGCGGTCGTAGAGATAGAGACCGGCGTCGTGCGCCCACCCTCGACAAGACCTCCAACCAGCTTCACCTTTCGCTGTACGGCATACTTGCCGCCACGCACATTGTTGTTCTTGAGCCGCCGGTCAATCGTCTGTTCGCTGCATCCCAACAGTTCGGCTAGCTGGTACTTGTTGAAGGTCGGATGCTTCCTCTGGGCCTCCAAGACCTGTTCTCTGGTGATCTTGACTTTCTTGTTCGAAATATTATCAGCCTGAATCCGAGGCATATCGGGGTCGGGGAAAGCCAGTATGTCGGCTATATTGATGGCGAGAAACGCACCGGGTTTTAGTATTTGGAAATGCAGAGAAATTGCTTCACTTACGAGGTCCTGTCAGTCTTCGAAGGAAAGCTCCTTTTCGTAAGTCTTGCCTACAAAGTAGGGGGAGACCAAAAGCTGAGATCGACGGAGTCACTACGTACTCGTCTAAGCAACGTACGGGCATCGCCACAATAGATCTCATGGTCCAGCAAATAGTCTAGTTTGGTATTGGAGGCCATTCAATCTCTATCATGGTTGGAGGGATCTTCTTCCTGTCTAAACGAGCAAGTCGGCCCTCAAAGGGATCACGCGGCATCGGTTGGTAACTGTTCAGACTTAGGGGGACCAGTCTCGTGAGTGTCATTGGTACGAGAATAGATCCCTACTCTCGGCATTCCCGCGATCAAAAGCATGCCCCGTACCCCGATACGGGGCGGGAATCCAGGGAAGGGGCGGCCGGCGCACCCGTGCCACATTGAGTCGCTATGGGCAGTTCCGCCACAACCTACGGTTCTTGTTCGATCACAATTTGCGAACGCGCAGGACAAATTACGCTCAAATCTGAACTCTTACATCGGTTGCTCTCGAATCTAAAGGGCGGTGTTTTCTCCGTCAATGTGAAGCGGGACCTAAAGCAGGGCCTTTCGATTCTCCATCCAGGGCAGCTACGAGAGCCGCCCCCACGCCGGCGTTGGTCTTCCGTGGAGGGCCGGCTTCTGGTACCGGTGCACGGCGTGCTCGAAGCCGGCCGGGCGAATAGTTTGCCGGATCAGGACGCGTAGGCCGGCGGCTGGGGATAAGCCCCAGCGCTACACATTTCTCTCTCGACTATCGGCTGTCAATGCTAGGGCCGTAGTCACTACCGTCTCGGATCCGGCGGGAATCACCATGGCCCTGCGAGGACCACATTAGTGGGACGCCGGGCGGTAGTGCTCAAGTTTGCCGCATCCCCACAGGGGCGATTCGCGAATCGCCCCTACAGTGACCGGTGACCACAAAGATCCCGTACAGGTAGTGTTGTGACACAAAGTGGCGGTAGCAATCTATCCCGGATCAGAGTCCGGGACATGTTTTCGTACCAGTCGCTCATGCCGGCTGCCGCCGGCACACCAAGGTATGAAAATTGGCGGCGCTGGTTGGTGGAAGCGCCGGCCCCGCCTCCCCTGGCTGGGGACAAGCCCCAGCGCTACTTGGCGAGGGCAGAGTTCTCTATCATCCGTACCCTATCGCATAATGGGCTAACTACGCAGTCACGGTGATACCGGGAGCGAGAATCATCTACATACCGCACGAGAGAGAACCGGCCGCGCCACCCGGTGAACAATGGGTCTATTGAACTAGGTCTTGATGCAATTAAGACCTAGAGTAAGAGCCCTTATACTTATTCACTCGCGCTTATTGATCCGCTGCGGAGGCTTTGGTGATCTTGGGAGGTTTGTTGAATCCGAGAGGACAAGCACCCTCATCCGTATTCTAAAGGTATGCAATTGCAACTGGTAGCAACGCAAGCGGAGCGAATCCTGCCGATAGTCGTGCTACTGGTCGCGATCTTCCTCCGATTCTACGGCCTTGACTCGGTGCTTCCCGGCCTTTCACATGATGAAGCTGAAAATGGGCTTGATGCTCTAGGGGTTCTCGCCGGCGAACGCCCAATCTTCTTTACCGATAACTTTGGCCGCGAGGCTCTCTTCATCTACCTTCAAGCACTCAGCATTGCCCTCTTGGGTCAGACAGACCTGGCTCTAAGGATAGTCTCGGCCGTCATAGGGATACTGACGGTTGTGGCGTCATACCTGCTGGTTCAGCGCATGTTCAATGCACGGATTGCCTTGCTAGCTTGCGGCTGGCTCAGTATATCCCTGTGGCATGTAATCTTCAGTCGGGTCGGATTGCGCTCAATTTCACTACCGCTGTTCCTTGCAGTCGGATTCTACTGCCTCTGACGCGGACTGGAAGGGGTCAGCACACAGGCCACAGCGCCTTCAGACTCTACAATGACTGCGAATCGCTCGAGATCCGTCGTCTGGTTCGCTCTCAGCGGAATTGTAATAGGGCTTTCCCTGTATACCTATTCGACTGCTCGATTTGCGCCCTTCGTTATTGTAGCGCTGGGGATGTATATAGCCCTTCTGCATCGCCAACTCCTACGTAAGGCCCTGCTAGGATTAGTCTTGGCATTGGCGCTGGCTACTCTCGTCTTCCTGCCAGAAGGGCTCTTCTTCCTACGTAATCCGGAGTCCTTCCTGGAAAGAGCTCACTTTGTCTGGGTGTTCAACCCAACGCTACACCAGGGTAATCCCGGACAAGCTCTATTCGATTCAGCGCTTCGCTCACTGGGCATGTTCGCCATCCGCGGTGATACAAGTTGGTCTTACAATATCTCAGGCCGGCCCATATTCGACCCCTTGTCAGCGCTATTGATGCTGGTAGGACTAGCATTGGCCGTACGGCGATTTCGGCAGCCAGCATATGGCTTCATAGGCATATGGCTAGCCGTGATGTTTGTGCCGGGCTTCCTAGCTATCGAGAATAACCCAAATCATCTCAGGGCCACTGGGCTGATCCCGGCCATCTTCATCCTGCCAGCATTGGGTACTGCGTGGCTATGGGAAGCTTGGGAGTCTCGTCTGCCTGTCCAAGTAGGCAGGCTGACGCTACTGCGCTCCTTACCGGTTTTTCTTGTACTGCTAGCATTTCTAGGCGGAGCATTTCATACCTATCACAGCTATTTTGGAATATGGGCAAACGGGCCTAAAATCGCGCAGCTTTTCAATGCAAAGCAATTCATGCCTCTCGACGTTATCTGTAGGATGATGAGAACAGAACGCGATATACAGTTTGAGCCTGGATTACCTGTTCCGGCACGCTTTGGAGAGCAAGTCTTCGTCTATGGATTCGATCTGCCCAAAGATGTTCGGGCAGGAACGACCATGACGGTACGATGGTACTGGCGCATATTGTCTACAGATGGGGGAGGGCTTGCGTTTACCAACCAGCTATTTGGAGAAGATGGCCAGCGTCGTGGGCAATTCGATGAACGATGCTTTGTTCCCGACGACTGGCCGATTGGCGGTTCTGGGATATCCACCTTCGAGATTCAGATCGATTCCGAGGCGCCTACCGGTGCATACTGGTTGCACACCGCGATATATGATCGAGGGGGGCAGGGACTCAAATCCTCGAATCTGTCCGTTTTTGACACCCAAGGGCGTCCGGCTGGCAATTACCTTCGACTTGGGCCAATCAAGGTTCACGGCCGGCTGCCGGCGTCAGTGCCGGAAATAGAGAATCAGCTGTCGGCTAGCTTTGCGGACCAGATCGATCTTCTAGGGTACAGGGTCAGTAATCACAACCTAGCGCCAAGTGAGTCACTCGATCTAACCCTCTTTTGGTCGCCCCGTGGAAGACCGTCGGATGACTATACGGTGTTCGCCCACTTACTAGATTCCCAAGGGCAGATTCGAGGTCAGGCGGATTCACCTCCGAGGGCCGGAAGGTATCCCACGTCGGTGTGGGACGCCGGCGAAGTGATCGTCGATTTGCACACTCTTGCACTGGGGCCGGATTTGCCGGCCGGCGAATACCACTTAGCCATAGGACTATACGATCCTGAGAACGGCCAGCGGGTGGAGGTAGTTGATGAAGCCGGCCAGATAGTGGGGGATCGCGTAATAATCTCCGGGCTAGCTGTCAGGGGCGAAGAGAGGCCATGAGTGGGAGCGTGGCTACGAAGAGTGATATTGTCGAACTCAGGGCCGAACTCAAGGGTGATATCTACCGCCACATGTGGATTATGGGTGGCACCATCATTGCTGCCACAGTTGGACTAGTGAAGCTTCTGCCATGAAGAATGGTTTAGAGACTCGTTTGGTTATCCTCGAATCATCATTGTTCTAGACCCTTCTACTCGCTCAGCTTTGGAATCGACGAACGGCGCCGGCCTCACGGAGTATGCTGGGTGGAATGCGTACCCTGCTCGCTTATAGTCGACCTCTTCGAATAGTCTGACCGGAATATCGGTCGCCTGGATGACTGGCAGTTATGCCTTGAGCCTCTCGCCGTACTGACGCTTGTAATACTCGGTGTACTCTCCGCTCTTGATCGATCGCCACCACCACTCATTCACCTGATACCACCTCACGGTATCGGCCAGCGCATCCTCGAATCTGTGGCTCGGTTGCCAGCCCAGGGAGCGAAGCTTGGTGGTATCCACCGAGTAGCGACGATCATGACCGGGCCTGTCCTCGACCGTCTGGATTAGCGACTCTGGCTTGCCGAGGATTTTCAGGATCAGGTTCGTCAACTCGCGGTTCGTGCGCTCGTTGCCGCCGCCGATGTTATAGATCTCGCCCGGCGTTCCCTTCTCTAGTATCAGATCTATTGCCGAGCAGTGGTCCAGGACGTAGATCCAGTCCCGAATCTGCAAACCGTCGCCGTACATTGGCAGGGGAAGATCGTCGATCGCGTTGGTGATGAAAAGCGGGATGATCTTCTCGGGATAGTGGTACGGGCCGAAGTTGTTGGAGCCGCGCGTGACTATCACCGGCAGCTTGAAGCTCTCGTAATAGGCTTGGACCATCAACTCACCGCCGGCTTTGCTGGCCGAGTAGGGATTGCGCGGGTTCAGGCGGTCGGTTTCGAGCGAGTGCCCGGATTCAACCGATCCATAGACCTCGTCGGTCGAGACCTGAACCACTCGGTGCAACGGGCGTCTCTTGGCCGCTTCCATCAGAACGTAAGCGCCGTAGACGTCGGTGTTGATGAAGTCGCCGGCGTCGAGGAGCGACCGATCGACGTGGGTTTCAGCTGCAAAGTTGATCGCGGCGTCCACCTCGCCGGCCAATCGGTCGACAAGGTCCAAGTCGGCCACGTCGCCTTGCACAAAGGAGAACCGCGGGTTGGACTCGAGGTCCGCCAGGTTCTCGCGCCGGCCGGCGTAGGTAAGCTTGTCCAGGACGGTGACGGCCCAATCTTCGTGTCGTCGCAAGGCGTAGCGAACGAAGTTCGAGCCGATGAAGCCGGCGCCCCCGGTGACTAATATGCGATACATTTTTTCTCCAGCGATTAGCAGCTAGCTATCGGCTCTCGACTTCTCGACGAAGGATGTCGACGTTGGGCCGGAGGCTGTCCAATGAAGACTGACCGCTATTCACCCACTACGCCCACTCGGCTATAGTCGCCTAACATCAACTTGTAGCCTTTGGGTTTGCGCGAGGATCGAGTCAACTCGACGTTGCGCCCTATCAGACTGTCCTCGATGCGGTAGGGAATGTCGACGATTCGACTGTGCTCCAGGACGATGCTGTGTTCGATCTCGCTGTCTGAGACCAAGCAGTTGTGGTAGACCGAGGTAAACGGGCCGATGTAGGAATTCTCGATCCGGCTATGTTCGCCGATGATAGCCGGCCCCCGGACGACGCTATTGACTATCTCGGCGCCTTCCTCGATCACTACCCGGCCGTGGACTTCCGATTCGTCGTCAACCCGGCCGATTGTCCGCGTCTCGAAAGTCTCCAAGATCAAGCGGTTGGCCTCCAGCATATCGTCCTTCTTGCCGGTATCGATCCAGTATCCGGTGACGATACTGGGATCCACCCGCAGGCCACTGTTGATCAGATATTGGATTGCATCGGTGATCTCCAGCTCTCCACGGCCGGAAGGCTTGATGTTGTTTACCGCTTCGAAGACGTGGCTGTCGAACATGTAAATGCCGACCAATGCAAGGTTCGTCTTTGGATTCTTGGGCTTCTCAACTACCCTGACGACTCTTCCGTGGACCAACTCTGCCACACCGAAGTCCTGCGGATTTGGCACCTCGTAGAGAAGTATCTGGCTGTTGGAGCCGTTGGCCTTGAATCTGTTGACCAGAGACGTGATGCCGTCTCGGATGAAGTTGTCGCCGAGAAACAGTGTAAAGGGCTCTTTCCCGACGAATGATTCGCTGATTTTGACACCGTGGGCGATTCCGAGGGGGGCGTCCTGTGGAATGTAAGTCACCCGAGCGCTGAATCGCGAACCGTCGCCGACCGCCGCCTCGATCTGGTCTCTGGTATGGCCGACTACGATTCCAATGTCGGTGATGCCGGCTCTTACCAGGTCCTCGATGGCGTAGAAAAGCACCGGCTTGTTCGCAACCGGCACAAGCTGCTTGGCGCCGGTATAAGTCAACGGCCGGAGGCGCGTGCCGTGGCCTCCGCTCAGTATCAAGCCCTTCAAGCCTGGACTCTCCACATCTGCCAAAAATGGCGGCGTTGGTATGCTAGAGGCTCCTCTTTAGGCACGTCCTCGTCCTCCACGATCATGCGGGGCACGCCCATCACCAGCTTGTTGGCCGCCTCCCGTCCCACAAGCTCGACCAGACGATCGTAGTTGCGCGCCACCGCCGGCGGCCGCGCGTCAACTGAGTGGGAGTCGGAGGCGACGAGGTGCGCCATGCGGTGCTCGAGCATGATCTCGGCTGTAGCCCTCTCGGCGGTCCCATGGTCCCCGGCCAGGCTTCCGGCGTTGATTTGCGCGAGAACGCCGCGTTCCAGCAACGTGATTATTTGGTTCACGTCCTGATGATAGTGGGTGTAGCGTTCGGCGTGCGCTAACACTGGCTTGTATCCCCGCAGCTGTAGCTCGAATACGATTTCCTCTACGTACGGAGGATAATAGTTGAACGGCAGTTCGAACAGGAGATAGCGGCTCCTGTTTAGAGTAACGATGTCGAGGGTCTCCCCCGGCCGCACCAGGTCTGGAACCAGGAAGGTCTCGCCGCCCATATACAGCTCCACGTCCAAGCCGGCGTCGCTACAGGCTTGGCGCAAGCTGCCGAGCCTGGCCTCCATTGCTGGGATCGGCTCGTGATAGGCCCAGGTGCTGCGATGGGGCGTTGCCGCTATGCCGACGGCGCCCTGCCGGACGGACTGCGCGACCAACTCGACCGAATGCTCAGTCGATTCGGGACCATCATCTACGCCGGGTAGGATATGAGTGTGTAGATCGAGGTGCGGGACCGCAGAAGTATCTTGGTCGCCGAGCATCAGCTCGAATAGTACCGGTGTAGGCTGCTATCCATCTTTACGTTGTTCAGAACAGCGCCGAGTACTCTGACGTTGGCCTTTTCCAGAATCTCGCGGGCCCTGACAGCGTGGTCCCGCTTCGTCCGGCCGATGCTGACGACTAGGACGACGCCATCAACTTTACGCGCCAGTATAGCTGCGTCGGTGACCGCGACGATCGGGGGCGAGTCGAAAAGCACTATCGAAGCTTCTTGACGCAAATCGGAGATGATGCGGTCCATGCGTTGAGTGCTGATTAGCTCGGAAGGGTTAGGTGGCTGTTCGCCGCTGGCGAGCAAACGGAGCCCAGGCACCGTAGTAGCCTGCAATGCTGAGATCGCGTCGGAATCATCGCGGACAACATTTGATAACCCCGGCGACATCTTGACGCCGAAGTAGGTGTGGAGGGCCGGCCGGCGCAGGTCGGAATCGACAAGGATCACCTCCTGACTGGCTTGGGCGAACGTTACCGCCAGATTGGCAATGGTGGTCGATTTACCCTCTTGGGCGTTGGCGCTGGTGATAAGAACCGCCCGCACAGGGTTGTCCAAACTGTAGAATTGGATGTTGGTGCGCAGCGTGCGGTAGGCTTCGGCGCCTGGCGATCTTGGTTCCGCTAGTGTTACAAGGCTCTCGGTGCTCGCGGCCATCAGCGCGACCCCTCGGCTCTGGACTCAGTTGGAAGCTTCATCGGGATGTTGGCGTCGGCACGGGTCTGTCCTCCTGCACGTGCGGCCGGCAGCGCGCCAAGAACGGTGAGGCCGACGTACTGCTCGACTTCGTCTCCGGTTTTGATGGTGTCATCCAGGTAATCGAGCACGAAGACCAGAACCCCGCCGATGAGTAAGCCCAATACAAGAGCGCCGATCGCGATCTGCCTTTTCTTCGGGAAAAACAGCTCGCCGGGCTTTGGTCGGTCCAGCAAATCGACTACGATCCGATCGCGCGGATCGACCGGCGCCATACGGATCTCCTGTTGATTGACGAACTCGCTCGCCCAGGTGTAAGCGATGTCGCGTGCGCGGTTGGGATCTGTGTCGTCTACTGTCATGACCAGCATGTAGTCTTCGGAAACTGCCGCGACCTTCACTTTGTCTAGTAGCTTCTCCGGAGACAGGTCGAGGTCGAGGTTCTCGTTTACCGCGGCGGCGATCTTATTGGTCTGCAGTTGCTGGCTGTACTGCCGCAGGAGGTTCTCGATCACCAGTGTAAGACCGTAGTCGAGCCGGGATGGGGACACGGTCAGCTTGACCTCGGAACGGTACACTGGGGTCTGCATATAGCCAAAACCGATGCTGCTCGCGGTCGCCACAGCCGCGACGATTGCGATCAGCCACCAGCGCCGGCTCAACACCAGCCAATATTGTTTAATGCGCAACTCTATACCTGGCTCACAGACTTGAGTATTTGCGACAAACCCGCCCCCGGATTGTAGCACTGGTCATTAGCTCAGCCAAGACCGGATCTGTTTTTGGGGAAGTATTGCGTTGAAGCGTGTGAACGAGAAGGGATCGGGGATGAGCCCGTGGAGAGGCCGGCTGGGGTTGAGAGCGGGAGGTTAAGGAGTTGCGGAGACGAGAGGCTTGATGGCGCTAGTGTCCGTCGAGGCTCGGGCGACATCCAAGTCGTAGAGCCTCTGAAGGTTCAACCAAGATTCTGGGGTCATACCTAGGGCCTTGCCGATTCGTAACGCGGTGTCTGCGGTGATGGCCCGGCGTCCAAGGATTATCTCGTTTACTTGCCGTGGCGGGACATCAATGGTCTTTGCCAGCCGGCGTTGACTGACGCCGAGTTCATTGAGGATCTCGGCCAAGTGTTCGCCGGGGTGGATTGGTGCGCTTACATCCATTGTTCTCTTCTCAGTGGTAGTCAACGACTTCAATACTCATCGCGCCTTGCTCTGTCCAGCGAAAGCAGATGCGCCACTGGTCATTTATGCGAATACCGTATTGGCCTGTTCGATCTCCGCAAGGCCTTTAGCCGGAGCGAGGGCGGAACCCGGAGGTCAGATAGCGCGGTTGCGGTCGTTACTCGCTGAAGGCGCATTCGCGCTCGGCGCTGTATGTCAACCGGCAGGCGCCTGACTGTCTCTCCGTATGAATAGCCTTTCAGTGTCTCGGTCCCTGAAAAGCTTCATGCACAAATGGTAGCCATTGGCGGAGATAATTACTACGTCTAGTGGTTATATTTGCGAGGTCATCCAAGCAAAGAGTATCCGCCAAGGGTACCGCTCAGGCCGGCGTGTCTCAGGTCCGACGCGTTTCAGAATCGACCTTCATACCGGGGTGACGGAGGAAGCCCGCTCGGACTCCACTTGCCGGCCGGCAGTGGAGCCAGCACCTACTTTGATATGTTGTGCCTACAATTGTGTCCACTTGGGAGGAGGTTCTATCGAGACGATTGAAATCCGCGAATTAAAGGAACGCGCTAGCGAAATAATGCGCCGAGTTCGTGACGATGGCGATGTTTTTGAGGTGAGCTACCACGGCCGGGTGATCGCTCGCTTGGTCCCTGTGAACCAACCCGAGGCCAAAAACACTCTGACCGACTTCGCCGACAACTGGGACCAATTGATCAATGCCATCAACGCCCACTGGCCGGAGGGAGTATCCGCTGTTGATGCCGTGCGCGAGGGACGCCGGGAGTTGTGACGGTCGTAGATGCTAGGACTTGGGTCAGTGATCCCGCTCATTGCAATGGATATCTGATCGGCGGTTCGTGCGAGCCGAAATTGGTTCCGGCGACAGCCGGCTTCTGCGCTGTACTCAGGTCTGGTAAATCTCGTTCGTCGAGCTGTGGCTCCTCCAACTGGGTTGCGGACTGCCGCCGATCGCGTAGATGCGCCGGCCAATGGCGACTGCGGCTAGGCCGTGCCGGCCAACGGTCATGGGCTGTCCCGTGCTCCACAGGTCGCTGTCGATGTCGTAAATTTCGTTGTTGGGAAATGTGCGAAGGGGATTCCCTCCGCCGAGTACATACAATCGATCTTCTATAACCGCGGCGGCAATACCGCCTCGGGTGGTGGGCATAGGATTGGCAGCGCGCCAATTGTCGGCGATCGGATCGTAGATTTCGTTAGCGTTTAGGTTTCGACCCTTCTTTGTCGACAATCCACCAGCTACCACTATCTTGCTTCGAACCACTCCCGCGGCCGAGATCACTCGCGGAGTTGGCATGGGCGCTAATGTTTCCCATCGGTCGTTTGAGATGTCGTAGGCTTCGAGTGTCGACAGTTCTTGGATGAGGCGGGCATGGCCGCCGACTGCATAGATCTTTCCGGCGACAACCGCTGCGCTGAACCCTCCTCGTGGAGCCGGCAGGGGTTGGAGTTCGTCCCAACTATCAGTAGAAGGATCGTAGCGCCAAGCACCGGCCGATGGGCGAAGAACTTCCGTGAAGCCGCCGAATAGGTATATGGCGCCGTCGGCGCCGACGGCCGCGGCGTCGGAAAGTGGCTGAGGCAGAGGGGCCACCTCTTGCCAACGATCCGTAGATGGATCGTATGCCTCATTGTGGTTACTGGCGCTCTCCGGTAGCCAGCCGCCCATGACGTAGATCCGGCCGTGGGCCGCCGCGCCGGCAACCCTGGTTCGGGGTGTCGGCATCGGGGCTCCCATATGCCAGGTGTCAGGTTCGGCGGTCGGCGTGGAATTGGGATCCGGCTGGTCCGTAATTCGAGCAGGCGCAATGATCCCAATACCCTCCCCGTCCGTTGGGTCCAATTGGCCCAACAAGTCGCATCCGGGCAGGGCGGCAATGCCGGCCGTGGAGAGTCCTCTTAGGAAGGCGCGCCTGGAAATTGCCATGGGAGTGATTCTAAGGTCATTGGACGCACTCACGTCTGGTAGATCTCGTTCGTCGAGCCGTAGGTCTGCCCGGGCTGTGCGCCGCCGATTACGTAGATGCGTCCGCCTAGTGCGGCTGCGGCAATGCCGGCGCGGCCAACTGTCATAGGCCGGGCGGTGCTCCAGGCGTCGCCGTCGATGTCGTATATTTCGTTGTCGGCAAGTGTGTCTTGTCGATTCGTCCCGCCGAGTACGTGCATTCGATCTTCCACAACCGCGGCGGCAATATAGCTTCGGGCGTTGGGTATTGGAGCGGCGGCGCGCCATTTATCGGCGATCGGGTCGTAGATTTCGTTAGCGTCTACGATGTCAGCCGTCGTGCTCGAGTTACCGCCAGCTATCGCAATCTTGTTTCGCACGGCGCCAACCGCGAAGTACGCTCGCGGAGTTGGCATGGGCGCCAATGATTCCCATTGGTCGTTTGAGATGTCGTAGGCTTCGAGTGTCGACAGTTCTTGAATGACGCGGGCATGGCCGCCGACTGCATAAATCTTTCCGGCGACAACGGCTGCGGCGAGTCCTCCTCGTGCAGTCGGCATGGGCCGGAGTTGTTCCCAACTATCAGTGGAAGGATCGTAGCGCCACGAATCGGGAGATGGGCGAACTTCTTGATCGAAACCTCCGACGACGTATATCGCGCCGTCGGCGCCGACGGCCGCGGCGTTGAGGAGTGGCTGAGGCAAAGGGGCCGCCTCTTGCCAACGGTCTGTGAAGGGATCGTATGCCTCGTTGTCGTCACTGGCGCCGCCCTCCCGTAACCCGCCCATGACGTAGATCCGGCCGTGGGCCGCCGCGCCGGCAACCATGGCTCGGGGAGTTGGCATCGGGACTCCCATATGCCAGGTGTCAGGTTCGGCGGTCGGCGTGGAATTCGGATCCGGCTGGTCCGTATTTCGAGCAGGCGCAATGATCCCAATACCCTCCCCGTCCGTTGGGTCCAATTGGCCCAACAAGTCGCATCCGGGCAGGGCGGCAATGCCGGCCGTGGCGGAAAATCCTCTTAGGAAGGCGCGTCTGGATATTTCCAAGCCATTTATTCTCAGTTCATTTCAAGCGTTCGGTGTGGTGTAGACGGAGATGGAGCCTGCCGGAATATGGACCACTTGACATAGAAACATATAAGAATCCGTTCCTGTAGTGGGGGTGACCACCCTATTGGTGCGGATTACTGTTCGTACCGGTAGCCGATTCGAGAATTCTTTGCCATTTGCGGAACTGTGGTTATACTAACAGCGAAGTAAATTGAGAATACAGGCTCGGGTTTTTCTACATTGATGGGCCTGTCTGAGATGAGATCAAATGAAATGTAGGGGGTTATCGCAATGACTTATATCATCACTGAGCCATGTATCGGCGTAAAGGATGCCTCTTGCGTGGATGTGTGCCCGGTGGACTGCATCCATACGACGGATGAAGATCCCCAGTTCTATATCGACCCGGAGGAGTGCATAGACTGTGGCGCTTGCGAGCCGGCCTGCCCGGTTACGGCGATCTTCCCGGAAGACGCTGTTCCCGAGGACCAGGAGAAATACATCCCCATAAACTACGACTGGTTCAAGGATAGGTAGGGAGGCAGCTCCCGGCAGCCTGTCCCTTTCGTAGTAGGCCCGGCTAGCTTGTAGGTTAGCCTGCCTAGGCTTTCAGCCCTAGTATCGCTGTTCGCTAAAAGCCGGTCTTCATGCGCGTTGCCTCGTGCGTAGTGTTTAGCGCGAGAGCGGTAACGGCCACGCCGGACGAATCGTAAACCGGATATTCGCTGACGGGACTATTCCTGTTTGCGGGAGTCTCCTCTAGTAACTCTGGCCCGGCTCCAGCCCGACGACTTCCACGCCCTCTTGGTCTTGAATTAGCTCGCGCAGCTTATCCGGCGTGCCTGTCAACAATGGGAACGTACCCCAATGGCCTGGGATGATGGTTTTCGCTCCGATGAGCCGGCAGGCTACGGCAGCTTCGCGCGGCGACATAGTGAACAGGTCGCCGATCGGCAGGATCGCGATCTCCGGTTGGTATAGCTCGCCGATTAGCTTCATGTCGCCGAACAGGTTCGTGTCGCCGGCGTGATAGATCACCGGTCCATTTTCGGGTGCGATCACGTAGCCAACGGCCTCTCCGCCATAGACTGTGGCGCCATCGTCATCGATACCGCCGCTGTGGTCGGCGTAGACCATCGTGACGCTTACGTCGGAGAAGACTTGGGAGCCGCCCTTATTCATACCCTGGACGTTACTGACGCCTTTGCTTCCGAGCCAACCGGCCATTTCGTGAATGCAGATCACTGTGGGATTCGCTCGTTCGGCTATGGCCACAACGTCTGCCACATGGTCGGAATGGCCGTGTGTGACGAGCATCAGGTCGACGTCGCTCAGGCCCTTTAGATCCTCGGGACACGCGGGGTTACTCATCACCCATGCATCGAGCAGTATCTTCGTGCCGGCGCCGGTTTGGATATAGAAGGTGCCGTGTCCCAGCCATGTGATTGAAACGCCTCTGCTCATGTCTCTCCCTCCAGCGAAAGCAAGTGTAGGTCTGCCGGCATGCTACCAGTTGAAGAGGGCGTTGTGTCCGCCAATTGAGGGACGGGACTTTGCGTTTAACGCCACGGCTCGGGAGTTGTCACACCGGCCGGATAGATACGTTTCGAAAGTCGTTGCACCTTTGATCCTGCGCTGAATTGTTCCATTTTGTTTCGGTAACATACACGTAGTTCGAGGTAGGTGATGACCGAAGTCCTAGAAGCCAGTTCGCCGGAATGCACGAGTTGCGCAAGAATCTCAGCAAGCTGGTGAAGACTCTTGAAGAGGAAGGTCGGGAGATAGTAGTCACTCGTCAAGGGAAGCCAGCCGCGGTTATTGTCAATCTTGAAAGGTACTTGGAGATGCAGCAGGCGCTCAACGAGTTCTGCGATCCAACTTATCTGAAGAGCCTTTTCGAGGGGCGGTGCGAAATTCGTCAGGGCAGGGGAATCGTTGTAGAGGAGGTCTTTGACGAGAGAGGGCTCTGAATGTCTAAAGTTGGGTTCTCGCGTAGTTGGCTAGAACGTCGAGCGCGGGATCGCCGTCGGAGAAGAAGCCGGCTAGTGTGCCCAGAAACACCGCCCAACAGCGGGCAACGATCTCCGGCCGGTACCCACCGCCGGCCACCGCGACCAGCCGGCCGTCGCACAGCTCGTCGGCCAATGAGCCCACGCGTTGGGCGATGTATCTATAGGTGATAGTTTCGAGCCCGAGTCGGACCATCGGATCGTCGCGATGGCTGTCGGCGCCGACCTGAACGAAGATAATCTCTGGGCGGTACCGGCGTATCTTGGGTAGGGCGACGTTGTCGAGAAGTTCAAGGTACTCGGCTGGCCCGGCGCCGCGTTCGAGTGGCAGGTTCAAGGTGTAGCCGGCGCCAGCGCCGTTTCCCGTCTCACTCGCCGACCCCGTGCGTGGGTAGAAGCGGCCGCCGTAGCGGTGCAAAGACACGTATAGGACGGGCTCCTGGTAGAACAAGCCTTGGGTGCCGTCTCCGTGATGACCGTCCAGGTCCAGCACAGCAATCCGCCGCAGGCCATACTCGCGCTCGAGCAGCCGGATGGCAATTGCTACGTCATTGAACGGACAGAAGCCGGCTGCTCGGTCGGCGTGGGCGTGGTGGAGCCCACCGCCGGCGTTGAACGCATACTTCGATTCGCCATCGGCAACCATGCAGGCGGCCAATGTGGTCCCGCCAACCGCGACCAAGGCACGATTCAGCACGCCCCTATAGGCGGGCGTGTCTCCGTAGTCAAGGAAGCCCTTGCCCACCGCGTCGAGGGTCTTTATCTTGGCCAAAAGGGATGGCGTGTGAACGGTGAGTATGTCGTCGTCGGTGGCCGGCTCCGGCCTGATTAGCCGCAGCGCACCGGCAAACATGCCCAGCTCTTCGAGCAAAGCGCGGGCCAATCGATACCGACGCCAGGAGTCCTCGAGCCGCGAAAACCCGCGTCCGTCGTAGATTTCGTGGTATATGAAGGCGACCGGCGCGGTCATTCGGCTGGGCGAGCTAGTACAGCTGACGCGGTGGGGCTGCCAGACTCTAGGTGAACAGGTGATGGGGGCGGCCTCACTGGGGTTTTGCTCCATCCAGCCGGGCCTTGAAATAGGATGTTACTTTTTCGACGTACTCTTGCGGATGCTGGTCAAAGGAGCCCGCGTGGTCAGCGTCTGAGACCAACCAAAGAATGCTATCTGGATGAGCAGCTCGATGCACCCTCTCGCTATGCTCAAATGGGATGCGCGTATCGGCGGTCCCATGAATAAGCAGGATTGGGTACTCTAGTCGGCCCACTACTTGGTCGGGGACCAAGATGCTAATGTCGATGCCGTAGAGCAGGTTTGCCAGTAGGGTGCTGCCAGGCACAAAGACCGGCGCTATATTGTCCGGGATGTTCATCTTGCGGGCAACCTCGCCGGCTACCAGGTCAGGTACGCTCGCGTAGGTGCCGTCAGTCACTAGGGCTCTGATCGCCGGCTCATCGACCAGTGCCATCACCGAGGTGCCGGCTCCCATCGATATTCCCCAGACACCTATCTTGTCCGCGGGTGTACCCTGCCCCACCAAGAAGTCGAAGGCGCCGAGCACGTCTTGCCGCTCAAAGAATCCGCCTGAGGTCCGGTCTCCGCCAGATTCCCCATGGCCCCGCAGGTCGAACATCAGGATGTTGAAGCCATAATCCATTAACATGGCGGCCAGCTCCACCGCCCTATCGCCGGAGCGGACAGAGTTTAGTCCGTGGACAAAGATAATGGTTGGCGACTGGCCTTCTCCGGCTATGTACCAGCCGGCAAGGGTTACGTCACCGGTCCGCGATGGGAATTCGACATCTTCGAACTGTAGACTGTGCTCGGAAGGATGATCTTCCTGGGCATTGCGTTCGGCCTCAGTGACGCCCGAAGCGATTACGTAAGACACTCCGCCATAAACCGCAACCAACACGACGGCGATCAGTAAGACCCACCTGAGTCCAGGTCTCATAGCACTTCACCGACCAATGATTTATTCTAGTTTGGGGCGAACAGATCAGCGTTGCTGTCTCGATAGTCGACATGGCGAAGAACCTCGCTTTGGTGAAGGCATCCAGACGACCGGCGCACCGTATACTTCACCAACAGTTCTTAGGTGCATTCTAGCCTCGCGACCAATCCAGCGGCAAAACACAAGCTGTCACTACCTTGGCCCTATCGGGTTAAAGCACCCCGTGATCGAATTGATTGACATGGTTCGTGAGCGCCAATACGATTGGCGCCGTCAACAATGGGGCGTTCTTTGGCAGCCGGCGCTTTGACGAATGAAGCGCGGCACTGGACATAAGCGAGGAGGGATTATGCAAGTCACCGAGCAGCAGATCAACCACTTCAAGACGTTTGGATTCTTGGTTTTTCGGCAACTTCTGACGCCGGAGGAGGTTCAGCGATACAGCGACGAGTTCGACACGGGGATGGACGCGACGATTGAGGGCGGCATGCATGATGGCGTGGTGCGGCATTGGGCGCCGCTGATGGACTCCGACACACCGTTCATTACTTCGCTTCTGGACGACCATCGGTTCGCCGACGTGGCGGAACAGCTACTCGAGTCGGAGGTCTTGGGCGCTATAACGGATGGCAACTACTATGTAGGGGACACGTCATGGCATCCAGACCAGGCCGCGTTGGATTACACTGGCGTCAAGTTCACCATCTATACCGATCCCCTGACCGCGAGCACTGGCGCGTTGCGCGTGATACCTGGCTCGCATCGGGAGCCGCTGCATAGCGCGATAGCGGGTGTCGAATCGTTGGACGCGGATGGCGGGGGCCGCTCCGATCCTCAAACGGTGTTCGGGATTCCACCGGAGGAGCTGCCGGCCTATGCGTTCGAGTCGGAGCCGGGCGACGTGCTGGTGTTCAACCTGGCCACTTGGCACAGCGCATTCGGCGGCAGTACACACCGCCGGATGGGGACCATTTGTTTGATGGCGGATCCTCAGACTCCGAAAGAGAAAGCGGCGATTCGGAATGTGTACAAGAGGCACGTCGAAAGACATTACATGCCGGTTTACAGCGGTCAACACTGGCCGGAGTACTGGCGCTCGATAGACGACCCGCGCCATCAGCGGTGGGTACACCGGCTGGATGAGCTTGGAGTCCTAGACACACCACCGGCAGCCGGCGCGACGGCGTAGAGCCGCAGTCCCGGCAATCCTTAGTAAAGGACTGGAATCGTGGCCGGATTTGACCGTCGTACTGGTTCGGTAGAGTCGAGGCGCGATGGACGCCATTAGACCTCCTCGACTACGGCAGGGTGATGTCGTCGGCATCGTGAGTCCCTCGTGGGGAGGTGCCGGCGCTTTTCCCCACCGCGTTCGTGCGGGCGTCAAGCATCTCGAGTCCTTGGGATTTAGAGTCCGGCTCGGGCGCCATGCGATGAATAGGCGAAGCTTCGTGTCAGACACCGCCGAGAACCGTGTTAGTGACCTCCACGAGATGTTCGAAGACCCTGAGATTCGAGCCATAGTTGCCGCCACAGGAGGCGATCACTCCTGTCACCTCTTGCCGCTACTAGACTTTGGCTTGATAGAAAACAACCCAAAGATTTTCATGGGCTACTCGGATATAACAGTTCTCAACGTCAGCATTTGGGCTAAGACTCGAACCGTCACCTTCAATGGCCCTGCCTTGATCACCGATTTCGCTGAGCATCCCAGTATGTTCGATTACACCGCGAGCTCATTTCTTCGCACACTGGGTCGCGCTGAGCCTCCTGGCGCTATCCAACCGTCGGAGTGGTGGACCGAGGAGTTCCTCGACTGGGGTGCGAAAAAAGATCTCGAACGCGCACGTTCACGTCAGGCGTCCGAAGGCCCGTTGTGGCTCCGGCCCGGATACGCCGAAGGGACGCTGGTTGGAGGCTGCATCGAGTCTCTACAGCACCTCAGGGGGACCGAGTTCTGGCCCGATTTCGCCGGCGCGATTCTGTTCCTTGAAACCTCCGAGGAGAAACCGAGTCCAGCACAAGTGGATGGCATTTTGATGGACTACGAGAATATGGAGGTCTTCGAGAAGATCAGCGGACTGTTGTTCGGCCGGCCGATGAGATACACGCCATCCGAGAAACGAGAGTTGTACCAAGTGATTCTGGAGCGTACCGAACACTACGATTTCCCAATCGTAGCCAATCTGGATTTCGGTCACACCGCTCCGCAGTTCGTCTTGCCGATCGGGTGCCGCGCGCGAATCGACACCTTTAATCAGCGATTCGAGATTATTGAGGCCGCCGTGAGTTGAGGCCGGCCGGCTAGGTGCTGGCAAGGTTCAGCCGTAGCGAGACGCGTGTCCGGAACTGGCTGGACTCATACGGAGCCTTGCACGCTTGGAGTGTGGGATGTATTATGACGATCATTCGCTGAGCTTCAGCCGGCAAGCGGCGCGTGGCCGACAGGGCGAAAGAAATTGGTGGCGTGTCACGCGTACCGATTAATCCACGAGGAAGCCTCAATTCGCGTTAGTTGCCGGCAGGGATGTCGGAGAGAGGAGCGATACACAACAGAACAGCAGCGTCGATTACATGTGGGCCTTAGTGCGACAAGGACGAGAATCAATGAAATTCGCCCGTAGCTTGATTGAGGAGTTGGAAACTTGCTGATGCGTAAAGTGAGCCGCCGAACAATTCTGGCCAGCTTGGGAGCGACCGCAGCTCTGCCGATTCTGGCTGCCTGCCAACCTCAGGTGGTTGAGAAGGTGGTTGAGAAGCCGGTTGAGGTTGTGGTTACTCAGGTCGTAGAGAGGATCGTAGAGAAAGAAGTAGTAATCGAGAAGCCGGTTGAGGTGGTCAAGGAGAAGATCGTAGAGGTCGAGAAGATCGTAGAGGTCGAAAAGGTCGTCGCGATGACCGGGCCGGTCAGGATGGACGGTGTCAATCTGCGCCTCGGCGTCTGGTTCGAATGGCTTACACCTCTTCTGCCGATCGTCGAGGAGAAAATAGGCATCCACGTGGAGCAGGAGATAACGCCTTATTCGGGCTTTGCCCAGAAGACTATGACTGCGCTTGTCGGTGGAGTCGCACCGGACTTGATCATGATCGACGCCAGCGAGAACGGTCGGTTCTTCAAGTCTGGCCTCTTGTTACCATACGATGACTGGCTTGCGGCATCGAATGTCGATATGTCGAAGTGGGCCTCCGATCCGCGTGTGGAGAATGGCTATAAGGGCAAGACCTACGCTCTGTCGGTTTTCGTGATGCACGACGCCTACATAGTCATAAACAAAGCATTGGCCGAGAAAGACGGTATGCTGGACGGTGCGCCACTGTGGGGCACGCCTGAGTTCGACGCCTGGGATTGGGACAACTTGGTTGAATGGCTGAAGGCGGGTACTAAGGTCCAGAGCAACGGCACAGTCGAGCAATATGGATTTGGCAGACCCTCTTCAGGTGGTACAGGAAGATGGCTCGCAGAACCGCGTGTGTACCAGTTGGGCGGGACCAAATATGACGACGACTGGAGCTACGAGGAAACTGAATCGAAGGTCAATTCGCCGGCATGGGTGGAAGGAATCCAATCCATCATTGACCTCCACCTCGTGCACAAGGTCAACCCATCGCCGGATGCCAATAATGCCATTCAAGGTGGCAGCTTCATAGCCAGGAAGGCGTTGTGTGCCACCACGTGGTCGGCGCCGGCCATTTGGCCCGAAGAGGACACTTTCGAACAACAGTGGATACATTATCCTTGGAAGAATCAGCGGGTCCACGCATTTGGAGCGAACCACATCACAGTTAACGAGGCCACCCAGCAACGAGACGGTGCCTTCCATTTGGTGACGTCGTTCACGACTGATAGGGACGTTGCCAAGGAGCAATTGGTATCCGTAGTACCTCCGTACGATCCACTTCCTCTGGTCGGATCGATGGTTGAGAGCCGGGCAAAGACCATCCACCACATCTCACTATCGCGAATCGCTGGGATGAGCACGGTGCCAATGGTGACCGAGAATACCCACGTATATCCGCGGTTCTGGGGAGGCAAGGCCGGTGCATTCACCGGGGACACCTTGAACACCGCTGTAGACGAACTGTTCTTGGGTAAGAAGACGGCCCAGCAAGCTCTGAATGATGCCAAGGAAAAGATCGATAACGAGCTAGCCAAGCACAGCTAGTCGATTCGCAACCTTAGCTACAAGGTGTAGGTTTTCGGACCCTGCGCTCTGAGTGTGGGGTCCGGGTCCGCTAATGGTGGCTAACGGTCGGCGGTGGAGGATGGATCTGGCGTCGATAGTAAGGCAATTGATTCCCGGAGCCCCCTGATCTCTCCCGCCGGTGTCTGTTGAGGCTTCTGGGACGGGACGTCGTTATAGGGATGGCCTAGAACGCGCTTCCAGGTGTGTCGCCGGGGAGACCTCTTCCTATCCTACGACGGCAGAGTATTAGTTTGAGAGTGGAACTGCTCAGCTCTCGGTAAATGAGATGGGTTCTTCGGACCTTTCGAGGATCCATGAGCGCCATCTCGCTCGTGCAGCCGTCAAAACGCAACGTCTCGCATTGCGAGAACGTCGCCGATTTTTGGCGATTGGTTTCGGCTGGATGACAATGGCCGTTTGAAGTCGGCGATTCGCGCGTTGCTTGGCTCCCACAAGATGGCATGGAGATCGACCACTGAAGAAGCAAGTAACTAAGAGAGACGATGGGCGATTGCTTCCAATTGCCGGCGGGGCTACGGCAATGACCCGGCGCCACGGTTATTCGCCGCTTGCTATACGCCGCGCCCTGTATGGCTATATCTGCCTATTGCCTTGGATCATCGGATTCATCTTCTTCACCGCCGGCCCAATATTGGCTTCGCTTGGCATTTCGTTGACTTTCTGGCCTATCCTGCAGGAGCCAAAGTGGGCCGGCCTTGAGAATTACCGCGAGATGCTGTTCGTGGACGATCTCTTCTGGAAATCCCTCCGCGTAACTGCTATCTACTGCCTCGTGGCGGTTCCCAGTGGAGTCATAGTTGGTTACGTGATCGCGCTATTCCTCAACCAGAAGGTGTGGGGTTTGTCGATTTGGAGGACTATGTACTTCATGCCGTCCATAGTGCCGGCGATAGCCTCGGTCTATCTGTGGGTTTGGATATTCAACCCAGACTACGGACTCCTTAATGGCGTTTTGTTGCACGTTGGCCTGCGTGGTCCTTCGTGGTTTGGATCCGAGGAGTGGGTGCTGCCGGCGTTTATTATCATGCAGCTCTGGACGGCAGGAGCCGGTCTGGTTCTCTACTTGGCGGCGCTCCAGGGCGTCCCGACGACGCTCTACGACGCTTCCAAGGTTGACGGTGCCAACCCATGGCAGCGATTAATTAACATCACTTTACCGATGACCTCGCCGGTGATTCTGTTCACCTTCTTGACCGGGATGATCGGTACGTTCCAGATATTCACGGCCGGCTACATCGCCACTGATGGAGGCCCAAACAACGCCTCACTGTTTTATGTGCTGTACCTTTACCGCAACGGCTGGGAATACTACAAGATGGGCTACGCTGCCGCATTGGCCTGGGTCTTGCTCATAATCATGCTAACGCTGACTCTGTTGATGCTCTTGGCCTCGCGGCGTCTGGTCTATTATGAGTTCAGTGAAAAGGCTTGAGTAGTAATGGCTGCAACGTCAGGCACACCTAACCCGACCATCGAGGCCCCACGCGTCCGCGCGGGCAGCATTTCGTGGCAGCGAATAGGTACTCGCGGATTAATATATATAGCCCTGATTGGCGGCGCGGCGATCTTTATCCTCCCGCTAGCTTGGCTGGTCACTACTTCTGTCAAGCCTGAACCCGATGTCTTTCTCTTTCCGCCGAATTTAATTCCCTCGAGTTTCGAATGGCGAACCTATCCCGGCGCGTTGGCGCGTTTTCCGTTCCTTCATCTCTTGCGCAATACGATGATCATCGTTATCGGTGTCGAGGTAGGTCGATTGCTCAGTTCAACGTTGGCGGCTTACGCTTTCGCCCGGTTGCGTTTTCCATTTCGCAACACGCTATTTGTCGTGGTGCTGAGCACGATGATGTTGCCCTATCACGTCACTCTGATTCCACAGTTCTTGATCTTCCGCGAGTTGCATTGGCTAGATACGTTTCTGCCGTTGACGGTGCCGGCTTGGTTTGCCACCTCAGCGTTCTACGTGTTCCTGCTCCGGCAGTTCTTCCTGCAGATCCCGATGGAGTATGACGATTCTGCGGAGATCGATGGTTGCAGCCCGATTGGCACCTACTGGTACATCATCCTGCCGATGTCGATGCCGGCGCTGGGTGCCGTGGCGATTTTCACCTTCATGGCCGAGTGGAACGACTACCTGGCACCGCTTATCTACTTGAACTCCCTGGACAATTACACGCTGGCTCTCTACTTTAGGTTGTGGGAGAGGGGCGCCGGCACCGGCTATATTCGGCTCCCGCCCTTCAACCAGACGATGGCGATAGCTACGATGATAACGGTGATTCCCATGTTGGTTTTCTTCTTCGCCCAGCGCTATTTCATACAGGGCGTAGTGATCAGCGGAGTCAAAGGCTAGTCCGGCCACCCGCTGGTTCCCGTTGTTCCTCAGGGCCGGTCAGGGTCTTTCCATCGTCCGCAAACCGCCCATCGCCGGTGTTATGGCAGTAGAACCCGGATAGCGGTGGTCCTGCACTTAGAACTCTCGAGTTGGCGGCTGGTTGCTTCACCCCTTCGTAGAGTGCCCGACGACTGCGTGAGCAATACCACAATCGGCACATTCGGGGAGCTGGCTTGACCGGCACGAACGCTCGGCAGGTCGGCTTAGTTAGAGGATAGTCGACTGGTAAGAGCGCCATCGAGCGTGGATATCCCTTCAGTTAGCGATGGCTAAACTTTCAATTAGCCGCGGCGCAACCTTGCAATCAGCCGAAGTAGAAGGTTGCATACAATCCGCGAACGAATTGACCTCTCCACGCTCCTAGCCCTGGGATTCAAGAAGTCCCGGTCGGCGCGGTTTCCTCTTTCCTTGTTATTGTCCGGTTGAGGGCCACGTCGGTCAGCGTCTGAATGACGCCACTTGATCGCAGCTGCGCCTATTGCGATCAACTTCTCTCGGTACCGGCGCGTGCAGGTCCCGTAGTGAACTTAAGGGAGATTTTTATCGCCATATCTGATTTATGGGCGGTACTATCATCGCCGCGACCGTTGGACTAGTGATGCTCCTGCCTTGACGAGCCGGGACACAACCCCGTCGGTGGCAAGCCGGCGCGTGGGGAAACCCTTTCAAAGGTGATGGCGATAGACAGCTGCTGGTCTGAGCGGATAGACGCCCGGTGATCTCATGAGGCAGGACCGATCGCGCCCTTTCCTACACCCCTATTTCTGCGTGCTGATCAGGACGTCGACAGTGGTGCCAAGCGCATCCGCTACTCGAGACAGGGCGGACGCGGAGCCGGATTTGAGCCCGCGCTCGATCTCAGAAAGATGACTCGCGCTGATCCCTGTTCTCGTGGAGAGATCGCGCAGTGTGAAGCCAAGGTGATCCCGAAGCGCGCGGATAGGGCCTTGGCCACGCATGATGGCCAGAGCTACCTCGTGGGGGATGCGGCTGCCGTCATCTGCTTCGAGAGCGGCCAGCCTGTCTTCGAGCTCATCGTTGCGGGCTACCAGAGCGTCGTACTCCGCCCGCGTCAGGGTGATGGTCTCGGCGCTAGTCATAGGCCTCTCTCCTGTGTCGGACTCGTAATACAACCATAATGACCAATCTGCCACGTTCGACGGCGAATAAGACTCGATAGTTGCCAACTCTCATCCGATGATATTCCCTGCCAGTGAGCGCGATCACCTGATTTGCGAGGGATTCAGGATTCGTGGAGTACTGCTCGATTTTGGCGACTATCCTCTCGCGGTCCCGCACGGCGAGCCGGCGCATATCCTTTACCGCCTTGGTCGCCCATTCGATTCGCATGCCTTGATTCACACGGAAGATGTTCGCCTATAGCGAACGTCTCGTCAAGGGCGTGGCTCAACTCGCAGATGAATTGGCCTCTCCACGCTCCTATTCCTAGGATTCAGGAAGGGCCGGTCGGCGCCATGTCCTCCTTCACGGTAATTGTTCGGTTGGGAGTGAGGCCGTTCAGCGTTTGAATGGCTCCGCTGGGCCAGCGAATTCTCAGCTCATCAACGACACGTGCTTGGCCAAGTCCGAAGTGCGCAGTCAAACTGTTCTGGGAGAGGAAGCTGGTGCCGCTCTGGATCTCTCGGACTTGCCGACGGCCTCCGGCTGTGAGCGTGAGCCGGGCGCCGATGCCGTCGCGATTGCTCCGAGTTCCCACCAACCGGACTTGCAGCCATCCTTTGTCGTTACCGGTGTTTCGCAACAGAACCGGATGCTGGTCGTAGTTGGCCACCAACAGGTCCAGGAACCCGTCACCGTCGAAGTCGGACACCGCAAGTCCTCTCGCACAGCCGGCGTGACCTGCACCGGTGGCGTCGGATACATCGCGAAACGTGCCGTCGCCACGATTATGGAAGAGGGCGTTCGGTTGATCGGGTGGGTAACCGCCGGCCGAATCCGTCTCCGGGTAGAGCGAGCCGGCTGCAAAGTAGAGATCGAGCAGGCCATCGTTATCAAAATCGAGGAAGGCGGTTCCCCAGCCAACTGACTGTTTGCCCTGTATCGCCGCCCGACCAACTCCGGCGTGGCCGGCTACCTCTTCGAACGCCTCGCCTTCGCGGTTTCGATATAGTATGTTGTCACCCAAATTGGTCACGAACATATCGAGCCAGCCGTCTCCGTCATAGTCCCCCACCGCCAATCCCATTCCGCTGATCGCGGCGTCCACGTTGGCCTTCCGGCTCACCTCTTCGAATCGCCAGGAGTCTCCGGTAGGGCCGGCGTTGCGGTACAGGGTATTGGGCCTGATGAACGGTCCAAAGTCGTTCACGACATAGAGGTCCGGCCGGCCGTCGTCGTCGTAATCAAGGAAGCCAACCGCTAGGCCGGCGCCGTGAACAGGAGACTCTCCCAACAGATGGGTAACCTCGTCGAAAGTTTCATCGCCGTTGTTTCGGAAAAGGCGGTGACTGCGAGCCTGCGACGTGAACGCCTCTTTTATTCCGCCTTGCCACTTGCCTTGGACGTTGGGCGGGGATCCATCAATCCAGTAAGTGACATAAAGATCGAGGTGCCCGTCACCGTCGAAATCGGCCCAAACTGCTGAGGCCGGATGGCCTCCCGATATGTCTAATCCGGCCGATTTAGTGACATTGGTGAAGGTACCGTCGCCTTCGTTATGTAGCAGCTTGATCCCTCCCATCCGCGTGATGAGAAGGTCGCAGTTGCCGTCGTTATCGTAGTCTGCGCAGGCGACGCCAACGTCTATGTCGTTCGGATCAGCCAATCCAACTTGGGCGGTCAGATCAGTGAATGTCCCATCGCCGTTATTGCGGTACAGTGCATTGGGACCGTTGGCATTGGTGAGGAAAATGTCGGGTAGACCGTTCCCATTGAAATCTAGAAATGCGGCTCCCGCTTGGATCATGTGGGCTTGCGGGTGCACCCGATGTCGGAAGCCAATGCCGGCCTGTGAAGTCACGTCGGTGAAACTCGGCAACTCGACCGGCGGACTCCGCTCGGTGACGACGTACCGAGCGGTACCGATGGCCACGGCGACGCCGGCGACGCCGGCTAGCAGCGCCCGACGGGACAGGGTCGGCGATCTACCGTTCTTCGCTCGTTCGCTGCCGGCCATGGCTGATAAGATCTCCCAGGAATCAGCAGACTAGCGGGACGACAGGCAGTGGTGACGACGGACTCATAGGCGAAGAAGATTTGGGCAGGTGCCCGATTCGTTCTCCCAACCGACAACCCCCGTATTGGAATGATCGCCAATCAAGTCGAGTACAACGTCCCACACTTGTGAGTGTAGTCGGCGGCCCATCGATGATCAACGGTCGCCGACGGGGATTTGTCAGCCGCACAGGTGCACTGTTAGTGTACGAACGATCGAGGGAATCAGCGTTGGCGTCACACCGTAGAGCCAGAAAGCAGAGCAGTCCAACTTGCGACTAACGTACATTGAGGCAATCGTGGCGGCAATCGCCCAGGCGATGCGTCAATCCGAGTCAGTATTCATGATGGGCCAGGACATCGGAGAATTCGGCGGAGCGATGAGCGGGAGCGCCGGCCTATACGACGAGTTTGGCCCCGGGCGAGTGCGAGATACTCCCATCGCCGAGTCGGCGATGGTGGGGGCTGCGATTGGTGCGGCGATGATGGGCAAGAGGCCAATCGTCGAGATATCCTTTGGCGAGTTCCTGCCAATGGCGATGAACCAAATCGTTTTACAAGCGGCTACGATGTACTATATGACGGCCGGCGATAAGTCCGTGCCAATCGTAATCCGGACTCGGGTTGGCGATGGTCCCTATCGCGGCCATCCCCAGATGTACGAAGCTTGGTTCGCCCACGTGCCCGGACTAAGGGTGGTGATGCCGGCGACGCCGCACGACGCCAAGGGCATGATGACCGCCGCAATCCGCGACAGCAACCCGGTGCTCTTCTTCGAGCATATGCAGCTCTATCACCTGCTGCGGGAGGAGGTGCCGGATGCCGAGTACGAAGTCCCACTGGGTAGGGCGTCGGTGGTACGTCCGGGCTCGGACGTAACGGTGGCCGCGACTGGATGGATGGTACACAAGGCGCTCGCCGTTGCCGGCCGGGTCGCGGACCGCGCTTCGATAGAGGTGGTCGATCTGCGCTCCTTGGCGCCGCTGGACATCGAGACGGTGGTCGCGTCGGTACGGAAGACGAGCCGGCTGGTAGTGGCCCACGAGGCGTGGAAAGTTGGCGGAATCGGCGCCGAGGTGGCGGCTGCTATATCGGAGGAAGCGATCGACGCGCTCGACGCTCCGATCGTGCGGATCGGCGCGCCTCATATTCCGGTGCCGTCGACAAAGCCATTGCGGGACCTCTTCCTACCGGACGAGGGGGATGTCGAGAAGGCCATCGACAAGGTCATCAACTACTAAGGAGGCTTTTCCTAGGTGGATGTAGCCGCCGGGGAATCGGTTGGAGGCTCTTTTCGCAGATAGGGACGGACAATTACAGCATTCGAATCAACGATCGGTGGCGTATCTGCCTCGCGTGGAGCGAGGGAAGCGCCTACCAAGTTGAAATAGCAGTCTATCACTGAAACAAGAGGTCATCATGAAGGCGGGAATGGGCCACAGTCCAAAGAAACTATCATCCATTCACCCGGGAGAAATCCTCAGCCAAGAGTTTCTGCTCCCGATGAACCTAACCCAGTACCGGTTGGCCAACGCCATCGGTGTGGATGCGCGCCGGATTCATTCCATCGTCCATAGGGAGCGGTCCATCACGGCGGAAACGGCCTTGCTCTTCTCGCGCTTCTTCGGTAATTCTGCGGAGTTCTGGATGGGGCTGCAAAGCCAATACGACCTGGAGGTCACCGAGGACCGCCTTTCCCAAAGGCTGGACAAGGTGGCGGCCTATTCCTCTGCGGATATTCAGAGCACAGCCGACAGGGTCACAAGGGGCTGAGGAGCCATCCCAGCGCCGTCGGGCGCAAAAGCTGATGGCCCAATACAGATGACTGGAGGCAACCTAGATCGCATTTTTCCTGATCTGAGTGAAGAGGGTAGGGCCTGGCTATTTGGACGGACGGCGGACAGGGTCTGGCAGTTCAGCGAGCAAAAATAGGAGCCGTGGGCCGGCGACATGCGGCTCAGCCAATAAAGTGTAATATTTCCCGGCGAAGGCTATGACCTGTGTTTCAACCCAGCAGTGGGAGCGAGAAAGCAATTGAGAGTCCTGATCTGCGATCCGATCGCCTCTGCCGGCGAATCGTTGCTTCGGCAAGAGGCTCAGGTTGACATAGCAACCGGCCTGAGCAAGGACGAGTTGATCGACCGCATCGGTGCGTACGAGGTGGTAATCGTCCGCAGCAAGACCCGTCTGGACGCTGACGTGATACGGGCCGGCAAGCGGCTGAGGGTCATCGGTAGAGCCGGAATCGGAGTCGACAACATCGACGTTGAGGCGGCGAGCCGGCTGGGCATCGTCGTCGTGAATGCACCCAACGCCCCGATCGTAGCCGCGGCCGAGCACACCATGGCCCTGATGCTCTCTATGACCCGTCGGCTGCCGGCTGCCGACGCCGCGGTAAAAGCCGGCCAGTGGGGGCAATACCGGCACGTCGGTACCGAGTTGAGGGGTAAGACTCTCGGGCTCATTGGGCTCGGGCAAATCGGCTCGGCGGTCGCGCGCCGGGTTGAGGCTATGCAAATGAATGTGATCGCGTTCGATCCTTTCGTGGGGCCGGATTACGCTGCCCGCCATAGCGCAAGTCTCGTCACCTTGGACGAGCTTCTTGCCGAGGCTGACGTTGTAAGTCTTCACGTTCCGCTGACTTCCGAGACCGCGAACATGATTAACGGCGAGCTGCTGGAGAAGATGAAACCAACCTCTTTTCTGATCAACTGCGCGCGAGGGGGGTTGATAGACGAGGTTGCCCTTTGCAAAGCATTGAAGGACAGACGGATCGCGATGGCCGCCATAGACGTGTTTGTCGAGGAGCCCCCGGTCGACTCACCATTACTGAACGAGCCGAGCATCCACGACCGTCTCGTTCTCACCCCGCACCTCGGCGCTTCAACCCTAGAAGCGCAAGCGGAAGCCGCCATTGAGATCGCTGAGCAGGTCCTTGCAGTCCTGCGAGGTGAGGCTGCTAGCGCCGCGGTCAACGCCCCGGCCATCGCTCCTGAGATGATCGGCCGGCTGGGGACGTACGCTACTCTCGCTGAGACGATGGCGCGTATTCTGGCGCAGTTGGGCGACGTCGGCTCCGTAAACGAGCTGGAGATCACCTATCAAGGTGAAATCGCCGAAGAGGACACCGCCCTGTTGAAGGCGTCGGCAGTGGCTGGTTGGCTGCGATCAGCTACGCCGGAGCGCGTCAACCTTATGAATTCCCTGATCCTGGCGCGCAATAGGGGTCTTCAGGTGACCGAACGCCACACTTCGACCCCGGCTGAGGGCTACACCAACATGATCACGGTTCGAGCGGTTGGCCGCGATGGCTTCTTCTCGTCCTTGTCCGGGACCCTGTACCATAACCAGCCCTATCTGACCGGCGTGAACGATTACCGGGTAGACGTGACATTGAATGCCAGCAACTTCCTGTTTTGCAGTCACATGGACCGACCGGGCGTGATTGGCAAGATAGGCACTCTGTTGGGCCAGGCCGACGTTAACATCTCCTACATGCAGGTGGGTCGTCAGACGCCTCGAGGGGAAGCGCTGATGGTGTTGGGGCTGGACGATCCAGTGTCGGAGGATTTGCTTCGCACACTTATCGAGACTGTCGACCTTCAAACTACCCGCGTGGCTCGCATCGACGGATGAGTCCGGCGATGGCGAAACTCAGGGGAACAGGCCATCTGTCGGGCCTTATGCCGGCAGTTCGTCCTCCATCCGTCTGATCGCGGCGTCGATCCGGCGGAAGGTCTCTGCGATTTCGTTTTCCGATATGGTCAGCGGCGGTGCGACGAAGAAATGGTCGCCGCGCTTGCCGTCGATATTTCCGCCGCCGCGGTAGATCACCACGCCCTCATCGAGCGCCACCCTCGCTAGCCGGGCGTTCAGTCCGACCGATGGAGAAAACGGCTCGTGGGTCGTCGCGTCGCGCACCAACTCGACGCCCATCAGCAGTCCGCGGCCCCTGACGTCACCGACGATCCTGTGTTCCAAGAGGCGCCGCCCGTGTTCGAAGAACAGGCCGCTCAGCTTTGCCGCTCGATTGGTCAGATCCTCCTCCACCATGATGTCCTGCACCTCGCAGGCCACGGCCGAGCAGAGTGGGTTGGCGGCGTAGGTGAAGATGTGCTCGACAGGCGCCGGCTTGCTCAGAAATACGTCGGCGACCCGTTGGGAAATGGCAACCGCCCCCATCGGCGCGTATCCGCCGGTCAATCCCTTGGCCATCGTCATCAAATCGGGGACGACTCCGAAGTGCTCGATCGCGAAGTTCTTTCCGGTGCGGCCGAAGCCGTCGATCACCTCGTCGGCGATCAGCAGCACGTCGTAGCGATCGCAGATCTCTCTGATGATAGGAAAGTACTCGTCGGGTGGAACCACACCGCCCATCGAAGACCCCACGATTGGCTCGGCGATGAATGCGGATACCTTTGCCGGCCCAACGCGGTTGATGGCCGCCTCCAACTCGGTCGCGCAATCCATGTCGCAGCCGGGATACTCTTTTCCATAGGGGCAGCGGTAGCAGTAGTTCGGGTCTATGTGGGGAAAGTCCAGCAGGATTGGCAGGTACTTCTCTCGCCGGGGGGCCATGCCGGTCGCGGATAGAGCGCCCAAGGTTGCTCCGTGGTAGCAATGCCGCCGGCCGATGACCAAGCTCTTATCGACCTTGCCCCGTTCGACATGGTACTGCCGGGCCAACTTGATCGCCACTTCGACCGCCTCAGAGCCTCCCGAGGTGAACTGGAAGTGGTTCAAGTCGCCCGGTGTGATCCGGGCGACCCGCTCCGATAGGTCTTTGGCCGGCTGATTGGCAAAGATGTTCGAGATGCAGAACGCAAGCTGTCCGGCCTGGCGAGCCATCGCATCGGCCACGCGCTGACGTCCATGCCCTATATTCACGCAGGCGATACCTGCTATCGCGTCAATGTACTGTTTGCCGGTATCGTCCCAGACGTTGACGCCCTCACCGCGAACTAACGTGGGGTAGTGCTGGATCGGGTTCAACGGCAGGACGGCGCCGGTAGAATCTGTCATTTCGGCTCCCTAAAAGTACGGTCGCGTCGCCGGGCTTAGGCGGCGATCAGGTTCAATATAATTGAATTCCAGACGTCCGTCCACGGAGATTCTTTTGCGACAAATGCGTTTTCCGAAAGTACTCGGCGGAGACGGTTCGATAGCGAGGGAGCAATGGCCCTCGTTACAGCATTCAGAAAATTGGCGTTGGTAGCCCACGGAAGGCTTAGAGATTTGAGTCCGGCATGCTGTACTATTTTGATGTTGATTCGCCCCGTAGGATTAGGTCAGAGTCACGCGACGCTACGTTCGCGAGCCTGAAGCAAGTTCAAGGAGACATAGATGACACTCAGCACTTATCTCACTTTCAACGGTAACTGCCGCGAAGCGTTCGAGTTCTACCGCTCGGTTTTCGGAGGAGAGTTCGTCTTTATCCAAACATTTGGGGATGGGCCTCCAGAAATGGGCGTCCCAGAGGATGAGCGGGACAAGATAATGCACGTGTCGTTCCCGATTGGATCGAGCGTACTCATGGGTAGTGATACTTCCACCCAGTTCGGACCTCCGACAGTTGTCGGCAACAACTTTTCGATCTCCTACACGCCAAAGAGTAGGGAGGAAACCGACGAGCTGTTTGCCAAGATTTCGGAGGGCGGCACAGTGACGATGCCTCCCGCGGACATGTTTTGGGGGTCGTACTTCGGCACCTGTACCGACAAGTTCGGCATCAACTGGCAGTTCAACTACGAGCACCAGCGGTAGATTGCCGGCAATGGTCCCTACCTACGCGCGTTATCTGTCCGGGGTTGGGAACGTAGCCGGCCCAGTTCCGCCGAGGTACTTGGTCGGTTCGTTCGCCGCGCCTAACCAGCATATCGAATCGGACAGCGGCGAAACACCCCTATGACTGTCCGGGGAAAGAGCTTTAGAGCCTGTCGATCTTGGCGGCCATTATGAAGTCGCTGTCGTGCAAGCCGTCGATGCTATGTGTCCATAAGTAGACTCGCACCTCTCCCCAGCGAACGTAGAGGTCAGGATGATGGTCCTGCGCCTCGGCAACTTCGGTGATCCGATTGACAAGATCGACTGCTTGAACAAAGTTCTTGAACTCGAATGACTTGGTAAGCTTGTTCTCGTCGTCGACGCTCCAGCCGGCGAGCTTCTCCAAGTATGGTTTGATTTCATCCGTGGTCAGGGAGGGCGTTCCGGCTCGGGCCGGAACGCAGTTGCGGTCGGCCAAGTTCGTCGTCATATCCACGCTCCATTTGGTTTACATATGCCAATCTCTGCTATCTACATGCTGGATGGAGGCTGCGATTGGCGTCAAGGGATCTTCGATCAGTCCCCGCCGATGCGGCATTATCCTATACTCGTTCGTGCCTTCCCAATTGCCGGCGTGACCGAGTCAGGTGGATGATGGCTTAGGCTCTCAGCGGCCAGTCTCGGCCGGCTGGTATACACTCCCACCCTTCACCACGACCACTGGCCGTAGGAGTTCGCGTACCGTCCTAGCCTCGCCGTCGGTGTCCCGCAACTCCACGTCACCCTCGACCAATTCCAGAACGACAGCATCGCCCCAACTGCCCGGCTTCAATGTGCCGATCTGCTCACCCATACGAATGGCGTCGGCCGGCCGGCTGGTGGAGCTGGCGATCACGTCATCCAAGCTGACGCCCATGGAAAGAAACTTGCTCATCGTCGTAGGCATGTCTCGAACGAGCTCCAGGCTCAGGGTATGTATATCGGTCGAGATCGTCTGCGGGGTGAATCCTTGGCTCAGGGCTCGCTCGGCTATGTCCCAAGAGAACGAGCCGGCGCCATGCCCCACGTCGAATATGACACCGCGCTCGGCAGCCTCCAATACGGAGTGTCGCACGTTCCCATCCGAGTCCAGGATGCCGTGGCCCGTCCCGTGGTAGGTGTGGGTTAGTATGTCGCGGTCGTTCATCACCGCAAGGATGTCATCGATCGATTCGCACCAAGCGTCCTGTGGGTGCACCATGATCGACAGGCCGGTGGCGTCGGCCACCTCTCGCGCCAAATGCAAGGGCGCGATGCCGGCGCTTCGTCCGACTATGGAATCGCGAGTCAGGCGCACCTTGACCCCGAGTATCACATCTCGATTGGCCTCGATCATCTGTAGCGCCTGGGGAACGTCTACCCACCTGATGTCGTCCAATTCGCCGACAAGCTCGGTCAGCATGCCCTGGACCGAGATGTTGAGCTGGGCAAAGATGCGAGTCTCGCTGACGTCGATGATGTACTTGCGGAAACCGGGAAAGGTCTGGGCGCCGGCCGAGCCGGCGTCGACGACCGTCGTGGAGCCGCGGCCCAGGCATTCGGCGTCCGGATTGACGCCGAGGTATGACACGCCTTCGAAGACATGGACGTGGAGGTCGATCAGACCAGGGGCGACGATCCGGCCGGCCGCATCCACTACTTGGGCGGCCTGGCCCGCCGGAATTGCGTCGGCAAGGGCGGCGACCCGGCCATCCTTGAAGGCGACGTCCCGCCTGTCATGGATCTTCTGAGCCGGATCGACTACTGTGCCGCCGCTTAACAGAAGGTCATAGGCTGGCATTGGTATCCACCTCCTAGATGCGTTCAGAGACGGGGCCATTATATCGATTGCTCGATACGTAAGTACGGAAACTTGACCCAACCGTTTACCGCTCGCAGTAAGGGAAATGGAAGGTAGTCTCCCTTGCCGTAAGTGTTCAGATTTAGGGGTACCTGCTCCGTAAGGGCGTAATATCGCACCAATGAGGGTCTACCAAAGGCGAGGATGTCTGATCGGGGAAAGCCAGGAAAGGGTTGCAAGGGCGAAGTCCTTGCCGGGGGTTGTGGGGGTGTCGCTGACAACAGAGATCCCCCTTCTCCTGGCCAGGAGAAGGGGGCCAGGTCGAAGACTACGCAAGGCGAGGGGATGAGGTCGAGCAGTTCGTGGATTTGGCATCGATAGGTTGGAAATCACCCCTTGACCGCCTACTGAGGTCCCGAATGGCGACTCGACCTATCCAGTTCACGGGCATGGAGGAGAGACATACACCCAAATCTGAACTGTTACCCCTTGCCCACCGGCAACGACCCCGGCCGTTCGAGAACTGCTATAATCTTGCTCAATAGGGGGGTAACGCCATGATGAACCTTGAGTTAGTTGGATTCATCGCTATCATAATCGCCATCGTTGTGCTTGGAGTGGGCCTGGCAATTTTCATCCAGGCGAGCGTGGGGCGGTCGGAACGGCGGTTGGAACGTCGCATCGACTCCGTGGAGCAGCAACTAGGTGGTGGTACTGACGCCTTAGAGCGGCGAATAGAAGGTCGTACTGACGTCTTAGAGCAGCGAATGGAAGGTCGTACTGACATCGTAGAGCAGCGAATAGGTGGCGGTACTGACGACTTAAAGCAGCTAATAGAAGGTCGTATTGACGACTTAGAGCAGCGAATAGCAGGTCGTACTGACGACTTAGAGCAGCGAATAGCAGGTCGTATTGACGACTTAGACCAGCGAATAGCAGGTCGTATTGACAACTTAGAACAACGAATGTCCGCAATAGAGCAGGGAATGTCGGCCATGGAGCAACGAACGGTGGCCATGGAGCAACGAATGGCGGCCGTGGAGCAACGAATGGCGAAGCTGGAAGGTGTACTCGACGGACTCCGTGAGGCACTATTCAGCACCCGGGCTAGCTAACTTGAGTTCGAAGAAACTCTTCCTTTAAGCCCGCCGGCACCGCCTCGGCAGGTGTGATGGCCCGCTCAGCCTTGAAGGCAGAGTCCCGCCGGCCGCCGATCTTCTTTTGTAGCTCCTCTTATCAGAAGTTCATAGGCTGACGTAGACGTCCTCCCTCGTATTACCTCGAAATCATAGGCTGCCAAGCCCGTGCTTCGACTCCCGGCCGGCTCGTGCCAGAGCGGGACTCTCGTAAGCCGTCACTTCGCGTATTCTGAGCGGCGCCACAAGACTTGTCTCCACGCTAGTTCTCAGTCGAGCGCGCCAGCGAACAAACCCCTAGAGGAACATACACACACGCTTTTGTGAAACTTGCGATCTCTTTGGTCAATAACATACGCGAAAAGCTCCTGCCGGCAGACATCATCGACGTGCTCCGGCATCGGGATTTCAAGCTGCTTTTTGCTGCGACCGTTGCGGCAAACTTGGGTGACGCATTCTACTTCGTCGCGCTGCCATGGCTGGTGCTTGCCTACGGGGGTTCGGCAACTGCGGTAGGTCTGACCGGCGCCGCCGCGATGCTTCCGTACGTGCTGCTTGGACCGTTGGCCGGCGTGATTTCGGATCGTCTGAATCGCAAGATGCTTATGGTCGGCTCCGATATCGCGCGCGCCTTGATCATCACCGTACTGGTGGCGTCCGGCTGGCTTGGGTTGCTGCAATCGTGGCATTTTGCCATCACCGCCTTCCTGCTAACCGCAGCCGGACTCTTCATGTTCCCGGCGCGTGGTGCTTTGGTCCCGTCCCTGGTCCCTAAGGAGGAATTGGTCGCAGCTAATGCGGCGATGTTGACTGGGTTTCAAATAATGAACATAGCCGGCAAAGCGGCCGGCGGTTTCTTGATTCTCGCAATAGGACCGATTGCGGCGATGGGCCTCTGTGGGGCGACCTATGTTGTCTCGTCCATCCTGATTTCTAGAATGGCCGCCCCGTCCGGCGCGCCGCGTACTCGGGAGGGCGAAATGCGACTTTCCGGCTCGGTCATCGTTCGCGACTTGGTTGATTCAGCGAGGTTTATCGCACGACATCCGTTGATCCGAGCCTTAGCCCTTACCGGGCTCGCGCTTAACGCGTTCCATTTTCCGGCGATGACAATGCTGTTGCCCCTGCACCTTTCGGGCTCGGTCCGGGCCGGACCGGAATTGTTTGGACTGTTCTTGGCTATCGAGTCGGCGGGTGTGCTGGTTGCTACGCCGATGGCGCCCCGGTTTTCGCGGTGGGTTGGAGAGGGGCGTCTTGGTGCACTAACAATAGTCGTATTGGGTGGACTAGTGGTCTTGCTTGCGATGGCAACGCATGTGTGGCAGGTGTTGGCGCTCGCAATGTTGATGGGCGTCGTAACTGCGGGTGGAGTGCCGATGGGTAGTCTTGTTCAGGCAGAGACGCCGGATGCCTACCGAGGCCGTGTTTTGGCAAATTTGGCGGCTGCTAGTTCTGCTTTCATCCCTCTGACGATGGCGCTAGGCGGCAGTCTGATCGACCTTCACGGGTCGCGACCCCTTTATGCCGCGACCGGCATCGTCGTCGCGATCTGCGGTCTCGCGTTATTGGCCTCCCGGCGGGTACGCGAGGCGCGCATTGTGACCAGCCAAAGGGCCGAGTGATGAATCGTAGACGTGATCACTTCACGGCCGCAACCACCGCTTGACCGGCCGAATTCGCCGAGAGCTCCCAAGTTACCGCAAGCCGTAGACGCTAATTGTCCGGCGGTTGTCGATGCAACGCCAGCCTTGGAGTCTACTCAGACACTTGCTCCAGATTGCCGCGGCGCTTTGTCTCTTGCTCAATCAGTCGAAACAGTGCGAACCCGACGACAGCGTATCCGACTCCAATCGCGAGCTCCAGCAGTAGTTGATCGCCGATGTCTGCGATTCCAGCGCCGGCGAATGAACCTCTAAGCGCGACGATTCCGTGGGTGAAGGGTATGACCTGGCTGACTACTTTCAAGATGTCCGGCAGCCTGTCCACCGGGATGATGGCGCCGGTGAGCAGCATCGCCACGCCGTACACGAACTGGAACACGTAGACGAATCGGAAGAGAACCAGGGTGACACTGCCGATCAGCAAGGCGAACGTCGTGGAGGAAACGATCATTACCGCGATGGTCACCAGGAGCGAAGGCCAGTCCACGGCAGAAAGATCTAACCCGAGGATCAACCAGGCCCCAATCAGTCCGATGGCAAATGTCGCTATGGCGTTGAGCCAATGGATTCCCGCTCTGGCGAAGTAGACCATCAGCCGATTAGCCGGTGACAGGAACATTATCGACAGGATGCCGTAGGCTCGGTCGTAGAACAGCGCTTCCAGAATTCCGAAGGCGATCACAAAGATTATCGAAAAGGCCAACAACCCGATGGTGTAGTGCTCGGCGGCCTCCGGACTACCAGCGAACTTGCCGGCCAAGACGACTGTTAGAACGTGCAGCAGAGGCTGGAAGAAGATCCTAGTGACGTATCCAGGCCCCTGCCAGGAAACGAACGCCCCTCTGTAGGTCAATACCGCCAATCTGGCGAAGTTGTTCATCGCATACCCTGGCACTAGAAACTGCCCAAAATGCCGGTGGCTTTCACGCGCTTTTCGACATTAATGAATAGTAGGTAGGTCAAACCCAGGTATGCCGCCGACGTTGCCAACGCAAGGGCCCAATGATCGACTGTATTGCCGTAGAATTGTCCACCTTCGACTGAGCTCAGTAGTCCTCCCATCGCCCACGAGGTTGGCAGCAGCCAGGCGACTGGTTTCAGTACGGGAGCCAACGAAGCGACTGGATAGACGAATCCGCTGAATACCATCACCAGGGGTCGAACTGCTTCAAAGTACGTATCTCGTCCGCCGGCCAAGACGGACAGTGGAGCCGACAAGAACCCGACTACGGTCGTGGCCGCCAACGCGATACCTAAAGAAACTAGCAAGATGAGAAGATTTGGAACATGGATGAATTGGGGTGAGAATGCCAAGACGATCGCTATCCCTGTCACCCCCAAGAGGGACGCAAAGACTGAAACCGCCAGTATGTTTCCCACCAAGATGGTAATTAAGCGTGTCCGTGACAACAGCAACAGTTCAAGCGTGCCCTGAACTAGCTCGCCACGAAGGGACCAACCCATCCGGGACACGCAAAAATTCCAGACTACCATCATGTAGGCGCCTATCGCGAGGTAGGTCACAACCGCCGGGTCTCCGCTTTCGTGGGCAAACCAGCCCAGCGCCACGACGAATATGAGTGTTCCCAGGAAAGACAGGAACCTGCCCCCACCTGTTGTCAGCTTCCACGAGTAGATGAACGCGGCGCGTACGGCGTAGACGTTTCCCAAATCTGTTGCCTCAAAAGAGCTGCGAGTCGTAAGGGTAGTGCACTGAAACTTACCATATCGGGATAGCTGGATACGGTTCCATTATTTGCTGCCATAGACCCATTAAGGGTGGCTTCGAGAACTGATACAATCCCGCATACAGGAGTTGATGCTGAATGACCCCCGAGCTGATCGCGATCCTTGCGGTGGGCGTTGCAGTCGCCGGCCTGATTCTGAATGGACAGAACCAGACGAATAGACGAATAGACGCCTTAGGGCAGCGCGTCGAAGGTCGCATCGATGCCTTAGAGCAGCGAATATCAGCCTTCGAGCTACAGGTCAATCAGAGATTCGACCGGCTGGAAGCCCGACTAGCAGCCCTGGAACAACGGGTCGCTAGGCTCGAGGGTGTGCTGGACGGACTGCGTGAGGCGCTGTTCAGCGCGCGGGCTACCTGACCTGGCCGCCTGAAGAAGCCGGCCGCTATTTACCCCGGATCAAAGCTCTCCCCTGGCTATAGACGCCGCTGGCCGAAAACCCAACTACCGCCCCGATCAGGCCCGCCTCGGTTAGTCCCGCGCCGATCCGATCGGAGAGCCCGACTGCCAGCAGTACCGCTGTGGTCAGCGCGACAAGTGGATAGAATCTGCTCGGTAAGCTCGGAAACACCCTCTTTGTGAACTGCACCGCCGCAATGACCAACATAGTCATTCCGCCAATTGTCAACCAGCTTTGATCGAAACTCATGCCCAAACTCCTACAATCATAGTATCGTCCGGATTGAAATCCTCGTATGCCACGACCGCCACCACCCGGCCAACCACCAGCTCACCGCTCGCAATTCCGCGACTCACTCGGACATCGACCAGGTTCGCCTCATCCGACGCCCCCAGCTCAACGTCCGCCCGGTATGTTGTCTTGTCTACCTTTCGCAGGATGCCTCTATAGACCGATCCAGCCATTTGAATCTCCTGAAACGTATTCAATACTCAATTGCCGGCCGTCCCTATTCCATTGCCCCGCCGGCCAGACCCAGGAACTGCCGGTACTGTCCCCGCTCGCTGTCGTAGATCGACCTAATAGAGACCACTACTCTTGCCGCTCCAGAGAGGCCGGCGTTGCTATCGGTGATGTCGATGACGTCGCCGATCTCAAGACCGGGATTCAGATTTGATTCCAACCTGCCGCCTTCGCCGGACCCTTCCAGCCAACTCGTCTCATAGGCGGCTCGGCTATCGACATCGGATTGGCTGTTCAGCGATAGATCCACCACCTTCGCCACGTTGTCCCGCCAGAACTTCGACGTGCCCGCCCAATCCCTTGTTATCGACGTGTACCCATCGCCGTAAACCTCTACCGATTGCTTACGCAGCTCCGACGACCAGAACTCTCCCGAGAGAATCGTGTAGCCGGCGGCCGGCCCGCCTGTCCCCCGATCTGAGTCGGGCGCATGCTTGTCAGCAGACAGGTATGCTTGGTCGCTAACGCCAAATCCGTAGGGCACTTGATCCGGAACTACAGAATCCGGCCCAACGCCGGACTCCACTCCGTCGCCTCGCCAGCGGAGCACCAGGCCGAAGTTGTGGTTCAAACGCCTCAGCGCTTCCAGGTAGTTCTGGCCCGGCCGTAGCAGGTAGTTTGGTACCACCGGATACATATTTGAGTGTACGTCGCCGCTGGATCCGGCCCCACAAACTCTTAGCCACAGCTCGCGACAGACGAAGTTGGCCGTCTGAGCGGCATAAGTAATGGGTCGCCGCACCACGAGGCGATTCAAGTAGGTCCACGGATCTATGCAATGAATTTCCAGCAGATGCCGGCCTCGATGATTCCGGAACGCCAGCCGATCGATAAACCAGGCCCCCTGCTGCACCGACTCCTCGCCCGCGGGAGTTCGGTATCCCAAGCGCAGTTCCACCTGCGACGTTGGCTTGATTGCCTGTAGCGCGCCGGATCCCGGCGAGGCGAACTTACCCCGGCTGTTGTCCAGCCTCACCAGCAGCCGTCCTGGCCGGTTGATCCCCGGTAAGTCCAGCTCCATCGCTACCAGATCGTCATCGCTCGTCGCCGCGTACACTTCATTCCCCGTGCCGGTGAACACTGGCGCGCGATAGGCGTAATCCGATCCGACTATGTACCAGTAGCTCGTGTCCGCCAGCAGTCGGGCGCCGTACCGCCGGTCTTCCTGCCATTGCACCAACTCCGTCGGTGTCCACCGTCGTGCGGTGAACGCGGTCCAAAACTTGTCCCTAGTAGGCGAGCCCTTGTAACGCTCCACCCAGCCGATGAAATAGCGCCGGTTTCCAGTCACGAACTTACTAGCCGCCCGAGGCAACTCGTAGTCGTAGTTGCTGCCCTCGCCGCTCTCGATCAACACGCCGCCACCGCCCCATCCGGTTGTTGTGTGGTGGTCCTGTAGCGATATTCTGCGAGGCGATCCGTCACATACCCATATTGATGCGGTATCGTCAGAGTCTTTTGCGACGGATATGCCATTGATTCTGTATCGACCCTCGTCGTCGTAGGATGGCGTCGACCAAGACGAGCCATCCCACTCGGTCATCGCTAGCTGCTTGTTTCGGTTCGTTCTGCCGCCCGGGTCCACCGCGTAGAACAGCCGATTGTCCATCCCGCCGGCTCTGTACCCGTCAGCGGCCAGGCCGGTGATTCTGACGTTGCCCTCGGTCAGCACAGTCGCGACGTGCCCCCAACTCGCGCCTTGATCGGTCGACCGGATCCATTTGATTGTCCGATCGTCGAGCAGGTCGACCCAGAATACACGGACCTCGTCCCCGTCTTCCGGCCCGGCGCAAATGGCCGGCTGGCAGAGCGTCGATACTAGTTGATTCACCAACGTAGTCCACGAGCTCCATTGTGAAGCCGTGGCGGGCGATGTCACACGGCAGTGGTACAGCTTGCCGCCGGATGCCCGAATCCGATTGATCGAGCCATCGGACGCGATCACCGCATCGTTGAACTGGTCGCCCTCTGTACCGGAGTAAAGCTGAGTCCAGGACAGATGCGGACTCTCGACGCCGTGGTCGGCGAACTTGCAGCAGACATAGGGCTTGCTGTCGGCCTTCCGGCCGGCTTCGGCCAATGTTTCACTCATCTTCAGCACGGTAAATCACCCATGGTGGCCCGGCGCTACCGCCCTCGTCCGGATCTGCTGCCGCCAGTTCTCGAACGTGGCGCCCGGGCACCTTGTCGAAGGCACGTCGCCGTGCCCCAACACGATCAGTTCGCGGCCGAGCTCAACTTCCAACTCTGTAAACAGCCGGCCAACCGATTCGATCTGCTCGGACGCCGGCATCGCCTCGGTGAAATCGCCGGCCACACACACTCCCACCGACTCACCGTTCAGATTCCTGCAGTGGTAGCTTCGCGTTTCTAGCTGATTCACTTGGTCGATTTGGCCGGCCGGGTGCACTAGGAAGTGATATCCGATCCCCGGCCAGCCGTTCGCGTCGACGTGGTACCGTGCGATCTCAAGCGCCGTGTAATCCCGATTGACGCCGCCCCCCACGTGGTGAACCACTATGTAGCGGATCGCCAATCGGGGCCGGCTCCTGTAGCCTGGCTTGCGGGGTAGTCTGTCGGTCAGGTCACGCAATTCGCCGACCTCCATCGGAGGAGCTAACGGCATCTGTGTCCTTCCAGCTCACCGGGGGAGTAGTCGCTATAGGAGTTCTCGCCTCGTCGCCGCCCATCGGTACAGCCGGCGTCCTTAGCGTGTCGAGTGTTGACTGCTGCTCCATGCGGGTCGTCCTCAACCGAGAGAGCCAGTCGCGAAACTCGTTGAGAGCCGCGCCGGCGGCTTCCCGAAGACCCCTGGGCACTTCGTCTCGTGCGTTTACTCGTCGCTCAGCGTACCGGGCGAAGGCCTGCACGGCGAAGCCCCAAGCGCCGCCGAGAATGCCTGGCTGGTGCTCGGAGGGTATGCTGGTTGTAGTGCTCGTTAGGGTGTAGCTCGTGGCTATCCAGAATCGAAGGTCCTTCCCTGCTTGTGGCACCGTCTCGCCAAGGATGAGGACGTAGTCGTCCTCATCCTGGAAAAATGCCAGGTACTGCGGTGGATTCTGGTCTATCTTGTACTCCACTCGCTGGCAGCCTAGCAGGCCTGGTTCGTTGGACAGATCGAATCTGCGGGTCGCTCCGTCGCCGGCTCGATCCGCCTTGGCCAGCAGCGGCCACGCGCCCTCGTACTCCTTGGCCGCCCTCATTATGTGACGGTCGAGTTCGTCGTCGGTCCACGCGTAGTCGCCTGAGTCCAGGTCCTTGAGATCGTCTCTCAGGTTGTCGCGGAGGGTGTTCAATGACATCGAGGCTTCACCTCCTCAGGGGCAATTGGATTGCCCCTGGTGCACGGTAACGTCATTAGTGTGGCCTCGTTGGTCGGTCGGTCGAGTAGCTTGCGTGGCCGGATGCGCCCTGACCCTCGCCAACTTCGTAGACCTTGCCATCCCGCCGGCGGGCGTACTGCTTATGTGGATCCAGACCTAGATCCCGGTACATGTCGCGCCGGATGGCCTCGACCTCGCTGCGCTCGCTGGACGACAGGCGCATCCGCATTTGAGCGTAGTCGACCAGTATGTTCACTACCCTTAGACCATGCCACTCCGCCGGCGCGATGTCGCCTACTGCGGCTCCGTTGGTCTTCATATAGTCAATTCCTCCTAATTGTTCTGCTTGCTCGATATTTCGATGGGCAGGCCCGACTGGTCGCCTACGCGACAATCGACCCGTAGGCTCCACGGTAGTCGAGCCACGCTTGGCCGTAGAACCAGCGAATCTTCCACGTAATTGCGTCGTTGGTGAACACCTGTCCGTTCTGGGGTTGGTCCTGAACGAACATCTCCGGCTCTTCTCGTCCGCCGAGGAAGCCCACTTCGATACTCTCGATCTGGTCTGGACCCGCGAGCATGTACCAGTTGTTCGTGTCGGTCCAGTTAGGAACTACTATCGGCTGCATCGTGCCCCGAAGCACGTTGACGTCATTGTTCGCCGAGCCGGGGATCAATGCGGTTTGAAGCAAGACCTGGGCGGTGAACGATAGGTCCGGCGGCACCAGCAGGAACGTGGGGCGGATTCCCAGGCGCTTGTCGGCCGAGTTGGTCTGCTTCAGCATCGCGATACTGCCGGCTTGGACTGAAGTGCTGGATAGCGCCGTGTTGCCCCGATTGCCGTGGTTGGTTCCGTCGAAGACTCGATGGTTGTCGCTGTCCAGTGTGGGGCCGGCTCCGCTGGATTGAGTGAACATGTTGGAGATCGACTCGTTGATAGTGATGGCAGCAGCGATCGCCAGCTTGCTCGGAATTCGAGTCACCGCTCGCAGGTCATCGTTGATGATGGCCTCGAGAGTGACGGCTACCGTGTTGCCCTTCTTCGTGGGTGTGTAAGCCTCCTGCGAATCTCCCCAAGCTAGGTTGGTATAGGCTCCGAACTCCGCCACCGTGGACAGCGAGCTGAAATCGTTCAGAAGGACGCGAGTCTGCTGTTTCACGTCTCTTATGGACGCCTTGTTGACAATCGGCTCCCACCACTTCGGTTGTCCGCGATAGTCCCTCACCAGCGCCTTGTTTAGCGCGTTGGTCAGGGCGTCGTTGAGGATCGTAGTAGTTACTTCGTTCGCCTCGCGTACCACCGAGTTTTCCCAATCGTAGGAGCCTCTGAACGCGCTATCGCCGGTGATAGTTACGTAGGCGTCGCGTATCCCCTCGAATTTTGGTATGTCTCTACGCGAGTCCGGCAGTTCGAGGCCGAATAGCCGTTCCATCGCCAAGAAGACACGCTCCCTGGCGCCCATGCCAACACGAGTCCCCCCGTAGCCGGCGAGCGGTCTCAGGGCTCCGTTGCCGCTGACCACCTGGTTCTCGAACGACGTGGCTAGCAGCTTGCGCAGGTCCTCGATCGAACGGTCCAGTTCGGCCGGCTGAAAGGCGCGGCTCTCGAACTGTCGACGTATCATTGCTTGGGCCGGCTCTGGCAGGTTACTGTTTGCCAGTCTTGCGGTTAGCAACTCGCCGGCTAGCGCAACTCGCAACCCGTCCAGGCCATCGGTTTCTGAACCAGTGGCGTTCTGCGTGCCCTGGCGATCCACATCCGGCGTCCGTAGGGGTGGGGCATGCCCGACACCTCCGCCGCCATCTGTGACACTTGACCCGCCGGCGGCAATATTTTGAACCTCCTCGGCCTCCAACGCACGGTCGAAGTACCCGCCCGCACTTGGATTCACCACTATGTCCGCACTGTTTACCTTCATGACTTCCTGAACCTCCCACATAGTTTTTCCATTTGTCATCTGGCCCAGCGGCCTCTTTCGCACGATCATGTCTGCCGATATCCCGACGTTCGGGCCGGCTCCGCCAGCGTCTCTTGTCTCGAGTACCTGTTTGACCAGGTCGATTGCCGAGTCGCCGGCCTGAGTCCCATCCAACAGCCTCAGCGTGGCTTTCACTCCGGCGCCTTCTTCGTAGTTGACGCTCGAGTAGTAGCCGGCCAAGTCGCGCACGCTGCGCCCTCCGGCTCGGCTCATGTCGATCGCCGTTGGATGGTCGAGGAAGGCGCTGGCGCCCTCCCACAGCCGGACCGAACGTCTGAGCACGTCCGGTCTGTACTCCAACCCGTTCTCCGAAAGTCCAGGACGGATTATCACCACCTGCACCTTCGTTCCTTCCACCCCCTCCACCGCGCCGCCGACCTCACCGCCGACTCTTCGCAGTTCCTTGCGTTCTGCCAAGACCATGATTCCTCCTGTTCCTTCGTTTAACGCCCTAGAGCGTGTGTTCTAGTATTGTTGCAGCCTTCAGAATGTACTCTTTTGCCTCTGCCAGCCGGCCGTCCGGCGAGTCAGAGCTGGGCCATCCGTAGAGTTGCGGCTGCTGAAAATCGGCTCCCAGATTCCCAAGGTGAGTCTTGAAGCCCTCAATATGCCGGGGGTCCTCACCATTCCCGATCCGGGCCAGCGCCCAGCGCGCGTATTCCCCTACTCTGTGCCAGTCCTCTACCGGTGCATAATCCGGCTCGGGCTTGATCTCCAGAGATACCTCCGGCTTCGGCTGCGCTGTTGGTACCCGCACCCCGCCGCCGATGTAGTCGGCGAACTCCGCCACTCCGGCCAGCTCGAAGTCGGCCCAATCGTCGTTCATCCCGTAGCCGAACACCGTTGCGCCCAGGACGTAGTCGTCCTTCACCAGCTCGCCGTTGTACCAAGCCAGTTGCTTCACGTACTCGGCCGGCGATATCTTCGATGACTTCCATCCCTTCCGGCCCTCGTTGAACAGCCCGCGGTCTATCCCACACTCGGTGATGATGAACGGCGGCAGCGAGGCCGGCCCGTATGTCCTGGCCATCAGCTCTCTCACCCGGCGATATCTCAGACACCACCAGTTGTGATCGAGGGTTTCTGGATTGTGGTAGCCAGGCTGGCTCCACACGTACGGCGCTCCGTACTCGTGCAGCGCTATGGCATCGGCGGCGTACACCGCCGGCTTGAACGTCTGCCAATCTCTTGCCATGTCCGGCGGATTCCCCACCGAAAAGCTGCCCACCGCAACCATGTGCCCTTCGTCGTGCAACAAGCGGCAGCACTCCACCGTGAACTCCGTCAGTCGTTTCAGATCCTCGCCGGTTTGGGCGACTTCATTTAGCAACTCGAAGTAATCGATGCAGTCTCGGTAGTTCTTCCACTCACCCAGCAGACGGTCCCTCATCAGAGACGCCACGACGGCCGGCTCTTCGTCAACCACTCTCGCCTCCAGTTCCGGCACGTATGACCGGGCCACGACCAGCCCGCCCACCTCGTCCTTGTAGCGCCTTAGGTTCTCGCTAACTTCCAGCGTTTTTAGGATTGGCGGCCGCATCCGCTCGTGCACTACCGTTGGATCCAGTCGGCTCCAACTCTGAACGTGTGGACCTAGCTTTACCTGATAACTCATTTGCTTCTCCTGTGAATTCTGCGAATCTATTGAATAGCTCTCTTGCTTCGTCATTTGTGATCCAACCTCGTTCCACCGCCACCGCCAGCCCCTCGGCTCCGGCCTTGGTCGCCCTGGCCGATTCCTCGGTGTCTCGCCGGCTCAGATCCTCGAACACAGCCCTCACTCCCCAGGGTCCTTCACCGAACCGGCCGGACCGCCTCAGAGCTTCGTTGGCTATGTCTTCGAACATCTCGCCAACCACCAACTGGCGCCGGCCGTAGTGACGCAGCGTCGGCCTCGCCATCTCCCTAGCGGTGGCTACGTTCGTGTCCTGGCCTTCAGCGAGAAAATGCAGCGGCACGCCGGCGCCGGCGGCTATCATCAGCCTCAGCGCGTGCCCGTCTCGCTCCACGTCGCTGGAGCCGATCGCCGGCTGTATCGCCTGCCAGGTCTCCCTCTCGTTGTGCAATAGGATCGATCCGGGCTTAGGCGCCTCGGCCAACTCGGCGCGTCGTGCGAGGATCGCCGCGCGGTCCGCTCCCTCCAGGGTGACGTCCCAGAGAAAGGCTCCCTTGTAGCGGTTGATCAGCACCCGATCGGTCAGCCAGTCCTTGTACCTACTCAGCCAGGGCAACACCGCTACCAACTCGCCCTGGCCCCTCACCGCCCCAGTCACCCGGTTGATCGCGTAGTGCCTCATCTCCTCGGAGCTCCACCATCGTCCCTCGGTCGACTGGCTGCCGGTTCTGGTTACGCCGTCAACTGACTGAACGCCGGAATCCTCGTGGAACCGCAGCTCCCGCTCTCTATCCTCACCGTCAACCTCCACGTCATTGATCAGGCTGGCCGGCACCGTCCGGATGTAGGTCATGCCGTCGAAGGGGTTCGTATGGAATGTGACGAACAGCTCTCCGCTGAGACCTAGCTCGGTCCCTAACTCGAACTGGCGAACGTTGAGCCGGTTCTGCCGGTGGCTCCACCATTCCCTCAGGAACTTCATAACCTGCCCATCCTCCGCCTCCAGCAACACTCCACCGCCCAGGACGTAGCTCACCATCGTCTCGATCAGCCGGAAGGCCAGCGGGTTCGTCCGGTAGGCCAACACCGAGTCGTGCAGGTTCTCCAAGTGCTCGGCGAATGGTACGTCTCGTAAGCCGGCGGCGCTCAGGTTGCGCCATAACTTCTCGTCGGCATCCGGAATCGCCTCTTGTACGCGGCGTTTGATCAGATTGCCGAACAGCCAGTTGCCTATCCCATCACTCCATGACATCAAAACCGACCTCCTAACTCTTCTTTTGCATGCACTACTGCCAGCTCGGAGGCCGGCTTCAAATCCGCCGCCGCCCTGGCGGTGAGCGCTAGAGACATCACGAAATCGTCATGTCCCTCGTCGTCCGGCACGAAGAACCTCATTCTCTGGTTGTGGTCGACTTCGTAACGACAAGCCACGCTCTCGATCCAGAACTCGTCCCAGCAGACCGAGGACGCCGGCTTGGTGTACATCGACAGCCGGCCGGCGTTTACCGCCGAGAGCAGCTCATAGGCCAGTTCGCTCTTGCTCTTCGCCGTGAACTGGAAGTCCTCGACCACGCTGGCGCCCATCGACTCTCGAAGGAAGCTGGCCAAGCCGGCTCCGATGCCGGTGCCGTCCACGCATGCCTTGGATACGCGCCAGCGATTCCTGAGTAGCTCCAGCAGCCTCTCGTACTGCGTCCGATGCTTCTCCCCGGTCCACCAGTAATGCCGCACGATCTCGATCCGCGGTTCCAGCGCGCCGGCGATCTCTACTAGCTCCACTCGCCCGATCGTGACTACCGTCGAATCTTTCCGCGGCCTCAGCCGGCGCAACGCCGCGCCTTCGCTCTCTTCGTCCTCGCCGGCAATGTCGATGCCGGCCACGTATTGAGCGCCTGTCCTCGACCCCGATTGGGGACCATCCATAGCCGAATGCGACCCCCGCAGCATGTCTATCTGCGCGTCGGTCAAGAACCGGCCGGCTCCGCTGATCGTCTTTAGCTCATACTGCGTCTTGAAGATCGGATGAGCTTCGCCAAGGCGTGCCTTCTCCGCTTCGACAAATGCCCCGTAGGCGGGTACTGCTTCCGCGACGACCCACCAGGGATACTCGAAGTGCCGTTTATTCCCATCGCGCTTCTCACTTTCCAGGTGCTGTTGTTTGACTCGCTCGAGCAGCGTCGAGTCGTCCCATGCCGTTCCGTAATAGACCCTGGGCGCGTTCGTGCTCGCGGTCATCGGTACGAAGTCCCGGTCGTGCTTGAAGGGGTCTATGTCTTGGGCCTCGTCGAACTCCATCAGCAGACTCGCCGTAGCTCCTACGACCGACGCGACCGGCCGGGCCGAAAGGAATATCGCCCTGGCCAATCCCAGCCGGATCATGTAGCCGAGCTCCGGCTTCCATCGGTCCTTTAGCAAGGGATTCCCAAGCATCGTGGACAATCGCTGGATGCTGTTGACCACCTGCGGCCTCTGTGTCGGCGCCACCTTCACCAGGCTTCCGCCTCTGTTCTGAAACAAGGCCAGTAGGTAACACTCGATGTGGGCAGACAGCTCGTTCTTGCCGGCCTGCCGGCTCATCATCACCGAGAAGCTGCCTCCCTCGCCCCCGACCACCGCGCCGGCTATCGCTCTGGCCGGCTCCAGCTGGTAGTCGCGCATCGGTCGCCCCACGACTCGGCCGGCGAACAAACCAATGTCCAAGAGAGACGCTCTCAGGGATTCGTGCAGATGGTCCGATCCCCGATCGGAGTCGGGGACAGGTCTGGCTACAGCCATAGCTCTTTCACCACCTCCGCCACCACCAGCACCGCCATACCCACCAATAGACCGTTCATCTTCGCGTCTATCGAATCCACTCGCCTGGCCAAGTCGTCCAGGCCGCGCCGCGTCACCAGCTCGTAGGCCGACCTCGGCCGCTCGTCCAGCGCCGGACGAGCCCGCGACTTCTTAGCCAGGACTCGCAGCCCCTCATATAGTCCGGTCATCGATACCTAGCTCCGTTCCTACTTCCTGCAGCAATGATCCCAGTAGCTCATCTATCCGCCGGCCGGAATCCCCAGACAGGGATTTTTGCGCCTTGAGCACCCGGGCCAGTCGTTCGATCGACTTCCCAACCAGATCGAGGTTGGCTGGTTTCTTACCCTCCGGCGCGTTCGCCTGCTCGTGGATCAGATCCCGGAGCAGGCGAATCTCCATCGACAGGTCCGCCGGATCAGGTGCTGGACCCGTCCAATCGAGCCGACGGTCCGGCACCCGTGGCACTCGCAATCTCGTTGTTAGAGTCAATATCTGTATTCCTGTTAGACGAATATGTGTTCTAGTCTCTATATACAATATGCACTTAGCACCCCAAAATGGAAACCCCCCCGCGAAAAATTCGTCGAAAATTCGTTGTCCGGCCATGGCTCAGCGTCGCCGGCGGTTATACTTTGAGATAAATCTGTGTCCCACGAGTTGGACGGCGGACGCAATTTGCCGACCGACATCCAGACCCTTGGTCTCGGTTCGATGGGCGTTTCGCCAGATTGGGACGTAGGAGTGGCTGTTAAATGGCCGTAGCGAGAAGCAAACCAGTAACCGCCGACCAACTAGCGGGAATGTCGGCCGATGGCCGGCTCGAGCTAGTTCGTGGAGAGGTGGTTGAGATGGCGCCGACGGGTTTTGAACATGGAGCGATCGTTGCCAAGTTGACGATGTTGATGAACCATCACGCGACGACCCGCGGGCTGGGCAAAGTCGTGACCGGCGACGTCGGATTTCATCTTGCGAAGGAGCCCGACTCGGTGCGGGCGCCGCATATCGCCTTTCTAACGTCCGACTCCATTCCAACCGGCTTGGCTAGCCGCCGCTTCGTGGAAGGCGCGCCAGTCCTGGTTGTCGAAGTCGTCTCGCCCACTGATCGGGCCAGTGATATAGTCGAACGCATCGATGACTACTTGGATGCTGGCGCAAGGCTAATCTGGGTTGTCTATCCTTCGCGTCAGCAGGTGGTCGAGTACAACTCACCAGGGGAGTCCCGCATCCTGCGGCCCGGCGATAGGCTCGATGGCGGCGACATTTTGCCCGGATTCTCCTGCCCGGTTGACGACATATTCGCGGATTGATTTGTCCGCTCGACGTGCGTTACACACGATGAACTCGCGACAATGTCAGCTGAGCGCCGCTGCCTACTCACCCACTTATGTATCTGAGTCTCGTAGATGAGCGATAGTCGGCCGGCCTCGATTCCGAAGGGCGCTATCGAAGCAGTACTGTTCGATGCCGACGGCGTGCTTCAGACAGCCCCCGCCCGATGGCGCGACCGGCTAACGCCGCTCCTTCCGCCGGGAGATGACGACGTACACGGATTCCTTGGGGAGATCTTCGACGCCGAACGGCCTGCTCTGACCGACGGAAGCGACGTGATCCCAAGCTTCAGGGCGCTCCTCCGGCGCCGCGGCTCCACTGCCGATCCCGCCGAGATTCTCAGCATGCTCAATGCCATCGACGTTCACTCTGAGGTCCTGAGCGTGGTGGCCCGGCTGCGAGAGTCCGGCACCAGCTGCTACCTGGCGAGCAATCAGCAAAGCCACAGAGCGAGGTACATGTCGGAGACACTAGTGTATCGGGACCTCTTCGACCGGCAGTTCTACTCCTGCCACTTGGGTCACGCCAAGCCGAGCCGGGCCTACTTCGAGCAGGTTTTGGCCGCCATACAGTTACCGCCGGATCGGGTCCTGTTCTTGGACGACCACGACGAGAACGTCGCGGCCGCCGGCGAGCTCGGCATCCACGCGTCGGTCTTCCAACTGCATCGCGGCGTCGACAATCGACGCGCCCTCACAACTCTCCTGCGCTCCTACGGGCTGTGTGTCAATTGTGACGAGGATGGGGAGTAAGGGATTGGTTGATTCTTCATCCTTCCGCTCCGCAACCCACTCCAAACAGTCGCCGAAGTACAGCGCGTTTCTCTCCACCCCGATGGCGACTTTACGCTTGTTCTATTGCTCGGGTGCGACGCTAGGAGTAGCTGCCGAGGCTTGGATCTGTCCCTCCAGCGCGAGAATGAAGCCGTCATTGTAGTTGGTGATGTAGAGCTTGCCATCCTCGTCTTCGCCGATACTTGTAATTCGGAAAGGAGCGTCGTAGAGTAGCGCGCTTACCCATTTACCGTCAACATTCCTCAAACCCCAGATGTGCCCTGAACAGAAGTCGGTGTAGAGATAGATACCGTGCAAGGAGACGAACTGGGAGCCGCGATAGATGGGATCGTCAACGAGTGCGCATCCGTGTGAATGCTGGTATTCAGCAACAGGTTGGGTGAATCCGGCCGAACTGCTGGGAGTTGGGTTATTGCAGCGGATACCTTCGCAAATCGCCCAGCCATAGTTCTCACCGCCTTTGCTCGATGTTGGCTGGTAGTTGACCTCTTCGAATTCACCTTCCCCGATATCACCGATGAACAAGCCGCCGGTCTGCTTGTCAAAGGCAAAACCCCAGGGATTGCGCAGACCCAGGGCCCAAATCTCGCCTCGGTAGCCGGCGGTCTGAGCGAACGGGTTGTCGTCGGGAATAGCGTACGTAAACACGCCGGATTCTACGTCTATGCGAAGTAGCTTGCCGAGCAGGGTGCTGGGATCCTGCGCTCGATTTTCAGGGTCGCCCACAGGGCCGCCGTCGCCGGCGCCGATGTACAGGTAGCCGTCGTTTGGCCCAAACGCCATATGGCCGCCATTGTGAATTGCATTGGGCTGATCGATTCGTAGGATGATCTCAGCGCGCCGTGAATCGGCGACGTTTGGATCGGAGGTCAGCCGGTATCTGGCGATCACGGTATCGCCTTCGGTATTCGTGTAGTTGACGTAGAAATACCGTTTCTTGGCATAATCCGGCGGAAAAGCCACACTGAGCAGCCCTTGCTCGTGGCAGCAGGAAACCTGCCCCGATATGTCGAGGAGGGGTGTAGGGAGTAAGGCTCCATCACTGATGACCCTGATCCGGCCCTTTTGCTCGACCACGAATAGTCGGCCGCTGCCGTCGCCGGCGTTTGTGATCTGAACGGGCAACTCTAGATTACCGCGCAGGTTGATTTGCGGCCAATCCAACGGAGGCCCTGCGAATTGTGGCTGGGTTGTTAGACTGCCCAACACTCTGACCTCACGCCAGGCGACCCAACTGGGGCTCTTGGTGGTGAGGATCGACACTTGGTTCAGGACCAAAGGTGGATCGAGTGGCAGGCTCAGAGTCTGCCCGTCCGAGGTGGGCACGTCGATATACTCGTGAAGCTTGGTGGAGGTGCCTGAAGCCTCGCCGATCCAGATCTGATGGCTGGTTTCGCCGGCCGGCGACTGTGCCACGACCATCTCGATACGGTCCACCAGGTAAAACCTGTCAAACGTTACCTCAAGCCACTGAACAGGATAAAGCCTTGACGACCACGTTGTTTCTGGATCGCCATCTATGACATTCGAGGCTGACTGCGGGCTAGATGATGCCCGCGCCGATCCGAACTGGGCGACATTTGGTCTATCTGGGGCCCGATCAACGACCGTTTCAACAGGAGTAGTACCGCCGGCGTGGCTCCCTCCCTCCAATGCGAGAACGAAGCCTCCATTGTAGTTGGTGACATATAGGTTGCCATCCTCGTCTTCGCCGATCGCAGTGATTTGGAAGGGAGCGTCGTAGAGCAGTGCGCTCTCCCAGGTATCGTCAATCTGCCTCAAACCCCATATCCGCCCGGTGCAGAAGTCGGCGTAGAAATAAACACCCTGCATGGAGGTGGACCGAGTGCCGCGATAGACGGGACCACCGATGACTGCACATCCTTGTGAACGCGGATATTCAGCAACAGGTTGGGTGAGCCCCTCTATATCGCAGAGCAGGGTTGGCTGATGTGGTGCTACATGGCAGTGGATGCCTTCCAGTAAGGCCCAGCCGTAGTTCTCACCGCCTTTGCTCGAAGCCGGCTGGTAGTTGACCTCTTCGAATTCACCTTCCCCGACTTCGCCGATGTACAGGTCGCCGGTCTGCTTGTCGAAGGAAAAACCCCAGGGATTGCGCAGACCCAGGGCCCAGATCTCGCCTCGGTAGCCGGCGGTCTGAGCGAACGGGTTGTCGTCGGGAATAGCGTACGGAGACACGCCGGATTCTACGTCTATGCGCAGCATCTTTCCGAGCAAAGTGCTGGGATCCTGCGCTCGATTCTCAGGGTCACCCACAGGCCCGCCGTCGCCGGCGCCGATGTACAGGTAGCCGTCGTTTGGCCCAAATACCATATGGCCGCCATTGTGAATTGCATTGGGCTGAACGATTCGTAGGATGATCTCAGCGCGCCGTGAATCGGCGACGTTTGGATCGGAGGTCAGCCGGTATCTGGCGATCACGGTATCGCCTTCGGTATTCGTGTAGTTGACGTAGAAATACCGTTTCTTGGCATAATCCGGCGGAAAAGCCACACTGAGCAACCCTTGCTCGTGGCAGCAGGAAACCTGCTCCGATATGTCGAGGAGTGGTGTAGGGAGTAAGGCTCCATCACTGATGACCCTGATCCGGCCCTTTTGCTCGACCACGAACAATCGGCCGCTGCCGTCGCCGGCATTGGTGATCTGTATGGGCAACTCCAGATTGCCGCGCAGATTGATTTGCGGCCAATCCGGCGGAGGCCCTGCGAATTGTGGTTGTAGCGTTGAGACGCCGAACACTCTAACCTCACGCCAGGCAACCCAACTGGGGCTTTTCGTAGTCAGGATCATCACTCTGTCCAGGACCAAAGGTGGATCGAGCGGCAGGATCAGGGTTTGCCCGTCTGAGGTGTGCACGTCGGTATACTCGTGGAGCTTGGTGGATGCCCCTGAAGCGTCGCCGATCCAGATCTGATGGCTGGTCTCGCCGGCAGGGGATTGTGCCACGACCATCTCGATTCGGTCGACCAAGGCGAACCTATCAAGTATTACCTCGAACCACTGAGCGGGATGGCCCCCTGCCGACCAGGGTGTTTCCGTATCGCCATCTATGGCAGCGAAGGCTGAATGGGTGCCAGATGATACTCGAGCTGAACCGAACTGGGCGACATTTACGCTCTCGGGGGCCGGAGTAACGACTGCTTCTACGGATTTCTCGACTAGGCGGGTGACTACGACCTCAACCGGTTTCTCGACCACGCGGGTGATTACGACTTCAACCGGTTGCTCAACCAGGCGGGTGACTACGACTTCAACCGGTTGCTCAACCACGCGAGTAACGACCACTTCGACGGGTTTCTCGACTAGGCGGGTCACAGGTTTATCTAGCTCTATTACCTGCGGTTGGCAGGATGCCAGAATGACTAGCGTAGCTGCGCTTAGCAGCGGAGCTAGGACATAGAGCAACCAATTTCTTGCGTGCGGGTACACATGCTTCAAGGATTGCGTTGGTCGGATAGGATTTTCGAGGGAGATATTCATCCAGTCCTGGTTATTTGCCTGCCCGATCGGCGAGCGGTTCGACCGAGGCGTGGGCGTAGCCGGCTGAGAACAACATGATTCTCAATTCATTCCCTTGCAAAAGAAACACCATTCAGGGCATTCATGATGTGGGCGGCGGGCGTCGCCCGCTCGGTCGAATCGCCGATTCCGGACCTAGGACGATGTAGCAATTTCGTGACATTTCATACGCAAACATTGCCGGCGAATGGGTTGGCGGTTTGGCTGGAAAACTCACCTCGGCGCGCAGCTTACTCAAGAGTCCGAAGGAATGCGACTATGGCGTCCGCGTCGGCGTCGGAGAGACCCATGTTGAGCATAGCGGTGTCCGGCTTGAAGGAGACCGGATCGAGGATCCAGCGTTTGGTGTTGTCTGGAGTGTTGGCCAGCACGCCGGCGATCAGCGGCCACTTCGAAGGATCACCGAAGCCATCCAAGGCCGGCCCCGACGTACCTACCGCTTCTGGGATCGACGAGACCACGTGACAGGCTACGCATCCCCGATCGACGAAAAATACCCTACCCTTTGCGGCGAGAGAAACAGGAGCCTCGGTCGGCGTGACTGTAGCTGCGGCATTGCTGGTGGGTTTAGGTGCGGAGGCTTGACTCAGTCTCTCCAAGGCAAGAATCAAGCCGTCGTGGTAGTTGGTGAGATACAGTTTCCCGTCCTCGTCTTCGCCGATGGCAGTGATTGGGAAACGAAATTTGTAGAGCAATACGGTTTTCCACGTATCGGCAACCTTCTTCAACCCCCATATTTGCCCTTCGCAGAAGTCGGCGTAGAAATAGATGCCCTGCATCGCGATGAACTGGGAGCCGCGATAGACGGGACCGCCGATGACCGCGCAACCTATTGAGCGCGGGTATGTTGCTACGGGTTCGGTCAGGCCGGTTGTGTCACACATTTCCGCTTTGTAACATTGGATGCCTTCCAATATGGGCCAACCATAGTTCTCACCGCCCTTGCTGGAGCCCGGCTGGTGGTTGACCTCTTCGAATCCCAGGTCTCCCACGTCGCTGATATATAAATCGCCGGTCTTAACATCGAACGCGAAGCCCCACGGGTTCCGCAGACCCAGTGCCCATATCTCGCCCCGGTAGCCTGCGGTCTGGACGAACGGGTTGTCGTCGGGGATGGCGTAAGGATAGACCCCGGACTCCACGTCGATCCGCAGCATCTTTCCGAGCAGATTGCTAGGGTTCTGCGACCGATCGCCAACGTCTTCCGCAGGGCCGCCATCGCCTGTGCCGATGTATAGGTAGCCGTCTTTTGGCCCAAAGGCCATATGCCCGCCGTTGTGAACGGAGTGAGGTTGTTCGATTCGTAGAATCAACTCGGCGCTCTCAGGATCCGCGACGTTAGGGTCAGAGGACAGTCTGTATCTCACGATCTCAGTGTCGCCTTCGGCGTTCGTGTAGTTGACGTAGAAATACTGTTTCTCATCGTAGCCCGGCGGAAAAGTCACATTGAACAGACCCTGCTCGTGGCAGCAGGCAACGTGCTCGGATATGTCGAGGAAGGGTGTGGGCAGCAGGTTTCCATTGCTAACGACCTTGATACGGCCTTCTTGCTCGACCACGAACAATCGGCCGCTGCCGTCGCCGGCGTTTGTTATCTGTACAGGATTGTCTAGCCGGTCGCCCAGGTTCACTTGCCGCCAACCCGCCGGCTCCCAATCGACCAGGGGATGTGGTGCCGGGTTGCCAATCAATCTGACTTCGCGCCAAGCCACGTAGCTAGGGCCCTTGGTGGTCAGGATCATCACTCGGTTTAGCGTCACAGGTGGATCGATCGATAGTTCCAGGGTCTGTCCGTCCATGGTAGGAAGGTCGGTAAACTCGTGAATCTTGGTGAGTACGCCCGCGGCATCGCTGATCCAGATCTGATGAGTGGTTTCGCCCGGCGGCGTCTGCGCCACCAACAACTCAAAGCGGTCAATCAAATACAGTCTGCCAAACGCCACCTCAATCCATTGAACAGGAAGACCACCCGACGACCATAAAGTTTCCGGATCGCCGTCTATCGCGCCTAATGGCGATTGTGTGCTCATCGAGGTCGAGGCTGACCCAAACGGAGCGACGTTAACTCGAGGAGGAGAGACCGTCTCTGGCGACCGCGTGGTCGCTGGAGTCGGTTCGCCATCGCCAGCCGGCTGGGTCCCGGTTTCTTCCGGAGGTTTCTCAACCGTGCGGGTGACCGTCGTTGGCGCCGGCATCTCGACGACGCGAGTGACTTCTACTTCGATCGGTTTCTCGATCACGCGGGTGACTTCTACCTCGACCGGCATCTCGATGATGCGGGTAACAGGTCTTTCTATTTCTATTGTCTCCGGCCGACAGGCCGCAAGAACCAGCGCGAGCGGCAGCAGCAGGCAAAGATGGCACAACGTTTTTCTCATGGTTACTCCAATTCTACTTCGTCGCGCATCATCGCGGATCAGTGCCTTGATTTGCTCAGGACATTTGTCGGAAATTCGCACTTCGTTACTGACTCGCCTTGCTCCCTGTCAGCTTGTCTCCGAACGCGAAGCGATGGTTAGGGATAAAGACATTGCAATCGAACGCCGGACAAGGCAAGAACGCGTCATAGCCCTTCGAGAGCCGGACCTTGGAGACTTTTCCGGCGCTGAAATTGCTATTGTCGAAGAGGTGATCAATCGGCTGTGAACTCTCGATGCTGGGGGCGTCAGCGATCTGTCTCACGCGTTCCTCGGATGGAAGGCTGCTAGGGCCAAGAGTGAAGCTACCGGCGAACAGGTAGTTATTCCATATAGGACGGCTCTAGTTTCGAACGAGCCGCTGGACGAGTTCGAAGAGTCACACGGACTCGATCTAGCTAGACAGTATGGGTGGGATATATGGCGGGAGGATCCCGATTCCCGCGCAGAATCATCAAAACGGACGTCTGGATACGGCACGCCCCACGCGTAGAGCCTGTTGAGCACGCTCTTGACGAGAAGCTGAGAGGCTTCCTGTTTATCGCAACGCGCACACCGAGTGAATTCCCTAGGGTCCGGCGACTCGACTCCGAGCCATACTATGCGCGAATTGCGCTAGAGCCCCTGTAAGAGCGTGGTTCACCTTGGATGACGCTTCGGTAACTCTATTGGACATAGAGTGGGGCTGCCCAAGCCTAGGCAGAGGAACGTTCCTGGTGGAGCGACCCCCCGGGGCCGCGCCTTGCCGCCATCCGCGCACCACTTCGCCGCCAGCCGGCGGGCCCAGCCGGCGCGGGGCTCATCGTGTCCTGAGAACGGCCGGATTTGCAACTGGGCCGCAGCATTGTGTCGCCTCGTTCTATGCTCCTAGATCATTCTAAGCGTTTGACTCCCGGGCAGGTGTCGTAGTCGCGATCGAAGCTCAAGATACGGTTTGTCCCCGCCTCGCGCATGATGACCACGTGCAAGGCATCCCGTGCGGAAAGGCCGTCCACCGAGCCGATGAGCGCTCTGGCGGCGCGCACCTCAGACCTGCCAAATGTCAAAATCTCCTCGACAAGTGCATCCAAGCTCCTGAAGGCGGGGTCGATGGCATCGAGTCGCCGTGTATCTATAGAAGTATCTCCTGGTATACCTCCGCGTCGGTGACGAATTGCTCACCGTCGCGCACCAACTTGGTCAAAATAGCGAGAGCTCGATCCTTGTTCGGATGGGTAGCCCCCACAAGGTACATCGGGACGTTGGAGTCGACGAAAGTCACGGAAGATGGTTCTCCGATTCGATCTCCTGCAGCATGACATTTATATCGGCCGTTGGAAACTCGTGCCGCGACGCATCGGCTATGGCGCGCAGCTTGGACTCGACCGTTGCGGGGTGGTCCTCCTTCGCCTTGCGCAGCGCTTGGCGGACCCACTCGGCGACGGTCATTCGCTGCCGACGGGCGACAGCCTGGATCTCTGAGTATTCCTCCTCATCTAGGAGGACTTGGAGTCGTTTAGCCATACGGACAATGTAAGCGACTCATACCGAATTAGTTCATTACACTGCTGGTTGGCATCGACCCTATTAGGTGTGACCGAGATGTCGAGGACCCCCCCAGGCCCTAGTGCCGACTCCAATTGCCGCCTTGCCGCCGGCGAATCGCCATTCCGGCCTCCCGGCTAGTCATTGCGATGAAAGCATGTCCTGTATGTCATTCTCAGCAGTAATGCTGAGAAGTGGATGCAAATGTGACAGGATGGGGATTGTGGTGCCTTTGAGAGCCCAAAGAGACGGCCGGCCACGATCAATGCACCTATGATCGCTACAAGAAAAGTGAAGAATGCAAAACAAACCAACCGGCAGACCTGACGGCCCGATTGCTGTTCTTGGACGACCAAGAGGACAATGTTGCCGCCGCCGGCGAGATTGGCATCCACGCGTCGGTCTTTGGGCTGCATAGCGGCGTCGGCAATCGAGGCGGTCCCGTGACAGCCTGACTCCCATCTTATTGCTTGGTTGCGGCCGTTGCGATGGCCTCCGGGGCCTGAGTGGGTCCTTCCAGCGCCAGAATCAAGCCCTCATTGAAGTTCGTGATGTAGAGCCTGCCGGCCTCGTCTTCGCCGATGCTTGAAATTCTGAAAGGAGCGTCGTAGAGCAGCGCGCTTTCCCATCTGCCGTCAATCGTTCTCAAACCCCAGATTCGCCCCGAACAAAAGTCAGCGTAGAAATAGATGCCCTGCATCGAGATGGATTCGGAGCCGCGATAGACCGGTCCGCCAATGATCGCGCATCCCTGCGAATGCGGGTACTCGGCGATCGGTTGGGTGAGCCCAGTTGTATCGCAGACGTGAGGCCTGGGACAATGAGTGCCTTCGAACATGGACCAGCCGTAGTTCTCGCCGCCTAGGCTAGACCCCTGCTGATAGTTGATCTCTTCGAATTCGCCCTCCCCCACGTCGCCTATGAACAGATCGCCGGTCCGGCTGTCAAAGGCGAACCCCCAGGGGTTGCGCAGACCCAGTGCCCATATCTCGCTTCGGTAACCGTCCGAGTGGACAAACGGATTGTCCTCGGGGATAGCGTAAGGGGAAACGCCCGACTCTACGTCTATCCGCAGCAACTTACCCAAGAGAGTGTCAGGATCCTGTCCTCGGTTGTCAGGGTCACGAATGGGTCCGCCGTCTCCTGACCCGATGTACAGGAATCCATCTTTCGGGCCAAACGCCATGTGCCCGCCATTGTGAATTGCATCGGGCTGATCGATCCGCAGGATCATCTCGGCACTGTCAGGATCGGCGACATTGGAGTCCGATGATAGTCTGTACCTCACGATCTCAGTGTCGCCCTCGGCGTTCGTATAGTTAACGTAGAAATGCCGTTTACTCGCGTAATCCGGCGGGAACGCCACGCTGAGCAGACCTTGCTCCCCGCAGCACGCGACCTGCTCTGATATGTCGAGGAAGGGCGTCGAAAGCAGACCCACATCGCTGATGACCCTGATCCGGCCCTTCTGCTCCACCACGAACAGCCGGCCGCTGCCGTCGCCGGCATTCGTGATCTGCACGGGCATCTCCAGACCGCCGCGCACTTTGACGTGCGGCCAATCCGCCGTGATTCCCGCCACTTTGGGCTGTAGCGTTGATTCGGCAAACACTCTTAATTCGCTCCAGGCAACCCAACTGGGGCCTTTGGTAGTCAGGATCATCACGCGGTCCATCACCCGAGGCGGGTTCAACTCCAGGCTTAGAGTCTGACCGTCCGACGTGGCTACGTCGGTAAACTCGTGGAACTTGGTCAGCGTGCCCGAAGCCGTGCCAATCCAGATCTGATGGGTGGTCTCGCCGGCCGGCTCCTGTTCGACCACCATCTCTATGCGGTCTACCAGGTAGAACTTGTCAAGTGTCACCTGCAGTGACTGAACCGGAGGCAACCCTGAGGACCAGAATGTTTCTGGGTCTCTGTCAATGGCATACTTGCGCGACTCCAGGCCGGCCGTAGCTCGAATTGACCCGAGCGGGGCTACATTTGCCCGTTCCGGAACCGGAGTGGCGCCCTCTTCAACCGATTCCTCTACCCACCGTGTAACGATCACTTCGACCGGAATCTCCACAACGCGGGTAACTTCTACTTGAACCGGCATCTCGACGATGCGGGTGACCTCCACCTCGACCGGCATCTCGACGACGCGGGTGACCTCCACTTCGACCGGCATCTCGACGACGCGGGTGACCTCCACTTCGACCGGCATCTCGACGACGCGAGTCTCCGGCTGACACCCTGTCAGGATCACAAGCATTGCTGCGCTCAGCAACGCGGCTGTGATGCGGCTTAAACGTTTACTCGCCGGCAGATACGGTTGCCTTAAGGATCGCACGGGTTGGGTGGGTCCTCCGAGGGACATATTCACTGGGTGTTGGTGATTTGTCTGATCGATCAGGGAGTGGTTCGAGCGAGTCGTAGCAGTAGCCGGCCGAGAACAGAATGATGCCCAATTCATTCCCTTGCGCAGGGGACACCTTTCACGGCATTTATGATACTGGCCGCGGGCACAGCCGGCTCTGTCGAATCGCCCGCTTGAGCGCTAACGCGATGCGACAATCTCGCGACATTCTACACGTAAACATCGCCTGCGGATGAGATGGTTAGTCGTCTTCCTAGAAGACTCACCTTGCCGCGCAAAACTCACTTCAGAGTACGAAGAAATGCCACGATGGCGTCCGCGTCAGAGTCGGAGAGACCTATGTTGAGCATAGCGGTGTCAGGCTTGAAGGAGACCGGATCGATGATCCAGCGTTTAGCGTTGTCTGGCGTGTTGGCCAATACGCCGGCGATCAGAGGCCATTTCGAAGGATCGCCGAAGCCGTCCAGGGCCGGCCCCGAAGTGCCGACGGCCTCGGGGATCGACGACACGACGTGACAGGCAACGCATCCCCGATCGACGAACAATAACCTGCCATTTTCAGTGAGAGAAACGGGCGTCTCGGCCGTTGATGCTGTAGCCGCAGGGGTGCTGGCCGGAGTCGCCGCGGGTGCTTCGATCCGCCCCTCCAAGCGCAAGATAAGGCCATTAGAATAGTTGGAAACGTAGAGATTGCCGTCCTCGTCCTCGCCAATTGCACTGATCATGAAGGGAGCATGGTAAAGGAGACCGCTTTGCCAGGAATCGCCAATCCTCCGCAAGCCCCAAATGCGTCCGGAACAGAAGTCGGCGTAGAAATAGATGCCCTGCAAGGAGATGAACCTTGATCCGCGATATACGGTCCCGCCCACGACTGCGCACCCTTGCGAATGCGGATACTCGGCTACGGGTTCGGTCAGGCCGCTCGAGTCGCAGGAGTCCGTATCGAAGCAGTGGAGGCCTTCCATGATCGCCCAGCCATAGTTCTCGCCGCCTTTGCTCAATGCCGGCTGGAAGTTGATCTCTTCGAAGTCTGTTTCTCCCACGTCCGCGATATACAGGTCGCCGGTCTGCCGGTCGAAGGAGAAACCCCAGGGGTTGCGCAGGCCAAGCGCCCAGATCTCGCCTCGGTATCCTGCGGACTGGACGAACGGGTTATCGTCGGGAATAGCGTAAGGGGATACGCCAGATTCTACGTCTATGCGCAACATCTTCCCGAGCAGTGTGCCGGGATCCTGTGATCGATCATCGTCGCCTGCCGCGCGTCCGCCGTCGCCCGTGCCGATATACAGGTAACCGTCGGGTCCAAACTCCATATGTCCGCCGTTGTGGTTACCACGGGGTTGATCGATTCGCAGAATGCTCTCGGCGCTATCTGGATCTGCGACGTTGGCGTCGGAGGACAGGTTGTATCTCACGATCTCAGTGTCGCCTTCGGTGTTCGTGTAGTTGATGTAGAAATACCGTTTGTCGGCATAATCCGGCGGGAAAACCACGCCGAGTAGACCTTGCTCCCCGCAGCAGGAGACCTGCTCTGAAATATCCAATAGGGGAATCGACAGCAGTTTCCCGTCGCTGACAATCCTGATCCGGCCCCTTTGTTCGACCACGAAGAGGCGGCCGCTGCCGTCGCCGGCGTTGGTGATCTGCACCGGCAGTTCCAGATCGCCAGGCAGATTGACTCGCGGCCAATCGGCCAATTGCTGAGCGGTAATTCCGGATGCGCTTTCCGCTTGGGTTTGCTGCGCCGGGACGCCGAACACTCTGACCTCACGCCAGGCTATCCAGCTGGGGCTCTGGGTAGTAAGGACCATAACACGATCCAAGATCAAGGGTGGATCGACCGGTATCTCCAGAGTCTGCCCGTCTGAAGTGGGCGCGTCGATATATTCGTGTAACTTGGTAAGCGCTCCCGAAGCGGCGCTGCCCCAGATCTGATGGCTGGTCTCGCCGGCCGGCGCCTGCGTGACGACCAACTCGATACGGTCGACGAGATAGAATTTGTCAAGTGTCAGCTCGAGCCACTGAACGGCACCACCGCCGGCCGACCAGATCGATTCCGGATCGTCGTCTATCGCGAGGGGGGCTGATTCCTGGCCGTTGGAAGCTGAGGCAGATCCCAGAAGTGCGACGTTAGCTCGTGGCGAGGGAACATTCAGCGCGAAAATCATGCCATCGTTGTAGTTGGTGACGTAGAGGTTCCCATCCTCGTCCTCGCCGATGGCACTGCTCATGAAAGGAGCATCGTAAAGGAGTGCGCTTTGCCAGGCACCGCCAACCCGCTTTAGGCCCCAAATACGCCCGGAACAGAGATCAGCGTAGAAGTAGATACCCTGTAGGGAGATGAACCTGGACCCGCGATAGACAGTACCTCCGACGACGGCGCATCCTTGTGAGTGCGCATACCCGGCTACAGGTAGGGTCAGACCGCTCGAGTCGCAGGAGTCCGTCACGACGCAGCGGAGGCCTTCCATGATCGCCCAGCCATAGTTCTCGCCGCCTTTGCTTGAGCCAGGTTGGTGGTTTATCTCTTCGAATTCCCCACCCCCGACGTCACCGATATACAGATCGCCCGTCAGGGAGTCGAAGCCGAAACCCCAGGGATTGCGCAGACCCAGGGCCCAGATCTCTCGTCGATAGCCTGCAGTCTGGACGAACGGGTTGTCGTCGGGAATAGCGTAAGGGGATACTCCCGACTCTACGTCTATTCGCAACATCTTGCCGAGAAGAGTGCCTGGATCCTGTGATTGATCGTATTCGCTGACCCGACCGCCGCCATCGCCCATTCCGATATACAGATAGCCGTCCGGTCCAAACTCCATGTGTCCGCCGTTGTGACTGCCTAGAGGTTGTTCGATCTGCAGGATCGTCTCCGCACTGTCTCGGTCTCCGACGTTGGGGTCAGAGGACAACCTGTATCTCACAACTTCAGTATCTTGTTCGGTGTTCGTGTAGTTGACGTAGAAATACCGTTTCTCGGCATAGCCCGGCGGAAAAACCACGCTGAGAAGACCGCGCTCCCCGCAGCAGGAGACCTGATCTGAAATATCGAGGAAGGGAGTGGAAAGCAATTTCCCATCGCTGACAATCCGGATACGGCCCCTTTGCTCGACCACGAAGAGGCGGCCGCTGCCGTCGCCCGCGTTGGTGATCTGTATAGGCATCTCCAGACCCCCGCGCAGATTGATGCGTGGCCATTCGAGCAATTTCTCAACGGTAATTTTGGATGCGATTGCCGCCTGTGGTTGCGGCGCCTGAACGCCAAACACCCTTACCTCGCGCCAGGCGACCCAGCTGGGACTCTTGGTGGTAAGGATCAAGACTCGGTCAATTGCCAAGGGTGGATCTACTGGCATGCTCAGCGTCTGATCATCTACGGTGAGCGCGTCGATATACTCGCGAACCTTTGTGAGTGCGCCCGAAGCCTCGCCTACCCAGATCTGATGGCTGGTTTCGCCTGCCGGCGCCTGTGCCACTACCAACTCGATACGGTCGATCAGATAGAATCTGTCGAGTCTTAAATCAAACCATTGAACGGCGCCACCGCGAGACGACCAGCTCGATCCCGGATCGTCGTCTATGGCTAGTGGGGCTGAGCCTTGGCCATTCGAAGCGGAGGCTGATCCCAGCAGGGCGACGTTTGCTCGATATGGGGAGACCTCCTCCGGTTCGAGTGCCCGAGTTGGAGTCGATGCGTCATCTGTGGCCGTCTGAATTGCGGTTTCTTCCACTGGTTTCTCGACGACGCGAGTCACGATTCTCTCGACGACGCGGCTGACCTCCACTTCGACCGGCATCTCGACGACGCGGCTGACTTCCACTTCGACCGGCATCTCGACGACGCGAGTGACTTCCACCTCGACCGGCTTCTCGACAATGCGGGTCTCCGGCTCACAGGCTGCAAGGACCAGAGCGAGCGGCAGCAGCACGCAAATATGGCTCAGCGTTTTTTTCATGGCTGCTCCAATTCTACTTCGTGGTGCGCAATCGTGGTGCAGCCCCGTGACACGCCACCTAAGCCTCTATCAGTTCGCATTTCATAGCCGCCACTGTGATATAATCATCGCACAAACGTTCGGTATTCGGACTTTCCCGGCCACCATCAATTCACCCAGGACCGCTACAAAAAAGTGAAAAATGCAAAACAAATGTGCCGGCGGCGCTGCCGGCACACCCTGATCGATCTCTTCTAGATCCGATGGGGATGACCTGCTATAGCTTTCGCCAATCGTGATTCAGGTCGTCGGATCGAAGTACGGCGCCGGCAGGTCCCCACGCGCGAGCTTGAATGCCATCGGTATCCGGCGCATATGTCCCGGCGACAGCTCTGCAGGCAAGTCGTGCTCCGCGAAGAAGCCCACGTCAGTCGTTTCCGGGCCGGCAATCGGGGCCCGGTCGTCGGAAGCCTCCACCAGCCAAACGCCGGCGTAGAAGTGATACTTGGAACGGCTGCCCCATATTCTAGAGTCGAACACGCCCAGCAGCTTCTTGGCAGTTCCGACCACGCCTGTCTCTTCGCGGAGCTCCCGTTCGGCCGACTGCGCCCACGTCTCGCCGACTTCAGTCGCGCCGCCGGGCATAGCCCAGAGACCATTGTCTTCGCGCTTGATCAGGAGTATGGTTCCATCCCGTAAGACGGCCGCCTCGGCGCCGACAGCCGGCGTGACACGGGCAAGGTTCTGCTTGTATTCCTCCATCACTTCGTCTTCCGGCCTCTTCTCAATGGATGAAACCAGTCGAGCAATGATTGTGAGCAACCGCGCGTATCGCTTGCGGTCGTAGTCGTTGTCGGCATAGCGCATCCCTTCGTTCGCGATGCTGCGCAGCTCGTCGGCGACCATATTCATCTCGTCCTGGATGGACACTCTCTACTCCTCTAATCGACCATCGCCAGCAGTTCCATTCAATCGGGTATCAGGTCGTCGGGTCGAAGTAGGGCACCGGCAGATCTCCGCGCGCGAGCTTGAATGCCATCGGTACCTGACGTAAGTGTCCCGGCGCCAGTTCCGTGGGCAAGTCGTGCTCCGCGAAGAAGCCGGCCCCTGTTGTTTCCGGGCCGGCGACAGGAGCCTGATCCCCAGAGGCTTCGACGAGCCATACGCTGCTGTAGAATTGATACTTGGCGCGGCTGCCCCATAACCTGGAGTCGAACACGCCAAGCAGCTTCTTGGCTGTTCCTAACACGTTCGTCTCCTCGCGAAGCTCCCGCTCTACCGACTGGGCCCACGTCTCGCCGACTTCGGTCCAGCCGCCGGGCATCGCCCAGAGACCATTGTCTTCGCGCTTGATCAGGAGTATGCATCCGTCCCGGAAGACGGCCGCTGAGGCGGCGACGAACGGCGTAACACGGGCGAGGTTCTGCTTGTACTCCTCCATCACCTCGTCGGGCGACCGCTGCTCGATGGCTGCAACCAGTCGAGCACTGAGTGATAGCACCCGCCCGTATCGCTGACGGTCGTAGTCGTTGTCGGCGTATCTCGCTCCCTCGTTTGCGATGCCGCGCAGCTCGTCGGCGATCATGTATATCTTGTCCTGGAAAGACAACTTCAACTCCTCTAATCGACCATGGCCGGCGCTCGGCGTGATGCACCTGTGCAGGGTTCCGGGATCAGGAAACTATGTCCCTCCGCTATCGAGAAGCGCGGCTAGAAGTGCATTCTGCGCATGCAGCAAGTATTCTTTCGCCTCGTAGACGCGGCAGGCCGGCGAGTTCATGGCACTCGCAGACACCTCTTCGCCTCTATGTAAGGGAGGGCAAGGTAAGAATATCACTTCGTCCGAACTTGCCATCAACACGCGCTCAGTGACTTGGTATGGCAAGAACAGATCGCTTACTCTCCGATGGTCCTCATCGGTCTCTCTGGCCGGCCAACAGTCCGTGTAGATGACGTCGGCATCAGCGACGACTAGAGGAAAGCAGGTCCTGCGAAACCGCAACCTCTCCTTCCGCCTCCTGAGCGATCTCCTGGAGGAACTCCTTCTTGACCTCATATCCTTCCGGGCACACTTGAACAACGTGTATCGGAAATCGCGCCGCCGCCTCAAACCAACTGTGCCCAAGGTTTGTAGCCTCGCCTATGAACGCGACTCGCAGACCTTCCAATTCGCCTCTCTGTTCCTTCAAGTAAGCTAGGTCGCCCAAGATCTCACAAGGATGATTGAAAGAAGTTCTGGCATTGACGACCGGCGCCCGAGTAGACCGAGCTAACCTCAACATATGCTCGTGAGTTGCAGTTCTCGCGACGATCGCGTCAAACCAATTGTCCAAGTAACGCGCAACGTCCTCGATACGTTCTCTTTCGTCGAGGGCGCCAGGGACTTCCACTGAGACGCCACCGAGTTCAGCTATGCCTAGCTCGAATGCAACTCGATTCCGGAAGCCGGATGCGTCCCAGATCAGAGCGATGCGCTTTCCTCTAAGCACCGGAGGAGAGTTCCTCGCTTCCCATCTCTCTCGGAAGGACTCCGCCGCTTCCACTATGTGCATGAGTTCTTCCGCGGACCAATCGAGGAACGAGATGAAGTTCTTTTGCAATCTGTTTGAACCTCGTTGTCTTGTTCCGATTCAGGTTTGATCGGGAGGCTCCGTGGAGGCCTATTAGCCCTGCCGGCCTCTAGCACCAACCTGAACCTCGGCAAGAAGATTCTTGACCTTGTCCAGCGTGGTGGAGGCGCCCCGGAGCCTACGCTATCCGGCTAACCTCAGGAGGAGGAGACCGGAGAGGCCCTCTCCCCAAGCCTACTTATCCAGCCTCGGAAAAGCGGGCATTCCCTAAGCACGATCGGGAGACCAATTTGCTTGATGGCGGCATTCCCATCAAGGACCTTGCTTTACTTCCCGTGAAGCTCTCCAATTCGCTTGCTTGGAGCAGTGTTAGGAGAGTCATCAAATCTCCTCGGGCGTCGCGAAACCATCGCGAATAGCTTGGAACTGTGCCAATAGATCGACTCTGTTAATGCTGCCTGCGAGTTGGACCGGATCGCTGAACAGTAGTCCCTCGAACTCGTGCATCCCCACGTATGGAACGAATCGTCGGGGATCGAGACCGCCCAGCCCGGATGAAATGTCTTCTAGTATCGCCTTCTCGAGCGCACTAGCCTTTTGTTCCACAGCCTTCAATGCATTGGCCTGCTTACGTCCCGGCCAGGTGTATGGGAGTCCGTAGTAATCCACCATTGTCGTGGCGATGCTCGATCGATCCTCCCTCAAGTGTTTCAGGATTTCTTTGCGGACAGACATCCAGTTCTTGATTCCGCCCCTACCATGGCGCTGACGGGTATTGCCGACCATTCTTGGGCTGACGGACGAGTACCCGCGCCCAATCAGATATGGAGCAAGGACCTGCTGTACGAACTGCTCTTCCGTCTGGCCCTCGACATGAACCAGCAATCGGGACATTCCGTTTACTCTGGTACGGGCCGGCCGCCCAACTCGTTCTTCTCCCAGAGTTGACCCAGGCTATAGTCCTCGAGCCACGTCTTCAACCTAGGAGAGTCGAGGCGTTCGAGCGTGGTGGCGCCGCCGGCTCGTTCCGCCACTATCACGTCTTCCGGCTCGAAATGGTCCAAAAGGAGTGACGACTGGGTGGAAACGACCACCTGCGTTTCGGTCGAAGCCTGCTGCATTAGCGATGCCAATAGCGCGATCGCGTAAGGGTGTAATCCTAGTTCAGGCTCGTCCACAAGGATGACGGCCGGCCTGTACTCCTCCGGCTGAAGAAACAGAGTCGCGAGCGCGATGAATCGCAGTGTCCCATCGGACAGTGATGATGCATCGAAAAAGGCGTCCGTACCGGTGTGCCTCCACTGAAGTCGAATCTTGTGGGGGTTCAGATTCTCGGGTCGAAGGTCGAAGTCTTTGAAGAATGGAGCAGCTTGTTGTATCACTTGGACAACGGTGTCGTAGTCGTCCCTGTGCCTTTCTCTGAGAAGGTAGAGGAAGGCAGCAAGATTCGAGCCGTCGGAACGCAGGTACCGGTTATCGTGGACATCCGCTGTCTTCTTCATGGGGGAGTGGTCGCCGGTGTCGTGGAAGTGGTAAATTCGGCGCCCGTCGAATAAGGCCTCGACGTGAGCTTCCATAGGCGCACCCCATTCGATCCCTCGGCGTATCCCCGCTTCGTTTCCAGCACTTTTGATTGGACTACGACCGTCCTTCTCAGCGTCGATGAACTCCGATAACAGAACCAACTCGTCGGCGCCGGTCGGAACGAGTTTGATACAGTACTTGGCCTGCCCGCCTCCAATCGAAATATGAATCTCCAGACATTCGGTCACTCGCGATCCGTAGTGCAGCACGTTCTCAGCGCCGCCGGCCCGTAGCACGTACTCTTTTAACCGGCCCTCTCGGAGAGCATTTAGAAACGAAAAGACGCCGACAAAGTTCGACTTGCCGGAACCGTTTGCACCGATCAGCACGGTCAACGGTCCGAGCTCCAGCCTCTCGATAGACTTGATGCTGCGGAAGCCCTTGACTGTTATGTAATCGAGCATCTGGCCCTCTGCGAGAGAAGCAAAACTAACCCTTCAGTTCAGAGCGAAAGACCTCATCCGGCCCTAGTCGATAGTACCGCCCGGCGTAGTCAGGCCCCCCCGGTTCATCTCCGGCGGCCAGCGGTGCTCATCCGCGTCCCAGTGCCGCAGTATCGGCGTCAGTTCGGCCCAGAACTCGTCCGGCAGCCGCTCGACGCTCGCCCTCAGGTTCGCGCGCAGCTCGTTCGTATCGCGGGCGCTGGGTATCACCGCCGTCACTTGCGGGTGGCGCAGCAGGTACTGAAGCGACGCGGCCGCTATGCTTACCCCGTATCGGGCGCAGATCGCTTCGACGTCGCGCACGTGGTCCAAGCACTCGGCAGAAAAACGGCGCCTTGTGTCCCTTTCCGGCATGCTCAGAAAGCGATCAACTCCGACTGCCAGCAACCCAGTCTCGTAAGGAGTCGCGACCACCAATCCCATGTTGAACTTTTCCGCCGCCGGAAAGACGCGCTCCGTCGCTAGTTGGTTCAACAGGCTGTAGAATTCAGGGATGACCGCGGACTCGAACTCGCCAGTCTCGATGTAGACGATATTGTTCTCCGGCAGATTCGACGCCGTGCCAATGTGCCCGATTACGCCCTCCGACTGCAGCTTGCGCAGTGCTTCCAGGGTGCCGCCTTTGCCCATTACTCGGTCGAAACCCTCACGAGGCGCATCGTGGATGTAGATCATCGGTATGTGCTCTACCTGCAGCCGCTCCAGGCTGCCGGCGACCCCGCGCATCGTCGAGTCGTACGTGTAATCGAAGTCCTCCGGCAGGTGGCCGACTTTCGTCTCCAACACCACCTTCTTCGCCAGGTCTGGATTCTCTTTCAAGGCCTGGCCGACAATCCGCTCGCTCATGCCAGACATCACTGCCGGATACACAGGGGCAACGTCGAGCAATGTCACGCCGGCCTTCATCGCAGTGGCCACGACTTCGACGCCGGTCCGCTCGTCTACCTGGCCCAGCCGAACGCCAAGCAGCGCGCACCCAAGTCCGAAAGTGGTGACCTCGATCCCGGTTCGGCCCAGTACTCTACTTTGCACTTCACCCGCCTCCGTAATTCTTGGATAGGTTTGGGACCATGCTACTCCACCAACACGCGCGAAAGTTAATTCACACCAGGGCGATCCTACCGCACGGTTGCGGCTTTGTGGCCGGCACCAAGATGCCACTCCTTAACTTGGCACTTGAGGGACAGGACCGCTGCGGACCCATCGCGGTGCGTGCCCAAGTTCGGCCTTTAGTCCTCCGGCGTCACGATCCCGATCACGCCGGCGAGGTCCGGCGAATACCTCTTTGCCCTATCGTCCCTGTCCCTTACCAGGATGCCCTCGATGCCGGCGGTCTCCGCGCCCAAGACGTCCGCGATCACGTTGTCGCCGACCATCCAGGCTTCCGCCGGGTCGCCGGCCATATCGAGCGCAAGCCGGAATATCGCGGGATTTGGCTTCTCGTAGTCAACTCTGGCGGAGGTGATCACCTCCTCGACGAATGGACGCAAGCCCAGCGCAGCGACTATGTCCGGCAGCTCGGGAACGTGGTTCGACAGGATGAAGTGTCGCCAACCTCGGCGGGTTAGCTCCCTAAGCGTGGGAACCGAATCGTCGTAGACTACGTAGCCGGCCGGGTCGATATATCTTTCACGCACCTCAGCGGCCAGCTCGTCGGCCAAGCTATTTGAGCATCCGAAGACCATGTACGCCTGGCTGATGGCATTTCCGACTCTATCCCACCATTTCGCCGGCGAGTCGAGCTCCGGATGGGGAATCTCCGGTGTGTGCCAGGGATATCCGGCCTCCAAGTGCGGCCGGATATCATCGGGTGGAGGGACGGATCGATGGCTTCGCTCGCCAAGCACTTCCGCCACAAGGTCGGTCCATCCTTTGGGACGATAGGCCAGCGTCCGATCAAAGTCCCAGAAGATCACCCGGCCGGCGGATTTAGAGTGTCGCGTCGGTCTTCATCCCAGCACGCTGTCTGACTACAGGACTATCTGCCACTCTCGGCCCTTGTCGCCGAACCCTTCGCAGCCACCGGCAGTCACGGCGACCGCGTCCTCTATCTTCACGTGGCCAACCTCTGGGTGCCGGAATTCCGTCTCGATGGACAGCACCATTCCCTGCTCCAGCAGACGATCGTTGCTGCTGCTGATCACTGGATGCTCGTGTGACACCATGCCCATTCCGTGGGCCATGAACTCGCCGTTTTGGCCGAACGGACTCCTGTTGATGACCTCTACGCCGGCCTCGTGCAGGTCCTTGCACACAGCACCCGGCTTAACCAATCTCCTCACTCTGTCCTGTGCCTCCAAGCAAGCCGAGTACAGCTCGTGTGCCAGTTGCCCCGGCTGTCCCAGGCAGCCCATCCTGCAGATGTCCGCTAGGTAGTCGCCTTCGTCGCCGCCGGCGTCCAAATGCAATACGTTGCCGGTCGTCCATCGAGTCTGCGAAGGAGCCCGCAGATATCCCGGGCCGGCCCCGGTGAAGCACCAAAGGAACCGGAGACCGCGCTCCTCCATCCCTAGACGCACAGAAGCCTCCATGGCCTTTGTCGTGATGCCGTCCTTTCCCTCGACGAAGCCGGCGCAGATCGCATCGGCTGCCCGGTCATTGACGCTGCGCATAAGTGCCAACTCGCGCTCGTCCTTCACCGCTCTCAGCTCGTCTAGCAGCGGATTGGCGTCGACGATCATTGCTTGGGGGAGCGATCTTTGTAGCTCTAGGTACGCCTCCGTCGGCATGAACGGCACCTCAATGCCTATCCGCCCACTCTCGAACCCCAACCGCTTGATCATTCTTGCGGCTTGTTGAGCCGCACTGACTGCGTCGCGGGCGGAGTTGATTCGGTTCCGGATCCACAAACTCTCAGCGTCCATCTGGCCCCGCTCGCCGGCGACGCCTACGTAGAAGCTGTCTTCCATACCCTTCGCCGGCAGTCCGAGCAGCGGCATATACTGACTTACCCCTATCCGAGTGAAGTTCTCGTAGAAGTGATAGAAGTAGCCGGTTAGGTAGCGCATATTGTGCCGGCTGCAGACCAGTACCAAGTCGATCTGCTGCCCCGCCATTAACGCACCGAGCTTTTCTTCGTTGAACGGGTACATTTCGTCGTCACCTCCCCAATATCCAACCCAACTTTACTCCAATTGTCGATTCGAAGTCACTACTACCGCCGATTTAGCCAAAATATTAGTTAGTCTTGACGATTAAAAAATACTTGACACCAATTTGACGTTCGCTTATCCTTCGCCAAAGTTAATCGCGATTAACTTTGTGTTAGGCTAATCAAAGCGGTCTTTCCGAGAGTGAGGTGATGTCATTTCGAACTGACATACTAGCCTTCCCCGCTTACGCGACCAGTCCGATCAGTCCCAGCTGGAAAGCATAAGTGTCAAGAATGAGGAGATCATGGAGAGGTTAACCAGGCGTTCAGTTCTAGCCGGCCTTGGCGCGATATCGGCACTGCCATTCTTGGCAGCCTGCCAACCACAGGTCGTTGAAAAGATCGTCGAGAAGCCGGTCGAGAAAGTAGTCACCCAGGTTGTCGAGAGGGTAGTAGAGAAGCCGATCGAGAGGGTTGTCACTCGGATCATAGAGAAGGAGGTCGTGGTAGAGCGGGTGGTGACCGCGACGCCGGCGGCCAAGCCGTCCGGTGAAGTCATCATTTATTCCGGCCGCAAGGAATCGCTGGTTGGCGCCCTGATGAAGCGTTTCGAGGCGCAAACCGGAATTACGACCAAAGTCCGCTACGGCGGTACCGCCGAGTTGGCCGCGACTATCTTGGAGGAAGGCTCGAACAGCCCAGCTGACGGTCTCTTCGCTCAAGATGCCGGCGCTCTGGGAGCGATCTCCAAAGAAGGCATGTTTACGAAGCTGTCCGACGACTTGGTGAACCGGGTCGATCCGCGGTTCCGTTCGCCCAAGGGTGAATGGGTGGGTGTATCCGGACGAGCGCGGACCATTGTCTACAATACCGAGAGTCTCACCGACGTGGACTTGCCGGATACCATCCTCGGATTCACCGATCCCAAGTGGATGGGCAAGATTGGCTGGGCGCCTACCAACGGTTCCTTTCAGGCCTTTGTAACTGCCTTCCGCGTGTCCGAGGGCGAAGATGCCGCTCGTAGATGGCTGCTGGGTATCAAAGAAAACGAGCCGAGACCGTACAAGAACAACACCACAACCGTCCAAGCCGTTGCCGCCGGCGAGGCGCAGGTCGGCTTCGTCAATCATTACTATGTCTACAGATTGCTGAGCGAAGACCCGAACCTCAAGGCGAGAAACTACCATCCGCGCGGTGGTGGCCCCGGCGCGATGATCAATATAGCCGGCGCCGGTATCCTCAAGACTTCCAAGAACCCTGAAGCTGCCGGGGCTCTACTTGACTTCTTGCTCTCTCAAGAGGCGCAGTTGTATTTCGTCAATCAAACCTTTGAGTACCCCTTGATCGAGGGGGTCAACGCGCTTCCAGACCTACTTCCGCTACAAAAGATCAATCATCCGAACATTGATCTGAGTAATCTGGATGACCTGAAGGGTACGCTCGCTCTCCTCCGCGAAGTGGGCATCTTGTAGTTAGCTTTCCTAGCGGCAGGTCGCCCTGCTGCTAGGACCTTAATCCGGTGGTTTCTCATCTCGGTAAGGTAGGAGTATTCTATGAGGTACGCGACTGCGGATCCCTCTATTGGACTTCAAAATGCTTCCGACGCTGATAGATTCACGGTCTGAATTCGTGCTACCCGGGATGGAAGGATGTATTACATCAGTCCTGGTTCATGCGTTGACTGCAGTAATTGCGTACCGATGTATTCAACCCTCATTGACCGCCCGTTGAAGAAAGTCACGGATCTTGTCATCAGTTGACATAAGGCGCATACGCCGGGCATTCGGTCTCTCTTTACCCACAGAGGCTAGGGGAGCCCCCGGCCCAAGACCACCACTTGTCATCCTGGGACCGGCGCTCATCATCGCGCTAGCGATGCTCCTGCCGCTCGGCTACCTCTTGGTCCGAACGTCCACGGCAGATCAAGAAGCCATTGACCTGCTCTTGCGCCCGCGCACTCTGCAATTGGCCTTTCAGACATTCGCTCTCGCAGCGACGGTTACAGCCGGCACTGTTCTGATAGCGCTACCATTGGCCTGGCTAACCGTGAGAACCGACCTACCGGGACGCCGAATTTGGTCCGTAGTCGTCAGCTTGCCCTTGGTCATTCCGTCATACGTCGGCGGTTTCGTCATCATCGCCGCTCTGGGCCCGCGTGGAATCCTCCAACAAGCGCTCGCTGAACCATTCGGAATCCAGCGTTTACCGGAGATCTACGGTTTTCCCGGAGCAGCCCTCGCACTGATTCTATTTACCTTCCCATACGTGTTGCTTAGCGTTCAGGCCGGCCTCCAGATGCTAGATCCGGCCCTGGAGGAGACCTCGCGTAGCCTGGGTCTCAGTAGCTGGCGGACATTCCGGAAAGTAACTTTGCCCCAGTTGCGGCCGTCCATCTCCGCCGGCGGGCTGCTGGTCGCCCTCTACGTCCTCAGCGATTTCGGCGTGGTTTCCCTCCTTCAGTTCGACTCGTTTACCCGTGTGATCTATGTACAGTATCAGTCATCGTTCGATCGCACCCTGGCTAGCGCGTTTGCTCTGATCCTGGTCCTTGTCACCCTCTTGATTCTCTTAATCGAGATTCGCAGTCGCGGCCGCGCCAGCTACTACCGGGCAGGCATCGGCTCCGGCCTTGTTCAGCCGCCGGCCACGGTCAGTCTTCGAAGGTGGCGCTGGCCGGCCATCCTCTTCTGCGGTGGCGTGGCGACAATCTCTCTGGTGATGCCTATTCTCGTGTTGCTCTATTGGGCCATGCGCAGTCTGACTCTCGGTGTCGATCTGCGCGAACCCTTGACCTTTGCACTAAATTCTCTTTATGCTTCTGGTCTTGGCGCGGCTGTATCCGTGCTGGCGGCTGTGCCGGTTGGCATCCTGCTAGTAAGATATCGAGGGGTCGTCGGGGGCATAATCGAGCGCATAATATACTCGGCGTACGCACTCCCGGGAATCGTGATCGCCTTGTCGCTGGTGTTCTTCGGCGCCAATTTTGCGACGCCTGTTTACCAGACCATCGCGTTGCTAATATTCGCTTACATGGTGCGGTTCTTGCCACAGGCGGTCGGCGCGATTCGAGCCTCATTGCTGACAGTAGGTCCTGAGTTGGAGGAGGCCGGCCGCAGCCTTGGGCGGTCCCCATTACGAGTCATGGCAACGGTGACTGTGCCTCTGATCCGGCCTGGCATTGCATACGGTGCCGCGTTGGTTTTTCTGACCACGATGAAAGAGTTGCCCGCGACTCTGCTACTCAGCCCGATCGGCTTCAAAACCCTGTCCACTAGCACGTGGTCCTATGCTTCCGAAGGATTCTTTGCGCAAGCAGCCATTCCCGCGTTAATATTGATCTTGGTCGCGGCCTTTCCAATTGCATTCTTGCGCGTCCACGAGCGGAGAGCGGTATCTTGAGCACTCCCGCCATTCGTTGCTCTGGCCTCACCCAGCGATTCGGTGCTTCCGTCGCGGTGAGAGGCGTGGATCTTTCGCTGGACCGGGGCAAGTTCCTGGCCCTGCTTGGTCCAAGCGGCGCTGGCAAGACTACCCTGCTGCGGCTGATCGCCGGGTTCGAGACGCCCTGTGCGGGCACGGTAGAGATCGGCGGTCAGCAGATGGTAGCTCCCGGACTCTTCGTTCCACCCGAGCGCCGGCGCGTCGGGATGGTTTTTCAGCACTATGCTCTCTTTCCTCATCTTACCGTGGCCCAAAATATCGCTTACGGGTTGCCCAGGAAGCAGGACCGCAAAGCACGGGTCGACGAAGTCTTGGAGCTTGTTGGCCTCGTCGATCTGGGAGGCAGGATGCCCCACCAACTATCCGGCGGTCAGCAGCAGCGAATTGCGCTGGCACGCGCACTTGCTCCCAAGCCGGCGGTCATACTCTTGGATGAGCCGTTCAGCAACCTCGACCCGTCGATGCGAGTGTCGGTTCGTGAAGAGGTCAAGTCGATCCTTCGCGAGGCCAACGAAACTGCGGTTTTCGTCACCCACGACCAGGAAGAGGCCTTCGCCTTGGCGGATGACGTGGCGATAATGCGCCAAGGTAAGATCGAGCAGGTAGCCGCGCCAGAGCAACTCTTCCATCACCCGGCTAACCGTTTTATCGCCGCTTTTGTCGGCCAAGCCGATTTTCTGCCCGGCAAAGTGGTGGATTCCACCATCAACACCGAGATAGGTCCTCTGACGGCCAATAACTTGAACGGCGGCGCTGAACTCGACGTGTTGGTACGTCCAGACGACGTCGTTATTACGCCGCGTGCCAATGGCATCGGACAGATCATACTGCGGCGCTTCCGAGGCGGCGAAAACCTGTACTGCGTGCAGCTGCCTTCCGGCCGGCGCATCCACAGCCACCAGCCGGGTAGGGATATCTACGAACCGGGCACCCGCGTCGACGTTTCTGTACGAGTGACCGAACTCGTCACCTTCCCCGGCCACGGCAACCTCAGTTCTGCAACCACCGCCCCCTAGCATTCGCCCAAACGCCTGATCTTTTCGAATTTCCCCTATGGCGAGGCATAGATCTATGAAGACAGAAAAGTTGAAGGTCGAACGTGGCAGCGGCAACGTATTTGCGGACCTCGGACGCCCCGATGCCGAAACTCAACTGTTAAAGGCGGGGCTCGTCACCCGCATTGACAAGATCATTCGCCAGCGCGGGCTCAAGCAGGTCGAGGCGGCGAAATTACTTGGATTGTCCCAGCCTGACATATCGCGCCTCCTGCGGGGAAGTTTTCGAGAGTATTCCGTCGAGCGACTCCTGCGCCTGCTGACGGCACTTGGCCGTGACGTGGAAATCGTCATTCGAGAGCCCCGCTCTCAGCGGCAGGGCCGGCTCAGTGTCGAATCATAGGAATTCACCGCGACTGATGGCCGGCCGGCGCATCCACAGCCACCAGCCGGCCAGGAGCTTGACGCCTTCCTAGAAGAAGCGGCTATCGAGCTGGCCCCGGTCACCGCTGACCAAGCACAGGTCGCGCGTCGTGCTTGGCGGCGATTCGGAAAAGACAACCACCCGGCAGGACTGAACTTCGGCGACTGCTTCGCCTACGCGCTGGCGGAAGCAACCGGAGAACCCCTTCTGTTCAAGGGCCGGGACTTCGCACTGACCGATGTTGAGGCCGTATGATGTTACTTCTCCATGAATGCGGAATAGGTCAAGCTCGAATGTTGCAGCGGAAACGTCGTTGCCGATCAAGCCGGCTCGGATGGCCGGAGGAACAGCGCAACACTGACGGCTCTCGCTCGTTGACACCGAACACCCGCGACCGGTAGTATCAACGCCGGCAATCGTGTTTAGCGGCGGATGCCGCCATTCAGACGGAGAGGTTTGTGCGTGTGATTCTAAGAGAGAATGATGTGGCCGGCTGCTCACACCTCCGAGATGTAAGGACTTTAGACAAGCGATTCTAGCGAGTCTCTCCGCCCCTAAAGGCCGCTCCGTCCGGAGTGGCCGTTTTTCATTTCAAAAGCCATGGGCATGACGCTTCCCTTCGTGGTTTCTTAGCTACCAATACAACCGGGCGTCGGCAAAATCAGGCCCGGCCGCAACCCTAGCCCGAAAGATCAAGGATCTATTGAGTTTGTGATGACCGTCAATTTACGAGCCGGCACCGACGCGATCGCCTACGTCGCCGGCGTACTGTTCACCCATGCGCCCCTGTCGAGCGGTCTGCTAATCGCTCAGGCGGTCATCTTCGGCTTGGCGATACCGTTCCAGGTGTGGGCGCTCAACGGTTTGGTGGACGCGGTTGTGGAGGGATCGGGCGCGGCGGTAGAACCCTGGGCCGCAGTCTTGCCCTGGCTTGGGTTGCTGGCGGTCGCCTTCGCTATGCGCAGCCTTGAAAGCGCGGTTAGGCGGTACGTTGCCGTGGTGGTCCAGGAACAGATCCAACCGGTATTACGTCGCCAGCTATTCGAAAAGGCGATCTCGGTACCCCTGGAGACGTTTGAGCGCCCCGCGTACTATCAGAAGCTTGAGACAGGTAGCCAAGCGCTCGGAGATAGCGTAGCCGAGAATCTCCGGAGTGTGATTTGGGTGATCGGGGCGTTCTCAGGCGCGGTCGGCCTGTTTATTCTCTATGTGGCGGCCCACTGGCTTCTAGCCGCGTTTCTGGTTGCTGTCGCGGTCGTGGTCTCCATCCTCCGAGGACGAGCCGCCGCCAAGTATGCGCAGGTCTATTACCATGGCTCTCCCCTGAGGCGCGAGGCCGGCTACTGGTCCGGCCTTCTCTCGAGCCGTGAACCCGCCCCTGAGCTGCGCCTATTCGGACTGGCCGACCATCTCATAGGACATTGGCGCGGTGTTTTTGGTCGCCACGTCGCCGAAATGGACCGGGGTCGACGTCAGGTCGCCCTCGGATTTCTGACCGAGGTAGCCGTAAAGCAGATCGCGATAATGATTACCGGCATCGCTCTCGTGATTCTGGCCTCGACGGGACAGATCAGCATAGGCCAACTCGTTGCCCTGCTCTACGCTCTGAGCCAGTTCGAGAGCGTAACTAACACGTTGGGATGGTCCTCGGCCAGCCTGATCCGCGAATGGACGACAATATCCCATTTGCGCGACTTCCTCGCGTTGGACTCCGAGCGGCGCTCTGTCGATCAAGCCGCCAAACGGTCTCCTAGTCCGTTTCGTCAGGCAATCCATTTCGATGGCCTCGGCTTTACTTATCCGGGAAGCGACAGGCCGGCGCTCTCCAACATAAACCTGACGATCCGACCAAATGAGCACGTAGCGCTCGTGGGTGAGAACGGGGCCGGCAAGACAACTCTCGTCCGGCTCTTACTCGGACTCTATCGTCCGACCGAGGGCCGGATCACCGTTGATGGGATAGACGTCGCCGGTCTCGATCCTGAGGAATGGCGCCGGCGGGCGACTGCAATCTTCCAGGACTTCGTTCGCTATCCAACGACGCCTTTCGAGAACATCGCCTACGCTGACCCATCGCTTCTGGGGGATGAAACCGCTTCGCAAGTCGCGATCCATCCCAGGGTCGCCTCCGCGGCCGCCCAGGCCGGCGCTGGCGCCTTCATCGACGCGTTGCCCTTCAAGTACGCCACGCCGCTTGGCAAAGAGTGGGAGGGCGGCGTCGAGTTGTCAATTGGACAGTGGCAGCGGCTGGCCATTGCCCGAGCCTACTTGCGCGACGCCCAGATCATCGCGCTCGACGAACCCACAGCCGCGTTGGATCCGCGTGCCGAGGCCGAGGTCTACAACCATTTCAGCCGCGCGGCGGCCGGCAAGACCGCCATCCTCGTATCACACCGCCTCGGCTCAGCCAGAATGGCGGACAGGATCGTCGTCCTTCGTGAAGGCGTGATTGTAGAGGAAGGCGATCACGACTCACTCCTCAGAGCAGATGGCGAATACGCCCGCATGTTCCGGCTGCAGGCAAGCTGGTACGCCGAGAGCGCCGAAGGCTGATCACGACAAGATGACGAACAACTCAGCTCCAAACGGGTACTTCAGGGATTCCCCTTGGTCGCAACTTCGGTCGCAACTTCGCTTCCTGCCCCGCCTGCTCGCGGTCATCTGGAGGACAGCGCCAGCGACCGTCGCATTGCTGGTATTCATCAACGCCTGCTCCGGTGTCTTGGTAGTTGCTGAGGTGCACGCGTTGCGGCGGCTAGTCGAGACGGCGCAAGAGGTGATTCAGGGTGGCGCGAATCTGATTGATGCCGCGGTGTGGGCCGGCGTGTTCGCCGGGTTGGGGTTTGTCCAGTTCCTGGCGGTTACGGGCAGGATTCTCATAGGTGAGCATCTTCAGGAAGTAATACGAGGAGTGATCGAAGAGCGCTGTTACCGGCGGGTGCAGTCAATGCCACTCGGCAGTTTCGAGTGGGCCGAACATCACGATCGTCTTACCAGGGCTCTTCGGGGAATGGACCAGCGATTTTCCAGCACCTTTTCATTGACGCAATTGACAATCGCCAACGTCGTCGCTCTGCTGTCCCTGCTCGTATATTTGGCTCAGTTCCACTGGGCCATACCTTTAGTTCTGATAGCCGGCACGACGCCGGGGGTGCTGATCAGAGAACGCCAGCATCGCGCAAGATACATGGTTGAACGCAGGCAGACCCCGAGACAGAGACGCTTGGAGGTTCTGGGCGACATACTCACCGGAAGAGCGCCGGCAGCAGAGCTCAGGCTATTTGGGTTTGGCCCATGGCTGATTGACCGGGCCGAGGATCTCTGGGTCGGCATGCGCAATGAGCGAATGCAACTTGAACGTCGAGAGTTCAAGCTGGAATTCCTTACCGACGGCGTTAACGCCCTGGTCACGCTGGCGACGGTCGGATTCGGGGTTGTCTTGCTGATTGCGGGCCGCGTCAGCCTGGGGGCTACAGCGGCCTTCTTCGCGGCTATCGACGGCTTTCAGCAAAACTACTGGGGCCTGGTATGGAATGCCTCGATTATCTACAACGATCTCCGTTACATACGGGACTTCTACGAGTTCATCGACTCACCAAGATTGGACCTCGACAAGGGAGTTCATCTGCCAGGACCGATTTCACGAGGGATCGAGCTCGATAAAGTTTCGTTCACTTACCCCGGAAGCGAACGGCCGGCACTTGCCGATGTATCGATCACTCTCCGGCCGGGCGAAAGGATCGCACTCGTCGGCGAGAACGGGGCCGGCAAGACGACGCTCGCGAAGATATTGATGGGTCTCTACGAGCCGACGTCCGGTCGCATCGTGGTGGATGGCGTCGATCTGAAAGAGATCGCCTTGGCCGACTGGTATCGCCGGATCGGCGCGGTGTTCCAGAACTTCACCCGGTACCAGGCCAGTGTCCGAGAGAATATAGGATTCGGATGGCTGCCAAACCTCGAAGATACCGAAGCAATTGCTAGGGCGGCGGCGCGAAGCGGAGCCGATGAGGTAGCTGTGTCTCTCCCACGCGGTCTGGAGACACCTCTGGGCAAGGAATTCCAGGAAGGATCCGAGCTATCGGTCGGCCAGTGGCAGAGACTGGCGATAGGACGGGCCTATCTGAGGCCTGCCGAGGTCTTGATTCTGGATGAGCCGGCATCTGGCCTCGACGCCAAGGCCGAGGCCGGCGTTTACGATCATTTCGCTCGGATGGCCGAAGCCAGCACCGTGGTCTTGATCTCGCATCGACTGGGGTCCTGCCGGCTCGCCGACCGCATCCTCGTGCTGAACGAAGGCCGGGTGGTCGAGGACGGTACCCACTTGCAGTTGATAGCCGCCGGCGGGGAGTACGCCGAGCTGTTCAAGCTCCAGGCCGGCTGGTATCAATAGGTATTGTCCGGGACAGGTGTAAGCCCGGCCAATTTCGATTGTTGACATAGTACGCTCATTATGGGTACTATGCCGACACTCGTCCCCGCCGGCGCGTGATGCCGTAGGGACAGATTGGAGGCGTGCGCATGATTCAAAGAGAATGTGCCGCGGCCGGCTACTCACGCCTCCGGGATGCAAGGCTCTAAACATGAGACTCTAGCGAGTTTCTCCCTCTGAAGTTCGCTCCGACCGGAGTGGCCGTTTTTCCTTTCAAACGCCACGAGCGTGAAGCTTTCCTTCGTGGTTTTCCCCTCCCGTGCGACCGGGCGTCCGGGACCACCGGCGAAATCAATTCTCGCCACGACTGAATCAAGCCAATCGAGGATATCTTGAGTTTGTGATGACTATCAATTTGCGCGCCGTTGCCGGCGCGGTCTCCTACGTCGCCGGCGTTCTTTTCACCCATGCGCCCGTATCGAGCGGGCTGCTATTCGCTCAGGCTGTCGTCTTCGGCCTGGCGATGCCGTTCGAGGTTTGGGCGCTCAACGGTTTGGTGGACGCGGTTGTGGAGAGATTGGGTGCGGGGTCAGAACCCTGGGCTGGAATCTTGCCCTGGCTTGGGTTGCTGGCGGTCGCCTTCGCTATGCGCAGCCTCGAAATCGGCGTGAGTCGATACCTTGGAGTGGTAGTCCAGGAACAGGTCGAACAGGCAATCCGTCGCCAACTATTCGAGAAGGCCACTTCGGTACCCTTGGACAGATTCGAGCGTCCTGAGTACTACCAAAAGCTCGAAACAGGTCGCCAGGCGCTCGGAGGTCATGTAGCTGGAAGTCTCGACAGTGTTGCCTGGCTCATCGGGGCCTTTGCCGGCGCGGTAGGTCTCTTCGCTCTCTATGTCGCCGCCCACTGGCTTCTAGCGGTGTTTCTGGTTGCTGCTGCGGTGGTCGCCTCGATTGTCCGAGGTAGGGGCGCCGCAAGACTCGCCCAGGTCAATTATCATAGCTCACCGCTTCGCCGCGAGGCCGGCTACTGGTCCGGCCTCCTATCCAGCCGTGAGACCGGCCCCGAATTGCGCCTCTTCGGCCTGGCCGATCATCTAATAGGGCTTTGGCGCGGTGTCTTCAGACGCCACGTCGCCGAGATGGACCGCGGCCGCCGCCAGGTCGCCCTTGGATTTCTGACCCAAATAGCCGTAAAGCAGGTCGCGATGTTGATTGGCGCCATCGCTCTGGTGATCCTGGCCTCAGCCGAACAGATCAGCATAGGCCAACTCGTTGCCCTGCTTTACGGACTGAGCCGGTTCGAAAGCGTAACCAACACATTCGGATGGTCTTCGGCCACCCTGATCGAGGACTGGTCTACGATCGCCCATCTACGCGACTTCCTTGCGTTGGACTCCGAACAGCGCTCACCTGTTCGTGGCGCTGAGCGTTCTCCTATTCGATTCCGTCAGGGCGTCCAGCTCGATGGCCTCAGCTTTACTTATCCGGGAAGCGAAAGACCTGCACTCTCTGGCGTAAACCTGACGATCCGACCAGATGAGCATGTAGCGCTCGTGGGCGAAAACGGGGCAGGCAAAACCACACTCGTCCGGCTCTTGCTAGGACTCTATCGGCCGACCGAGGGCCGGATCACGGTTGACGGGATCGACGTCGCCGATCTTGATCCCGAGGAATGGCGCCGGCGGGCGACTGCGATCTTCCAGGACTTCGTCCGCTATCCAACTACCCCTTTCGAGAATATCGCCTACGCTGACCCACCGCTTCTGGCCGAAGAACCAAGTTCGCGAGTCGCTGTGCATACCAGGGTCGTCTCGGCGGCCGCCCAGGCCGGCGCTGAGGAGTTCATCGACGCGTTGCCCTTCAAGTACGCCACGCCCCTCGGTAAGGAGTGGGAAGGCGGCGTCGAGCTGTCGATTGGACAGTGGCAGCGGCTGGCAATTGGCCGGGCGTACTTGCGCGATGCCCAGATCATCGCGCTCGACGAACCCACAGCCGCGCTGGATCCGCGCGCCGAGGCGGAGGTCTACCGTCATTTCAGCCGCGCGTCGGCCGGCAGGGCCGCCATCCTCATATCACACCGCCTCGGCTCGGCCAGAATGGCCGACAGGATCGTCGTCCTTCGCGAAGGTCTGATAGTGGAGGAAGGCGATCACGACTCACTCCTCAGAGCAGATGGCGAATACGCTCGCATGTTCCGGCTACAGGCGAGCTGGTACGCCGATAGCGCCGAAAGCTGAACAGGACAATATGACGACCAACACTCCACCAAAAGGGAGCATCAGGGATTCTCCCGGATCCCAACTTCGCTACCTGCCGCGTCTGCTCGGATTCATCTGGAGAGCAGAACCGGGAATGTACGTGCTCCTGGTATTAATCAGCACAGTTGCCGGCTTGCTGGTAGTTGCCCAGGTGCACGCGCTCCGGCGGCTCGTCGAGACGGCGCAAGAGGTGATTCAGGGTGGAGCTCCACTGATCGACGCCGTGGTTTGGGCCGGCCTAATTGCTGGGATAGGTGTGGTTCAAGGCGTGACGTCTCAGGGTAAGAACCTGGTAGGTGCTCACTTTCAGGAAGTATTACGAGGAGTAATCGAAGAGCATTGCTACCGGCAAGCTCAGTCAATGCCCCTTAGCGGTTTCGAGCAGGCCGAGCACCACGATCGTCTTGATAGGGCTCTTCGGGGAATGGACCAACGATTTTCCAGCACGTTTTCATTCACGCACTCGATGATCACCGATGTCGTAGCTCTGCTGTCCCTGCTGGTCTATTTGGCTCAGTTCCACTGGGCCATACCGCTCTTGCTGATTGCCGGCACGACGCCGGGCGTGCTGATCAGAGAGCGCCAGCACCGCGCAAGCTACCTGGTTGAGCGGAAGCAGACCCCGAGACAGAGACGGTTAGAGGTTCTGACCGACATCCTTACCGGAAGAGCGGCGGCGGCAGAGCTCAGGCTATTCGGCTTTGGCCCGTGGCTGATCGACCGGGCCGAAAAGCTCTGGCTCGGCATGCGCGATGAGCGAATGCAACTTGAACGTCGAGAGCTCAAGCTCACACTTGTATCCGACGGAATCAATGCGCTGGTTACACTGGCGACAATCGGATTCGGCGTTGTTCTGCTGGTCGCGGGTCGCGTCAGCTTGGGCGCTACCGCGGCCTTCTTCGCCGCCATCGACGGCTTTCAGCAACACTACTGGGGCCTGGTATGGGATGCCTCGAGGGTCTACAACGATCTCCGCTACATACGCGACTTCTTCGAGTTCATCGACTCACCAAGACTGGACTTCGACAAGGGTACCCGCCTGCCTGGACCGATTTCACGAGGAATCGAGCTCGATAACGTTTCGTTCACTTATCCCGGAAGCGACCGGCCGGCCCTTGCCGATGTATCGGTCACCCTCCGGCCGGGCGAAAGGATCGCACTTGTTGGCGAGAACGGAGCCGGCAAGACGACGCTCGCGAAGATACTGATGGGCCTCTACGAGCCGACTTCGGGTCGCATCGTGGTGGATGGCGTCGATCTGAAAGACATCGCATTGGCCGACTGGTATCGCCGGATCGGCGCGGTATTCCAGGACTTCACCCGGTATCAGGTCAGCCTCCGAGAGAACATAGGATTTGGATGGCTGCCAAAGCTTGATGATGCCGAGGCCATTGCCAGTGCGGCGGCGCGAAGCGGAGCGGTTGAGGTGGCCGCGTCTCTCCCACGCGGTCTGGAAACGCCCCTGGGCAAGGAGTTCCAGGAAGGGTCCGAGCTATCGGTCGGCCAGTGGCAGAGACTGGCTATTGCGCGGGCCTATCTGAGACCGGCCGAGATACTGATTCTGGATGAGCCGGCATCGGGTCTCGACGCCAAGTCCGAAGCCGGCGTTTACGATCATTTCGCTCGGATGGCCGAAGCCAGCACGGTGGTCCTGATCTCGCATCGGCTCGGCTCCTGCCGGCTAGCCGATCGCATCCTCGTGTTGAACGAAGGCCGGGTGGTAGAGCAGGGCACCCACTCGCAGTTGATAGCCGCCGGCGGGGAGTACGCCGAGCTGTTCAATCTCCAGGCCGGCTGGTATCGGTAGGTATTGTCCGGGACAGGTGTGACGTGCATTCAGTCACCTGTCGGATAACCACTTGACGACGCGCACCCGGCCCTCGAGTAGCACTTCGGTGCTGTTCGATCCGGCAGTCCCGGCCCAGTACGTGCGTGCCTGATCCATCATTCCCGAGACGGTCCCGTCTTCCGATGAAAACTGCAATCGATTGATGTCCGTGAGAAAGGAGGCTCGGTGTTCGATGACCTCTACCTCATACAACGTGGAAGGCCACGTGCGGATGGCAAGCCAATCACGAGCAACAGACTCGGTTTGCCAAAAGAACGTGCAGTCAAGACGACTGGGACGATCAGGAAACTCTCGGAGACGAACGACCTCCCAGACCAACTCGCCAAGAACTCCCACTCCTTGGACCTGACCTAAACAGTCTACCGCGCGAGGGACACTCAGATCGAAGGTCTGCTCGGCCAGCGGCCCCAAGTTAAAATAGGCCTTCAAGTCCTCTCCCTGCCTCCTCTGTCTTGACAGCACGGGTCTGTTCAATTGCTTGGAACCGAAGGACGGGTCGGACAACACTGAGCCCGCGGGTATGCCTGGCGCTCCAACAATGAAGAGATGTGATCCGACTGTGATCTCTGGCAGCGATGCGAGTTCAGTCATGCGAACTGTTCCCTCCGATGCGCTAATGACTCTTGGAGCATTTCAAGTAATGTTCTCACGGTTTGCGAACGTCGAGTGGTGGCGCGGCTAGACGCCTTCCCTGCTCCGGTTTCAAATTGTCCTAACAATAGTGTAGTCTGCAGTCTACACTATAGGCATGGTCCAGATGCAACAGAGCGCAACGTTTGAGCGGTGGATGCGTGAGTTGCGCGACCGACGGGCAGTTGCTCGGATCAATGCTCGACTGCTGAGGATCGAGGCAGGTCAATTTGGTGACCTAAGACCGCTAGTCGATGGCGTCTTGGAACTACGAGTCCACCACGGGCCGGGATACCGGCTCTACTTTAGACGCCAAGGCGCAACCGTGGTCGTGCTGCTTTGCGGCGGCGACAAGGCCAGCCAGCGGCGGGATATCGAACAGGCCACGCGTATCGCGGCAGAAAGGAGAAAGACTAATGCCTGAGACTTATTCACGTTGGGATGCGGCTAACTACATCGACACTCCAGAGGATGCCGGGTTGTTCCTGGAGGCGGCAATAGACGAGGACCCCGGCGACGGTAGCATAATCCGGGCTGCCCTAAGCGCCATTGCCCGCGCGCAGAATATGAGCGCTCTAGCCCGCGTCGCCGGCCTGGATCGTTCAGGGCTCTACAAGGCTCTATCTGAAGATGGCAACCCCTCGCTTGCTACGATCATCAAGATCGTGCGCGCCCTAGGCCTGAAGTTGTGTATTGTGCCGGCTAATCAGATTGCGCCTTAATCTTGTTTGTCCCACCCGAAGCTGTCGAACACCTTGCCATCCAGATAGTTTTTTAGGGCCTGCCTGACATACGGCACCATGTTGGCCGGCAAATCATGGATGGAATGCCATGATAGGTCATCACACTTGTCCGGCTCCGCGTTCACGATATCTCCGCTCCATTTGGAGGCGGCGAGGAAGAATGACACCCGCTCATCTTTGGCTTTCCTGTGCATCACACCCACCACTTCGATGTCCGAAGGCCGTATCTCAATGCCGGCCTCTTCCCTCGCCTCTCTGATCGCCGCCGCCTTGACCTCCTCGTCGCCGTCAATGTGCCCGGCAATCACGCTGTAGTTCCCATCTTCGTACCCGGTGTTCAATCGCCTCAAGAGCAGCACTTCGTGATTGTCATTCATTAGAAAAATGTGGGCCTCTGGAATCAGCTTGAATCTGTCAGGCATCTAATACCGCCTAGCTGAGGAAGCGCAGCGACAGAAAAGTTGACCAAGGAGCAAACTCACGAAAATCGAGGCGCCGCCCATTACCAGAAGGATCAATCATCTTCTCGGCACGTACTCCAAAAGCCCGTTCCCGGATTACTCTCTGCCAAAGCGGCACTTTCCGCGTCAGACAGCATCTCGGTGTCGACCAGCGGAACTTCCTCGAACAGTTGCATCTTGAGTACTCGCGTAGTCTTCCAATGTGTTCGATCGGTACCTGGAAGCTCTTCGAGGTCCTGTTCTGAGAGAGTCTCCGCGACAACGTACAGAAAGCCAGCCATCTTCCCATCGTGGCGGACATTGGTAACGTCATCGCCGGTAGCGGTTACCCGGGATGGTTTGTGCGAAAAGGCTTTCGCGAACTCCCTGTACGGAGTGACCCAGCTACCCACGCGAAGAGTACTCAACTCCTCCGGCGAACCGTGAAACCAGCACCTATGTGTTTGATCGGTCATCGTTTACCGCACCTTGCGCAGGGCCGGCAGCGCAAGTCGTGCTGTTGCCCGGAGTCGATCTTTCAAATTTTTCTGGCTATGAAGTATGCACGCCTCCCTAGCTCGTAGGGCTCGCTATCAAGTGAGGAAAAAACCTCGCACACCTCGAAACCCACCTCGGAGAGGAGAAACGTCAATTCTCGGAATCCGTATACTCGTAAAGAGGTGGTCTTCGTTTCGGAAACTCCGTTTGCGATCAAAGTCCATTCACTTTCGACCCGGCTCTCTGTGTGCCTGTACGTCATGTTCTCCAGGACGAGAGTTTCGCCTTTCTTGCTCCAACTGCGATGCTGGGATCTTGGCAGTAAATGTTCAGCGAGGTTGGAAACATCCAGAGCAAACCTCGAGTCAGTCTTTAGAGCTCGATGCACTGCTTCGAGGAACCGTCTGTTTCCATCGTCGTCAAAGTACCCGAAACTTCCCCAAAAGCAGAATGCCGCATCGAATGTCTCCGTCCAGGGCAGGTCTCTCATGTCCGACTCGCGAAGCTCAAGATTAAGATTCGCTTCTCGCGAGGTGGATAGCGCCTCTTGGACTAGAGCTTTGGTGATGTCAACACCGGTCACTCGGTAATCCCGCTCAGCCAGTGGCAGCGCCAATCTGCCATTGCCGCAGGGCACGTCGAGAATCCGGCATCCTGGCGTCAAGTTCAGAGCGCGCTCCAGAAAGGCTACTTCGTCTGAGGTGCGCTGCGCCTGCACGTTCCTTTGAACGTCGAGCCAGTTTCCCGCGAAAAAGGTGGTCCACCATTCACCCATTATTATTCCTTTTTCCCGACTACGATGATGTGATCACCCATGCCCACACAACCCTCCTCGCGACAAGCCGAGAGCTCCATTCTGAGGAGTTCCTGCCACTTCTTTGGATCGTTCTTGACCTCGGCGCGTAAATCATCCCAACCGATGGAGAGACAGTTCGAAGCCGATATTGCGGCTACAGTCAACCCTGCCCCGTTCACCAATTGTCGCAACTCATTCGGCCGAAACATGTGACACCGGTGCAGTACGCCGGGCCAGTTCTCAGGCGTTAAGTCGCCCGTATCGGTGATCTTGCGGTTGTTTTCCGGCGGGAGTTCCAGAACCTCATCCAAGTACCGATGAGCCGGTCCCCAAAGAGACATGACACTGGCGAGAACGTACCCGCCTCTCCGGCAGATCCGTACGCATTCTCGCATTGCCGGGGGCGCTTGGTCGAAGACGTAGCTCAGAGCACCGCCGTAGCAGACGACCGCGTCAAATGACTCATCGGATAGACATGCCATATCGCAGACGTCCAGTTTCAAACGTTCCTCAACCGAATCCTCGAAACCTAGCTCCTCCGCATGCTTTCGGTGGAGGTCGAGTTGCACTTGGGATATGTCTGCCACCAAGACCCGGCAACTCATCTCTGCCATGATCTTGGTGAATCGCCCCGGGCCGGCGCCTACCTCTAGGACTCGCGACCCCGGCTCGACGAATCGCTCTAGATAGTGGGTATGAAGGAATAGACTTACCTCGTCTGCGGGACTCCGAGTGAATCGCGTCCATTCCCGGTCGCCGTACTCGTCGTAGAAGTTCGCCACCCAGGCCGGATTGTAGGAATCGTACTTACTCATAGCCTTGTTGTTCCGCTCACTCGATCGAGGGTTGCCGCTCTCGTTTCCCGCAACGCTGCTGCGCTCCCGAGCCGGCGAGGGCCACAGCCGGGGATGCGATGATCATGACGGATTGACGGCTAAGGTTGGCGCGGCGGCTCGCCCTCATCTGCTCGTCGGCCGGCTTCGATAGGCGCCACGCAACCGTAGTAAAAGAACTGCCCGCTTCTTTGAATCGAGCCATTCCAGCCAAGATCGTGCAGCCGCCGGCTCAACTGATCCGGGTCGTGGAATACTTTTACCACATTGAAATTCCGGCCATCGTTCAGCTTCCTTTCTTCTACTCCGGAATCGTTGAGTTCGGGGTGGTCCCGTGCGGTCGACTCTTGGGTTGCCAGGCTGTCGACGAAAAAAGCCCTGCCATCCGGCTTTAACGCTGCGCGAACCATCTCCCAGAACCGGTTGAACTGCCAGGCCGGCACGTGCGACAGCCAGAACCCGAAGAAGATGAAATCATACGTTTCGGTTGGCCGCCACTCGAAAAGGTTCGCTATCACGTACCGCACCTGGGCATCGCCGATCTTGGTGCGGTTGATCTCAATCGCCTCGCAGGCCGCGTCAATAGCGGTCAGGTCGGCTGCGCCGCGCGCCAGGCATGCCGTCCACAATCCCGTGCCGCAAGCAAGCTCGAGACACTTGCCGAACGGCCGCTCCCGCTCGAGTTCCGATTGCAGAATATCCAACTCTGCAAACCATTGGCGCTTATGCTCGTCGCCCCGGTAGTATCGCCCTTGGCGTAAATGCCACTCGTCATACTCGCCGGCTCGCGCCCGGTAGTAGGCGACTTGATCTTTCAAGATTGATCTGTCGTCCATCGCTCGTTAGCCACGTTCTTTCGAAGTCTGAGAGCGTAGTATACCGCCCTTCAATTGTGGAGATACACTTGATGGCTTACTGCACTCTCGAATCCCGTGGGATGTTTCGAGGTGGACTGCCGGCAAACCAGGCTGTCATCCAGCGTTGTCCTTGAGTGCTTCGATCAACGGCCCTGACATACTCTTTAGAAACTGCATCGATCGGCCCCGCGCTCGGCCGGCAACGCCCGCGGGATACACCACGAGAAGGCCATCGTTCGAATACCGCGGAAGTACGTGCCAATGAACGTGCGGCACTTCCTGAAACGCGGCTGCACCATTCGACTGCCAAATCGACAATCCTTCCGGCTCGTAGACGCGGCGCACAGCGCAGGCAACTCTCCGGACAGCCTTGGCAAGATACGAGGCAATCTCATCGTCCAGATCGTAGATTTGCTCGAAGTGACTCTTGGGAACAACCAATACGTGCCCCTCGTTGCTTTGCCGAAGGTTCAAGAAAGCCAAGGTCGAATCATCCTCGAAAACTGTCGCAGAGTCCGCCTCACCACGGACTATTGAGCAAAAGACACAAATACGCTCCTCAGCTGTCATATCGATGTCTCACAATGCTGTTCCGGATCGTCAGCCCACGTAGTGGGTTCTCTCAATAAGGGCTAGGCACCAATGTGCCGCGGCGCAATCCAATTGTTGGGGGCAGTGTGGCTACGAGCGGGATTGGGTGGCTTGCTCAAGCGCCCAACAACCGCGTCACTGCTTCAGGATTCTCTGAGGCAATCTTGAGCAGGGCCCTCAGGATGGCGGCGTCCCTGCTCCCAATTCTGCAATGTAGACACGCTGACGCCAATCATTAGGGCAAATTCAGATTGCGATTTATCCAATTTCTTTCGGATCAACTTGATTTCGGCCGGATCCACCTGGGTAGTGCGCCCCGGCTGCAACTGGCCGCGCTTGATTGATCCGGCTTGCTTGACGCTGCTAACGAGATTGTCGAAGTCGCGGCCGTTCATGCGAGATCCTCCCTATGGAGTTACCAAGGAGCTTGGACTGTTGAGGAGTGAGGTCTCCTTGTCGGTAATCGGTCATGATAACCCACCGATCGATGCGACCCGTATACCATCAAGCTCACCAGCACTGAAGACCCTTGCCTTGAACAGGTTCAAGTATTCTTGCGAGACACTCTGCCCAAAGATCAATAGATCGTCTGTATTGACGGTCACCTCAACACCGTGGTCGAACAACACGCGGATGGGATGTGATGCGAGAGTGGCAGTTGCGCCCAGCATCACGTTGCTGGACGGGCAGATGTGTAATCGGATCTTGTTCTCTGACAGCCACCTCATGACTTCGGTTGATTCAGCGGCCGCGATTCCGTGTTGTATTTCCGCTAACCCAAGCACCTCAGCAGCCTCCCTTACCCGTTCCGCCCCTTTAAATTCACCCACGTGTGCTTTCAATTTCATTCCGGCTGATTGAGCATGCGTGTACAGCGCAATCACGGAGTCGAGCGAACACGCGTCCTCGTCCCCGTAAAGGTCGATGGACTTGAACAGGCCGGCGTCAATTCCCTCGCGGGCCCTATCCTCAATCTCCGCATTACCGATGAGTTCTCGCGCGATCCCTAGTTCCGGCCTCAGATCAATCCGATCTCGATGGCGCTCTACCAATTGCCGGATGAACGAAGCAAAACCGGCGAAGCCGGCTTCGAAGTCGCCAACCGAGCGCACGTCAAAGCTCATCTCTAGTAGCCGGACTCCATCTCTCGTCGCATCGTCCACCGCGGCATCCGCTGTGAATTTGAAGCCGGCTAGCGAGTTGACGTAGGGATCTATGGCCTCGGAAGCGTAGTCGAGCATTCCTCGCAGCCCGCGCATTGGGGTGATTGGCCTATCCAGCGAGTGTCCCAGCCACCGCTCAACGTTCTCGATCCGCGTACCAAAGTAAGAATGACAGTGGTAGTCAGCCTTCGGCGCACGCCGCACTGACGATAGGTCACCTGCCTCAAGGGCCTGGGCGAACGGAACAGGCATGTAAGCCATCTCTCATCACCGAGTGTTTCTCCCAATCGACTAACAATCGAGCAAACCGTGCCGTTAGCCGGTACGCGGTTCTCCCCGCGCGGCCAGCGGCTGTCGGTCACGCCGGCTCGTAGCGCCGCACCTTGATTTCTTTCGCGCGGGCGCGCATCTGCGAGGCGTCATACCAGGCCTGCATCCGCAGCAACGTGTCCATGCTCACGGCAAAGGCCTTCTCGATGCGCAGCGCCATCTCCGGCGATAGCGCGGCCTTGCCGTTCAGCAGGTCCGAAAGCGTCGCCCGGCGAACCCCCAGAATCTCAGCGGCCTTGGTCACGTTCAGACCCAACTCCTCAATGACCTCCGTGCGGATGAAGTCTCCAGGATGTGAAGGAGTCATGTTCACTTTGATGCCGTTGGTAGCCATCAGTGGTAATCCTCCAAGTTCAACCGGTCAACGTAGCCGGCTTCTTCAACCGTGTTCCCGCAAGTACCGGACACTGAAACGTGCCGTTCACCCTACCGGCAAGATCAGCGGCATTACTCCGACGCCTTTTCCCTGCTTCTCCGATAGAGGCGCCACAACTATCGGACGCTCTCTGCCAAATACGCCGACCACCAGGTGAGTTTCTCGGTACCGGTCAGACGTCCAGGTGTAGAAACCTGCAATCGGAAACGTTCCCTTGTCCGCCCGATGACGACCTAGTAAGTAGACGTAAGTCGCGGCCGATCCTATCAGTGCCTCGCAACCATCCGGCAACGCCCGGCCGAACTCACCGAGTAATCGCTCGCAATCCTCGTACCTGCGATTCAAAGTCCCTTCCAGGATCCCCGGATAGACGGCGATTGAGCCCTCGGAGGTCGGCCTTTCCGCTACCTCGCCGGCGAACTCCCTGAAGTATCGATCCCCCCTGAACGGCGCGTCCTGTTGTCGAAGAACCTCGAGCGTTAATCCGTGGGGTAGCTCAACCACAGACCATCCATTTCGCTCTAGAGTCGTTGTTGTATTTTCAGAAAACCCTGCTGCCATCGACCTTACCCTCCGCCGAAATCTGGCTCGCCATCGATTCTACTTCTATTCCGACAGGCGTTGGGCTTAATAGCCGTCCCAGGCGACCATCTCGATCCTCGACAACAATTCATCACTGGCTATACCATTGACGCATCAGTCAGATCGCACTTTTCCATTTTCAACCTTCCGGGCGAATGTCCGCGTCCCAGTCAGCGGAAAGGCGTTGAGAACTATGTCAGACGCGCAATCCGACCAGGTATCCTTTGCTGCCGCGACCGAAAAGATCAGCCCCGTCTGGGAGGATTACCTGGGTATTCTCTACTCCATAACTTTCGAAAGGCTGCCGGCGATTGCCGTCCGGCTGGCTGAAAGGCTCGGGGTCGCTTCCTCGGCCGTCTCCAACCATTTGCACCGCATGGAGCGGGCGGGATTGGTCCAATTTGGCCGTCGACGTCGCATAATCCTGACCGAGCCGGGCTATCGGCGCGCTATTGTCGTCATGCGCCGGCACCATCTTGTCGAATGCTGGTTGGTCGATGCGCTGGGTATCGATTGGGCCGATGCCCATCACGAGGCTGATCGATTGGAGCACGCGATATCGCCAATCGTAGAAGAGCGTCTGATGGAGGTCATGGGATACCCGCCTACCTGTCCTCATGGCAACGCTATCCCCGGCTACCCGGGACACACCTCGTCACAAGGATTCCTGGTCGATCATCCCATCGATCACACCACTGACGGCGCCCAAGTCGTAGTTGAGCGTATCAGTGAAGAGGGCGAGTATGATAGCGAATTCTTGCGCTTATTGGACGCTCACGCGATCAGGCCAGGCGCCCAAATCAAGATCGAATCGACCGATTTACTGGCCGGCACTGTGACGATTAAATCCAGGGACCTCACCATCATCTTGGAGATTCGAAAGGCCGCCAATATTCGTGTGCGCCCAATAGACTGGGCGCGGACTACGACTCCACTTAGAGCCTCCTGACCTCGTCGCCGGCTTGAATCGACGCCACCGTCCGCGACCCAACCCGTTAACCCTCTGGCGCAGTCGGTCGAAACGGAACCAGGTTGCCGGATTGACTCGCGACACGTATCTCAGATAGTCTTGAAAAGCACGATCCTAAGATTGAAATGGAAAGACTATTGATAGAACCAGTCACGATCACCATCAAATATTGCTGCGAGTGAGGCTACGAGCCGCAGGCCGTGAGCCTGACGGAGAAGTTACTCCTCGAGTTTGGTCCCGACATTCGAAACCTCACCCTGATTCCAGGAGCCAATGGCGTGTTCGACGTCCGCGTCAACGACACGCTTGCCTTCTCGACCTTTAGGGACGAAGGGTTCCCGCAATACGATTCGATCAGGCAATCGGTCCGGGATGAGCTGAAGTAGGGTCGCCGGCCCCTAGGCTGCTAACGTAGGACCTCTTGCCGGGCCCTAGATTCATTGGTCGCCTGATGTTGTTGGCCGCCGGCTAGGGCTCTATTACCAGTTGACCTGCGGTGAGTCCAGAGACTATCTCGGTGAAATCGTCATCGCTGATGCCGATCTTGACATCGACCTCCTGCCGCCGGCCGGTGTTGGCTACCACCCGGACGAAACGCCGACCAGCAAATGCACGGATGACTCTGCTCGGGACAATGACCACGTTGTCCTTCTTCTCAACCTGTATCGTCACGCGAACCAGGTCGCCAACCTCTACGGTGTCCGGCCCATTGTAGGTGATCCGCACCGTCCGCGATGCCGGCCCCTGGCCGGCCGTCGCGACTACACCGAGCGACGGGATGCTGATAACTTCGCCATCGAACACGTTAGTTGGCAGGGCGGTGACTACTATCTTTGCCGTCTGTCCCAATTCGAGCTTACCCAGATCCGATGACGAAAGATCTACCGCCACGACCAGACTCTCTGGATTCGAGATTCCTACAATCGACTTGTAAGGCTGAATCAAGTCGCCGTCTCGCCCGGACTTCGAGATGATTACGCCGCCGAATGGAGCCTCGATCTGGGCGAGAGCAAGCTTGTTTTCCAGATGGTCCATGGTGATTTGAGCTAGCTCCAACTGCTTCTCTTGTAGGGCAAGATCCAGGCTATCCGACTCGTTTGTCTGAAGCGAGTCAATGGTCTGCTCGTAGTTTGCCCTGGACGCATCCAGCGTGGCTTTGGCACTCGCGAGCTGCTTCTGCGCGACCACGCCGTCGATGCCTTTCGCTTCTAATACCTGGGTAAGTCGGGCCTCGGCGGCGTCTCGCTGAGCTATTGCTACGGACAACGATCGTTCCGCCGCCACAATCTCCTCCAGCGCTGCTCCGGCATTCACCCTTCCAAGTGAAAGCTCTGCCTCTGCCTGCAGGATCTGTGCGAATGACAGCGACCGGCCGGCCATATCTAGGGCGGCGATGGCTGCGGCTACGTCCTCCGGCGCTGCGCCGGCTCTCACCTTCTCACTTGACAGCTCCACCTTTGAGTGCCGTGTCTGTGCCAGCGCCAATGACTGGTGTGCGATTGCCAGCGTGGCAGTAGCTGCCGCAATCTCCTCCGGTGTGGCGCCGGCCTTCACTCTTGCCAGTAACAGCTCAGCCCTTTTCTGCTGTATCTGTGCCACGGGCAGCGACTGTCGAGCCAAGTCCAGTGCCCTGGTGGCTGCTGCAATCTCCTCCGGCGTGGCGCCGGCTTTCACCCTCTCCAATCGGTCGCGTGCGACAGTGAGTGATAGCTCTCCTTTGGTAACCTCGGCGTTGGCTGAGTTACACGCGTTGGTGGTTGAATCTCTGGCACAAGTTCGATCGCGGAAGAGATAAAGCGCCCAGAGGGCGGTTTCGGCCTTCTTGACCTCAACCTCGGCCGGCTTCAGTTCCGCGCTGGTCGGCTTGTTGTTTAGGCCGGCTAGCGCTTCCTCGGCCGATTTAACGTTTGCCTCGGCTGCAGCCAGGGCCGCAAGAGACCTCTGGACTTCGACCTGGGCCGCTATTAGCTGTACGTCGGTGGGCAGGCGGTCTAATCGAGCAATCGCTTCTGCACGAGCTTCGACGTTGGTTTCAGCCGCAGCCAACGTCCCGAGAGCACTCTCGAGCTCAAGACCAGTCGCTGCCAGCTCTTCATCGGTTGGCGCTCTCTTCAGCCGGGCTAACGCGTTTTCGACCAGCTGCACCTGTGCCTCGGCAGCGATCACGGCATTACGCGATCTCTCGACCGCTATTCCTGCCGCTCTCAGCTGTACGTCGGTGGGCAGGCTCTTTAGTCGAGCAATCGCGTCTTCAGCATTCTTGACGCCAGCTTCTGCTGCTATGACGGACTGACGCGCCGCCACGAGCGTAACCGCCTCTCCAATGTTCAACTTATCAAGATCCGCCAGAGCTTTCGCATAAGAGGCCTCGGCACTGGCAAGTTGGGTCGCTGCGGCCTCCTTACTACGCTCTGCCGACGTGAGCCTACTTTCTTCCGACCTGAGTTGCTCCAGCCCCAGCTTTTCCAGCCGTAGCTGGGCTAGGTCGACCGCGATTCGGGCTTGGGCCACCTGATGCTTGAGGTCGCCGGTTTCTAGCTCTGCCAGAATTTGCCCTTCCTCGACCGTTTGACCCTGTTGGACCAAGATGTTGAATAGCCTGCCGCCCTGCTTGAAATAGAGCTCCTGCTCCTGGCTGGAAGCAATACGTCCGAGGCCTCTGACTTCTTGGACTATAGAGCCCAAAGTCACCTCATGTTTAGGTCGGTTCGACTCTGGTGGGGTTGGTATCGGCGTCGGAGTCGGTATCTCCTCGACAAGCCGCTCGCAACCGATCCCTATCGACGCCATGGCTAGTAGGACTATGAATATGCCCAGGGGTGATCTCAGTCGCACCGGCGTTACGTCTCCGTGGAGGTGTCTAGTATCGTGCGAAAGTAGCTTAAGCGAACGGAGTCGCGGTGCTCAGTCGCGTTCGAAAATACGGTCATACAAGTCGGTTCGAGGTATGGGCGCAAATATCCTTACCAATCGTCAAACGGTATCACCTCGGTTGCCGAGCGAGCCATCGCTGCCGGATAGCAAAAAACGCGCCGGCTGCGACCAGCGGGGCCAAGCCGGCGCCACAGACCAACGTCGGCGCACCGGTTCCTGCAAGACCTCGCCGCAATTCTATTGGTGGCCTTCATATAGGTCAAACTTACTCTCGATCAGTAGGCGTTCAGAATTACGGATACCCGCTCCGTATGGGCGTAATATCGCACCAATGAGAATCTGCCACAGGCGAGGACGTCTGATCGGGTAAAGCCAGGAAAGGGTTGCAAGGGCTTCGCTCTTGCCGGGGGATTTGGGGGTGTCCCCCACAACAAAGACCCCCCTTGTCTTGGCCAGTAGAAGGGGGGCCAGGTCGAAGACTACGCAAGGCGAGGGGATGAGGTCGACCAGCTCGTGGAGTTGGAAATCACCCCTTGTCCGCCGACTGACGTCCCGAATGGCAACTCGGCCTTTCCAGTTCACGGGCATGGAGGCGAAACATACACCCCAATCTGAACTGTTGCCTCGATCAAGCTACTCCTTCCGACCAGCGTTTGTGAACTTCCACACATCATGCAAGCCCGTCATCCATCCCGGTGCAGCAGGCGGATGATATCGGCGAGTCGCTCCGCTGCTAGCTCTACGAAGCGTCGACCCTTCTCGGCGGTGGCGATTGTCGGATAGCCCCGAACTCCAGGATCGTCCGGCGCAAAGACCGAGGGCACTGTGATGCCGACTTCCGTGAAACCTTGCGACCTGAGGTCCACGTAATCGACTGCCTTGGTCATTTCGACGCTCTCAGGATAAAGATGGAGCATGACGGAAGTCTCTACTTCGCAGGCATGTCCGCCTCCCTTGACTCGACGCTCGAATATCACGTCAAGATCATCGCCAACCAGGCCCCCCGCTCCGCAAGACAACACCGGGTGGCCGGCGCTTGTGAGCCGTTGCGCGGCTCCGGCCAAGGGACCGGTGTTGCCCCCATGGCCGTTGACTACCAGGATCTTGCGGAAGCCGTGATGCCAAATTCCCACGCATGTCTCGTAGATCAAAGCCTGGAAGGTGTTCAGGTCGAGCGTCAAAGTGCCGGGCAAGTTCATATGATGAGGCGAGTATCCCGACCAAACTGGCGGCGCAACCACGGCCGACGGAGGTTCGCTGACCTCGGTTGCCCGGACGCAGACGGCAGTTGCAATTGCTATGTCGGTGTTTACCGGCAGGTGAGCGCCATGCTGCTCAATTGAGCCAACCGGCAGCAAGACCGCGGCGCCGGCCTCACTCGCGTCGGCGATTTCGTCGCGCCTGAGTGATTGCCAAAACGGAGTTCGTAGCTTCAACGTCGTTCCTCCTCAGTGTTTATTCGAAGTATGTCCCGGCAGATCCACCGGCCGGCTGGAATGTGTTTGCAACCGGGGGTCGGAGCTAGCCAAGTGCGGCCAACGTAGTGGCGGCACAGATACCATATTGTAAGGGTTCAGATTTAGGGGTGCCTGCTTTAGGGGTACCTGCTCCGTAAGGGCGTAATATCGCACCAATGAGGGTCTACGACAGGCGAGGACGTCTGATCGGGAAAAGCCAGGAAAGGGTTGCAAGGGCGACGTCCTTGCCGGGGGATGTGGGGGTGTCCCCCACAACAAAGACCCCCCTTCTTCTGGCCAGAGGCTGTCTCACAAGTCCAAAGGGCAGCGATAAGCGCAATTCCGACCTTCGTATTTGGTCGATTTCATCAATAATGAACCGTTAACTAGGTCATGATGAGAAGGTCCCGCCGTATTTCGTACCCCACACAGAGTTATGAGACGAACTCTGGCCAGGAGAAGGGGGCCAGGTCGAAGACTACGCAAGGCGAGGGGATGAGGTCGAGCAGCTCGTGGATTTGGGGCATCGGTAGGTTGGAAATCACCCCTTGACCGCCGACTGAGGACCCGAACGGCGACTTGACCTATCCAGTTCACGGGTATGGAGCAGAGACATACACCCAAGTCTGAACTGTTACCAGTGTGCCGGTGGCAATCGGCGTGGGCGATTGGTAGGTTACAATCAGTTGCGCATTTGTCAGAGTACCGACGACCAAAGTCGTACTAGCCAAGATTAGAGGAAGACTAAGTGAGTAAGACAACATCGACAAGGGTTGGGGAAGCCGATGGCGAGACCGCCGTGATCAGGAACTATATCGGCGGGAGATGGGCGGACTCGGCCACAAACGAATGGGGAGACGTATTGAATCCGGCTCACGGTCGGACGATCGGCCGAGTGCCTTTCTCAACTGAGAGAGAAGTGAATGCAGCTGTAAAAGCGGCCAAGGAGGCCTTTCCTGACTGGCGCGCCACGCCGCCATTGGACCGCGCTCGCTACTTCTTCCGGATGAAAGAGCTTATGGAGGAGGATTTCGATAACCTGGCTCGCACCATCACCCGCGAGCACGGCAAGACACTCGAAGACGCGCGCGGGTCGGTTCGGCGCGCAATCGAAAACGTCGAGGTAGCCACAAGTGTCACCTCGCTGATGATGGGCTACAACCTCGAAGACGGCGCCGCCCGTTCGATTGACGAGGAAGTCATTCGCCAGCCGCTCGGCGTATTCACCGCGATTTGCCCATTCAACTTTCCGGCAATGGTGCCGTTCTGGTTCTGGCCGATGGCGGTGGCCTGCGGCAACACTTACGTGATGAAACCGTCGGAGAAAGTACCGTTTACTATGCAGCGCGTTTTTGCCTTGATCGACCGAGCCGGTTTTCCGCCCGGCGTGGTGAATCTGATTAATGGGGCGCGTCAGGCCGTCGATAATCTGCTCGACCACAAGGACATAGTCGGCGTATCGTTCGTTGGCTCTACTCCAGTGGCAAAGTACGTCTATCGACGGGCGGCCGAAAATGGAAAGCGTGTCCAGGCGCAGGGCGGCGCCAAGAATGTCTTGGTCGTAATGCCCGATGCAAACTACGAAAAGGCAATTCCCAATATTCTCGGATCATGCTTTGGATCTGCCGGCCAGCGGTGCTTGGCCGGCTCGCTGATAGTCGCCGTCGATGATGCCTATGACGAGGTCAAGCACCGCCTGGTCGAAGCCGCCCAAAGCATGAAGATCGGCGACGGTGCCGAGCAAGGCGTGGATTTAGGTCCGGTAGTGTCGAAAGAAGCGAAGGAACGAGTCGTCGGTTACATCGACGTCGGCGAGCGAGAGGGAGCTAATCTGGTACTTGACGGCCGGAAGGTGGAGGGAGATGCGGATCCGGAGGGTTTCTTTGTGGGACCTACCATCTTCGACGGAGTAACGACGGACATGAAGATAGCCTCGGATGAGATATTCGGGCCAGTTGTCGGCGTTATCCGGGCCAACGACTTGGACGGAGCCCTCGAAGTGATTCGGAGCAGCGGCTTCGGCAATGCCGCAACTATTTACACCGAGTCCGGCAAGTCGGCGCGAGAGTTCCGCTACCGCGCGCCGGTCGGAAACGTTGGTATCAACGTGGGCGTGGCGGCGCCGATGGCGTACTTCCCCTTCGGTGGCCAAGGCTCGTCGTTCTTTGGATCGCACCACGGCCAGGGACGCGACGGAGTCGACTTTTTTACCGATCGAAAGGTGGTAATCACCCGTTGGCTGGGAGCCGCGAGTTCAGAGCGCGCTTGCTCTCCATCTCGATAGTCCTTGGTGTGAGGAGAGGCTGTTGAGAGTATTCATAACCGGCGCAACCGGTTACATAGGCTTCAATGTTGCACTGGCTTTTCGCCGTGCGGGTCACGAGGTCTGGGGCCTCGTCCGCAGCAGTGACAAGGCCGGCGCCCTCGCGGAGAATGAGATTCGGCCGGTCCTGGGTGATATGGAACGACCTCAGACCTATTCGAGCATTGCGGAACAATGCTCCATCTTCGTCCATACCGCCGTGGACAGACAGGCTCGAGAAGAGCTCGACAAGAAGACAGTGGAGACCTTGCTGGAGGTGAGCAAGAAAGCCGACACGCCCAAAACCCTGATCTATACGAGTGGAGTCTGGCTGTACGGCAACACCGGTGACCGGCTCGTCGATGAAACCGAGCCTTTGAACCCTATCAATCACTCTGCTTACCGGGTTGCTCACGAAAAAATGGTTCTGAATACCTCCGGGGTAAAGGGAGTCGTGATCCATCCTGGAGTGGTCTACGGTAGACAGGGCGGGTTGACCGGCAATTGGTTCATGGGAGCGGTTCAGGACAAGACGATAGAGGTCGTGGGTGACGGCGGCAATCGCATGGCCCTAGTCCACGTGGTTGACTTAGCTGAAGGTTATCTCCGAGTGGCCGAGAGCGGCGTCGGCGGTGAGATATTCAATATGGTGGACCGATCCCGCGCAACCGTCCGTGAGATGGTCCAAGCTGCGGCTCGTGCCGCAGCCTACACCGGCCAAATCCACTATATTCCCCTGGACGAAGCCTCCAACATCATAGGCGGACTTGCCGAGGGCCTCGCCTTGGAACAGAACATTGATTCGCGCAAGGCTGCACGCTTGTTGGGCTGGCAACCCAAGCACCTCGGCTTTGTTGACGAAGTTGATACCTACTACGCGGCCTGGAACGCGTTTCATCGCCGGTCGTCCTCGACATAATGTGCTGGCCTCCGAGCATGCCCTGGTTGCATCCGGCCTCGCCAATAATGTCCTCATATCTGTGCTACGTTCCTTGATCGAGGAGTTGCGTTGACCGTGGACGCCGCGCTGCGAGTCATCAATCTCTGCAAGACGTTCAATGGAACCCCCATCGTCGATAACGTATCGTTCTCGGTGGGGGCCGGCGAGGTTTTCGGTCTCATTGGGCCGAACGGTGCCGGCAAGACTACGACTATCCGCCTAGCCCTCCAACTCATTCAGCCCGATGCCGGTGAAGTCTCCTTATTCGGCCATCCCATTTCCAGCTTGGCGCTGGATCGAATCGGCTATCTGCCGGAGGAGCGAGGCCTCTATCGCCAGGCATATACAGATGAAGTGCTCATTTACCTGGGTCGCTTGAAGGGACTCTCGGATCACGACGCCCGTCGAAGAGCCGGCGAGGTCCTGGATCAGCTCGGCATGACCGAGCACGCGCGCAAGAAGGTCTCTGAGCTGAGCCGCGGGATGGGCCAGCTGATCCAGTTTGGGGCCACCATCATACACCAACCCGATCTCGTCATATTGGACGAGCCCTTCTCCGGCCTCGATCCCGTCAATACGTTGAGGCTCAAAGATCTGGTGCACGAGCTCCAAAACATGGGCGTCGCCGTGATTTTCTCGACCCACCTCATGAACAACGTCGAGGAGCTGTGCGACCGCGTCTTGATGATCAATCACGGCCAATCCGTTTTGTACGGTCCAGTGGACGATGTCAAGGAGCGTTATCGAAATAACTCGCTGTTCATCCGATGGAACGGCCCGTTGGAGTCGGTGGCTGCCGTCGAGCGATGGGAACTTCGAGATGGCTACTTCGAGGCTTTCTTGGCAGCCGGCGCGACTCCCGAGCAGGTCCTCCGCGAAATCCTTGACCTTGGCGGAACATTGCGGCTTTTCCAACTCTCCATGCCGAGCCTTGACGAAATATTTATCCGGGTGGCCGGCGCCGAGGTGCAGGCAGATGAGTAAGATTCTTGCCGTCTTTCTCTTCGAGTTCCGCTCCACCCTTCGACGCCGGAGCTTCCAAATCTCGACCGCCGCATTTCCTCTGGTGATCATCACGATCATCCTAGTGGTGACAATCCTTTCGACGATTAACGCCGGTGCGGATGAGGAATCAACGTTGCTTGGCTACGTGGATCGATGGGGAAAACTGCCGACTCAGTCCCCGGCTGGGAGCCGGATGGCACCCTATTCTTCTGAGGAGGCTGCGCGATCTGCTCTCTTGGATGAGGATATCGAGGCCTATTTCGTCATACCGGCGGACTATGTCGAGACTGGCTTGGTCCAGGAGTACTCCACCTCCGAGAGCAGCATCTTCAATGCTAATGCGGAGTCCGATGTCTTGAAGATACTCCTAGTTCAAGCTCTCGTCGAAGGCCATGTTCCGGAATCCGTGGCGGACAGGCTCCAATCGCCTCTACGGATCGAGCGAGCGCGTCTGACCGCTGAAGGCGACGCTGCCCTCAAGGAGAGAGACACATTCAGTCGATTTCTCGTACCTTACATCTTCGGCCTGATGCTTCTGATGTCCATCTTCATGACTTCCGGTCTGCTGGTCCAAGCTATTGCTGAGGAGAAGCAATCCCGCACCGTCGAGATTCTCTTGTCCTCGGTCTCTGCCTTTACCCTAATAACAGGGAAAGTGCTGGGATTAGGCGCCGCAGGTCTTCTTCAGATCATCATATGGCTGCTTACCGCGCGGGTCCTGATATTCGCCGGCGAATCTTTGGTCCCCCTACCACTAGACGCAATTGTCATCGAGCCGGCGGTAATGGTCGTGATCCTTCTATTCTTCATTCTGGGCTATCTGTTCTTCGCGACATTACTTGCCGCCATCGGCGCAATGGCCACGACGCCCCACGAGGGTGGGCAGATGTCGGCGATCGTCATCGTGCCCGGAGTTGTTCCCTACATGCTTCTCGCGGTCATCATCAACGAACCGGACGGACACATCGCCCGGATCCTAACGTTTATCCCTATCACAGCTCCCATCACCGCCATCCTCCGGCTGTCGGCATCGACCATCCCCTGGGCGGACTTCGGTGTGTCATTGCTCATACTCGTGTTCTCCATCGGAGGAGGGCTTTATCTATCGGCAAGGGTATTCCGCGCCTTCCTTTTGCTCTACGGCCGGCGACCGGGCCTGCGAGAGATTTGGCGAGCACTCCGTACTGCATCCTAAACGTGAGTAGGCCCGCCGATGGGAAGTGTCAGCGAGCCCTAGTGACGTTATCGATCCGACCATCGACAGCCAGTAGCCCAGAAAGAAGTAGGTAGCGCTGCGGCTTGTCCCCAGCCAGGGCGACGCGGCCGGCCGACGAATCCCGCCATCCACGCTCTCGCAATTCCCCAATTTTCCCCGGTCTCGTCATTGCGGCAAAGGCCGGAATCCAGGAGAGGCATGGGTGGCGCCAATTTTCATACCTTGGTGTGCCGGCACCAGCCGGCATGAGCGATTGGTACGAAAGCATGTCCCGGACTCCGATCCGGGATGTGCCCTTCAATCAACCTCGATGCCGGCTCTCCACCGGCGAAACGTGCCGAATTGTAGACCGATGGTCGATGGCGGAATGAGAAAATGTAGCGCGGGGGCTTGTCCCCCGCTGGGGTCGGGGTGGGGCGTGGCAGAATCCGCCGCGCCGATTCGCTGTACCAAACCACAACTCCCGCTTTTCATACCTTGGTGTGCCGGCACCAGCCGGCATGGGCGATTGGTACGAAAATGGCCGGCTCCCGTCACGCCTGCGGGAATCCAAAATCCTCACCTACGAGAACACCTTGCGTCTACATCCATGCTGACAAGCCTAAAGGCACCCGGTATATCGGCGCAACGTCGAACCTATTTCGGCAGAATTGGCAGCACAAGGAGCTAGATTCCCTCTCCCTGTGGGAGAGGGTTAGGGTGAGGGGGTATCCCCGTTCCTGCCACTCACTACCTCCCTCCCTCGGAAGCCGGAATCCACGCGAGACAAGTCGCACGGCCTGGTGCGGGCGGCCCGTGGACACCGCGCGCTACCAATCAATGGATCGGATGTCCGTCACCGGGCCGGCGGGTCATCCTCCGAGTCGTCTTCCTCAGCCATCACCTGCCGAATGGCGTGTCCGGCCACCTCGTAGCTGTAGCCACGACGCGCTAGCGCAGCCGCCAGCCGGCGCCGGGCCACCCGCGAGTCGAGCGATCGCATGCGTCTCATCGCCTTTTCCGCGATCACAACCGCGTTCCGCTCTTCCGCCAGGTCCCTCGACAGCGCCTCCTCGACCAGTTCGCTCGCGATCCCCTTTGCCAACAGCTCTTGACGGAGCATCCGCCGGCCTCGCGGCCGCAGGCGCAACCGCTCCTCGACCCACTGTTCGGCAAAGCGGCGGTCGTCGAGCAGGCCCAACTCGCTCAGCCGAGCAACCGCGCCATCGGTCGCTCTCTTGGAGAATTGCTTTTGTGAGAGTTTCTGTCTTATCTCCGCCTCGCTGCGGGGACGTTGAGCGAGACTGCGGAGTGATAGGGCAAGCGCTCTCGAGCCCTCCTCTCGCTCGACCAGCTCTCCCAGAGCGGCTTCTTCGACCTCATCGCCGGCTTCCAGGCCGGCCTCATCGATGGCCTTGCCACTCAAGAGGATCGTTTGCCCGTCGTCAAGCTCGATCGCACGCAGTCGCGACCGACGACCCGCCGGCTTTATCGCCGCGATCAGCCGGGCCACCTAGACCTACTTTTTTGCCGAGGCTTTGGCCTTCACCTTTTCGCTGGAAGGTCGCTTTATGCCGCTAGACTCCAATATCTTCCCGTAGATTTCATCCGCGATCTCGGTATTCTCTTTGAGAAATCGGCGCACATTCTCTCGCCCCTGCCCCATTCTCGTGTCGCCATATGAGAAGAAGGAGCCACTCTTTCGCACCAACCCCAACCCGACGCCCAGGTCTATCAATCCGCCTTCCTTCGATATGCCTTCGTTGAACAGAATGTCGAACTCCGCCACCCTGAATGGAGGTGCCACTTTGTTCTTTACCACCTTTACCCTTGCCCGGCTGCCGATGGTCTCGCCTCCGTGCTTGATCTGTTCGATTCGACGTATGTCCAATCGGACCGACGAGTAGAATTTGAGCGCCCGCCCGCCCGGAGTCGTCTCCGGATTGCCGAATTGAATCCCGATCTTCTCGCGTAGTTGATTCGTAAAGATCATCGCGGTCTTCGAACGATTGATAGATCCAGTCAGCTTGCGCAGCGCCTGCGACATCAGTCGGGCCTGAAGACCAACGTGCGAATCTCCCATCTCGCCGTCCAACTCGCTGCGCGGAACCAGCGCGGCGACCGAATCTACGGCTACGACATCGAGCGCGCCGCTGCGCACGAGCGCTTCCGCGATCTCGAGCGCCTGTTCGCCGGTATCGGGTTGCGATATGTAGAGGTCTTCTACGTTCACACCGCATTTCTTGGCGTACTCATAATCAAGTACATGCTCGGCATCGATAAATGCAGCCACGCCGCCCTGTTTTTGTGCCTCGGCGATGATATGCTGCACCAACGTAGTCTTACCGGACGATTCTGGTCCGAAGATTTCGGTGACCCGGCCGCGTGGGATACCGCCTATGCCGGTTGCTACGTCCACGGTGATCGCGCCGGTTGGAACCACCTCGACTACCATGCGCGGATGGTTCTCACCCAGTCGCATGATCGAGCCTTTGCCAAACTGTCGATCAATCTGGCTTATGACCGTATCCAAAGCGCGTTCCTTGTCCGGACTCAGGTCGGTTTTCACCTCGTTTTCTCCTTGCTCTCATCTGTCGATTGTTTCGGGCCTGTCATACGGATAGTATAGTACAAATGTTCCCACACGTCTACGGGCCTAGGACCTTTTCAAGGTTGCTGCCGGAGTGTTCCCCCGTTAGCAATAGGCTTGTCGAATAGGCGGCTCATGGTTCGACACAGCGAAGTTCTACCTACCTTGATCCGAGAGTACCGGCGCCAGAGTCATCAATACCGCGTCGACAGTTCCTCAGCCGGCATTCAAAAGGCCATAACCACCTAGTCGTAGGGCCGGTATAGTGGAAATTCATCTCGACCGATTTCCATATCCAGGTAGACCTGCCCCCGCGGACCCATGTGCCGGCCCACCAGCCGGAAGCCGACTGTCTCATAGCAGCGGATGGCTCTGGTATTGTCTTTGGCGACGTCCAATACTATCCGCCCCAGGCCCAGCTCTTCGAATCCAAACCCCACCAGCGTTCGGACAGCATCGGACCCCAAGCCGCGGCCTACTCTGTCCGAACGAATGATGATCCCTAGCGTACCTTCTCCCCGGTGAAAATCGAGAGCGCGCAGACCGATAGTGCCGACCGTCTCTTCCTCTTCGTCGATTACTATGTAACGCCGGCGGTCGTAGCTACTCCGGCCGTTGTGGTAATAGAAGTCGCGTCCCGAATGTCGTTGCAAGTCTAGGTTTGCCCAGGACATCGCCGGCTCTAGAAATGGCGGCCATTTCGCTATCTCGTCAACATCGGCTCGGCTCATCTCGCGCAAGACGACCCGCCGGCCGTAGAGTATCTTTGGCTCCGTCCTGGAGGAGTACTGCCCCGCTGACTGTCTGATCACCGCCTAGCCTCGTTTGGTCTTGCCGGGAAGTCTATCGCAGATCGCTACCTGTGTCTTGCTCCGACGGGCCGGACTCCGCCTCCTCTCCCTACCCCTCCATGTCCCCCGACCGATCCGGGGGCGGGCCATCGTGAAAACACGGGAGTCACTATGGCCTTGCGAAGGCCACATCAGAGGACGCAATTGGTGCGATGCCGGCCGGCTCGGGGCCAGCCGGCGGAACGAGAACTGACGAGCATGGTCAAAACACTGTTAGATCGTAAGTGGGAATGCGCAATATTCTGATAGCCTATTACAAAAGGTCTGAGGCTATGCCCGGCGGTTCGTGCCGTGATCAACAATCGGGCGACTCAGCGAGTCGTTGTAAGGTGGTGAAATGATCTCTCTTCACGTATATCTCACAGCAAAAGCCGGAATGGAAGACGCGTTGGACGCGGCGGTCTCCGATGGCTGGCTGCCGGCCATGGCCGAGCAGCCCGGCTTCATCAGCGCCGCCGTCGTAAAGCCGTTCGCCGACGAGGAGCTTGAAGCGCTTCAGGCGTTTAAGCCGGAGGCGGCGATGGAGGTCGTTTGCTTCTGGCGGTCCGAGAAGGAGCGCGTGGAGTGGGTCGCGCGCCCGATCCACGACGAGGTGTTCGCCAAGGTCATGGAGGCCGCCGCCAGCGCCTCGCACACCCTGCAGACGGTCGAGCGAAGCTGGGGCATCCTGAGCTAACGGCTGTATTCTGTTTGCGCGGCCGGCCCCCTGACGGAACTTTGTCGGTGCCGGCCAACGATCGAGGACACGCCCGGAATGGGCGAGCCGGCAGCCCGTTGGCGTCAGTCTCTCCTCAGCAGTGCATCTACAAACTGATTGGCTTCGAACACGGCGAGGTCATCGGCGGTTTCGCCAGTGCCGGCAAATAGAATCGGAAGCTTCAGCTCCCGCGCAATGGAGAAGACAATCCCACCCTTAGCCGTACCGTCGAGCTTCGCCAGCACAAGGCCGGTTACGCCGGCCGATTGCAGGAATTCGCGCGCTTGTACAACCCCGTTCTGCCCGGTGGTCGCGTCTAGCACCAGCAGTGTCTCGTGGGGTGCGTCTGGAACCCGCCGGCTGATAATGCGGCGTATCTTGGCGAGCTCGTCCATAAGGTTCGACTTGGTATGCAGCCGGCCGGCAGTGTCAACCAGCAGTAAGTCGAATTCTCGTGCTTGCGCCGATTCCATCGCGTCGAAGACGACAGCTCCCGGGTCAGCGCCGGGCTGATGACTGACCACCGGAACCCCCACGCGCTCGGCCCAGATCTTTAGCTGATCATCCGCCGCCGCCCTGAAGGTATCCGCCGCCGCTAGCATCACCTTGCTATTTCGCCCTTTCAAGTATTTGGCTAGCTTGGCGACGGTAGTCGTCTTGCCCGAACCGTTGACTCCAACGATCAGTACGACGCTCAATCCGGCCGGATTCAACCTCAGTCCGTCAGGATGGCCGGCCGACCGGAGCGTCTCGGTCAAGATCGTTCTCAGTGCTTCAACTGCCGAACCGCTGTCGCCGATCCGGTCTTCCTCCACCCGTTGCCGGAGGGCCTCGATAGCCAGTTCGGAAGTCTCCACACCCACGTCGGCCTGGATCAGCAGCGCTTCCAGATCGTCTAGCAGCTCTTCGTCCAACGCCGGCTGGGCGAAAATCCCGCGAATCCGGCCGAAGAACGACTGCCGGGTTTTCTGGACGCTTCGGTCCATTGGGTTGGAGACGTTTTCCAATTTGAATCCTAGAAGCAGTGATTTGGGATTGCGATTCTCGCGCAACTTGGGCTATGCTCTGAATTGTGCGTTCATCCAGTATATCGCGCGGCTCCGATTCCGGTGTCGTTTGATCGCATTGTGTAAATGTTCGGACTTAGGGGGACCAGTCTCGTGAGTGTCATTGGTACGAGAATAGATCCCCACTCTCGTCATTCCCGCGAAAGCGGGAATCCAGTGGAGGGGCGGCCGGCGCACCCGTGCCACATTGAGTCGCTATGGGCAGTTCCGCCACAACCTACGGTCCTTGTTCGATCACAATTTGCAAACGCGCAGGACAAATTACGCTCAAATCTGAACTCTTACCGCATCGTCGATGTTTCGTAGTATGGTTCAACTACGAGTTGGCCGTCGAAATCATCGAGCAGTTGGGACACATCCTTGGGCAAGTTCAGACTAGCCTGTCACCTCATTCAGTTCGCCGGTGAGCAGTCTCAGAACCCTGAGAAGGTGCTCCGCGAGGTCGCAGAGGCCGGCTGGGATGGCGCCGAGGGCATGCTCGCCGGCAGCGCCGAAGAGCTTGTGGATTTGGCGACGATGGCCGGTCGATTCGGGCTCCACTTGGTAAACGTGCGAGTCCCCGAGTACAGGTCCATCCGGTCCGTCAAATACAACATCGCCTTGGGCAACGGCGCCGCCGAAGTTCCCATGCTTCGCCGGAGGGACTGGGGCGGCGACAACCCCGGCGACGAAGACTTTGAGCGAGCGGCTCGCTCGATCGACGAGATTGTCGCTTTCTGCTTGGATCACGGTATCAGGGGCTTCCATCACGCGCACCTTGATACCATGATCGAGACGGTGGAGGACGCCGAGCGTCTTCTGGCGGCATCGCCCGACCTGTGGCTGCTTTTCGATACCGGCCATTTTCTCCTCGCTCGCAGCGACCCTATGCAAGTGTTTCAAAGTGAGCGTCTGCGCGGACGCATCGGTCATGTCCATCTCAAGGACTTCCACGCCGATGATCCAAACGCTTGGAATCACCGCGTCCATAGATTCAATGAGCAAGCACGCTTCGCCGAGCTGGGCAAGGGAAATTTCGGACTGGACGTGAAAGGCGTGCTCCAAGGTCTTGAAGAGGTCGGCTACGATGGCTGGATCGCGGTTGAGTTGGACCGGCCTTACCCGCGCCGCACGCCGGCCGAAGCGGCCAGAGTCAACCGCGAGTACCTGCGCGATCTCGGCTACTGAAGGAGTGTCCCGTGGCTGATATCGGCATAGGGATAATCGGCGCCGGCCGGGTCGCTACTTATCATCTCCAAGCACTGGCCAATACGCCAGAGGCCAGGGTGGTCGCACTGTACGACGTCGTGCCGGAGCGAGCGTCCGAAACCGCGGCCGCCTTTGATGTCCCGCACGTAGCGCCGACACTCGAGGCCCTTCTCGACCGACGTGAAATCGAAGCCGTGATTGTGGCTACGCCACCGGTTGCGCACCGTGAGCACACAACCATGGCGTTGGCGGCCGGAAAGCACGTTCTATGCGAGAAGCCGTTCGCTCTAAATGCCTCCGAGGCTCAGGAAATGTTGGAGACCGCCGAGGAGCAGGGGCGCTTCCTAGCCGTCTGCTCCGGCCGCGAGCGTTTCGGAATTGGGCCTGCCACCGCCCGTCGATTAATCGAGTCCGGCGAACTAGGCGATGTCTATCACGTAAGATCCAGCGGCTACCGCCTTCGCGGACGCCCCATCAGCGACAATCCCAAAGCCGGGCCCTGGTTCGTCGATAAGTCCCAGGCCGGCGGCGGCGCGTTGATCGACATAGGTGTCTATCACTTGGATCAGGTGCTGTGGCTTCTGGGCTTCCCCCGAGTGACCGACGTTCTCTGCTCGACTTACTACGGTGTCGGAGCGCCGGCGTCGTCGCTTGTGCAGAGCGTCGAGGATCATGCCGTGGTGATGTTCTCTTGCGAAAACGGCGCGTCGGGCATCGTCGAAGTAGCTTGGAGGTCGAACATCGTCGGTCAGGACCGGGCAATTGTGTTGGGCTCAAAGGCCGGCCTTCGTTTCAATCCGCTTACCAAGGTCACGGCCGGACCGGATCGCCAGCCGGTCGAGGAGAGGCTCCTGGATGTCCCGGATGATCAGGGCACCCACTTCGGAGACATCACGATGCGATTCGTTGGCAGCATTCTACGCGGCGAACAGCCCGATACTTCCTGCGAGGAGGCCCTCGAGGTCACTCGCTTGGTCGATGCCGCCTATCGCTCGGCGTCAATCGGAAAAGCCGTCCAGCCGTCGTCCTGATCGCCCGCCGCCACTGTCCGCTTCACTCTCTCTTGAATGCCGACTCGAAGGCAATTTCGGATGGTGCAAAGTCCAGCCGGCGCGCATACGCGTGGGCTTCCGCCGCTCCGTGCTCTCGCTCCATTCCATTGTCTTCCCACTCGACCGAAAGCGGTCCGTCGTAGCCTATGGCATTCAGAGCGCGAATTATCGCCTCGAAGTCGATCTTGCCTCGGCCAAGTGAACGGAAGTCCCAGTAGCGCCTGGGATCGCCGAAATCCAGGTGGCCGCCGAATACTCCTGATACGGTGAGAGTACTCGACCAGTAAGCGTCCTTCAGGTGAACGTGGTAGATGCGGTCGCTAAACCTTCGGATGAACTCGACGTAGTCCACGCCCTGGTATCCCATGTGGCTCGGATCGTAGTTGAAGCCCATCGACCTGCGCCCGTCGATCGCCCTGAGAGCGGCTTCAGCGGTCACGATGTCGAATGCTATTTCGGTCGGATGTACCTCGAGCGCGAACCGTACCCCGACTTCGTCAAATACGTCGAGTATCGGGTGCCACATTTCCGCGAAGAACTTGTAGCCGTTCTCGATCAAGCCGGGAGTGTTTGGCGGGAACGCGTAGATGTAGGGCCATATCGATGAGCCGGTAAAGCCGGTCACCACGCTCGCGCCCATCTTGGCGGCGGCGCGAGCGGTGTTTTGCATCTCTTCCGCAGCCCGCCGGCGGACGCCGTCCTCTTTTCCATCTCCCCAAACCCTCTCCGGCACGATCGCCTTGTGTCGCTCGTCGATGCGGTCGCAAACGGCCTGTCCGACCGGCGCATTGTTCATGGCAAAGCACTTGAGGCCATACTTATCGAGGGTTTCCAGCCTTCCCCTTATGTAGCCGTCGTCGTTCAGAGCCGCCTCCACGTCGAAGTGAAGCGCTGAGCAGCCGATCTCCAAGCCATCGTAGCCAATCTCGCTGGCCTTGGCGCACATCGTCTCGAATGGAAGATCTGTCCACTGACCGGTGACTAGGGTAATTGGTCGCGCCATTTCTTCTTCCTTTCAGAATGAGTAGGTTGGGTTTGATACCGAGGGAGGCCGGATAATGACCTTAGTCCCGATTATATATTGGGGGCGGGAGCTTATCATCATCGCCAGCGTTCCCGTAATTGTTCAGACTTAGGGGGACCGGTCTCGTGAGTGTCATTGGTACGAGAATAGACTGCTCCAATAGCCTCTCATTGGTCATTCGCGGCATCCCTTCGTCAATCCGGCCCCCCATTCGTCATTCGTACGAAAATGCGCCTACGCGGCTTTCGAGCGCGCCGTTGAACCCCTCCATTCCGCGATCTCGTCATTCCGGCCCCCCAATTCGTCATTCCCGCGAAGGCGGGAATCCAGAGGGGAGGTGCGGGTTGTGGCAATGACGCCAGAACTCTCCCACCAACCAATGCACCCAATTTTCACACCTTGGTGTGCCGGCACCAGCCGGCATGAGCGATTGCTATGAAAATAGACCGCTCCGCCAGCCTCTCATTGGCCATTCGCGGCATCCCCTCGTCAATCCGGCCCCCCATTCGTCATTCCGGCGAAGGCCGGAATCCAGAGGGGTGGGGAGAGGGGGTTGTAGCGCTGTGGCTTGTCCCCAGCCGTGGGCACGCCGGACTCCCGACGACCACCAACGTCGCCGTAGGGGCGCCCCTCGTCAGCCATTTGTTCCAACTAATTGCTCAAAACGGGGTTCTGGTGCTTGAGAATACGGGTTGTCATGACCATTTGGCGGGCCATGCGCGGCCCAGGCACACGCTGTTTTTGATGCCGATGCGGTTGGATTGACAAAATAAGCTGGATCGGCGACTCGACCGGTCCCACGTCTGCCGGAAAACCCCCAAAAATTGAGGCCAAAATCCCGCTGGCGCATACCCAGAGCCTAATTACTTGGAGCAGATGGCTTCTTCCTGCGCCACTCAAGAGATTTCTTCTGAAGGCCCACGGAGGTGTACGTTTTTCCATAGACTCTAAGGGCGCCAGCCCAATCTTGGCGCAAGGGGCCGGCGGCTTTGCCGCGCTCTCGCTCCAACAGAGACGCAGCGAAGTCCTTGACCTCTTCCTGGAGATCGGGAGGCAGCGCGCTTATCAGCCCTTCCAAGGACTCGCTCTGTGGCGATTCATGCATGACACTGGCATCCAATATCCATATACTACCCCGACCGACGGAAGGGAAGCGGTTGGTTGAGACAGCCGGCGACGCACTCGCCTCTAGGCGCCGGCCGGCGCCGAACGACTAGCTGGCTTTTGCTTGGGCCCGTCCGGCCGCCGGCTCCACCAGCCGGACCGATACTACCTTAGAGACTGCCTTGTCGACGATCGCCAGGCCATAGAGGGCGCTGGCCGCTTCCATCGTGCGCTTGTTGTGGGTTATGACCAGAAACTGAATCCTCTCCGAGAACTCACGCAGAATACGGCAGAATCGGCCGATGTTTGCGTCGTCGAAGGCCGCGTCGACTTCGTCCAGGACACAGAACGGAGTGGGGCTAGTTTCGAGTATTGCGAAGAACAGGGCCGACGCCGCCAGCGCCCGTTCACCTCCCGATAGAGCCGTCAGACTCTCGGTGCGTTTGCCCGGTGGCCGTGCGACTATTTCGAGGCCGGCTCCCTCGTCGTCGCCGGCGATCTCGATTCGTGCCACTCCGCCGCCGAAGAGCAGTGAGAAGTGCCGGGCAAATGCCTTATTGATCGTTGCAACCGCTTCGTCGAAGCGATGGACCATCGTCGACTCCATCTCGCGGACGCTCCGGCCGAGCTTGCTGGCAGCGTCGCCAATTTGGTTGGCCTCGCTCTCGAGCTCCTCGATTCGTTGGCGTTCCGATTCGTACTCGGCCGGCGCGCTGGCGTCAATCGGTCCGAACGAGCGCAACCGGCGGCGCAGCGCGCCGGCTGACTTCTTGAGCCGCGCCTCTTCATCTTCCGCGGCCGGCTCGAATACCTGCTGCTTGTCCGCTTTCAAGACGACCAGTGAATGCGTATCCTGAGCCGGTTGTACATCATCGGACTCCATCTCGCTTGTGGCCTGAGCCAAAAGGCTTTCTATCGAAGCGGACGCTGCGGATATTTCCGAACGCAGTTCCGCACGCAACTCACGCGATCGTCCCAACTCGGCCCCCAACAATTGAACGCGTTCACGCGCGATTCGGTAGGAGCCTGCGATACTGGATAGTTTGGCTTCCGACTCCTCGGCTGCCAATTCAGACAATTCCAGCTTGTCCGAGGCTTCAATCCTCCGGGTGTTGGTTGCTTCAAGCTGACCGTCCACGTCGGTGAGCAAGTTCCGGCGCTGACTCAGGTGTTTCGCGCAGTCTGAGGCTGCCCGCTCCTCTTGGGCGATAATGCTGGTAATAGCCTTGATCCGGGAGGTAGCCAACTGGGTACGCTCGCGCGTCGCCGTCAAGGCGACGGCACAACTGTCACGTGATGCTTGTAGTGGCTCGATTCGGTCCCTTTCCGCGAGTACCTCGGAATGCAGGGTGTAGAGCTTACTCGTCCCTTGATCGACGTTTTCGCGCGCGGCATCGATTTTCTTGTCAAGCTGTCGCCGAAGCTCGTCCAATTCCGCTATATCGGTTTCATCGCGAGCCAGGTCCGCCAGGTAGTCGCTCTTCTCCCGATTGGCCCGCTCCAGGCCGTCGAAGACGCGGTCGCACTCTCGCTGGATTGTCGTCAGTTGCGATGATATGTCTTGGCGTTGACGCGAGGTCTCGCCTAGCTCCTGGTCGAGCTTCGCAAGTTCGGTCTCCAGTTCGGCTAGTTCCAACTCATGAGCCGCTAGGTCGGACTTTGCTGAGGTGAGAGAGCTCGGCAACTCTCGTGCCTTCCTTTCTCGCTCGAGCAGGCCGCCATTGCGCCGATTCATTGAGCCCCCGGTTACAGCGCCGGTGCTGCGCACAAGCTCTCCACCAACCGTGACTATCTGCCAACCACGAGGGCATCGCGCTACAAGCTCCCGGGCAGTGGGCATGTCGGATACCACCATGGTATGCTCCAGTAGGTAGTCGGCCACAATCGCAAAGCGCCGATCGCATCTTACCAGCGTCGACGCTACGCCCATTACGCCGGCTCCGCCCGCCGGATGGCGTCCGTTCGTGACGCGAAGAGTATCCAGTGGCAAGAATGTCGCCCGGCCGAGTCCGGCCCGTTTCAGATACCCGACGCCGGCCTCTGCGTCGTTCCATCTTTCAACCACAATGTCTTGCAGATGGGCGCCCAAGGCTACCTCAAGCGCAGTTTCGAGCTCTGCCGGCGCCTCGATGAGCGAGGCGACCACCCCGACGATGCCGCGGAGCCTTGCCGGCCGGTGACCGTTCTTGGCCGCTGACAATACGTTTTTCACGCCCAGGTAGAGTGATTCGCCGGATTCTCTACTGTGGTTGAGGGCCGTCATCTGCGATTGCAGAGCGTTGAAGCGGTTGCGTGTCTCAGAGCAGTGTTTTCTCGCGTTTCCGACGTTGCCAATCGTCTGTTCGCGTTTGGTCCGCGTAGATCTGATAGATTCCGATAGCGCGGTCTCGGCCCGCTCGATCTCACTGCGCTGGCCGGCCAGCGCACGCTGGGCGGCTTCAGAGCCGCGAAGCCTTTCCTCGCAGCCGGATAACTGTTGCTTTGTGCGGCCGTGGCGTTGCAAGAGGCTCTCTCGGCGTGAGTCCAGCCCGGCTCGCCTGGTCTCCAGCTGGATTAGCTCCCTATCGCTCTGGGCTTGGCGCTCGCTAGACTCGCGCCGTTGCGACTCCAATTGAACCCGCCTGAGGCTGGTCTTGCTAAGGTTTCTGTCTAGCGATTTCAGCCGCTGGTTCAATTCGGCGACCTCGTTGTTTGCCGAATCGAGTTGGGCCTGTGCGCCGTCCTGCTCCTTGGAGAGGTTGGCGATGCGCTCCAAGGTGCGGTCGAGATCTCTTACCAATGAGTTAAGCTGCTCCTTCGTTGCAGATCGCCTCTCGGTCAAGATCGCCGCCGTTCTGTCGGCCTCGACCAACGTCGCCCGCTGCCGGCTGATATCGCCTCTGAGGTCAGAAAGCTCCCGCTCCGCCGTTATTTCAGCGGCGAGAAACTCCTGAATGTTCGTTTCCAGCTGTCGGTACTCTGACTCTTGTTCGGCAATGTTGGCGTCGAGCTCGGTGAATTTGTCCTTGTTGCTCCGGAGCTTGGTGGATAGCTTGGCTAGCCGGCTGGCAAATAGCCGGCCAAGCATTTCGTAAAGCTGATCTGCGATTTCCCGGTAGCGCAGTACTGCCCCGGCCCGCCGGGACAGTGGTTCCAGCCGGGGCTTGATCTCGGCAAGAAGATCGGCGACTCGGGACAGGTTGTCGTTTGTCCGTCCCAGTTCGACTCTGGCTTGAGTCAACCTCGCCCGGCAATGTGCCAGGCCGGCAATGTCTTCGAAGAACGCCCTGCGCCGGTCCGGCCGGAGCGAGAGTACGGAGTCAATCATCCCTTGGCCCACCACGATAGAGCCGCTTTCCGTCAGGCCGGCGCGGGCAAAGAGTCCTTGGATATCTTTGAGCCGGACTTTCCGACCGTTCAACAGATACTCGTTTTCGCCGGACCGATAGGCCCGTCGAGCGATCTGGACCTCCTCGTATTCGAGGTCCAGCCAATGGTCGCAATTGTCGAATAGTAGAGTCACCTCTGCCATCCCGGCCGGCGGCAGACTGGCTCCACCACCGAAGACCACATCTTCGCTCCGCCGGCAGCGGATCAGCCGAGGGTTTTGCTCACCCATGCCCCAACGAATGGCGTCGACCAGATTGCTCTTGCCGCTGCCATTGGGGCCAACGAAGGCAACAATTCCTTCAGGTAAATCGAACTCTGCGCGGCTGGCAAAGGTCTTGAATCCCTGAATTTCTACCCGCTTCAAACGTGGCTGCGGCATTTCGCTATTCTCAGTCTCCGTCCAACTTTTCCAGAGCCTCTCTTGCGGCCTCTTGTTCCGCCCTGCGTTTAGTTGCTCCCTCACCCGTACCCATTACTTGATCGCCAAGGCGAACCACCACGGCATAGGAACGGGCGTGGTCTGGTCCGGTTACCCTGACCACCTCGTAAGTGGGGGTGGAGCCATCGACCCGTTGAAATCTCTCTTGCAATTCGCTCTTCGAATCCTTTCTGTCGAGTTCGGCCGGGTCTAATTTCAAATATCGGTCGAGCGCCTCGATGGCGAACTTCCTCACCGATTCGAGACCTTGGTCCAAGTAGATTGCGCCGATCACTGCTTCAAACGCGCTGCCAATCAATCGTTGCCTTTGCTGTCCGCCGGCCGCGCTCTCTCCTTTGCTAAACAGCAGCCATTTGCCCAACTCCAGGTCGTTGGCAACCTCTGCCAACGTCTCGGTCCGAACTAGCGCCGCGCGTCGGCGTGTAAGCTCACCTTCACCCAGGTCCGGATAATCGCGCACGAAACTCTCGCCAATGATCAGCCCCAGCACTGCGTCGCCCAAGAATTCCAGTCTCTCATTCGAACCAAGGCAGTAATCGGGATGCTCGTTCAGATAGGACCGGTGCACCAATGCTTGCCGCAGCAAAGCCAGGTCGTCGATCTTGATCTTGAGGGAAGCCACTAACTGTTGGATGGGCCAGCCGTCGCTATCCACGCCAATCAAAAAAGGGAGAGCCGGCCGGACTCAGCGGAAATCCGGCGCTACGAAAACTAGCGACGTGTTGTGCCCGCCAAACCCAAGCGAGTTCGACATAGCACAACGCACCTCGGCTTGCCGGGCAGTATTCGGTACGTAGTCTAGGTCACACTCTGGGTCTGGATTCTCTAAGTTGGTGGTAGGGGGTACGATGCCGTTCCGAATCGCAAGTATGCAAATTATAGCTTCGATAGCGCCTGCCGCTCCCAGCAGGTGCCCGGTCATCGACTTGGTAGAGCTTATCATGAGCTTTCTACTATGGTCGCAAAAGAGATGCTTGATCGCTTTTGTCTCGGCTAGGTCATTCAACTGAGTGGATGTACCGTGCGCATTGACGTAGTCTACCTCGGTCGGCCGGATGCAGCCTCGTTTTAGAGCTATATCCATCGCGATCCTGGCTCCGGTGCCATTCTCGGCTGGTGCCGTAACATGCGCAGCGTCAGCCGTGGCTCCGTAGCCCACAATCTCGGCCAGGATCTTCGCGCCACGATCCAACGCATGCTCCAACTGCTCGACCGCCAGCACCGCCGCTCCCTCTCCAAGAACGAAGCCGTCGCGCTTGGCGTCGAATGGCCGGCTGGCCTTCTCCGGCGGATCGTTTTGGGTGGATAGAGCGCGCATCGAGTTGAACGTGGCTACGGATATCGGCACCACCGGCGCTTCCGTGCCACCCGCCAGAATCACGTTCGCAGCCCCTCGCCGAATCGATTCGTAGGCTTCACCGACCGCATGTGCGCCACTTGAGCAGGCCGACACCGTGCAGTAGTTGGGTCCCCGCACGCCGAGTTGAATCGAGACCTGGGCGGCCGCCATATTCGCCGTCATCATCGTGCATAAGAAGGGGCTTACCCGGTCGGGCCCCCTCTTCTCTAGGACTTGGAACTGCGAGGAGAGTGTCTCGATTCCACCGATCCCAGTGCCGATGATGGTACCGATCTGGTCGGCGTTTTCCGAAGTTACTTCGAGGCCGGCGTCGTCGAGCGCCTGTTTCGTCGCTGAAAGTGCCAGGAGAGCAAACCGGTCCATCCGCCGGGACTCTTTGCGGCTGGTGTATTCGGTCGGGTCAAACCCTTTGACTTCGCAGGAGATCTTGGTCTTGAAATCAGTCGAGTCGAAACGGGTGATGTAGTTGGCGCCGGACCTGCCGTTGATCAGTCCGTCCCAGGTGGATGAAACGTCGAGTCCCAATGGCGTAACGGCTCCAACGCCGGTCACCACTACACGGTGCTCCAATTGGTCCCCTCCGCTGACGCATTGAACGCCGATCCAGAATAACGATCGGCACACCGAGGCCAAATTATACTTTCGTTGTTCATAGATGCCAAACCAGCATTCAACTAGACTGAGTATATCAGCCATGCCGGTCTCGCTGGTTCGCTCCGACGCGAGGGTCACGGTTCTCGGTTGGCCTTCCTTGTCCGGCATGACCGGTGCTCCCACTGGCCTCCTCGTGAACGCTCGGTCCACGCCATTTTGTCACCAGAGCTGCTCCGCGCCGGATCACCCCGGCGAGCGTCCCACAATTGGACCAAATTGTGGGGTGTGGGTGAGGGGAATGTAGCGCTGGGGCTTGTCCCCAGCCAGGGGCGGCCCGGTGGGCGGGAGCCGGTTGTCTTCCGGCAGACCAATTCGTCCTCGACACGAAGATAGGCTGCTTCCACCACGCAATTAGGCCTCGTCATTCCGCCAACCAATACCCCTGATTCTCATACCGCGGTCTGGCGGTGGCAACCGGCATGGGCAATTGCCACAAGAACATACTTTCGGCCGACTAACTCGGGAGGGCCGCTGGTTTCAAATCCGGCTCTCGTCAGTAGGGCCGTCATCGCCTCCGGCGTCATGCGGTCCTTTGCGTCGTCCGCTGGTTGAGGGATGTGTTCGATGAACAAGACCCGTCCACCCGGCTTCATCATCCTGCCGATGTCCCGCACCAGCGCCTCCCGGCCGGCTTCGTCGGGACAGTAGTGTAAGACCAACCCGCAAAGTGCGAAATCGGCAACCCTGTCGGGCAAAGAGATTCCTTCACCGGCGTTGAAGACCGTCGTTACATTTTTTAGACCGGCCTCGGCGGCTCGGGTATCGACGAGGTTCAGCATCGACTGTTTGATGTCGACGGCGTAAACCCGTCCATTCGGCCCGACCAATTCGGCCGCCGGCAGTGTCATGAACCCAGGCCCGCACCCGACGTCCACCACTGTATCGCCACTGCGCAAGCCGGCGTTTTTCAAGAACTCTTCTGGCCCGACACCGCCAAGCCGGCGCTCGGTGTCGAGCAAGTTGCCGATCCATTCGGCATCGTACCGTGGACTCATCGATCCATACCCTCCTCAGGTTCCTTAGTCAATTATCTCACCGACGACAAACTATTCCAGTTAAAGCGTGGATAGTATTCGGGACCTGAGTAATGTCTCGCCATTACCAATAGGTCCTTGTTCGTTCGCCGGGTTGGCACCCTGCACCTATCGCTAAGGATTTCCCATCCGGGGACGGGCGGTCAATGCGCGTACAAAAAATGAGGGCGGCCGGCCTGAACCGGTCGCCCTCGTTGCTCACTTAGGAGTTGGTGCTCTGCTATCCCAGGCTACTCTACCCTACAGCACGCTGCGCAGCGCCGCGTGGGAGTGTCTCATATGCTCCTGTCAGGAAAACATGTGAATTGCGGACCATCTGCACATGGCCACAAAGGCCTCGACGGGGGGTAATGACTGTCCGTTATTGCTTGGTAGAGTCTCACCTGCTCCTCCGAGGAAAACATATGTATGACTATGCGACGAATTTTACCCTCAACGTTGTCAGACACTTCCCTTCGGCTCAGTTCCTTGGCGACGTCCACTCCGTTCGCTATCGTCACCTCGCCGGCCTTTGCCCAAGGAACATCCTCCTTCCACTGCTGGAATACCGCCTTTTGTGTGCGGATCACGAACACGTTGCCGTAGTCCTCTACCTTTGAGGTCGGTAGTCCATATTGCCACAGCGGATTCGGTGCGCTGTAGTACCTCTCCCTGATCGCTGGGTTTGCATCCAGCAGGGCAAGGCGACGCTTCTTATCCTCAGTGACACGATCAATGGCTTCAACCCGTTTACCGGTGGCGTCAACGAAGAAGAACAAACGCGGCAACTGCTTCGGAGTGGAGTGATGGATTAGCAACCTGACGTCATAGCGGGCGTCATGCAGCAAATCGAAGACATTCACGAAGAAGACGCCTTTCCCCGGCTGCCATTGAAAGACCGCCTTCTGGAACGTCTGGGTGACGAACCCCCTCCATACGTATCGACTAGAGGTAGGATATCCTACGTTTTCAAGCCCCAGTTCCCGCCAGGTGTCCCAGAACGGGATTCCGTCGGCGTTGGTTACTGAATATCCATAATCGCAACGGTAGCGGCCCTCGGTCTGTTTGAATAAGTGCCCGTCAGCTAATGGCCAATCCAGGGGAGGAGCAGAAGCTTTGCCATCATAAACGTAACCTACTAACCTGATATCCAGAGTTAGCTCGGAATCGTCAGGTCGAACCCAAGCAAAGTGGCAGCCAAAGTGCGTAAACTTCTTCCCCCCCTCGGTCACCGTCCACACTGGCTCGGCTCCAGGCTTGAAGTAAAAGACGTTCGCCCGAAGGGATCCTGTCCCTATAACCAAGGTGTATCGACCCCCCTCGCCGGTCGGCACGCCTCTACAAAGAAACCCACCGCATATCATTGACACCGAGACACCAGGCGGGACCACCGGCTCGGACGGCTGACGGATGCCGTCCGCATTCTCATCCACCCAGACGGTGCCGCTCACTCTAATCCCATGGGACCGGTCAGGATCGTCATGTCGAGCATGCGCCGGCGGTGACACTAACACGAGTGAAAGCACTACCCCGGCAGTCACCAGTAAGCTTCGAAGTACCATACTTTGTCCTCTCCAGCAACTCTATGCAACTCGATTATCCCTATACAAGAGTCCCTAATCGTATAGTGACCCCCTCAACACCGCGTAGGTCCTGATACCTTTCATCCCCTGTAACAATTGCCCCTCGCCAGGGTATTGTGATTCCGGTGGACGTACCACTGGCTTTAAAGTCATTACGAGCCTGCTGCAATTTCGGGTAGGTGGAACCATTGGATAGAGCAAACATCGGCCAGTCGTTTCATTCGCGATCAAACGTCGACTAACAACATGAGTCTAGCACCCGTGCGTAGGCGGCCGGCGGCACGCCCGCCGGCCCTGCACAACCCCCATCCGGAGAGCGACGGCCGATGCGCGCACAAACAAAACGAGGGCGGCCCGCCAAGGCGGGTCACCCTCGTCGCGCACAAAGGAGTTGGTGTCGTGTTACCTCACCTCATGGTGGGTCGATAAGGTCTATATGTTGCGGTATCAGCGCCACTGGGTGTTGGTTCTCCAGTGGCTCCTCCGAGAAAAACAAGTGGGTGCAACGGCGCGACGTGTCGTCGTGTTCGCATGTCGCGTCTAACGCCCTCGCAATGTCTCCCCCATTGGCAATAGTCACCTCGCCGGCCTTCGCCCAAGGCACATCTTCCTTCCACTGCTGCAACACCGCCTTTTGTGTACGGATCACGAACATGTTGCCGAAGTCCTCGACTCGTGAAGTAGGCAGTCCGAATCGCAGCAGTGGATCCCGCGCGGCGAAGTACCTGTCCTTGATTCCCTGGTTTGCATCCAGCAGCGCTAGCCGGCGTTGAACAAACTCATCCCAATCCCATCCCTGAACCGGATCGAACTCTAGGTGAAACGGGATAGCCCATTCCTTACGCAGCTCTGCATCCTTGCCGGCCTCGTGTAGCTCGTCGAATATGTTGACAAAGACAACGCCTCTGCCCGGGCGCAACTGAACGATCGCCTTCTGGAACGCTTGGGTCACGAATCCCCGCCACATGAAACGATGCGAGATGGGATAGCCAACGCTCTCCAAACCTAGGCGCTGCCAGGTGTCCCACAACGCAAAGCCGCCCGCATTTGTTACGGCGAAGCCTGAATCGCAACCGCGATAGAGATCACCGGAAGTCTCTTTGAAGAAACGCCCATCGGGTGTTAACCAATTTGTGGGAGGAGCACCTTTAAGGACAGAATGATGCATCAGGCGAATGTCCGCGGTTATTTCGGTGCTCCCCTGCGGGACATAAAAGCATGCCTTGCCAAAGTGTGTGTACCCACCACCTCTTCTGAATTCATAAACACTGTACCCGGGTACGGTCTGGTAGCTCCACAATCTGAAGCTGGCTCTGGGATATACCCGGGCATAGCGGAATCTGCCCTCATCCTCGACTTCAACAGGAATGATATTGTTCTCATCGCCATCGTCGATTATCCGAGCCACCCCGAAGGCCGACGCCTTCTCGGACGGCTGGCGGATCCCGTCGACGTTGTCATCGATCCAAAAGGCGCCACTTATCGTCACGCATTCATCGGCGTAGACACATTCTTCAGCGTGGGCTGAGGTTATGCCTATCAGTGCCAACACAAGCCCAACGATTGTCAGCAGAACCCGGAGGCGCATCACCGTTCTCATTCGACACCTATGTGACCTGAATTACAACACGGTTCCAGAAAGTATCCTCGTACCTGCTGCATGCTCCACGATGGGCGACGGGGCTAGGTTGGAGTAGGGATTGTTCGCACCGATGCCGGTGTATGTCAAGCTAGCCTTGAAGTCATTCCGTGCCTGGAGTAGTTTGTCTTCAGCGGTATTGGACAGAGCGAAGCCCACCCAATTTGAGTCTCGGTCAGAGTCTACAAACCAGCACAGGCAGAGTATGGGTGGCCAGCTGTTGCGGTCGACGTTGTTTTCGCGGTTGAAATTACGAATTTCGTTATAGTTTGTCTGGATCCAGCCAGTCACGTAGGTTTTCGATGGCGGAGCTTTCTTACTCGTGTCTTGTGGGTCATCGTTTTCGTACTCAGCCTTGTAGCCCGAACTGTTGGTCTCTGTTAAATATACCGGTTTCCTCGGCCACCTGCCCCGAATTTTATTGATGAAATTCCTGTATCTGCGAAAGCCGGCGTCACCGACCAGAAGACCCTCAGTCTTATACTGATCGCGCTCAATAGGACAGTCTATAGTCGCGGTGCTACATAGCTGGTTAGAGTCGTCGGTTGGCCCCGCGTAATCGAGATATGGGGCGCCATAGGTGTGCAGCGCCCAGCCATCTAGTTGGCCTTCGTTGATCGCATTCGAAGCGTTCGCAAGCCATTTAGTATCCACTTCGCGATCATCACCACTTCCAAGAACTGCGAATAGCGAAGGCCCGGCCGCCAAATATTTGGTGCCGGTCACCTTGCGGCCATACAGATGATTAAACGCGGCGGCGTATTGGCGACCAGTTAGACCACCCTCAATATCAGGCTCATTACCGACAATGAATATCGTGGTCACATCTTTCAACTTATTCACCGCGCTTGTGAAGCGTTGTGTCCAAGTGGCGTAGCCCTCGCCGGCCGTCGGAACCGCTTGGCCTTTCTTCCAGTCTAGACGCACGATGTTCACCAAGCCATGGTTGCGCGCGGCTCGACAGTGACCATGGATTTCGTTCACATGATTCACATTATAGGATGTGTTGCCGTTCGCGTCTGGATCAGTGGTCAATGCGATTACCGACTCAACGTTCCAGAATATGCCTGTAAAGTCAGTGCTTGTATCTTTCCACCAATGTACCCCGCGCAGATCTCCCCAAGTCTCGTAGTGATCGAACCACTTCCGCAGGTCGGTTATGTCGCTGTCCTGTATCGGGAGCGGGGTTATTGGGTTGGGTCGCCCCGGCTCTACTCCAGTCGTCCATTTAGGGATGAGTCCCAAGCCCCTGTCATTCCAGAGCCTTTGCATCGCCTCTTTGATCTCCAGCACGTGCGCCGCTCTTACACGAGTACCTGCCGGCAACCGCGCTGCGCCAGTCCATTCCGGTGGGCTTCCGCCAACCAACTGAATTGCGTCCCGCAATTCGTTTATTGACCAGTAGGACACTGCTGGGTTTGCTCTCCAAATTGAAGTCATTGTAATTCTCCTAACCATTTGTTCATTTTGATCGCATTTGCGGACTAGCCGCTGATTGAATTGGCTCGCTTGCGAGCCGGCTGTTTGCCAGATCCTGGGGGACAAGGTCGAAGCACCTTGTCCCCATCGCCGCCCATTTCTTATCGGCACACCTCCTTCCCTTTCGATGGCTGCGGTTGGATGGGCCCTCGGCCCTCCAATCACAGCCATACATATGTTCTATTAGAGGGGCGCTTAGGCCCAGACAACCACTCTGTACCGGCCGCTCGTGAGCCAGGCGTTATGGGCTTCGTTGATGCCCAGATAGCTACCAGCCCTCACTTGCAGCCTGGTGGTCGTCACCTTGGCTATGTAGGCGCCTCTATCCTCAGTCGCTGAAGACTTGACGAAGAAGGGACCGGCTATCGAGGGTGACGTCGGATCGCCGCTTCCAGAGTTTGCGCACCAGACCGTGACATGCTTCGGAAGCACGCCCAAATCGTGAATTACATCAACTGTCTGGAGAGGCGTGATGTTGAACCAGCCGCTGTCGTACTCTTTTACGCTGTTACTCGCCTTTACTTTGCCCTTGACTTCAAGGTCGCCGTTGGTGTCGAGTTTCATCAGCCGGGCGCCGCCACCTTCCGAGTCGCCACCCTGGATCCCCTTGAACCAGTAGACCGCGCCATTGAAGTTGTTGATCAGGTCGTTGAAGGAGTTCGAGGTTATTCCGACTTTGTCCTGGCCCCTGATCCTTGCCAGGGCTCCCTTTAGGTAAAGGTCGCCTTTGTCGTTGAGCTTCATCACCTGAGTTCCGCCAGTTCCTTCCGTGCTTCCACCCTGAGTCCCGCTGAACCAGTAGGCAGTCCCATCGAAGTTGTGGATCAAGTCATCGAAACCGTTCGCGGTTATTCCCACGTTCTCCCGGCCGTTGATCTTGGCTATGGCTCCGCCCAGCTTTATGTTTCCCGAAAAGGTCACGTCCGTATTGAATTCATCGCAATTGCAAATGGTCATCGTTTTCTCCTTATATTTCCTTTCTATCTATTTCTATTCTTCCGCTTTGGTTGTCTCAGCCGATTCGACGTTCAGTATGAATCGATCACCTCCCATCTCTTCTATGCCGGCCAGCCGCGGTACGTAGAGTCGCAGCGCGGCCACTAAGTCCGCCTTGGTCACGACCATCCCGCTCACGTTCAGCGGCGGGATCGCCGGCCCAACTTGGACGCCGGCTTTTGCCTTCGATTCGCTTGGTTCTGCCATTATTGCTAGTCAACCTCCTTTCAGGTCCTGTAGGTCGGGTCGATTGTCCATGCTGCCGGGGCTTGTCCCGGCGTCGCCCGTCTCCTCTCCAGCAGGTACCCTCCTTTCTATTTCTTCGATGGAGGCGGTTGGATGCGCCTTCACGTGTTCGTCGATTATAAGACACATGTTCCATTATAGCAAACATTAGTTCTATTATGGATTTGGCTCCATCCAACCGATAATCGGCTACTGCGGTCCAAAACGTCTGTTGAACGTGCGGTTCCAGCGGCCAAAATTTTGCCCTCCTAATACATATATGCACTTTGGGTAGCAAAATGGAAACCTCTAGAAGCACATTTGTTCGAAGATTTAACAATTTGGGGGTGAGCGGCCGACCCTGGGCCTCTAAAACCGCAAATTCATGGCATTCGACGCAGGTGGGGTCGAGAGAGCAGGCATCGCCGAGCCGCCTTGGGTGAGAAAACGACCTGCCCCGTACCGATGGTGCTCGTCCCCGGCCAACGACCACCGTCACGGACACACAACTTGCATTTCGCCCACATTCTCGTATCATCGCCTTCGGTTCTACGATCTCGATCTACCAAGTCGTGTCTCCCAAACAGGTCTCGACCATATGTCGGATGACTCTCTAACCCGGCGACATTCTGCGTCCGTGCGCAAAATGTTCTCTAGAATAGCCGGCCGTTACGACTTGATGAACCGGCTCATGACGTTCGGGATGGACCGACGATGGCGCCGAATCGCTGCCCAAGCTGCCAACGTCCCAACCGGTGGCGTAGTCCTCGACTTGGGAACCGGCACCGGCGACCTGGCCGTAGCGTTCACCCGCCACAGCCCGGCCGGACGCGTGATCGCCGCCGACCACTCTATCGAGATGCTGACGGCCGCCCGGTCAAAGCTCCGTCGCCTAGACGAAGGCAGGTTCGAACTCCCGGTGGGCGTCGATGCCCTCGATCAACCCTTCGCCGACCAGACATTCGATTGCGTCGCTCAGGCATTTGTCATAAGAAACGTCGCCGATCCAGCGCGCGAGTTGGACGAAATTCTCCGCGTGCTGAAGCCGGGCGGAACCATGGTCGTTCTGGAGTTGGTCAGTCGTAGACGCAACCTGCTGACCACTCTTGCGGATGTCTGGACCGAGTGGGTAGTCCCGCTCGCCGGCCGGCTGGTGGCCGGCGACGCCGCCGCCTATAGATATCTCGTCGAGTCGGCCCGAGCGTTCCACACGGCCCGCTCCCTAGCCCGGCTGGTTGAGGACGCCGGCTTCATCGACGTCCGGTCGCGCTCGTTCGCAATCGGCTCGATCATCCTGCTCGCGGCCAAGAAGCCCGCCTAGCCAGGCGTCCCACCAAAGGCAAACGTCGTTGTAGGGACGATTCGCAAATCGCCCTGGGTGGGTGGCGAATGGCAAACCCGCCGGCCGGCCAGGCTTCTGCCTGGACAAGCCGGCTGACGCGCTCCAGTACCCCGATACAGGACAGGGGTCCATGGGTGGGAAGGGGGAAATGTAGCGCGGGGGCTTGTCCCCCGCTGGGGTCGGGGTGGGGCGTGGCAGAATCCGCCGCGCCAATACGCTGTGCCAAGCCATTCGTGCTTTTTCATACCTTGGTGTGCCGGCCCTAGCCGGCACGAGCGATCGCTACGAAAATAGTTATCCCCTGCCACCGAATTCGTCATTCTCGCGGAAGCGGGAATCCAGAGGGGAAGGGTGGCGCCAACCACACCCAAACACCTCCAACGACCAGGCCTCATTTTCATACCTTGGTGTGCCGGCGCCAGCCAGCATGGGCGATTGGTACGAAAATGCGCCTACGCGGCTTTCGAGCGCGCCGTTGAACCCCTCCATTCCGCGTTCTCGTCATTCCGGCCCCTCAATTCGTCATTCCCGCGGAAGCGGGAATCCAGGGGATGCGGAGGGGCGGCGCCAATGATACCCAGACGCTTCCAGCGACGGGCCCCGATTTTCATACTTTGGTGTGCCGGCGCCAACCGGCATGAGCGATCGCTACGCAAACGGACGCGCTAGAGGTAGCGCAGGCTGAAAAATGTAGCGCGGGGGCTTGTCCCCCACCCTGGGCGGATTGGGGCGGCGAAACTCCCGTACAACCCCCAACCAATGCGCCACCGGCCCCGCGGTGTTATAATAGAGGTACAAATGTTCCCTACGATCAATCCCAACCCGCACCGACGGCAAAGACCAAAATGCAAGACATAGTAATTGCAAAACAAAACCCCGCACGGCGGAGCCGGCCGGAACGCCGCCTCGATTCGGGCCGCCAGTCTCTATCGAACAGGGCAGGATCGAACGCAAAACATTGAATTTGCAAAACAAACACACGTAGGGCAGGGCCGGCCCCATCGCCGCGTAGATCCGGGACGCCGGCCCCTTTCTTGCCCACGCTGACGAACGACTGCTACACTGAGGCGAGTCGACCGTTCGGTCAGCCTAGGATGGCGCTATTCCCATCAATGAATGAATCGTAGACTCGCTTGTCAGAATCAATCGGTGTCGAGCCAAGTGTTGGTCTCGACATACGCCGCATCCGACCCTTGCTCCACGCCGGCTATCAACGTGCGCTCCGGCGCAATCGGCCGATCCTAGTCAGCGCCGTCGTCAGGACCCCATCGCGCGACCCGCTCTCCTTCTTCGATCGTGGAGCCGCTGTCTCTACCGACAGAATGTATTGGTCGCGCCCGGCCGACGCATTCGCTATTGCCGGCGTCGGCTCCGCTTGGACTTTGACCACCCAAGGCAGTGGCAGATTCGCTCACAGCGCCGCAACTTGGCGCGCCTACTGCGCCGACGCATTGATTGAGGCGCAGTCCGATGCGATTGGCACCGGCTTGATCGGAATGGGTGGTTTTTCCTTCGATCCACAGCGCCCGGCAGCCAGGCAGTGGGCCGGCTTTCCAGATGGCTTACTCATCTTGCCCAGGTTTCTTCTCACAACCTTGGATGGGGCTGCTTGGCTCACCGTTAACACCCTCCTCGAACCCGGGACCGATGTCGAGGCGGAAGCTGCTTCGCTGATGGAGTGCTCGTCGCTTCTCCTGGATGTCGACGAGAGCCCGGCATCCGCCGGCTATGTCGATGCCGTTTCGTCGGACGACGTGCCTGCCGCGGCTGATTGGCAGGCGGCCGTCGAGACAGTCGAGCGCATGGTTCGGTGCCAGGCTGATCTGGCAAAGGTCGTCCTGGCGCGTGAGAGCCGTGTTCGCGGAAGGCGCAGGTTCAATCCGGTCAGCCTGTTGCGCCGGCTCAGCGACGACTATCCGGACTGTTTCATATTTGCCGTCGCTCGCGGCGAAAAGTGCTTCTTGGGAGCGTCCCCGGAGCGGCTGGTTCGACTTCGCGATCGCCAGTTCTCGACCACCTCCCTCGCCGGCTCGATTGCCCGTGGCTCGACCCCCTCGGAAGACCGGCATCTGGGTCGGGCGCTGTTGACCAGCGACAAGGACTTGGCCGAGTATGACGTCGTCGTGCGGGCCATACGCGAAGGATTGGCCCAGCTTTCGGTCGAACTGCCGCGAATTGGCCGCCCTTCGTTGATGAAATTGCCCAATGTGCACCATCTCGAGACGCCCATAGTGTGCCAGGTGGCTGACAGCCTCACGATCTTCGATCTCCTCGAGTGCCTTCATCCGACTCCGGCCGTCTCCGGCTATCCTAACGATGCCGCGCTGAGGCTGATCCGCGAGTTCGAGGCGTTTGATCGCGGCTGGTATGCCGGCCCGGTCGGTTGGATCGACTCTCGTAGCGAAGGCGAGTTCGCGGTGGCGATCCGCTCGGCGATCTTGGACGGTCGCGAGGCATCCGCCTTCGCCGGCTGCGGTATTGTGGCCGGCTCAGATCCCGCCGGCGAGTATGCCGAATCGGTCCTGAAGCTTCGCCCGATCCTCTCGGCCCTCGACGGAGGCGTTGGATGACCGACTCCTCGGTCGTGCAACGAGCAGCCTTTCTGCACTGCCGGGCCTTCGTCGACGAGTTGTTTCGCTCCGGCGTCCGCCATTTCTGCGTCTGTCCCGGCTCGCGTTCGACGCCCCTTGCGCTGGCAATAGCTCGGCACGAAGAGGTGAGGTTGTGGATGCATATCGACGAGCGCTCGGCCGCGTTCTTCGGCTTGGGAATCGCCAAGCTGCTTCGCGAGCCCGTCGCGCTGCTGTGCACCTCCGGCACCGCCGCGGCCAATTTCTTGCCGGCTGTGGTCGAGGCCTTCTACTCGAACGTACCGCTTGTCGTACTCACGGCTGACCGGCCCCACGAGTTGCGAGACTTCGGCGCCTCCCAAACCATCGATCAAGTCCGGCTTTATGGCGGCCACGTCAAATGGTTCGTCGACCTGCCGGAGCCAGAAGGATCCGCCGAGTTGGTCCGCTATGCGCGGGCGATAGCCGGTAGGGCCGCGGCGACCGCGCAGGCATCGCCGGCTGGGCCGGTTCACCTCAATTGGCCGTTCCGCGAACCTCTCGTGCCCATTCCGGGTTTCGAGCCGATGGTCCCGGGCGAGCGGCCGGGCAATCGTCCCTATACGTCGGTGGTCCAGGGATTGGAGTCGCCGGACGCAGATCAGTTGGAGTCCCTGTCCAAGCAAATAGAGTCTTCGGAGCGTGGTCTGATCGTTTGCGGCCCTCAAGATGATCCGGCGTTTCCCGATTCTGTCGTCCGATTGGCTCGCGCTATAGGCTATCCGATTCTGGCCGATCCACTGTCCGGCGTGCGCTGTGGGCCGCACGACCTTACGCTGGTTCTGGATTGCTACGACTCGTTCCTCCGAAATGGAGCCTTGGTCGAGCGTCTTTCGCCGGAAGTGGTGCTGCGCTTCGGACCCATCCCGACTTCGAAGCCGTTGCTGCAATATCTTCAACATCATCGATCATGCCGTCAGATAGCGGTAAGCGCCGCCGGCTGGCACGACCCCGGCCAGATTGTTTCCGATCTGATCGGATCAGTCCCGAAGCTTTTCTGCGACGGCCTCATGGCTGCACGGGCGGCTTCGTCAAGAGTAGATCGACGCACGTCGGAGTGGACCGAGGAGTGGGGCGAGACCGACCGGCTGGCCCGCGCAACTATCTCGACGCGGCTGGCCGAAATAGAGGAGATTTTTGAGGGCAAGGTGTTTCATGTGCTTGCCGAGCTCCTTCCCGACGGGGCAGTCCTGTTTGCCGGCAATAGCATGCCGGTCCGCGATATGGATGCATTCTTTCCCGCGAGCAACCGCGACATCAGCTTAATGGCCAATCGGGGCGCCGGTGGAATCGATGGCGTCGTATCCAGTGCCCTGGGTGCGAGTGCGGTCAGTGCCGGCCCGCTGGTCTTGGTGATCGGCGACCTATCCTTCTTCCACGATTCGAATGGATTGTTGGCGGCAAAACAACATGATCTGGACGCGACCGTCGTCTTGCTGAACAACGATGGCGGAGGCATCTTCTCATTTCTGCCCCAAGCCGAACAGCAAGAGTACTTCGAGACTCTGTTCGGTACCCCCCACGGGCTGGATCCGCGCCCAATTGCTGAGCTGTATGGGGCCCGGTTCGAGTCGGTCGCGAGCTGGGACCAGTTTCGCCAGGCGCTGCGAACTGGTATCAGCCGAAAGGGCCTGTCCATCATCGAGGTGCCTACCGAGCGCAGCCGCAACGTCGAGCTTCACCGACGCATCTGGCGCAGCGTCTCTGGGGCCTTAGCGCACAACGAGGCTCTCCGAACCGCATTTTGAAGTTGTGCCCGTCATCCCGCTTTCGGTTTCTACGGATGAGACCTTGAACCTGCGAGTACCTTTGCGAGGCGTTGAACTCAACGTGTGGACCGCCGGCGAGGGTCCCGCCATCGTCTTTCTGCACGGATTCACTGGTAGCTCCGCGACTTGGGGTTCGCACGTTGCCGTGTTCAAACGATGCATGAAGACGATCGCCATCGACCTGGTTGGCCACGGGGACTCGGATACTCCTGCGGATCCCGAGAACTACCGTATGGAATCATGTATCGAGCACCTGCTTGTGATACTGGACGAGTTGGGCATAGATAGCGCCAACCTCGTGGCCTACTCGATGGGCGGAAGGGTCGCGCTCCATCTTGCAACAGCTGCGCCCGACCGGGTCAGGTCGATGATCCTTGAAAGTAGCTCCCCCGGCATCGCCGATCCGATCGAGCGGCAGAAGCGGGTTGCCGCTGATAACTTGCTCGCTGATTACATCGAGCGTAAGGGCGTCGATGCGTTCGTGGATCGTTGGGAGAGTCTGCCCCTCTTCGAAAGCCAGCGAAATCTTCCGGTCGCTGTGCGCGCTGCCTTCAGAGGCCAAAGGCTTCAGAACAATCCGCTTGGCCTGACGAATTGCCTGCGCGGTATGGGCGCCGGCCGGCAGGAATCGCTCTGGCCCCGCCTATCGTCCATAGAGATGCCAGTCCTCCTTGTCGCCGGCCAGCTCGATGTTAAGTACTGCCGGATAGCCCGGGAGATGGTGAACTTGCTGCCCAATGCACGGCTGGCAATTTTCGACAATACCGGCCACGCGGTTCATTTGGAGCGCCCCGCGGCATTCGACCGCGAAGTCTTGGAATTCCTCGCACCGACTACAATGTAGGACGGTGGCTTGTCCACAAATCCTGTCTTGGCGAGAATAACGGCCTACAAGCGATCTCAACATTCGGTGGCTTCCTCAAATTGACGCCGAAGCGCTAATCCGAAGAAAGGACCGTGATGACTGTTACCTGGAGCCGTGTACGGGAATATGACGACATCGTCTACGAGCACGCCGAGGGCGAAGGAATTGCCCGGATTACGATCAACCGCCCGGAGGTGAGGAATGCCTTTCGTCCCCAGACGGTAGCCGAGATGATCGACGCGTTCGCCCACGTTCGTAACGATCCGACGGTTGGCGTGGCGCTCCTTACAGGCAGCGGAACCAAGGCATTCTGTTCCGGCGGAGACCAGCGGGTCCGTGGAGAAGGCGGATACGTGGACTCGAAAGGCACCGCCCGGCTGAACGTGCTGGATCTGCAGCGAGACATCCGCTACCTTCCCAAGCCGGTGATCGCGGTCGTCGCCGGCTACGCCATAGGCGGCGGCCACGTGCTGCATCTGGTCTGCGACCTGACGATTGCCGCCGACAACGCGATCTTTGGCCAGACTGGACCCAAAGTGGGCAGCTTCGACGCCGGCTACGGCGCGACCTATATGGCGCGAGTCGTCGGCCACAAGAAAGCTCGCGAGATATGGTACCTCTGCCGCCAATATACGGCTCAGGACGCTCTCCAAATGGGTCTCGTCAATACCGTAGTGCCTCTTGCTCAACTTGAGGAGACGGCTGTCCAATGGGCCCGTGAGATTATGGAGAAGAGCCCCACCGCGATTCGCTTCCTCAAGGCCGCGTTCAACTCTGATACTGACGGCCTGGCCGGCCTTCAACAGCTCGCCGGGGATGCCACATTGCTCTATTATCTGACCGAGGAAGCTAAGGAAGGTCGAGACGCTTTCCTTGAGAAGCGAAAGCCGGACTTCCAAAAATTTCCTCGGTTCCCATGAATGAACCCACGATCGATTTTGTGATGCGTTCGCAGCCCGGTCGGTTGACAGCCTGGCTGATAGCCTTCCGGCTGCCCACGCTGTCTGCGGCTCTCGTGCCGGTGTTGGTGGGTAGCGCGATGGCAGCCGAATTAGGGCACTTCCGGCCTTTGCCGTTCTTGGCGGCGTTGATTGCCGCTTTGCTAATCCAGATAGGCACCAATCTGGCCAACGACTATTTCGACTTCCGTAAGGGCGCCGATAATGCTGCCAGGACGGGGCCATTGCGAGTCAGCCAGGGCGGCCTGATCGCGCCGGACACCGTGCGTCGTGGCGCGATACTCGCATTTGGGCTTTCTGCACTGGTGGGAATGTACTTGGTTGCAGTTGGGGGCTGGCCGATCCTCGCGATCGGAGTCCTGTCCATTCTCGCCGGCGTGCTCTACACCGGTGGGCCGTGGCCGCTTGGCTACAATGGACTCGGCGATCTCCTGGCGTTCACCTTTTTCGGCCTGATCGCTGTTGTTGGAACGTTCTACCTACATACCGGCCAGTTCGCGGCTGATGCATTGGTCAACGCTATCCCAGTTGGACTGCTGGTCACCGCTGTTCTCGTGGTTAACAATCTGCGCGATATCGAGTCTGATCGGGCAGCCGGCAAACGCACCCTCGCGGTCATTATTGGTCGCGATGCGACCCAGATCCAATTCCTGCTGTTCGTAGCCGCAGCATATGTGTTGGTGGGTGCGCGCTGGCTGTTTGGAGCTGCATCAGTCTGGTTCTGGTTGCCATGGCTGACGCTTCCTCTGGCTGTCTCAATATCGCGAGCGGTCATCAGTCAAGAAGGAAGGTCTCTGAACCACGTCCTGAGGCGTACAGCGATGCTCCATCTAGGTTTCGGCGCGTTGCTTGCCGCCAGCCTCGTGATCTGACGGGATCCGGACTTTCGTGATACGAGCTGCTATGAAAGTAGACTCCCGCCACCCATTTCATCACTTCGGCGAAAAGCCTGTCCCGTACTCTGATACGGGGCCGGAGTCCAGAGGGGAGGGGCAGGATCGCCATATTATGGGAAGAGTCCCGCGCCCCATTTTCATCCCCTTACGTGGCCTTCGCAAGGCCATCGGCGAGTCCGGCATTGTCCCACATTGAACGAAGAAGTTGCGGGGTTGCACGTGACAGTTTCGCTCCCTAAGGAAAACGGGCAATCCGGCGACACAGCACGCCATGGCAAGATGAGTTGACCGCTACGCACCTGCCGGATTGGCTGGCGCGTCGCGCCAGGCTCAATCCTCAACGACCGGCCCTAATCACCGATCGAATGCGGATGACGTTCGCCGAGCTCGACCAGTGGGCAACTGCTACGGCTGCCCGGTTTGTGGCCTGTGGCGTCGAAGCGAGTCAGCCAATAGCGCTGCTCCTGCGAAACACGCCGGAGTTCGCCGCCATAGTTCACGCGGCGCCGAGAATCCCGGCGAAGCTTGTACCGTTAAACACTCGTCTGACAACGCACGAACTGAGCCGCATGCTGTCCGAAGTTGGTGCAAAGCTGCTCGTCTACGACGAGGCCAATACCTCAATCGCCGATAGTCTTGGTCGCGACGTCCCAGAATTGAGGACGAGGGCGGTCAGCGACCTCACGAAGGTCGAGCAACTCGGCACCGATGAACCCGCCGGCATCAACGACATTGACCTGTCGGTGGTACATACCATCGTTTTCACGTCCGGCACCTCTGGCCGGCCGAAGGGCGCGATGCTTACCTATGGCAATCACTGGTGGAGCGCCGTTGGCGCGGCCCTCGACTTGAAGATTCACGATGACGACCGGTGGCTGGCGGTATTGCCGTTCTTTCACGTCGGCGGCCTCGCCATCCTAATCAGGTGCGTAGTCTGGGGCATACCGGCCGTGGTTCATGAGGAGTTCGATCCGGCCAAGGTCAATCGATCCATCGACGAGGATGGTGTGACGGTTATTTCCGTCGTCGCCAACATGTTGCAGCGCATGCTGGACCAACGTGGGGCGACTCCGTACCCCGACTCGCTCCGATGCGTGTTGCTCGGAGGCGGGCCGGCGCCGCGAGCGCTGCTCGCCGATTGCGCTCGGCGTCGTATTCCCGTTGTGCAGTCGTACGGCCTGACCGAAACCGCCTCGCTTGTTGTCGCACTGTCGGCGGAAGACGCGTTGCGCAAACCAGGCTCTTCCGGACAACCCTTGATGCATGCAACGATTCGCATCGAGCGAGACGGCCAACCCTGTGCCCCCGGCGAAATCGGCGAAATCGTCGTGGCCGGCCCGACCGTCGCCACCGGCTACGTGAATAGCCCTGGCGAATTCGCCCACGCTCGTTCAGGCAATTGGTTTCGCACCGGTGATCTGGGATACGTCGACGATGAGGGTTATCTGTATGTTGTTGATCGGCGCGGCGACCTGATCATCACCGGCGGTGAAAATGTCTACCCGGCCGAGGTGGAGGAGGCTCTACTCGAACATCCCGATATTGTGGATGTTGGCGTTGTGGGTGAAGATGATGATAGCTGGGGTCAAGCACCGGCGGCGTTCGTCCAAGCAAGGGACGGCGCGGTGCTCGATGAATCCAAGGTAATCGAGTTCTGTCTTGCCCGCTTGGCTCGATACAAGGCACCGCGGAGAGTACGATTTGTCGCGTCGCTACCCCGAAACGCCGCCGGCAAACTGCTCCGGGAAGAGTTGCGTAGATCGTGAAAATCTCATTGCCGGTCAAGAGTGTGACATTTGGCGAGAATAGAGTTACGATTCGATGGTAATATGATGAGTCATGGAAGTGCGATGGACGTTCTGACGAAGAGTTCGGGTTACCGGCCCTTGAAGTGGTGGATGCTGCTGATTCTGACCCCCATGTTCGTCGTTGGATGCGGCTTACTTGGCGAGCAAGAGCTAACCGAGTCGCTAACGCCCGCGCCGGTCCAAGGAAATGTTCGTGGTTACCCAGAGGCCAAGCTCACCATATTCGTTTGGAACGATTTTCAGTGTCCCGGTTGTGCGCGTTGGGCGCTTGGATTAGAGCAAGACCTGATTCGGCGGTATGTCAATACCGGCAAGGTACGGCTAATCTATCGACACTTCCCAGTACTCGGTGTCGAGTCGGTTGTCGCAGCGGTGGCATCGGAATGTGCTGGAGACCAGAATGAGTTCGTCAGTTTTCGTCAGGTGTTATTCCAAAATCAGGACGGTGTCGATCAAGGAGCGTTTACTCCCGAACTATTGATGGACTACGCTCACAATATCGTACTAGACGCTTCATCTTTCGACCGATGTTTTGAGAGCGGCACTTATCTGCCTCGGGTACAGGGTGACCTCGTGGAAGGGCGCGGAATAGGGGTTCAAAACATACCGGTGTTGCAGATGGGCACAAATCTATACGGCGACCTGACAGATTGGGAACAGCTGCAGCAGTCTATTGACGAGGAATTGTCCCAGCGAGACTGACCTAGAGACGATTTAACAATGGCACTCCCCAACGGCGTTCGCTCAATCATTGACTGCGACATTCATGTCGCCCCCTCCTCCGTGGAAGTGCTTCTTCCCTACCTAGATGAGCATTGGCGCGAGTACATCGCACATTCTGACTTTAAAGGACCCACCGACACTTCCTATCCCACAGGAGCGCCGACTTCGGCGCGGCCGGATGCTGTTCCCTCGTCCGGCGGTCCAGCCGGTTCCGACCTAGCGCTCTTGCGGGAGCAGGTACTCGATCCGATGGGCGTAGAGATCGGCATTTTGGGTTGTGACTATGCCGTAGAGAGCCTCCGTAATCCTGACTCTGCGGCGGCGCTGTCCAGAGCGGTCAACGACTGGCAGGTCGAGGAGTGGCTGGGTAAGGAGACGAGATTAAGGGCATCGGTCGTCGTGCCTAGCCAGATTCCTACCCTCGCCGCGGAAGAGATCGACCGTGTCGGCAGTAACCCCGGATTCATCCAAGTCTATCTGCCGGCCCGCTCCGAGGCTCCCTACGGTAATCGTCGATTTCACCCCATATACGAGGCAGCGGTTCGGCATGACCTGGTTATCAGCATTCACTTTGGCGGCTCCCCTGGCAACCCTCCGTCGGGGGCTGGGTGGCCTTCTTATTACTTGGAGGAATACGCCGGAATGGCCCAGGTCTTCCAGTCACAGGTCCTCAGCATGATCGCTGAAGGCGTTTTTGATCGTTTCCCCACCCTGAAAGTAACGCTCGTTGAAAGCGGCTTCACCTGGATGCCGGCGCTTATGTGGCGGCTCGACAAAGAGTGGAAAGGTCTCCGCCGCGAGGTGCCCTGGGTCCGGCGGCCCCCATCCGAGTACATTCGCGAACATATGCGCCTGACCACCCAGCCGGTTGACGCCCCGCCCGATCCAATTCATCTGGCCCAAGTGATTGATCAACTTGATTCCGATGAGTTGCTGATGTTCTCGACCGACTATCCCCACAAGCACTCTGATCAGCCGGAAACAGTTTGGTTGGAGGGATTGCCTGATCCGCTCCGGCGCAATATTATGTCAGAGAACGCCCGTGCTTTTTACGGGTTCAGCTAGCGTTGGGCAATGTGGCATTCGTTCTGATTGCAACGCGACGCCTAGGGAGATGAACTTATGGCCGTGACTCTGGAAGAGAAGACGAGGCACGATTCAACCAAGGTGGCTGTAATCGACTGCGACATCCACAACATCCCACCATCAGAACAAACCCTAACCCCCTATCTGCCTCAGCGCTGGCGCAGGCATCACGAGATCTACGGAAAGCGCAACTACTCCGGCGCTTACTATCCCCGGGCGAACCCTCGAGCAGCACGGGCGGATTCCTGGCCGCCGTCGGGCGCTCCCCCCGGCTCAGACTTGGACTTCATGCGAACGCAGCTGCTCGATACCTGGGACATAGAGTACGGCGTCCTTAGTCCATTGACCTTTGGTAACCAGACGAACTTTGAGTATGCCGCTGTTAGGGCGCAGGCAATGAATGATTGGCAGATCGCTGAGTGGACCGATCCGGAACCTCGCTTGCGGGCCTCTATGATCGTCCCATATGAGGATGGGGAGCTCGCCGCCGCGGAGATACATAGGGTTGGCGATAATCCCGGCTTCGCCCAGATCCTGATTCTTGCCCATACCCTGGAACCTCTCGGCAGGCGCAAGTATTGGAGACTTTATGAGGCGGCGGTAGAGCACGATCTTGCGATTGGCATCCATTTCGGCGGTGTCGGCGGAGTGCCCATGACCGGCGCAGGTTGGCCGGCGTTCTACTTAGAAGAACACGCCGGCATGCCCACTGCCTTTCAAGCCCAGATAATTAGCCTGGTCTGCGAGGGTGTATTCGAGCGCTTTCCAACGCTGAAGGTAGTCCTGATAGAGGGAGGTTTTGGTTGGATGGCGTCATTGATGTGGCGGCTCGACCGAAGCTGGAAAGTATTGCGCTCCGAGGTCCCACATCTGCGCCGGCTGCCCTCCGAGTACATTAGGGACCACTTCTGGATGACCACCCAGCCGGTAGAGGAACCACCAGAGCCTGAACAGTTTCTCCAGCTTCTTGCCCAGATCGATATGAACGACCACCTCATGTTTGCGACCGATTACCCGCATTGGGACTTCGATGCACCGGATAGAGCTATCCCGGCAAAGCTGGAGCCAGAACTCGAGCGCCGGATCATGGCGGAAAACGCCCGCGCTCTGTATGATTTTCCCGCACCTGTCGCGTCTCGCTAGATGGCCCGAACTGTCGTCGCGACCGTCGAGGAGATACCACCCGGCGGCCGCAAAATAGTAGAGGTCGCCGGGCGGTCAATCGGTGTCTTCAACGTTGACGGCGAATATTTTGCCTTGCGTAATCGCTGTCCCCACCAGGGAGGCCCGCTATGTTCCGGCAAGCTCGCCGGTCTGGTGCAATCCACTACGCCCGGCGATTACTCGTACAGCCGGCCGGGGGAAATGCTGCGCTGTCCGTGGCACGGCTGGGAATATGACATCAGGACCGGCCAGTCGTGGTGGGACCCAGGCCGGACGCGGGTCCGGAGCTACGACGTGACGATAGAAGCCGGCAGGCAGATCGATCAGGACTCGAATCCTCCCGCGCCGGGATTAGGGAAGGGGCCTTACGTCGCCGAGACCTATCCGGTGTCCGTCGAGCGGCAGTACGTGGTCGTTTCCGTCGACGTATGATCCCCCGCAACCGACCTCAATAGTCAAGCCGGAGTATCCTCATTGAGAATCACCGCGATCAAATGCTTCCCGCTTTCGATAGGACACCGCAACCAGTTCGTAATCAAGGTTGAAACGGATGAGGGCATATATGGCCTAGGGGAAGGAGGCGTGCTTGGTCGTGAGATGGCGATGCAAGGCACGCTCGACCACTACCGGCGCTTTCTGATGGGAATGGACCCGCGCCGTATAGAGCACATCTGGCAGGTGCTCTATCGCAGCCAGTACTTCGAAGGTGGAAAGATCTTCGGCACGGTGATCTCGGCAATTGACATCGCCCTCTGGGACATCCTCGGCAAGCACCTCGGTGTGCCGGTATATCAGTTGCTTGGCGGCGCTTGTCGCAACTACGTACCATGCTTCGCGACCCCTACCGAACGATTGATCGGTCCATCGTGCGTACAAAGCGCCATAGAGTTCGCCCAGAGAGGTTGGCGCTATCTGCGCTTTATGGTCGGGATGCCCGACCAGGGATCTGCCGGCGATGAGGCCGACATCTATGAACCGATGGAATCTCTCGAACATGCCGCCCACTGGATCCGAGAAATCCGCAAGGCCGTGGGTCCGGAGATCGGTCTCTCGATAGACTTTCACCACCGCCTTTCCGTCGCCGAGGCGGCCCTGTTCTGCAGCAAGATCGCCGATGTGAACCTGATGTTCCTCGAAGAGCCGATACGATCCCAAAATCCGAAGGCGTACCAGCAACTGCGTTCGATGACGCCGATGCCGCTCGCAATCGGCGAGGAGTTTTCCAGCAAATGGGAGTTTCTGCCCTTCATCGAGGACGGTATCCTGAATTTCGCCCGCGTTGACGTCTGTAACGTTGGCGGGCTGAGCGAGGCGAAGAAGGTCGCCGGCTGGTGCGAGGCCCACTACATCGACATGATGCCGCATAATCCGCTCGGCCCTGTCTGTACCGCTGCGTGCGTGCACTTTGGCGCGGCGATCAATAACTTCGCCCAGTTGGAGTACAGGCACGAGATCGAAGGCGAGATTCCCGAGGATCTCTTTCCCAAGTTTCCCAGGCTTGTGGGCACAAGCTTTCCGTTGCCTGTAGAGCCCGGGTTGGGCGTCACCTTCGACGAGGAGGCGGCCGAAAACTACAAGTTCGACTACTGGGAACAGCCTCATCTGCGCCGGCGCGATGGCGCTCACACCAACTGGTAAGTCTAAGGAGTATCGCCTCTACTCCCAGCCCAGCGCGCTGGCGTAGGCTTTTGTTTTGCATTTTTCGTATTCGATTTACGGAGCTTCCCGGTGGTTTGTTTTGCAATTTTGTGTTCTTCCGTCTTGGCCTTGGGCGAAGCCATTGAGGCCGGCCGGCTGAATCAAAGTTACCATCTATCCGCACGGGGAGAATCGAACATGCGTACGATCATTCTACCATTGTGGAAGCCACACTGCACGGATTGATAGAGTCCGGCCAGAGTCATTAAGTTCTCCTTCCCTAGTTGGTCACAAGAGTTGCCCGTACGCCCGGCTCTCCATCTCTCACTCACAACTTCGGCGCTCTACAGCCATCCGGCGCCGCGGCCAATTGACACCCCGATCCCCAGGCTCATACCATTAACGATCATTCCGATCGACATTTGGGGGTGTGTTCGTGCCGACGCAAGAGTTTGGACAGATCGAGATTGGTCTTTGTAGCGACTTGGGCGGGACCGCACTCGCCGGCGTTCGCTCGCTTGATTTAATCCGGCAGCCCGTAGAAGGTGCCGCCGGGTTGCGCCAGTACAAGGCCGATTGCCGGGCTCTATTCGACCATCTCAAGGAGCTGATGGCCGAATACGACCCGCAGGCGCGGATTGACTTCATCGAGACAGTTCCGCCGGCGGATCGGGTCGAGGAGTTTGCCGAGGTCGCCGCCGAAAGCGGCATCCCATTGAAGCAGTTCACCCGCCTGTGCGTGATCGGCGGAAACGACGACGAGCCGGACGGGCTTGTCGCAATGCGCAGCTATCTCGATCTGGCAAAGCGAGCCGGCACTGTCGACCGGATTAACTTTCAGATATTCGGCGACGCTACGACCCCCAGTATCGAGGACATCGCCGACTTCCACGCGAAGGTGGAGGAGATGGCCGAGGAGGCCGGCATCGAGTTGGTGACCGAGACCCACGTCGAGCGCTACAACCACGATCCCCGCCGGATGGTAGCCGCCCACGAGGCGCTCCAGCGGCGCACCGATGGCCGGCTGGGCATCCGAGTCTGCGCGGACCTGTCTCACTACGTTCACCAGATAGGCAATAGCCACTTCCCCCAGTGGCGGTCGATCTCGACCGGCGAGCTGTGCCTGGATCCCTTCGACCCGGATAACTACATAAGTCGCAACATCATCGACAAGGGCATGGTTTGGGGCGGCCACCTGCGCGCGGCTATGCCGAATGATCTACCGCCAGGTCAGGGAAGTATCCAATACCCGATCGCCGACCCAAAGACCGACCCGGAAACCGCCGATCTGCCGAACGGCGGGATGAACGAGCCTTGGGACGAGACCAAGCTCAGTCATTGGAAGGAGTTCTACCGGCAGCTATTCACCTACCAGCTTCAACATCCGGAGCGCCCGGTCGCTCGGTTCGCCTCGGAGTTCATCGGCGACGGTGGAGCCGGCGACTACAGGGTGGAGCCCTATAGCAACGTCTTCCAGAACATCGCCGCCGTCTCGATAGCCCAGCGCACGATCCGGGAAATCGAGGCCGACCTAGCCGGCTAGACCGTCGGCCACTTCGATTGCCGCGAGCGTCCCGCTGGTCGAAAGCCGGCCCATCAGGGTCACGGCTGAGGCTGAAGATAGGGCCGGCGCCACAGTTCGTGAATGCTTTTCAGTCCGAGCTTGAGTTGGGCTAGCCTCTCCAGACCTAATCCGTATGCATATCCCTGTACTCGATCCGGATCATGGCCCGCCTCCCGGAGCATCGCAGGCTTGAGCATTCCCCAACCGGCTATGCTGCGCCATCTATCATCGAACGCGCAATAGACTTGCATACCGTGATCGACAAAACCGAGATCTTCTTCACGGTACCTGAATTCCCTCGGACCCAATACTGTCGAGAGCAGGCGGGAGAGCGTTGCCCGGAGCTCGTCCAACGAGGCCGCCCCTGCCACACATACTCCATCAAGTTGATGGAAAACTTTCAGGTGATGATCGTCTTCTCCCACTGCTCGGTAGACGCGTCCGGCGCACAGCAGACGGACCGGTGGCCGCCGGCCCTTGATCGCACGCAGCGTTGCGCCAGAAGTTTGCGTCCGCAGCACGCTCTCGGCATCGAGTTGATAGCCAAGGGCATACCCAGCGAAATACGATTCTTGGATCGACGGATAGATCTCCTTATCCTCAACTTCGCGGCTCTCGATCACCTCATAGTCGGGTAAGATCGCCTTGATCTGGTCGACGATTTGACGGATTGGGTGATCTTCGATCAGAAGAGGCTGGGGTCTGCTTATGAGCTCTGCGATTACTCTCGCGGAGATTTCCTCCGCTGGCATACGGCCGTCCGATATCGATTTCGCCATGTTAGTTAAATACCCCCGAAGTTTTCGTCTCGCGTCGAATAGTCGTTTCTTCACTACTGACTCTGAAAGGCCCAGATAATCACCGACCTCACGCTGAGACATGCCGCCGATGAAGTAAAGCGCCGTTACCATCCTCAGATTGTCGGATAGGGATTGGATGGCGATGTGTACCATCCGGTCCCGTTCCTCCCGCTCGATACGATCAGAAGGGTCGACATCTGTCTGCTGTGGTGTTTCGGCCTCGGACAGCGACGAGGCCGGCAAAGTTCTCTTGCGCGTCATGCGATTGCAGGCCGTTAGGAGAATCCTATGAAACCAGCTCGGGAACGCTTCTGGCGCGAGCAGCGATCCAAGATTCCGAAAGGCATCCACAAACGCATCCTGTACGGCGTCTTCCGCCAGGTGGCTGTCGCCGAGTATGGAAAACGCGCGGCTGAACGCCCATGCCTGAAACCGCCTCACTATCTCCTCATAGCTGGCGAGGTCGCCGGCTTGTGCCCTGCTTACGAGGTCGCTAACAATGCTCAAATGAGTCTCCCGCAAACGGTTCCGGCAACGAAGGAGTTCATACTTAAGAGAGCCACATAAGATCGGAAGGGTTACCAAGGTTGTAGTAGGAGAGAAGCAGACCTGAACTCCACCAGGATGCACGAGGGTCTTCGATTGACGTACAGCATTGTGTTACGGTGTGGTGGTTGCGAGCAACTGCGATCCCAGGAAGGGGAGTACACGGTGGCCCGAGAACCGCGAAAAATAACGGTGAAACGTGGGAGCGAGTTCGAGCGATTGCTCGCAGAAGTCGGCGCAACCCCAGCTAGTGCGAACACAAGAACGCCGGCAGTTGCAGGAAATAGGCCGAACGGGGCCGCCGTCTCGGGTGACGTCACGGTTGGCGTTGACCTCGGTACGATGGCGGGATGAGCGGACAGGTCATTCATGTGACACGAGGGAATAGCCGAACATGTTGACGTTCAATTCGATCGATGTGGAAACTGCCAACGCTGATCGTGCGAGTATCTGCCAAATCGGTATCGTACACGTTCGGGACGGTGAAATCGAAGATCAGTGGCAAACCTTGGTGAACCCAGAGGATTGGTTCGATCCATGGAATGTCTCAATTCACGGAATCGACAAAAACGACGTGAGGCATAGCCCCAAACTCCCCGAAGTTCGTGGCGAGTTGTGCGCTCGGTTGCGTGGATCTGTACTGGTCAGCCACACTTCGTTTGATCGTGTTGCATTTGAGCGGGCCATGACGAGGTATGACCTCGAACAGCTTCAAGTAACATGGCTCGACAGTGCCAAAATCGCCCGTCGAGCATGGCCGGAAAGCTACGGACGAAGTGGTTACGGTCTCAAGAATATTGCGAATGACCTCGACATCTCATTCAGGCATCACGACGCGCTTGAAGACGCCAGAGCAGCCGCGGAGATCGTGCTCCGCGCGTGCGCTTCCACAGAGATAGGTATTGAAGGTTGGCTGCGCCGGATTGATCGCCCAATCTTCCCATCGTCCTCCGGGTCGTCTTGCAGATCGGTGCCGTCAACGAAGCGAGAGGGAAACGTGGAGGGAGCCTTATTCGGAGAAACCATCCTATTCACCGGAGCGCTTGGTATTCCGCGACTGCAAGCGGCCGACATGGCTGCGGAAGCCGGATGCGGCGTGGTCAACGGCGTCAGCAAGAAAGTCACCATGCTTGTCGTGGGAATTCAGGACGAGAGCAAGCTGAAAGGCTATGAAAAGAGCAGTAAACATCGGAAGGTGGAAGCGTTCATCGAGAGAGGTGTGGATATCCAGATACTCTCGGAAAGCGATTTTTCCGAACTCATTGGTGTTGACTTATCGAGTTCAAGGAGAGCTTGACTTCGCTGCCACCGCAGGCGCGCACGACTCTTGACGGTCGCGCGCCGGCAGAACGACCTGTCAGGTGATGAACGTCTCATTACAAAAGCCGGGTAGCTATCGAGCAGTTTATTGTCGATCCTGTTTGGCGAACTTGCTAACGACCCCTCGCCATCCTTGGTCACCCGGTAGACGCCCCTCTGAATCTTGTCGACCAACCCGGCCATCGCGAGGTATGCTACAGCCCAACTGGTTCGGTTGACGAAGGTCGATTGCCTTCCGCTCGGAGGTTTTTCCGCTAGATCCTCCCCGGACAGCCTCAATCTGGCTGCAACTCGCTCGCGCATCTCGGCGACGGAAACCTCCCGACCATCGGCGAGAGTCTGCAGAACCGGCAGCATAAGAGATTGGTAGTCAGGTATCGCCATTGATCCTCTCAGTTTCTTCCGTAGGGTCCCTGTACACTTCCGCGATTGAAAAGTGTGTCGTAGATTTCGTCCCAGGACCGACGCGTGCACCTTATTGGTTACCTTGGTCGGTAGCCGATCTGGTTTCAAAAGAAGTTGGGCATACCAAGCCGGCCAACTTGCGCCGGCCCCCCTAGAGCGGCAACTCCACCGGCTGGCCGGTCGCGATCGAACGATAGCCGGCCAACAAGACCTCCACATGCTTCCGGCCCTCGGCGACGTCGGCCCACGGTTCTTCTTCGCCGTCCAAAACACGCACGAAGTGATCCGTGATAGCTTCAGTTCCGGCCACCTCGTGCATAGCCACGGATTCCGTCCTCGGCGAGCCGCCATCGCTGGAGCAAACAGTCATCGCTTGGCGAGATGCGTCCACGATTAGGGTGCCGGCGGTTCCGACCGCGTGTATGGTCTGGGCCCCCGACTCCGGATGGCTGTGGCGACCAATGCGGCCCACCGATATTGTGGCGATGCAGTCGTCCATGGTGAGCGCCAAGGTAGCGAAATCCTCCGCGCCGTGCTTGGCATGCGCTTTGAAGAAATAGTTGCCGGCCGACGCCTGAACTCGACGCACCTCGCGGCCGGCCAGGTAGCGGACGATCCCCACCGGATACACGCCTAGCTCGAACAGCTCGCGCTTGACCGCGACGTTGTGTCCAGAGCCAGAAGGATCGCTCCACAGGTCTTCGCTGCGATAGGTCCACCGACCAAGCGGCGTTAGCTCGACCGGCCCAGCGCCGGCTTCCAGGTCCGGGTCGCCCTTCGCGAAGTGGAAGTCGATGTGCAGGGCAACCAGGTCTCCGATCGCGCCGTCGTCAATCGCTTTACGCGCCGTCCGGACGTAGCCGGATCCCAGGTGGTTGAACACTAGGCTGCGTATCCCGGTCGCGCGAGCCGCCGCGACTATGGCATCGCACTGGTCGAGCGTCGGCGCGAGAGGCTTGTCCATCCAGAGATGCTTGCCGCTCCGCACGACCATCTCGGCGAGCCTGCCTCGGCGCTCGATCTCCGCGCACACGCTGACGACGTCGATGTCCGGCCGCTCGAGTACAGCCCCCACGTCGGTCATGTGGTGCACTTTGAGGTCTCTCGCCAACCTGCGGCCACGCTCCTGGATCACCATTTCCCGGCCGGGCTCCTCCGCTACGACCGCGATCTCGAAGCGTGGGTGCCGACCGAAGGCGCGAGCGTACATATCCTGGTGCATGGCGTTGCTCAGGAGAGCGACCCGGTAGGTTCGAGCACTCACGGATCTCTCCTTTGAACGGATCCACTGGCCAGCGAAGCACGTATCATCCCAAATAGCTCCACTGACAGCCGGCCATCCGGCCAATCTCCGGTGACTATTCCGGAGCGAATTGAGTCGGACACGTACTCAAGCCAAGTGTCGAAGGGGTCGTCCACCTCCGGCGTCAGCGGCGTAGCCTGCTTGCCGGCCAGGACGATCTGGCTGGCGGATGTCTGGTTGTCATAAAGCGCACCGCGCCGGCCCAATACCATCAATGTGGGCGAAGCTGGAGAGCCGGCCGGAGAGCCCAGTGAGACCAGCGCCGCCGCGCCATTGGGATAGGTGAGGCTCATTGACAGGTGTGAGGGCGGCCCGGCCTTCTTCTTTCCGACTCCCTGAGCGTAGGTCGTGACCGAGACCATACCGAATAGCCAGCCAACCAGGTCGATCGTCGCCGCGATTTCCCAGTCGTTCGTCGCATCCGCTCCGGGGTCGGTGTACCTGATGAAAACAGGTTCGCCGATCCGGCCCTCTGCTAACATCTCTTTGACGAGGTGATGCCGGCGAGCAAAGCGGGGCACACCACCGGCGACCAGGGAGATCCCCTTCCGCTGGCAGAGGTTGTAAAGTCTGTCGAGTTGGGCCGCGTCCGCCGCCGGCGGTCCAGCCGCCACGACGTGCCGGCCGGCCTCGGCGGCCGCCAACGCGTCTTGGAACGTGGTGGGGCCGAGTTCGCGAATCAGCAGCGAGTCATCGGCCGAAGCGATTGAATGCAGCATTATCGAGTACTCATTTGCCCTCGAGTGGCGCCCTTGATCAGAGGCGCATCGCCCTGTTTCTGTCGGCCGATCTTAGAAGCGTATAGCCTCAGCGCCAATCGGGCAATTCGGTCGAAGACCGCCACTCGACTCATGCTGCTTTGGCTACCGGCTCAGGGCCCACGTCTTGACTACCAGCCGGGCGCCCGGGTTGCGCCAGTCATGCTGGGCAGGATCGAGGCCGGCGCCGCCGTGGATGCCGGCGTGTACATGGACAAAGCCTTCGGCGCCTGAAGTGTCTCTGGCGGCGTGGCTGCCACAGGGCGGTCCCGGTACGTATGCGCAGTCCTCGCTGTTGACCTCGCTGCCGGCGTCGTAGACGTTCAGGTAGAAGGTGCGAGACTTGGAAAGGTCCAAGGCGTTTGCGCCGACGAAAGCGTCATTGGTCGACACCAACATACTGGCCAAGGAAAGAAGCTTCTTGCCGTCTGTGATGCTGAATTCGGCGGTTGCAGTCTGGCCGGGCGCCAGGAGACCACTTATTGCCCTGGCTTCTCCGACACTGCTGTTCGTGTCCGGGCTCAGCTCACTCAGAAAGCCGGAAGCGGAGCCGTCCTCTGCTAGATTAGCCAGCGCTTCGCTGGGGGGTTGCCCCAGCTGGTAGAGGGGCGCGGCGTTGCGATCGTGCCGTACTACGAACACAGGGGAGAGTGTCTGTCCGCGGGTCAAATTGGTGACGGAAATCTCGACCATAAGCTCCTCGTCCCCGCCTGTGGCGGCGTAGATCACGCCCATCGACAGTAACGCAACCAGCGCGGCCAAGCCGAAGACTATTCTTCTCTTCATCTAACGTTCTCCTGAAAAAAGGTGTTTTTCGACGACTCTCTCGGTATCCACTCTTTGTCATTCTACAGCCCGAATTTTGCTTCGGCAAACGCTCATTACGCGCCGGACTGTGCCTTCTGGTTTTCCTACAGGATTGATTCCAAGCGGCAATTGCGATGTGCCAGATTGCCGGCCATTGTTCCCTTGGCCGGCTGATAAGTCTCTTCAACCGGCCTGATACAGGATTCCTTGCATTGAGTATTCAGTTGCCAGAGTATAGTCAGACCACCCCGTTTCCACCGGTCAAACTTAGATGTGCGTCCTTTGAGAGGTTTCCATGCCGGGGCCGGCCAGACTTGCCAGCGACCAGGTAATCTACTCGTTCTCGCCCGAACATCCTCCGGCCATCACCCTCGAATCCGGCGACAGCATAGTCATCGAAACCCGCGATGCCTACGATCGCCAGTTCCAAGGCAATCTGGACATAAACAAGTACCTGCGCGAGCGTAACTCCCGGCCCAGCAATCCTGCCACCGGCCCTATCTTCGTCCGCGGCGCCACGCCCGGCGATGGCCTCGACGTGACGATCGAGAAGATCGAGCTCGGCGAAACCGGCTACGTAGCCGCCGTCCCCGGTATCGGCGTATTGGGCGACACGGAGATAGTCTCGCGGGTTTCGGAGTTCGAGGTACGCGACAGCGGGCTCTGGTACGATGGCCGCCTGCGTCTACCCCTGCGTCCGATGGTTGGCGTCATTGGCGTCGCGCCGGCCGCCGGCGATATTCCCTGCCTTCAGCTTGGCTACCACGGCGGCAATCTTGACTTCAACGACATCATCGAGGGCACGACGGTGCACCTTCCGGCCCTGGTTGCCGGCGGCTTGCTCGCGATCGGCGACGTCCACGCCAGCATGGGCTTCGGCGAAGTTCACTCCGGCGTCAACATCGACGCGACCGTCACCATCCGGGTGTGGCGCCGGCCTGGGCCGGGGTGGGGCCGCCCTTGGTTCGAGACGGCCGACAGGGTGATGACGATTGGAGTCGAGGATCGCTTGGAGGATGCGATCCGCCAAGCGACGCAGGCGATGGTGGCGTTGTTGCAGCAGAGGCTGGGCGTAAGCTACGTCGAGGCGATCACGTTGGCCGGCGCGTCGGTCGACATCCATCTCGGTCAGGCGTCGAAGTTTGGCGTCAAGGTCTCCGCCTACGCCGCTTTTCCACGATCGGCACTCGAATAGTCCGCAATCAGCGCGCAGAAACCACGGGCTCGCTTTGGTCAGCGGGCGCGTACGGCATGCGCGGATAGCCCTCTGACGCGATCACCCCTTGTCCCATTCAAGCAGTATCCCAAGCGCGTCCCGTCGCTGCTCAGTCACGAACCTATAAGCCTGAGCCGCCTCCTCGAATGACACGCGCGTGGTGATCAAAGGCTCTATCGCAAGCCGGTCGGCGGCCATTAGATCGAGGCTAAGTTTGAGGTCGTCGCCCAGGGGCCAGAAGCCGGGCGACGTGTCTTTGGCCGGGCGCGCGGAGTTGTGGGCCCCCAGGATGGTCAGCGCCTTCCTGTGAACGTCCGCGTAGAAGTTTACTCGTTCGGTCTCTCCGCGAGTGCTTGCCAGCAGTACAACTCGACCATGCCATCCGGCTGCTTTGAATGCCGTAACGACCGGATCCGGAGCACCTGTCGTCTCTATTACGGCTCGTGCACCGTCCTCTTTCGTAATGCTCCGGACAGCCTCGACTATACTGCCGCTGTCGCTCCCGGAGAGGATAGTATGGTCCGCACCAGTCGCGCGAGATATGCTCAGCCGGCGCTCACTCAGATCGGCCGCCATGACCGGATAGCCTCCATCCAGCCTCGCGAATTGGGCCGCCAAGTTACCTACTAAGCCTTGACCGATGACCAGAACCGACTCCCCTAGCTCTATTCTTGCTTTGCGCACGCCCTGGAGAGAAATGGCGCACAAGTTGGCGAAGGCGGCCGTATCGGAGCCCAGCCCATCCGGCACGAGTGCGGAGCGACGAAGCGTTTGTTTAGACGAGCTTGGATCTATCCCATCTAGGGTTCCGCGCCGGACCGAATGCTCCGGCAACGACTGGATCACCACGTGGCTGGCGTGAGCGCCGTGAGAGCTGAATCGATCTCCCGGCTCGATGCCTTCAACCTCTCCTCCGACTTCCAAAACTCTGCCCACGTTCGAGTATCCTGGATACTGGGGAAACTCCGTACCGGTGTTCGGCAAGGCCAGTAGGGACGCTCCCTCGGTCCCAGGACTTATCAACGAGACTTCTGTCTCGACGAGGACGTCCATCGGGCCCAGCGGTGGTACGTCGAAGGCTTGGATCTCTACAGAGCCTGGAGAGGTGAAAACTACGCGTTTGCCTTTCAAAACATCACTCCGTTTTGAGTTCCCGCCATTAGCGCGGCCGAGTTCGGGAGGCTGGGCCTCCATACTCCATCCTACATCGAAACGAGCCTTCTTGGCGGCCGGCTCCCCTCCTGGGAAGAACAACCAAGACCATCACGTTCTCCTTACCGCCGGAGATGGCGGACCAAGTGACTGAGATCATGAAGAGTGAGGGGCGTACCAAGAGTGAGCTCTTGCGCGAAGCGTTGCGCCGTTACATCGAGGATCGCGAGTGGAGACAGATGCTCCGGTATCGCGAACGGCGGGCCCGCGAGCAGGGTATAGATCCCGAAGACCTGGATGCGGTAGTCGATGGGTACCGAGCCGAGGTTAGCCAAACTAGAGAGTCAGGATCGTCGTAGCTCCTCGCCGAAAGCCGGTGATAACACCTGACGGCAAAATAGTTGGATCGGCTCATTCACAGGCCAGAAGAATCAGGCTGAGGTGCGTAGTTGAGCCGGGTGGAACGACGACCACGAACCAAGCTCTGAATTGACAAGGTTGTTAAGAAAGGCATACCGGTGTCCCAAGCGCCAGTGAACCCAGTTGTCGATGACTTTCTAAAGCGCTGCGCTCCTGTGGCGACCGAGAAGTCGGTCTGGCGCGGTGGCGAGATCAAGTTATCGTATCCGCCTATCTCACGGACGATCAGCCTCCGGCAGAGCTCGTGAGCTCCGTGCGGGCGCTCGTATTCCGCGGCGACAACATCCTGCTCATGCGGAACAGAGGCGGCATGCATATCCTTCCTGGCGGCAGGGTCGAGCCCCTTGAGACGCAGTTGGACGCCCTTCGTCGTGAGATCCTCGAGGAGGCGGGAGTGAGGATAACTGACATCCAGGGTCTGGGATTCATACATCTACGACACCAGACCCCAAAGCCTCCCAATTATCCATACCCGTACCCCGACTTCTTCCAGCCAATCTTCACGTCCAACTTTCACAGTAACAGCGACGCACAACGACAGCCGGATGACTACGAGATTTCAGCTGAGTTCGTTCCCATCGCAAGGCTCAGTGATATGAGGATTAGGTCGCTCGAACTAGCGTTTCTCGATGCGGCCACTCGCGCACAGTAGACCAGCCCATCGAAACACGGCTTGCTGACCATCGCCGAAACTCCACTCTGCACCGCTAGACCGAACCTCGGAACGAAGGTGATTTGCTTCGTCCGGTCGGACTCGACAGTCTGTATAATGTCAAAAGACTGATGCCCCTCGAAGGTGATCCCTTGTCATTACTTCCCAGCCCCGCCGGCCGGCACCCCAAGCAGCGCAGGGTGAAAATGCTCGGTCACTTGCTGCACGGCGTGGGTCGCCGCCGGCACCTCGACCAGGCCGGCCCCCGGAATCAGCTCTGCCAGCCGGCGCGCGAGCTTTTGCAGACCCGGATGGCTGCACCCGCACCTTAAAAGCAAACCTCCAACAGTTACCCTATCCGGCTGCCCATTCGTAGCGTCGCTTTAGATTTGAGAGTTGGTTGTAACCAATCCTCTCCTCCCTCTGGAGCCTGCCTACTACTATGAAAGGCGCTGTGCCGACTGACCGAGCGAAATCCCGGATGGACTTTGGCGTAAAGCGGCCTCCGGCACAGAAAACGGCCCACTTTTCAGGCGCGATGAGAAAATCCCTTGCGAACGCGTCGGCCTCCGCTTCGAGTCCGGTCATGTCGGGATCCACGTCGAGTCCGTCGATCACAAATCGGCGTCGTGTCCGATGCTTTAGCAGATGGCATGCCTCGTGAAAGAAGGTAAACCAGAAAATGTCGGCCCACTTGTTTCTGATGCTCATCTGAATCAACGCTTTTCTGTCGGTGAGCCAGCGCGTAGCGCCGTTGGCGCCGCTTCTCGGGAACTCCTCGACCATGCAGAACGCAACGCCGGCCTCCGCGCAAAGAACCTTCATCGCCGGAACAAACTCTTCCCGCGGATCCTCCGTCATTCCCTTGATCTTGGTTAGCGCCCGGCTGAAGGCTTCCGCGTCATAGGCATTCGTGGATATCTCTTGCGCATCTAGCTCTCCTTTACGTAGCCAAGCCGTCAGAGCGCCAATAGACACGCTTCGTTGGGCAGCCTCGGTTATTCGGAATCCTACTGCCTCCTGGTACACTCGCGGCTCGGCATTGGCTACTCCGAGAAAGCTCAGCAGGGCTTTCGATTTGCTCTGCCTATCTCGACCGGCTTCCATCCAGCCTCGCTTGATCATCTCGCGGACCGGGTAGTAGCTGAGCCATTCTGCGTTGGCAGTAAGCCTTTCTCGTTCACGATTCCGTGCCAATGTCATCCGATAGTCGTTCTCGAGATTGGCCCAGAATTGAGCGCCGATACCTAAAGCCTTCTCAAGCATGATTGCCGTATCCGGCGTGATGGCCTTCTTCGCCTTGATAATCTCGTTTATCGCCTGCGCCGGCCTTCCAATCCTTGCCGCGAGCTCCTTTTGCGTCATACCGCGGGCTTCGAGCTCTTCTCCGAGCACTTCTCCCGGGGGGATCGGCAGGTCGGAGAGCGCCCGCGGGGCCTTAGTCGTCATAAGAATTGCTCACCTCCTTTATCAATACGTGGGCCTCCGTGTCGCCCTTCGTCACGATGAGGCGCCATTTGCCCGTCAGATAGATGGACAATTCCCCTCTCTTCGATCCCATCAGTGGATGCAGGCGCAACGACTGGATCTTGTACGCTTCTTGGAAATCCTTGACTGCGTAGAGTTGGTTTATGCGCGTCACGTACTTCCGCCCGACATCCGGACCCCACTCGCGAATTGCTCTGGCTGACTGTTCGTAGTTACGCAAGAGTCTGTTCGTTCTGAATGCGACTTGCACTATTCACCTATAGGGTGAATATATTAACCTGGTGAGCGATATATTGCCAACTAGACTCTGCCCCTGCCGGCCGTGACCCCAAGCAGCGCCGGGTGAAAATGCTCGGTGAATTGCTGCACCGCGTGGGTCGCGGCCGGCACCTCGATCAGTTCGGCGCTTGGGATCAGCTCGGCCAGCCGGCGCGCCAGCTTTTGCAGACCGGGATGACTGCGGCCGCCGGTATAGACCTGAACCGGGAAGTCGCCGCTCAGTTCGGCCAATGATTCGGGTGGATAGGCGGCAGGGAACTGCTCGTAGGCGGTCCGGCCGGCCTCGCGCACGATCCCCGGCCAAGCCGGGCTATTGCTAAGCTCTGCCAACGCGGCCGAGCCGATTAGCATCTCCATGAATGCCGTTGCCGTACCTTCCGGCCCCACAATCGCTGCGTTCCGAAATATGCTCTGGCCTTGCTCTATCACCGACGACACGTCCGAATCTTCCGGCATCAGCGACAGATAGGGCGGTTCGATAAGGTGGAGCGACCTGATTCGGTGAGGCGCGATGCGGGTCATCTCCAGCGCCACCATACCGCCGTAGGAGTGACCGACAACGTGAATTTCGCTCCCGCCGGCTCGGTCCGCGGCTTCCAGCGCGTCTAAGGCGTCGCTGGCTATAGTGTACGGTCGAGGTTTGGCCGGACTTTGGCCGTGTCCTCGCCGGTCCACTACGATGAGGCGATGGTGGTGCCGGAGTTCCTCCATCTGGCCGGCCCAAGTGGCCGGTCCATTGGAGAAGCTGCCGTGGATCAGCAGCATTGCCGATCCGGCGCCGACTTCTTGATAGAAAATCGGCTCAGCGTTTGCTGTCAAGGTCTCGATTCTCCCCCCCACGCCCTACGGAATTCCATGCATCTCTGAGCGGTTCCAATCATCCACCCCCGAACGGTACTCTAGAAGATTATCTGGAGCTCCCATTTTCGGGACAAAATCCTTAAACCGTAATATTCTAGACCAGCGAAAATGATCAATAGGGAACGAGTGGAAGCAAACGCTAAGCGTACGTGTCTCCGCTTACCGACTGTGCGCTGTCAATGTGCGCACATTAATGAAGTGAGGGTGACCGGTTCTTTAGCGGTCACCCTCATTGCGCATCCAGGGGTTGAGGCTATGCTATCCTGAGCTACCTATCCTTAGGGCAGGCCGATGACAGAGTCCGGCGACCGGGGTTCCAGCACTTCCCATGGAAAAAAGTCGTAGCGCCGGGCAGCGTATCCTCCGTTCACTATCGTCACCTCGCCGGCCTTCGCGAAAGGTACGTCTTCCTTCCAGTATTGGAACACCACCTTTTGCGTCCGGAGCAACGATACATTAGGGTACTCCACTACTCTTGAGGTTGGCAATCCGTACAGTCGTAATGGCTCCGCTGCAGCGTAGTATCTCTCTTTTATCGCCGAATTCGCATTGAGCAGGGCAAGTCGATCCCTCTGTATCTCCTCCCGGCTCTTCCCGGCGTCGAACGATGAGTCTAGACGCCTGGGTGTGCCAAAGTATCTCAGGTGCTCGTCGTCCGCGCCATGATAGTGCAGTTCGTCGAATATGTTGACGAAGGAGACTCTTTTCCCCGGCTGGCCTTGGAATATCGCCTTCTGGAACACCTGGGTGATGAGTCCCCGCCACATGAAGCGATCAGAGATCGGATAGCCCACGTTCTCCAATCCCATCCTCTGCCAAGTGTCCCAGAACGGAATCCCGTCAGCGTTGGTTACGGAATATCCAATGTCGCAACTGCGATCATCAGACGCCTCTGTGAAGAAATGACCATCGGCTAACGGCCAATTAAAGGGAGAGCTAAGGCCCCTGTTACTAAAATGCAGCACTCGAATATTCAGAGTCAGTTCGGCGCCCTCATCTTCCGGTAGAACATAAAGGGCTGCGCAGCCATAGTGTGAGTAGTAGTATCCCGCGGAGAACGTTTGCTCAGCCCCAGGTTTCGTGTAATGGACAAATGCAATGACCGATCCCTTCAGCTTCCAATCATAATCGGGGGGCCGTCCGGGATCGTAGGTGTAATGACCCTGCTCGTCGGTTGTTGAATCGCCGGAGGTAGCCACTCCAGACACTTCGACGATGACGCCCGATAGGAGCGGCTCGGACGGCTGGCGTATCCCGTCCACATTCTCATCCAGCCAGACGGCGCCGCTAAGTGCAACCCAATCCTCATGGGCAGCATATGCCGGCGATGGCGTTGGCACACTGGCAAGAAGTACGCCAGATACGATTAGGACGCTTTGGAATAATCGCCAGTGTGCCATTCTGCCTCTCCTGGAATGTCTCCTCCTAGCCAATAAATGGGGCGAGTCTGGTGACGCCGGCTGGAAGCTCGGCTGTATCTGGTCCAAGCGCAGACTCGACTTTGACTATGACGGTAGACGTATCGTCAGTTTTGAAGCCATCTCGATCGTTGTCGAGGAGACAGTATGAGTCTAGCACCCATGGTCAGGCCCGCCGGCGGCAGGCTACCCGCCGGCTGCTGGTCGTTTGTTTTGCATTTTCTGGTTTGGCCGTCAATGGGCGCGCAAATAAAGTGAGGGCGACCGATTAAGACTGGTTACCCTCATTGCACGTCTAGGGAGGTTGAGATTCTACTATCCCGAGGCTTCGCCCTACGGCAGGCCGGCAAGGTCCACATGCTGGGGTCTCTTGGCATCCTCGGGTACTGAGCCTAACCAAACCCCATCGATGCCCATCCTCCCTCCGCTCATTATCTTCACCTGGCCGGCCTTGGCCCATGGCACGTCTTCTCTCCATTGGAGCACTGCTTTCTCTGTCCGGATTACCAGGGGATCGCCGTAGTCCTCTAGCCGGAAGATACCTCTATTCGTCTGCCATTGGAATGTCGCCTTCTCGAATTCCTGAGTGATGAATCCTTCAGATATGAAGCGATGAGAGATCGGATAACCGATATTCTCTACCCCTAGCCTTTCCAAGGTCTCCCAGAAGGGGATGCCACCGGCGTTGGTTACAGCAAAGCCGGCGTCGCAATATTGATAGCGATATTCAGCAGTCTCTTTGAAGAAATGCCCGTCGGCTAATGGCCAATTCAGGGGGGAGAAGTTCGCGATTCACCACCTAGAACTCGCCAATTAGAATGATGCAACACGCGGATATCCAGCGTTAGTTCGCCGTTCCCCGATGGAACGTAGAAGCACGTGTGGCCAAAGTGTGTATAGGAAACTCCCCAGGATGTCTTCTTCACTGGCCCAGATCCAGGCTTCAAGTAAAAGACGGTCAGAGAAAATCTCGCTTCAGGATAAGTCCAAGGATATCGGTATTTGCCCTGATCGTCGGCTCTCGTTCCACTGGTAAAGCCGGAATAGCCGGCGGGAGACCAGCTACGTACCTGCACCTCCAATGTGGCGCCAGGCACGCCCGGCTCGGATGGCTGGCGTATCCCGTCTACGTTCTCATCGATCCAGACGGTGCCGCTGACTGTTACTCGATCGTCATCAGGGTCGGAAGCATACGCCGGCGATATCGCCAGAATGGTAGAGAACAGAATCGCGACTACGAGCGCAAATCTTCGTAATCGCATTCTGTCCTCTTATGCAATGTCTGCCCTAGCCAATAAATGGGGCGAGTCTGGTGACACCGGCAGCGAGTTCGGCTGTAGCTGGGCCAAGCGAAGACTCGACTTTGACTATGCCGGTAGAGGTATCGCTAGCCTTGAAGTCGGCCCGCGCTTGGCGTAGCTTAGCATGGGCGCTATTGGACAGAGCAAACTCCTTCCAATCATTGTCATTTCGGTGATCGTCTACAAACCAGCATAAACACATCACCCTTGGCCAGTAGTCACGGCTCGTATTGGTCTCACTGTTATAGTCCCGTACATCCTGGTAAGTCCTCTGATTCCAGCCGGCGGTGGGGGTACCGCCGGCTGCTGGCGGTTTGTTTTGCATTTTCTGGCTTGGTTGTCGATGCGCGCGCAAATAAAGTGAGGGCGACCGATCACCCTCATTGCGCATCCAGGGGTTGAGGCTATGCTATCCTGAGCTACCTATCCTTAGGGCAGGCCGATGACAGAGTCCGGCGACCGGGGTTCCAGCACTTCCCATGGAAAAAAGTCGTAGCGCCGGGCAGCGTATCCTCCGTTCACTATCGTCACCTCGCCGGCCTTCGCGAAAGGTACGTCTTCCTTCCAGTATTGGAACACCACCTTTTGCGTCCGGAGCAACGATACATTAGGGTACTCCACTACTCTTGAGGTTGGCAATCCGTACAGTCGTAATGGCTCCGGCGCAGCATAGTATCTCTCTTTTATCGCTGAATTCGCATTGAGCAGGGCAAGTCGATCCCTCTGTATCTCCTCCCGGCTCTTGCCGGCGTCGAACGATGTGTCTAGCCGCTTGGGTATGCCAAAGTAATTCAACTGGTCGTCGTCCGCGCCAGCATGGTGCAGTTCGTCGAATGTGTTGACGAAGGAGACTCTTTTCCCCGGCTGTCCTTGGAATATCGCCTTCTGGAACACCTGGGTGATGAGTCCCCGCCACATGAACCGATCAGAGAGCGGATAGCCCACGTTCTCCAAACCCATCCTCTGCCAAGTGTCCCAGAACGGAATCCCATCGGCGTTGGTTACGGAATATCCAATGTCGCAACTGCGATCACCAGACGCCTCTGTAAAGAAATGACCATCGGCTAACGGCCAATTAAAGGGAGTGCTAAGGCCTCGGTTACTAAAATGCAGCACCCGAATATTCAGAGTTAGTTCGGCGCCCTCATCTTCAGGTAGAACATAAAGGGCTGCGCAGCCATCGTGTGAGAAGTATCTCCCCCCGTAGAACGTTTCCTCAGCCCCAGGTTTCGTGTAATGGACAAGCACAATAAACTCTCCCTTCAGCTTCCAATCATAATCAAGAGGCCGGCCAGGATCGTAGGTGTAATGACCCTGCTCGTCGGTTGTCGTTGAATCGCCGGGAGTACCCAGTCCAAACACCTCGACGATGACGCCCGATAGGAGAGGCTCGGACGGCTGGCGTATCCCGTCCACATTCTCATCCAGCCAGACGGCGCCGCTGAGTGCAACCCAATCCTCATGGGCAGCATGTGCCGGCGATGGCGTTGGCACACTGGCGAGAAGAACGCCAGATACGATTAGAACGCATCGGAATAATCGCCAGTGTGCCATTCTGCCTCTCCTGGAATGTCGGCGCCCCTAGCCAATTAACGGGGCGAGTCTGGTGACGCCGGCAGGGAGTTCGGCTGTAGCTGGGCCAAGCGCAGACTCGACTTTGACTATGCCGGTAGAGGTATCACTAGCCTTGAAATCGGCCCGAGCCTGACGGAGATTCGAGTGGGCATTATTGGAGAGGGCAAACTTGCCCCAGTTCCCGTCTTGATTGTCATCGACGAACCAACACAAGCAGAGCACCGGTGGCCATTCGTTCCGGTCCGAGTTGTGCTCGCTGTTGTAGTTTCGTATCTCCTGATAGCTTGTCTGGATCCACCCGGTAACGTAGTTTTCCACCGGCGTGGGCTTATTGAACCCACCCGGATCAGATTTGTAGCCTGAAGTGTTGGTCTCGGTTATGTAGACTGGCTTGGCTGCCCATTTCCCTTTGATTTTCTTGATTAAGTCCCTGTATCTGCGGAAGCCTGCGTCGTCGGTGAGACCAGAGTCCCTATCTAGGTGCTTGTCACGGTTGATCGGACATTCTACAGTCGCGGTGTTACACAACGCCCCAGCGTCGCTAGCGTAGGGTAGGTATGGGCCACCATAGGTGTGCAGCGCCCAACCATCCAAGCGGGCAATCTGGTTCGAAGCGTTCTCTAGCCAGACCGTGTCTGCCTCGCGGTCATTCCCACTGCCAATGACACGGAATAGGGCCGGCCCGGCCGCTAAGTACATCGTATCAATCACTCTATATGCCCCATACAGGAAATTGAACGCGTCACCGTACTGGCTTCCAGTTGTGTGGGGCGCAACATCAGGCTCAATATTCGGCTCGTTGCCTACTATGAATATAGTGGCCACGTCCTTCAATGCGTTCACCGCCTGCTTGAAGTGGCTCGCCCAGCTGGGGCGTTCTCTGGGGTTCGTCGGAACTGCATGGCCTCCCTTCCAGTCGATCCGCACGATGTTCACCAGCCCATAGTTGCGCGCCTTGACGCAGTGACGACGGACTCTGGCTACTTCACCGCTATTGTACGTCCTATCCGAGTTTGACACTCCGTAGACCAACTCGACGTTCCATCCAACTTTAGGCAGGGCGGAAACGCTGATGTCGGCAGGCGTGGTGTCTTTCCACCAATGCACTCCGCGCAGGTCTCCCCAACTCTCAAAGTGGTTGAACCACTTTCTCAGGTCGGTTATGTCCCCGGCCTTTAGAGGGAGTGGCGTACCAGGGGTGGGCTCTGCCGGCTCCACGCCGCTCGTCCAGTTCGGGATCAGTCCCAGCCAGCGTTTGTTCCAAAGCCTCTGTATCGCATCTCGAAGCTCTGTCGCGTGCTTCGCCTTTAGGCTGGTTGTGGCCGATAAGGCCTCTCCATCCGTCCAACCAGTGACAGGCCTACTCCCAGCCCCACTTACCGCCTCCCTTAGCTCATTGATTGACGCAGTTGATAGTATTGGAAATCCTGTCCAAATTGTAGTCATTGAAATTCTCCTAATTCTTTATTTGTGATCGTATTTGCGGACTTGCCGCTTCTTGAATTCGCTCGCTTGTGCGCGAGCGAGCCGGTCGTTTGCCAGATCCTGAGTCACAAGGTCCTTCGACCTTGTTCCCAGCGCTACTTATCTGTCATTAGACGTACCCTCCTTCACTTCAGCGCGTGAACTAGAACTTATGTACGAGTCGTATAGTAACACGGTTTCGCGAAAATAGGAACACATGATCGAATAATCGGGGAAAAAAGGTATTTCACCCACGCCGGCATTGGTTTTCAATCGGCGCGGGCCCCAAGAAACGGGAGAATCGGCGTCAGGACGTGATACGGAAAGGCTTCGGGGCAGCCCCCATATTCAGTACAAGATTTTTGAACCGCTATACTCTAGACTTGCCAACATGATCGATACGCGCCCGGCCATCGCAGACTCGGCCGCTAAATTGACCGACCGAGAAGATCCTCTGAACGTTCTCCGCTCGACTGCCGCGGTCGTCCGGCAAGCGGAGGACGTCGGCATCGATATGGACGCGATTTCAGCCACCGCCGGCCGGATCGCCCGATCCGGCGCCGCGCCGCCGGCTTGGAACACCCACTACCATTTCACCGGCGACGAGCGGTCGGTCGCCTCTTTCGTCCTGGTTCTGGATACGCTGAACTACTGCTTCTGGACGGAGCCCCGCTGGGTCTTCGACTATGAGGGCGAGAGCCTGGACGGATACTGGGCCCTGGCGTCCTCGCTCAAGACCGCCATCCGCGCCGGCCGGCCCATCCTCGACGCTCGCTACTTGTCCCGGATCACCCCCGACGAGTTGGCCGAGTTGCTCGGCGGCCAGGGCCGGCTTGCCCTGATGGACCAGCGCGCGGCCGGCTTGCGGGAGCTCGGCCGGCTCGCGCTCGATCGCCACGATGGCGACCTGGCCGGTATCGTGGAATCGGCCTGCGGCGATGCTGGCCGTCTGGTCGAGACGGTTAGGGACTGCCTGCCTTCGTTCCGGGACTGCGTCGAGTACCGTGGCGCGACCGTATGGCTTTTGAAGCGGGCTCAGATTCTGGCCGCCGATCTCTGCGGTGCGCTGGCCGGCAACGGCCTCGGGGATCTGGCGCAAATTGACTCGCTCACCACATTCGCCGACTACAAGATCCCGCAAATATTGCGCCATTTTGGCGTGATGAGATACTCGAAGGATCTCGCCCGGAAGGTCGATGGCCGGCTACAGCTGCCGGCCGGCGGCTCGCCGGAGGTGGAAATCCGGTCGGCCACAATATGGGCCGTCGAGCTACTGCGCGCCGAGTTGCTCAAACTCGGCATCGAGCGTAATGCCGTCCAATTGGACTGGCTGTTGTGGGAAGAGAGCCAGTCTATCAATCAACACGCTCCGCCCTATCACCGCACGTTGACGATTTACTATTGAGCTACATGTCCGACAAACCCGGCTACGGATTCGACATCGTCGCTACCGCCCCGGATTCGCCGGCCCGGGCCGGCAGGTTGACTACTCCCCATGGCGTCGTCGACACGCCGGCTTTCATCCCGGTGGGCACCGCCGGATCTGTGAAGTCACTCACGCCGGACGAGGTGCGTGAGTTGGGCGCTCAGATCACCTTGGCGAATACCTATCATCTGTGGCTGCGGCCCGGCCAAGAGGTTGTCCAAACGCTCGGTGGTTTGCACCGATTCACCGGCTGGGAAGGGCCCTGTTTGACCGACAGCGGCGGATTTCAGGTATTTAGCCTCGGCTTCGGCTTGGAACACGGAGTAGGCAAGATCGCCAGCATGTTCCCTGGTCAGGACGGCGGGCCTCAGCAGCGACCAGGCAAGGCGCTCTGCGTCATCGATGATGATGGCGTGTGGTTCAGTTCACATATCGACGGCCGCCGGCTGCGACTCGATCCGGCAACTTCTATCTCGATTCAACAGGCGTTGGGCGCGGACATTATCCTGGCCTTCGACGAGTGCACGTCGCCCCTTTCATCCTATGACTACACAAAGAAGGCCTTGGACCGGACTCATCGTTGGGCCGAGGCCTGCCTCCGAGCCAACGAGGGCGGCAGCCAATCGCTATTCGGCATAATCCAGGGCGGCGAGTATCGAGACCTTCGTCAAGAGAGCGCCCGGTTCATCGACCAGCTACCCTTCGACGGCTATGCCATTGGCGGGTCGCTCGGCAAGTCCAAGGACGACATGCTCCGTGTCCTCGACTGGTCGATCCCTCTGTTGCGCGAGGGCCGGCCCCGCCACCTCCTGGGCATCGGCCATCCGGAGGATCTATTCGCCGCCGTCGAAAGGGGCCTGGACCTGTTCGACTGCGTGACGCCCACCAGATTGGCCCGGCACGGGACCGTATATACGCCGGATGGTAAGCTCAGCTTGCGCCTACACCGGCTCCGTCTGGAGGATCGGCCGGTCGAGGGCGGCTGCGACTGCTACACCTGTCAACGATTCACCCGGTCGTATCTGCGACACCTATTCATTAGTCGCGAGTTGCTCGCCATGCGTCTCGCCTCGATACACAATTTGCGGTTTATCATGCGATTGATGCAACGGATCAGGGACGCGCTCGCCGGCGGAAACCTGCGCGCATTGCGGGATGAGTTTCTTGGCCGCTATCTGGACGCTGGCGAAGCTGGTTAGAGCATTGGACGAGCGTAGCGGAAGGCGGCTCAAAGCTCGCCGGGTGCGGCCGTTGCCTAACGCTGTCGAAGTTGAGGCGCCCTGCCGTGAGTCGCCGCCGCCCGAGTTGCGCGCCGGCATCGAGGAGTTCAATGCCGGCCTGTACTTCGAGTGCCACGAAACGCTGGAGGAGCTCTGGATAGCGCGAGCCGGCCCGGATCGATGGCTGTACCAGGGCATACTGCAAGTGGGCGTGTCGCTGCACCACCTGCGCCGGGGCAACTGGGTGGGCGCCGTGAATCTGATGGAACGTGGTCTCCATCTACTCTCGGCCTACCCGGACCGCTGTCAGGGAGTCGAGGTGAGCGCCCTGCGCCGGAGTTCTGAGCGTATCTTGCGGTACTTGAGGTCGGAGGGCCGGCCGGGAGTCGACAAGTTCGACTGGAACCTTGCGCCAAAGATCGGGATAGTCGAATATCCCACCCAGACGAAAGGGGAATCATGAGCAGCAACGTGACGGTGCTTGGCGGAGGCAACACAGCCTTCGCCCTGGCGGCAGACCTTACCCTGGCGGGGCACACGGTCAGGCTGGCTGAGTTGCCGGCAATGCAAGAGACGGTCGAGCCGATCCGAGACTCTCGGACCATCGCCCTGGCCGGCGTCGGACACACCGGCGAGGCCCGGCTGGCCGACGTGACGACGGACATCGCCGCCGCCATCGATGGCGCCGATCTGATATTGCTGGCGGTGCCGGCCTATGCCCATCGGCCATTTGCCGAAGCAAGCGCGCGGCATCTGAAGGCCGGCCAGATATTCGTCTTGGTGCCGGGCACACTCGGCTCACTCGAGTTCGCTCAGGTCTTGGAGGAAATGGGCAATCGGGAGGACGTCGTCCTGGCGGAGGTCGACACTTCCCCATATGTCTGCCGCAGGACCGGGCCGGCCACCGCCCACATCTGGGGTGTGGTGCCGAGATTGGGGCTCGGCGTCCGGCCAGCCAACTTGACCGCCCAAGTTCACAACATGCTGTCTCCGTTGTTCCCCGACCTCACCACCTATCGCAGTGTTCTAGAGTGCGGTTTCAGCAGCATGAACCCGATTATGCATCCGGCCGGAATCCTGATGAACGCCGGCCGGATCGAGTACTCGAAAGGCGATTTCTACTTCTACAAAGAGGGCGTCACCCCTGGGGTCGCCAGGGTGATCCTCCAGGTGGATCGTGAACGCCTGGCGATTGCCGACGCGCTCGGCCTGGAGATATTGCCGGTGGCGGACGCCTTTCATCAGGCGGGTTTTGGGCCGGCCGGCGACCTGCAAACGACCATAACCGGCAGTGAGATGTTGACCCAACTTCCTGCCCCGGGATCCCTGGATACACGCTGGTTGCTGGAAGACGCACCCTACGGGTTGGTGAGCTGGGCCTCGATCGCCGAGCAACTCGCCATCCCGACGCCAACTATGCGGGCCGTGATCTCGTTGTGTTCCACTCTCACCGGCCAAGATGCCTGGGCGACTGGTCGGCGGGCCGTGCACCTTGGACTGGAGGGCCTCGACGCCGCCCAGATGATTGCCCGGGCCGCCGACCAGAATCGCCTTGTGCCGCCGGAATCCAACTAGGAGCGACATTGGTATGTCAACAGTGGATCAGTCCACCCAAGAAGTGATCGACGAAATTGTCCGAATGTCCCACGGCGACATCGATAGAGTGCGGGAGATAGTCGATCTTCATCCCGGCTTGGCGCACGCGACCGGAGCCCACGGCATTCCCGTTCTGTTCTTCGCGGCTATGGCCGGCCACATAGGCATCGCCGAGTTGCTCCGGCGCCACGGCGCCAGCGTAAACGCCGGCGAAGGGGGAAACGTGGCGCTGCACGCCGCCGCCGCTTTTGGCCGGCCGCAGACGGCTGAATGGCTCATCGCAAACGGCGCAAAGATCGACGTCCCTAGCTACAATGGCCAGACGCCGTTGGCCTTGGCTATCGATAGGGGTCATAACAACGTGGCTGAGTTACTGTGCCAACACGGAGGTAAAGATCAGAGTTGATAGATCAACAGACCACAGACCAACTGGATCACTACATCGAGCGGAACCTGGAACGCTACCTCGACGAATTGAGCGCGCTCTGTGCCCAGCCAAGCGTGTCGGCTCAGAACCTCGGAATACAAGAGACGGCCGAGTTTGTGAATCAGATGCTGGTCGCGCGCGGATTCGAAAGCCGAATCATCCCTCTGGCTGGTGGGCATCCAGTCGTCTACGCCGAGACCGCCGGCGCCGCCGATAGCACCATCATCTTCTACAACCACTACGACGTTCAGCCGCCGGAACCTCTTGACCTATGGGAAACTCCTCCGTTCGAACCAAGCATTCGAGACGGAAAGATGTACGCCCGGGGCGTATCGGACGATAAGGGCCACAACGTCTCGCGTCTGGCCGCTATCGATGCCGTGAAGGATGTGACCGGCCGTCATCCGGCCCGCATCAAGTTTCTGATAGAAGGCGAGGAGGAGATCGGCAGCCCCCGGCTGGAGCCGTTCGTCGAGGCAAATAGAGATCTGCTGGCCGCCGACGCCTGCGTCTGGGAGTCCGGCGGCGTCGATCCGGATGGTCGCCCTCAGTTCTTTCTCGGCATGCGGGGAATCTGCTATCTGCAGCTGTCCGTCCGGACCGCGTCCCGGGATGCCCATTCCGGGCTTGGCGGCTCCATCTTTCCGAACGCCGCCTGGCGGTTGACCTGGGCGCTGGCCTCGCTAAAGGGTCCAGATGAGACGATCAGGATACCCGGCTTCTATGATGATGTCGTTCCACCCTCCCAGCGAGACCGCGAGATGCTGGCTGCGCAGCCGTCCTACGAAGACTCCTACCGCCAGGTGTATGATCTGGCCGGCTTTCTCAACGGTGTCACCGGCCTCGACTTCAAGGAAGCCGCCGTTTTCCATCCCACCTGCACCATTGCCGGCGTCACGACCGGCTACCAGGGCGCCGGGGCCAAGACCGTCTTGCCGGCCGCCGCATCCGCCAAGGTCGATTTCCGGCTGGTGCCAAGGCAGGACCCCTTCGATATCGCCGAAAAGGTCCGCCGGCACTTCGACGCGGAAGGCTTCGACGACGTTGAAGTCGAGTGCTTGGCCCACGAGCATCCCGCCCGCGTGGATCCGGACGATCCCTTCGTACAGATGGCCCTGGACGCCGCCCGCCGGCTTTATCAGGCCGAGCCCGTGGTCGAACCATTGGTAGGCGGATCCGGCCCGATGTACCCCTTCGCGGAGTATCTGAACGTCCCCATCATCACTCCCGGCGTCGGACACTTCGGCTCCCAGGCGCACGCGCCGAATGAGAATATGCTTGTCTCCGAGTTCGTCCGGGGCACCAAGCTGATGGCCAGGATTCTCGCCGCGTTTCCCAATAGCTAGCCGCCCAGGCGTCCTCCAATTGAGATTCTCATGAGCGTGGTCCAGGCAAACCGCCGGGGCATGCTCTGGGCCGGCACATCCGCCCTGTCCTACGCGACTATGAACGTCTTCCTGCGATACGTTGCACCAGACGTCGATCCCTTTCTTGCCGCGTTCATGCGCACTCTGCCGGTCACCTTCTACTGTTGGTTTATGGTAATCCGGCGGTTCGAGCTCCGCGGCCGGGTTCGCGGCGACCTGCTCCCGCCGCGCGAGTTCTGGCTGACCCTGATCGGCATCGGCGTTATATACAACGTGACCGGCAACGCCGCCTTTCAGATCTCCCTAACGCTTAGCGGCTTGGTGTTGACCGTTCCCATCTCCCACAGCACTATGCTCTGGAGCGCTGCATTCGCCGGCCTCTTGATCTTGGGCGAGCCGATCACCAGGGCGGTGGCGGTTGGCGTTTCTCTACTCATTGCCTCCCTCGTATTCTTGACTGCCGGCGCTACGAATAGCCTTCACCAGATGGAGCCTATTATGATCGCGGTTGCGGTACTCACGGCGATGAGCGCCGGCGCTTCCTACGGCATAGGCACCGCGGTCTATCGCCGCAGGGTGGCAAACCGATTGACGACCGAGCAGGCGCTTTCGATCGTTACCCTGACCGGCATGATCTCGACCGGCGTAATAGCTTATCTCCGCGTCGGGCTGGACGGCGCATTGGCAACCCCGCTGATCGTTGTGCTGGCGATGCTTGCCGCCGGCGTCGCCAACGCGGTCGCCTTGACCACGATCAGCAAAGCCCTGCAATACATTGCCGTCGCCAAGGCCAACGCGATCAATGCCACCCAGATCGCGCTGTCCGCCCTGGCCGGCCTGCTCATATTCGCCGAGCCGGTGACCATCCTGGTGCTCATAGGGCTGGGACTGACAATTGCCGGCCTGCTGTCGATCGGGAGGCAGCCGGCGCGCGTGAAGGCCAAGACCGCCGAGAAGTAACACCCGTCCTTCTTGTAGTTGGAACGAAACCTGATGGTTCCCATACTACTGTAGGGCTGGGGCTTGTCCCCAGCCGAGGACACACCGCTATCTGGCCGGGACACCCCATGGGAGGAGGATTACGCCCGAGCCACCGGACAATCCTTGACACTCAACATAGATACTCCGGCGGAAGCCGGAATCCAGGGGAGGGGAGCGGGTCCCCTCATCGCCCTTGTGGGAGAGGATTGGGGTGAGGGTGAACCCTGCACCGCTGAGGCTTCGTTCCGAGACAAGCGCACGCCGGGCGGGCCGCGACCCACATCGTCATTCTCGTGGAAACGAGAATCGACGCACCATCGCCCCGTGCGAGAACGTCAATCGCGACACCACCACCTACATCCAGACGGAAATGCCACCCTCCAACCCCAGGCCTCGTCATTCCAGCGAAAGCTGGAATCCAGATAGGGAGGGGCAGAGGTAAGACCGCCAAACGATGGAGAAAATCTGCCGGCGCGCCAGTACCGCCGGCGGGCGTGCCGCCGGCCGGGAGAACGTCGGCATAACCGCGAACCCACTGGACGACCTGATCCACAACTTCGATGGGACTGCCTACTGGTTCAGCGGAACACAGGGCGGTGATTCGCACGGGTCTCTTGGCGCTGAGGCGATGAAGCTCAACGACAAAGGCGATCTTTACCTATCGGGAGCCCTGGCAAGGATCAGGGGCCAGGACAACGTCGGAATAACCTCCAACGCCTTCAACGACATGATCAACAACTTCGACGGCGCTGTGTACTGGTTCAAGGGGATTCAGGGTGGGCGCTCTGAAGGGAGCGGCACCCGGCTGATGAAGCTCGACAGCGACGGCGACCTCGAAGTAGCCGGAAGGGTTGAGGCGAGTAACAGCGTCAAGGAGTACGACAGCGGGTGGTTCACCGTGTCCGCTCTCAACATAATTACCAAGAATCACAACTTGGGAGTGATGCCGAAACATGTCACGGTCTGGTGCGCAAACTCTGGTAGCGGTGACCCGACGTCGCCCTCGATAGCCGGCCCCTTCGTCGTCAATACGGCCGCGAGTGGAGATAGAGGCGCCTATGTGGCCAAAGTGACCACTACCAGCCTGGTGGTGAGAGCCGGCAGCCACATAGGGCTCAACGAAGGCAACAACGGCTGGCTGACCAGCGGCCGGTACCGGGTAATAGCCTGGGCCTAGCCGGCTGCGCGAGGTTCTCTCAGTAGAACATATGTCTGGCCGCGAGTTGGAGGTCTCAGGGCCCATCCAACCGCGGCCATCGAGAAGGAAGGAGGTATGCCGATAAGAAATGAGCGGCGCTGGGGACAAGGTCGAAGGACTTTGTCCCCAGGATCTGACAAACGGCCGGCTCGCGCCCATGCGAGCGGAATCAATAAGCGGCTAGTCCGCAAATACGATCTAAATCAACAAAGAGTTAGGAGAATTACTATGACTACAACTTGGAGAGCGAATCCAACACTGTCCTACTGGTCAATCAATGAATTGAGGGACGCAATTTACTTGGCCGGCGGCAGCCCACCGGACTGGACTGACGGAGCGCAGTTGCCGGCAAGCGCTACTTTGAAGGCGGTATATGCAACGGAAATCCACGAAGCGATACAGAGACTCTGGGACGATAAGGGTTTGGGTTTGGTGCCCGCCTGGAGTATCGGGACGCCACCAGGAGCCCCCACCAGGATCCCCCAGTTTCCGTCAATTCAATCCGACGACATAACCGACCTGAGAAGGTGGTTCAACCACTATGAGACCTGGGGAGACCTGCGCGGGGTGCATTGGTTCAACAGCAGTCGCAGCGATTTTCCCAAGGTGGGATGGAATGTAGAATTGGTGTACGGCGTTACGAACTCTGATGGGGCCTATGACACAGGTCTTGTGAACGCCACCCGGGACCGCTGTGCCCAGGCGCGCAACTATGGCCTCGTTAACATCGTGCGCATTGACTGGAAAGGAGGAGATCCAATCCCGACTAACTCCAGAGATTACGATGGCTGGAAGAATAACTTCAATAAGGCAGTAAGAAGACTGAATGATGTGGCCACGATATTCATCGTAGGTAACGAGCCGAATATTGAGCCGGAAGGTGAGAATCAAGAGTTCCATGGTATAACCAGCAGCCAGTACGCCGCCGCGTTTAACTGTCTGTATGGCGACGACAACAAGGTCGCCGACGTGATGTATTTGGCAGCCGGACCGGCGCCATTCGCCTAATCTAATCCTGAAGTTGGTGACGATGAGATTGATACTGCCTGGATGCAGAACTCCTCAGACGAGATCACGGGGCTGGATGGATGGGCGTTGCACACATATGGCAGCCCTTGGTTTCGCTACGGATACGACTACGAACTCAACCGGAATTGCCTTGAACTGTGCACAGATCCTACCAAGGATTGCTCATTCAGTTGCGGTTCTCACCCACCTCTCACTGGAGACGCAAGCTTCCGCAGATACAGGGACTTTATCAAGAGAATCAAAGGAAAATGGGCTGACAAACCAGTCTATATAACGGAGACCAACACGAAGGGGTTTCTGGCTGAGGCGCATAACCAGCCCACGCCGGCGGAAAGTTACGTCACCGGATGGAATCAGCAAACGTACCGGGAGATACGCAGCTACAACAGCGAGACCAATACTAGCCGTGACTATTGGCCACGCGTTATGTGTTTGTGCTGGTTTGTCGACTCCGATCGAGACCCAAGATGGGTGAAGTACTCTCTAACCAAGGGTGCAACCGAGGGCGAAACCTACCCGAAGCTGCGCCAAGCTCGGGCAGATTTCATAGATAGTGATACGTCTACCGGAATAACGGAGCCCTCACGGGGATCGATTGGCCCGGGGTGGACGAGAGAGCCAAAGGAGCGCCCGATCGGGAAGAACACGCTATGCGGGACCATCGCGTAGAGGGACCAAGCGGAGAAAGTTTGGTGCAATGGGGCCTGGTCGTAATCTCCGGGGTTGTATTGGCCTTACTGGCAATTGTGCCGGTACATGCCGAAGATGACGATAAGTGGGACGATCGTGTGACAATCAGCGGCACAGTCTGGATCGATGAGAATGTAGACGGGATACGCCAGTCGTCCGAGCCGGGGGCGGCTGGCGTCAGGGTATATAGGTTGATAGGGCCCTACCCTCATAATCCTTCCTGGACCGACGAGCGGGGTCAATACACGTTCGACGTGTGGCCATGGCACCGAAGGTCACTCTCCGGATATCTCCCTGGACAATCCGTTAAGCTGAACGTCTATTACATTAGAAATGGAGACTACCCGGTGCGGGAGACGGACCGGGGATTGTCCTACACGCACCATGGCTGCGCATTTGTTCGGGTTCTACCTCAAGGTACCGAGCGAACTGTACACATTAGAGTGCTACGTCACCATGCTGATGATAGAAATCCCCGCCCTCCCCAGAATTGGCCGGTTGCCGATGGTCGTTTCTTCACCGAAAAGGGTCATGGTTGCGATACCGGCTTCTTAGTAACCAACGCGGACGGTATCCCCTTCTGGGACACCTGGCAACGGCTAGGCTTAGAGAACGTTGGCTATCCTATCTCTCATCGTTATATCTGGAGGGGCGCTGTCACTCAGGCTTTCCAGAAGGCGGTCTTCCAATGGCGGCCGGGGAAGGGTGTCGTCCTCGCGAATGTTTTTGACGAGTTGCACAATGCCGGCTACGACGACGAGTTGCGGGAGCGCTGGGCTACCCCACAGTCGCTATCTCCTCCGTTCAACTCCTACCTCCCGGTCGGTAAATGGGAGGAGATTGATGAAGAGCTTCGCGAGCAACTTCGGGAAAAGATACGGACGCATCGACTAACCCTGCTAGATGGGAATCCAGCGATCAAGGAGCTCTTCTTCAGCGCGCCGGATCCACTGTGGCAATACGGACTACCCACCTCAAAAGTAGTAGACTACGGCAACGTGTTCGTGATCCGCACACAAAAGGCGGTATTCCAGCGGTGGAAGGAGGATGTTCCTTGGGCAAAGGCCGGCGAGGTGACGATCGCCAACGGAGTTGATATAGCCAAGGCAGTAAGCGAACGGAGTGTATTTGACAAGGTTGATGGTTATGTCCGCATCTTCCACATGTTTTCCCCGGATGAGGCGCTGGGACGCTACGAAAGGTCGCTGTCCGACCCGCCGTAGAGCGAAGCAGCTGAGGATCGCACGACACCAACTCCTAAGTGCGCGACGAGGGCGACCGGCGCAGGCCGGCCGCCCTCGTTTTGTTTGTGCGGGCATCGACAGCCGAGCGAGAGATGGGCAGCGCCGGCGCTTGCCGCCGGTCAAAGTGATATCATTCGACGAGTCACTGATCGGAACGTGGCCAGGAAGGTTTGAAATCGATCATCATTGGCCCGTATCAGCAGACCGGCACTTACTTACAAGATTGAAGAGACCGCTACCATGAACAATCGCATACCTAGATGCCGTTTGGCCGACCTGCCGGCCGAGACTCCACCGGTTATCGCCCGGGCGCTGGAGTCTGTTTTCGGCGACGAGGTGCCGTTGCCGGAGACTATTCAGTTCAAAGGCACCGGCCGGACCAGGGTAAAACTGGGATTCATAACCACTGGGCTCCGCTTGCGTGCCGCAATTACCTACGATTTCCCTGACCGGCGAGTGGGTGAGTTCGCGGACCGGGCGCACTGGGATTCGACAGTTACCTTCCTTGGCTTGCTTGTCGGAGCAATCCACCAGGCATATGACGGCGAGGTCGGCTATCAGAAAGTCGGCACCCGCGAACGACTGAGCGACGAGAAGATGACCGAGTCTTTGCGTCGCCGGCTCTGGGCCGAGTCGATCGCTCTACTGTTCCCGCTGGTTGGGCTGAAGATCGAAGTAAGGGATGAAACCGACCATTCGGCGGTCCTCGTTTCTGAGGACGGAGATTTGGTCACTGTAGAGTTCGATCCAGACGATGGCCGGCCGGTCTCCGTCACCTACGAGCGGTACCAGCAGGACGTCGAAAGGTACGTTCCGGTGACGTTGGAGCTGGGAAGGGTCAAGGTAATAGGCTCACTGCCGGTGTTGTCACCTGTCCATACCAACGTCGAGGGTACCGTCCAGAACGGGTACAGCATTGAAAGTGTAGCTATGAATCCTTCGCTGGAGGATATCGGGTTCGTCCTGCGTTAGCGGTTGCCGCCGGCCATCGTGACTTGAAGCGCCGGTGGCGCGGACAGGTTCTTGGTTGGCTCTAGACTACGTTGGCCCCTTGATGCTCGCCGAAGATCTCACGCATCGCGTCGGCGATTTCACCCAGCGTGCAGCCAGCTTCGACCGCAGCCAATATGAAGGGCATCAGATTAGCCGAGCCGGCCGCCGCCTCCGCTAGGTGCGACAGCGCCGCCTCCGCGCGAGATGAATCGCGCCCCTGTCGCCACGCCCGGATTCGCTCCAGTTGGCGCTGATGAAGATCGTCGTCGATACTGAGCAGGTTGGGAGCCGATTGCCCCTGCGACTCGTCGATGAAGTCGTTGACGCCGACAATTATCTGCTCCTCACTCTCGGTGCGAAGCTGCTGAACATAGGCGCTCTCGCTGATCTCCCTCTGGAAGTAGCCGGCCTCGACCGCCTGTACGGCCCCGCCGATGTCATCGACGCGCTCCAGATAGGCTGTTGCCTCCTCCTCGAGTCGGTCGGTCAGCGACTCCAGGAAGTAAGAGCCGCCGGCCGGATCGATCACGTTTGCCAGCCCACTCTCATAGGCGATGACTTGCTGGGTGCGCAGGGCTAGCTCGGCCGACTCGGCGGTGGGAAGGGCCAGAGCCTCGTCCAACGCATTCGTGTGCAGGGACTGGGCGCCGCCAAGAACGGCGGCCATCGCCTGGATCGTCGTTCGCACGATGTTATTGTATGGCTGTTGGGCGGTCAAAGAAGATCCGGCTGTCTGCGCGTGGAAGCGTAGCCTCGTCGAGCCAGACTCTTGTGCCTTGAAGCGATCCCGCATTATACGGGCCCACAGCCGGCGGGCCGCCCGAAATTTGGCTATCTCTTCGAAGAAATCATTGTGCACGTTAAAGAAGAAGCTGAGGCGCGAGGCGAACTCGTCGACTTTCAATCCCCGGCTGAGCGCGGCTTCGGTATAGGCAATGCCATTGGCCAGAGTGAACGCGAGCTCCTGCGCGGCCGTCGCTCCAGCCTCGCGGATATGGTATCCGCTGATTGAAATTGGGTTCCATCTCGGCAGCTCCCACCGGCAATATTCGATCAGGTCTACGACAAGGCGCATAGAGGCGCTCGGTGGGTAGATATAGGTGCCGCGCGCGATGTACTCTTTCAGGATGTCGTTCTGCACGGTCCCGCGAAGACGTTCCGGTCGGACTCCAGCCGCCTTGGCATTGGCGACGTACAGTGCCAAGAGAATCGGGGCCGTGGAGTTTATAGTCATCGAAGTGCTGACCCGGTCGACTGGGATGTGATCGAACAGCTCGGCCATGTCTTGCGTCGACGAGATTGAGACCCCGACCCGGCCTACCTCGCCCTCGGCCAACTCGTGATCGGCGTCGTAGCCCATCTGGGTCAATAGGTCGAACGCAACCGAGAGGCCGGTCTGTCCCCTCGACAGCAGATAGCGGTAACGTTCGTTTGACTCGCCAGCGCTGGCGTAGCCGGCGTACTGGCGCATCGTCCAGAGCCGGCCGCGGTACATCGTCGGGTAGATACCGCGCGTGAATGGGTGCTCGCCCGGAAACTCCGGTTCGCTGGCTCCGCGCTCGTCCGGCCCATATATCGGATCGACCGGTATTCCGCTGCCGGTTAAGAATATAGACTTGCGCTCCGGCTGTTTCCTTGCAGCCGGCTCGTACGTCTCGCGCGACCAGCGTTGATAATCTTTCGATTCAGTACTCACCGATTCGCTCCAGTTGGTGCCACGGAGCCCTGTTATTCAATCACCACCAGCGTCTGGCCGTGCTGGACAATCTGGTTCTCTACCACTTCCACTGACTTGACGGTGCCGTCACGCGGCGCCTTGATCTCGTTTTCCATCTTCATAGCGCTTAGTATTACCAGGCCTTGATCTCTTTTGACGTCCGCACCCGGTTCCACCTCTACTGCGACAACAATACCGGGCATAGGCGCCTTGATTTCCAGCTCGCCCTCATCAGATTGCGCCAGAGCCTGGATGCTCGCCAACCGACGGGACCACTCATCCTGTACCTGTAGCTGATACAGCTTGTCTCCGACCAGAACATTGTAGTCCTCACCCTGCGCTTCGACGAACAGTTCATACGAGCGGTTGTCGAGGAGGAGAGAGAAGAGCGAGGGGGGATTTATCTCTTGGACATCAACGATGATCTCCCGGCCAGCAATGGTTACTATTAGTTTGCCACTGCGTTCTATGACTTCCAGTTCGGTTGTTTCGTCGCCGATGGTTACGTAATACTTCAATTGGGGGCTCTGGTCAATCGGCCACAGTCCCACGCATAGCCCAACGCCGGCCGGCTCTTCGCCAGGAGCTTGTCTCGACCGCCGGAGCCACTTGGTCGTTATTCTCCGGTACAGAGTTGGCTCGGTGCGCGATGGCCGCGGCGGCGATTGCCGACACCCGTTTCAGATCTGCGTTATCAATTCCCTGTTCGGGCAAGATCCTTTCGAGGAATTTAGTGTCTAGCCGGCCCGCGATGAAGCTGGGTGAGTCCATCAAGCGCTGATGGAACGGCAAAGTCGTCTTGATGCCCAGTAGTTTGAACTCGCGCAACGCCCGGCGCATGCGGAGAATCGCCTGACCTCTGGTTTCACCCCAAACTATCAGTTTCGCGATCAAAGGGTCATAGTAGATTTGAACCTCCGCGCCATCGAACGCGGCGCTATCGAGGCGTATTCCCGGTCCGCTGGGCTCGTACACGTTGGTGATAACGCCGGTAGACGGTAGATAATCGTTGAATGGGTCTTCGGCCGAGATGCGACATTCGATCGCCCAGCCATTCAATTGGATGTCACGTTGGCGATAGCGGAGACGGCGGCCGGCCGCGATTCTGATCTGCTCGATGACCAGATCGACACCCGTGACCAACTCAGTCACCGCGTGTTCGACTTGAAGCCGGGTGTTCATCTCGATGAAGTAGAAGTTCTTTTTCTTGTCCAGTAGGAACTCGACAGTGCCCGCGCTCTCGTAGTTCACTGACTTGGCCGCTTCGATTGCAACCGCGCCCATCTTGTTGCGCAGGCGTTCATCCATGCCCGGCGAGGGAGACTCCTCGACCACCTTCTGATGCCGGCGTTGAATAGAGCATTCGCGCTCGCCCAAGTGCACCATGTTTCCGCGACGATCGGCTAGCACTTGGATCTCTATGTGACGCACGTTTTCCATGTATTTCTCTATGTATATCTTGGAATCGCCGAACGCTGCGTTTGCCTCGCTCGCCGCAGCGTGCAAAGCCGAGGGCAGCTCATCAGGTCGATTCACTATTCGCATACCCTTGCCGCCACCGCCGGCAGTTGCCTTTACCATCAGCGGAAAGCCTATTTCATCGGCCAGTTCGATTGCCTCTTGCTCGTCGCGGACTGGGCCGTCACTCCCAGGCACAATCGGGACGCCGGCCGCCTTGACCGTCTGGCGAGACAGAATCTTATCTCCCATTACCTGAATGGCCTCCGGCGATGGGCCGATAAAGACGATTCCTGTTTCATGGCACGCCCGGGCGAACTCAGCATTCTCGGCCAGAAATCCGTAGCCGGGGTGTATCGCATCGGCGCCGGACTGACGGGCAACCTCGATCAGCTTGGGGATGTTCAAGTAGCTATCTTTCGCTGGTGCGGCTCCGACGTGGTAGCATTCGTCGGCGTATCGCACGTGCAAAGCCTTGCGGTCGGCATCTGAGTAGACGGCTACCGTTGGTATTCCCAATTCCCCGCATGCACGCAAGATGCGAACGGCGATTTCGCCTCGATTCGCCACCATGATTTTTCGAAATGGCGTAAGCGTGGAGTTTTCTTTCGCACTCATAGTTCGAATGGCCGGATTAGAGAGGAATGTTGCCGTGCTTTTTCGGCGGGTTGCTCTGTCTCTTGTCTTGAAGCATATCCAATGCGGCAATGATCTTTGGTCGAGTTTCGCGTGGTTCAATCACGTCATCGATGTAGCCGCGAGCGGCGGCCACGTATGGATTAGCCAGTTTGAACCGATATTCTTCGACCAGCTTGCGCCGTGTTTCCTCTTCGTTTGGCGAGTTGGCCAACTCGCGCCGATGGATTATATTCACCGCCCCTTCCGGTCCCATTACCGCAATCTCCGCCGTCGGCCAGGCGTAGTTGATGTCCCCGCGTATGTGCTTGCTGCTCATCACGCAATAGGCGCCGCCGTATGACTTGCGGGTGATCACCGTGACTTTGGGAACGGTCGATTCACAGTAGGCGTAGAGAAGCTTTGCTCCGTGAATGATGATGCCGCCGTGCTCCTGTGTAACTCCCGGCAGGAAGCCGGGTACGTCTTGCAAGGTGATAATCGGGATATTGAAGCAGTCGCAGAATCGGACAAAGCGGGCCGCTTTCACCGAAGCGCTGATATCAAGAGCGCCGGCCAGCACGCCGGGTTGCTGCGCAACTATGCCGACGCTGCGCCCGGCGAACCGTGCAAAGCCGATGATAATGTTCTGGGCAAAGCTGGCGGCAACCTCGAAGAAATCGCCCTGGTCGACGATAAGCTCAATGACCTTCTTCATCTCGTAGGGCTGATTCGGGTTGTCAGGGATGATCGAGTTCAGCTCTTCTTCCATTCGATCCGGCTCGTCCTTGGACTGGATGAGCGGCGCATCCTCCATATTGTTCGAAGGAATAAAGCTGAAAAGCCGGCGGACGAGATACAGACACTCCTCTTCGTTTTCGCCGGCGAAGTGGGCAACTCCACTGATCGAAGTATGAGTGTTTGCGCCGCCAAGTTGTTCGAAAGTCACGTCTTCGTGGGTTACCGCCTTGATGACGTTCGGCCCGGTGATGAACATATTGCTGGTGTCTTTGACCATGAGGATGAAGTCGGTGATCGCCGGCGAATACACCGCGCCACCGGCGCAGGGCCCCATTATGGCCGAGATCTGTGGTATGACGCCGGAGGCCAGTGTATTGCGCAGAAAGAGGTCCGCGTATCCACCCAGGCTGACAACACCCTCTTGGATGCGGGCGCCTCCGGAGTCGCAGAGGCCGATGACTGGGGCGCCGTTCTCCACGGCCATGTCCATGATCTTGCAGATTTTGGCGGCATGGGACTCTGCCAACGAACCGCCGAACACGGTAAAATCTTGCGCGTAAACGTAGACGTGACGGCCGTCGATCTTGCCAAAGCCGGTGATGACGCCGTCTCCCAGTATCTTCTGGTCGGCTAGGCCGAAGTCGGTCGCATGATGCGACACCAGCGCATCGACCTCGTTGAAGCTACCCTGGTCGAGTAGGAGATTGATCCTCTCTCGTGCGGTCAGCTTGCCTCGATTGTGCTGCTGTTCGATCCGGGCGAGCCCGCCTCCCAGGCTGGATAGCTCGCGTAGTTGGCGTAGTTGCTCTATGCGCGCGGCCGTTGTAGTGGCGTGATTGTTGTTGTCGGCGCTTCTAATCTCTGTCACATCTGCCTTCTACTGTTAGGTGTTTGTAGCGGTGCGGCGGGCGTTCCGGCCGGCCGATCATGAGTAATCGTAGAATCCTACGCCGGATTTGCGTCCCAGTTTGCCGCTCTCTACCATACGCCGCAAGAGAGGGCATGGCCGGTATTTCGAGTCAGCAAACTCCTGATGAAGGACGTCCATCAGCGCCAACAAAACATCCAGCCCAATGAGATCGGCAAGCTCCAGAGGTCCCATAGGATGTCTTGTGCCAAGCTTCATTGATTTGTCGATGTCGTCGCGTGTGCCCACACCTTCCATCAGAGCGAATACGGCCTCGTTTAACATCGGGGCCAGCAGTCGGTTTACGATGAAGCCGGGACGGTCCGCCGCTATCACCGCCGTCTTCCCAAGCGACTCGACTACCCGGCCGGCCTTTTCTACGGTGTCGGCGCTTGTCCGCTCACCCTGCACAATCTCGACAAGCGGCATGATCGGAGCCGGATTCATGAAATGTATACCTACGACTCGATCGGGATGACTGGTACAGCCGCCCAAGGCGGTGATCGATACCGAAGATGTATTGGAGGCTAGCAGCGCCTTTTCCTCGACCAACTCATCGAGTTGGCCGAATATGCCCTGCTTCAACTCTTTGTCCTCGTTAATCGCTTCTATCACGATCGAGGCTTCGGACAATCCGGCCATGTTTTCTACGCCTTCAATCCGAGCTTCAATCGCTTCCATCGGCTCGTTCAGCTTGCCGGCCCGTTCCATCCGGCGCAGCGAGTCCCTTATGGATGCTCCCGACCGTTCAACTTGGACCGCCGCCGAGTCGTAGAGCCTGACTTGGTAATGCGCTTGGGCAAATACCTGGGCGATGCCTCGGCCCATGGTGCCGGCGCCCACTATCCCCACTAGCTGATCGGCCACGGTCGAGAATCTCCTTACCTATTTGGTAACACCGAAACGGGACTTTTGACACGGTGGCCAGACAATCAGTCAGCTAGCTCCAGGCTCATCGCCACTGCTCCACCGCCGCCAAGACACAGCGCCGCCACGCCCTGCTCCCGGTCGCGGTTTCGCAAAGCGTTGATTAGCGTGACCACCATCCGCGCGCCGGTGGCTCCTACCGGATGGCCCAACGCAACAGCACCGCCATTGACGTTTACGCGGTCATAGTCCAGGTCGAGCGCGCGTCCGTTTGCAAGAAACTGGGCGGCAAAAGCCTCGTTCACCTCTATCAGGTCGAACGAACCGAGGCTGGCTTGCTGCTTCTCGATCAGCTTGCGCATCGCCAGAACGGGGGCCTCGAATATAAGCTTGGGCTCGGTCGCGGCATTGGCGTAGCTCTTGATGCGGGCAATCGGCTTCAGTCCAAATCGCTCTACTGCATCCGAGGAAGCGACGATTACCGCCGCGGCGCCATCGCTCAAACCCGGCGCATTGCCGGCCGTGACAGTACCGTCCTTGGTGAAGACCGGCCGTAGCCTGCCCAGCGCCTCCATGCTGGAGCCCGGTCGAGGTCCTTCATCATCCGCGACGGTCGTCTCGTTACCGCGCCGGTCCGTGATTGTCACCGGCGCAATCTCGTCTTGGAAGACCCCGTTCGCGGTTGCCTCGACTGCTCGCTGGTGGCTGATCAACGCCCATTCGTCCTGTGACCGGCGGTCGATCTTGTGCTTATTCGCGATGAACTCGGCCAGCACCCCCATGTGCTCGTCCTCCGTCGCGCACCAGAGACCATCCGAGATGTTGCTATCCAGCAACTCGCCGTGACCCAACCGGTAGCCTGTCCGGGCTTTCGTCATTAGATAGGGCGCATTGGTCATGCTCTCCATACCGCCGGCTACGAACAGGTCGCCATCGCCGGCCCGGATAGCTTGGGCCGCCAGCATTATCGCCTTCATTCCCGAGCCGCAGACCTTGTTTATCGTCGTGCAGGGAATCGATGCCGGGACGCCGGCGCCTAATGCGGCCTGTCGAGCCGGCGCCTGGCCCAGGCCGGCCGAGACGACGTTGCCGAAGAAGACTTCATCGATATGCTCAGCCGGCGCGCCGGCTCGGGCCAGCGCCTCGCCTATAGCGTGCGAGCCAAGCTCGGTGGCCTTCTTACTTGACAGAGCTCCGAGGAACTTGCCTATGGGCGTTCGAACTGCCGAGACGATGAATGCATCGTTTTGCCGCATTTGTCGGCCTCCTTGGGAGCGTGGGATTGGTATTGCGTTTGCCGAAAGCACCCTTTTCAACCCTCTAGAGTGCTAAGAGACCTCAGCAGGCGGGCCGCCATCAAGACTGTCTCTTCCGCCGCGGGAGCCAGATTTGGGAACTCGTCTCCGTAATCCGCAAGTATCCTGTTTCTTCGAATGTAATCTCCCAGGTCACCAATCGCTTGGTAGGATGGATCTGAATGAACTAGATATCTGCTCCATAGAGCTCTGTGACTTCGCATATCATCGGTATTGACACCTTCTCTACGCAAGAAGTTGCGCGCCCGGCAAAAGGCAGCATAGTAGGCCCTGCTGACTGCCGTACGGAGCGCAGCTTCGTCGCCGCTACGAGTCGCTAGTTCCCGGGCCAACGTATGATAGGCTGACCATTCGAACATCAGTTGTACTCAATGCCGATGTTCATCTTATGACGCCCGCGGCGGGAAGCCTCCGCCCACCACTCCTCATACAAGTGCCAGCGCTGTTGCAGAGCCTCCTCCGGCGGAAGAGTTGTCGGGATCATCGCGAATAGCTCGTCGCCCTCTTCCGATCCCGACTCGAAATCTTTTACCATTTCCAATATCAGTGGCGAATCGACGTCAAAGTACTGCCGAACTTTGCCGTCTACCTCCCAGAGCAGGGGAACCAGGAAAGGATAAATGTCCAGGTAGCGACAGACCGCTTCCTCATCCCTAAGGACAAAAGTTCTCGCCAAGGATCTCAATGAATCTTGGATCGCCATTCAACATCACCACGAGTTTGAGATTGCCAGAATTGCTCGTTAGGGCGGCGCATAAACCCAATGCCATGCGCACTCCTGACAAGATTCTAACAGGTTGGGTCTCCCTGACCCCGCCCGTCACCGCCCACATCAGGATCGTGGACCCTGAAAGGGGCGTTGTCGCAACCCGCGATTTCAATTACAGTTCTGAGTTGATGAACCTGCCGGCGATAGCTGCTTCAGTAAAAACGGGCTCACTGCTCATGACTTCCGCTGATCCATGCGGGTAACTTTCGTTACCCCCGGACTGACGCCCTCCGGCGGAACGCGGGTAGTAGTCGAGTTTGCCAACCGACTCGCCGATCGCGGTCATAACGTCGCAATAGTTGGGCTCGACACTCGCGATCACACGATGCATCGAGAGTTGCGGAGCGACGTGCGGTGGCTTCAAGTTGCGTCCGCCGGCGGCAGGTACCTGTCGGCGACCAACGCTATGGCGGGATTCCGGCTGGCGCTGGCGGCGCCCTCGTCCGATGTAATCGTCGCTACATATACGCCAACGGTCCTTCCGGCCTTGATTGCCAGTCGAGTCTTGAGACGAGGCAAACCAGTTTGGCTTCACCAGGATTTCCCGGAGCAGTTCTCCGATCGCCCGCTGTTCCGGTGGCTCTTGAGCTCGGCGCCACCACGCTTCGACAAAGTCGTCACCATCTCGAAGTGGATGGCGGACAATATCTCGGAGATAAGCGGAGCACGCGCAACACTCGTCGGTGAAGGTATCAGCCATCCGGAGCTGTTCCTGCGTCAGCAGTGGTCTGGGCCCGGCTGTCCGAGCCCGGTTGTAACCTCTGTATGCGACCCCCGTCCCTGGAAGGGCTTGGAGGATCTGGTAGCGGCGTTCGACATCGCCAGGAACCGCGTCCAAGAATTGCGGGCAACTATACTATCTTCATCCAACCGGCCCACCTGGATACCCGAATGGCTGGAATGGCTGCCGGCCTCCGACCGCGGCGAGTTGGCCGGAAACATCGCTCGCAGCACTCTCTTCGTGTCATCATCGTGGACTGAGGGATTTGGGCTGCCCCCGTTGGAGGCTATGGCTTGCGGAGTTCCCGTTTTGCTGACTGATTCCGGCGGGGTGCGCGACTACGCTCGTCATATGGACAACTGCGTGATGACGCCGCCGCGCGACCCAAACGCGTTGGCATCCCGTATGGTGGAGCTACTGTCAAGTCGGAACACCTTGACACGCATTGCCCAAGCCGGCCGGGAAACAGCGCGCAGCTTTACCTGGGATGGGCCGGCGCAACGTTTTGAGAATGCCCTGCAAGCTGTGAAGGATGGGTAGATGGATTGGTGCAACTGTCCGTTCTGCGGCAAGGACCGACCGGAGTTCTACCGGGCCGGCTCGGACCGCGTGCATGGTGTCCCAGGACAGTTTCAGTTGGTACGCTGTCGCAATTGCCAGCTCGTCTACCTTAATCCGCGTCCACCGGAGGACGAAATTAGTGACCTGTATCCACCGGACTATGGGCCCCATCAGGTGGTGCGCAGTCGCCTCGGCCTGCTGCGGCGAATCGACATAAGTTATGGCATCTCGAAGAGGGCCCGATTCGTGGAGCGTTACGTAGGTCGTAGGGGTTATGCGCTGGATTTCGGCTGCGGGACTGGTGAGTTCCTGGTCGATTTGAAATCTCGTGGCTGGCGGGTTGTTGGCCAGGAGGTCAGCGCTAACGCCGCCCGGCTTGCGATTGAAGCCGGACTGGACATACGTACGTGTAAACTGGAGGAATGCGGCTTTGAAGCGGAGTCATTTGATCTTGTGACGCTCTGGGACGTGATCGAGCACTTGCGCGACCCGCTCAGCGCCCTCCATGAAATTCGGCGCATTTTAAGACCCTCCGGGACGTTGGTCCTATCCACTCCCGACCTCAAGTCGCTCGATAGCAGGCTGTTTTCCGGCTGGTGGCACGGTTTGGAGGTACCGCGTCATCTCGTATTGTTCGAGCCAAATACGATAGAGCGAATTCTCCAATGTGCCGGTTTTGAAACAGTGGATCGGAAATACATCAGTGGCTCATATCACGTGAGGCTATTATCGGCCCAGGCGTTTATCCGTGATTTGCGAGTGCCGGAACCGCTGCGACGGGCGTTGTCGGTACTGGCCGGGCTGCCTTTTTGGCGCCTCGCGAGTTGGCCGGTGTTCCGACTATTGGAGAGGGCTGGTATCGGCCCCGTGATGACAATTGCCGCCCGAAAGTCCAGCGTCTCTGTTGGCTCACACTCATAACCGCTGACTTTTCGCGGCGATGTGAGCAATTTTGCAATTCCGCGATTTGTCGGGATGGCGGCGGAAGCCTATAATCCGGCCAGACAGTTATTTGCGAGAGATGTGGATTGCCAAAAAAGTCAGCGGTCAAACGACACTACCGAAGGGCGGGGCGCGGCCGGCGCTCGCGCCGGCGGACGCCGAATATCCCAAGGCAGACGGAACAGCCATCTGACGAGCCGGCGAATGCGGCGAATGTTGAAGTTCCTTCCCCGCCCCGGGCGGGTCCAGTAGCCCCACCCCCGCCGCCACGAGCGCCGGTCGCGCCAAGACCGAGGGCAGGCCGGCCCTCTGCCAAGGCGTCCACACTCGCCAACGTCGACTACTCCTACGTGATGCGCGACATTAAGTTCATCGGTGTGACCTCCGCCGTTATTATCGTGGTGATGGTCATCCTCACGTTCATCATCCCCTAAATTCCCGGCCTTGCGCGGAAGAGCAAATGCCGGGACGCCGTCAATACGTCCCCTGGTTCGACCAGTCCCAGACATTGGCGGCTCGGGCAACCGAGCCTGCTGCCTGCGGAGTAGCGCCGGTACAAGCAGGGCTGGCAGGGTAGCCCCAACTCCAGGTACATACCCCTGTGCTGATCGACTGCCGGCATCTCATCTCCCGGCTGCCAGCGTACGCTTCCGACGGGCGACCAGGCAGTTGCATTTGATGGGCCGAATATAGTGAGTGACGCGGTTTCTACGGCCGATGCCAAGTGCGCCACGCCGCTATCGTTGCCGATGAATACCGCGCATTTTGCCAGGCAAGCGGCCAGGGTCTTGACGGTCGTCAAGCCGGTCAGATCTACTATCGGAGCACCGATCGCCTCCTTCAACCGGCGGTTCAGGCCGGCCTCCGCCTCTGATCCAACCAGGACTATTTGCAAGTCGTGGGTCCGGCCAAGCTCGCCGGCGACTTCGGCGAACGCTTGCCAGGACCAGCGCCGGGCGTGGCTGTAGTCGCCGGAACCTGGATGAAGCGCCACAAGGGGAGTGTTGCCGTCCGTCGGTAGGAGTCGATCCGCCTCGGCTCGTTCTTCGTCATTGATGAAGATCTCGGCTCGCGGGGGCGGACGAGTCTCAGCTCCGACTGCCCGGGCCACGTCGAGCCAGTATTCTGACTCGTGGCGCAAACCGAAACCAGCATCCTCGACCCTATCGGTCAAGAAGCCTACGTGGTCCATACCTAGGCCGGCGGTCCGCCCGGCACCAACCGATCGGGCCATCCACTCATACTTGAGCGAACCCCACTTGGTGAATAGGTGATGGAAGATCAGCGCCGCGTCGTAGCGCCGGGAACGCAGCCGGCCGGCCTGGGATATGGCGGAGAACGTGACGCGAGGGTTCATCAATCCAGCCGGCCGGTCGAGGGCTTCTTTGTTTACCACGATCAACTCGTGCAGGCCGGGAAGCCCTTCCAGCGCGCTTGCCCCGTTCGCCGAGCAGAGGACGTCAATTTCGGCCTCCGGCCAGGTTTCACGCAGCGCGCGAAGCGCCGGCGTCGCCAGAATCGCATCGCCGATATCTCCAAGCTTCACTACCAGCAGCCGATTCATGTGTTCGCCGCGTCCTTCCTGGTTGGTCCGGGAGAATCACTCGTGAGCAGATCGCTGGTCGTGGCGATCACTGTCTCCGGAGCTATCAGCCGGACGCAATCATGGGCGGCCAGTGCGGCAACCGGAATGTCGAGTCGGCCGCATGGAGAACAAGGTAGATCCGACCCAATAACAATGTGCCGGCTAGGATTGCCGAAAGGTCCGTAACGCTCGGCCGAGGCCGGCCCGAATAGGTGTATCGTCGGAGTTCCAACTGCGACGGCCAGGTTGAGGGGCCCGCTGTCGGCGCCGACCGCTGCCGCGGCCATCTCGAACACGGCGGCGAGCGAGCCGAGCGATGTCTTGCCGGCCAGATTCAGCGCGGGCTCTGTCATCAACGACGATACCCTCTCGGCTATCTCGATCTCTGTAGAACCGGCCGTCAGCACCACCCGGAGCTTCTTGTGGTGTCGAGCCAGTTCGTCCGCAGTTGCCGCGAAGCGCTCGGCCGGCCACCGCTTGACTTTGGAGCCGGCCCCTACGTGGATGACGATGAGGTCCTTCGCCGGAGCGGCGCCAGCCAGAAGACGTCCGGCCTCCTGCCGGTCTTCTTCTGTCACTTGAAAATCGAGCTCTCTCCTCGCAGTTGGCTCAGCGCCGGCTACAAATGCCGCTAGCGCCAAGTTCAGGTCGGCAATGTGGGAAGAGGTTGGTTGTTTGATCAGTCGGTGGGTCAGAAGTCCCTGCGTCTGGCGGTCATCGTGGCCGACGATTGCCTTGGCGCCGGCCAACCTGGCGGCCAGCGCACCCCACCAGAAATCGGGCCTAAATATCAGAATCGCTTCGGCTCGCCGAACTCGTATCAGTAATACCAGCTCCGCCAGCTTGAGCAGGCGTTCCGATAGAGGCTGTCGGCCTCTTCGGTCGAACCAGGGAAACTCGAACAGGAAAGATTCATCAATGTTTCCGTTGCCTGCGATCGCTCTCCGATTCCAGGGGCCGACGACGATCTCGATTCGAGCGGAAGGAAGCTCCCGGCGCAGAAGACGAAGGGCCGGCGTGACGAACAGCAAATCGCCGAAATGATCCGGTTGAAGGATGAGTATACGGCTGGGCCGGTCCGGCGGATGGGGCAGCGCCCGGCCGGGCAAGAGGCCAAGCAGCATATCTCGCAAGTATGAGATTCTTGGAGTCTGCGGCCAGATCAACAGTTCTGTCCGGTGACGCCCAACGACATTATGAAGCCCCAACCGGTCCGCTCGCGGCCGGCGACCAGCGGTCCCCGTCCAACATTTCAGTTGCCGCCGCGAATACCTGCTCAACGGTCATAGCTGGCATGCAGATGAATTCGTGGCAGCGATCTATCACACCATCGTGGAAACAAGGGCTACAGTGGGGCCGCGACCAGAGATAGCGACCGACTTGTGGCGGTGGACCATAGGTATGGGGACTCGTAGGCCCAAATAGCACCAGCGTCCTGCATCCAACGGCACCGGCGAGGTGCGCGGTTCCTGAGTCATTGCCAATGAAGAGCGCCGCCCTGGCCAGCAAGGCGCCCAACTGATCGAAGCTGAGATCACCGATCAGCTCGATAGTCGTTCCCCCAGCAATCGTATCGACCTGCTCGTTTAGTTCCCGCTCGGCCGGCGTTCCTACCAGCGCCGCCTGCCAGCCGGCTTCGACCAATCGCATCGCCAGGCCGGCGTAGTGTTCAGCCGGCCAGCGTTTCCGGGTCAGCACGGTGCCGGGGTTGGCTCCGCCTCCAGGGTGGAGTACCACCAATCGCTTCGGCGTTAGACTTCGTTCGCTCAGCAGCTTATCGGCCCTATTCGTAGCTTCTTCAGTCGGGAAAAATTCTAGCAAGTTATGTTCGCCGCTCAGCCCGGCCACACCCGTGACCCGATTGAAAAGATGTCTTTCGTGCTCGTCCGGCAGGGGTTCGATGCCGGCCGACAGGCCGAAACCCCGGCCATGGCTGTCGATCCCGAAGCGCCAGGGAATGCCGGCCAATGCCGGCAACAGGTTCAACCAGAGAGACCGCTCGAAGACGAACGCGGCATCGTAGCGTTCCACTCGTATGCTTGCTATTGAGCGTAGATATTCGCCCATCGAATAGCTGCCCGAACCTACGTTGACCGCGTCCAAGTTTCGGCTCACGTGCGGGTTGTTTTCAATCGCCGGCCGGCTCCACCCGCCGGTGAAGTAGTGAATCTCCGCCGCCGGCCATTGTTCTGAGATCGCTCGAAGAGCGGGTGTAGTCATCAGGACGTCGCCTAGGCAGCAACAGCGTACGATCAGGATCTTCCGAGGACTGAGTCCGGCCTTCGGTACCGGTCGCCGAAATAGACGCGCCAGAAGCCGGGCGATTGCCGACGTGATTCGCTGTGCTAGCGACCCTTGAGGCATTCCAGGGGCTACCCAGCAGGCATTTGCGATGGCGGGTCGGTCAGCGCGAATGTGATCTGGCCCTCGGTAACGAGTTCATCTCCCACGAGTGCCCGGCCATGAATGCGGCCGATGGGTCCTCGCAACCTCAAAAGCTCGACTTCGAGCCGCAGAACGTCGCCCGGCACAACCGGCCGCCGGAATCGAAAGCCATCGAGTCCGGTCAGAACCGCTAGCTTGTCGGCCCCTAATTGGTGTAACAGAGCCGCTCCGCTGGCTTGAGCCAACGCTTCTACGATCAGAACGCCAGGCATGATGGGATAGTCGGGGAAATGCCCCTGGAAGAAGGGCTCATTGCCGGAGACGGTCTTGATAGCTACTGCTCGCTTGCCATCTTCCGATAGTTCGATAACCCGATCGATCATCAGGAACGGGTAACGTTGAGGAATTGCCTCTTTGATTGCAACTAGGTCGAGCAAGTGTTCCTCCCTGCGCGAAATGGTTTTATCTATCCGGTGGTGGGTTCTGATCACCGCCGGTGGATTCTGGGCCGATTCTCGACTGCGGTCCCGCGCCTCCGCCGTCCAGCCGGCGGAGGCGGTACAGTACGTCCTGAAGCAGCCTTCGGTTTGCCGCAATCAGGTCGGCCAGCAACCCAATCATCCCGACCTGAAAACCGAGCACCAACAAGGCGCCGGATATCACCAGCGACTGGACGTGGCCGGCGCTGTCGCCCGTCGCGGCAAAGTAGAGAAATCGCAGAATGCCGAGTAGTCCCACCAGCCCTATCAGGGCGCCGGCGGTGATAAAGACTTTCAGGGGACTGTACATCGTGTAAGTCCGCAGCAACGTGAGCATTGAAAGCTGTACGTAGCTCCAAATTCCGCGCACGAGACGAGATTTTCTCTTGGTCGGCCGAGTAGATACTGTCACCGAGGAGATCGCCGTTCGCTCGGCGCCGGCTTGGATAATGGTTTCTAGGGTGTAGGTATAGTCGGTCAGCACGTTGGTGCGCAGAGCGGCCTCGCGCGAAAGCGCTCGAAAGCCGCTCGCCGCATCCGGCACATCTGAACCGGAAATGCGTCGTACAGTCCAGCTCCCGATCGCCTGGAGCCATCGTTTCAGGGGAGAAAAGTGTTGTAGATCGCTGGGCCTACGGTCGCCAACAACGACGTCGGTCTTGCCGGCCAAAATCGGCTGGATCAAACGTGGGATGTCCTTCGGGTCATATTGGCCGTCGGCATCTAGGTTTACGACAATATCAGCCCCTAACCTGAGCGCCGCGTCCAATCCGGTCCTATACGCGGCCGCTAGTCCACGGTTGCCGACGTGGTGCAGCACGTAATCAGCGCCTGCTTGCTTGGCAATCGCCGCTGTATCGTCGATTGAGCCGTCGTTGATAACGATGACCAGGATCTCAGCAATGCCGACGATCCGAAGGGGGATTTCGCCTATGACGGTGCCAATGTACTGGGCTTCGTCTTGGGCTGGTATCTGGACCACAAGGCGAGGGTGCCGACCGTCTTGGCGACCATTGTTCGGGTCGGAGAAGGTCTTTGGCTCGTTTTCTGGGGACATGACGGTTGCCACTAAACACTCTTAAGCTGGATTCAACAGGTTGAGACACGGTGAATTGGTGGAGCGCGATCGCATGTTTCAATTCCTATGGCGTTCGATCACCCTGGTCACCACAAGTCAGATTACGGCGTATTGCCGTCGAGGGCAAGTTGCAATGGGACAGCACCTCAGTTGAGGCGCTCGATTGCCTCGGAAACGAGTCTATCGAGCCCGCACCGAAGTTGGGGCAAAGGAACAACCGGGCGCCGAACGGACGCCCTATTCCAATGCCTAGGACGAGTCCTACGATCTCCGCCTGAAGCCCTCGTAGGTCATAAAAGTGTCGCCGGGGGGACTGGTCAAATCGACCTGGTTCACGATTACTTGCAAGGTGGACCCCGGTGGAGCTCCTACCCGGCCGGCCCTGGTGTAGCCGGTCTCACCGTCCCGCGACCCCTGGAGGATCGGATAGATAATGCAGCTCTCGCCCGGCTGAATAGTTAACTCTTCCCCTGGGCGTTGGCCGGCGTAGTGGCAAACCGAGCCCACCAGTCCGTCTGGGTCCGAAAGTGTGATAGAGACTGAATCCGAGCCCGTATTCATTACCGCGATGCCGGATACATAACCCTGGTCATTCGGGTTGTTATGCTGCAATAGCGGAAGGAAGATCTCGTTGGCGCCGGCCGACGTGAACATGCCGTAAGCGGTCTGTTGGGCGACACCTACAGTGCTGATTTGGTTGACTATGCCTACAAGCTGGGAACCACTGCTGCCCTCGAATATCGCACCGCCAAACTTGAATGGAGTCCGATTGTCGACTTCCGCCCGGTTGAACTTCAAAGGAAAGATCGTGCATGGAGAGCCGGCCGGGATAACTAGCTCATTAGCGTTGTCTGGGTTCACGCAGGTGGCCTCATTGCCAAACTCCAGGGCCACTCCGTCGACGCTAGCGGTGACCGTGCTCTCTGTGTCTCCGATATTCTGCAGCTGAATGCCGGTGACCCACTGCTCAGCACCGTTCAGATCCTGCACCAGCGGCGCGTACAGGATGGCCCCCCCTTCGTGGAAACCAGAGTAGCTCATCAACCCTTCACCGTCGGACTGATTGACGATGGCGCCGACCGGTCCTCCCACAGACGTGATAGTTGCCGATCCCACCCACCTATCACTCTCGTTCCCGTTCTCGTCGGGACCGTCTAGTGAGGTTTGTGTAGTTTGGTCGATTCTGAACGATGCACCTGGCTGAATGGTCTGAGGATCAGTATTGAATTCGGTGGTTGACCTTCCGGGGAGTCCTGAAGGCTTGAACGCGACGGTAACTGTGACTGGTTCGGAAGCTGCATTCTGTATATGCAACTCGCTCTGGGTACCTCCATTATTGCGCTGGAGTAACGGAACGTAGACTATCTCACTCGTAGCGGATATGGCCAAGTAGCTGCCGGACATCTCGCTGGGTTGCTGTCGCAAAAGGTTCGCTACCGCCGCGATCTCGGTATCGGATTGGACAACTACCGATCCTTGGAAGCCACTCGCAACTGGCAAGGGGTAAAAAGTATGCCCACTTAACGGGTCTACCTGCCTCGAGTCCGTGCGCACCACGGTTCCGTCGACATCGTAGTAGGTAGCGGTGATTGTCGCCGTCTTTGAAGCGTCGAGATTCTGCACCTGCCACCCTGTCGTCCAAACGCCGTCAAAGTTTGCAACCCTGGCCGCAGACGCTCCCCCTTGAGAGAAGGGGCCGCTGACCGCAAACACCCCCACCAGGATGGAAACTAACACCGCGGTTATTGCTAGGCCGGCCGGCACTAATGCACGTAGTATGGTTGTCGCACCCTCTCAGACTTCTTCTGGATCATCCTCGGTTCTTGCAATCGACCTTAGACTTTATCACAACCCCAAGTAGCCACCGTTTACGTTGGCAAACCCCGCAGGCGTTTATCCCCAGGGGCCTTTATCCCTATGAATAGAAAGGATTCTGCCAGATCAAGCGGTAGTGCATTGGCTAACAGCAGACGTACTAGTTTCATGGGCCGGCTCAAGAACCAGCGTCGTTCTTGAGCATTGCTAGGAGTCGGTAGGTTATGTCGTACCGTTGCGACTATTGCCAAACCGTTCGCTTCGATCATTCTGATCCATTCGCGTCTCGTTGCATAGCGCTGAATGGGTTGACCATCGTCGAACGCGGTACCGTGGCGCCATACGTAAAGCGTATGCAGAAGAGAGTATGCGTTTGGCACAAGAATGCCGACCAAGCCATCAGTCCGCACAACTCTTGCCATCTCGGAGATACCCAATTCCGGCTTCTCGTAGTGCTCGATACTTCCCAGACTCAGCACGTAGTCGAACGATTCATCGGGGAACGGAAGTTGCTGCGCATCGCCTTGGATGAACCTGCTGCTGGTCCGCGACGAGCCGCGACGGATGGCTTCTAGAGAGATGTCGATGCCGTAGGCTGAGATTCTACGCTCTAACGCCAGATCGATCACCCTGCCGGTGCCGCAGGAAACGTCTAGCAGCGAACTTCCGGGACGAATGTTTAGCTTGCGCAGTGCCCATAGGTAGTACGAGTCGAGCTGCCTCAGTTTTCCGCCAGCATGCAGGCGCTCGTACGTTGTTTGCGGGCTCAGTCCTGCAGGATCACGCTGTGTTCGAAACTCGATCACTAGGTAGTGGCGTTTTACCGGTTGTGCCGGCGATCAAACTGGGCGGCCGGATCGCCGCTTCCGAAGGATCCGGCGACGATTGCCTTGGCCACACCCCAGCGGCCCCGCAACGCGCCGGCAAGAATGCCTCGCGCCAGATAGACGAATGTAGAAGCTGCCGCCGCCGGCCAGGATAGCCCCCGGGCGTGCTTCTGGAAGTATAGCAAACGGCTGCGCGACCGCTGCCAGGCCCGAGCGGGGCTGTCTCCGTAGGCTGACGCGGCGACTCGATGCCACGCCAGCGCCGATGGCACCGCGCCAATTCGGAAACCCGCCTCACGCATCCGCAGGCAAAGGTCAATGTCCTCGCTATACATGAAAAATCTCTCGTCCAACTCGCCGACCGTGTCGATTGCCGCTCCCCGCAACAACAACGCGCAGCCGGTGGCGAAATCTACCGGCACCGGCTCCGGCCCCTGCAGCTCGGCCATCGTGATTCGCCGGGCGAACGGCCAAAGAACCAGAGTTCGCGCGCCGGCGTGCCACAGCCTCCCGCGGTTATCGCGGTGATACACTGTCGCCGTTAGCGCGCCAAAACTTGGGTGTTCCTCCGCGCAATTGACTAGGCGTCCTATCGCGTCGGGGGCGACCTCCGCATCGTTGTTCAGCAGGAGCACGTAGTCGGCCTCCGACTCGCGTGCGACGGCTATGCCGGCATTGCTACCGGCGGCGAATCCCCGATTGCGTACGAGCCGGCGGTAGACAAGTCCGGGCAGAATCGCGCGGTACTCGGACTCATTCGAATAGTCGGACCCGTTGTCGACCAGGACGGCAATCAGGTTTGGGTAGCAACTAGCCCGGAGCGACCTCAAACACGCCATCGTTTCCACCGGCCGGTTCCAGTCAACGACAATTGCCGCGACGAGGGGGCAGTTCGTCATTTACTTTGATGATCCGCCCTCGGCAGGGCCGGGCATCAGTCGATGCAGCACAGAGCTTCCGAACTCGGTAGCCAGGCAGTCCATAAGGATAAAATCATAGGCCCGGCCTCCCAGCCACTTGAATTGCCGTAAATGTCCGGCGTCGCGGAAGCCGGCCCGCCGGTAGGCTCTGATGCCGCGTTCGTTCTCGGCGTGGACCCACAGACTGATATTGTGGAGGCCCAAACAGGTGAAACCGTAGTCGAGCATTAGCCGAGCGACCTCGGTGCCGTAGCCCTTACCCCAACTCTCCTTGTCACCAATCATGATGTAGAACTCGGCGGTGCGATGGGCGTGGTTGATGTCGCCCAGGCCAGTGGCGCCGATTGGTCGCCACCGTCCTTGCTCATAGATAGTAAAGTACGATTGGTTCTCAGCCTTGCTAAAGCGTGAGTATTGGTCTTCTTCGGACTCAATGGTCGATGGCTCCATGGTTCCCAGAAAGCGCACGACTTCGAAGTCGTTGGACCACCTTTGGAACAAAGGTATCAGATCGCGCCGAATCGGCCCCAGAGCGACCTTGTCGCCGGCGAAGTTGATGATCGGCTGCTGGTCTTCCGGCTGAGCCGGCACGTCCGCGTGAGTCAATCGTCAAGCTCGGATAGTTCCGGCATGAGGTGGCTCAGTGCGCCACCCTGAAACTCGGTCGCCAGGCAGTCCATCAGTAGAAGATCGAAGGCCCGGCCGGCCCGCCACCTGGTTTGCCGTAGACGGCCGGCCATTCGAAAGCCGGCCCGCCGATAGGCTCTGATGCCGCGTTCGTTCGCCTCATTTACCCAGAGGAAGATGTTGTTCAGGCCCAGACAGGTGAAACCGTACTCCAGCACCAGCCGGGTGACCTCGGTGCCATAGCCCATGCCCCAACTCTCCTTATCACCAATAAAGATGTCAAATTCGGCCGTGCGATGAAGCCGGCTGATGTCGAACAACCCGGTGTAGCCGACAGGAAGCAAGGTGACCAAGTCATAGATCGTGAAATATGCGGCACGTTCGTTCTTGTTACTGCTTTGGTACCATTGCTCGGCCTCTTCGCGGCTCCAAGGCCGCATCCCCCCGTAATAGCGCATTACCTCGAAGTCGTTGTACCACCTCTGGTATAGAGGTACTAGGTCGCGGCGAAGAGGCCCCAGAGCCACCTTTTCGCCGGCGAAGTTGACGATCGGTTTTCGATCATCCAGCAGGGCCGGCTCGCTGTTGTCCGTCATTCGCTCACCTCAGAAGAATTCGGCAGTAGGTAGCTCAACGCGCCACCTTGGAACTCGGTCGCCAGGCAGTCCATAAGGATCGCATCGTAGGCCCGGCCTCCCAGGCGTTGGCTCTGGCGCAAGCGGCCGGCCACTCGGAAGCCGGCCCGATGGTAGGCTCCGATGCCGCGTTCGTTCGCGTCATTTACCCACAGGAAGATGTTGTGTAAGCCCAGACAGGTAAAACCATAGTCGAGCATCAGCTTAGTGACTTCTGTGCCGTAGCCTTTGCCCCAATGGTCCTTCTCACCGATCATGATTTCGAACTCGGCGGTGCGATTGGCGTGGTTAATGCCGTTCAGACCGGCGGCGCCGATTGGCCGCAACTGGGCCTTCGCATAAATAGTAAAGTGCGCCTCATTCTTTTTCTTGCTAACGCGTGCGTACCATTCCTCCGGTGCCTCCAAGGACATCGGTCGCATGGTGTCCAAAAAGCGCATTACCTCGAAGTCGTTCGACCACCTCTGGAGTAGAGGTACTAGATCACGCCGAAGAGGCCCGAGCGCCACCTTTTCGCCGGCGATGTTCAGGATCGGCTGCTGGTCTTCCGGCTGAGCCGGCAGGTCTTTTTCTGTCACGCCTTCACCTCGGACGATTGCGGCATGAGGTAACTCAGCGCCCCGCCTTGGAACTCCGTTGCTAGACAGTCCATCAGAACGAGATCGTAGGCCCGGTCTCCCCGCCGCTTTGCTTGTCGCCAGCGGCCGGCCATCCTGAAGCCGGCCCGCCGATAGGCCCTGATGCCCCGTTCGTTCGTCGCGAATACCCAGAGGAAGATGTTGTGCAGGCCCAAGCAGGCGAAACCGTACTCCAGCACCAGCCGGGTGACCTCGGTGCCATAGCCCTTCCCCCAGCTCTCCTTGTCGCCAATCATGATGAAGAACTCGGCGGTCCGATGGGCGTGATTGATGTCGGCCAGGCCGGCGTTGCCAATCGGCCGCAACTCTGACTTCTCGTAGACAGTAAAGTATGATTGATTCTCGTCCTTCCTAATGCTCGCGTACATGTCTTCGATCGACTCCAGGGACGTGGGCCGCATGGGTCCCATAAAGCGCCTGACTTCGAAGTCGTTCGACCACATTTGAAACAGATGAGTCAGATCGCGCCGGATCGGCCCCATTGCCACCTTTTCGCCGGCGATGTTCAGGATCGGCTGCTGGTCTTCCGGCTGAGCCGGCAGGTCTTTCTCTGTCACGCCTTCGCCTCGGAAGACTCCGGCATGAGGTAACTCAGCGAGCCGCCCTGGAACTCGGTCGCTAGGCAGTCCATCAGGATGTGATCGTAGGCTCGCCCACCAAGACGGAGGCCTTGGCGTAAGCGGCCGGCCATCCTGAAGCCGGCCCGCCGATAGGCCCTGATGCCCCGTTCGTTCGTCGCGAATACCCAGAGGAAGATGTTGTGCAGGCCCAAGCAGGCGAAACCGTACTCCAGCACCAGCCGGGTGACCTCGGTGCCATAGCCCTTCCCCCAGCTCTCCTTGTCGCCAATCATGATGAAGAACTCGGCGGTCCGATGGGTGTGATTGATGTCGGCCAGGCCGGCGTTGCCAATCGGCCGCAACTCTGACTTCTCGTAGACAGTAAAGTATGATTGATTCTCGTCCTTCCTAATGCTCGCGTACATGTCTTCGATCGACTCCAGGGACGTGGGCCGCATGGGTCCCATAAAGCGCCTGACTTCGAAGTCGTTCGACCACATTTGAAACAGATGAGTCAGATCGCGCCGGATCGGCCCCATTGCCACCTTTTCGCCGACGATATTGGTGATCGGCTGTTGGTCTTCCGGCGGGGCCGGCTCGTTCTTGTCTGTCATCCGTCCCTCGTTCGAGTTGCGTTTTGGCTATTACGGATCGAGTCGCCCGTCATAATAGGCTACGCCGGCTGTCCGAGCCGCCGTTGGTGGCCTGCGCAACGTCAAGCTATACTGCATTCGCCGACTTATCGCGTAGGCTAACATATCAGCAGGACCTGCCCGATGTCCCAAAGGCCTCACCGGCCCAGGGTGCTGTTCACCTGCGGCCGCGAGCCCACCTACGTACGAAATGCAGTCCTCCGCCGGGCGCTGCAAGATCGCTTCGATGTCGTGGAAGTAACCAGCCACGCTCACAGCTACCTCCGGCGGTTCGTCGAAATCGCCGGCAAGTTGGCCTTCCGCCGACCGGACTACGATGTTGCCGTGGCCGGCTTTCTCGGCCAGCCGCTCGGCTTGGCGTTAACCTCTATCCGATCAACGCCAGTCGTAACCGACTGCTTCGTCTCGTTGTTCGACACGATCTGCTTGGACCGCCGGCTGGCGTCCCCATCTTCGCCTGTTGGCTCGGCTGTGCGTGCGCTGGAGGCCCTGGTTGCTCGGCGGTCGGCACTCTTGCTAACGGATACCAAGGAGCACTCGCGGCTCTTCCAACAACTCTATGGCGTCGCCGCCGACCGGACGGTTTCCATACCCGTGGGGTTCGATGACCGTATATTCGAACGTCAACCGCAACCGAAACCATCGACGTCACTTCGCGTGGTCTACTACTGCTCGTTTATGCCACTTCATGGCGCCGACGTAGTGATGAAGGCGGCGGCATTATTGCGCGAAAATCGAGAGGTTAAGTTTGACGTAATCGGCGACGGGCCTGAGCGGCGAGAATGCGAGGAGATCGCACGGGAGGCGCGACTCACGAACCTCGAGTTTCATCCCTGGATGCCGCCGCCGGCGTTGGCGCGCAGGATCGGGCTGGCGGACATCTGCTTGGCCGGCCCGTTCGGTTCGACCGGCAAGGCCGGCCGGGTAGTCACCGGCAAGACCTTCCAGGTCATGGCTGTTGGCCGTCCAACCATAGTCGGCGATTCATCGGCGACTCGCGACATCTTCATCGACGAGACTCACACCCTGTTTTGCCGGCGAGGCGACCCAGCGTCATTGGCTCAGGCCATCCTCAGGTTGGCCGCCGATAGCGATCTCCGAACCAGGTTGGCGGGAAGTGCCGCCGACTACGTATGGAGAGAGTTTGGGCCCGATGCGATGGCGCAACGGGTCGAGCGAGCGGTGATGCTCGCTTTGGATTCCCGCCCGGTTGTCAGTCTATGAACCGGTATTTAATGAGGCTCCAGAGTGCTGGAAATCCGTCCACCCAACCGATCTTCTTGCCTTCGTCGGAGTCGCGGGCGACGTAGGAGATCGGTTGCTCAAGTATGTCGATCCCCCTTCTCAGCAGTTTGGCCGTAATCTCGGCCTCGACCTCGAAGTGACTGGAGCCCAAGTTCAAGTCCCTCAAAAGCTTGGTAGGAATCACCTTGTAGCAGGTCTCCATGTCGGTGAGAGAAGCGCCGTAGAGCACATTGGTCGTTGCCGTCAAGAGCTTGTTGCCAAATAGCTGGACGGGAGACATATTCCGGTGGCGGCCAAGGAAACGCGAGCCATAGACGACCCGCGCGCGGCCATCGCGCAACGGCGCCAGCAACGACTCGTACTCTTGCGGGTCGTACTCCAAGTCAGCGTCCTGAATTATGGTGTACTGGCCGATTGCCGCCCGCACGCCAGTTTGAATCGCGGCGCCTTTGCCCATATTAGTCGGGTGCTCGATCAGCCGAAGGTTGTCAATCTTGATGCCGGCCACTCTTTCGCTGGTGTCGTCGGTCGAGCAGTCGTTGACGACGATGATCTCTTTGTCCATCGGCGACCGAGCGACGCGCCGGATAATCTCAGTTATCGTGACGCTTTCGTTGTATGCGGGGATCAGTACAGTAAGTTCAGGGTTGATGAGGACAGCCTACCTCTCACAAATCACTTTATCTGATGAGGTCTAGGGACCGGCCATCCCGATAAACGAGGCATAGCCGGTCGGAATGATCGGAAAAAGGCCAAGCTGAATCGTCGCCACTACGGCGATCGCTATGACTACGCCAACCGGTATGCTAACCTGCCGGCTCACGTGCTCAGTCGCCGGCTGACTGTACATCGCGAGGATCACGCGTAGGTAATAGTAGGCGGCGACCACACTGGTCAACACTCCCACGATCGCCAGCTCGAGGAACCCGGTCTGGATGGCTGCGCTGAAAACGTACAGCTTGGCCAGGAAGCCGGCCGTCGGCGGGATGCCGGCCAGCGACAGCATGAACACGAGCATCGCCAACGCCAGCGCCGGCGATCTGTGCCAGAGTCCCTTGAGATCCTCGAATCCGACGTGCTGGTCGTCCCTCGCGACCGCGATAATCACCGCGAAGGCGCCCAGATTCATGAAGGCATAGGCCATCACGTAATACATCACGCCTTCCAGGCTGAACTGCACACCGTCGATTTCGGCCCGGCTCGATGCCACGACAGCTACTAGAATGTAGCCTGCTTGGGCTATGCTCGAATATGCCAGCATCCGCTTGAGATTGGTCTGGAGCAGCGCGGAGAAGTTGCCGACGATCATGGTAAGGATCGCAATCACGCTGAGGATCAATCCCCACTCGTCGCGTAGGCCGGGCATCGCGTCGTTCAATAGGCGCCACAGCGCGATGAATACCGCTGCCTTGGTCCCCACCGACATGAATGCCGTCACCGAGGTAGGGGCGCCCTCGTATACATCCGGTGTCCACATGTGGAACGGCACAAGCGACAGCTTGAAAGCAATCCCGACCAGCAGCAACCCCAAACCGGTAACCATAAGCGCTTGGGTCGAGACTCCAAGCTCGCTTGGCGCAAGCCCGATGCCGGTCGCAATACCCTGGAATAGGGTTGACCTCGTGGCGCCGAAGATTAGCCCTGCCCCATACACCAGAAATCCGAGAGAGAACGCGCCCAGCAGGAAGTACTTCATGGCTGCCTCTTCGGATGACAGGCGCGGCCGGGCAAAAGCCGTCAGTACGTACAGGCCGATCGATAGTATCTCTATCCCGATAATCAGCATCAAAAGGTCGCTGCTTGCGCACAGCACCAGCATCCCAGCGGTACAGAACAGCAACAGCGCATAGAACTCAGATGGATCCCTGATCGGGTTCCCCAACTGACTGGTCGAAAGCGCGATCGAAAGGCCGGCGATGATCAGAGATGCGGTCGCGAAGAAAACGAATAAATTATCGACAACTATCATGCCGGCGAAGCCGTACTGGTTGTAGTCCCACAGTCGGACCGTGAAGAACACAGCGACGACAATTCCCAACAGGCTTACGCCGGCTAGTATCGGCCCAGCCGGTCTCTTGATGAATAGTCCTGCCATCAACACCACAATTGCCGTCAGGGTCACCGAAAGGAGGGGGAATAGCAGCTTCAGGTCGATTTCTGGAGGAATTATGGACATTACTGCTGTTCCCTAGCTTCTTCGCTCGAGGTCGATGCAAAAGGGAGGTCGTTGTTGCTGATAGGGCTATCTGTCGATTCGACGGACGTGTTGATGGCGGCGCTCGTCGCCGGCTCGATTACTCTTAGCAATGGACGGGGATACAGGCCGATGGCCACGATGAGGATTACCAACGGAACCAGGGTTACGGCCTCTAGGATCCTAATATCGCTCCCGCCGGAATTCTGATGACTGCCCGCCGGTCCGTGCAAGATTCTCCCAACCAGCCGCAATAGATAGATCACGCCGATGACAATGCCCCCAAGAGCGATGATGGCTTCGACCGGGCGGGTCTCGTATAGGCCGGATAGCAGCAGAAATTCACCGACGAAGCCGTTCAGGCCGGGTAGGCCGGCCGCCGAGAAGATCGCCAGCGTCGTAAACGCTGCCATCGCCGGCCAACGCGCCGCAAGTCCGCCAAGCGAGGACAGCTCGTAGCTCCCAGTGCGGGCATGTATCATCGCCGCTAGCGCGAAGAGCATGCCGGCGCTGAGGCCGTGATTGACCATCTGGACGACAGCGCCCAGCAGCGCCCTCTCCTGATCGGCAAAGATCCCCAGCACGATGAATCCCAGGTGGGCGATGCTCGAATAGGCCAGCACGTTGATCATGTCCCGTTGGGAGAAGGCGGCCAGGCCACCATAGATTATGCTGACGATTCCGAGCCCGGCCAGCCACGGTCCGTAGGTTGCGGCCGGATCGGGGAACAGCGGAATAGCGATCCTGATGAACCCATATGCCCCCACTTTCGCCAGCATGGTAGCGACGATCAAGGTTGCGGCCGGCGATTGCCGGTACAGACTCGGCAGCCACGTGTGCAAGGGGAAGATCGGCGTCTTGATGGCGAATGCCAAGGCAAATCCCAGGAACAACCACTGCTGGGTGCCCGCCGGTAGTTCCACCCTCATTAGCCGTTCCAGCTCGAAAGTCGGTTGGCCGGTCACCTGAGCCGCGGTAAATTGCAGGGAAAGAATTGCAACCAGCATTAGCAGACTGCCGAACGCTGTATAGATAAAGAACTTCATCGCTGCGGCCGCCCGATCCGGCCCACCGGCTGTGGCCACCAGAATGTACATGGGCACCAGCATGAATTCCCAGAACACGAAGAAAAGAATCAAGTCGCGAGCGGCGAACGATCCAATCACGGCGCCTGACAGGAAGAGCGTGAAGACCGTTATTTCCCACGTGTGCGCTTGGTTGGTCGTAAACGAACCAAGTAGGGCTATGACCGTGAGTGTAGCCGTCAGCAATATTAGCGCGAGGCTGACTCCGTCGATACCCAGGCTGTACCAGATGCCGAAGCTCGAAAGCCACCCCAACCGCTCAATGAACTGAAATCCGATCTCGTCCGTGTCGAACAAGACGAATGTGATGGAGGCCAGCACCAGGTTGATGAGCGCGAACGCGATCGAGATGCCGCGCAACGTACCGACGCTGTTCCTCGGGACCGCAAGGCATATCAGCCCACCCACCACCGGCAGAAAGATCAGCCAGCTTAGCACCGGAAAGTTCAATTCGCTGCTCAACTGTTAGATTCCTACCCGAACGGCGTATGCGACGATCAACACGGCTCCGGCTACGATTACCACTAGGTAGGTCCTGGCGTAGCCGGTCTGGAATGTTCCCAAAATTCGTGCGCTTGCGCGGGTGTAGATGTAGAAACCCCGCACGACCCCGTCGACTATGAGCGGGTCGGCTACTATCGAGATCAGGTTGCCCAGCCAGTAGACCGGCCGGACGAATACAAGCCGGTAGAAATGCTCGACGTAGTAGTCGTTGAGAAGCAGCTTGCGCAACCAACCCCCGGACGAAAATTCGGCGGACACCGGTCGTGGTTTGCCGAATTTCGAATATGCCAAACCCAGACCGGCGACTGCTACCACCGCCGAGGCCGCCGCGATCAGCCAATATCCACCCCCGCCTATCTCCGGCTGATGAGCCCCGGCAAAGGTAGGATGCAAGAACGACTCGAACACGCTCGTTGCTCCTGGTACCTGTATGAACCCGGCGATTGCTGAAAACGCCGCGAGAACGATCAACGGAACGTAGATGTTCAACCCCGGCCGGTGTAGATGCGCTGCTACATCATCGGGCACTCGTGACTGTCCGTGAAAGGTCAGGAAAAAAGCGCGGAACACGTAATACCCAGTGATGCCACTGGTTAACACGGCGATCACTCCCAGCACCCAGCTGCCATTCTCACTGAAGAACGCCGCGGCGATGATCTCGTCTTTGCTGAAGAAGCCGGAGAACAACGGGAATCCGATCAATGCCAGCGCGCCAATCAAGAACGTCCAGTAGACGAGCGGTAGACGCGAACGCAGGCCGCCCATCCGTTCCATCTCTTCCTCGCCGGCCAAGGCGTGTATGACCGCACCGGCCGCCAGAAAGAGTAAAGCCTTGAAAAAGGCATGTGTAACAAGGTGGAACAAGCCGGCACCGAAGGCGCCGACACCCAGCGCCAAGGTCATGTAACCGAGTTGACTGACGGTGGAGTAAGCCAACACCCGCTTGATATTGGTCTTGACGGCGCCGATAGTAGCTGCGAAGAGTGCGGTTAGAGCGCCGATGATGGCGATAGTTGTCATCGTCAATGGCGCCAGCTCGAACAGGGGATGACTGCGGGCGATTAGATACACGCCGGCTGTGACCATCGTCGCCGCGTGGATCAGCGCGCTGACCGGCGTCGGGCCGGCCATCGCGTCCGGCAGCCACACGTACAGTGGAAGCTGGGCCGACTTGGCCACTGCGCCCAGCAGCAGCAGCAGCGTTATCGCGGTGATTAGCCCATCGCCGGACGGCCGATCCGACGCGGATTCGAACACCTTCGCATACTCGATAGCCCCAAAATTCACGATCATTAGGAAGGTCGCAAGCATGAGTCCGACGTCGCCTATCGCGTTAACCACGAACGCCTTGATGCCGGCGGCCGCCGCTTCTCGCCGCTGGAACCAGAACGCGATCAACAGGTACGAGCAGAGCCCGACACCGCCCCAGCCGATCAGCAGCATCACATAATTGTTGGCCAGCACCAGCGCAAGCATCGACAGTATGAATAGGTTCATATAGGCGAAGAACCTTACATAGCCGTCATCGCCGCTCATGTAGCCGGTCGAGTAGACGTGAATGACGAATCCCACGCCGGTGACCACCAATCCCATAGTGATGGAGAGAGGGTCGATCAGAAGTCCCATCGGGACAACCAGGTCCCCGCCGGCGAACCAGGTATATAAGACGTCAGACTTGATGCGAGATGACTCCGGCAGGCCAAGCAGCGAGAACAGGCGGACCAAGACTACTATGAACGAAATCCCAATAGCGCCGGACCCTACGTAGCCAGCCCAGCGGGAGGGAAACCGTGCGCCCAAGATGGCACAGTAGAGGAAACCCAGCGCCGGAAAAAACAACGCCAGCCATAGGTAGTCGAACAACAAGAGTTATCAGCCTTTGAGCGTGTTGATTTCGTCGATGTCGATGGAGGCTCTTGATCGATAGATCGCGACTATGATAGCAAGCCCGACCACAACCTCGGCCGCCGCAATCGTAAGGATGAAGAGTACGAAGACCTGCCCGTTCACTAGGTTGAAGTATCGGGTGAATGCCGCGAATACCAGTCCGGCCGCATTCAACATGAGCTCGATCGACATGAACATTACGAGCGGATTCTTACGGATCATCACTCCCAGAACGCCTATGGTGAAAATTACCGCGCTCAACAGGAGGTAGTACCAGAGTGGCGCGATCATTGCGATCCTCGGGAACCGGGCCGGCTTATGACGGTTGCACCGACTATCGCAACCAGCAGCAGGATCGAAATCACCTCGAACGGTAGTAGGTAGGTGGTGAATAGTACGGTACCGACGGCCTGAACGTTATCGCCCCAAGTTGGCCCCGGTGGAGGGTAAGCCGCGAACGGCGATTGGAGCACGCCGGCCAGCAACAGGATAGCAACCTGTCCTAGGAATACGAACGCCAGGACCAGGCCGATGATGGCCTGATTCCGAATCGGATCAGGCGCTTCCCCCTCCGTCGGATTCAGTAGAGTGATGACGAACAAGAACAGGACCATTATGGCCCCGGCGTAGATCAATACCTGCACCGCGGTTAGGAACTCAGCGCTAAGCGTTAGATACAGCACCGCCACACCCAGCAGGTTTAGCACCAGGTAGATGGCGCTATGAACCGGCTTGGTGGCCAGAATCACCATCATCGCGGCACCGATCACAATCACGGTGAGTAGGCCGAAGAATAGGAGGGCTCCTAGCTCCAAGCGGACCTCTTTTTTGCTGTAGTTCGAGTTTCCGAATCTCCCCTCCCAGTATGAGGGGGAGCTTCAATCCTCGTTCGAAGAACCTGCGTCGCCACTCGACCCGGGTGGGCCGGCTGACTTCACACCGGGCGGCTGGACAACCGGAAGCGGTTCTAACAACCGCTCCTTCGTGTAGATGAAATCTTCGCGTTTGTAGCCCGACAGCTCGTACTCGTGACCCAACACGATCGCTTCGGTCGGGCAAACCTCTTCGCACATACCGCAGAAGATGCACCGGATCATGTTGATCTCGTATTGCTCCGCGTAGCGCTCACCGGGCGAGTAGCGCTCCTCGTCGGTGTTCTCCGCGGCCTCTACGTAGATCGCATCCGCCGGGCACACAGCCGCGCAGAGCGAACAACCGATGCATCGTTCTAACCCATCCTCATATCTCTTCAGTATGTGGCGGCCCTTGAATCGCGGAAAGCTGTCCAGCTTGGTTTCCGGATACTGGACAGTCACCGGCTTGCGGAAGGCGTGTTTCGAAGTGGTAAGGAATCCCTTCGCCATCGCTGCCAGGTCGCCAAGAACGTTGGTAGCCACAGAATCCTCCTTAATCCCGCTTCAGCCCAGAATGACGATTCCGACTGCCGTCAGGCCCACGTTTAGCAGCGCCAATGGCAGTAATATCTGCCAACCGAACTTCATCAGCCGGTCGTATCGCAGCCGGGGCATAGTGGCCCGAGTCCAAATGAATCCGCACATGAGCACGAAAACTTTTAGGACAAACCACCATGGCCCCGAGGCCACCGGCCCATGATAACCGCCCAGGAACATCGTCGTTGCAATCGAGCTGATCGTGATCATTCCTATGTACTCTGCCAGGAAGAACATCGCGAACTTCATCCCGCTGTACTCGGTATGATAGCCGGCGGTCAGTTCTTGCTCGGCCTCCGCCATATCGAAAGGAGCTCGGTTCGTCTCGGCAAATGCGGCGATCGTGAATATGATGAATCCGAGCGGCTGCAGCACCACCATAGGGGTGAACTGCTGGTATTCGACGATATCGGTCAGCTTGAGCGAGCCAGCGATCATCACGACGCCGATTAGCGAGAGGCCCAGCGCCAACTCATAGCTGATCAGCTGGGCAGAAGCCCGCACACCGCCGAGCAGGGAGTATTTGCTGTTCGACGCCCAGCCGGCCAGAACGATGCCGTATACGCCCATCGAAGAGACCGCCAGAAAGTAGAGGATACCCACATTGACATCGGCGATTATCAGGTCCACCGGTAGGCCAAATAGGTTCACTTGGGGCCCAATTGGGATGACCGCAAACGCGATCAGTGCTGCCGTCGTCGAGATCAGCGGAGCTGCCGCGAATATCAACCGGTCGGCGCCGCGTGGTGCCATGTCCTCTTTGAACGCGAGCTTTATTCCATCGGCAAGCGGTTGAAGTAGTCCGAGCGGGCCGACCCTGTTGGGACCGATCCGTACCTGCAACCGGCCTAACAGCTTGCGTTCTAGCAGCGTGGCGTATGCAAAGCCGGTGAGAAGAGCGAATACAACGACGGCGCTTTTGATCAGCGCCGTCAGTACCTCGGTCATCGGCCCCGCTCGCCGGAGCTTGCCGCCGTATCGCGGTGCGCGATCTCGGCGAAGTCCCAGACGTGACCGGACTCCGGCCCATGAATCAGATCGCTTCCCTCTCCATCGCTTCGCCTACGGGGCCACTGCACACCCTTGTCGCCAACGATCGCATAGGTGATGCCGGCGTAGATTGGCGCCGCGAGAGCGATCTCGGCCATTACGTCGGCCGGCGCCGCTACGTCGAATTCGCCGCCCAGTTCGTTGGCCAGATCACGGATGAACTGCCAGGCCGGCCGGGCCTGTCCTTGCGCGACTATCGCCGGCCTGAGCCGCTGGACCCTTCGTTCCAGGTTCGTAACAGTGCCGTCCATCTCGGCGAACACGCAGCCTGGCAGGACAACGTCAGCCTCGCTGGCCGCTTCGCTCAAGAATATGTCCTGGACGATAAGCAGGTCGAGATGCCGCCTGATCCCATTCAGCTCCGGCGAATCGCCCAGCCCTGTGGCGCCGGAAATACTGTTCTGCCTTTCGCCATTTACAATGACCAAGGCCTTGATCCTGTCGGCCTCGGCCGCGGCCTGAAGCTCCGCTCCGGCTAGGCCGGCCTCCGTGGGTATCGTGGTCCCCCATAAGGAAGCCAACTTCACTTGCGCGTTCTCGTCAGATATTGACCGCTGACCCGGTAGAAGTTCAGGCCGCGCTCCCATGTCGATGGCACCCTGCGCGTTTGCCCGCTCCGCCAAGGGAAATAGGCCGGCGCCGGGCTTGCCCGCGTTGCCGGTCACCAGGGCCAGACAAGCCAGTCTGTTCAGCAGCGTCTCGCTATCCACGTGAGGCCAAAGCTCACGCGGATATACGAACGTGGTTGATTCGGCTTGGGTAATGAGATCGACTGCCTGCCGCATCTCTTCGATGGCCAGACCCGCTTTCTCGGCCGCCATTTCGAGCGACGTTGCCGTCAGCTCTTCGCGCACCAGGTCGAGGCTGCGGGTGTGCCGACCAATGAATTCGGAGTCCTCGCGTCCGTCCGCCAATATTTGCGACAGCACGCCGCCAACTAGTGCTGCTTCGGAGCCTTCCCGCGGTCGAAGCCAGAGCGCGGCGTGGCGGACGAGGTCGATCTTCTCGCGGCTGATTACGATCAGCTTGCTGCCTCGAGCCGCCGCCTTCTTCAATCGCAGGTCGATGATGGGTTGATTCTTGAGTGGATCAACGTTCAAAAGCACGATCGTGCCGGCCTGTTCCAGGCTGGCTATCGAGGTCCACGCCGCATCGTAGCCGGCGCCGACCGCGGGAGCGTGCGGCGCCAGGCCGGTATCCACGTTGTTGCTTCCTATGACGGCGCGGAACAGCTTTTGGAACAGATACAGATCTTCGTTCGACTGGCGTTCGGAGATTAGTCCGGCGGCGCTGGCGGGTCCGTGGCGCTGAATCGCCTCCCGCAGCTTCGAGCCGGCATGGGCGATAGCCTCTTCCCAATCGACCGGTTGCAGCTCCCCATCGCGCCGAATCATCGGCTGCTTGAGCCGCTCCGGGCTGGAGACGTAGTGGTACGTAAAGCGGCCGTGATCGCAGAGCCAGCCATCGTCGACTGGAGTGTTTTCGCGAGCCAGGTTGCGCATGATCGAGTTGTTACGCACCGTCAGCGTGACGTTGCAGCCGATCGGGCATTCGGTACAGACCGTGGCATGGTTCTTGATTTCCCATGGCCGAGCCCGGAACCTGTACAGGTCTGACGTCAATGCGCCAACCGGACACAGCTCGATCGTATTGCCTGAGAAGGGCGAGTCGAACGTCCGGCCCGGCGCCAGCCCGATCTCGCTGTGCGATCCACGATCCAGCACCGTCAACGCCTCGTCGCCGGCAATCTCGCTGGCAAAGCGGGTGCACCGATAGCACATGATGCAGCGCTCGCGGTCGAGCTTGATGTATTCGCTGATCGCGATTGGCTTCTCGTATCGCCGCTTCACTTCGGTGTAGCGGCTCGCTCCCGGCCCATAGGCGAATGTATTGTCCTGCAAGGGACATTCGCCCCCTTTGTCGCAGATCGGGCAATCCAACGGGTGGTTTATTAGAAGGAACTCCAGTACGCTCTCCTGCGCCTCTTTGACGGTCGGCGTCGTCGTCTTCACGATCATCCCCTCGCCCACCGGCGTCGTGCACGCTGTTTGCGGGCGGGGCATCTTTTCGATCTCGACGAAGCACATTCGACAAGCGCCTACCGGCTTCATCTTGGGGTGGTAGCAGAAGACAGGAATATCGATGCCGGCCTGCTTGGCCGCCTCCACTATCAGCGTACCTTTCGGCACCGATACCTGCTGGTCGTCGATTGTAACGTTGACTAGATCCATTCTATGTTCCAATACGATCTAATTCTGAGTCGGGCAAGTTCCGTGCTTGATGTGGTGCTCATACTCTTCGCGGAACAGCTTTATCCCGCTGAGTACCGGATTGGCCGATGCGTCGCCCAGGGCGCACACCGTCCGGCCGCCGGCAATCTTGCCGCATAGGTCGAGCAGCAGATCGAGGTCCTCGAACCGGCCCTGACCGTTGCAAATCCGTCGCAGGATCTGCACTAACCAAGAGGTCCCCTCCCGGCAGGGCGTGCACTTTCCGCACGATTCGTGGCTGAAGAACTCCGCGATCCTCAGAACCGCGTGGGGGATGCAAACCTGATCGTTCATTACGATCACGCCCCCGGATCCCAGCATGCTGCCGACCGCCGCGAGTGAGTCGAAGTCCATGTTTATATCTAGTTGGTCGGCTCCGATCATCTGCGCCGAAGCTCCGCCCGGTATGACAGCCTTCACCGGACGGTCGTCGATCATGCCGCCGGAGTGCTCGTATATCAACTCGCGCAGCGGCACGCCCAAGGGCAACTCCTTGTTGCCGGGATCGCGCACAAGCCCGCTGACGCAGAAGACCTTGGGGCCAGTATTGCGAGGCGGTCTACCTATGCTCGTGTACCATTCGACGCCGCGTTCCACTATATGGGGCAAATTGCAGAGCGTCTCCACGTTGTTGATTACCGTCGGCTTCGAGTAAAGTCCCTCCACTGCCGGAAATGGCGGCCGTGTTCTGGGCATCGGCCTATTGCCCTCTAGCGATTCAAGCAACGCGGTCTCTTCCCCGCAAATATACGCTCCGGCTCCCCGCACCAAGTAGATATCGAGGTTGTAGTCTGTGCCGAATACTCCCTTACCGATGAAACCGCGCTCTTTTGCCTGTTCGAGGGCGGCGGAAGTTCTCTGCGCCCCTACGGCGAACTCGCCCCTACAGTAGATGAATGCTGTGCTTGCCCCTATTGCGTAAGCACCGATAATGATGCCCTCAATCATCTGATGAGGATCATTCTCCAGGATCGCACGGTTGCTGAAAGTGCCCGGCTCGCTCTCGTCGGCGTTGATGACCAGATACTTGGTCAAGGTGGGATCTTTTGGCACAAAGCCCCACTTTAAGCCGGTGGGAAAGCCGGCGCCGCCGCGCCCGCGCAGGCCGGACTGCTTGACCAGGTCGATCAGCCCCCCGGGATCATATTCACCCAGGGCTTTCGGAGCCTGCCGATAGCCTCCGCGTTCTGTATACACGTCAATGTCCCAGGAGTTTTCAATCCCAACATTGCGCAGTATTACTGGTTCGTACATTCAACCTCTGGATTTGGCCGGCTCATTTGCCGACGAATACTCTCTCAGCCGGCCACCGGCTGCGAAGAGCTCTCCTTGCGATGCGCGGCCGACAATTCATCTAGGATGCGATCGACCTTGTCGATCGTTAGGTTCTCATAGTAGGTCTCGTTTATCAGCATAACCGGCGCGGTGTCGCAAGATGCGAGACACTCCATAGTTCTTAGTGTGAATACCCCGTCAGGCGTGGTATCGCCCAATCCGACGCCCAGTTTCTTCGAGACGTGCTCAATAAGATCGTCGGCTCCACGAAGATAGCAAGAGATATTCTTGCAGGCCATGATGTCGTATCTTCCGACCGGCTTGTCGTGGAGCAGATCATAGAACGTGACCAGGGTGAAAAGGGCATTAGGGTCCAGGTCCATGAGCTCGGCGACCTCGTACAGTGTCTCCTGACCGAGGAAGCCTTTTTCATTTTGAGCCAGCCGCAACGCGTCGAGAACTGCTGTACGACGTTGGGGATAGGTGTCCAACGCTTGCTCGATCGCCGTTCTGGTCTGCTCCGAAAGTGCCATATGCTCCTACGAATCCTTGGGCTAGTATGACTTCAGCGATCTACCTCGCCCATCACTGGGTCAAGGCTGCCGATTATCGCTACAAGGTCTGCGACGAGAGCCCCTTCAGAGGCCGGCCCCAATACTTGCAGATTCGCAAACGAGGGAGCCCGCACTCGCAACCTGTAAGGGTAGCTGGAACCATCGGCGACTATGTACAAGCCTAGCTCTCCCCTCGGCGACTCGATGCACTGATAATACTCACCGGCCGGTACGCGGTATCCCTCGGTCGCCAGCTTGAAGTGATGGATCACGGCCTCCATGCTGGTACCTAGCTCTTCCCTCGGCGGAAAAGCGACCTTGCGGTCGGCGGTCGTATACGGTCCATCCGGCAGTCGCTCCAACGCCTGCCAACAAATCTTCACACTCTCGCGCATCTCGGCCAACCGTACCAGAAAGCGGTCGTAGACGTCGCCATTGGTCGTGACCGGCACATCGAAGTCGTAGGTCTCGTAGCCGCTGTAGGGGTTCGACTTTCTCAAATCGGATTCAAAGCCGGATGCCCGCAGATTCGGTCCAGTCACACCGTAGGCCAGACATTGCTCGGCTGTCAGCTTGCCGATATCAATCGTGCGGTCCTTGAATATTCTGTTTTCAAGAATCAAGTCCTCGTACTCTTTCTGCTTGGCCGGAAAGATTCGCAGGAAATCGCCGACCATTTCCTCGAAGCCAGGCGGCAGGTCGGCCGCTAGACCCCCCGGTCGGATGTAGCTGGTCATCATCCGCTGGCCGGAGCAGGACTCGAAGATGTCCATTAACATCTCGCGCTCCCGGAAACAGTACAGGAACACACTCATCGCGCCCAATTCGATGGCTCCGGTTCCAAGCCATACCAGGTGGCTGCCGATCCTGGTCAGCTCGGTAAGCAATACCCGAGCTACGATCGCCCGGGGAGGCACTTCGATGTCGATGAGTTTTTCGACCGCCAGCGAGTAGCACAGGTTGTTCGAGAGCGGTGCCAGATAGTCCATCCGGTCGGTGAGAGTCACACCCTGCAGATAGTTCTTGTGCTCGTAGGTCTTCTCGAAGCCAGTGTGCAGGTACCCAATGACTGGATTGCAGCGAACCACTATCTCGCCGTCCAACTCCAGCACGAGCCTGAGCACTCCATGGGTACTCGGGTGCTGAGGACCCATGTTGAGGATCATATTCTGTTCTTGGACGGTATCGTGCAACTCGCTAACCATATCCGAGGTCTTTCTTCTTCACTTTGCCCTGGTTTACCGTGAACTCGACGTCCTCGCCATACATTGGGTAGTCTTTGCGCAGCGGGTACCCTTCCCAGTCGTCCGGCATCAGGATGCGCGTCAGTTCCGGATGGCCGGCGAACTGAATGCCGAACATGTCATACACTTCGCGCTCGAACCAGTTGGCCGCCGGCCACTCCGAGACAATCGAAGGTGCCACCTCGTCGCGTTCCTCGAGTGGCACCCTGAGTCGTACCCAGTCGCTTCGTAGATAGGAGTACAGGTGATAAACCACCTCGAACCTGGGCGTGGTTCGACGCTCCAGATTGTCGATAGCACTGATGTCTGAGAGGCGAATGTACTTGAGCTCTGGATCGTCACGTAGTGCGGTAGTCGCCGCCAGGATCGACTGCCGATCTACCGTAATCGACTCCTGCCCAAGCCGGCGGATTGACTGTATGGCCGCGTCATTCAAGGCAACTCGGAGGCGGTCCACCACAAGGTGCTCGGATTCAGCCGCCGGCTGAGGTGAGGCGGTTTCCTGGCTCAAGCCTACCCCTCACCTCGCTCGACTTTCTTTTGCAAAGTGATTATCCCGTCGAGCAACGCTTCAGGCCGGGGTGGGCATCCGGCCACGTAAACGTCGACCGGGATCAGCTTATCCACTCCTTGGACAATAGCGTAGTTATTGAACACTCCACCGCATGACGCGCAGTCACCCATCGCTATTACCCACTTGGGACCCGGCATCTGGTCGTACAAATGCTGAACTACCGGCGCCATCTTTTGCGAAACTCTGCCACTGACGATCATCAGGTCGGATTGGCGCGGCGAGGCTCGAAACAGTTCAGCGCCAAATCTGCTTACGTCGTACCGTGAGGCGCTGGTGGCCATCATCTCGATGGCGCAGCAGGCCAGGCCAAACGACATTGGCCAGAACGATGACTTCTGCCCCCAGTTGGCTAGCCGGCTCAGAATAACGCCGAGGCTACCGTCCTTGCGGGCCGCTTCAGCCTGCTCCGCTAATCCCAATCGAGAACTCCCTTTTTTACGATATAAATGTAGCCTACCAACAAAACCGCTACGAACGTAAGCATTTCAATTAGGCCAAAGACTTTCAGTTGGCGGAATATAACCGCCCAGGGAAAAAAGAAGACGATCTCGATATCGAACACTATGAAAAGCATGGCCACGAGGTAGAACTTCACCGGGAACCGCCGGCGCGCGGACCTCAGCGGCCGGATTCCACTTTCGTAAGGTACAGTTTCACGGGCCCGGCCTGGATGCGGCCCTATAAATATGGAGATGCCCAATATCAGCAGACCTAGGACCACAGCAACCAGTAGCAATACTAGGATCGGCAGATAGCTTTCAATCATCTGTTGCGAAGCCACCCTTTTATTCGGAGGAAGTTCGTCGAACCAGTCCCAAGTGTAGTCGGACGGAAATAGACGTGCGCGGCAGGTTTTCTCTGCTTAGACCGGGGCAACTATAGTGAAGCCTGAGGACACCTGTCAAACTAGCCTATGGGGTCACTGCATACGGTTGCGAGACAAATTAGATCCAGGCCCAATGCAGGTTCGTGTTGCGTTGGCTAACCTGTCGCCTTCACTTGATTTCTTCTAAAGCCCTAACAAGGGAAGGCAAGTCCTCGCTGACGGTTTTCCAGACGATATCAAAGTCTATTTCATAATAGCCGTGGACGAGCCTGTTGCGCATCCCGATGATGTCGGTCCAGCGCACGTCGGGATAATGTTTGTGGGTTTCCTAAGGGACATGGGCCGCGGCCTCGCCGATTATTTGGACGGACTTGACTATTGCCAATGCGAGCATTCGGTTTCGGGCAAGGTCCTCCGGCGATTTGCCCTCGGAAAAATCGAGAGCATCACGGGCAGCGTCAAGCATGTGTCGCAGCCGTACTTTATCAGGACCGCTCATATGCGATGAAAGAGCTCTGGACTACCTCGTCCCTTAAAGTAACGGCTCAACTCTTGGGGTGTTCTCAGATCGACCTTGTAGCCGCCAAGTACGTCTGAGAGCTCCCGCTCGATCCGGGCAACTGTAAGGAGGCCTGGAACGGCATCCGGCTCGAAATCGACCAAGACGTCGATATCACTCTTTGGACCGAAATCTGCTTGCAAGACCGAGCCGAAAAAAGCGAATCGCCGAATGTGATGCCTTTGGCAGAAATCGGCTATTGCCTCTTTCGGAATCGGTACTCTGGGCGACGGATTGGATGCTTCAGCCATGTGGAAACCATCTTTGACTAGAGGATCAAACTATAACTTTATGGACAAGCGGCCGCTTGCCTCTTGCCCAGCGGAAAATCGGCGGTCTCAATTGCCCATAGGCGAAAGACGCGTCAACGTTGAACGCGGGCCTTGGGATCAGATTCCAGACGAGGTAGCTGGAGGATTCGCAGGCGGTATGATCAGGGGATATTGGGACGGCGGTCGAGCGAAAGTCCCTGTTCCAGACCTTCCCACGGGGGTACTGATCCGCCCGTTGGCCGGCAGGGTACGCTCAGTAACCGAATAGGTGCCTCTGCGTGAGTGCCGAGTCGAGGCAGCCGACTATTGACGTGGTACGACAGGCACACCAAATGACTGAGGATAAACATGCCTCTGGATTACACGAAGATTATCACCGTCGAGCCAGGAAAGCGCGGGGGAAAACCCTGTATTCGCGGCCTGCGCATCACAGTCCTTGACATCTTGGAGTACCTTGCGTCGGGCATGTCCTACGATGAAATCCTGGCTGATTTCCCTGACCTGACGAAAGAAGATATTTGGGCATGCTTGGCGTTCGCCGCTGGACGAGAGCGTCGATTGGTGTCGCTGCCCCCTGCATGAGGTCGCTGCTCGATCAAAACCTGTCACCGCGCCTCAAGGACGCGTCGCGGGGCCTCTATCCAGGTAGCTCTTTAACAGGGCGCGAGACTTGTGCCAGATGAGAATCGGTCGGGGGTTTTGCTTATCCGGACTCGCCAACACATTTTCAGACACTACGCTATGCTCCGGCCCAGTCGAAAGGCAGATCACTGCACCATTCCGAATCGTTTGCCTTGGCTTGTCAGCTTGAGAAAATAGCGTAGCCGTTGCTGGAAAACATCCGGCCTGCTTCTAGCCATCTCGATAAACCCAATGCGGATCCTCTTGTACGATTCGGGGAACCCTTCGAAGGTCTCCCACGTTTTCTTGTCCTGCTTCAGAGCTTCAATTATGTCGGAAGGAATTTCAAAACTATCCCCTGCGTCGCCTTCGAACTTTGATAAGCCAGCCGGCGTCATTGTTCCCTGCTCGATTAGCCTTCGCATCCGCACTCTATTCATCTCCGACCAATTACTTCCCTTTTTGCGCGGAGAGAACCTTTGGGCATATTTGTTTTCGTCAATCCCCTTTACTATGCTATCGATCCACCCAAAGCACAGGGCTTCCTCGACTGCGTCGTTGTAAGGGATTCGTGGTTCGCCCGATTGCTTCTTGTAATAAATCAACCAAATGTCTTTTTCGGTATCGTGGTGTTTAGCAAGCCACGCGCGCCATTCATCTCTTTCGATTACATACAATGTCTTAGTGATTTGCATGACGGACCCTCATCGCCCCCTCGAATTTGATCGCGATGATTGAGAAGGTATTTTCAGGACGCAAAGATCGACGACTTCGGGAGATGCCTTTCGAGCAGCGTGTGCCAAGCTGCCGGCTAATGCGTACGTCGCGTCAGCTGTTGGCGCCGAGATCGTCCAACCCATCGCCCATACCGGCGTCTTCGCCCATCCCCGGTACGTTATCCATCTGGCCGGATTCCACTTGGTCGATCACTTCGTCAAACTCCGGCCCCAAGTCCTCTCCCATCTCGCTACCCAGCCGGCGGGCCCATTTAGCGACGCTCTTCGGATCGGTTTCGTCCACGTCCCCCAGGAAGCTTGGATCGGCCATCCGCTCCAGTCGCGCCTCCTCCGATTTCACCACCGAAAACCGTGAGACCGCCTTCTCCAATCTATCCGATCCGCAACGGGCGCACTTTGGCGCCACTGCCACCGAGGACGACCGTACGAAGACAGGGTTAAGCTGCCGGCATTCCTGGCAGCGATATTCGTAGATAGGCAATAACCAACCTCGCGTTTCGGGTGATTAGGCTGTAGGCGGCAATGCTCGACAGATGGAGATTTGGCATGAAGAGTGAGAAGAGAGTCTTTCCGGCTAGCTTCCGGCGCCGCTCGACCTCACCTTTGAGAACAACTGTCTCGCGTCGTCCCCCAGCCCTAGGTTGCGACAGTCCTGGTAGGTGGAATAGATTGTCTTGTCGATCAGAAGCAGGCGCCAGTCGCCGGCTTCCATGCTGTTCGCCAGTGCTTCGCGTTTGACCAACAAGTCGTTCAATAGAGTGACGAAGTGCACTTGCAATGGCGTATAAGACCGGAGCTCGGTCGGTTGGGGGACGGAAATCGTAGAGTCGGGCCGATGTCCGGGGACTGACTCATCGGTGTTGGGCATGCGATTACCTTCTCACGAACTCGCCGCGCATTGGCAAGCTTTGTCAGGTCCGATCAGTTGACGCCATTATAACACGGCAATTCTCAAGCTGGATTGTGACTTATGTCCGCAAATTATTCACGCCTGGCCCGATACTCCCGGGAACTGGGAGGAGTCCAACACGCGTCTTCTTGCTCTGCCGACTCTGTCCACGGCCTCCCATTCCTGCATGTGGCGATTGAGTTGCTCGCGGGCAATCGAAACTAGCTGCCCGGGATCGGCGAAATTCCAGTAGAAAGATGGCTGCGCCTTGTCTCCGCCAGCCTCCGAGGATTGGCCCGACTTCCGCAAAATGCCGGATCGCCCCAGAAATTCGAGAAACTGTCTTAGAGTTTGCGAGGCTCGAGGTTCGCCCAACCGCTCGCGGAATCGCCTGACCTGGGCGAATTCCTTGGAGTTCAGTAGCTCTGGAGGTATCGGTGCGTCTTTGAAGTAGAACATTGCCGGGCGCTCGTTGTAGTAGGATTGCTCGTACGCCTGCTCGAACTCATCTATCGTGCCGGCACCAACGCGTCGCGCCCGCGCACCGAATCGTCGCCACAACAGTCCTATGAACAGGTCGTAGTCGTCGTTTTTCAACTGGTCGATCGCCAGCTCGGTGGCTTGATCGATGCTGATGCCGGAGGAGTACGGCAGGCTCTCCCATTTGACCAGATCGATGTATCTCCCATGGTCCTTGATCCAGACGGTGTTCAACTCGCGAATAAGATTCTCCAGCAACTCCCGCTCGTTCCGTGCGTCCTCCGGTGACGATACGAATACGCGCACAATCCCCGCCGTCTCATTTTCCGCCGGCGGTGGAGAATCGCGCCTATCCTCGACCGGCGCGGAGTCGTCGGCCGTGAGACCTGGAGCCAACGTGTAATCGGCCTGCTTGGACGCGTTTCGGAGAAACTCGTAGGCAGCATTCACTTGCCTCATCCGCTCGGCGGCCTCCGGCGAGGTATACATCTTCGGTCGCCATTTTCTGGCCAGGGCATGGTAGGCGGCCTCGATTACCTCGGAGTCGGCCGATGGATCGACCTGCAGGACCTTGTACGGATCTGATTCGGGAGTCACTTGAATTTTCCTCGGCTCAATGGTCCAATGACGTTCCGTTTGGGCACCTGTTCTTAATATGCAGTTTACATCCATATTGCGCGAACGTGCGATGTTGTTAGTGGATCCGGCACCGGCCGGATAGCGATCTTTGTAGGCTCGTCGATCGATCGATGAATCGAATCACCCGAATCCGGACGATTCGCGTCGGTCCGGCATCCAGCAGGTGAACTAGGAGCCGAGGCGGCCGGCAAGCTCCAACCTTATTGATAGAAGAAGCGAATAAACGCCTATCGGCGGCGTGGGGTCGTTGGCAAAGCACGCGCGGGCCGGGCGGGTGCCAAGATGCTCAGGAAGTCCTCTACCCTCGGTCCTTCATTCGAGCATTCGAGCTTGCGGTGTGCCGGTTGCTCACGGAATAAGGGCCTCCAGCAACTCCATGATTACGTAAAACGCAGTCGATTCGAAGTCGGAGCCAAACGACGAGGAGAATTCCTCGCTGAATTCGCCGATCAGCGGTATCGACGAATCACCCCCGAAACCGACCAGAAACAGTCCAATCACTCCGCCGAGCAAAATCTCTCCCAACACGACCAGCGGATTATCTCGATGTCTGGGCTGTTGGTCCTCTTGTTGTGTAAATGTCGGCCAATCCTCGAAGCTCTTGGCCTTGCGCAGTCCGCTATTGACCGGAGTAGTATCTACTCTGCTTAGCCGGTTCTCTGGAGCGGTCTCGTCGCTTTGCTTCGGCCACTTAGGCATTAGCGGTCCCATCCTTGGACTGTTGAATGTTCGCTCTTAAGCCGGCCTGGGTCTCCGATGCTGTTCACTAGAAACCTATTCTGCGTTCACAGCGGTTGCCGGATGATGGTCCGAGTTCGTAGTCGAAGTATCGTACGGTCAGCCGGCTACGACTCTCTGGGAGCAGCCGCGCCACGTTAGCGAGGTTATGATGATGAGCCATTTTGCCAGCACTTTCAGCAAGGCTTAAAAGGGTTATTAAGGGTTATCAACGGGCAACGTGATGGATCCTGAAGGGGTGAGGTGCCGGTCTTCACGCCGGCGGAGTATAGCAGCGGCCCAACGGCTGAACTATAGGTTCGGCGCTGACCTGCGTTTGTAAGCCATAGATTTTAATGAGGTTCTAGCGGAGTCGCTCGACTGAGCACTATTGACTCTGGGAGACTCCGGCCGCCATTTCGTGATGACCCCGGTGTTCGCCCAGGCACGGCCCAACAAAAGGCTCGACCACCGGCATCGGTCTCGCCATAAGATTCGTTGGACCCTTTGGGGGAGGTCATAAGCGGGGTATCATCATGATGCGAGGGCGGCATTCGCCAGAGTGAGGTTGATTTGAGGGATAGCGCGAGCCCCAACGAGTTCTCTGATCAGGCGCCAAATTCAGCGCTTGCGCTGACCTTCGTTGTTCTGCTGTTGATTCAGGGTTGCCACCAGATCGACAGCGCATTGCGGGTTGTCCAGCGCTTCATCCTCTACGCTCCAGAGGCAAATGGGCTGATCGGCCAATATTTCGATCTTGAACCTCTTCACCTTGCCTACAACATCCCAATCTTATGTTTCTTGCTGCTCGTTTACCGATTGAGCGGTGCTCACAAACCCGACGGTTGGACGCGGGGAATGACCGCTTGGTGGCTGCTGACTATAGCCCTCATCTTGCAGGGTTACCACCTCATTGAGCATTTGTTCAAAATATGGCAGTTTATCGAGACCGGCCGCGAGGGCACACCGGGCATTCTGGGCAATGCCCTCGACCCCATATGGCTACATTTCATAATCAACACCCTGGCCTCTCTGCCGGTCGTCGCGGCCTTTTGGTTGGGCGGCTTCCATCGTGGCCTGGGAGATGACCTTCGGGCGGCGTGGAGCGATCTGGTGGGCCGGCCGGTCGATCGTCCAGAGGCGGGCCGAGCTATGTCCCTGTCGCGCCGCACGTTCCTGACCGGCGCGGCCGGGATTGTGGCGGCCATTGGAGCGTCTCGTATCGCGGTCGCGCTCCGGCCTCCTCAAATCAGTGAAATCAGACTACCGACTTTTGTGGATGTGACGATGCAATCCGGCATCACTTTTAGACATCGATCTCACGAGCGGCTTGATGTGGCTCAAGCCGGCGCCGCTTTCCTCGACTTCAATTCCAACGGCATGCCGGATATCTTCCTCACCAATGCCAACGGCCCGAACGCACTCTATAGGAATAACGGTGATGGCACTTTCACCGACATCGCTGAAATGGTGGGAGTCGCTGACCCAGATGCCATGTCGGTGGGCGTAGCTTGCGCTGATTACGACAACGACGGAAATTGTGATCTGCTAGTCACGACGATGACTGGACTCAAGCTCTTTCACAATGAGGGTGACGGCACATTCATCGACATGAGCGAACACGCTCGCCTAGGAGGATATCAAGGGCATCCTACGTCCGCTGCCTGGGTCGATTTTGATGGTGATGGCAAGCTGGATCTGTACGTAACCTATTGGCTCGACCAAATGCCCGATGACGAAACGCTGCGATTACAATCTACCGCCAGTCAGTTGAGGAGAATCTACACTCCACTCACCCGCACCCATCGACTGTTTCAGAACCTTGGCGGCGGCAGGTTCCGCGATGCCACGGGATATCTCCATCCAGCTGGCAAACACGGCGCCGGTCTCGCCGCCGGATTCTTCGACTACGATGACGACGGCCGGCCCGATCTGTATGTAGTAAACGATTTCGGTAAGTTCGTTCAACCGAACATTCTCTATCGGAATGTTGGCCGTGTTGGCGACGGTGGATGGTTGTTCACGGATGTGACTGAGCAGGCCGGCGTTGGCGCCGCCTTTCACGGAATGGGGCTGGCCGTCGGCGACTACGATGGAGATGGCCGGCTCGACATGTTCGTCACGAACATAGGCGACAACGTGCTCTACCGCAACAGGGGCACCGGTTCATTCGTCGAAACCAACAACAGGGCCGGCGTGACTCGTGGCGTAGTACGCGGCGAGGATTCAGTGGGTTGGGGAACTGCCTTTCTCGATATTGACAATAATGGATTGCTTGACCTCTACTTTGTGGCCGGTACTCTTTACCCCGAGCCAATGGACGACGGCGAGTATCCTCCCGACCAGCCCAACGCTATGTTTCGAAATCGCGGTGACGGTACGTTTGAGGACGTTTCGAGCCTCACTCGCACCGATCACACCGGATGCGGTCGCGGATTGGCCGTGGCCGACTATGATGGAGACGGATTCTTGGACCTGCTCATTGCCAATATGGATCAACGGCCGGCCCTCCTGCGTAACCCTGGCAACGGCAACTCATGGCTGCAAGTCCAACTGGCCGGCACCGTCAGTAATCGTGACGGCATAGGTGCCCGGCTATCGCTCGAAGCCGGCGGCCGTACACAGATCAGGGAGATCCAAAGCGGGACCAGCTTCCTGTCCCAGAACAGCTTGGTCGCCCATTTCGGCCTCGACAGAGCCAGTGAGGTGGATCGACTGACCGTGAGGTGGCCCAGCGGCGTCGTTCAAGAGCTGACGCGCGTGCCCGTTAATCAGAAGATCACCGTCACTGAGCCGAGCTAAGCTTGTCATCGGCGGAGCGAAGCACTGCCCGCCCGATCACGCCAAGGGAATGATCGAACCGGGCCCGAAGCAATCTTGCGCCGGCGAGGAACCACTTGCCTGACGTCTACTTAGAAGATCTGTGCTCCGAGGCCCTCCGGCGCCGCGATGCTAGCGCGTAGCCTTTTCCGGACACCGCACGGGAGACGTTCACCTTGCGGAAATTAAAGCTGTACATAGCTTCAAGCCTGGACGGCTATATTGCCGGCCCGAAGGCAGAGATCGACTGGCTGAATGCGGCCGGCGCCGCTGACTACGGTTACCATGGGTTCTACGCTTCGATAGACACGACGCTGATGGGTAACACCACTTACAAGCAAATCCTCGGTTTCGGCGAGTTTCCCTACCCAGACAAGGCCAACTACGTCTTCACCAGAGGAACGACGACTGACACCGAGAACGTGCAATTGATCTCCGGCGACATCGCGGCGTTCGTGCGATCTCTGAAGAATCGACCGGGCAAAGACATCTGGTTGGTCGGTGGCGGTCAGATCAATACGGTCCTATTAAATGAGCAACTCATCGACGAGATTATTCTGACTGTCTTTCCCCTAGTACTTGGCGATGGCATACCCCTCTTTGCTCCAAACGCCAAGCGCACTCAGTTCGAGACCGTGGGTTGCCAGACCTACGAAACCGGCCTGATCCAGTGGCACGTCGCGAAAGCCGGGAGTAACCCAGGCCCTGGCGCTTCTTTGAGAGATCGGTATTCCGGCGGCAAACTCAACCACCAGGCCAGCCGGCTCCTTTGAGACATTAGTTCAAGGCAGCCACGCGAACGCCGACTTGCGTTCCGGCGCCGGAATCCTTTAACGAAATAGGGCCTGCCGCTGAAACCGGCAGGCCCCTTGGGGTGAACGACGGGATTCGAACCCGCGATCTCCAGGGCCACAACCTGGCGCCTTAGACCACTTGGCTACGCTCACCACGCCGCCTCAGTATACTTGATTCAGGGAGGTCGAGCAGTCACGATGAGCCGTTGTCGGACAGGACAAATCGATCGCAAATGTATCGCGGCATCTGGCACAGGCAATCGTCTCATCGGCGGAAAAAGCCGGCTCAGATCGCTTGCAAAGGATTTGCAGTAACCACCCTCGAGATGTTCTAGTTATAATGGTACGCGTTGATCCAGCTAGGAGGATGTTCCGTTCGTTTGTAGGCACGCTTGGTGCCCTCGCATAGGTATCTAATGAACGCAGGAGTGTTTGATTGACCCGGTTCTTGGTGGCGCTGACAATTCCCGTGGGAATCCTCGCCTTTATGGCCGTCATAATCGCCGCGATGGCGGTACTGCTGACAGCGTCGGGCAAGATTCTCGCGCCGGCGGTCGCCATCGTGCTTGCCGCCGTGGTCATGGTGGCTGCCGCGATGCTGGCCGACATGCCTCCGAAGGCGCTGGATGCCGGCCGAACCGCCGACATTCGTGCCGGCGTTCAGCTCGCCATCGCGCGATCGAGCAAGTTCCTCGTCGCTCTGGCAATCCCAGTTGGAATCCTCGGCTTTATGGTGGTCATAATTGCCGGGATGGCGGTGTTGCTGACAACATCAGGAAAGATACTCGCGCCGGCGGTGGCTATAGTGCTCGCCGCCGTGGTGATGGTGATTGCCGCGATGTTGGCCGATATGCCTCCAAAGTCGGAGGAGCAAGGGCAAAACGCTATTCACCGACTTGGTCTTAAGTAAGTGTTCAGATTCAGGGGTATCTGCTCCGTATGGGCGTAATATCGCACCAATGAGGATCTACCACCGGCGAGGACGTCTGATCGGGGAAAGCCAGGAAAGGGTTGCAAGGGCGAAGTCCTTGCCGGGCGATGAGGTCGACCAGCTCGTGGATTTGGCATCGATAGGTCAGAAATCACCCCTTGACCGCCGACTGAGGTCCCGAATGGCGACTCGGCCTTTCCAGTTCACGGGCATGGAGGAGAGAAATACACCCAAATCTGAACTGTTACGGTCTTAACTTGACTCAATCGAACAGCTTTGATAACTTCCAAGCTTGTCATCCCGAATTGTGTTATTCTCCTAGCAGCCTGGCGCGGATGCTGATCCTTTGGCTATAAGTGGAGTTCTAGGTGCTGATGGCCAGGCGGAATCCGACTAGAGTTTCCCATCCTCCCTTGCTTCATTCTCGGTGCCGGTCTCTGCGACCGACGATAGGCCGAGTTTGTTTGCCATATCCCGTTGCAGAGTGGGTGAATTATTGTTGGGTTGAAGATGAATAATTCACGTAATCGCGGTATGGCGATAGCGCTCGTTATTCTGTGCGTCCTGCCGTTGGTCGTTGCCGGCTGTTTGCCGTCGGTGGCTGTCCGGACAGATTTCTTCCCGCAGTCGGCGCTGGCGCCGGAGTCCGAGTTTGCCGACGATCTTCAAGTACTCTTCGACCTGATATTTTGGATGGCGGCGGTGGTATTCATCATCGTCGAGGGCGCGCTGATCTATGCCGTCCTTCGCTTTCGCGAGAAGCCGGGCCAGGGATTGCCGCGACAGGTACATGGAAATACGCGTCTTGAGGTCGCCTGGACAATTCTCCCGGTCATCATCTTGGCGATCATTGCGGTGCCGACCGTGTCGACGATTTTCAAAGTGGCGGCCGCTCCCAGGGAAGATGCGTTGCATGTCACAGTCGTCGGTCACCAGTGGTGGTGGCAGTTCGAATACCCAGACCTCGGGCTAGTAACCGCAAATGAGCTGTACGTACCAGTGGGCCGGCAGATCGCAATCAGCCTGGAATCGGCCGACGTCATCCACAGCTTCTGGATTCCCCGAATGGGCGGCAAGCGCGACGTTGTGCCAAACACCGTGAATAATCTATGGTTCACGCCCCGGAATACAGGCGAGTACTTGGGACAGTGCGCCGAGTTCTGCGGCGAGAGTCACGCCAATATGCATATGCGGCTCTTCGTCGTTACCGAGGAGGAGTTCGAGGCATGGGTGGAGAACCAGAAGCAGCCGGCAGGCCCCGAATCTCAGGAGATGGCCGGCGCCGAGCTCTTCACCCTGAGAGGTTGCGGCGTGTGCCACGCTATTGGCGGCACCGACTCACAGGGTGAGCTTGGCCCGATCTTGACCCACTTTGCCAGCCGCACGACGTTGGCGTCCGGCATACTGAACAGTGCGGAGCCAAACGTTCTGGAAGATTGGCTCCGCGACTCGCCGGCGCTGAAGCCAGGATCGAAGATGCCCAATCTGAATTTGATCGACTCGGACGTCGAGGCGTTGGCCGCCTATCTACGTAGCCTCAAGTGAGCAGCCTGTCGAGAGACCGATTGATGCCCGGCCGGTTTGGGTATACTTTGATTGAAAGGCGCAGAGTGATTTCGATCACCAGCGCCGCGTGTACGTTGAATTGTTGAGAAGAGACCATAAGTTGCGGATGCCGCAGACGATGGAGGCAAACCTGTTGCCAATGTTGCCTGAGTCGGCTGTATACGTCCCTACCGATGCCCATGCATCGAACGATTACTGACAAATCGCCGGCTCTATTGAGCTAGCTTGTACTATTAGCCCGGAGGCTCAGAAATGGCAACCGCTACGCAAGTAGCTGCCCAGCCCGCCGCATACTCCGGCGTTTGGAGCTGGATAACTACTGTCGATCACAAGAGAATAGGAATCCTCTACGGCGTCAGTGCCTTCGCTTTCTTCCTCATTGCCGGAATCGAAGCACTGATCATGCGCGTGCAACTCTCCGGCCCCAACGCTGGAGTTGTCAGCGCCGAGACCTACAACCAGCTTTTCACCATGCATGGCACTGCCATGATCTTTCTCGGAGTAATGCCCTTCAGCGCGGCCTTCTTCAACTACATGGTGCCTCTGTTGATCGGAGCCCGCGACGTTGCCTTCCCTCGACTGAACGCCTTCAGCTTCTGGGTATTTCTCTCCGGCGGCATTCTGCTCCATGCCAGCTTCCTATTTAATGCGGCGCCGAATGCCGGCTGGTTTGGCTACGCCAACCTGACCTCGCCGGCCTATTCGCCCGGACTAAACGTCGATTTCTGGCTCCTGAGCTTGCAGATCCTCGGCATCGCTTCCCTGGCCGCCGCGTTCAACTTCCTGGTTACGATTATCAACATGAGGGCGCCGGGGATGTCGTTGATGAGGTTGCCCCTCTTCATCTGGATGACCTTGGTTACCTCAATACTTATGGTGCTGGCGTTCCCGGTCATCACCGTCGCGCTCACGTTGCTGTTGTTCGACCGCTTTTTCGGCATGAACTTCTTTATAACCCAGGCCGGCGCCGATCCCAGATGGTGGCAGCATCTCTTCTGGATATTCGGTCATCCCGAAGTCTACATCTTGATCCTTCCGGCTATGGGCATAGTCTCCGAAGTGATACCGACGTTCTCAAGGAAACCACTGTTCGGTTATCCATTCGTGGTTTACTCCGGCATCGCCATCGCGGTCATGTCGTTCGGCGTCTGGGCCCATCACATGTTCTCCGTCGGCATGGGACCCATAGCCGACGCGTTCTTCAGCATAGCCACCATGTTGATCGCCATTCCAACAGGCGTAAAAATCCTTAACTGGATCGGCACCATCTGGGGCGGCGCGGTTCGATTCACGACGCCGTTCCTATTCTCGGTCGGATTCATCGCAATGTTCATCATCGGCGGCCTCAGCGGCGTGATGCACGCCTCACCGCCGGCCGATCTCCAGCAGACCGACACCTACTTCGTAGTGGCCCATTTCCACTACGTACTCTTTGGCGGCTCGATATTTGGACTCGCCTCCGGCTTCTACTACTGGTTCCCGAAGATGACCGGGCGACTATTGGACGAGGGACTCGGAAAGCTGCACTTCTGGCTCATGACGATCGGCTTCAATCTCACCTTTTTCCCGATGCACTTTGCCGGCATGTTTGGCATGCCTCGACGTGTATATACCTATTCGAGCGGTTACGGATTCGACGGTTACAATCTACTCTCTAGCATAGGCTCATTTGTCATCGCGATCTCGATGCTCGTAATGATCTGGAACTGGTATCGCACTATGCGTCAAGGGAAAATCGCCGGCGACGACCCGTGGGATGCCCAGACCCTCGAGTGGTCCATATCGTCACCGCCGCCAGTCTATAATTTCGCCCGGATTCCGGTCGTGGCCAGCCGCCGCCCATTCTGGGACCAGAAATACGGCGGCGTGGGCGTGCACGAGCCGGTCCACGGAGGCTCAAATGAAGGTCACGGCCATGGGGATGAGCACGCCGAGCACATCCACATGCCCAACCCCTCGTACTTCCCGGTAATTGTTGCCGTCGGATTTCTGATGCTTGCCGCCGGCCTGATGATCCCTCCGTTCCCGGTAGTGAGCGCCTTGGGCCTACTCGTAATGTTCGTTGGAATCTATGGCTGGGCCTTCGAGCCGGCCGGCTAGAATTCCGAGCAAATAGGAGAGCACCCACATTGGACCAGGCTCATACGGTTCCCACCGAAGATACCAGCACCGGCCTCAATCATCGCAAGCTGCTTATGTGGACGTTCCTTGCTTCCGAGTGCCTGTTCTTTGGGACGCTAATATCTAACTATCTGATCAACAAGGACCGGAGCCTGGTAGGACCGACACCCCGCGAAATATTCGACATACCCTACACCTCCGTCAGCACGTTCGTCCTGCTGATGAGCAGCTTGATGATGGTCTTGGCCCTTTCCGCGCTCCAGCGCGGCGACGAGCGCAACTTGCGAATATGGCTGTTTGCCACCGCTGTCCTCGGCATGACCTTTCTCGGCGGTCAGGTCTATGAGTTCACCACCTTCTTCAGCGAGGGTTTGAACCCCAACACCAGTGGGTTCGGCTCGGCCTTCTTCACACTGACCGGCTTCCATGGAGCCCACGTGACCATCGGCGTCATCTGGTTGCTATCGCTCGTGGTGCATTCGGCTCGCGGCAAGCTCCGTCCAAAAGACAGCTTGAACGTCGAAATTGCCGGCCTCTATTGGCACTTCGTGGACGTAGTCTGGATCGTCATATTCACAGTGGTCTACCTCATTGGCGCGGTTTAGCCATTCTTTCGAGTGACGTGAAAAAGGGGTTAAGAAGATGAGTAGCGCACCTCACTTAGTCGAAGAGGAGCATCCCACACCCAAAAAATACGTGGAAATTGGCGGCATATTGGCATTCATTACCGCCATCGAGGTTGCCATCTTCTATATAGATGCGTTGCGCCCCATTCTCATACCGGTTTTTCTGATCCTCTCGGCCGTCAAGTTTGTGCTAGTAGTTATGTTCTACATGCATCTCAAGTTCGATAGCCGGCTCTTCACCGGCGCATTCGCCTTTGGCCTTCTTATCGCGGCGTCGATAACGATTGCACTGATGGCGCTCACGCATGGACTAGTCTTCTAACCTCTTCCCACCCACCACTCGAAAGACACACACGCACCGCCGGCGCCAGCACCAAAGAGCCCTGTAGCGCCTGCGCTTGTCCCCAGCCAGGGGAGGAAGCGTTGTACGACCAGGGAGATAGGGTCCTCCTCCTCTCCATCGATGGGAGAGGATTGAGGTGAGGGCGAACAGAATCGCCCCCCCCAAATCGTCATTCCGGCGAAGGCCGGAATCCAGAGGGGTGGGGGGAGGGAGGCAAAACCGCCGCCAGTCTTGGCCCGAAAGCATGTCCCGGACTCCGATCCGGGATACGTGGCACCAGTCAAACTGATGAGTCCCGGTCGTTCCGAAGGGACCCGTAACTCCCAGCCCCACAGCTCGGCGATCCCCCTCTCCCATTGGGAGAGGGCTGGGGTGAGGGTCAAAGCCGGAATCCAGAGGGGAGGGGTGGCACCAACCACACCCAAACACCTCCACCAGTCAGCCCTCAATTTTCACACCCTGGCGTGCCGGCACCAGCCGGCACCAGCGAATGGCACGAAAGCATGTCCCGGACTCCGATCCGGGATACGTGACTCCCGTAGAATCGCCCCCCAAATCGTCATTCTCGCGAAAGCGGGAATCCAGAGGGGAGGGGCGGCACCAACCACACCCAAACACCTCCACCAGTCAGCGCCTCAATTTTCATACCTCGGTGTGCCGGCACCAGCCGGCACCAGTCAAACTGATGAGTCCCGGTCGTTCCGAAGGGACCCGTAACTCCCAGCCCCACAGCTCGGCGATCTCCCTCTCCCGCTGGGAGAGGGCTGGGGTGAGGGTCAAAGCCGGAATCCAGAGGGGTGGGGAGAGGGGATTGTAGCGCCGGCGCTCGTCCCCAACCAGGAAAGGCTTGGCCGATGGCTAGTCCTCGTCCTCGTCCTCAGCCTCAGCGCTGTCCATCTTCGGCAGAAAAGGGACGAAGTCATCGCTCTGTCGTCGAAGCGAACCCGGCGCTATCGCACGCACGGCATCGACATAAGACGCCACTGCGCCGGCCTCCACGGCGATGCACTCCACTCCGTGGTCATGCAGCAACTGCACGTCCTCCGGCTGCACGCCGGCGTGTGCCAGGAAGATACCCGGCCGGCGGCTGCTTGCGCAGAACTGCCTCAGCAGCGCCAGGTCGGTCATCGACAGCGAAGGATCGGCATCCGGCTGTTTCAGCACGCTGATCGCCGCGCCGTTAACGGCAAGCTCGGTCGCCAGCCGAGCAGGCGGCGGGTCCGCGTCGCCCAGATCCAGCCGTACGACTATCTCTAGGGCTTCACTGTCCAGGGCGCGTGCCGGCGTTCTATCCGGCTCCACAACCACGAAACCCACTCCCAGCTCCTTCAGTCCGGCCAAGGCCGGGCTCGGTTCGTCCGTCAGGTCCGGCGCAATCACGCCAACGAGCGCCGAGCCGGCCGCTTCGACCAGGCTCTCCGTCGCACCTGAATCCGTTCTCGGGTCACCGTCGATCAGCACGATCTTGGCGCCGGCTGATACAGCTGAGGATATCGCCGGCGGTTTCGCTGAGTTCACAACCGCCGCGACAATCATCTTCTCGCCGCCTGCTGCCTCGCTACGGACAAAGCCAAGCGACGGCGCGCGTTCACGGCGAAGTCTCTTGAATAGATCTTCCAGTTTTGGAGCCATTTGGGTCATCCGCTCCGACGTGGGATTTTGTTCGTTCTCAAACGATTCGAAAATGCCCCGTTATTCTAGCAAGTGTAGAAACACAGGTGCGGACCGCGGTGCATCGGCCAGGGGGTTTCAATCCCTTAATATTTGGGACTTCTAGAGCGTTTTCCCAAGCCGACAAGCAGTTGATCGAAACAGTCAACACACCAAGGCCATTTCGATAGCCCGCAAACCGCACGTCGTCATTGGCACGAAAGCACATCCCGGACTCCGATCCGGGATAGGTGACTCCCGTAGAATCGCCCCCGCACTCGTCATGCCGGCCCCCCAATCGTCATTCCGGCGAAGGCCGGAATCCAGAGGGGTGGGGGGAGGCAAGACCGCCGCCAGCGATTGGCCCGAAAGCATGTCCCGGACTCCGATCCGGGATAGGTGACTCCCGTAGAACCGGCCCCCGCACTCGTCATGCCGGCCCCCCAATCGTCATTCCGGCGAAGGCCGGAATCCAGAGGGGTGGGGGGAGGCAAAACCGCCGCCAGTCTTGGCACGAAAGCATGTCCCGGACTCCGATCCGGGATAGGTGACTCCCGTAGAACCGGCCCCTGCACTCGTCATGCCGGCCCCCCAATCGTCATTCCGGCGAAGGCCGGAATCCAGAGGGGCGGTGGGAGGTAAGACCGCCGCCAGCAATTGGCACGAAAGCATGTCCCGGACTCCGATCCGGGATACGTGGCACCAGTCAAACTGATGAGTCCCGGTCGTTCCGAAGGGACCCGCAACTCCCAGCCCCACAGCTCGGCGATCCCCCTCTCCCGTTGGGAGAGGGCTGGGGTGAGGGTCAAGGCTGGGGTGAGAATCAAAAAACCCCTGTTGCATCGCCGGCATAATCTTGCCTATACGGCGTTGAAGCCAACGAAAATGCCGACTCTGGACACGAAATTGACCCCTGTAGGGTTTTACCCCACAGAAATGTCGGGATATTACCCTACAGCCAAAAACCGGCCCGTCCGCTATTATCTTGTTTGGTGAATTTACACCATTGACGTGGGGGACAAAGTCACCGCGCCGGCTGAGTCCCCCTCTTCTTAGCACTCCGTTGAGCGGCCAGGCACGAACAATTAACAGAGCGGTTCTCGGATTGCTTCGATCCTCTCCTCTGATTCAAAGGGGCCGGCTTATGCTGGCCCCCTTTGATTTTTGCTCTGTAAGAGTTGAGCGGCCAGGCACGAACAATTAACAGGGCGGTTCGTCGGATTGCTTCAATCCTCTCTTCTTTTATTCAAAGGGGCCGGCTTATGCCGGCCCCTTTGATTTTCTTGCTCTGTAAGATCCCTAGTAAGATATGAGGCACTCTCACGCTTGGGGTCTCCATTGCGAATATCCCCGTCCGGCCTACTCCTCGCGATCGCGATACTCTGGGTAATCATCGTCGGTTCCGCGCGGACCGTTCACCTGCCCGGCGGTGCCATATCGAGGCCCACAGACCCATACCAAATCGGCTATGGAATGCACGTTGCCGTCGCCGAGCATATGCACCTGGTCGAAGACGCCGGCTTTACCTATGTTAAGGCTTACCTGTCCTGGGCCAACTCCGAACCCGAAAAGGGCCGATATCAGTGGCACTACTCTCTCTCCGGCGGCGATGCCCACAACATAGCCACCCATGCCCAACGCTCCGGCTTGAAGCTCATCGTCCGAGTCGACACGCCGCCGGACTGGGCCGCGGCCGGCACTGGAAACCGTCCTCCCGACAACCTCGCCGATTTCGCCGATTTCATGGCTGCCCTCGCCAGGTACCTTCGTGGCTGGGTACTGGCCTACGAGATATACAACGAGCCAAACCTCAGTGGTGAGTGGGGCGGTCAGCCACCCGACCCCGAGCTCTACGCCGCGATGCTTAGAGAAGTCTATCCGGCGATCAAGTCGGCCGATCCAGACGCCCTCGTCATCAGCGCCGGCATGGCCACTACCGCCGGCGACGGTGGCGTGACCTCGATGGACGACCTGGAGTTCATCCGGCGCATGTATCGAGCCGGGGCCGCCGGATACTTTGACGTACTCGGCTCCCATCCTTACGCATTCGGGTCATCGCCGGCGATGGAGAGCGACGATGGCATCGCCGACTTCCTCCGGCCGGAGGAGCAGCGGGCCCTGATGCTCGAGTTTGGCGACGATTCGCCGATCTGGGCCACCGAGTTCGGTTGGCCGATCGATCCGGCCGAGCTCGGCCGCGAGGAGTATCTGGCGCACCCGTCCTGGGCCGGATTGAGCTGGCAGGTCGTGTCCCAGGCCCGACAGGCCGAGTACCTGGAGGCCGCCTACACCTACGCCCGCAGAAACTGGCCCTGGATGGGCGTGATGGTGCTCTTCAACCTGGATTTCAGCGCCGCACCCTGGTACTCCGAACCCGAGCCCATGCGCTACTTCTCCATTGTGAACCCAGACCTCTCCGGCCGGCCGGCCTACCACTCGCTGCGCCTCATGGACAAACTGTACCGCCCTTCCGCGCCGCCACCCTGATTCGCCCGCCTATGCCGGCCGGTTGCCGCGATACTCTTTGTCAATGCGCCGTACCAATTCTGCCGGCTTCGCTCGCCAACGCGTGGAGAACCTACGGCGAGACAAAGGTAAGAATAAAGTCTTCTCTAATCCGTGCCGAAGGGATCAAAAAGCTGTTAGACATAACGAAAGCTCATCGGAGGTTTTATTTAGGATGGGCCGACGATGACGGTTGGACTGCAGAGAAATGCAAGTGCAATTAGAATGTCGTTAAAGATTGCGTTTCCCCCTCGCTAAATCTGTGTTTAGGGCAGTTGGTTCAGACAGTCGAACAATCCATTGACTTATAATGCAATTAGATCGACGTTAAAATATTTAGGTCCCCCTTAGCTGCGTCTGGCGGAGGTTTGTCCATGAGGGCAGGTCGTTGGTTGACGATTGCCTTTCTGACCGGCCTTGTCGCCATCCTGTTTGTCTCCTCGGCGTCCGGCCAGCGCTTGGAACGGCAATCGTCGACCGTCATCTTCGACTACGAGGTGACCAACGACTACGGCATTCTCTTTTCTGACGAGTTCGAACGCCTGGGCGGAGCTGAGGCACTCGGATATCCCGCGTCCTACCGCTTCCGGCTGGATGACGGATTCGTATACCAGGTGACCCAGGGCGCCCTCCTGCAGTGGCGTCCGGAAGTACGCAAGGCCTATTTGGGCAACACCTTCGAGATGCTGGAGAAGGCCGGCTACGACCAATGGCTTCTCGACACGAAGGGTATCCCATTGCCGATCAAAGAAGATGGGTCCGATGGGGACTGGAATAGAGCGAGACAGACCAGGCTGGCCTGGCTGACGAACCAAAACATCAAAGCGAAGTATCTGGCGAATCCGAACCCGGAGGGGATAACGTCCTGGAGTGAGGCCCGGGCGATTGAGCTGTACGGGCTGCCAATGTCCTACCCGGAGAAACACGGCCCGTTCGTAACCCAACGGTTCCAGCGGGTAGCGTTTCAGCTGTGGGTAGACGAGGTAGAAGGCATGCCGGCAGTTGGCACGGTGGTGCGTGTCTTGGGCGGCGATCTGCTGAAAGAGGCGTGTCTGGTACCGTCGCATGCGCTGGCGCCGGCGGAAAGATCCAGTTGCGCCTCATCGACGATCACGCTGCCGAAGTTTACGCTAGCCCCAATGTCCTCGACATTTACACTGCCTGGGTTGTCATTGGGTTCACCGCCGGCATCTAACCTGCCACCGTCGAAGGGATCATCTGATCCACCCCCGCAACAGTCGGACCCGCCGCAACAGCAGGACCGGCCGCAACAGCAGGATCCGCCGCGTCCGCCTACGCCGGCGATACGGATTTCCGGACTCGTCAGCACGATGGACCGGGGGGATAACGCGCCATTCACCGTCACAGCGTCTAACCTGGTTTCGTCGGAGAGCTACACGATCCACGTCACGATGAATAACGGCATCGGTTTTGACACCGACTGCTCGGACCAGCAGAAGGACGAGACCGTGCCGGCGAGCCAGACGTCGCACACGACGAACACCTTTACGCTGTATGGGTGCGCCACCACCGGCGGAACGGTAACCGCGACCCTGCTATCCGGCGGGAGTACTATTGATGACGCCACCCAAACCGTTACCGTAAAAATTAGTCCCTCGATAGCGTTTTCAGGGCTGGAGGACATGCCGAATGTGGCATTCAGCGACGATTTCACGGTCATAGCGTCCAATCTGGATTCGTCGGCGACCTACACGATCCGCGTGACTACGGATAATACCAACATCGGTTTCAGCAACGACTGCACCGACCAGCAGGAGGACCCGGCCGTGCCGTCGAGCATCACGTCCCACACGACCAGCACCATCACGTTGTATGGATGCGCCACAACCGGCGGGACCGTGACCGCGACCCTGTCGTCTGGCGGCAATACCATCGACACCGCCACCCACGATGTGACGGTTTTCAGCCTGCCCCTACCTGGAAGATAGGGTTCTCAGGCTGGTTGGACCCCTTCAGAGTGGGGTGGGGGCATCCGGATACTCATGTAAGAGTCCAGCAACTGGATTCGTCAAAGACCTACAAAATCCAGATGACCCTTGATGACGATGAGGAGGGAGACAGGATAGGCCTCAGTTTCGACAGGGGCTGCTCGGAGCAAGAGAAGGAAGTGACCGTGCCGGCCCGCAGCACCTCGCACGACGGTTGGTTCGAGATCCAAGCGTGCGACCGTACCACGGGTAGCCTCACAGTGACGATTCTGCTGGCGGACGATAATACGGTCGTCGCCACTGAAACACGCCGCCTCCAGGTATTCGAGGGAGCGGAAATTGACCTATACGGACTCGACCGCTCAGCCCAACACATAAACGTTGGAGCCAGTGAAAAGTTCGGGATACGCATAATTGGCTTGGACTCCACCCGGACCTACACCGTCCAAATCAAGACGGATAAAACCGGCGCCAGTCTCGACTCTGGCTGTACCATCAATGAAAAGGTGTTTGTGTTGACCGGCAAGACTTCGTACATTACCACCGCCGGCGACTTCACCGTAAATGGCACGACCTACGACACGCTGTACGGCTGCTCAGTCAAGAGAGGCTCACTGAGCGTCCGACTGTACGCCGGAGGTAGCGTGACGCTGAACGCGCACCGCTGGGATTTCCATACCATTAACGTGCGCAACTGATCAGCCGCCACTCTGCCAAGAGGGCGTCACCGCGACTCTGAGCTCTCGCGCGCCCCGCCACCCACTCACCAAATCGTCATTCCCGCCCCCTCCCTTCGTCATCGCCGCGCCCGCCGCAATCGCCATTCCGGCCCCCCATTTCGTCATGCCGGCGAAAGCCGGAATCCCCTCGCACTCGTCATTCGGGCGAAGGCCGGAATCCCCTCGCACTCGTCATTTGTATGTTGCGAATACCTCACAAATGGGCCAAATTGTGGGGTGTAGGTGAGGGGCGCGTCGACCGTCATTGGGCGGGCCGGGCTGAGGCACGGTCGCGCCGAGCGGGAGTAGGACACCCCTCACCGCAATACCGGGACCTCCGAACAGATACAGGGGCAAAATGGCCCGCATCAGCAAGTGGGGAGGCCGGCAGTTCAATGATAGAGGAAAGGGAGATGACATTGGAAGAGGAAAAGAAGAAAAGGGTAGCCGGCATAGACGTGAGTAAAGCCGGACTGGATGTGTGGATGAAACCGGGGCCGGCGGAAAGGTATGAGAACAGCAAGGAAGGAATCAGGGCGCTGGTGAAGAGACTGGGAAGGGAGAGGGTGGCGCTGGCGGTGTACGAGCCGACAGGGGGATACGAGCGGCAGTTGGAAGGAGAGCTGAGGGAAGGAGGGATAAGGGGGTATCGGGCGCATCCGAACAAGGTGCGGGCGTTCGCACGGGCGAGTGGAAAAGAGGCGAAGACGGACGGAATAGACGCGGAGGTGCTGGCGCTATACGGGGAGGTATTCGGGGAGGAGGGGGCAAAGGAGGAGGAATGGGACGAAGAGCGTAGGGATTTGCAGGATATAGTGAGGCGGCGGCGGCAGATGGTGGACCAGCGGGCGCGGGAGAAGAATCGGCTGGAGAAGAGGCAGAGTAGAAAGGCAGAGGCGTCAATCAAACGGGCCATCAGGTGGAACACGAACGAGATAGGACGACTGGATCGGGAATACAAGAAAGCGCTGGAAAAGAGCAGGGGGTTGAGGCAGCGGGCGGAGCTGTACCAGAGTGTGAGGGGCGTGGGGGAACTGACAGCGGCAACGCTGGTGGCAGAATTGCCGGAACTGGGGCAAGGAGATGGGAAGGGACTGACATCGCTGGTGGGACTGGCACCGTGGACGCGAGACAGCGGACGGCAGAGGGGGTATCGATCGATCCAAGGAGGGAGGGGAACGGTGCGGAAGGCGTTGTACCTGGCGGCGTTGAGCGCAATACGGAGGCGGGAAAGCAAACTGGGGAGGTTCTACCAGCGGCTGCGAAGGCGGGGTAAGCCCGGGAAGGTAGCGTTGGTGGCGGTGATGCGCAAACTGCTGATGCAACTGCACGCGGTAGCGCAACGGGGCAGTCCTTGGTTGGAGGATTACTCCCCGGCCATCTGAAAACCCTTTACATCCAACACAGATACTCCCGCGATCGAAAGCATGCCCCGTACCCCGATACGGGGCCGGAATCCAGGGGAGGTGTATGGGTTGCAGAGGGAGGCCACTTCCTCTCCCCCTGGGAGAGGATTGAGGTGAGGGCGAACCTCACAGCGCCAGAGCTTCTTCCCATCCCTGGATCCCCGCCCCACCACCATTTTCATCCCCTCACTCGAATCCTCCCTCCAACCAGCCCCCATTCACTTACCTCGGCGTGCCGGCAACAGCCGGCCTCTAAAGGGAGCCAAAGCGGCCCGCAATAGGAAAAAACGGCCCGTTTCACAAAAATAGGAAGTTCTAACGCAATTGAAATGTCCCTCTTCGTTGGCTATTTCTGTCCCCTTGGCGTCGGACCAAATCAAGCCTTATTGCCTAAGGTAAGTGGGTGGCAATACGAATCCGATGTGGTTAGAGGATCCTTAAAGCTCGCGGCATCCCCGCTACAAATGCCTGAAGAAGGCTTGGTTCCACCGGGCAAGCCGTTGATCGATCGATTTATAATCCGTTTCCTGATCTAACTAATTGTTGTAGCTGTGGATCGCTATGTCTGGCGGAGGGTGCCAGTGAAGACGGTTCGGTGGTTGGCTATAGCTTTTTTGACGAGCTTTGCCGCCATCCTGGTAGTTTCTTCGGCATCCGGCCATGGCCTCGAACGCGAATCTTCTGCCGTCATCTTCGACTACGAAGTCACCAACGGCCGCGGCATTCTCTTTGCCGACGAGTTCGACCGTTTGGGCGGGGCCCACACGCTGGAATACCCGGCTTCCTACCGCTTCCGGCTGGATGATGGATTTGTCTATCAGGTGACCCAGGGAGCCCTGCTGCAGTGGAGACCGGAGGTGCAGAGGGCGTGGCTGGCAAATACCTTCGAAATGCTGGAACACGCCGGCCTCGACCAATGGCTTCTCAATACGAAGGGTGTCCCATTGCCGATCGTGGACGATGACTCCGATGGTGACTGGGAACGAGCTAAAGAGATCAGGCTAGCCTGGCTGACGAATGACAAGATCAAAGCTCACTTTCTCGCCAATCCGAACCCGAGCGAAATAACGTCTTGGAGTGAAGACCGGGCGATTGAGCTCTACGGGCTGCCGATGTCGTATCCGGAGAAACACGGCCCCTTCATCACCCAGCGGTTTCAACGAGTGGCTTTCCAGCTGTGGGTGGAGGAAGTGGCAGGGATGCCGGAGCCTGGGACGGTGGTGCGGGTGTTGGGCGGCGATCTGCTGAAGGAGGCCTGCCTCATACCCTCGTATGGGCTGTCGCCGGAGGACCGAATATCGTGCGCTTCGGGAACGTACGTATTGCTAAACTCCGCGTCCCAAAAGTCGATGGTAGTCCAAATTACCTGGGTATATTCACTGCCGGCGCTATCTTTGGATATTCCGAATTTGCCGTCGCTGTTTTCGAATTCGCCGCCGCCACAGTAGCAGCCGCGGTCTTCGGATCCACCGCCGCCGAAGCAAAACTCACCGCCGCAACGGTCCGACCCGCCGCCGCAACAAACTCCGCAGTCGGATCCGCCGCCAACGCCTGACCCGGCCATCGAGATAGTGGGACTAGGCGCCGGTATGGGCGTCGGAGCGAGCGACACATTTGCGGTCAGTTCGTCCAACTTGGATCCGTCGAAGAGCTACGCCATCAAGGTGTCTACCGACAACGCCAACATCGGTTTCAATAGCAACTGCTCGGACCGGCAGAAGGACTTGGCCTTGCCGGCCGGCACGTCGCACGTCGCTTCATTCACTCTGTACGGGTGCGCCGCCACCAGTGGCGCCGTGACCGCGGAATTGCTGGAGGGAGGCGCGACGATCGACACTGACACACAGGACGTGGCGGTAGTGCCTGACCCGTCCATTTCGATATCGGGGCTTCTCAGCTCCCTCAACGTGAGCGGGAGTGATCCATTCACCGTCAACGCGTATTACCTTGATTCGTCGAGCTCCTACACGATTCGGGTGACGACCAACCGCGACGACATAGGCCTAAACAGCGATTGCTCAAGCCGGCGGCGGAACGTGAGCGTTCCGCTGGGGACGTCACATAGCGCGCCCTTAACGCTGTACGGCTGTATGGCTCCCGGCGGTACCGTCACCGCGACCCTGCTGCTTGGAAGCACTATCGTAGACACTGCCACCCGGCCCGTCGCGGTATCACTCGGCGAGACGGTCACCATTACCGGGCTCGGTGCCAACCTGAACGTGGGGGCGACCGACCCGTTCACTGTTATCGCGTCTAACCTGGATACATCGACCAGCTACACCCTCCAGGTCACGACGGATGGTGGCGGCGGCATCGGTTTCAACAGCGATTGCACCGATCACGAGGAGCCGCCAGTGACCGTGCCGGCGAGCAGCGCGGACTACATGATTATGGCGGGCTCCCTGGTTCTATACGGCTGCGGCACCACCGGTGGGACAGTTACCGCTAAGTTGCTGATCGGAAACACGGACGTAGACACCGCGACCCAACCCGTGACCGTGCAGATGGCCGGCAGCCCGACGATAGCGATATCAGGCCTCGTCTCACAATTGAATGAAGGCGCCAGCGACTCGTTCACGGTGAGTGCTGCAAACCTGGACTCCTCCACCAGCTACATCATCCGAGTGACGGCGGATAACAGCGACATCGGGTTCGACGGTACCTGCTTGTTGCAGAAGGACGCGACAGTGCCGGCGAGCAGCGGGTCGCACTCCACCGACTTCACGCTGCACGGATGCGACGCTGTGGGTGGCGTGGTTACCGCGGCCCTGCTGTCAAGTGGCAATTCGCTCGTGAGCGACGAGCAGCTCGTAACCGTATCGCCTGTAATCGTATCGCCCGACCCGACTGTACAGATAGCGGGCCTCCTCGGCACGGTATACCTTGGAGCGAACGACACATTCACGGTGAGCGCGTCACACCTGGACTCGTCGGAGAGCTACACGATCCGCGTGACCACGAATAACGCCAACATCGGGTTCGATAGCGCCTGCTCGGACCAGCAGGAGGACGCGACCGTGACCACGGGCGTGACTTCGTACACGACGAACACCCTTACGCTGTATGGGTGCGCCACCACCGGCGGAACGGTAACCGCGACCCTCCTGTCCGGCGCGAATACTATCGATACCGCGACCCAAACCGTTGGGAATTACGTATTTAACTTCGCGAATAATGGAGAGAAGATAGAATGATCAAGAGTCGGCCAGAAGAACAGATTAAAGAATGGTGGTCAATCGTACTTCAGGAATCCGCACCTAAATCTGTCAATGAACAGTTTCGATCCTTCCTGCATAGCTGTGCGCGCCGCTTGTACTGTTGGTTCAACTCCATCAGGCGCAATATCTACTTCGAGTGATTCTAATTCTTCAAGAAACTTGGTAAGGCGATCAATACTCTTGGGAGAAGTAGCTAATTCTCGCGTCATCCTCCCAAGTAAATGGCCCAAGGCGAATAATTGCCCGTCTCGTTGTGCATTTATCAAGTCTCTAGCAGTTTGACTGGAACGCATTACATAATCTCCTTCTCGCATGCTGCGACCGTTCGCTAGTATGTGGCTAGTTGCAATAGTGGTTAATGAGTAGATTCTGACTGTCGTGTAATCTTGTAGGGTTTAGGCTGGCTTGGTGGTGTGAGGAGTTGGACGAGGCCGGTTGCGCCGGCTCCGCTACCCCAGTAACCATTTATCGCAGTGACGACTGCTTGGGCAGCACGTAATTCTTGAGAGTCACCGTGACAGGAGGCGCAAGGTGCAAGATCGAGAGGAGGGCGAAGGGCATTGAGATGCCTAGTATGGTTGCAAATGTGACATGTATGGATTATTTCAGTGACAGTAGAGAGGTGGAGGGAAAAGCGGTTAGATCGGGACATGTCGATATACTCCTCTTACCATTTTGGCTCACAAGCAGGCTGCTCCCTATAGACTGGTAAATCGTTTTGTGTCTTGATCCCAAAGGATGTCGGCAGTTTGGGCGCGCTGTATGAAGTAGCGATAGTCCTTGTCGGCGAATGAGCGGTCTTGAGTGCTGTTGGTAGAAAACTGGGTGAGGGCGCTAGCGGTGGTATTCTCATGTCGTGAGAGTCTCCCGCCAGTAGCGGCCCGGCGGATAAGGTCAGAACAGTAGTTGATGACACCTGCTTGGGGTTGTGCGTTGAAAATATCAATGAGGTCTCGTACATAGCGACGCTGGGATTCATCGCCACCAGCAGAAGCCACTTGAACGCGCTGAAATAGCTGATCGTGCAGTCGGTGTTTGACTGTATACGGGCCGTGATTTGTAAATGCCTTGGCTGTAAGTTTGCCAACTAAAGCGGCCCACGTTTCTAGCATTGCGCCGGTATTAGTGGTAGGCATAGGAGGGCCATCCAAGAGGAAATATCTCCACTTTGTGTAACCGTTGCCTATGCACTTCAAGAAGTCTTCAGCGGTATCTGGTGGGATATAGTCGTGTAAGGATTTATATACGCTGTAATAGTGGCTCACAAATGCTTGTTCCTCAGATGCTAACTCATGGAATAGTTTCCCAATCTTGTGACCCTCAGTGCCGCGAGGGTAAGTCTTGCCCCGCATTTCTAATAGGCATTTCATTGCCTGCTCTATGCCAGAGTAAGTGATCGTAATGAGTTCCCAGTGCTGGATAGCATCATACTCAGCAATCCAGTCGCGATGGAGTGGGTCTTCGTGAAATCGACGAGTTGCGAGCCTGTGTGCTTCTGTCAGTCTCCAGGCGGGGCCTTGATTCATTCAACTTCTCCGTAGGTCGTTATCAGGCGACTTGGCCTGCCGGGATATCGGCCTAACCGTACAGTTCAATCTCCAAGTGTGTGACGAAATACTTGTATTGCCAATATACATAATACGGCAGTAGTAGGCCCAATGTCAGTATTGACAAGATCAACAGAGCCAGCGATTTGAGAAAAAAGTCTCCAAAATGGCCGGTAAAGATAATCTTACCCTTCGTCATTGTCATCCTCCTCTTGATCTGATTCAGTATCAGTTTCTTCTTCGGGTAGATCAGGTAAGTCGAAGTACACGCCGGAATACTCTAGTAAGGCTTCATGCATGAATTCGACTGGCATATGTCTTTGGCCGAGCCATCCTGTCACTTCGGCACCGGGGAAGATATCGTGTCCCCAGAAGTAATCACTTCCGGGATCGCTTCGGGGGAGATAGGCTGTACCGCTTCCTCCGCCCCACAGACGATTCCCACCGAATAGACGATTACCGCCGCTGCTCGTCTCGTAGGAATCATCGTCTGAGCCTTCAAGGTAGACTAGATGGAGTTCAATCCATACGTAGGCTTCGCCTTCTGGCGGTTCTTGGAGAATGCTATAGGAGCGTTGTTCGTTGATTGCCTCACGCTCCGAACCATCTTGATCAAATACGACGCGACCTACAGTTATTCCTATCAGTCCATCATTTTGCGTTTCAAAGAGATACTGCTCGCCGTAGGGAACGGGATTAGTACGATTGCCTACCGTTGATGATGTAGGTCGCGGGATGCGTGTTGGCTGCGGCGCAGCCGTGCTGGTAGGAGTAACAAAGGCCAGGGTTTCACCCTCGGCTACTGCTGTACTTGCACCTTCGAGAAATTCCCCGATCTCTTCTTGAGTGAGTTCGCCTTCAAGCACAAGCAGAACCTCAGTCTTGCTTGTGCCATCCTCGTGGCTGATTCGATGCTGGCACAACCTGCCAGCATGATTATTGCGCCAATCAACCATTTACTAGACAATAATCTGTGTAATGGGTAAATAATCCGCATACAGGGCCTCGGTTCTCTGTATAGGTGGGCTGGCTGTAGTGGGCCAGCCCACTGCTTTTATACGACAATCGCGGACTGGTCTGTCAGGTCATAGAAGAAGCCTCCTTACGGCGCGAGAAAGTGACTGGTGTGCTGCAACAGCCGCCCATCTACGTGAACCGGCAAGGAGGCATGACGCCTCTTTCTCGCCAGTGGTTCACTGAATGAACCCGGCTGTTGCGGCGTGAATCATAGTAATATTGCCCCTTGATATTTGTAAAGCAATTCGATTACGTTTGTCGGCTTTTACGGAGATTTACTAAACGCCGTGTGGGGGATACAATAGGGAATGTCAAGTAGTGCTGCTGATTTCTCCGAGGTTCCCAGATGGAGAAATCTGAGGTATATTGATCTTAGGTGGTCAAAGCGGAGAGGGGCGGAATCGAACCGCAAGGCCCGGTTGAGCGGGCCTCCGAGCTAGTCTCAATAGCTGCCCTGCACCAGCAGTGGACTCCTCTCCGCTACCAAGTATAGGGCAGGGTCATAGGATGGATCAGACTTCAACATCACGCCAGAACCGCAGAAAGGGTCAAGTACTAAGAAGAAAGAGAGGAAATTGATGGCAAGTAACGCTTCTGAATGGAAGAACCAATTCTCGCAGGATGCGATGGACGCAATTACCGATAAGGTCTTGGCCTTCAAGCCGAAGAAGAAGGCTAATCCACCAACTGCCGAACAGCCCAATGACAGACAAGCCAAAGCGTAATAGGTGCCGGCGAAGGTAATGTTGATAACGCTAGCTAAACGGCAAGAACTTGCTGCACTGCCCGACGAGCCTCTACGCACGACATTTCGCAGAACAATTCTGTTTGTCTTGAGCAAAGGACCGGAACGGACAGCGGAAATCTGCCGGGTAGTTAGCGAGATTCACCCGCAGCTATGCGATGATTCCATACCGTGCCCGGATGCTAACAGCTACGTTCCTGAATGGAAGCATGCGGTACGAGACGCTCAGCGTGCCTTGAAGCGAAGCAGGCGCGTCTCGTCTTCAGCAGGATTGTGGTATGTAATCTGATGATGAGTGGGATTTTCCTTAGCCGGTCAATTCCTTATAGGTAATCCGCTTTCCAATCGAACCATCAATCAGGCTATCCAGCCGAGTCATAGTAGGTATCTTGACATTGCCTTGGTTCAGGCGGAACACGAACTCGTTAATGTAGCGGGTCAGGTGCTTCCGGCTCATCTGGTGGTAAATTCCGTTGTACCCGCGCTTCAGGACGGCCCATATACTCTCGATCCCGTTAGTATGGGCCATCTCGTTCACGAATTCCCGTACCGAGTGCTTGACTGTCCCATGGTCATAGGTCTGATCTAGAGACCAGTAAGCCTTCGACTCATCAGTATAGACCGTACTGCCTGCTTCAACATTCTCCCGAACCTTGCCCTGGAGAGTCTCGGCAGTAGTATCGTCAACCACTTCAGCCTGTACGTCACCGCCGCGCTCTCGCATACCCAGGACAGCAGCCTTGCCTACAGTCCCACGTCCAGCCAGTTCCTTCCTCTTGGAGTTCGACATGTTCTCGCGCTTGCCGCCGATGTAAGTCTCATCTACTTCAACCACGCCAGACATCGGCGATGCTTCTATGTCACAAGCCTCTCGTAGCCGGTGCAGCAGAAACCAACTGGACTTCTGAGTAATGCCCAGTTCCTTGGATAGTTGAAGGCTAGAGATACCCTTGCGGGAAGTCTGAAGCAGGTACATCGCATACAGCCACTTGTCGAGAGAGATATGGGAGCGTTCGAAGATCGTGCCAGTCCGGACGGTGAACTTCTTACGGCAATCCTTGCACTGATGATAGCGGTAGTCGCGCTGTCGAGTAGTGCGCTCACTCTCGCAGTAGGCGCAAGTGATGCCGTCAGGCCATCGTCGCTGTTCTACATATTCAATAGCCGCCCGCTCATTCGGGTACCGGCGAAAGAATTCAAATGCGCTGATTGTGTTTCCGTTGTCATTAGTCACTTCACTCATACCTCGCTCTCTGTTATAGTTATAGTTATAGTATATCCGATCTAGTTTGCGAAGTCAAGTATATAATTCCCAAACCGTTACTGTATCGATTAGGCCATCGATACAGTTCTCAGGGCTGGTCAGGACAATCACCGAGGGCGCCAGCGACGACTTCGCGTTGGTTGCGAACGACCTGGATTCGTCGACGACCTATACGATCCGCGTTACTACGGATAGCAGCAACATCGGCTTTAGCAGCGACTGCACCGACCAGCAGGACGATCCGACCGTACCAGCAAGTATCACGTCGCATACGACAAGTGACATCACCCTGTACGCATGCACCGCTGATGGCGGGACGGTTACGGCGACTCTGCTTGTCGGCGGCAGTTCCTTAGCAACCGCCGAGCAGGATGTAACAGTTCCGCTTCCCTCAAGTCGGCAGATAGGGTTTGGGGGCTGGATGGGCCCCTGGAGAGTGGGATGGGGGCATCCGGATACTAAAGTAATGGTCCGGCAACTGGATTCGTCGAAAAGCTACAAGATTCAGATGACCCTTGATGACGATGAGGACGGAGAAAGGATAGGCCTCAGTTTCGACAGCGGCTGTTCGGAGCAAGAGAAGGAAGTGGCCGTGCCGGCCGGCAGCACCTCGCACGACATTTGGTTCGAGATCTCAGGGTGCGACCGTACCACGGGTAGCCTCACCGTGAAGATTCTGGTGGCGGACGATAATACGGTCGTCGCGACTGAAACACACGACCTCCAGGTATTCGAGGCAGCGGAAATTAGACTATACGGACTCGACGACGGATGGCACGACCTACGACACGCTGTACGGCTGCTCAGTCAAGAGAGGCTCACTGAACGTCCGACTGTACCGCGGAGACAGCGTGCAGTTGAACTCGCACCGCCAGGATTTCCATACCATTGACGTGCGCAACCCGTGAGCCACGCACCGGTAAACGAACTGCCCAACCCAGGCTCTCGTGTGTAGTTCGGGCCTGACCCATCTCCCTCGGTCGGAGCAGGAACCCTGGACGCTTCGGCCTTTTAAGTCATCGACTTGGCGCCGGGTGACAATAAATCGGTGTCGGTCCCAGCTGCATCGACCAGAGGAATAGCCTGCCCACGCCGGCCTCTGTCACCTACTGCAAGATCGCTCCCACGGTGGTATAATCAAACAAACGTTCGCCTGAAATGACACCTATCCGACTGACGGTGTCAATTTCCGGCTGTCAATTCATCTTGGGATCAAGAGAATCGCTAACGAAATACGAAAAATGCAAAACAAATGTCTGGCCACACTCGCGCCGGCCCCCTGCAAAAAAGTAGAAATTGCAAAACAAATGTACGTTGGTCGACTCACTCTGGAAGACGACCGCGCCTGTCATGGATAGCCCCTGTTGACCGCCGGCTTAAAATAGTCTTGCGGCCTCATCTGACGAATGATGCTGGGCACCAATCAGGTCCGTAGCGGCCGCCTCGTTCCCCGCTGCAACTGAGGCACCCACTGGGCACGACCATTTCTGTGAGGTTCTCTGATGACGAAGAGCCGTTGGCTGGCGATGGCTATTCTGGCAGGTCTTGCCGGCATCTTGATAGTCTCATCGGCGTCGGGCCAGCGTTTGATCGGGACGTTTTCAGCCGTCATCTTCGACTATGAGGTAAGCGACGAGGATGGGATCAGCTTTGCCACCGAGTTCGAGCGCCTCGGCGGAGTCGATACGCTGGGACATCCGGCGTCATACCGCTTCCAGCTGGGAGATGGATTTATATACCAGTTGACCCAAGGGGCGCTCCTGCAATGGAGGCCGGAAGTCGGGAGGGCATTCCTGGGGAACACGTTCGAGTTGCTACAGCAAGCCGGTCTGGACGGGTGGCTTCTTAGAGCCAAGGGAATTCCCTTACCCATCAAGAACGACGGTTCGGACGGCGACTGGGTAAGAGCAAAGGTGACGAGATTCTCTTGGCTAACGAACGACAAAATTAAGGCGAAATATCTGGCTAACCCCAACCCGAGCAGGATTGAATCTTGGGATGAGAATCGGGCCATCGAGCTGTACGGACTGCCGATGTCGTACCCGGAAAAGCACGGACCGTTCATAAGCCAACGCTTTCAACGCGTCGCGTTCCAGTTGTGGGTAGAAGAGGTGAGGGGAATGCCGGCGACCGGCACCGTAGTACGCGTACTCGGAGGCGATCTGTTGAAGGAAGCCGAACTGGTACCGCCAGAGGGGTTGGCACTCGAAGAACGGCCAACGCCGACTCCGACGCCAACACTAACGCCGACGCCGACACCGACCTCCACGTCGACTCCAACGTCAACACCAACACCGACGCCGACACCTACCCCCACGCCGACCCCAACGCCACTGCCATACCCGCAGCCGCCGAGTAATGAAAACACGAATTCCGCATAGAGTTGGGCTGGTGGGCCGCCGGCTTGGGTTTGGTTTGCCTAGAGGATAATCCAGCATCGCCAATATCTAGATCTTTGTTGATGTAGAATATTACCCTTCCTCGACGATTGCACGGTTGTGCCGGCGTCGAGGAATCCCCCACACCCGCCATACCTATGCTTAACCGGCCGTCCTTGATCTCAGGGCGAAGTTGCCTGGCATATAACTCACTTAGCCTATTGACTTACGTCTTACAATATTTGTGTCACCAGAATTCTTTTTGAGGAATGATTATGTTGTGGTTGCGGGCGATCCTCGTTGGCGTACTCGTCGTGTGCGCCTTTCCTGCTGGATCGGCATCGGCCGCCGGCGGGCATCACTTCGTTCGATGGGGCTACGTCGTCACCTACGACCAGCGCTCGACTGAATCGTTGCGTAACTTCGGACAGAGCCTCGATGTCGTTTCACCTGGCACATACGGAATCACCAGCCGGGGGGACTTGATCGGCGGGCACAACCAGGAGATCGCTGAATTGGCCCGCGCCAACGGCGCTCTGCTGGTTCCCATGGTCGTCAACAAGTCGAAGTATTCACACTTTGAAGTGGTGCTGCACCCAGGCCCACTGCGGGACAAGGTCGTCAACGACCTGGTCGCGCTGGTTGATCGCTACGACTACGATGGAATTCATATCGACTTCGAAGGGATCTTAGCTTCGGACAGAGACAATCTGACCGCATTTGTCGGTGAACTGTGGCATAGGCTATCCCCCGAAGGCAAACTCGTGACGATAGCGGTCGGCGCGAAGTCGAGTGACGTTCGCACAGGCTGGCACGGGCCTTACGATTATGCGGCCTTGGGTCGCGTGACCCACTACGTCGTCGTCATGACCTACGGTTACCGCTCATCCATCAGCCGGATACCCAGTTCGACCTCCCCCATCGAATGGGTAGAAGATGTTGCCGCGTTCGCCGTGAGTCAAATCCCGCCGGAGAAAGTGCTGCTCGGCCTTGGGTTCTGGGCCTACGATTGGCCCGTGGGCACTGGCGAGGAGGCTCGCGCCCGCACCCACACCGAGGTTATGGAACTGGCGAAGAGGCCGGGCGCTCAGATCGATTACGACGAGTCCGTTCAATCGCCTCGTCTGCGCTATGAGTTGGATGGCCAGCAGCGTGAAGTCTGGTTCGAAGACGCCCGCAGCGTAGCCGCAAAAACTGATCTAGCACGCAAGTACAATATGGGCGGTGTAGCCGGCTGGCGCCTCGGACACGAGGACCCCAACGTGTGGGACGTTCTGGACTATCGCGGGCCGGCCGAAATTCCGCTGCCAAATGGCGTGTTCTTCACCCAAACTGGCCGAGAGAGCGGCAATGGATACTCCGTCGTCAATCATCCCGACGGTCCGCAATTCTGGTCGGAGTTCCTGCGGCTCGGCGGTGTTCATACATTGGGTTATCCGGTCAGCCGCGCCTTCCGTGGCTTCGATGGCTTTGCCTATCAGGCGTTCCAGCGTGGATTGCTTCAATGGCGGCCCGAGCTGGGCATCGCACATCTCGCGAATACTTTCGACATGATCACAGATCATGGAAAAGAGTCGGTGCTCCAATTTAGCGGACTGCCGAGTTCGATTGAGCACGACGGATCGAATGGGGATTGGAACGCCGCCAGGGGGATACGGCTTTCATGGTTGGAGGATCCCGAGATCAAGGAGTATTTTCTTTCCAATCCGAACACCGGTCATATCGAAGACTGGAGCGAAGATCTCTCGATCCAGCTGTACGGTCTACCAGCTTCAAAGCCAGTCAAGGCCGGGCCGTTCATCGTCCAACGATTTCAGCGCATCTCATTGCAACTATGGGTTGAAGATGTGCCCGGTATGCCCCAAAAGGGGTCTGTGGTCGGGATCCTGGGAGGAGACTACTTGAAGCAGGCGGGACTCGTACCCAGCGACGCCGCCAGGTTAGAGCTGAACCCCCTCCTTCTGAACATCCTGGTGCCGGAGCACTGAGCGGTCGCAGGTGCTCGCAGTGTCACGGCCCTCTCGTGAGAAAGGGCTTAGGCATAATAGACGTACACTGTTTCGTGTCCGTTGTCGGCGCAAATCCTTCATTCGTTACTATTGATTTGTGGTAAACTCCAATTCAATGGATCGCTCAATCAAGTAGGCTTTAAGTAGCGAGTTCGTTTTTCGACACTCGTCATCCGAAATCATCGGCGCTCGATGTTGAGGTAGGTTGTTTAGCATGACTCCACTATTTGTGACTGGCCTAGGACCTATAGAGCTAGTAATTATCCTTGCACTGGTTGTAATAGTTTTTGGCGCCGGCAAGATGGCCGATATGGGCAGCGCGTTGGGCAAAAGCATCAGGGAGTTCCGAGACTCCGTTCGATCAGCGGACAAGGAAGAAGAGACGAGCGCGGATAGCGCTCCGGCCAAGCCGGCCAAGGAATAAAGCGACAACACCTAGCCGCCGGCTGCCTCTTCCTTCGCCAAACTCCGCCTATGTTGCCCTGTCGCCAGTAGGGTCGCCTTGTTAAACGTAGATGAAGCGCTGACGCGAATCCTCGCTCAGGTTGACTGTCTTCCGGCCGAGGACCGTCCGATTGTAGACGTCTTGGGTCAGACACTGGCCGAGGACATCGTATCCACCTTCGATATACCTCCCTACGACAACGTCGCGATGGATGGTTATGCCGTCCAGGCGTTCGACGTCGGCGAGGCGAGTCCCGGCAACCCGTCTCGGTTGCGAATCATCGGCGAGCTGCCGGCCGGCGTAACTCCCCAACAGGCGGTAGAACCCGGAACAGCCATAAGGGTGATGACCGGCGCTCCTTTGCCCCCGGGCGCGGATACGATAGTGCCCTTCGAATCGACCAGCGAGCGCGAGCACGCTCAACGAGTCGCGACGTCCTCTACGATCTCGATATACGATCCACCACCGATCGGTGCCAATATCCGGCGCGCCGGCGAGGATATCCGCGTTGGCCGGGTAGTGTTGGCCAGGGGAATCGAGCTCCGGCCGGCCGAGATCGGCGTGATCGCCTCGGTGGGCCTGGCCAAGGTCAGAGTCCATCGCCGGCCGCGCGTGGCCATCCTTTCGACCGGCAACGAGTTGCTGGAGCCCGGCGAGCCCTTAGTTCCAGGCAAGATCTACGACTCGAATACCTACTCGCTCGCGGCGTTGGTACGAAGGTACGGCGGTGTTCCGGTGGGATTGGGCATCGCCCTCGATGAGGTCGAAGACATTCGCTCCAGAGTGCGATCCGGCTTGGAAACCGATCTACTCCTCACCTCGGCCGGCGTCTCGAAGGGCGACTACGACGTGGTGAAAGACGTGCTTGCCGCCGAGGGAGCGGTCGAGTTCTGGCAGGTCGCCATAAAGCCCGGCCGGCCCATGGCGTTCGGATTGATCCAGGGAGTGCCCCACGTTGGTCTGCCGGGCAACCCGGTCGCCTCGATAGTCGCATTCGAGCAGTTCGTCCGGCCGGCGATGCTGAAGATGCTGGGGAGAAGCCGGCTGCGCAAGCCGGAGATCGAGGCGGTGTTCCACGGTCGGGTCACCAATGGCGACAATCGCCGGTGTTTCGCCCGCGTCAAGGTGGTAGAGGAGGACGGCCAGATGCACGCTTACTCAGCCGGCCCCCAAGGGTCGGGCGTCCTCACCTCGATGGCCTACGCAAATGGCCTGGCAATCGTGCCGGAGGAGATGCCGGTAGCCGAGGACGGAGCGAGGCTGAAGGTCCAGATGCTGGATTGGCCGGAGGTCGAGTAGGCTCACCGCTGCCGGCCCAGGCTTTTGTTTTGCAAAAACCATAGTTTGCTATTGGGCCTCTTCTGCGAGGCGTATGCCGACCGGACGTGTGTCTCCGGCCGGCTTGGTCACGGGTCTGTCGGGCGTTTTGTTTTGCAAAAACCATAGTTTGTTATCGGTCCTCTCCCGCCGGGCATAGGCCGGCCGATCGGACGTGTGTCTCCGGCCGGCTTGGTCGCGGGTCTGTCGGGCGTTTTGTTTTGCAAAAACCATAGTTTGTTATCGGTCCTCTTCTCCCGGGTGTAGGCCGGCCGATCGGACGTGTGTCTCCGGCCGGCGGACCGGACCAACTCCGTCAATTGGCATAGTGCGAACATGTGTTTTAGATTATACCATTGTAGGGTCGGTTCCGCATGAGTTGAAGGAAGCCGGCGCCTAAGAGTCGTCCCAATGTCCGGCGCGGCGGCGTGAGCAATGAGGAAGTTTGCCGGGTTGGTCCGGCACTTAGCCTGAACCTATATAATCTCTGGTACCATCTGGGGGCGTAGCTCAGCGGGAGAGCACTGCGTTCGCATCGCAGGGGTCAGGGGTTCGAATCCCCTCGCCTCCACCACTTCCCGGCGTACCTCCGCCGAATTCAAGAAACCTCGCGTTGAGGTTCACGTTGGCTCCGTAATCAGACCGCTGCTCTCTGGCCGTTAGGCGAAAGACCCCGGGAGTCGCCGACTTGACTCATTGCGAAATGCCCTTCCGACGAGAGGGGGGCTCAGGACACTCCCTCACGCACACCGCACAGCCGGATGAGACCTCTTAGCCAATCGGGTTGCATCGGACACGGTCAGGTTGAGACAATTAATGGGATGACATCAAGACTTACGGAACTGATCGACCGCGCACCCTGGAGGGAAGCGGTTACCTATCGAAAAACTTGGCCCCACGAGTACGTACTGTCCGAGAAGGACGGTCAACAGGAGTTACTGGAGGCGGTCTGCGACCGACTCCGCGCCGGCGAGGGTGTGGCTTGCCGCTTTTTCAGAATGAGCAACACCTACCTATTCGTTGGCGACTACAAATACTGGCTGATGACCCACTGGGACGAGTTGGAACCAGGGCGCGACTACGTGCTGAACCGCGCTCGCCTCTACCGTGATCGTCGAGACTTTGTGATCCAGTCGGGAGATACGGGCACGCCTGAGGACTATCCAACAAACCCGGAGTATCAAAGGTGAATCATTTTAGAGAGTTCTCTTATGGCTGACGATTCCACGTTGATGGCTTACCTGGTTCCAAGGCTCACCAGACAAGTGGAGAACGCTGCCACTGATGCTCTGGGCTACATCCTGAACAAATCCCCTGAGGCTATGCAGGCGTTGAACAACCTGCTTCAGCAAGGTGACTTTGGCATTGAACCGATTGCCAGGGTCGAGACCCAGGTGACTTACGAAGATCGTTCCCGGCCCGACATGGCCGGCTATGACAAGAACAACGTAAAGCGCTTGCTTGTCGAGGCGAAATTTTGGGCTGCACTCTCGGAAGACCAGGCGAGTGGGTACTCCCTACAGTTTGACCAACCTGGCCGGGCATTGCTCCTGTTTGTTGCTCCCGAGACCAGAATACCGACTTTGTGGGCTTCGATAACGCGGCAAATGGAAAAGCAGAGTAGATTGGAAGTCATCGGGTCTCCACCGGGATTGAAAAGGGCCGAGGTAATTGGCACAGAGCTACACCTGATGTTGGTCAGCTGGGTCCGATTGCTCGACAGCATCGCCGCTCTGGCTGGCGATAATGCTGTTGGAAACGACATTCAACAGCTTCGGGGGCTCACCCAGAAGCAAGACACGCAAGCATTCTTGCCGGTTCATTCTGAAGAACTGAGCCCCTACCTCGGGCGTCGTATTGTTTGGTACAGCCAACTTGCCGACCACGTTGTCGGTTCTAGAGGGGTTCCGGAAGGGTGGATGGACATCCACCGTCGACAGGCGACGTCGCAACGGTACGGGTACGGAAGGTATTTCCGATTCACGGGTGTTGAAGGCGACCTTTGGTTTGGAGTCAACCATGAACGGTGGGCAACAGGTGGAGATACTCCGTTATGGCTCCGCGTCGCGGATGAAACCCAGGTGAATTTCGATGAAATAGGCAAAGAACTGAATGTCAGGATAGAAGACCGTTGGATCCCGATCCATCTCAAACTAGGCGTGGAGTATCTCGAAGTTCTTGACGATGTGGTGTCGCAGCTAAAGGCGATAGCCAAGATTGTTGGGGCCCGTCTGATCTCTGAGTAATTGCCTGCCGATACGGGCCCATATTCTTACGCTCCTTCGAGCAGTAGCGGGAGTAGTGCACTAGTAACTGTTCAGACTTGAGCGTAATTTGTCCTGCGCGTTTGCAAATTGTGATCTAACAAGGACGGTAGGTTGTGGCGGAACTGCCCATAGCGACTCAATGTGGCACGGGTGCGCCGGCCGCCCGGGCCGGAAGACTCGTCACCTCGGCCTGCCTTTGCGGAGTCCAGGCACGGCCAATGTGTCCTCACGCTAGAGCTGTCATCGGGAGACGCGCGTTCGGGGGACAGAGTGGCCGGCAGCCTGCGGGCCGAGATGTTGCAGGACGTGGGCGTGTCGGAGGTCAGGGTCGAACTCGTTAGGATCGAGAAGTTCGGCAACGTGCAGCGAGACCACACCGTGGACAGCGTGGTGCTGGAGCCGGAGTGGTCGGTGCCGCGTCCAGAGCCAACCGCGTCATCCGCTCCTATGCCCGCTATCGTGGTCTTAGCTGATCAATACCTGTGATGAAGCTTGACGGTGGGTCCCGGTCCGCTCTGGCAATCCGTTGGCCAGGGTCCGGAGCGTCCCAGCCTTGTCTGCGCGCCGGCGTTGCCTTGCAGGGGTCAGGGGCTCGAGTCCCCGAGCCTCCACCAAGCTGGGCACAATCAAGAACCTTCATTCGACGGACTCAATAGACACGGAAGACTCAGGTACTCGTGGGCGGTCGATTTGGGTCCATTCAAGATTGCTAGACAGTAGCGTGTCTGCCGGAGAGGGCGGGGCCGTTGGGAAAGGGCGTGGCGTGCAACCTAGGCGCCGAACCCCGCTAGGCCGGCCGGAGCTGAGCTAGACGAGCCGGGACGCACAAGTGGGCCGCCCGCTACGACAAGCTGCTGGAACGCTCGGCCTGCGTCGCCTGTCCTTTCCAGTTCCGGCAGCGATGAGTGGAGACGATGCGCAGGTGGCCGGTGCTGTTGCTGTCCTCGATCAACCGCGCGTGGCAATCCAGACGACATGATGTGAGCCTCCCTTGCGGCTGCTTCTACCACGCGCCCGCACCTTGACTTCATCCACCTCGAAACGGGCACGGCGCAAACGTCTGACGAATGGCGGTTGAGAACCGGCAGACCATATCGCCAATACCCCACCGCGCCGCAACGCCGCGTAGGTGGCGGTCAACCCCGGTAGGCTGTAAAGCCAGTTGTTGCTCTTTCGGACCATCGCCTCCGCGCCATTGTCGACATCAAGCAGGATGGCATCGTAGTCACCTCTGGCGGACGTTATCAACTGGATAACATCGGCTTCATGGAGTTCAGTCCGGCGGTCGTCAAGAGGCCGACCGGCCAAATCGGCAAGCACTCCCCGGTTCCATTCAACCACGGCTGGCACCAGCTCCGCGACCACAACCCGGGCATCCTCGCCAAGGATGTCCAGCGCCGTTCTCACCGAATAGCCCATTCCCAGACCACCAATCAGAACGCGGACCCTCGGCCGTTTTGCCAAGTTCTGACAGCCCAGTCTGGCCATGGGTTCTTCTGACCCATAAACCCTGCTGTTCATGAGTTCCAGGTTATCCGCTTGGAGCGAGAACTCAGAGTCACGTTGGTACAAATCTAGCTCCGCTCCTCCGCCGGGGGTTTGGGCCCGGCCGATCAACTGCCAACGCTTCATTGATACCTCACAATCATGTCTGGATCACCCAGGTGATCTCTTCAGGTCTGTTGCAGGACGATGATGCATCTCCCGCAGCCCCTCTCCCGGATGCCGGAATCGTTCCCGGGGGGTTCCCTTAAGGTTTGCTCTCTGTTCTTGGGCAGGGCGCCGCACATAGGTTTTCCTGTCTGTCCTGCTGCCGGGTAGTGTTCCGCCGCCGGTCTGCTCAGGGTCATTTTGCCTCCCCCTCCGCCTCCTTTCAGGAACTAGATGACGTGAGGGATTGCCGCTATTCAGGATCCACTCTGATCTAACCCGGCTGCTTCTCAGCACCAGCCGGACGCAGGGAGAATCCGTTGACGCTTCACCAACCCTTCCCGGCGCAACCGGTCTTCCACGGTCTCCACGTCCGCCTAGTGGGAAGCCCAAACCCGGCCACCTGGTACTCGCAGCACGGTAGGCCAGTGCCTGACTTTCGAGATCAGACGATGTTACCGTAGCTCAGAGAAGATTGCTTATTACAATAACAAGCCCTCAGCCCTCCGGCGCCGAGTACTCCAGCATCTTGCGCACCGTGTCCCGGTGCAGACCGACTACTCGGGCAGCCTCCCGAGTGCTCATCCCCGCCCGGCGCACCCGAACGTACAGTTCCACCTTGTACATCCTTCACACCCGCCTCGCCGGTCCATATTACTCCGCCCTTTACATCGACCCCCGAGCAGCGAAAGGAGATCCTGCAGATGGTCGTGGATGAGGTCATCGTCCACAGGAACGACAACGTGGACATCACGCCGACTATACCCATTGAAAGCAAGCCCACTACGGAAGATTCCGTGTCCGTACAAACTTTAGCAAACTTAACAACTTTAGAAACTTCGCGTTGAGGTTCGTTCTCGACCTGTAGCCAGATCTTGCCCCACAATCGGGCGTTACCCCGCCGATTGTGGCGAGGCAGGTATTGACCGCCGACATTCCTGTAACTACAATAGCGTAGTGTGGTGAAGAGGTAACCGCGTTTGCGTTGGACTTGGGATAAGGCCAAGAATAGGGCGAACCTTCAATCGCACGGCCTCAGCTTCGAGGCCGCGATCTTCGTGTTTGACGATCCCATGTCTACGACGCGGGAAGACCCAGATAGATATGAGCAACGGTGGCGAACCATCGGCATGGTGGGCACCCAAGTCGTGATGGCAGTGCATTCTTGGCCCGACTCGGACAGGGAGACCGGCGAAGAGATCGGACGCATCATCTCCGCACGTAAGGCGACGAGGCACGAGAGGGAGGCTTATGAAGAAGGACATTACTGAGCTGCCGCCAGACGTTCAGGCGCAGATAAGGGCGTTGGAGGCTCTACCCGACGACGAGATCGACACGACGGACGCTCCGGAGATTCTCGACTGGTCCGATGCCAGGCGCGGGGTCTTCTACCGGCCTGTGAAGCGGCAGATTACGCTGAGGCTGGACGCGGATATCATAGCCTGGTTCAAGGCCCATGCTCGTGACGGTCGCGGATACCAGACGGACATCAATGGAGCGCTTCGCGAGCATGTCCAGAGGACGGCCCGTTCTGTAAAGTAGTGATGGTCGGGGCCGGGTGGCCGAACCAGCCTCATCACGCGGATTCGTGCCGGCTATCGGGGTCTTCGCTGATCAATACGTGCGATGTAGGCATGGCGGCGACGCCGGGCCTGCCGCGTCGTTCATAATCATGGGCTTGTGGAAGGCTCTGAATTCTCATATGGAAGGAACGTCGAGAAATGTCTGAGGGCGGTCGATGGGGACCTGAGGGGCCGCCTCCAGAGGCATACAGCCGTGTCACTAACGCCGAGCGTTTCAGGCCGTTGCATGGGGCCATGCTGGAGATTATCGGCCGGCTAGAGAACGAGTTCGAAGTGGAGCGTAGGGATGAGTATGGTCTTGACGAGGAGCTGGAGAGAGGCCTGGACCTTGCCGGTCCTTCTGTCAGACTCAACCCAAGGAACGCCGGCGCGGCACCTATCGGGGTGGTATTCTCGAAATTCCCGGGTCTTCACGTGCGGTTTGGGCGGTGGTACCGAGAGCCTTTCCCGAGCTGTGGCTGCGACGCGTGCGATGAGTCGGCGGAAGGCGAGATCGAACGGCTCAGCGAGATGGTCGAGGACGTAACTGCCGGGAGGTTTCGCGAGGCGCTTCGACGTCCGCTGATATCGTTTTGGGGGTCTGCTTGGTGGGAAACGAAGTTCTGGTCGCCTGCCGGGCGCCGTTCAACTAGTAGGTCTCGCGTTGACCGCGTGAGCGCGCATCGGATGTCTGGGGGTCGTCGTCGGGTGGACCTGGATTGGGAACCGTGGCAGACTAGACAGTCCGCTGGCTAGCGATTGGCCGGCGTGCGGCATCTGCTGGAGGCCGGCCGGGCGCCGGTTGGTGGTGGCACCGGGCGCCCATTGCGGATTGAGGATTTTAGGTACGGGATGAGCGGGTAGACAGTGAATAACCACTATCTTTAGCGTTCTCTTCACTCGTGTATTCTCTAATATAGTGAACGGCTCGTGGTGAAGACATGGCGACTTCGCAACCGATAAAGAGACGCATCCAGGCACTGAAGCGAGAGTACGATACCTTGCGGCCGGGTAAGGAATCGCTGCTGTCGATGATTGATGAGGTAGAGATTCCCGAGAGTGTTTACAACTCGAACGCCATCGAGAACTCGACTCTTAGCCTCGAGGAGACTGAGAGAATCCTGCTGGAGCAGACGCTGTCCCGGAACGTATCTGTGCGGGAGGTCTTCGAGGCGAAGAACCTGGCCCGCGTCACGGAGTACAAGCGCAGTAAAGTCAAAGATAGCGAGCTGAGCAACGACCTGATTCTGTCGTTTCATCAGATGCTTATGGGCGGCATCGATGATGCGATAGCGGGCCGCTTCCGCCGGCGGGGTGAGTACGTGCGTGTGGGCGCCCATATCGCGCCGGCGCCCGAGCAGGTGGAGCGCATGATGGGCGATATTCATGTCGAGTATTCCAGTGACCTCGACTCCTACTTTTTGGACAAGATTGCCCTATTCCACCTCGATTTCGAGATCATCCATCCCTTCTGCGACGGCAATGGCCGCATAGGGCGGGTCCTCATCAATTATCAGCTACTGAAGCTCGGTCTGCCGCGCGTTATCATCCGCGACTCGGAGAAGAAGACCTACTATCGGGCATTCAAGGACTATGAGGACCTGAGAAGAACGAGGACAATGGAAAGTATCCTGGCACGCGCCCTGGTCGAGTCCTTGCACAAGAGAGTTACCTATATGAGAGGTGAGCCAATCGTCAGATTGTCGGAGTATGTCAGGCAAAACGGGCTCTCCGCGCCGGCGGTCACGAACGCGGCGCGTCGTCAGACGATTCCCGCTTTCCGCGAGAGGGGAGTGTGGAAGATTGGAGAGGGAGGATTGTGAATCTTGGATTGTGGATTGTCGATTGCTGATTTTGGATTGGTCGCGGCCGGCGGAGTGGCTCTCGCGAGTCGCGACGCATCGACGGTGGTAGCCGTTTCGCCGGCCGGGGGCCGGAGGGTTGTGGGCGTCCCCGGACGCCTGCTAGGATTATGATTTAAGGCGTACTGGGGAAGTTTCCCATGGCCGGCCGGTGCGCACGGTTCGGATGAGTGAGGTCGCGTCTTCGAGTTCTGTCAAAACCAACCTTGGGGTGGAGCCTGACCTTTAGGCTCGTGCATGGGCTGCCTAAACAAATGCCTGGACGGCCAATCCTCAGGGTGCAGAATACTGCACGACCTGTGGAGACCGACATCTGAGAGCGAAGATGGGATGAGTCCCAAGGGTGATGTTATGCTTAGGGCATCGGAAACGTTCGCGTCCAAGGGGGCCTGATGCTATCTAGGAAAATTCTGCTGATCGAACCCGGCTACCCGAACAAGTATCCCCCGCTTGGCCTAATGAAACTTGCCGCTTATCATGGTTCCTTCGGGCGGGGGGACCATGTCACGTTCGTCAAGGGTGAAGCCACGGAGATCCTGAATCGAGCGTGGGATAGGGTCTACGTGACTACGCTATTCACCTTCGAGTGGAAGCGTACCGTATCAGCAATCGATTTCGCGATACGCGCAGCGGGCAATCAACCGGAGCGAGTATTTGTAGGTGGCATCGCAGTCTCGCTCATGCACGACGCCTTTCTCAATGAACCTCGTTGGGCCGGCGTACGCTTCATCAAGGGCCTGCTCGATGGTCCTCCGGCAGCGTCCCTAGCCTTGTCGGCAGACGACTATGAGTTTGGCGCCGACGACCTGGCTGGAACGCCGATCGAGGAATTGGTTCCTGACTATGGCATCCTCGACCATATTGGTTACAGCTACCCGGTCCATGATGCCTACTTCGGCTACGCGTCTCGTGGATGCGTGAGGAAGTGCTCGTTTTGCGGGGTGCCGAAGCTGGAGGGTGCGCAACGAGAGATGCCGCCCGTTACCAATCTCGTTGAAGGGGTAACCAAAAGGCACGGCGAGAAGAAGGACCTCGTGCTCATGGACAACAACATCACGGCGTCAACTCGCTACAAGGAGGTGATTGCCGAGATTCGTGACTTGGGGTTCACACCAGGAGCCAAACTGACCCGTGACGGAAAGAGGCCGGTTAAGCGGCGGGTGGACTTCAACCAGGGGGTGGACGCACGAATCCTCGCTAAATCAGATATGTTCCTTCGTGAAATGTCCACAATCTGCATCAGCCCGCTGCGAATCGCTTTCGATCACATCGGTCTCAGGAAGGTCTACGAGAAGTCAATTCGTATGGCGGCCGACAACCGGATCACCTCCCTGTCCAATTACATGCTGTACAACTTCATGGACACTCCAACAGACCTCTACCTGCGGATGCGTCTAAATATCGACCTGAATGAAGAGCTAGGGATCCGTATCTGGTCCTTCCCAATGCGGTACCAGCCCGTGACATTGAAGGACCGGTCGCACGTAGGGAAAAAGTGGAATCGGTACTACCTCCGTTCGTTCCAACTCATGCTCCAGGTTACCAAGGGAGTTGTGAGCGGCAGCCCGTCCTTCTTCCTAAGAGCCTACGGGGAAGATGCGGAGGAGTTCGAGCGGCTGCTGAGGCTGCCACACGCCTTCATATTCCATCGAGAGTATTTTGAAGATGGAGAGGGACGAGCCCAGAGGGAGGAGTACGAGTCGCTACGCCGGAGCCTTTCAGAGTCCCAGGAGAAAGAGCTCGTGCATCTACTAGCAAATCCGCCCAACGGGAATGGAATGGGACCAAGACAGTTCCGGGGATTGGCGAATGACCAAACGGTCGACCAGCGAATCCGACGGTTGATGCGATTCCATGGACTGGACACCAAGGAGGACTCGAAGATGCACAGTCGTCAGCTTATGGCGGAAATGACTGCAAATGGGGCCTACTTGGAGGAGGACGAAATCGTTGAAGATGCCGGACTGTTCGACCACGATGAAGCACTCTCAATCAAGGGCACACAGCTCGTATGAGTGCAAGTACGACTAATTTGCTTGACACTCAGGAAACACCCGATCTAACGGGTGCAGGACTGCTCGGGTTTGTGACAACTGGGATGTACGATGATCCGCTGACCATGTACCGGGAGTACATACAGAATGCGGCTGACGCGGTTACCGGAAGTAGGTTTCCTGGAAATGCAAGAGTAGATATCGCGATCGATGTCACTGAACGCCGAGTCAGGATTCGAGACAACGGTCCCGGCCTGTCGCGCGAGGATGCGCTTGGGCGGCTGTTGCCCATCGGGCGTAGCAGCAAGAGACTGGGAATCGATAGGGGATTCAGGGGGATCGGACGCCTCGTCGGGCTTGCCTTTGCAAAGACAGTTTCGTTCACCACACGCGCCTGCGACGACCAAGTGGTAACCCGAATCACCTGGCATAGCGATCGGCTCCCTGACCTCACCTCCACGGAGTCAAAGCTGGAGCAGGCCATTCTCAACTGCGTCGATGTACAAACCCTGCCAGGACCGGATTATCCCGATCACTTCTTTGAGGTCGAAATCGGAGATCTGGCGCGACACTCGGCAGGACTGCTGCTGAATCGTGACGCGGTGCGCGACTATATTGGCGAAGTTTGTCCAGTTCCCATGAGTACCAGGTTTCCCTTTGCCGAGAATGCCGAGGGGCTATTCGAGGGTGCTGAGGCGCCGCTTACGTTGAAAGTGTTGCTGGAAGGAGATCCAGACCCAGTAGAAAGACCCTACGGAGAATCTATCCGCCTCTCGGCCAGCAAGGAGGCTAAATTTACGGAATTCCAGATGGTACGAATACCAAGCGTCGACGGAAACGGTGAAGCAGCCGTTGGTTGGATCGCACACTCATCCTACCTGGGCGCGATCCCCAAGGAGCAGGGAATGCGCGGCATCAGAGCCAGGGTGGGGAATATACAGATTGGTGGCGAGGCGGTGTTTGACCGTCTCTTCACTGAGGAACGCTTCAACCGATGGTGCGTGGGAGAGCTTCACATCCTGGACCATCGTATCGTCCCCAACGCCCGGCGTGACTACTTTGAACCAGGCCCCCATATCAGGAATCTGGAGAACCATTTGCGTCCGGTCCTGCGCAAAATAGCTGTCCGATGTAGGGCAGCATCAACAGCACGCAACAGGGATCGGAAGACCCTGTCCCTCATAAGCCGTATCGAGGACACATATGATCTAGCAATATCGGGGTACCTCACCATGGACTACGCTACGATCTTGGTGCGACAGGCCTTGAAACAGATACCATCAGTGCGTGATAGGGTCTTGGAGTCGCAGTGCGGGAACGATACTGTTGTTCGACTCGACATGGTGGAGACAAGACTCAATGATTTTAATGGCGAGCCCAACTACTGTCCTTTTGGGGACATGCCGCCGTCCGATGTAGGTGTCTATCAGAAAATGTTTCAAGCACTTGCAACGCTATCCTCATCGCCACGCGCAGCCAAGGAATTGATGGCAGGGATTTTGCTGTCTGCTTCTAGTGCCAAGAACAACGGCATTGGAGATCAACAAACTGGTTCTCACCCCGAAAGCTGGTCTAGCTGGGATGTTAGTCTTGAGGGACGGTCGCACAATGTTTGAGAAACCATTCCAAGAAGGTTGAGTGAGATGGTTGGTCAACAGCAAGCGAGTCAAAGAATTCCTCTCGAACCGTGGGAGGTCGGGGGCGAACTGCTAGACATTCTGTCTAGAGGGCTTTACACAGATGCAACGGACGCCCTACGCGAGTATGTCCAGAACTCAGTGGATGCCAATGCGAAAAACGTTCATATCACGATTGATGGACCCGTCGTAACCGTTCGCGATGACGGACACGGGATGGACTTTGACACTCTACGACGGGCGAGGCGGCTAGGGGCCTCTGATAAGGGCATATTGTCCAACGTTGGATTCAGGGGCATAGGGATCTACGCCGCCTTCGGCATGTGCGAGACACTTACGATACACACTCATAAAGCCGACACTTCCGAGTTCCTGGGGCTCCGGATGCGTTTTGGAGAAATGAACCGGGTTCTAGAACGGGATCGAAATGCGCCAAGGCGCTCTAGCATCGCATTGACCGATTTGCTCTTCCAGCATACCGCGTTTCAACGCACTAACTTCACAGGAAATCTCAATGACCAATTCACAATGGTTCGCTTGGAGGGACTTCAACCTGAGTATCGTTCGCAGCTTTCGAATTTATCCGAGGTCCATGGATATCTTCTGAACACGCTGCCTGTTATGTACCCTGACGCTGGATACGGCCCTAACGTAAACCGATGGATGAGTGACAGGCTTGAGTTGAATCCCGTTAGGGTAGTGCTCAGGGTAGGCAAAGAGCCAGACGTGGTTGTTGCTCCGCAAATCGCAACCCGTGTTCACGAACCGCAAACCAGCTGTATAAAGGATGGTGAGGGCCGAGAGCTGGCATTTATGTGGTATGCGTTATCAGATAACGGGCAGCAAGTTTCGCCAGGCCAGGTAGTAGCGTCTAATTCGGATATAAGTGGGTTCCTCCTCAGGATCAAAGGCTTCACATTAGGTGATCGTTTCAATGTCAAACCTCTGTGGCCTCTGGTAGGTGCCCGAGCCTTGTATCATCACTATACAGGAGAGATTCACGTTCGGGAGGATGCTGGTGCCATACCTAATGCGGCACGAAACAACCTCGAGGCTGGGCGCCCTCGCGACGTGCTTTTCCGCCACTTGCAAGACAAATTCGCGGTTCTTAACAGCGACGCAGAAATCGCTCGTCAACTCCTGAAAATCAGAGGAGACCTTGCTGGTGCGGACGAAGAAGCACGCAAACTCCTCGCAAGGAGGGACAGCCCAGACGAAAGCCCGTTTGAGCTCTATCGCCTCAGCAAGAACTTTATCGAGGAGATAGCGCGCAGCGAAGCGGCGCTTAAGCGGCTAAAGGGGCGGGGACGGTCTGGACGCGCCAGAACGGTATTTCCCCCTTCGGAGGCTCAGAGCGAAGAGATCACCGAACTACTCGGCTGGGTTAAGGAACCAAAGGAGATAGCGAACCGGGTAGTGCGAGCAACAGAAAGCCGGACTAGATCCAGGAAGAGAGGCAGACCAGCGGAGCCTAAAGAGCCTGTCTCACCTCAAATAGCTTTACTTAGAGAGGCGCTGGATGGTTTGGTGGGATTGGGCGACATTCTGCCTCCAGAGATGTTAGCGACAACTCAGGCTTCCCTAGAAGCGGCGCTCCGCCTCCAAGTGGTCCCCAATGCCATCGCAGCCCTTGACGACCTCAAGGCAGCAGGATTCACCTTAAACGAAACTGTTGAATCGTCCCGTCGTCAACTGCGTTCTCATGTGGGTTGGGCCCCTAACGCTCCTGTAAGTCTTTTTGAAGCTCTTGCTCAAGACGGTTTCCTACCAGCAACGCCACGAGAACGTGCGCTGATACAAGCGATTGACAACGGTCTTCGAAGCGGGCTCGGAGGGCGAGGCGAGGCATACGAGAACCTTCTTCGTGCTGTCGCAGAAGCTATCAGCAACCATCCAGACCTTGGCTAATTACCATCCTAAATGGCCACACCACAACACACGTATCGCTCCAGTTCGGACAAAGACCTCATAAGGGACAGGGTCGACCTCCCACTGCTGGAACGACTGCATTCTATTAGGGGAAATCCCCTGAACTATTTCGGATTGCCCGGCGCTGACCTACAGGACGTCAAGTCTTGGAAACATTTGCTTGGGCAAGTGGCTGCTGTTGAACGAGTAAAAAATAACCTCCACAGCATGGATCAGACCGTAAGCATGCAAATGCCCGAACTCCGGTTCACGCCCCACTATGGTGAAATAGACTTCGTCATACTTCGTGACAGGGGTAGGAGTTGGAGACGAGGGGGAGTGAACTATCGACCTTGGGTAGGAATATCTCGGCCTGACTCCAAATATCCGGGTTGGTACTTCGACGTAGTTAACCTCGATTACTTCGGTCCGTTCCTGCCTCAAGGAGGGCAGGATGCACGGCAGAGAGCTGATGCGATTAGGAAGCTTTTTGACACAGAGCGGCTCGACTCATGGGGGCGGTGGGTGTTGCTAGTGACTGTTGAGGCCCAACTGGTTACACCAGAATTCAAAACACAACTCATAAGTTATCTCCGCGGTGTTCAAAACGACACTTCCGAACGGGCGGCTTCTATCATCGAGTTCCTGAACCAACCGGCAACGAATGGCAGAGAAGGAGTTACTGCAGCGCGTCTCATTCATGCCGTATCCGCGTCATTGATCGCTCGCTCCGCGTCGCAGGCAAACCTCTCAGCATTGCCCAGGGGCACAATCCTATACCGTGGTTCAGGTGGCCAGCCAATGGTTCATCTTGCCTACGAGTTCGAACCTCTGAAAACATCTCTGCCTCCACCTACTCCATTATTGCAATTATTGAAGGGACCCTTACTCACCACCACCCAAAATGATACCCCAGAACTCACTCTTCTAGATGAGCAAGTACCAAGTCTGAACCAAGATGACGTTAGAACAGCGGTCGACTTTCTGGAGAAGATGGAAGTAGAGAGGCTCGTCGCCCAGTTGTCTTAGTGGACAGTCCGAGTAGACGAAAATGTAGTAAATCTAGTTGTTGAACGTCTGGCTCGCCGGCCGGCGCCGGCTCTATGTCAGTAAGCGCGAATTCCCGGCCCTTGAACAACAGGGCCTCTCTCACATGTGCAACTGTACCTTGACCGAGCCGGTGGACTTGTCGTAGGCGGTGGCGAAGGCTTGGGGAATCTTCTCTAGCGGGAATTTGTGCGTCACCATCGGTTTGAGGTCGACCCGGCTTGATGCCATGAGATTAACGGGAGGCTGGGATAGAACCGTGATGGAGTACAAGGGGTACCATGCCGCGGTTACTTACGATCAGGAGGCGCGTGTCTTCCAAGGAGAGATCGTGGGTCCTCGCGACGTGATCTTCTTCGAGGGCGCTTCGGTCGAAGAGTTGAACAAGGAGTTCCGCTTCTCCATAGACGACTACTTGGCTATGTGCGCCCAGCGAGGGCAGGCGCCGGACAAGCCGTTCTCCGGCAAGATTCCTCTGAGGGTTTCACCGGCGGTGCACTGGGCGGCTACGGTGGCCGCCCGAACGGAGGGAAAGAGTCTGAACGCCTGGATCGCCGCGACGGTTGAGAGGGCGGCCGGCGATTCGGCCTGATCCGCCGGCAGGCTAGTTGCCGGCAACCGCGAGTTGATCCGGCGGTTCGAGGAGAAGATCCAAGCCACTATCGCTCGCGTCTGGGGCGAGGATCCCAGATTCGGCCTGACTCTGCGTCAAGGCGGTTACGGCTCGGCCGGTGTGAGACACCTAGACAGGTGATCGGCTCGCCCTTGACTGCACGTTGGTGCATAAATTATACTGTTGCACGTGTTGCGAAACAGTTACATATCAGAAACACGACTGATTGACACAGCCGCAAGGAACATAGGCACACGCTTACCCCCGCGGTGGCTCCTATGCGACCGAGGGAGAAGTGTGGTCGTGCAATCCTCAAAGGGACTTATCAGCAAAATCGACGCGATTTTGGAAATCCGCGAGCCTGACGGCCTGTCATCCGAAATCATAGTGGAAGTCAAGACGAATCTAGTAGAACCGAGGCTCGTAAGTAGTCTGGTGTCTCAGTTGGAGAGATTGTCGTTGTCGAGATACAACGAACTCGGGCAAGTCGGCACCATCCCAGTCCCAATGCTGGTCTCGACCTACCTCAGCCCCCTGACCAGGGAGCGACTGACAGAGGCTGGGATAGGCTACGCCGACTCAACTGGAAACATGAGGTTCACTGTTGACCGTCCCGCCGTATTTGTCGAGACGCAAGGGGCAGACAAGAACCCTTTCAGAGAAGAACGTTCGCTTCGCTCGCTGAAGGGAGGTCGCGCCGCCCGCGTGGCCAGAGGTCTCATGGATTACCGGCCTCCATTCGGAACTCGGGAACTAGCTACGGAGATTGCAAGTTCTCCAGCTATGATGTCGAGGGTGTCCAGCCTGCTAGAGCCGGACGAGATTGTCACCAAGGAGGGGCCAAGGGGACGCATAGTCTCAGTAAACTGGGAGGCTCTGGCCCGTAGATGGGCCATGGACTACGAATTCGCGTCTTCCAACGTTGTGACAACGTGGCTTGAACCAAGGGGTGCGAGGGCTCTATTTGGCCGGCTTCGCGATGCGGACTTCCGATACACGGTCACCGGCTCCTTTGCGGCGAATCGTCGAGCGCCGGTCGCGGAGCCACGCCTAGCTACCATTTATGCCGACGATCCAGACATCGCTGCACAATCACTGGGACTGCGCCCGGCAGAGACCGGAGGCAATGTACTCATCGTGCGACCATTCGACCCTGTTGTATTCGAACGCGTTGAATGCGACGACGGCATTACGTACGCCCGCGTCACTCAGGTCTTGTTGGACCTCATGAAAGGGCCGGGGCGAGGGCCGGCGGAGTCCGAGGCCCTTCTGGAGTGGATGCGGATAAACGAGGACAAATGGAAATTAACTATGACCAAAACCACATAAATGCTCGCGAGGCGCTGCTCGACGTCGTGGAGGCGCTGAGACGCCACAACGATGCGATCATTTTGGTAGGCGCCCAGGCAGTATACGTGCATACAGAGAGTGAAGATGCCAACTTTGCGCTCTCCCCCTTCACATATGACGCGGACATCGCGCTTGATCCTGAACTGCTGGGGAGCAGCCCGACGATAATCGACGCCATGAGCAGCGCGGGATTCAGACTGGAGGACCAACCAGGGCTGTACAAGAGGGGAATGTGGTCCCAAGTTGACCTGCTGGTAGCGGAGACCGTGGGCGGGCCCGGACGCAGAGCGGCTCGGCTCGGTGTCCATGGCAATAACGCGGCGATGAAAGTTCGAGGACTTGAGGGTGCGCTTGTCAGCCATACGCAAATAACGATCAGCTCTCTGATTCCAGACGCCGATCGCTCATGCATCCTGAAAGTCGCCGGACCAGCGGCGCTCCTGGTGTCAAAGGTACATAAGATAGCGGAACGCCTGTCAGTCGTCGATCAACGTCGTCGTGAACCGCTCCCCAAGGATGCCTTCGATATCTACCGGCTCCTGCGTGCAATTGACTCTGCTGATATGGCTACCGAATTAGGACTTCTGCGGTCACATGAGAATTCGAACTCAGTGACCTCCGAAGCGCTGTCGATGTTTCAAGACCTATTCAGTACGCCATCTGCCATTGGTACCGAACTCGTGGTTCAATACGTTGATGCTCTTGAGGACTCCGACTTTATCGCGGGATCGAGCGTCGCCCTCAGTCAGGACCTCCTGGAGGCCACCTCGCAGTAGCAACTGGCACAACGCCGTTCGGAACAAAGAGGTTCTAGCAATGCCACCCGCTGCTGCCTTGTCGTTGGGACTGTGCCCGCACCCTCACGACGACATTCCATCTGGAACGGGAGCCGGCGAAAGGAGCCTCGCTCACATGTGCAACTGTACCTTGACCGAGCCGGTGGACTTGTCGTACGCGGTGGCGAAGGCTTGCGGAATCTCCGTGAGCGGGAACTTGTGCGTCACCATCCGCTTCAGGTCGACCCTGCCTGATGCCATGAGATCAACGGCCATCTCGAAATCGTGCCGGCCGTCCATTAGCCCGTAGCAGGCCGAGAAGATGATCGACTGCTCCTTGAGGTGGAGTTTCATCCAGTCGGCCAGAGTCGGTTGGTGAAAGACGCCGAGCACGACGACTCGTCCCATGACGCGGGTCATGTCGACGGCTTGAACGAGCGTCGCGTCATTGTCGAGTCCCCCTACGGTTTCGACCGCGATGTCGGCACCGAGGCCGGCGGTCAGGTCTTCGACGGCCGATTTAGCACCGGCGTCGTTTGGGTCCACCACGAAGTCCGCGCCCAATATTTTCGCAAGCTCGGCTTGTTGAGTGTGCCTCGCCGTGGCGATGATCTTGCCGGCTCCCATGGCTCTGGCGGCCGCGATCGCGGTGAGACCGATGTTGCCGGCACCGAGCACTACCACCGTGTCGCCGGCCATTAGCGGACCCCGGCGCAACCCTTGGATGGATACAGCGAGAGGCTCAACGAGGGCGCCTTCCTCCCATGTCAGCGAATCGGCGAGGGGGTAGCAACCCGCAGCCTTTCGCGTGACGTACTCGGCGAAACCTCCGCCGGCATAGTCGCCTGGGTCGGTACAGTTCCGGTATTGGCCCAGTCGACAGTACCAGCAGGTCAAACAAGCCTTCCCGTGCCCAATGACCTCCACGGCTACCCTCTGTCCGACCATTGACGGACTGACGGCCTCCCCGACCTCGACGATTTCGCCGGCGGTCTCGTGGCCGGCCGGGAGTGTGTCAGGCTCAGTCTGTTTGCGGTACTGGTTGAGGTCGGAACCACAGATTCCCTCGGCTCTTACCTTAACGACCGCGTCTCCGGGGCCGGGATCTAGACGTTCGATACGCTTGATCTCGAAAGTGTCGACGCCGTTGTACAGCGCGGCGAGCATTTTGGACATGTCGGCCTCCCGGTACGTTGTGCTGGGTTCTTGGTGACGGAAAAGAACGTTTTCGGTTCGCGATGGGCGGTGCAATGATCCACACCGTATTCTACATGGCGCACCAAGCGGCGTCTGGCATCAAGGTCAACGTCCGATGGGTGTCCCAGACCCGGAGTCAGACCATTAGGAGCGGGAGACGAGTCAGCGGCGCTGCCGGGTGGAACCACAGCGGTGAACCCAGCAGGCGTGGTTACCTGGGGACACCCGGCCTTCTGAGGCATCGTGGTCGGGATGTGAGCCACAAGAGGGTCGAGAGGGTATGGCGGCTGACAGGGACGAAGGTGCGCGCTAAGCAGCCGCAGAGAGGACGGCTGTGGTTCGATTGCGGCCGGCCATTCGGCGTGATTCGCCGGCAGGATCGGCCGGGCTCACGTGGACTCTGTCAGCCTTCCGATGACGCTATGCCGTGTCGATGTCCGTAAGCGCGAAATCCTGGCTTTTGAACAGAAGGGGTTCGCGGGTGGCTTCCGCCAACGCATAGGCGAAGCAATCACCGAAGTTGAGTGCCGCCCGGTGGTTGCCCCGGCCGAACCGTTGCCAGGCCCGGCGCGCGGCCTGGGCGTGTTCAAGGGTGACCGGCTCCAACTCTATGGGCGCTCTTTCCAATAACAGATCAAGATCCGGCCCGGCAGCGGCGCCGGCGCGGCTTTCGAGAACGATTGCCGCCTCGAGAAAGCTCACTACCGACATGCGGCAACGGGAAGCGCCGGCTAACGCGCGGACGTAGCGCTCCGCGTCCGGCTCGTCAAACAAGACTGCCAGAACCGCTGACGTGGCGACGATCACCTCGGCAGCCCGCGCTCATCGTACAGGAGCTCGCCGTGTTCGCTGGCGGACGGACCGTCGCGAAGCAGGAGGGCACAGCGCTGCCCGATGGCGCGCAACTCCCGGACACGGACCTCGACGCTTCGCTTGCGCCTCTCGCGGTCCAGGCGCTCCTTGAGAGCAACCGTGATCGCACCGGTCTTTGTCTCACCGGTAAGGTGCGCCAACTCGCCGGCCAGCCGGCAGGTCTCTACGTTCTTGATGTTCAGGCTCACGGGACCTCCCGCGGGGTAGAAATGCAATGTACGTGTCTACCATACACTGTTCCGCCGCCTTGGGCAACGCCGGCCGGCCGGCCTATGGGCCCTCGGAGTCTCCCCCATCCAATATCCGAAAGCTACCCAACGAGGCCTCAAAAACGCCTTCGTATTTGTCCCAGGCGGCTTCAAGCGAACCAGTCGTAATCGCATATACCCTATCTTCGTAGACGACAAGCATTTGCATGACTCTAAGGGGGAATACTCCCAGAGAGTAGGTATATTCAAAGATGTGAGCCTCCAGGCCGTTGACAATCAAGGATGTTTCCTCCAATAACGTAAAATCCGTGAGTATTTGTGCGACCTGTTCCCTTGAGGGCCCTACGATCTCCGCCAATGTAGAATCCTGCGCGGGCGCAGTGAGAACGTTAATGCTGGCGCTGAAGGGCGTTTTGCCGTGCAGATCCGGCGTTGTGCTATAGAAGATTACCTTTGTTCCGAGCAACCCACTCTGGTCAACAGTCCAACCGTCAGGTGGTCGAATCTGGAAACCGTTCATCGAGTCGGAATAGGGCGGACCTAGAAGGTCCGTCGACTGGGAATCCACCGCCTCCGGCGTTTCGGTCGGAGCGGGCGAATCCGCCAAGACCCGAAAACTACGGAACGCGGCCTCAAACACAGCTTCATAATTCTCCCAAGTGCCATCGAGGGCAGTTGCCGTGATTGCGTATATCTTGTCCTCGTAGATGGCAGCCAACTGCATGACTCTAAGGGGGAGTCCTCCCTGGGAATGGGTGTAGTCAAAGACGTAAGTCTCCAGGTCGTTGACAATCGGGGATGTTTCCTCGAGTAGAGTAAAGTCTGTGCCCGATCGCTTGTACTCTTCTCTTATCGCCGGAACCAACGCTTCCAACTTAGTACCGTCGGCGGGCCAAACCGAAACGCTCATGTTGGCCCTGAAGGGAGCGTCGCCGTGGAGATCCTGCGTTGTGCTATAGAAGATCACGCTCGTGCCTCCCGCCCCGCTGTCGTCAACTGCCCAACCGTCAGGAGGCTGAATCTCGAAACCGTCCATTGAGTTGGAATATGGCTGGCTAGGCTGGGCCGGCGATTGGGAATCCACCGCCTCGGGCGTGTCGGTTGGAGCGGGTGACTGGCCCCCATCCACTGAGTCCGCATCCGGTGCGGCTGTGCCGTTAACAGATGGGGAATCCGCCAGAGTCCGAAAGCTACGTAATGAAGCGTCGAACGCAGCTTCATACTTGTCCCAAGTGGCACTTAGCGCAGTTGCCGTGATCGCGTATGCCTTGTCTTCGTCGACGACAATCAACTGCATACCTCTAAGAGGGAACACCCCTTGGGAATAGGTGTATTCGAAGACATGAGCCTCATAGTCATCGACAACGCGGAACGTCTCCCCCAACAGCGTAAAATTCGTGACCATTATCTTGAACTGTTCCTTCGATGCCACCGCAAGCTCTTCCAACGTAATGCCCTGTGCAGGTACGGTCAGAATGTTAATGTTGGCTTGGACAGGAGTTTCGTCGTGGAGGTCAGGTGTCTCGCTACTGAAGATCACCTTCGTTCCGAGCAGTCCACTGTCGTCGACCGCCCAGCCGCGAGGGGGGCGAATCTCGAAACCGTCATTCGGATTCGAGTAGGTTTGGCCGAGCAGGTCCGGCGACGGTGAAGGCGTCGGCTCGAGCGTTGGAGTGAAAGTGGGCGGCTGGTCGGTGGGCGTTGCAAGGGGAGTCGGCGTGTCGGTTTGGGTGGGCGACGGTGAAGGCGTCGGCTCGAGCGTTGCGGTGGAAGTGGGCGGCACCTCCGTGGGAGTTGGATCGGGAGTCGGAGTGTCGATTTGGGTGGGCGATGGTGAAGGCGCCGGCTCGAGTGTTGCAGTGGAAGTGGGGGGTACCTCCGTGGGGGTTGGATCGGGAGTCGGAGGGTCGGTTTGGGTGGGCGACGGCGAAGGCACAGCTTCCTGTGTTGCAGTTGGCGTAGGCGGCTCGTCCGTCGGGGTTGCCTCGGGAGTCGGCGAATAAGTCGAGGTAGCGGATGGGGAGGCAACTGCTTCGGGCGTCGCGGTCGGGGTGGGCGTCTGCTCGCCACCACACGCCTGAGCGACCAGCATCACGAGAAGCAAACACAGGTAGAGCGCCAAGTGGTGCGCGACTGACCTGTAACGGCTTGGGTTCCTCGTGCGGATTGTCCTAAAGCGTACGGTTTTGGCGCCGGCTGGGCGAGTCACCCTGGCTCCCCTATGCTTCATCAAATCCCGGATCTTGTAGGTTCGCCTGGATTGCCGCGCTCCTATCTTGGCGGCGCGAACCCAGTCCAGTGTCGTCGCCCTCAGGGGGACGTCGAGATCGCTCGGCGCTGCCGATGTCACCAGAGATTTGCGTGGGAGTACGTCGGTCTGACCAGTATACGTCAGGCCGGTATCGTATGAAGTCGTGATGCTCTGCGAAACCAGGGGTTCGAGGGGAAGGTCGACGTTACCATAGCGGGCTCATAGGCTGGTCAGTCGACGCCGGTCAATATGACCATCAATATGACCATGCTACAATCGTAGTCATCTAGCCACGCGGGGAGCGCGCCATGCCAACAGATAGCTCCAAGGGGGCCAGCGTCAGGACGATCAAGGCGTCGGAGTTCAAGGCCAGATGCCTGAAGCTCATGGACGAGGTCGCCGAAAGCGGCGAGGAGATCGTCATCACCAAGCACGGCCGGCCGGTCTCGAGGTTGGCGCCCTACCGGGACAAGCCGAAGTTGCCTTTCGGTCGCCACCGGGACAAGATCCGGATCCTTGGCGACATCGTATCTCCCATGCCGGCGGAGTGGTTTGACAAGACCGGCGAAGGGGACGACCTGTTTTGATACTCCTTGATACTCACGTGCTGTTGTGGCACGAGCGGGGCGATAGGAGGTTGGGGCCGCGAGCTCTTCGCACGTTTCAGAGCGCGTTGCAGCAGAGCGATGTCGCGGTTTCAGCAATTTCTTTCTGGGAAGTTGGTATGCGAGTGCAGAAAGGACGAGTCGACTTGGGACTCGATCTGGATGCCTGGAGGCGCGACTTGCTAGACCAGGGCGTGATCGAAATCATGGTCGATGGGGACATCGCGGTCAGGGCCGGCCTCCTGCCGGACGTGCAGGGTGACCCGGCCGACCGCATTATCATTGCCACCGCCCTCGAAGGCCACCAGCTCGTGACGGCAGATCAGCGAATACTCGACTGGTCAGGGTCTATGAGCAGGTTGGACGCCAGGGAATAGGGACGCCTTGAAAGTGATACGCCGGCTAGATTTGCACCGGCCGGCTTAGTTGGCGATAATTCGGCGGTGTCGGTTCGCCGACTTCGAGGAGGAATATGCCGTCTGAGATAAGCGTCGGGGTCATGGGCCTGGGCATAATGGGCACCGGCCACCTCGATAACCTAGTCAAGATGCCGGATGTATCGGTCACCGCGTTGTGGGATATCAATCCCGCCCGGGCAAGGGACTTCGCCGGCCAGGTGGGTGAAGACTGCCGCGCCTTCGAGGACTATCATGACTTGATCGAGCACGCCGGCGTCGACGCGTTGTTCATCGCTATTCCGCCTCACACGCATACGGATCACGAGATCCTGGCCGCCCAATGCGGCATCCCGTTTCTGATGGAAAAACCGGTCCATCGATCCTTGGTTCAAGCGCTCGACATCGAGCGTCAGATTAACGACAGTGGCGTCGTTCATGCAGCCGGATTTCATAATCGTTACCTGCCGCAAGCCGATGCGGCTCGAAGAGCGATCGCGGACGCGACAGTGGGTCTGGTGATGGGTTTCGCCTTCTGGTCCCAACCAAGCGGACATAATCTCACCTCGTACCATAGCTGGCTCTTCAACCGCGAACTCGGCGGAGGGCAGATCTTCGAGCACACGACTCACATCTTCGATCTGTGCCGCTACTTTATTGGCGAGATTCGCTCGGTGTATTGCCGGCAGGCTACTCGCTTGGACCATAGCAATATCCCTGGATACTCTTCGGCGGATGTTGACGCCGTTGTTTTGGAGTTCGAGAATGGCGCGGTGGGATTAGTAGGCGATGGACACGTTACTCCGACCGGCTACTGGTGGGGGCTGCGCGTGATGACCGATAAGGGGATTTTCGAGTACGATCAGGATATGTTGCGCACAATTCGCAACGAGCGGATTGACGAGTACCGGCCGGACTTTCCCGATGGGAAGCACATGCCTCAGGACGCCGCCTTCATCGAGGCGGTGCGGACAGGCGACCGTACCCTGATCCGGTCTACCTATCGGAACGGAGTCGAGAACATGGCGGTCAGCATCGCCGCGCTGGAATCGGCTGACTGCGGTCAACCTGTCGAGGTAGCGGCCGTGTTGGAGAGTGCGGCGAACTCCTCTCGCTGAGAGGGGAGCCGGCCTCGCGGATCAGTCGGCTCGACCGGTATCCTGCGGTTGGCGAAATCCCCGCTTTTCCGGCGATAGCATTAGCAAGTGTGATCGAATGAGGAGGAAGAACAGGTGAAGATTGTCGACGTCAAGGCCACCAACATCGATATGGGGCCGGTAGAGAAGCTGTCTCACGACGCGACGGTTAAGTCGTACCGGTCGTTCTTTGGATTGGTGGAAGTTTTCACCGACGAAGGAATCACCGGAGTGTGTCCGGCTCACGCCAATCCTCGGGTTGTCGAAAAGACACTGAAGCCTCGGATTGTCGGTGAGAATCCACTCGACTACGAGAAGATCTGGGCGCTGCTGCAACCTCGTCTACCCTACAGGATTCTCGATACGGCGAAGATCGATATCGCGATCTGGGACCTCATAGGCAAGATACTCAACCAGCCGGTCTGGCGCCTGCTGGGCGGAGCGCAGCCAGTCGTGCGAGTCTATTGTGCCGGCGGCCTCTACGCTGAGGGCAAGACGATCGCCGATCTGCAAGAGGAGATGGCCGAGTACGTCGATATGGGATTCGACGCCGTTAAGATGAAGGTGGCCGGCGCGCCGTTCAAGGAGGACGTTGCTCGGGTCCAAGCGGTGCGGGAGGCGATAGGGCCTGACGTAGACCTTCTGGTCGATGGTAACCACGGTTGGACCGTTACTGAGGCGATCCAGTTCGCGCGCCGGATCGAGGAGTTCGAACCATACTGGTTGGAGGAGCCGGTCGAGTCGCAGCATCCTCGCGCCAACGCCGAAGTGACCATGGCAGTCAATATGCCCACCGCCTCTGGCGAGAACCTTCAGGGCCGGCATGCATTCCGCAACCTGATCGACGCGCACGGAGCTGACATAATCCAGGCCGATGCCTTCAACTGTGGCGGAATTACCGAGTGGCGGAAGATCGCCGCCTATGCCCAGGCCCATAATCTGCGCATGGCCCCGCACGGCAACGCCGTGGTGGGCAGCCACCTCGTCGCCTCTATGACCCATGGGCTTATCGTCGAGTCCGGCCCTATGCAGCCGGTCAAGTCCGGAGTGCACTGGCGCGGCGAGTCACAGTCCGGCCCTTACACTGGGGGAGCCCGCGTCTTCGCTCCGCCGGATATGAGGGATGGAAAGATCGTGATGTCGGAACGGCCGGGCCTGGGCTTGCAAACCGATGAGGATCTGCTGAAAGAGATGCTCAAGCTCCCCAGCCAGACTTCCTGATCCGCCGGCGCATCCCCGACCGGGAAACCCACCGAGATGGTATTCGCCATGCGACTCGCCTCATGAGCGCCGGACGGCCTCAACCCCAAATAAGGAGCGTCAAATGGCGCGGTACATGACGTTCAAGTGCTGGGCTTTGAAGGGAGGTCGTCAGGAGTCGGAGCTATTGTGCTTGATTAGGGAGAGGATCCTGCCGGCTTACATGAAGCTTCCAGGCTGCCTCGGACTCGGGCTACGGCGCATTGAGGCAACCCGATCGTACCGCGCCATACAGTATTGGGAGAGCAAGGCAGCCCGAGAGGCCACGATCTCTTCTCAAGAGTACTTGGAGTGGTTCTCTGCCTACAAACCTATTCTTGAAAGATGGGAGGCGATTGCGAGGCTTGAGGAGCAGTGGGAATGTCAGGATATATTGGCGTGAACAACAACTCACTAAGGATGGAGTGTGTCGGTGCGTGGCACTTGGCGCCCAAATCTCAATATCGGATACGGTTGTTGCTAAAGCTGCATTCGCCCGGAGCCCTTTGATTGGACGGCCCCAAGGCCTCCCGTTGACTATGGAGATGCCGGCCTCTATAATAGCGCTATTGGCGTAATTAGCGCGAAGTTCACCTAGGAGTTTTCCGACCGTGGAACGAATCATTGCAGCCTTTGAGGCGAGACGTAGTTTTGGCAGGGTCCTGCAAGAGGTGCTGGCAAGTGGCGAACGGTTCATCGTCGAGCGCCACGGCGAGCCGGTTGCCGCAGTCGTACCCATTGAGGTATACGAGCAATGGAAGGCTGCGCGCGGCGCGTTCTTTGCGCGGATCCGAGCTGCTTCGGAACGCGCGGGCATGCCCCCTAACGAGGCTGAAGTCCTGGCCGATGAGGCTGTGCGAGCTGTCCGCTCCATCACCGACACCGAGGAATGAGGGTGGTGCTGGATACGAATGTCGTCGTTAGCGCCTTCCTCTCGCCCAATGGTGTGCCGGCCAGACTTTTTGATCTGTGGCGGCTTCAGGCTTTCGAGGTGGTAGTTTCGGAGGTTATCCTAACCGAGTACAGTCGAGCGCTGCTTTATGATCACGTAGCGGCCCGGCATCGGTTGAGCGGTGAGGAACTAGCGGAAGTTATCGATGGATTTCGCCAGTCCGGCATTCTTGTTGCGCCAAAGGATACGCTGAACGTTATCGACGAAGACCCGGCCGACAACAGGGTTTTGGAGTGCGCCGTCGCGGGAGGCGCGGACTTCATAGTCAGCGGTGATAGGCGCCACTTGCTGCGTCTGCAGGATTTCCAGGGGATACAGATCCTGTCTCCAGCTGCCTTTCTATCAGTCGTGCAAGATTGATACGAGCGGCGGAGACTTGGTTATCTGTAGTGCCGGCCGAGCTCTGAGGCGTACCGCGATCCTACCTTGGCGGAGTTCTGCTCAAGCCAGGCGCTCAGCAGGGTCGTTCCAGACGGTGGGGAGTCGGTAACGAGCGTATCCGCCATCAATCCGATCACTTCTTCGCGGGTCAGCACAACGTCTTTGACCAGATGCCCAATCAGACCTGACATCAAGAGCGTCAGCTCCGCATTCAAGTGGATGATCCTCGCACGGCTGCCTGTCTTATCGCCGATGAGCCGGACGAGCTCGTTGAATGTGTAGGTCTCCGGACCAATGGCGTCGATGATCAGATTCTTATCTGACTGCGCTGCATCGTCCGCTATCTTGGCCATGTCCTCGACGTAAATCGGCTGTAGTCGATATTCGCCGGAACCAGGGATAGCGAAGGCCGGGAATCTTTTCAAGATCCACGCGATGTTGTTTATAAGCACGTCTTCATCGCCGAAGATAACGGCCGGCCGGATGATTGCGTGGGACAGACCGGAATCGATCAGTGCCTCTTCCAAAAGCCCCTTTCCCCGGAAATAGGGCAATGGAGAGTTGGCCGAAGCGTTTGTGATACTGACGTGGACAACCCGCCGGACTCCGGCCTCCTTGGCCGCTTCGAACAAGAGCTTAGTATTCGCGACCGCCCTGTTGAAGGTCATGTCGCCGTGGGAAAAGCGGATCCAGTAAGTATTGAAAAGGACATCGGCACCTTCGAGGCTCTTGGCCAACAGGGCCGGATCGTCGAAGTTGAAAGGGGCGATGCTTACGCGATTGCCGAATGGGTTTGGCCGGTCCGCATGTCCGGTGAGTGTCCTGACCATTTTGCCTTGGGACAGAAGTCGCCGTGTGATGTACTTGCCGGAGTAGCCGAAGGCGCCGGTTACTATATTTAGCTCAGACATTTCTTCAACACAACTCGATCCGCCGGATTGGGTGGTGATGCCCCGTTTCATATATATGTATATGCTTGAGCGGGGCAAAAGTGAAGGGTTAGAGGAACGGTCGGGGCGCCCAGATTTGAACTGGGGACCTCGTGGTCCCAAACCACGCGCGCTAACCAGACTGCGCTACGCCCCGGCGCTGGATCGCAGACAGATTGTAGGCTCGCCCCGGCCGGCCGTCAAACGCTCGAGTCGAGAAGCCCACGTTTTTCCTCTTGCTATCGGGCGTGGTTACGGCTACCCACACCTCCCCGGAATCCCGATTTGCATGTTGAATCGGCAAAGAATATTGTCAGCTTTCGGTACCGATGCTACTATTCTTTGCAAGCTAGTTACAGACTCCAGGGGATGATCTCTCCCTGGGGTTGGCCTGTTGAAAGGGCATGCACCACTACATAAAGGAGTGAGGGGTCGGCCGGCGGGTTGGAGATTCGGATCGGTCGACGGACTAGACTTTAGCTGGAGGAGGTCGTAGATTGGCGCTGGAAGCTGCAATTGCTAGAGAATCAGGTCTCCAGTCCGGCCCTTGGTTGCGTAACCAACGGTGGGATCTTACGTTCATAATCCTCAGCATATCTTTGGTCGCCGTCCCGCTGATCATGTTCTATCACCTCGGCGTGCCCGTCTTGTACGTCAATCTGTTGGTGGCGCTGGTTGTCGGTGGTCCCCATATGTACTCGACCTACACGGTCAGTTTCCTCGAACCAAATTTTCGCCGCAGATACCCCGTTTACGCCGGCATCGCCTTCCTGATTCCCATAGCGGTCATCTATCTCGCGGTCGCAAACCTGTCCTTGCTATTGACAGTGTTTTTCTTCTGGGCCTCGGTGCACGTGTTGCACCAGATCAGCTTCTTCGTCGACTGCTACCGGGAGAAGGGGGGACACCCCGAGCCGCTCTGGTCCCGCTTGGTCGACTATGGGGTTGTTTTCACCTGTCTTTACCCGATCGCAACGTACAAGTTGGTTCGCGGCGAGTTCATAGTCGAGAATCGTCCAATGTTGATTCCAGAGATCTTCAGGACGGATCTGCTCGTGTGGTTGGCAGCGACCGCATTTGGCGTGGTATTGTTCCTCTTCATCGCCCGTACAGTGAAAGAAGTGAAGGAGCGTCGCGTCAATGTACCGAAGACGCTTCTCATATCGTTGACGGCGGTGGTCTCCTTTTTCGTGCCGGCGATTGAGAACGTCGAAGTTGCCTTCCAAGGGATGAATACCTGGCATTCGTTCCAGTATTTGGCATTGATCTGGTATATGAACGCGCTGCGCAAGCAGCGGGGTCAAATAGGCAACAACCTGGTCCAAAAAATCTCCGGCGAGGGAAGAAGTCGATACTTCTACGCATTCAACATGGGCGTAACCGTGGCGGCCGGCGCGTTAGTAGGCGCGATCGCGCTGCTAACCGGCGCCTTTGGCGACTCCGGAGCGTTGAGGTTGGAGCAGGCCTACTACATGGTCGTCTTGTCATCCCTGCTTGTCCATTACTACATCGACCACTTCTTGTTCACCAAAGTCGATTCAATCGTCAAGCCGGGTGCTGCCCAGAGTCCCGCAATAGCCGCCGGCTGACGCCCGCCCAGATTCGGAGCGCTGTCCTCTACACGCCTCTTGCGGCTGCATCGTTCAACAACGCTTGGGAATGCTGCAGTCGACCGTCATCGCCCGAGGAAGGACCGGCGCTGCCGGCTGCAAGATCGCCTAGCCAGCGCCTTCTCACTTCATCCGACGCAAGCCGCTTAATCCGGAGCTTCGATCAACCTGAGCAACGGAAGCCAGTCATCGACGATGCCCTTGCGGCGCGAGGGTGCGAATTCGAACACGCCAAGTTCCTGGTCTGGCAACATGCTGATAGATTGCCCGTGCGCTCAAAGGCATCGCGACATCGTGGCCCAAGCCGGCAACAGATGCGTCGCTCAAGCGTCCCGAATAGTCCTCTGGTTCGGCAAGGTGCTTAAAATAGGGGCGCGTTATTTTGCGCGGAAACACGGATTGGAAATAATCGCAGGCATAACGCGGCTTCATTAGTGCGCGAGCGACGATGTCGTCAAACTAGGCGCGCGGCCGTCCCTTCTTCGCCATCGAAGGAGACAAGAAGACCAACAAAACAAGCTTGTTGGAGAGTTTCTTGGGGTGACGCGGATCGCTACGTCTGTGTGCCGACCATCTCCATCGTCCGATCCCGATCTTGCCCGTTGCGCGACCCATCGTTACGTTCTTCGTAGATGCGCATTATTGCGCGAGCTAGGCGATGAGAGTCGTGGTGAATCGGGTCGATTGGGTCAATCACGTCGGCTTTGATCAGCGTGTAGCCGCTCAGTCTACTCGTGCCGTTCTCGCCAATCCTCACGAGGGATTCGATTGGTAGGTCGCTCTTCGACACATCGAAGTCCCGGTTAACCAATATGTAGTCGAAGAGCCCCTCCCCAACATTCTTCTCCAGAGCCTTTATGTGGTCCGCGACACAGAACTGCTCGGTTTCGCCCTGCTCCATCGCAACGTTGCACACATACACGCGGGCGGCTTTTGTGGTGCTGATCGAACGAGCAATGTCTTCAACCAATAGATTGGGCATTACACTCGTGTAGAGGCTGCCCGGCCCAACCACCACGATGTCGGCTTCGAGAATGGCTCGCAAAGCCTCCGGGTAGGCAGGAGGTCTTGACGGCTCCAAGATGATCCGCCGAATCGGTCCATTTGCGTTGCGTATCGCCGTTTCTCCCATCACGACCGAGCCATCTTCAAACTCCGCACCGAGAGCTATGTTTTCGAGCGTGGATGGAAGGACTTGTCCGCGCACCGCTAGGACTCGACTCGACTCTTGGAGCGCCTTTTCAAAGTTGCCGGTAACGCCGGTCATTGCGACGATGAATAGATTTCCAAAACTGTGACCGCTGAGACCTTCCACCTCTTTGAATCGATACTCGAAGAGGCGAGTCATCAAAGGCTCGACATCCGAGAGGGCCCCTATGCAGCGGCGGAAGTCGCCCGGCGGAAGTATCCCCAACTCTCGTCGCAAGTGGCCGGAGGACCCGCCATCGTCCGCCACCGTCACGATCGCAGTTATGTTGCCGGAGTGCTGTCGTAGACCACGGATCAGGTTGGAAAGACCGGTACCCCCGCCGATAACCACAATTCTAGGTCCGCGATGCCGGGAACGGTGTTGATAGAGTGCATCGACAATTCCATTGCGGTTAGCGGAGGTGAATGGAGATAACAACGACCGGTTGATCTGGTAGAAGGAGTAAGCAGCCAACCCGCCACCTGCAAGCATGAACAGCGCGCCACGGATCGGCCTATCGATGAACTGTAAGGTGACGTAGGCTACCCATTCTGGGAACGGTTCGGTTCGATAGATTTGAACCAGCAAGTAAGCGATACCCAGCGTGATGATCGTAAGTGCGACTACTAGCAGCGCCAACCATCGCTTTATTCTCATCCCGGGGTGGAGTAGTTTGATCAGCGATTTCAATCTACAGGCGCCCCCAATCGCCGATGCTTAGGAAGATAACCTACTTGCTTCCCTGAAGTGAGCATACTTCTCTATCACCTACCTTAGCGTATAAGACTGCCGGCTACAAATGTGAAAATGCTTAATAATAGGGCGGCTAACGCGGCGTGAAAGAAACTTCCTACGTGTACACCCAAATACAATTGTGCGGTCAACCAAAATGTCAGCGCATTAACTACGAGGGCGAAGATGCCCAGTGTTAATACCGTCACCGGCAAGGTCAAAATTACCACAATTGGTCTTAGAACCGCATTAACTCCAATCAGGATCATGGCAAATACGATCAAATCGACCGGCGTTTCGTAGTAGATGTCAACTAACCCGGAGGCCGTCACGAGTAAGACGCCTACTAGGATCAGCATCCACCGCTGGAAAACGGCGTGCATTAGATGAACCCGGCCCGCAACCGGCGTAACCGCGTCAGGACGTTCATTGTTATGGTGAACCCTCTGAGGGCGCGGTAGTTGGTTGATGCCGACACAGCATCTCGATAGGCTTAATTGCGCTGGGCAAGCTTGGAGCAAGTAGCTCACAACGGTCAACTTTTGTAGCCACGCCTCATCCTACGTGTTGGCAGCTTCCTCGATGACAGAAACTTTTACGTCGTTAATCTCTTGTTCCACCAGCTTCCGAAGTTTCTGGTCGCACCGGATGCTCAGACTGGGCCAGTCCAGCTCGATAGTCGGCTTGTCGGCGCCGAAGACGATAAGACTCATCGCGTCATCGCCGGAATTGGAAGACTCAAGGAGTTGCAATAGGGCCCGCATCCGGGAGATATCTTGGGCATCTTCGCCGGATCGGCTCATGCGCACGATAAGCACCCGTCTGGTCTGGCTTCCGTCCTTGCCATTGGATCTGCCTTCCGGCCGTTCTCGACCGTTGGCGGAGCTACGATGATTGCCATTATCGGCCGGAGCTTCTCTGGACGTATTGGGCGCGGTCGACTCTGGAAGCTTTGCGGTCTTCGGTTGGTTGGTCTCGCTTCTGGCCGGCGACTGCGCTTCGCTCTCCTTATCTCGAGAGATGGGTTCTGCCGGCGGTACGTAGGGCTCAGCCCGCGAGACGACGATCTGCGCTTGGTCGTCGCGCAGGTCTACCTTCCCTCTCACGACCAGAATCGCGTCGTCCTTCCATATCTGACCAATCTTCTCGAATACCCGTGGAAAGACCACTACAGGCACGCTACCGTCGAGGTCTTCGAGCAAGGCTGTCGCCATCTGGTCGCCTTTCTTCGTTACTATTTCGCGAACGCTGTTGACGACGCCGGCGACGCACACTTGCTTGCCTTCCATCTCCGAGTCGATCCGGCTACAGTGGGCGTTGATTGTGCCTGTAAGGCTGGCGATTGCCGTCTGCACCGGATGCTCCGATACGTACACGCCAAGCAGTTCCTTTTCCCAGGCGAGGATTTCATTCATGGGTAATTCAGGTATGTCCGGCAGCAGCACGGCATTGAACTCGGCGGCGTCCGGCATCAGGTCAAACAGGCTGCCCTGGCTGGCGCCAGCCATCTGTTGCGACTTTTGAGCGGTACCGATAATCCGGTCCAATACGTGTAGAACCTGCGAACGCCTGCCGAGACAATCGAATGCGCCGGCCTTGATCAGAGACTCCATAGTCCGTCGATTGAGGCCGTCGACGTGATCCCGCTGGCAGAAGTCATCCACCGACCTGAACGGGCTGTTTCGCCGGCGCTCGTCGATAATCGGTTGTACTGCTCCTTGGCCCACGTTCTTGATAGCCGCTAGACCGTAGCGAATGAATTGCTCGCCATCCTCTCCTCCAACCGAAAACTGGGTATCGCTCTCGTTGATGCTGGGCAGCTGAACCTCAAGCCCTAGTCGGCGGCATTCCGCAATGGCGTTTGCGACCTTGTCAGTGGTTCCCATCGCCGAGCACAGGACGGCGGTCATGTACTCGACCGGATAGTTGGCTTTCAGATATGCGGTCTGATAAGCGATAAGTCCGTAGCAACACGCATGCGCCCGGTTGAAAGCGTAGCCGGCGAAAGGCTCTATGATGTCAAAAATCTGCTCGGCTTCACTGGCGCTAAGTCCATTTCCCATCGCGCCTTCGACGAACTTAGCCCGTTCTTTCGCCATCATCTCTGGAATCTTCTTACTCATCACCTTTCGCAAGATGTCGGCCTGCCCAAGGCTGTAGCCGGCTACCTTGCGCACGATTTCTAGCACCTGTTCTTGGTAAACGACGACGCCATAGGTATCCTGCAAGAACTCTTCCAGCGCCGGATGAGGGTAAACAATTGGCTCGCGGCCGTGCTTAGAGTTAATGAACTTCGGAATGTAGGCCATTGGCCCCGGCCGGTACAGCGAGACCATGGCGGCCAGGTCGTCGACCGATGTTGGCTTGAGCTCCTTGATGTAGTTCCGCATGCCGCGCCCTTCAAGCTGGAAGACGCCGGTGGTTTCGCCCCGTCCCAACATCTCGTAGGTAACGGGCTCATCCTGCGGTATGGTTTCGAGGTCTAGGTCCTTGCCGTGCACCTGCCTGATGATCTCTATCGCGCGATCGAGGATGGTCAGGTTGGTCAGACCGAGGAAATCCATCTTCAGGAGCCCAACCTTTGCTAGGGCGTCCATGTGGTACTGGGTCATAATCGACTTGTCGCTGCGGCTGGTGTACTGAAGCGGCACCATCTCGGCTAGCGGATCCCGCGAGATGACCACGCCGGCGGCGTGGGTTGAGGCGTGGCGCGAGATTCCCTCTACAGAGCGGGCGCCTTCGATGAGCCGCTTGTAAGCGTCATCGCCCTCGTAAAGCTCCTTTAGCTCGGCCCGTTCTTCCATCGCCCGGTCGATGGTCATTCCCACAGGAAGGGCGGGTATTAGTTTGGCCACCCGATCGGTATCCGCGTAGGACATTCCCAACGCCCGACCTACGTCGCGTACGGCAGCTTTTGCGGCCAAGGTTCCGAAAGTGATGATCTGGGCTACCCGGTCTTCTCCGTACTTGTCCGTGACGTAGCTAATCATCTCGTCGCGACGTTCGTCGGCGAAATCCATATCTATGTCCGGCATCTCGGCGCGTTCGATATTGAGAAATCGCTCGAAAACCAGCTTGTTGCTGAGCGGCTCGATGTTGGTGATGCCGAGACAATAGCACGCGATGCTGCCGGCGACCGAGCCTCGTGGGGCATAGCCTATGCCTTTGCGCCTGGCGAAGGACACGATGTCCCAAACGATCAATATGTAGACGGCAAAACCCGTCTTGTCTATGACTTCGAGTTCCTGGTCCAAACGGGCCTTGATCTCTGGCGTTATTTCGTCATAGCGTTGATTCAGCCCCTCTTCGCAAAGTCGTCGAAGGTGGGCGCTGGGCGTTAAACCGTCGGGAATCTCGAACTCTGGGAGTTGTATGCGGCCAAAGTCGAACTCCAAATTACAACTTTCGGCAATTTTGCGGGTATTGCTGATTGCCTCTGGATGGTCGGCAAAAAGCTCGGCCATCTCGTCCGGCGACCGCAAGTAGAACGTCTCGCCGGCGCGCATCCTCTTTTCGGCGTCGATGGTAGAGTTAGTCTGGATGCAGAGGAGAAAGTCCTGGGCATGGTGATCTTCGGGGTTGACGTAATGCACGTCATTTGTGGCCGCCAGCCTTACGCCGGTTTCGCGCGCCAACTCCAGGAGGCCGCGATTTAGCACTTCGAGGTCGTCTAGCGGATGGCGTTGGAGCTCGATGAAGTAGTTGTCCCGTCCAAAGACCTTGCGATACCACTCGATCGTTTTGCGAGCCCCTGCCATGTTGCCTGCCAACACTAGTCGAGGCACTTCAGCCGACATGCAACCTGTCGAAGCGATCAGGCCGGCGGAGTGTTGTTCGAGTAGATTCTTGTCGATGCGGGGTCGGTAGTAGAAGCCTTCCAAGTGGCCGGCTGTGACCAGCTTTATGAGGTTGTAATAGCCTTCGATGTTCTTGGCGAGCAGCAGCAGATGATAGTCTTTTTTCTCGCTACGACCCTTGCGGTCGAATCGGCTGTCTTGGGCAATGTAGACTTCGCAACCTATTATCGGCTTGATGCCGCGTTCCTTGGCTGCTAGGTAAAAATCGATCGCGCCGTAAAGAACGCCGTGATCGGTGATAGCGAGCGCATCCATCCCCAGCTCTTTGGCACGATCTAGAAGGGCGTCAATGCGGCTGACGCCGTCGAGCAGGGAGTACTCGGTATGGACGTGCAGGTGGGTGAAATCAGGAGTCGCGGCGGCCAGGTTCATCGCACGTCCCATTATATTACACGGAGTTGAGGCGAGGCCATCGGAATTTTGTTAGCTGTAGATGAATCTGGTTCGGCTTTAGGTAGGGCGACAAATCTACTTGCAGTAAGCAGGTGCGCTTGAGCCGGCTTCGAGTCTTAAAGCACCGAGTCTAAGGGTCAGAACATTTATCGGTAAGTGCTTGCGAAAGCGTCCAATTAGCCAACAGGATAGGAAAACTGGCACTCTTGAGGATTGTCTGTGCGTACATTGGCCCATTGCCAAACGCCTTGGCTGTAGGTCTGGGCAAACGGTTGCAACACTTCTATAATTTGGTTCGGTCGGCTTAGCATCTTTTCGATCCTCCCCGTTAGAAAAAAATGAATCGGGCCTAACCTGCCATTCACGTCTCATCTACACAAATGGACAAGCTCCGGCTTAGTCATTACGTATTGAGAACTCAGCTTGAAACACGATGTTTACGAGCCGCTCAACCAAGTTCCGACGCTGAAAATATTGACGGCACACTTCTGCAATTGCTCGGTTTCTCCGAACGACGCGGCATCGTCGCTCTGTCTGACCGGAAGACGTAGAGGAATCACCGCCTTGGCCGAGAAGGTCCATGAGCCGATCGAGTGCCTGGGGAATTTGCGCGTTGCCCTCATCTCGGTCGCGGTGATAGATAAGATCAACGTGGGGGAGAGAAGGGCGTGAACCGGGTCGAAGTTGAACCTGCGTTGTTGGTCTGGGCGCGTGAGCGGGCCGGGCGGGATGTCAATTACTTACTTACCCGTTTCCCGAAGCTCAAAGCATGGGAACGGCGCGAGGCGTTGCCGACACTGAAACAGCTGGAGGCCTTTGCCAAGGCCACGCGCACGCCTATCGGCTACCTGTTCCTTAGCCGACCTCCTGTCGATCAACTCCCTGTGACGGATTTACGTACGATGCGGGATGTGGAACTCAGCCGTCCTTCCCCGGACCTGCTGGATATTCTCTACCTTTGCCAACAGCGCCAGGACTGGTATCGAAACGAAGCCCGGACAGCCGACGAGGCGCCGCTGAAGTTCGTCGGGAGCTTGGAAACGACTGACGACATTACCTTTTCTGCGGCGCGCTTGCGCGATGCGTTGGAGTTCGACGTCGAACGGCGACGGCAGTCGCCCACTTGGGAAGAGGCATTGCGGCAATTCATTGAGCAGGCGGACCGATTGGGCATTCTCGTGATGGTGAGTGGTGTGGTGGGAAGCAACACGCGCCGGCGTCTTGATCCCGAAGAGTTTCGTGGCTTCGCGCTGTCGGATTTCCTGGCGCCTCTTGTCTTCATTAATGGCGCCGATACCAAAGCGGCGCAGATGTTTACGTTGGCTCACGAAATCTCCCATCTCTGGCTCGGCCAGTCTGGAGTTTCGAACTCGCAGGCGGCGTCCGCACCTGACCACACCGTTGAACGTTGGTGCAATCAGGTAGCGGCTGAGCTTCTCGTACCGTCTGATTTGATCCGGCAAGAATTCGTCGCCGGCGCTGATTTGAGCATGGAGGTTAACCGTCTCGCCCGGATATTCAAGGTCAGCACCCTGGTGATCCTCCGGCGCATTCACGACGTACAAGGACTTGATAGAGACGATTTCTGGTCCGCTTACTGGCAAGAAGTGGAACGTTTGCGGCGCCTTCCAAAGAGGAGCGGAGGAAATCCGATCAGAAATGTGGGAGCGCGCGTGAGCAAGCGGTTAGCACGGGAGCTGATCGTAAGCACCTTGGAGGGTAGAACGTCGTACACGGAGTCCTTCAGGCTGCTGGGCGTCAAAAAGTTGTCGACGTTCGAAAGGGTCGCCGAAAGCTTGGGGCTAGCGGTCTAGTTGTCCTATTTGCTAGATGCCGATGTCTTTATCCGGGCGAAGAACCTACACTACGGATTCGACTTTTGCCCGGCATTCTGGGAGTGGCTTATACACGCCTTGACAGGCGGGTAATGTCTCAGTGCGAATCAGGGTTGGGCATTCTCATACCTTGCAAGGCTTCCTTGTGCATCCTGTCCAAGACAGCAACGATTCTCTTTTCAACATCATCAATGCCGTGTTCGAATGCCCGCTTCGAACGCTTTTCCGACTCGGTATCTACCGCACCTTGTTGTGGGGGACTGCTCAAATATATTGGCGTACGCGGTATGTTCTTCATCGACCGAATCTGCTGACGCAGGAACCCTATCTCATTGGCATTACCATAATACTTCATCTGTATTATGTATCCGACTAGCGTAATGAGCGCTTCCATTTGCCCAACAAGCATATTCAGCCTCAAATGTTCTTCTTCGCTCGCTCGGCGACTCATAATATTCTCCTTATCGAATCCCTCACGTTGCAGGGGGCACGAAACGCTCATTCGCCTTCGCGGGTTGCGCGGGTATGCTACCCACCCAGCCGCAAGTTACTAGCGCCCCGCATCCTGAGTAGGCGCTGACTCTACCACCGCCTTCAGGACATTTTAGAACGTGTCCGGGATAGGCGCAATAATCCGCTTGTTAGGCCTGCCGGGTTTCTTGGTGGGTTTATCTGCCATCTTTTTCCCCTCTAAGGCAAAACGCCAAGTAGGATTAGTGGAACGGCAGGAACGCCCCGGCCCTGCCGCAACACATTTACCAAATCGCGCTCGTAATATGGGACTCCAGACGACATCTCACGCTCTAAATCCTTCATGGGCAAAATCTCGATACCCACGTCAATGATGCCAGCAACAAAGAAACTCAAGTGTTTGACGAATAGGTCGTGAGCCACAAACGCGTACTTACCGAATTGGACTTCAACGGCGATCCTATTCTTCACAAAATCCGTCTGGTTGTACGACAAGATGGGCTGGCGGCCCGCAGCTTGGATAGCCCGTCTCTGGGCTTCTGCTGACTGGTTGTAGATCCCTCTCATTAGCTGCTCGTCGTCGGTTACCCAAAAGGTGTTCTTGCGTTCCTCCCAACCCAACTTTTCAAAATTGACCTTGAACTCCTTATTCATATCACTGGGTGAATAGAGCAATTTGCCGGACATTGTTTTTTCTTTGGACACCTTCGTCTTACATGCCTCAGCATCCACCCGCGCAATCACGCCTTGTACTTCCTTCCATAATTCATGGTGATGCACAAGCATATATTCTTCACCGTTCAGGTGAGAATATCTTGCTGCGATCCGCATCAATGACCACCATTTGGCAGCATTGGATCGTAGACTGGTTTACCCATCGGGCGCGTTCGAAGGCGACCAGCGTAATAGTCTTCTATTCGTTGCTCGGCAATCTGAACGTACTGCTCGTTTGTGTCACAACCGTAACCGTTACGGTTGTGCTTCAGGGCCGCAATCAATGTGGAGCCCACACCCATGTATGGGTCCAAAACGTTATCGTTTTCCTCCGTCATTGAGAGGACTAGGCGTTCCACCAACTCAATGGGGAATTGACACGGGTGAATCGTCTTCTCTGGGTGGTTATTCTTGACATTCGGAAATTCCCAAACGTCACTCGGATTCTTACCTTTCGGATTACCGGAGAGTTCGCCAACGCGGGGGCCTTTAAAGTGTCGTTTGCCCGGATACTTCGCGGGTACGCGGATAGGATCTAAATGCCACGTATATGAATCGCTCTTAGTCCACCAATTGATCGTCTCGTAGCGTCCCGACAGCCGTCTAGCACAATGCAAGCCATGCCCAAAACGCCAGATTATCCGATTGCGTAGTTTCAACCCACAGGCTCGAAAGATCGGGTAAAGCAGGCTGTCCAACGGCATTATCTCACCGTTTTCAACGTAATTCCCAACTTGCCAACAAATAGAACCTCTGGGATGCAGTACGCGAATACACTCGCGAACCACCTGTTCCTGACTTGCCAAGTAGCGATCCAATGACGCCCGCGCTTCATAGGATTTTCCGATATTGTATGGAGGCGACGTTACGATCAGCTTGAACTTACCGGCGGGCTGATCCCGCAGAAAGTCAATGTTGTCTTGGCAGTCTAATACTGCGTCGTTCGTTCGAGGAAAGGTAACAACAGACATGAGACAATTCCCTCCTTCGACGGCTAAGCCGCCCATTGCCTTTCTTTGGTTCAACCCTCTTTGTATTATGGAATTAATTTACCCTAGCTTTCCGGGCTTGTCACCGGGTCTTTCCAATGAATTTCGGACTACAATGCAAGTGATTCATCGGACAGAAAACCTGGCACATACCCGATTGATTCTGCCCATCGCCTCAGTTCTTCCGGTTGAACACGTGTGCTTCCCGGCACCGGAGTCCCGAGCAACAATCTCAAACCCGATAGAGTATCCTCTGTCTTTGGATCGTATCTCTTATGTTGCTTTAACCTACCCTGCGATATCGCATGCTTGAAAACATAAACTTGATCCTGCACTTCCGGCGGCAACGAATTTTGCATTGGGATATCTAGCCACAAGAATGCAGCTTGTACCAGGGTAATTGAACCGTCGCGCGCACGCCAGAGCCTTAGCCGTCCCTGTGTAGATTGCGATGTGCTTAGATCGTGGCTGGTGGCTCCCGAGCCGTGGAACGACGAAGCGGGCGCGATCTTTGGCTTCCACCACCACGATGTCCAATCAGCCACGATGATGAATATCAAAGAAAAACCAAGAATGCCGAGCCAGGCGTCACTCATGCTAGCCATGACCGTCGCAAGCCATCGCCAAGCGTCGGCGACGATGGGATGCCAAAATTCCCAATTGGCAACATAACTCGGTAGATTGAACACATGAGATAGGAAACTAATGCCAGTTGCCAGCCCCAGTGGCCGAATCCACCTGAGTATCCAACCGCGAATTCCGCGCATGGCGACATGTTACAGGACAAGCCCCCAATAGCGGCCAGACGGGTGAGGTCAACTAGTCTACGATCACCTATTCGGTCCTGAAAACGACCGAGAAATAGGTCATGGCGAAATGGTGACACCGTGGTCGCCCTCAGCAGATGATGTCGGCACCGGTTAGCGCTCGCAGATAATCATGATTCCATCCCCGCCGCCTTCAGCCTCGCGAGGGCCGCCGGCGTCCTAGAGTAAGCAGCAGGGCAGCCAAAATCACCGAAGCAACGGAGATGACCTGTCCTATTCGTACACTGTCCGGCTCGAACCGAAACTCGATTCGGTGTTCGCCGGCCGGCGAGACAATGCCTTGAAACATCAGGTTCGTCAGTAGTATCGGCACTTCTTCGCCATCGATAAATGCCCGCCAACCAGGGTAATGCGATTCCGTGAACACGAGGAGCGCCGGCGTTGATCCCTCGTAAGTGGCGTCTATCCGGCCGGGCTCGAAGTTGGTGACCTCTACCGAGCCGCGATCGGCGTCGCTCTCGAAGCCATATAGGCGCCACTCATCGGCTAGTACCGATGCCTCCTCTCGGGGGTTGAAGTCGTCCCCCCGCATTAACTCGAGCATCTCCTGATCATCGACAGCCGGCCGCACTCGACCGACCGAAAAGATGCGGTCGCTGACCAGTTGATTCTCATACACCTTGATATCGCCCAGATAGCCGATCCGATAGCTCGGCGACGCCGCGATCGGACGGTCGTTTCCAGTTTGCTCGTTAATCAGGCTGACCGAGCGCAGGTTCACTTCGACCTGACCGAGATTGGTAACTCTCACAATAGCCGGCCGCAGCGTCCTTGGCATCGGTAGCTTCGACTCGTTGATGCCGTGCAGGTCTTCGCGATAGTCTCCGACTGGCCGGCCCGTGCCCGAATCGAGCCCGATCTCGATGCTGTCACCCGACTGATCGATTACCGTCAATAGCCCTTGCGCCGGCGCGTTGCCCGACGAGGCCGGCGATAGCATCAAACCAATCGACGTGGTGTCGAAATCGGACGGTGCAATCAACTCGACCGACTGCCCGGGGGCGATCGGGTGGCTTAGACCAAGGTCATAGTAGATGCCATCGAGCCATAGATCGCGGGTACGGTCCATCACCACGTACTTCACGTTGAGCCATGCAAGTAGCTCGGGTTCAGGAACCTGGGCGAGTTGATACCGCAGACGTCCATCCTCTAGCTCTTTGCCCTCGTCCCGGAAGAGTCGCTTTATCTGTAGATAGCGCTTCAGCGGAAGCAGGCCGCCATCGTAGCCGTCGATAGTCGCCAACGCCCGACTCATTGGCAAGTTCGGCTGAAATGTCTCAGCATACTTTAGCGCCTCGACATAATCTTCTACTTGGAGTTCTGTCATATACGGGCCCAACGACCGGCGAAGCTCACGCAGGTCGCCAGGGTCATAGGTGCTCTCTCCGATGGAAAGAACTCGAAACCGGGATTCATCGACCAATACATGGGCGGTGCTGCCGCGCATCTGGTCGAAAGCGTCTGCCAGAATCACTTGGCGGGAGTCCAGCTGGCGAGCGCCGGCCAAGAGCTCCGCGGCGAGGAGCAGGATCAGGAGCAATGATTGGAGGCGGGCCCGCCACCGGACCGTGGCCAGGACGAATGCCAGGGCGATGGCCGCCACCCACCACCAACCGGCCGGAATTTCGACCGGCCTGGTCTCGCCCAGCAGGTCGCGGACGCCGGCCAGAGCGATTGCGGCAACAACAACGATCGCCGCAATGCCGGCTGCGCGCCTCCGACGTTCCAGTCTGCCCACGTGACCTGCGCCCAAGCCGGCTAGGACCGATGCTCCGAAGGCGAACAGGACCAGCCAACGCGCCGGCGCCCGGAATACGTCAAATCCCGGCACCAACTCGTACAGCACGTAATACAGTGCAGTAAAGTGGCCGAACGCCAGCAGCAGCGCGACAATCGACCACCCCAACCAGAATCTTTCCCTCGAGCCAAACCTTGCGGCCAGTCCGCATATTGCTAGCGCTAGACCAACCACTCCTACGTAGCCGACAAATTCGCTAAAAGGCGCGCCGCCGGCCACAGGCGGCACCAGCGCCGCAGCGAGCTCGAACGGCGGCAACGAGAATGCCGTTGCTTCCCAGTAGCTCAGTCCGCCGGCCCGAATCGATAGGCTGGCTAGCTCTAGCGTCGGCACCATTTGAGCTGCTGATAGACCAGCCGCCAGAACGCCGGCGCCGGCCAGAGCCGCCAATCGATACCACAAGGCGCTGTCAGCCAGCCTGAACGATCCGATGTCAGTCTGCCGCAGATAGGTCCAAACTGAGTAGACCGCCAGCGCCCAAAGTCCGATATATAGCTGTTGGGTGTGGCCGGCCAGCGCTTGCAGAGTTACCAGGATGGCGAGGATTACCAACGGTCGCGAACCCGGCCGAACTACCACTTGATGACCGGCACCCAGCATCCACGGCAGCCACGCTGCCACCTGAATCTGGTTCAGGTGCCCTGCCATCGTCACAATGGCGCCTCCAAATCCGAATGCCAGCCCAGCTACTACCGCGCCAAACCAGCTTAGTCCGACGAACCGCCGGCCGAACCAGAGCATACCGCCGGCCGCTATTAGAGAGTGAGCGGCGAGCTCTACACTGTAGACGTATGGGATCGAACCTAACAGGAACGCGAGGTTCAGAGGGTAATAGACACCAGCCTGGCTGTTCGCCAGAAAGGGCACCCCACTGAATATGTATGGGTTCCATAGCGGCAATTGGCCGGCCCGCAGGCTCGTCGCGTAGTAGGACTCCATGGGGTAGAAGTATGCGAACGTATCAAGATTGAAATAGATCCGGCCGAAGAGCAGAGATTCAAAATGAAAGGCGATGGCATAGAGAAGTAGGCCACCCGCGAGCCACAACCAAAGCCGACGATTTAATGGTGCTAGAACGCGAGACAGAAATTGAATAGGAATTGGTCTTGTCAGGTTACGTTGCGCAAGCGGTGTTCATCGATCGGAATGCCTGATCGTCCAGATCCTCGATGCAACGGGAGTTGAGGATATTAGGCCCGGTTGTCCGAAAGCTAGTTATCATCAGCTTTCCAGCACGACCACGCCGCTCTTGCCGCCACTCTTGCGGATCAATCTGATGTCTTCGATCCGCATTGCTGGGTCGATTGCCTTGGCCATGTCGTATATTGTCAGGGCGGCCACGCTTACGGCAGTGAGAGCTTCCATCTCGACGCCGGTCTTTCCCGTTGTCTTTACCGTGGCTTCGATGATGATTCGCGACGCTTCCCGATCTATATCGAATGCGACCGACACGTCCGTCAACATCAGTGGATGGCACATGGGGATGATGTCCGGAGTGCGTTTTGCGGCCATTACTGCGGCTACCTGAGCAACCGAGAGCACGTCGCCCTTGGCGATCTCACCGGCTCCAATCGCCTCGAGTGTAGCCGGCTTCATTCTGACTGCGCCGCGCGAGGTCGCTTCACGGACGCTGTCTCGCTTGGCCGACACGTCGACCATCCGGGCCCGCCCGGCCTCGTCGAGATGGGTTAGGCTGGCACGACTAGACTCTTCAGACGACACAATAGATTCCCATTCACCCGGTAGCGCTTTGGCCCCGCCTGGGGGCTTGAACGGCTAAACGGCAGAAAAATGACCTTTGTTGCAATATTGCTGGGGACTTGCCTGCTCACCCAGTTCGCGAGTCAGCGCCAGTACGCGCTCCGCCGTGCTTCCCCAGGAAAATCGGCTAGGTGTGGAGCTGGCCCCAACCGCCAACCGCCGCCAGAGCAGGGGATCGGTCAGGATCTGCTCCAGCTTGCCAGCCAGTGCGTCCGGCTGTCGCCATTGGAAAAGCAGACCATTTTCACCATCTGACACTATAGATGGCAAACCACCCGTACATGCGGCCAGAACCGGCGTGCCGCAAGCCATAGACTCCAGCGCCACTAGGCCAAAGCTCTCATAATATGACGGAATCACCGTAACGTCAGCAGCCGAATAATAATAGTGCAGCGATTCCTGTCTGATCATGCCGGCGAATCTTACCCGATCGTTCAGCCCCAGATCGCGCACTAGCTGCTGCGCTTTCTCCGATTCCCCGGCAACGCTTGGCCCCCCCACAATTACCAGCTGAGTGTCTCTAGGGACGATCGCCCGCTGCATCGCGCGCAACAGCAGGTCCAGACCTTTAATCGGATCGAATCTGCCTACAAACAGGGCGATTTTACCGCCGTTGAGACCTATCGCTTGGCGTGCCGCGTTGCGCCCGAGCGGTTGAAACAAGCCGGGGTTTACACCGCCGGCTATTACGCTGATCTTGCTACGTGTTGCACCATAGAGCTCCGACATCAAAAGGCGCTCGTGCTCGCTGGACACGACGATGGCGTCGGAGCTCTTCATCACTCTTTCTTCGACTTCCGCCCGCTGTTCGCTTTCCGCCACTGAGGGCCTCGCCTGATTCTTCACCCGCGCAAGTGTGTGGAACATTGTGACGTGCGGCACCCGCCAGCGACGAGCCAGATGCACGCCGGCCCAACCACTGAGCCAGTAATGACTGTGCAGAAACTTGTATTGAATATCGTTTTCAGCCGCAAAGCGAAGTGCGCCGCAGATGAACTCGGGCAAGTAGTTGGCGATCTCGTTCTTGTCGATGTGCGCTGGCGCTCCAGCCGGCAGGTGAATGACGCGGGCGTTGTCAGCGTACTCGACTATCCGCGGCAGACCGGGATCGGTGAGGCGAGTGAAAATATCGATCTCCATTCCCCGCCGCCCCAGTTCACGACTTATTTCGCGCACATATACGTTCATTCCGCCGGCCTGGCGTTCACCCAGATCGGCCAATGGACAAGAATGTAAGCTGATGGTCGCAATCCTACACACCGTGCGACTCCCGCACGCATCCAGCAAGGTCAGTCATTTCTTTCCAACGTAATCTGATATATCGGGGCGTCGACGCCGCCGAGATCGTATTTGTACGGCTCGCTCCCTTGAAGAAAATCGAATACCCTCTTGCCTTGGCTCATCGCGTCGTCGATGCAAAATGCTTTCAGTAGCAAACCAGCCGACAGCCGCGAGTACTCCGGATCGTAGCCACTATTGTAAAGCAACATCTCGTCTTCGAAACTGAAGCAAATCGTCGACGCGATTCTATGACCATCCAACTCGAGAAAGTACAGCAGCGCTTGGCCGGACGGAAGGAAAGTGGCCATCAGCCGGCCGAAGAAATCGGCCATATGGTCGGTCATGAATCCGGCCTTGTCTGGGGCGCTTAGCCGATGGAGTCGGACGAAATCATGCAAATCAGCGGAGCTGAATTCTTCCGGCCGGACCGAGTACCAGTGCACCCGGCCGGCGCTCTGCAGCCGCCGGACCTTGCGCCGTAGCTCGTGCCGGTCCTTCTTGCTGAGGCTGGAGACGTATTCCTCCCAGCTGCTCGGCAGCTCTAGCCTGGGTGACACGTCCTCGACTTCCCTCCGCACATTCCAGGCGGCGAATTCTCGCTGGTGCCCTATTTCTTGGTTTATCAAGGAATCTGCTCGAAGATTCCGCAGGACGATCCTGGAGCCGCCCAAGTCGCGGATTGCATCGCAGCAGGCGACCGCCACTTCTGATTCGTATCCTGGCTTCGCAAACCAATCGAGAAAGTCAGCGACCTCCTCGCCGCCGGCAAGCCGCCAACAATCGTCCAATACAAACAAAGGCGCTACTCCGACCAGCTGACCGGCGTCGCGCACGAGTATCACATTCAGCTGTCCTTCTCCACAGCAATCCCACCACGTTGATTGCCACTGCCAGCCTAGAAACATGCCGTTGGAACGACTCTGACGAATCAAGGCATTCCAATCGGACTCCAAACCAGACAGGCTCTGAGAAACGTCAAACGTCAGAAGACCGGAATTCATGTGTGGGTTAGTTCACTCCGAGTAATGAGTAGGGAAAATATACAGTGATTCGCGAGGTCACGCACGCGACGGTCGTACGTCTGCCCCGCTCCGGGAACCCGACTGTGTACTAGAGTCGTGAGATGCGACAAAGACTATCCGAGCAGAGCGCCATTAATGAGGAGTTTGCAGTTTGCCGACGGACCGGAATGTTAGCATATTCCGACTCTCTACAGCAACTATAACCCTTTAGAATAGATTTAATATAATCCTTAGTTGTTGCCAAATTACAATTATTATATTATATATTAACCTTAATAACCGTTCCGCTTGTTCAATGTTCGGAGGCGTTGATATGGATCGAAGGTTGACCGATAAGCAGCGAGATGTTCTGCGCTACATTTCCGAATACTCAGAGACGAACTCCTGCTCTCCGTCATATGTTGAGATCGGCGAGTCTATGGGCGGGATCTCGGCGCCGGCCGCTTTGGCCCACGTCAAGTCCCTTGAGCGCAAAGGATATGTCAGGCGTAACCCCCACCAGACAAGGGGAATTGAGGTCATAGCTACTGACGAGGGCGATCAGCAACAGCCAGAGTTCCTTAAACTCCCGATCGTAGGAGAAATCGCGGCAGGACATCCAATCGAGGCCTACGAAGACCGATCCGAATACATCTGGGTTGAGGAGACGTTGGCCCGCAACGCCGACAATTTTGTGTTGAGGGTCAAAGGCTACAGTATGATCGGCGATGGGATCAACGATGGTGACCTCGTCATCGTCCATCCTCAAAATACGGCCCAAAACGGCGAGACTGTGGTGGCGCTGATCGGCGGAACCGGAGCTACCTTAAAGAGATACTACCGCGAGGCGGGACACATCCGGCTTCAGCCGGCCGCGCCTTACCTCGAGCCCATGATAGTCACCGACGTAAGGATTCAGGGGATCGCCGTGGGAGTCTTTCGTCGGTACTGATGTACAACGTCAATCTAGGTGGTTCAACTCACCCCCAATTGGCTCCAATGCCGTCCGTACCTAGACTCGTTGAGGCGCACCCGGAGCCGGTAGCTTCCCTCGATCAAGTTGCGGTTGGCGTCAAGGAAGCCGTCGGAATCACCGCGAGCCGGCTCCGGGCCGATGGTGAGCTCCGAAGAGAACTCCTCCAAGAGGCTTGGGTAGCCGCGCTCGAACTGACGCCCGCCTTCGACCGCTCTAAGGGAATATCGTTTATCGACTACCTACGTTCCCACTTGCGCTGGAGGTTGCGCACCTATCTGAGGCAGGAGCGCCGAAGGAGCCGGTCAATTAAGCCGATGCCAATGGAGAACGTGCGCATCGGATCGCGGCGGTTCGACCCGAGCACCATGCGAGGCCCCGATCTGCGTTCGGCGATCCGCCGGCTTTCGCCGCGCCAGCGATCTGTAATAGCCGCCAAATACGTCGAGGATCGGCGGATCAAGGAGATTGCCGCCTCTCTCGGAATCAGCCGCCAATCAGTAGCCAAACACCTGCGCCGGGCCCACGGAGCGCTTCGGGAAACTCTCGCTGACTAGCCGTCTGCTAAACTAATATGGCAACTACCGGCCCGGTTCTTGTGTAGATTCAGAGGTGAAGACATGCCGTCGATGACCAAGATGGAACGAGTCCGCGCCGCCGTCGAAGGACGAACTGTGGACCGAGTCCCGCTATGCTTTTGGCACCACTTCAAACCCGAAGGATCACCCCAGACGCTTGCCCGAATGACGGAAGACTTCTTCGGTACCTTCGACTTGGACATCTTCAAGATTATGCCGGATATCCGCTATCCCTTCCCAAACGAGAGCATTAGCTCGGCAGATGATTGGTCGTTGATCACCGATTTGGAACCGTATCAAGGTGACTTGGGGCGAATACTGGATACCGTTGAAATACTACGGGCTAGGATAGGCTCCGAGACGCCTATCATCGTCACGCTTTTCTCCCCTCTTGCGTACGCGATTCGATTCGCCGGCGCGGAATTGGTAGGGCAGCACATGAACAGCAATCCAGTTCAGCTCCACCACGCGCTTGCGACCCTGGCCGGCAACCTGCGGCAGTTCAACCAGGCCGCGATAGAAACCGGCGCCGATGGTATCTTCTTCGCTGTCCACGGCGCCGGCGACAACATGTACAGCGATCAGCAATACGCCGAATTCGGTCGCCCCTACGACCTCATAGCCCTCACCGGCGCCAGCAAGGGCTGGTTGACAACCCTGCATGTGCACGCCTCTAGCGGTCTGGAAATTGACCCATTCCTCTCCTATCCGGCGCCGGTCTTGAGCTGGAGTGATCGGTTGACCGGGATAAGCCTCGCCAAAATCCGCGGCAAGGCGCCCGACAAGTGCCTGATGGGTGGGATCGACGAAACCGGAGCGATCACCTCCGGCACCAAGGAGCAAATACGCGAAGAGATAGAAGATGCCATTGATCAGGTCGCCGGCGACCGCTTCATCCTTGCGAACGGTTGCTCCGTTCCGGACGACAATCCGGAGCACCTGCTGCGCGCCGCCCGCGAGGCTCTGGACGAGGTCTCTTAGGTACTCGAAATCCTCCGAGATAGCTAGAAACTAGGGATCGATTAGGCAGCTATGGCTACTGAAAGTACTATTGCCCAACCAGACAGCATCTTCGCGATGGCGCAACGCCAGTTCGACGAGACGGCCGAAGTGCTCAAGCTGGACGACAATATGCGCGGGCTACTGCGCGAGTGTAAGCGCGAATTGACTGTGACCTTCCCCACCCAGATGGATGACGATAGCATCAAAATGTTCAGGGGATACCGGGTCCAGCACAATATCGCGCGCGGGCCGGCCAAGGGCGGCATTCGCTACCATCATGATGTCACCTTGGACGAGATAAAGGCGCTCGCTATGTGGATGACTTGGAAATGCGCCGTGGTGGACATCCCTTATGGCGGGGCAAAGGGTGGAGTCATCGTTGCCCCGGCCGAGCTTTCGGAGAACGAGCTCGAAAACATGACCCGGCGCTACGCCGCCGAGATAATGATACTGATCGGCCCCGAGCGCGACATCCCGGCGCCTGACGTGAATACCTCGCCAAAGATCATGGGATGGATCATGGACACCTACTCGATGCTGCACGGCTACTCGGTGCCGGCGGTAGTAACCGGCAAGCCGCTCAGCATCGGCGGTTCGGAGGGCCGGCTGGAGGCGACCGCTCGGGGATGCCTCTTTATGATTCGCGACGCGTTGAAACGCTGGCCGCGGACTGATGAGCCGGTCTCGATCGCTGTGCAAGGATTCGGCAACGTCGGCGGTGAGCTCGTCAAGCTTCTCGGCCGGGACAGCGCATACAGAATAGTAGCGGTCAGCGACGCCCGAGGTGGTATCTACAATCCAAACGGCCTGGACGCGAACGCCCTTCACCGCTTTAAGCAAGAAACTGGATGGGTATCCGCCTTTCCCCGGGCCGATCGGATCACCAACGCCGAGTTGCTCTGCCTTCCGGTGGATGTCCTGGTTCCGGCCGCTCTGGAAAACCAGATCAACCTGGGCAACGCGGATCAGGTGAGAGCCAAATTCATCGTCGAGGGAGCAAATGGGCCTGTAACGCCGGACGCCGATCTCATTCTTCAGGGTAACAACGTGATCGTGGTGCCTGATATTCTGGCCAACGCTGGCGGCGTCACGGTTTCCTATTTCGAATGGGTCCAGAGTCTACAGGCGTTCTTCTGGGACGAGAACCAGATCAACACCCAGCTCGAACGGGTGATGACCAAAGCCTTCGCTGCGGTATTGGAGACCAGCGAGCGCCATGAAGTGGACTTGCGGACGGCGGCGTTGATGCTGGCAATCGAAAGGGTGACGGAAGCCACGTCCATTCGAGGCATATTCCCGTGAGGCGCCGAGTGGCCGGCATCTTCGCGATGTCGGCGGCTCTCTCCTTTGCATCATCCAGCAAAACTAAGATCGTCCTAAGCTAGTGACTTAGACGATCTTTACTTGACCGTGGATGCGTCGGGCGCGGGTCCGCCGGAGGTTTGTTTTACCTCGCTAGTTGGGGTACTATGCTATCACTAGTTAGGCGTCGGCGCCTGGGCGACAATTCAAGAGTGAGTAGTAATAGATGAGTTTTATATTGGGATTCGGCGTAGGAGCCGTGGTTGGCGCGGCCGCCGTCATGTGGTTATGGTGGAAGTCGGCCGAGGACGAGGCGGAAACGCTGCGCGCGCTCAGCGGTCAGAACTAGATTCCTCTGACAATCGCGCAAGCTGGGCTAAAGAGCGCTTAGCGCACTGATACTCTGTTCCAACCTGCCTCGATGCTCTTTCACCACGCCGTATACACGCGCTGAGCGGAATGCTGTTTGCTACACCCGGGTAGCCAACAAGGCAGCTAGTCCGATCGATTCCTTCAAAGAAGACCCACAGGATTCCATTTCCAGTCATCTCGACTGTATCAGGAGCGTCGCATGACCAGAATAAATCGCGCAATTGAACTGCTTCAACAGGGGCAGCCGATCTACTACACGGCGGTCACCGAGTTGACCTATGAAGTTGGCCTCGACTCTGCGAGTACTTGGGCAGACTATCTGATCGCCGAGTGTGAGCATCATCCATTCGACATGGCCGGCTTACGCGCCTTCATGCGCGGGCTGGTAGCGGCCGGCCCAACTAGGAGCGGCCATAGAACTCCGGCCGTTCTGGTCACTTTACCCACCGACGGTAGCAGTGAAGAGATAGTCCGGACCAACGCATGGATGGTAAAGCAGGCACTTGCAACCGGCGTGCACGGCCTGATCCTGTGCCATGCCGAACAGCCGGCCGGCGTGCGGGCGTTCGTGGAGGCCGTTCGATATGGCTCCGCGAAGCTAGGCGTTGGTCAAGGATTGGGACAGGGCCGGCGAGGCCAGGGAGGACAGGCCGCGGCGGCCGCGATATGGGACGTCGACGAACAGGAATACATACGGTTGGCGGATCCTTGGCCGTTGAATCCGGATGGAGAGATCCTGCTCTGCCTGAAGATCGAGAATAAGACTGCTGCGGAGAATGCCGAGGCCAGCGCCCTGGTCCCCGGAGTCGGCGCGGCCGAGTGGGGCCCGGGCGATATGGGGATGTCATATGGCTACGCCGACGCGCACGATTCACCTTATCCTCCGGAAATGCAGCGGGCGCGGGATCGTGTTTTCCAAGCCTGCGAGTCGGCCGGTATCGCGTTCCTCGAAAGGATGGGGCCGGACAACATCATCGACCAAATCAAAGCCGGCGTAATGATAGGTTCGTGCGGCGACGATGGGGAAGAAGCCGCCGAGATCGGCCGGCGGTATACCAAGCGCACGATGCCCTGGTAGGAGACTGGGAGAAAAAGAGAGTTAAGTCTGAGGCGCAAATGGAACTAGAGTTTGCCGCCTCACTATCCCTTGCTATGGGAATCATCTACTTGTTTACCCAGAGGCGGGTCGGGATTGACAATAATGATTGTGATTGTTACGGCGTAGCGGGCCGACAGGGAAGCGATTTGTCGAGGACAAATATGTGAGCGATCAGTCTCGGCTTGAAATTGCTTACGATGGCCCGCCGCTAAGCGATAATTCGATGAACGTGCTTGGATTAGCTCCCGCTATGATGGCAATAGGAACGCTGGATACGGAAGCCAACGCGACAGTCAATGGGGACCAATCTACGATCAGCGTCAATGTGCTGGCTATGCCCGCTGGTTCATTTGAAATAAATTATGATGTCATTCATCAAGCATCACAAGTCCTGTTGCAAACTGCGCCCTACTAAACACCGCCGCGGCCTGCATAAGAAACGGGCGAAGCCGGCGGGTTAGCGCATGCCTATAAGGTGCAACCTTGATGCTGGGATCAATTCCTTATTTGTTGTGTCAGCAATCAAGCCGAGCGTCTCTAAAGAAACTGCGCCTAGTAGTTTGACATCTTCTCTGCCAAAAACCACAGGCGAGGTTCTGGCCTTCCCTTTTATGCGGAATTCTGCTTGCCCGACATGGCACTCTTCCTTGCGGCCATTGGCAAGGGTAAACTCTCTTCTTTCTTCCTTCTCTATTCCCAGGTTCTCCAGGACGGAGGCGGGTACCACCGAATAAATTGCACCTGTATCCACCCAGGCATCAACGTGGATACTTTGGCCTGTCTTTGGATTCGCAATCCTTACCGCAACATCAAACATTCCCATTTAGCTCTCCCTATCTTGCGAACGCTTGCCATTGTGTGCACTTGGGGGCTCCGGCAACTCTACTTCAATATTCTGTTTTCGCAAATGCTCCTTGATTCGATTGTATTCCTCTTCTCTACTTCTCTGCTTTTCTACCTCGACCTTTCTGTCCCAATATGACGCTAACATAACTATGGTCTCCCTGACTTCAATGACAAAGATTGCTAACGCGGCAGCTAATAGGCTGGCGGCGGCTAAATCGGCGAGCGAGGGCGGGTTTTGCTGTGTGTACCAGAGTATCGCTGTGCCTACCCAACCTAAAAAGCACAACCCAATATATAGAGCTGAATACGCCTTTCTATATCTATATGGCACGGCCCATATAGATACGTGCTCATCTTCTCTCTCGTGTAAGGAACTCCTCCTGCTGACGACTTCCTTTTCTACCTCGACCGGCTTCTCGACCTCAACCGGTTTTGCCGGCACCCTGCCCGCAACGAATCAAGTATCGATGCAAGTGACTACTAAGAAAGAGGAGCTTGAGTTAGTGCGCGGAGTTGGGGAAGGAGTGGAACTACTCGTAGCACAGTGGACATGCAAAGCATGGCGGGTCCTCCTCTGTGACAGTGTTTGATACAAATTGTAGTAGAAGTTGCGGGGTAATGACAAGGGCCTGTTCGCTGGCCCGGTTGAGGTTGATGAGACCTACGTGGGAGGCCGGGCAAACCGTCACTTGCCGGATGTGTGTGAAGACTTCAACGTGCCGTCCACGAATACTTTCGAGCTTTTTCGGGAACTAGACTTTCGTACCGATTGGAGAACGCGGCACTAGAATTGCATGAGCGAACCACTTTTCCGCCATCGCTGCCGCACAAGGCATATGTACTACTCCACACTCGTAACCAATCGCGAATCAAGTAAGGCTTTTTCTAGAGAATTCGGCTTATCAACTCATTCTCCTCAGCAAGCTTCTCCGCGTGTGACATGCGAATGACAATCCAAAGAGACCGGACGCCTATTGGCTATAGGGATGGTGAAACCGGTCGAACTCCTTAGCAAGCCAAGTCCGCGGTCATCCTTCTAGGCCTCCCGGAGCCAAGTGCACCTAGGATTCGGTCGCGTCCAGGCTGATCTCAGCCTCCATTGTCGAAGTGACCCCGGAGCCTCGGAAACTACCGCTCAGCGGGCCGGCCAAGCGAGGCGTTGCGGATGCGGCAACCGCGATGTGACGGTCGGCGACCGCCAAGCCATACGTCGGGTCATATCCCCTCCAGCCGCCGCCCGGTAGATAGACCTCCGCCCTAGTTCGACCGCTTGGCGCAACATCCTCCAGCATGCCCAGAAGACGGCCGGGATAGTCGTCAACCGGCCGGACTCCCAGTCCCTGAAAGACTTCGGGGAAAGTTTGCTTCAGGACCAGACGATTCTGGAGAACGTATGAGACCCCCGAGGGCACGCGTAGGTTGTCTTCCAACACGTACATTCTTCCGTCACTGTCGCGGACGATGTCGGTCCCTGTGATGTGGCACCAAATCCCTTGTGGTGGGTTGAGACCAACGCACGCCTCGTGGAACCCTTGGGCTGAGCGGATGATCTCCTGGGGGATGATCCGGTCTTTGACGATTTTTTGATCGTGATAGACATCGTCGATGAAGAGGTTCAAGGCGCGAACGCGCTGCTGTAATCCCTTCTCCAACCAATCCCATTCGTGGGAGGTGACGAGACGAGGCACCAGATCGAATGGGAAGATGCGTTCCTGGCCTCTCTCGTCTCCGTAGACGTTGAACGTGATCCCCATGTGCATCAAATCGCGCTCGGCTACCCGTTGCCGGCGTAGGAGCTCCCCCTCCGGCAGGGAATCAATCCGCTCCACCAGCATGCGAAACTCCTCCCGCGGAGTTTCCGCAGAGCGGAAAAGCTCGTCATAGAAATCGCCGGTCTGATAGGAGCCGAAGTTCATCATCGGTTTGTTATGGGGTCGAACCTAGAATCGTGAGGCCGGCGAGTCCCGCCTGGGGCCACATTCGACGAACCGACTATGGGGAGACTCGCGGCGAGTTGGTCGCCACTGGAAGTGTGCGCAAATCCGCGCCGGATTTTGAGATTGGCGAAGGGCAGCACGTGAAGTCCAATCAATAATTGCTAGTCGTCTCATAGCACGGAATACTCGACTTGGACCTCCGGCTGCTACATAGTACATTCTCCTCTCTCCCGGCTACAACGATTAGCCGGCGCAGATCAAGCGCGGGCCGGCCTACACCCCAGGCGTCATCCGTGGGTTCCATTTTCAACGACGTCCTCGTAAATGGAATGTATGTGCCTGTCCGGCAATGTCAGCACGACAAACGACGGCAAGCCCAATCGGCGCCAGAAGCATATCGGCCGGACACCAGTGGCACTTGCCACGTAGAGCGTCAGCACCGTACCGTGAGTTACTATAATGCTGTCCGCCGGTTCCGATTTGATCACTCCGTCGATCGCGGCAGAGATTCTGCCGAGCGCCTGCTGGGCTGTCTCGGTCCCAAGCACAAGCTGATCCGGCGCCCGGTAGAATCTCTCGACCGCCTCTTCAAACTCATTCTTCGTCGGAAAGAAAGAAACGTTGCTCCTATGATGCTCCTCCAATCCTTCTGCGATCCGAATCGGAACCCCGAACGCATTGGCGACTACCTCGGCGGTTTCTACCGCCTTGGGCTCTTTACTGCACCAAATCGCTCCCGGATTGAAGCTGCGAAGTCTAGCGGATAGCAACTCGCACCGAGCACGTCCGGTCCGGCTGAGTTTCCAGATAGATGCCGGTTTATCGTGCTCTATCTCAGGCCTTTCTCTTCCGCCTGACGTGGCTTGACTACGCTACTTTTCATCCCCTTCTCTGCCCAAGGAGTAACTGTGTTAGCGACAACCACGACGAACCAATCTTCCGAAACTCGCCTGTCCGTATCCTGGCTCGACTATTACCGCAACAACCGCGAGTCTCTTCTTGAGATTCCCTGGGGGCGCGGCGCAGAAATCAGTGACCTGGAGCGCGCCGCAATCGGTGGGTCCATCCGTGAGTTTCAGTTGGGCGAGAGCTCGGAAGGAAAGCACATCTTGCGTTGCGCCCGCGAGTTCGCCGCCCACCGGCGCACCCCTGCCTACGCCGAAGCCATCACGCTCTTCGTTCGTGAGGAGCAGCGACACGCCCGCGACCTTGGCCGCTTTATGGACCTGGCCGGCATCCCGCGCCGTGCCCGGACTTGGCCCGATACGGTTTTTCGGCGCTTGCGCCAGCTTGGCGGTCTCGAAGTTTCGGCTACCGTGCTGATCACGGCGGAGATAATCGCCAAGGTCTACTACGCCGCGTTGCGCGAGACCACCGGATCGGCCGTACTGCGCCGCATTTGCGACCAGATCTTGCGGGACGAACGCGAGCATGTCCGTTTCCAATGTGACTACCTGGCGGTCCTCCGAGAGACACGCCGGCCGCTACTCTCGACCTTGACCGAGGCGGTGCATCGCTTCCTCTTCTTTGGCACCTGTATCGTCGTCTGGAACAGCCATCGCCTGGCGATCCGAAAAGAAGGAATGGGGTTCGGCCGATTCTGGAAGAGCTGCTGGCGGGAGATGAATGAGGCGATGCGCCACGTGCGGTCCGGCCCGAAATTCGCTCCCGGCAGATCCGACCTGGCTTCCGTCGCCTAATAGACTCCGAACAGCTCGGGAGCGAACGACGCGCCCAACGGGCCGACGCCGGCCAGGATCAATGCCTGTGTTTCTTTCTGATCGTCTCAGTTACCGCGGTCTTAGCGTGCTTGGCCGGAGCCACGGCATCGCCGCCGGCTCCCAGGTCGAGCCGGCGATACACTTCGTAGGGCGTCTCGGTCATCTCGTCGTGAATAGACGCCGCGCAGGCCTCAAGTCCGCGCTTTAGCACCTCGGAGATCGACAGGCCAGTTCGCTGTCTAAGGGCGGCCAGCGTCGATTCGGCGTCATCATCCAACCGGACGGTTCTGATACTCATTGGGCGTGCTCCTCGTCTCGCCGTAACATGAACGTATTACGAACTAAGGCTGCAATCAACACTTGAGACGAACTCTCCGCGTGCGCCGCTCGGTGGTCCCGAGAGGGGCAACCCATACCGAAGCAGGCAATGGAGTTGAGATCAAAGTGAAACTTCATCGTGTGCGTCAGACTCTAGGTAGTTGAGCCGGCTCGTCCTAGTGTTCCGTCAACTGAAGCCGGCGTTCACCGCGCCATATGCGGACGATCCGTACGGCGTTCGAATCACGCCGATACACGATCCGAAACGGTGGGTGGATGATTTCTCTTAGAGACGATTGGCCAAATTCCGGTACGACGCGTCCTAGGTCGGGATGTTCTGCGAGACGCTCAACGCACGGAATGATTTCTTCAACGAGGCGAGCACCCATTTCCGGTACGCCTTGTTTGTTGTACCAGCATTGGATTGCCTGTAGGTCAGCCAAAGCGGATTTGGCAAAGCGGGCGTTGACGGGCATGTGCTAATCGAGGCCAAGTTGGTCTTTGACTTCGCGCAAAGATACTTCCCGTCCCTCCTCCAGATCGCAGAGTCCCTCAACGACCGCCCGCATGAAGGCGCGCTCCTCCTGGGCACTCTCATATTCGGTGACGGATTGGACAACCGCGACGCCGCGCCCCCGTCTAGTCAGCAACACCGGCCGGTGTGACTCCGCTACATGTCTCACGAGCCGGCCGGGATTAGCTTTCAGATCCGTGAGCGGCAAGATGTCCTCCGAAAACTTGATCTCCATCAGACAGCCTCCTTATAGTACCACTTCAGAGGGCTAATTATAGGGTCATTTGAATGATCCATCAACAGGTCCTTTTTGAGATCTAGTTCGGACGCAAGGTTATGTAGGCAATGAGCAGCAGACAGGGTCTGAGTGCGGGCTCGACTCCGGCGGAGCCGTAACTCGCCGGTACCTAGAGGCCAAAGTTACCTTCTTCGTGACCGCCGGCGTTACGATTCTGTTTCTGCACAACTGGTTCTCGCTATTGGCATTCGGCGGCGACAGTCTGGACGGCAACCACCAGACCTGGTTATCTGGGCGGCGGTGGATACGTTGCTGCCGCTGGTCTTGGGTGTCACCGGCTGCCGGCTCTGGCAAGGGGAATCCGACTCCTAGGCGGCGCCCTCGAAATCGCCGGCCCAAGCGGAACGGGCGCCGGCGCCAAGCCGTGCCTCGATCATCCCGCAAGCCACCATCTGGTAAACTTGAGCCATGATCCGAGCAGCCATAGCGTGCGTGTTTGTTGCCCTAGTTTTAATCGTGGCCGCCTGTGTCGAAGAATCGGACGCCGGCGACGCTTCGGTTCGGTCGGCAGCGGTCCTGAGCACCCTCGCCGCCGCGGCGGCCACCCCGTCGCCCGAGCCGACGCCGCTCCCTCCGTCTCCAACCGTTACTCACACGGCCGAACCGGTCGCAACGAACACCCCCACGGCCGAGCCGGCCGCCACCTTCACGCCAACCCAGGTCGAGAATACCGCTACCGCAGCGCCGGTCGATACTCCCACCGAGACCGCGCCGCCTACCGTCGAGCCGGAAGATACCGAGAGAATGGTCGGAACCGACGTCGGAGACACTGCGCCCGGATTCGTGTTGGCATCGGCCGCCGGGCCCGAGTTTGCCCTCGAGTCGCTGAGAGGCGAAAAGAGCGTTGTGGTCATCTTCTATCGGGCGTTCTGGTGAACCTTCTGCCGAGCCCAGCTCGTGGAGCTGACGGACGTATACCCGGACATCCAGGCCCTCAATGCGGAGGTGGTGGCGATCAGTGTCGACGATCTTGCCGGTGCGAGTGATATCGTGCAGAAGGTCGGGATACCCTTCCCTATCTTGTATGATACCTCCCGGGCAGTGCCGGAGTCGTACATGGTATTCAACCTCTTGGGCGACGACCTCGCGACGCCCTCAACGTTCGTTATCGACCAGAACGGCGTAATTGCCTGGAAGTACGTCGCCAACTCGATTGGTGACCGCCCGCCCACCTCCACGATCCTCGACCAATTGGCTAGTCTCGGCGGTTAATCCCGCCGGCGACATATTCTGCGCGGATTAGCGCCGATCCGAGCCGGAATGAGCAGCGCATATGGCCGGACCGCCTAACCAGGAACCCAAACCGGCCGGCTGTGGATGCAGGTGGCTGTGGCATATCGTTGTTTTCCTGGTACTGGTGTTCCTGCTCTGGTTGCAGCGGGACAACATTCCCTCAGCCATATCCGACCTGCGGTCCCAGATCGCTCCGCTCATTGCTAGTGTTGTCGTAAACACAGCGCCGGCCGCGACCAGTCCACCCTCTCCAACAGCCGTCCAGTCTCCGGTGCGGGTTGTGACCGCCGCGCGCACACCAACAACGGTCCCGTTTAGTGAGCCAACGAAAACCACGTCGCCCACCCGAGGGGCCGCTTCCTCAATACTCCACGACTACAAACACGGTCGTTGGCTCGAGCGAGAAGATCCTGGCCTGGCTACCGAAATCAGGAAACGGGGCTGGATACGAGACGGGATTGACGAGGCCGAGTCCAAGGCGATACAGGGCATTATCTACGTTGCCGTCGGAAGTCGCCCCTTGGCTTCGTCACTGCTTTCCCGGCGTTGGGTACGGGATGGCATCGACGGCGCCGAAGCTGACCTCATAGAGCATTTTGCTTACGTAGTTCGCGAGGATGCGGCCGTGGCGTCGCAGATATTAGATATGCTATTTCTCAAGACGATTGAACCGCCCGATGTGCCGGCTATGGAGTCACTGAGTAGGCTCGCCGTCTCCGATCCTCAGATCTTCTACGGTGTATTGTCCCATCCCACGCTGAGCGCCGGCATATCTAATGATTTCGCCCCTATTGTTGCCACGCTTCACGGCGTCGCGGAAACCAATCCCGTTCTAATCGACACGTTACTCAATCCCAGCAATGTGGTTTTAGAACCGCGCACAATCACGTTGCCGTTGTCCGGTGAGGTGGTTCTCACTATCATCCGGACAGGCCCGGGCGCTGCCCGCTCCTTGGATCTGTTGGAGCACGCGGTGCGCAGCGCCGAACAGTACATGGGCGCGCCGTTGCCGACCAACTACGTCGGCCTGCTCTTTGAGAACGCCGTGCCCGGCTCGTTCGCGGGAACGAATTTCCGTACTCACATCACCATCCTTCCCGGATATGACGTCGACGACGGCAGTAGGGACGCGGCATTCGCCGGCGAGGTCATTGCTCACGAAGTGGCTCACTACTACTGGGCCGGCAACGCAAACTGGATTGACGAGGGAGCCGCCGATTTCATGGCTGCCGTTATCGGAAGTGCGCGAACCGGCCGTCCGACAGAAGTGGGCAACCCTCCCTGCGCTTATGCCGGCAATATCGCCGAGTTGGAGTTTCTGGGAATCGATCGAGGTGACGTTGAGTTCGAATGCAATTATTCTTTGGGGCAACGGCTCTTCGTGGACCTGCATCGGACGCTCGGCGCCGAGAAGTTCCGGCAGGGGTTCCGCCAGCTATACCTGACATCGAAGGTGGACCACGATACCGACGATTTCCCCGGCACATCGTTAGGTATCGGGCACGTCAACGAGGCGTTTCGCACAGACGGCGGAGCCGCGAACATCGTCATCGCCCGCTGGTACGACGGAACCGAGCCTTACGATCTCTCTCATGTCGATAGGGACCCGATCGATCCCAGCCTGCCTGGCATCAATGGGCGTATCGAAGAAGCTTTTCTCACTGCCGGCGAGGACGGACCTCCCGTGCTCAGATTTCCCGCGCAAGGCTTAAGCGATTGGATAATTCTCACGATAGAGTACTCGTACAGCATATCGGGCGGCCCCTATGAAGTACCCGTAGAGATTGTGGAATACCATCAAGACGGGTTCGCTTATCACCGCCGGAGCAACGACTTCACCGCGGAAGCCGAGTACATTGGCGGTACGATGTGGTTTTCGGTTGGCGTGCCACCATCGCAACAGTGGGCGCCCGGCCATTACGCGGTATTCGTGTACGCCGGCGGGCGCAAGGTGGCAGAGGTGTACTACGAGGTCACCCCCTGATCGGCGTTGATGCACCGATGAATACCTGTTACGCTGCGCATCATGAGAACGACGATTTCGCTTGATGATCAGCTTGCGAAGCAGGTGCGCCGGGCAGTGCCGGAGTCGTACATGGTATTCAACGTCCTGGGCGACGATCTCGCCACCCCTTCAACGTTCGTGGTGGACCGGGACGGCGTGATCACTTGGAAGTACGTTGCCAACTCGATCGGCGACCGGCCGCCCACCTCCATCGACCAATTGGCCAGTCTCGGCGGCTAATCCCGCCCACGAGAACAGCGAGAGATTCCGCACCGATCAGAACCGGAACGAGGGGCGCAATTGGCCGAATCGTCTGAGCAACCACCCGAGCAATCCGGCAGCGGGTACAGGTGGCTACGGGACGTCGTTCTTGTCGCGTTGCTCGGATTCACAATTTGGCTAGGGCCGGGCGGCGTTGCCTCGATCATCTCCGACGTGCGATCCGCGACCGCCCGGCCCTCTCCAACGGTCGCCCAGTCTCTGGTGCCGGCTCCGACCGCCTCGCTGACTCCAACGGCTGCCCAGTCTGTGGTGCCGGCCGCGACCATCCCGCCCACACCATCACCCGCCTCCCCTCTGGCGCCGGGCGCGATAATGTCGCTGACTCCAAAGCCTGCCCCGGCTCTAGCGCCGGCCGCGACCATCGCTCTCACTCCAACAACCGTCGCGCCTCCCACTTCAACGGCTACTTCGTTCTTTCTCGGCGATTTCAAGAACGGCGCCTGGCTGGAGCAAGTAGACCCGAACCTAGCCTCTGCGATTAAGGATCTGAGTTGGGTACAAGACGGCATCGACGATGCGGAGGCTAAGGCGATTCAGGGCATCCTCTACGTTGCCGTAGCAAGTCGTCCCATCGCTTCGTCTCTCGTCTCCCTGAGCTGGGTACGAGACGGCATCGTCAATGCCGAAGCTGACCTTATCGATAGGTTCGCGTACTTGGTGCGCGAGGACTCGAACACGGCTCTGCGGATCCTTCGCATGCCATTTCTCAAGAGCATTGAGCCGCCCGACCTATCTGCTCTGGAGTCCCTGACTAGGCTCGCCATCTCCGAGCCTGAGACATTCGATGGTGTAATGTCCTACCCAGTACTTAGAGATGGTATCTCGGACGACCTGGCGCCGATTGTCGCCACGCTGCACGGCGTCGCGGCAACGAATCCTGCCCTCATCGATGTCCTCCTCAATCCCGGCAATGTCGTTCTGGAACTGCGCACTGTCACGTTGCCGTTGTCGGGTGAAGTCGTCCTCTCCATCATCCGCACCGGCCCGGGCGCGGCGCGCTCCATGGAGTTGCTGGAGCACTCGGTGCGCAAAGCCGACGAGTACATGGACGCGCCGTTGCCGACCAACTACGTCGGCCTGCTCTACGCGAACGCCGTCGCTGGTTCCACTGCGGGAACAAATTTCGGGACTCACATTGGCATCCTTCCAGAATTCGACGTCGACGACGGCAGTCGTGAAGCGGCGTTCGCTGCCCGGATTATCGCTCATGAGGTGGCGCACGATTACTGGAGAGACAACGCAAAATGGGTGGACGAAGGCACTGCGGATCTCGTGGCATCCATCATCGAGGATGCGCGAACCGGCCGTCCGATTGAGGTTAGCAGGCCTCCCTGCGCCTATGCCCGCAATATCGCGGAACTGGAGTTTCTGGAAACCGCTCGAGGTGATGTTGAGTTTGAATGCAATTATTCGCTGGGGGAACGCCTCTTCGTAGACCTGTATCGGACGCTGGGCGCCGAGAGGTTCCGGCATGGATTTCGCGAGCTCTATTTGGCATCGAAGAGGGAGCACGACACCGACAACTATCGGGGCACGTCGGTTGGCGTCGGACACGTCAAGGAAGCGTTTCGCTTAGACGACGGAGCCGCCAACATCGTCATCGCCCGCTGGTACGACGGAACCGAACCCTACGACCTCTCCCATGTCGACATGGGCCCGGTCGATCCCAGCCTGCCCAGCATCAATGGCCGAATCCAAGAGGTTTACCTCACTGCCGGCGAGGACGGGCCTCGCGTATCCAGCTTTTCCGCGCAAGACGTAAGCGATTGGATAATTCTCACGATAGAGTATTCATACGACGTGTCGGGCGGTCCCCATGAAGTGCCCTTGGAGATTGTGGAATACTACCAGGACGGGCTCATTTTTCACCGCCGGAGCAGCGAGTTGACCGCACAAGCCCGGTACATCGGCGGTACGATGCGATTCTCGGTGGGAATGCCCCCATCGCGGAGGTGGGCGCCCGGGCATTACGCGGTATTCGTGTACGCCGGCGGGCGCAAGGTGGCGGAGGTTTACTACGAGGTCATCCCCTGATCGGCGTAGATGCGGTGATGTGCAACTGGTATGCTGCGCACCATGAGAGTAACGATTTCGCTTGACGATCAGCTCGCCAAGCAGGTGCGCTGCGAGGCAGCCGTCCGCGGCATCAGCGTGAGCGCCCACATTTCCAAAACATTATCCGATGCGCTCAAGCGTCGCGAGCCATCAGAACCCCCGCCATTCCAGTTGGTGACCGTGCGCAGTGTTCGCCCTCGCTCCGGAATCGATCTAGATCGGCCCAGGGCGCTCGACGCAGAAGACGATCAGGCGCGTTTCGAGCGCCGGCATTGCCGAGTCGCCCGCCACCAAAGGCAGTGTTGACTGGGGACGGCGCCGCGCCGTATGCTTATGTCCGTACGAACTGATCCGCACAAAAGGAGCGGGGAAATGCCACGGTTGGAAGTACGGCTCGATAACGAGCGCCGGCGGCGGTTGGAGGAGATTGTCGAGGTGCAGGGTATGCTCATGTCCGAAGTGGTGCGCCGGCTGATCGACGATGCCTATGAAGGCGTCATGCTGGAGCGTCGCAGAGAGGCGGTCAGCCGGCTGGTCGCGCTGGAGGTGGAAGATCCACCGGACGCTGCTGCGCTTGCTCGTGAGTTGGAGGCGGCCCATGAGCCAGGCGGCCTTCATTGACGCGAATGTTCCTATCTATGCTGCTGGTAGGAAACATCCGAACAAGGAGCCGTGCGTTCGGGTTCTCTTGATGGTCGCGGAGCACCCACGGGCATTTGTCACAGACGTCGAGGTCCTTCAAGAGTTGATGCATCGATACGTCGCGTTAGACAGATGGATCTTGGGGAGAGAGGTTATCCAAGGTTTTTCGGAGGTGATGCATGACCGGATCGAACCAGTCTATGTGGAAGATATCGATTTGGCGGCGAGGCTGGCGGACCGCCATCCCGGTATAAGTTCCCGAGATCTGGTTCACGCGGCGGTCATGCGGCGCATGGGAGTTAACTGGATTGTATCCGCGGACACTGACTTTGACCGGCTGCCGGAAATAACCCGTTTGGACCCTGCCCTACTAGGGAAATGGCGCGATTCAGTGATAGGCATCGAGGCCTAGTGGCCGGCCGCGTCGCGACCTCCACTCTACGGGGGCTTGAGCCTGGGATCGACAGATTCCGGCGTCGGTATTAAGGCCACCATGCAAAGGAGGAGCGGTAATGGAGCAACGACAACTTGGCGACAGCGGTCTCTTTACCTCGTCCTTGGGGTTCGGAACTTGGGAGATGAGCACCACGGACTACGGGCATATCGACGTTGGAGAGGCGAGTGACGCGGTGAACGCCGCCATCGACCACGGAATCACTCTCTTCGATACCGCCGAGTTTTATGGCCCGTACCACTCCGAAGTCCTTTTGGCAAAGGCGCTGGGCAACCGGAGGAAAGACGTTGTCCTCGTGAGCAAAGTGGGCTTTCAAATCGATGAGAATGGGAATAACGTGGCCCGCAACTCGAAGCATGACTTCGTCATCGAGCGTGCCGAAGGATGCCTCGCCAGATTGGAAACGGATTACCTGGATCTGCTGCTCATCCACTGGCCCGATCACGACACGCCCTTCGAAGAAACCATTCGAGCATTGGAAAGATTGAAGGCGGATGGGAAGATCCGGCACTACGGCGTATCGAACTTCTCCCCGGAGATGATGGACGAGTGTGAGGAGCACGGCCACCTAGCCGCCAACCAAGTCGGCTATCACATGTTCGACCGCCGCATGGAATCTAAAGTACTTCCCTATTGCCTGGAAAACAAGATCGGGTACATGGCCTACGGCACCCTCGCGTTCGGGCTGCTCGCCGGCGCTTTTACGCCGGATACGACTTTCGGCGAGGACGATTGGAGAAGCGACGGTCTCGCGTTTGAGCTCCCTTTGTTCAAGAAAGAGGAGTTTGCGAAGGAGCTGAAGGTCGTCGAGCGCCTGAAGAAAGTCGCCGGCCGCTACGAAAAGTCAGTGGCGCAGATGGCGATTGCCTGGAATCTGGGCCATCCGGCCGTGTCGGTCGGGCTGGTGGGAGTGCGCAACGAGTGGGAGCTAAAGGAAAACGTCGCCGCCGTGGGGTGGAGGCTCGACGCCGAGGCCCGGCAAGAGATCGACGCGATCTTCGCCGGGGAAGGCGTGCCCACTCACGTTGATACGCCCCAGGCGATCTAGGAAACATACCCTCCCATCTTGCTTTAGGTGCGACGCGAAAGGGGCCGGCGTGAGAGAGACTTCAGTTCCGAGAGCACGTTCGCCAGCCGGCTTGCCAAGATCCAACAAGGATGTCGGTCGAGGGCTTGATGGGCAGGGCTGGCTGGCGACTTGCGACGTTGCCAGAGGCAAAAAATGTCAACTCAAACCCTCAGCCGACGAAGCCGAAGAGCCAATTCACGATTGGGAACGGGACATCGTGGATCGTCCCGCATTCCTTCAAGCGCAGCGACGACCTGACCACCCGATAGGATTCCAGCGGTCAACATGTTGTCGATGACCCACAGGGCATCTAGGTGTGAGATTCCTTCGGATCGGGCGACGCTGCGCATGATCCTGTCTTCCGTGAGGAGATACCATCCGTGGTGATTGGCAAGGGCAAGAGCGAAAGAATCCACGAGGCTCAGGGCCGGGCGCTTGGACTGATAGGCCATTGCCATCCCCACACCCTCGGAATCCAATGACTCAACTCTTAAGCCGAACCCAAGGAGGTCCTGCCGGCCATACGCGCCCAAGTCAATCAGTTCCTCGTGGAACAGCAGGTCCGGCACCGCGAACTGGAACTCCAGTTCGAACATCTTGTCCAGTAGGTCGCGCTTTGAGAATTCGATCAAGACGGAACTGTCGCTCACCAGGACCTTCATTGGCTTCCTAAGCGGCCGAACCTGCCATGATGCGCTCGATTTCGCTGACTCGCATTCTGAGCAACTCTGCAGCCTTGGATTCAGATATCTCGTTCTCCGCCAGAGCTCTCAAACAGAGACGGAGAAAACGTCTGGGACTCTCCGTTCGCTCGAGAGGGCACGGCTCATTCTTTCTCCAACTGCGGCCGATACCACGGAATATGCCCTGCAGCGTCGCCTCAGTAATGATTCCCAAATCGCGCGTTCGGACGACCAGGGCTGCTGCGCTTATGCCGAACATATGCTTGATATCGATGAGTTCAGCGAAACCGAAATTGACTCGGCGGCGCCCTACTTCACGAATGAGCTCGTCCCGGGGCGCCAGGAAGGCGCCGGCAAAGCGATGGCAGGCTTTCTCTTCCTGCACTGTGGACGGAATGTCCAAGACCATGTGGCCCAATTCGTGAGCGATCGTGAACCGCTGTCGCTCGAGTGACTTCGCGGTGGAGCAGACCACCACGGGCACATCGGCCCCATCCACGCGGCGCACGCGGCAACTGAGTCCATCCACAGATTCGGGTAGGCTCAACTTGAAGACCTTGATGCCACGTTCCTCCAGTAGTTCGGTCATGTCCGGAATGGGACTACCGCCGAGATTCCAGGCGGTGCGGACTGACATCGCTGCCCGCTCTGCGTCCTCTACAACCTCGATGGAGTACTGGGCATCGTCGGGTTCGTCCCGCGTGCTGTCGGATATGCCCAGGAGGTCCTCCACTTGCAGGTAACGGTCCACGTGATCGAGCACCTCTCCCTCCACCGCTGCTCGCTCCCTAGCCTTGGTCGAAGTCAGCTTTCTGAACTCGACCGACTCCAAGGAGACGTTCGAAGGGCTCAGAAGGTAACTCAAAGATACTCCCAGGGCCTCCGCCAGAGCGATGGCTACGTTTGAGCTCGGCATCATCTCACCACGTTCGTACTTTCCGATGGCCTGAGCGGAAACGATGCCTTTCATGCGTGAGGATAGTGCCCGTAGCGACAGACCACTGCGTTTTCTAGCCAGCTTGAGACGTTCGCCGAACATGAAACCCTCCTTTCGGTTTACATGTTATGGCTTCATGCTCCTAACTGTAAACCTAAGGGCATGCGTTACGGTGACCGAGTCTACCCAGACGGGGCCCCAATGACCAGTAGAGCCACCGGTCGAGGGAAATTGAAGCGGGCGCCGCAACGAGTGGGAGCTAAAGGAAAACGTCGCCGCGGTGGGATGGAAGCTCGACACCGAGATTCGGGAAGAGATCGACGCGATCTTCGCCGAGGAAGGCGTGCCCACTCACGTTGATACGCCCCAGGCGATCTAGGAAACATACTCTCCAATCTTGCTTTAGGCGCGACGCGAAAGGGGCCGGCGTCAGAGAGACCTCAGCTCCGAGAGCACGTTCGCCAGCCGGCTTGCCAGTAGGTCGATGTTCTGCGCCGCGTCTTCATACGTAACTATCCACGCTTTGGTTCCCACGCCAACATGGTATTTGGCAAAGCCATCGTTGGAGAACTGATCTACCCACCGTTCGAGGATATCCTTCAACTCTTCTCCAGGCGGCGAATCGTAGCCGGTGAAGATGGCTGCCCCGAACGAGACGTACCTGAGGCCCATCCATCCCGACGATATAGATGGTAGGTGGAGCCATGCGACGGTGACGGGATACGTCCACGCCGGGCAATCGATCCGGACAGTTACGCTACTCGAACCCCAACCCAATTGGGCGCCGGATTTAACGGCGACGTCCAATAGCCGGGCAGCTCCGGCGCTGGCTTCGACGCTGTTGAATTCGCTTAGGAACGATTCGCGCGTGAGCTTCCGGCGTGAGCCCGACGTCCCGTGACTTTCCGATCCCGCGATTCTTCCAATGATCCTTGGCACGAGCGTCTGCGTCGATCTGCCCTGGAAGCGCTTAATCTCCACCGCGAGAACTTCGATACCGGGCATCTGCGCGTTGAGAAACTCGACGACCCGTTCGAGAGGATCGGGGATATCGTCCGCGATGAACAGAAGACGAAGGCGCCGTGCCGAGAGATTCGTTACGACGCTTTGCCAAAAGGCGTCAGCATCCGGCTCTCCGTCGGCTTGCAACAGCTTTCCGAGTTCCTCAATAGGATCAAGTCCTCGCGCGCTGGCTGATTCCTCGAATGCCCTACGAAGCTCGTCACCTGTCCAAGTCTGTGAGGCGTGCGCGGCATATTCCAGCATCTGCCCAACGACGGTGCGCCGGATCTCCGGATTGGTGCCCCGCTTAACCTCGGCCAGCGTCGGTACCGCGTCTTGGTCGATGATCAGATGGTCGATCGACCACCGAGCACCCTCGTCGGGTCGTTCGGCGATTCCCTTCTCGCGAGTAATGAGAATCCATCTGCGGGGATCGCCCGGCCGCATCTGCTCTCCATCAAGTAGCTCGGGATGCCGGGCGATCAGGGCCTGCAACTCGTCCTCAGTCGAAAACGGCGCTTCCTCGAGCGGTTCCAGGTCTCCCCCGCCAACTATGGTGTATATGCGCTCGGCCAAATGACGATTCTCCGTAAAATTGCTGGAGTAGGTGGTTGTGGAGGCTTCATGGTAGTGTCCCCTCTACGCAACACCTGTGCGCCGCTGCGCGGATCCATCGCGGCTAATCCGGGTCAACCTTTTTCCTCTCCAACAGCTGCGACCGCGGCGGTCACGTGCAACTGCCGCCCGATGGCTCCCAGGGCGGCGTCCATCTGGTCTAGCCGCGAGCGATGCTGAACGTCCAGTACGCGATCCACCTGCGGCATGTGCCACCCAAGGCGGCGGGCCAACTCCGCCTTGCCGATGCCCTGGTCCCTCATCCCCTGGTATAGCATCATCTTCACCGAGGTGAGAGTCGGCAGTATGGCGTAGGTCTGCCCCTGAGACGGTGGGGGGATGTCCTTTCGGTCGTGGATGCGAGCCGCGATCGCCTCTTCCAGCGCATGGACGGCGCGGGCGATGGCCTCTTCCCTGTCGTCCCCAAATGTGGTCAGCTCCGGGAAGTCGGGAGAGGTCGCCAACACGGTCCCGTCGTCGTCCTCGAGCGTTATCGGAAATGCGAGCATCAGTCCAACCCCAAGTCCTTCTTGATCTTCGCAACGAGTCCCCGTCCCAGTTCCCTCCGGCCTCCGTGCATCGGCAACTGGCTGGTGCGGTCTCCAAGCCGGACGGTGAGATGTCCGCTGCCGCCCTTGTGCGTATGGAACGTGCAGCCCTGCTTTCTCAACCAGCGTCAGAGTTCGCGCACGTTCATCCTTTCGTATCATGCGCAACACTTGTGTTGTTGTCAACTTGGGTGATGCGCCGGACAGGGCGCTCCGGCATCAGCCCGACGACAGTGTGCCGAGTCCCTTCGGTGAGCGTCGGCACCGCATCTTTGTCAATACCCAGCTGGTCAATCGCCCATCAAGTACCCGCGTCAGATCGTTCGCTGATTCCCTTTTCGCGAGCAATGGGAATACATCTGCGGGGGTCGGCCGGCCATACGACGAATCTCCTTGAGATTGCCGGACTTAACTAGGGAGGCGGATCTCTAAATCCGTGAAGATTGGTGGAGACGGCGGGAATCGAACCCGCGTCCAGCAGATTGAACCAGAAATCAACTACAAGCTTAGTCAGCGATTTAACTCTCGCCGCTCGGTCTCCCGCTGACAGGATACCAACCGGCCCGCCACGATGCTACTCCGGCCCCGTCATCCTGGTGGCAGTGATTCTGACGGTGTAGTGGAACACCTCGTCCAGGAACTCCTCCCAAGGCTTTCCATCGTTCACCAGGTCGTCAAGCAGGAAGATCTTCCCGAGTCCCATCCTGGTCAGACGCTCCCTCATTTCAGCGGTAACGACTCCCGCGATGAGGATATTTGCACAATTGGGAGGCGTTGCCTCGAAGCTTTTCTGTATCGCTCCTAGCCTCTCGAGTGCACCGGCTCGATCTTTGCCTCCCTTTATCTCAATCGTCGCGACTACCGTGGTTTCGTCGTTCACGACTCGGCTAAACTCAATGTCCGGCTCCGATCCGTAGCGCATCGAATAGTTGTCTGGTAGGTCGAAGTGCGATCTATCATCGTTATAGTTGAGGATCAGGTTCCTGCTATCCAGCCATTTCCTGATCCTCGTCTTTACCAACTGTTCTGCATCTTGGCCTATCAGATTTCGGACAGTTCCATCCAAGCCGATGCCCATGTTTGCGATGACGTTCCTATATCCGTTCTCGAGATTCCAACCAGTGGATCCCTCGATGATCGACGAGATTACCGCGTTATATAGTTGGGCTACCCGGACGGCGCGCTCTTCTCTCACGGTAGGCGTTCGAGTTTTGTCCTCCCAGGGCTCCACGGAACCTGTTATCTCCGCGACTCGCTTCCGGGGCAACAATGCGATGCCACGGTAGTATTCCGATGCCTTTGGCAACCTCCGCAGCAACGTCGGATGAGCGAAGACCAACTTGGGATCGAATCCAGACGCCGTTGCGTGGCTCCACGCTTCCTCGCTGATCGCGTAGTCAGCTATCGGTTCGAAACTCAGGTCGCCCTCGAAATCTCTGACTAACTCGCGCAACCTGAGATCGGTTCTTTGCCGGATTCTCTCCGCAATGACGGCTGAACGCCTTTTCGCGTCCTCCAACTTAGCCATCGTCGCGCACCCACCAGTACACGCACTTCCGAAGCTCCCGCCGGCCGAAGCGTCCCATCTGCTGACTGGAGTTTCCCTTGCCTCGTGGCAGTACCCAGATGCGCTCGCACGTAAATCCGCAGCTTTCCGCGTAGTCGGATAGGATCAGGTCCACCGGCACCTCTTCGCCGTGATACTGCACGTTGTCGTTTACCATGATCGCGGTCCCGCCGGGGCGCACGATGCGGCCCAACTCCGCGATAATCACCGCCATCTCAAAGAAGTATCCTTCGATCAGCCGGATTACGTGCGGGTTACTTAGGTCCTTCACGCGTTCCCTGAGAATTGAGAGAGCTTCGTGGACAGCGCCCTGCTGCTGGTATAGCTCCATTGCCGTACTGAACACCGCGGATCCCGCGTACACGTCCCGCATCCACTCTGTCTTGGGTTTATTCTCGACCGTGGCAGTTAGCAATCGTTGCCGTAAAGCTCCGAAAGCGTCTTGATCGTACCCAAGCCAGGCGAGTTCCAGGGCATAGGTCCTCGTGTAGTCGTAGCGGTTTGCGTACGGCGGGGACGTGATGACCATGTCGAACGAGCTATCGGGCAAGAGTCGGAGACGTTCGAGGCTCGAGCCAACGATGAGATCAGGGGCGCCATTCCCGTATCGGTGCTTCAGTGACCCGATGTCCTCCGACATTTCGCGGAATCGAGCCTTGAGGGCCTCTGAGAATGGCAAAATCGGTCCCTTGTTCATGCGGGCCTTCAGCCGGCGCCCTGATCGAAGGTCCCATCGAAGGTATTGACCGTCCTTGCGCGTGTAACTGACGGATTCAAGGACGCTCATGCAGGCGACCTCTAACATGGCCTGAGTCCCAGGATCGTCTACCGTGTTGATGAACTCACGAGCCTTGGCAAGCCTTGATTCTGTTTCCGGCGGAAAAGCAGACTCGGTAATTCGCACGTGGGGAAATGCATACTCTTCGTGCGCCTCGCTCGGGCAGTCCACGCGCTTGAGGAGCGATTCGCTAGCCACCCTGAACTCGTCCGGCTTCAGTCCATTGGCGGCATGGGCTATCGCATTACCCACCAGCACGCCTACCGGGATGATCTCGACGCCGGCCGCGCGCAGGCCCTGGCCGGCTGCTATTAGTGGAGTGGTGCCAATCCCAGAGAAGGGGTCCAAGACGGACTGTGGCCGCACTTCCCCAATCAGCTGCTCTACCAGTCCCCTGGAAAACCCCTCCTTGTATTTCATCCAGCGGAATCCGGGGGCGTGCCGATTCCCCTGATAAGACACCATCTTACGTGTCAAAGATGGATTTACGGAGAGACGATCCTCAAATCGTTCGTGCAACGATCGGCGTTCATCAACGCTGCCGCCATTGGGAGACTCGGCCGGCGCTATGAACTTACTCGGGATCATTCTTCTTCACACACGTCCATGTGACAACGTTATCACAACCGGGGACGTGCGATAAATGCAGAATCTCAAAGCTGTTGTGGGAAAGTCAGAGGTGGTCAATCTCATCCGTGAGCCTTGTCACGGGCCATCCCAACGGACGCCAAGGAGGTCGCCCTAACGAGCGCGGTACTACCTAAAGAGGTTTTGGTGGAGATGGCGGGAATCGAACCCGCGTCCAGCAGATTGAACCAGAAATCGACTACAAGCTTAGTCAGCGATTTAAGTCTCGCCGTTCGGTCTCCCACTGACGGGATACCAATCGGCCAGCCGAGACTGTCTTGGACGGCTCGCTCCCGGCGGACTTCACCGTCGCATCCTGGCATTACGACGCCCACTCCTGACCCGCCAGAACGAGGCTAGGGTGAACGTAGCCGCCTAAATTAGGCGGCTAGAGCGTATTCTTCGTTGGCAGTTATGCCGTTTGCCGTCTTGTTGACGAGGAGTTACGGCGCCCCGGCTTGCTATCTCTGATCTACCTCCACTGTCGAAACCATGCATCCCCTTGTTGTAATCCGAATTATACAGCGTGTTTCCCTATGCCGGCCAGTGGCCCGCGTCCAACCATCGTCAATATTGCTCGATTCTGCCCTTGTTCGGCGATTTCGAAGCCCACAACGTTGTAGCGCGGGGGCTTGTCCCCCGTCTTATGGATTATTCGCCGGAATCACCATCGGCGCCTGCCGGTGGGTCTGTGAACTGGCATCGCGCACACGGAACCTGTCCTAGGTTCAGGACAGCGCGCCGGCGGATTCCAGGTAGATTTCCGCGCGCCTCTCCGCCTCCTCCATCAGTTGCGGCACCTTCGTCAAACTCCTCTCACTACTTGGTTGAAGAAACAGAAGGACGATCTCCTTCACCGGCTTGCCGGTGGCTTTCTGTATTGCAAGGGCATATGAGCCCGCCTGGAGCCTGTATCTGCCGACCGCCTGCTCCTCCATCTCGCCGGACCCGACGGCGTCCGTCTTGTAATCGACCACTACCAGCCCGTCGTCCTCCTCGAATAGCAGGTCTATAAATCCCTCCAACACCCCCTCACCTACTGGAACGCCCACCGGAATCTCTCTCCAGAACTTCCCTGAACACACCGCTCGCTTTACCACCTTGCTCTCGATGGCGGTCCGGACCAGGTCGGCGACTTCAGCCCACCTCTCCGGAACGCTTTCCGCCGTTGCCTGGGAGCGAGACTGGTCTTCGATGCCGTCACCTCTTGCGAGGTCTATGGTCTGGAGCACCCCGTGAACAGCGCTTCCAATGGACGTGCCGGCGCGGCCCCGCTTCCACGGCTCTTCCGGATCCGGCTCTTCCTTGGCTATGCTCGCCAGCTTGCTAGCGGATACCGACGCCGGTCTGCCCTGTCTCGACAGCACCTGCTCCCTCTGCCGGACCCACTCCTCTCGCTTCTCAATCGAGTGGGCTTCTGGATCCTCTTCGGCCGTTCTAACGACCCTCGGCGGCGCCACGGCCGGCGACAGTTGGGCGACCTGCTCCCAAAGATCGGTCCTTCCGTCAATGTGCTGAGCAATCCTTGCCGCCGCCGACTTCTCCTCTCCGACCTTCCGATGCATGCTTACCACCAGGTGGTCCCTAGCCCTGGTCGCGGCCACGTACATCAACCTTACGAACTCGTCGTCTGCCAGACCGCGCTCCTTGTCCAAGAGCTCTTCATAGCCGGGGGTGGAAATCCGACTATCCTTGGCGCCTATGCCGACCTCAACTCTGTTGCCTTCGCGCTCGAAGAGTACGCGGTCGGTAGGTAGTTGGCGGTCGGAGTGTAGCCCCGCGAGTACGACTACCGGAAACTCCAATCCTTTCGCCCCGTGAATCGTCATAATCCTGACCGCCTCCTCGTCTCTCTCCGGCACCGGCGTCTCGGTTACCCATGCGTTCTCCTTGGCCTGACGGTCCACCCACTCCAGGAACGGCCGCAGCGAGTTGCCGCCGGCCTCGGCGAACGCGCGCGCCCGCTCCACCATGAAGCGGTATCTCCTCCACTGCTCTCTGGTTCTCGGATGGTCCAGCGCCGCCTCCATCAACAGGCGCTCCCGGATGAAGCGGTCGATCTGGTCCGCTATGGGAGTCCACATCCTAGCCTCGTGATACCCTCGAAGTGCGGCCAGACCCTGGGCGACCGGGTCGTCCGGCAAGTCAGTGTCCGACAGGTAGTCGAAGTTTCCTGCTGATTCGTGGAACAGCAACAGCTCAATGTCGCTGCAGGCAAAGGCCGGCGACCTCAACGCCGCTACCACCGCCACCTGGTCGGCCGGATCGTCTATCGCCTTCAGGCAATTCGCCAGGTCTCGAATCTCCTGGGTGGCGAATATTAGTGAGGCACCCTCCAATCTGTAGGGGATGTCCGCGTCATCCAGGGCAAGCTCCAGTACCCTCAAACCGGTCCGCTTCGGCATCAGGATGCATGTGTCCGAGAGTTTCGCCGGCCTGTACCGCTCCACTCCCGAGGAGCTCGTCGCCTCAGCGTCCAGGACCTGCCACTTGCCGTCGATGCCGGCCAACAGGTCCGCTATAGCCTCTGCCTCTGCATGTCTGATCTCATTGGTGTTGCCTTCCATGGCGCCGCCGAGCGACCACGCTCTCGGCTTGAAAGGATCGTCCGTCGCCGCCTCCCAGCGATGAATGAGGTTCACGTACTCAGCTTGATCGTTTCCTCCCGCCATCCAGCCGGAGAAGACACAGTTCACCCAGGCTACGATCGGCTCTTGGGAACGGAAGTTTTGCACCAAATGCACGGTCTCCCCTCCCAATCGCTCCCTCAGTAGGGCCATCTGGCGCGCGTCGGCCCGCCGGAAGCGATAGATCGACTGCTTCGGGTCCCCGACGACGAACAGCTTGCCAACTTCCGGAGTAATTCGGGCCCAATCGGTGGGCCGGCCGCCGGCGGCCGCCGGCACGTCCTCGGCCAGGAACATGGCGATCTCGGCCTGTATGGGATCGGTGTCCTGGGCTTCGTCTATCAGCAGGTGGGAGAAGCGCGCCCTGAAGTGGTCGCGTACCTCGATGTTGTCCCGAAGAAGGTCCCGCGCCCAGACGAGGAGGTCGTGGAACTCGGCCTTCCCCTGGCGTTTTCTCTCCTCTGCATAGGCCAGGACGAACTCCTTCAGCGCACGCAGAATTGGCGCCAATGCCGATTGCCGGGCTTGGGCAATCTCCTCGTTCGCCGTTTCGTCCAGCTCCTTGAGCGTATCCTTCAGGTACTTGCCGGCGTTCTGTCCGACTTCAGGAGATACCTCCCAGTCTCCTGCTCTGCCACGAGTCTGCTTCAAAGGAAGCATGCGCTGGAGCAGCCTGTAGGCCGCCGGCGAGCCGGGCTCAGTCCCGGCGTGTCTCCTGATAAGCGCCAGCTTTGGTTGGACGTGGGAGAAAAGGGCGTCAGATTCCCTCAGTTTGGAGAAATCGCACAGTCTTTCCAGTTCGTCCACCGCGTCCACGAGCCGTCGGACCGCCGACGGCGCCGGCCGGGGAATATCCTCGAACAATGCCTCCGCCAGCAGATCGTAGTTGCCGTGGAATTTCAGCGCGACTTCTCTCATTCTCGACACCGAGAGGCCCAGCGAAAACGCCAGCGACAGTCCCTGGAAGTGTGGTGACCCCTCCTCAAGGCTCGAATCGACCCACTCCGTCCATGCCTCTTCGAACGCCAATTCGCTCGAGATAGCGTCCATGGTCTCGAAGGAGGGCGGAAGGCCGGCCTCGAGTGGCCGCTCCCGGAGCAATGCCCCGGCGAAGCTGTGGAGCGTCTGTATGGAGGCTTGGTCCAAGTCTTCCACGCCACGCCGGCACCGCTTCTGTTCGATTTCCGTCAACACTCGAGCAGATGCCGAGTGCTCTAGGTTCTCCCGGATGCGGTCTCTAAGCTCAGCCGCCGCAGCCTCGGTAAACGTGATCGCGGACACCCTGTCCAACGTCGTCTTGCCAGATGACACCAGCTTCGTCACCCGGTCCACCAGGCTGGTCGTCTTTCCCGTACCCGCGCCGGCCTCGACGAACAGGGTCTTGTCCAGCGCCTCGCGAATGAGCCGGCGGGCGGCTTCATCCCTTGGTGAGAACGATCCGGCCATCTCTAGACTTCCTCCGACAGCTCGACGTAGTCGGCTAGAAGATCCTGCCCCTTCTTTCTGTTCCAGAGCACATCCCTTCGCGACGGACAGAGCGAGTCGAAGTCGCAGAAACTGCAGTTCTCGAGACCCCTGTGGGTCCACTTTCCGGGATTGGCTGGAAAAAGACCCTTTCCGATCCCGGAGACTATCGTGGATACACCCTGCGCGAATCGTTTTCGGGTCCGTTCCTCGTCGATGTTGACTGGCTCGGCGGGAACGAGAGACGGACCGCCTCCTCCGGCGACAAACCAGTAGACCGCTTCGACTTCAGCATCCTTTTCCATCCCAAGCCGCGCGGCCAGCGAGTAGATGCTCAGCTGAAGCCTCCGCCCCCTATCGATAGGATCCTGTCCCAAATTCTTATAGGGGCTCGCCCCGCCGGTCTTGTAGTCCATAACCAGAACCCGTTTGCCCGAAGTGTCCCTGTCCACCCTGTCGATCATTCCTCTGAACTTGATTGGGGTCCCGTCGTCCAAGGTGAAGACTGCTTCCGGCCAGGAGTCGCCGTCCAACCCGAATCGCGCCTCGACCCTGGCCGGTGACGTGCGAAACCGCTTTCTGATCTGCGCGTCCTGCTCGAGAAAATTGTCGAGGTCGTACAGAATGCTCTCCTTCTCGATCTGCCACAGAAGCGCCTTGCCGGCTACGCCGCGCGCTTCCGCATCGTCGAAGAGCTCCTCTGCGATGCTTCGCAAGGTATTGCGCTGCGCGTCGCTCCAGGGCTCGTCCGGCATTGGCAGCGCGCCTCCATCGCGCGCCTGACGGATAAACCGCTCGAGAATCTCGTGGACCAGGCTCCCCTTGTCGAGGGGCGCGATCGAGTAGACTTCCTCCGGCCTTTCAACGGAGCCGATCCCAAGCACGTTGCCCAGGAAATAGCTGAAGGGACATCTCGCCCAACGCTCGAGGCTGGTCGGCGAAACGCCTGATCCTCTCAGCTTCTTCGAAAGACTTTCCCGCACATTTGCGTCTGAAACGTACCCATCCCACTCGGTAAGTCCCGATCCGTACCTCTGTCGTCCCATCGTCAACGACTTGGTAAGCGTGCCTGACTGCGCCAACGGATGGTTACGCACGGCGCGAGCCGCGTTTTTCCAGCGCCAGATGCGCTCCAGGGCGTAATCGTGGAGGTCGGCCGGCGAAGTTTCTTCCACGGTGCCCAGGGCCCGTTCCGCCGAAGGGATCAGCGTGAGCCACGTCCTATCGCCCAGTGACGCGAGTCCGGAGGCGTGGACGGGAGATCGTTCCAAGATTGACGCCTGCTCCACGAACCAGCGAGAAGCGTAGTTGGCCCGCTGGCCGGCCGGCTCCGCCACCGGATACGAGAGTACCCTGACCGGCGCGGACGCGAGGGCGGCGAGGAATTCATACCTCTCTTTGACCTTCTGCTCCTGTCGCAGCGGCAGCCCGGCTGCCGCCCCGCCGGCGGCCCGCCGCTCACTGTCAGGGATCAGCGGATCGTCCCTGATTGCTGGCGGAACAGCCCCCTCGATCATCCCAACTAGGTACACCCGGTCGAAGCGCATACCGATAGCGGAGGCTATCGGCGCGACGAATACTCCCTGTCCAGTTGTCCCGCGATGTCCCAGCGGCTGCTGAAGGGCTTGTCTCAGCGCCTGTCGAAAGTCTTCGAGTGTCGCCCCCGGCGTGATCGACTCTACCGCCTTTAGATCGGACAGGACCTCCCTGATCTTGTGAAGAGATTGCTGCTCCGGTTCGGGGATATCGGCCTCCCGTACAAGGTAGCTGGCGAGGAGATTGTCCGCCCAGCAGCAGAAATCTTCCCAAGGGCTGCCATTGGGTGGAGGCGTCAGCTCTTTCGCGAGATGCTCTACAAACATCATCAGGTCGCGTGCGGCGGCAGCTTCTGATCTCTTAGCCTTGGCGCGGGCTTCCGATATCTCCCCCTGCTCCTCCAAGTCCTTTGCACTCCGATCCTGGCGGTCGGAGAAACTCTTGAGTCGTTGCCGCCACTGGTCCAGCCCCCGAACTATGCCGGCTTCCTTTGATACCGCATCCCACCGGCTTGGACTGAAGGCGCCGGCGTATTCATCGGCCGGCTTCACCGGGCAGGAAGTCAGCCACGACATCACTGAGTCTCTCTTGAATTCGCCGTCTGTGAGCTCCGTTAGTTCTGTCAGGGTCCGTCCCACGGCAGTATCTGCGAGGGGCGAGGGATTTTGCCCCGCCACCGGGATTCCTGCGGCCTCCAGTTCACCTCGGATCAGGGTGCCGTAGGGCTCCCTCTTCCGGTAGAGCACAGCCATGCGGTGGAAAGGCGTCCCAGATTCCGCTTGCCGCATCACGTGCCGAATTACCCACCGTATTTCTTGGTGCGGGTCCGGCGCGACGACCAGCCGCGTATCTCCCGATGATTGTTCGGGATGTCCAAACTGCGGCTCTCCCAGCCAGGCCGACAGCTCGCCGGCCAGCTCCTTTACTGGCGCGTCGGTCTCCTGCTCCCCTGTCAGGCCTAGGAAGACGGCGCACCGGCCGGCCGCTGCAAGCGCCTCGATCAGCTTCCGCTCGCCGGATGTGAGATCTCGCGCCTGGAAGAACACGGTGAAGCCCAGGTTTTCAAGCTCCGGTGAGGGATCGTTCCGCACTGCTTCCGCTGCGGCTTCGGCGAGCTCTTCGTCGTGGTAGAACTCGCATGTGCGCGCCTGGAAGCGGCGATACAGGTCCACGACCTCGCCTGTTAGGCTGCCTCGCCTGCCCAGGCGGTCGCCGGCCGCGTCGGAGGCCCGTCGCAGTTGCCGGAATGTCTGCATCAGGCTCCTGTGCGTCGAAGGATGGGAACTAACTGGCGCCAGCCGACCAGATGCTTTTTCTAGGACTGCTCGAATCGAGGCGCCTTCGATAATCGGCGTAAGCGGCCTCCTTTTTTGCCGGTCGCGCGACGGGGCGCCGAGCAGGTCCGATAGCCGGTAGGACGTGATGAAGCGAACGTTTGCCAAGCCGGAGCGGCCCAACTCGTGGCGCAGCGAGAAGCCTGCGTACCAGGATGGAACGACAACGGTGACGGGCGCCAGCGGGTCTTCCTCTTGCAAGGAGTCAACGAAACTCCTAAAGAGGGGCGGAAGCTCGTCGGAAAGGTGATAGAGGAAGATCCTGGATTTGCTGTTCAAAACGCCGACACCTCTGCGGATGTTTCCCACACCTTAGATTACCGCCGGCGGACCCAGCGTCGCCACTTGCCCGGGCTAGCTCAACCCAACGAGCGCCTCAGCGCCGGCGGCCGAGCTCCTGCTCCATCGAGCGTAGTGCCTCCCGCTCGGCAAGCGCGACCCGCTTGTCATATTGGCGCTTGCCCTTGACCGACGCCAACTCTATCTTCGCCCTTCGATGCTTCAGATACATTCGCAACGGTACCATAGTCAGCCCGCGCTGCTGGGTCCGTCCCATAATCCGATCGATCTCGGCCCGGTGCAGCAGCAGTCGCCGGCGCCGTCGAGGCTCGACGTTATAGCGGTTGCCCTGATCGTATGGAGCGATGTACACGTTCTCAAGCCAGGCCTCGCCACTATCCACACGGGCAAATCCGTCGCGTAGCTCGACCTTGCTGGCCCGGACCGACTTGATCTCGGTGCCGGTCAGCTCGATGCCGGCCTCGTATTTGTCCAGAATGAAATAGTCGTGCCGGACCCGTCTGTTCACCGCCACGACCTTGATACCCTCGTCTTGCGTCATCCGGCCGTACCCCTTCCACTGGTTTGATCGTCCGGACTACCAACATCGAAGATCTGGTTCTTCAGCAAGAGAAATTTGCCGGTGCCGTCCGCGTACAGTTCGCCGTTCGGTCCGGTCAGTTCTGCCTCACCTAGCACGACCCCCAACTTCTGCTTGGTCATCCGGCCGGTGGTGGTCAGCACCTGTCCCACCGGGCAGGGTTTGCGGATGCGCGCCTGCATCTCGGCCGTCACCGCCGGCCGGCCGCTGGCGAAGATTGCCGCGTAGGCCAATGCTTCGTCGAGCAACGTGAATATGATCCCGCCGTGCACCAAGCCGTCCCAGCCTTGGTGGCGCTTCTCAGGGACGAACTCGGCGACCGCTTCGCCGGCTATGTGTTCAAATTTCAAATGAAGGCCGTGCGGGTTTTCGCTGCCGCACGCAAAACACCACCGATACGAGTCCATATTGAACGTAGGTTGGTCTTCCATTCTGGCAATTCTCAGGACTTGGCTGGAGAGGGGCTGGCGCTCACCGCCCCGGTTGCCGCCACCGAGCGCAGGTGCAGTTTCGCCCGCTCGAGTTGCGGATCTCGATCCGACGCCTGATCGTTATCTGTCAACTCGACAATGATGTCCGGCTCGAGCCCTACTTTTTCGATGAGGCGGTTCTGGGGCGTTGACCAGCGGGCAATCGTGAGGCGTAGTATGGAGCCGTCGCTGAGACGGTTGATCGTCTGGACAGTACCCTTGCCATAGGTCTTTTCGCCGATGAGGACGGCGCGCCCGGTGTCTTGTAGAGCCCCGGCCACGATCTCGGAGGCGCTGGCGCTGCCACTGTTCACCAAGACTACCATCGGTATTTCGGTCGCAATGCCGCCTGATTGCACCGCGAACACTTGAGGAACCGCGTCTCTCCGCTCTTCACGGAGTACTACGCCGCTGCTCAGGAATTGACTGGTAACGTGGACCGCGGATGACAGTAAGCCGCCTGGATTGTTGCGTAGATCCAGAATCAATCCGACAGGTTCTTGGGCTAGTAGCTCTTGCATTGTGCTGTTGAATTGATCGGGAGCGTTGGCGTTGAACGTGTTGATCTTCAGGTAGGCGATATCTCCAACCATCTCGCCCCGCACTGACCGAATCTTGATCTCGGCTCTCTCGATCTCGACGTCAAATGGCGGCTGGCCTTGGCGCTCAATCGTCAGAGTGACCTTAGTCCCGCGCGGGCCGCGGATCAGCCTAACTGCTTCGTTGAGACTGTGTTGGGTGATATCCTCGCCATTTACGTGAGTGATAACGTCACCCCCGCGAAGTCCGGCGCTTTCGCCCGGCGAGCCCTCCAACGGCGCGACCACCGTGACACGTCCATCCCGTAGCTCAACTCTGACGCCGATGCCCTCGAAGGAGCCGCGTATGTGTTCCTCTACGTGTACCGCGTCGACCGGATCCGAAAACCTGGTGTTCGCGTCGTCCAACGAAGAGAGCATTCCGTTGATCGCGCCATAGGTCATCTCCTGCTGGTCTACGATTGACTCGTCGACGTATTCGCTCTCCACTAGGTTCCAGGCTTCCCAGAAAACCTTGAATTGGGACTCTATCTCTGGATCCGGCGCGATCTCTCGCCCACCCAGGACCTGCTGCAAACCCGCGTAATAGCTACCGGTCGACACGGCGAACAGGGCCACCAACAGGATCAGCACGCGAGCAACGTTAGGCAATTGATTTCTCCGTCAGGCTGACACAACACAGGACGACGCCCAAGTATCGACGCCGCACGATATGCCTCAATTGGAAATATAGCACCGGCCGCCGCTCCTAGCCAGCGGGACATACTCCGCCGGCAGACACTTTACATTCATTTAATCACTGCTTATTGGCCGGCCGGCGTCCAGTAAACTTTGCCGGGGGATCGCGGGTTCTACGACTCCCTATCTTGGTACGAAAGCATGTCCCGGTCTACGATCCGGGATGGACAGCTCAAGTAGCCTCTGATCCAACGTTCGCGGCGCCCCTTCGTCAGGCCGACCCCCCAATTCGTCATTCCGGCGATCGGAAGCATGCCCCGTACCCCGATACGGGGCCGGAATCCAGGGGGTGGTGTATGGGTGGAAAATCACCCGCAAACACCTCCGCCACCCGATGCCCCAAATCTTCATACCTTGGTGTGCCGGCACCAGCCAGCGTGGACGATTGGTACGGCCTACTCAGAGGTCGTCCGCGTCAACCGCCACGTTGCGTATGTTACCAATGTTCTCGATCCATCCCTCTACCACGTCTCCCGGCCTGAGGATACGCTCGAAGTTCGGCTCCACAGGTCCCATTCCGGTAGTCAACAGGTCCCCCGGCTCCCAAGTGATGTACTGCGATATGAAGGCTATAGACTCGGGAATCTTCCACAGCAGGTCGCCGGTATTGCCCGTTTGAACGACCGCCCCGTTCACCTTCATCTCCATGTCCAGGTGCACCGGCTCCGGCCCGATTTCATCCGGCGTGACTATCCATGGGCCGCAGGGTCCCTGGGTATCGCCACCCTTGGCCATCGCCGTCCCCTGGATATTGGCCGGCTCCCCGTCTGTCGCCGTCACTCCGTACAGGCTGACGTCGTTGACGATCGTATAGCCGGCAATCAGCTCTTTCGCCTGCTCCTCGTCGAGGTTCTTGCCTGTCTTCCCAATCACGACAGCCAGTTCGATCTCCGGCAGGTACTCCACGGTGCCCTTGATCACCCGGATCTTGTCCTCCGGCCCAATGATCGAAGAAGATAGCTTTGCGAACACGCCTGGGGTTCGCGGACGCGGCTTTGGCGGATACTGGTGTCCGATACCGATGAAATTGCCCGGACATAGCGGCGCCAACAGCTTGACAGGGTCCTCGATCCGGAACGCATCGGCCAGGGCGTGCCTATCGAGAAAGTCGGCGACCTCTTGGAACGACGATGCTGTGAACAGGCCCCGCTGAAGCAGCTCATATGTGGTCGTGATGAGCGGCTCCTGAACACGGGTCGTGACGAGTTGGTAGGTCTGCAACGCGGCCGAAAAGTCGATCCATTGCTCGCCGAGCTGGATTCCTACAACCGGACCGCCGGCCTGGAATATCGACGCGATTCTCATGGTTGCTCTACCTCCTCGCGTGTTGCCTCAAACATGGATTGCCGAACAGCTGTGTTCCCCTCAATAGAGAATCTTACTCGAATTCACCCGCCGGCCGGCCCGGTCATTCCGGCGGAAGCATGTCCCGTACCCCGATACGGGGCCGGAATCCAAGGGGTGCGGAGGGGATCTAAGCCGGCTCCATGCTCCGATTCGGGGGTGTGCGTGAATCCCGCATCGCTGGGGCTTGTCCCCAGCGATGGGCGTCGGGCCGGCCCGCCTACACCGCGACGACCGTCTCCACGTCGCCGGCGGCGGAGGCGTTCATCTAGGCTAGGATGAGGCCATGGGTGCGGCAACGGCCGAGTTGGGTTTCATCCTGTCGCTGGATCATGCGGAAGGTGCCGAAGACGCAGCCGGCGTAGGTCATCGACGGGCCATCGAGACGAAAGTCGAGTATTGCGGAGCAACTGTCGACGGGACGCTTTTGTCAGGTGTTGCTTTCGCGGGTTTCGCTACGCAATTCCTCGCGGATGACTCGCCGCAATGTGCCTTCCAAGTCTTCGCGTTCCTTCGTCTGCCGCAAGGTCTCGTTAATCAGGGTCTGATAGCCGCGCTCGCCGGCCTTCGCTTTGAAATACTCGATGACGGTGGTATCCAGCGAGATCGTGATTCGTTGCTTGCGGGGAGCCGGCTTAAGTCCTACGCGGAATGTCGCACGGCCCAAATCCGCTTGTATTACTTTGGGATACTCATCCCGATCGTCAGAGGTTCGTGAAGAAGAGAGATTGTTCATCATTGTCTGCCTCTCGCATGGAAATCACGCCGATTTGATCTTCAGTTTCGGTATGCACGGTCACTATGACCTTCTCGCCCAACAACCCAAGCGTGATCCAATGCTGTTCGCCGTAGTCCTCGCGATCGTCTTCGAACGTAAACGTCGGGCCGGCGAAGACATGGGTTGCGTCGACGAAATCAATCCCATGCTTCTTCAGATTGACTTGCCGTTTGGATTCGTGCCAGATGAATCGCACGGCTCATATTATGCATATGATTATACATATTGCAACACTTGAAGCCAAAGTTGCGTTGGTGGCCAGCGGGGTTGACGACCGTGGTCGACTAACCCACCCAGGGCGATTCCTGAACCGCCCCCACGGTGACGTTGGTCGTTGTTGCGACGCCCGCCGGCCCACACCGCGACGATCGTCTCCACGTCGCCGGCCAAGAGGGAGTTCATGTAGGCTAGGATGAGGTCGCGGTCGTAAGTTCGGCCTGTCGTAGTACAAGCTGCGTCGCGTCATCCGAGAGATCAGGCGGATAACCGTACCTGGCCAACAGGCGGCGCACGCTGCGCCGTAGACCGGCTCGCACAGACTCGCGCTCGGTCCAGTCGAGCCTTGGCATCTTCTTGACCATCTCCGCTAGCTCCCGGGCCATGAGCCGGAGGGTATCGTTCTGCATGACCTCTCGGGCAGATCCGTTCTCCGCGAGAGCATCGTAGAACGCGGTCTCCTCAATGCTCAGACCTAATTCCTCTCCGTGCCGCTGAGCGTCTCGCAGATACTTGGCGAGATCAATGAGGTGCGTGATCATCTCGGCGGTAGTGATTGCCTTGTTCGTATAGCGCCGCATGGCGTCTTCGAGCGCTTCCCGGAACTTTCTACTCTGCACGATATTCGAGCGCTCGGTGATGCGGATCTGGTCATTCAGCAACTTTCGCAATGTCTCCAGAGCCAAGTTCTTCTGCTCCAGTGCGGCGACTCGACCGAGGAACTCGTCGCCCAGAATGTCGAGTCGGGCTTCCTCTAGGCCCGCGACTGCGAATAGATCAATCACCTTGTCCGCCTCGACCGCACCGCCTATGACCTGACGCACTGCGTTGTTGATGTCGCGCTGTCGGCCGTTGGCAATGTCGCCACCAGCGTCGTCCGATAACCGCTTGCGTATCATCGCCACTATTCGCTGAAAAAAGGCGAGATGCGGGGTGATCTGTTCCGTTTCGCGACGCGGCACCGCAAGCGCGAACCCATCCGACAGCTCCTTGACCAAGGTTCGCAGTCGTTTCCAGCCGTCGTGTTGACCGAATACGTGGTCAATTGTCCGGAGATAGATGGGTAACACCTGCACAGGTTCGGCCCGCAACGCCTGTTCGTAATCGCAGCCGTGGAAGAACGCGTTCAGCTTTTCGAAGGCCGCCTGCATGGCAGGTACCGCGTCGTCTTGCACCTGCTTCACCGCTTCACCCGTCCCGCCGGCTTGGTTGTAAATAGCCAGTGCATCGGCCAACTGATCAGCTAGGCCGAGTAAGTCTACGATTAGGCCTCCCGGCTTATCGCCATAGACTCGGTTGACACGAGCGATGGCCTGCATAAGGTTGTGGGTTGCAAGAGGCTTGTCCAAGTACATGGTGTGAGCCGGCGGACAGTCGAAGCCCGTCAGCCACATATCGCACACGATCACGAGGCGTAGGTCATCCTCCGGGTTCTTGAACCGCTCGGCAATTCGCTTGCGCGAGGCCTTGGTCCGCACGTGGCTGCGCAGTGGCTCTTCATCATCCATCGTCCCGGTGACTACTACTTTCATCTTCCCGTGCTCGCCATCTGGATCGTGCCAAGAGGGACGTAGCGCCCGAATAGCGTCGTAGAGCCGTGCGGCGATGTCGCGGCTCATAGTTACGACCATCGCCTTGCCCTCTATCGCGGTGCGGCGCTTCTCCCAATGCTCGACGACAAACTCTGCGAGCTGCTTGATGCGTTCCTGCACCCCAGCGAGCGTCTCCAGGGGCACGCTGATCTGCTCTGTCACGTTTTCTCCCGAGGCGTCCGCAGCTGCTGCCTTGTCTAACTCTTCTTCCGCCGCTCTCGCACCAGCCTCGTCTATTGTCAGCTTGACGATGCGAGATTCGTAGTACAGGGGCTTCGTGGCCCCGTCTTCGACGGCTTGGTGGATGTCGTACACATCCGCATACTCCCCGAAGACGTGCCTCGTGTTTCTGTCATCGCGCTCCAGTGGTGTTCCGGTGAAGGCTGCGAAGGTCGCGTTCGGCAACGCATTGCGCATCCAGCGCGCACCGCCAGTCACGAAGCCGTACTGGCTACGGTGCGCTTCGTCTGCCATGACAACGACATTCGCACGCTCCGAGATTACACCATGCGCCTCGGCGAATTTCTGGATCGTCGTGAACACCACGGCCCCCACGGGGCGATCCAGCAGCTCCGAGAGGTGCTCTCGGCTCGTAGCCTGGATCAGGGTGTCACGCAGCAACGCGCGACCGGAGGAGAAAGTATCGAAGAGCTGGTCGTCCAGGTCGTTGCGATCAGTGATCATGACGATGGTCGGATTGGCCATCCGCGGCTCGCGTATCAGAGAAGCAGCCAACATCAGCATGGTCAGCGACTTGCCCGCTCCCTGTGTGTGCCAGATCACCCCGGCGCGTCCGTCACCCTCGCCCGAAGGCGGCTTTAGATGATCTAGCATGCTTGCTCGCATCTTTCGCACTGCACGGAACTGGTGGTACCCAGCGATTTTCTTAGCGATATCGCCCCGTTGGTCCTCCTCGAAGACGACGCAGGACTGTAGGTAATCGACCAGGGCTCGCGGCTCGAACAGCCCACGAATCAGCGCCTCCAGCGTCGGCGCGCCACCCTCTGCCGGACGCCAGGGCATGAAACGGCCACGATCACTAGTGATAGAGCCAACGCGGGTCAGTAGTCCGTCCGACACTACTAGGGCTAGATTCGCCACGAACAGGTCGGGGACTGTCTTCTTGTATCGGTTGAGTTGCTCGATGGCGACTTCCAGGTCCGCTTCGGCGTCAGTCGGATCCTTGAGCTCGATCACTCCAACCGGCAGTCCATTCAAAAAGACTGTCAAGTCCGGGCGGATGCGCGTTCCCGCCGGTCCGGTAACGGTGAGTTGACGCACGGCGAGCAGCTCGTTCGCACTTGGATTCTCGAAATCGACAAGGCGGGCACGTCCGAGCCGCGTCTCACCACTGGCGGCGTCTGGGTACTCGATCTCGACACCGTCGGTGAGCAAGGCGTGAAACCAACGGTTGTTCTGAATGAGCGTGGGATGAGGTGGGTGCGAGAGGACTCGCACGACCTCTTCGATCACGTCATGCGGAAGGTGTGGATTGAGCTGGTGCAGGACCGCTGCGAGGCGGCCCTGTAGGATGCATTGCGCTGTGTCGCCTCGCTCCCCCGCATCGTCGATCTCTACTCCGCGTTTGGTCGGGATACCCAAAGCACCGAAGTACACAGAGGCGATATCTTCGACGAGCTTTTCGGTAGGCGAGGTCATCATCATTTGACTTCCTTCCCCCGATCTTCATCCTGTGGGACGAGCCGCTCGCCGGCGTCCCCACTATCACCCTCGGCGATGAATTCGTTCAGCAACGCCTTGTACGCCTCTCGGTCACAATGGAACAGCACGTAGCTTGGGAGTAGATGCAAATCGCCCAGTAGTATTAGCTCATTGTCACGGTCGAGATCATCATTGAAATCGGGATGATCCTCGTAACGGACACGTATTCCAGGAGACCGCATCAGTGAGTCGCGATGGACACGGTAGAGGAACGCAACGATAGTGTCTGCAGCCTGTGCGGCCAGAGTTGCTTGCCGAACGTCCAGCCTGGCTGAGAAGGCATCGCGACCGTGGGCAGCCATACCAAAATCATTACGAAGTTCGCATAGACCCTGAATTGTCTGGAGCAGCCCGCGCATGGTCTTCTCCAACGAGCCCCTCGTCTTCGCCGGATTGGAATGGTTGCGGGGCAATAGATTCAGGTGGTTTGTGGTTTCCCTTAGCAACTTCTGTGCGTCCCACTTCGGGTCTGTTGGCCGGCCAATGTCGGCGAGCACCGTCTTGCAGACAGATTCGACTAGGGTCTTCGATAGATCGAATGCGAAGTCTGGAACGTTCTCCAATGCATTTTCTATCGCCTCAATCTGCTGCTTGATGGGCTCAACTATCGGACCGTCCAAGATCGCGGAGCGAGCACCCACCATCTGGAATCGGAGTGTAGAGGATTCAGTCATCAACAACTTCCACGCGGACCTGACCATTCAATAGTCGCGGGAGGATGTAATCGCGCGTTTTAGCCAGACTTGCATTCTCTTTAACACAAGCCGCGAGTAGATCGAATAGCGGATCAACCGCCCGGCGATATGCCGCAGTTACATCACTAATAGGCTTAATGACCGGGAGTGTACGGAAGTTTTTCTTGCTGATCTCAGGGAATGTCGTTCCGCTAGCCCGGGCTTTGATCGCGTCCATCGAACTATGGGCCCAGTTCAGAACAAAAGTGGGCGGCAGCGGGCCGTCGCAGATCATCGCGATAAACCCTTGGTTCACCGCAGTTGGCACGCCTGCAATCGCCAAATAGCCGACTGGCGCCCGGGAGGACATCAGAACGGTGCCGGCGGGGAGCAGTCCAGAGCTAATGCGATCTAGTCCAGCGTCCGTGATGTAGCGTTCTGTGTCAAGCAGCACCGGATGGGAGAGGCGCGACATATCCCTGGGCGTTGCCCAACAATTCTCTCCGCCATCCCAATAATCCGCATTCTTCGTACTCGGCGTGCCACCACCCTTCACGGTGACAACATCTTCAATCGCCACAATCTCCCACCCCTCCGGCACGGGGCCGATTTCGGATTCGACCAAGCGGGTTGGGAGGGAGTCGAAGACATGGTGGGGCATGGAGGGGAAGGATGTAGCGCCACTGACTTTGGCTTTCACCGGCTCGAAGTTCGAGAACCACGCCCGATAGATCGCCCGCGCCAGCCGCTCAAGTTTGCCCGCCGTCTGAAGATTCAGCTCGATCATGTCGTCGAGCCCGCCGAGGACGCGGGCGATGGGTAACCTTGAATCCTCGTCCGGCAGTGAGAGCTTCTGTGCGTGCGCGACGTGTCGATTCAGACCCGGCACAGCACTGTCAGTATTCATCTGTTCTAGGCCGACGTTCTTCAACACATAGTGGACGAAACGCGCTTCGCCTAAGTCTTCGAACTCGATGTAGAACGTGGTATCGATCGGCCAGCATGAAACCGGTGAGAGCCGAACCGCACCAATCGTCCCCTTGCGACCGATTATGACCGTCGGTCCGTGAGTAAGGGGCTCGTTGTGGTATCCGACAACTCCGTTAGAACCGTAGACAGGGTAGTGCCCGGATATTCTCTGGGTCTCGGGAAGGCCAACCCCATACGAAAACTGTGCTAGGTCCCCGATCGTTAAGTCATTCATATGGTCCAACTCCGGACAGGCTATTCCGCACCTCCACCATCAACCGCTCCCTTTTTGCAAAGGACTCCTCCAGTTCTGCCAGCAGCCGCGGATATTCCTCCGTAAATGGCTCGCCGTCATCCGTCTGCAATTCCGCGCCGACGAAACGGCCGGGGGTGAGCACGAAGCCGTGCTTGGTGATGCCTTCGATCGTCTCGGCTCTGCAGAAGCCCGGGGTGTCGCGGTAGACCCACTCGCCGTGCTTGGCGCCGTCCCACCAGTCAGGTGCAGGCTCGCCGCGCCACTGCCGGAACGCGTAAACGATCCGCCCAATGTCTGAGTCGTGCTTAGGGTCGCTCTGCCCATCGGCAAGTAACGTGTCGTCGTCGTCGCCACCAGTGAGCACGCGCAGGGTACGGGTTTCCATTGTGCCGAGCTTGCGGGCGTCGATAAAGAGCGTCTCGCTTGTTCGGTCACGATTGCTAGACCTCAGGTTGCGGCCGGTCTTGTCGCGTGTGAGGAACCAGAGGCAAGCTGGAATGCCAGTCGTAAGGAACAACTGTGGCGGCAACGCGACGATGGCGTCGACTAGATCGGCCTCGACGATGCGCCGGCGGATCTCGCCCTCGCCCCCAGAACCCGAGGAGAGCGAACCGTTGGCCAAGACGAAGCCGGCAACCCCTCCGCCGCGCCCGGTGGATGGAGCAAGGTGGTGGATAAAGTGTTGGATCCAAGCGTAGTTGGCGTTGCGGGCGGGTGGGTTGCCGTAGCGCCAGCGAACATCTTCTTGAAGCAGCTCGCCAGACCAGTCGGAGTCATTGAAGAACGGATTCGCGAGTATGTAGTCGGCTTTGAGGTCTGGGTGGAGATCACGCAGGAAGGAGTCAGCGGCGTGCGAGCCAAGGTTGGCCTCGATGCCACGAATTGCAAGGTTCATGTGGGCGAGGCGCCAAGTCGTCGGGTTCGACTCCTGTCCGAAGATCGAGATATTGGTCTTCTGCCCGCCGTGGGCTTCGACGAAGCGTTCGGACTGCACGAACATACCTGCCGAGCCGCAGCAAGGGTCGTACACTCGTCCCTCATACGGTTCCAGCATCTCCACAAGCAGGCGGACGATGGAACGTGGAGTAAAGAATTCGCCACCACGCTTGCCCTCTGCTTGGGCGAACTTCTCCAAGAAGTACTCGTAAACACGACCGAGCATATCGCGCGCCCTCGCGCGTTCATCCTTGAAGCCGATGCCGGCGATTAGGTCGATGAGGCCCTTCATCTTCTCGGTCGCTATGCCCCTGCGGGCATAATCGCGCGGAAGCTTACCTTTGAGTTTCTCCGGATTGTCGCGTTCCACGGCGAGGATTGCGTCGTCGATCAGTGTGGCGATTTCCGGGCGCGTTGCCTGGTTTTGCAGGTTGTCCCAACGGGCCTCTGGCGGCACCCAAAAGACATTCTCAGCGGTGTACTCGTCGCGGCTCTCCAATAGGCGGTCGCGTTGGGCGCCCCCGATGCCCTCAGCCTCAAGTTCGCCTCTGAGTTCGTCGCGGCGCGCCTCGAACGAGTCCGAGATGTACTTCAGAAAGAGCAGACCCAGAACGACGTGCTTGTACTCGGCGGCGTCGACTTGCCCGCGCAGCGTGTCTGCGCACTTCCAGAGAATCTGGGCGTAGGATAGGTCGGCTTTTGCTTTATCGCCGTTACTCATGCCGGTTTTCGCTCGCTCATGCCGAGCCGACCGACAGTGGCCACAAATCTATCGAGCCGCTCCCAGGCTACTGCCTCAGTGATCCGCTCCAGTAGCTCGCCTTGACCCAATATTCTCGAAGACAAAGATCTCGCTAATGATGGCTGGCACGTATCCCGGTGCATATTCCCCTCCTAGCATCTTTCGGTCCTGTCACACGCATTTTCGCCCGATCAACACCGTTTATGCAAAGTTCTGTCGACGCTAAACTCCGGACACCTTCCCTATAGTTCTGCCTATCGGGACCCGATTGAATTGACCTAAGACTACTGGCGAAATGGGAGGGGCGCCGCGGTCAGTTGCTCGTGGCCCGGCTCCGCCGGCGCCGGACTATCAACTCGCCCACGATCACGGTCAGCGCCAGCGCCCCATCCACAGACGCTATCAATACCCCGATTGCCAAGTCCGGCGACTCGTATCGCATCGATACCGCGTGCGCTCCGGCCGGCACCAACACGCCAGTCAGACCGAGATTCACTCGCGCGATGTTTGCCGGCGCTCCATCGACGTAGGCCCGCCAGTCCGGATGGTACGATTGGCTCACGACTAGCCAGCTGTCCACGTCCGTATACACTTGCAGATTGCGCTCGTTGACGCTGGCAGGCAGCCAGGTGACGCCCCAACTCTCCGCCGGTTGCGCCGGCTGCTCGACCTGCTCGTGGATGACCGCGCGTTGCTTCGGATCACTCTCCTTCAGGATGCCGATAGCCCGTCGGTCGCTGGGCGCGAAATTGATCCGGTCGGCAAACCAGGCCGGCTCGTTTCGCCATTTTTGCATCAGCTCGTAGATTTGACGCCCTTCGACGTCGAACAGCTTTTCGACCGCCGGGTGGTCGAGCGAGCGCTCCGTGACCACGTAGCGCACCGCCCATAACCTCCAATAGATCAGCTCGGGCAGGTCTTCTGTCATAGAATGAAAGACTCGAGTTTCCAAAGGACTATTGCCAACGATGTCGGGCAGTTGCCAAAGCGCGCCCGCGTTGCCGTCTCCGATCAGCAATCCCTCCGATGCAATGCGATAGGGTGCGTCATACTCCGATAGCGCCGAGTCCAGGAACGACACTACCCTGTCGGAAGCCGGATAGTAGGGTTCCGCCGTCCGCAGCCGGTCGCGTTCCCAGTTATGGGTGAAAAGGTCCAATCCCAGTATCAAGATCAACGCCAGGACCGCCGCCTGTCTGGGAACAATGCCCAACCCCGCTTGGATCGCTGTGATCCCGGCCAGCGCCGCGAAGAGAACGGACATGAACGCTTGGCCGGCTAACCCGCTTCCCTTGGACGACAGGATCGCGGCGATGCCAATAGCGAGGGCGAGTCCGGCCATTCCGAAGAACGCGTACGCTACTCCGGCCCAGGTCTTCCGCTCCACCCGTCTCGTCGATAGGTAAGCCACCGCGTGGCCGGCAAGAATTGCCAGTGCAATTGCGACGAACAGCGTTGCGCGTTCGTGTTGACGGAACTTGAAGAGCGGCGTTACAAGGCTGAGGAAACCCTGCATGAACGTGGAGCCACCAAGCGAATCGATCAATGCTACTGCCGCTACGACCGCCCAGAATCTCGCCAACACCGGCTGTCTTCGTAACGTCAGGGTAAGACCTACCAGCGCCAATGTGGCCAAGCCGTGGTACAGCGTGTCGCCGCCGGCCAGAGGTGATAGAAACAGGCCGGCCAACTCGACCGGGCGAAATCCCGCGCTGAGAAACTCGTAGCTGACGTCAGTGCGGTCGGTTAGACTCAATTGGCGCAACGCCGGCAGCAGCTGCGGCGCCGAAACTGCGAACGCGCTCGTCAGCGTGATCGCGGATAGACCTGTCCCTAACTGCCAGCTTCCTCGGCTGGCGCAGGAAGCAACCAAGTACGCGGCCGTCAGTAGATAAATATAGAAAATGGTCTGTGGGTGTCCCCCGGTGGTTGCGACTGCCAGGATCAGGCCGGTGCCTATGGCGAGTGCCGGCGATCGATGGCTCGCCGCCAGGCGGGCGGTAAGCAGTGCTAACGGCAGCCAGGTGGAGACTTGCAGCACTACTAGCTGCGTGACCGGAAAGGTGGTCAGATAACCGCCAAAGGTGAATATTATGGCTGCGGCGAACGATCCCAGCCGGCTGCCAATTTCTACGCGGCCGAAAAGGTAGGTGAAGATCCCTGCCAGGCAGAAATGGAATATGATCTGGGCTTCCAGCCAATCGGCGTTGTAACCCTCGCCTGCCACCATCGCAAACAGCCAGGAGACTGGGTAGAAAATCCCGTACTGAATGTCGCCAAGGGCGGAGTGGCCCGCCGCCACATACGGATTCCATAATGGCAGAACGCCGGCCGCCACCTCGCGTGCGAAGAATACGCGGTAGGGAAGGTGCAGCTCGTCGAAGTCTCCGCGCGAAATCGTCCAGATGCCGCCTTGGTCGCCGATCAGGAGTTGCGAGAAGAACCCCAGTGGCAATAGCGCGAGAATGACAAGCAGTCCGGCGTCAACCAGCGGTGCCGGCAGACGCCTCTGGAGCCTATTATGCGACAAGCGACGCAACACCTCATCGTCGGCAGATATTCATCACGCGTGGGGCCAAGGATTCTAGCAGACCCGGCCAGCACCCCATCTGTCCAACGATCCCGGTAGGGGCGGATTTCAAATCCGTCCTGGGTGGGGACAGTCGCCCTAACCTCGCCGGTGGGCCCCTATGTCAATCCGGCCCCTCCTTTCCTCATTGGTAGGAGAAAAGGCGGCACCCGTCAGACCGCCGGTTTCGTCATTCCGGCGATCGAAAGCATGTCCCGGACTCCGATCCGGGATGGATGGTTCCCGTCACGACCGTTGGTCTCGTCATGCCGGGGTCCGTTGGAATCCCCTCGCACTCGTCATTCTCGCGAAAGCGGGAATCCAGGGGTGGTGTGGGTTGTGGCAATGATACTAGAACTCTCCCACCAACCAATGCATCCAATTTTCATACCCTGGTGCGCCGGCACCAGCCGGCATGAGCGCCAGGAACGAAAGCATGTCCCGGACTCCGATCCGGGATGTGCCCTCCAATCAACCTCAATGCCGGTTCTCCACCGGCGAAACGTGCCGAATTGTAGACTGATGGCCGTTGGCGGAATGAGAAAATGTAGCGCGGGGGCTTGTCCCCCGCTGGGGTCGGGGTGGGGCGTAACAGAATCCGCCGTGCCAATTCGCTGTACCAAGCCACAACTCCGGCGTTTCATACCTTGGTGCGCCGGCACCAGCCGGCATGAGCGACAGGTACGAAAGCATGTGCCGGATTCCAAGGGGTAGGGGGTGGGACACCGCAAAACACACCCTACCCGCCCGGCTTCAAGTTTGGAGGCCCAGGAACTACCATGTACCACGATAGTGCGTCTTGGACCGTGGTCACCGCCGGCATACTGACGAGGTTGTGTTTTGCGCATAGGGATTGACGGCCGGCTGCTCCGATACCAACGCGCCGGTATCAGTGCATATATCCTGGGCCTCTTGTTCGGCCTAACAGAGGTTGTTTCGCGGGAGCAGATAGTGGTCCTGACCGCTCGCCGTGGGTCGCTAATGCCCCCACAGTCGGAATCAGGCTTCTCGACCGTGGGTTGTATAACACCGCCGCACAACCTGTTGGAGCGATGGTCCCTGGCGATCGAGGTCGCTCTAACCAAGTTGGATCTACTGCACAGCCCCGATTTCATTACCCCGGCACGCATCATGGATCGCAGCCGGCGCGTGATCACGGTCCACGACCTTGCCTTTCTGCGCTATCCTGAAATCCTGACCACAGACAGCAGGCGCTATTACGGCCAGATATTTCGAGCAGTCAAGGAAGCCGACGCCATTATCAGCGTTTCCGATCACACCAAGAGGGATCTTATCGAGCTGACGGATGCTGAAGAAGAGCGCGTCGTTGTTGTGCCGGAAGCGTCGTCTCCGGTCTTTCGTCCAATAGAAGATCGACGCGCGGTTGATGAAACTCTGGACCGCTTGGACATCCGCAAACCTTATTTTCTTTTCGTCGGCACGATAGAGCCGCGCAAGAACCTGGTGAATCTGACGCGGGCGTACGGCGAGTTCTTGAACCAACATAAGCGGCCTGCGACGGCGCCCGAGCTGATTTTGGCCGGCGCGCGCGGCTGGCTCTACGACGAGGTATTCGAGTCGATTGACCAATTGGGTATCGCCAGTCGCGTCCGTCATATCATCCGCCCAAGCGAGGCGGACCTCGTAGGCTTGATGAACGGAGCCATCGCCTTGGTAATGCCCTCGCGCTACGAAGGCTTCGGTCTGCCAGTGTTGGAGGCGATGAGTTGCGGCACTCCGGTTTGTGCCTCGAATGTGTCGGCATTGCCGGAGCTGGTTGGCGACGCCGGCTTGCTCGTGCATCCAGATGATATAGAAGGATGGTCGGCGGCTCTGATGCGGCTGCACGAGGACGAAATTCTGCGCCGGGACTTGGGCCAAAAGGGCTTGCGCCGTGCCGCCGGCTTCTCCTGGAAAAATGCGGCCCGCGAGACACTTGACCTTTACCGGAAAATATTGGCATGAGGGCGCTGTTTGTCACACCCTATCTACCATTCCCACCCACTGCCGGCAATGCTCTGCGCACCTGGCCGCTGCTCCGTACCGCCGCCCAGAGGTTTGGAGCCGACTTACTCACCTTCGGTGAGGCTCTTCCGGAGCAATCAGCCTCCGAGTTCGCTCGTTTGGACTTGATGTGCCGGCTGGTCCCTCAAATGGGCCGAAGCCGTCTCAACCGGCTGGCTCACTTACCCGATCCGACCCAGCCCGATCTGGTGGGACGCATGTGGTCGCCGGCGATGGTGGATGCCCTCACTGGCATGCTAACCGAGCGCCGCTACGAAGTGTTGCAGGTAGAAGGACTGGAGCTATTCTCAGTAGTCCGAGGTGCTCTTGAGCGTCTGCCCAGCGCCGCCAACCGTCCGGCTCTGGTCTATGACGCGCACAACGCCGAATACCAGCTACAACAGCGGGCGTTCCAAATCGCAATGTCGACTCCGCGCCAATGGCCGGCTGCCCTCTACTCGTTGCTGCAGGCCGCCAAGTTGCGACGCTTTGAGAAGATAGTTTGTCGCATGGTCGATCAGATCTTCGCCGCGAGCGATGTCGACCGACGTGCGTTGGAGCGGTTGGCCGGCGTTGATGCCATCGTAGTGCCCAACGCAGTTGACACCGAACACTACCGTCCGCAGACTCGGCCTGCGAACAAATCCCCGACCTTGGTGTTCGGCGGGACCATGAGTTACCGGCCGAACGTGGACGCCGTGTGCTGGTTCTGTACTGAAATATGGCCGCTGGTCAGGCGCGAAGTGGGGGGCAGCCAACTGCTTATCGTTGGGCGCGATCCGGCGCCCGCAGTGCGCCGATTATCCTCAGGCAAGGGTATCATTGTAACTGGAGCCGTCGACGACGAGCGATCCTATTATGCTCGAGCGGACCTTTTCCTGGTACCGATGCGGTTTGGTGGAGGCGCTCGGTTGAAAATACTGCAGGCTATGGCTATGGAGGTCCCAGTGTTGAGTACGACGCTCGGTTGCGAGGGAATTGACCTGCCCGGCGAGGCGATCCGAATCGCCGACGACGGGGAGCGATTCGCCGCCGCGGCCGTCGCCTTATTGAGAGACAAGTCCGGCCGGCGATCTCTGGCCCGGGCAGGCCGTGACGCCGTCGTCGAGCGCTACGATTGGTCGACGGTTGCCGAACCCGCGGTCGATGCCTTGGAACGACTCGCCGCTCGTCATCCCCCGCCGGTACCGCCGAAAGAGTGATCGTTCGTATTCTTGCGGCACTCGCGGTGGTTACCGCATTGGCTGTCGTCGCCGCTATCAACCTTGTTGGTCTTGGCGAGATGCGCCGGGTTGTGTTGGAGCCTATTCCTCTGGAACTCAGACACGCGGTTATCGCTCAGGGGAGCCTATTCATAGATCGCGAGCCCTTGACAGATGACCTCGCGCCAATCGCGCACGCCGGCCTCAATCCTTATGCGATCAACGTATTCCTCGAGCAGGAGGTGGAGGAACGGAAGGTCCGGCGTTCGCTGCGAATGATCAGAGACGCCGGCTTTCGCTACATAAAGCAGCAGCTTGTCTGGGCCGAGGTCGAGCTGCCCGCCAAAGGCGGATCTTCCGATCCGGCCAAGGGAGTGGATGATACCTGGTTGAAATATGACCGCATCGTCGATTGGGCCCGAGAACATGATCTGGAGGTAATCTTCCGCATAGATACCAGCCCTTCCTGGGCTCGTCCCGGTCGGGATAAGCTCGAGACGCCTCCGGACGATCCTCAGGATTTCGCGGATTTTGTCGGGCGGGTCGTCGAACGATACAAAGGCAAGGTGCGCTTCTATCAGCTCTGGAACGAACCAAACCTATCGTTCGAGTGGGGCGGACACAGACCAGATCCGGCCGGATATGTCGAGATGTTGAAGCTCGCGTTCACGGCAGCCAAACGTGCCGATTCGGCCTCGATTGTAATCGCCGCGTCGCTTGCGCCTACGGTCGAGTCAAGCGAACGGGCCTTCCCCGACATCGACTACCTGGAGGAGATGTACGAGGCCGGCGCGAGAGCCTACTTTGACGTGCTTTCAGTCAATGCCTACGGCCTCCGACGCGGACCCGACGATCGCAGAATGCGCAACGAGGTTGACGTCGGATTCTCGCGGCCCACTCTGATACGTGAAGTAATGATCCGAAACGGTGATTCCGGTAAGCCGATTTTAGCCGCGGAGATCGGTTGGAATGCGCTGCCGGCCGATTTTCCTGGTGAGCAACTGTACGGCCGGGTCAGCGCAGCTACCCAGTCCGCCTATACGTTGCGCGCCTATCAGCGGGCTCAAGAGGAATGGCCCTGGATGAGTATTATGGCGCTGTGGCAGTTCCGTATGCCCCAACCCGACTCCCACAGGCTGCAGCATTACTATTTCAGCCTCGTCGCCGAAGACTTTGAGCCACAGCCGGTCTATTACGCGATGTCTCAATTCACTCCACGACAGCCGGCACTTCATCGCGGTTATCACCAAGAAGACCATTGGGCCATCCGTTGGAGCGATGGATGGCGGCTCGTGGCGGATTCCAACTCGCCCGTCGCCGGCTATCGACAAGCGCTGAACCCAGGTGCCCGGCTGTGGTTTGATGTCGTTGGCGGCAGCATTTGGCTGGTTACCTCAGGTTCAGGCCAAATAGCCGTCTCCGTCGATGGTTTGCCTGCAAGAGTGACCTTCCGCCAGATGTCGGCCGATGGTCGCGGCGTATTTCGACGGGGTCCGACCCGTGGCCGGCTTCTCATAGTCGATGGGTTAAGTTCCCAGCGGCATAGGGTCGAGATCTCCGTATTATCCGTCGGCGATGAAGGTCTGAAAATCGACGGTCTTATTGTCCATGGACCGACGACTAAAGCAGTTCACTATCAGAGGCTCGCCGGCTTGGTGGTGGGACTCACCTACATCGCCGTTGTTGGCTGGCGCGCGCTCCGCCGGCGGAGGAACCAGGTTCAGATAGAATCAAGTTGAAATCTGACCGCCGGACGATGTAGGCGGACAAGTACGCCGCGCCTCGTCATTCCCGCAGCCCACTTGGTCATCGCTACGGACATAGGTTCCCGCCACCCACCCCGCCTTTCCGGCGATCGAAAGGATCCCCCGTACCCTCGATACGGGTCCGGAATCCAGAAGGGCAAGGGAGAGGCAAGGCCGCCATACAATAGGCAAAAACCCGGCACCCCCACCATTTCATCCTCCTATGTGGCCTTCGCAAGGCGATGATGATTCGGGGAGGCGGGCATCCATGGACGTGACATACGAGTACACCTAACGTCGACATCCTCGCGAGCAACCCTAATCGCACCTCCGTGAATCAATGACTTGGTGGAAAGACTCACGACCCGTTATCCTGTTAATAGACCGTTTCCGATTGACGCTCACCAAACTACGGACAACGCCATGATTAGGGCGAAGACGCTCAGGACATGAAGCCGAGAGGTTGAGTTGTGTTGACATTCTCTCGGTTCGTCAAATTGCCCCACCGCTAATATGGGATACTTGAGCTTCGTTGGCGCTCTCATCCGGCTCCGCTGAAGAGGGCAACGCGACTCAAAGGGAGTAAAGTGAAGATCTCTGTTGCAGCTACGGTCTTGAATGAACTCGGCACCGTCGACCAGCTACTGGACTCATTGGTTCGGCAGAGCAGACAGCCGGACGAGATCATCATCGTAGACGGCGGATCTACCGATGGCACCGTCGAGTACCTGCGTCGCCGGCGCAAGCAGGAGGACCTGCTTCGTGTGCTGGTGTTTCCCGGCCTGAACATCGCCGCCGGACGCAACAAGGCGATTGAAGCAAGTCGCTGCGAGTTGATAGCCTGCATCGATGCCGGAGCCTGGGCCACCGAAAACTGGCTGTCAGAGCTACTCCGGGCGTTTGAGGACGATCCTTCGGTCGATGTGGTCGCAGGTTCATTCCGCTCCGCCCCGGCCAACGAGTTCGAGACCGCATTAGGAGCGACGACGTTGCCCACGCCGGAGGAAGTGGATCCAGACAACTTTCTCCCGTCCAGCCGTTCAGTGGCCTTCAAGAAACATGCCTGGCGTGCGGCAGGCGGCTATCCGGAGTGGATCGATTACTGTGAGGACCTGATCTTCGACCTCGAATTGAAACGTCGAGGTTTCAAATTCACCTATGCTCAAGGGGCGGAAGTGCGATTCAGGCCAAGACCCTCGGTCGCCGCATATTTTCGCCAGTACTATCTTTACGCTCGTGGCGATGGAAAGGCCGATCTATGGTTGAAGCGACATATCGTTCGTTACCTGGCATATGCCACAGCGCCATTCGCCGTCGCACTGGGGGTTCGGAATAGGCTGCTCTGGCTGGTGCTGCTCATAGCCGGCATGCTATATATCAGACGCCCTATCCGGCGGCTTTGCCAAATGACCGGCGATTGGCCCGTCGAGCGCCGGCTGCGTGCCTTGCTGCTATTGCCCTATCTGCGCTTGGTTGGTGATATCGCTAAGATGATTGGTTATCCGGCGGGAGTAAGGTGGCGACTGCGGCGGCGCGAGTCGGGTCTCAAGTGAGCACCGTTAGCCGACCAATTCGCCGGACAGGCTAAATTCACCGCCCGAAATGGCTATGAAGACGATCGACCTCGCGATAGTGATTGTCAATTACAACGTGCGAGAGCTTCTGCGCGCGTGCTTGAAGTCAATCCCGACCGGGACTGAAGGGCTTTCTACCGTTGTGTATGTGGTCGACAACCGATCCAGCGACGAAAGTGCCGCGATGGTCCGGCAAGATTTCCCGAGTGTGCGGTTGATCGAGTCCGAGCAGAATCGGGGCTACTCCTACGCCAACAACATCGCCTTGCGCGAGCTTCTCCAGGATCGCGAAGCTACGTATCGCTACGTTTTGTTGTTGAATCCCGATACCGTGTTGCCGCTCAAGTCTCTGACAAATCTGGTCGAATTCGTCGACGAACGGCCCGACGTCGGCGCCGCCGGCCCGCGATTGTTGCGTCCCGATGGCAGCCTGGACTTGGCTTGCCGGCGCAGCTTTCCCAGCCCATGGGTATCGTTCACCCGTCTATCCGGCCTCAGCAAGCTGTTTCCCCGCAGCAGGCTGCTGGCTCGCTATAACCTTACGTTTCTGGATGACGTGGGCGCCTATGAGGTTGACTGCTTAGTCGGAGCCTGCATGCTGGTGCGATGGTCCACTTTCGAGCAGGTGGGCTTACTCGATGAGACGTTCTTCATGTACGGCGAGGATATGGACTGGGCTTTTCGGATGCGCCAGCTTGGTTGGAAGATCGTCTACAATGGGCAGGTGTTGGTGATCCACCATAAAGGGGCCAGCAGCCGGCAGCGCAGTCGCCAGAGTATCTTGGCATTTCATCAAGCGATGGAGTTGTTCTTCCACAAGCATTACGCTGACTCGTCGGGTATCTTCGTGTCTTGGTTGATTCTGACCGCCGTCAGATCGCATGCTTTTGTGATGCTCCTTCGGAGAGGACTCATATACTTTCCCCGTTGGAATAGATGATCTACATAGCTGGAATTTGACTAAAGTGAATCCTCGAACAGCGGAAACCGTCTGGATAGCAATAACCATCACGATTGATCTAATAGCTATTATCGCGGCCACGGTGGCGGGCTATCTCCTGCGCTTTCACTCCGGCCTTTTCCCATTCGAGTATCTGCACCCTATCGCCAACTATGGTGGTGGCCTCGCCTTGCAGTTGGTGATAATACCAATCGTTTTCGCCGTAAGCAGTCTGTATGTGCCTGCCAGATCGATAAGCTGGCTGGACCAGATATACCTAATCGCTAGCTCAGTATCCATAGCCTTGGCCGTGACTACCGCGATTAACGCGTTGATACTCCAGGATTTCGGTTCGTCTCGGTTGATGATTGGTTTCGTCTGGTTTCTGACTATCCTTTTCGTCCTGTTCGGTCGTCTGATAATCTACTCCATCCGCTCTAACTTGCGAAGGCGCGGAGTCGGCGAAGAGCGGGTGCTAATCGTTGGCGCCGGCAACGCCGCACGCATCATCGTCGATCGTATTCGGCGGGCGCCGGAGACGGGGTATCGGCCGGTCGGGTGCATAAGTGAAGATTCAGACACGGACTCTAGCGTTGGATTGCCCCGGCTGGGCGCGATCAGCACGATTCTTTCTGTCATCCGAGAGCATAAAATAGACGAAGTAATCATCGCGATCCCCACCATGTCGCATCTGCAGCTGCTTGAGCTCATCGAGCAGTGCAGCGGAGCCAGAGTCAGTATCAAGGTCTTCCCGGACCTTTTCGAGGTCATGGCAAGTGGCGTAAACATCAGTGATCTGAATGGGCTGCCGTTGATAAGCGTCAAGGACATCGCCCTGCGTGGTTGGAACCTGGCCATCAAGCGAGGTATGGACCTTTTCGTGAGCGCATCGTGTCTTGTATTGCTTTCACCGTTGTTGCTCCTGATTGCGTTGGCTGTCAAGATCACTTCGCCGCGCGGTGAAGTGTTCTACGTACAGGAACGAGTTGGACTGGACGGCAATCCGTTCCTCACCTACAAGTTTCGGACGATGACACCTGATGCCGAGTCCGATACCGGGCCGGTGTGGGCGTCACGGGACGATCAACGCCGTACCCCAATAGGTAGTTTCCTACGTCGTTTCTCACTTGATGAGATGCCCCAGTTGATCAACGTCTTGCTTAATGAGATGAGCATGGTTGGTCCACGGCCGGAGAGGCCGGTGTTCGTCGAACAGTTTCGCCAGACTATCCCCCGCTACTTCGAGCGTCACCAGGAGAAGGCAGGTCTCACCGGCTGGGCGCAGGTCAATGGACTGCGCGGCAATACTCCCATCGAGGAACGTACTACCTACGACCTCTGGTACGTGGAGAATTGGACTATCTGGCTGGACATACGAATATTGCTACGCACCCTGTGGGTAGTTATGTCCGGCAACAATGCCTACTGAAATTGTGCGCTGCCGACACGACCAGCCACCGGTGACCGGCGATCCGGCCGGCCCGGATCCTCATACTCCGTGCGTTTCCGCGAGATGAACCGCGTGCGAACGCCAATGTCCCTGTCTCGCCTCCGCGCGACTACTCGGGGGGCAATGGTTGCCTGCCTGCTCGCGGTTTCGATCATAGCGTGGACTGCCACCGGTATCGATACCCAGGTCGCATCCGCCCAGACTGCCACACCGGAGGCTGAGCCGACGCCGCCGGCTGCCACGTCGCCGGCTGCCACACCGGAGGCTGAGCCGACACCGCCGGCTGCCACGCCGCCCGCTGCCACGCCGACCAGCGCCATCTTGACTCCGGCTGCTTCCGCGTTCTTCGCGCCAGTCTACCGCGGCGCAAATCCAATGACGCGCCAGCTCGAAACCGGCTTGATAAAAGGCCGGGTCTTCGATTTTGATAGCCGGGGACTGGCCGGATTCGGAGTCGTAGCGGTCACCGGCGATCAGTCGTTCTTGGGTTTCACCGGCCGGCTGGGCGAGTACGTGCTGAGCGATCTGCCGGTTGGATACTATGATGTCAGGGTCGACGGATATGAGGGTCTGCCGGCGACTAGCATCTACGTCTTTGCCAGCTCAGAGGTCACGATCGACTTCTTGGAGTCAGCTCGTACCGGCCAAGCCGCGCCGAGTCCAACATCCACCTCAACCCCCTCTCCGACCGCGACTCCGCCAACTCCTACCGTAGTCACCTCGCCGACGCGCCGTCCGGCTGAGATCTCGACCGTGGTGCCGGGGGAGGCTACGCCGTTCATCGCTCGCGGCGCCGAGGATCCATTTGAGGCGGTTATGGGCATCTTCGATGATACGTCGACAGCAATCGAATCTTGGCCCTTCGGGCGCTGGATGGAGTCCTTTTTCCTCGGCGCGGCGGTGGCCTACGTGGCCGGCTTGCTCATCGTGGCGCTGGTCAATCTTAGGCGGCGTTAGCGTTGGCCGAACATGTTGGAGACGCGGACGCTCCCGCAACGGACTGGTTAGTTGCCGGATTGGGAAATCCTGGGCGTGAGTATGGCGACACCCGTCACAACGTTGGCTTCCAGGTCGCGGAGTGCCTATCCAAGCGGTTGTCGGCCGGACCGGTCGGGACGAAGGCGAAAGCCAAGGTCCGAGTCGCGTCGAGTCAGGGTCGCGATATCATTATCGCCCGGCCTTGGACCTACATGAATCTCAGCGGGCCGGCGGTCAGCCGGTTGGTCCAAACGTCTCGCATCGAGTTGGCCAACCTTGTCGTGGTCCACGACGATCTGGATCTTCCGTCGGGCCGCATCCGGCTGCGAATGGGCGGAAGCTCAGGCGGTCATCGCGGTGTGCAGTCGATCATTGACAGCCTCCGCGACTCTCGGTTCATCCGTGTCCGGATCGGTATCGGCCGGCCGCCGGATGGTCATGATCCCACAGAGTTCGTGCTGGAACGCTTCTCCGAATCGGAGCGAGAGCTAGTCCAGTCGGTCGTCCGGGAGTCCGCGCAGGCGATACAGATCTGTATTGAGGACGGATTGCAGTCCGCCATGAACACGGTAAATGGGTTGAACTTGGCCGGCGAACCCCCAAAGCCGCCGGCTGAAGGCAAGTCTTAACCGTGGGACCTCTCTACGAGTCCGACCGAAGTGCGAAGGGCGTAGCAGCATCCGCAACGGTATTGTTCGCCAGCATCGAGCCCCGTCATTCCTGTCCCACCTCGTCAATTCAGCGATCGAGATCATACCCCGTACCCCGATACGGGGCCCGAATCCCGCCACCCACTACATCATCCCCGCCCCCACTTCGTCATGCCCACGCCGGCGGGAATCCACGCAAAGCATCGACGGCGCCAATGACTCTCGAACCAACCCGCCAACCAGCGCTGGTCGTTGACAATTGATCCATCAGCTATTCACCGCGATCCAGAAACTTGCCCCGTTCCAATCACTCCGGCGCCGGGTCGGCCGCGAGCGCCTCGCAGTCTCGCTCGTCGATAGCGCCAAGCCGCTCGCCGTCGCCGCGCTGGCGTCTGTCCAGCGAAATCCCTTCCTGGTAGTCACTCACTCACAACCAAGGGCCGCCGAGCTTGCCTCCCAGATCCGCTACTTCTCCGTCGGAGGACTTGAAGTCCACGAGTTGCCGGCCCACGACGCTTGGCCCTACGAGCCAATCGAGACTCCGGCCGACGCGCGCCGGCGGCGGGCCGTGGCCCTGAGTGCGCTCCTTTGCCCAGAGCCAGCCGTAGTCGTGACCGCGGCGAGCAACCTGTTGGCGAAAATGGATCGTCCCGAAAGCTATCTGGCACGCAGAATAGCGCTCGCAGTCGGCGAAAGGATACCGCTCACGAGTCTGCTCGAGCGCCTGGCCGCCGCCGGCTACCAGCCGGCCGATCTGGTGGTCCTGCCCGGACAGTTCGCCCGACGCGGCGGCATCGTCGATCTCTTCCCGATCGATGCGGAAGCTCCCTATAGGATCGACTTCTTCGGCGACGAAATCGACTCCATCCGGCGGTTCGACGTCGAGACCCAGCGCTCCGGCGATGCCGTAGAACAGGTCGTGGCCCTGCCCCCGGCGGAGATCGGCCTGGACGACAACGATGTCACACATCTCCTCGGCCGGCTGAACGACCTGTCCCACTTTCGCGAAGATCAGCGTCGAATCTGGGAGGACGCAATCGCCGAAGCTCGGTCAGGCCATCCGGCTGGGCTCGCCAACCTGGCCGGCGCCGCATACGCTGAGGCCGATATATGGTCTTACGCCGAACATGGGCAGGCGCTCGTCATCCTTGACGAACAGGACCTGAGTGAGTCGGCGATCGTCGAAAGTGGCGGTCACGCCGAAGCGATCTATGCCGATTCCGTCGCGATGGGCGCCTGGCCGGCGCCGCTCGACGATTGCCACTGGCCGGCCGGCCGCGCAGCGGAGCGTCTTGCCGAAGCCTTCGATATCTCCCTGTCGTGGCGCCATCGCGGTCCGGCTGCCGATGGCCGGCATACCGACCTCAGCTTCGATCGCGCCGTCCGGCCAGTCGCCAGCTACGGCGGCCGGATGAAGCTGCTATTGGATGACTTGGATCAGCTGACTAGGCGACAAGGGTCCTCCGTCGTCATCGTTTCGCAGCAGTCCCAGCGAATTAGAGAGTTGGCCTTCGAGCGCAACATTCCGATAAGGACTCTCGGTTCATCCGATGATCGACTGGAAGCCGCCGTCTACTTCGACCACGGCTCCCTCGCCGGCGGCTTTCGCATGGATCTGGCGTCCTCCAAGATTGTGATCCTCAGCGATGCCGAGCTATTCGGCTGGCGGAGACCGCCTCGAGCAGCGCGTAGCCGGTCCGCCGCCAAGGAGCGTTTCCTCGCCGACCTCGCGCCGGGCGACCACGTAGTGCATATCGAGCACGGCATCGGCAGATATGCTGGAATCCGGCGAATCGAGCAGGACGGCGTGGCCCGCGACTACCTGGAGATCGTGTACTCCGCCGGCGACCGGCTGTATGTGCCGACCGACCAGTCCGATCGCGTCAACCGATATATCGGCCCGTCGGACCGCTCGCCCACGACACATCGCCTGGGCGCTTCCGATTGGGCCCGCGCGAAGTCGCGCGTCCGCAGCGCCGTCCGGTCGATTGCCAAGGAGCTGCTCGATCTATACGCTGCTCGACAGGTCTTGCCCGGCCGGGCATTCGCTCCCGATACCGTTTGGATGGACGAGTTGGCCGACAGCTTCCCCTTCCAGGAAACTCCAGACCAGATGCAGGCGATAGTTGGCGTTACCCACGACATGGAACAACCGCATCCCATGGACCGGCTGATATGCGGAGACGTGGGTTACGGAAAAACCGAAGTCGCGCTGCGCGCCGCGTTCAAGGCAGTTGTCGACGGCACCCAAGTGGCCCTGCTTGCGCCAACCACCGTGTTGGCCCAGCAGCACTACAACACTTTTCGCGAACGCCTACAAGCCTTTCCAGTTCGGGTCGAGATGCTGTCCCGATTCCGGTCCGACCGCGAACAGCGCCAGATCGTCACCGCTCTCATAGCCGGCTCCATCGACATATGCATAGGCACTCATCGTCTCTTGCAGCAGGATGTGCGTTTCAAGGAGCTGGGCCTAATCATCATCGACGAGGAGCAGCGATTCGGCGTCTCCCACAAGGAGCATCTGAAACAACTGCGCCGCGAGGTCGACGTGCTGACGCTCACCGCGACGCCGATCCCGCGCACCCTGCACATGTCGCTGTCAGGCATACGCGACATGACCACGATGGATACGCCGCCGGAGGACCGCCTGCCGATTAAAACCCACGTCGCCGCCTACGAAGACCGGCTCGTCCGCGACGCTATCCTGCGCGAGATATATAGGGGCGGTCAGGTCTATTTCGTCCACAACCGGGTACAGACCATTTATCACGCCGCGCACCGCCTGAGCGAGTTGGTGCCGGAGGCCAGCTTCGCGGTAGGACATGGCCAGATGGCGGAGGACGACCTGGAACGCGTGATGTTGGACTTCGTAGCCGCCCGCTATGACGTCTTGGTATGCACGACGATCATCGAGTCCGGCTTGGACATACCCAACGTCAATACCATCATCGTCAACGATGCCGATCGCTTCGGTCTGGCCCAGCTCTACCAGCTGCGCGGGCGCGTAGGCCGAGGCGCCAATAGGGCCTATGCCTACTTTCTCCACAGAAAGGACCGCGCCTTGAGCGAAATCGCCGATAAGCGTCTGCGAACTATCTACGAGGCGACCGAGCTCGGCGCTGGATTCCAGATCGCCTTGAAGGACCTGGAAATTCGCGGCGCCGGCAACTTGCTTGGCGCCGAACAGCACGGTCAGATGGCGTCCGTCGGTTTCCACCTCTACACCCAGATGCTTGGCGAGGCGGTTCAGGAGCTGAAGGGTCAGCCGGTGCAGAGACTTCCATCGGTCTCAATCGACCTGCCCCTGCCGGCTTTCCTCCCAATCGGCTACGTTCCCGAAGAGGCCAACAGGCTGAATCTCTACCAGCGTCTGGCGGCGGTGACCGCCCAGGAGCAGATCGACCAGATCGTCCAGGAGATTGCCGATAGATTCGGCCCGCCGCCTGAGCCGACGATGAACCTCTGTTTCGCCGCCAGAATCCGGCTCTTGGCCAGCCATGCCGGCGTCGAGTCGATCGGCTACCACGAAGGTCGGATCGTCCTGCGACTCGGCGCTTGGGCCAAGCCCGCCCGGCAGCGACTGCGGCAGGTCTTTCACGGCAGGGCCAACATCGGCAATCTCCAGATCAACATCCCAACCGGCTCCGACGCCGCACCCTGGCAGACTATCCTCGAAGAGCTACTGCAAGCGATGGTCGAAGACCTGCCGGCCGCGCCGGCACCTACACCATCCGCCACCCATCTCGTCACTCCGGCGAAAGCCGGAGTCCAGGGGGAGGGGAGCGGAACCCAATAGCGCCGGCGCCTGTCCCCACCTAACGACCCCCGTCACTGTAGAGGCGATTCGCGAATCGCCCTGGGTGGGGCGCGCAATCGACGGAACCTCGCCGGCCGGCCCCCCTCGATTCGTCACTCCGGCGAAGGCCGGAGACCAGGGGGAGGAGAGAGGGGGCCTGTAGCGCTGAGGCTTGTCCCCAGCAAGGGGCCCGGCCCCCTGCCGGCGCCCGGCCTCGTCATTCCCGTGGAAACGGGAATCCACGAACCATAGCCGCGCGGAAAAACCGGCATACGAGAAACCACGAACTACGTACACACGGAGACACAGGGAGCCGGAGTCCACGAAATCCTAATCCGGCACCGCCCTGCGAGATACCATCGCGCCGGCCATCCCCTGCGCGGACACCGAATTACATCATTGAGTATGTTTACTCAATGATGTAACCTCACAATATGAGCCGATTCCAACGACCTCATGTCAATGCGCTTATCAGCCGTTTGACCGAGTCGCCAGACAGGATCATTGCGCTGTTCGGACCTCGCCAGACCGGCAAGACCACTATCGTACGCCAAGCGCTCCTCCAAGTCGAACAGGATAGGCGCTACCTTGCAGTCGACGAACCCGACCCCACCGCGCTTCGCATTCCATCCGATTTATCGGACTGGGACACCGTTCAACTACCCCGGGTCCGCAATACCGAATGGTTGGTGAGAAACTGGGACGAGTCCCGGCGCCGGGCGGAGCGATCCGAGCGAGGTTTCGTGTTGGTTTTCGACGAAATCCAGAAGATTCCCGGATGGTCGAATACAGTCAAGGGCCTGTGGGACGCCGACCGGGCAAGGGGCTGCCCATTGCACGTGGTAATTCTGGGATCGGCGCCCTTACTCATCCAATCAGGACTGAGCGAGAGCCTCGCCGGCCGCTTCGAATCAATTCACGTCACCCACTGGTCGTTTCCAGAAATGTCGCATGCTTTCGGCTTCACGCTGCAGGAATATCTGTACTTTGGAGGTTACCCCGGCGCTGCGAACCTCGTCCGGGATCCGGCCCGTTGGCGCGATTACATCCTTCAATCTCTCGTCGAGCCGAATATCGAGCGGGACATTCTCGCAATGACGCGGGTCGAAAAGCCGGCTCTGTTGAAACGGCTCTTCGAGCTCGGTGCCGCCTACTCCGGGCAGATTTTGTCGTACACCAAGATGCTGGGCCAACTTCACGATGCCGGCAACACCACGACTTTAGCGCGCTACCTCGACCTGCTATCGAGTGCCGGCTTGCTCGCTGGACTGTCAAAGTATTCCGATCAGCCGCATCGTCGCAGAGGCTCAAGCCCCAAGCTCAACATCCTGAACACCGCTCTCATGACCGCCGGTTCTGGATATTCCTTCGATGAAGCGATCGCGGATCGTACATTTTGGGGACGCATAGTAGAAAGCGCGGTAGGTGCGCACCTGTTCAACTCCGCAACGCCGGATATCAGCCTTCACTACTGGCGGCAGAATTCGATCGAAGTGGATTTTGTGCTGAAGCGCGGACCCAGGTTGGTCGCCATCGAGGTAAAGAGCGGCTCAAGATCCGCCGGCGCCACCGGCATGGTCGAGTTCAACCAACGATTTGCGTCTCTCCGCTCGGTGCTTGTCGGGGAACGCGGAGTGCAGCTCAATGAGTTCCTGAGCGTGCCCGCCAATGAATGGTTTGAAGCGCTGTGACCGACCCGGTCCCTCGCACCTGCAGCGAGATTACACAAGATGAGTCTGATCAGCACGGGGAGCGGAACTCCCGGCCGCTGGAGGAATTTCGCTCCAAGCCCGCGTACGTGCTGCTAGGCGATCCCGGGTCCGGAAAAACCACCGCCTTCGAAGTCGAGAGCGGGGAGGTTGGCGAGGAAGCCGTCCTGATCTCTGCGCGCGATTTCATAACATTCTCGGTGAGTAGCCATCCCGAATGGCAAGGGAAAACGCTCTTCATCGATGGACTTGACGAGGTGAGAGTTGGTTCCTCCGAAGTTCGCACCCCCTTCGACGCTATCCGCAGCCGACTAGACAGACTTGGCCGGCCTCGCTTCCGCATTTCTTGCCGCGAGGCGGATTGGCTTGGAGACAATGATCGAAAGAATCTGGCCATAGTGTCCCCGAACTCCCAGGTTACGACGTTACGGCTTGACCCGCTTTCGGATTCGAATATTGAAGATATCTTGAACGCCCATACGGGAGTTGACGACGCTCAGGATTTCGTGTCGGAGGCGCGCGAGCGGGGTATCGCAGGGCTGCTTTCCAATCCGCAGACACTGAACATGCTGGCCGATGTCGTTGGCGGGAACAAGGGCTGGCCGGCCAGTCGTCTCGAGACCTTCGATCAGGCCTGCCGGCGAATGGCCGACGAACGCAACGAAGAGCACGCTTACGCCACGCACCTGCCAGCACCCGATCAGACGCTAGATGCCGCCGGACACCTGTGCGCCGTTCAACTTATCTCCGGCGCCGCCGGTTTCTCCTTGAAACACAACGAGTCTGACGCCGACTACCCTGCCTACGATGCGTGCGAGTACGAATCGCCGGACCGACTACGCCAAACCCTATCAACCAGATTGTTCAAGGGTGTGAGCGTGGGCCGTTTCGCGCCAGTCCACCGGCACACAGCCGAATTCCTCGGCGCCCGTCATCTGGCTAAACTCATCGGTGACGGCCTATCGACTAGGCGCGTTCTGGCCCTCATAGCTGGCGAGGATGGAGTAGTTGTGACTGAGCTCAGGGGCCTGTCAGCCTGGCTTGCGGCGCACAGCCGGACTGCTCGAGAGGAGCTCATCACGAGCGACCCTATTGGCGTCGGATTGTACGGCGACATTCGAGGATTCTCACCCGACGAGAAACGCAAGCTCATCCTGTCGTTGAACCGCGAAGTAGCAAGGTTACCTTATAAGTTAAGATTCGCGGCCGCTTTTGCGCCTCTCGCCTCTCCTGACATGGAATCCACCCTTCGGGATGAACTGACGAAATCAGACCGTGACGGTGACCATCAACTGGTGGTCGAGTTTTTGTTGTCGGTTCTGCGAGGTGGAACGCCATTGCCCTCCCTTTCCGAGATTATGTTAGACATTGTGCGAGATTACTCTTGGTGGCCACGTGTCACCGAACCCGCTCTTGATGCGTTTATCCACAACTCGGCCGACGATCCTGAAAGCATTAGTAAGCTCAGGCAACTATTGGAGGAAATCCGCGCGGGGCGTGTCGCCGATCCCGACCATGAGCTCCTCGGGACTCTGCTTGCCCATCTCTATCCCAGGGAAGTTCAGCCTTCTGAAGTGTGGGATTATCTAAGCGAAGAGGGTGATACGCGTCTCGTAGGACGGTATCTGGTTTTCTGGGATCGTGACCTTCTCAAAAGATCTTCTGATGGCGAGGTTGCCGAATTGCTCGATCATATGCGAGAACGGCTGCCAGGCCTGCGGCCCGCTCTTGAAAGCCGTTACTTGGACAACCTGCCTGTCACGCTCCTTGCGCGGGGCCTTCGAGCATACGGGGACGAGCTTGACATCGCACGTCTCTACAATTGGCTCTGTGCCGGCGCATTCCGAGACTGGGAGGGACCCAGACACGCCTACGAATCTGAAGAATCTATGAAGCAAGTGCGAACGTGGCTGGAACAGCGCCCCGAGGTCCAAAAGGCTGTCCTTATGGAAGGAGTGATCCGATGCCAAGACAGTGATGACTTCAGGCTCTGCTCAAGTTCGGTCTGGAGTTCGCTCCATGGCAGTACTCTCCCGCCCGACCTTGGCCTATGGAGCTTGGAGCGCGCCGTCCAACTTGTGGAAACAAGCCCTCGATTGTCGGAGTTCTTCTTCCAGTCTGCGGTGCGTTTGCATAATGAGGGGATCGGTAACCAGGGACTAACTCGCTCGGCCTTGGTTGAGCGCGTCCGCGGACATGAACTATTGGATAATCAGCTGGCAAACCTACTTGATCCGCCAATTCATCCCGCAGAATTGGAATGGCGGCGGAAAGTCGAGAAGTACGACGAAGAGGACAAACGTAGGAAAGACCAGTGGATCGAGTACGTCCGTACCAACGCCGATGCTCTACGCGAGAATCGAGCCGTTCCGGCGCTTCTGCACGATTTGGCCATGGCATACTATGGCGAATTCCCGGCTCTGGACACGAATGTCACCCCTGAGCAGCGAATCAGGGAGCAACTGGGCACCGACGAGGATCTGACCAAAGCGGCGCTCACCGGGCTCCGGGAGACGATCTGGCGAGACGATGTCCCCGAAATCGAGGAGATCATACGGCTGCGATCAGAAAGCAGCATGCATTACCTTGCGTTGCCGTTTCTCGCCGGCGTGGATGAAATTCAACGCACTGAGCCCGCCGAGCTTTGTCAACTGAACGAGAGTCAGATGCGGAAGGCCCTCGCGTTCTACTATTGCACGCCTGTTTACGGTGGCAATGATGCGAGATGGTATCTGATGTGGCTCGACTCATCTCCTGATCTGGTGGCAGACGTGCTAATCGAGTGTGCAGTGTCGGCGATCCGCAGCGGCGAAGAAATCATTCCTGATTTAGAACGATTCGCGCACATGAAGAACCATGCCCAAGTGGCCCGTCATGCGAGCATGCCCATACTGCGGGCTTTTCCAGTGCGGTGTGCGTTGAAGCAGATCCGCGCACTGGATTCGATGCTCTGGTCCGCCCTGCAGCATGTTGATAACGTGTCGCTTCAGCGATTGGTCGAGAAGAAACTGTCCCGGCGGAGCATGAATGCCGCCCAGCGCGTTCACTGGGTAGCCGCCGGCGTCCTCGTTGCTCCTGCGACCTATCGCAAGCCTCTGGAGAACTTTGTCGCCGGCCGAGAGGCCCGGATCAGGCAACTGGCCGCCTTCCTTTGTTCCGGCGGCCGCCTGCCATCCTTGCTCGATGACCTTCCGGTACTAAGTCTGAAGCTTTTCGTAGGCCTGTTAGGATGCTCCTTTCAGCCGCACGCGTCAGACGGATTTGTTGTACCTACAATTGAAGGGTCGACAAGAGTTGAACTCATGATTCAACAACTGGCAAACCGGCCAGGCCAAGATGCCACACAGGCGTTGGAGGACCTTTCAGCTGACCCGGCACTCAGGCTCTGGCGCGGAATGCTTGACCGATCTTTAGATGCTCAGCGGGTGATCCATCGAGACGCTGCCTACGGCCACCCAAATGTCGAGCAGATCTGCAAGACTCTACGCAATCAAGCGCCGGCCAACCCGAGCGACCTCGCCGGTCTCGTGTTGGATCGACTAAATGGCCTCGCCGCTAACATCCGCACCGGTAACACCGACGACTGGCGCCAGTACTGGAACGAAGATTCGGATGGCAAACCGCAGTCCTCCAAGCAGGAGAATTCCTGCAGGGACGCGCTGCTTTCCGATCTAAGGGCGCGATTGCCGCAGGGAATGGACGCTCAGCCTGAGGGACAGTATGCCGGCGACAAACGTGCCGATATCCGGGTCTCGTATGATGACTTTAACGTGCCGGTGGAAGTTAAGAAGAGCAAGCATCCCAAGCTCTGGAGCGCGGCGCGCAATCAACTAATCGCGAAATACACGAGCGACCCCGCAACAGGTGGATACGGGATCTATCTGGTGGTCTGGACCGGCGAGACGGAAATCGCCGGGGCTTCCTCTGGCCCTCCTCCGTCCACCGCCGAAGAGCTGCGCCAGCGGCTCCAAGCGGCGCTAACAGAAGACGAAGCCCGCAAAATCTCAATCTGCGTGGTCGACGTCAGTCCTGCCGGCAAGGTGTAGTCCATACCCCGCGGCTCCCCGCGGTACCCTTGCACCTCCGAGTGGCCGGCCTCTAGATTATCGAACCGCCTTCACTTCGAGTTGCACGCCCTCGTGCTGCTGAATGCGGCTGATGACCTCGAAGAGATTGCGAGCGTGGGGATTGCCGGCCGGCCCGAACATGCGCATGAGACTCTTGGGCGGCTTGTTAGTCAGGTAGCCAAGCTTCTCGAACCCGATTGTGGCGTTGATATAGTCGCGCAGTACGATCTTGCCCGTATCGACGTCACCGGCAAGCAGGCATTCGACGCCTTCTTTCAACAACCCTTCTCGAAATGCCGGGTCGCGCTGAGCGCGGGCCTGTACAGTTTCCTTGAAGTCGCGGGTCAGCGCCATGTTTCATTCCTCCTGCTGCTTGCGACGCTTGTACTCTTGCCAAAGCTCACGAGCATCCTCGATGTCCCTCTGCTGGCGCACCTTGGTTCCACCGCCAAGCAGGACTATCAAGGTGTCTCCGTCTCTGCCGAAATAGACTCTGTAGCCTGGCCCTACATTTGTGCGGTGTTCCAGCACGCCAGACCCAACGCCTCTGACGTTGGATAGGTTTCCCGTCTCCATCCGGGCGAGGGCAGTCCTCACCCTGGTCGCTGCGGTGGCGTCGAGACCGTCGAACCAACGACCGAACGGACTGCGTCATCGATCACGCCGTCATGGTAACCCTTGCGTTACCATGGTGCAAGATCTCGGTCCGAGTAATCGATGTCAGCCCACCCGGCCAACTGTAGCCCCCACCCGGCCGGCCCCCGTTGCCCAATCCGGCTCCCCGTTGTGCTATTGCATCACCGAGTAGCTGGAATGACCGGCCAGCCTTTCACCCACTACTTCCTCACCAACGGCATAAAGGCCACCGCAGAGTGACAGGTCTTGAGCTCCCCTCCGCCCCGCCGGCCCGCTGTGTTATCATCGACCGCAGTCCACACACTGACCATACAGGAAATTGCAATGAGAACACATTCCCCCGACCGGCTCCGCCAAATCGCCGCCGACGTATTCAAGGCCGCCGGCGCCTCCGACTCGAACGCACAGCGAGTAGCCAACGCCTTGGTCGACGCCAACCTCGCCGGCCACGACTCCCACGGTGTGATGCACATCCCGCGCTACGTCGAAGCCATCGACAACGGTGCCATAGTGCCCGATACCAGCCCGGCCATCGTCAATGAGACCCCAACCACGGCCCTCGTCTCCGGCGGCTGGACATTCGGCCAGGTGGGTGCCGAGTTTGCCACCCGGATAGGCATCGAAAAGGCAAGGAACAGCGGCATCGCGATGATCGCGCTTGTTGAGGCGACCCACATAGGCCGGCTGGGCGAGTATTCCGAGATGGCGATAGCCGAGGGAATGGCGGCGATAGTCGCGGCCGGCGGCTTCTTCGCCGAGGGCGGCCAGGTCGCGCCTTTCGGCGGAGCCAAGCGCGCGATCGGCACCAACCCTATCTCGATGGGATTCCCCGGCGGTGAAACAGAGGGCATGATGTTGGACTTCGCGACCTCCGCCATTGCCGGCGGGAAAGTCCGGTTGGCGGTCTCCAAGGGAACCCAGCTTCCGGAGGGCGTGCTGATCGACAAGGACGGCAACCCGACCACTGATCCCAACACCTGGGACGCTGGTGGCGCCCTACTGCCAGCGGCCGGACACAAAGGATACGCCCTGGCGCTCGCGATCGAGTTCCTTGGCGGCGTCATCACCAGTGCCAGAGAACAAGATAGCGGAGGTCTCGGTGGACCCGGCTTCTCTACCAGCGGATCCCTGTTCATCGTCATGGACACGACAGCGTTCTCCAGCGGCGAGACCTACCGAGCCGGCGCGGACCGCGTCGTCAGGAAGATGAAGTCCGTGCCCCCGGCGCCGGGCTTCGCCGAGGTCTTGACCCCAGGCGAGCCGGAGCGGCGATCCAAGGAAGAGCGCCTGCGAGACGGCATCCCTGTACCCGACACCACCTGGGCTGATATATGCCAGACAGCCCGCGACCTCGGTCTGCCCGACCCGGACGCGTAGACAACCTAGCCATGGCCGGCGCCTCCGGCCGTAACGTCTAATCAACTCGGATCCAGCAGGCTGGCCTAAAGAGAAGCGTGTGGCGCTGGGTCTTGTCCCCACTCAAAGGCATCCCGGCAGCCGTCATTCCGGCGATCGAAAGCATGCCCCGTACCCCGATACGGGGCCGGAATCCACGGGGTGGGGTGCGGGCATGGACGATCGATATCCACAACAAAACCCCGCAAAGTGTGTTATTCTATAGCAAGAACACCCGTTCTTGTCCGTCACGTCCGACCACACGCTCCTACCATTGTGGACGGGATGCTGGAAAGGAGCAGCTTGACAGACCACGAAGCCGGCACCGCCATACAGCCGGTCCTGGTAGAAGGCCCCAAAGACCGCCGAGCGTTGAACCCGGTAAAACACGGCGTCTTCGCGACGCCGGCCCTGCCCGGCGAGGAGGAGGCCTGGAAACGCCACCGGACCCGCATAGTCTCCGCGCTGCTACAGCCAACCGCCGGCTACACCGAGCGCGCAATGGCCCATCGGATTGCGCTGACCCTCTGGCGACTCGATCGCATCATCGCCTGGGAGGCGCAAGAGATCGAGGCTTCCGCCAATGGGATTCCCGACGAACGAACCTTGGCCAAGATACAACGCTACGAGAGCCACCTGAGCCGGCAGCTGACCCAGGCGCTCAACATACTTCACAAGAGGGAAGCCCTTAGCCTCGTCAGAGCGGCCCAAGTCGCCGGCCTCTACCAAGCCTACCCAGGTAACCCGCAAGAGACCTAATATTGCAAAACAAATGCCTAGTATTCGGCCCAAGAAGGAAGGTAGGACCACTCGCACCCTCCGTTGGCAATATAGGACAAAGGAGGAGCGACGGGGAGGTAGATTGCGATATGATTGTTAGCGTTGCAAGGTCAATGCACGCAACCTGAAGGGCATGCAGGAGGCGTTATGGTGAATCGAAGAGACCCTCGCATAGGCATCCGCGTCGTTTCCGCGGACGCTGCTTTTGTGCCCGACTTCCTAAAGGCGGCCAACAACTTCCTTCGACTCGTAACTGAGGTCGACATTGCCACCTCCTCCCATTCTTTCCGAACTGCCGACTGGGTCTTGAGAGAGCTTTCTTACTCCAGCCCGGCCCAGCTTGTGATGGAACCAATAGTAGTAGAGGGACAGGACGATAATCGGGCTCTGGTAATTGACACAACCATTCAGGGCATTGATGCCCTGAAGACCTCGGATACGCGGCCTCGGTTCTTTTCCGATCAAGCATTGAAGAGCGCGAGCGACCTGGTCACGTTGCAAGGGGAAAGAATCGAGCGGATCGAGTTGTTCTCCAATGAGGCTCGTATCGAGTGTGACGAAATCATAGCCGCCAATATTAGGACCATATTGCGGCCAGGGCGTGAACTGCTTGGCACGGTCGCCGGTAGGCTCGAGGCGATGAACTCCCATAGCGCTTTCCGATTCTCCATCTATGAACCGGTATTGGGTATCCGTATCGAGTGTCGGTTGGCCCCCGATGCGCCTGAGACTCTTCACGAAAGAGTTGTCAGCCTCTACGAACATCGTGTACGCGTTTCAGGGCTGCTGCGAACTAACGTCAAAGGAGAAGTCAGGTCTGCCAAAATCGATTCAGTAGAAGAGTTGCCATCTGTTCAACGGTTTACCAGAGCTTCGGAAATTGCCGGACTCTACGACATCACTGCCGGCCAGGATGCGGAGGAGTACATCCGGAACATGCGGGATGCCTGACCGAAACAGCAGATATTACTGGGACGCCAACGTGTTCATAGCGCTGATATCGAACCTGAATACGCCCGAGGCGATCGAAAATCGGGACATGTGCTCCCGCATTATTCAACAAGCCATGGACGGTGAAATCGAAATCCTTACATCGGTGCTCACTTTAGTAGAGGTCCTATTTCCCCAAGAAAACCGAGCAATGCCCGTGTCTAATGAGATCAGGCAAAGGGTAAGACAGCTATTCAATGAGCCATATGTAACGCTCGTAGCCTTGGATGAAGCTAGGGCGAGTGAGGCAAGAGACTTGCGTTGGACTCATCCATGGCTGAAAACGGCGGACGCAGTGCACGTTTCCAGCGCGGCCTACGCGCGGGTTGACGAAATGCAAACCTACGATGGTAGGGGGAAATCTAGAGGGATTCTGTCGTTGGACAACTCAGTCGGGAGGCCGGCCCTGAAGATCGTCGTTCCTCATTGGCAAGGCAACTTGCCGATGTTTGACAATGGGCCGTGAACCGCTCGGCCAGCCTCTACCAGGCCCTCCAAGATAGCCGGCGAGAAACCTAGTTTTGCAAAACAAACGCCTACCGATAGCTACCGGTCTCCCACCGAGATGCCCAACGCCCGTGCCACCTGCACCAATTCGCCTTCTGGATCTACGAGCTTTTGCATCTCTACCGCCTCAGCCAGAGGCGCATCCACTATCATTCCATCCCGGAGCGCCACCATCAGGCCCAACCTGCCGGCAGCGATCAGCTCGACCGCTCTAACTCCGAAGCGGGTAGCCAACAGCCTGTCCGAAGGCGTAGGGCCGCCACCTCTTTGGATATGTCCAAGAACGGTACACCTAGTCTCAACTTTGGTAATCATCTGCAACTTTTCGGCTACGATCATCCCAATCCCACCAAGTCGGGGGGGTTCGGCCTCGTCCGCCGATAGCTGATAGACCGGCCGGCGCCCCGCTGGAGCCGCGCCTTCAGCCACGACGACGATGCTGAAGTGCCGTCCATGCTCGCGCCGCCGCTCGATCATGTCGATGAGCGCCTCGTAACGGAACGGAATCTCCGGGATTAAAATCGCGTCAGCCCCGCCGGCCAGGCCCGACTCTAAGGCTATCCAGCCGGCGTCCCGGCCCATAACTTCCACGATCATCACTCGATGGTGGCTTTCGGCGGTCGTGTGCAGCTTGTCAATTGCTTCCGTGGCAGTTTGACGGGCGGTAGCAAAGCCGAATGTGATCTCTGTAGCTGCAAGATCGTTATCTATAGTCTTGGGCACGGCCACTATAGGAGCGCCGCGCTTGTGAAGCTCGTTGGCGATTGACAGAGTACCGTCGCCGCCTATGACGATCAACCCGTCAAGCCCAAGATCCTTGATCGCATCCAGGGTCTCTTCCGAGGCATCGTACACCACCGGCTTACCGTCCCTAATTGCCCTCCATTTGAAAGGGTTGCCGCGATTGGTCGTACCCAGAATGGTGCCACCCATTGTCAAGATCCCGCTCACGTCCGCCAAACCCAGTGGTCGGGTCCGATCGTTCAACAATCCTTCGAAGCCATCCTCTATTCCGATTACCTCCCACCCATGCTCTAGATTCGAGGTCTTTACGATCGCTCGGATGACCGCATTCAAACCAGGACAATCGCCGCCGCCAGTTAGCACGCCGACTCGCTTACTCATGTTCTTCTCCTCGCGGGTATGGGTGATCGTCGCCTACCGATGACTCGACGCCCTGTATCTGGGAACTGACCCTATCATGGGTCCTTCATCCTGCATTGCCGAGATCAGTTCGCTGATCAGACACGTCCCGTGTGGCAAGCCGGCCGGCTCACCGCCCGAGCACGCGATAGCGCAGGAAAAGCTCGCTGTCCCGTTCGAAGATGGTCATTAGTTGCAACTTCGGTTGCTCTCCCGAGGCGAGAGGGTGGCCTTCGACCGCCGTCTTCGCGTCGCCGGCAACCACCTTTGGCGCGAACGTCAGGAAGAACTCGTCGACCAAGCCGGCCTCGAAGAACGTGCGGTTCAGCGTCGGTCCACCCTCGCACAGCAGGTAACGAACCCCGAAGTCCCGTCTGAGCGCCTGGACTATCTTACCCACCGCCGGCCGGCACTGACCGCTGATGACCACAGTCGACGTCGTTTGTAACTGCCCTATCCGCTCGGCCGGCGACGTCTCCGCGCAGAACACCACTGGCCGCGGCGCCGGCTTCCGAAACAGTGCCGAGTCAGTCGGTATGTCCAGGCTCTGCGACACTATCGCCATCAGCGGCTCCGGCCCCTGACCACGCTGTAGACGTTGGTTCTTCAACTGTTGTGGCAGCTTCCGATAGATTCTCTCCTGGCGTGCGGTGCCGGCTCCTTGAATCACCGCGTCAGCCAGCGAGCGAATACGCAGCATCAGACCTCGATCCACCTCACTACCCAGGCCCGCCGCCCTCGACCCTATCTGTGCTTTGCCGTCGGCGCTAGTCACCATGTTCATGAAGATGAAGGGGCGGTCGCTGGGCGGGTCAGGGAAGACCAAATCGTCGTAAATTGAAAGCTCGTCGTCTACGTCCCGGCTCTCCGGAAATACCTGGCGCATAGATCCTCGCTTCTTGGTTGGAGATCGGAAAAGCCCGGCGCAACAGGCACCGAATAAAGGTTTGGCCGGCCGATTCAACAGTGTATCATCAGTGGGTTGATAGCAGTCCGGCGGAACCACCGGGCGGTAACTGTTCAGACTTAGGGGGACCAGTCTCGTGAATGTGATTGGCACGAAAGCATGTCCCGGACTCCGATCCGGGATGAATGGTTCCCGCCACCGAATTCGTCATTCCGGCGATGGAAGCATGCCCCGTACCCCGATACGGGGCCGGAATCCACGGGAGGGGCGGCCGGTGCACCAGTGCCACATTGAGTCGCTATGGGCAGTTCCGCCACAACCTACGGTCCTTGTTCGATCACAATTTGCAAACGCGCAGGACAAATTACGCTCAAATCTGAACTCTTACACCGGGCAGGGTCGAACAGAGTGAGGAGTTACCGTTGAGAGTAGTCATAGCCGCTGATCACCGAGGCTTTCGACTCAAGGAGCACATCGCCAATAATCTGGCGGCGGAAGGCCACGAGGTGATCGATCTTGGGACTCAGAGCGAGGATCCAGTCGATTATCCGGATGTGGCGGTCGCACTTGGGCGAGAGGTCCAGAGCGGTCGAAGCGAGCGCGGGATCCTGGTTTGCGGTAGCGGCGTTGGCGCCAGCGTCGCAGTGAATAAGCAGGCCGGTGTCCGCGGCGCTGTGTGCCACGACATTTACTCGGCTCATCAGGGCGTCGAGCACGACGACATGAATGTGCTATGCCTCGGATCTGAAGTCATCGGATCAAGTCTGGGACTGGAGTTGGCTCGGGCTTTCCTTGAGGCGGAGTTCGACCCAGAGGAGCGCTACGTTCGACGATTGGGTAAGGTCAACGCTCTGGAGAGTAAGTGGAACTAGCGCGACGAGAAACTGCTATATCTCTTGGAGATAGCCTCATGGTAGCTGGGACGAAGACGATCAATCCCAACGTAGAGTTGCAAAAGCTGGGTCAGAGTCTCTGGTACGACAACATCGATCGCGGTCTCATCGAGTCCGGCGAGTTGCGCCGGATGATCGAGGAGGACGGAGTCGTAGGACTGACCTCCAATCCAACCATATTCGACAAGGCGATTTCGAGTGGCGCCAGCTACGATGCCGCGCTTAGCCAGCTTGTCCGGGCCGGCAAGTCGCCGGTCGATATTTACGAGGCACTGGCGATTGAGGATATAAGATCAGCCGCTGATCTTCTTCGACCGGTCTATGAGCGGACCGGTGGGCTGGATGGTCTGGTCAGCTTCGAGGTCTCGCCTCATCTGGCCTACGATACCCTGGGAACGCTCAGCGAGGTCCGCCGGCTCTGGGCGGATGTCGACCGACCAAATCTGATGGTAAAGGTGCCCGCCACTCAGCAGGGCATTCCAGCAGTCGAACAGCTCGTTGGTGAAGGCATAAATATCAACATCACCCTCATCTTCTCCCTTGGAGCATACCGCCAGGTTGCCGAAGCCTACCTGGCCGGCTTGGAAAAACGGTTCGAATCCAACCAGCCAATCGATCACATCTCGTCGGTGGCAAGCTTCTTCGTCAGCCGCGTCGATACAAAAGTCGATCGCCAACTCGTCGCGGCGTTCGACCGAAGCGATGGACAGGGACCCAGCCGCGGACTTGAGTCGCTGCTAGGCAAGGCGGCAATTGCCAATTGCAAGCTGGCATATGAGATATTCCAGCGCACGTTTGGAGACGGTCGGTTTCATAAACTAGCCGAATCCGGCGCTCGGGTCCAGCGTCTGCTTTGGGGCAGCACCAGCACCAAGAACCCCGAATATCCGGACACCTACTATGTTGATTCGCTCATTGGGCCGGATACCGTGAATACCGTTCCGACCGAAACGCTGCATGCCTTCAAGGACCACGGCACCGTCGCGCGGACTCTCGACGTTGGTGTTTATGATGCCCGGCACGCGGCCGAAGAGTTGGCCCGCATCGGCATCGACATGGACGACGTGACCGCCCAGCTACTCGAGGAAGGTGTGGATCAGTTCGCCCAATCCTTCGACAAGCTGATTGGCGGAATCGAAGCGCGCTTGGAGACGATCAGGGCAGGTTCTGGATAGCCTTAGAAGTTCGTGCCAGCTAAGACTGCGTTGGCTTCTCATGAGGTCCTTCGATCGTTGATATCCCATGACCCGGGCAGGTGAGTTGAGTAAGCTATTTGATCTCGCTGGACGCGTCGCGGTTGTAACCGGCGCCGGCTCCGGCCTAGGGCAAGCCGTTTCGATCGGATTCGCCCAGCACGGCGCGGACCTCGTTTGCCTGGACCTGAATCAAGGCGCCGCAGAAGCGACTGCCGCGCTCGTTCGCAAAAAGGGCCGGCAGGCCTTCGCTTCCGGCTGCGATGTTACCGAGCTCAGTCAGTTGGAGTCAGCGGTCGAGCGTGCCGTCGACCGGTACGGCCGGATCGACGTTCTGTTCAATAGCGCCGGCGTAACCAAGCGGATCCCGGTTCAGGAGGCGGCTCCGGACGACTGGCGCTGGATTGTTGACGTGAATCTGGTCGGGACATTTCTCGCCTGCAAGGCAGTTGGCGAGATCATGATGGCCCAGGGCAGAGGCAGCGTGATCAACATGGCGTCGATCGCCGCCTTTAGTGGGATGGGTAGGGGCAACACCGCCTATACCGCCAGCAAGGGAGGTGTGGCGGCTCTCACCCGTGAGTTGGCGATTGAGTGGGCCTCCCACAACATCCGTGTCAACGCGCTCGCTCCCGTCCAGATCAAGACGCCGCTGATCTCGGCAATTCTTGACGATCCCGACACGATGAGTCGTCTGACGGCCAAGATCCCCATGGGTCGCTTCGGCGAGCCTGAGGAGTTGGTCGGGCCGGCCGTGTTCCTGGCCTCCGATGCGTCGTCGCTAGTCACCGGTGTGACTTTGCCTGTTGATGGTGGACATACCGCCGCATAGCCCCGCCACTCCCGCAAGTCCCGTCATTGGCACGAAAATAGTTGGTACCCATCATGTGGGCGGATACCCGGCACCCTGGCGAGCCTTGTCATTCCGGCCCCAAATCCGTCATTCGTACGAAAATGTGCCCTCCAATCAACCTCGATGCCGGCTCTCCACCGGCGAAACTTGCCGAGTTGTAGACCGATGGTCGATGGCGGAATGAGAAAATGTAGCGCGGGGGCTTGTCCCCCGCTGGGGTCGGGGTGGGGCGTCGCAGAATCCACCGTGCCAATCCGCGGTACCAAGCCACAACTCCGGCTCTTCATACCTTGGTGTGCCGGCACCAGCCGGCATGAGCGATTCGTACGAAAGCATGTCCCGGACTCCGATCCGGGATAGACCGCTCCGGCAGCCTCTCATTCGCCATTCGCGGCATCCCTTCGTCAACCCGGCCCCTCATTCGTCATTCCGGCGAAGGCCGGAATCCAGAAGGGGTGGGGAGGGGTGGGACGCCGTACGATAGGCAACAACCGGCCGCGCCCCATCTTCATCTTCGTGACGTGGCCTCTGCAAAACCGGCGGCGGGCGAGCCGGCCGCGCTCCCTGGCTCCAATACGCCCAAGGCGACAACCCAACTTGCCTCACTGTGCTCTGGCATGCGAAAACAATAGGCTAACGGATCGGAACGAACAGTTGGGGAGGGAGGTTCCAGATAGTAGTGGATATGATAAAGCGGATTTTAGCCGGCTTTCTCGTGGTGATCGGGGTTGTAGTTGCGCTAAACCTCATCCTCACGCCTTTATACCACGACGGATCTCCGGAGTATCCCTTGTGGCGCATAGTCAACTGGTTCATGGCAGTCGGAGTGCTCGTGGCGCTTGTCGCGAGCTTTTTGCGAAGGCGTGCCCTTGGAAGTGAAGCCAGTACTCTCGACTACTTGCGGATCACTGTGACCTACTACGGGGCCATTGTGCTCACCATGTTGTTCTTCTGGGAGTGGTTCTGGACGTTGAATCCCGACAGTGAGACCGGGGATGCCGTAACCTCGCACTTGATCTACTTCCCAATTATGGATTCGCTCTTCGTGGTCGTCGCCCTCGCCACCGGCGGTCATCTCTGGAACGAGAGTAGCGATTCAGAGGCATAGGGCTCGCTTGGCGCGCGCCGGCAGGACATTGGGTCCCGACTCTTACCGGATGGTAAGGGATCCCCGACGTTCACAGCTTGGCCATCAACTGGAACGACACAAGGGGTTGCCGCGTCGATCGGAAGCCGTTCAACATGCTTTTGGGCGCCAACCCAAATGCTTGGTATCAAGAGGGGGGAGTGTGCCGTATGAGTGTTAGCAACTATTCGGAATTGCGGAAAGTTTACAAGCCGCCGGCTGCACGAGCTGCACAGAAGGTGTTGGACCACTTGGATGTGCACTCTAGGAACTTCATAGCCCTATCGCCCTTCTGTATTCTGAGCTCTGCCGATGCCAATGGGTAGGCCGACGCTTCGCCTCGAGGCGACCCTCCCGGATTTGTGAAGGAGGTGGACGACAAGGCGCTGCGGGTGAAGGGGAAGGCGGAGATCGTAACCGACGACGAGGACTTGGACTCGACAACCGTCAACGGTCGAGCACCGATTTCCGGCCTCCGTATCACCGTAGAGGAGGCGTTCCTCCATTGCGGCCGGGCCCTGATCCGCTCACGGATTTGGGATCCCGAGGTTCAGGTCGATCGTTCGTCTTATCCCACCTATGGCCAGGTGCTCGCGGATCAGATCGCCGGTGCGAATGCAAAGAAAATCGACGACTCCGAGGACGAGGCCAACCGCGAACGGCTTTACTAGCCGGCATTGCACGAGGATTCTAGGTAAGTTTGGCGATCATCCTTAGTCGGTGTGCCGTGGCCGTGAGGGGCCAATCCAGATTGCTGCGCTATCTGATCCCGTGCCTCTCTGGGTGTAACCCTCTCGCCGTACTCATACTCCGAAATATCTACTTCATTCCGCCGCAGCAGCATCCTACTCGCACTGGAGTCTTTCCCCAGTCCGTTGGAGATCGGTCGTCTTGAGACGGATGGCCTAGCGTTCGTACCAGCCTGAGGCGAATATCAGACCGTCGTGCTTGACTGCCCATGTGTGCTTCAGCGCATCCTCGCCCGTCTCAGGATTCACGATGTGGTACTCGACCCACTGGCCATCCTCTGTGGCGCCGAGCAAATCGTCGCCGTAGAACCGCCCGGTCGAGTCGATGCGGAGGCTGGGGTCGCGATTCCTGAGCTTCGTGTTGTGGTGCGCAATTGTGAAGCCATAGTTGTTGACGATGAACACGTACCATGCACCGTCAACATTTTCCGTGCGGTTGTAGTGGTCGATCGTCGCCTGCAGACCTTCCCGCTCGTACCGCTGTATGGCATCTCGTACCAGTGACTTGGTGTAGGCGGCGGCATCATCCTTGGCCGGCGCGGGGGACGCGGGCCCATCTCTGGTTACCGCCATACCCTCGTACCAGCCTGAGGCGAATATCAGACCGTCGCGCTTGACTGCCCACGTGTGCTTCTGCGTTTCCTCACCCGTCGCCGGGTTCACGAAGACGTAGTCGACCCACCGTCCCTTCTCTGTGGCGCCGACCAAATCATCGCCGTAGAACCGTCCGGTAGAGTCGATGCGGACGCTAGGGTCGCGATTCCTGAGCTTCGGATTGTGGTGCGCAATTGTGAAGCCATAGTTGTTGACGATGAACACGTACCATGCACCGTCAACATTCTCAGTTCTGTTGTAGTAGTCGATCGTGGCCTGCAACCCCTCACGCTCGTAACGCTGTATCGCGTCTCGCACCAGCGATTTTGTGTACGCGGCCGGCTCACCCTTGGCCGGCGCGGACGCGATAGGGGACTCGATAATCGATCCGGATGACACGGGTGGCTGCTTGGTTAGCGCCATAAGCGCTACGGCCAATGCCGCCGCAGACAACAACACGGCCGCCGCGGCCAAACTGATAGCTAATCGCGCAGACATTCAATCTCTCCTTCGCAAAGCCAACCGCGGTTTAACTTCAGTTCTGAGACTGTCGTCGGGGGAGTTAGGCAACTGACTTTCGAGGTACAATGCTCCGCAACCCCGGAGCAATCAGATCACCCGACTCCCGCAGCCTCGTCGGTTTCAAATTTCATTCAAATCTCGCGTCATAATATAACTTCGCGCGATTGGTACGCAAACTCAATTGCCGCGTCCCGCAGTTGCATTTGGAGCACCGATTATGGGTGCAAGACAACGGAGCAAAACGAGCCGGTGAAGGCGTAGCATCGGATATAATTCGTTTACCAATACGAGGAGTGACCGTGGGTACGCTATTTGATCTTACCGGCCGTGTCGCGTTCGTAACCGGCGCCGGCTCCGGAATAGGGCGCGCCGTTTCAATTGGATTCGCCCAGCACGGAGCAGATGTCGTCTGCCTTGATGTGAATGGCGATGCCGTCGAGGAGACCGCCGACTTGGTCCGGCAGGAGGATCGACGGGCGATTGCGGCGGTCTGTGACGTGACCGATGTCGAGCAACTCGAAGCAGTAACCGATCGAGCTGTCGCCGATTTTCAACGGATCGACGTACTGTTCAATAGCGTTGGTGTGAGCAAACCCGCTCTCGTCAAGGACACCATACCAGAAGATTGGCGGAGAACTATCGAAGTCAACCTTGTAGGTGTGTTTCTGGTGTGCAAGAGCGTGGGCATGGTGATGATGTCCCAAGAACGAGGTAGTATCATCAACGTTGGCTCGATCAACTCGCTGGTCGCGAGCCAGGATGGGCGCAATAGCGCCTATGTTGCCAGCAAGGGCGGAGTGGCTGCCCTTTCGCGTGAGCTGGCTATCGAGTGGGCGCATCTCAACATCCGGGTAAACACTATCGCTCCAATCTGGACCAAGACGCCCATGCTAGCGGGAGTTATGCAAGACGAGGCGAAAATCAATAGGATGATAGGCAAAATCCCGCTGGGCCGGCTCGGCGAGCCCGAAGACATGGTTGGGCCGGCGGTATTCTTGGCCTCTGATGCCGCGTCGCTGGTCACCGGCGTGACCCTGCCGGTGGATGGTGGGTTTACCGCCACATAGCCTTTATGTTGCTTGGCCTTCGGACGATGTCGGCAAGCCATCGCATGTTCAGAGTCAAGCGTCGTGAACTACATGTCAAGAACGCCGTGTAATGGCAGTATCACCCTCGATAAGCGGACAGCTGTTCGAAGCGCCCCTCTTCTTGTGGTCGATGACGGCATCAGGGAGGCTATATTGCCTCGGCACTGTTTCGATGGGATCTGATGATTGAACCCCTAACCTTGCCTGAGCCTCACACGATCGGAGTTGGATATCCGTTTGGCGGAGACTGGCGTATTGAGGCAGCCGAACTTGAGTTCGGTCTAACGCTCGATGAAATCGCCGGCCGATTGCGGGGAGCGCGCCAACTCGCGTTCCTGGATAGCACCAGACGGGACGTCGATTCGGGGAGATATTCTTACCTTACAGCCGATCCATTCCAGGTATTGCGCAGCTGGGGATGGCGGGTGGAGTTGGCCGGCCAAAATGATCACTGCCTCCTTTACGGCGACGCTTGGACGTTTCTCGGAGACCTCCTGCGTCGAGTCAGAATCGAGACAGTGCCTGGGCTGCCGCCTTTTCAGACTGGCGTCGTTGGCTATTTCGGATACGATCTCGGCCGGCTGTTGGAGCGGCTGCCGGCAAGCGCCAACGACGATCTGGGTCTGCCAGATATGCAGCTGGGTTTCTACGACTGGACGCTCGCCGCCGATCACGAGACTGGACGCAGCTGGTTGATCGTGGCGGGGCCGCCTGCTGACCTCGACCAGCGATTCAAATCTCGACTCGAATGGCTGTCACAGGCGATCAACCTTTCAACTCCCCCGGCTGCTGTCCCCAATTCCTCCTCAGTTGTGTTCAGATCAAACTATGGTCGCAACGAGTACATTTGTGCCGCCCAGCGTGCCAGGGAGTACATACTTGCGGGAGACATCTACCAAGTGTGCCTGTCCCAGCGGCTCACGGCCAGCTATGAAGGTGACGGTTGGGCGTTATACAGCGCACTCCGGTGCCTGGCGCCGGTGCCGCACGGCGCCTATCTGCGCCTCGGCGATTTGGAGGTACTCAGTGCTTCGCCGGAGCGATTCTTGCAACTCCAAGGGCGCCAGATAGAGACCCGGCCGATCAAGGGCACGATCCGTCGTGGCACAGGCGATCGGGAAGACCAAGAGTTCGCCCGGCAACTTGCTGCCAGCGAGAAAGACCGGGCCGAGAACGTCATGATCGTCGATCTTTTGCGAAATGACATTGGCCGCGTCTGCCAGATAGGCACAGTGAAAGTGCCGCGGATCAACAGCTTGGAAGCACACCCCAACGTTTGGCATCTGGTCAGTACAATCAGCGGCGAGTTGGCGCCGGATAAGGATGCGATCGATCTGCTGAAAGCCTGCTTCCCCGGCGGATCGGTGACCGGCTGCCCCAAGATAAGGGCGATGGAGATCATCGAAGAGTTGGAGCCCGTCCGCCGAGGCATCTACTGCGGGGCTATCGGCTACTTGGGTTTCAATGGCGATATGGACTCCGGAATCGTCATCAGAACGCTTATCAAGACTTCCAATAAGCTTCATCTCCAGGTCGGCGGGGCGGTTATGGCTGATTCCGATACGGAAGGCGAGTACGCCGAGACGCTCGTCAAAGCCGGGTCGGTATTACACGCGCTCGGTGCTGTGGTTGCGGAACGCTGAGCCTCCGGCTCATCAGATCAAAACGCATTTCTAGATCGGGCCGGCCAGGCTCTGACAGGGATATGGGAGGAGATGGGCGCAACTTTGGCTTTTTGCCGGTGTTACTAGTACTGATTGGGGCGGGCTCAAGCCCGACCTACAGCGCCGGCCCCGCCGGCACCAAACATATGCGGAGAAGTAAATGATCAGTTACACGAGGGAACTTTGGCAGCCACGCGAGCGGACCATGTCGTCGCTGGTGGTATCGTTGATTCTAATTGCAGCCTTCGCCTGCCTTACGGCTGTCGCTGCTAGGGCGTCGATACCCTTGCCCTTTACACCGGTGCCAATCACCTTGCAAACGCTGGCTGTCCTGCTTTCCGGCGCGCTGCTTGGCTCAAGAGCGGGTGCCTCGGCCCAGTTGGCATACGTAGCCGCCGGCGCGGCCGGCCTGCCTGTTGGAGCCAGCGGCAACTTCGGCATGACCTGGGTTATGGGTCCTACTTTTGGATACGCGATTGGCTTCGTCGCGGCGGCCTTCGTCACCGGCCTGATGGTAGAGCGCGGCTGGGGCAAGGGTATCTGGCGGCTGGCCGTCGCGATGGTATTCGGAAACTTGGTGATCTACGTACTCGGAGTCGCGCGTCTCGGTGGGTTCTTGGATGGCGGAGTCCAGGCGGCCATCGTCGCCGGCGTGCTCCCGTTTCTTATTGGCGATGCGATCAAGATCGCCGTCGCAGCCGGCGTGGTCCCTTCCGCTCGGATGTTGATCGCCGGCCTCTGGGATCGATCGCCATAGGTTGGGCCCCGCCAAATCTTGAGCGGGGATACGCTGCCGTTGGTAAACGGTGGTCCCACATATGACAGCAATCGCCATCAAGTGGTGATCCTAGGCGTGTTCGGATAGGATCCGCTTAAACTCTGTCTCGCAACGTCTGTAAATCGTGGCAGTTTGCCTACCTCTGAATCCAATACTCCCATGTTTTTGAAGGTAGGCTCTCTCTATCCCCTTAAGACCCTTGCCGAACAATATCATTGGAAGAAAAACGACTTCGGCATTCCTCTCAACTAGACCTTCGGCGATGCGCGCACCGGCGGCGACTTGGCTACAAGCTTTGGAGGCATCAAGGCTGCCTACCTTGATCTCGATGACAGCCACCTTCACTGTCGAGTCTTCCGAATAGAAAACTAAGAAATCCGGCTTCTCTCCCGATTCAGGGAATAGATCTGGGCATTTGTCGCAGTCGATTATCACCAGGGCATCATGGTTCAAATCCGAGATTCTCAGACCGCAATTAGCCCTCCGCGGGCGAGAAGTCCGGCAGTCGGCTAGCGCTTGCGACTGGTACGTTACAGGCTCCATCCGGCCTAGCGGGTTGTTGTCAGGTGCTGCAGCCTAACCGATTCGTCATAAAGATTCTCCACGAATTCGGTGAACGAATCCTCTGGGATACCATCCTCGACGGTAATCGGAAGCTCTTTTACTCTAGTACCGCCCACGTCGGGGTTAAGGTCGAACCAATAGGCCCCAATTTCTTTGGCTTTCAGGTACGCGTCCTCACCGTAGCCGAACTCGGACCGCTTCCTCCCATCAAGCGCTCCGAGCCTAGTTAAGTTGGTCAGTTGACTCAAAAGATAGTCGCTGTGCGTTGTGATCAGGACCTGCACCCCGCGTCGCACGAGCATTGCAAGAGCTTCGGCCATCCTTCTCTGGCTAGCGGGATGTAGATGCGACTCAGGTTCCTCAAGAATCAATAGATCGCCCGTGTTTACGACATGCTTCAGCCATAACACGATGGGCGCCATCTCCGACACCATGGATGAGGTGCGAACCAACGGTAGGTCGCCGGCCGAAGACCGGTATCGGATCTCCGGATAAGGCATCTCGCTGGATTGCAAAGCTATTTCCCCGCGCAGGACGGTGGTTTCGAGATGATGAGCGACTGGATGTAATTGTTTGGATGGCGGGACAGCTCTCCTGAAGCTACGGGTCTCCATGATCAGCAACTCGCTTATGAAATCTGATACGACTCCGGGCAAAGTTGCAAACTCCAACCGTTCCACCCCTATCCTCGCTGCCCTTCTAACCATCAGACTGGCCAGAAGCTTGTGACCTTGGAGAATCCCGCTACGGGCTGCCGGAATATAGTGCACGGTGCGTTCTATTTGTTCGAACATAGTGTCCAAGAGCGTACCGAATATGATCGCCAACAGATCCTCCAGAACGCAGTTGTTCCTTGAGGGCGCGAATTCATCCGGGGCCTCAAGGAACGGTCGCAGATTCGAAACGTCCGGCGTCGAGATTATGGCAACATTGGGCGCCTCACATTTGCTACCGGAGTTAACTAGCTCGTTCGCGTTTGAACTTAGACTAATCTTCCAATGAGGATTAGTTTCGGCGAGGTTTACGTGAAATGCACGTTTGCGGTTCGTGTTACGCCGCAGTTCCGCGATGCCTGCTCCGAAATAGCTTTCAAAGCGCTCTCTTGATGAAAACGCGAATAACTCGATGAATTCGTCGATGCTCCTATCTATTGCGGGCTTAAAGATGTTGGGCAGGTCTTCGTAGACTATTCGTACGCTGTCTCCTGGTTGCTTTGAGAGACTCTTAAGCCATCCGATAACTGCGTTCCTGAGCGTCGCGGGTTGTTCAAAGAGCTCATATAGGAACTCTCCCGACAAAGGGAACCGCCGCCTCCCTCTTACTCTCTTGAGCGGCGGTGGGTCCTGATTGAGCAAACTGTAGATCAGCATCGCCATATACGATTTCCCGGCGTTGTTCGGCCCCACGAAAACAGTGAGCGGTTTTAGCTCGACCGTGCCCTCGATGATTGGGCCGAAGTTGCTGGCGCTGATCTTGAGCATTGCTGAGTCCCCTCGATACCGCGGCCGGCCCACTGCCGCCGGCCTAGCCTAGTCCGTTCCCTGTAATATAAAGGGTATGCGAGCTTTAGTCACCGGCGCAACCGGCTTCGTCGGCAGCCACCTCGCCGACCTGTTGATCAGTCAAGGCGTCGACGTCATCGCGCCGGTGCGCAACGCCAGCCGGCTGCGCTGGGCCGCCGGCATTGATGCCCGGATCGTCCAGATCAACTACGGCGACATTAAAGGACTGCGATCCCTGGTGGCCGATTGCGACACGATCTTCCACGTCGCCGGCCTGACCAAGAGCCACGTGCCAGGCCCCTTCTACAGCGGGAACTTGATGCCCACGGCGGCATTGGCTGAAGCCGCCGCCTCAGACGGCCGGCCCAGGCGCTTCATTCTGGTAAGCAGCCTGGCGGCCGCCGGTTCGAGCGCACCCGATCGTCCAAGGCGCGAGGAGGATCCGAGCTCCCCTGTGACCCCTTACGGTTGGAGCAAACTGCGTGCCGAAGAGGCCTTGCTAAAGTACCGGAACCGGCTGGATATCGCGATCGTTCGTCCCCCGACGATATATGGACCGCGTGACGGCGAGACCTATCCGCTGTTCAGGTTGGCCAACTTGGGCCTCGTCATCCTACCGTCGGGATTGGATCCGCTGCTGAGCATGATTCAGGTTGGCGACCTTGTCGACGGTATCTGGCAATTGGCCCAGGCACCATCATACCGCCAACCGGTCTATTTCATGGCCCATAGTGAGCAGCTTCGATTGAATGAGCTCGGCCGGCGGATAGCCGTCCATTTGGGACGCCGGCCCGTAGAGGTGAGAGTGCCGGTCGGCATGCTGGAGATGCTTGGCTGGGCCGGCTGGGCTTTCGGCGCAATAACCGGAAATAGCCTCATGTTGGACCGCTACAAGGTGCGTGACTTCCGACAACCTGCCTGGACTTGCGACCCTGCACGCGTCAAGGCGGAACACGGCATCAGTGCGGAAACGCCCTTCCAAGAAGGCATGGTTGAGTCCATCGAGTGGTACCGACGCCAGGGTTGGCTCTAGACCGCCCGGGCTACAGCGGCTACTGTGACTCGCTCGACCCCGGCCGCCCTTAGAACCCGCGCGCACTCGTCCACAGTGCTTCCGGTGGTTACTACGTCGTCAACGAGCAACACCCTCTTGGGCATCTCGACGCCGGCCACAGTGGCGAAAGCGCCCCGAACGTTGCGCCGTCTATCGACCGGCGGCAGGCTCATCTGCGCCTTGGTGTGCCGGATTCGCACCAAGATGCGCTCTGCCATTGGCAGCCCGTATTCGGCTGACAGCAATCGAGCCAGAAGGCTCGACTGGTTATAGCCGCGCTCGTTTAGTCGATGGTGATGCAGAGGGACCGGCACGACCGCCGTGTCGGTTGACAGCTCACCGATCGCTCTCGACATAGTGGTCGTCAGCGTAGCGGCCAGACTCCGACCGCTCTCAAACTTGAACCGGTGGATTGCGTGTCGGAGCGGTCCACCGAACGGCCTTTCCACCAGAATCCGTTCGAATGCCGGCTGATGATGTGTGCAATGACGGCATAGGATCTCGTCGCCGAACGGTGCGGCGCAAAGCCAACAGCGATCGACCAACAGTCGGCCGGTGATATCCAGGCATCGATTGCACAGCCAGTCGTCAGGCGACCTGCAACTGACACACCGTGTTGGAAAGACAATTTCTTGCAGCAGTCGGCCCAGGGCCGCCAACATACCGGCACTTCTTGACCGCTCGTTCATAATAAGCTTAGAATCATGAAGTGGTGCGATATGCAATTGGAGGATAGTGATCTCATGCCAATATATGACTACAAGTGTTTCGATTGCGGCGCGAGCTTTGAAAAGTTGACCAATTTCTCCTCAGCCGACACCGGAAGGTTCTGCTCGAGCTGCAATTCAACCAACGTAAAACGACAGGTGCCGGTTATTGCGACAGTCGCACGATCCGGCTCCTCGTATGAGCCCGCCGGCGGGTCCATGCCTGATTTCAGTGCGAACGGCGGGTCCTGTTGCGGAGGCAGCTGCGGCTGCGGCTAGACGGTACCGCAAGCCACGTCGCGGCTTTTCCCTCCCACGCTCGACGGAGCTTGGTCGATTCACCGTGAGACAAACCGCGCCTAGAACGTCGCCGAGCCCCATACTACGGTAGCCGGCGGCGCCTCTCACTCGCGTCTCCACCCGTCCTGCGTCTCCCAATCCCTAATTCCGGCCCATTTGAATCACGAACTCCTCCAAATACTGACAATGTTACGGAAATGGCCGGCTCCCGTCGTTCCGGCGACAGCCGGAATCCTGTAGCGCGTGGGCTTGTCCCACGCAGGGGTCGGGTCGGGGCGTAGGAGAACCCACCGTGTCAATGCGCTGTACCAAACCACAACTCCGGCTTTTCATACCTTGACTGTGCCGGCACCAGCCGGCATGAGCGATTCCTATGAAAGCATGTCCCGGGCTCCGATCCGGGATGGATATTTCCTGCCATGTCCGCGAGAATCCCTTGGTGGTCGTGATCTCGCCGCACGCGGGAATCCACGGGCGGCGAGGCCAGGCGGAAACCCCGACCTCTGCCAACGGAACCGGCAGCGAAAGGAGCCAATTTTCCCTCTCCCTTTGGGAGAGGGTTGGGGTGAGGGCCAAGGCCGGAACCCGAGCGGGAAGGATCTTCTCCTCCCCCTCGATACGAGAGGATTCAAGCCTATCCCGTACCCCGATACGGGGCCGGAATCCAGATGGGGAGGGGAGAGGCAAGACCGCCGTGCAATTGGCAAAGGCCCGGTATCCCACCATTTTCGTCCTATTTGTGCGTAACTTGCTGGACCCTGGTCATGACGTGCCCGCCGAAGGCCGAGATTTCCGCCGGCCCAGCCAATAGCCGGTCACCAGTCCGCCAACACCGATCAATGCCAACGCCGTTATCAGTCGCACCGCTAGCACCACAGTTGCCGTGAACCAGAAATTCAGCGGGTACAGCTGGAGGAGCCTCGATCGCACCGGGTCGAGTTGCCAGAGATCGTTCGTGAACGATATCAGGTGGAACTGGGTAAAAAGCCAGTTGAAGTCCCAGATTGCTACTGCGCCGATGACCAAGATCGAAAGCAAGATTGCAAGCGAACCATCCGCCATAGACCGCAAGAGCATTCCTGCGTGTCCCGATAGAACCAACAGCACTCCACCTACCAGAACGATGATCGTAGTCAAGGTCCGCAGCGTACCGAACATGTTCACGATGTCGCGCACGTCCTCCATGTGCATGGTCTCGCGCTGATTGAATGTGTCGCTCGACGCGCCGGTCTGAGTCAACGCGCCCGCGAGCGATATCTGACCCTCACCGAAGAACAGGGCGACGCTCTCGTTCACCAAGCCAATTTCTTCCCAGCCCAAGTCGCTGTACAGGTCGACTTCCTCGGGCCTCTGCGTTTCCAAGTAAAATCCTGGATCGAATATCATCGCCAGCAGGATCCAGCATAGAACGACCAATGGCGTAGCCACGGCTACCATCGCCGCCACTATTAATCTGATAGGAAATGCAATTGTGATCAACGTTCGATCCCTGCTCGAATGAGCGATATAGTGCCCAAGCGCTCTTAGTAGGCCGCTCGTCTCTTTGTCTGACAGACCGAAGCGGTATGTCAGATTCAATCTGCCCTAGTATAATCACTCCGCGATGAACGCGATTCAGCTAGTCGGACTCGGACCGGGCCGGCCAGGGCAGCTCACCCTCGAGGCACGCGAAGCGCTCGACCGGGCGCAGCGTATATTCCTCTGCACTGCAAAGCATCCCCTAGCCTGTCAACTTGCCCAAGATCCACGAAGTACGGTCCTAGACTACATATTCGACGAGGCTGAGAGCCTCGATGCCGCATACCAGAGACTCGCGCGAACAGTAGTCGAGCAGGGCAGGCGCTCGACGGTTGTTTACGCTGTGCCCGGCGATCCTTCGATCGGAGATGGGATTTGCCAACTCATCCGGCGGGATGCGGCCGCCGCATCGCTTTCGTGCCGGACAGTACACGGCGTCAGCCTCATCGAGCCAGTTTGCGCTGCCATTGGACTTGATCCACTGATCGACGGACTGCAGATAGTCGAAGCATCAGCGTTGATATTGGCGGTCCATGGTGGCGCTGAGATGTCCGCGGCGGACCACTTCGCCGGGCGTTATCGCCCCTACGAACCAACCAGACCGCTCATCATCCCACAGATCGACGGCCAGAAGATTCTGACCTCCGTTAAACAAGCCTTGCTCCAGTGTTACCCTCCCGAGAGTCCCGTCAACCTGGTTTCTGATGCCGGTCTGGAGCAGCAACGTGTTTGGTCCGGCGAACTGGATACCGTGGACCGTAATGCGCCAACCGATCGGCAGATGGTCCTACACGTCCCGCCCGTGAATCCAATCCTGCCGCGCGGCGATTTTGGCACTCTGAGCTCGGTCGTAGCTCTACTGCGCTCGCCGGACGGCTGTCCTTGGGACCGCGAGCAAACTCACGAGTCGATCCGACACAATCTTCTCGAAGAATCTTACGAGGCGGTCGACGCCCTCGATGCTGCAGACGCGAGCTCGTTTGTGGGCGAGCTTGGAGATGTCTTGTTACAGGTCGTCATGCATGCCCAGTTTGCTCGCGAGGCCGGCGAGTTCACGATCGAGGACGTGATCAACGAGGTTTCTGACAAGCTGATACGCCGGCACCCGCATGTTTTCGGTGAGGTAACCCTCTCGACTGCCGACGGCGTGCTGGCCAATTGGGAGAAGATCAAGTTGCAAGAACGGGGTGCTGAGGAGTCGATCTTTGCCGGCCTGCCGAAGTCGCTTCCGGCCCTGCATATGTTCCAGATCGTCGCCCGACGTGCGGGACGGCACGGTATCCCAGTAGGCGAGATCGCCAAGCGCCTGAACGAAGCTGACGATGACTGGAGCCGCCGGTTGATTGAGATATGCTTGCACGCCGGAGGCGATGTCGATCTGGAGGCCGCGCTCCGCCGGACTACGTTGGAGCTAATCGAACATATCGACGCCCGCGTCGCCGCGCGGACGGATCAGCCGGACCCATCATAGCGGAGGTGTAGAGAGATGAACGCCGGATCTGGACGGGCGGTTCCCCGCCCATTCAAGCTACATTGGGGCGAAGGTCAGATCGTTGAACTAAGCTCCATGCAGACTGTAACTTGCTTATACGCATTGAGATACTGAAGGTCAGACCCACTCGATCCCCTCATTACACACCTCTTCCTCAGCGGGAACCCATCAGATCGTCGAGGACATGTGTGAATCCGTGAATCGCAAACCGCGGACGAGTAGTGGAGTAGTGTTTAGTGCCGTTGGTTTCGGTTCGGAATCATGCTGGGGCGCTGCACAACGACGACATCGACAATCCGGGCACTGCGCCTTTTCAGTGCGTTCCGGATAACAGGATATTTCTCCGGCTCCGGCCTGTCCCGGTCGTCATAGATGTACACGATCATCGCCTTGAACGGGTTGCCCTTCTTGAAGTATCGCGCCAGGTCATCCTCGATTTCGGCTTCTATTCTGTTTACGTCGCCAGAGGTTCGCATCACTTTGACCTCAACGATCAGCCCCAAGCCCGTGATCCCAAAATCGAACCGTCCCTGACGTAGCCCGAACCCCTGCATGTACTGCTCGTCTTCAAGTTGATCCGTGAAGTACGGGTACAGCACAGCCAGCAGAAAAGCTTGGACATCCGTCTCTTTGTCGATCAGCCAGCGGGTTGGCATCGCATTGTTTCGCGTGGCCGTATCCTCCCAGCGCCACCGCCGAAAACTCCCCTGTGTCTCGGCAAGAATCCGCGCAACCTGGTTCGCGTCTTGCACTGCAACCGCAGCAAGCCCGCCTATCAAGACATCGACAGCGCCCAACCAGCTCGCCGCGTACAGCAGTTCTCGATCTCCCGGTACCTGTGCTGACAAAAGCGCCTTAAACAGCTTACGCCGTTGTTTGGTATGGGGATGCACCACGTTGCCCAACACCTGTGGCCAAGTTCTCCAAAGGCAAAGATCGAGCGCGGCCACCCGCATATCTTCCGATTGTGCGAGGTGCCGCCCGAAACGCCCCTGGTCGTCTAGCAGGTCGCTCGCCAGCAGTCGCACTCGACCAAGACGCGCGTCAGACCCGCCGTGCCGCTCCAACAGCATTCGGCCCCACGTTCTTGCGGCTTCCAGCCTTTCGGCATCTAGCTGCGCGCCCCGTGAGATCGCTCGCAGACCGTCGCTTATGCCGAGCAGTGCCAGAGCATCGCCGGCAAGCTCGGCTTGCTTAGCTGGCGGACGATCACGTTGCTGGTGGACGCATTGAAGAAACCTGTCCGCCACATCCGCGTCGATGGGTTGATCATTGGCGTGGGCTAGGCTGTATCCCGCCCTGGCCAATGCCGGGTAGCCGTCAAAGCGCACCGCCTCTAGGCAGTCTCCTATCGATTTTTGCTGATAGAGCGGCGCGGCGCTCAAATACCGGTTTTCTGGCTGAAGCACACGCACAATAAACCCCTGCACTTGGGCAGGGGCATCTTCAAAACCGTTTCGAACAATCTCACGCAGAACCGCTAGCCGGCTGCCAAGAACATCCTCGACCGCCATTACAGGAACCACATTGCACGGCGATCCCGCATATGACTCAGCGCCGCGCCGTCCCAGCCCGGCACCGCTTTCAGGTTGCCGAGCATGTTCGCGATCCAACGCGAATAAAGGGTCGTCACCGGCTCGTGCGACGGAAAGAAACTTCGCCACGACATGAACGAGAAGTGAAACGCCTGCCGTACTAGATACGTCAGATCGGAAAAGTCAGAGTCTTGGTGCAATTCCAAGAGGAGCGGTCGCGGCATTCCCTGCTCCCACGTCTTCACTTCCCTCGCGCCGACAAGTTGCAGTAACGCCGTTCGCGGACCCAGCAGCATCGCCGTTCCCCTAATCGGCACGTAAACGCCCTTCAGTGCGTTACGGCTGGCCTCATAAGACCAGTACTTCACGCCACTTTGCCCTGAGTCAAATATCTGGTACGGATGATAATGCGAGACATCGAGGAAAGAAAACTCGATCAGATAATCGATCAGCATTTCCTTGACTAGCTGTTTAACTGTTTCGATCTCTACGCGTTTCAGGGGCTTGTATACATGGAACACGAGCCTGACATTGTCACCAGATTCCCACTTGTTCTGTGTCTGCACGAAACGAATGCTCTTTCGCAGACTCTCTAGCAGTGCCTCCGGATAGCTCTCAAACGTCGCTTCCCGCGTCGTTTCCCAAACCAGATAGCGCCCGTCACCCTGAAACAGTGTCGTGATCCCGACATACCGCGTTCTGTCGCCGAGGCGGCTACCGCCGACCTCGGTGGAGCCGATCCCAATGACCAGTTCATGCGTTGCAACACCACGGGTGGAGATAACCCACGGTACTCCGCCAATCTTGGCGTAGGCCGCCAGTGCCAAGTTGTTCAGGCTGTAGGCGCGTCCCCGTGATTCGTCGATCGTCTCCAGGCGCACGGCCTGCACCGGAACGCCCGAGCGCATGAAGTGGCTCTTCGCGACAAAATAGGGGTTTTGCGCAGAGATGCTACGTTTGTGCGCTTCCCGGACCTGCACCAGCGCCAGCGCGGGTACCTGCGGAAGCTCCTCCAACGCACCGCTCGCAGCGTCCGCATATCCCTGTCCGGTATCTTCGCCCACTTCGACAAAGTGAAATCGCACATTCGTCAGACGGAATTTGCCGATCAGCCCACCCGCAAACTGTCCGTTCTCTCCCTCAATACCGTCGCGAAGTGATTTCGCAAACTGCTCCATCCGGCCCCTCGCGGCCCTATCGCACAACACCACAATAGTCGGATCATTGATCGGATTGTGTGCATACTGGAACGGTCCATGCTGCCGGATACCAGAATCGGGTTGCGTATGCTGATCGTGGCCACTGGCCCCGAACAGCATGGGCGGTCTGCTGGTTTCGATCAGTCGTGGGAAATGCCGGCTCGATTGATCTAGCAACGTGCCGAACTCAACGCTCAAACCGTCGCCCAATCGCAGATTCAGGGATGGCTTACTCCTCTTCCGGGCGAGTCCGTTCAGATCATTCACCATGCGGCTGATTTTTCGCAGCTTCCCATCGCCACTCAGATAAGGCGCGCGTATACGTCGCAGCTTCGTCAGAGTCTCATCAGCGATCGACGGATAAAGTGCGCGCGTTACCCTTTCCAGTGTCTCGCGCCGCGCTTCGACCATAACATCTGCTGCCACGACCCGAGCGCTTTCGGAGTCACCACGCACATCCTCAAGCAAAAGCGTTCTGTCCTCGACGCTCTTTACTCGACCCAAGAGCCGCATGCGCGAAAACCCTGTCCGGTCGTCCGCTTCTCCCGGTGTTCCGACATAACAGCCAACGGGATCTAGTTTCATCTCAAGTATTTCGGATACGGGAAGGTCGATCACGTTTGATGTACCGACATCCACCAGGAGCCCTAAATACGGCGGTTCGTCCGGATCAGCCGACGACAGCAGCCTCAAATCGAACGACCACTTGGCAACAACATCCAGCCGTGTATCCGGTGATTGCACGCCCATTTCACGCAACGCCGTCGTCAGAAGTCGATCGTGACTCCCAAGGCATACCAACGGACGAAAACGGCGCAGAATTTTCCGCCTACCGGAAAGCCAGTGCCAAAGCTGGTGCCCGATTGCTTCAGCCAGCAACAGCAAGTGTTCTCCAACAACGACTTCCTCAAGTTGACCGAACGGCTCGATGCCAGGCCCGAGACCGATATTCGCGATCATCCCGTCCCGCGCGTCGAAACGAAAGGCATGGGTCCATCCGTGTTCGCGACGAAGCTCTTTGATAAGCCCGTGCGTTTCCGGGGCGAGCCGGCCGATCCGTACACGGTCAGCGGAGAAGCACGCAGGAGCAATGCCGAGCGTCAGCAATTCGGCATGTTCGCCATGCGACTGCCTTACCGAGCTTCCACTTGCTGGGGAGCCTATAGCTCTGTTCATTTCAGATTCTCGTCAACCATCACTCTACACACTTCGTTCATCCTTCAATCGCTGATTCCTCGTTGCCGGTTGACACAGTCAACGTTTCCGTCCACCCCATCGCGCCGACACGTCGAACTCAAATAGCTCTTTCTTCGAATTTCTCTTTCTGATCGCGCGGCACTCTATATCATCAAAACCCAACCGATCGAGCATGGCCGCATAAATCTTCTCGACTGGTAGAAGCACCCCATAGAACGTAGAATTTCCCACGATATAATGCAACTCGCTGCCGTCGTTCAACACCGGGATCAGCGAATTGAAATGCGCCCACAAATCCTCGAAATACTTCGCTACGTAGTTCGCCAGTATCCTCCCGCTCTTGTTGGCGTGGTGCGCGATGCCGTCTAGGGCAGCATCAAGCGGCGGATGCGCAAGTCGCTCTGTCGAACGCTCCCAATCGCTTAACCGACTGGTTGCCACGCCCCATGTACCGCCAATTGTTGACCAGTCCAGCTCACCGGCGTCGCGGCCGCAAGTCAGGAACCCCAACCAATACATGTACGGCCGCAGCTCACGGATATACGACATTCGGTTCGCATATGGCGGAGACGTGATCACCAAATCAAACGGAGCATCTACTGCCTTCGGCAGTTCCCTGGCGTCCCCGAACACTACATTTGCCGCACCTCTCGGGTTCTCTTCCGCGCCCTCCAACACAAAGCGTACATCTTTGAGGAACACCTCTCCCATGTCGATATCGAGTGGGAGGTGTAGTTGTCCACCTTCCTTGAACGACATGGACTGGTGATTGAAGGCCGCGTTCGAAAGCCCGATCAGCGTTCTGCAGAAAGCCACAATCAGAAGGTTTCGCTCCGCCAAATTCTCCTCACTCTCCGCTTCGATACCGGCCCTCAGCGCGCAGAGAAACTCGAGCACCTCCGGGCGCCACCATCTTTCGATGTTATGAATAGGCGGCGCTTTCACCGGCTCAACTGCGCCTCGTCTAACCGCGTCAAGCACCCGAACACATGTACCGCGTGTCGATGCTATCGCAGCTCCAGAGTATTGCGCCGTCTTCACCTGACCAAACCACACTAGAAAGGGGTTTATATCCGTCGTCACACCTTCATGCCCGTGATATGCGGCACTCAATGCCGTCGTAGCTGTCCCACAAAACGGGTCCAGCACACGCCGCGGGTGGTCGTAGAGGTCGATCAGTTCTTCAACTATCTTGACCGAGTATGCGGGTGTCAGCCGTAGCCAGCCGTGGCGACCCGTCTTCGCATTGAACTTTTGCGTGTAGTCCGCTCTTTGTCCTAGTTTTTCTCTGGCAAGAACGCTCATGGCGTCTCCGGAGCCAAAAGAGATTTCAGGATGGTGTCTATCTCCTCGCGAAGCGCAGAACTGTTCCGCTCAAAAAATGCCGCTAGGTCATACCCAACGACATCACGCATGAAGTCATAGGTGGAAATCACGGGGTTTTTCGCACCGACGACACCGGTCATAACCGACCACTTCTCGGCGCGGTATCGCATGAGTATGTCGCCGTCGATTTGTCCCGAAAGGATCACAGCACACGGGAAATACCCCTTGGTGTAGGCTGTCACAGCGTTGGCGATATCAGCATTCTGCCGCTTCGAATCCTTACTCTTGTAGCCTTGGCGAACTTCGAAAACTGCGCCAGTCAAACTCTCGAACACCTTATCATCCACATCCAACATCTTTGCAGACTCTCTCATCCATCCGTGGAAGCGTTCCCGTTTGCCTGTCGCTTTGATTTTCTCAAGCGGAACTCGCCCATCCAGATATAGCGTTTGCTGCCGACCACTGGGCAACGCCTTCTGATACGACCACGCTACATCTTCCTCGGAGAGTTCCAGTGCGTCTTTCACGATCCTCCGAAACAATCTCTCGCAGCCAATTCCGATTTGCCGATATACGCTTGTCATGCCGCCCGCGGCCTTGTGGGCGGCGTACATCAGTGGATTGTCCAGCCCGAACCAACTGTAGAACGCATCTCTCTGATACAGCTCCCGGAACCCTTCAAGCGTCAGCCCCCCGCCTTTCGCTCCCTGCCCGAATTTCGGCTTGTAATGCGCGCAGACTCTGATCGCATCCAGCGCGATCTGCAAGTATTCGTCATCCGTGGCGCTCATACCGTTCTCTTTTCTATGTCGCCGAGCAAGGACCATTGCTCGGCGACATATCTATCTGCCGCTTGACGCACGACCCACGCCTCCGTCACCCGTTTCTGCCGTGCGATCCCCTCCAACGTCGGGTACAGGTCTGGAGGAGCGCTCACCGATGCAAGATGCGACGCGGGCGTTGTTTGCGCTTTCTGTCTCTTCATGCCATCCATCGGGCAACCCTCCAATCTGCGGCTGCACCACAATATACCAGATAGGTGCATCTGCCCAGCAGGCGACCCAGATGCAGCCGGCTGAGTTGGCCGATCCGCTTTGGACCATGGGCACGCGACCGGCCGTGATGCTGTCGAACGAGTGCTGGAGCTCTATGACCGGGTTAGAATAGCAGTTGACGACGGCCTTGCGGGCCTTGTCCGCGCACTACGAGCGGGTGCAGCGGTGGCAGGCCGCGCAGGTGGAAGCCTTGGGGCTGCAGGTCGCACAGCTCACGAGGCAAGTGCCGCATTTGGCCCAGGACTACAGGACGCTCGCCGAGAGGTTACGCGGGCGCTGGACCTCATGCGCCAGCGTGCGCGAGAGCCGGATGACGGTCCGACCCGCCGGTTGGTTGAGATATGCTTGCACGCCGGAGGCGATGTCGATCTGGAGGCCGCGCTCCGCCGGACTACGTTAGAGCTTATTCAACATATTGATACCCGTGTCGCCGTGCGGAGGAATCAATCCAGCCCACCACAGGAGGAAGTGTAGAGAGATGAGCACGGGGCGTAGGCGGGCGGTTCCCCGTCCATTCAAGCTGCACTGGGGTAGCGGCCAGATCGTCGAGGAAGCCACTCATGCCGGTGAGCACCACGAAGCGTCGCTTCAGTTACTTGAGTTTGAGGACGGCGAGATCGAGATCAGGTTCTGCTATTACAATTTGGCCGGTCGATTCCAGCGAAGTCCGCTCATAGTCGGCCCAAATGAGCTCGCCGGCCTGCGCGATGCGCTATCCGCGACGCCCCGACTCAGATCTCTGCTCAGACAGATGGTCGGGTGAGACCAACGGCTGAGCCGCCTGTCGATATGGTCGGCGGGGAACCGGGTTACGCTACCAGTTCCCGTACTGCCTTCACCAGGTCGTCCTTCTGCGGAATAGCGGCCGTCTCAAGCCCGGCGTTGTATGGAACCGGCACGTTCTTCGCACATACGCGCTTAACTGGTGCATCCAGATAATCGAACGCTTGCTCCATGATCTGAGTGGCGATCTCAGCGCCAACACCGCACCGCTCGTAGCCTTCGTGGGCTATTAGAACCCGACCGGTCTTTTGGACCGAATCGATGATCGTATCGATGTCGAGCGGGAAAAGCGTTCTCGGGTCCACTACTTCGATCTCGATCCCTTCCTTGGATAGCTCCTCGGCTGCCTCGAGCGCCTTGCCGACGAGTGCGTGGAACGTGACGATAGTCACGTCGCTGCCCTCGCGCTTCACGTCGGCCAAACCAAGCGGTATCGTGAAATCCTCGTCCTCCGGCACTGCGCTCCTTACGAAATAAATCTGCTTGTGCTCAAGGAACACCACCGGATTGTCATCGCGGATTGCAGATTTTAGCAGGCCCTTGGCGTCCGCTGCCGTCGAGGGGGCGCAAACCTTCAGGCCGGGTATGTGCACGAACCAGGCCTCCAGGCTTTGCGAGTGCTGTGCCGCAGTGCCCCGGCCGGCACCCTCCTGTGTGCGGATCACCAGCGGGACCGTAGCCTTGCCACCGAACATATAGCGCATCTTGGCCGCCTGGTTTACCAGAGCGTCCATCGCCAGTCCCATGAAGTCCACGTACATGATTTCTGCCACTGGGCGAGTGGCCCCGACGGCGGCGCCCACCGCCAGTCCTACGATGGCTTCCTCCGAAATTGGCGTGTCGCGAAAGCGCCCCTCGCCGTACTTGGCTACCAAACCGTCGTTAACGCCATAGATCCCGCCTTGACCCCAGTCGGCTACGTTTTCGCCAAACGCGAATACCGTTGGGTCACGCGCCATCTCTTCGTCCATCGCTTCATTCAATGCCTGGGCGATGTTTAGCTGCTTCATGCGTAGATGTCCTCCATCAGAGTGTCCAGGCTCGGCTCGGGGCTGTTGCGGCCAAACTCTACAGCTTGCGCTATTTCATCTTCAACCTCATTGCGGATGGTTGCCAGCCGGTCGTCCGCAATCTCCTCCTGCTCGGTCAGGTAGAGAGCGAACCGGTCTATTGCATCCTTTTTTCGCCAGACGTCGACTTCGTCATCCGTCCGGTAGTTGAGAGGGTCGCCGACGTTGTGGCCCTCGAAGCGATAGGTGTCGCAAACCAGCAGGCTTGGCCCCCGTCCGGCCCTCGCTCGGTTGACGGCCTCGCTTGCCGCCTCGTACACAGCAAGCACGTCCATCCCGTCCACGTTGACCCCGGGAATATTCCATGCCCTTGCCCTAACCGCCGGGTCTGATGCCACCGAGGTCGCTCGGTCGATTGAGGTGGCCATTGCGTAATGATTGTTCTCGCATAGGTACACTACCGGCAGCTTCCAGAGAGACGCGATGTTTGCGCATTCGTAAAGATTGCCTTGGTTCAGGCCGCCGTCACCGAAGAAGCAGATCGCGACCTGGTTCGTGCCTTTGATCTGAGAGGCGAGTGCCGCTCCGGTGGCGATCCCCATGCCGCCGCCAACGATGCCATTCGCTCCAAGGATTCCCCGGTCCACGTCGGCAATGTGCATCGATCCACCTTTGCCCCGACAGTAGCCGTCGACTCTCCCCATCAGTTCGGCCATCATCAGGTCCAGCCGGCCGCCCTTGGAGATGCAGTGCCCGTGTCCCCGATGGGTGCTGGTAATGTAGTCGTCCGGCTCCAATGCTGCGCAAGCGCCCACGCCAACGGCCTCCATGCCGATGTAGGTGTGGGTCGTTCCACGGATCATCCCTTCCTGAAACAGGTCGATGGCGTTCGTCTCGAACACCCTGATCGTGTACATCAACCGGTACATGTGGATTAGTTTGTCGGTTGGTATGGATACCTGCTCGGCTTGCAACGTCATAACTCTTCTCCCCTACGAGGTAAACTTACTCATTTGTCTTGTGATCCTGAGCCAAGGCAACAGCCACTTGTCGGAAAGGCTCTCGGAGATTCCTTACGAACCCGGCCTCGGCGGTCGGGATGGCAGGATTTGAACCTGCGACCTCAGCGTCCCGAACGCTGCGCGCTAACCAGGCTGCGCTACATCCCGCAACTGCGATTCAGTCTAGCATCGCCGTATTAGCGGCGCAACTTCGCAAGAATTTCCGCGCTCTTGCGCCTGATAACCTGCCGTTCGGCCGGCTCCAACCCACCTATCGCGGTCAAGACCAGTGGGTAGACGATTATCCCAACTAACACCGCCAGTATCAGGCCATCATCCCGGACCAGTAAGACCGCAGCTCCCATTACTGCCGTCGAAACAACTGGTCGCCACGAGAACGACACCATCGAGGCCAGAATCCTGAATTCTGCGCCGGCTAGCCGCGCAAATGGTATCACTAAGACCAGTTCGGAGAGAACCGTTATGATTCCGGCGCCAATGATTCCGTAAATTGGTATCAGGATCAGGTTGCCCGCAATGTTGAAAATAGCCGCTCCCAAAAAACAGATCGTGATGAATCGCTGTTTTTCCAAGGCGATCAGCAAGTATTGCACCAGACCGTTCACGTAGCTGAATGGCAAGAACCAGATCAGTACCCGCAGCGCCTCCGCCGAGCGTGGCAAGTAGTCGGGGCCGGCAACTAGAAGTACCAACTCCTCCGCCAGTAATGTGATGCCGGCCGCGATCGGAAATGCCAAGAGAAGAAGCACCCGAATACCCTGCCGTACGGTTCGCATTGCCGCGGCCGGCGATGCATTTGTGAGCCGGGAAAGCAAGGGAAAGAGGGCGAAGGTCAGGGTTGAGGGAATGATCAACAACCCATCCACGAACTTGTAGGCCGCACTGTACAGGCCGAGTTCACGGCTGCCCTGCAACATGTCGATAATCAACACGTCGATCTTGAAGAAGACGGTTGCCAGAAGATGATTGAGCATCAATGGCAGGGACTCGAAGAGGATGGTACGTGCCTGACTTAGCTTTATAGACGGCCTCTGCCAGCCGGCGTCGCTGATCGCCATCCCGCCCACGATCAGCGCATTCAGCAAGTTCATTGCAAACGATACCACCGCCAGCCCGACTATCCCCTGACCCGTTACCAATGCGGCGACCCCGCCTACTACTTTCAACACGTTGATCACTACACTGATGAACGCCGGCACCTGCAGGCGCTCGGCTGCGTAGAAGTGGGAGGAGTAGCCATTCGCAACCGTGCCCGGCAGCAGTCCAAGGCCCAGTATCAAAAGCGCCAAGAGCGTGTCGTCGGCCATTCCTAAAGCGCCTCGCCAGACCAGTGCGATCACGACCAGGACCGGCGCCAGGAGCGTAATTAGCGTTAAGCGCAGGGCAACACCCATCGCCAGCAAACTGTTCCTCTCCTCTCGCGCCCGGGAAAGCTCGCGGATCAGCCACGTGTTCAAGCCAAAGTTGGACAGGATTTCGAATAAGCCGACGATCACAATCGCAAACGAATACTTGCCGATGCCTTCGGGTCCCAAGATCCGCAGCATTATCAGTGCGAAACCGAAGTCGATCGCTTTATTTAGCAACGAAGTCGCGGTAGGGACCACGCTATTCCAAGCGACGTTCTCCAAGGCCGACTGATCGGCCCTGCGGTGAAATAGGGCTAGGATCGGGCCGGCTGCAAGCAGGACGACGATCGACAGGCCGGCCAGAGCGGACAGCAGAAATCCGACCCTCAGTGAAAGCGGACTGTAACGAAATATTATCTCGCTCTGTCCGGCCGACACTTCAACCGCCCGAAAGTTGCCGTACGCTCTGTAGATGGTCGCCGACTGGTCGTTGATCGTCGCCTCCCAGCCGGGGGCGTAGCTATCGAGGAGTACGACGAACCCATCGACCGGCGCATCGACTCTCAGCGCAACTCGCGACGGAGCCACCTGTTCTCTCAGCACTTCTACGTCCCCGCCAGGGACAGACCTTGGAGCTGTGCCCGACACGTCGGCACCCTCCAATACCGCTGTCCGAAAGGGATTCAGCTCCGGCGACGTCGTCTGCTCAATTGCGTCCTTTTGGTCACGCGCACCGACCGCTGAATTGACGTAAAAGGCGCGCGCCGGCATGCTGGTTCGCCGGTAGGTCCATATCCCGCGTTCGCTGCTGATCGGCTGCAACGAAGGATGATCGATCGGTTGGCCGGATACTACAAATTGGACCGAGAGTAGGTCCAACAGCCGGCTGTCTAGCGATGCTACGTCATAGAATTGGTCGAGTCGGTTGTACATCAGAGACCCTGGATGCTCGATAGCTCGCCAGTACTCGACGTACTGGTTGGGAATTAGCGACTCGTAGCCGCGCACGTCTTCTATGCCGAATAGTACGGCCGTATTCGCCGGCAAGACGTCAACCGGCCCAAATGCGCCTACTCGCCCACTTGAGCCTGATTGTGCGTAGGGCGGCTCCGCCTCGCCCAAGACTCCCGGCGAAGTCCGTGAGTTGAAGCTGTATCCGTAGGCGCCAAGGTCGATGAAGATTAGCAATGGCACTAGCCAAACGACCCACCGGCTCGGCCGCCGGAGTATCCAGACGATAAGTGCGCCCGTGGCCAGCGCAAAGATCCCGAGCAGGAATAGATTCCGGAGTTGATAGTCCAGCAGTACCCCGAGGTCGGGGTAAGCGTCCAACATCCTAGGGAACTGGGCAGCTAACTCTCTGATCGCCTCGAGCGCTGCCTGCCGGAATAGCAATGCAGCTGCGAATACGACAATGCACCCCAGTCCGGCCAATGCCCAAACACTCCCAACCAGCGTCGATAGTCGACGCATCGATGCGGAGTCCTCTTGCTTCGTCAGATCGATAAGCGCTTGCAGCCCGTGGCCGGCTAGCATCGCCAGGCAGAAGCTCAGCGGCAGCAGCCAGCGGAACGGTGTCCTAAGCTGGTCGGCCAGAGGAATCAGCCGATAGAAGATCTCGTAAACTATCGGCGCGCCAAAGGCCATTGCCGCTGATATCAGGCCGAGCGCCACGAAGAACCAGCTTGATCGTCGTGATCGCAGTACCGCCAGGAACGCCAAAGCCAGTGTAGCTATGCCCACGTAGCCTGAGCCTTCTACGTAGTTCTGTACCCCCCAAAATGGGGCAGGCCCGAAACCGGATCCGTCGAAGTCGCCGGCCAGGTTCGTCCAGTTGAGCGATGACCAATCGAGCACGTAATGGTGAGAAGGGTTTCCGAAAAAATCCGGCATGAAGAACGTGATGGGCTGGCGCTTAGGTAATGCGTAGCTCAGTACTTCGGCTAGAGGTGTTGTCGCCGCCCGGCTGCTGCCACGGGCGTATTCGAAAAACGGCGCCAGTTGCGCCGAGGCAAGAAGCACACCCAAGCCCATAGCCCCGGCGAATACTCCGAGGGTGAGTAATCGGCGGCGCCAGTGTGCCGAGTCGGCGAATGCCGTTCGATACAAGGCGTAGGCGATGACCGCGGCTACCGAGTATCCGGCATATTCGAGATGTCCGGCTAGAAGCTGGAGTCCAGTGAAAGCGGCAACGGCCGCTGCGGCCGGCCCCCAATTGCGACGCCCAGCCAGCAGCTGCTGAGCCAATACATCTGTAGCCCACAGCGTCAGAGGCAACCAACTTATCGCGCCCACTACCATTGGCCAGAGATACACGACCGTGACTCGTAGCGAGAATTCGAATGCGAGAGCGGAGGCGAGGCTTGCCGCCGGCGCCAGACCTAGCCTTCGTGCGAACAGATACGTGCCGAGCCCGATCAACAGCAGGTGGAGCAGCGTATACCAGCCGTAGCTGGCGTACAGGTCCATCAGGACGAACAGAATCCCGGGTGGATACAGCGCGCCGGCTTGACCGGCTGCTAGCAGTGGCACGCCGGCAAGGACGAAGGGATTCCACAGGGGCAACTCGCCGCTGAGAAGCGCGTCGCGTATTAGCGTCTTCCAAGCAAGATTCTGCAGGACGGCGTCACTGAGCAGTCCGTTGTAAGGCCAGTAAGTCTGGTTGTCCGGGCGCCATGGAGGAAACTGGAGCAGGTTGTCCAGCGGGAGTAGAGCGCGTCCGGTGAGAAGGGGATCAGCGAGCCATAGCAGCGAAAACGCAACTATCAACCCGATGGCTAGCCAGCGCTCTCGCCGGGTACGCAGTAGACGTAAAATGCTCAGGTCCGATCACCGTTGCAGTGGAATCGTTTCTCGACTTGAACCGGCTGTCTGCAATCTCAGTTGCCGCCTGTCCTATTCATCTCAGTCGATCGAAGCAGGCTGGTGTACAACAACCAACGTATCAAACTCGCCAGATAGCTGACGAACGCAGATACCCAGCCCCAGAGATCGAGCCTGTCGAAATAGTACAAGAGCGACGAAAAGGCGCCACTGACCGCTCTACGGCCGGCACGCCGAGCGTCACCGCTGGGCTCCGCGCCGAGGGTCAGATATAAGCCCAACAGAAATCCGGCACCCGTAACCAGGTAGGCCCATATCCCAAGTGGATCCATCGGCGAGCTGCTTAAATCAATCGAGCCGGCACGCTGATGCGCAAACGAGAGTATCGCCCAGATCGTTAGCAGGCCGGCCGCTGCGTAGGCCGCCACTTTGATCATTGTCGGATCGGACCGCAGTCGAGCTTCAACCGGGCCGGTTTGAATATCTTCCCCTCGCAGCACTCGTCCCGCAACCATCACTTGGCCGGCGCCGGCCAGAAAAAGGCCGGCTATCCAGATAACGTACAACTCCACTCCCGCCGAGGGCAGACCCGCCGCCATGAGCCAGCGTACGTTGAACACGGCGGTCGATGGCGCTCCAAGGACAGCAAGCCACCCGGTCATCATTATCAGCAAACCCACCGGTGTTCCTGGGAGGTTGGATCGTTCACCCTGGTTGCCGCTCCAACAGTACAGGAACAGGAGTGAAAGGCCGGCGAGCTCCCCGTAGAGTACGTACCAGTCACCAGGAATCGACACTTCCGCCAGCACCGTCGACAGCAAGAGTATCTGTGAAAGACTCCAATAGTAGGCAAGCTGGCCGGATCCTCCCCGAGCGAGCCAGACGCGGCGAAGCGTTTGAATCAATGTTGCCAGCAGCAAGAGCCCGAATAGCACCCTTAGCCCGGGTGCCGGCGAACCTGTCAGCCCTGAAGCCGCGTTGGCTATGTAGCCATTCGCGATGGAAACGGCCACCAATATCGCAATTCGGCCGCCACGCTCGTTATCCAGGTCTTCTGCCAAGCGTCCAGGCATTCCCGGAATGGCAAAGCTGCTGACGAGCAGTGCCCCGATCATCAACAGCTTCGCTGCCGCTTCAAGTTGAGCGAGTTGATCGGATGTGCTGGTGTCGAATGAGCCGGTGGCTAGGAAACATAGTCCCAAGATCAGAATCGCGGCCGATATTATCAGCGGCACAGAAATCGCGATCCGATCTTGGGCAAGTTTGAATCCGCTCGATCCGGCAAGTCCCAGCACCGCTATTGCTGCCGGCAGTAACAGGGGAACCTTGGCCAGAGCTAGCAACACGGTAGCTGCGATCAGGATTGTGACAAACCATAATCGCGCAACCAAGTCGTCGCCGGCGAATTTGGCCAGGCTCACGACTACCGCTAACATCATTATGAGTAACACTAGGAGATCGGGCCTTACAAGTTTGGATCCGATCTGCCACATGGCCAACTCTACATTTAGTTCGATAATCGGAGCTTGCTCGACTTGAGTGAATTCCGCCAGCAACCAGAACGCCAGTAGCGCGGTCACGGCCAATACCATCGCAATCCGCCGAACTACGAACGCGGTAGCCGGCTGTCCCATCCACGTCGAGATGCGACGGCCGCTCCCGCCCATCCAAGTGAATGGACTGAACGCCGTCTTGACCGCTCCGCCGGCCCAGGTGATCGGTGCCAGAATAATCCTGAACACAGCACTCATTGACAATACCTAACCGGCCCCAAACTGTCCCAGCCAGCTGGATGCCACAAGAGGTTCGGTTGCTATCAGGACCGAGAGTGCCAGCGCAAGCGCGCAACCCACGGTTGTCAAGGTCCAGGCTGCCGGCCTGAGTTGCCAGCTACCCCGCCTTATCGCGAATTGCCTCAGCGCAGCGACCGAGAACAGAACCAGAGAGGCTATCAGCACCAAGAGCCACCCGATGGAGAGTATTTGTGAGGTGTCTAATATTATCTGCAATCTGACGATAAAACTGAGGAACGGCGGAGCTCCTGCCAGCGCCAGCCCACCCAGGAAAGCCGTCAGCCGGTCCGGCGTCAACCAGTCCGGCTCGCGTTGCGGATTCGCTTCACGCTGATCAACGCTGGCCAGACGCAGGGATGAGCTGGCAAAGCTATCTACCACTACCGCCAGCCCATACACGGCCGGCACTATCCATGAGTCCCCAGTTGCCCAGATGCCTATGACGGACGCGCTGCAAGCGCCGAATAGAGCCATCGAACGCAGCCGCGATGGATCGGTCTCCGCGATGGTCGAGATGGCAACGAGTAGGACTAGCATCAGCGCTAGTTCCAGCAATAGTGTGGTCTGAGTATGGTCGACTCGCAGCGAAAGCAGCCTTGTGGCCGGAAAGATTGCTGCAAGCGGGAGCACGCAACTTCCTACCGTTCCCAGCCCGTAGTGGAAACCTCCTCTCTCTTGATCGCTCACTCTCCAAGTGGCTCGACATAGGCCGAGTGCGCGCATGACGCACGCCATTACTATCGCGCCTTCGAAGATGCCTAGCCTCCCCGCATCGACCGGCGCAGATATCAAGTGCAGGCTGGCGCCCGGCTCTAGCGATAGGAATATCGCGTACAACATCAGTCCCGATGCCAGTGCCCATACTAGGTTGAACGGTCCTTCCGACTCGGCCCGCACGTCTTCGCTGCTTAGGCGCGCCAACCCCCATCCGATGAGTCCAACTAGCTCCCAGCAGACGTAAAACACGATCCAGCTATGCGTGGACGTCAGAGCATATCCCACCGCCAGCAACACGAGACAGAGGGCCGTAAGATGAAAAATAGTACGGCTTCCGGCTGCGCCAATGAAGGAGAGAGAGAATCCTAATAGGTAGAGAACGAAGAAAGTCTGGCTGATGGGCGGCAGGCTCTGAAACCCTGGAAACCCAGATGCCAGATCTAGGAGCGTCGTCGCCGGCCAGGAGAACCAATCAAGGAAAGGCAAAGTCTCCGCTCTCCGCTTGTTGACAAGTCACAGTTTCCTTCCCATATTATCAACAAATCGTTGCAAGTCCGCCCGCACGTCGTTCGATCGACCCCTTGGTCGGATGGTGTGAGGCCGTTGCTCAAGCAGCCTGAGGAGGAGTTATGAAGGCTCTCTACACTTCCGCGCCTGGCGAATTTGGCCTCGTGGAGCGACCCGATCCGGAGCTGGTTCCCGAGGAGGTCATAGTCAAAGTTGCTGCCGCCGGCCTTTGCCACACCGACGTTATCATCCGTGAAGGTGTCGCGTCCCACGTCATCTATCCCGTCGTCCCCGGCCACGAGGTCAGCGGTGTCGTGCAAGCATCCGGGCCGGGCGTTCGTCACCTCAAACCGGGGGATCGGGTCGCGATTCACACGATCATTCCCTGCGGTCAATGCAAAGCCTGCCGGCTCGGCCTGATCCCCATGTGCGAGCATTTGGATGAATGCGGCTCGAAACGGGATGGAGGACTCGCCGAGTTTGTATCCGTTCCGGCGCGATGTCTCTACCCTATCGCCGATCACGTTACCCTTGAAGAAGCGGCGATGACCGAGCCGGCCGCGAATGCCCATTCCGCCGTTAGGCAGGCTCGCGTTGGACCCGGCGACAAAGTCGTCGTAATCGGTCCGGGCCCCATAGGGTTGCTGGCGATTCAGTTTGCCAGGCTTCTCCATCCCAGCCTCCTCGTTCTGGTGGGAACGCGAGACGAGCGGTTGGCTCTTGGAAAGAAGCTGGGCGCCACCCACACTGTCAACATCAAGAAACCCGGTGCCGAGCGAGATTTGAGGGAGATTGTCGGATCAGGCGGTGCCGATGTCGTGCTGGAGTGCGCCGGCACCCGAAGCTCGTTCGAGTTGGCGATGAGCCTCGGCGGCATCTATTCCCGTATCGCCATCGAAGGGGTCATGGGAGTCGGCGAGAAGGCAGAGATATCGCCTCACCACGTGCTGGTCAACGGAATGAGCATAATAGGCATCCTCGGATGGTTGACGGTCGACTTCACCCGAGCGGTGGAATACATGGAGAACCGGCTCATAGACGTCCGGCCGTTGATCTCCCATAAGTTCTCGCTCGATCAGTGGCAGGATGCCTTCGCCATGATCACAGAGCGCAAGAGCGAATCGATGAAAGTCGAGATTACTCCGTAGGCTATTTTCGCGTTAACCGTCATGCCGGCTCTCCACCGGCGAAACGTGCCGAATTGTAGACCGATGGTCGATGGCGGAATGAAAAAATGTAGCGCGGGGGCTTGTCCCCCGCAGGGGTCGGGGTGGGGCGTAGCAGAATCCACAGTGCCAATTCGCGGTACCAAGCCACAACTCCGGCTGTTCACACCCTGGTGTGCCGGCGCCAGCCGGCATGAGCGATTGCTATGAAAGCATCTCCCGGACCACGATCCGGGATAGACTCCCGCCACTCAACTCGTCATTCCAGCGAAGGCTGGAATCCAGAAGCCGTGGGGAGAGGGGATTGCAGCGCTCGGGCTTGTCCCCAGCAACCCTTGCTCCCTACCCATATCATTAATACGAACGGGCGCGATACCTTAGACACGCAAAAGGTCCAATCCAACTAGCCTTGAGCGAGTCGGCGGACATGCCCGCCAGACGATTTGATCTCACCAGGCCTTGTCACGATTTTTTGCGAACTGCGGATGTGCTTCTAGGAACCGACCGAAGACTTCAAACGCCGGAACGTTCGCCGGACCCTGGGTTGCAACCGCCTCTGCCGCTAAACAGCAAAAACACGGTCACCATCCACAGCACTCAGAGTTTAGATCCGGCTTCCTGATGCACGAGCGTAGCGACGATGGATGAGATAAGACCCGCCAAACCGCTATATGTCACCCTCCTGGCCTGTTTGGGCTGGATTGGCCTGACGATTCCCGTATTGCGGCGAATCTGGTACGTATCTCAGCACGATGTCCTCGATGAGTTCCCCACGGAAGCGGAGTTTTCAGTTTTCCTGCCTTGGTTCGTAATGTTGATCGTCTTGATAGTCCTGGATAAGAGTCGAAGAGAATCAGGTTCCGAACAGCGTGTTTGGAGGATCGCGGCAATCCCGTTCAGATTGAAAATAGTTGGTCTAAGCTTGAGCATGGCAGTAATGGTAGCGATTGCTGTGACTGGATTTGGTAATGGCTTGGGCCCCGTCCAAGTTATTGGATTGATCATCGTCCTCCTTACTGGGGTGCTAGCCCTTGTGACATTATCAATCGGGTTGCCGGCTTACACGCTGTTCTTGACACTCCGAGCGATACGCTCCTGGCGGGCATATCTTAGGACTGCCTAACGTAATATCCGAGCATTGAGCTTCAACTGTGTCCTCCCTGTGCCGTCGTGTGTTCGAAGGAATGCCCTGTACCCGGATACGGGGCCGGAATCCAGGAGGCAGGCGTGGCACCGATGACACCCGAACACTTCCAGCAGCCAGCGCCCTGATTTCACACCTTGGTGTGCCGGTTGTCACCGGCACGAGCAATTACCATGAAGATAGCCTCACGACTCGTCACTCCGGCGAAAGCCGGAGTCCAGGGGCAGGGAGGGGGAAATGTACCGCTGAGGCTTGTCCCCAGCCGTGTACACGCCGACGCCCCATCGTCCAACCCACCGGCGGCGACTCTCAACCCCAGCCCTGAATCCACACCAGCCCACTTGATTCCTCCCTACAGGAGCCGGCAGTAGCCTGAACACCGACCTCAAATTCGCCGGCCAGACCTAGGACGCCACCATCGAGCTGTGCAGGTACGCCTCCCGGCCCGTCTCAAGACCTCAGCTGTTTTTCAAACGTGACCCACGCGTGGGCCTTCCGGAACCCCACACTCTCGTTGAGCGCGAGGATCGCCTCGTTGGCAGAGTCGCTGCCGGTCTCAATCGCCCGGAACCCGTGCTCCTTGGCGTAACTTAGCGTATGGAATTTCAGCGCCGCGGCTATCCCCTGCCGGCGGTACTCTCGCCTGACTCCGGTGAGACCAACCTCCAGTGTGTCCGGATCGCCGTCCATAGCTTGCAGGTAGCTTAGGCCAACGTACCGCACTCCGCCACAACACTTGTGCGGGTTCTCCGACTCGCGTCAACACGCCGGCTGTCGTTGGCGCTCAAAGGGGAGTCCGGGAAGGCGTTCGAATACGCACGAGCATTTGCGTCGTGATCGCTGTGTTCGAACGGACGTATTCGGATGTCCATGGGAATGTCCGAGTCGCTCTGAGTCCCCAGAATCGGCCAATGTCTGGCTGTATCATTTCGTACCGGTCCACCGCAACACACCTTCTCTGCTCGCGTGCTGGGGCGCTACCCTCCTCTGTAGGCTAATTTCGCTTTCGCAGCCGGCTGCCAACTCGTCGTCAACCCTGGATTCACTTTTCTCCTATCGCCATGAAATGAGGACTAGCGCCCAGAAGCGTTGGCTCATTCTCAATCGCCCGAACGAGATCGAGAATCAGAGTTCGCTGACGAGGATCTTGCCACCGGCTGTCTAAGTCCTTGGTCAACGAGGCCGGGCCCTCAACTGCCAATTGGCTTATCATCCTGAACCCAGAGTCCCGTAGCTCAGCTTCTAGCTCCGCCGGCTTGTGGAAGAATGCCGTCGTAAAGTACTTGGGTACATTCTTTGGGTTGCGATGTTGTCCGTTTGCGAGATCTGCTTCAACGATCTCGGCAAAGTATGGATCGCCGATTAGCCCACGCGTCAGCCCGCTGACCAGCGAAGCATAACGACTGATCGCTGCGGCGAAGAGCAGGCCCCCGTGTCTCAGCACTCTGTAAGCCTCGCTTAAGGCCACAAGGCGATCCCTACGGCTCGTCAGATGGTAAAGCGGTCCCATCAGCAGGACAGCGTCGCAGCTAGCGACACCGTGCGGCAAGTTTCGAGCATCCCCTTCGCTCACGCTCGCGAGAGGAAGGCTGCGCCCATCCCCGGAACGTTCCTTCGCTTGATCCAAATGCTTGGGAACAGGGTCTACGAGATGAACTTCATAGCCCGCGTTCGCCAGCCAAATTGAGTAGCGGCCAGATCCACCGCCGACGTCGAGGATCACGCCTGGAGGGGGAGACAGGTACCGGCTGATTAGCTCCTGCGAACGGGCGAACTCGAGGACGCCGTCGCCGATGTCGAGCCGCTCTTCTTCCTCGTTTAGGGCATAATACGCCCGTATCTCGTCCTCGAATTGTGCCTTGGATTCGCCCACGACGCATCATCTCCCAGGCCCGGCCGCCAAAGGGCCCGGCTCGGCTCGTCGTCGAACTGCCGCATGGACCCTGCTGATGCCCATCGGGAGATGGAGATCTGGCGTCAGCCCGCCGGCTCGATGCTCTTGACCCTACTCCGGCTCGCTGGGAGGGGCCGTTGATGCCTGGTGCTCTTCGTAGTCCGCCTCTTCCACAAACTCGCCGCCGGTGATGTTCCTCGACTCCTCACGCAACGACTTGTTGAAGGTCAGCGAGACCGATTTCCGGCGAAAGCACTTTGACCCGACCACTTCCTTGTTAACGCTATAACCGCTGATTGAGTCGCCCCTGCCGTCGAACTCTTGGGTCAGGTCAGACCCCCGGCCGATTCTCAGCCGGACGACCTCGTCGCAATGGTCGCACTTGATATAGTAATACAGTGCGTTATCGCCGCCGGCTCCGGCACCGCCGAGCCACTCCATTATCCTGTCGAATATACCCATATTTATCTTCCCGATTTACTGTGTCAGGGCTGGAACAATGTATCGATAGATGGCTACGAAATTCAACGCAACCAGCGCGATCGAAGCAAATAAGTAGGCCGCCGGCCTCAATCTGGCAAATAGCAGTTCGCGCCAGCCCACCGCCATCAATGCAGCCAGGCCAGGTAGGGCTGGAAAAAGGTACCGGCCCTGAGCCTGTATGTAGGTTAGATTGTAATAGACTACCTCCACAAGAGTTAGCCCCAAAACAGCCACCGCAAGTATCCATGGCTCATTGCCGGCGATCCGGAGTTGGCCGGCCAGTCCCAAGCGCCCGGTAGCGACTGCCAGTCCAGTCGCCGGCCTTGATCTCTACCAGCTGACCGGTCGATGCTAGCGCGAACCCATAGTTGTAGTGGGCCGGCTCGTCAGGATACTGCCATACCGGCGTCTGAATGGCATAGTGACAGGAAAGTATCAGACCTAGCGCAACGATAGACGCGGCTGCGAGATTTGCCCCGATCTCCCCGCTATTTCTCGTGGTTCGCATGGCCTAGCTCCGCCGGAGTTGTGGGATATTGGCCTCCCAGATCGTTCAAACGCACCCTGACTATATCACTGAGCATTCGCAGCGTATCACGCACTGGGTTGACGTTATTCGTCGGCGAGTGATGCCAGATAACCGGGATCTCCCTGACCTGTAGCCCCCACTTGCGCGCCAGGAAAAGCACTTCCACGTCAAATCCCGTGACCATAGGCCCCACCACCTCTTTCGGGGCGCTATACAAACGAAGGTTGCCGAATATCGCCCGGGCCACTGGACGCCGAAAGCACTTGAACCCGCACTGAGTGTCCCTTATGCCCGGCACCAACATCGCTTGGACCAGCAGGTTGAAGACCCTCCCCATTAGATGGCGATAGTACGGTTCATCCAATCGCTTGGCGCCCTTCGCCTCTCGCGATCCGATTACCACGTCTACGTCATTTTGGGCTAGCGGAAGGAACTTGCTTGTCTCGGACATCGGCATGGAAAGGTCCGCATCGGCCATGAAGATCAGATTTCCTCTTGCTGCGAGGATGCCGGTACGAACCGCATAACCTTTTCCGGCGTGAGGATTTCTGATCAGTCGGAACCGGCCATCACGAGCGATCATCTGCTCTACTATCGCGGCCGATTCATCCCCCGATCCGTCGTCAACGACGATGGCCTCCCACCTGAAACTCTGGGCCGCCAGATGCGACCTGATCTGCTCCAGTGTGTCGGGTAGCCGCCGCTCTTCGTTATAGGCGGGAACTACGATCGAGAGAAGAAGGTCGTCTTCCGAATTCAACTCGATATCCGGCGGAATCGGATGGACGGGCCGATTATCATCTCGCCAAACATCTACCGTTTGGAGTTGAATGGCCGCTAAGGACTCTACATAACATATTATTTCGTCACATTCGTATTTGAGTAGGCAGATCCAATTGACGCGGTCGAAGACCCGCACCCTATCTATTATAGACCCTGCGATCTTAGACAAGCGCCCCCAGCCGTGGGCACGCCGGCCTGCCAACGACCACCAACGTCACCGTACGGGCGTCCCTCGTGGGCGCCCTTGGCGGGGACCCGGGAACCCATCGTTGGCCGGCCAATTCATCGTGCCGGCCCCGTACCCTCACTACCCGGCCTGTGACATCCTTGCCAAAATGTCCTCATCGCTGATCCGGCGTAGCTGCTCGCCAATGCGCCTTTTGCCCATAACCCTCGGAATTCCGGCCAATCCCGCCAGCTGTCCGCCGATCCGGGCGCGGGCGGCCGGCTCTCGCCAATGACGAAGCGATTCCCCCAAAAAGCCGAGTTGGGCCTTGACGATCTTCCCAATATTGCGTCGCAGCAGCGAACGTGGATAGTTCTTCGCCATCACCAGCACAAAGTTTCGACCGTTATAGTAGCTCGCAAGTTCGCCCGAGCCGCTCGCGCTTATTCGGTGGTACACTCGCGCCCCGGGCTCGAACCCGCATCGCCATCCCGCTAGCTGGGCGCGAAACCCAAGGTCGACGTCCTCGCAGTAGCTGACAAACTCTTCGTCGAAGAGACCAACCTGCTCGAACATCTCTCGGCGATAGGCCGCGGCGCCGGCGCAGGCTGAGAAAGTTTCCGCCGGCTGGTCGTATTCTGGCCCATCGGCCTGCCACACGCCCCTATTCCCCGGTACGCCGTCGATTCGGTAGTAGTCGCCGGCCGAGTGGATCATGTGCCGGCGGTCGAACACCAATAGCTTGGAAGCCACCGAACCAAGCTCCGGGTCGCTCTCCAGCCGGCCGATCAGCGCCGCCAACCAGCCGGCCTCAGGCTCGGTATCGTTGTTCAACAGAGCTATGTGCTTGCCCTTTGCTCGGATGATGCCCTCGTTGCAGGCCCGGGCAAAACCAAAGTTTCTGCTCAGCTTTATGAAACGGGCCTCCGGAATCTCCCGGTGGACGATATCCTCTGAGTCGTCGGTTGACCCATTGTCTACGACGATCAGCTCGAAAGATTGCTCGCTTTGTTGGCGCAAAGCCGGCAGGCATATTCGTAGATGATGGCCGCCATTCCAGTTGGGGATTACTATCGAAGCAATCGCTCTTGGCAATTGTCCACCGTGCTCCGGCTTCGGCCTGATAATGGGATGCCGCGGCTGCCCTTAGCCAACCGCCGCCATCGGCAGGGAGATGGGATGTGGCCGAGGTACAGCCGGCTGTTCGCCGCCGATCACTTCAGCCTGCATCGACCAGGGCGAGGTCTTCGTGATGCGGACCTTTGCCAGCCGGCCCAACCAGTTGCGCTTGTCTTCGAAGAACACCAGCTTGTTGGTGCGAGTCCGGCCCTTCCATTTGCCCTTGTACAGCTCCTCGACCAGGACTTCGGTGGTGTTGTCGAGTAGCCGGGCGTTTATCCGATCGGCAATATCCCGCTGCACGATCTCGACCCGGTGCAGTCGGGCCTTCTTCTCCGCCGCCGGCACGTCATCGGGCATCTCCGTGAACGCCCGGGTGCCCGGCCGCGGCGAGTACATCGCAACGTGAACCACGTCGAATTTGATTTCATCTAGCAAATCGAGTGTGTGCTGAAATTCCTGCTCGGATTCGCCCGGAAAGCCCACTATTATGTCGGTCGCTAGGCTGCAGCCGGGAACCTTGTTGCGGATGCGTTGGATGATGCCCCGGTAGACGTCCACCGTGTATCCTCGCCTCATCCGATGCAACACGTCGTCGTCGCCGGCTTGGACCGGGATATTGATGTGCTCGCACACTTTGTCGATATTGGCCGTCGCGTCGATGATACTCTCGCGAAAGTCGCGTGGATGCGATGTCAGGAACCTGATCCGTTCCAACCCTTCGATCTCGCTCAATCGCGCCATGAGGAATCCCAGGTCGGGCCGGTCCGGCAACAGATCGCGCCCATAGCGATCGACGATCTGGCCGAGCAACGTGACCTCGCGAGCGCCTTCGAAGGCGACAAGCCTCTCTGTCTCGCTGACAATCTCCCTCACCGGACGGCTCACCTCGCGCCCCCGCCGGAACGGCACAATGCAGTATGTGCATCGCCGGTTGCAGCCAGTCATCACCGGTACCCAGCGGGCGACCCGCGCCTCATCGCCGGCTACAATCTCGTGCCCAGCCGTGCCGCCTGTGAGACAACCGTCTCCGAAATGATCCCCATTTCCGGCCCCAGCTTCCTGGGCGTCTATCGTCGTCAGCAGGTCCCCAAACGCGGCCGGCTTGAAGAAATGATCCACGTACGGCATGCGTCGCCTGAGTTCCGGCACCGTATCGTCGGCGACCATACAGCCACCGAACGCTACGATTAGGTCGGATCGGATTTCCTTTAGCGGCTTGATCGACCCGGCTCGGCCGAAAGCCTTCTCCTCGGCGGCCTGCCGGACGCTACACGTGTTCATGACGACCAGATCCGCCTCCGCGGCGTTATTAATCGACTCGTGACCCCGGTCAGATAGCTCACGGGCCAATCTCTCCGAGTCGGCCACGTTCATCTGACAACCGACGGTCCAGATGTAATATTTCATCGAGGTGTTGCACATCCAGTGAGAATGGATCGATTTGCGCAAAGCGTTTCGAATGCCAAGATTATAACTTATACTTTTTTGTGTCCAATAACGGTCCATTAGAATGATTGAGTGCCTGCTCCGCAATATCGTCCTTTAAGACCTTTACACATTCTCTTCATAATCTCTTCATAAGGGACCACTACCATCAGGTGTACAGGTAACGACGCGGGGGATTGCACAAGAGCCCAACAATGGAGGAACCTGATGCCCATCCGTATTGACCCGCGCCTGACCATCATGACTATCATTGCTGTCGTCGGATTGAGCTTGCTCGCTTGCTCATCCCCGGCGCCATCTCCTACCCCGACAGAGGCGATGGTCTCTGAGCCAACCGCCGCTCAGGTTGCCGAGCCGACCTCTACGGCTAACGAACCGGCGCCAACTCCTACGCCAACCGAAGCGATGGCTTCTGAGCCAACCGCCGCTCAGGTTGCCGAAGCGACCTCTACCCCTGCCGAAATGCCTTCCGAGGAGATTGGTGAGCTTACGTTCAACTTGGTCGAGGGCCAGAATGAAGCGCGATATCGCGCTGAAGAGCAGCTGGCGCGTATCGGGTTCAACGTTGCGGTCGGCAAAACCAGCGACGTCACTGGCGCCATCGTCATCCGCACTGATGGGACTATCGTCCCAGATCAATCCAAGATCCTGGTCGATCTCCGCTCCTTGACCAGCGATTCGGACAGACGGGATGGTTACATCCAGCGGAGCACTTTGAATACGGCGGAATTCCCTCACGCTGAGCTCGTATTAACCGGGGCACAGGGACTGTCCGATCCCCTGCCGACCTCGGGAGAGGTGAATTTTCAATTAGTCGGTGATCTGACAGTTCGCGGCGTCACGCTGCCGACGACTTGGGATGTCGAGGCACAGATATCCGGCGAGGAACTGATAGGAACCGCCGCGACTAAGGTAACGATTACCGGATTCGGAATGGACCTGCCAATTGTGGGTTCAGTCCTCAGTATCGAGAACGAGATAGACCTTGAAATCGACTTTCGCGCCGCATTGGTCGATAGCCAAAGCTGACCCATTTCTTCGAAAGGGCCCAATTTCCCAGTCGATCGTAAGTGTTCGGATTCAGGGGTACCTGCTCCGTATCGGCGTAATATCGTAGCAATGAAGGTCTGCCAAATCCGAGAATGTCTGATCAGCTAATGCCCGTGAAGGGTTGCAAGGGCGAAGCCCTTGCCGGGGGATGTGGGGGATGAGGTCGATCGCCCCGTGGATTTAACATTGATAGCTTGGAAATCACGCCTTGAACGCCGACCGAAGTCGATCTTTGCGATCCGGGCCTTCCAGATCGCCGGAATGGGAAAAGCGAATACCCCCAAATCTGAACTGTTGCAGTCGACCCAGCTCAGGCACTGCCCAATAGGTTCCTATCCCGATGAATAACCCATCGAACCGAGTTCTTGTTGTTGATGATGACAGGGAGATAGTACGAACTGTGAAGGCTTATCTGGAGCAGTCCGGTTTTGAGGTCTCGACCGCCCACGATGGCGAGACCGCGGTGGCTACATTCGAATACCATAAGCCGGACCTCGTGGTCCTGGATCTCATGCTCCCCAAGATGAGCGGATTCGACGTCGCCCGCGATCTTAGACGGAAGTCTGAGGTCCCCATCATCATGCTCACGGCGCGCGTCGATGAGACCGACAAGCTGATTGGCTTGGAGCTTGGCGCCGATGACTATGTAACTAAGCCCTTCAGCCCGCGTGAGTTGGTGGCGCGGGTCAGAAGCGTATTGCGCCGTGTTCAGGGCAACCCTGTGAGTTCGGACGTGCTACGTGCGGACGGACTGGTTCTGGATCGTTCGGCACACGCCGTAAGTCTTCGCGGTGAGCCTGTAGAGTTGACGCCGAGCGAGTTTGCCATTCTCAACGTGCTAATGGAGAACGCCGGCCGGGTGATGACCCGACTCCAGTTGATCGACAAGGCACTGGGTTACAGTTACGAGGGCTACGAGCGTACGATCGACGCCCACATCAAGAATATCCGGCAAAAAATTGGGGATGACTCCAATGGGCCGCGATACATCCGGACTGTCTACAGGGTCGGCTACAAGTTTGTCGAGATGTCAGGTGCGGGCTAGCCTCTTTTTCAAGTTCACGCTGGCTTTCATCTTGGTCGTCCTGGCCGGAATCTCCCTCATGGCGTTCCTGGCCAATCGAAGCGCGACCGGCGGATTGAGTCTGTACGTCGACCGGGGCTCCGAGCTTTGGGCGCATCGTCTGGCGCCGGTTCTGGTCGCCTACTACTCCCGCCAACAGTCCTGGGCCGGCATCGACCAGTTCCTGACTCAAGGACCCCGTGTCGATGTACGGCGAAGAGTGGGTCAAGGTCCACGTCGGAGGACCTTGGACGGGCCTTCAGACAAGAGATTGTGGTGGCTGGCCGACCACCGTCTGATCCTGGGCGACTCCCAGAATCGCGTCGTGTTTGACTCAGATAGTCAGATGACCGGTCAGGATCTGGGGAACGATATACGTGTTTCAATGGTGCCACTGCTATTGGACAATCAACGCATCGGCTCGCTCTTGATCGCCCAGTATGATGAGGGTCTTCTTGAGCAGCAGTTTCTCGATCGAGTAAACCAAGGGCTGGCTTTGGCCGCTTTAGGCACTATCGTCATTGCTCTTGTCGCGGCGATTCTGTTGTCACGCCAACTCACGTCTCCAATCAGACGATTGACCGCCGCGGCCCAGGGCATAGCCGCCGGTCGCTTGGATCAAAGGGTGTCAGTGTCCAGTCGCGATGAAGTAGGGCAACTGGCCGACTCCTTCAATGAAATGGCCGGCAAGCTGCAGTTGGGAGAAACCCAACGGCGCCGGATGTTGGCGGACATCGCCCACGAGCTGCGTAACCCACTGAGCGCGATCCAGGGCAATCTCGAGGGGATGCTCGATGGAGTGCTCCCGCTTAAGCCGGCCCAGGTGGCTACTGCCTACGATCAAACTCTGATCCTTTCGCGAGTCGTCGAAGACCTGCGCTTGCTGTCCTTGGCCGAGGCAAGACAGCTGCATCTGGAGAAATCCGAGACAGATGTTGGGCTTCTTGTACAGAGCGTCGTCGATAACTTCCGGCCGCTTGCCCAAGAGCGGGGAGTGGATCTGCGCACCCAGGTCCCTGCTGTACCGACGATGGCTGCAGTCGATCCCCAACGAATCAGTCAGGTGGTCGCGAACCTGCTTAGCAACGCGCTCAGATACGTCGCAGGAGGCGATACCGTGACCGTCGCCGTCCGCCGAACCGACATCGGCTCCGAAGTAGCGGTGTCCGACTCCGGCCCCGGTATCGACGAGGATGAGCTGCCCCACGTATTCGAACGCTTCTACCGGGTCGAAAAGTCACGCAGCAGATCGGCCGGCGGTTCCGGCCTGGGACTTGCCATCGCCAAGGAGCTCGTCGAGACCCACGGCGGCCGCATCTGGGTCGAAAGCCAAGCCGGCAAAGGATCCAAGTTCACCTTCGCCATCCCTTCCTAGCCCCGTCACTCCCACCCGCCGGCCGTGTCATTGCAATGAGAATAGACCTCTCCAGCAGCCCCTCATCAGGTCATTCGCGGCGTCCCTTCGCCATTCCGGCCCCTCAATTCGTATTCGTACGAAAGCATGTCCCGGACTCCGATCCGGGATGTGCCCTCCAATCAACCTCGATGCCGGCTCTCCACCGGCGAAACGTGCCGAATTGTAGACCGATGGTCGATGGCGGAATGAGAAAATGTAGCGCGGGGGCTTGTCCCCCGCTGGGGTCGGGGTGGGGCGTGGCAGAAACCACTGTGCCAACTCGCCATCCCAAATCACAACTCCGGGTTTTCACACCTTGGTGCGCCGGCAACAGCCGGCATGTGCGATTGCTGCTATGAAAGCATGTCCCGGACTACGATCCGGGATAGACTCCCGCCCCTCAATTCGTCATTCCAGCGAAAGCTGGAATCCAGAAGGGGTGGGGAGGGGGAAATGTAGCGCTGGGGCTTGTCCCCAGCTCAGGGCGCCGCTAGTTCGCCCGCGTCGCACTGCCCGGGGCTCTCGGCCCCCCTTCTCGCCGTTTCCTTCACATCTTCCCCACATTCTCTCCATAACTCCTTAGCCAATCCTTCATAACACGCAACTACGATAATACTGAACGGCAGAGTCAGGCGGATGCCTGGCCGATAGTTTAGAATGACATAAGAGGCTATGAGAATGACAGAGCAGAATCCGGAGAAACAACCGATCCGGCGAAAGTTCAGTCGCCGCTGGCTACTAGCCGGCTTGGGGGCCACCGCAGTAGTCACCGCCGGCACCGCGTTCGCGCAAGAAGGCACTCCCACACCAACCGAGTTGCCCGGTAGCCTTGAGAGTCTGATTGCGAGCGTCGCTGAAAAACTCGGTATCGAGCCCGACGACCTTCGGCAGGCGGTCGTTGAAGCACTCCAAGAGTCGGGGTACGATAGCTCTAAAGGCTTCGGCCGGCATCGCGGCTTCAAGAAATGGGGACGCAAAGGTCGGTGGGGTGGATGGATGCTCTTCGAATCGGCGGCAACCTACATAGGCATCGATCAAGAATCGTTCATCGAGCGGCTGCGCAATGGCGAGTCGGCAGCCCAAATCGCCGAGGCCGAGGGCAAGACCAGGGATGGACTGATCACCGCCCTGACCGATGCGGTAAGCGACCAGCTTGACCAATACGTCCAGGACGGCAAGCTGACGCAAGAACAAGCGGACTCCAAGCTCGCTTACTTCGAAGAGAAAATCCCCACCTGGGTTGACAAGTCGGGATCCGCCGGCGGCCACCGCCACAAGTGGAAGTGGCATCGATCCACCCCGGAGAGCACCCCCGAGCCTGCCGATCCAGAAACTAGCGCCTAAACCTTCGTTCGCGGGCCGGACCTGATGCCCGGCCCGTCTCACCCCTCCGGCCTCGAACGAACCTACCCCAACGGTACATACGGCGACAACGCGAGGCTACGCGTACTTGTCATAAGCGCTACATCCTGCCATGCAACGTGGTAAGGTGCCGGGTAATTTCGCAGTGACCCCTGACCGGCGCCAGATTGAGTCGAAATTGCAAAACAAATCTCCCGCGGACATCGGCCGGCGCACGCCAGGACGGAGTCTTGCTAGGATCCCCTTCCTTGTTCTCGTAGCCGGCTTCGCGCTGATGCTAGCTGCTTGCATCCCGGTGTCCGATACGGCCGCTCTGCCCTCCGGCGATGTTGGGCCCGATGCGCCGCCGTCTGTCCAGTGTGAGGCAACCGAATCGGATCAGATGGGGCCCTTCTACAAGCCCAATGCCCCGTTCAGATCCCTGGTTGGCAGCGGATACGTGCTGTCCGGCAGAGTTCTGGCAGTTGAAGGCTGCGTCCCTGTCCCCGACGCTCTGATCGAGTTCTGGCTCGCCAACCCACAGGGCGGTTACGACGACGATCATCGCGCGAGCATGATGTCTGACAGCCAGGGCTTGTACCAATTCGAATCCCCTGTACCGGTGCCCTATACCGGCCGGCCTCCCCATATTCACGTTCGAGTCTCGGCGCCGGGCTTTCGGCCCCTGGTGACCCAGCACTATTCCGGCCAGGGAAAGGACCGCGGAGAATTCGACCTCGTTCTCACGGCCAATTGACGATCCCCATTGGAACTCCGAGCCGGAGTGCTCACGGTAAGGTAATTAGTTGTCATCAGGAATCTCAGCTGCAGCTTGGATCGTCGTCGATTGCCTTTACGGATTATTTGATGTTCTGCATACTTTCTTCACTGGTTCTTCACAACGTCCAACTAACATTAATCTCATCAGCCTCAAGCTCATGCTCCTTTTAATTCGGTAACCTTGGGGACGTTGCGTTGTGCCGGTGAATGTGCACCTTCCGGCTAACCAAGATAGTGAAACCGGCTCGCGCAACGAGCATCAATACGCTTTCAGTTAAGATCACTTGGGGTACTTTCATATGTTGGGGTCACGCACTTTTCGCATAATCGCCGGCCTGTTGGTGGTCGTGATTGTAGCCAGCGTAGGCTGGATCATCTTTGGACAGACACAAGAGCCGGAAGAGCCAGCAACGTCGGGACAGACGATGGTCGTGGGCTTTGGCTCAGTCGAAACGAAGGTGACCTCGACCGGGACCACGGTGATAGGCAAGCTCGCCGACATCACTTTCGGCACCGGTGGCGTGCTGAAAGAGGTACTCGTCAACGTAGGGGACGAGGTTGAAGAAGGTCAGGTGTTGGCCCGTCTCGATTCATCTCAAGCCGAGCTCAGGTTGGAGCAGGCCCAGTCCGCCCTGAGAGTAGCTCAGTTGAGACTCGAGCAGCTCACGTCGGAGGCGTCGAGTGACGAGATTGCTGCCGCCCAAGCCGGCTACGAGAGCGCTAGGGCGCACTACGATGATCTGCTGGCTGGAGTTTCTGAAGAGGATCTGATAGCTGGTGAGGCCGCAGTAGCAGCAGCTCAAGCCAGTTTGCGCAATGCCGAAGCGAGGCTGAACTCGTTGAATTCCGGTTCGGTCGAAGAAGAGTTGAAGGCAGCGGAGGCGTCGGTGGCGGCCGGTCAAGCCAACGTGCGCAGCGCCGAGGCCAGGCTGGCCCTGTTGAAGGCCGGTCCAACCAGTGAGGACCTTGAAGTGGCAGCCGCAGCGGTAAGTGCTGCTGAGGCCAATTTGCGCAGTGCCGAAGCGAGGCTGAACTCGTTCAAATCTGGCTCGGTCGATGAGGAGATCAAGGCAGCCGAGGCGGCCGTGGCGGCCGGTGAAGCCAACGTGCGTAGCGCCGAGGCTAGGCTGAACTCGTTGAACTCTGGCTTGTCTGAAGAAGAGTTGAAGGCGGCGGAGGCGGCGATGGCGGCCGGTGAAGCCAACGTGCGCAGCGCCGAGGCCAGGCTCGCATCGCTGAGAGCGGGTTCGACCAGCACTGACACGGCCTCCGCTCAACAGGGAGTTGTAGCCGCCCAGGCTGCCCTCCAGAGAGCCCAGAACGATCTTGAAGGCCTGCTGGCCGGTCCAACGGACTCTGCCCTTCGTCTGGTTGAAATCGACCTTGAACGGGCGAAAAACAGCCTCTGGGCCGCCCAGATTTCGCGTGACGGAACCTGTGGCCGCCTCGGAACCGACAGCACAGGCTGTAGATCCGCTGATGCTCAGGTGGCAAATGCCGATGCAGCAGTTCGGCAGTCTGAGCAGAAACTGGCCGATCTCCAGACCGGTGCGTCCTCCGCTGACATTGCCAACGCACAGAACCTGGTCGAAAGCGCGGCTGCGCAGCTTATCAGCGCCCAGGCTCGTCTTGACCAGGTTGTGGAAGGTCCTGTCGATTCTGATATCAGGGCGGCTGAGGCCTCTGTTGAATCGGCCAAGTCCAACTTCCTGTCTGCAATCGGCAAGCTTACCGATCTCGAGGCTGGTCCCACCGAGTCTGACTTGACGGCGGCCGAGGCCTCTGTTCAATCGGCTAAGTCCAGCCTCCAGTCGACTATCAGTAAGCTGGCCGCCATCAGGTCTGGATCCGAGGTAGAAGCGGCCGAGGCCTCTGTTGAATCGGCCAGGTCCAACTACCTGTCGGCGATTGGCAAGCTAACCGTTCTCGAGGCTGGTCCCACCGAGCCTGACCTGAGGGCGGCTGAGGCTTCTGTTGAGTCGGCCAAGTCCGGCTACCAGTCGGCCGTCAGCAGGCTCGCTACCCTGAAGTCCGGATCTGAAATGGAAGCGGCCGAGGCTGCGGTAGAATCGGCGAAGTCCGGCTACCAATCAGCGATGAGCAAGCTGGTTAGTCTGAAGAGTGGCATCAAAGAGGCTGACTTACACCAGGCCTCCAGCCAGGTGTCGAATGCAAAAGTCGCTCTGAATCAAAGGCTGGGCTTGGTAAGCAAGACCGACCGCTCTCTTTCCGAAGAAAATGTCAGGCAGGCCGAAATCTCATTGAAACAGGCAGAGCTTGACCTTAAGAACACCGTATTGCTGGCGCCATTTACTGGATTCGTCACATCATTTGTGCCGAACGTCGGCGAACAGGTCGGAGGCACCGCGGGCGCGGCTACGATTTCTGATCCCGGCTCTCTGCGTGTCGAAATAAGCCTCAACGAGGTCGATGTGCCCAGGGTATCGGTTGGCCAAGCCGTCGAGTTGAGGATCGATGCGTTGCCCAACCTTCCATTGACCGGCACAGTGTTGTCCATATCGCCCGTGGCTAATTCTCAGCAAGGTGTCGTCAGCTACCCCGTGACCATAGAGCTATCTGGTCCACGCCAGGCCTTATCCGCTGGTACCGGCGGTCAGGGACAACCGCAGGTCGGAACCCGTCCCCAGCGACCGGCCGGCGCCGGGCAAGGTCAGCGGTCTGGGTCGGACAGACCCCAACAGGCCCCATCTGACGTCGGCGCAAGTCGAGCGCAGTTCGCTGCTGGCGCCGCCAATCGCGCATTACAATTGCCCGCCGGCATGACCGTCGTCGCGGACATCATCATCGCCCGTCAGGCCGATGTGCTAGTGGTTCCGAATGCGGCCATCATCCGCGAGGGTCAAGACCAGTTCGTAAACCTTGTCACGCCGGACGGGACCGAGAAGCGTCAAGTGCAGACTGGTATGCGCAGCGAGACTGTCACTGAGATCGTTGCTGGGCTCTCAGAAGGTGACGAAGTGCTGATACCATCGTTCGCATCCGGCGCGCCAGGCGCCGGTGCCGGAGGCGGGTTCAGAGGCTTAGGCGGCTTCGGCGGAGGCAGACCATCAAGATGATAACCCTCAAAGACGTGACGAAGGTTTACCAAATGGGCGACATTGAAGTTCACGCCTTGCGCGGTGTGTCGCTCAACATCCGGCCTTCTGAGATGGTGGCAATAATGGGCCCCTCTGGCTCCGGTAAATCAACGATGATGAACATCATCGGATGTCTCGATCAACCCACCGGCGGTAGCTACGGCCTCGCCGGCGACGAAGTATCTACGCTCTCGGATGACCAACTCGCCGAGGTCCGCGGCCGAAAGATCGGGTTCGTCTTCCAAAACTTCAACCTGCTTCCTAGGATGACCGCAGTAGAGCAGGTTGAGGTGCCATTGATCTATTCGGGTGCTCCAAATAGACGGGAACGAACCGCGGCAGCTCTGGAGTCGGTTGGACTAGCCGACCGAATGCATCACAAGCCTACCGAGCTGTCCGGCGGGCAACAGCAAAGGGTCGCGATCGCTCGCGCTATCGTCACGGATCCTGCGATTATTCTCGCCGACGAACCCACCGGTGCGTTGGACACGAAGACGAGCCGGGAGATTATGGACACTTTTCGACAGCTCAACGAGGATCGTGGCCTCACTACCATCTTTGTGACACACGAGCGTTACGTAGCCCATAGCACGAAACGTATTGTCGAAATAAGGGATGGGTTTATTGTTGCGGACGAGATTGTCGACTAAAGTCGGGTCATGGGTTAGCCTGGCACTATAGGAGGTTAGCAAAGTGATCTTCTTCGCAACGGTTCAGGTCGCTCTCAGAGCGATGTTCGCCAACAAGATGCGCTCGATACTCACTGCTCTCGGAATAATCATCGGCGTGGGCGCCGTGATAGCCCTCGTTTCCATAGGCCGCGGAGTAAACGCAAGCATTACTGAGCGAATCCAGTCTCTGGGCTCGAACCTTCTGTTCATACGGCCGGGCTCGTTCCAACAGGGTGGGGTTGCCAGCGGAGCCGGCGAGCGTCCTACCCTGACCTATGGAGATGCCCTTGCTCTAAGCGATCAGGTCGCTGCTCCGGCAATCAGCGCGGTCGTGCCGGAGAGTGGCTCGCGAGCCCAGATAGTGGTGGGCACGCAGAATGTCTCGACCCAGGTCATTGGTACCACGCCTGACTATCAAGAAGTCCGAAACCATCCGGCCGAGATCGGAGAGTTCATTTCGAATGAAGATATGGACTCTAGGGCGCGTGCGATGGTGCTGGGGTGGACGGTCGCCGAAGACCTCTTCGGCGGCACGAACCCGGTCGGGCGTGAGGTAAGGGTCAGCATGTTCGGCCAGCGCGGAGAGCCTTTCACCGTGATCGGCATACTCGAGGAAAAAGGAGGCACCGGATTTGGCAACCAGGACGATCGCGTAATAATCCCAATCACTACACTTCAATACCGTTTGTTTCCCGACAGAGCGTCAAACGGCGAATTCAAAGTATCAACGATTTATGCCCAAGCGATCAACGAAGAGTCGACCGACGCCGCAATCGAGCAGATAGGTATGATCCTCCGCCAGCGTCACCGTGTCACCGAGGACGATTTCACAATCTCGAATCAGCAGGAAATTCTCGGGGCCCTGAACGACGCGACCGCGGCCTTAACCCTCTTCCTTGGCGGGATAGCCGCCATCTCGCTGCTGGTGGGCGGTATCGGAATCATGAATATCATGTTGGTGTCGGTTACCGAGCGGACTCGCGAAATCGGAATACGCAAAGCGCTTGGAGCCAAGCGCCGCGATATTCTCGTTCAGTTCCTCGTCGAATCCGTCACAGTTAGCGTAATAGGCGGCCTGATCGGTATTGGACTTGGCGTTGGTGTTTCCCGGCTCTTTGGCCAGATTCCCATCGGCAATAGTCAAATATCGGCCGTGGTCGCCGGCGATGCCGTCCTGTTGGCGTTCTCCGTGGCCTTGGTGGTGGGATTGTTCTTCGGCATATACCCGGCAGTGCGCGCAGCCTCGTTGAATCCGATTGATGCGTTGAGATACGAATAGAGCCGTTTCGAGCTAAGCACCCGCCTGGCGCTCATCGACTGAGGTTAGAGGCCCACTCGATGAAGCCGGCGTAAATCGATAGTCCAATCTCGCCGCTCTTTTCTGGGTGAAATTGAGTGGCAATCAGGTTGTCCTTGGCGACTATGGCAGGGAAGCGGACGCCGTAATCGGTCCAGCCGGCCACAATTGACGAGTCCGCGGGCTCCGCGTAGTAAGAGTGCACGAAATAGAAGTACTGCCCACCAAGGCCCTGTGGCAGAGCGGGATGCCGCCGTCCGAGTTCGACTTGATTCCACCCCATGTGAGGCACCTTCAGTCCCTCCGGAAGCCGGATGACTCTCCCCGGTACTATGTTCAGGCACTTCTGTAGCCCGCCCTCTTCACTAACGGTCATTAACGCTTGAAGTCCCATGCAGATGCCGAGAAAGGGGCGACCAGAGTCAACGTAGTCCCTGATCGGGCCGGCTAGATCGCGCTCCTGAAGATTGTGCATCGTGTCGGCGGCAGCGCCGACGCCGGGCAGCACGAGGATGCGCGCCTCTTGCACCACCATCGGCTCCGACGTTATCCGCGCGGCGCCGCCAACGTGTTCGATTGCTCGCGCCACGCTGCGCAGATTGCCGGCGCCGTAGTCTACTATCGTTACTTCTGATTTGGTCAAGATGCACCCCTATACAGATCTCGCGCCGATCCAATCCGACGGTAATATATCGTACCCCATCAGCCAAATCACCCTCTCGGCCGGAATCGTTCAGACTTAGGGAGACCAGTTGAGTGAGCGCTGTACGAAAGTACTTCCGGGACTACGATCCGGGATAGACTCCCGCGAGATCTGAATTCAACGAAAAGCAGGCCCCGCATCGTGATTGCCGCCACGCAAGTCTTCTTTCCCTCCCCCAATTCGTGATTGGTACGAAAATAGTGTTGCTCGGCTTCGATAGTGCCTCGGAATCCCACCAATCTCCCGTATCCTCATTCCGGCGATCGAAAGCATGCCCCGTACCCCGATACGGGGCCGGAATCCAGGAGGCGGCGAGGTAGCATAAATAGCACACAATCGTTGCCAACAACCAGCCGCATATTCATATCGCGGTGTGCCGGCGGTAGCCGGTATGAGCAATTGGCACGAATACGGTCGGCTCACCCAAAAATCTGAACAGTTGCGTTCGGAGATTTAAATGCCACGGTTCCCGCCACATCGCCCGATTGCTTGTCGTCCCATCCCCGGCGATCGCGAAGCCCGGTACCTCAATGACTCGCCGCGTGCCTGATGATACCGCGCCGAGTGGGCATATACGACTCTGCTATACTCAATTGCGTCCTCCAATGTGTCGCACCCGACGTTATCTGCTGTGAGGAATTCATCGCATGAAGTTCGCGGTTGTCGCTGAGTACTTCGAACAACTGGAGCGGACATCCAAGCGCAAAGAGTTGGTGTCAATATTGGCCGGGCTTTTCTCCAAGGCGAGTGCCGAAGAAGCCAGCCAACTGGCCTATCTTTGCCAGGGTCGCGTGGCCCCCTTCTTCGAACCGGTTGAGCTCGGTATGGGTGAAAAGCTGGTGGCTGAGGCGATTGGCCGGGCTGCCGAACTCTCCCGGGATGCGGTGCTTGAGCGCTACGGTCAAGTCGGTGATCTGGGTCTCGTTGCGCAGGAGGTAATAGCAGGGCGCGCGTCTGAGATCGAGTTGGGCGAGGTCTTCGCCCGGCTACGCCGGATCGCCGATACGACCGGTGCCGGCTCCGTCGAGGGCCGGGTTTCTCAGCTCAGCGACCTTTTCAATAGTGTTGACTCGCTGAGCGCAAAGCACGTCACCCGAGTGCCATTGGGCCGGCTGAGGCTTGGAATTGGCGATCCAAGTGTCCTCGACGCTCTATCGACCGCAACCGCCGGCGACACTTCCCTCAGAAAGAGGCTGGAGCGCGCTTACAATGAAACTTCCGACCTGGGAATGATCACCCGAGTCCTGTTTGAAGACGGCATTGAGGCGGTGGATCGAATCACCGTCGAGGTCGGCAAACCGGTCCGACCCGCCTTGGCGGAACGACTGCCCTCGGCACAGGCGGTGATCGAAAAGCTGGGCGAGTGTGCCTCCGAGTACAAGCTGGACGGGTTTCGCTGTCAGGTGCACTTGCGTGATGGCGTCGTCCATATCTTCTCCCGCAACTTGGAAGACATGACCGGGATGTTTCCCGAAATCGTAGAGGCTGTCGCCTCCGATCTATCCTGTCGAGAGGTGATTGCCGAGGGTGAGGCGGTGGCCTACCATCGCGAGTCGGAGGAGTTTTATCCTTTCCAACAAACATCCCGCCGGCGGCGCAAATACGGCGTCGATGAGTTTGCCCAGAAACTGCCGCTGCGCTTGTTTCTATTTGACTTGATGTGGCTCGACGGCGAGCCCCAGATGGATCGTAGCTTCCAGGAACGACGAAAGCTTCTCGAGGGCATAATCGGTGATAGCGAAGTCCTCGCGCTAACCCCGAAGATCGTCACCGATGATCCGGAAGAACTGCAGATGTTCCTAGATGAAACGGTGCGGAAAGGACTGGAGGGGCTGGTCGCCAAACGACTCGATTCACCCTATAAGGCCGGCGGCCGAAATTTCAACTGGGTTAAATTGAAGAGGGTCGCAAGCTCTCATATGCAAGACACCGTCGATTGCGTGATCGTTGGCTACATCTACGGACGAGGGAAACGAGCGGCGTTCGGCGTTGGGGCATTGCTGGTTGGGGTCTATGATGACGAAACTGATGAGTTCGCTACTATCAGCAAGATCGGCACCGGACTCAGCGACGAACAGTGGCGTGAGGTCCGAAAAAAGTGCGACAACATTACGCTGCAGGAGCGGCCGGCCAGAGTTAGCTCGATCCTGGAGCCGAGCGTCTGGGTGGAACCTAAAGTTGTGATAGAGGTTCTGGCTGATGAAATAACTCGCTCGCAGGTCCATACCGCAGGGCGCCAAGATGACTCTCCCGGCTATGCTCTGCGGTTTCCTCGGCTTATCAGCTTCCGCGGTGATGACAAGCGTTCCGAAGACGCAACTACCGTCCGCGAGGTCAGAGAGATGTTCGACGCCCAATACAGTGGCCAGCAATCGGCTATGGCTGGTGGCAAACTATGAAAACGAACGTGCCGCTGGAGCGGGCGCATAGACTCCTCGCACCGGGGGCGCTGGCGATCGTTACCGCCGCCTACCGCGACACGTTTACGATGACGCCCGTACAGTGGGCGATGCCGGCCAGCCTTTCGCCCGGACTGGTAGCCGTATCCCTGCATCTGGAACATTACGCCACCGAGTTGGTTCGCCGGAGCGACGAGTTTGCCCTCAATTTCGCCACGCGCGACCTGTTGAACCAGGTTAGGATTATGGCCACGGTATCGGGACGCGACGCCGACAAGTGGGAGCTGACCGGCCTGCGCATGCAAGATCCCCTGTCGATCTCGGCTCCGCTGATCGAGGAATGCATAGCTCATATCGAGTGCATGGTGGTCCATTCGGTCGCGCCGGGAGATCACGCCATCTTCTTCGGCGAGATAGTGGCTGCCCAGGCAGAGGAGAGCGCCTTCGACGAACACTGGCTCTTGGAGGATATGGAGACCAAGCCGCTCCACCACCTTGGCAAGAATCTCTTCTCGGTGCTGAATGAGCCGCTAATGCCGACCGCCTCTCCGGATGATGAAGACGAGGGCCTCTAGCCTCCGGCGGCGACACGCCCTACCAATTCGCCGATCCGCTCGTTGAACACCGATACGTCAAAGCCGCGGGCGTTTTCCCTGGCCGCATTCGGGTCCCAGTCGCGCCGCTCGAACTCGGTCACAGCATCTATCAGCGATTCCTCGGTCGGCTGACGGAAGAATAGACCAGTCCGGCCTTCCGAGACAGTTTCGAGCGCTCCGCCCTCGCCAAATGCGATGACCGGCCGGCCCGACGCTTGGGACTCCAGCGGCGTTAGTCCGAAGTCCTCTCTTCCAGTGAAGATCAAGGCCCTGCACTCGGAATAGAGGCGTAATAGCTGCTCATCGCTTACCCGTCCGACAAAGCGGATCGAAGGGCCTGCCAACCGCTCCAAGGCTGCCCGGTCGCGCCCATCGCCGGCGATGATCAAATCTTTGCCCATTTTGGTGAAGGCTCGTACGGCTAGGTCGATCCGTTTGTACGGGACCAGGCGTGACACCACCAGGTATGATTCGCCGATCTGAGCGCTGACCCGATAGCGGTCGAACTCGATTGCCGGTGGAATGATCTCGGATTCGCGTCCGAACGCTTCCCCAATCCGGTGTGCGATCTCGCTCGATATGGCCACGAAATGATTCACCGAACGGGCTGCCCGGCGCTCCGAGTGGCGGAGCATGGCGATCAGGGGAAGCAGGCTAGCCGCCAGCAACGGCGGAATATTCTCCCGCGCTACATAGTCGTGAAAGCGCCAGATAAACCGAGCTGGTGTCAAGCAGTAGCTGATGTGTGTCGACGTCCTGTCGATCCGAACGCCGTGACTGAACGCGCTGGTATTGTTTATGACCAGGTCGTACCCTTCTACGCGTAGACTGCGGAACGCCAGCGGGAAGAGGGCTAGAAATAGGTGGTGCTTGGAACGGCTCCAGGGAATCCGCTGTAGAAAGCTGGTACGAATATCCCAATCGCGCCAAGCCGATGGCATCGCTTGCTGGTCGTGCATTGAAGTGTAGATTGGCGCTTCCGGGAACAAAGCGTGGAGATGTTCGAGGACGCGTTCGGCTCCGCCGTACTGGTTGAGCCAGGAACAAACCAGCGCAGTCTTCAAGGGCCGGGTATGCCGGCCTGCCTCATCGATCTTCTTGCGGCCTACTGAACAGCCGAGTCAGCCCGGTCCAAAATGAATCGGCTCGCCCGCTTGCTGGCAACGAGGTCACTTCGCCCAGATCGATCACCTTCCGTTCCGTCATTTCGCCTGCACTTACCTCAGCCAGCAGATCCTCCGATGGCCGGTGGTTGGTGATCAGTCGTTGCGCTAGACTGACACTTCGGTTTACCAGCGCCTGTTCGTCGTCATGCCACACCGGTCTCGCCTGGTAGTCAAGGTGATAGCTCACTATTTCCGACCGGTCGATGCAAGGCCGGCCCAGCCTGTTGAACATCCCGGTCAGGAACGCTATCTCCCATACCTTCTCCGTCGAGCGCCGATGATCCAATACGTCGACCGTGCTTCGGTAGTACTCGATCAGTATCGAGCGCACTGCTTCGTCCTGAAAAATGACTGACCCCGGTGAGTACTGTAACCCCAGTAAGTTGGGAGACTTTGGGTGTGGAGAGTTACGCAGAGATGGGGCAATGAAGCCGAATTCTGAAAGCGATTGGGCAGTTGCCCAGAGATCAGACATGGTCGACGACGGCATCACGATATCATCGTCGATGAGACAGATGAACCGGCCGGGAAGCTCGCGAATTAGGGCCAACTTACCATCTGTGAATGCTCGATCGCTGGAGTTGAGTCTCTCGTATGTGCTGCGAATGTTACGCTCTGAAGCCAAGCGCAGGGCAAAGCGAACGTCGTCACGCTCGATCACCGCGCGATTCGCGGTGTCAACCATATGGATTCGAAGAGGTATGGCTTCTTGCAACAGGAGACTCACGAGTACCATACCCAGCGTAGGCTTGCCCCTAGTGAGTATCCCAACCTGAAGATGCTCTTCGACATCGACTAGGTCGGTTACTTTTTCGTCACCCTGCATCCGAACTTTTTACCCTCCTAGCTCTAATCGGTGAGGCGAAGCTTAACTCGGCAACATATTCAGCGCCTCAAGGTAGAATCGTAACCCTTCCCGGAGGCTGGTCTTTGGTCGCCAACACGTGGCAAGCTGCAATTTCCGGCTCGAGAGTCGAGAATTGACTATCTCCTCAGCTTTGCCGGGACGCGGATTTATCTCAATTGCGGTATCAGTTAGCTCGGCCAGCAATCTGATGAGTTCGTTGACTGAGTGCGTATGCCCCAACGATACGTTGAACACGCCGTGCAGATTCGCCTCGAGTGCTGTGGTCGTCGCTTCTACTACATCGGACACATAGATGAAGTCACGAATCTGGTCGCCGCTCCCAAAGACATTGATCGGCTTCCCGCGTCGAATATGGTCTATGAAGATGGCCACGACCCCGGACTCGGTATCATCTCTCTGACGCGGTCCGTACACGTTGGAGAGCCGCATCGATAGCCAGGGAATACCGCTCAGCGCACAGTATCGCTCCGCAGCGTACTTATTCACGCCGTAGATGCTGATCGGTCGAATTGGCGCATCTTCCTCGGCAGGACTCTCGCGTTCGCCGTAGATCCCTGCGCCGCTGGATAGAAAGACAATTCGTTCCACTTCTTGGCGGCGGCAAGCCTGTAGAAGCTTCAGGGTTGCCTGCAAGTTATCACGCAGATCGCGTTCGGGGCCCTCCATAGAGCCAATGACCGATACCCGACCTGCGCAATGGATCACCGTATTAGGCCGAAATTGGCTAAGCGTGGCATCTAGATCGCAAGTCACTAGATCCAGATTGAGCGTGCGGACCCCAGGGGGAACGTTCTCCAAGCAGCCGGCACTCAGGTTGTCTAGCGCGATGACGTCGTTGTCCATCGCCACTAGTCGCTCGCACAGCCAGGAGCCTATGAAGCCGGCACCGCCGGTAACCAATATAGTTTGACGTTTCAACTCTTACGATTCATCAAGGATGGCAGACAAGTAGGAAATTAGAATTCGTGGTATTAAGGGAATTGTAGAGTGTCGCTTGGTGAGAATCCGTGCTAGCCTCACCAACACCTTACTAGCCAGAGTATAGCAGAAGGCGGCGCTACGCATAGCGACCCACCTGTCGGTTTCTAACACCATGTTAATATTCATGCAACAGGATTTTTGATCGGTTTAAATGCCTTCGGTGGTAGACTCAACACGAATGCACGGAATGGAGATGTGAGTTTGGCGGCGACTAATGACCAGCCTGGTTCGGAGTCAACAGCCCAGAGTCGCGCCGGCAGTTCCAAGTCAGTCGCGCTCGAGATTATTCTGCCGATATTAACCACTGGGATCGTCTTGGTTGTGGCGGCCGTAGCTACGGCATTCATATACCAGTCCATCTTTACCGACCGCATTTATTTGGGCGTTTCGGTGAACGGCATTGAGCTTGGCGGCTACACTGTCCAGGAGGCTCGGGCGATTGTTCGGAACAGCTTTAACGACTATCAGCTCCGGCCACTCGTTCTCAGAGCCGGCGACCGAAATTGGCAGGCCACGCCACAGCAACTCGGGATGAGCGTCAACGTCGATTCAACAGTCGCCCAAGCCTACTTGCTAGGTCGCGCCGGAACGAATCGCGATCAGCTAATCGAGCCATTCTTGTTAGCTCGAGATGGGGCCGCAGTCACCGAGCCAGTGATCTGGGTGGATCAGGGCAGGATCAGATTGCTCCTCGAACGCATCGCGCGCGAGATAGAGGAGCCTCCACGAGAAGCTCGCTTGTCGCTAAAGCCCGATCAGAAGATCGCGGTCGTTGCGGACAAACCTGGAAAGCGTCTGGATATAGACAGGTCGGCCGAGCAAGTCGAAGCGGCCTTGCGGTCTGCTTCCCCCGGCCCAGTCGACTTGGTGATTCTAGACGTCCAGCCGGTCGTCAGTGCCCAGATATTGGAAGAGGCTAGGAGGCAGGCGACCGTAATGCTCTCCGGCCCATTGGTTTTGAGGCTTGGTGACAAGAGTTGGACCTGGCGACGAGAGAAGATTGCCAGCGTTCTCGGAATAAGCGACGTATTGGACATGGATGGCAGGCGTACCGCTCAGGTGAGTATTGACGATAAGGCGCTTACCGCGGAGTTGGAGCTGTTGCGCGGCGAGATCCAGGTCGAGCCCGAGAACGCCCGCTTCGACTTTGCCAATGGGAGGATGGTACCCATCTACCCCGGCCGGCCCGGCTCGGCGCTCGATGTCGGAGCGGCTTTGAAGTCGACCAAAGAAGCATTGCTGCGCGAGGAGAATCATGAAGTCGTTCTGCCAACTCGATCCGTTCAACCGGCAATTGCAGCCGAAGATGGCCCAATGCTCGGCATCCGTGAGCTGATCCAAGAGGCAAGCACCGTCTATGGCGGTACTTTGCCGGAGAGGATGCACAACGTAGAGTTGGCGGCGGCTAGACTCCACGGTGTCGTTCTGGCACCGGGCCAAACATTCTCATTCAACGAGGCAGTCGGCGAAGTTTCTTATCGCAGTGGTTACAAGAAAGGTTACGGGATCACCCAGAGTGAAGGCGAAGTAATCACCATCCCCTCTGAGGGTGGCGGGATTTGCCAGGTCGCGACTACCCTCTTCCAATCGGTATTCTGGGCCGGCCTTCCGGTCGTCGAACGCAATTGGCATCTTTATTGGATACCACGCTATGGCAGGGCCCCAAATGGGATTACCGGCTTAGATGCGACGGTCGACCAGGTGTTTGACAAGAACTACAATCTTCTCTACGAGGTAGATTTTAAATTCCAGAACAATACCGGTAACTACCTATTGATCCAAACAGAGGCGGACAAAGAGCATATATACTTTCGCCTCTATGGGACCAAGCCGAATTGGTCGGTAATAGTCGAGGAACCTATAATCAAGGACGAGGTCAAGGCGAATCCAACGCCAGTCCGCGAACCCGACGAGTCGCTGGAGCCAGGCGAGGAGATAGTGCTGGAAGCGGCCCACGACGGCTTCCGTGTCGTTTTGAAACGGGTTGTGATGCGCGACGATCAGATTATCAACGAACAGACGTTTGCGAGCACCTATAAACCTTCGCGGAACTATTCGATCTTCGGGCCTTCGCCTGACGATGAAGAATCCGGCGCCGAAACCCCGGAGCCGCCTGATGATGCGGGTGATATAGGAGAAGATGGTCCCGCCGGAACCCCGGAGCCGGACTCTCAATAGGCTGTAACTCCCCGGCGAGTCCTATTCTTTCTAGCCCGATTCGGCACTCCGCCGTGTTAAGTAGATAGCCCGCAACCCCGACTTCGAATACCCGCCTCTGGATCCGCTTGGGTTTTGTATGGAGTTGCTTCAGTTGAGTCTCTAGTAAGGGCTGGGATCCTCACAGAGGGTGACCCTACGGTTGAGATCGGCATGATACGAGTAGCGAACTCCATCAAGCTCCAGGACAATGCGAAATCCCGGTGTGATTACCTGGGCGTACATCATTCCTGGCTGTGGACAGCCTAGTGATGAATCTCGCCACTCCACTGTTTCAACATTCTCGACGATGACCTGGGATCGATCCATTCCCTGGCGAGTTGCCAGGTCTTCGATCGCTCTTTCTACCTGTGGGTTCACGCTGACGCCTCCGGCGGCCGTGGGAGTTGAATGGGTCTGCGTATTCGGTTTCGAATGAGTTACGGACGTCGTCTCAGCCGGCTTGGTCGGCGCCGCCCACGGGGCCGGGTCAATGAAAGCTGGTTGCGGCGTAGCCGTCTGACAGCCGATCAGAAAGAGCGACATCATCAATAGTGTCGTCCCAACTCCCTGATTAGACTCTAGCACGTCAGGCCCTCCTCTTCTATAACCCCTATAACCCCGTCTCTCTCTCAGGGCTTTTCTATTCTTTAATGTTTAGGACTTCTAGAGTATTTTCCTAGGCCGACAAGCAGTTGGTCGAAACAATCAACCCGCCAAGGCCATTTCGATAGTCCGCAAACCGCATGTCGTCATTCCTGCGATCTAAAGCATGCCCCGTACTCCGATACGGGGGCAGGAATCCAGAGGGGAGGGGGAAGGCAAGACCACCGCCAACCTTTAGGTGACAACGGATGTTAGAGAATCAAAAATCCCCGTCTCTCTCTACATTTGTCGCCACCAAATGCTTGTCTCTTACAGATCTTTGATGGCTATCGACTTCGCCGTTCATTGACACGCATGTCGCTGAATCTATAATCGTTTTAGGCTGTGGTGGACACTCCAGGCGTCGAACCCGGAAGTTAAACTCCCTTCTTCCACAACGACTGTTCCTAGTCAATCCGGCTCCACGCGCTTGGGCCTACTGAAATCCATTGATTCGAGGGTTACCTACGAGCGCGACACTCCAGAGATAAGCAAGAGACCTTTGGCAGCTATTGGACTTGACACGTTACAGCTAATCATGGCTGTCGCCCTATTCGTATTGGGTTTGACGGCGGTAATTGCGGGGTTGATGACGATACTCGCACGAGAACACCAAGATGCTTTGCGCCAGATATCGACCCAATCGGCGCGAATCAGCGCCAAGTCGCTCGCGGACAGCAGCATGTCCGCGTCAATCGATTCGGCGGCTCATCTGATCGACTCGGTCGCAAAGCTGGTGCAAACGTCGGCCGGCACGGGCGCGTTTCTTGGACTGCTCGGACTTGCCCTCTGTGTCATCGGTTATTTGATACTGGTAGCGATACCGTAGAATGTTTCGTCTGTCGTATTGTCATTCATGATCGAAAGAACCTTCCCACGACCCCCCACGACGACCGGGCGAGTTCGCCCGCGCGACAGCTCCAGATCTGCGCCGTCCTTGACATCTATCACACTGCCCGCATTGGACCGATACGCATTCGACGCTACAGATCCGCGTCTCCGCGATGCCGCGGAAACTCTATTGCCTCTAAGAATCGCCGGGACGATAGAAGGCAAGGATTTCCAGCCGGCGGAAGCAGGTCTGGTCGCAGCTATCGCCGCCGGCGGTTGCCATCTGCTCGTCGCCGGTCCTGCCTCTGGCAAGACAACTCTCTTGCGCGCCTACGCTTGGCGAAATCGCCATCCCACGAGCGAAGGACCGCTGATACGCTACCTTGATCTGGCCGGATATAGCCGGAAACCCTTCGGTACTTCGCCCGATGATCAGATCGTCCTTGGGACCGCCCCGGTGACGGGAGTGTTAGTTGACGGCTATGCTCAGATGGAGCACTCCGCTCGTCCAACAGCTCTGGGAAGTTTGTTGGAGCTGCTGCGAACGCCGAACAAATCGCCGGCAATGTTGATCGCCTGTAGATCAAGTGATATGGACGCCCTGCGTAGTCTACTCCCTGTCAAATCGGTGATTGAGCTCATGCCGCCGGACGATGGCGAGATCGTTAAGCTGATTGCCGGACACTCCGAAGACGGCGGATTACGACCGCAGGAGATGATAGACGTTGGGTTGGTCGAGGTCGCTCGTCAGCCGAAGATTCTTCGCGTGCTGTTGGGAATCCCAGCCGCAACTTTGACTCCGGCCCATTTGATCTTGAGGCTGATGAGGGTTGTTCTTGAACAGGCCACGGGGCGCAGAAGCCAGCTAAATTCCCTGGAAACCGCCCTGATCGAACTCGTCGCCTCTCACCAACCTCCTTACTCTCGCCAAGAGCTTTCCGATTTCCTCTCCTGCCCAGAGTTGGATGGAGACACGACGGTCAATAGGCTTATCGATAGTGGCATACTCGAACTTACCGATGAGGGTGATGACCTCGGACTCGGCTCTAGTGTCTGGCACGATGTTCTTTTGGCGCTCGGGTTGGCCGCACCCGAGTCCCCGTCGCCGGACGGGAACGCCCGCGTCACTGGACGGGCTCTTGGGTTAGCCCTGAGCTACAGCGACGATTGGGATTGCCTGTTCGAAACTGCGGCCGACTACAGTTCAGACTTCGAGACGTTGGCAGCGCTGGCCGATTTGACGACCGATTTCGAAGGTAGGCAACCAACTTTAGAGCGAATATGTCGTATCAGTCCAACCGGCGCCAGGTTGTGGCCAGTCATCGCCGCATTGATGCGGTTGGATGCGCCCCAACAGGCTGCCGCTATTGTTCGAGCCGTCGAACCCGAGTCCGTCGACCCGGATCTCGCGAACGAGATTGGGGAAGCGATGATCATGGCCGGCGAACCCGAAACGGCGCTGAGTTTCTTGGAGCCAGCGTCAATCCAATCCCCCATCACTCATCGGACCCGGCGCAATTTGGCCGTCGCCCGGATCAAAATCGGAGATGTCGCGACCGGGCGTGGGATGTTGGAAGAGTTGCTGAAGAATCTGGATAGTCAACGTGCCGATGTTGCGCTCCAACTTGCTCCAATTCTCCAGCAAGAAGGGCGCAATGGCGAAGCTAGGGCTCTGCTGGAGAGCGCTTGCCAGTTTGATCCCACAAATTGGCGGAGCGTCTTTGCGCTCGGCCGGCTCGCTTTGCGCATGGGTGATAACGACCAGGCGTTGGAGGCGTTGGCACGAGCTGCTGATTTATCGCAAGGTAGGTCCGATGTTGCACACGAACTCGCTCGGGCCCACTTCGCAACTGGCGACCTAGAACGGGCCCGGTCGGCCGCCGAAAAGGCCGTGTCGCTCGATCCCAGCCTCAGCGACCCAAGATTACTCTTAGGTGAGATCCTCGCACAAGCCGGACAGCTCGACTCCGCCACTGAGCAGCTTGAAAAAGTGACCGACAACGATCCCCATAACGCCGCTGCTTGGCACAACGTGGCCCTGCTCAAACGTCGGCGCCGAGACTTGCGCGCCGCCCTGCGAGCGTCCGAGCGTGCGATAAGCCTTGATCCTACTCGAGAAGATTATCAACGTTTGTACGCTTCACTCGCGAGTCGAACGGACAGATACGAATCATCCTCGCTGTCTGCAAGGACGCCGGTGAGGCTGGCTAGTTCAGAGTCGGTCGAAGAACGATACAGCCGGTTTGACAGTCTGTTGAGCGAGCAGAGTTATGAAGAAGCCCGGAGCGAACTCGCTAACCTGAAGCTGGTTGCGCCCGCTGATGGTGGGATTGCTCTGCGCGCAGGTATTCTTGCGGCGCGTGAAGGCTCATTGAAAGAGTCGCTGCGTCACCTGGAGCGGGCATTGAGGCTTGACGCCCAACTTCTGACTGCTCTTTTGGAGTTGGGGCAAGTTCACGAGCGTCTGGATGACTTGAACAAAGCTGAGGTCTGCTTTCGGCAGTGTATCCAGAAGGCCCCGGATATGGCATTGGCCTGGCAAGGAGCCATTCGTGTAGCTGGAGGACTGGGCAAGGTTGATGAGGTCCGGCGGCTGACCGAGGGGTTCGTCAAATCGTGTCCCGACTCGGTCGACGCTTTGTTGGCAATCGCGGACCTTGACACGCAGGAAAACAAACTTGATGAGGTCCAACGCCATCTAGATGCAGCCTTAGTACTGGAACCGAATAATCTGACGGCGCGGCTAAACCGGGCGACGATTAGTCAGAAGATGGGTCGCCTTGATCCTGCCATCGAAGACCTTTCGGTAGCCCGCTCGATCTCGCCCGACTCTCCCGGCATCGCGTTCAAATTGGCCGACGCAAGCGCCCGGTCCGGCCGCTATGCGGAAGCGGTAGAGCCCGCTCGACGTGCGGCGGAATTGGCGCCCACCAACCAGCAGTTCCAGTGGCTTTATGCGCGGATATGTCTCCGACTTGGCTATCTCAAGATTGCCCGCAATACGCTGATTGCCATATCGAAGCTCTGGCCAAATGATCAGGAAGTGTGGCGACAACTAGGCTTGATAGCGCTTGACCAAGGTAACGCTGAATCAGCGATTGGATATCTGGTCAAAGCGCTAGAACGTTCCCCCGATGACTCCGAGTGTCGTCACGTGTATGGGTTGGCGCTGGCGGGGGCCGGCCGGTTCGAAGACGCAATCCGCGAGATGCAATTGGCGCTCCGATTGGACCATCAGCAGGCTGATTGGTGGGCTGAACTAGCCGAGTGGCAGGGAAAGATTGGTGATATCGTTTCCGCCGCAATTAATTGGCGCAAGGCAGCTGGCTTACAAGCTACATCCGGTCACAGATGGATCGAAGCTTCTAAAGCCGACATGGCCGCCGGTAACCCAGTCGAAGCGCTCGTATGTGCTCACAAAGCGGCCGGCCTACTTCCACGCGACCTTGAAGTCAAGCGGATCTTGGCCCTCGCGCTAGAGGCCAATGATCGCCGGACCGAGGCCATTGACCTGCTCAGGTTCGCAGTAGACCAGGCTGACAGTCGACCGGACATCGCCGTCACCTACGGTGAGATCTTGAATCGGGCGGGCGACCACGCTCAGGCGGTGTCGGTCCTCAACCGTTTGCCGCCGGATGACAACCCTTCGGCTCTCCTGACGCTCGGTAGAGCCTACGCCGGCAGCCGCCAATTTGAGCTTGCCGCTTCGACACTACAAAAATCGCGCGACCTTGCTCCAGATGACGCGTCTATCAAGTTCGAGTTGGCCGAGTCCCTGGTTCGACTCGAGAGGTTTGACTCTGCCCGAGTGGAGTTAGAGCGAGCAGTCCAGTTGGAGCCCCACCGGACGGACTGGCGTCGCAGGTTGGCTGAGGTTCAGGCGAAGACCGGCGATCTCGACGCGGCCATATCCACCTACGAACTGGTGGTACGAGTGGCACCGGAAGATGTTGGGGCGTCGCTTGGGCTGAGTGATGCGTTGTTTCGAGTCGGTCGCGTCGCAAGTGCTAGGAACCATTTGAAGGATTTGCCGGCGGCGGACAAACTCCCTTCCACACAGGCAATAAGGGCCGGATGCCTCTTAACCGGGGTCGGCCTCGACGAATTGGCCGCCGGGTATTTTCATGCCGCGCTACTAGATCGGCCTCACGATGGCGAGTTACTTGGTCAGTTTGGTGATGTCCTGCTCAGACTCGGCCGATTTGACGAAGCTAGACCGGTCTTGGAAAAGGCCGCCGGCCGGCTAACCGACGACCGCCGCATTGCTCAACGCTTGGCCGAGGCCCGCTTGCGATGCGGCGACCCGATCGGTGCTTTAGCGATTCTGAACCCTATGGTGGATTCAGGCCATTCATCCGCCGAGATAGCATCGCTCGTCGAAGAAACACGCGCCTGGTCCGACGATGGTGAGAGTGCGTTGCCGGCTCTTGAACGCTTGATCGACCAGCGTCCGGAGGATAGATCTCTGCGCAAGCGCTATGCCGAGTGCCTGCTTGAGACCGAAAAACTCCAGGACGCGTTAGACCAGTATCGCCTGTTGTTGATTGACGATCCAGATTCGATTGATTTGAACAGTCGGGCCGCGTTGGTACTGGTGCGTTTGGGCAACTATGAAGAAGCGGTTGGGATGTACCGCAGGCTGTGTCAGCTAGCTCCGGCAAGCGGCGAATTCTGGCTTCAGCTAGCTCGTCTTGAACACCGGCTTGGCAACGTACTTGCCGCTCTTGAGATCTATGAACGAGAGTTGGACACTTCCGGAACGAACGAACCTCTCGAGCGAGGCTTGGTTGAGGCATTGCTCGATGCTGGCCGCCCAGGAGAGGCTTATCAACGAGTTTCGACCAGCAAGGTACTGGGTACTCCGGCCGGTAGAGTGGTTAGCGCCCGTGCCGCTATCGCGGTCGGCAAATTGCCAGAGGCTGTCGACGCGGCGAACGCGGCCGTTTCCGAGGACGAAAGTAGTGTCGATGCCCGGCTTGTTCTCGCGCGAGCGCATATGTTGGCTGGCCGTCCGGACCGAGCCGCCGAGCACTTCGAGCTGGCTAACGCGGCTGCTCCGCTGCCTCTCGCATTAGCCGAGGAGGCACATGTATTGGCCTTGGTTGGACGCTCCGATGATGCCAGGCGCAAGCTGGCGGCTATCCCGGATGTTGATCGGGATGATCCGGCGGTTCTGAGCCAAATTTCTTCGACTTACAGGAGTTTGGCCGATCTGAAACAGGCGGAGTCGGCTGCCCGATTGTGTGTGGACAGGTATCCGGATCACGCCGATGGATGGACCTCATTAGCAGCGTTGGCGAGGGACAATGGCGAGTTGGAAGAGGCGACAGAAGCTCAGAGAACCGCGGTTCAGACTGCGGGGGTAAACTGGCGTCCCCTGCTGTCCGCCGCCCGATTTGCGCTGGCAACCGAAGACCTGGATTGGACGGACGAGATCGTCGACCGACTGTCGAACCTGACGCCTGAGCTTCCAGACCTTCATTCCGTAAAATCTGATCTCCACCAGATCCGAGGCGATCTCGAGCAATCTCTAGCCGAAGCCCGGCGGGCGGCGGAGTTGAGCGTGTACGCGCCGCTGCCCAGCATCCGCCTGGCAAATCTGCTTCTGGATGAGGGAAAGAACGAGATGGCCGGTGCCGCCCTGATGGCCGCGCTGGCATCCGGGCACGAAACGCCGGAGCTTCACTATTTGCTGGGCGCTGTCCGCGAGCGCGCAGGTGCCTATGATGATGCGCTGACTCAATATCGTGCTGCGTCCAAACTGGCGTCCAAAACCGAGTACAGCATTGCCTCGGCTCGCGCGATCCGACTGATGCGCGGTCAGCAAGATCGATTGGACTCGCTGTCGCTTCTTGCGAATAGACACGCCGCCTCCCTCGATGATGCACGGCGCGAGCTTGAGTCCGCCCTCGAAGCGGACCCGGACAATGGATTGATTCACAGCGAGTTAGCCCAGGTCCATGCGGCGTCGGGTCGGAATAAACAAGCGCGGAAGGGCTTCGAAAGAGCGGTTGAAGTCTCGCCAAATCGTCCGGAAATCCGAGCCGCCTACGGACGGTTTCTCGTGGACACGGGTCTTTTCGCCCTTGCCATAGAGCAACTTGAAAGGGCAGTCGAGATTGCCGACATGCCCGAAGATCGAATCGAGCTTGGCAGAACGCTTCTACACCAGGAACAGCCCCGTGCGGCAATCGCGGTGCTAGATCCTTTGCTCGTTCGATCGTCGACGAACATTGATGCACTGGTCCTGGCCGGCCGCGCCCACTCGGAGACGGGCGACTGGGAGAAAACAGTCGAATATCTTGCGCCCGCGCTGTCCGATAGTCCAGGTGACAGCAAGATGCACTCTTTGCTCGGTCAAGCCTTTTATCACTTGTCTCGCGTCAATGAGGCCCAGGCACAGGTGGACCAAGCGATTGAGTATTCTGATCCACCGGCCAGCATTGACCTCCTCTTGGCCGGCGAGTGCCGTCTCGATCAGGGCGATCCGAACGCGGCGCTCGAGGTCTTCAAGCGGGGCGCTGCGCTGTATCCAACAGACCCAGATATGCAGTACGGGTTGGCGCGGGTTTTCTACGAAACAGCCGATTACGGGGCAGCACTCGAGCCCATTCAGGAGGCAATCCAAATTGGCGGCCTAGACGCACAGTTTGCCGTTCTAGCAGGCAAGGTGCTCGTGGGAAGCCGTGAGTTGCAGCAAGCGCTGCGATACTTTGAGTTGGCCGATGCGTCAGATCCCTCGGATGTTGCCGCAGTATCCGAGCATGGCAAGCTGCTCTTTGAGTTGGAGCGTTACCCTGAGGCCAAGGAAAAGCTGACGGTGGCGATCGAACTTGGGGCCGACGGCCCAGATGTGCTTGCCGCTCTCGGTAGGTCTTGTCTTGCCCTCGGGCAATTGGATGAGGCCACCACCGAGTTGGAGGAAGCGGTCAGAGTCGAGAAAGGCAACCTCCCGGCGCTAACGGCGCTTGTTCAAGCCTACCGAAGCCAAAAGCGGACGCAGGCCGTGGTGGAGATCTTGCGACAGATCGCGGAGATTTGTCCTTCGAGTGCTGAGACCGCGCGCGAGCTTGGCGCCGAGTTGCTGGCGACGGATCGCCCGGCTGAAGCTGTCGAGCATTTGAATCGTGCCGTAGAGATGGCCCCCAGTGTCGCTGATTGGCACGAAGAGCTGGGCCGCGCCTACCTCGGTGCTGACGAACCCCATCGAGCCTTGTCACACTTCCACAGTGCAATCGAGCTCAATCCTGGCCGGCCGGAATACCATCGTGGTGCCGGGATAGCTCTCAAGGAACTTCATAAGTACGACGATGCGCTGAACGAGTTTCGACGAGCGCTGAAGCTGAAACCGGACTACGCCGAAGTATATGGACAGTTAGCCAAAGTCCACACATTGGGACTAGTGAACAAGGGCATATGGGGTGAATAAGCTGATATTCGCGGCAAATCTGCGATTTGTACGACCGTTCTTAGACCGAAGACCGGCGGTTAGCCGAATGGTATCTGAGATCGAATGAATCTTTCCGAACTCGTGCGCCAAGCCCGCCTCGCATCACAGCTAGGCTTCCTTGACTATTCCGTGGCTCTCTGCACCGCCGGCCTCGAGATTAGTCCAAGCTGCGTAGAGTTGCAATGCGTTCTCGGCCTCGCGCTGCTCGAGAAGAACGACTTCTCCTCGGCCGAGTCCTGTCTGCAAAACGTTTTGAAATGTGACGGAGAAAACGTTGCGGCGCTCGTGGCCCTTGGCGTCGTGTTCGTCAATACTAACCGTCTTGCAGTCGCTGGATCCGTCTTCGCGCGCGCATATGAGTTGGACCCTTCAAACGAGCAAGCTGGCGAGAGTCTTCGCAGGTTGGCTACAGAGGGTCAGTCCTTTGTGTTGGATGAAGTACCGCGCTTGGCTGTCGCGCGTTGGCGCATGACTACCGACGACTCCTCCCAAGCCGCACTGGAGCTTGATCTAATCGCTCGCAATCGCCCCAATGATCTGGTGGTTCGAGGTCTTTATGCCGAGGCGCTGTGGCGCTGCGACCGGATCGGCGAGACTGAACGCGAGTGCTCCGAGGTCTTATCTGCTCATCCTACTTGCCTGAAAGTACGAATCTTGCTCGGAGCTTGCCTACTCCGTGATGACGCCCGGGCGCTGGAAGGTGTGGAGCAGATTCATCATGCCCTCTCATGTGATCCGACAAACTCCGTTGCCGGGCCTATTTTTGCCGGCTCCCATTTTGACCTGCCGCGGCAGGCGGATCACCTGATTTTACGCTCTACGATGATCCCAAAAGCGCCGCCAGAGTTAGCCGACGCCCTCGCCGCTGCCGCCACAGTGGCCGAGACCGTGGACTCTAGCTATCGTTTCAACTGGCGGCCGCCCTACCTGCCGGAGCCTCTTCACGTTGATTGGATCGAACCAAATGGCTCCTCGTCGCCGGCTCCTCTTCATGAAAGCTCCATCGGGGCTGAGTTGGGAGAGGACGATGGCCAGGCCGAATCGGCTGAGGAGCTGCAGCAAGGTCTAGTCAGGACGGCAGAGGATCTGATCAAACCCGCAAACGTAGCGGATACTCCCTCGGCAGCCTCCCAGATCACCCACTTGATTCTGACGAGTCGTTCCGGGCTCGTCGGACGGTTCGGCGCGATCACGACCGGACGGTTGACTCGAAGGGTCGAGGAGTACGCCGGCGAACTCGAAGCACACGGACATCCATCGGCAGTCGTCTATTTTGACGATAGCAGTTCGACCGGACGGCTGGGTCAGGGAGCGCTGGACCAAAACGATCCTGTCGAGCTGAAGAGACTTGTGGACCGCATCGACTCGGTCGCCGCCGGTGGGAGATTGGATAACTTGTTGATCGTCGGTGGTCCTGACATCGTCCCCATGTTCGAAGTGCCTAATCCGGCCATTGATGATGATTCCGTTGTGCGAACAGATACGCCTTACGTTTCTCGAGGCTGGAACTTTCTCTCCGTGTCGAGGGGTGTAGGAAGATTGCCGGACGGACAGAGCTCGGATCCAGCTCTCTTACTGACGGCCATCGATTCCGCCGCAGAAGCCCTCACTAATTCGCGCCGTCTGGTCCGACCTTCTGGTTGTTTGACGGCCTTCGCTGAATTGCTTCGCAATATTGCCATACAGAAGCCCGCCGTCAGCAGCTTCGGTATGTCGACGGCCGTCTGGCAAGAAGCAAGTTCGTTGCTCTATCGATTGTTGCCCGGTGCGTGGGACCTTGAGGTCTCGCCTCCCATAGTACACACTGCTATCGATCCCGACTGGCTTCAGGAAGCTAGACTGCTCTATTTCAACTTACACGGCACCAAGACCGGCCCTGCCTGGTACGGACAGCGCGCTAACAATGCACCCGCAGGTACGCCATTTATGCCTGTTGCTCTCACCCCTGAGCTGGTTTCCAGTTCCGCCGCGGCCGGTTCGGTAGTATTCACAGAGGCTTGTTACGGAGTCGATTTGGTGGATAGGACAGTTGAAAACTCCAATGCCTTGGCCTTTCTTGCCGCGGGTAGCGCCGCGGTGGTTGGTGCCACTGGCATCGCCTACGGATCCAGTACCCCCCCCCTTTCAAATGCCGATCTCGTCTGCCGTGGATTTTGGAATTATCTATTGGCAGGTTATAGCGCCGGCGAAGCCCTCATACACAGCAAGTCCGAGTTCATAAACGAGATGATGCGCCGCCAAGGATACCTGGACGAGGATGATCAAAAGACGTGGCTCCAGTTCAATCTGCTTGGTGAGCCGGCCGTGCGCCCATTCGCCGGCTCGCGCGGTCCGAAAAACCCTCCGGCGGCCCAAGGCCTGGCGGGAGCTGAAGCTACCGTGCTTTGTTCGGCTGGCAGCCACTCAGAAGACGGTCCCCGCGATCAGACTGATCTGGCGCGCGTTGCCCTTGAGTTCCTGGATGGCCACGACCAGGACATGCGCGGCGGGCGGTTAAACGTACACAGTCGCGGTAGCTGCGATGGCTCCTGTGGCCAACTCTGTCACGTCCACCTACCTAGAAGCCGAGATCGACTCGCGCCGGTGACGTCTATCACCGCCCAGAAGCGTGTACGAGCCGACGACGGCAACCAGATATCACGCTATGCTCGATTGACCGTCGATAGCGATGGAAGAGTTGTCAAGGCAGTCGTGTCCAGATGATGACGAGATCGAGATCTCGCTGCTGTCTATTGGCCCGGCGTTAGTGAGTTTCTATGAATCTAGAACAATATCCTCGCCCCGATAACGATACCGGCATAGGTTTTCATTACAGCCTGCTTCCTTCTCACCTTGGTGTAGAAGCCGGCCGATTCTGGTTGCCCGCCCTCGAGAGCCTGGGCGCCCGTTGGCTCGTAGTCCGGCTGACCGACAGCAAGATCGTTGCTTCCGGTCTATTCAGTGCGCTCGGCCGGGCCGGCATCGAAACCGTGGCCTTACTAGACCCGCCCGAGGTCGGGAGCCTGAGCCGTAAAGCGGTGTCCGATGCGGCCTCCGCTTGCGCCAAGGTCGGTGTCAGGTATATGGCCGTGTATGATCGTCCCAATTGCGTGGATAAGTGGAACACGTCCGAGTGGTTCCGGCCCAATCCGGCCCAGCGTCTTGCCGATTGTCTGTTCCCATGTATGCAGGCCGTGGCCGACAAGGGTTTGATTCCTGTACTGCCGGCCCTCGATCCATGCGGCGACTATTGGGACATCGGATTTCTCAACGAGATTCTCAGACTGCTCGTGAGTTCACGCTATAGCCCACTCGTGGAGTCCATGGCCCTTGGTATACGCAATTTTGCCTACAATCGCCCGCTGGGTTGGGGAAAAGGTGGGAAATCGGTGTGGACGGACACTGGCCCCTACTATCGACCATCCGGCCAGCAGGACCACGTGGGGTTCTCCCTATTCGAATGGTACGACGAGATTGTAGAGGATGTGTTGGGGCAGCATGTTCCTATGGTGGCCATAGCCAACGGTACCGTTGTCGGGGACGATTTCGACAAGGACTTTCCAGAGGTCGATGAGCGCACCCACAGCATACGCTCGGTCGAGATGGCGCGGATGCTGATCGAAGGCGAGCTCCCAGACTACGTAATGAACCATGCCTATTGGGTCTTGCACGGTTACAGCGGCGATCCGAAGCACCAATCCGATTGGTTTAGCGATGACGGTGGCGAGTTGCCGGCCGTCTCCGCCCTGAAGCTCATGCTCAAATCGCCGCGTCCTGGGTTGGCGACCAACGGTGAGTCCGATCCGGCCAGAGCTCGCCGGCCCATTTATCATTACGTATTCTTCTACAGTCCGTCGACACCGCCATTGGGCGGTGGCTGGGAACGGTCTTCCTTGATGGAGGCAGTCAGCTACTACGTCGACAGATTCGAGCCGGTCGTTGGCTTCGACATCGAAGAGGCAAAACGGGCATCTCGCGTAACGCTGGTTGGCGGCGATTTGCAGGTTGGCGCCGCTTTGGAAGGGGAGTTGAAGGCCGCCGGCTGTTTGGTTGAAAGGGTCGAGGCCACGGATGCCAACGATGCCATGCGCGTGTTTGACGAGTTGGCGCGAAGGGACCAACGGTTCTACTATCTACCCGAGTAGCCGGCGCCAGCGCCACCATAGATCCCACCCGGCCGGCCCGCCAAGAATGCCGTCATTCGCGCCCCCCAATTCGTCATTGGTACGAAATGCGCCCTCCAATCAACCTGGATGCCGGCTCTCCACCGGCGAAACGTGCCGAATTGGAGACCGATGGTCGATGGCGGAATGGGAAAATGTAGCGCTGGGGCTTGTCCCCAGCTAGGGGCGGGGTGCGCGGCACAGACGACACCTGACCCTTCCACCAACCAATGCACCCAATTTTCATGCCTTCGTGTGCCGGCGGCAGCCGGCACGAGCGATTGGTACGAAAATGCGCCTACGCGGCTTTCGAGCGCGCCGTTGAACCCCTCCATTCCGCGTTCTCGTCATTCCGGCCTCTCAATTCGTCATTCCCGCGAAGGCGGGAATCCAGAGGGGGGTGCGGGTTGTGGCAATGACGCTAGAATTCTCCCACCAACCAATGCACCCAATTTTCATACCTTGGTGTGCCGGCGCCAGCCGGCATGAGCGATTCCTATGAAAGCATGTCCCGGACTACGATCCGGGATAGCCTCCCGACTCGTCACACCGGCGAAAGCACGCCCCGTACCCCGACACGGGGCCGGCACCAGACAATCTACTTGTCGCCTCATCCAGTCAATGTATAATTGTGACCACTTTCCCGGAGGCGCCGGGCACCCGTTTCAGCGTTGGGCACCCAGTGTTCGTTTTCTTTCCAGAGGAGGTAGAGATATGTATTCCGGATCGTTCGTAGCGATGATAACTCCTTTCAAAGACGGAAAGGTAGATGAGCAGAAGGTAGCCGATCTGGTTGAGTTTCAGTTGCGCAACGGGACCAATGGACTGGTGCCCTGTGGCACTACTGGCGAGGCTGTGACCTTGAGCGACGAAGAGCATCTCCGGGTAGTGCAGATATCAATCGAGACTGCACGGGGCCGAGCGCCCATTGTCGCGGGTACCGGGACAAATAGTACCGATAAGACGATCAAGATGACGAAAGCGGTCGCCGAGCTTGGCGCTGACGCCGCTCTAGTCGTCACCCCTTATTACAATAAACCAACGCCAGAAGGTCTCTTCCAGCACTACAAAGCGATCAATGACGCTGTCGACTTGCCCATCGTTGCTTACAATGTCCCGAGCAGGACTAGCGTCAATATGTCGGCTGAAACGACACTCCGAATCTCGAAACTGCCCAACGTCGTCGCCGTCAAAGAGGCCGGCGGATCGATGGATCAGGCGAGCGAAATACTCCAGGACGCCGACGCCGACTTTGCGGTCATGTCCGGCGATGATTCCCTGACTCTGCCGTTGCTCGCGCTAGGAGGCACGGGCGTCGTTTCGGTCGTGGCCAACATCGCGCCGGCGGCAATGAGTGACTTGGTTAGAGCCTTTCACGGTGGTGATGTTGCCCGCGCGAGAGAGTTGCATCTCCAGATCTTCGGACTCTGTCGAGCCATGTTCATCGAGACCAATCCGATTCCAGTAAAAACGGCTGCCGGCATACTTGGCCTCTGCTCCGATGAGTTGCGTCTACCTCTGGTCTCGATGAGTGAGAGCAATTTGGCCAAATTGAAGGCTGCGCTGGACAGCTGCCCTCTGATTCAACCGATCGCGGTCTGAGCTATGGTGCGCGTCGCAATACAGGGTGCTGCCGGCCGGATGGGGCGCGAGGTCATGCTTGCGGCGTTCGGCTCCAGCGACGTAGAAGTGGTTGGTGTCGCAGGCCGGCCGGGATCGTCCTATATAGGCCAGGATGTTGGCGAACTCGCCGGCGCCAGCCGGATCGGCATTGCGGTGACTGATTCGCTGCAAAAGGCGGTCGCACGGGCCGACGTTCTTGTGGATTTTTCGACTCCTGATGCAATCACCGCGGCTTGGCCGGCACTCGTCGGCACCGGTACGCCGACGGTATCGGGCACCACGGGTCTTTCGCCCGAACAAACGCTGGCGATGAATGATGCCGCCGAGTCGATCCCCGTATTCCACGCCCCCAACACCAGCGTCGGGGTTAATCTGCTGTTGAAGCTGCTGGCGCAAGCGGCGGCTGCTATGAAAGATGGGTATGACGTCGAGATCGTCGAAACCCACCATCGAAACAAGAAAGACGCGCCCTCCGGCACCGCCATCCGAATGGGCGAAGTGATCGCGGAGGTGACCGGCGGGGCGTATGAAGAGAGGGCCGTCTACGGTCGAGAAGGTGTGGCGCCACGTCAACCTGGGCAAATTGGCATCCACGCTTTGCGCGGTGGCGGAGTCGTTGGCGAACACCGGATACAATTCATCAGTGACAATGAGCAGATTGAGTTCGTCCACACGACATTTAGCCGGCGGACGTTTGCCGACGGCGCTCTGAGAGCGGCAAGGTTCTTGGTCGGCAAGCCTGCCGGCCTTTACGGTATGGAGCAACTGTTGGTGGAAGGGGTGTAGATGTCCGAATCGTTCTCTTATAGGGACGGCTCACTCCAATGCCAAGGGGTGAGCCTATTTGATTTGGTGGAAACCTACGGCACGCCGCTATATGTATACAACGGCGACTATATGGTCATGAACTTCGATGCCTTGGACCAGGCGTTCGCGGCTGTACCTCACACAATCTGCTTCGCCCTGAAGGCTAATTCGACCATCGCCATAGGCCGGCAGTTCGCCCAGCGCGGCTCCGGCGCGGACGTCGTATCAGGTGGAGAGTTGTACCGTGCCATCAAGATGGGGATACCATCATCCAAGATAATCTTCGCCGGCGTCGGCAAGTCCGATGACGAGATCGAATATGCTCTTCGGTCGAAGATTCTGCTATTCAATGTCGAGTCGCCGGCCGAGCTCAAACGGATCGAGCGCAACGCAAAGCGGCTCGGTGTCGTCGCGCCCATCTCTGTCCGGGTAAACCCAGATGTAGATCCACAGACCCACCCGTATATCTCGACCGGAATGAGGCAGGCCAAGTTCGGTGTGCCGGGCGAGCAGGTACTCGACATGTATCGCTGCGCCGCTGAATCCGGTTGGCTGCACCCTGTCGGCATCCAAATGCACGTGGGATCCCAGCTTGTGAGCGTCCAGCCCATCATAGATGGCGCCGTAAAAGTCGCCGAGATCGTGGACGACCTTACCCGACTGGGCATCACGCTTGACTATTTTGACATCGGCGGCGGGCTCGGTATTCGCTACCGAGACGAACAGCCACAGGGGCCAGATGATCTCGCTAGGGGAGTGATTCCCATAGTCAAGCGGCTGAACTGCAGTTTGCTCATGGAGCCGGGGCGATATCTGGTCGGCTCGGGAGGTCTGCTCCTAACCAAGGTACTCTACATAAAACATAATGGCTTCAAGAAGTTCATCGTCGTCGATGCCGCGATGAACGACCTTATCCGGCCGGCCCTCTACGATGCATATCACGAGATCGTGCCCGTCGCGGAAATGGAAGGGCCATTGGAAAAGGCCGATGTTGTCGGTCCGGTTTGCGAGTCGGGAGACTTTCTCGCCCAAGAGCGCGATCTGCCAGCGCTGCAAGAGGATGACCTTCTTGGCTTGACGTCCGCGGGAGCTTACGGTTTCGCTATGGCCTCGAACTACAACAGCCGGCCGAGACCAGCCGAGGTCCTCGTCAGTGGAGGAGTCTCCAATCTGGTGCGCAGCCGTGAGACATACGAAGATCTCGTGAGAGGAGAGGTATTGTGACGATCCAGTTGAATGTAGCCCCGGCGGAGCGATTGCAGAAACTTCCTCCCTATCTATTCGTCGAGATCGATCGCAAGAAGCGGGATGCGGCAGCTCGCGGGATCGACATAATAAATATGGGCATTGGTGACCCCGACCTGCCCACGCCAGATCCCATAGTCCAGAGGCTTGCAGCCGCCGCTACTAACCCGGCCAATCATCGCTATCCCGATTCCGAAGGGATGCCGGAGTTTCGTCAGGCCGTCAGCGAATGGTATCAGCGCCGGTTCAACGTGCCGCTCGATAGCGACGACGAGGTCATCAGTCTGATAGGGGCCAAGGAGGGCATTGGCCATCTACCGCTGGCTCTCGTGAATCCGGGCGATGTCACCTTGGTGCCGGATCCCGCCTATCCGGTGTATGAGGCCGGCACCGTATTTGCCGGCGGCGACCCTTACCGCATGCCGTTGCTCGCCTCCAATCACTTTCTGCCCGATTTGAAGGCAATACCTTCCGATATCTTGAGCCGCACGAAGATCTTGTTTATCAACTATCCCAACAACCCAACCGGAGCTGTGGCCTCGCTCGAATTCTTCGAGGAAGTCGTCGAGTTCGCCGCTAACCATGGCATCGTCGTCGCCCACGATGCGACCTACTCGGAGATCGCGTTCGATGGCCATCGACCGTTCAGCTTCTTGCAGGTCGAAGGTGCTAAAGATGTCGGTATTGAATTTCACTCCCTTTCTAAAACTTTCAACATGACCGGATGGCGCGTCGGCATGGCTGTGGGAAACCGGCAGGTTCTTGCCGCTTTAGGCAGCATCAAGAGCAACATGGACTCCGGTGCCTTCCAAGCTGTACAGGAGGCCGGTGTCGCGGCGCTGGCGATTAGCGAACAGGTGTCGGCTGAGAACAGCGCGATTTACCAGTTGCGGCGCGACACCCTCATAGAGGGATTGTCTGGAATAGGAATGGAGGTTGAGCCACCGAGGGCAAGTTTCTATGTATGGCCAAGAGTCCCGTCAGGTTATACCTCGGCCAGTCTAGTAGCCGCCCTGATCGAAAATGCCGGCATCGTATGTACGCCAGGCAGTGGATTCGGGGCAGCAGGTGAAGGCTTTGTCCGCTTCGCGCTGACTACTGGCGTAGAGCGATTGAGGGAGGGCATTGAACGGATGAGGGTTGCTCTCCAATAGTCACCGGACGTTGCGATTGCATCGTCATTAAATCAGCGGGTGGCACCCGACCGCGAGCATCAGGCCGCGATTTGTTGTCTCAGCGTCCAACGGCACGAATCCCCATAACATCTCGATAGATGAGCCGGCCTACGTCTCAGTCTCACCCCCGAGCGCGTGGGACCTGGTTCCCCTGTTGGCGAAGTACACCCTGACGTGTAGAATCAGTTCCAACACGCCCGCTGTAGCGCCGCACGTAACCGGTAGTCGGACGCTGGACCTTCCATTCACTGGGTGGTTTCGCACGGCGCATTGTCCGGTCTGCCGCTGACCAGAGTGTATTGCTCGGGTAGAGCAACGCGATACTTGGATGTTGCTTATGAGCTTCGCGAGGACAGTCTGGCAATTACTGACGTTTGCTCTTGCTTGGGTGCTTACTGCGCCTTTCTCGAGATGGAGCGAGCTCGGATCTCTGTCAGGACAGCCAAGTAGCGCCCTCGTTCTCGGGCGGATAAGAGACAATCCTCACAGCAGCGAGCTCGCGTCCTATATTAGCGATTTTCATTCCGTTGTTTGGTGGCGCCGAAGCTACCTAATCATCTTGCGCGGGCTGGTGCTCGCCGCCATCATCTCCATTCCCATCTCGGCCTTCTTCTACGTCAGGGATGAGGTTCAACCAATTTGGCTAATCCCCATTATCGTAATAGTGATCCTCTGGGGAATGTTTTTGACTCATGCGCAGCGTGTCTCGTTCCACGATGTCGCACGAATAGTAGATCGCAATTTGGGAACTCAAGAGGAGTTCGCTACCGGGATCGAGATTACAGTCCGGTCGACAAGTAACTTGCTGTCAACTCATCAGTTGAAGACGGCAACTTCCAGGTTGCGCGACATCAGTCCCGCCGATGCAATTGGGTGGCGGTGGCCTGTGGGCGATCTAAAGGTTGTGCTTGTAGTCGTAGGCGTCTCCGGTTTACTCGTTTTGAGTTCGTTGTTGGGTGTTCGCGTCCCGTTCGTCAGTCCTCCGCTCGAGGATGAATTGCTGACCGACCCTAGCGATCTTGCTGATGAGTATTACGAGTTGGCGCCGGATGAGCTGGCAATGATACCCTTCGGGGACTTCGACGTCGCCGATGGTTCATTTCCATTCCTCGAGGACGACCTATACTCTCAATTCGATCTGGACACCACGTCCGACGAGTTCGCACAGCAACTAGCCGAAATCGAAAAAATGCTGCTCCAACAAGCGGAGTTATCCTCTAATTCGCAGTTGGGGTTGTCCGAACTTGCCAGTTCGCTGTCTGATGCATCTGTGATGCGTGATGTCGCGACTGGTATCAATGCCGGAGATTTCGTCTCTGCAGCCAATGCAGTCAGGGCTCTGGCCGAGAATAGCGACCAACTCTCTCCACAGGCGCGTGCCGAGCTTGCGAGCGCTCTTGCCCAAGCGGCAACCCGAACATCGGGTTTGACTCCTGAATTAGCCGAGGCAGCCCGACAGGCAAGTAACTCCCTTTTGAACCAGGGGGCGAGCGAGAACAGGCAGGCTCTGGAGCAGTTGGCTGAAGCTATCGCTCAGTCCGGCCTCCGGGTTCAACAGCAGTCCGAGCTAGGCCAGGCGTTGGAAGATCTTAAGGCTGGCGGTGAAGCTCTGGGGCTTGAGTGGGACCAGCCCGGACAATCATCGCAACAAGGATCTCAAGACGCGGCATTCGGAGAAGGCGGTACAACTGCAGCCGACCTTGAGGGTGAATCAATCAACGGCGAGTCCGGCGTCCAACTTGGAGACGCCTCCAGCGGCTTAGGTGCTGGTCGGGCGCGAGTCCGCAGCGAGCCTTCCTCTCAGGTGAATCCCCGATTGCCTCCTACCGATAAGTTCCTTCGGCTCCGCGGGACGGACACGGGCGCCGGTGTTGGCTCCATTCAAAACAGTCAGGGCCCCAGCCCATTGACTCAGGGCGACCAAAGCATTGCTAGTGCGGCCGGCCGGCCGATCGCACCTGGATCGTCTCAGCCAATTGTCGTCCAAGGAGAGACGAACTTCGTTCCTCTTGGTCTGCAGCAAGTTGTCCAAGAATTCTTCCTGTTCGATGGAAGGCAGTAGCGACCTCCAATACCGGCGTCGGAGATTTCGATCAGATCGCCTAGGAATAGCGAGTAGATGAGTCTTAGATACGCGACGAAACGGTCACTCGGCAGGACCATGAATTCAGTTCTTGCCCGTTTGGGTATAGATATTTCACCTAGGGTTTCTTTGCGCCAATGGTTGCCCGGTGTCCGGCGGGGTCAGATTGACAGTTCTCTAATCGACGAAGACTTGTTGCGTAGACTGGAACGTCTTTCTTTCCTGTCGGGTAGTACCAAGGAAGCCGCGCTGATTGGTGAGCACCGCAGTTGGCGTCGCGCAAGCTCTTTCGAGTTTGCCGACCACCGCAGATATGTAGCCGGCGACGATTATCGGCGAATCGACTGGAACGTCTACGGCCGTTTGGATGGACTCTTCCTTAAGCTCAACGAAGCCAGGGAGGACATACCGATCCATATTCTCCTCGATTGCAGTAAGTCGATGGATTGTGGTGAACCCCACAAGCTGACCTATGCAAAGAAGCTAGTCGCCGCCCTCGCTTATCTGGCGCTCTCACGCTTTGACTCCGTTTCGGTAGTCTCTTTTTCAGACCGGTTGCACCAGCGTTATCCCATGGTCAAGGGTAAGAGCCAAACAGTAAACTTGCTCGACTTTCTCAACGGCGTCGAGGTGGGAACCACGACGAGACTGTTGCCTTCGATAGTTGACTACAGCCATATGTATCGACACGCTGGTCTAATGGTGATCATTTCCGATTTCTTGACTTCTGAGGACCTCGGCGAAGGCATAGCAGTCTTGACAAAGAGTGGCTACGATGTGCAGGTTGTTCATCTCCTCGCCGCCGATGAGTTGGACCCGATTGTCACTGGCGAGTTGGAGCTTCTCGACTCCGAGAGCGGAGAGATCGTTGAGATCACCGTTGGACCGAATGTTATCGTTCAGTATAAAGAGCGCGTCTCCGAATGGATGGATGAAGTCGAAAATCGCTTCAAGTCGCTCGGTGTCCGATACGTCGCCGGTCACAGTGGCGTACCTTTGGAACATCTAATAATGAATACTATGCGCCAGAAACGCCTCGTCGGATGACGTTCGCCAATCCCGCCGGTCTATGGTTCCTATTGCTGGTGCCATTGCTCATTTTGCTCTACATTCTGAGGGCCCAGCATCGACATCATCGCGTGCCTAGCACTTTTCTTTGGCGCGACCTACCTAGCGAGATGGATACTAAACCAACCGTGAGGATGCCCATCACAAACTGGCTGTTCTGGTTACAGATCATTGCGGTGATTTTGGCTGCGATGACCCTGGCCCTACCGCAAATCGATGGACAGCAGCAAAAGCACGTCATTCTCGTTATAGATACCAGTGCGAGCATGAATGCCACCGACGTGGCGCCAAGTCGCTTCGACGCGGCCGTTGGGCAGGCTAAGGACCTTGTCGAAGAGCTGAGATCGATCGATCGAGTCAGCATCGTGGAAGTCGGATTGTCCGTGTCTGTGAGGGGCCGCTTCCTTCGTTCGGAGCCAGCTTTGCAAGTTCTCGATCGACTCTCGGCCGGTTTAGGCACAACTGACCCCAGTCTCGCGTTTACAATTGCCGAACAAATCGGCGAGTCAACCCCGGAGTATTTCAACAGCATAGTTCTCTTTACCGACGCTGCCGACCATCCTCCAGATGACCTGAGAAACGTCAACCTGTCCGTTGAGGTTGTGTCCGTGGCCGGCGATGGATTCAATCGCGCAATCACTGAGGTCGATGTGCGTCCTGCAGTCGGCGCGCCTGGACGTTACACCGCATTTTTCCGCGTAGCCAATCTCACCGGCGCCGGTGGCCGCGTAGAGGCCGTAACAAAAGCAAACGGAATTGAGGTCGATCGCAGATTCCTCAATCTGCCGGATCAGATGAGTGCCGACGTTGCGGTCGTTTTGCCCATCGGCACTACCAACCTGACGGTGGAGGTTGCTGGCGGAGACGTTTTGCAAATCGATGACAAGGCGAGCGCCAGCATTGCAAGTCTGCGGCGCATTCGCGTCGTGATCATATCTCCGAACAGAGCTCTGTGGGAGCGAGCGTTGAGAGCGATCCCTGGGGTTGATGCTCAAACGTTCATTCCTGAAAGAGATGCAAGCCAGGTTAAGTTGCCGCCGGCCGAGGTGTATCTGTTCGAGAGGTTCTTGCCGGTCGAGCTTCCCAAAGGTGGAGTCATTATCGTGAATCCACCAGCTGGCGTGAAACAGCTTGGTACGAAGGCTCAGGTAAAGGGGGCTAACCTCGTACGAGTTGAGCGCGAGAGCCCACTAATGCGGTCCATAGATCTTTCATCACTGTTTGTGGCCGAGTCGATGGCAGTCGAGCGTCCAATTTGGAGTCGCACCCTAGTGGAAAGCACGGCAGGTCCTATGATCTACTACGGAGTCGTTGGCGAGAGCCGGATTGTGGTCTTTGCCTTCGATCCCCAACGGACTGACCTTCCCCAGCGGATCGCCTTTCCGATCCTCGTCAACAATCTTCTGGAATGGCTGGCGCCGGAGGAACTGCCTGCCGAGGTGGAGCCTGGCGAGATAGTTCCTATCGCCCCACTCATAGGATCCGGTGAAATCCACGTTCACAGACCAAACGGTACGGTATTGTCCTATCCGGTCCGAGGATCAGTGATTAGATTCGCAGAAACCAACGAAAAAGGAACGTATCGAATCGTTGAGTGGGCTACCGGCATTGATGAGCCTGTCTCCCAGAGAAGATTCATCATAAATGGTCTTGATCATTCGGAGTCCGATCTGCACACGAATCCCGACTTTGTCTCGTCAATCGAAGCCATTGGTATATCCGCCAAGGAAGCGGCAGGTCAGGTTCCGGTATGGTTCTGGGTGGCGGGGGCTCTATTGATTCTGATAATCGTCGAGTGGTGGTATTACGGTCGGCGATGGGCCTACTAGTCCAACCCGCAACCCTTAAACCCAGGTGCATATGGAAAAACGGCTACAGTCATGAACGAAATTAGCATAACCTTCGTCGAGCCGAAGTATCTTCTGCTACTGGTGCCGCTCATTCCATTCGTCCTAGTTTACGGACTGCGGACTATGTGGCGGCTTCCCGCACCGGTACAACGGCTCGCAATTGCAGTTCGCCTGGTGGTAGTTGTGCTGTTGGTTCTGGCGATCTCCCAACCAATCCTCGGCCGGCTATCTGATTCATTGGCGGTCGTTTTTGCCGTAGATGTATCTGATAGTACTGACCAAACCGCGCGGCAACAGGCGCTGGATTGGATCAAAGAATCGGTAGATTATCGCTTCGACGACGATCAATATGCGTTGATTACCTTTGCGAAGGCGGCCCATTTTGTTGCCCCGATGAGTCGCGACTGGACCAGATTGGATGAAGTGGCCGATCTCGACGTTCCGGAAGGAACTGCTGACGCGTCGGATGTCGCCGAGGCGATCGATATGGCCCTCTCAGCCATGCCGCCTGATGGGGGAAAGAGGATTATCGTCATCAGCGACGGCAATGCTAATGGACCATCGGCCGAGAAAATAGCACGGATCGCCAGTTCGCGGCGAGTTCAATTGTCCGCTGCGGCGCTTCGCTCGCCGGCGTTCGATGAGGTTTGGATAGAGGCAATCGACGTGCCTAGCTACGTCCGCGAGGGCGAACAATACGATCTAAACGTATTGGTACGCAGCACTATCGTCTCTAGCGGCCGGCTCCGCTTATGGATGGATGATCGGATGATTGCCGAGTCAAACGTCGAGTTGGCGCGGGGGCTAAACCGCTTCAACATGATTCTGAGCGCGACGGATCAAGGATTTCATCAGTTCGGAGCACAGATCAACCCTGACTCCGATACTTTCGACCAGAATAATATGGCTTTCGGGTTCGTCGTTATAAAAGACCAAGGTAATGTTCTCCTTATCGTCCCCGAAGGTCTGGATCCTGGGAGAGTGGAGGACGCTCTTACCCAGGCCGGCGTCAAGGTCCAAATTCAGCCACCCTCGTTCATTCCTTCGCGACTTTCTGCGATGAAGGACTTTGACGCTATGGTCCTCATGAATGTGTCGGCAGACGAGTTCACTTATGACCAGGCTCAAACGGTCGTCCACTTTGCCGGGGGCTTGGGTCGAGGACTGGTAGTTGTTGGTGGCGGTGATAGTCTCAGCTTGGGCCAATATGCGCAATCGCCTATAGCACAAGCTCTGCCGGTGGCGATGATGTCTCCCAGTCGCCTCGAAAAAGGCAGCATCGGGTTGGTGCTGGTGATTGACAAATCAGGCAGCATGGACGCGGCCGACGATGACGGTGTGCAAAAAATAGCAATGGCCCGCGAAGCCGCCATCAAGACACTGAATGTACTTAGTAACGTCGATGTACTGGGTGTTTTGTCATTCGATACCGAGGTCCAGTGGGTGGTATTGCCAGAGCAGATTACCGATCAATCTGCGCTGGACGGGATGACCGAACGGATTGCGACTTTGGAGGCATCTGGAGGCACCGAAATTCACAATGCGCTGGTGCATGCCTTTAATGCGGCCATCAGGCTTCCGGTCCGCTTCAAGCACATCATTCTGTATTCTGATGGACGCAGCCTTACTGAATCGGAATATGGGGACTTGCTCACAGAATTACGCTCGACCAGGGTCACTCTGTCGACTATCGCTATCGGACAGGACGCAGATCTTGGTCTTATGGAATATCTGGCGCGTCAGGGTAACGGCCGATACTACTTTTCCGAAGATGCATCTGACGTGCCGCAGATCACAACCAGGGAAACTAGGATAGCCAGCGGCTCATCGGCTGTCGATGGTGATTTTCAGCCAGTAGTTGTCTCCGCTAGTCCAATTTTGAAGTCGATCCGGCCGGCCGATCTACCCCAGCTTGGTGGTTACGTCGTCACGACGTCTAAGCCGAACTCCAATGTAGCGATTACCTCGGACCGTTCGGATCCAATTCTGGCGCACTGGCGGTATGGGCTTGGCCGGGTTGCAGTCTGGACATCGGACCTGGAGTCGGGATGGGCAAGCAAATGGCTCGATTGGGCTGACTTCGATCGGTTCTGGGCTCAAACGGTGCGCTGGACTATGCGTGCGCCGGCTGATCCCAACCTTAACGTAAGTTCTTCGGTCAAGAACGATGAGGTGACATTAACTGTCGATCTCCTCGATGATGCTGGCCTATTCATGGATCTGCAAGACATCCGGGTATCCATACCACAAGATAACGAGGCGTCACTCGAATTAGCGATGGACCAGGTTCGGCCGGGTCGGTACGAGACAATCATCCAATCCGACCAGCCGGGTGCTTATCAGTTCCAGGTAGCTCACTATCGCGATGGAAATCCCATCCGTGAAGAGATCGCAGGCTTCATTGTGCCTACGCCTGCCGAGTACCGACACTTTGGTACCGACATCGAGAGTCTCTCACGCATGGTAGAGGCCGGCGGTGGCCGGCTCCTCCAAGATCCAAAGGAAGCGTTTCGTCGAGACGCCGTCTTCGAGGGACGCCAGGAAACCGAGTTGTGGTATCTGCTCTTGCTTGCCGCTGCGTTACTCTTCCCTGTCGATGTTGCGGTCAGGCGTCTGAAGCTCTCGTTCAACATGGTCGCTTTGGGATCCTCTCCTTTTATCCAGCGAGCCCGGCGGACGCTTCGTCGGTCCGAATAGTTTGCCGTGGGCCAGCCGGCCCATAGGCGCCGGGACCCCTACTGGATCATTGGCTTTGAATCGGCGTTCGTCGGTGATCTAGTGTTGTTAAGCCTGATGATCCTCAGCGCTGATCCATCTCAACCAGTCGCCAAGGCGGCCCCTGTCTTCACTGCCGGATTAGCCGCACTCGGAGCGGGATCCTTCGTCTTCTATCGAATTAGTTTTTCGCTTTCTTGACTCGCGGCGTTATCGGGGGCACTTGCGTCGCGCGGCACAACAGGGGCTCGTTCTAGCCCCGTCAGCAATCGTCGGTCTAGCTCTACAAATCAACAAGAGGTTGGATGCGACAGGCCTGGTTGTCCTCGCCGGCTTGCTCCTCGTCAGCGAGTTGTACCTTCTAATTCGACCTCAGTACTCCGCCAATCAATATTCGAACGCCCGACTCTCCCTCCATCTTCCCGGACCCCAAGTGGTACTCGTCAAGTCGAGCCGTTTTTGGGTAAGTGTTCGGATTTAGGGGTACCTGCTCCGTAGGGGCGTAATATCGCACCGATGAGGGTCTACCACAGGCGAGGATGTCTGATCGGGGAAAGCCAGGAAAGGGTTGCAAGGGCGAAGCCCTTGCCGGGGGATGTGGGGGTGTCCCCCACAACAAAGAACCCCCTTCTCCTGGCCAGAGGCTGTCTCACAAGTCCAAAGGGCAGTGATAAGCGCAATTCCGACCTTCGTATTTGGTCGATTTCATCAATAATGAACCGTTAACTAGGTCATGATGAGAAGGTCCCGCCGTATTTCGTACCTCACACAGAGTTATGAGACGAACTCTGGCCAGGAGAAGGGGGCCAGGTCGAAGACTACGCAAGGCGAGGGGATGAGGTCGAGCAGCTCGTGGATTGGCATCGATAGGTTGGAAATCACCTCTTGACCGCCGACTGAGGTCCCGGGTGGCGACTCGGCCTTTCCAGTTCATGGGCATGGAGGAGGGACATACACCCAAATCTGAACTGTTACGTTTTTGGTTGTGAGCGTTTATCGATTGTTCGGGGAAGGAACGTTAATCTTCGTTTCTCGGTGCCTCCTGGCAATAATATGTGTTTCACAAATCACCTATCTGCTGGTTGTAAGAGCCGCAAATTGGTCGTTGTCCATAAGGATCCGGCGGGAACCTAGAAAACCGACAGCCCTTGGTGCACCAATTCGCCTCATTGAACGTAAAGTTGATAAAAAGGTATACTCTAGCGCAAGTCATCATCGTATTACCATAAACAGTTAGGTGTGGACGAGTGGCCATTCGATCCTCGGCCGTTGATGCCAACGATGCCTCTGAATTGGTCGACGGCGTCGGTACAAAGCTGCAAGATCGGGTGTCCGGCTATCTGCCAAAAGAGGCCTGCTCCACGATAGGCCGTGCCCTGAAGTTGGCCGCGGAAGCACACGCCGGCCAGACCCGCGCCGGCGGTGAACCCTACGTAGTACACGTCATCGAAACTGCCAGAATCCTCGCCGATCTTCGCTGCGATGGCGACGTTATCACCGCGGCGCTTCTCCATGACGTGCCGGAGGATACCTCCGTTACCCTGGACGCGATACGTAAGGAGTTTAACTCGGAAGTAGCGAAGCTAGTGGACGGCGTGACCAAGTTGACGACCATAAGATTCGATGCAATCGACACGCTAGCTTCCTTAACTGACAGCCCGGCTCGACATGCCCCAGCCCACTCGAATCAGGCCGAGAACCTGCGCAAGCTGATGCTCGCTATGGCCGATGACATCAGAGTTGTTCTCATCAAGATGGCAGACCGACTCCACAACATGAGGACGCTTGACGCGCTCGCTATAGATCGGCGTCAACGCATAGCTCAGGAGACAATGGATATATATGCGCCCTTAGCGGCTCGTTTGGGTATCGGACAGCTAAAGTGGCAGCTGGAAGACCTAGCCTTCCGGCACATGAATCCGGCCGCCTATCGGCGAATCAGCCGCCTTCTGGTCACACGTCGAGGTGTACGGGAGCGCTACATTAGCGAAGCTGCCCGAGGTTTGAAACAGGAACTCGATCAAGCCGGCCTGAAGTGCCAGGTTGTAGGAAGACCCAAGCACCTTTATAGCATCTTCCAGAAATCCGAGCGCACTGGATTGCAGGCGACTCACCTCCACGATTTGAATGGCCTCAGGGTGATCGCCGAGGGGCAAGACACTGATTGCTACTCAGTTCTTGGGATTGTTCACGCCACGTGGAAACCCATTTCAACTCCGGCCGGCGGAACCGGCTTCCGTGACTACATCGCGATGCCAAAAGAGAACGGCTATCGTTCCTTGCACACTACCGTCTTGGGACCACAGGCGAAGCCGCTCGAGGTCCAAATCAAGACCGTCGAGATGCATTACGAAGCTGAGTTCGGCGTCGCATCGCATTGGCGTTACAAGGAAGGTCGAACTGGGGATGAAAAGTTTGACCGTCAGATCACTTCAATCCGACGGCAACTCGAGGCACAGCAGGAGATATCGGTAGGTGCGGTTGAGTTTGTCGAGTCGCTCAAGAGCGATGTCCTCCGCGACCAAGTTTATGTATTCACTCCGAAAGGCGAGATTCGCGAGTTGCCGCGCGGTGCGACTCCAATTGACTTCGCATATCGTATACACACCGATATAGGTCATCAATGCGTCGGATGCCGCGTGAATGGCCGGCTGGTTCCGCTGGATTACCAACTGCAAAATGGTGACGTGGTTGAGATTGTAACTTCTAAGAGGCCTAAGGAGCCCAGTCGCGATTGGCTAAACGCCTCCTTGAACTTTGTCAAGACTGCCCACGCCCGCGAAAAGATTCGTCAGTGGTTCCGGCGCCAGTTGCGAGAGGAGAGTCTCGCGCGCGGACGTGAGCAGATCGAGAAGGCGCTGTCCCGAATGAGCATCTCGACCAATCGACTCGATGAAGTTCTTCCGACTTTCCGCCTGGAAAAGTTGGATGAGCTTTATATTGCCCTCGGAACTGGTGAGATCAGTACGCACGCAATCGTAGCAAAGCTTCTCGCAGCTGAGTCAACCGACGACGATAATCTGAAAGTCGGCGGCGAAGCGCCGCGCGAGTTAGCCGGTCAGGGCATTCAGGTACTCGGTGTTGGCGGTCTGCTAACCCGTCTCTCGCGCTGCTGCGACCCAGTTCCGGGCGAAAAGATCATAGGCTATATCACCCGCGGACGCGGGGTGACCGTCCATCGGTCGAACTGTCCGAACGTACACTCCTCGGTCGAGGCAGATCGTCTCATCGGCGTGGAATGGGGAAATACCCGCCGACAGGTCTTTCCCATTAGCATCAGGATCGAAGCTTGGGATCGCCCCGGTTTGTTGCGAGACGTATCCGCTGTCGTCGCCGAGGAACATATAAACATGAGCTCTGCCGATGTCGGTACACGTCCGGACAGCACTGCCATTATCCGCGCTACTCTTGACGTCTCAAGCATAGCTCAACTTGGCCGGATGATGAGTCGCCTTGAAGGTGTGCGTGGCGTCCTGAATATTAGCCGCGACACTCCGGAGAGAAAGTCCACGGCCCAGAAAGGATGACTTAGCCCAGAGTTGAGCCCCTTTTATCCGCCGGTCAAGAGTCGATACGCCTATTCTGCGATAATCCGAAGATCCGTGACGGCGCCGTGATACTCCCATCCGCTCCCTTGGACCTCAACCCAAAGTAGGTGTGTCGGCTTTGGAAACACGTGTTGAGGACTGAACAGTTCCGTGGTGTCTGAGCGCCAACTACCGGCCGTCACGGACTGTCCAGAAGTGACCGGATGATTCTCGTCGTTATGGATATAGTAACCGCGGAACCAAGTGTTTTCGCTGCCAAAAGCGTCTCGGTAACGGACCAACACCATCACCGGATATTCTGAGCCAACCCAACCCCCTCCCGATAAACTTTGCTTCATTACCTTTACGTCGAGGGACAGCCTCAGTGATTGGAAATCGCGAACATCGACATCCATTTGTTGGTGGATGAACGTTTCCCCATGGCGGTTCGATTCGCGTCGTTCAAACACGGCGATGTGTCGCCCATCCTCGAGAATTAGTGAAACAGTTCCGGGTTTGTTGTCTTCTATTGCACGGTTGCCTATCTGCCACCCTTGCAATCCGCGGCCAAAGTCTCCATTTGTCACTAGGTCGCGAGCTGCCGACAAGGGAATGCTGGGCGGTTCGCCAGAGCGGACTATGGATCTCTCGCCGGCGAGGAGTTCGATCGCCTGGCCGTTTGCTGAAACACTTGCCGATCCCAGCCGGACAGACACTTCTGATTGCTCTGGTCCTACTAGGATAGAGTAGCTCCCTTCCCGAAGGATCGTTTGCCCTTCGGGCAGTTCAACGACGAATGTACGCTCATTGGTCGTTAAGGGCGCGATTTCGTACCGGATATTTCCACTTTGCTGACTCATCACAATCTCAACTTTGCGGGAGTCGAAGCGCGATTTCTGTATCTCATTTAGAAGCAGGTTGGAATTTGGCCAGAGATGGGCGTTGCTTCCGTCGAACAACCATAAGACCGCTTCGGATCTTTCTGTTGTCCGAATTGCGTCTCCTTCAGTCACCTGCGGGTGAGTGGACGCCTCGAATTCGCTGGCGCTTGCGAACGGACGTATTAGCGTTGTGCCTCGAATCACTTCGATCGTAACATCCTGCCTAACCACTGCTTCTGCACGGTAGGTACGAATTGCGAATTGGACCGTCGCCAAAAGACCGAGGAAAACCAGAAATGACAGTATGAGGATCGTCCACGCCAAACGTCCTGGATTGCGCCGAAACGGTGTCAGCTCAGCCGTAGACCTTGCACTCTCCAAAGAAGACATCACTAAGAATCTCTAGGTCTTCGATGGAGTTCCAGTTGTTGCCGCCGGCGGATCCACGTAGATGGTAGGTAAACTCTGATCGGCGCCATTGAACGCTCGGCAACCTCCGGCACTATCGACATCAGCAGAGCCCAGGAAGCACACGTGACCATCGGAGTGATGGTACATCCAGCGATCGGGTGAGCGGTCTAGCCCACGTGCTAGCACCGGTAGACAAAGCGCAACTCCGACTCAAAAACCTTCGTCACTTCTTGCCTGCGATTTGCGCCGCTTGCCGATTACCTCGACTGTCATCGGCTCGGGAGGCGGCTTGATCTCAACCAGTTTCGCAGATTTCTTGGGTTTCTTGGCAGCACGGCCCGGTTTTTCCCTTTTTCCCATTTTTGATACCCTCGTCGCTGTCGTATGACGTCGTATGACGTCGTATGCTAGATATGATCGACTCGTGGATTAGCCCGGCGGCCAGGTCATATTGCGGCCGGCCAATAGGTGCAAATGTAGATGATCCACTGTTTGGCCCGCGTCCGGACCGTTGTTCACCACGAGGCGAAACCCGCTTTCACTAACGCCTTGCAGGTTGGCTAGGTCATTAGCCAGACGAAACATTTCGCTGAGAACGTTCGCGTGTTCTGGTCGAACGTCAGTAATCGAGTCGATATGCTCTATCGGTATTATCAGTATGTGTGTCGGAGCCTTCGGATTGATATCCGTAAACGCCAGAGCGTCATCATTTCTCCCCACGATGTTGGCCGGAATCTGTCCTTCCACTATCTTGCAGAACAGGCAATCAGAATTGCTCAAAGTCGCCTCCCGGAAGATGCAACGGCCGGCTCGACTAGTGCGCCTGATAGCCCATCTTCGCCAAAATAAAGTAGAGTTTGTTCCAATTGGTTCACCAGGGGACGGGCCGCTGGTGTGACCACCCTCAGATAATTGTCGGTCAAACCCTCCCACAGTAGCAACCGATCGTTACCCTCTTTGATTGATCCTGCCGCCGCTTCATAGAGCACCGGCATCTCGGCTCCGGCAAACCTGCGCTGAAACCGTTTCGCGTTCTTCCCGGCGAGGGCGATCATCCGCTTCCCTCTTTGGCTCTTCGTGTGAGAGTCTACCTCATTGCCGAAGTGCCAGGCCGCGGTACCTCGTCGGCGCGAGTACGGAAATACATGGCTGCCGGCGAAAGCGAGATCGTCGATGTTTGCAAAGCTCTCCTCGAATTCCGCCTCGGTTTCTCCCGGAAAACCCACCATTACGTCGGTAGTGATCGCCGCATCCGGCAGGCAGCTTCTGATATTTCCCACAAGATCGCGGTATTGCGCGTAGGTATATCGCCGACGCATACGTTTCAGAGTGGCGTCGCATCCGCTATCTATCGCCAGATGAAAATGACGGCACAATCGCCTGTCAGACCACATCTTTAGCATCGATAGGTCAAAGTCCTCCGGTTCTATCGATGATAGTCTCAGCCGCTCGATTTCCGTTTCAGCTAGGATTCGCCCCACGAGCTCCCCTAGAGACAATTTTGGCCGCAGCTCACGACCATACGTCCCCATGTGGACGGCAGTAAGGACCGTCTCGCGGTATCCTTCGGTGCAAGCCCGACGCACCGACTCGATAACCTGGCCGGCCGGCACGCTCCGCTCACGGCCGCGGGCGTAAGGCACTATGCAAAATGTGCAGAATTTGTTGCATCCATCTGAAATCTTGATGAACGCCCTTGTTCTGGCGCCGATGGGCCGGATGCCCCCTACCGACGTTTCCGCGGTTTGCTCGCCTTCTCCTTCGAGCGCGTCGTGAATCCTCTTGGCCAACAAATCCTTATCCGCCCCGCCGATCACAAGGTCGATTTCCGCCATCCGGGTGAGCTCAGCCGTCGCGACAGACGCGTAGCAGCCGGTCGCGACCACCAGCGCGGATGGACTCTGTCGACGGGCCCGGCGCAAGACCTGACGGCTCTTCCGGTCGGCCACGTGTGTAACAGTACACGTATTCACCACATAGGCGTCGGCCGGACGGTCGAAGTCGACGATCTCGTAACCCATATCGAGTAGCTCTGAAACCCATCGGTCGGTGTCGGCTTGGTTCACCTTGCAGCCCAATGTAGTGAACGCAACCCGCCGGTTTGAACGATGGCTCATTCAGGTTAGCCTTTTACACAAATTGGAATACCCGGCCCGAAGATTCGGCGCATTATCCACTACCTCATTGGTCGGCAAAATGCCTTTCGCACTTTACCCCAGGTCCCCGAAATGGTAAAGCACGACGGCAGCGAACGCCAACGCCGCCGTCTCCGATCGCAAAGTCCGCGGCCCCAGGCTGACCGCCGTGATTCCAAAGTCGCTTGCCATAGTCACCTCTTCGGATGTGAATCCACCCTCCGGTCCAATGAATAGATTCACCGACAGCGGCCGGCCCGTTGGGGAGTTTAACTCGGCTTTCTCCGCCAGTACCGACTGTAAACCCACCTCCCGTTCGCTTTCCCAGCCGATCAGCGACAAGCCGCGTGTCCGCTCACAGGCGCTGGCGAAAAGCGTTCCGGGATGTATGAGGGGTAGCCGGCTTCGCCCTGATTGCTCCGCCGCTTCGATCGCGATCCTTCGCCAGCGTTCCGCCTTCTTCTTGGATGCTTGATCTATGTCGCCCATCACACTCCGGGCGCACAGCACGGGCACGAACCCGGCGACGCCCATCTCGGTCCCCTTTTGGACGATCAGATCGAACTTGCTTCCCTTCAAGAGAGCCTGGCAGATCGTGATTTTGACTCGTGGCTCATTGTCGGCCAGCCGGCGCTCCACAACCTCGCCGCTGCAATGTGAGGAATTCACCCGGACTAGACGGACTAGATACTCCCATCCACTATCGTCAAACAGTGAGATGTGCTCGCCGGGTCGAAGTCGCAGGACATTGCTGATCTGGTGCGCCTGTTTCTCCCGCAGAATGACTTCACTTCCGGATAGACCTGCTCCTGGAACAAAGAATCGATGCATTGATCTGAATCGTACTGTTCTTAGGGTCGAAAATACTGGGGCCCGTCCGCCAAAGAGTTTTGCTGCTGCTACGCTCTCGCGCTGGTGGAAGCCGGCTCGACCCCTCCATCCAGGCGACGACGCGGACTTCGCGGCATCACCGGAAGACGTTGAAACCGCCGCGCTCTTTGAAGAATGCGCTGGATCGGTTTAGCCAGTCCTCGGCAAGCTGCTTTGGGTTGGCGCTGCTGGCTAGGTCCGTTATCGCCTTGTTAGCTTCGTCTCTCGCGAATCGTATACACGCGTTGGCGTTGGTCACAAACTGGTGGTTCTGCCTGTTATCCACAGCTGCATCCTGGAGGGCTAGCTGCGCAAAGTACGAGTGTGCCCTGATATGCGCGATCGCCGCGTAGCGCTCCTCGGCAACCTTCTGCTGCTGCAGGTCGGATACTCGAGACTCCAGGTAGGTCACTTTGTCTTGGAGGTGGCTAATCTGCTGCTGCATCTCAGAAAGCGGGTCATTTTGCAATTCTTCGTTGGCCTTACTCATGCTACTGCGTCTCCTTAATGTACCTGATACATCTCGGTAGTAAGTGCTTCATCTGATTGATCGGAAGAAACGCTTACTACCGGATGTCGATATTGACGATGTTTTTCCGGCTGCCGATGCAGTCCGTCGCCCCTGTAAGTTTACAAGAATTGAGTTCTGTTTTCGCGGTGGACGGCCGAATCCCTCAGCTACCTGGGTTTTCTAATGACCAGGCACAGCCATTCACACTGCTCCTGGCGTTCAGAGATGGCGATTCCAGTCGTTGATAGAGCCGCCGACATCTCCTGCTCGCGTTGTACGATGATGCCCGATGCGATCAGAACGCCGCCTGGCATCAGCGGTTCCAGGAGATTGTCCAGATTCGCCAGGATAATCCCGGCCGTCAGGTTGGCCGTCACTATATCGTACGGCGGTTTGAAAACAGTTGGTAGTCGGTCCCAGACCACGTGTTTGAAATCGGCGAGGATCGACTCGACTCTCACCTCGAGTCCGGCCCGCTCGATATTTGCGTTGGTTGTTTTCACCGCGACCGGATCCACGTCGATTGCTACCACTCTGCTTGCGCCGAGGCCCAATGCTGCAAGTGTGAGGATCCCCGATCCGGCGCCAACGTCCAGAACCTTGTCGCCCGGCCTGACCGAAGTCTCCAACCGTGCCAGACACATCTGCGTACTTGGATGGATTCCGGTACCAAAAGCCATACCAGGATCGAGGCTCAGTACTAGCTCGCCGGCGGACGGGTGATATTCGTGCCAGCTTGGGCAGACTACTAGCTTCTTTCCTACCCTCATCGGCCGATAGTGTTTCTTCCAAGATTCTTCCCAATCCTCCCGGCCGATCTCTTGCCGCTGTAATGTACCAATTTTCGCCAGTTGAGCGAGCAGACGGAGCTTCAGGTCCAGCATGCTCTGTAAAGATTCGGTGGCGTCGGTTGGTTCCAGGTAGACCGAAACCGCCGCCCGATCGAAAGTAGGTGGTTTATCCGGGTCATCGTCGGGATCAGGCACCAATTCGACGACCGAGGTGCGGTTGGTTTCCGACTGGAAGAGATTGGCGACGTCATCCGCTGCTTCGGCAGCGCACTCGGTGTACAGCCGAGTTATGTGGCCGGCTGGCTCAGTCACTACCGAGAGCTTGTTTTAGCTTGTCGAAGAACCCCTTCGACTCTCCATCGGGGTTGGAGCCCAACGTGTGTCCCAGCATCATGAAAATCTTGCGCTGCTCATCGCTAAGACGCTTGGGCGTAACTATGCGCACTTCAGTAATCAAGTCGCCGCGGCCCGGTCGATTGAGGTAGGGCACACCCAGCCCACGAACGCGCAAAGTATCTCCCCACTGCGTACCAGCCGGGATTTGAAGGGGCCTTGGCTCGCGACCTATCGTGGGGACCTCGACCTCGTCGCCTAGCGCGGCCTGGGCGACATTGATTGTCAGGTCGTATATTAGATCGTTGCCTCGCCGGACGAGCACCGGGTGAGGACTAACTGACAGCACGACATAGAGGTCGCCATTCTTACCCCGGTCAGGGCCAGCTTCCCCTTGGCCTGTCAACTTTAGATGCTGTCCGGAGTCGACCCCTGGCGGCACTCGCACTTCGAGTTTGCGGGCGGCCCGAACCCGTCCATTGCCTCTGCATTTGCTGCAGGGCGATGTGACGATGACTCCCTCACCCTTGCAGCGATTACACATCGTTACGTTGACGAAGCGGCCGAATATTGACTGCTGCACCTGTCTGATCTCGCCGGTACCGGTGCAGTTGGGACACTTCTCGCGCTTGCTGCCTGGCTCTGCGCCTGAGCCGTCGCAATGGCCGCAGGTCTCTAGCCGGGGTATTTCGACTTCGCGAGAGGCGCCAAATGCCGCCTCCTCGAAGCTGAGATTCAGGTCGAGACGCAGATCCGCACCGCGGCGTTCGGTGCGTGACCGGGTCGTGGACCGCGCTCCGCCGAAAAACGACTCGAATATCTCGTCAAAACCGAAACCGGCGAACCCTTCGGCGAAGCCACCCGGACCCTCATGACCGAATTGATCGTAAGTGCGTCGCTTCTCGGCGTCGCTGAGCACCTGGTAAGCTTCGCTGACCTCTTTGAAACGCTCCTCAGCTTCGGGAGACTTGTTTACATCTGGGTGGTACTGGCGAGCCAGCTTGCGATAGGAACGACGAATATCGTCTTCCACGGCATTCCGGCCGACACCAAGTACCTCGTAGTAGTCTCTCTTGACTGCCATTTCAGACCGTAGGTTTGGCATCCATCATAATTCCGGCGGATCGAGGTACTTGTGATTGGGAACTCATGCTATTGTACCGCAGGCCGACTTGGTAGCCTTAACCCCTGTGTCGGTCACTGGGCCCTTGATGAGGCCGAAAGTCGCCGCGCCCGCGTCGTGGAGGGTCTCCCCTGTTGCCGCCGCGTGGCCCGCCGTCATTGTAAGGTCGCCCTCCGGGCCGGCGTCCGCCGGGTCCGTCCCGTCCCTGCGGTACCGGTGCCAGATCGGTTGAGCCATCCAGAACCGCCCTGCGCGACAGATTAACCCTGCCCTGAGCATCGATCTCCATAACCTTTACCATGATCTCGTCGCCAAGGCTAACCACGTCCTCCGCGCGATTGACTCGGTACTCGGCCAGATCGCCAAGTCTGACCAAGCCGTCCTTGCCCGGCAATATCTCTACGAAGACGCCGAAGTTGGTGATTCGGGTAACTTTGCCCAGATACTCCTCTCCAATCTCGACGTCCTTGCACATCCGCTCTATCTCGCTGACGGCATTCTGCCCGCCGCTGAAATCGGTCGAAGAGACTAGAACATTTCCGTCTTCTTCAATATCGATTCGTACACCGTGTGTTTCTTGCAGTCCCCGGATAACCTTGCCGCCAGGCCCGATCAGAGTCCCGATCTTATCCGGTGGAATCCGAGTCTTATATATACGCGGAGCGTACTCGGACATCTCCTTGCGTGACTCGCCGATCGTGGCCAACATCTTGTCGAGGATGAACAGACGGCCGACGCGGGCCTGCTCCAATGCCTCGACCAGCAGCGCTTCCGATAGACCCTTGATCTTTACGTCCATCTGGAGCGCGGTGATGCCACTCGCGGTTCCGGCGACCTTGAAGTCCAGATCCCCCAGATGATCCTCGATGCCCTGTATGTCTGTGAGGATCGAGTGCCGGCCTGACTCTTCACTTACCATTCCCATTGCGACGCCCGCTACCGGCGCCTTGATAGGCACGCCGGCGTCCATCAGCGCAAGACTGCTGCCGCAGACGCTGCCCATAGAAGTGGAACCGTTGGAACTAAGCGCTTCCGAGACGAGCCGCAGCGTATACGGAAAATCGTCCGCCGTTGGCAACACAGGCGCCAGGGCCCGCTCCGCGAGGACGCCATGACCTACTTCACGTCGTCCCGCCGTGCCTATCCGCTTCGCTTCTCCCGTACTGTATGGTGGGAAGTTGTAGTGGTGGATATACCGTTTCGATGACTCTACGCCGATGTTCACTATCCTCTGAGCATCGCCGGTCGAGCCCAGGGTCGCCACCGTAAGAATCTGCGTTTGTCCCCTGGTGAAAAGGCCAGATCCGTGTGTCCGAGGCAGGATTCCGACCTCACAGCTGATCGGCCGAATCTCGTCGAGCTTGCGTCCGTCCGGGCGCTTACCCTCATCTAGGATGCCGTTGCGAACAACCTCCGTCTCTACGTCCGAGACGACGCTGCTGATTTGGTCTTCGTTAGCTGTCTCACCCAGTTGCTTGGTCAGATCATCGAAAAGCTGATGTTCCAGATTCCGGCGCTCTGTCTTGTCCGGCAGAAAGACGATTGATGGCAACCGCTCGCGAGCAACTGGTTCTACCGCGTCGCGAATCTCAGCTGCCACCTTGGTGACTTCGAGTGTCATCTTCGCCTTGCCGATCTCATCCCGCATCTGTTGCTGTAGCTCGATGACCGGCTGAATGTTGCGGTGGCCGAACCGAAGCGCGTCGAGCATCTTTTCCTCGGGCAACTCCTGGGCCCCAGCCTCCACCATCACGATCGCGTCGGATGTGCCGGAGACGATCAACTCCAGGTCGGACTCTTCCAGTTGCGAAGCGCCTGGGTTAAGCACAAATTCGCCATCGATCAGTCCAACCTTTGCCGCGGCGATCGGCCCTTCGAAGGGGATGTCCGAGATCATCAGGGCGGTCGATGCCCCAATTATGGCCATGATATCCGGCAAGGTTTCCTGGTCGGACGACAATGTCGTCAGTATCACCTGAACGTCGTTTCGGATCCCTTTGGGAAAGAATGGGCGGATCGACCTATCGGTGAGCCGACAAATCAGGATTGAAGGCTCCGGTGGACGACCTTCGCGACGAAAATGGTTCCCCGGGATTTTCCCAGCTGCGTAGGCGCGTTCCTCAAAGTCAACGGTCAGCGGAAAGAAGTCCGTGCCGGGACGCTGGTTGCGTGAAACGCAAGCCGTCGCGAGCAGAATCGTGTCTCCAAGCTGGACCAACACGGCCCCGTTTGCCTGTTCCGCCAGTTTGCCTGTTTCTATAGATAGTGTCTGTCCGCCATATTCAAGTTCGTACTTTTTCAACATCTAAAAGCTGATTCCTCCAACTTAGTTCATCCAAATCGATTGATATATTTGTCTTGCAAACGCTCAAAGGGAGGCTGGCTCGCCCGCGGCTCTTCATGCGAGGTCAACTGGTCGCGGCACCTTCTCGTTTCTGTCGCGTGACATAAAACGCCCCCAGGCAGAGTCACCGTTCCGAGGCGTGGTAGTACCCACTTGGTGAAGGCGCTTGAGTGGGGCGTCGAATACTTACCGTCGTATGCCTAGCTTTTTTACCAGTCTTTGGTATCGTTCGGGGCTTTCGTTTCTCAGATACCTGAGGTGACGTCGTCTCTTACCGACCATTGTAATCAGCCCACGCTGCGTAGCGTAGTCATGCTTGTGGGACCTCAGGTGATCAGTTAAGCTTGCTATCCTATTTGTCAGGATAGCAACCTGTACCTCGGGAGAACCGGTGTCAGTGTCGTGAACCCGGTTTGCCTCGATGATGCTAGACTTGCTCTCTATATCCAGGGACATTCAGCGCTCCCTCTGCCGGAGTCTTCCAAGTTTGCGGCAGGGGATTAATTCACGCAATTCCCCACCTTCCAAGTTTTCCTGCCTTCCTTTGTCACCGCCAATTATAGCATCGTGTAGAATACGCCACAATCAGCGCAGGCTCCTCGATCCACCCGACTGCGCATGAGGATTTGGCATTGCCAGGTATTATAAGGCTCTTGTTGGTTGCCGTCGCGTCAATTGGCAGCGGTTGGCTGTTTGGAACTTTAGTATCAAGCTCATTGGGTCAACGATTGGTCGCGCGCGTGGGTTTTTCTGATCTGACCACAGTAGCCGGCCTCAAGTCGGCTAGGACCTACCTCTCCGCGTCGGCTGGTCTCGCCGTGAACGCATTGATCCGTGGCAACACCCAGGAAGAAGATAATAACACTGCCCCAGACACCCCAATCGGATCGCTGGCCGAGTTGGCTGAAATGATGCTGGCTGCTGGTGCATTGTTGAAGTTGATCTCCGACTTCGTTTCCGATCGTCGGCAGACCTCCACCGAGTAGACTCCAACCTACATCCCGCGCAGATGGAAATCCACGACCCACAGCCGAGCGGAAAAACGTCCGCAGAGAAACATGTAGCGCTGGGGCTTGTCCCCAGCGGAGTGCATCCCGGCAGCCGGCCCCATTCGTACCGCCCGGCGACCCACCAACGACCAACGTCACAGTAGGGGCGATTCGCGAATCGCCCAGTGCAGACAATCTACAAACCCTCGTCGGCCCGCCACCCAGCGCGTCAATCCCACGGCGAGTCGCTTGACGTGCCTTTGATGCCCATCCCGCAGTCTTAAACCGCAAAACGGAAATGAACTAAGTCGCCGTCTCGAACCACGTACTCTTTGCCTTCCAACCTCACCTTGCCGTGCTGACGCGCGTTGGCAATGGAGCCGGCCCTGACAAACTCCTGCCAATCGATAACCTCCGCCCGAATGAAACCGCGTTCGAAGTCCGAATGGATACTGCCGGCCGCCGCCGGCGCCGTCGTGCCTTCGCGTACAGTCCAAGCTCGCACCTCTGGCCCGTCGATGGTGAAGAAGGTGCTGAGTTCCAGCAGTGAATAGGCCGTCCGGACAAGGATGGTTAGCGCGTTCTCACTCATCTCCAGAATCTGACGGTACTCCGTTGCCTCGGCCGGCTCCAGTCTATTCAGTTCATCCTCTTGTTGGGCGAATATGGAACAAACCGGCGTGTTTGCGGCGAGACCCATCTCTTCCATTCTGCTTACTTGCGCCGCTTGCCCTTGGTCTTCTTCACCGATGTTGAGAACGTACATGGCCGGCTTGGCCGTCAGCAGTTGCATCCTGTGCGCCGCTTGAGCGACAAGATTGTCGGTCAGCAGTTGCCGTAGCTCTTTGCGATCTCCAACCGCCTCTTCGATCCTCTCGAGAATGCCGATCTCTTGGCGAGCCTCCTTGTCGCCTGATCGGGCGGCTTGCCGAATGTTGGAAAGCCGGCGCTGGACGATTGCTAAGTCGGCCAGACCTAGCTCCAGCCAAAGTACATCGGCGTCACGCTCCGGATCCGTCCCACCCAAAGTGTGGCTTACGTCCGTCGATTGGAATACGCGCAGCACCATCGCGATGGCGTCTACGTTGCGGAGATGTCCCAGGAACTGCGCTCCCAGTCCTTCTCCCCGGCTGGCGCCTTTCACCAGGCCGGCCACGTCGACAAACTCTACAGTCGCGGCTACTCTTCGTTCCGGCTTGATAAGCTCCGCCAGTTGATCCAACCGCTCGTCTTCCACTGGTACCATGCCGATATTTGGCTCGATCGTCGTGAACGGATAGCTCGCGGTTGTCACCTGTAGGTTGGTCAGAGCGTTCAGCAGAGTAGACTTGCCGGCGTTCGGCAGCCCGACCAGACCGATGGATAGCGCCACTGTGCCAACCTCGTTGCGGAAATTTTCGTAGTGTTACGGTTTAGCGTCCGGCTGTGACCGTCAACCCATTCAAATATCGGGGCCGGCCCTTGCTTGATCGGTGCCGCTGCCCCGAACGTTGCCTATTCTGGAATAGCAACGTGTCGCCCTGTCCGGCCCGAGCGAAACAGCGAATCGATGACCGTCATGTTCTTCGCGGCATCCTCGGCTGTGGTGAGTGACTCCGCCTCACCCTTCAGGCATGAGGTGAACGCGTCTACTTGTATGACAAAGGCGTTGGCCGGAGGTGTCTGTCTCTCAAACTTTCGCCCATCGATTTCGAACCGAACGGTCATTGCACCCGGGTCTCCTGTCAGAAACGGCTCGACCACCGCGTACCCGCGTTCGCCGATGACCTCGTAGCGGCTTTTCTCCGCATGGTGGAACCCACAGTTGGCTATGCCATGCTGATTGGCGCCGAAGTCGAGTAGACCGTTGAACGTCACATCTACCTTGTACAGCGGATCGAACTCGAAGATCGCGCTGACGGTCTTTGGTTCCCGCCCGAACAGCCAGCGGCTGAGATTCACAGGATAGCAACCCCCGAACAACAACGCACCGCCGGCAAGCTCGCTTGACATAGCGATGCTCGTAGTAGGGTGTGTCTCTGTGCCATAGTGGTAGGCCCGTACCGCCCTTAGCGTTCCCAGACTACCGTCGTCGACCATCTCCTTTATCATCAGGTTCTTTGGATGGTATCTATACCAGAATGCCTCGATCAGCAAGACGTTGTTCTGATCTGCCGCATCTATCATCTGCCGGCACTCGTCGGCGGTAGCGCCCAGAGGCTTCTCGCAGAGGATGTGCTTGCCGGCCTTCGCGCTCTTGACCGACCATTCCAGGTGCATGCTGTTCGGCAGAGGATTGTAGATAACGTCAATATCTGGGTCGGCCAGCAGGTCATCATAGGAGCCGTAAGACCGGTCTATGCCAAAGTGTTCGGCAACATCCGAAGCTTTGGCCGCGCTCCGGCTGGCGATCGCCGCAACCCGGCCCGTGTCGGACTGCTGAATCGCCGGAATCATCTGATTGGTCGCGATGCGGGCCGCGCCGAGTACGCCCCAGTTCAACTGTTCGTTGATCATAGCTCCTCCCCTAACCTGGCTCAAACAGTGCCTGCGCCCAATGATGCGTACCGGGAGCATAAAAGCTGTAGGGACGTGAGTCAAAACACAGAGAAACGCCGGCGGGTTGGAAGGATGCTGCGGCACACAAACGCCCACCTCGTCGATCCCGCGGAGACGGGAATCCACGAACCACAGCCGCACGGAAAACCAACTCCAACCCGACGAGATATCAATCTTTGACACATCTTCTTAGGTAAGTGTTCGGATTTTGGGGTACCTGCTCCGTATGGGCGTAATAGCGCACCAATGAGGGTCTACCACAGGCGAGGACGTCTGATCGGGAAAAACCAGGAAAGGGTTCGTACGAAAGCATGTCCCGGACTACGATCCAGGATGTGCCCTCCAATCAACCTCGATGCCGGCTCTCCACCGGCGAAACGTGCCGGATTGTAGACCGACGGCCGATGGCGGAATGAGCAAATGTAGCGCGGGGGCTTGTCCCCCGCTGGGGTCGGGGTGGGGCGTGGCAGAATCCGCCATGCCAATTCACTGTACCAAACCACAACTCCGGCTTTTCATACCTTGGTGTGCCAGCCCCAGCCGGGATGAGCGATTGCTATGAAAGCATGTCCCGGACTCCGATCCGGGATGTGCCCTCCAATCGCCCTCGATGCCGGCTCTCCACCGGCGAAACGTGCCGGATTGTAGACCGACGGTCGATGGCGGAATGAGAAAATGTAGCGCGGGGGCTTGTCCCCCGCTGGGGTCGGGGTGGGGCGTGGCAGAATCCGCCATGCCAATTCGCTGTACCAAACCACAACTCCGGCTTTTCATAACTTCGTGTGCCGGCACCAGCCGGGATCAGCGATTGGTACGAAAGCATGTCCCGGACTCCGATCCGGGATAGACTGCTCCAGTAGCCTCTCATTGGTCATTCGCGGCATCCCTTCGTCATTCCGGCGGTCGAAAGCCTGCCCCGTACCTCGATACGGGGCCGGAATCCAAAGGGGAGGGGGAAGGCAAGACCACCGCCAACCTTTGGGTGAGAACGGATGTGCGAGACTCAAAAACCCCTGCCTTCTTAGCCGGATGTTTCCAAGTCGCCGGCAAACCTGATAACATATATAGCACATTAGAGCTACTATACAAAGGCATCGAATATGATTGAGTTTCACAGACAAACTGGACTGAGAGGACAGATCGGCACAGTCTCTTGCTCGAGATGTTAGATAGAGCATCCGGCTGCGCGTAGGCCGGCCCAAGCAGCGCAGCCCTTCCGCCTCTATGCAAACATTGTTTTTGCAAAACAAACGTGTGGGACGAGTCTCGGAGCCGGGTCAACTTGACACGTTGAAGCCGGCAGGACGAGCTACAACTGCAATATAATGAGACTACTCCAGAAAGTCGCGCAGTAGCTCGCTGCGGCTCGGATGGCGGAGCTTGCGCAGTGCTTTGGCCTCTATCTGGCGGACTCGCTCGCGTGTGACCCCAAACTCCCGGCCCACCTCTTCCAACGTGCGGACGCGGCCGCCGCCCAGTCCGAACCGAAGCGTCAGGACCCGCCTCTCGCGGTCGCCCAATAATCCAAGCACTTGGTCTATCTGATCCCTCATGACCTGTTGCGAAGCGAAGTCCGAGGGCGCCTGTGCGGTCGGATCTTCGATGAAGTCGCCTAGGCGGCTGTCTTTTTCTTCGCCAATTGGCGCCTCCATAGAGACTGTGCCGGTTGTAATGCGCATGATCTCGCGGATCCGCTCGTTAGGCAGGTCCATCTCCTTGGCGATTTCCTCCGGGGTTGGATCCCGACCAAGCTCTTGGGTTAGCCGGCGGGAGCAACGCAGCAGCCTGTTGATCGTATCGACCATATGCGCCGGTATCCTGATCGTTCGCGCCTGATCCGCGATCGAACGTGTTACTGCTTGGCGGATCCACCACGTAGCGTAGGTTGAGAATTTGAAGCCCTTGCGGTAGTCGAACTTCTCTACCGCGCGTAGGAGGCCGATGTTCCCTTCTTGGATCAGGTCGAGCATTGGAAGGCCCCGGCCCAGATATCTCTTTGCCACGCTCACTACCAATCTCAGGTTCGATTCAGCTAGAAGAATGTAGGCTCGCCTTCCCTTCTTGACCGTGAGCCAACCTTGCCCCAGTGTTTGCTCATCGAGATCGTTCCCACGCAGCCGCTGCTCCTCCAAGAGACCCTTCTCGATAAGGGTCGCCAAATCAACCTCTTCTTGGGCAGTTAGTAGTGGGATGCTTCCGATCTCGCGCATGTATAGCCGGACGGAGTCGTCAATACCGTCACGGCTGACCCCCACCGCTGAACCCGAGCCGGTCTCCGACTTATCCTCGGCGTTGCCAGTAGCAGCCCGGCGCGACACGCCATCTTTCGGGAGACCGCCGACTTTGACGGGGCCGTCGCCGCTTCTCGTTTTGACGGTGTTTTGGCGGAATACGGCCTCAGTACCCAGATGCCGGTCTAGGAGGTTAGACGATGCATGCCCATTCAGGAATGCGCGTACGCCCTCCGATAGAGTCGGTTCGCCATCATCGCCGCGCGGCAGCGTTTGTACCTGTTCCGAGATGGTATTGGTCAAGATGTACGCTCCTTGGCCCGAGAGATAATCTGGACTCTCCTAGTGGGACAACACCATTATTCTCGGAGATGCAAGCACAATATTTCCTTAAATCATGGCGCTCCAACGTAAGTAACTCGTAAATATTGCAATTATCAAACGCGGCATTAATCTCCAGATCTAGTCATGTCGGTGAAGACCAATGCCTGTGCCTCGGCAGTCTCGTAGGTCTTCTTGACCAATATCAGCTCGTTCATCCGCTTGGCCAACGAATGGCGCAACTCATCTCCGGCCGATTTGGAGTCTTCCAGCGCCATGCGTACGTGGTCGATTTGCCGACCGATGTGCCGACGGCGAATCTCACGTACGGTGTTCGCTAGCTCCTCGGCGACTCTAGCCCTGGGAGTCGCCCTGTCCGCCGGCCACCGTTCGATCGCTTCCTGAACAAAAGCGCGCAACGGTTCCTCCAGCGATTCTTGCCAATCGGCCAGACCTACCCATTCGTCGGCCGCAAGCGCGTCGAGAAGCTGAGCGAGTAGCTCTTGAGCCATCGGCGAGTCTAGCTCGGCTGGATCTAGTTCGTCCGGTAGTTCGCGGACCAGGTCTGGCTGCTGCAAGATTATCGCTATTAGGTAAGTGGAGTGTTGCGAACCCGTACTCCCGGCTCCCGCATCGATCGACTGGCTCGCAGCCCGGCTTACCCTACGGGCCGGCCGTGAGCTCTCTCGCACGTTAGTTTTAGCTAGCTCCGAACGGATCAGATGTCGCGCAAGTCCGGTCCGGCCGGCAATAATCTGCAGGTATTTCTCTTGCTCGAAGCGATCGGTGATCTCCGACAGTATCGGCAGCAGACCCCTTACCGCCTTGGAAACTTCCTTCGACGAGTTCGAGTCTACGTCGGCTAGACCGCGTTCAATATAGAACTCGACGATAGGTTTGGCCTGGTCGATCAGCCTTCGCCACTCTTCAAGGTCCTTGCCAATTAGTTCGGCCGGATCTAGTCCGGCCGGCAACGATGCGATCTGTATATTTGCGTTAAGCTGACGCTCCAGGCGCATCAATCCCCTTGATGTAGGCACGACCCTCTCCTCGCCGAATACCTCGCGGGCCCGCTCGAGTCCGCGGGCAGTTGCTAGCTCGCCGGCGGTGTCGGCGTCCAGGGCAAGGATCAAGTTACCGGTAACCCGTTTGATGATGCGCAACTGCTGTTCCGTCAACGCCGTACCCAAGGTCGCCACTACGTTGACATGGTCATCTTGATGGGCTGCAAGCGCATCCATGTAGCCTTCGACTATTACGACTTGGTCACGCTCTCGGATCGCTTGAAGTGCCGAGTCGATCAGGTATAGGCAGGCGCCTTTGGAGAAGATCGGCGATTCTGGTGAATTGAGGTACTTGGGATGTTGGTCCTGCAGGTTGCGACCGCCGAAGCCAAGTACTTTGCCGGTTTGATTCCGGATCGGGAAAATGATTCGACCGCGAAACCGGTCATACGTGCCGCCAGATTCGCGCGTGCTCGCTAGGCCGACCTCGATTAAGTCTTGGTCTTTGACTCCTCGTTCGCGTAAGTGCTTCCCCAGTGTGTCCCAATCGTCCGGCGCCCATCCTAAATGGGCATTCTCGATCGTTTTGTCCGATAGCCCACGGGTGCGGAGGTAGCTCAAAGCCGGCTCGCCGCCACTACCCCAAAGCCTTGCCTGGAAAAACTGTACGGCCAGTTCGTTGATCCCGACCAGTCGAGTGTCCCGTTCGGCAACGGATTTGTTCTGCGGTCGACTAGGCAACTGAATGCCGGCCTGCCCCGCCAGGTTCTTCAGGGCGTCGACGAATTGCAAGTTCTCGCTGCGCATCACGAAGGTGAAAATGTCGCCGTGCGCGCCGCAACCGAAGCAGTGATAGCTGTCGTTCTCCGGGAATACGACAAACGATGGGGTCTTCTCGGAATGGAAAGGACAGAGGCCGGTCAGGTTGCGTCCAGTCTTGCGCAAATCCACGCGCTTGCCTACCGCGTCAACCAGGCTCAGGCGGCCCTTGATTTCTTCGGTTGGGCTACGATTGATCAATTGAGTGCACGTGCTCGCCCATCGGGCTCTTGAAACTTCTGTGTATACGACACAATTATCGTCTGGATCCGGGTAAGACTCGAGGAACGCATCTGCCGCGCGGCTCGGCAAGTAGATGCTACGGACATCATCCGCCAGTCTGAGAGATGGCTTGCCCGTCTTCGCTGTTTCTTCGATGAATCATAGCAATAATCGGTCCTCTATTGCAGCGCGGAGGGCCTGTCACTGTGCCGGAAAATCGACAAAATAAAGGAACGACAGAGCGAACATATTGTTTAGGCTGTGGGCCACGATCGGCGCAAGCAGGCCTCTGCTCACGTGCCGGGCAATCGCAAGGCCAACGCCCAGCACAAGGATTGGCAGTAAGGCCGGCAGATTCAGATGGACCACCGCGAACAGAAGCGATGACGCTGCGTAGGCGACCGCCGGCCCGCGCTCCTTCAACAAAGAGGTGAACAGAAATCCCCGGAAGAATATCTCTTCTCCGATTGGCGCCAGGATCGCACCGGCTAAGAGCACCAGCAGGAATTGGGATAACGGAGCGTCTTTCACTGCGGAGAAGAGTTCTGCTTGGTCTTGCTCGATCCCGATTTCGCGCAACGCGGCGCTCAGGGCGAACGATGCGATTAGCATGAGTATCCATGCGCCGAGGCCGATCGAAAGGTTCCGGAAGAAATCGCGGCCGACTAACCCGATGTCAGTCCAAGTCATTACTCCTGGAACGATGATCCGCAAATGAACGATAGCGACCAGAAATAGCTGGAGCGAGGCGATTGCGACGAACAGGATGGCCGGTGGTAGGCTTAGTGGATCCGTTGACGAGCTGCTGACTAGACTGGCGTCGGAGAGCAGTATGGGGACTTGGACCAAGTTGGACAGTGCGGCGGCCAGAACCAACATCGCGATGGCGGTGCGAAGGCTGGCGTAGTTGCGCTCGGCGAGTCCTGCCCGCGCCGGCGCCATGACGTAGGCCGCTACTCCCACGGTGCCCAAGACCACTCCGACAACGCCGGTTAGTCCTATGCCTGCGATCCTCATCAGATCGCGTCCGCGCAACTCAGAGCCGCCCAGAACCTCTGTACCTAGAGTTGCAACTGCGCCAATGGCTGCTGCGGCGACCAAAGCAAGGCCAACCAAAGCCAGCCATCCACCCCAGGTGGTCAGGCGTTCGGCAGTCGACTGGTTCAGCCTAGAAATCCCTTTCCTGGCTGGCTAGTGCGGCCTGGGCAGCCGCTAATCGTGCCACTGGTGCCCGGAATGGCGAGCAACTGACGTAGTCTAATCCGAGATTGTGGCAGAATGCTATCGAACTCGGTTCTCCACCATGCTCGCCGCATATACCTAGCTCGATGTCCGGTCTCGTCCGGCGACCATGTTCGACCGCGATTTGCATCAGACGTCCGACTCCAGCCTGGTCGAGTACCTGGAACGGATTTGTCGGCAAGATATTCTTCTCCACGTACTGCAGCAGAAATTTGCCCTCGGCATCATCGCGACTAATCGCGAAAGTGGTTTGGGTCAGATCGTTCGTTCCGAAGCTGAAGAATTCAGCGTGTTCGGCGATCTCTTCAGCGGTCAAGGCGGCTCTAGGTACTTCGATCATTGTTCCGAACTTATAGGGCAAGCTATGCCCGGTATCCCGCTCGACCTGCGCGGCGACCTTCTCCAACTCTTGGCGGACGGCCTTAAGCTCGTTCACATGCCCCACTAATGGGATCATGATCTCCGGCATTACGCTTTTCCCCTCGCGCTCGACGTCCGCCCCTGCTAGCAGTATCGCTTTGACTTGCATCGCGTTCACGCCGGGCACCAACAGGCCTAAGCGGCAACCACGAAGTCCTAGCATCGGGTTCGTCTCACGCATACTGTCGACCCGCTGCAACAAGGACTCCTTTTCCTCCAACTCTCCCGAATCATCTCCCCTGTGGCGAAGCTCGATTACTTCTACCAAGAGATCCTCGTAAGCGGGAAGGAACTCGTGTAGGGGCGGGTCGAGAAGCCTGATAACCACCGGGAGTCCGTCCATTTCCTGAAAAATTCCCCGGAAGTCGTCCCTTTGAAATTCGAGTAATCTAGCCAATGCCGCTTCTCTCTCGGAGTCTTCCTCTGCAAGAATCATCTTCCGCACTATCGGCAGGCGGTCGGTCTCGAAGAACATGTGCTCCGTCCGGCAGAGGCCGATGCCTTCCGCACCGTACTCGCGAGCTAACTTGGCGTCGCGAGGATAGTCGGCATTTGCCCAGACTTGCAGCCTGCGGATCTCGTCTGCCCAGCCTAGTAGCTTGCTTAGCTCCGGCGTTATCTCCGGGTCGATGAGCGGCACCTCGCCAACTATTACCTCGCCGGTCGAGCCATTGATCGAAATTAGGTCGCCTTCTTTGATCAGTCTGCCATCTGCGGAAAACTGTCGGGCCTCTGCATCGACCCTTATGGCCTCACAACCGGCTACACAGGGCCTTCCGATGCTACGAGCGACTACAGCGGCGTGGCTCGTGGCGCCTCCTCTGGCGGTCAGAATTCCTTGGGCGGCGATCATGCCGTGCACGTCATCTGGATTTGTCTCCGGCCTCACTAGGATCACCATCTCGCCATCTGATCCCAGTTGACTAGCAGTATCCGCATCGAAGATTGCCTTGCCGGTGGCGGCTCCCGGCGATGCGTTGAGGCCGGTCGCTATTACATCGACATCGGCTGAAGGGTCTATTCGCCGGTGCAAGAGCTGTTCGACTTGGTCCGGCTCTACTCGGCTTACCGCTTCCTCCTTGCTAATCAAACCCTCTGCGACCATGTCGACCGCTATCTGGACGGCCGCTGGTGCGGAGCGCTTGCCGGTGCGCGTTTGCAACATGTAGAGTCGGCCATTTTCCACTGTGAACTCTAGGTCCTGCATCTCCCGGTAGTGCTTTTCCAGTCTCAGAGCGATGCCCTGGAATTGCTGGTAGACCTCAGGCAGGTCTTGGGACATGACCTGGATCGACTGGGGGGTGCGAATTCCGGCGACTACGTCTTCGCCTTGCGCGTTCAGTAAGTACTCGCCGAATAGCTTCTTTTCGCCGGTGCTAGGATTTCGCGTAAAAGCGACTCCGGTGCCGGAATTGTTCCCCATATTGCCGTACACCATGGTCTGGACATTGACCGCTGTGCCCAAATCATGGGGAATCTTGTGGAAGTTTCGGTAGTTGATCGCCCGACGATTGTTCCAAGATCTAAAAACCGCTTGGATCGACATTCGTAGCTGTTCAAGAGGATCATTGGGAAAATCCGAGCCGGTCTCGACTTGTACAAGCCTCTTGAATCGCCCGACCAACGTCGTGAGATGCTCCGTCGTGAGGTCGGTGTCTTGAGTCGCGCCGACCTCGCTCTTCATCTCTTCAAGGAGGTGCTCGAATTCCTGTCCGTCGATATCCAGCACGATCTTGCCGAACATTTGGATGAAACGGCGATGTGCGTCATTGGCGAAGCGTTCGTTGTTGGTACTCTGCGACAGGCCTTCAAGACTCTGCCTGTTTAGTCCTAGGTTCAAGACAGTGTCCATCATTCCAGGCATCGAGAACTTGGCGCCGGAGCGAACCGAAACTAGTAGCGGATCATTTGGGTCGCCGAGTCTCTTGCCGGTCTGCTTCTCGATCTGAGCCAGTGCCGCCAGCACCTGGTCCCATAGGCCGGCCGGGAAGCCGCCTTCTCCATCGTAGTACGCATTGCAGGCTTCGGTCGTAATGGTGAATCCGGGGGGTACCGGCAGGCCGGCGCTCGTCATCTCGGCGGCGCCTACTCCTTTGCCGCCGAGCAGATCGCGCATCGTGGCGTCGCCTTCGGAGAACAAATAGACCCATTTCTTGTTCACGGTCGCTGGCTCCTATTCAAAAGTTGTGCTGCCGGCAGCGGTGATTTGGAGAGTAAAAGCTCACGCTTAGGTAGTTTCTGTGCAACGGAGGTATCGTGTCTACGGAAGGCAGCCGGCCGCCCTCCACAAACTGGATCGGCCGGTCCCGTAGTTAGGCGCGTTCCTCTGACTCTCGCCGCTTCGACTTACCAACCTTGCGATTCGGTAATAGTGTACAGGAAGCAGTAATGATCTGAAGGTTAGAGGCGATCAAATACTAGGGCCTCTTGATTCTCATTCCGCAGCATCCCCAATGTCCGAAGTGAGGTTCCAGCCGGCCACTGTAGAAACCAACTATCATATAACGGACAGGCCCTATCCTTGGAGGGACGACGCGTTGGAGGCTCATATGATATCCAGTGGCGTACTGCGCCTGGATTCACGGTGAGAAACTTGGCGTGGGATGGAACGCACAATCGCCTCGTGTTTTCGACGAGACACCGCGACCAGCAGGCCGCAAATCAGTGGGTCTGCAAGTATGGAATCACCACCGGTTATGGGTGCGGCTATATCGTGACCACGGAATTCTTGAAGAATTCGTTCCGCACTTGCCCTGATTGCACTGGGGAGGCCACTTGGATTCACGTACACAGGGACGGCGTTGATCTCTCTTCCGGAGGTGACAGCGGCGGGCCATGGTTCGTAGGCAGTACAGCCTATGGAGTAATGAGTGCCAGATTGGATTTTGACGACAACGACTCTACCCCCGATGACGCCATCTACATGGCGATCAACTACGTTTCTTCGTCTAATCTTGGCATCAGAGTGCTGACGAACTAGGGTTTACCTGCACTATGTGCGTGTGTAAGCGAACCCGTGGCTCTTCGCCGAATCAATGTTGGTAAGCTTGGTGACGGAGGGTTTGGATCGACCCTATGATGAGTGTAGCGCGGTACGCTGCTTGGCCCCTACTTCTCGTAGGAATAATACTGACCTTGGCCTGCAACCAGCCGGCCAGCGACCAGGCAGCTAACAACCAGCCGGCTAGTAAGGAGCCGGCCAGCGACCAGCCGGCCCGAATAGTTGGTTTCCCTCAGTATGAGGGGCCGCCGATGCTTCCTGAAGGGTCTCGGTTTGGCGAGCTGATAGTGGTCGATGGATGCCTCCGGGTACGCCGCTACCCCGATCCCACATATCCCGATCAAAATCCTGTTCCACTTCTGCTCGTATGGCCGGAAAACTTCACGCTGACCACGAAAGGCGACTCGACCCAGATCATCAATGGGGCCGGTCTGATTGCCGCTCGTGTCGGAGATGACGTTCGCTTCAGTGGCCACGGAATCTGCTCCGAAGGCTGGTGCGGGATCACGGACATAGGCGAAATCGATCTGCTACAGCCGTTGCCCGAGGGCTGTCCGGGGCCCTACTGGATAGTTGGAGAGGAGGTCAGCTCGGTTGGCCCTGATGAGCCCACCGTAGTGTCGATACCGGGCTCGACGCTCTTCTTCCCTCGGCAGAAGTCTATAAAGGCGGCTGGGGTGGAGAGAATGACCGCGCTGATCGGTGGTGAATTGTTACTGGACGGCGACTGTCTGCGCGTAGGGAGAATGAATGATCGTTATCCTGATCCCGCAATCGTGTGGCCTGCTGGGTTCGCCCCGCACATCGAGGACGGCGTGGTTCGGGTACGTAATGGAGCCGGTCGGACCGTCGCGCGTGTCGGAGATGAAATCGGCATGGGTGGTGGTGAGGTCTCAGCAAGTTTTGTCTCCGAACTGTATTATCCAGGGATGTCAGAGAGGTGTCCGGGAAAGTTTTGGATTGCCGGTAGCGTGAGGCATCCGAGTAAGTATGAAATCATCGTCGAGAATCGTAGAAAGGATGCCGTTGCCGTATATATCGATAAGAGCAGGCTGGGTTCGAAGTTCGATATTAGTTTACAGGATGAGATCATAGAAGGATGTTCGACGAAACGTTTCGGCCCAAGGTCTTGGTTCGCACCGAAGCCAACAAGGGACATGCACATAGAGGTTTACGATATCTATCATGGCCGCGATGGAGGTCTTATTCATGGAGCTCCTGTTCTGACAACTAAGGCCGTGCCGAAGTTTCGAGAAGACTCCTCAGATGATTGGTATCTGGAGGTGGTCATTCCCGGCGTCGCGGATGATGAGTGCCAATGACGAGGCGACGTTGTTCTTCATAGCGGCATTTGGTTAGTCCTCGCTCTCCCTCATTTCTTTGTGGATCACTGGATTGGGTTTCTCCCAAGCGGTGACTTCTAGTCTTCTATGCTTGATCCGGCATCCACCTGATCCGGAGTACGGAACAAGCAGCTCGCCACTCACTCCGAATTCTGGCCAGACAGCTTGGCCTCCAATGTCGCGGCGAGTTGCTCGGTCGAGACTCGGATCTGATTCATGCTGTCCCGGTCGCGGACGGTTACCGCGTGGTCTTCCAGCGAATCGAAATCGATAGTCACGCAATAGGGCGTTCCTATCTCGTCCTGCCGGCGATACCGCCGGCCGATGCTTTGGGCGTCGTCGTAGCTCGTCATGAAATGCGTGCGTAGGTCGGCTGCAATTCTCTGAGCGAGCTCTACCAGAGGCGCCTTGCGAGAGAGCGGTAGAATCGCGACCTTGACCGGCGCCAGCCGGCTGTCCAGCTTGAGCACTACGCGAGTCCCACCCTTGTCCGGCTCCTCATGGTATGAGTCTAGTAGGAAGCAGAGCACGGACCGATCCACGCCGGCCGATGGCTCCACAATGTGGGGCAAGAAGTGCGTCTTCGTCGGTTCGTCAAAGTAGGACAGTTCTTCGCCGCTGTGTTCACCGTGTACCCTCAGGTCGAAGTCCCCTCGATAAGCGATACCTTCGAGTTCGCCCCATCCAAAGGGACCCTTGTATTCGACGTCGGTAGTCCCCTTGGAGTAATGGGCCAGTGACTCCTGCGGATGCTCGAACAGACGCAGGTTCTCGGCTCGGATGCCCAAGTCGAGATACCATTGATGACGTTGGGAGATCCAGTCCCGGTAACAAGCTTCCCCTTCTTCCGGTCTCACGAAGTATTCCAGTTCCATCTGCTCGAACTCCCGTGAGCGGAAAAAGTATCGGCCTGGAGTAATCTCGTTTCGGAAAGCCTTGCCAACTTGAGCGATGCCGAAGGGCAGCTTCTTGCGCGACGTCGTGAGAACGTTGCGAAAGTTGACGAATATGCCTTGGGCTGTCTCGGGCCTCAGATAGGCAACAGATGACTCGTCCTCGACCGGTCCCACATAGGTCTTGAACATCGTATTGAACCAGCGAGCCTCGGTAAGCTGTCCGCCGCAATTCGGGCAGCTCTCGGTCTCGAGTTGGTCTTCGCGCCAGCGCATCTTGCAGTCCTTGCAATCAACCAAGGGCTCGATAAAGTTCTTCAGATGGCCGGATGCTTCCCAGACGCGTGGGTTCATCACGATGGCGCTGTCCATGCCGACAATATCTTCGCGCTGTTGGACCATTGAACGCCACCACTCGTCCTTCACATTGCGTTTCAGCTCCACTCCCAGGGGACCATAGTCCCAGAATCCGCTGATTCCACCATAGATCTCGCTGCCCGGGAACATGAATCCACGACGCTTACAGAGCGAACTGAGCGTGTCGAGATCTACCATTGATCGTCCTTTCATTCTTCGTAGCTAGAAGTAAAAACAGCCCCTGACGCACTGCGCCGAGAGGCTAGGCCGCCGCCAGAGTCTAGCACAGGGATTCGTCGATCGGAGTGTGTCAGCTTGGCATCGTGGTAGCATTGGTCCGTTCCGGGGGCCGCGAGTTTCTCACGTTCGACCGCAGACTCACCTTGTGCGATCAGAATATCGATAAGGGAGGGAAGATTAGTTGCTTCTGTCCAACACAGCCATCCGCCGGCATTTGGAGGCCGGCAATATCGTAATCGAGCCATTCGTAGAAGCCAATCTGGGAACGTGTAGCTACGACGTAACGCTCGGCCCCTGGTACTACCGCGAGAAACAAGCCGAGAGTGTCGGCCTGTACAATCTGTACGATAAGCAACTGGTAGAGCGGGTCTGGGGCACCGAACCTAGCGAAGCGGTCGCGGCTTCTGACTATATGGAGCGCAACGAGATAAAGTTGCATGGCATATATGCGGACGACAGCATAATCTGGATCAGCCCCGGCGAAACGCTCCTTTGTCATTCTGATGAATTTATCGGCGGCCGTGGCGGTCGCATCACCACCATGATGAAGGCCCGTTCTTCTATGGGTCGAAACTTTATCGAGATCTGCAAGGACGCCGGCTGGGGAGACATTGGCTACACGAACCGCTGGACGATGGAGGTCACGAACAACTCGCGCTACTACACTATTCCCCTGGTCGTGGGACGCCGTGTAGCGCAGATCGTATTCTTCGAGACCGAGACAATCGAGAATATCGAGCAGGACTATATTCGTACCGGTAAATACCAACACTCTGAACAGATCGAGGACCTCAAACGAAGCTGGAGGCCGCAGATGATGCTGCCCAGAATGTACGACGACCGGGAGGCCAGGCGTCCTTGATATCCAAGCCGCGAGCGCGCCACGAGCTGCTTGAATCTCTTCGTGACGAAACAGGGTGCGCGTTATGCTTCTTGGCTACCCGCGCGGCTGGGCGCTACATAGAGGCGGTTCTGTACGAGTCCGTGACCGACGTGGAGACCCGCGAACAGATCCGGCAGGCCCGCGGAATGTGCAACTATCACTCGTGGGAGATGGCGAAGAGTTTTGAATCCCTTGGCATAGCATGGATCTATCTGGATTTGGTGCATTTCTATCAGCGCGCCTTGAAAGAAGCGCGATTTGGGAGAATCAGGCCATCCTTGCTGGGCATGCTAACCGGTGAGGCGAAGACCGTTGGTAAGTCCTCTCCGTCCTCGCCTCTGGCTCGCCGGCTACAACCTGAGCGCGGCTGCTCCGCCTGTGAGATTCGCGGTATTGCCGAGCAAATCTACATAGAGGCGCTCCTCGAAATCCTTGACGAAGTCTGCCCGCTTCTACGCGATTCCGCCGGCTTCTGCCTCCCACATCTGAGTCAAATTGTCGACCAGATTGATAACTCCAGTGACTTTGATCGCTTGCGTAAGGCTCAAGCACAGCCTCTTCGCCGGATCGAGCGCGAGTTGTCGGAGTATATACGCAAACACGATCACCGCTTTGTCAATGAGGAGGTCGGCAGAGAGGGCGACTCCTGGACGCGAGCGATCGAGCTGCTTGCGGCCCGATTGGGAGCCCGTTGAAGCACATACGGCAGAGTATTCTGAGCAGTAGGGCGTAAAAACATGATGAAACGGGTTTCTTCCCCTAGAACGGCGGGACGATTTCTGCCATCTGGGGAACCAAATCTCAGTTCCGCGCGTCCTTAGTACATGGCGGAGTGCTGTAGGGCATGGATTTCAGCCAATCAACATTGGTTGGCACAACCCAGAGTGAAAGGATTGAGAAATGTTTAGGAGCTTGGGGCAGATCATAGTAACCGTGTTAATTGTTGGGTTGGTGTTGATTGCCGGCGGTATCGGCTGGTTCCTGCGCAGTAGCGTAGAAGAGTCGGGAGATCAGGGCTCTCCCGGCGCCGACCAACTCGGCGAGACGAGCGCACAGATGGGCAAGGCTATTCTTGGCCCAGATGGGATGTTAGAGCCCTCGATAGCCGTCGCCGGCGTGGGATTGGTCCAAGCGAAGCCGGACATGGCCAGCCTTAGTCTAGGAGTTCAAACCCAGTCCAGTGCGGCTAGCGATGCTCAGGCCGAAAACTCGGAGTTAATGGCCAAGGTAATCGATGCGATCAAGGCGCTGGGCATCGAAGGCAAGGACATCTCGACCCACGGTTTGAGTCTCCGTCCTAGATTTAACAGGGAGGGCGAGACTATCGATGCTTACGTTGCAACCAACAATGTTAGCGTGATCGTTCGCGATCTGGACCAGATTGGCGAAGTCCTAGACGCTGGATTCGACGCCGGCGCCAACCTTGCCGGCGGCGTGCAGTTCTCAATTGCCGACCCGACGGATTCTCGCAACCAGGCCATGGAGCTGGCGGTCGCCGACGCTCGGGACCGCGCCGATGTCTTGGCCGATGCCGCCGGTGTCACGATCGTCGGTGTGCTCAGCGTTACAGAAGACAGCGGCGGCTATCCTTCCCCTCGCGCGATGAGTGGTATGGCGTTTGCTGAGTCTGCCGCAATGAAGCTCGCAACTCCTATCGAGCCAGGCGAGCTTACGATCAGCGTCAGGGTGCGCGTCGTCTACTCTATAGATTCCTGAGACAGGCCGTACGCGAAACGATCCGCGTAAATCTCGGGTTGCCAGGTGCGCTCAGTCACACGGAGCGACGGGCTACCACGACCATCCGACGCGTAGCAATCGAGTACGGCTCGCCATCGAACCCGCCGTAGGCGCCGGCGAATGCGAGCCCCGCCCGGTCCAGCATCGCTATGATCTCGGTCAGTGTGTACAGTCGAATCTCAAAGCTTGTGATCTGCTGGGTCTCACCAGCCGGAGAAATGATGGTTACGGTCACCCGGTTACGGCTCGTCTCCAGATCAAGCTCCCGGTGTTCTAGATAGATGGTCCCGTCTGTGGCCTTGCGCCACTCGTTCTGAATGTAGTTCAAGACCACCCATTCCCGGTTAAGCAGATCTAGGAGCAATTGACCTCCGGGTTTCAGTGCTTTGGATGCTTGCTGGAGCACCTTCGCGTCCTCTTCCTCGGACTCCAGATAGCCGAATGCGGTAAACATATTGATTACGGCGTCGAAGTTACCTTCGAACGGTATTTCGCGCATGTCACTGTGTACAGTCTCCAGTTCGACACCTTCAGCTACCGCAAGGTCTTGGGCCGACTCGAGATACTCGCGATTCAGGTCTTGAGCGGTGACCTGCAAACCGCGTTTTGCGAGCAGTATGGCGTGACGGCCATTACCGCAGCACAAGTCTAGGACTTTGGCGCCTGTATCCAGGTTCAACGTGCTTTCGACGAAGTCCACCTCTTTCTCCGCTCGATCCGGCGTCAGGTGGTGGCTGAAGATTTCCAAATAGGTGCCGCTGAAGAAGGTTTGATACCAAGGGGCATCGGAGTCGGCCACTGTGTCCTCCTGGATTGCAAGTTTTGACTGTAGTACCGCCGAATCGTATAGTAAAACTCGACCTCGTGGCGCGGGACTCGCAAGAGATCGACGATTTCTACGAAGGGCACTCGGCATCGAAGGACGTCGCTAGTAATCAATGCTAAGTTTGGCAGGCAAGGGTGCCCTTGTAATAGGTACGAAACGTGTCGGTCAGCTTGTAACCCGCCGGCTGGCAAAGGAAGCCGCGAACCTGGCTATCGTCTACCGCAGCTCCAGGATCGAAGCAGACAGGTTGCATCGCGCTATTGAAGGCAAGGTCGAACGGACCTGCCTGATCCAAGGTGACGTTACCGTAGAAGACGATGTCCGGCGGATGGTTGAGGTCGCTGGAGAGCGGCTAGGCGACCTTTCATTCGTCGTCAACCTCGCTTCCGAATTCCCCCGAACACCCTTCCACTCACTTGACGGTGATGCCTGGGATAGGTCGCTCACCACGGCCAAGGGCAGCTATCTTCTTACAGTCAACGCCGCGCACCAGATGATGGGAAATGCCGGCCCGACTCGGGGACACATTGTTCTATTTAGCGACTGGGCAGCGAGCCACACCCCCTACAGAGACTATTTGCCGTATCTGACAGCCAAGGCCGCGATCGATTTCATGACGCGTGGGTTCGCCGTCGAGCTTGCTTCACATGGTATCCTGGTAAATGCCATCGCCCCGGGCCCGACTATGCGTCCCGGTGAGATCAGCGAGGAGATTTGGCAGCAAGACGTCCTCGACCGGACGCCTCTCAAAAGGGAGTCTTCAGCCGAGGAGATCGCAGAATTGATCGTGATGCTGCTCAAGAGCGAGACGATTACCGGCGAGACGATACGGGTGGATTCTGGCCGCCATCTAGCAGGTCCTGGAGCCCCAGGATAAATGAAGGAGGTCCAATGCCGGTACACATCGTGACGAAAACCATAGAGTTTTGCTACGGTCACCGTCTATTGGATTACGATGGTAAGTGCCGCTATTTGCACGGTCACAACGCGCTTCTCGAAGTTGATATAGAGTCTGACTCTCTGGACGGACTCGGAATGGTAATGGACTTTGCCGACGTGCGCGACCGGGTCAAAGGATGGATCGACGCCAATCTAGATCACCGGATGCTCTTGTGCCGGCGTGATCCGATCGCGCCGATATTGACCAAAATGGGCGAACCTCTCTACCTGATGGACGACAATCCAACCGCAGAGAACATATCCAAACACATTTATCATCAGGTACACAAGCTGGGTCTGAAGGCAACCGAAGTGCGACTCTGGGAGACTCCATCAAGTCGATCCACTTACCGCGAATAATACTGATGGATAGGGTGGCGGTACTAGCCAGCGGCGGGCTCGACAGTTGCGTTCTTTTGGCCGACATTGCGCGGCACTCGATAGTATTCCCTATTTACGTGCAGGTTGGTCTGGTCTGGGAAAAAGAAGAGCGCCAGGCTCTGGCATCGTTCCTAGATGCGTTGAACAGTCCAAACGTGCGGCCCGTCACAGCCCTGTCCTTACCTATTCAGCCCCTTTACCACGATCATTGGAGCGTTACAGGACTTGGTGTACCCGCTTCCGACGAGCCGGACAGCGCGGTATTCCTTCCCGGCCGAAATGTCCTGCTTATCGGGCTCGTTGCAGTATGGTGCAGCACGCACGACGTGTCGAAGATTGCGATCGGCTTGCTTGCAGGCAATCCATTCCCCGACGCGACGCCGGAGTTCTTCGACACATTTGAGCGCGCCCTCACCCAAGGTTTGGCGCACCAAATCGATATCCAATTGCCTTACAGAGGTCTTCACAAAGAGGACATTATTCGCCGATTCAGCCACCTACCTCTTGATCTGACTATTACCTGTATGGCACCAAGGGGTGGCGTACATTGCGGCGGATGCAACAAGTGCGGCGAGCGCCGGCTTGCCTTCGTGGACGCTGGCGTCGCAGATCCGACCCGCTACGCTGAGGCACCCGGCGCCTAAACAGTCCTGCGGGTCAATCCAGGGCCAGCCACTATCCGAGAGCTTCCAGCCGGCTATGTAGCTTGTCGGATTGATCGTTGAGTTGGGCAAGGCGCACGCGCTCCCGTTCCACGACCTCGGCCGGTGCTTTGTTGACGAACCCGCTTGTAGATAGTCGTCGCTCTACCCGGGCGGTCTGTTTTCTCACACCATCGATCTCGTCCGCGATTCGCTGTCGCTCTTTATCCAAATCAATCAAGCCGGCGAACGGTACATAGACTTCGAACTGCCCTGCCAGCAGATGAAATGACTCCTCAGGGCGATCTGCCGAGCTTGCTCCTTGCGAGAGATCCGAGACTCGCGCCAGCCGTTCAATCACGTTCCGGTGTCTGGCGATTCGGTCGGTTTGCTGACCAACTACTGTCGCAGGCACTGCGGTGCCCGCAGGCAATCTGAACTCAGCCCTTATGTTTCGAATGGCCCGGATGACTTCTATGACGCTGCCGATCTCGGATTCAATCTCCTCGTCTGAATTACCGACCTCCGGCCAACTAGCCACCATCAAAAAGCTCTCCCGTGCCGGCAGGTGCCGCCATATGGCCTCGGTCACAAACGGCATGAACGGATGCAGCAGTTTGAGTATCGTTTCCAGAACGGAAAGGAGAGTGTGACGTACCGAATTCTGGTCGCCGCTGCCTTCGCGCAGGCTTATCTTGGCCAGCTCGAGATACCAGTCGCAGAACTCGTTCCAGGTGAAATCCTGAATTATTCGTCCGGCCTCGCCAAACTGGAAGCCCTCAAGCAACCGTGTCACTTCCGCGACAGTATGATTAGCTCGGCTGAGTATCCAGCGTTCGTACACGTCCAGGGAGCCTGGCTCAGGCTTGGCCGGTGGATCCTCCTCAAGCGTCGAGCGGACGAAACGGGCCGCGTTCCAAAGCTTGTTGGCAAAGTTGCGGCTTCCTTCTAGACGGCTATTCGCCAGTTTCTGATCATTTCCCGCGCCGCCGCCCGTAACGATCGTGAATCGCAGAGCGTCAGCGCCGTATTTCGAGATAATGTCCAAGGGATTTGACACGTTCCCCTTGGACTTGCTCATCTTTGCGCCCTTGGCGTCTCTCAGCAATCCGTGCATGTAGACGACGCTGAAAGGCGGCTCGCCGCCGAACTCGATCCCGAACATGATCATTCGGGCAACCCAGAGGAATATGATGTCGTAGCCGGTCTCCATCACGTCGGTAGGATAGAAGTAACCCAGGTCCTCGCTATCGTCCGGCCATCCCAAAGTGCTCACCGGCCACAGCCCGGAGCTGAACCACGTGTCCAGCACGTCGGGATCTTGCTCAATCTCGTTTGAACCGCACGCGGTGCACTCCGTGGGCTCTCCAATCGACACGGTCAGTTCTTCGCACTCATCGCAGTACCAAACCGGAATGCGGTGGCCCCACCACAGTTGGCGCGAAATGCACCAGTCGCGAATGTTCTCCATCCAGTTGAAGTAATCGCGGCTAAACCGATCGGGAATGAATCGGATGGAACCGTTTCTTACCGCCTCGATCGCCGGATCGGCCAACGGTTTGATCTTCACGAACCATTGGCGGGACAATAGCGGCTCTATTACCGTGTCGCATCGGTCACAGTGGCCGACCGAGTGGGTGTGAGGCTCTATCTTGATCAGTCGAGCTTCGCGCTCCAGGTCATCGATCAACCGCCGGCGGCATTCGTAGCGATCCATCCCGCCATACGGTCCGGCGGCCTCGTTCATGCGGGCGGTTTCGTCCATTGCGATCACGATTGGCAGGTCGGCTCGCTGCCCGATGTCGAAGTCGTTCGGATCGTGCGCCGGCGTGACCTTGACTGCGCCGGTGCCGAACTCAGGATCTACGATCTCGTCGGCGACTATCGGGATCGGCCGGCCTATGATCGGCAGTTCGACGCTTCGGCCCACGAGTTCCTTGTATCTCTCGTCGCCCGGGTGAACCGCTACGCCCGTATCGCCCAGGATAGTTTCCGGCCTGGTGGTCGCCACCGTGACGTATTCATCGATGGGGTTGCCAAGATCATCGACCAAGCTGTATCGGACGTAATAGAGATGACCCTCTTCCTCTTGGTGATCGACTTCCAAGTCGGAGATGGCTGACTCGCAGCGCGGACACCAGTTGACTATATAGTTCCCACGGTAGATCAGACCCTTGTGGTATAGCTGAACAAAGGCCTTGCGGACTGCCCGCGACAGCATGTCGTCCATGGTGAACCGTTCGCGGGACCAATCGCAGGACGCCCCCAACAGGCGCATCTGGTTGAGAATTATCCCGCCGTACTTCACTTTCCATGCCCACGCCACCTTCAGGAACTCTTCTCGTCCTAGGTCGAACCGAGTCTTGCCTTCCCGAGCGAGTTCATCTTCTATTACGACGTGGGTGCCTATGCTTGCGTGGTCTGTTCCGGGCACCCAGAGAGTCGGGTCGCCCTGCATCCGGTGCCAGCGAATCATCAGATCCTCGAAGGCCACCATCATCGCATGCCCGTTGTGCAGCTCGCCTGTTACGTTCGGAGGCGGCAGTACGATGGTGAAGGGCTTCTTCGACCAGTCAATCTCCGGCCGAAATAGGCCAGACTCTTCCCATCGAGCGTATATGTCACTCTCGACCTGAGTATGGTCATAAGTGCTTGGCATTGCTGCCAAGGCGTTTTCGATGCTAGCCATGCCGGCAAACCTCCGACGCGGGGTGTCGCTTGTACTATATCGCCAACCGCAGACGTGCACCCGCCATGTTTATGAATCGCCCCTTCTGCCATCGTGCGGCAGAAGGGGCTGAATATGCGAGGAGATCAGCTATTCTGTGGTGGCGTGGATTGATTCTAGCGTCGCGTCGAGAACGTCGTCAATGTGTGGCTATCGTTTCCTCGACCACGATCAGTGCAGCGATCCGCCGACAGCCGGGTCAGCTCCGTCGGTAAGCCAGTCGATGTCAAACCGAGCCAGTGTCAGCTTTTCGTAGGCACTCTCGTCCCCACGCTCGTATAAGCAGCAGATGTTCATGTCGGTGCAGACTGCCAGGTCCGAATAAGCGGCCGGGCCTTCGTGCAGCACCTTGCCCCCGGTCCAAGTCCGGCACTCGTCGTAGCTGACCCTGACCGTCATGTTTTCGCGATTGATGCTGGCCGGATTGCTGAAAAGCACTCGATTTCGGTCGTGTTGCGCCTCGGTTGTGAGCCGCGCAATACTAGCCTGACATACCGGCTCGATCAACGTCTGGTCCCAGGCAAAACCGTCAAAGCCGTCGCCATTGTCCTTGCTCCAAGCGATAGCGCGTCGGTTGATGCCTCGCTCGTGACGGCAGTTGACGTACACCGACCCACTGGCAGTCTCTATCACCGCGCATTCATCGGTGCCCGGTTCGACTTCGCCACCGATATGCCAGCTAGCTCCATGATCGTCGCTGTAAATCACGTGGGAGTAGATTGGATCTTGTCGGCTGAACAGCTTGCCGGCTACGTGATCGCATGGAATCAGCAACCGGCCGTTCGCCAGCTGGATGCCGTGGGTCGGACCAGTCGCGTACCAGGTCCAGAACGGTTTCTTGACCGCCGGCGTGATCTCTATCGGCTCAGCCCACGTCGCGCCATCGTCGTCGCTGTGAGTGAGCCAGACCGTGCGCGGCGCCTTGCCATCGCGGATCATGCTCTCCGGCCCGTCCGCCAGGTTCTTGCAGAACGGCAACCAGATTGTTCCGGTGGTCCTGTCAACGACCGGGCAAGGGTTGCCGCAGGTCGTCGCCGGCTCCGTCACGACCGTCTGGGTAGGCTCCCAAGTCTGGCCCCCGTCGAAGCTGCGCTTCAAAATCAGATCTATGTCTCCAGTGTCACTGCGCGAGTGCCGCCGGCCCTCGCAGAACGCCAGCAGCGTTCCCCGTGCGGAGACGATCATCGCCGGGATGCGATACGTGTGGTAGCCTTGCTGCCCGCCGATAAACAGGTCCGTTTGTGTCAACACGCTTGCACCTCGCAACTAGATGTCGTCAACCAATGATAACCTATAGTATTTGACCAAAGTGTTCAGATTCAGGGGTACCTGTTCCGTTTAGGAGCGGTATCTCCCCGATCAGGCTCAATTACCGGCGTCGACCTCTCATGGGCGAAAGCCAGGAAAGGGTTGCAAGGGCGAAGCCCTTGACGGGGGACGTGGGGGTGTCCCCCACAACAACGTTCCCCCTTCTCCTGGGCCAGAGTTCGTCTCATAACTCTGTGTGAGGTACGAAATACGGCGGGACCTTCTCATCATGACCTAGTTAACGGTTCATTATTGATGAAATCGACCAAATACGAAGGTCGGAATTGCGCTTATCGCTGCCCTTTGGACTTGTGAGACAGCCTCTGGGCCAGGAGAAGGGGGCCAGGTCGTAGACTCGACTAGGAGAGGGGATGAGGTCGAGCTGCTTGTGGAATAGAGCCCATCAGATTCAAAATCGCACACCAAAAACTGAGCGGCATTCCAAATTGCGACTGAGCCGATCAAGCTGTCGAGGCTAGATGAAAGAGACATACTCAATTCTGAACAGTTACCAACATTTCCTCGGCCGCTGTCAGGTCGACGTCCCGCCGGCCACTCTGTCAGTTCCGTCGGTGAGCCAATCGATATCAAATCGAGCCAGCGTAAGCTTCTCGTAGCAACTCTCGTCCCCTCGCTCGTATAGGCAGCAGATCGTCATGTCGGCGCAGACTGCCAGGTCCGAATAAGCGGCCGGGCCTTCATGCAACGCCCTACCGGCGCTCCAACTCCGGCACTCGTCGTAGCTGACTCTGACCGTCATGTTTTCGCGATTGATGCTGGCCGGATTGCTGAAGAGCACTCGATTTCGGTCGTGTTGCTTTGAGGTTGTGAACCGCGCGATGCTGGCCTGGCACACCGGTTCAATCAACGTCTCATCCCAAGCGAACCCGTCAAAGCTATCGCCGTTGTCCGCGCTCCACGCGGTTGCCCGCAGGTTTTTGTCTAATTCGTAACGGCTGTTGATATACACTGCCCCGCTCGCCGTCTCCACCACGGCGCACTCGTCGGTGCTCGGTTCGCCTTCGCCCCCGATATGCCAGCTAGCTCCATGATCGTCGCTGTAGATCACGTGCGAGTATTTTGGATCTTGTCGGGTGAAAAACTTGCCGGCAACGTGATCGCACGGAATTAGCAACCGGCCATTGGCTAGCTGGATGCCGTGAGTCGGACCGGTCGCGTACCAGGTCCAGGACGGCTCCTTGACCGACGAAGTGATCTCTATCGGCTCCGCCCATGTCGCGCCATCATCGTTGCTGTGGGTGAGCCAAACAGTGCGCGGCGCCTTCCCTCCGCGAATCATACTTTCCGGCCCATCCGCCCGGTTCTTGCAAAACGGCAGCCATATTGTTCCGGTGGTCCTGTCCACCACCGGGCAAGGGTTGCCGCAGGTCGTCGCCGGCTCCGTCACGACTGTGTGGGTAGGCTCCCAAGTCCGGCCGCCGTCGAAGCTGCGCTTCAAGATCAGATCTATGTCTCCAGTGTCGCTCCGAGAGTACCGTCGGCCCTCGCAGAACGCCAGCATCGTCCCGCGCATAGAGACGGTCATCGCCGGAATTCGGTACGTGTGGTAGCCTTGCTGTCCGCTGATAAACAAATCCGTTTGTGTTAACAACCTTGCACCTCGTAACTAGATACCCTCGACCAATGATAATCTATAGTGTTGCACGCTGAGGTAGATCAAAGCAATCCGGGCGAATGCGACCGCCGGGATCACCCGTATCGACGATCCATAACCAATGCAGTATGTAAACCTGCATCCGAGTCGAGCGTGGCCTGGGTGGTTTGTAATAGACGCATTAGCCGAGCGCGTAGTTCGCAAAAAATGTTCGCGAGGTGGTATTGTTGGCTTGGCGAAGCATCTGGCAAGCTAATATCGTAGTTTTCATTTCGAGTGCCTGTACACTTATTCTCGAGCTGATTGCGGGTAGAGTCCTGGCGCCGTATGTAGGCGTCTCGCTCCTCACCTGGACGAGCATCATTGGCGTCGTGCTAGCCGGCATCGCCATTGGCAACTACTTGGGAGGAAGGATCGCCGACAAGAGAGCCTCGCCGACAACGTTGTCCGGCATACTCTTCGCCAGTTCGCTTACCACTGTTGGCGTGCTTGCCACCACTGCCGTTTTTGCCGGCTACGGTGTGCTGAGCCAACTCCCTCTCATGACCCGCATAGTGGGACTGACCTTTCTTATATTCTTCGTTCCTACCCTGCTGATGGGTATGGTGACGCCGGTCGTGATCAAATTGACCCTCGCCAATTTGCGGACTACAGGCAACACGGTCGGCACTATCTATGCTTTCTCAACCGCCGGTAGCATCGTCGGAACGTTCCTGACGGGGTTCCTTCTGATCGAGCTCATGGGTGTCCGCGCCATCGTAATCTCGGTTGGTGTAGTGTTATTGCTGTTGGCGGTCGCGTCCAGCCGGCTCTGGCGCTCGGCTGAGAGCGCCGCGGCCATGCAGACAGTCCACAATGAACCAACGTCACCGTAGGGGCGATTCGCCCTGGGAAGGCTCCGCCTCCACGAACCATGTCCGCGCGCAGATAACGTCGATCAAGAAATCCCTAGCGACCCCCTTACGGAAACGCCTGACACGAGAATCTATCCGAACGACCCATCAGGCCGCATTGTGCCGTCGGCACAAACCCAATTCAGAGCTTCCGTGGTTTTTGAACGTTGAACGAACTTCAATAGTTGATTAAAGTTGTTAACGTTGCCCGCTTAGTGGGCGATTTGGGTGTTTCTCACATATCTCGGATATCACATCCTCAAGTTTCGCGAAGGAGGCGACAGTCGTATGGCGAACGGAATGTCGGGTAGGATCACTGAGGCCACTCCAGAGGCCGTGATTGAGCTTGCCCGCGAACAAGACTTGAAATTCGTTGACTTCAAATTTACAGATCTTCCTGGACTGTGGCAGCACTTCTCGATGCCCATCGAGGAGTTGTCGGTCGATTCGTTCGAAGAGGGCCTAGGATTCGATGGATCGAGTATCCGTGGATTCCAGATGATCCACGAGTCGGACATGCTTCTGTTTCCGGATGCGTCCTCTGCGTTCGTGGACCCGATCTACCAGGTGCCGACGTTGAGCATCATTTGCGACGTCCGCGACCCGATAACCAAGCAGGCCTATTCCCGCGACCCTCGCAATATCGCCAAGAAGGCAGTCAACTACTTGGCTAGCACCGGCATCGCTTCCGAGAGCTTTTGGGGGCCCGAGGCCGAATTCTTCGTGTTCAACGACATTCGATTCGACCAAAACGCAAACAGCGGATACTACTTCATCGATAGTGACGAAGGCATCTGGAACAGCGGGCAGGGTGATAACGGTCCCAATCAGGGCTATCGACCCCGCCACAAGCAAGGCTACTTTCCGACCCCGCCGATGGATAAGTTCCAGGACCTGCGCTCGGAGATGGTGCTCACGATGAAATCGTGCGGCATCGACGTCGAGGTCCACCATCACGAGGTCGGAACCGCCGGCCAGGCCGAGATTGATATGAAGTTCGGGCCTCTCATCACGATGGCCGACAATGTCATGCTCTATAAGTACATTGTCAAGAATGTCGCCTACGACAATGGCTACACGGCGACTTTCATGCCCAAGCCGCTCTTCATGGATAACGGCTCAGGTATGCATGTTCACCAAAGCCTTTGGAACGGCGACCAACCATTGTTCTACGACCAGAATGGATATGCCGGACTCAGTGATATGGCGCGACACTACATCGGCGGCATATTGAAACACGCGCCGGCCCTGCTCGCGTTGGTCGCGCCTTCGACGAATTCGTATCGTCGTCTGGTGCCCGGCTACGAAGCTCCCGTCAACCTGATCTACTCCCAGCGCAATCGCAGCGCATGCGTCCGAATCCCGGTGTATTCTGACAGCCCCAAGTCCAAGAGAATCGAGTTTCGTTGCCCAGACCCAAGCTGCAATCCATACTTGGCCTTCGCTGGGATGCTGATGGCAGGCTTGGATGGTATCCAGAACCAGATCGAGCCTCAAGCTCCTATCGACAAAGACCTCTACGAGCTCGAGCCGGAAGAGGCCGAGCTGGTGAAGTCGACGCCTGGTAGCTTGGGCGAGGTCTTGGATGCTCTGGAGGCCGACACCGACTTCCTCAAGACCGGCGGAGTCTTCACTGACGACGCCATCGACGCTTGGATCAGCTACAAGCGTGAGAACGAGGTGGACGAGGTGAATCTACGGCCGCATCCATACGAGTTCCACCTTTACTACGACATCTAGACGCGCCCGTCTAATCGCTTATCGAATAGAGCTGCCTACGGTGAATCCGTAGGCAGCTCTTTCTCATATTGCCAGTCCGACACCTCAATGGACGGAATTGTTCAGATTCAGGGGTACCCGCTCCGTATGGGCGTAATATCGCACCTAGGAGGGTCTGCCGCGGGCGAGGTGCTCTGGTCGGCAAAGGTCGGAAAAGGGTTGCAAGGGCGAAGCCCTTGCCGGGGGATGTGTGGGTGTCCCCCACAACAAAGTTCCCCCTTCTCCTGGCCAGGAGAAGGGGGCCAGGTCGAAGACTACGCAAGGCGAGGGGATGAGGTCGACCAGGTCGTGGATTTGAGACCCCGATAGATTGGAGAGCGCCCCTTACCGGCCGATTGAGGTCCCGAATGGCGACTCCGCCGTTCCAGTTCACGGGTGTGGATGAAAGAAGCACACCCAAATCTGAACAGTTAACAATGAACCCCGACTTTCGACTAATCCCGGTCCAATGCGGTATTCTTTAGTCGAGCGTCAGCTTGGGAGTAGGCTCGATGACCGGAAATAACAGCCGGCGAATCGTCGTGACAATCTATAGGTTCACCGGCCAGCACGGCCCCTTCCACGTCCCCCACCACAAGTGCGTCGAATGCGACCTCAGCATAGCGTTGGTCAACCGCACGGTCGAAGAGATCGGCCAGGGTCATATCGACGTCAGAGTGAAGTCGTGGTTTCTGCGCTTCTGGGAACCTCTGGTCAAGGGCGGTTGGCACGCACCCATCGTGACTATCGATGGCAAGGTGTTCAGCCAGGGCGTCGTCCCGGATCGCGGCCGGCTCCGCTCCGCGTTGCTCGCGCTCTTGGAGCGCCGCGGCGAATCCCCGGTAGCTGACCTTACCACCTGAGAGCGAGATTCTCTCTCCCCCGCCGGCCAGCCAGTCTAGTGACCTAACCCGCGGCTTCCCGTCTCAGAATTGCCGAGGAATCGGGTCTTCGACGCTCGGCCCACTGTACGGAAGACCGCCGTCGATCCTGAACGTCGCGCCGGTCACGAATGAGGACTCCTCGCAGGCTAAGAACAAGATCGCGTAGGCCAGTTCGCGCGGATCCGCCTGCCGGTTCATTAAGTTGGGCCCGCCGGCCGCCCGAAGCTCGTCGTGTGCCTGCTCGTACGAGATGCCCTTGATGCGAGCCCGGTTGCGGATATGGAATCTCGTTAACGTCGACCCAGGACAGACCGCGTTTACCCTGATGCTTTGGCCGGCGTGGTCCCAGGCCATGTCCTGCGTCAATGCCAGCAACGCTGATTTGGTTGTGTCATAGGGCGCCCAACCCGATCTCGGTATTATCGCCCCGCTCGACGAGACGTGGACTATACTGCCGCCGCCCACCTTCGCTATCTCCGGCACCGCATACTTGCTGCAATACACCGCCGACATCAAGTTCGCGCCGATGATGAACTCCCACGCTTCGGCTGTTAGATCTGCGACCGTGCCTTGCGGGATGCGCACGCCGGCGACGTTCGCCAGCACGTGCAATCCTCCGAATGCCGACACGGTCTCTTGCACGGCGCGCCGAGCTTCCTCTTCGACCGCAAGATCGGCGCCTATCGCGAGCAGCCGGTCTCCCCCGGCGTCGATCCCGCGACCCGCGTCCTCCGCGTCCTGCGCATTTACATCGACGATCGCAACACTCGCGCCCTCCTCCCAGAATAGCTGCGCCGCGGCCTCGCCAATACCCCCGCCTCCGCCGGTAATGAGTGCTACCTTGTCCTTCAGTCGCGTGCCCATACATATCTCCATTTCAGAATGCGAAGCGTCATTGCCGTCACCTGGAACCCACGAATTCGTGGTGATATTGTATCTTCGCCTGTGGTTGGTGTATGTAAGCCACGCACTGGCCGGCCGGCGTCTCACCAATGTCAGCGAACTCCACATCGTCATTGGTACGAAAATGGCCGGCCTGCTAACTTGCTCTAACTGGGACTCGTTTCCGGCCGGAAGAGAAAAATGTAGCGCTGGGGCTTGTCCCCACCCCCAGGCAGGCCAGCGGCCGACCCTAGTCCCGAGCCACCGCAGAGAAAACCGGCCAACCGGCGCCCCGATTTTCATACTTTGGTGTGCCGGCGACAGCCGGCATGAGCGATTGGCACGAAAGCATGTCCCGGACTCCGATCCGGGATAGGTGGCTCCCGTAGAATCGCCTCCCAATTCGTCATTCTCGCGGAAGCGGGAATCCAGAGGGGAAGGGTGGCACCAACCACACCCAAACACTTCCAACGACCAAGTCCCATTTTCAAACCTTGGTGTGCCGGCACCAGCCGGCATGAGCGATTGGTACGAAAGCATGTCCCGGACTCCGATCCGGGATGTGCCCTCTAATCAACCTCGATGCCGGCCCCCCACGGGCGAAACGTGCCGAATTATAGACCGATGGCCGATGGCGGAATGAGAAAATGTAGCGCGGGGGCTAGTCCCCCGCTGGGGTCGGCGTGGGGCGTAGCAGAATCCGCCGTGCCAATTCGCTGTACCAAGCCACAACTCCGGCTGTTCATACCTTGGTGTGCCGGTTGTCAGCCGGCATGTGCGATTACCATGGAAGCATGCCCCGGAATCCGATCCAGGATAGACGCTCCAATCAATTTCAAGGGCAACTCTTTCCAACCTAGGTTCGCCGAACCGTCAATTGCTGCCGCCTAGCGCAGGCGGAAAAGTGTAGCGCTTGGGCTCGTACCCAGCCGTGGCCAAGGCCGGCCGGCAGGACCCGCCGCCCGCCGCGTCTGGCCGATTCCACCTTCCGTTGATATCATTTGCGCGGTACAAAAGGATTTCGACCCAGTCACAGCGAAGTTGCGGCGCACAAACCCCTGCGAAACAATCCAAAGCCTCTTACGATTGAGATGAACAGTTGCAGTCCGAAACCGGCTCAACAGAGGGATTCAAAGTAGATATGAATGTTCGCGAGTTGCCAACGGTATCTAGCCACCCTACGACACAGCAGCTAGAGGCCGGCCTCGAAGAGATCCGGTGCTCGCCGGCCGATGGCGGCACTCTTCGGATGATCGTGCAGCGTCCCGCCGTCAATGAACGCGAAGTCGTAGCGGCCGGGGAGCTCGACGTCGACGTGGGCCTCGTTGGTGACAGCTGGGAGTCGCGCGGCAGCAGAAGCACGCCGGACGGCAGCGCGGATCCTGCCGCTCGGCTCAATATAATGAATTCCCGCGTCCTAGCAATGCTGGCACAGTCCAAGGAACGATGGCAGCTAGCCGGCGATCAACTCATCATCGACCTGGATATGAGCACTGACAACCTACCGCCGGGAACGCGGCTATCGATTGGATCGGCGGTGATCGAGGTATCGGAAAAACCGCATACCGGCTGCGCGAAGTTCGCCGAGCGTTTCGGCAATGATGCGCTGAGATTCGTCAGCACCCCAACCGGCAATGGCCTCCGGCTTCGAGGCGCTTGTGCAAGAGTCGTTCAGTCGGGATGCATCCGCGTTGGAGACTCGGCCGCTAAGGTGCCCGATTAGAACCCACTCAAACTTGGGTATTCCAAGACCGCGTTCTCCAGCAATTTCGCTAAGTCTTCAATTCGATTTCATCTAATCCGCGCCTTGCTCCGGCTGTTGCTTTCGTCTTACGTGGCGTGTCAGCGCGAGCGCCACCAGCGCAACCAGCGTGAACGCCGCGATCTTGGCAAATGTCAGACCGAATCCCAACTGTACCCACATCAGGAACACGAGAATGACGAGTCCGTTCATCCCCGCGAAGGCGCTTAGGACTGCCTTCCTAGGTCTCAGTTGCCGCCAAAATACCGTCATAGTTGCGATGGCGAATAGGACGGTGAGCGTCGCGAATAGGAAAATACCGTCCGCAGGTGGGCCGCCGGGCACGCCAAAGAGCAGTAATGTCGTACCGGACGCTGTCAGGGTGATGATACCCAAAGCCGACGTGACACCTAAAGCGATTCCTCTCGAAGCTCCGCTACCCTTAGGTTTCGATTTCAGGTAGATTGCGGACCCAATTAGGGTGCATATAAGCAGCAATAGCACTGCGGCCGGTCCTTCAATCAATTCCAACAATCCGAATAGGTAAGGAAGACCTATTAACGAGGCGAAGATAGCCACCGTGACACTGATTCCCAACGCGGCGGCGTCTCTCCGATACTGTGCAAAGACAAGGGATATCGCAGTCATCGATACCGAAAGGGCTAATGCGGTAACCCAAAGGTGCCCATTTGACAGCAACGCACGGGCCTTGCCGGCAAATGAAAAGTCGGTCGGAGAGTGGTCACCAACCGCAACCGCCGACCACTGCCCCTCGGGAGAGCCTACCACTACCCCTTGCAAACCCGTAGCCACTACTACGTTTCCGCTGCGCACATCGTAGGTAATGCTATATGGCTTGGGAAAGAATCCCTCGATCCCGACCCCTGGTGTAGTCTGTTCTTGCACCCAAATGTTAGCCTCTACTTGGAAATCCGTCGCCGAATAGATTACCTTCCATTCTCCATCTACCGTGAGCACCAAGACGTCGTAGCCTTGAATCACGAATTTGCCTCTGGGGGTTTCTACTTCCATGCCGCCCCATTCGATATTGGGGCTGTAGTACTCTAGTTCCCAGCTCAACCCGCCGTCTTGGCTCCTGTAATGGACGGAACGCCTGTTATCTTTAGTATCAGCCACGATAGAACCGTCCTCTGCAACACCCACACCTCCTACCCCGATACCTGGCACAGGGTAGCTTGTCGCCACCGTAGCGAATGTAGCAACGCCGGCCGCCAGGAGCGCCAGCCTAACCCTCAACCTGTCAGGGCTCACCGGCCGGCGTCGCAATACCCACACAGCGATACCCAGGCCAAATGGAATGACCAGCGAGTCGCTCGGGTCGAGAGGCGACCCGGCGGTCCCGCCGGCTACCCGCGAAAGGCCCCAAAGTATCCCATCGTGTATGGTCTCGAAGGTGTTGAATGCCGCGTATAGCGCCGGCAGACCAACGTATGCAGTGATGATCGCCGCCCGCCGGCCGAAAAGGCGCCGGCTCAGGAACAGCGACAGGACGAACGCCAGCAACGGCGAAGCGAACACCACCCACGCCAGGTCGCTGAGCTTCCCGGTGACCCACGAACCCGGCCACAGTGACTTGAACAGTGCGTCGTTCAGCAGCAGCACAACCAGCGAGGCGATGGTGACCGGATGGGTCAGCGCCGACGCGCAATGTCCGCGAAAGCTGTTGGTATCCCCGAGCATCATTCGAGTAGCTCAGCCATCAGGAGCGGCAAGTAGTACCGCATTCTTTAACCCTGCCCCGGCTGTTGTTTCCGCTTCAGATGAACTGTCAGCGCGAGCGCCACCAGCACCACCAGCGTGAACGCCGCGATCTTGGCAAATGTCAGACCGAACCCCAGCTGTACCCACATCAGGAACACAAGAATGACGATTAGGCTCATCCCGGCGAAGGCCGCTAATATGGCCGGCCGCTGTCTCATTTGTCGCCAAGATACAGTGATTGCTGAGATAGCGAATACGACAGCAAACGGCGCAGGTATGGACCCCAAAGTGAAAAGCCGATTCGTGTCACCAAACTCTAGTAGCAACGCGCCGGAGGCGATCGTCGAGATGATACCCATTGCCAATGCGAAGCCCTTCGCCGCTATGCTTTCTTTAGACACGAATGCTAGCCGAATAGTTAGCCCAATTGTCGCAATTGCAAGTAGCGCTACAGCCACGGCGAGCACTTCTAATAGTTGCAGGCCTAACGAAAGGGAGGGGAGACTTATCCACACGGTCAGGGTAACCAGGGTGAACCCAATTCCCAAGGCGAGATTCTCTTTGCGATACCACGCCACGGCAAGGGAAATTGCTATCATCGATAGCGAAAGACATACAGTGGCAACCCAGAGACCCATGTTTGACAGCAACACATAGGTCTTGCCAGCGAATGAAAAGTCGGTCGGTGAGTAGGCACCTACCGCGACCCGCGACCATTTGCCATCGGGGGTTCCTACTAAGACGCCCTGCAAGCCCATAGCCACTACTAAATTTCCGCTGCGCGCGTCGTAGATAATGCTCAACGGCTTGGCCCCGATGCTCCTTAACGTCCCGAACTGCGTTGTAGTCTGTTCTTGAACCCAGACGTTTGCCTCCTGCTGTAGGTAAGCCGCCGAATAGATTACTATCCATTCTCCGTCAACCGTGCGCACCAAGATGCCGGAGCCTTGAATCATGAATTTCCCTCTGGGGGATTCCACATCCAAGCCTCCCCATTCGATATTGGTGGCGTGGTAAATTGGCGTCCAGATCAAGCCGCCGTCCCCGCTCCTATACTGGAAGGCTCCATCCTCATCGCTACCGGAAGCTACGATAATCCCATTCCCTGCGACACCCACACTTTTGATGCCAGTGTCCGGCGGAAGGTAGCTTGTCGCCACCGTAGCGAACGTAGCAACGCCGGCCGCCAAAAGCGCCAGCCTAACCCTCAGCCTGTCCGGACCGACCGGCAGCCGTCGCCATACCCACCACGCAATTCCCAATCCAAATGGAATGACCAGCGAGTCGGACGGGTCGATCGGAGATCCGGCGGTTCCGCCGGCCACCAGCGACAGACCCCAAAGTATCCGATCGTGCACCGGCTCGAAGGCGTTGAATGCCGCATAAAGCGCCGGCAGCCCAACGTAGGCAACGATGATCGTCGCCCGCCGGCCGAAAAGCCGCCGGCTCAGAAACAGCGACAGGACAAACGCCAGCAACGGCGATGCGAACACCACCCATGCCAGGTCGCTGAGCTTGCCGGTGACCCAGGAGTCCGGCCACAACGATTTGAAAAGGCCGTCGTTCAGCAGCAGAGCGACAAGGGCCGCGAGAGTCACCGGATGGGTCAATGCCGAAGCGCAACGCCGGCGGAAGTTTTCGCTATCAATGAGCATCATAGTCATGCAAAGAGAGCTATCCACGCTCGGAGAGTCAAGAAGAGCGGCTCACGCGCGGTCCGGCCCCACATCGCGTTGAACCTCCAGAGTCATCCGGTCCGTCCCGGCACCAGTATAATTGCTTATGACCGCACTTCTATTGTCGGAGGTTCTATTGGCGAAGGTTACTACCGGTGCCGGCGACGGCGGATATACTGGCCTACTCGGTGACGAGCGCCCGCCCAAATACCATCCCCGTATCGAAGCTCTCGGCGATGTAGATGAGGCAACTTCCTCCCTTGGCGTTGCGCGCTCCCTAGTTGGGCCGGGGTCTGCGGCCAATCTGATACGAGAGCTTCAGTCAGACCTATACATGGTGATGGCCGATCTCGCAGTTGCACCTAGCGCCGCACACCGATTCGAGCCGCGTGTAACCGAAGAAATGGTCACACGGATTGAAGACAATATTGAAGAGATGAAGGCGCAGGTCGAGGTGGAGAACCGCTTCATCGTGCCCGGCGATTCACCCGCCGGCGCTGCCATCGATCTAGCTCGGTCGATAATCCGCCGGGCGGAACGCTCCGTCGTCCGATTGGCCCACAGTGGCGAACTCCACAATCCACAACTGACCACATTCTTGAATCGAGCCTCTGATCTCGCATTTGTTCTGGCCCGTTACGTGGATGACCGGAGCGCAAACGGATGATCGGGAGACTGAGCCGTCTGCTGCTACTGTTGGGACTCGCCTTGCTCTTGGCCGTATCGTGCGGCGACGAACGTGAGACGGTCGAGGAGCCTGTGGCTGCTCCGCCGGCCCAGCCCTCCGTCGAGCAGCCAACCATCGTTTCGGAAACGGCCTTCGCCTTGCTGGTCCAACAGTCAGTCTTTGATCTGAACTCGGATGCTATGTTGGCCGCTGGGATCGAAAACATAAGGCAAGAGCTGAGTATGACAGGTGTAGTCGCGCCTGAAGTCCGGACTCCCGTATTTAGTAGTGACATCCAAGCGAACTTGGCCCAATACAGGGCCGTAGTAGAGCTCGCCATAGAACAGTATGGGTCGAAGCTCAGCCCCGTTGCGATCAACCATGCCGCGATTCGTGGATTTGTCGATGAGGTCGACGATTGCCACACCTCGTTCCTTAGCCCTGATCAATTCGCCGAGCAGGTCGCATGGTTGACTGGTGAGATGAAATTTGGCGGCATCGGGGCCATGCTGCGGAAGCCGGCTGACTCAGATTTGTCGATCATAGTGCACGTGTTCAAGAATGGGCCTGCTTCCGAGGCCGGGCTCAGAACCGGCGACCGCATTGTCGCCGTCGACGGTGACAATGTGTCTGAAATGGGTTTGCGCGAGATTGTCGATCTGATCCGGGGAGTTGAAGGCACCGAGGTGGTTCTGACCGTCCTTCGTGCCGGCGAACGAGCGCCGACGGAAATCCGGATAGTTCGCGCAAGCATCAGCCCACCTGGAGCCGAATACGAGATAATCGATGACCGGCTTGGCTACGTTCGACTCTATGCCTTTTCTCAACCGGCTACCGAGGAGTTCGATGCGGCAATAAGAGAGTTCAGCCGGCGCAACCTTGCCGGCTGGATTATCGATCTGAGGGGTAACTCAGGCGGCGCCCTCGCGTCGGCGACCGCCATCCTATCCAGGCTGATCGACCAAGGGTTGCTGTTTTACGTCTGGGCGAGGGATGGCCAGCGGCAGGATTTCCACGCTGACGGCTCGATAATCGTGCAGCCGCCGCCAATTGTCGTGCTCGTCGACGAGGCGAGTACCTCCGGAGCCGAGATCATGGCCGCCACGATACAGGAGCAGCGGCTAGGGGCTGTAGTGGGCACCAGAACCGCCGGCTGCGTCGGAATTGGCCGGCTGTTCCAGCTACCGGACGGCTCGGCCTTGCAGGTCACCGTTGGTCGTCTCTTCACCGGCGTACGGAATAGTGATCTGAACCGCGTAGGAGTCGTGCCCGACTACGAGGTCGACATGCTGATTGAAGATATTGTTGCCGGGGTCGATCCTCAAATGAGCAGGGCCGTCGAACTCCTTAGGCCGGCCGCGAAGGCCGCCTCTTAGTTCCAGTTCATCGGGTCTTTGAGAGTGATGACCCGCTCGCGAGAGCCGCCGACCGAAATCATCGCAACCGGGCGCCCGGTCAGCTCGGCAAGCCGGTCCACGTAGGACCGGGCAGCGCTCGGCAATCCTTCGTACTCTCGCACTTCGCAGGTAGAAGACTTCCATCCCGGCAATTCCTCGTAGATTGGCTTGACCCGAGCGAGCTCGCGTGGAGAAGCCGGCACCGTCTGACTGCGATGACCGTCTATGTCGTAAGCTACGCACACTTTGATTGCCGGCAGCTCGTCGAGGACGTCTAGCTTGGTGATAGCCAGCGACGTCAGACCATTGATGCGGACGCAATAGCGGGCCAGCACCGCGTCGAACCACCCACATCGGCGCGGGCGTCCGGTCGTCGTACCAAACTCGTTGCCCCATCCCCTAAGCTGGTCGTGTTCTTTGCCTTCTAGCTCCGAGGGGAACGGTCCGGCTCCCACGCGGGTTTGATACGCTTTGAATGCCCCCAGAGTATGTTCGATCTCAGATGGCGGAATCCCCAGCCCCGTGCAAGCTCCGCCGGCCGTGGTTGAAGAGGAAGTAACGTACTGATAGCTGCCTAGATCCACGTCGAGCAGTGTGCCCTGAGCCCCTTCTGCCAAAATCTTGCTGCCGGCCTCTAGCTCTCGATGGATCAGCTCGAATGTATCGGTTATGAATGGCGCTAAGCATCGGCCGCCATCTCGTAGCTCTTCGAACACCAGATCCTCCGACAACTCTTCGCTGCTGTCGATGCTCCTGAAGAGCAGGTCCTTGATCTTGCAGTTATAAGCTACCTTGTCCCGCAAGGTGGTTTCGTCCAGCAAGTCACCCATTCGGATCCCGTTGTAGCCATATTTATCTGAGTATGCTGGCCCAATGCCGCGCATAGTTGTCCCGACAGCCGTCGCGCCTCGTGCCATTTCTAGCAGGCGGTCTTGCTGTTTATGGTAGCTGGCAACCACGTGGGCCCGATCGCTGATGAACAGATTGTCGGTCGAAATCCCGCGCTGATTTAGGTCTTGAATCTCACAGATCATCTCAGCGGGATTCACCGCCATCCCTGTGCCTACGATGCACTTAGCATTGGGATTGAAGATGCCCGATGGCACAAGATGGAGAGCAAATGTGCCAAATGGGTTTATCACAGTGTGGCCGGCATTGCTGCCTCCCTGATAGCGGGCGACAACCTGGGCGCGGTCCGACAGAACGTCGATTATTTTGCCCTTGCCTTCGTCTCCCCATTGCCCTCCAACGACAACCGTGACCGCCATGATGGGTGGCTCCTCCTCGCGGGCGCTTTCCGAAGAATGTTTCCAAACACAAAAAATCGGCAGCCCATCTATCTTGCGCTGCCTCGAAAATGCCGACAATGGTGCCGGCTCGCCCACACTCTGTGAACGGTTCGCGACGGCGATTGTACCACAGGCCGGTTGTGCGCTAGAGCCTTACGGTACCCACTGCTCCGCGCTGGAACAGATGCACAGTGTCGACGAAACGCACTTTCCCGGTCTGATAGCTCATAACCAGCGAGTGGGTTCGAGCACCGCCCCCGAAAAGGCGAACACCCTCGAATAGATCGCCGCCTGTAACCCCCGTGCAAGCCACCAAGATATTCTCGCCGCTCGCCAGCTCCTCAGTCCGATACACTTTGGCTAGATCGATTCCCATGCTTCTCGCTCGGTCAGCATCTTCCTCGTTTCGAGGCTTGATCCGGCCCTGTATTTCGCCGCCGAGGCAGCGTATAGCGGCAGCCGAGATAACCCCCTCCGGCGCGCCGCCTGTACCCATGACGGCGTGATCGCCTGTGCCGGATACAGCAACCGAAATTGCTGCTGTCAGGTCGCCATCCGGAATTAGCTTGATCCGCGAGCCGACTTGGCGGACTTCCTTGATGAGTTGCTCGTGCCGTGGCCGGTCGAGGATGATAATGGTTAGATCGGTGACGTGCCGGTTGAGTGAGTCGGCGATGATTTGAAGATTTGCCTGGACTGGGTAGTCCATGTCCACCTTGCCGGCCGCTAGCGGACCGACGATCAGCTTTTCCATATAGGTGTCCGGCGCATGGAGGAGTCCGCCACGCTCGGAAATGGCCATTACCGATATCGCATTTGCCGCGCCTCGGGCGACCAGGTTGGTCCCCTCGAGTGGATCGACCGCGATATCGACCTGCACCTCCACATTCGGTTGGCCGACTTTTTCACCGATATACAGCATCGGTGCTTCGTCTCGCTCCCCTTCCCCAATGACGACTACACCATCGATCTCTAAATCCGCGAGCGATGCGCGCATTGCCTCAACCGCGGCTTGGTCGGCAGCTCTGTTATCCCCTTGTCCCATCCAGCGCGCGGCGGCAAGGGCGGCAGCCTCGGTGACCTCAACAAGGTCTAGAGCTAGCAGCCTTTCCATATCTATGTTAACTCCCGGCGTTCATATCTGAAATCCATAGCTTGATCGCCCATCCTGAATTATATTGTGTCCCCTCCTAGCCAGAAAACTCCATCGTCCTTCTGGCAGGCAGATTCGATCATCGTCTCGTCCAAGGTTGCCACCCCGATCTCTACAGTCCTTCCCAACTTATGGTTGAAATGTTTCTTCACGATTCGATCTATTGCTGATTGCCAATCTTGGTCGCCCTGATCTGGAACGAAGGCGACTCCCCCGCCTTTTCGCAGATATCGGTCGCTCCAGAGGAGGTACAACGTTTCAAACGCTACTACTCGAAATGTCCGTATTGCCTGCAAAATACACCGTCTTCTACCCTTTGGAAACGTGCCGCCGCCGTACGCGAACCCTAGTCTACAGTACGTGGGCCCCGCGTTAGCGTCTCATCGGTGCGGCGTAAGCGTTCAGATTCAGGGGTACCTGCTCCGTGTGGGCGTAATATTGCACCAACGAGAGTCTACCACAGGCGAGAACGTCTGATCGGCGAAAGCCGGTAAAGGGTTGCAAGGGCGAAGCCTTTGCCGGGGGACTAGGGGGATGAGGTCGACCAGTTCGTGGATTTGACATCAATAGGTTGGAAATCACCCCTTGACTGCTGACTGAGGTCCCGAATTGCGACTCCGCCTGTTCAGTTCATGCACAAGGAGGATAGAAATACACCCAAATCTGAACAGTTTCGTTGCCGCCGGCTCATTCATCGGAATTGTTAGTACCCGCCAATCTCCCTCAGGCGTTGATCGCTTATACCGAAATGATGTGCAATCTCATGCAATACAGTCCGGCGTGCTTCGCGCATGATCCCGACGTCATTCGTACATATTCTCTCGATTGGATCCTGGAAGATGCTGATCTTGTCGGGCAGGATCATTCCGTAAGACGATGTTCTTTCCGTGAGTGGGACACCTTCGTATAACCCAAGCAGACTCAAATGTGGGCCGACGCCGGCTGCGGACAGTTGCTTTGCCGTCGGGTTACGTTGGACTACCACGGCCACGTTCTCCATCATCTTGTGAATCTCTGGAGGTAGCTCGCTCAATGCTTTCACCACAAGCCGCTCGAATCTACGCTGGTTCAACGCAAGGTTCCCTTCCCTACTATCTTGTATCCTGATAGAGATGCCGCCGCCGCTCTTCCAGTGGCTTAGTCTATTCGAAGTCAGATATTACAATGTGAGAGGGTAAGCTGACTTGCAGACGATTGATCCGAGAAACCGGACAGTGCCGATTTTGGGGATTAACGTCCATGATGTGACGATGACTGAGACCCTAGATTGGGCCGAGTCAGCGATTGCAGACAACCGGCCGGTCCGCATCGCAACTCCCAATTCCGAAATCGTTCGACTTGCTTGGAAAGATCCCGAACTCAAGAATCTGTTGAACGCCTCCGATTTGGCTATTCCAGATGGGGCGGGCCTATTGCTTGCTGCCCGGTTCTATGGCCGGCGCTTTCGTGAACAGGTTACCGGGACTGATCTCGCCATAGAATTGGCCGGCCTTTGCACGCGCCGCGGCTGGCGCATGTTTCTGCTGGGCGCCGGTCCCGGTGTGGCCCAAGGCGCCGCTGACAAGTTGCGTGCACGCTGGCCTGATATCCAGATTGCCGGTACCTACGGCGGAACCGCAGACACCTCCGGCGATCAAAAGGCGCAGTCGATTCTGGATCAGGCCCGACCAATCCATGTACTCTTGGTGGCGTACGGCGCATGGAAGCAGGAATGGTGGATGGAGCGTAACCAAGCGGCAAGCGGTGCCATAGTTGCCATCGGGGTTGGCGGCGCGCTCGATTTCATCGCCGGTCGCGTACCGCGTGCGCCGAGATGGTTGCGTCGCGCCGGCTTCGACTGGGCGTTTCGCCTCTTGATGCAGCCTTGGCGCTGGCGCCGGCAACTGGCGCTTCCACAGTTCGTCGCATTGGCAGTCATGGATGCCATCGCGAGTCGTTTTAGATAGGTCCCGACGATAGCTCGGTGACGTGGACCTCGATGATGCCTGACCGGGCTCCTCCGGCGGTTATTCGTATAGCTTCGCGCGCACGGCCATCGTAATCAGTAACAAGAGCAGCGCCACCGCGACCGCGACGAATAACAACAGTTTCTGCGCGCCAGGCAATGAGAGTGCCAACCAACCGGACAATCCGCATACCCCATATGCGGCTATGGTGATGCGGCGCGGACTCCAGCCCAACTGAGTCAGCCTGTGAGGGAGATGGGCCGAATCGCCGCCCTTGAACGGCGAGCGTTTTGCCCGCAACCTCTGGATAATGACTGCTACCACGTCCCCTATCGGCAAGGCGAGCACCATCAACGCCGTAGCTATCTTTGCGCCGCCGATGATCGCCAGCACCGCCAAGCTATAACCGAGCAACATTGAGCCGGACGTCCCCATGATGATTTTGGCCGGGTGGAAGTTGAATACCAAGAAACCGGCGCATGCTCCAACAAGAGCTAGAGGTAGCACGGCAATCGAGTATTGGCCCAACTCAAGGGAGCGAAAGAACAGCACTGTTGCTGCGATAGCCGCGACGCCCGCTCCTAGCCCGTCGATCGAGTCGTTTAAGTTGACCGTGTTGATCATGCCGATGATCCACAAATAGGTAAAGGGTATCGCTATCCACATTGGCAGAAGAATCAAGCCGCCAAACGGGCTGGCCACACTTTCTATCAACACTCCGAATATCATCGTCAGGACGGCGATCAGGCTGTGAGCGACTGTCTGGGCGACCCAGCCCATTCGCTTCAGATCATCGATCAAGGATATTGGCAAGATGACTACAATCCCCACGCCAAAGGCAAGTAAACGAAGGTATTCGTCAGAAGTCCTAGGCATGATGAGTAGGCTGACGCCGATTGTTACTACGAAGGCCAACACCATCGCGTAACCGCCTGTACGCGGAACGGCGAAGCGCTGAAGCTCTCCGGCCCGCGGTTGGTCGATGAGGCTGGCAGGGCCGCCCATATTTATGGCTGTCGCGGTCAAGCCGGCTGATGTCACGAGGGCCACCAAGAAGAAGACGGCAGCCTGGATTACGTCCAACTACTCCTCCGGCTCAATTCTCGCCTCTCGTGCACGCATAGTGGATCGCTGTGAGGCGTTTCGCTGGTGTTGCTACGTTTACCCTTGTGGACAGATGTCCTGCGCCGCCGGGCGTCGCAACTAGCCCGTTGTCAACTACTTTTCGGTCAGTTGTTGTGGGCGACACGGCCACCGTCGGGTGTACCCTTGCTGGTTAGGGGCTAGTGCGTTGTTTCGATTCTTGGCGTCAACCCGATTCTGACGTTCCTTCTGGTTACTCGTAGCGGGCGCTCGCATTCTTCAGCCGGATTTGTTTGGCGCTGCGACCGGGTTCGCTAACTCAAATAGCTCGTCTCGCAGCTGTCCATCCGGTAGATCCGGTGCCCGCCCGACAAATTCTTCGAGTGTCTCTTGGAACAACGGTTGACAATCGTGGGATGCCCGCCGGTCGACGATCTTTAACACTCCATCGAATTCAGTACTCATTAGAGTTTCATATTCGTAGACCAGAAGCTCAACCAGACGTTCCCCCGGCCGCAACCCGGTGACTTCGATCTCTACGGTGTTCTCACTTGCAAGCGTGTCGATCAGCCGTCGAGCAGTTTCCGCCATGCTTAGGGGAGGTCCCAGGTCGAGAATCAATGGTGTACTTGGTGCGCCGATGACGCTCGCGGCCACCAAGAGATAGGCAGCCTCCCTCATGGTGATCCAATAGCGCAGAGCCTCCGGCGATGTCAAAGTTATGGGTTGTCCGGCCGCGATTTGGCGAGCAAATACCTCGATCACGCCTCCCTGTGTTCCTATCACGTTGACCAGACGAATCGTTCTGAATCGAGCCGAATCTCCACCCACAGAGCGCCACAACAGTTCGACTATGCGCTTGGTAGCGCCGTATATACTGGGAGGTTCGACTGCTTTGTCGCTAGATGGATAGACTACCGTGGGAATATCGTAGCGGTTCGCCAGATCGGCGATGTTCAGCGAGCCGCCCAAGTTGACGCCGATCACCTGATCGGTGTTGCTCTCAGCCAAGGGCACCTGTTTGTATGCCGCAAGGTGAAAGACGATTTCCGGTCGCTCTTCGCGAACTGTTTTTTCAAGCTTGCGCCGGTCGCGCACGTCGGCAAGAACCGGCCTAATGTGGCTCTCGGTGCCTTTGGGCAGAGATTGCAGAAGGTGGAACAGGCTGGGCTCGTGACTGTCGAGCAAGACCAAACGTCCTACCCGGTGTGTGCACAGGAGATGCGCCATGGCGGTCCCGATGGACCCGCCGGCACCCGTCAGCAGTACACGTTTGTCTCGTATAGCCTTGTCTAGTGTTGTTTCCGCCAATGAAATTTCGGGGCGATCCAGTAGACGGGTGTAATCGAAGCTCATTCTTGGCTGCCAACACCGCTCAAGCTGTTCGCTTCGTGGGTTAGACGTAGGGTCTCAAGTTGCGCTTGCGCTTCTCGCATGTGGACTGCGTGGTCATTGTCGTCTTCCAGTGTCTCCGTCACTATGTAGTTCGCACGATACAGCCAGAACCCGATCTCGCTGTCCATGTCTATGTCGCCTTGCCTGTAGGGCAGTCCTTCACCCAATACGCCAGTTGCGTTAGAGATATGGATCTGATGAACGTAATCGGCCAGCGCCAAGGCATAACCGCGCATCGAAGAGACTTTGGCCCGATTACGGTAGCGACCAATCGCCGGCTGGAGTACGACCGGCAGTTCTGCTAGAGACTGGGTTAGACAGTTTATATACAGTTGAGCATGCGATAGGTCGAGAGTCACTCTTACTTCTGGCGCCATTTCGCAGAGCCAGGCGAGGTCGTCCGGCTCCACGCCGATGCTGGACACCGAAAAGTGCCCGCCCTGCAGTCGCCCAATTGGCGGGTTGTTTTCCACCAATGGTATAACACCGGCCTCGGCACACCACCGGGAAAATCGCCTCAGCAACGGCAGGCAGCGTTCCAAATCGGAGTCTCTGGCCTCCGGCAACGTCAGATCGGAATCGAAGCCGGGACTCGTCGCGTGGATGTTCACCGCCCGCGCACCGATCGAGGAGGCAAACTTGACCAGCATCGCCAGCAGACGTTGATTCGTCGCAGTATCGTTCGTCAGGTCGAAAAACGCTCCGTCCAGCGAACGAGTCGGCCCCTCGATAATCCATATGAAGTCCGGCCGATTATCTACCGGCTTCAAGATAAACCGAAGTCTGTCCAGCCAGTCATCCCCCGTCAGATCCATTAGGTCCAGGTACAGTTCCAGACCCTCTGGCGCGGGCGCCGCAACTCGATCTGCAATTTGGATGGCGGTCGGTCTGGCTTTCAGGAGGATCTTTGATTTCACCCGTTCGCGTCCTCCTCTTTGAGCCATTCGAGGTAGCTCCTGACACCCTGCCGAAGCTCGATTCGGGCAGCGTATCCAAGCTCGTCCTTGGCGCGCGTCACATCCGCGACGTAGCTGTCTCCTGGCCGGCCAGCCATTGATAGATCTACCGTGGGAGTATCGTCAACTGTCAACGCCACAATCTGAGCTAGTGTCTCAATATTCGTGGATACACCGGTAGCGATGTTGTAGATTCGCAATCCTCCTCGCGCGCTCTCTAGAGCGGCCACGATCGATCGCGACACGTCATCGACGTGCACAAAGTCCCTCGCTTGCCGAAAGTATACTACTAACGGCTGGCCGGCCAGGGCGAAATGCGCGAATATCGAGACGACCCCGCTGCCGCTGGCGCGGGGAAGTTGGCCGGGTCCATATACCGAAAACAAGCGCAGCACGCTGACCGTCTGACCGTAGGTTTCGCTGTACACCCGGCCCCAAAGTTCCGCAGTCAGCTTGGAAACACCATAAACGTCCTTGGGTTCCGTGGGGCTGTCTCCTTCCACTAGTGGTCGATTGGATGGGCGATAAACTCTCATCGATGAGGCGATAATCGTCCGACAACGCTGCTTACGTGCGATCTCCAAGACTCGCATAGTGCCGACGGCGTTGGAAGACATGAATTGATAGGGGTCGGCGTGACCGGCACCTGCATCTGCCAGCCCGGCTAGATGCACGATCGCGTCAACTCTTGGTGCCGAATCTGGCGAAAGATAGCGGACGTCGGTGTTCAGGTCGGCACCGCTCCGCGCCAGGCGAATCACCTCGTGGCCGGCCTTGTCCAGCGCGCTACAGGCGTGTCGGCCGATGAATCCGGTTGCGCCCGTCAGGAGAACTTTCAATTACTTTGCCGGGCTGCGAAATAGCGGTATGTTTCCGAGACGCCGGCGTCCAGAGTCCATCTCGGCTCGAAACCGCGTTTTATCAGCTCGGAGTTAATACGCGGCTTGTCCGTCGGAGCCGTGAGTGAATCCTCTGGCTCGACTATAGTTGGTGCCCCCCGGCTTCCGGCCTCTCTCGCGACAAGTCGCGCAATTTCGTCGATTCGGACAATGATCGGAGCCAGGTTGAACACGCGGTAGCCAGGCTCGCCCGGCAGTCCTGCCAGGTAAATGAGCCCCGCTGCAGCGTCGGCTACGTGAACGGCGCCGACCCAGTTGTTGGAGTTGACCGAGAGCTTCTCGCCTCGGACTGCTTGTAAGGCAAACTTATTTGGAGCGGTCATGAAGCGGTAGTCGGATTTCATCACTGGACTCACTCCGAACACGAGCCCTAGACGCAGTGACACGCCGGTTAGCTCGCGGTCGGCGCAGTACATTTCCAAGAGCTTTTCTGCATAGCATTTCGAAAGATGACTTAGATCGGCGAAGCTGCCATAGGGCGTTTTCTCGGTCACTACATTCGGCAGAGGGTCGCCGTATACGCGCGTTGAGCTTGCGTAGACCAGCCGGCTCGCACCAAACTTGCGGGCAGCTTCGCATACGTGGCGAGGGCCGCGCAGATTTGCCTCCTCGGTGTATTCTGGAGTAGCTGCGGCAGGATTGCCACTGGCCTGTGCAGACAAATTGAAAACGACTTCTACCGGATCTGCCGCTCTAAATGCGCGAGCCAGGTCAGTTGATGAGGTGATACTGCCGCGGACAAGTTCAAAATTGGAGTCGCCTGCTAAACAGTCCAAGTCCTGCTCATCGGTAGAAAAAAAGTTGTCAAAGGCGACGACCTTTTCGCCCCGCCCGAGCAGTTGTCGTACCAACTCGGATCCAATGTAGCCTGCGCCGAGAACTAGGTAGGTCAATTCAAGATTTCGCAACTGCCATTATTCGTTAGGTTTGGCTCCAGATTACACTTGCCTATGGGACCGCCGCGTTAAATCCCAGGATAATCGTGATATCTGCGCCATCCCCCACAAGTTGATTTGTTCTGATCGCGCTATCTGGAATGCTCAGCAGCTTCGTGATCTCCTGGGCCTCTGTTACTCGCGGGCCGGCTACCATGATGATAGTCCGGGCATAGTCGCTGCGATCAGCCTGCTCCACGGCCACAATCTGAAAGTCGCGGTTTTCTAGCGCCTCGGCAGTCATCGCGGCAAATTGGTTTCGACTCGTCCCGTTTAGCACCCGGATTCGCCGTCCCAGGCTGCCCTCGGTAGGACTTGGTAATGCCTGTACCGGTGCCGATACGACGGTCGCAGTTGCAACGGCTGTCGGCGTGTTTGCCGGCGAATCGTCGAAGACTTCCATCATCACCTTTCTTATTTTCTCACGATCTGGAACCAGCACAGAACCATCGCGGTTCACGTCCATCACCATCGTATGGTCGATGGCACGACGTACTATGCGGTCGGGCTCGATCCGGCCGGCCAGAGAGGTCATAGCGATCATTTGATGCGCAGGTATGTCGGTTACCACCGCTTCGCTGACTATGCCGATCAACCGTGGGATCTTTGGGATCACGTTGACCTGTAGGGCCCGATTACGCGCGGCGATCATCACCTCTTGTTGCCGGCGAATCCGACCAAAATCGCTCTCGCTGTGCCGCGAACGGGCGAACTGCAACGCTGTCGGACCGTCCATTTGCTGGACGCCAGCCGGCAAGAATATCCGGATTATGCCGTATTGGTCGTCAGGATACTCGTCGTCTTTGATCGGCCGGCGGACATCGACTGTTATCCCACCAATTGCATCGATAAGCCGCTCGAATCCTTCAAAGTCCACCCGGGCGAAGTAGTTGACTTTGACGCCGAAGTTATGTTCGATTGTCTTTCGGACGGTTTCCGGTCCTTTCCCCGGCTCATTCAATTCGCCGAAGAAGTGGGCAGTGTTGATCTTGTTGCTTTCGTGCCCTGGTATGGGCACCCAAAGATCGCGTGGTATGGAGAGCAATCCTGACGTATTGTTCGCTGGATTGACCGTAAGGAGCATGATTGTGTCAGATCGCGTGGGCTTGCCACGCTCATCTGGTCGTTGATCGATGCCAAGTAGAAGGATCGTGATCCGGTCGGTGCCCACCCACTCTCTTGGTTGCAACGTAGAGCCGTCCGGCGCCTGGACGGAATCAGTTGGTGGGTTTGTGCTGATGAACGGAATGGTTGGGGACGGTACCTGTATGAAAAAGCCGGATATCGTCACAAGGAAAACGAATCCGAAGAATAGCCCGCCGACTGCGAATATGACCGCGACGCCGGAAAGCAAGACTGTGCCGAGGACCGACCGCCGAGCCCTTGGTCTCCTTTTTGGAGTACCAACACTAGGTTGTCGCCTTCTTGATATCAATGCAGTACCCGCAGTTCTAGGAAGATTGGACAGGATTCTAATATTATAGTGGCCCTATGCAATGGGGTTCTTAACGGTTCTTGATGGGTAAGTGTTCAGATTTAGGGGTACCTGCTCCGTAAGGGCGTAATATCGCACCAATGAGGGTCTACCACAGGCGAGGACGTCTGATCGGGGAAAGCCAGGAAAGGGTTTCAAGGGCGAAGTCCTTGCCGGGGGATGTGGGGGTGTCCCCCACAACAAAGATCCCCCTTCTCCTGGCCAGAGTTCGTCTCATAACTCTGTGTGAGGTACGAAATACGGCGGGACCTTCTCATCATGACCTAGTTAACGGTTCATTATTGATGAAATCGACCAAATACGAAGGTCGGAATTGCGCTTATCGCTGCCCTTTGGACTTGTGAGACAGCCTCTGGCCAGGAGAAGGGGGTCAGGTCGAAGACTACGCAAGGCGAGGGGATGAGGTCGACCAGCGCGTGGATTGGCATCGATAGGTTGGAAATCACCCCTTGACCGCCTACTGAGGACCCGAATGGCGACTTGACCTATCCAATTCACGGGCATGGAGGAGAGACGTACACCCAAATCTGAACAGTTACCTTGATGGCAATCCCCGAGGTTCGAATGTCGCTCGGTGGTCTGCGCGCGCCGGCCGAGTCGTCCTCGCTCGTTTGATGTAGGTGTGTTGAAATGAGTGCGCTCGCGGTTGATCTCTATGCACTAACGATGGTTGAAGCATACCTGCGAGCAGGAAAGCGCGAGCCGGCTACCTTTAGTGTTTACGTTCGTGACTTGCCGCCGAGCCGGGGATACCTAATATCGGCCGGTCTCCCGGCGGTCGTCGAATACCTACGCACGTGGCGCTTCGCAGAGGATGACCTGGAATTTCTGGCAGGATTGGGTAGGTTCACTCAGCCAACCTTAGACTATCTGGCTAAAGCTCGATTCGAAGGAGATCTCCGGGCGATGCCAGAAGGTCGAGCCTTTTTTCGCGAAGAGCCGATCATCGAGATCACGGCGCCGTTGCCCATAGGCCAGCTCTTGGAGGCGGCTGTCCTCAACCTCATCCAGTTGCCGGTGTTAATTGCTAGCAAGGCCAGCCGCTGCGTTGAGGCGGCCCAAGGGCGGCCTGTCGTCGATTTTTCGCTCCGACGCACACATGGGATTGAAGCTAGTCTGACCGTTGCGCGTGCCAGTTACCTAGCTGGATTTGTCGCCACCAGCAACGTTTGGGCCGGCCATCTCCACGCGATTGACATCTCCGGCACTATGGCCCATTCATTCGTACAAGCCCATGCAGACGAGTTGGAGGCCTTTCGCGGCTACGTGCGCGCCTTTCCGGAGGAAGGTACGCTGCTCGTAGATACTTACGATACTCCTCGCGGAATTGCCAATGCCGTCGTAGTCGCCAAAGAGTTGAAGCAGGCCGGCCACGAGTTGGGTGCGATCCGATTGGACAGCGGCGACTTGCTCGTCCTGAGCCGGGTAGCGCGTAGTGAGTTGGATAAAGCCGGACTCCCGGATGTGCGAATACTCGCAAGCGGAGGCTTGGACGAATACCAGATAGAACGACTCGTGAATGAGGGCGCAATGATCGATGGATTTGGCGTCGGCACCCAACTCGGGGTCTCTGCCGATGCCCCCGCGCTCGACATCGTCTACAAGCTGGTCTCCTATGACGGTCGTCCGGCGCTGAAGCTCAGCTCCGGCAAGCAAACCTGGATTGACGCAAAGCAAGTGTGGCGTCAGAGCCGGGAGGACGGCACGTACGTCGGCGATATTTTGTCGCTCGCCGAAGAATCGGTGACCGAAGCTGAGCCGTTGCTTGAGCCAGTAATGCGGGGTGGGAAATTGGTCATTGATTTACCGACACTTATGGAGGCGCGTGCGCGTTGGCAGAAGGAATATGCTCTTCTGCCTGCGATGCTGCGTCGCATACGGGGTCCGGGGACATGTCCACTCGACATAAGTGCTGGCCTCCGAAACAAGCATGCTCTAACCGTTACCGAGTTACGCCGGAGGCAGGGTTTGGCCTGAAGCCAACTCTTTCAGCACCACGCAGCCTTGTCCGTCAAATTGATCGGCGTTTCACCACGGACATAACGGCTGATGTTGCCGGCCACGAGCTTTAGGCGACGAGCGTTAAGCTGAGCGGTTCTACCAGCCATGTGTGGTGTAATTATCACGTTCGGCATCGTCCAAAGCTCGCTCTCCGAGGGCAGTGGCTCCGTCTCGAACACGTCCAGCGCCGCGCCGGCGATCCGATTCTCTTTGAGCGCTGCCGTCAACGCTCCGAGCTTCACCACCTTGCCCCGGCCGATGTTTATGAGATAGGCGTTTGGTCTCAACTTGGCGATACGAGTCGCGTCGAACAGCCCGTGGCTCGTTGGTGTCAGGCCGGCGCATATCGCCACGAAGTCGGACTGGGCCAACATTTCATCCAACCCATCGAGAGTCCATAGCCGGTCGACAAATGCCGGCCGCTCCTTCGGGCGAAGATCCGTAGCCAGGATCCTCATTCCGAATGCCTTGGCACGCTCCGCGGTAGCCGTGCCTATGCCGCCCAAGCCAACAATTCCCAGAGTCTGCTCACTCAAGATGATCGGATCTAGTGCAGTTTTCTCCGGAGAGTATGGATCGACTCTGATCCATTTTCGGTCCCGCTGTGCCGCGATGAATTTGTGCAGGCCGCGCGCCAAGCACAGTATGTAGGACATCACCTGATCGGCGATCAGGTCGTTGAAGACGCCTCGTATGTTGCTGATCTCGACCGGGTGATCGATCAACTCGGGGAATATTTGCCGCTCCATCGAAACAGTCGACAGCTGGATCCAACGCAAGTCTCTTGCGGCGGCCAGCATCGCTGGAGTAATGCGGTCATATAGAGCATCACAATCCACGATCTGCTCGATCGCTTCCTCCTCAGTTGACGCGACTAGCACGTCGGCGTCGCCGGCGGCAGTCCTTAGCACCTCAAGGTAATCGGCAGGCGGCGAAGGATAGAAAAGAATCTTCAATCTTCAACAGCTCCTCATATTTTGGGAGATTGGCGTTAGAAATGAACCTCGCAGCTGGCTGCGAAAACTCGAAAAGCAAAGGTGTCAAGCACTAGTAAATGCGGATCGCCGCACTGGCGCTCGACTGATCTTAGCATTGAGTGTTGGCGCCAACCAAATCGTTATAATCGCCTTTTGGGCAAGCGGCCACCTTGCGAGGCAGAACCAATGCGGGAAGTTAACCGAAATACGTCGTTCCTCTGGCGGCTTGTCTTTGATCGGACATCCATCTTTACGCCCCTCTTGAGCCCTCAGTACAGAACGCTCTCGGCCGCCAGCATCTGCTGGCACGCCGCACGCTGGATGGACTACCTGATGTTTGGCTGGCTCGCGCTCGAGCTAACGAACTCTGTGTGGCCAGTTGCCCTGATTAGCTTCTACCGCCTGATCCCATTGCTCGTATTCGGGATCTTTGGCGGCGCCTTGGGGGACTTGTTCGACCGCCGGCGGATAATGATCTTTGCTCAGATCACGAGTCTGCTGGTATCGTCCGCTATGGTTGGCCTGCTGCATACCGGTGCAATCAGTTTCGACTTCGTTGGCGCATGTGCCCTATTGATGGGCATCGCAACCGCTGTTGACTGGCCGTCGCGGAGGGCGGTGTTACCGGAAACGGTACGCAGCGATCGCTTGGTAAGAGCGGTGCTCTTGGACCAATTGACCAACACCACTTCCAGGGTAGCCAGCCCGATTCTGGCCGGCTTTCTAATAGCAACTTCCGGCGTGACCGTGGCGTTCGCGGCTTTGGCTGTGATCCAAATCGTGGGTCTGTTGCTTCTATTGAGGTTCGTAGCGCTTGCGCCGGCCATCGCTCGGCACAAGAGTCCAGCTCCTTCCCTATCCCCTGGAACCATGGTGTGGGATGGTCTGCGCTACGTGCGAAAAAGCCAAGTGATCCTGGGTGTCGTGCTGATAACGGTGATAATGAATCTGCTGGTCTTTCCATTTCAGGGCATTCTGCCAGTCTTCGCCCGTGACGTATTGCACACCGATGCGAGGGGACTCGGCCTCTTGGCGGCGTGCAACGGCATCGGTGCCACCGTGATGTCGCTCGTAATCGCATCGAACAACCCTAGACGGATGCATGGATGGATATATCTAGTAGGCTCAGGCACGCTCGCTATTGTGCTGATGGGATTCGCCAGGTCGGACGTGTTCTTACTCTCGGCAGCTCTTCTGTTATTGAGCGGATTGACCGGTGCCGGCTTCTCAACTATGCAGTCATTGATAGTGTTGGAGGCTTCCACCCAGGAGATGAGGACTCGGTCAACCGGCGCATTAACGGTAGCGATCGGCTCGACGCCGATTGGAGCTTTGATCCTGGGACAGTTGGCTGCTCATGTCGGTGTCGAGTGGGCCTTATTTGCCACTTGCGCCCTTGCGACGATCTTGACCGTTTGGGTGACGGTCGCATTTCCGCGCTTACGCGGCCACTGAGACACCCCCATCAACTAAGACACTTGGGATTTCGTCCACACGGAAGCAAGTAGCGCCGGAGCTCGTCCCCAGCCCGGGGGCGCGGTCGGCCCCAATGCACCGCCGCACCGCCGCACCGCCCGGCCTCCCAACAAAGACCGACCTCACTGTAAGGGCGATTCGCGAATCGCCCTTGGAGGGGACGGATGGATCATCGAGTGCTCGCCGGCCAAGATCAACGCGTGCAGGATCGTTCCCGAACCGGTATAATCATAGCAAGACACATGTTCCCCTACACTCACGTTTGGCCCCATGGCAACGCGAGTCCGGCCAGCCGTTATGCGCCAAGACACAGAGGATCGCCAACTGAAATTGAAAAATGCAAAACAAGCATCCGATCCCGGTGCGCCGGCCCGATGCTTGCGTCGATTCTGGCTGTCGCCACCGATCGATTCGCTCGGACTTGCTTCCAAAAACACGAAAATGCAAAACAAATTCCCGGGCCGGCAAGTCAGCCGGCAGTTGCAGGGGCTCTTCCAAAAAAGGTAAAAATGCAAAACAAGAGTCCGGGCAAGCCAGCCGGCCAGATGGCGGCCTCGATCATTCCGCACTAGGAAGATCGTAGGACTAGGGGCAGGATTTACTCCCCGTAGACAAGTGTTTCTGGGAAGTTGTCCTTCCAACCGAACCAGAATGCGGTTGTGAATGGCATCTGAGTCAATGCGCTGCCGTTCAGCGGGCCGGCGATGGCCTGGCCGGTCAGCTTGTTCCAAGTAGTGCCGCTCTCCACGTCCTTGATTAGTGCGTCATCGTTCTCGACGTGCGTGAAAGTTAGTGTCTTGCCGCCGATCGTCCGATCAAAGACTGCGACGCTTCGCGTGTCGACATCGAACGTAATCAGGAGTTCGCTTTCACCGACGACGTCGTTCAGCACCGGGGTTTCCCCCAGTGCTTCGTAGGAGTATGCCACCGGTGTCTCGCCAATCAACACCCCGATTACGTGCTCCTTGGCTCCCAAGCGGTCATCGTTGACCGTCTCGCCAATGATGCCGGCGTCGTCCGATTCGTAATAGGTTTCATAGGGGTCGCGTACAAGATAGTCTGGCTTCTCCAATGCGAGCGTCTCCGGGTGGAGATCGCGCCACTCCTTCCAGGTCCAATGGCTCGCGGCCAGAACTTCGAGCTTTGTCCCGGTCATTGGGCCAGTTAGAGCCTCGCCTAGTACCTGCCCCCATTCGCTGGCAGTTTGATGGTCGTACATCACCAGCGTGTTTCGGAGTAGCTTGCCCGACACGCCGAACGTAAACTCCCTGCCATCTATCTCCCTGGCATACACGATGCCTGTATAGCACAATGGTCACCAAGTCACCGCGATCTTGCGGCCACCTACCACGTCGTTGACTATTTCTACCCGGCTCAACCAGGGAACCGAGTAGGCGTGGGCTTCACCGTTAATTTCGATGCCCAAGACCGACTCGTCGTCGTGGTAAACGGTACTTGCTTCGGCTACCGAGAGGAATTTCGGATCGAGTATCGCAGGGATCGCATCCTTCTCTAGGATAATTTTGATTTCGCCGGCCCTTGGACGGTTGCTGGCCGGCGAGACGGGAGTATAGGTCGGTGGGGTCGCCCTCTCCACGGTGGGCACCTGCTCCTCAATATTGGACGTTGGCGCCGTCGGCTGAGCGCTAGGGCTCGCAGCGTCCACTTCCGCCGAAGCATCCGGGGCCACGCTGGGAGTCAAACGCTCATCAGGTTCTACCACTGCCAAGGTAGTCATCCATTGGTCCCGGACCTCCGTCTCCGTCGCATCCGCGCAGGCGGCGCTCAACGAGAGGATGACCAGCAACAGCGGCGAGGTACACCGCATCAGCGCGCGCTTGGTGGGTAAACTGCTCACTCGCCGTATACCAAAGTCTCGGGATAGTTGTCCTTCCAACCGAACCAGAATGAGCTCGTATACGGCATCTTGGCAAGTGCCTTGTCTTTGAAAGGACCGGCGACTCCACGTCCGGTTAGTCTGTTCCAGGTAGAGCCAGTTTCGTGGTCTCTCATGTTTTCGTTATCGCCCTCGACCTCGGAGAAAGTCAGTGCCTGGCCTTCCAATTCTCGGTCGAAAACACCAATGCTCTCTGTCTTGGCGTCGAAAGTTATCAACAACTCACGCTCAGCAACTGCGTCATTGAGCACCGGTGAAGTTTCGAGCTCAAAATAGGGGTAGGCGATCACGGTATCGGCGACTTTAATTCCGACCACGAGTTGCTTGATTTCTAGGCGGTCGTCGCGAATCGTTTCACCGACAAGGCCCGCCGCGTCGGAGCGGTAATAGCTGTCGTAGGAATCAAAGCCTGTGTATTGTGGTTTCCTTAGGGCCAGAGTATTGGGATAGCGCTTGCGCCATTCTTTCCAGGACATACGGCTCGACGGCACAAGCTCGAGCTTCGTGCCCGTGAGTGGGCCGGTCAACGCCTCTCCCAGAATCTGGCTCCATTCACTATTGGACTCGCGATCGTACATCACCAGTATGTTGCGTAGTAACTTCCCGGATACTCCAAATGTATAAGTCTCGCCGTCGATCTCTCTGGCATACACGATGCCGGTGTAGCAAAGTGGTCACCAAGTCACCGCGATCTTCCGGCCGGCAATCTCATCATTCACGATTTCGTGGCCGTTCAGGTGTATGGTCGAGTATGCGTGGGCCTCACCGTCGATCTCTACGCCAATGATCGGCTCATCATCCCCGTAGACTTCGTTTGCCTCGCTAACGGTCAGAAACGTTGGTTCGAAAATAGCAGGTATCGCGTCACGCGGTAGCACGATCCGCATTTCGTCTGCTGTCGGGCGGCTGTATGGGTCGCCTGAGCTCTCCTCTGGCGGTTTGGGGACCTCAAAGGTTGAATCTGTACGGTCGTTGCATGCCGCAACGAGCGGGAGAATGAACACTAGTAACGGTAGAAGTCTTAGCCAATTCACCTCTAAGAAGCTCTCCTTATGATCGACAGATGCATACGTGTTGGTTTGCTACTGTGTCAGTCCGACTCCAAACGTTGAGATAAGCGAACTGGTGATCAAGGTTAGACGATCGCTGAAGACTAACATTCCCATCGCGATCAGCAGGACACCCGAGGACATAGATACCTTCCTGAAGTTGGCCTTGAGCGCCCGCATTACGGTAGTCGAGCCTTGCACGGCCAATGCTGCCAGCACAAATGGTAGTCCGAGTCCAAGCGAGTAGACAAAAAGTAGACTCATTCCCTGATATACAGTGTCTTGCTGGCTGGCCAACAGAAATAGGCTTCCCAGCACTAAGCCTACGCACGGCGTCCAGCCGATTGCGAAGGCGCCACCCATCAAAACTGCGCCGAAATAGCCCCGGTTTCGGAACAGTGTAAAGTCGAGTCGGGCCTCGCGATACAGAAACGGAATCCTGAGAATGCCGGCCATACTTAGTCCAAACACGATGATTAGGACGCCGGCAATTTTGGTCGTCAGCAGTCGGTATTCGAGCAGTAGTTGGCCCAAAACAGATGCTGAGGCTCCAAACGCTGTGATTACGGCTGCCATACCTATAACGAACATCACGGACGATATAACCGTTCGTCTCCGGGTCTGGCTGATTGACTCGCCGGGCCGGCCACTGGCCGACTCGCCCGTGATGTAGGCTAGATAAGCCGGCACCAGTGGTAGGACGCAAGGCGAGACGAATGACAGCAGGCCGGCAATCAATGCGATGAATACGTTTACTGATCCGAAGTCCATCCTCTTCCGCCACTAATTCGAAACTTTCTAATCCTGATAATTGTATTCCTATAGATTTTATTCCTGTCCGTGCATGCCCGCGAGTGTTGCGTCATCACAGTTTCGATTGGGTTGTTGGCACTGACCGTCCCGCGCTGCAGGTCTTTGGATATGTTAATGTACTTGCTGAATGGAGATTGCGGCGATGTCTAGGAATGACGTAGAGGTCTACTCGGTGAGCAGCCCGTCCGAATTTAGCGCGTTCATCGAGTTGCCCTATATCCTATATCGCGACGACCCATATTGGGTTCCACCTCTGCGCCGCGATCAGCGTAAACTGTTGGATCGAAATAAGCATCCGTTCTACGAGCATGGCGCGGCTGAGTTGCTGCTGGCTCGTGATAGTCAAGGCAGAGTCGTGGGACGGATTGCCGCTATTCACAATCATCTCTACGTAGATTACCACGATGAACCGACCGGCTTTTTCGGCTTCTTTGAATGCATCAACGATCCGTCCGTGGCTTCAGCGCTATTCTCTGCGGCCGGCGGCTGGTTAGCCAACCTGGGCATGAATACTATGCAGGGGCCGATGCACTACTCGCTAAATGACGAGTGTGGATTGCTCGTGGACGGCTTCGATGGCAGTCCATACATTCTGATGTTGTACAACCCGCCGTACTATCGCGACCTATATGAGGGAGCCGGGCTGACAAAAGCAAAGGACTTGCTCGCCTACTGGGGCACCCATGCAACCGTCGACGCTAACGCAGCCCAATTTGACCGTTGGCGCCGTGTCGCCAAGCGGACAAAACAGAGGCATAGCATCCGCACCAGAATCGCCGATATGAGCAACTTTGCCCGCGAGGTCGAAACGATCAAGGTGATATATAACCGAGCGTGGACAGAGAATTGGGGATTCGTCCCACTCACCGATGGCGAAATCGACCTGCTCGCCAATGACTTGAAGTTGGTAATCGATCCCGAGCTAGTACACTTTGCGTATGATGGAGAAGAGCCAATCGGCGTGTTGATTGCGTTACCTGACTACAACCAGGTATTGCGCCATATGGATGGGCGGCTCTGGCCATTCGGGATCCTGAAACTGCTCTGGTATCAGAGGAAAATCGACCGCCTCCGCTCAATCGCGCTTGGAATTGTGGGGGAGTGGCAGAAGCGGGGTATTGCTCCAATATTGATCGTTGAGGCGTATGATCGAGCTAGAAGGCGAGGCTACAAAGAAGGTGAGCTGTCCTGGGTACTCGAAGACAATCACCTGATGAACAACACGATCGAGAATTTGGGATTCGAGTTGTACAAACGCTATCGGATCTATCAGCAAGCCCTCTAATTAGCGCAGTATTGCACAGGCTTCGTCTTATGGCAGAGATTCTCTCAAGGTCGCGCCGTTGTGATCGTTGGAAGCTCACCTGAGCGTTCCGAGGAATGCGACGATGGCATCCGCGTCGGAGTCGGAAAGACCCATGTTTAGCATGGCGGTGTCGGTCTTGAAAGAGGCCGGATTGAGAATCCAGCGTTTTGTGTTCTCTGGAGTGTTGGCCAGTACACCGGCTATCAGCGGCCACCTCGAAGGATCGCCAAAGCCATCGAGGGCCGGCCCCGACGTTCCGACGGCCTCAGGGATCGAGGACACCACGTGACAGGCTACACATCCCCGCTCCGTGAACAATAGTCTGCCATTGTCGGCTAAAGAAGTGATTGGCTCGGCAGTCTGTTCAGTTGGCGAAACTGTAACTACTGCAGTGCTGGTGGGGATAGCCGGGGTGGCTTGGATCTGCCCCTCCAGGGCGAGGATAGTGCCATCGGTGTAATTGGTGACGTAGAGATTGCCCTCCTCGTCTTCGCCGATGCCTGTGATTTGGAAGGGAGCATCGTAGAGGAGTGCGCTTTGCCAGATATCGCCAATCCTCCTTAAACCCCAGATGGTCCCGTTGCAGAAGTCAGCGTAGAAATAGATGCCCTGCATCTGGAGATACCTGGTACCAAGGTATACAGGGCCGCCGATGACAGCGCATCCTCGTGAATGCGGGTACTCAGCCACGGGTCCGGTGAGGCCCGTTGATCTGCAGGGTCCTGGCTTGTAGCAGTGGATGCCTTCCATGATAGGCCATCCATAGTTCTCGCCGCCTTTGCTCGAACCGGGCTGGAAGTTGACCTCTTCGAATTCGCGTTCCCCGACATCGCCGATGAACAGGTCGCCAGTCTGTCGGTCAAATGCGAAACCCCAAGGGTTGCGCAGACCCAAAGCCCAAATCTCGCCTCGGTGGCCGGCGGTCTGAGTGAATGGATTGCTCGCGGGAATAGCGTACGGAGAGACGCCGGATTCTACGTCTATCCGCAGCATCTTCCCGAGAAGAGTGCCAGGATCCTGCGCCCGATTTGCAGGGTCACCAGGAGGGCCGCCGTCGCCTGTGCCTATGTAAAGGTAGCCGTCTCTTGGCCCAAACGCCAGATGTCCGCCGTTATGAAATTCGTGAGGTTGATCGATTCGCAGAATGGTCTCAGCGCTTTGTGGATCGGCGATATTGGCATCGGAGGTTAGCCTGTACCTGGCTATCACAGTATTCCCTTCAGTATTCGTGTAGTTGACGTAGAAATACTGTTTCTTGGCAAATTCCGGCGGAAAAGCCACACTGAGTAGACCTTGCTCGTGGCAGCAGGAAACCTGCTCTGAAATATCGAGGAAGGGAGTGGGCAGCAGGTTTCCGTCGCTAATGACCCTGATGCGGCCCATCTGCTCAACGACGAACAGTCGGCCACTGCCGTCGCCGGCGTTAGTGATCTGTACCGGCAATTCTAGATTACCGTGCAGATCGATTTGCGGCCAATTCGCCATTTGCTGAGCCGCATTACTCGACGAAGCATCGGTTAGTGGTTGTCGCGATGGGGTGCCAAACACTCTAACCTCACGCCAGGCCACCCAACTGGGGCCTCCGATAGTACGGACCATTACTCGGTTCAGGACTAAAGGTGGATCGAGCGGCAGGCTCAGAGTCTGTCCGTCTGAAGTGGGCACGTCGATATACTCGTGATACTTGATGAGTGCGCCAGAGGCATCACCAACCCAGATCTCGTGGCTGGTTTCGCCGGCTGGTGCCTGTGTCACCACCATCTCGATACGGTCGATCAGATAGAATCTGTCAAGCGTCACCTGAAACCATTGAATGGGAAAATCAGTTGCTGTCCAGATCGATTCCGGATCGCCATCTATGGCGTGTGGGGCCGACACTTGACCACCTGAGGCAGAGGCTGACCCGTGAGTAGCAACGTTGGTTCGAAACGATGCGGTATTGGTGGGCGACCGAGTTTCTGTAGGAACAAGACTGTCTTCAGAAAGGCTTGTCTGTTCCACTAGCCGCGTGACAACCTTTTCGACCACTTGGGTCACTATTATCTCGACCGGTATCTCTACGACGCGGGTCACCGGCTTCTCTACTTCGATGATCTGCGGCTGACAGGCTACCAAAGTAATCAGCATTACTATGCTGCTAAGCGCCAAGACCATGTAGATTAACTGATTGCTTCCGGGGGGATATACCCGCTTCAGGCAACGGACCAGCGCTACAGGTTTTACGAGAGGATTATTCACCCTTGGTCGCCAGGCTGGGTTGAGTCAGGTGTGCTGCGTGGCGTAACTGTCGCGACAACTGACAGGTCGGCGAGCATCTTGATCGAACCGTGGGTGTAATCAGCGATGTACAAATTACCGTCCTCATCCTCGCCGATGGCGGATATCTGGAAAGGAGCATCGAACAGCAGGGTATTCTGCCATGTCTCATCCTGTAACCTCAATCCCCAAATCTGCCCTGTGCAAAAGTCGGCGTAGAAGTAGACACCTTGCATCCTGGGATACCGCGATCCGCGATAGACGTGTCCCCCTACGACGGCGCATCCGAAAGAGTGATGATATTCCGCCACGGGTGACGTCAGACCGGTCGGATCGCAGGATTGAGTCCTGAAACAATGTAGTCCTTCCATGATTTTCCATCCGTAATTCTCGCCGCCGGTTGCCGTGGCAGGTTGGAAGTTGATCTCTTCGTACTCGGCTTGTCCAACATCCGCAATGTAAAGATCGCCAGTCTGCCGGTCGAAGCTAAGGCCCCATGGATTGCGCAGGCCAAGAGCCCATATCTCGCCGCGATGTCCGTTCGTCTGATTGTAGGGGTTCGTGATCGGGATACTGTAAGGTGATGCTCCAGACTCGACGTCGATCCGGAGAATCTTCCCGAGTAGCGTCGTAGGATCTTGTCCCCGGTTGTCCGGGTCGTTCGCTGGACCTCCGTCGCCGGTCCCGATGTACAGGTAGCCGTCGCCCGGGCCGAACGCCATCCGGCCGCCATTATGGATAACGGCCGGCTGTTCGATCATGAGCAGAACTTCCTCGCTGTCCGGATCAGCGATGTCGGTGTCCGACGTGATTTGAAAGCGCGCGATCACCGTGTCGCCTGATCTCGAATACTTGGGGCTGCGGTCGCTGCTTGTGTAGTTCACGTAAAGGTAGTTCTTTTCGACATAGCCCGGCGGGAAGACAATACTGAGAAGACCCCTTTCGCCACAGCAGCTAACCCGGTCTGTAGTGTCTAGGAAAGGAGTTGCAGCCAGCTTGCCATCCTTGATGATGCGAATGCGGCCCCGTTGCTCTATCATAAACAGGCGTCCGGTGCCATCTCCGGCACGGGTAATATGGACGGGTAACTCAAGCCCACCGCTCAGTTCGATTTCAGGCCACACGATAAGCTGCTCGTTCGGCGGTCTTGCTTTTGTGCCTTCGATACTCTTCGGCGACGGCTGGCTTCCAAAAAACCTTGACCTCGCGCCAAGCGACCCAAATCGGGCTGCTAACGGTACGGATAAGTACCCGGTCGATGATCTCGGCAGGCTCTATGCGCAAGTCTTGGGTCTGGCCGTCGGCCGTATGGACGTCTATAAACTCGTGGTACTTTTTGAGTGGACCCTAGATATCTTCAAACCAAATTTCGTGGCTCGTTTCGCCAGCTGGCGTTTGTGCGACCACCAACTGTAGACCGTCCACTTGAGAGAACGAATTCAAGTTGATGATGATCCATTGGACTGCATGATTGGCGGAGTTCCATACCGAGTCAACATCGCCGTCAATGGCCATCCGCGCCGATTCCTGATGATGGGAGGCGGGTGCCCATCCCAACGGGGCAACGTTAGTGCGGGTAGGCGTGCCATTCGCGGGTACCCGAGTTACCGTTGGAACGGGATCGACATCTGTAACGGAGCGGGTTGAAGTTTTTTCAGCCGGCCGTTCGGCCATGCCCGCGACTGCAATTGGCGTTGGCCTCTCAACTACGCGAGTTGCGATTCACTCGACCACTCGAGTCGAGATGATTTCGACTGGCATCTCGACCACGCTCGTAACGACGATGTCAACGGTTTTCTCGACGATGTGAGTGACGGCTACTTCAACAGGTTTCTCAACCACTACCTCGATTGGTATTTCAACGATGCGCGTTACCGGGTTCTGTACCTCGATGATCTGAGGCTGGCAGGCGACCACAGTGATCAGTATCGCGATGCTGCAAAGCGCCAAACCCCATCGGGGCAACCCATTGCTTCCGGGTGTATGCATTCGTTGTAGCCAACGGACCAACTCGATCAGAGGCTTGCGAGGGCGTTCACCATTGGTTTGAATGTTGACTTGAGCCAGATGTACTGGTCGGTGTAGCTGTGTCGTCCACTGACTTGTCGGCAAGCATCCAGATTGAACCGTACCTGTTGTATTCGGCTACGTACAGATTGCCGTCCTCATCCTCGCCGATTGCTGATATCTGGAACGGAGCATCGAACAAGAGGGTACTCCGCCATATTTCACCGTGTAACCTCAATCCCCAGACTTGTCCTGTGCAAAAGTCTGCGTAGAGGTAGACGCCTTGCATTCTGGGATACCGGGAGCCGCGATAGACGTGGCCCCCAATTACGGCGCACCCGAGATTGGTCGTATACTGGGCCACCGATGTCGTTAGGCCGGTAGAATCGCAATCTAGAGTACCGAAGCAATGCCACCCTTCTATGATACTCCACCCGTAATTTTCACCGCCGGTTGATGTCGCGGATTGGAAGTTGATCTCCTCGTAATCGGCTTGACCAACATCCGCAATGTACAGATCGGCAGTGTCCCTGTCGAAGCTAAGGCCCCACGGATTGCGCAGGCCAAGAGCCCAGATCTCGCTACGATATCCGTCCGTCTGATGGAAGGGGTTTGTAATCGGGATGGCGTAAGGCAAAACACCAGATTCGACGTCGATGCGTAAAATCTTCCCAAGAAGCGTCGTAGGATCTTGTCCTCGGTTGTCGGGATCTTTGCCTGGACCTCCGTCGCCCGCTCCGATATACAGGTATCCATCGTTCGGGCCGAACACCATCCGGCCACCATTGTGGATGGCGGACGGCTGTTCGATCACGAGCACAACTTCCTCGCTGTCTGGATCAGCAATGTCGGCGTCCGATGTGACCCGAAATCGCGCGATCACGGTGTCGCCTAATCTCGAATTCTTGGGACCGTGGTCGCTGCTTGTGTAGTTCACGTAGAAGTAGTTCTTGTCGACATAGTTCGGGGGAAAGACAACACTTAGAAGACCCCGCTCTCCGCAGCAGCTAACGCGGTCTGTAATGTCTAGGAACGGAGTTTCAGCGAGCCTGCCATTCTTGATGATACGTACACGGCCCCGCTGTTCGATCACAAAGAGGCGTCCAGTGCCATCTCGAGAATGTGTAATATGGACAGGAAACTCAACCCCGCCGGTCAGGTTGATTTCTGGCCACTCGATCCGCTGCTCGTCCAGTGATGTTGCTCTTGCTCCTTCGATATCGTCCGGCGACGGACGCCTACCAAACACTCTGACGTCGCGCCACGCGACCCAACTTGGACTACTTACGGTGCGGATCAGCACTCGGTCTATGATTTTGGCTGGCTCTATTGCCAAATCTAGGGTCTTGCCGTCAGCGGTATGGACCTTGTTGAACACGTAGTACTTCTCGAGCGTACCCGAGATATCTCCCAACCAGATTTCGTGGCTCGTTTCGCCAGCTGGCGCTTGTGCGACCACTAACTCCAGGCTGTCTACTTGATAGAAGGAATTCAAATTGATCATGAACCACTGGACTGCATAGTTGCCAGAGTTCCACAAGGAGTCGACATCGCCATCGATGGCCATCTGTACCGAGTCCCGACCATCGGAAGCTAAGGCTGATCCAACCAGAGCGACGTTGGTTCGAGCTGATGCGGCGTTCACGGGCAATCGAGTTGGAGAGGGCTCGCTTTCAGCATCCGATCGGGTTAAAGGCTTCTCGGCAGACTCCTTGGGCGCGTGTGTGACTGCAATCGCTGTTGGTCTCTCAACTAAGCGAGTTACGGTTCTCTCAACCGGCTTGTCAACGACACGCGTCACAATCTTCTCAACCACGCGGGTAACGACCACTTCAACGGGCTTCTCAACCACGCGGGTAACGGCCACCTCAACGGGCTTCTCAACCACGCGGGTAACAACCACTTCGACGGGTTTCTCGACCACGCGGGTAACAACCACTTCGACGGGTTTCTCGACCACGCGACTCACCGGGGTTTCCACGTCGATCGCCTCCGGCTGACAGGCTGGTAAGATCGCAAGCATAGCTGCGCCTAGCAGCGCGGCAATGATTTGGAGCAACCGGTTACTTGCCGGTGGATACCGATGCGTCAGGGGTCGCACCCGTTGGATGGGATATCTTGCCATTCTATTCATTCAGCCTTGGTTACTCGGTTGATCGATCGGCGAGCAATTCGATCGATTAGTAGGCGAACCAGCCAAGAACAATTCGATCTTCAAATCTGTACTTCGAAGAAGTCGAAGCCGTCCAGGACAATGATGATATTCGCCCGCGGACGTGGTCAGGTCGGTCGGATCACACGCTTGAACGTCAAGAAAATAGAGCAATTCGGTGGCATTCTACACGTAACTATTGTGCCGGCGGTTCGATGGTAGATTCGTCTCGCCATGCAATTTATCTGAGCGTCCCCAGAAAAGCTACGATTGCGTGCGCGTCGGACTCGGAATGACCGAGGTTTAGCATAGCAGTGTCGGTCTTGAAGGATGCCGGATTGAGAATCCAGCGCTTAGTGTTGTCTGGAGTGTTGGCCATAACGCTGGCGGTCAGCGGCCACCTCGACGGATTGCCAAAGCCATCAAGGGCCGGCCCCGAAGACCCGACGGCCTCTGGGATGGACGAGACCACGTGACAGGCGACACATCCACGCTCGACGAACAATATCCTACCCCTGTTCAGCAAGGGAAACAGACGGCTTGGATGGTTGTTCGCGTGGTGAAACTGTCGCGACAGCAGTGCTGGTCGGGGTTGCGGCAGCGAATTGGATCTGTTCCTCCAGGACGAGGATAATGCCCTTAGTGTAGTTGGCTTCGTAGAGATTGCCATCCTCGTCTTCGCCGACACCCGTGATTTGGAACGGAGCATCGTAGAGGAGTGCGCTTTGCCAAATATCGCCAATCCGTCCTAAACCCCAGATGAGACCGTTACAGAAGTCAGCGTAGAAATAGATGCCCTGCATTTGCGGATACCCGATGCCGAGGTAGACAGGGCTGCCGACGACAGCGCATCCGCGTGAATGCGGCTATTCAACAACGGGTTGGGTGAGGTCGGTTGAGCTGCCGGGTCCTGGCTTGTAGCAGTGGATGCCTTCCATGATATGCCGTCCGTAGTTCTCGCCGCCTTTGCTGGAGACGGGCTGGCAATTGACCTCTTCGAATCGCCCTGCCCCAACATCACCGATATACAGGTCGCCGGTCCGCTTCTCGAAGGTGAAGCCCCAACGGATGGGCAGCCCCAGAGCCCAAATCTCGCCTCGGTGGCCGGCGGTCTGAGCAAATGGATTGCTGGCGGGGATGGCATAGGGAGAGACGCCGGATTCCACATCTATCTGCAGCATCGTTCCGATTAGGGTGCTAGGATCCTGCGCTTGATTCTGAGGATCGCCGCCAGGACCGCCGTCGCCTGTGCCGATGTATAGGTAACCGTCTTTTGGCCCGAACTCCATATGTCCGCCGTTATGAGAGAAGTGGGGTTGGTCGATTCGTAGAATGGTCTCAGCACTTTGTGGATCGGCGACGTTGGGATCGATGCTTAGCCGGTTTCTGGCTATCACAGTATTCCCTTCAGTATTCGTGTGGTTGACGTAGAAGTACCATTTCTTGGAAAATTCCGGCGGAAAAGCCACACTGAGTAGGCCTTGCTCCCCACAGCAGGAAACATGCTCTGATATATCAAAGAGGGCGGTGGGCAGCAGGCCTTCGTCGCTGAGGACCCTAATGCGACCTTTTTGCTCAACCACGAAGATTCGGCCACTGCCGTCGGCAACGTTAGTGATCTGTACCCGCGACTCGAGATTACCTGGCAGATTGATTCGTGGCCAATCAGTCAATTGTCGGGCGGCAAAGCCAGATGAGTCTTCTGCAAGTGGTTGTGGTATTGGGACACCGAGCACTCTAATCTCACGCCAAGCTACCCAACTGGTACTCTTGGTAGTCAGAACCGTTACTCGGTCTAGGACCAAGGGCGGATTGACCGGCAGATTGAAAATCTGTACGTCTGAAGTGGGCACGTCGACATACTCGTGAAGCTTGGTTAGCGTTCCTGAAGCATCGCCTGCCCAGATCTCGCGACTGGTTTTGCCGGCCGGCGACTGTGCCACTACCATTTCGATGCTGTCGATCAGATGGAATCTGTCGAGCGTCACCTGAATCGATTGTGCCGGATGACCGCCAGATGTCCAGAACTATTTCAAGTCGTTGTCTATGGGGTCCGATGCTGACTCTTGACCCCATACGGCGGAGGCAGATGCGAGCAACGCAACATTGGCTCGAGATGCGGAGACACTCTCGGGCAACCGAGTTGACGTTGGCAGCCGGTCATCATCAATCACCAACTTGGCAGTAATTTTTCTGCTGGTCTCTCGACCACTCAGGTCACGACTGTTTCGACCGGCCTCTCGACCACGCGGGTCACTACAAACTCAACCGGCTTCTCAACCTCAACTATCTGTGGTTGGCAAGCGGCAATGATGAGTGGAATGAGTACGCCTAACAATCCCAGAATGCTTCTGTGGACCACTAGAACGCCTGATACGCGCAGCCAAATTGTCGGGACCAAGCGATCTCCAAGCGGAATCTCAGATAACCCGAATTGGCTCACAAATGTGGTCTGCCGCGACCGTAGGAGAGCATCTAGCGATAGAGATTAATCGTTGCTTGCTACTCCGGCTGGTGGCTTCAATCAATCTTAACGGGTGACTATGGGCCATCCTCGACTGCAACACTACCAGTACCCGTTGAATCGTCGCTGCACTTCTGGGTGCTCGTTGCTGACCTAGCACTCAGAGCCGGCTCCGGTTATCCCTCTACCAACCTCACCGAAGCTCCCTCGTGGGCCACGTCGAGAGTCATTATTCGGTGACCGACGCCCAGTTCGTTGGCCGCCCGCGACATCGCAGCTGATACTTGATCCTGATCGTCGGCGATTGTCAATGCCACCAGAGCCGAGCCTGCGCCAGAGAGGAACGATCCTACTGCGCCGGCATCCAACGCGGCCTGTAAGATGTCTGGCATTGCGGGAAAGAGTTGCTGTCTTTGCGGCTGATGGAGTCGATCCTGTGTGGCTACACGAAGGAATTCGAGCCTTCCTTGTTGCATCGCAGTTACGAACAGCGCGCAGCGACTTAGATTGAAAACCGCATCCCGCCTTGATACTCGCGGTCTCAGAATATCTCGCGCTTTGCTTGTCGATATCGAGAATCCAGGTATAAGCGTCACAATGCGCAGATGTTCCGGCACCGGTACCGAAACAACAACCGGTCTATCCTGGTCCATAACCGCAACTATGAACCCTCCTACTAACGCCGCACTTACGTTATCGGGATGGCCTTCTTCCTCGCATGCTATCTCCAAGAGCTCGGACTGATTGAGCGGGGACCCGGCCATTGCATTGGCGGCCAATAGCGCACCGATTAATGCGGCCGAGGAAGAACCTATCCCGCCGGTCATGGGTATGCGATTGTTCAATTGCAGGGCGAACTCGGGCGTCCCGCGCCCGATTCTGGCGAAGAATTTGTCTACGGTGCGAGCTACGAGATTATTGCGGTCCCGAGGCAACCACTGCTCACCTTCACCGCTGATGTCGAGCCGAAAGTATGTATCCGGAATGAGCGTGACCGTGTTGTAGAGCGTGAGCGCTATCGCCAAGCAGTCGAACCCTGGACCGAGGTTTGCCGACGTTGCCGGTATTTTGACTACGATCTTGTTCATTACGTCACACTCCTCTCTTCAAATTGATCCTAGAAATTGCACAAACTCGCCAAGTTCCTCCAATGGCCTCTTCCTTGATCAACAGCGAAATGTCATTTGTCGGGAGTAAGGGCGACTGCCAACCTCAGGTGTTTGTTCCAAGTTTGCTTAGCTAGTGATGGAATCGAAGTTCCGGCGGTCGAGTAGGTTACTCAGCAAGATTTCTCTGCACGTAGAGCGCTCTAATTTCGATACGTTCGATTGGAAAACACCTGTACTTATCGTGAAGCGTTGGGCCTGTCGCCAGCTATCACCACAATCCTATCACGCAAGAGAGTTCCCAAGCTCCCGGTTGCAATGCTCGGCAGGATTGACGCAGTGAGACGCTGATGAGCGTCGAATCATGGAGTGTTTCATCAGCAAGATCAATCGGTATCGTAGAATCTGGAGAGGATTCCACAAATTGGCCCGTCGCTATACCGGGCGCTTCAGCTTTGTCGGCGCTCTCATCCGGCTCCGTTGAAGATTTCAACACTACCTAGTTGAGACTGCTGCATCCAAGACCCTCGCCACCTCATCGAGACGTGGCTCGATAACAATCGGCCGGTTCGCAAGCTCGCCGGCTGCGAACCCGTCACCGCCCAAATGGTAGCGAATTATTGAAGAGGGATCCTTGAGCATGTGGCCTGTGAGTAACGCGACCACAGTTTCGCCTCGCTTTATTACACCAGCGCGAACAAGCTTTCGAACTCCGGCCACCGCTGCCGCTGAAGCTGGCTCGCAACCGATACCGGCACGGTCGACTACCGCCTTCGCGTCCAGGATCTCAGAATCCGACACTTGTTCCACAACTCCATCAGTCTTCAGGATTGCTCGCATAGCTCTACGGTAGCTAACTGGATTGCCGATCCTGATCGCCGTGGCAAGGGTCTCGGCCACGACCGGTTTAAACTCGCTGAACTGGTTCTTGAACGCGTTGTAAAACGGATTGGCACCTTCGGACTGGACAACAGCCAGCCTGGGACGCCGATTGATTAGGCCCAGATCCTTGAGCTCTTCTATCGCCTTGCCAAATCCGCTGGCATTGCCAAGATTTCCGCCTGGCAAGGCTATCCAATCCGGAGCGGCCCAACCCATCTGTTGAATCATCTCGAAGACGATTGTCTTTTGTCCTTCGAGGCGATATGGATTGATCGAGTTCAGGATGTAAACCTGACCTTCTTGGGAAAGCTCTTCTATTATTGCCATCGCTTGGTCAAAGTCTCCCCGAACCTCTAGCGTCGTCGCGCCGTAGGCTATCGTCTGGCTCAGCTTCCCGACCGAAACCATCCCCTCCGGCATGAGCACGAGTGCTCTGATACCTGCGAGCGCGGCGTACGAAGCCAGGGACGAGGAGGTGTTCCCGGTCGATGCGCATGCAACCACTGAAGCGCCATTCTTTACGGCATGAGTGATGCCGGCTGTCATTCCTCGATCCTTGAACGATCCTGTCGGGTTTTCGCCCTCGTGTTTCAGGAGCAGGTTGTCAAGGTCCGTCCAGCGTGATATTTGCTGGTTGTTGTAAAGGTTTGTATTGCCTTCGGGATGAGAGATGATCTGGTCTTGCGGCACGTCAAGGACGAGCTCTCGGTAGCGCCAGACCCCACTCGCCAATGGGCCCTGGCGAACCGCCTGTCTTCGATCAAGTTCTTCGCGGGTCAGGACTTCTCTTAACGAAGAAAGGTCGCGGATAATTTCTAGTAACCCGCCGCAACGGCAGCGGTAAACAGGAGTGCTAAGTCTGTATTCGGTGGCACATTCTATGCAGCCTAGAATCAACGAGCTACTCGAATAAATGCGCTTATCTCTCGGACGACTTGGAGTCCGCCAACTTGATCTATCGCCTTCTCCATCTGTCTCTCGTTGGCCGGATGCGACATCACTACTATCTCCGCGATCCCGGCGGCTTCGTCAGTCTCTTTCTGAATGACTGACGCAATGCTGATCTCGTTCCTGCCCAGAATCTCGCCGATCTTAGCGAGCACCCCTGCCTGATCGGCGACTTGTAGTCGGAGGTAGAATCGTGACTCTGTGTCGCCGAAGTCGACCTTTTCGAGTTGTTCGTCGTCCAAGGCTAGCTTCTCGGTCACTCCACGCGTTATGTTGTTAGCAGATGCACAAATATCCGCTACCACGGCAGAGGCGGTCGGCTTGGCGCCGGCACCCTGTCCGTAGAGCATTAGATTGTCGAGTTGATCGCCATCGATGAGTATGGCGTTGAAGGCCCCCTTGACGCCGGCCAAGTGATGATCCTTTAGAAGGAACGCCGGCCTCACCGCGAGCTCCAGCTTGTGGTCCTTGCGATGGGCAGTTGCCAGTAGCTTGATGGAGTATCCCATTTCCTCGGCGTATTTGAAGTCTTTCGGATGCAGGTCGGCGATGCCGATGCGCCGGATGTCTGCCGGCGTAACCTCGGTCTTGAAAGCCAACGAGCTCAAAATGGCGAGCTTGTAAGCGGCATCGATGCCCTCAACGTCGTCCGTTGGGTCAGCCTCGGCGTAGCCCAGCTCTTGTGCCTCGCGCAACGCCTCACCATAATCGCGTCCCTGACTCATCGCGGTCAGGATGAAGTTCGTCGTGCCGTTGATGATCGCCTGGATGCTCCTGATCTCGTTCGCGACGAGGTCATTGCGCAACGTTACGATCACTGGGATTCCACCACCCACGCTCGCTTCGAATAGTAGGTCCACTTTGCGCTCATTGGCGAGTTGCAAGAGTCCAGAACCATGCTTGGCAATTACTTCTTTGTTTGCGGTGACTACATGTTTGCCCATCTTCAGCGCTTGGCGAATGTATCGATGAGCGGGCTCTTCGCTACCCATTACCTCGACAACGATCTGGATGTCCGGATCCTCCAAGATCATTGCGGGATCTGTAGTCAGAAGTTCATTGGGAATCGTTACAGATCGTTGCTTGTCTCGCGAGCGTACCAGAACCTTCTTGACGTTTAGCTCGCAGGCGAGGGTTCTCTTGAAGAAGTCACATTTCTTGCTCAGGACCTCGAACGTGCCCCCGCCAACTACACCGGCGCCCATGATTCCAATGTTGACCTTTGGCGTCATTTTGGTGCGAATGTTCTCCAAGGCTTCTTTCGATGCGATCAGGCCATCGACTCAGAATTGGCGGTGCAACCGGTCAAATGTGAGCAGGCGCACGATGTCCAACACGCTCCAAGGAGGCTCGCAGAGCGGCAAAAACTTCCGCCATGTCACTCGTTTCCACCATTCCCATATGCCCTACGCGGCAGATCTTACCCTTCAGTTGCTGCTGCCCGCCGCCGAGCACCACGCCGAACTCCTGGCTCAGCGTTTTAGCAAGTGGGGTCCACTCGACTCCCGCCGGTAGCTTTATCGCGGTCACCGTATCAGATGCGTATCGTTCGTCCCTTGCCAAGAGTTCCAAGCCGAGGCCTTTTGCCTGTTGACGTGCGTAGGCCGCGACCCTCTTGTGACGGGCGTGGACATTTGTCAATCCTTCTTGTTCGATCAGGTCCAGGGCTTTGTGCAGCGCATAAAATATGGAGACCGCTGGCGTGGCCAAGGTCTGTCCCTGAACAAAATAGCTCTTGGCCAGTGCAAGATCAAAGTAGAAGCGGGGCATCTTGGCCTGGGCGTTCGCCTGCCAGGCATGTTCATTGAAGCTGATCATGGATAGGCCCGGAGGGGACATCCATCCCTTTTGCGAAGCAGTTACCACGACGTCACAACCCCACTGGTCGACAGGCAAATCAATGGAACCAATTGAGCTGACTGCATCCACTAATAGCAACGGACCGTGGGGCCGAACGACCCTGCTGATCGCCTCCAAGTCGTTTGTCACTCCAGTCGAGGTTTCGTTATGAGTCACCAGCACTGCCTTGAATGGACCAGATTCTTCGATCGCTGCATCGACGGCATCCGGGTCGACTGCGGTGCCCAATTCACGCTTCAGCGGAACCACGTCCGCGCCGTAAGCACTAGCGATCTGAAGAAACCGGTCCCCAAATGCACCAATCGAGATTCCGAGCACTTTGTCACCCGGAGACAGTGTATTCACGACCGCTGCTTCCAGCCCACCGGTGCCGCTTGATGTCAATATGAACAGGTCATTTGTGGTCTGAAAGACTCGTTTCAGCCGTGCCGTGACGTCGTGGAGAATCTCGGCAAATTCCGGGCCACGGTGATTGATCATGTCGCGCGTACTCGCCTCTACAACTTCCTGTGGGATAGGCGTAGGGCCTGGGATGCGCAGCTGCAAGTTACAACCTCCAAGGTCAATTAACCGATCGGGATTAGGAAGAGTTAACCGGACCGGACGAGTCCGGTCAGTAAGAATCAGATCGAAACGGCGGCTTCTTTCTAATTGGGATAAAGTTTCCTAGCCCAAACCAACCGGTATTTTAACACGGGCCGCTCCCAATAAAGAGAGCCAGAAGCAACGCCCGTTTCCACTACCGGTACGTGCCCGACCATTCGTTACGACGGACTGGGGTATCAAATCGCACCTTGCTCGTCGAAGTCGGTCCGCACTCTATTGTGTACGCGTCCAAATATGCCGGCTAGCGTATAGGCAACTTGAGGCGGTCCAACAGCTCCTCAGTCAGCCGTCGATAGGCTAGGGCCCCGGCCGACCGCGGGGCGAATTCAATGATCGTTTGTCCGTAGCTCGGCGCTTCCGATAGCCGGACGCTGCGCGGAATCTTGCTGCGAAATAGTAGGGCCGGGAAGTGCTGCCGAACTTGCTCTACGACTTGGGGCGACAGGTTCGTGCGCGCGTCGAACATGGTCATCACGATGCCGGTTATCCGTAAAGAGGGATTCAACGTTTCAACTATCATCCCGATGGTGTTCGTCAGTTGAGCGAGTCCTTCCAACGCCAGGTATTCGCATTGGATAGGAACAATGATGCCGTTGGCGGCTGCCAGAGCGTTCAAGGTGAGGAGTCCCAGCGATGGCGGACAGTCCAACATCACCAGATCTATTGTCTTTGCCGTGCCATTTAGCAGCCGGCGCAACTGGTGTTCCCGAGCTTCTACACCCACCAACTCTAGCTCTGCGCCTGCAAGTCTGATCGAGGATGGCGCCAGCCAGAGACCAGGCCGGCCGGTATCGATCAGGATGGCGCTGAGATCAATATCTCCCAATAATGCTTCGTATATGGAAGACTCTCCCGACCGCTTGTCATATCCTAGAGAGGCGGTGACGTTTGCTTGTGGGTCCAGATCGATCAAGAGAACGGTGATTCCCTGCTCTCCAAGACAAGCGCCGAGGTTGACTGCGGTAGTTGTCTTACCCACTCCTCCCTTCTGGTTTGCAATGGCGATCACTGGAGCCCGATTCACGCTGTCAATCCCTGATCCAGCCGGCGACGAATAGTTGCGTCGTCGGCGATCGCTTCGGTGCCTTCTCCGCTGGTCGACAAGCTGGCTGCGCAGCAGGCGTAGCGCCCTGCCGTCGAGGGATCCTCGCCGGCCGCGAGCTGCATAAAGAATGCGGCAGCGAACACATCGCCGGCACCGGTTGGGTCTACTACTTGCACTGGCAGCGCTTCGACCTGGCCAATCGGACGGCCGTTCGCCCAGAGGTCAGCGCCGGCCGCCCCTTTCGTCACCGCAATCAGCCTGGCACCGGAAATTAACTCCCGCTTGATAGACTCCAAGCCCTTCAGATCTTCAGTGCTCACGACTATTGCGTCAAAATATTGGGCATATTCCAAGAGTCGTGGGTGAGCGCTGGGGCGGACCGAACCCTCGCCGACGTCCCAAGCACGCAGCCACCCCTGTAGAGTGGCGCAGCGCAAGCTGCCCGGCGGACAAAATACGATTTCTTCAGGATCAATTTCTCCCACCAGCGGTGCGAGATGAATGATACGAGCGTTACGCCAATGAGCCGGTGCATCGGAGATTCCTACATCGTCGGCCACTCTCGTTAGAATCTGTCGCCGTCCGCCTGGCTCATATATGTTCCGGAACGTCGTGGTGTTCTCGGCCGGCTTGAGAGCGCAGGAGGCGCCGGCTTCAAGCCATTCATCAGCATCAATCCTTGAATGGGCACTGGTGACCACTCCTACCCGCGCACCTAGCTTGGAAGCAACCCAGGCAGCATAGCGGACAGTACCTCCCGGTCGGTCGCCAAGTGGGTGTCGATCAATCGTCAGGTGGCCAATTGACAGGTAGTCAATGGATTCTTGAACGTCGCCTAGATATATCACCTGTACGTTCGAGGGGAGACTGTTGAAACCGGCTAAAGTTGGGGCGAAACCACCACCCTGCGGTGATCGCCTTCGTCTATGCTGGAAGTGGTGACTGACGGATTCTCGCTCAGAACTATGTGAATGATTCGTCGTTCGTTCGCAGGCATAGATTCGAGCGTGATCGACCTCCCGGTTTCTTCCACGCGCTTGGCCATCCGTTCAGCCAGCGTCCGTAGTGATGATTCGCGTCGAAGCCGATAGCCTTCTACGTCAACTAATGCTCTGATCCGCCTGTTTAATACCCGGCTGGTAATCAAATTGGTTATGAACTGTAGCGATCCCAGGGTATTGCCGCGTCTGCCGATCAGTATTCCAACGTCATCTCCAGCAATGTCGACTACACATGCAAATCCTTCGCCGATGCTTGACTCGTAAGCGGGCTTTACAGTGAGCCTCGCGTCAACGTTCATCATGCGAAGTAAGGTCTCGAGCACCTCTTTCGCGGTCTCCTTTATCTCGTCTTCTTGGGATGGCTCATCGATGCTGGATGCACTCTCCTTCGGCGTGACGAGGATTCGCGCATCTTCGCCACCAATGCCCAAGAGCCCACGGTTACCCTCGGTTAGAACGGCGATTTCCACTTCTTCGCGGCCTTTGCCCAGTTGATCAAGCGCAATTTGAGTGGCTTCTTCCACAGTGCCGGCCGAGATCTCTAGACTCTCCAATTTACCTCCTAGCTTCCAATCATTGTGCCCCTTAGGGCCGATTGATGGTTGATTGAACGCTTCAAAATCGCTTGCAAACCGGTCTCAAGAACGAGAAGCGTTCTTTTTTCTACGTTTACGTCGACGGCCGGAGGTTCCGGCTGTGCGACTTCTTTGCGTGGGCCCACTAGTTGATGCCACGGTCGAACGAAGTTTCGGCCTCCTTCCGTCCTTAACTGGTTGTGGGACTTCTTCAGTGGGTGCATCGGCCTCAATCGCTACGGGTTCCGCGGCGACGGCCTCTTGGGCCTCGCGGCGTCGCTTCTCGTTCTCGATCTGAATGCCGATCAACCCTTTCTGAAAGTAGCCAGTCCGTTTCTGAAGGTGCTCCGGTAAGAGACTGCCCCAGCCAGTAAGAAACAGCTGCTGGAGGATGGTGATGACATTCGTAGTGACCCAATACACTACAAGCCCCGCAGTAATGATCTCCTGAAGGGCGAATACCAAGTACATGAGGGGCATGAACTGCATTATCTGCTGGGTCATCTTCTGCTGAGGATCGACGCTCTTCACCATAGTCATCCTCATCATCACGTAACCAGTGATCGCAGATAAGATCGCCAGCGCGAACGGAAAGCCCTCGTTCTTGGCAAGGCTTGACACCCATAGAAACGGCTCGGCGAACGATTCATCGTAAGTGGGTGCAAGGGGATCGGCTAAATTCCACAATGCTCGGTAGAGCGCAAACCAGATAGGCATTTGAATCAGCATTGGCAGACAGCCGGCGGCCGGATTGACTCCGTGTTTCTTGTACAGCGCCATCGTCTCCTGCTGCAGGCGTACCTTGTCCTTCGGGTACTTCTTTCGCACCTCACTGATCTCAGGCTGAAGTCGCTGCATCTTCTTCGATGAACGGAGCGAGGTCATGGTCAAGGGGAGTGTTATCGTCTTCACAATGACGGTGAAGACGACGATGGTGAGTCCCCAGCTTGCTAGGCCAGCGTCGCCGAGGATGCCATAGAGAAAGGTCAACGCTTCGGTAAGCGGATTTACCAGGTTGTTGTTGAAGAAACCACCGATCTGGTCCAGCAACCGATTATCCTCCTAGCGCCTTAATGGCTGCCGACTCTCGATGAGAATGGCAGGTGAGTTTCATGGTACAGGGTCATAACCGCCGGCGTTGAAGGGGTTGCACCGCAAGATTCTCCAGACCGAGAGCATGCTTCCTCTGAACACGCCGTACTTTTCGAGCGAAGTCCCGGCATATTCTGAGCAAGTCGGATAGTATCGGCAGCTAGGTGGCAGCATTGGAGAAACCCACCGGCGATAGGCATTGATTGCTCCGATCATAAACCACTTCATCTGGAGGGCCTTCCCCACGTCTAGACGGATGGCCGGTACAAACCGGCCCTGCCGGCCAGATTCTTAACGGTCGAACAGATCTTGGCGAAGTCCGCCGTTGTGATAGACGGGCGGGCGACGAAAAGGACGTCAACGCCTTGTTGCAACTCATCTAGAAAAGATCCGATCGACTCCTTTATCCGGCGCTTGGTCCTATTGCGCACTACGGCCTTGCCGACCTTCTTGCCAGTGACAATGCCGAACCTGGACAGCTTACCGCCGTTGGGGTGAACGTACATGGCTAGTATTGGGCTCGAAAAAGAGCTTCCTCGCCGTCTGACGCGTTGAAAGTCCGCCTTTTCGCGCAGACGGTAACGTCTATCCAATAGGTCGAAAACCGGGCTCTGTATCTGCCAAGCAGATGGCGGACATTCAGGAAGTGGCGGGTGTTAGCCGCTTGCGCCCGGCTCGCCGCCGGCGCTTGATGATCGCACGTCCGCCCGGGGAACTCATTCGGCCGAGGAACCCGTGCTTTCGTGCGCGTCGTCTCTTCTTGGGTTGATATGTTCTCTTTGGCACCTTACGCCTTCCATTCTATCGACCCGTCCGCCAGCACGGGCTCTGTAGCGACTCACGATCGATGAGGCGCATGTTCAGCTTCGGATTATAGGTTTGGTTCGTCCGGTATGTCAATTTCAGCCTGTAAAGAAGCAGGGACTTTCGATTCGCCATCCAAGCTGGCTCTCAGAGCCGGCTCTACACCATTGTTTCGCATTTTTGCTTTTGTAAAAGCGATCCCGTGTGAGATGAAAGAGACTCGCCGGGGTTTTTCAGTCCTTCACCCAGACCGGCGACAAGAGCCGGCCCCACAGCCAGCGGCGTGTTGCCTGGACACTTGTTTTGCATTTTTACCATTTGTAGCAGCGATCGTGTCTCGGCTGATTGTGGCCGACAGGGGTTTTTCGATTCTCCGCCTACGGCGGCCGTCAAGTCGGCCCCACCTCCGGCGGTGTTTTGCCTGGATATTTGTTTTGCATTTTTGTATTTAGTTGGCGCCCCTCCGCTGCGCGATATCGACCGGCAGCCCGAATTGTCGCTGCTGCCCAGCGAGGAACCAGTGTACCCGAACATGTGTATTATAATAATACCATTGCTTGAGCGACCCCGCACGAGTTGATAGAGGCCGGCGGAGGGTCTTTCGATTCTCGGCCCAAAGGCAGCCATAAGAGATGCCTACACGTCTGCGCCATGGTCATCGGTCAAGGCGAGGCGCTACTGCAAATCGGGACGCCGTGTATCGTCGGATATACCGACCGCGTCTTATTCTTGCTGACTGACATCCGGGATTATTTCGGCAATTGGTGTACCGTGATTTGCTTGACTTGGTGGTTTCAGCAACAGCGTTACACTAGTTGAGGATTGGGGATGTAAATGCCGGCTATTGAAGTGTCCGGACGGCGTAACAGCGAAGTTGACACTTAATCAACCCCGATTGAGGGATTTTAGGATGTTATTGGTGATGTACTGCCCAGGCAACTGCACCTCAGCGCGTGAGTCGGCTCCGAGTTCCAGTTGGTAAGGTGAATGCGAGGTGGATGCGCTCGAAGTTTCCCATAGGGATATTAGTTCTCACCCGCCGAACAGTGCTCTGGAGTGTGCAGCAGGTTCAATAGTGCGATCGTGATGAACGGAAATCTAGACTCCACGAACAGACCTTACTCCCGTGATCGCGACTTTCTAAGATTCTGGATTGGGGAGACTGTTTCTAGTGGTGGCTCGGCTCTTTTCAACCTTGCTCTGCCCCTGACGGCGGTACTCGTTCTCCAGGCGACCGCATTCGAGATGGGCCTGCTGCGCGCCGTGGGAACGATTCCAATTATCCTACTTGGGCTGTTCGTCGGGGTTTGGGTCGACCGGCTCCCGAGGCGACCGATTATTATCGTTACAAACTTAGGGCAGGCTTTCCTGATTGCATTGATCCCTTTGACTGCGTTGTTGGGCATTATCCGCATTGAAGTCCTCTACGCGATAGTGCTTGCTGTAGGTGCCCTGGGAGTGTTCTCGTTTGTGGCCGCCCAATCATATTTGCCGACGCTCGTGCGACAAGAAGGTCTGGTAGAAGCAAATAGCAAACTTCAACTCAGCCAATCGGCGGCCGGTATTGGTGCGTCCGGTGTTGGTGGTTGGCTAATCGAGCTCGTCAGCGCCCCTTTAGTCATACTCTTGTATTCTGTGTCTCTAATTATCTCGGCTGTCATGACCGGTCTTATACAGAAGCCGGAGCCGGCGCAACAGCGTTCTGTAAATCAAGGAGATGTCTGGCGTGAAATAGGCGAGGGAATTCGTCTTATCTGGCAACAGCCGTTGCTTAGATTCCTCGTCGTCGCGCCTGGTGTCGCCAGCCTTGGTTGGGGCGTGCAGAGCGCCGTTTTTGTGCTATTCGTGGTGCAAGACCTAGGAGTGACGCCAGCGATGCTTGGTCTGATAAGTGCTATCGGGGGCATCGGAGCATTTGCCGGCGCTGCGTTATCGGCCGAGGTCACCCGGCGATTCGGGCCTGGACTCTCGATCGTACTTGGGCAACTCCTGATCACTATTGGAAGCGTCCTCATCGCAATTACCGGCGGACCGTTAACAGTGGCGCTACCGTTGCTCGGACTATCCGCAGGTCTGCAGTGGATCGGAACCAGGATCTGGAGTGTTAACGATGTGGCCCTGCGTCAGGCGCTTACGCCGGCCGATCTACTAGGCCGCATTAATGCAACGCGACGGGTGGTCGTGCACGGCATAGCGCCAATAGGTGCGCTGGTGGGCGGTGTGCTCGGCACAGTGTTCGACCTCCGGATGGCGCTCATGGTTGGTGCAGCAATGGTTTTGATAGCATTCATTGCTACTGTCTATTCACCACTGCGATCGCTGCGCCAGCTGCCAGATTCCGGAAGAGGTTGAACTGCTGTAGATACAAGATAGCTACAGAGAACCCCAAGTTGCTAGGTAAGAATGCACGCGTGTCTGCTGTCTCTATGAAGGGCCGATGGAATCCCAAGGCACTGAGCACTTCGGCGACTTTCTTGTTCCTTACTGCTATGACGCTTACTTGTTGATCCTGAATAGCTCGAGAGCTAGGTACGGCCTCAATTCCTCGGTGGTATCGCCACCACAAGGTTGCGTGTCGATCCAGTCTTGAACTTCCTCCAAGATTTGTAGGTAGTCGCGATGTGGAATACGCCAGAACTCCGAATGAAGTTTGAGTCTCAAATGCTCGAGCGCTTCGGCATACTTTACTTGGGAGATTATAACCTTTGTTAGCCAAGGGGTTGACTTTTGGTAATGATGGGTGCGTTTAGCGGTGAGCCTGGCTATCGAGAGTCTTGCCCAATGCAGCTATCAATTCATTCTGAGTCTTTAATAGCTCGATTATGCCCTCTAACTTTGCGCCGATTACGTCTAACTCAGCGACCACATCGGCTGTGGTGAATTCATACTCTGGCTCTTCCGGCATGCCTATGAGCACTTTACGGGAATTTTTGTTCGTCTTACTCATATCTACTCTTTGAGCTTGGCTCCCGACCCAGGCTTTAGGAAGTCCCAGTCCTTATCCTTCTTCGGCGGGGTATTCAGGATGGCTTGCGCCACATTCTTCGGCGTATCCGGTATGGAGTCCGGCATTACGTAGACCGAGGGGCGACCTCGCTTGCGCTTCTAGGGCTAGCATCACTGACTTATTAGTAGGCCCATTACTTTGACCGCAGCTGAACGCTTCTGGCAAGGCAATACGGGATGACCGCGAACGCAATAGCGATAGCTGCCCCTGCTGCTTCCTGTGGTGCTCCCGAAGCACCAACTAACGTGAAGAATAAGACAAATAGTCCCGCCACACAGCCGATGATTGTCAGCAACCACAGGAATTTCATGATGATTGCTTCATACCCTTATCACTGAGCGTCTCGAAACTCATCTTCATCAATTTCTAGGCTGGCGAGGATTTTCCGAAGCGTCCCCTTCGGTATCTCGTGCCGTCCAATGATCACGACAGCGCTGGCGATGCAACCATTTTCACGTTCGCGCAAGTATGTGACATGTGAACCATGCCTAGCCCCGTCCAAGTAACAATCCAAGCGAAGCAATGCCTTTACCAATTTATCGCTCGAAATCAAGGGCAGCTTGCTGAAGGGTATGGGCGGAGACACTAAGCCGGTACAGGAGTCCGGAATTGAGTCTTGCGTCCATTCACCGCCTGTAAAATCCATGTTTCAGGCACAGGCACTTCCGGCGCTTGGCCTTCTGTAACGACTTGGTTCGGAATCGGCAACTGGAAAACTATGTGACTCACAATTCCATCATCCGATGATGGTAGTTGCAGGTCTCTGACGACAATACCCTTCTCTGCAAAATTCATTTGCCCTAGGGAAATCAGCGTGTCCACATGCACCCCAACAGCTTCGCATATGTTATACAACGCTTCGAGCGGTGTGTCTCCACAGCTGGCTGTGCCCAGTTCTTCGCAAAACGACACGTATAGATTGTCTTCTTTCTCGACTTGGAGTGTCAAATCAATTTCTAGTCCACGGATAGATTGAACTGACAACCTTGTTCCTCCATCTTTTTGGGTTTGAATTGGTGGGTTTGTACCTCCTTTCTCCTCTCTTTGTGTCTGAACGGATCGATCGCCCACATTATAGCGCCTACAATACGTTGTCAACTATCAGTCATCATGGTGGGCAAACCGGATCGGATCGAAGGGCGACTGAACGCTCTTGGCTAACTAGAGTTATAAGTCCCTTTACTTGCTTAGTCCAGGTGAGGTCTTCAGTGTCGATTGTGATCTGTCGGGCCCCCCGCCTTCGCAGGTATACCGCCAACAAGCATCTATCCCTGATCCCTCGGTAGAGATTCGCGAATCCACGCGCCTTGGCGCACTCCGTAAATTTCCGGCGGACCGCGTTTCCGAATGCGCCTTTGTCACTCATATGGATAAAGAGCCCGCTGTCCTTAGTGACTCTGATGATCTCGTCTACGGCGGATTCCCAGTTGCCAACGTGCTGAAAGAGTTTTGAGGCCATCACGGCAGTAAACGTGCCGGTCGGAAACTTCATCGACCTAACATCGGAGACTATGAAGTTCGCCCTGTCACGAGGCTCGGTTTTCGAGCGTGCGATGTCGAGCATTGCTCGCGAGACATCTATTCCCGTCACGGAGAACCCGGCCCTGATCAGTGGGATAGAGAGCTGACCGGTGCCGCAGCCGGCGTCCAGAATCTCCCCGCTTCGGTCGAGGCCGGCCAGGTCGATTATCCGGGTAAAGCACTCGTCGAGAAGCGCTTCCGGCATATTGCGAGTCTTGTCGTAGTGCGCGGCGACCGGTGTGTAGTCAGACGTGTTCTCGAATGCTTTCAAAGGCCGGCATCCTATGCCGGTATCTCCTGACCGGTGCCACGCTCTCGGGCCAAACGGTAGATATGTATGCCAACCGCCACGTCCTCTAGCGCGATGCCCTGAGATTCGAAGAGCGTGATCTCATCTTCAGAATCGCGGCCGGATGCCCTGCCTACGACGATATCGGCGAGCTCGACAACGCTGCCCCAAGTCATACGACCGGCACCGACTACAGGGATCACGTCGCCGCACTCGATGATGGCCTGCTCTTTCAAGTCGACTACGACGCGGTTCGCTCTAACTACAGTAGCCTCGTCAACCTCCTGCCGCTCCGCGCCATTCGAGCCTATCGCGTTTATGTGTACTCCGGCCGATAGCGAGTTTCCATCGAAGACAGGACGTCTTGAGTTGGTCGCGGCGATCAGCACGTCGGCCTGGCGAGCCACGTCGTTGGCGCTTGCCGCCGGCTCGATCGGCAGTTTCAGGGTCCTCGACATTTCCTCGCAAAACGCGTTCAATCTCTCCGGATCGCGTCCGTAGGCAACCCCTCTCTCGAATTGCCGCACTGCGCAGACAGCCTCCACCTGGGACCGCGCCTGCCAACCTGTTCCGATTGAACCGAAAACGGAGACCTCGTTGCGGGCCAGGTACCTTGTCGCCACTCCGCTTGCGGCGCCGGTTCGGATTTGGCCCAGACGGTTGGCCTGCATCAACGCCAACAGCTCGCCGGACGTGCTCTCATAAAGGACGAAGTGAAAATTCGGCCTGCCCGCCATCGTCGTGTAGGCCTTGAATCCGATAGCATCTTCGGCCGGCAAAGCCGCCGGCATCACCTGTAGTGTTCCTCCTGCGATCTTGACTCGTTGACGCGGGCGAACGGGCGCTTTATCGTCGGCCATCTGCCGGAACGCATCATCAAGCGCTTCAATTGCATCATTCATGGTCAGAAGTCTTCCGACGTCATCCTCGGTCAGGAATAGTGCCATCGAATAGGTATCCTCCGAATTTGCGGCCAAAACCACGCGTGTACTTTAGGCCGACGCCACCTGTCGATACAGTTCCACAGTACGTCTTGCTACCGCATCCCAAGTGTATCGCGAATCCACGCTGGCGCGGGCGTTGAATTCCATCGCTGCGATCTGACGAGGACTTCGAGCGGCCAACAGCCTCAGCTTCTTGGCGATGTCCATAGCGTCGCGTCTTATGAGATACCCATTTGCACTATCCTGAACAAGCGCGTGGACAGGTGCGGCACTCGTCACGAGTACCGGTGTACCCACCGCCAAAGATTCGAGGGCCGCGATCAAAAAGGTCTCGTAGGCGGTGGGGCACACCAGCGCGTCGCTAGCGGCCAGGAAATGCTCCGACCCAGGCTGATACCCGACGAAGCGGATACTCTGATCCACGCCCAATTGCCGGGAAAGGCGAGCGTACTTGCCTATGTCGCCGCGTCCGATCACGAACAGTACGAATTGTCCCTTCGGTAGCTTGCCGATAGCCTCTATAGTCTCTCGAAGTCCTTTCCTCTCCCAATCTCCTCCGACGATCGACGCTACCAACTGATCCGGCCGGATACCGTGCGCCTGGCGTACCCTTGAGCCCACCTCTCTGCGCAGGCCCGGATGAAATCGATTTGTATCGACACCGTTCGAAATGACGCTGATGCGCTTGGGATCGCAGCCATAGTGACGGACAAGGTCGCGCTTCAACTCTTCCGAAACTGCGATGATAGCCTGCAGACCCGGACGGGAATACATCAAACGTTCGCCAATCGCGGCTACGGTCGTGTAGGCCAAGCGGACGATGCGATCAGGCCAACCGTCGGTACGTTGCCGACTCCGTGGCGAATAGTAGCTACCTTCCAATTGCAGGCGCTGAGCCTCACGCTGACAGAAATGGCTCGTGATGACATCGCCGGCGAAATAATCATCCCCATTTGAGCAGACGGTGGAAAGTACGGTGGAGTGAACTATGTCGAAATGTCGGGATCGTCCGCCATCCCGTCGGTCGAGCGGCCATGCGTGGGCAACCACGAATCTGAGATAGTCGGCGAGACCAAAAGGCGGCAGTCCTCGCACCCGGCGAACGGATGGGCACAGATGCGGCCAGTCGTGCCTGACGCTGGTAAATGCGGTGACATCGTGGCTCTTTGCTACTCTGGTTGCGACTTCCGCAAGCGCTGCCTGTGGCGAGCCCAATCGATCGAGTTGAGGGGCGAGGTAGGCGATGCGGATGGCCTCAGGCCTTTCCTCTCAGCCCAGTCCCAGATCCGGGGCTACTCTTCGCATCGACGCGATAACGTGGCCGATGTGGTCGTCCAAGCTGATGTCCAACGACTCGGCGCCGTCGATGATGTCCTGCCGCTTGACCGCGCGCGCGAACGCCTTGTCCTTCATCTTTTTCTTTACGGACGATACCTTGACTTCAGCCAGGATCTTGTTCGGCCTGACCAACGTGACCGCCACGATGAAGCCGGCGAGCTCATCAACCGCGTACAGGGTCTTGTCCATCAGACTCTTGCGTTCCAGGTTCAGATATTCGGCGTGCGACAAGATCGAATAGACTATGTGCTCTGGTACGCCGGCGTCCCGAAGGATCGGCGCTCCGGCCTCTGGATGTTTGTCGGCCGTGGGATGTATCTCATAGTCAAAGTCGTGCAGAAGGCCTGTCATGCTCCATTCTTCTACGTCTTCGCCAAACTTCTCAGCGTAGCCCCGCATCGCGGCTTCTACCGCGAGGCTGTGCTTGATCAGGCTTTGGTTCTTGACGTAAGTGTTGAGTATCTCCCAGGCTTCGGCACGGTCCAAAACAGCGCCTCCTCGCGTGCAGGCTTTAGAGGATGATCTCGCCTGACATAGCGTTGATCCTCAAGTCCCGTTCAGGTCAACCGTGAGTTGCCGGCTCGAGATTACCGGCCGTGTATGGAGTGTACTGCCTAGCTCTTCTCAGACTTGCCCATGTCTTCCATGTCTAGGGTATCGATGAAATCGCGGAATGCGGACAACTTCTTGGACTCCTCTTCCTGCTCTTTGGGGGACTTCTGTTCGCTCGGCGTTTCGGCGTCCTGAGTCGCATCTAGATTGACTCCGGCCTTCTCCAGCACAGTATCTTCGGCGAATATTGGCGCCTTTAGTCGAACTGCGAGGGCAATTGCGTCACTGGGCCGGGAGTCTATTTCAATGACCCGCCCGTTCACTTCGAGGTTGATGCGAGCGTAGAAAACCTCCTCGGCGAGGTCATTCACGATAACCCGGCTGACCTTTGCTGCCAACTCGTTGATGATTGTCTTGAGAAGATCGTGGGTCCAAGGCCTGGGAACCGAGACGTTTTGCAATTGGACGACGATTGCATCCGCCTCGTTATTGCCAATCCAAATTGGGAGGTACCGCTCGGAGGACTTCTCCTTGAGCACGACCACACGCTGATAGTTCTGCAGATTGACGCGGACGCTTTCGACGATCATCTCAACCAGCATCGAGGGCTCCTGCCACAACCTGAAAGTAAATCATCCATCCGCACGCCGGATCGACTGGCGGTGTCGAACGACGGTGAAGCTGCCTCCTCCGCCGTTTCTTCGATCGAAGTATAAGAATGGCTCCATTATGTTGTCAAGACAGGTTGCAGAGTATTTTCAGCGCATCGCAACCCGGATGTTAGTCGGAACAATGCGGCGCCGCCTAGCAAAATCAGTCCTTCCGCCGGAGGCAGTTGCCTGCAGACCTTTGCGGATCGATCGGGCCGGTCGCGCTCTCAGCCCAGGTGATGGCCGGATCATCCAACCGAAACACGTTGGAAGATTGACACAACCAATGGGTTCATCATATATTGCCGATGCGGACAATAGGACAGCAATCGACTCCCGTCGGTATTGGTCGGTATTGATAGAGTCGTAAGGATTCTTCGTTAAAGGCCGCCGGCGTGCTGGCTGTGGCCGGAATCAGCTGAGGTAGCTAGCGATGTCTAGAAACAATCAGACCGAGACCAACATTCCCGATGGCCATTGGTCGCCATCAACTAATCAGCTTGCCAAATGGGTCGCCGACTACGAACGCGACGGGTTCCTGATCCTGCGTAACATCCTGTCGCCGGAGGAAGTGCGACAGATGCGCGAGGAGCTTATCGCGGCCTTTGATGGGCCCGATAACGCCGGCTCGGACAGCGACATCATTCGCCACCAGATGTTCCTGAACGGCAAGATTTTCGAAGACTTGATCGATCGCGCGCCGGCCATCGACTTTCTCGAAGCGTTGCTTGGTCCCGATTGCCACATGATTTCGATGAATGCCATCTACACTCGCCCGGGGCAGGGCATCTCCACCTGGCACATCGACGAAGCGATCCACTTTCCCCGGCCTCCGGGGGTGCCACTAGATCCACGAATTCCCACACCAAATTTTGTTGTGCAGGTGATGCACTATCTCGTGGACGTGGACGAAGAACTCGGTCCGACTCAGTTTGTGACCGGTAGCCACCGCAGCGGACGGGCGCCGGATCCGGAATTGACCTACGAGGAACAAGGCGTCCACAGCATCATCGTCAATGCCGGCGACATCTGTTTCCAGAACGGCCAGACCTGGCACCGAGGCGCGCCAAACCAAACGAACAACCGCTGTCGCTACGTACAGCAGGTCAGCTACAGCTGCCGCTTCATATCTCAGCGTTTCTACCCATTCGTAAACTACCATATGCCGGAAGATTTGCTCGCCCGTTCGTCACCACGCCGTCAGAGATTGCTCGGCGTCCACCCCCGCGGCCCATACGGATAGAATGGGAAGCATTCACCCTCGGTAGCACCATATGAAATGTGAGGTATAGCCCAAATGATCCAACAGGCATTCGTGATGAAGCTCAAGCCCGGCGCTCTCGACGAGTACGTCAAACGTCATGACGAGATATGGCCTGAGTTGACGGCTGAAATCAAAAAATGCGGCATAAGCAAGATCGCTTCTTTTGAGGACGATCCGTACGTGTTCCTCTATTCCGAAGTTGAAGACGAGGGTGCTTGGGATCGGCTCTGGGACTCCGAAATCCACATCAAGTGGGGTGGATGGTTCGAGCCTCTTATGGAGTTCAACAAAGAGGGTAAGGTAGACGCGAAGTTCGTGCGCCAGGTCTTCAGATTCGAACCTTCGGGGTGAGCTATGAGTGATGTTCGAATGCTGGCCGGCAAGGTCGCGGTGGTCATTGGCGGGGGACGCGGCATCGGCAGGTCCGTCGCGCTCGCTCTGGCCGACGCCGGCGCCCACGTGCACGTAGTCGCCCGGACCAGCTCTCAGCTCGCCGAGACCGTCCAGCTCATCGAGGCAGGCGGAGGCGGTGCGACTGCGACGGCGCTCGACGCCAGCCGGCCGGAGGCAATCTTCGACGAACTCAAGCCGCGAGTGGACCGGCTGAGCGGGCCGCCCGATATCCTGGTCAATTCCGTTGGCGTCTTTGGCCCGATTCAACTGGTGGTGGATGCCGCCTATCAAGAGTGGATTGACACGATCAACTTCAACCTCATTGCGCCGTATCTCTCCTGTCGGGCGTTCGTAGCTGGCATGATTGCAAAAGGGTGGGGCCGCATAATCAATGTCACTTCGGCCGCATCGCTACATCCACCGGGACCGCTCAACAGTGCTTACTCGACGAGCAAAGTCGCGCTCAACCAATTCACACGTTCGCTCGCCGCCGAGTTGGTTGGAACCGGTGTTACGGCGAACGTCTTGCATCCGGGTGAAGTCAAGACCGAAATGTGGCGTTACATAAAAGAACAGGCCGATACACTTGGGGCGATAGGCGAGCCTCTGCGCGATTGGGCACGCGACGTTGGAGAAAGTGGCGGTGATCCGCCGGAGAAGACCGCTGACCTGGTGCTATCATTGGTCGACGAAGACTCAGGTTCCGTAAATGGCCAGTTCCTATGGATCAAAGATGGCCGACAGGACCCCATACCAACTGATTGATAGGTGAATGAATGCATAACGCTCATTTTTTCCGCGAGAAGATAAAGTCGGGAAAGCCAGTAATTGGTGCCGCAATATCATTCACAGACCCCACTGTTAGTGAAGCTCTAACCGACATTGTTGACTTCCTATTCATCGATGCGGAGCATAATCCCATCACGCCGGAGGCGGTTTTGGGTCACGTGATGGCGACCAAGGGCACCGAGTGCGCGGCGCTCGTCCGTGTGCCCACCGCCGATACTTCATACATAAAGTGGTCGCTTGACGCTGGGGCAGACGGGATAGTGGGACCACAGATTCGCTCCGTCGAGGACGCAAAGTTGATAGTCGATTGGTGTCGGTATCCGCCGTTAGGCGTTCGCGGCATCGGCCCCAGGCGGGCCGGGGGCTATTCAGGTAGCCTAGGTCCGGACTTTCCCCAACGAGCGAATGAGCAGATTCTGGCGTTCGTGATGATGGAGCACGTCGACGCAGTGAGCCAGATCGATTCCATCCTGGCCTTACCCGGCCTTGATGGAGTTATGATCGGGCCTGGCGACCTATCGGGCTCTCTGGGGACTTTGCTGGATATGAGTAATCCCAGGTTCCGTCCCACCGCCGAAACGATCATCTCGAAGACACGGGCCAGCGGTAAAATGCTGGGCGTAGGATTGGGAGATAGCATCGAAGCGTCGAGAAGCTGGATTAACGATGGAGTTCAGTTTGTCCAAGCCGGCGGAGATCATTTCTATCTGAGGAGCGCCTCCCGCATTCTTATGGAAGCCCTCGTGCCGGAGTAGGCGCAAGAGGGTCGAAACCTTCACTGGATCCGAGAGTCGGCAGATGCGACCGGCAATAATACGGCTCAGCGTGTATGCCGCGCCGACCGGCCCCGGACCTGTCGCGTTGGGTCCATCAGTGTTTCCTCGCCGGCGGGCTATATCAATCGCCGGAAATGTGGCAACTCGCCGACCAATGGCATAGCGTACGACCGGAACGCGTCCGTAACATCGTCCAATTCATCCGCCAGATACTCGAGCGGCATCCTACGCTCGCGGTTCGCGACCTGCTCGAGAGGTACTAGTCCGGTCTCGATGCGGTAGGACGGCTCCGGCTTGCGAATCAGGCTAACCATCGCGCCGCTGTGCCCATCTTGCAGCGCACGCACTGCCTCACGGCCGGCTAGCTCAGCCTCGGCGAGGTCCACCTCGGAAACATATGCCATCGAGGTACGTTGTAGCGTGCCGGGTCGGTCCCATCTGGCCCGCACTCCCAGATTTTGACTGATTTCCCGGCAGAGAACATCGGCCGGCCGCAGGTCGCGGCGGTGGCCAAACGAATCGACGACCTCCGGCTGGCCGGACGCGCCTACCAATTCGCCAGACTCATACCGGACGGTCTCGCTGATTACGATCGTCGCGTGTCCGACTCTCTTGAGGCTGTCTTCCACCAACGATAGGAATCGGTCGATGGAGAATGGCAGCTCCGCCGGCCAGATAATCTGCGGGGGATCCTTAGAGTCGCGTTTTGCCAGTCCGGCCGCGGCCGCCACCCACCCGGTATTACGGCCCATCACCTCGATGATCTTCGCTTGATCGACCTTGCTCATTGCCGCCGTATCGCAGCCGGCTTCTTGGGTGACGCTCGCGACGTAGCGAGCGATGCTGCCGTACCCGGGGCAATGGTCAGTCCCCACGAGATCGTTGTCTATCGTCTTGGGCACGACCACCACTTGTAGGTCGTATCCCGCTGACCTAGCCGCACCGGCAAGGCGATTGGCAGTATCGGCAGAATCGTTCCCACCTATGTAGACAAACCACCGGGCAGCTTGGGCTTGTAGCCGGTCTAGCAGACTGGCGATGTCTTCGTCCGAAAGCTTCAACCGACAGGAACCAAGCGCGGCCGAAGGGGTTCTCTTCAGTAGAGACAACTCTGTCGTTGAGAGCCTGCCCAGGTCAGCAAAGTCGCCGGCAAGCGCCCCCTCGACGCCGTGGACCATGCCGGTGACCCTCCCCGGTCCAAGCCAAGCATTCGCCGCGGCGACCACTCCGGCAAGACTGGCGTTGATCACTACCGTGGCTCCGCCGGACTGGCCAACTACTAGCTTTTGGTTCATTTTCAGTCTCATTCATTGGGTGGTATTGCTGATGTTGAGCGGCAGTCCGACGATTGAGTATTTAGAGCCGCATCCCGGGATGGCAGGTGCGGCGGCGGCCGATGCACAGGGAAATCAATTGGACACGGATCGCTTGAGTTGGCGAATCAGCTCGTGGGCCTGCGTAACGTCGTGGGTGGACGGACTTGACGAAATATACTCTTCCAGGTCATTCAGGGCGAGCGCGTGGCGGCCGGTTTGGGCGTACAGCAGTCCGCGGTCTCGGCGTTCCTGGGTCGCCGCTGGCTGTAGCGCCATCAGCCAATTGGTGGCTCGAAGGGCGCGGTTATAGTCCTGGCCGCGCCAATAGATGGCTTTGATGTTGCGCAGCATGCGGGCGATGAACTCCAGGTTCGATATTGGAGACAGATAGCCAGGGCTCCACCGCACATCGGCGCCTGTAACTTGGCGAAGGCGCTGCGCGCACTCCTCAACTGAGAGGATAATCCCTCCGTGGAATGGATCGACGAACATGTCGGTTAGATTGGCGTGCCGAACGAGGAAGTGGCCTGGCATTCCGATTCCTAAGAGCCTCATCCCCAGCCGCTTGCCTACCTCGATGTATATTAGCGACAGCGTGATCGGAATACCCAGCCGGCGGCTCAACACAGCATTCAGCAAGCTGTTTCGCGTGTCGTAATAGTCTTCTCGATTACCGCGGAATCCCATCTCGTCGAACAGAAAATCACTAAGAACATTGATGCAATAAAGGGGGTCGCGCTCGCCACTCAGCCGTCGACGAGCTACGTCAGCCAGCGAATCAAGGGAGGATATGTGCTCGTTGGCGTCGAGATGGGGATCCTCAACCGTGGCAATCATCAAGGCGGCCGGCGCCAGTTCGATCTGTTCGTCTGGCAACCCTGCCAACTTGGCGAAACGCTCCGTCACGACTTTGCGCTCCATCCGATCACCGGTACCAAGATTGATGGTTTGGTCCTGCGTGAGCGCTTGATGAACTGGACATACGGTGCCGGAGAACTACCCAGCCAGATTCTCTTTGAGGTTTTCCAACGCCTCCATGAAATCCCGTTCAGGACACGCTTCCCAATCTTCCGAGGTCTTTAGCTTCAAGTTGATCAATGTTGGCCCGTCTTCGGCAAGGATCCGACCGGCTGCTTCTTCAAAGTCCTTCGCATTATCGAACGTATAAGCCGCACGGTAGCCGGCTCCTTTCGCCATTCCGGCAAAATCCACCATGCCGGCGCCTGGGATTAGTTGGCCGCCTGTCACTTCATAGACCCCGTTCTCGTACACGAAGTGCACCAGATTGGCTGGGCCGGCGCTCCCTATAGTAACGAGGGTCCCCAAGTTCATCAGCAGGCTGCCATCCCCGTCCAACACGTAGACGCGGCGATCGGGCTTGGCTAGGGCAATTCCCAGGGCCACCGACGACGTCTTGCCCATCGCTCCGCCAAGGCCGATATCCGATTTCGAGTCCTTGGCGACCCGGGCCCATTCGTGCGAATTCGTCATCGTATGGACCACAACGACATTGTCCTGATATTGGCCGATGATTCCAGTCGCTTCCCGGGACGTAAACATTACTCGTATTCGGTGCCGATCAAGACAGCAACCGGCCGTGACTGATCTTGGGCGCGTCTGAATGCTTCGGAAATCAAACCAACGTCGCTATCCGACTCGACTAGATAGTGCTCTATGCCCCAAGACTCTAGATTCTTCACGGTGTAAACGCCGGCGGAGTCGGTCATTGGTCGACCCTGCCGCCATCCTCGGTAGCCGACAAGAACGAGCAGCGGAAGCTCGCAATCGAGCGCCAACGCCCGAATGGAGTCGCCGGATTCGAAGAAGCCGGTGTTCTGGATCAGCACGACAGGCGTCTTTCCTCCGATGATCAGTCCCATCGCGATTGCAAACGTCTCTCCTTCGCGACATACTGGCACAACCGCTAGGTCCGGATCAGCAGTCATCGTGTCATAGAGGAACCTGGCCTCGCTGTCGGGTAGCCACACAGCGTGGGTAATACCGCAACTCTTGATCTCATCGACGAAACGTCGCGCGGTCAGGGATAATTGCGCAGTGGCCATATGCGTTCCCTCCCAATATCGGTTCGACACGGAGTGAAGTCTTCTTCCCATCGGCTAAGACTCACTATAATCCTGCCTGACCCGATTGTACAGCGGCGCCGCCGGTTGATAGCAGATACGCACAATGCATATGCTAAGATCGTCTTCAGGCCGGCGAGGCCAGACTAGTTGCCGGAGGAGGCGGTCGCTGATGGGCATTTTAGATCAGTTCAAGCTTGATGGCCGCGTGGCATTAGTCACCGGCGCGGGCAGCGGTCTCGGGGAGGCGTTCTCCCACGCCATGGCAGAGGCCGGAGCAGATGTGGCTTGCGTTGACATCGATCCGCGAACGGCCGAGGAGACCGCCAAACGAGTGCGGGAATTGGGCCGGCGAGCGGTTGCCATCGAGGCGGACGTCAGCGTTGAGTCCGACAATATCCGAATGGTCGATGAAGCTGTGGAGCACCTTGGAACCCTCGACATCGCCTTCGCCAACGCCGGCTTGGGTAGCAGGTCGGTCCCATTGGTTGAGTCTAGTCTGGACGATTGGCAACTCGTGATAGGCGTCAACCTGACCGGCGTCTACCTCACTGCCCGCGAAGTTGCCAGGGTCATGGTTCCCCGGCGACGGGGCAAGATAATCGCGACTGCGTCAATCTATGGATTCACCTCTCATATCGCGGCCGGACGGGGCCGAGAGTACGTGTCCAGCAAGGCCGGAGTGGTGAATTTGATCCGGAGCCTTGGCGTCGAGTTGGCAGAGCACAATATTCAAGTCAATGGGATTGCACCGACTCACGCCCGGACCAACATAGGTGGAGGTATGTTAAAACAGGCGTCGAATCCCATAGTTGACGCGGTGAAAGCACGAATGCCAGTAGGACGGATCGCGGACGCGGACGAGTTCAAAGGAGTCGCCGTGTTCCTCGCGTCGGCCGCTTCCGATCTTGTTACCGGTACTACCGTCGTGGTAGATGGCGGCTTTCTAGCCCGGTAGTTACGGTCGCTAGAAGGCCGAGCTAGGTGTGCCGGGATGATGCGGCGCGGGATTGGCTCTAGGTGGTCGGCTCTTTAGCGTCGGGAATAAAGCAGTCTTGGCCGGGGGCCAACTCATCCCCATCGATGCGCCACTCGTTGGCCCCGAAGATAACTGTCCATTTATCTTCGTTCCCGTAGTATTGCTTGGCCAATGAACGCAGCGTATCGCGGGGCCCTACCTTGACAGTGATACCCTTTGCCGGCTCTTCGGGCTTCTTCCTGAGACCCAGCGTTTCCAGGATACCCATGTGGCTACCTCCTTGTGCCTCTGAATAAGCTGCGGCTATGCACAGCCCCTCGTTCCAGGTACATTGCCTGCTATTGACACGGTGCCGTCTGGCCTGGCGGCGGAGCTAAGCAAATCCAGACGCTGCCGGACCAACGATGAACCTTGCGCTGATTATAGTCAATGTTTAACAATTTGTTAATACCTGTACTGGGCGCTGGCGGATTTGTTCGTTGTATGCCGACGTCAGTATCAAGCCAAGTCCGATGATTGGTGTGCTTCAGCCGCCAGAGCGGACTCCGAAGTCTTTGCTCGCAATCTTTTCCGGCGGAAGAGGTCATTATGCGGACCTCGTCTTCCTCAGGTTATCGCAGTGAAGACAGAGTGATCCGGCCCGTCACTGATGATATAATTTGACCGTGGACACAACTACATTCCAGCCGACGCAACGTTGACCTCGACTCGCACGATTGATCGGACACCGATTAAGAAGCCGGACCCCTCACGGGCCCGGCTGTTTTGTTTTCCGCCGTAATTGAGACTCGACAGGAGGTGAAGTCTTGCACTCTAGCATGATTGGCAAGATCGAAAAGGCGCGAAAGTACGCGGAGGAGCCGGAGCGCATATCGTTTCAGCGTTTTACACTGACTTTCAGTGGCGACAATGACCATCACACCGTCGAATATGACGAAGGGGAGTGGCAATGCACCTGTCACTTTTTCCATGGTTGGCAGACTTGCAGCCACGTGATGGCTATGGAGCGCATATTAGGCGTAATGGTGTCCAAGCAGGAATCTCCAGTTAAAGCGGCAACCTGACATTTCTTAGGCTCGGCTTTCAAAGCGGCCCGTACCGTTTCAACACTCGTCAATAAATCGACATTCAGATGCAGTCAGTGCTTGAACGGTGGCGTTGGTCCCGTGGCAGTTCTGACGACAATTGGGTCTGCCTACGTCTCCCCCTTACAAATCACTGCCGATTTTGATAATCTGAGCGAACAGGCTGTTCTTTAGCCCCCGTGTCGATTGACTCAAATCTGCCAACAATAATATGCTTGTACACTGATCAGGGCCGATGCCGTCAAACGTCAAGAACTGAGAAATCCGAATCAAGTTGGTCAGTAGATCGTTGCTATGAGTCAAGCGCTAGTTTGGGGGGCGGAGCCGGTGGGGCGGGCGAATTTCTTAAGCCTGATCAGGGAAGGGTATGCGTGTTGAGTCCCTGGGGACAGACTTGAGCACAAAATCCAAGTCCGTGGGCGAGTGGGTGTTTGAACGTGTGAATCCCATGGGAGGCGCGCGGGCCACGGCGTGGCAGGATACGCTTGAAGGATCGGATCTGTCCAGTGAAGAGCGTATTGCTCGAGAAGCGATTCAGAACAGCGTTGATGCGACCCTGCCTGAGCAGAGAACCGAAGTATTCGTCTGGGACAAAGAACTCTCTGATCTGGAGACAAAAAACTTCAAAGATCTTCTTAATCTCGAATCACGGGAAGCCCCAACTGGTAGACTCCCCAAGCTAGGTCTCAAGGAAGACAACTCCTTTGAACGCATCAAGAGGGGAACTGGCGGGATTCGGGTTACTATTATTGAAGACCGCAATACCTGCGGTTTGGGCTTTGACGAACAGGACAACAAGGACCGATTCAAAGAGCTATGCTTATTTCTGGGCCAGGAAAGCACCGCCGTCGACAGTAATCGGGGAGGTTCGTACGGTTTCGGCAAGACCGTTTACCAAGCATTGTCAGACTCTCGAACTTTCTTTGTATACAGTCAGTTTGAATCCAAACCCGAAACATGCGGGCATCACGCCCGACTGTTCGGTTGTTCGTCGTTCAATGGTCATCGCATGAAAGATGGGACTGGCTACACGGGCCGAGCGTGGTTCGGTATACCGGAGATAACGGATTCTGGGCAACAGGAATGTAATCCAATCGTAGACGAGGAAGCTAGCGAATTGGCCCAGCGTTTGGGTTTTATGAAGGAGAGCAACGACCCCGGTACGTCTATTATGATCGTCGGGTCCAATATTGACATTAGCAGTTTTCGAGAAGCCGTTGAAGACTACTGGTGGCCGAGGTTTCTATCCGATCAACTGTCGGTCGAGTTGTGGAAAGACAACGACCAAGTTCTTGCACCCCCCCAACCGCTAGAACGCCCGCGATTGAAGCCGTACATCAGATGCTATGAGTTGCTGGAAAACGAAATTCCTATTGAAGACGACGAGCGGAAGCCAAAGGTGAACGCGATACAGGGTGTGCAGCGTGGTGCCCTAGCGCTTAAGGCACTTCCCCCCGATCCGGACGAGCAAGAAGATCCTGAGAAGGATACAAAATTTAAGAACACAGTGGCCCTCATACGCAGTGGTCCCCGAATGGTCGTGCAATACCTCAATACGGGAGGCAGGCAACGAGGTAATTTCGCAGGCGCCTTCCTAAGTCATCCTGACTCGGAGTATGCGCTGCATCTCTCGGAACCACCGTCACATGACGCGTGGAATTCCAACTCGGAACGATTACGAAGTGCCGGCCCCACTTCTCAAAAATTGGTGGACGGCATCCTGCACACTATCAAACGGCAAACCCGCAAGTTCCAGAGCGAACTGAGCCCTGCACAACCCCCGACGCCAGTAACGGGTGTAAGGAAACTAGAGGAGATCCTGGCTCGCGTTATGTCTGCGAGAGGCCTTGGCCCTCCTCAGCGACCGCAATCCGTAGAAGACCCTTTCCAGTTGCGAATCCATGAAGGAAGAATGAACTCCGCAACGAATTCAAGGGTCACGGCCAATATAGAGATCAAGTTGAGGGACGACGCGCCGATCGACAACGCGATTGCGTTCATGTCACTTCGTCCAACGGTCGTGCTAGACGACAACAAACGCCGAGACTTATCCGAGCGACGGAGATTGTCCTGTCTCACTGTAAATGGCAGCGACGTTGACATTGAAGACGATTCAGACATACGTCTAAGCATCTCAAAGAAAGATTTCGTAACAATAAGGGCCGAATCTGAATGTTTCGATAGGGATTTATACGCCGACCTTGAAGTATCGGTACGCATACCCGAGACTACTGAAGGTCAGAATTGGTCCGAGTCGCAGGTGGAGAACAAACTTCAGATATGACGACCAACTAAATGACCCAGGCAATCCAACGTCAGCGGAAAGAACGGAGGTCAATCCCTCCATTCGGAGATGGAGCTGATCCGAACGTGGTCTCAAACATCCTGGAGGGTCTCCTGGCGAAATGTCGATTTTCTCCGTTCCAGGATAAGAAGTTAGACGACCATGGCACTTACTTTCTGTCTCTTGACGAAGCTGTTCGTAGGATTGAACCTTGATTTGAGATAGTTGTTGACCGAATGGACGAACTAAGCAACCGCCTCGGGCTTCACGAAGACGACATAGACGTTGGGTTGTCGGTCCGGAGCACACACTTACGGAGATATGAAGTCCTTCAAAGCTGGAGCGCAGATTCTGTGCCATTTGACCCGTGGTCGCCCCATTTCGCGAAGCTCACGGGGCTTCAATCCGGCCGGGGCATGGACTTCATCTTGGCAATTCGTGTTGTGGCCGATCGCAAGAAACTGTTACGGCAAGGGTTGAGTCGGGGCAAGGTACTGTGTCGAAAGGTATTCTCTGTCAAGGAGACCATCGACACCTTCTCATTCCCATTCCAATGGGCCCAGTTCGGAGGCGAAACCGACTATCCGGAGGAAGCGCTGTGGGCAATAAAATGGATATACCATGACGACGATAACCGTTTCGCACGCCCTGTGGATCAGGTATTGACTGTCCTGGTGAACGAGAAGGCCGAAGGGCCGCTTTGCGCAATGAGTGAAGTTCAGCAAGCAAATGACTTGGCTTGGCGGATGTTGGCGGCGGACATTACCACGCAGATTTGGGCTGACGTATTGTCCAATCTTGACGAAGAGCCTGACGAAAATGACACCGAGACACTGGTAGGACAAGTATTTGCGCGTCTATCCAGCATTAGTGGCATGCCGTACGCGGAGATCAAAGGATTGGTCAAACAAGACGATAGCCTGATGGAACTACGCAACCTAGTGGCTAGAATCCTAAAGGTTGTCGGGTGACGTGCCAGGTGTATGAGAGGCAAGACTCTATCTAGCGAAAAAGCAAAGATTGCGGTAGAAGCCCGGCAGCAAGGGAAGGACTACAAACTGCTTGGGGCGGATCTTGTTGAAGTTGGCGATGGAGATCTGTGGGACGACTCTAGGGCGGACGGTGCCCTACAACATCTCAGCCAGATGAAGAACAAGTTGTTACGTCACGGGAAACGACTTGACGTGAATTCGTTTGATAAAGATGCCAGTGTGATTCTCCACCGTGAACTTGACCTTCCACCCGACCTGATAGCGCACGACGGATTCTGGCGATGGTTGGCGGTCGAAAAATTTTCAGAAATCGTTGAGGCGCGGGCCCATGGTGAATCTGCGCGCCTCAGAAACTTTGGGATTGATGCCACAGTTACAGCGAACACAATCGCCATACTCTGGTTCAGAGCAGATATGGTATATGACGCTCAGTCAAGCGATCCTTATCGATTGGCTTCAAGACCCGCGCATACGGATTTCTGGGAATCTGGCATCATCAGACATCGCTATGCATGGTCCCGGAATCTCGCAAGGTCGCTCGTCAGGTTTCAGTACCGAGACGATTCTTCTGCGCAAGCATTTCTCCACAGCACCGACCAAAATGGAATTCGGGAACTATACAAGAGGCTGAGAAGGCTGCACAGCACGATCTCATTCGAATATCTGAGTGGCGAAGAGGTTTGGGCAATTCTTGAAGAGAAGAGCACTGACCTCAAACGAGCGTTCCCAATTGATTCTTCCTCACGGCATAGTTGACGAACAAACACGCAGGAAAATGCGTGCCGTGCGCCAGTCTGGCACCTCTGCGGAGATTGCCGTGCGAACAGCCCTCAACTCGCTGGGCATAGAGTTCGCCACAAACATTGAGAACGCGCCGGGACGCCCAGACATATGGCTAACCAAGATTGACATACCGCTGTTTGTTCATGGTTGTTTCTGGCACAGACACGAAGGATGCAGTCGGACGACTACTCCAAAGAAGAACCGGGGATTCTGGATCGCCAAGTTCCAGAAGAACAAAGAGCGCGACACGAGAATTGTTCATCAGTTGAAGGAGCAGGGATATTCTCCGATAATAGTTTGGCAGTGTGAAACGACGGTCGAGTCCACTCTCAAGGAGATCCTAGTACAAAGAATCAAGAGTAACAAAGCTTGAACAAGCCCTCTATACAAGAAGAGTTTGTTGTTGATGGTGCCCGGATAATCAGGGAATTGTCCATAAACGGCGTCGCCGGCCGATCCGGCGTTTCGCTAGAGGATGGTCTACCCATTGACCTGTCGCACGACTCTCTACAGACTTTGTGGGACGAGTCCTTCCTGAAGCGCACCGTATGGTACCCGGCGGCACAAGGGTCGGACAATGCCGTTAGAATCGCGGACGTCTTCTGCGGCGCGGGTGGTCTGTCGTACGGAGTCCGTGAAGCGATTAGGGCTTGCGGCCTTCAACCCCGAAGCATTCTGGCTGCCGACATAGACTCGGTTGCGATTGAAGTGTACAGGCGAAATTTCGATCCGATACACGTCTCTTCCCAGAATCTATGGACCTCAGTCACTAAGAGTTACTCGACTAGGACGTCTAAGCCTGAGTTTTCAGATTCCCCAAAGCCCTTGACCGAAGAGCTAAAGGCGTCCAAAGGGAAGGTCGATATTTTGTTGGGCGGTCCTCCCTGCGAAGGTCACTCCAATTCCAACAACATTACAAGAAGGAAAGATCCCCGAAACAAATTCTATATTGTCATGCCAGCTATGGCGGCGGCATTGGATGCGAAGGCCGTGATAGTTGAAAACGTGCCCGGCGTACAGCACGACAATCGAAATGTTCTTGAAACCGCCAGAGGCCTATTTGAGACCAATGGATATCACGTAGACGAAGCGATCGTTGACTCAATTCTCTTGGGTTTGCCTCAGACCAGGAAACGCCACATACTGGTAGCTTGCAAGGGAAGCAGGCCTGACCTCAAGGTAACCGTTGATGCTCTTAGGCGCCCTCAACGCGACCTCCGCTGGGCCATCGGTGATTTGGTGAACAAAGACTCGCTGGATCAATGGAATACCGGTGCGGAGTTGTCCGAAGTCAACAGGCGTCGTATCAGGTACTTGTTTGACAATGACGAGTACGATCTGCCAAATGACCAACGACCTGACAGCCACAAAAATGGGCATACTTACCCTGCAATATACGGGCGTTTGCGATGGGACCGACCGGCGGGTACCATCACTACAGGTTTCAACACGCCAGGGCGTGGACGCTACATACATCCGGAAATGAAGAGGACAATCACACCACACGAAGCAGCACGTATTCAGGGTTTCCCTGATATATTTGAATTCAGGATGATTGACGGTGCCACCCCCACCCGAACTAGCCTGGCAAGCATGATCGGTGACGCGGTGCCCCCTCAGATCGGATATATGGCCGGGATAACCGCGCTGGCCGCGATGGACATACACTAACCGTCTGTTGCCGATGCGTAGACCTTGCGGTGCACGCTACTCGCGACGCCCCTTTTTCCCTACCGTATGGATGGTCTATTGAAACTCAGCAGTCAGGCAATTAAGGCTTTGTTTCCCGGAGGTCTGGCTTCGTCGAGAGACCGCTCAATGCCGCTGACTGACTATTCGGAGGCAGCTATAGGAATTGTCGTTTCGAAAAAACCTTAGGTCTTGAGCGCTGGGGACGGGTTCAGTGCCCTGTTTCTTGCGTACAGGCTCCTAGTTGACAGTCAGCGTTTCGGGTGCATCGGCTTCTCAGCCACGGCACTCGCCTTGAGGCGACTGCCGTTTAGCCGCTAAACCGCGGTCAAACTTCCGCTCAAAGATACGGGGAGTCGAATCCTAAGTCCATTCTTATCGAGGGTGTCCGGCCTATCCTATAAGGTCGTCCTCAGCATCACCACTTTCGAACCCACCATCCTCACGGTCGAAGTCGAAGTCGAAGCCGGATGAGCGTCCGGTGCCCATGATCGCATCATCGTTTTCTTCGAATTGGGGCCTCTGGTCCCTGTTACGCACATATCCTCGGACGGCTGCGGTCCCGCTTCTTGGCGGGAAGGAAACCTTGCCGGCCTGAGATTCGTGGCGGAAAGCTTCCCGTACGAAGATCTTGACCCGTCCTTCTAGATCGGTCGACATGATTGCCGCTTGATATCGATTTCCGCCATTGATGAGGTCGATCAGACGCTGGCTGGCCCGCGGATCAACCAGCCCAATCCGCTGTCCCGACAAGTTACTCGCGTATAGCGCCCGTCCTTCTACACTGAGGTCCACCTGCTCACCCAACGTCACTTCATCTAGGGCCATTTGGTCGACAATCCGAGCAAACCTGAGAATTCCGGTCTTGCCTTCTTCAGATATGAAAATCCTGGGATCGACGGCCTCTGGTTTAGGGGGCCGTGCCAAGTCCATGTTGGCTATCAGGTCGGTCAAACGGCGAATATTCCTTTTTGCGATCAAATTGCTCTGGTCGAGCTCCATTGATCGTTGATAGGCGGCCAATGCATCCTGGTAGCGGCCCAACTCGGTCAGCGAGCGCCCGAGCCGGTTGTGAGACTCAACATCTTTGGGGAACAATTCCAATATGCTTTGATTGGCCTCGACAGCTTTGTTCCACTGGTTTTCCATCGCTAGTCTGATGGCTTGATTCCCCCAGCGGGTTTTGAGGGTAGTACGTTCTTGAATCAAATTGCTGGACATAAAATAGGCATCCTTGAGGAATGTTTATTGAGTGCGTGTCTTCGCGGAAGCTATCTAAGCTTGATCCGCAGCCGGACGTGTCGCGCGTGACCGACAGACTCGATAGACGGCTGAGATTCTACTGGTAGGACCGATCCTTTATCAAGACCACAAGCGAACACATTTCGTTCTTCGCTGCGAGGGTGGGTGTTTAGGCGCGAAGCGGTCGATTGCGTAGGCATCCTTGCTATCCATGACCCTATTGCTTGCTAACGCAACCACAGACCGGTGAAGAATATTATTGCCAGCCACATGCTAGACACGAGAGTGAATTCAAGTAAGGTTCGGTGATCCAAGCGCCCAGATAGGTGGTACCTCAGTATGCTCGACATTAGGTAGAAGGCGATGGTCAATAGAGCCCCGCCGGTAATGGCGTCGATGTTCCAGTAGTTCAATGCCCAGGTGATCTGACCAAGACTTAGTCCAGTCAATGTTGCATAGATTATGGCTCGGTGACGCGCGCTTCTGCTACCCAGGTACAGCTCTAGACAGACGAGCCCAGTCACCACCGCGACCGCGACGGCGGAGAAGGGGGTACTGGCCTTTGGGGCATAGATTGCTGTGAAGAGCGCAAATGCAATCAGATAGGATAGGATATTTAGCCAGAACCGAGCCTTTCTTCGGACTTCGTCTGAAGGGGCGATAACGTAGTTCTCGGCGAGGAGCGTTCCACCTAAGAGCGCGCCGGTTGCAAAGATGCCGGCTCCTATAGTTGGCCCACTGGCGAATATGGGTAACCTCAGAAACAGAAATGCGCCAAGGGTCAGCAATCCGGGCAGAATCCACATAGTCGTCGTATCATAGCCCCGCCGGCTTTTTCCATCCGGGCCGATACGTAGGGTGTAATCTGCGCCCAAGACCACCGTAACTAGCAATAGAAGCAATAGGACCCACGAGGCCGGAGGTTCAATCGCGAGCGTGAGTATCAAGCCGATCGTCGACAGCGCAGCGACGGTCAGTAATCTATCGTAAAAAGGCTGTGCGCTCGCTGCTTGAGGACCAGTACGTTCCATGGAGATGGTGGAATTATAGCATTGATTTTCGAGGACTAGTCGGGCGCGCCTGGTTGCGTCTCGGACGCGCCCAACTCGGCATCGACCGATTAACCCGCGATCTCAACATTGGCGATCACATGAATTCCTGAAGACAAGAACGTAGCGGAGGGAGTCCAATGGAAAATGCGTCGACTAACCTAAATATCGATCTGAGCGAAGTTCGAGCCGCCTTGCCGATTTTGGAGGAGACGGCCTACTTCAACACCGGCACTATCGGCGTCATGGCTCGTCCCGTGCTCGATGTGTATTTGGACAGCATCGAGCGGTTTCAATCGCGCGGCTGGGTTATGTGGCAGGATATGACCGAAGCCACTGAACGGGGGCGGGCCCGGTTGGCGGCACAGATTGGCGCCATTCCGGCGGAGATTACTCTCACCCGCAACGCTACCGATGGCGCGAATCTCGTAGCTGCCGGAATCGAATGGCGGGCCGGCGACGAAGTGATCATCTCCGATCAGGAGCACCCGGCGCTACTCTTTCCCTGGACCTACCAGGCACAACTGGGCCGGATCCAGCTGCGCACTTTCCGAGTCGAGTTTGATCCGAGCGAGACGCTGGCCAATTTGCGAGGGCAGATCAATGAGCGTACCCGCGTCATCGCCGTGAACCACATCACGTCGCCTTTTGGAGTCAGGCTACCTGTGAAAGAGATATGCGACGTGGCCCGGGATGCCGGCGCGTTGTCCTTGGTCGACGGGGCCCAATCATTCGGCAAGATCAAGATCGCGATGGACGAGATGGGCTGCGATTTCTACACCGGCAACTGCCACAAATGGCTCGGGGGGCCGAACGGCACCGGTTTCCTCTGCTCTCGCGCTCCGGCCGTGGAGCAACTTCGTCCTTGCCATGTCGGTGCCGGCTCCGGCAAGATCGTCGATGGCGAGTCGTTGGATTTCCATCCTGATGGACGCCGGTTCGAGTACGCTACCAAGTCGGAGGCATCTTATGCGACCGTGTCGGCAGCCATCGATTGGTTTGACGAGATTGGCTGGGAGAGAGTCGAGGCTCGGACCGAGATGTTGGTCGGTTATTTGAAGGACCGTCTCAGTGAGACGAAGGGCGTCCGGCTGTTGACACCGGTGGAGTGGGAGTGGTCATCTGGCCTTACCTCGTTCACAGCTGGCGACTTCGACCATAGCGGACTTCTCGCCGCACTAAAGAGTGACTGGAATGTCTGGCCGCGAACGCTTGAAGGCGAACGGGCGATAAGGGTTTCTACCGCCTATTTCAACACCACTGAAGAGATCGATAGGCTCATCGCCGGCGTGGAGAGCTACGCGGCCCTCAAATGAGGACATCTCTTGCCGCCGCGCCGACAAGAATGGACACACACAACGAATCCTTGAGTTGGGCCTCCAATCGCTTGGGACGCGGCGTTGGGGGCCGCATCTCACAGGGCGTCCACTAGCGGACAGTGTCGGGTCGCGGCAGTCAATGTTCGCTACCCCTATAGGGCCCAGCGAGAACCGTTTGACAGTCGGTTGTAGCCGGCATAAATTGCAGGCAAGGACAACAACAAAATTAGCTGAGAATTCGTAAATTCAATCCATCAGCCCAGGTGGGGAGCGCATGTCAAAGAGAACAGTGGTACTAGCCTATTCCGGCGGTCTTGATACTTCAGTCGCTATCAGGTGGTTGGCAGAGCAATACGGGTGCCAAGTGGTGGCGTTGACCGTAGACCTTGGCAATCTGGATAGGGACCTGGCCGACGTGAGGCAGCGAGCACTGCAAATTGGCGCCGTTGACAGCATTGTGATAGACGCCAAGACGTTATTCGCCGAGGACTACGTTTTGCCCGCGTTCCAGGCAGGCGCGCTGTATGAAGGCTGCTATCCACTTGCTACAGCCCTCGGCCGGCCGCTCATCGCCAAACAGCTGGCTGAAACCGCACTCGAAATTGACGCCGAATTCGTGGCTCATGGCTGTACAGGGAAGGGCAACGACCAAGTGCGTTTCGACGTTGCTATCGGGGCGTTGGCACCTGAGCTCAAGGTCCTGGCGCCGATCCGAGAGTGGGGCATGTCCCGTGAGGAGGAGATCGAGTATGCGGAACAGCACAGCATCCCCATAACGGTCAATTCTGCTGATTCCTACAGCGTCGACCAGAATCTATGGGGCAGGAGCATAGAGGCTGGGCCTTTGGAGGATCCCTGGATAGAGCCGAACCCCGACGTGTACGAGTGGACAGCCCAAATAGATGATACGCCGGCGGAGCCGGGGTATGTCACGATTGGATTCGAGCAAGGCAGGCCTGTCTGCGTTGACGGCGAGGCAATGCCACTGGTGGACCTTGTATACAAGGTCCAGGAGGAGGCCGGCCGTCACGGCGTCGGACGCATAGACCATGTCGAGAACCGGGTAGTCGGGATCAAGTCACGAGAGATCTACGAGGCGCCGGCTGCTGTGGCATTGCACGCGGCCCATCAAGCGCTGGAGGACCTGACCCTGACCAAAGATGCCGCCAGGTTCAAGGCGAAGGCAGCAATAGAATATGCGGATCTGACTTACAACGGTCACTGGTTCTCGCCTCATCGCGAAGACCTGGCAGCATACGTAACCAGCACTCAGCGCTGGGTCACCGGGGAAGTGCGGCTCAAGCTGCACAAAGGGTCTTGCCAAGTCGTTGGACGAAGGTCTGAGGCCTCACTATACAGCAAGTCTCTGGCTACCTACGATCGCGTCCATACGTTTGACTACAAGTCGGCGGAAGGTTTCATAGACCTCTGGGGCCTTCCACTAAGGGTGTGGGCCTCGATTCAAGCTAAACGCGCGTTGACGAATCCAGAGGATGGGCGGTGAAGCTCTGGGGAGGTCGATTCAGCGCCTCTGCCGATGCACTTGCAGAGAGATTCATCGCGTCGATTGGTTTCGACTGGCGCCTCTACGAAGATGACATCGACGGCAGCGCCGCGCACTGCCGGATGCTCGCCCGCCAAAGGATTATCTCGAACGACGACGCCCGAAGCATCCTCGGCGGCTTGAAACAGATACGCGACGAAATCGAAGCCGAGGCGTTTGAGTTCCGGGCTGAGTTGGAAGATATCCACACACACGTCGAGTCTCGCCTGCATGAACTTATCGGCGAGCCGGCCGGCCGACTGCATACGGCACGTAGTAGGAACGACCAAGTAGTCCTCGATCTGAGAATGTACGCCCGGCGCTACATAGTTGACGCGGGGAAACATCTGGTTGACGTCGAAACTGCCCTTCTAGAACAGGCTAAACGCCACTTGGATTGGGTGATGCCGGGCTACACCCATCTTCAACGCGCACAGCCCATCGTCCTCGGTCATCATCTGTTGGCCTATCGTGAGATGTTGGCGCGGGATTTCGAGCGATACCGCGATGCCTACCGACGTGTGAACCGGCTGCCGCTCGGCGCTGGGGCGTTAGCCGGCGTGCCTTATCCGATCGACCGCGAGTATGTCGCTGAATTACTCGGATTCGCCGGAGTGTTGGCAAACAGCTTGGACGCCGTCGGCGGTCGTGACTTCGCCGTCGAAGTTCTATCGGCTAACGCGATTCTTATGGCCCACCTTTCCAGGCTGGCGGGTGAACTGTCTCTCTGGGCGTCGACTGAGTTCGGGTTTGCCGAGATCGACGATCGCTTTGCTACCGGCAGCAGCATCATGCCGCAGAAAAAGAACCCCGACGTGGCAGAGCTAATAAGAGGAAAAGCCGGACGGGTTTATGGCGACCTCCAAGCGCTGTTGACGGTGCTGAAAGGCTTACCGCTTGCCTATAACAGCGACCTGCAAGAAGACAAGGAATCCTTCTTCGATAGCTGCGACACTCTCATCGCTTGCACTTCCGTGATGGCGCCGTTGCTTGACTCGATCAAGTTCAATCGCCAGCGGATGCGTCAGACGGCCGGCGAGAACTATGCTCTCGCAACCGACTACGCCGATTACTTGGTCGGCAAGGGCGTTCCGTTCAGGAAATCACACTCGATTGTCGGCCGTATGGTCGCTTGGTGCATCGAACGCAACAGAGGTCTGGAGACCATGTCAATCGACGAACTTCGCAGTTTTTCGACCGGCTTCGACGAAGACGTTTCCCGGATTGATCTTGACCATTCCGTCAATATGAGGCGAAGTCAGGGTGGTACCGCCCCGATCAGAGTCGAGCAAGCGATCGAGGACGTAGCTGCTGACATCCGGGAGCAGGTGAGTTGGCTTGAGTCCGTCGAGAGTACGCTGCCGGATTCCGAAGACCTCTTGTCGCGACCGGTCGCTGTCTGACACGCGCGTCAACACCACTTGTTCCTCTTTGGCAAAAACTCTAACCATTTTTTAGCGAGCCCGCACCGCTAAGTCCTGTTGACCTACATTGGCTGACAAGCCTATAATCCGCACAATTGAACTGTATCCAGCACCTTCGACCAAGTGCGTCTACACGCCTCGGTGCAACTGATCCTCAGGAGGAATGCGGCTTGACCTCTACCACTGGCCCGGACCAGCCGCAGGATCGAGAGACCCCCTCCGGCCGGATTTCGGCTTTCTTCCACATCGCTGGACCTTCCAATGTACCGCGACGCCTGATCGGTCATATTGCTATGAGTGCCCTTGTCATAATAGTGATAGTGGCGAGCCACAATCAAACGGTCCACGACTCATTCGAGGGCTTCTCACTTGATAAGCAAAGTAACTTGGTTCCGGAAGAATCTACCACCCAAACTCCTAGCACTCTCGACGTCCTAGTCAAGGGTGTAGTCCCGTATACCGACCAAGTTAATAGGCCGAAGCAGGACATCATCGCACATACAGTTAGTGAGGGGGAATCGGTCGAAACGATCGCTCTCCATTACAACATCAGCGCCAAGACAATTATCTGGTCGAATGATCTTGCAGACGATGCCCGGATTCAGGCCGGTCAAGAGCTAAAGGTTCTTCCGGTTTCCGGCGTGTTGCATCAGGTTTCCGCCGGTGAAACCTTGGAAGATGTCGCCGCAAAGTATCTGAGTGACGTCGACTCGATCATCGAGTTCAACCGAATCACCGATCCTGACAATCTGATGCCCGGCGATCAGCTGGTTGTACCAGGTGGTAGCAAGCTCGCACCTCAAATCGTCGACGGCTCTCCGGAGGCAGTCCAGACCGGAGTGTCCAAGTCGCAGGCCCAAGCGGTCGCCGAGGCAGCTACAAAGTTGACGGCCTTGGATCAACCGAGGGCCGAGCCAGAGCCGAGGGCAGAGCCAGAACCGGTGCCAGAGCCCGAGCCGACGGTCCTGAAACCGTTCATCTACATAGTTAAGTCAGGCGACACGTTGAGCATTATTGGCGAAAAGTTCAGAGTTTCGACGGAGTCGATCATATGGGCCAACGACCTCGATGGAGATATGATCCACGTTGGCGAGGAGTTGACGATCCCGCCGGTCTCGGGTGTGATCCACGAGGTTGAAGAAGGAGAAAACGTTCGCTCAATTGCTCAGCACTTCGCCGCCAGTCCTACGGATATTGTCGACGCAAATGGACTGATACCTCCATACATATTGCAAATAGGACAGATTCTCGTTGTTCCCGGGGGTGAACCACCGCCGCCGCCACCGCCGGCGCAACAGGTTGTACACGTAGTGAACGAGGGCGAAAGTGTTGCCGCCATCGCGGCAAGATATTCTGTGAATGTCTTGTCGATAATCAGATTTAACGGGCTGCCTCAACCCTATACAATCTGGCCAGGCGACCGACTTGTTATACCTGGAGGTGTGGTTCCGCCCGCATCTCAGGTCGTCAGACAGCCTTCCGCTGCGGATAGGGCAGTTGTCGCGAGTGCGGCAACTGCGGCAGGTCAGTCACTTGCAGGTGACATTATTGGCACCGCGCACAAGTACTTGGGTTTTCCCTATGTCTGGGGAGGTTCCACGCCGGGGGTCGGTTTCGACTGCAGTGGCTATACTTGGTGGATATTCCGGGAGATTGGGCGTCCCTTGCCCAGGGACTTGTGGGGGCAACTCCAGGCAGGTCAGAGAGTTGACTACGATTCGTTGCAAGTGGGTGACATGATATTCTTCGTGAACACCTATCAGCCGGGTCTCAGCCACAACGGCCTGTACATAGGCGGCGGACGCTTCATTCACGCAGCATCTGAGAACACCGGGGTCATAATTTCCTCGCTCAGCAACGCTTATTGGAGTAACAGGTATTACGCCGCTAGTCGTCACTGGTAATATCTGCGAGTTCTCTTTCGCACTTCTCTGCCCCCTCCGCGAGTTCTGCCAAAGTGGACACTGAAACTTTCACCACCGCCGGAATTGAACACTCATACTTGAGAAGACAGCCGACTGTTGGAATTGTCTTCGTCTTGTCAGGCCCCGCAGGAGTGGGCAAGGATACCGTAATAGCGAAATTGCTCCCGCTTGTAGATCACCTTCAGAAGGTCGTAACGGTTACCTCTAGGAAGCCTCGCAAAGGCGAGTCGTCCGGCCATCCCTATAGATTCGTCGACGAGGCCGAATTTGGTCGAATGGCGGTGGAAGATAAGTTTCTGGAATGGGCCGAGGTTCACGGTAATTTCTACGGGACTCCGATTGATGACGTCCGAGACATACTGAGAGCGAATAACGACTGCTTGCTTAAGATCGATGTTCAGGGAGCAGCCCAGATTCGCCGGCGGATATCCGGCGCGGTGCTCATATTCGTGGGTCCGCCGTCGATTGTTTCGCTGCGGCATAGGCTAAGTAAGCGCGGCCTCGACGACGAGTCTTCGCTCCGCCGCCGGGCCGCCGATGCAGAATCGGAACTGTTGCAGCTGCCATCCTACGACTACGTCGTGGTCAACGCGGATGACGCCGTAGAGGAAACCGCTCAACGGATCAAGTCGGTAATCGAGACTGAACGTAGCCGGGTCCACCGCCGTATGACGGAGATTCAGCACGGCTAACCAATGTCGATCCTATGACGTAGCCATCTTCCACCCTGGCGCGCGCGCCACGCCTACCTTTCGTTACTCGAACCCATCCAATCTACCCATTGAGGTGGGCCATCTGGTCGCCGCACCATTTGGCCCCAGGATCTTGCCCGGACTCGTAACCAGCGAAGCGAAAGACGATGCTGGGATCGAGTTGCGGCCAATCCATTCGCTCCTGGACCCCGTGCCCGTCGTCTCAATCGACCGGATCGAGCTGGCCCGCTGGATCAGCGGGTACTACTGCTGCCCGTTGAGTGAGGCGATAAGACTGTTTCTCCCACCCGGCACAAGAACGCGGACGGCCGGCTGGTTCGTCAAGTCCAACTCCAGCACACAACAGTCCGATCCAGAGCTCTCTAAAGCGCTGGACGCGTTGCCTGGCGACCATACGGTCAGTCGTGCGCGCGTGATCAGGGCGCTTGACGACTTGAATTTGAGAAGCCGACCCACGCAGGTTCTGAACAAGCTGATTGGACGAGGAATGTTGCGGGAAGTTTGGGCGCCGGCCTCTCGCCGAGTGACTTCGACTGAATTGACATTACGGTACTCCGGCGCCGACGATGCTCGAACCCTGCCGAAGAATGCTACCCGGCTCCGTCGTGCCGTCGATTGGCTTCGCGCCCGCAAGCCGGCCTCCGGACCCCTGAGTGTGCCGCTTTCAATGGCAGCCAAGTCGGCCGGTGTGAGCACCGGAGTGCTCCGTCGATTGGCACAGCTGGGGGTGGTCGAGATAGTCGACGAGCCCATTACCGGCGAGCCGGTCCGAGCTGCGCCGCGCGCTGAACCTTTGCCCCCTCTTACGCCGGCTCAAGATGCTATCCATCAAGAGTTGTGCCGGCGTATCGGTGAGGCAGGCTCGAGGCCGGCCCTAATCCACGGCGTCACCAGCAGTGGCAAGACAGAAATCTACCTCAGGCTGGTCGCCGACGCCTTGCGACTCGGGCAGTCCGCAATCATTCTGGTTCCTGAGATCGCCTTGACCCCACAAACTATCGGACGTTTCGAGCGCCGTTTCCCTGGTCGTACCGCGGCGTTGCACAGCCAGTTGAGTGATCGCGAGCGCAGCCGTCTCTGGGATAAGGTTGCCGGAGATGAGACCTCCATAGTGATAGGGGCCCGCTCGGCAATTTTTGCGCCAGTCCGCAGACTTGGGTTGATAATCCTCGATGAGGAACACGAAGCTTCTTACAAACAAGAAGTTATGCCCAGGTACCACGTCCGCGATGTCGCCATCAAGCTATCAGGGCTGAGCAACGCACTTCTTGTGCTCGGTTCCGCGACACCCGATCTCCAGACCTACTCGCGGTCACTGGCCGGCCAAATCGATTTGTTCGAGTTGGCCGAGCGCATATCGGTCCGGCAACAGCCGTCGCCGGCTAATCTCCCGGTGATCCGCAGACACACACAGATGCCATCGGTCGAAGTTGTCGACCTTCGCGCCGAGCTCAAGAGCGGCAACCGGTCTATCTTCAGCCGTCGGCTGATCGACTCGATTAGACATACCCTTGCCCTGAACGAGCAGATAATCCTCTTCTTGAATCAGCGCGGCAGCTCCACGTTCGTCATCTGTCGCGAGTGCAGCCTAGTGATGGCATGTCAACGCTGTGACGTGTCGCTGGTGCATCATCGCGACCTGACCCAGCTTGTTTGCCACCTGTGCGGCAGGACAAAGCCGATTCCGGGTGTGTGTCCGGATTGCGGCAGCACTCGCATCCGATACTTTGGTGCCGGGACTCAACGAGTCGAGGAGGAGACGCGCAGGCTGTTCCCCGATGCCCGGGTAGTGCGTTGGGACCGCGATTCCGCCCGCCGTAGAGAGAGCCACCAGACCATATTGCAGACGTTCGTCGAGAGGCGCGCCGACGTCATGGTGGGCACCCAGATGATTGCCAAAGGGCTCGACCTGCCGGCCGTGACGCTGGTTGGCATCGTCAGCGCCGATATCACGTTGCACTTGCCAGATTTTCGAGCAGCCGAGCGCACGTTTCAGTTGATGACTCAGGTGGCCGGCCGCGCCGGTCGGGGTGAATCGCCCGGCCGAACAATTCTGCAGACATATACGCCCTCGCATTACGCGATCCTGGCCGCGAGTCATCACGACTATCAAACCTTTTATCGGACTGAGATGCCCTTCCGCCAACAGAGGCGCTATCCGCCGGCCGCTCAGCTCGCACGACTGCTCTACGCGAGTGCCGGCGAAAGACGGAGTGCCGAGCACGCAGAGCGCCTAGCCGCCGGACTGCGAGAGCGCTTGAAGTCGAAAGCGATCGAAGACCTGGAGTTGCTTGGGCCGGCGCCGGCCTATCATCACCGGGTGCGCGGAAAGTATCGTTGGCAGATCATACTTCGCGGCCCCCAACCGCAACGGCTGTTGAGCGATCTGCCGCTTCCGCCGGGCTGGGTTATCGACATCGATCCTGCCACGACGTTGTAAGATGCTGACAACCAGTCCTTCAATGACGTCTCGTTCGTTGCGTCATCCGGACTTGGTTGGACTGCCTCCGGCCATTCGTCACCGAGGGCGTGACGGGAATCACGTATTTCGGTACCCGTATCTCTGTCGAGACAATTCGCTCCTCTTTGGCAAGTCTATTGATGGTAAGTGTTCAGATTTAGGGGTATCTGCTCCGTATGGGCGAAATATCGCACCAATGAGGGTCTACCACAGGCGAGGACGTCTGATCGGGGAAAGCCAGCAAAGGGTTGCAAGGGCGAAGTCCTTGCCGGGGGATGTGGGGGTGTCCCCCACAACAGAGATTCCCCTTCTCCTGGCCAGGAGAAGGGGGCCAGGGGGATGAGGTCGAGCAGCTCGTGGATTTGGCATCGATAGGTTGGAAATCACCCCTTGACCGCCGACTGAGGTCTCGAATGGCGACTCGGCCTTTCCAGTTCACGGACATGGAGGAGAAACATACACGCAAATCTGAACTGTTACTATTGATGACGCGATTCGCCACGTCGGACGGCGAGTCTTATAATCTTGGCGTGGGTCTCCCTACGCTAACGCTGGTGAGACGCACGGGAGCGGAGGCGCTCGATAAGATGGACTTAGGGTATTAGAATGTCTGTGATGAAGTTGGTATTAGGCATACTGTCCAGCCGTGACGCGGATCAGGTCATTGAGGCTTTGGTTGCTGCGGAGTATCGTGCTACACGCGTTAACACTGCCGGCGGCTTTCTAAGCCGTGGAAATGCAACGTTGCTAGTAGGCGTAAGCGAACACCAAGTAAACGATGTGGTTAGCATATTCAGGGCAAATGCTGGAGGCGGATCTGAAGGGAGTGCTGATGAGCGCACGGGAGTCGTGTTCGTGCTACCGGCGTTGAGTATTACTCGCACCTGAGTCGGCGTTCACCGAATTTCCGTCGAATCTTTCCCCGGGTTCCCGCGAAGCGCGTCCCCCAATCGAGCCGGGGGCAGGCTCTTGTGGAAACGCTAGGAGCGGGTTCCAACGTGAAGGGAGCTATGTATCCGGCACGTAACGCTCCTATGAGGAGCATTCTCTCCGGCCATTCGTTTACACTATAATCTGTTCGCGCGGTCATCAGGAGAGACGCTAGGATGCAAGACGTTTCCGGCGAAATTCCAGAGGACAAGTCTTACGATCAGATCAGTCGGGAGATGGTTCGCCGAAGGCGGCGGAAGACAATGCCTGGTGAGCCCTCGCCATTCAACAGATGGCGCAGAAGGCGAAACACGCCGGGGCATTTCAAGGTAAGAATCGGCGATGTGGTTGCTGAGCTAACCCCTCGGCAGGCTGTCGTATGGCTGCTAAACTTCGATACTATGATCTCTTTGTATGAGGTCACCACAGAACAGCACATCGACGAGTCGGGGCGTACAAGGCTAAAGTCGTCCCTGCACCAGATTCTCCGGGCCCGTGGACGGCGAACCAAGGTCTGAATAGCTGCCCCGCTCAGCTCGGTCCAGTTCGTGATCTAGCCGGCCGGTTTCGTTTCGTCAGCGAGATTGGCGGCGACGAAGCTCTTCGCCATCTCAGTAGCGACCTCAGCGTCATCGGAGGCGAGGTCGCCGTCCAAGACCCGCTCCAGCAGGTGGTCCTTCACTACGCGAATCCACGGCCCTGGCGGCCGATCAAAAATGCGCATCAGGTCGTGCCCGTCGAGCGGGCTTTGGAGCCGCCGGGCGTCCTCAGCCGCTTGAACGTCCTCACAACGCCGGCGCAAGCGCTCGACCCTTCTGAGGGCAGCTTGTACTCGCGCTGGGCGATAGCTCGTGACGTCCGCCCTAGAGAGGTCGAGTAGCCTCGGCAGGTCATCACTCGCGTCGCGGATTAACCGTCTGACCGCGCCATCGCTCCAGTCGTCCTGGTACTGGTTCGCACGCATATGCATGCCGACCAAATTGCTAACGCGGTTGATCGAGTCGGCGTCGAGCCGCAGACGCCGTAGGATCGATCGCGACAATCCTTGCCCCACTCTCTCGTGGGAAGGGAAGTGGATCTCGCCGTTGCTCTCCACGGTTGTCTTAGGCTTACCTATGTCGTGAAGAAGGGCGGCCCAACGCACCAGCAGGTTGGGCGGGGCATTCTGAAGCACCCGTAACGTGTGCTCGAATACGTTTTTTGCACGTGTGCCTTGGCTCGTACTCTTCAGGTCTAGCAGCTCGGGCATGAAGACCTTGGCGAACCCCAGCTCAACCAATTCGCGAATGCCGTGGCTCGGCGATTGGGAGATGAGGATCCCGTGTAGCTCGTTACGAATTCGTTCCCTGCTGACTGAGTCCAGATGGTGGGCGTGGGCCTTGATGGCTTCTCGTGTCGAGGGCTCGATGGCGAAGCTAAGCTGCGATGCGAATCGCACCGCCCGCAACATACGCAAGGGATCTTCGCGAAAGCGTTCGGCCGCTATCCCCACCGCACGGATCTTCCGAGCCGCGAGGTCACGAATGCCTCCATGGGGGTCGATCAGGTCGCCCTTTAGAGCGTCTTCGGCCATTGCGTTGATGGTGAAGTCGCGGCGGGACAGGTCAGTTTCCAGGCTATTCGAATATTCGACGACGGGCCGGCGGTCTCGATCGACGTACCATTCGGATCGATACGTCGTGATCTCAACTTTGACGTCACCGAAGACAGCGCCAATTGTGCCAAACTTTTCGCCGATGTCGAAGATTGTACTGGGCCCGGCTAGCTCCAAGAGCCGTCGAGTTCCCTCCGGCCGAGAGCTAGTCGCGAAGTCCAGATCTTTCGACTCCACTCCGAGGAACCTGTCGCGCACAGAACCACCGACCAGATACAACTGATGGTCGGAGTCGTTGAAGATAGTTGTGAGGGTTTGGGCCAGGCTCTGGGTCATCACACCGTTAGAGAGATTTTCGGTCCGTTATGAGGATTGCTGCACTGGTCCATGATAGCACCGGCGGCGCAAGGTTCAGTTGGCCGGCGAAATGCTCAGCCGATAGCCAGCCGGCTGATTTGTGAAGCGGGTAGTATTGATCAACACCAGCACTGCAGACTCTTCGGGCTTGACCGATAGAGTGCCGCGTTGCCGATCGTCTAGGGGTATCCACTCTATCTGAGGGGGGTCGCCGAGGCGGATCAAGGCTATGCGGTAGCTTGCCGTCAAGCGATTATCGGTAAGCCGGACGAATCCGTCGGATTGCCAACCGGCGTCTTCCGGTCTGTCTTTCCAGCCTAAAGCTTCGATTTCGATTCCCTCGATCCCAAACCCCTCTCGAACGTAGGCGTCGTCGGTCACGTACTCGAAGCGCAGTTGGATCTTCTGGCCGGCGAACTGTGTAAGATCGACCGCCTCGTCGATCCAGCGCGCTTGTTGTGCAGTGTTCTCGCCGTTGTAGGCGTCTCCGTAATTTTGGCCGTTGGGGTTGCTTTGCGTGGTAAGAGGCGTTTGAATCGTTTGCCAACGCCGGCCTTCGTCTGTAGACGCAGACAGGTATCCGTAGTCGAAGTCCTTTTCGATGTCGTGCCAGATACGATACGTCAACGTGGCGGACGAGACGTTCGTCAAATCCACCGTACGAGTCAGGCGAGTGTTGATAGAGTCGCCGCGATTGCTCCACCATTGCCCCTCTTCGAGCTCCGGATCGACCGGCACCACCTGAACCTCCGGATCACCGGCAAATTCAATCTTGAACCCCGTGTTGGCTGGAGTTAGCTCCAGATAATGGACTGAAAATGGCGAGATCTCGCTCTCCAAGAGCGAGCCGATCCTCGCGATCGGTGTGACCGCAGGCTTAGCGAGCGCAAATTCGTATCCATACTGGCCATCGGATATAGACGTGTCGCGCAAGTAGTTGGCTACGGCCCAATCGGCGAATAGGTCTTCGAAGCGCTTGCTGATAGCCGCTTCTCGGAAGTAGCTTTCGACCCCGGCTATGCCGTCGCTCATCTGAAGAAGAATATCGCCGACCGACTTGAAATCGCCCAACACGCCCACCAAGTAGCGGAAGAAAAGATACCCACCTCCGTAGTGTGCCAATACGGCTTCCTCTCTCGGATCGATCCATGCGTTCAACTGAGTGCTGGGACGCTCCAAATAGCTGAGGGCCGACCAGCTGAGCGGGCCGTATACGGCGTCCGCCGCCAATTCGGCGGTCCCCTCACTGACCCAAGTCGCTTCGCTGGAATCGAATATCCACTGCAGCGCGTGCATCAACTCATGTGCGACGACCGCGTAGTAATTCTCTGTGCCCGGTCGCATCACGGCAGTATTGATGTAGATCATCTTGCGTTGATTGCTGTGCCGGTTGACCCAGTTTGGATATTCGTCAGACGAGCTGTAATAGCCGGCGACGCCAGGGACGTTTCCGTGGAGAATGTTTATGTGAAAGTCTTCGATGGCGGGATGGCCTGCAAATCCAAATCGCTCGGCAAGTGTATCGAATATGCGGTTTTCAAACTCGACCGCCGCCCTCTTCAAGCGCTCATCTTGATTTGTAGAGCCGCCGACCGTCCAGAACGATGCGCGTTCAGTTTGGATCACGAGCCGGGCGCTAGCCTGAAAGTAAGTGTCGTTTGTAGTGTTGGAAATCCAAAATGACTCTTCGTCCCCAACTTTGGCGGGCACTCGAGTAACTGTTCGAGGTGGCGACCGATCGGCAAGCCCGTATCGGATGGCAAGCTGCACCAGATCCCGGTCCGGCTTGTTGACTGACGCAATGGTGTCCGCTGTTGAGTGTTGCGCGTCCGCGATTGGCGTAATCGACATCGTCAGGGTCATCGGAGGGCTCGGCGTCGCGACCGTCGAAGGTTGAACAGTCGCCTCCGGCGTTGTGGAAGGGGCCGGCGTTGGGGTCGATGCCGTCTCCGCCAGCATTGTGGCCAATTGCGAGCGAGATGCCGAGTGGAGCTCGACATCTGAATCCGAGATGCAGCCGGCCAGAGCTAGGACTCCCGTCAGAGCCAAGCCGCGCAATAATGCTGGCAAGAAGGCCTTTCTGGGCCAGATCGAAGCAATTGGCGGCATCCACGCTCCTTGTATCGCGCCTAATAGAGTCAACGCTCTTAAGGAAATATAGCATGGCGAACTGCGTGTCTCGCACACGACAAGGTCTTCCCTCATTTTATTAAACGCATAATGGGGGAGATCGATTTGGCCTAGAATCACTTCGGAGACCGTTTGCTGTACTTTTGCGATTCGACAACTATTCACGGTGGGGCGGACAAGTTTGTTTGACTTTGTCGCAAATCTTGCGATCAGAAACAGCCGGCTCCTGGTCTTGATATGGTTGGCTGCGGCTGTTGTGTCGCTGCCTCTCGCCTTCAGCTTGCCCGACAAGCTGAAGGGCGCCGGCTTCGCCAATCCGTCGATGGAGGCTGAGCAGACCCACCGAATCCTAGAACGTGACTTTGACTTCCCCAAGAACCCTGTTTTCGTCGTCTATCGATCTGAGCCGGGCGCCTTCCCCGACTCGGACCTAGCCGAGTCGATACTAAACCAACTCGAGAGCGTGACCGCGCTCACTGAAGTCGCATCGATCACCACATTTCGCGACGATCTTGGGCAAGTATCGCCTGATGGTTCCGTGGCGTATGCGATAGTCGCGATTGACTTGCCGGACGTGGACGCCCACCGCTCCTTGCCTAAACTGCGGCAGGCGCTGAGAAACGATCAGGTCGAGGTCGTGCTAACCGGTGGGCCGGTGTTTTACTCTGATATACAGGAGGTGTCGGAGAGCGACCTTAAAAGAGCCGAGCTCATCACGCTCCCTCTCGCCTTCGTGGTGTTGGTAATAGTATTTGGATCGTTGATCTCGGCCGGCCTGCCCGTGTTGATAGGCGGCATAGCTGTGGTGGTCTCTCTGGCTGGTCTGGCGGCGCTCAGCGGGTTGAGCGATCAATCTATATTCGCGCTAAACTTGGTTACGATGCTGGGTCTCGGGCTGGGCGCGGATTACTCGCTGCTGATAGTGGATCGCTTTCGAGAAGAGCTAGGGCAACACAGCGTCGAGGAGGCGGTCCGCCGGACGTTGGCCACCGCCGGCCGTGCAGTGCTGTTCTCCGCCCTGACAGTTTCGCTGGGAATGGCGGTCCTAATATCTTTCCCCTTCATGTTCTTCAGGTCGCTTGGCATAGGTGGAGTGCTCGTAACGACGTTAGCCTGTCTTACGGCGTTGACATTACTTCCAGCGCTCATCTGCCTGCTCGGTCGTCGCATCGATCGATTCGCCATTCGTTCCACGCTTGCCAGGCCCCAGCGCGTTAGATGGCAGGCGATGGCCGAGCGAGTAATGCGCCATGCGTTGCCAATCACGCTGGCCACAACCGTATTTCTGCTGGTTCTGGGAATACCATCCCTCGGTCTGCGCGCGTCTCTGCCGGATTCGACGATGCTGCCTTCTAGTGCGGAGTCTCGCCGTGGATTCGAGGTTCTTAGCGAAGCGTTCCACCCTTCCGGCGACATCCAAGTCTGGGCGCTCGTCGACTTTGCCGGCCGGCCCGCTCTCGCGCCCGAATCGATGCGTCAGTTGGATGAGTTTGTTGGCCGCCTCAAGGCAGATCAGCAGGTGAGCAACGTCGTTTCTGTAGCTTCGCTCGATCCCAGGATGAATCTGGATCAGCACTTGTTACTGTTTAGCGATTGGAACGCACTCAGCGATCCACTCGCTCGCCGGACAGCCGAAGCTCTGGTTCGAGACAGCCGGACGCTGGTCGGAGTTGCAAGCAAGGGTTCGTACAACGATCCGGCGACCCTGGACTTGGTCAATCGCATCCGAAACACTGCTGCTGAGATGCCATTCGAGATGAGTTTGGGAGGGAGCGCCGCCTTCGTCCAGGACATAGTCTCTACCGTCTACGGGAACTTTCCTCGAGCAATCATAGGTCTGGTCGTCGTCACGTACCTGTGTCTATTGGTGCTCTTTCGATCGGCCGTACTCCCTCTGAAGGCCATCCTAATGAACTTTGTAAGTCTGGGAGCGAGCTACGGCGCGCTCGTCGTAATATTTCAGAACGGCCTGCTGTCATCCATCCTTGGTTTCGAGGCGCGCGGCTTCGTGGATGCCACGGTCCCAGTCGTAATGTTCTGCGTACTCTTTGGTCTGAGCATGGACTATGAAGTATTTCTCTTGAGCAGAGTCGCCGAATATCACTCGAACGGACTGAGCAACGAGCGAAGCGTGAGTAAAGGACTAGCGGCAACCGGACAAGTGGTCACAAGCGCAGCCGTGATCGTGATCCTGGTCGCCTCTTCTTTCGTCACGGCCGATATAGTGTTGGTAAAGGCGATTGGATTGGGAGTCGCAATCGCCGTCACAATCGACGCAACTCTGGTCCGTTTCCTGTTGGTTCCGTCGATGATGAAGCTACTCGGAGAATACAACTGGTGGCTGCCGTCCTTCCTGAGCAGATTGATGCCGTCGGAGCAGGGTGAACGGTGAAGTTTTTTCCGACACTCAACGGGTTACTCTTGGTTCTGTCCTTGACTGCCTGCCAGATCTTGGGCGCATCGGGAAATCTCCCCGCTCGTAGTCCGGCCTCTCCTACTCCGACGCCGCGTGTGGTGGAGTTGCCGGAGGACCATGATTCGCACGAGTCGCTAACGGAATGGTGGTACTTCACCGGATTCTTGAGCGACTCGGCCGGTGAGGAGCTTGCCTTTGAGTTCGTCATCTTCAAGTTGGAGCGACAGCGCCTGCCCCCGTTGTACTCGGCGAACATGACTCTGGCCGACTTGTCGGATGAAACACACTACGTCGAGCAGCGGTCGGAGGTAGGAGGTCATCAGTCATCGGGCGTTGCGGAGCCGTTGAGTGTGGACGTGGATGGCTGGCAATTGGATCGCGCCGGCAATGGTTTTCATATCTCGGCCGCAGGCGATGGTATCGGGCTGGAGATTGACCTCATCCCGACCAAGCCGGCGATGCTCCATGGCGGTCAAGGCTGGATCGATCTGTCTCCTGCTGGGCTAACCTACTACTATTCGCTACCGCGGATGGCAGCTACCGGCTCAGTATTCATGGAGGGAGCCCAGAGAAACGTTACGGGCCAGAGTTGGTTCGATCACCAATGGGGAAACTTCATCGTCGCCACCGGACTAGGTTGGGATTGGTATTGGGTCAGTCTGGGCGATGGAAGTGACATAATGTTCTATCTCTTGCGTGGTCCGGGAGGCTCATTCGTTGGCGGAGATGGCACTTTCGTAGATCCCGATGGCCGCTCAACCTTCCTGAGGTTTGGCGATATTCAGAGCGAAGCACTGGGCAAATGGCGGAGCGATGCTACCGGCATTGAATATCCGGTCGGCTGGCACGTTGCCGTGGATAGTCTTCATTTGCAACTGGAGATACGGCCGGTGTTCGACGCCCAGGAAGTTGACGCGAGAGCGACGACCGGCCGGGTTTACTGGGAAGGGGCGACAATTGTCACCGGTCAGCGTCAAGGAATGGCTGTTGCCGGCCGGGGGTTCGTTGAACTTACCGGGTATGGCGCAGGGACGGAGTAAGTAATCCTACGCGGCGTCTTGCCTTCCCTTCGCCGGATGCCAGAGTGACCGGCGGCTAGGCCCTAAAGCCGGCTGCGGGCCTCGAATCTGCCCGTGTCTCCATTCGATGAACGCGTCGTCGGCACATTAATCGGCGAGCAATTTCCATTCAATGAAAGCGGCCGATTGGTAAGACAGGCAGCGGCGCCGATGGACTTACTTGTTGCCACCGAAGTCGCCGCCGAAGCGCGAGATCTGAATGCCCAACTCGTAGAGGACTATGAGGGGAATCGCCACCAGCGATTGATTGAGGGGATCGGGGGTCGGAGTCACGATTGCGGCAACCACGAAAGCCACGAGTATCGCGTATTTTCGAAATTTCTGGAGCGCCCTACGACTTACTACGTGTAGCTTTACTAAAGTAAATACAATCAAAGGCGTCTGAAACGACATCCCCATCGCAAACAATACTGTAGTGACAAAAGATACATAGTTCGAGATCCGGATGTCCTGCCTGATATCCAGACCTACTACTTCGGGAAAGGTGAAGAGCAAGTACTTGATTGCGAACGGCAGTGTGATAAAGAAACCAAATGCCACACCGCCGATGAAGAAGAATGCTGAGAGGGGCAAGACCATCCTCAGTACTTGCTTCTCTCTATTGGTCAGGCCAGGATTCACGAACTGAACAATCTGATAGACGATGAATCCGCTCGCGATACCGGCTCCGGTCATGATGGAGACCTTGAAGTAGGTGACGAAAGTCTCCGTCATCTCGATAGCCACTGGCGCGAACTGCGCGCCGCCCCGCGAGATCAGGAGATCAAAGATGCGGGGAGCCAGAACCAGGCCGATGCCAGTACAAATCAGCATGGCGATGCCGATCGACATTAGCCGCCCGCGCAACTCATCCAAGTGTTCGAATATGGTTAGCTGAGCGCCTTGGCCCTCGAACTCGTCGTCGACTCCTGGCTGCGCCGGAAGAGTTTCTTCAGCCATCTGCCGCTACGCTCAAGTTTGAGACTCGTTGCCCGCTGAGACACCCGCCGCGGACCGGGCTCTCCGGCGCTTAGGTTTGGCGCTTTCCGGGGCCAACTTTGCGCTTGAGTCGGTTCCGTCAACGGATATAGGCACGGATTCGACCGAAGTAATGCTCTTGGTCGTCCGACGCTTAGCAGGAGACATGGCCGGCTCGGAAGCGGCTACTGCCTCGGCACCGTCTACGGAAGCGGAGGCAGCTTTGGACTTGGCAGTGCGACGCTTAGCAGGAGACTTGGCCGGCTCGGAATCGGCGACTGCCTGGGTGCCATCAACAGAAGCGGAGGCAGCTTTGGACTTGGTGGCACGTCGCTTTGCGGGAGGCTTGGCCGGCTCGGAATCGGCGACTGCCTGGGTGCCATCAACAGAAGCGGAGGCAGCTTTGGACTTGGTGGCACGACGCTTAGCAGGAGACTTGGCCGGCTCGGAATCGGCTACTGCCTCGGCACCGTCTACGGAAGCGGAGGCAGCTTTGGACTTCGTAGTACGTCGCTTTGCGGGAGGTTTGGCCGGCTCGGAATCGGCGACTGCCTGGGTGCCATCAACAGAAGCGGAGGCAGCTTTGGACTTGGTGGCACGGCGCTTAGCAGGAGGCTTGGCCGGCTCGGAGTCGGCGATTGCCTCGGCACCATCGACAGAAGCGGAAGCCGCTTTAGTCTTGGCAGTACGTCGCTTGGCGGGAGGCTTGGCCGGCTTGGAATCGGCGACTGCCTCGGCGCCATCGACAGAGGCAGTAGCCGCTGTAGTCTTAGGGGCACGCCGCTTGGCGGGAGGCTTGGCCGGCTCGGAATCGGCTACTGCCTCGGCACCGTCATCGGCACTCGGCGTTGCTTCGGCTGTGGAAACCTCTTTCGAGCTTGGGCCTCTCGTGGGAAGTTTGACTAGTGGCGGAGCTGGTTCAGCCTCGCTAGAAACATCTGCGGTGGGCTCGTCTCGAACTACCCCTACACCCTTGCTACGCCGGCGTATCGCCCCGGCTTTATCGGCGGAAGCGGAGGTCGCTTCAATCTCGGGAGTGGGGCGCTCGGCGAGAGACTTATCAGGCTCGGCATCGGCTACTGCCTCGGCACCGTCGTCGGAACTCGGTGTTGCTTCGGCTGTGGAAACCTCTTTCGAGCTTGGGCCTCTCGTGGGAAGTTTGACTAGTGGCGGAGCTGATTCAGCCTCGGGAGAAACATCGGCACTCGTCTCGTCTTGAGCTACTGCTACACCCTTGCTGCGCCGGCGTATCGCTCCGGGCGGCACAGCGACAGTTGCGGGATCTTCCGGCGCGGCGGCGTCGACTACTGGCGGTACTATTGTGGGTTCTGGAGTTAGGGTCCGGGGCGAGGGCGATGGACTCTCAATCTTTGGAGGCGAGGGTGTATCGACCGGCTCAACTACCGCTGTGGTTTCTTCGGCAGTCGATTGATATGTGACGGGTTCGGAGGGCGCCCCAATGGCGGCAGGCGCGTTCTCGGAGTCCTGATCGGCGGCGCTCTGAACCGCCGTGGCAGCGGTTTCGGGTGTTTCTTCGGCCGGCTGCTCTTCCACTGCCGAGTACAGGGATCCGGAGAGCTCTTGCGACGCGACTCTGAACTCCCGTACCATGCGGCCAATTGCGCTAAAGACTTCCGGCAACTTGCCCGGGCCTACAACGACGAGCAGCAATATCATTATTAGGACAAGTTCCCAGGTGCCAATGCCAAACACTATCGCGAGTTCCTCGTAGAACCGGCCAAGTACACAAGCAGCCGGCCGTTGTTACTGACTAATGATACCCTTTTTCGACCGGACCGTCTGAAACAATGCCGGCTTTCGCAGAAAAGTGGGGGATGGCCCTTCGTCGTTTGGCCAGATCAGTGGTGTTGCCCGATCGACACATCTACCCGCGGTCGACGTTCACCCCTGATGCTCACGGATGTAGTCAACGGCGTCCCGAACAGTGACGATTTTTTCCGCCTCTTCGTCTGAGATCTCCATACCAAATTCCTCTTCAATGGACATGATCAACTCGACCAAGTCCAGGGAATCCGCATTCAGGTCTTCTACGAATGAAGCCGCAGGCACCACTTCGTCCTCTTCGGCACCTAGCTGTTCGACAATGATTTTTTTCACATTTGTAAGGATATCTTCGGACAACCTTTTCCCTCCTGTGGACTATCGACCACCAAAAACGCCTTGTGCCCCGAGGTACACCGAAGTGTTACGAGTAAGATCTCCACTTGTCATCGTTGCCGTTCGGCCGGAACTACCATCGAAGTGACCGACCCCAAGACACCGTTCACGAAGCGTGGCGAGCTGTCGCTTCCGTACCGTTTTGCGATCTCGATTGCCTCGTTGATCGCTACCTTGTATGGCACCGAGGCATTATTTAATACTATCTCCAGAATTGCAAGGCGTAGCACTGCCCGATCGACGGGTGAAAGTTGCTCAACCGGACGCCGAGGTGCTGCTTGGGACAACAAGCTGTCCAGCGTTTCTTGATGCTTCCGAACGCCTGTCATCAATTCGCAGACGAAACCGGTCAACGCTTCATCAAATCCCAAGCGTTCGCAGCTTTCACGAGCCACTTGGTTAGGATCGTGACCCACTAGATCGGCTTCATACAGAGCTTGAAAAGCGGTAATCCGGGCCAAATGCCGTTGCTTTGAGCGACTCTTTCTCTCAGCCATCGGAGATGTCTTGAATGCGGACCTTTACTTTGACCGAAGTTCCATTGTTCACCCGTCGGACAGCATCGGTCACGTTACGCTCCACTCTCCGCGCGACGTTCAACATGTCTGTATCCGGCTCGATCACTATGTGAATGTCGAACTCCAGACTGTCAAGTGTTTGCCGCATCCTTACACCGCCAACGGAGTCAACCCGACGGATAGTCCGAATGATTCTGCCTTGCCAGCTATCGTATAGTCGGACAACTCCCGGCACCGCACTCGCCGCTGTCGCTGCAACGGTCGCCAGCAACGTGTCGTCGACTTCGTATCGGCTGTTGCCCAATGCACTGACCATTTGCGGCATCCTAGATCAGGACCAATCGTCTCAAGTATTTCTACTCAGCTGACTTTACCTCCACGACCTGCCTGCCATTGTAATAACCGCAATGGGGACAGACCGTGTGATTGCGCCGCACGTCGTGACACTGGGTACAAAGCGAGACGCCGGTTACGCTTAGATGTAAGTGGCTGCGCCGCTCTCGCTTGCGAGCCTTCGAATGCTTTCGTTTTGGATGAGCTGTCATCGATATTACCTCCCGACAGTTAAGACCAGACTTTATTCTCCGCCACGGCCGAACCACGACTGCAGAGTCTGAAGCCTGGGGTCCACATTTTCAACCATGCAGTTACACTGGTGATTGTTGAGATTGATACCACACGTAGGGCAAAGTCCGCGACAGGCCGGATCGCACAGGGGCTGCGCCGGCTTTGACAACAATCCGTATTGCCGAAAAGCATCTGTGAGATCGAGGATATGTGTCTCATTTATCGTGAAATCATGAATATCGTTGGGACCTTGCGTTTGTAGTCCTGTTGTTACATCTACCGTGGGTATGAACTCTTCACTTAGCTGAATTGGCAGCGCCTGACTGAAGGACTCCAGGCACCTGCTGCACTGGAGACGCACTCCGCCCGTCAATCTAGCGTTACAAAGGATACCCCAATTTGTCCGGTCCATTCGAACTGAGCCATTCACCAATCCCTCCAAACCCAACACCCTGTTTAAGGACTCGTATTCGCCCTCCCATCGGTGTTGCCGGCTGGTGCCCACCGGACTCCTCAGAAGCTGAGCAACATTGAAAATCATCCAAGCACCCTCTCGTTCACACCAGGATAGCGTCAATTACTCTGACACAGACCCCGATCGGAGCTCGCGGCCTCGGTCACCCATCTCCCAGCACAGATGAACTTGGTTCGACAGACGTTGAACAGTCCAACGAAATGCAAGGGCTACATAGAAAAGCTACCGTAGGGGTGGTCCTGTGTGCGTTTAAGGTATTACCGATGCGCCTTCATTACCAAATATTCATTGAGTTCATTACCGAGGCATCGAAGACTGACCAGACGATCAGGCTGCCGCTCCAATTTGCGGCCTCGAAATCGAATTTATTCTACTACTAAATCAGCCCTCTCTCCCACTGCCGTCAGGTTAGGACCGCCGTCATGGGCCTCTATCAATCTCGCGAGTTGAGCCCTACCCTTGCGAACGCCTGCGATGCTTCTCGTCATCTCTTCGTCGAGAGCGCCTAGTAACTGCAAAGCATACTCGTCCGCGCCTCGGCGCGTTTCGGCGGCCTGGCGCTCGGCCTCTGAATCAATAGCTTCGGCTCTGAGTTGCGCGTTCCTCACGATCTCCTGATCCTGCAAGAGCATCGATGCTCGATCGCGAGCTTCATTGATCAGTTTGTCTGCTTCGACCTGCGCCTGGTACAGCACGCGGTCGACCTCTTGGCTTACGCGTTTAGCTTGCTTTATCTCTTGAGGGACAGCCGTCCGAAGCTGATCGATCAGTTCCAGAAACTCTTGCTCGTCCACTACAGCGCGCGAAGTCAACGGAAACCGCATCCCCGCACTCACCAATTGTTCAAGCCTATCGATTATCTCCAGGACGTCGATCGCTGCTCACCATCCTTTCTTTGCCGAGTTCGGTCTAGTCGTCATATCACCGCTGCAAGCGGCGTGGCCGTCACTCGTTGTCCCGAAACTTACGCCTGAGCGCAGAGGCGACGTGTTCGGGGACCAACTGTGAAACCGGCCCCCCCAATTTGCTGATCTCTTTTATCAGTGTGGCGCTAAGAAAGCTGTAATCAAGACTAGGCATCATGTAGACGCTTTCGACATCTGGCGCCATTTTACGATTTATCAGCGCCATTTGCATCTCCACCTCGAAATCGGACACTCCCCGTATTCCGCGAACGATTACCTTGGCGCCGACTTGACGTGCGAAATCTATAGTCAAACCATTGAATGAAGTCGTTTCAACGTTTTTGAGGTCTGCGAGCGCATCGGTGGCCAACTCTAGCCGCTCCTCGGTGGGAAAGAGGTGCGCTTTAGTCGGCAAGTCGTACACCGCGACAAACAAGTGATCGAATATCGCGGCGGCGCGGCTAGCGATGTCAACATGCCCAAACGTTATCGGATCGAAGACGCCAGGGTAGACTGCTATTGGCACAGCGAATCCCTCCTCCTAGACAGACCGTTACTGCCCCATCATCAGAAGAAATTGCTAGCTGAGTATGTTGGGCGAGGGTGGCTTATGCGTCTTCGCCCTGCAAAGCTATTACGGGGTCGGAAGATTCGGGCTTGCGGCCACTCCCTATCGGAACCCAATTTCGAGTTCAGGATAGCATGGTCTCGAAAAACTGGGAAATCAATGTCGTACTCTCAGAACCCCTGGAAACCTACGACACTATATCGAGACCTGCGTTCATGTTTCTGTAAACCGTTATAGCCGGACCGCCGTAGGTCTTTCTTGAAGTCACTTCCAGTCCGCGGTATCGATCGCAAAAGGCGGTGCGTGACGAATGCCCGACTGCCACGAGTCCGTTGGCCGCGACTCTGTTGCTCCCGCCCAGCGCATTGAGCCAATCGCTTACCCTGTCGCTGACAGAGTACGGAGGGTCGAGCACCACCAAATGGTAGGTAGTCGTTCCTTGATTCAGACCAGCCAAGAATTGCTCCGCCGACCAATTTAAGACACTTGTCCTGGCCGACAATCCGGTCGAGGCTAGATTGTCACTAATGACTCGACAAGCCTTTCCGTCAAAATCGACGAAGTCTACGTGATTGGCTCCTCTCGACAGCATTTCGATGCCCAGAGATCCGGTGCCGGCGAAGACGTCCCCCGCCACGATGCCCCGCCACAGCGCCGGATCACCTATCGACGCCGGACCTAGTCCGGCCGGCCGGCGGATTGCCAGCGCATTCTCCAATATGCTAAAGAGCGCTTCCTTTACGCGATCCGCCATCGGCCGCGTCACCGATCCTCTCGGTCCTCGTAGCCTTCGGCTGCGCGCTCGGCCGGCGACTACTCGCATCGCCTTGCTCCTGGCTTTCTCATATCCGGATCAGTTGGGTTCGGCAGCCGCGAAGCGCTGCCTCACGTAGCTGGCCAGAGCGGAATATTTTTTACTGCTCAGCGTAGGATCCTCGGCCAAAATCGCTTCCGCAACTTCTCTCGTCTGCACAATCAGCGGGTAATCGGTGATTTCCGCAACTTTTAGATCCGGAAGGCCGCTCTGTCTTGTTCCAAGAAACTCGCCCGGTCCACGCATCTTTAGGTCTTCCTCGGCGAGCACAAACCCGTCGGTAGTCGTCGCGACGATTTGCAACCGCCGGTGCTGGTCCGGGCCAGGGTCGTCACAGAGCAGGAAGCACTCGCCTGGATGGTCGCCCCTACCTACACGGCCGCGAAACTGATGCAGTTGGGCCATGCCAAACCGTTCGGCGCCCTCAATTATCATTACGGTGGCGTTTGGTATATCGATGCCTACCTCGACAACCGCCGTAGTGACTAGGATCTGTATTTCACCGGCCACGAACTCGCGCATTATGCGTTCCTTTTCGCGCGAGGACATCCTGCCGTGCAACAGACCCACACTGAGGTCAGGGAATATCGTCTTCCGCACCTTGCCAAACTCGACTGTCGCGGCTTTTGCCGCCAGCGACTCGGATTCCTCGACCAGCGGACATACTATAAAACACTGGCGGCCGGCGCTTACTTCGTCGCGAACCTTGTGGTACGCGATCTCCCGCTCACCCGGTTCCAGGTACGTAGTCTTGACCGCTTGGCGACCGGGCGGCATCTCTTTCAGCGTAGATACGTCAAGGTCTCCGTAAACGGTCAGAGTAAGTGTGCGCGGAATTGGGGTGGCGGTCATCAACAATATGTGTGGATTGTAGCCCTTCTGGCGCAACTCCGACCGCTGCAATACGCCAAATCTGTGTTGCTCGTCGATGACCGCCAGACCAAGCCGGCTCAGTGTCAATCCGCCCTGAATCAGGGCTTGGGTACCTATCAGCAGGTCGAGAAGACCACATTCGGCCTCGTTGTATACTTGGGCTCGGGCCGCGGACAATACACTGCCTGTCAGCAGCCGGACGACCGGTTTTGGCTCGAATACGTTCCGGTCCGCCATTGCATCGATCAGGCCGGCGATCGAACGGTAATGCTGCTCGGCCAATACCTCGGTCGGCGCCATCAGCGCGACTTGGTAGCCGTTCTCGATCGCCGCAAGCGCCGAGAGCGTTGCGACTACCGTCTTGCCGGATCCAACGTCGCCCTGTAAGAGACGACTCATAGCCTGTGGTTTGTTCATATTCTCGAGGATTTCGGCAAGGGCTCTTCGTTGAGCCTCGGTAAGCCCGAAGGGTAGAGATTCTGTCCAGCTTGTCATCTTGGTTTGAACGAGGGGGATCGCTGGTCCGGCCCGCTCGTGTCGCCACTCATGCCTCTTGCGCAGCGCACCCAACTGAATGACTAGCATCTCGTCAAATGCCAGCCGGCTTTGGGCGAGCGCCTTTTGTTCGAGATCTGCGGGAAAGTGATAGTCAGCGACTGCATCGTTCAAGGGGACCAATTCGTGTCGCTTCAACAGCTCATCTGGCAAGGTTTCTGGTATGAGGTGAACGATATTGTCTACCGCCCATCGGATGAGTCGACGTAGCCATCGGACACTTAGACCCTCGGTGGAGCCGTAGACCGGCACCAGACCGACCGTGTGTAACTGATCTCCATCGGCGTTTTCCCACTCGGGATCCTGGAATTCCCATCCACGCCTGCGGAGTGTAGATTGGCCGGTCAGCACCACTTTCCGCCCGGCTTTGAGTGTTTGGCTGATGTAGTCTTGCCGGCGGAACCAGACCGCTGTAGCGGTTCCCGTGCGGTCGCTGATGACACTACGAATTACAACCAAGCCGGACCGCGTGCGCGCCGACGTGGTCTCCAAAACTTCGCCAAACACGGTCTCGAACCCCTCACCTCTAAGGTTGCTAATCCTTCTCACATCGGTGTAATCGAGGTGCCGGCGGGGGTAGAAGCTTAGGAGATCGTGTATCGTCGTGATGCCGAGCTTGTCCAGCCTTGCCACCATAGCGCGGCCGGCCCCCGGCACGGATCCGACGGGATCCTCTAGGAGATATCTTGCGGCAAGCTTTGACTTTCGGCGTTTCGGTCTAGGCTGGGAACGCGGTGCGGGATCGACTTTGATGGCCGGCCGCGTGCCCGCGCCGTCTCCGTCAAGCGCCGCCAGCATCCGACCCACGAGGGTGCCGCGGGCCGATTGACTCATCTCGTGGTATCGTCCTAGATCGGCTAGGTGCGAGGTCAACTTCTCATTTGACCCGGTTGATGAACTTGCGAGAATTTCTTCGTGAAGGCGCGCAGCCATCCTGGCGAGTCCGCCGATAACGACTTGGTCTTTGCACTCTTGCGTCAGCTCGAGTCTCAACACATTGCGCAGCGTTTCCGCGGCGGTGGGGGGTGAGCGCCGACCGGTTGATTCCCCGTCATCGGGGACGCCGCTGCGGTTAATTCGACTCAAGATTAGCCCAGAATTGGCTTATCGCGCCGGGTGGCTACTCTGGGACCGTACGGCACCCTGGTTTCAGGACTGCTGCGGTCCCGACCTGTGCGTCGAGCGTGAGGCGATCTGCAACCTATGCTTCTGTCCCCTGCGACACGATCACGCAGATACCGCCAGGGCCGACGTGGGTGCCTATGACGGGCCCGTATTGGCCGATCAGCACCTTCTCACGCGGATAGAACGGGTTCACACGTTCAACCAGCTCGTTCACGTCGTCAGGCGAAGTGCTGTGGAGGATCGCTATCTCCTCAATGTGGGGAAATAGCTCGACGAATTCGACCAATCGGTCGAGCGCCTTCGACCGCGTGCGAACTCTCTCTACCGGATGGACCTCGCCCTCCTCGAGCTTGAGCACGGGTTTGATGCTCAGCAAGCTGCCGAGAAGCGCCTGCGCCCTTCCGATTCGACCGCCTTTTTGCAGGTATTCGAGGGTGTCGACGACAAAGTAGATGTGCACGTTGTTGATTAACTTGCGTACTAGATCTGCGATCTCGGTGCGGTCGGCGCCGTCGTTCGCCGCCCGCGCCGCGTTCATCGCGATCAAACCCAGCCCCATAGAAGTCGACAACGTATCGAACAAGTCGATATGGCAGCGTAGCTTGAAATTCTCCCGAGCCACTTGCGCCGAATTGAGTGTCCCGCTAAGTTTCGAAGAAATGTGTATCGACGCGATCGACTGATCCTCGTCACAATACCGCGAGTACACATTGTCGAACTCGCCGGCGGAAGGTTGGGATGTCTTTGGCAATTCGGCGCTCTGCGTCAGCATTTCGTAGAACTGATCGTTAGTCAGATCGATGCCATCGCGATACACTTTGTCGCCAAAGTGTACGTTTAGAGGCACGACTTCGATGCCTAACTCCTCCGCGAGGTTTGATGGAATGTCGCTTGTGCTATCAGTAACGATCTTCACCCTGGCCACGGTACTACCCTCTTGTCATCATATTGCGAACGCCACGCCTCGGCTCATTCGACCGAAATAAGAGCCAAATAATGAGGTTGATCGCCTCTAAATGACTCCACGCTCGCCCTATTCGCAATTGCACTTGAAGTTTCGAGTATTAGCTGCTCGTCTCGTTGGGACAACTCTTCGCCCCAGTAAAAGGTGACGAGCTCGGCACGGTCACCACCAAGGTTGGAAATGATCACTTGGACTAGAGAGGTGAGGTCCTCTGCCGCAGCGGTCGGCTCTCCGTTCTCCAAGGCAATGTACTGTCCCTTTAGTATGTCCAAGCCATCGACGCTAGCGTCGCGCACCGCCCTTGTGATAGCCGCCGTTCTGGTATCGCGAACTGTCCCAATCATCTTGTCCCGTTCGAGTTCGAGGTCCCCGTTAGCATCGAATTCGAACAATGCCGCGACGCCCTCGGCCATGTTCTCGGTGTCGATGAGCTCCACTCTTTTCTTAGTCTCGGCTTGTGCTTGTCGAGCGGCGAGGAGAGCGTTACGGTTGTTGACCAACACAATGACCTGGTCGCAAGGCAGGGAGTCTATCGCCTGGACGAAATCCAGAGTGCTCGGATTCATCGATTGCCCGCCAATGACGATAGCATCTACACTCAGACTGCGAAATAGCTGCTGAAAGCCCTCTCCAACTGCCACGGCCACCGTAGCGATCTTGCCGGATGGCACCTGGCTGGGTTTGCTCTTGTCCGCCTCGGCACGAATGGCGCGGTGCTGCTCTTGCATATTGTCGATCTTGATCTTGTTCAACTCTCCCCAGGTTAATGCGCTGGTTAGGGCTTGGCCGGGATCGGGCGTGTGCAAGTGGACACGCACCAACGACTCGTCGCCAACTGCTAGAAGCGAATCGCCGATTTTACTTAAGTGCTCGCGTATCTCGTTGATATTCAGTCCCTCACCCTGCACTATGAATTCGGTGCAATAACCGTACTCGTCCTCCTCGAACAGCCGGCCGGCGTGGCCTTGAACCATCAAATCTTCGTAGTCGGATGGAGCTACGTCTTCACCTCTCACCCCGGCGAGCAGTCCGCGCAAGAAATATTGCAAACCTTTACCGCCGGCATCCACCACGCCGGCTTGCCTAAGAATGTCTAGTAGCTCCGGCGTGCGAGAGACCGACTGCTCGGCCGCCAAAACGGCAAGGGACAAGGTTTCGTCGAGAGAGGCCGAGCCTTGTTGCAGTTGTTGTACCGAGGTCGCCGTGTCTCGAGCTACCGTCAATATTGTTCCTTCGACCGGATTCATCACCGCATTTTGCGCCGCACGGGAGGCGCTGGCTAGCGCTCGCGCCATCTCGGATCCGCCCACGACTTCGACCTCGCGCAACACTGAAGCCATGCCGCTGAGGTATTGCGACAGAATCACGCCGGAGTTGCCGCGCGCTCCCATCAACGACCCACGTGCAATAAGGTCCGATGTACCCTTGTAGGTGCCGTCTGCCCCACCCAGCGCTTCAACGGTCGATTTGAGCGTCAACGACATGTTCGTGCCGGTGTCACCGTCTGGCACAGGAAAGACATTGAGACGATTCAACTCGTACGTTCTTGCGGATACGAAGTCACTGGCAACCGCGAATACGTCGACGAATTCAGTTGGCCCTAGTACGGTGTGCGGGACGGTTTTAGCCAATTTGCCACGTCCTAATAGGTGGGGCCATCAGACTGCCACGACTCCACTATCACCACAATTTGCATTTGCCATCATCCGGAAAACACTAATAGGCGCCTGGATGGCCTCACCTTGGCGCGTTCCTTGCTAAGTCGAGCTTTGATAACAGCAGACAGTGGTGGTATTATTTGGCGGTTATTCTCTTAGTCAAACAATTAGCAATGCTCGGTAGAGGGCTCACTGGAAACCCGCTAGCTTCTTGGTCTGCCAACCGCCCCGCTCGAGACCATTGTCCCATACAGTCGAAAGGATTACGTAGAGATCAGACAAATCATAACAAAAAGGACTATCGTATTTAAAGGGGATATATTTGGCTAGTAGATGCGAAGTATGCGGGAAACGGCCAATGGCCGGCTCGAACGTGAGCCATTCCAAACGCAACACAAAGAGAAGATTTCGACCCAACGTTCAGCGAGTGACGTTGACCCTCCACGGATCTCGGCAGCAGGTCAGTATTTGCACCCGGTGCCTGAGGACTCTTTCGAAGGCGGCAGTTTAGCTGCAAGCGAGAATGCGTAAATAAGAGGGTCTGACTGTCGGCTAGGCGGCTACGTGGGGAGAAGCCGCACAAATATACGTTGGGTTTGATGTCGCTCCGATTCTGTGTAGTTGCGGCTCCTCAGCCGGCACCGCCGGCTCGTACGCTCTCCAGGATCGTCGCAAGTGCGTGGGAGGCTCCGCCCGGGTCCCGAAACAGTGCGGAGCCTATGACTAGCGACGTGGCGCCGGCCTCGGTAACTAGGGGCGCGTATGTGGCGTCGATTCCCCCGTCTACTGCGATTTCCAGGCTGACACCCCTCTGCTCGCGGATTAGTCGTATACTGTCCAGCTTGTCAAGCGTGCCGCTGACGAACTTCTGTCCGCCGAATCCGGGATTCACCGACATTACTAGGATGAAATCCGCTTCATCCATCACGCTATCGAGGGATGCGACCGGCGTTCCTGGATTTATCGCTATACCCGCCCGTTTGCCCAGATCCTTGATCTTCGTCAAATCACGATGTATGTGAGGGCAGGCTTCGATGTGGATACTTATCCAGTCGGCACCGGCATCGACATATTCAGACACGTATTGGGCAGGGTGTTCGATCATCAGGTGCACGTCGAGAGGCAGGTTGGTCACCCGCCGGACGGCCTCGATTACCAGTGGGCCAAATGTAAGATTTGGCACAAACACGCCGTCCATCACGTCAAGGTGGATTGCGTCCACGCCGGCTTCCTCGAGGGCCTTGATCTCTTCGGCGAGATCAGAGAAATCGGCAGAGAGGATCGACGCGGATATTAGAGGCTTGTTCGTATCGCCCTTAGTTGTCACTATTTGGATATCCGCAATCTGTTGATATTGATGGACCTGACGCCTGTGCACTCGCATAGGAATTGCAGGCACAGTTAATCATCATTTGCATTGAAAATCTAGCTGTCGTTTGTGGATATTGTCAGACCAGTTGCCGTTTTCAGTCCCTCAATCGGTAAGTGTTCGGATGTAGGGGAACCTGCCCCGTATGGGCGTAATATTGCACCAATGAGGGTCTACCACAGGCGAGGACGTCTGATCGGGGAAAACCAGGAAAGGGTTGTAAAGGCGAAGTCCTTGCCGGGGGATGTGGGGGTGTCCACCACGACAAAGATCGCCCTTCTCGTGGCCAGGAGAAGGGGGCCAGGTCGAAGACTACGCAAGGCGAGGGGATGAGGTCGACCAGCTCGTGGATTTGAGATCGATTAGGTTGGAAATCACCCCTTGACCGTCGACTGAGGTCCCGAATGACGACTCGGCCCTTCCAGTTCACGGGCACGGAGGAGAAAGTACCCCCAAATCTGGACTGTTGCCTCAATCGCAATCGCGTTGACATTCAATTGGCCCGTGTTTATGATTAGTTTCAGGTGTAACGCGGAGATCTGCTAACGATTTTCCGCGTTCTTTTAGATTCAAATCAATTTCGCGGAATCATTGTTATTCGCCGGGTGGATACATGGATGAGTGAATTCACCCTACCAACGATTGCGGTCATAGTTTTCTGAACATGAGACAGATCCTGAGACGCCAGCCTCAGCCGGCAGTTGCGCAGAGGGGAGCCAAAGCGCGCCGGGCTTCTAAGCCTTCACCGAGGCGGAACAGAACCGTCCAATTCTTCAGCGAGATACGCGCTGAGGCCAGGAAGGTAACTCGGCCTAGTCGAGAACAAACTTTGAAGCTGACGGTGCTCGTGACCGTCGTGTCTATAGGGGTGGGATTGATATTGGGTGCGGTCGACTATGTGTTCGATCAGCTCTTTGAGGCAGTACTCGGCGTCGGTAGACTATAATTAGGTACGTGTAGAAACTTCTATTTTTGGTGGTCCGATATAGCCATGGCGACAGAAAACGTAACGACTAATCCTGAAGAGCCGGAAGTTCAGGTTTCTGAACAATCGGAAGAGGATTTCCTGAATTCAAAGGGAGAGTGGTTCGTAATCCATACTTACTCGGGTTACGAAAACAAAGTGAAGACAAACCTCGAACACCGCATCGCTTCGATGGATATGACCGACAAGATATTCAAGGTCGTGATCCCGGTAGAGGATGAAGTCGAGGTTCGCGATGGCCAACGACGCACGGTCCAGCGGAAGGTTTTCCCCGGCTACGTGCTGGTACAGATGGACATGGGCGATGACTCGTGGTACGTGGTGCGAAATACGCCCGGCGTTACCGGCTTTGTTGGCCCAGCGAGCAAGCCGGTACCTCTCGTTGAAGCCGAGATCCGTGCCATCCTCAAACCCAAGACAGATACTCCGAGGGTGAAGATAGCCTTCCAAGACGGCCAGAGCATCCGGGTAATCGATGGTCCGTTTTCCGAGTTTGTTGGCATCGTCGACGGTGTTTATCCCGACAAAGGCAAAATACGGGTTATGCTGTCCTTCTTGGGGCGCGAGACTCCGGTCGAACTGGATTTCCTTCAGGTGGAAAAGCTCTAATTTCAGGCCGGCCGCCCAGAATGATGATGATCTTTAGAGGCCGCACTACGATTGCGGCCTCTATTCGTGGAGGACAGATTGGCAAAGAAAATACGAGCAGTGGTGAAGTTGCAAGTTCCTGCTGGTAAAGCGACGCCGGCTCCGCCGGTTGGAACGGCGTTGGGTCAACATGGCGTCAACATCATGGCGTTTGTGAAGGAATACAATGAGCGAACCGCGTCTCAGGTCGGGACTATAGTCCCGGTTGAAATAACCATATTCGAGGATCGCTCGTTCACCTACATCACTAAAACCCCACCGGCAGGTGAGCTATTGAAAACCGCCGCCGGTGTAGAGAAGGGATCTGGCACTCCCCACCTGGACGCGGTGGGCACTGTGCCGCGAAATAAAATTCGGGAGATTGCCGAACTCAAGATGAAAGACCTCAGCGCCAACGATATTGACGCGGCTATGAGGATCATCGAGGGCACGGCGCGTAGTATGGGTATCCAAGTGGCCGAGGATGAGTGAATCCTGTACGGGCTGAGGTTCGTGGTCCCATAAGATAATCAGCATAATTCTCGCGACGAAAAGGACATCGCAAATGGCGAAAAGAGGCAGAAAATACCAGGAAGCGGCAAAGCTGGCCGACCGAACCGTCGAATATCCGATAGATGAAGGGGTTTCGTTGGCCAAGAAGGTAAGCTATGCCAACTTCGACGCGACCGTAGAGATGCACATCCGCACCGGCATAGATCCGCGCCACGCCGATCAGCAGGTTAGGGGCGTTTCGTTGCTTCCTCACGGGACAGGTAAGCGCGTTAGGGTTTTGGTGTTCGCCCAAGGTGAAGCCGAGAACATCGCCCGCGCCGCCGGCGCAGATTACGTTGGTTCCGATGAGCTTATCAAGCGTATACAGGACGGCTGGATCGAGTTCGATGTAACTATCGCAACGCCGGATATGATGAGCAAGATCGGTAGACTTGGACGTATCATAGGCCGGCGCGGATTGATGCCATCGCCGCGCTCCGGCACCGTGGTCACCGTCGATAAATTGCCCCAGGCGGTGAGTGATGCTCGAAAGGGTAGGGTTGAGTTTCGAGTGGACAGAACCGCCATCATTCACGTGCCGGTGGGCAAGGTGTCCTTCGATGAAACGCTACTAGCCGAAAATGTCGTAGCTATGTTCAAATCGGTGAGCGATGCGCGGCCGTCCGGCGCCAAGGGTCAGTTTATCCAAAGCATTACATTGGCTCCCACGATGGGGCCGGGTGTGCGAATTGACGTACGCGCCCTCGAAGAAGCGTCAGCGGCCATTTGATGCTAGAATCCTAGCCAACGTTTAGTGCCTAAGACAGCGGGTCGTAGTTAGTCATAATTCCCGCCGAGGCGTCAAGAGACCGATGGTCGTGAAGTCCCGACAGATTGTCAATTAGGGACGGTCAATTGACTTTGCCTCGGCTGAGAGTCAGCCGAGGCTTTTTTGATGCATCGAAAAAGTTGTACTGAAGGGAGGTGATCGCAAATGGTTGCTCCGGCAAAAGAAAAGGTCATTGACGACCTGAGACAGCGATTCAGACAGACATCATTCACTGTGATGTCCGACTTTCGGGGTTTACGTGTCACCGAGATGTCCGACCTGCGCCGGCGTGTGCGCCAGGCGGAGGGGGACCTTCATATAGCGAAGAATACGCTACTGCGCATTGCCGCCGAATCCGAGGGAGTTCAAGATTTGCGGGACTTGCTCCAGGGGCCGACCGCGGTGGCGTATGCGCTGGGTGACGAAGTAGCCCTCGCCAAGGCGTTGATGGAGTACAGCGCCGACTCGCCAAGTTTGATCATAAAGGGCGGATTGCTCGACAAGAAATATCTCGAGTCTGCCCAGATCCAACAGATGGCTGCCCTGCCGCCGCGTGACGTATTGGTGGCCCAAGTGGTCGGCGGAATGCAGTCGCCAATATACGGGCTTGTTGGCGTTCTGAGCGCAACTATAGGCGGCTTCGTGCGTATCCTGAACGCCCGATCCGAGCAGCTCGGCGCTGCCGGCTAAGTGTGCTATTCGAATATAGGAGAGACAAATGGCAACTATTAGCAAAGATGATCTGATCAGTTCGATTGAGTCCATGAGCGTGCTAGAGCTGTCCGAGCTTGTAAAGGCTCTGGAGGAGCGATTCGGAGTATCGGCCGCGCCAGTGGCGGTCGCGCCACAAATGGCCGGCAATGGAGCAGCGGATGCCGCCGCCGAAGTTGAAGAAAAAACCGAGTTCGACGTGATCATCAAGGAAATTGGTCCAAACAAGATACAGGTGATCAAAGCCGTCCGCGAGCTTACCGATCTGGGCTTGAAAGAGGCCAAGGATGTGGTCGAGGCCGCTCCCAACGCCGTCAAGGAAGGCGTCAGCAAAGACGAAGCCGAGCGAATGGAGGCCAGGTTGAAAGAAACCGGGGCGGTCGTCGAGCTCGCCTAGGCGCTTCCCGGCTAGTTGATCTACCTACTATTTGCCGATTGGTTCGGCGATCGTAGGCTGGAACAAATACGCTCGCTCATCGATGAAGAGGCGCGGGTCTTCAACTACGTTCGACTCGATGGAGCCCAAGTCGCTCTGGATGAGCTCGAGTCGGTCAGCTTGGCGGTCCCGTTCCTGGCAGATCGTAGAGTGGTGGTCGTCGACGACCTGAGCAGCAATAGCCTTGCGGCCGGCGCCTCGCCGGGCGCACGTGGCAAACGCCAGTCGTCTAAAGGCCGAGCCGGCCCGGTCGAGCAGCTGTGCGGCAGGTTACCGGCTACTACCGAATTAGTCCTCTTCGAACATTCCGATGCTGGCTTCCAGGGCAAATTGGCCGGGGTTGTTCGCCGAGCGGGCGGTACGGTGGCGCCGAGGCGGTCACTGAGTCTGAACGAGCGCCGGCGTTGGATCGTCGACCGCGTCCGCGAGGCCGGCGGTAGCATCGACCCGGACGCAGCCAATCTCCTCGCCGAGACGGGTCCCGAAGACTTGAACACTCTTGTCGGCGAGGTATCGAAACTGGTTGCCTATGCCGGCGAAGACTCCATCCGGCACGACGACGTGCTGAGCCTCTCTTCCGACTACTCCGAGGTCGGTGTGACGGTATTTAGCTTCACGGACGCGGTGGCTGCGGGCAATCTGGCCGGCGCGATGCGGGCACTGCGCTTGATCGAGCGAACAGGCCTGGAGCCGCACGCGGTTATAGGGGCGATGGCGTTTCAGTTGCGCAGCGAAGCGATGATCTTGACACTTGGCCAAGAAAACAAGTCCTCGTCTGAAATATCGCGGGAGGCGCGCCGACCCCGTTGGTTGGTCGAGCGGGTGCTGAAACGTAAGGGTCGTGACCGGCTGGCGGTCGTAACCAAAATCATGTCTGAGTTGGCCGAGTTCAACTATCAGTTTCTGCAAGGCCAGCTGCATGATCCATTCGTCGGGATTGAGATGATCGCGACCAGGATAGCCGGTTCGACCGCTAGACGCTCGTCGGCGTTGGGTGCTAGAACCTTCTGATCACGGCGACGACCTTCCCCTGGATTTCGAGTAGCGCCGGATCGACGTATATGGGCGACATATCTGAATTGGCCGGCTGTAGGCGGATGCTGTCGTGCTCCCGATAGAATCGCTTCAATGTGACTTCGCCGGCTCCGTCTTCCTCGCTATCCCGGATAAGACCCACCACGATGTCGCCATCGTCAGCATCAGGCTGCGGCTTGACAATTATCATGTCACCATCGTCGATCAGGTCTTCGATCATCGACTTGCCTTGGACTTCAAGGGCGTAGGCGTCGTCGGTGCTTAGATCGGGAGGCAGGTTGATCCTATCGAGTGGGTTGTTGATCGCTTCGATCGGGCCGCCGGCGGCAATACGGCCGACTATCGGGACGCTGTGGCCGCTCTTGCGCTCCGTCGTCTCGGCTGTAAGCGCGATGCCACGCGATAGTTTTTTTACTCGACGAATGTGGCCGAACTTTTCTAGAGCGCGCAGGTGATAATCCACCACCGAGGTGGACGAGATCTCCATTTCCTCCCCGATTTCGCGGACAGTGGGTGGGTACCCGCGGCCGGATGCGAAATTGCCAATGAATTTCAACATCGTGGCCTGCCGATCGCTCATGGAATGACGACGTCTTGGTGACATATCTAGTGCTCCTTGTGTTCCTTGACTAGGCGTCGAACTTGCGTTCTGGTTTAGTCTACACAAAGAGTCTAGCTCTCGTCAACCAAGCAATCGAAAAAAGTGCCGTTGATCGCGTTCCAAATTGAAGGCGTGCCGGCGACGTCGCCGGGATTCGCCTACTCCGGACCGTGACAACGTCACAGGTCTATCGAATTCCAATACGATTTTGGTAGTTGCGTGAGCCTGTCGTAGCTGTACATGGAAGTCATGGCCGGCGAATCTCAACCCACGCACCCCGAGCGAGGCTCCGCTAGCCAGTTCGCGGGGCACGGCCGGACTCAGCTCGAATGCTCGCCGGCCTATGGACGGTGCGGGCCTGAACCCAAGAACGTGGCGAAGGACGAACAACGCACAGCTGCCTCCCCATCCGTAGCAGTCGGAGCCGTCCATCGCCCGTGGGTCATCCGGCCAAAACTCCGGAGCAACGCCCGGCAGGGGTTGCGGACCGGCGTGCAGGGCCCGGCGATCCGTGACCCTGTAGACGCGATCGGCCGTTCTCCAGGCTATCTGTCCGGCGTCCTCCAACCAGCCGGCGGCGGACGCCGACTCCAGCAGGGCATGGGTCCAGGACGGCCACAACAACCACGGCGGCGACCTAAACGAGGCGAAATGCTCCTTTAGGAGTGAGAGTTGCTCCTCAGTGCATCCACCGGTCAACGTCGCGGTAAAGGAGAGAGCCGAATACTCGACCGGGTCGATTCCCCAGTACTCCCGATTGCTCCACGCCAGGAACCTATTGCCAGGTTTGTCCCAGTCCCTGAATCTCCCGCTGCCGGCGTGCCAGAGGTCTAGCGTTCGCCGGCGGTACCACTCCGCGACCTGGCGCCATCTTGCCCATTCGCCGTCCATTCCCAGCTCCTTAGCGAACAGCGCCATAACCGCGGCGGCGTGGGAAACGGTCGCCTGCAGCTCGACTGGCCGGACCAGATGTCCGATCGGGTTGTCGCCGGACCCGCCCGGATCCAGGCGCAGGGAGCCGTCCTCGCCGGCTTCCCAGGTGCAGTGGTAAGTGATCCATCCATCTTCATCCGCACGGTTGCGCAGCCAGAAGTTCAGATAGCCGGCGAGCCGAGGGTAGATATCCGCCAGCCAGCCCGGATCCGGATCCATCCAGTACAGTTGCTCGATGTTCTTGAAAGGCAGGCACCAGGCCGGCGAGGTGCCGCAAATCTCGCCGTCGCGGGCGACCATATTCGGCTCTCCTCCTGCGAAGACGCAGGGGAGGTTAGCGCCGGTCGCACATCGCAACGTCGTTCCAAGCGCTCTGCGAGCAAGAGCCGGGTCGCCGTAGGCCAGGCGCAGGGCGTCGAGGCTATTTTCCGCCAGTACCGACCGGGGCCAGCTCGTCGTCCAACTCAGCCAGTAGTCGTCGAATACGCCGGAAGGTGACATAACGCAGGCGCGAGCCGTCTCGAAGTCGTAGCGGAATCCGTTCGGCCAGTGGCTTGGCCAGTCGCCTTCAAGACGGGGGAATCGATCCGTCATTCGATCATGATCTCGCCGTACGATTTCGAGACGTGATAGCGCCGCTTCCTTGTCTACGGATCGATCTGTAGCCATGCGCCCCAGGGTGCGTAGCGTCCGGACTGTCTCGCCGGCCGCAAGCCGTAGCTGTACCGACGAGCCTGTGGTCTCGAGGTGCTCATACTCCATCGCCGGCGGAGCCTGTGCTATTGCCGCCTCGAGCTGTACGCGTTCGGATTGCGACCAGGAACGAGCCGGCGGTGATAGCAACGTTGCCCTCGAAGTAAGTGGGTACTGCCTAGCACGCTTGCGTTTTGAGCTATATCGAGCATGCATCGCACCCAGTCCGACGATCAGTTCCTGCGAGCGAGGAGCGGTGGAGCGTAGGTCCAGTGCTTCGATGATTTGTTCGCCATCTTCGCTCAGGAAATAGCTCAGTTCGAGCGACCAGCCGATGGTCGCGCACGCGTACGTGAGAAGAGAAGGGCCGTGATGGATGGCGCGAATTCCTGCCAGATCGAACTCCGGCCGGGTGAGGTAGCTCGAGTCGCCGGCACGGACGGTGACGAACAGGCTGGACTCGGCCCTTGGGCGGGACGTTGTCGGAAAGACCCATCCGAAGCCCAATACCGGCAGGCTGGACCTCGCTTGGCCGGCGTCGAAGTCCCGCCAGCTTCGCGCCTGCAGCTTGCCGGAAACCAGCATCCCGAACGGCGTCAGGTCCAATTGATCAATCCTGCAAACTGCCCGCCAGTCCGTCCAGCACCGGGCCGACATCCGAACGCGCTGGAACGAGCCGGCCTATCTCCATCCTCACGCACTATCTGATTTCACTTGCGGCTCGCGAGCAGCCTGTGGTGCTCGACCTTGAGGCAGAGGTCCACCACTACCTGGATTCCGGCATCGATCGCCCGCTGGATGGCGAGGTCGTTCACAACGCCGATCTGAAACCACATTCGAGCAACATTGGCGCGAATCGCGTCGTCGACAACCTCCGGCAGCGCGTCGGGCCGGCGGAAGATGTCTACGATGTCTATGGGAAAGGGGACGGCGCTAAGCGACGGGTACGACTTCTCCCCAAGTACCTCGGCGTAGAGTGGGTTGACCGGCGTTATCCGGTATCCGGCAAGCTGAAGATAGCCGGCCACGCCGTAGCTTGGACGGAAGGGGTTTGGCGACAGTCCGACGACGGCGATGCTCTCTACCCCGCACAGAATATCTAGTACGTCCTGATCGGTTGAGTTCCACTCGTTAGCCATTCAGACCTCGACTCCTCGCCGCCGGCTGCCGAACGGTGCCCATCGGCCGGCGCACACTGTCAACTAGCACACCACCACAACCGTGTCAGGGTAACGGGCACCATCAGCCGGTGAAGACTGCTTAAGTGGTGTGGAACTGGTCACTCAGGTCGCGATTGACTGAGTTCTCCGTTTAGTAACTGTTGTACCAGTTGATGCACTATGGGCCGATCTCGCGCAATGTCATCGTCTTCCATGAAGTTGTTATAGAAGTTCGCATGGAACTTCTGGGCAACCGAGTACCCCGATGCCAACGAAGAGTCGTCACGTTCCTCTACCAATCTGTCTATGACCACCGACCTATGCTTGCTCTTTCCATAATCCCATCCGCGACGCTTAGCTACAGCCATGACAGCTTGGCAAGCTGCTCCCCAGAGCTTCTCGGAGCCTTGAAGAACATCGTTCTCCGCGAATTCTGTCTCCGATTGTTCCAGAAACTTCCTTGCTTGCTCAGCATGATCCAAGAACAATCCGGTCTCACTATCCACGGTGTCTCCCCTTCTGATTCATACCCTGCCGGCTCCTTGCCCTAGACCTCACGAGCTCCGTCGCTCCTCGCACTCCTCTTAACACACGTATTATAAAGGCTCCCGGGGCTCGCCAACGAACCGTACGCCGTCGCCTCTTGAGGTCTGGCTTGCGCCAGCTATGCTGCTTTTTTTCGGCAGTATGTTCCCGCGCCGCGATTGTTGGTTCTACAATAGGTGCCCATTGAGGAGCAGGCATGCCTGTACCGATTGACTACAAGGACCCCAGGTACGCTGAGTCCGCCGGCGAGATGCTGCGCCGGCACCGCAGCTTTGAGAGCGAAGCCAACATCACAAGCGCCGTCCGCGATTTCCTCATCCTGACCGGGCTGGCGAAGAGCGACGAGATCACCGAGGAGAACCCGCCCTCGGATACCTCCCGCCGGGCGGTCGACCTCACCGCGCTCGATACCTTCATCGAGGTGAAGCGCAGGGTTGGCACGGCTCACGGCTTCGATCCCAATCAGGAGTACGTCCGGCAGCTCGACCACTACCTCGCCCAGTCCCAGCAGGCCGGCAAGGGTGTCCGCATGGGCGTCCTCACCGACGGCCGGCACTGGCTGCTGCGCTGGCCCAACGCCGGGCCGGTCAGGACTACCGCGCCCTATGCATTCGTCCTCGATTCGCCCGAGCGCTGGTTTCTCCTTTACGAGTGGCTGCGCGACGAGGCCTTGGTATCGCTGGACGAGATACGTCCCGATCGCGAAGCGATTTCAGCCCACTTCGGCCCCAATAGCCCGTCGTACCGGCGGGACTTAGCCGCGCTCAAGGCCCTCTACGAGTCCTGCGCCGGCTACCAGACGATCCAGATCAAGCGCCAGCTCTGGCACGACCTCCTGCGCACCGCGTTGGGCGAGATCGCCCGCACGCCTGAGCAGATGGACGATCTGTTCATCCGGCACACCTACTTGACCGCCGTCATCGGCATGGTCGTCCAGGCCTCTTTCGGCATCGACATCCGGCGGATGGCGGCAACCAGCCCGGCCGACCTGCTGATCGGCCGGCAGTTCCGCGGCGCGACCGGCCTGCAGGGCGTCGTCGAGTCCGACTTCTTCGCCTGGCCGACCGAGGTGGGCGGTCTGCCCCTGCTCAGGACCCTGGCCCATCGCGTCGCCCGGTTCGATTGGCGCAACGCGCCGGCCGACATCGCCGCTATCCTCTACGAGACCGTAATCTCGCCGGAGGTGCGCCGGCAGCTTGGCGAGTACTACACACCCGACTGGCTTGCCCGCGTGATGGTGCGGGAGCTGGTGACCGACCCGCTCGATCAGCGGGTGTTGGACCCGGCCTGCGGCTCCGGCACCTTCGTCGCCGAGGCGGTGACCCATTTCATTGCCGCCGCCAACCAGAGCGGCCTCCACCCGAAGCAAGTGCTGGACAAGCTGCGGACGGCAGTGACCGGCATCGACGTCCACCCGGTCTCGGTGCACCTTGCCCGGGCCGCTTGGGCCCTTGCCGCGAGGCCGGCTATCAACGCAGCCGCCGAGTCGGGTTTCGACGCCTCGCTGACCATCCCGATCTACCTCGGCGACGCGCTGCAGCTGCGCTTTCGCACCGGCGACATGTTCGCAGAGCACGACGTCACGATACAGGTTGGGGACGAGCGCAACACCGAGCTGGTCTTTCCGATAGGCCTTGTCGACCGTGCCGAACACTTCGACGCGTTGATGGGCGACGTGGCCGAGGCGATCGAGCGGGGCGACGACCCATTTATCGCCCTCGACGACAACCACATCACGGAGCCTAACGAGCGCCGGGTCCTCGAGCAGACTATCGGGACGATGCGGGACCTTCACACAAAGGGCCGCGACCACATATGGGCCTACTACACCCGCAACCTGGTCCGGCCGGTCGCCCTGTCCCGCGCCAAGGTGGACGTGATAGTCGGCAACCCGCCATGGCTGAACTACAATCAAACCGTCAGCACTCTGCGCGCGGAGTTGGAGCGGCAGAGCAAGACCATCTACGGTATATGGACCGGCGGCAGGTACGCGACCCACCAAGACGTCGCCGGCTTGTTCTACGTCCGTTGCACCGACCTCTATCTCAGAGACGCCGGCATCATCGGCATGGTCATGCCCCACAGCGCCCTTCAGGCCGGCCAGTACGCAAAGTGGCGCTCCGGCTCGTGGAAGTTAGGGAGTGGCAGGCGCATCTTGGCGGTTGATTTTGGACACAAGACGGCTTGGGATCTAGAGCGGCTGGAGCCCAACACGTTCTTCCCTGTTCCCGCCTCGGTAGTCTTCGCCCGAAGAGTCAGCGAAGTCGCGGAGGCTGGACAACTCTCCGGAGAGGTGGAGCGGTGGCGGGGCAAAACGGGCGCCGCGGATGTCAGCCGGGATGCGGTTGCCATTGCCGACACCTCAGCCGGTGGTCTTTCGCCCTACGCCAATTCCTCCCGGCAAGGCGCGTCAATCGTCCCACGCAGCCTGTTCTTCGTGGAGGAGACTGACAATCCGGCGATCGTTCAGGCCGGAGGGACGGTGACTGTGAATCCGCGGCGGGGATCGCAGGATAAGCACCCGTGGCGTAGCCTCGACCTGACGGCAATCACCGGTCAGACCATCGAAGCCGATCACGTCCACGACGTGTACTTGGGAGAGACGGTTGTCCCTTACGCCACTCTCGACCCACTCAAGGCCGTCTTGCCCTTGAAGCGTGGCGACGCTGGGATGCAAATTGATGAGCGTTCGAGGGGCGTAATCCACATGGGAGGATTGGGCCGGAGAATGCGCGACCGATGGCAGACCGTTACCTCTCTCTGGGAGACGCACAAACAGCCTGTTAATAGGCTGAGTCTGCTGCAACGACTCGACTATCATAGGGAACTGTCTTCGCAGTTGAATTGGAATAGGGCTCCCGGCGAAAGGCCGGTCCGAATTGTCTACACGAAAGCCGGTCAGCCGACCGCCGCATTGCTAGGAGACGATGTCGCCTTAATCGACCACATGCTGTTTTGGATCACATGCGTCAATTTGCAGGAGGCGAACTTCCTGCTCGCCGTAATCAACACCCAGGTCTTGTATGACGGGGTGGCTCCTTTGATGGCGAAGGGCCAATTCGGCGCTCGTGACCTACACAAGCACCTTTGGAAGCTGCCCATACCAGAGTTCGATCCGGCGGAGGAGCTGCACGTCGCCATATCCGAGGCCGGCGAGGCGGCAGCGGCCGGCGCCGGCCGGCAGCTGGCCACACTGCGCCAAGAGCGCCCCGATGCCACCGTCAGAATCGCCCGGCGCGAACTGCGCAAGTGGCTGCGTGAGTCGCCGGAGGGCCGGACGGTCGAGGAGGAGGTGGGGAGGTTGTTGGCTGCCGGGTAGCCGGAAGATTTGAGCTTTCATGGAATAGAATGGGAAACGATATGTCATCCAAACGGACTCACCGCAAGCTGATAATCAAGGGGACTGGTCCCCGCCCGGCGCCCGCGAAAGTCGGAGACTCGAACAAACCTCCTGGCGCGAGAGAGTACGTACGCTTTCATGGCTGGCGTTCCCGAAGCGAAGCGCCCTCCAATCCCTCGGACTCCCCTGAACCTCCACGCGGCTAGACTCTACCATGACGCTCGCCGTCGGAAGCGGGCGTCCCTTTTAATTTGACCGGGCAAGGAATAGCCGCGCCTCGCGAATAAGCGGCGTCACGGGACCGAAGGTTACTCGCCCGAGGGCCGGATGGTCGGCGCGATATAATATATAATGTGTTCTATAAAGCTGGACATAACTTATGTTGCAGGAGACTCCATGCCATCAAACAAAACACCCGGAAAACCGGAAGAGAGGGGGTCGTCTCCGAGGCAGGCCCCTCGTCCCAAGCGCCCTGTTTCGCGTAAACCTCCCGGGATTAAGCCAACTCAAAAGGCCTGAATTAACTTGGGACGGGACACGATAGATCGTTTCCGTCTCCCCTTTTCTTCCACCTGCTAAGCCAGTTGACCACGGAACCGACTATCCCCGCGTCATTACGGCGTTCCCGCAGAAGAGGTGACAGATTGTTCGGGGAACATGAGCAAGTCGAACTGTCCGCCGCGGATTACGCGAGGCAAGCCAGAATCTTTCTTGAGCAATCAGATCAGGAGTTCGCCAAGGGGGATGTGTTACAGGCATCGGAGAAACTCTGGGGTGCGACTTCTCACGCTATCAAGGCTGTGGCTGAGCAACGAGGATGGGATCACGGCAAGAATAGCCATAGGCGGTTGGTTGTACGCCGGTTAGCCGAGGAGTATGAAGAATTTTGGCTGCGTGCCGGGTACGCCGCCGCCGAACAATTCCATGCCAATTTCTATAACAATTTCATGGAAGATGATGCTATCGAGGATTATCGTCCGATAGTCCACGAGTTGGTGAAACGCCTCTTGAACGGCTCACGTGAGGGAGGCCAGCAAGCCTAAAGAGCGGATAGACTCCTCGCCGGAGGGAATTGCGGAGACCGCCCTCCCCCTATTGCCAGATTATCGATGGCAGTTCCCCAATACTGCGAAGAGCCACCGGCCCGGCGGAGCCAATCTTTGTGAGTGGTGCATTTCCATTGACACGTGGATTCGGTGCCCGATAGTTTTCTACAGCGCATTACTTCTCAGCCGGGCGCTAGGCACCTTGCCGCCTGCGGTCACGAACCTGCATCAGAATCTTCCCGGTCCAAGGCCCGAATGCCGGCCAGCTCAATCGGCGGACGGTCTGGAAACTCCGCCACCAGGCGCAATCTTCCGCCCATCGCTCCGACGTAGTTACTCAGCGTGGATATCAGTAGATCGGCGCGCTTTTCTATTCGGGACACGTTCTCCTGGTTGATGCCCAGGTCGTGCGCCACGCGCTCCTGGGTCTTTTGGCGCGCCTTGCGCAGGTCCCGCAGCGACATCTCTTCGCCGATCAGCGCCTTCGCCCGTTGCTCGACCTTCCGCCGGCGCTCTGTGGGCAGCTGGTTCAGTTTCTCCGTCAGTGTCGTCACCTTGGCCTCCGTTCCTCCTTGATCCGGTCCAGATGCCTGTCGAACCGGTCGTCAGCCCTTCTAATCAACTGCCTGTAAAAGCGTCTTTCTGCGATTCCCGACTTGTCGCCAGCTACGAGGAGGATGCCGCGTCGTCTAGGATCGAAGGCAAACGCAATTCACCACACGCCGTGATCTGCGCTGAAGCGTAGCTCCTTCATATTCGAGTGGCGCGATCCGTTCAGCGTGTCCACTCGCGGGCGCCCCAGATCAGGGCCGAATGTCTCCAAGAGCCTCGCGTGGGCAAGGAACTCATCCTGTACTATATTGGACAACTCGTCGAACTCCGAGTCGAAGGCAGGATCGAGGACGACTTGCCACTTCACGTTCTAAAGTATGACCTACACCGCATATGCTGTCAAGCGCATGCCGATCGGGCTACGTGCCGTGGGGAGTTTGGGACCACGTACACTTGCCCGGCCCTCACCGGCCCCTATCGGCTAGAAACCGCTTGAGCGCACCTTCGCGGCTCCCTTGGGACCTCCGGACGGACCAAGACGCCCCGCCGCTCAAGGTTATCTAAGCGCTCTGCTTTCCTCTCCGTACACCGCTGGATGGCGCGTGTTTCCGCCATGGGTTCCCCTCGATAAGTGACTGTTAGTGGAGTAGTTGATCGTTGTGACAGTATTATCGGCCAGTCTTACCGGACCGTGCAATCGCCCCCGTCGCCGGCTCCGCAATTTGCTTGTGATTTAGGCCTCTGCTATAGTTCTCTTCCGTCGAGAGGCCGGCCGGCGCTGGCAATCACAAGAAGATTAATTTACTTAGGAGCTTCGCTAGATGGCGGCAAGGATCCGGCTTCGCCGGACAGGGGCTAAGAAGAAGCCCCATTATCGCGTAGTAGTGGCCGATTCCAGGGCCCAAAGAGACGGCAGATTCATAGAGATTCTGGGGCACTATGACCCCTTGCCTGATCCGCCGGTCATCAGCTTGAAGCATGACCGCGTCCAAGACTGGCTGGGCAAGGGCGCACAGCCAACCGAAACAGTGATCCGGCTCCTGAAGAGCTCCGGCATCGCGGTACCCGGTGATCGGGCCGCGGTCGACCGAGAGGCCCCGCCGTCGGTGGAAGAAGACAGCGCGCCGCCGGAGGGCGAGGATTCGGATTGAGCAACCGTCGGCGTCTCCGTGCCGGCCTTTCAAAACGCCGGTTTATTGCCTCAGGAGCATCTAGTTGAAAGATCTGGTCGAATACATAGTCACTTCGCTAGTTGATCACCCCGATCAGGTGCGTCTAAAGACAATCGAAGGTGTTCACGCGGTTGTGTTCGAGCTGCGAGTTGCCCCTGACGATATGGGCAAGGTAATTGGCAAGGAGGGCCGCATCGTTAATGCCACGCGCACTCTGTTGCGTGTAGCGGCCTCCGCAGAGGGTAAGCGCGCGATGTTGGAAATAATTTAGCCGGCGGCATCCAACCTGGCATCTCAACCCGGCTCCTGAGTTGACGTAATAGCCTTTGGCGTCCAAAGATGGAGACCCCAAGTTTCTGATCGTCGGCACCATTGTGCGCGCCTTCGGCAATAAGGGTCGTCTGCTTCTGGAGCCTATTACCGATTTCCCCGACCGTTTCCAAGCCGGATTGAACGTCCACATAGGCGAATCTTTGCGGCCCTACACGATCGAATCAGTGACCACGCACGGTGCACGCCGGATTATTGGTTTGACGGGAATCGCTAGCTACGAGGATAGGAAACCACTGATCGGCGAGGTCGTACAAATTCCGACCTCCGAGTCGATGCCATTGGACGAGGGTGTCTACTACTGGTACCAGATCATTGGTCTGACGGCGGTTCTGGAGGATGGCAAGGCGGTCGGTCAGGTGACGGACATTAGCCGGACCGGCTCCAATGATATATACGTGGTACGCGCCCCCGACGGGAGCGAGTTGCTGATTCCGGCAATCGAGGACGCTGTCCTGGAGATCGACCTGCCTGCCCGAAGAATCGTAGTTCGCCTTCTACCCGAAGACTAGCCTTGCATTCGCTGGGATCTGGGCACGTGGGGGCGAGTGTGGATCGGCTCGTTGAGGTACACGTCGCCGTTGCGGATCTTGATGTTGAAACCGCAGCTCGGGGTAGTGCAAACCCACGCCTTATAGTGAATCGGCGCCCCTTGGCTGCCGAAGTCTGATAGGGGCACTAGGTCGCCTGTTTGGCATTTCTGGCATTTAGGTAAGACGTATTCCATCCCAACTTTCCTCCCGTACTGTCACGTCCACCAGGGTGGTGTGTTGAACGGACAAACTGGACGACTCGATTAGTATATCCTAGTGCAAATACCGTGACAATTTCCATCCGCAACCCCTGCGCGTCGAGGGATTTCTTGAAAAAGCCGGGGTCCTATCGGGCCGATCCGGCTTAGTTTCGGGTGGCCAGGATCGATGTCCCCTGTGGCGTTAGCCAGTGACGCTTTGAGCCGAATAAGCCTGGAGCCATTTCATTTGACCCCACGTTCCACCACCGCCGGCGGTATCTTCGCCCGGCAATATCTGGCAATCGCCCTTGCCTTATTCGTGGTTCTGGGACTGGCCGGCTGTCTGGAACCGCCGGCCGGCGAGGGGACTTTTACTCCCACCTCTCCGGTGTCGCTGGCCCCGGCGAGGTCGACCGCCTCTCCAACCCAGACTGATACGCCCTCGCCCACTTCGACCTTGGTGGCGACATCGACCCCGTCTCCGACGCATACTTATACACCCTCGCCTACCTCGACCTCGGTGGCGACTTCTACCGCGACGTTGACGCCTTCCCCGAGCCGGACCTCTTCGCCGGCCCCGACCGCAACGCGCGTCGCCTCCTCTACACCCACTCCGACGGCGTCTCCAACCAGGATACGTATCGCCTCTGCCACGCCGACAAGGACAGAGGCCACCGCTACTCCCTCACCCTCGTCTCCAAGTCCTACCGTATCGGCGACTGTGGTGAAGGTGCCGACCACTACGCCGGCCGTCGCCTTAACCGCGACTGCTACTGTATCCGAGTCGCCCACCCGGGCCGGGACAGCTCCGGCCAGAGCCACGAGGGCCGCTACTTCAACCGTGGCGCCAACCCGAAGTCCGGTGGAGTCATTGCAGCGGCCCTCTCGTCGCGCAATCGCGGTGATGATCTCCAACGACCCGGAGGCCATTCCTCAGAGCGGTCTGCTGGAGGCGGACATCGTCTATGAAGCCCCGGCTGAGTTCAATCTCACCCGGCTCCTGCCGATTTTCCTAACCGACTCGCCGGAGAAAGTGGGACCAATCAGGTCCACGCGCTCCTACTTTGTTGGTCTCGCGGCGGAGTATGGCGGTGGGCTCGCCCACTGCTTGGACGTGCCATCGGTGCCGCCTATATTCGAAGACACCGACGCGTTCAGCCTCGACGGCTGTCGTGGCTTGGCGGCGGAGGCCTTTTTCCGCGACGACGGACGCCAGGCTCCCTGGAATCTTTACGTCGACGTGTCCTTGCTCGAAAGACACGTTCCAGACTATGGCTACTGGGGTCCCATGGCGCTGCGGAGCCGTCTGGCCGGAGGGAGCAGGATATCTGAGGCGGCCCTGACTTTCGTCAAAGGCCACCAAGTTGAGTGGACCTATCGCTCAGGCAGGTACTACCGCCGGCAGAATGGCAGACGCCATATGGACAGTGGCGGCCGGCAGTTGGCGGCGGACGTGGTATTGGTTCAGATGGTCGTGACCAGGGGTACGAGCTTCTTCGGAGAAGCCGGCTATCACGAGGTTGACGTGGTGGGCGAGGGCGATGGCTATATCCTAGCCGGCGGGAGAATGATGGAACTGAGATGGAGCAGACAGCGGCTGGATGGCATCACCAAGTGGACCTCACTCGCCGGCCGGCCCGTACACATTCCAAGAGGTCAGGTGTGGGTGGAGATCATGCCCATAGGCTCTGAGGTGATTTTCAGGGAACCGAAGCGGCCTTATTCGCCTCTAGACCCTTCCATTGTGTCGTTGAGCTTCCGCATCAATCGGGATTTGCGCCTGGCGGCGTTGTTGCGGTGAATGATCCCTTTACTGGCCGACTTGTCTAATGCGACGATTGCCGCTTTGACGGCGCCTTCGGCGTCTTCATCCTCTTCAAACATCATTCGCTCGGCATTTCGAACGTGCGTTTTCAGTTCGGATACGACTGGCTTCCGGCGGGCTCGCTTGCGTCCGCTGACGCGGATAGCCCGTATAGCCGATTTAGTGTTGGCCAACCAAAACCTCCTGGAGCGGCGTGTACAACTAATGGCTGCTTCGTCGCGGCAGCGCTGTGCCTTGGAACAATCCGTTCGAAGCGCACCGCAAGACTATATACTATATAGCGAGTTGGTTGCAATCGCGAGGCCTTTGGTTCACCTCAGAAGACCTGCGTAGACGGGTGAGAGGGGACATTGCAACCCGCAATTAAACTAATGGCCGCAGGCCGGCTTTGATCGTCTCTCCAGCCGGCTTAGCCGCCGATCCTCCCGTCCACGTGCGATTCGGCGTACCGTCTGTCGCGGAACGGCCGAAGGCCCCTGTCCAACAACGTTCGCGGGGCTGTTAGCATGTGGAGTTACAGGCCGTGATCCGTGAATCCACACTAAGCTGCTATCAGGAGGAGAGCAATGGCCGTAAGATTTAGCACGGGTGAGCCCTACGAGCTGGCCGGGCGCCGGCTGGTTTTCACCAACTGGAGGTTTATCCGCCCAGGGCACCTTAGGTGGAACGACGACGAGGGACGAAACGTCAGCGTAGATGGCGATGAGGGTCCGTTAGATGCCCATTTTAGATTTACCGAAGCGCCGTACGGAATTCGCCTTCGCGCCCATCCCGCCCAGAAGATGCCCTCGCCTATCTGTCCCGAAGAACCGTGGGAGAATGGCGAGATCAATGTGGGATCCTGGCTGCAAGATGACGGCCTGATCAGGGCTTGGGGCACCTGCGGGCCCGAAAGCGGCGAGCGGTACTTGTTTTACGCCGAGTCTACCGACGGTGAGAGTTGGGACAGGCCCAAGTTGGGGTTGCAGGAGTTCGGTGGGAGCCGGGACAACAACTTGTTTGCGCCCGCTGACGAGTTCGGCAATGTGTTCATCGATCCATCGGCGGACGACGATGAGCGCTACAAATGGGTTCTCAGTCAGCACATTAGTCGACAGGAGTATGATCGCTATCGCGCTAGACGGCCCGACGCTTGGGATCCGGCGTCGGACCGAGTCGACGTCTTGGACGACGCGACTCCGGTAGGGAAAGGCGGTCTGATTCTGTCGATGCGCGGGGCGGTATCGCCGGACGGATTTCGCTGGAACATCATCCCCGATCCTCTGGTCGTCCAACACACGGACACGGATGTGGTCGCTTACTACGATACATTCCTCAAGAAGTACGTGGCCTACGTGCGAGACTGGGACGTGGGCGCGCGGTCCCAGCGAGAAGGCCTGGTCGACGATCGAGGGCTTAGTTGGATAGCAGTCGGGCGACGTTCGATCGGTCGTACAGAGACCGACGATTTCCGCAACTTTCCCCTGTCCGACATGATATTGACTCCGGGGCCCGATATGTCGCCGTCGGATGTCCTTTACACCAACTGCAAGACGACGATCCCCGGCGCGCCGGACCTGCATCTCATGTTCCCCACCATTTGGCATACGTCGAATGACGCAACTAGCGTTATCCTCGCCAGCAGCTCCGACGGTAAAGGCTGGCACTATCTTCCCGGCGGGCCCGTACTCGAGACGTCCCCGTTCGGTCAGTGGGATGGCGGCTGCGTGTTCGCCGGCCCGGGGTTGGTGGAGTTCTCAGATGGGACCTGGGCACTGCGATACACGGGGTACAACGTCCCGCATAAATACCCCCGAGGAGGGTTGATGAGCAAAGTCGCGACCGCCACTTGGCCGCATGGGCGATTGATCTCGTTAGAGGCTGAGCGGTTGGGCCAATTCAGCACCGTCGCGATTATTCCGCCGGGTCGCAAGCTCCGACTCAACGCCCGAACCGTGAGGGGAGGTTCGATCCGGGTAGAGGCCGCCCACATCGCTCGTACTACCGTCGAAGCCGGCACGTTTGGCGAGGTCAATCCGAGAGTGCTGGCCGGATCCTGGAGCGCTGAGGGCCGTACGTTCGCCGACTCGAATCCGATCATAGGCGATCATCCATCGATTCCAGTCACTTGGCGGGGCACGGACGACCTAGGACATGGTGATGGAGAGCCGGTCATCTTGCGCTTCCAGCTAGATCAGGCCGAGATATTTGGTCTGGAGTTCGACTAGAGACCGATCTGAGCGACGGCGTTCTTAATGGGCCATCCGGATGCTACTCTTGGCGTACGTGCAGCTGGTTCAGTTCGACTAAGACGTCTCGCTCCGAGCGGGGCTCTCGTAGATAGCCTTCAACGATGTCCCCGCCTTCGCTTTGAAGCCTCATATATCCGGCGTAGCGAGGCCGTAGGTATGAGCCATCGATAGTTTCTAGTGTATTGCGGTAGAAGCCGTCGAATCGGGAGTTGACCTCGTCATCTAGCCAGGCGCTCCGGCGGGCGGGCTGGCCGGCATGGAGCGCCATCGCTTTCTGCACTTCACGACTGGTCGCGAAACTTGCGAATGATACGGCCTCTCGGACCGACTCGCACCGGCGCGACATTGCCAGGCCGGTTCCGCCAATTACCGATCCTCTACTCGAAGGGCCGGAGATCCTTGGGACGTTCGTGAATGTTAGGTGGCCTCGTTTCACCGATTCGTGGCTATAGCTGGAAAATCCGAATACGTACGGGCAGTAGAGTAGATCATCCCTATGGCTCATCGCCTCGAGAGCAGCGATGGAGTTCCAGTCCAGAGCTTCGTCCGGGCACCAACTCGCGAGTTCGCGAAGGATCTCGAGCGCCTCCAACCCGACGTCCTCTGGCACGAGCGGATAACCCGGCATCGTGCTGGGTGCGGTGCCAATATCTACACAGATCGCGAGGAAGAGCGTGAACGAATGGACCCCGTTTAGTCCTATTGCAAATAGGCCCTTCTTTGCGAGATTTCGCATCTCGGCCATACCTGTTGGCGCTGCCTCACCAAGGGCATTCAACAGATCAGGGCGGTAGAGAGCCATCTGGCAGGATGCATCCAGTGGTAATGCCCAGAGGCCGCCGCCGTACAGATACGATTCATATGATTGACCCACGACGTCCGATGAGAGCTCTTCGAGGCCAATCTCAACGGAAAATTCCGATAGATCGACCAGGCATTGCTGAGCGTAGGCATCGCCCATGAACGGGTGATCGAGAATGATGAAGTCGTATTTCTCGGCAAGGTCGGCGATTGGATGAGATTCGAAGTGGTGCAGAGAGTGCTTTTCCCATTCGATTCGAACGTCTGGCCTGAGTTCGTGGTAGGCGTTAGTCGCCGCATATAGTCCCTCGTATCCACGGGGATGGTCCCAAGTAATTCCTCGAAGAGATGTCAAGCCAATTCCTCCCTGATGCGACGTGATTACCGGAACTTCAGGTCCATCTCGACGTCCTTGCCGGTGAGAGGCAACCGAACGACCCGCATGTCTTGCCGGTTAGATAGGTGGATCGCCGCGATGATCTCCAACGCCTGGCGTCCGTGGGTGCCGGTCGAAGATGACTCGCGGCCGGTCTCCATGCACTCGATCAGTTCGGCGAGGCCGGCCAACGTGCCCGCGTCGTGCCTGTTCTCTGGTTGATCCGGAAGCTCGAATGGATGCTCCGCCAGCGGCTGCTCGTAGTCCAAGGAACCATCGGACCTGAGCCAGTGTCGTACGCTGGCGCCGTCTTCGAGAATGTGAAGACGCCCCGTCGTTCCAAATAGAAGAATGTCTATAGACTGGTGAACGTCTTCCATTGCGTCGAGCGCGATCCGCACACCGTTTCTATACACGATGAAGCCCATTGCGGCGGGATCGAGGATGTCCGGCCATTGGGCCCAGGGTCTGCTGGTGGGATCCAATCTGCCGGATACCCACTCGACCTCACTGTCGACCACGATGTTGAGCAAATCGAACATGTGGGTGCCGAACGAGCCCACTCTGCCGTTGCTCCAGTAGAAGTACCCGTGCGTTACCTTGCCAATGGCGCCATCCCTGAGCCGATCGCGAATCAGGTGATAATCCGGCCACCATCGATGTTGGTGGCCGACGGTTAGGATGGTGCCGCTCCTACGACAAGCCTCGATCATCGCGTCGCAGTCGGCCAGGCTGGTTGCCATGGGCTTTTCGATAAAGAGGCCCTTGATTCCGGCGTTTGCTGCGTCGACGGTTGGGACGCGGCGCTCCAGGCCCCAGGTGCCGATAATTATGAAATCCAGGTCCTCGTTGTCGAGCAGCGCCCGATGGTGGTCGTAGCAGGAAATCTTGCCAAGCACTTCGACCGCCCGTTCAAGGTGCTCCGGGTTCATATCGGCGGCGGCTACGATCTCCGCGTTAGGAAGTTGCGAGCATATGCGGGAAAGCTGAAGCCCGCGTTTGCCGATCCCTATTACGCCTGCCCGATAGGTGCGGTCCTTGCTCATCGAACCTCCTCCAAAATTCCCACGATTATCCAGGGACATTTCATTTAGGATTGCTAGCCTTAATCAGTTCCTCTTGGGCGTGGAGCCGCGTGCCAGGGTAGTGGTCGCTCCATCCGAACCAGAAGGCTGTGGTATACGGTACTTTTTTCAGCGCTTTGCCGGCCAACGGTCCACTTACCGCCTCGCCGGTCAGCTTGTTCCATTGGCTTCCGGTCTCATTATCTTCGATCGTCTCTCCCTTGCCATCGATTTCAACGAACGTCAAAGTCCGACCATCGAGCCTCGGATCAAATACGCCCGCGCTTTCCGTGGACCTGACGAATGCGACCAGCAACTGTTTGCCGTTGAACGAGTCGTTCACGACCGGCGTTTCGCGCAAGGTGTAGTATGCGTACGCAATTGCGGCATCGGCAACAACCACGCCGATCACCCTTTCTTTTCGATAAAGTCGTGGGTCCCTCAAGGTCCATGCCAAGACACCTGTACGCGACGACTCGTAGTAGCCTTGGTAGGAGTCGATTGACAGAGCCGGCTTCGCGAGCGCGAGGGTATGTGGGAATCTCTCTCGCCATTCGCTCCAGGTCATCTGGTTCGCTGCCAAGTGCCGGAGCTTGGTTCCGGCCATTGGACCTGTCAGGGCCTCCCCGCGTATCTGGCTCCATTCGCTGTTCGTCTGGTGGTCGTACATGATGAGAACGTTGCGCAGCAGCCGGCCCGAAACTCCAAACGTGTACTCCACTCCGTCGACTTCTCTGGCATACACGATGCCGGTGTAGCAGAGGGGTCACCAAGTGACCGCAATCTTACGGCCGGCAATCTCATCGTTCACAATCTCGTGTTCGCTCAGAAAGGGTATCGAATAAGCGCGGGCGACGCCGTCGATCTCGATCCCGATGACCGGCTCGTTGTGACCGTAAACCCCGTCGGCGTCTTCCATGCTGAGGAACTGCGGTCGCAGCACTGCCCGGATCCCGTCCCGGGGCAGAATCGTTCGGATCTCCTCGACTTCCGGCAATCTTCCGCTGTTCGCGGCGACTGTCAGCGCAATTGGGGTTGCGATCTCGAATGTGAAGACCGCCGTTGCGGTAGGAGCAGCATGGGTTTCTGCTAGGGTTGCGACGGCCGGCTGAGTTGGGCTTGGAGTATCAGCAGCCGGCTCCAGCGTGGGCGCGCACGCAGTTACGGCGAGGGCCGCCAGCACTGTTGCCCGCACTAGTAGCGGCCAGCTCTTGGCCGAGCACTTCCATTTCAAGTATTCAAGATCCTGAGAAGGGTTGTAGCTCGGCCAACTGCGCGGTTGGCTACTTCCGGACGAACTTTTGGAGCCGGTCGTCGCCCATCACTTCGCTGATGTAGAGGTCGCCCCGGGAGTCGGCCCAGATCGAATGCGGCGCGTCGCGGAACTGGCCCGGCTGATCGCCCTCTTCGCCCCAATTGCAAACGAGAGTGCCATCTAGCGTCATCACGTCGATTCTGCGACCGCCCTGCGCTATATACACGGTATCGTGCCGGTCAATGAACAGTTGGTTGGGTGATGCCATCCCGGTCCACTCCGTCAGATACTCACCGTCCGGCGTGAAATGCTGGATACGATGATTGGTGCGGTCGATGACGTAGACCCGATTGTTACGATCCACCCAGACTGCGTGTGGTAGCAGGAACTGACCAGGTCCTGATCCCGTTTCGCCCCAGGAGTTGAGTAGCCGCCGCTCCGCATCGAATCTGTGCCAGCGATTCTGGCCGTAGCCGTCGGAGACGTATAGCTCGCCCGACGGCGCTACTACGGCCCAAGTCGGCCGGTTGAACGGCAACCCTGGACTGCCGGTCTGACCGGGAGTCCCGAGCGTCCACAGCAATTCGCCGGCGCCCGTGAAGCAGCGCACAGTGTGGTCAAGTGAATCAGCAGTGTAAATGGTGTCGTCCGGGCCTATCCATACGCCGTGCGGTTCGACGAAGATGTCCTGTCCCCAGGTACGCATCAGCGTTCCATCCGGATCGAAGACCAGCATCACCGCCTCGGGGCTACGTTGGAATACGTAAACGTTGTCCTGTGAGTCGACGGCGACCGACGAAACCAATCCGAGCTTTGGCCGCTCCCCGCTCCGCCCCCAGTTTTCTACTACTTCGTACTGATAATCGCCGGCACCAAACACTCTACTCATTTTCGGATCCTTTCAAAACTCCGCTGACAATCCGAGACCGGTAGGTTGAACTAGCCTCTAACCATCCCGCAGGCTTGCAGCCTGAATGAGCGCCCTCAGATAGCCGAATGCGAAGGCGTACCCGTTGCGCGCGTTGTGCGTATCGCCCACTGTGCGAGGGAAATGGGCCGGCGCCAGGCAGCTATCGAACCCTACGTCGTTCAGCGCTCGGATCACGGCGAGGAAGTCACAGTCTGCTTCATCGAGGAAGCACTCGTCGAATGTCGGTGCCACTCCGTTGACACCTTGAGCGTGGCCATAGAATATCTGTCCCTTGCTTCCAAAGTGCTTGACAGCTGCCACGATATCCGTGCCCATTGCGGTCCAATTGCCCAGGCACAGATTCAGACCACTCATCGGGCTATCGGCGATCTCCATCGCCCGTTGAAATCCCGCGAACGTGTGGAACAACCGCGGAGCTCCGCCTAGACTCTCGACCGGCGGATCAGGCGGATGCATAGCCAGACTGACGCCGGCCTCTTCGCAGGCCGGAATGACAGCTCTGATGAAGTATTCGTAGTTGGCCCACATCTCGTCCTCGGTGTACTCCCGGCCCCGCGCTAGGGGGGCGTACTGGGCATCTTCCCAATGGAAGCTACCCACCTGAGCACCACCACGACCCGGCGTCGTATGGGATGTCCGTGAGGAGCCGCTTGGTTGCCCCGGAGGATTCACCATCCAGTGATACCCGATCGTCGGGATGCCTGCTCGTCCGAAGTTTCGGATCGTGGCGATCAGGTCCTCGATCACCGCGTCACGGCCCGGTAGTCCAAGCATCACTGAGACGAAATACTGCTTTGGGGCCGGGTTCTCGAGAGCAACGACCCGGAGACCGGCATCCTCGAAGCGTGTTCGCACTTGTACGAGGTCGAGAAAATCTATGTGATATCCTGGCTTCTCGGCTCCGTCGGGGGGGAACTTTGCCAACAATCTCTCTCCGAGGCCTAGTACCACGTCCTCGACGCCATATTGCTTCAGGAATCGTAGGTAGCTATCCGAATCGGTCTCACTTGCAAATGCGCCTATTCTGACTGGCATTCGAGTGTTTTCCTCCTGATGAGGTTATCGGCAAAATGCTCTACATAGTAATCGAAGGGCCGCCCACTCGACACTGGCATCCGATGCTCTGGACAGCCCCTAAAGTTAGCCACTCGCCCGTTCTGCGATCTGAATCAGTCCTCGCAAATAACCCAGCGCGTAGGCGGTTGCTTCGTATTGCTGAGCGTTATCGCCGTCAGTGTGGGGCAGGTGAGAAGGAGCCAGGAAACAATCGAACCCGACCTCATTCAGAGCTCGTATTATGGCCAGAAAGTCGCAGTCGGCTTCGTCCAAGAAGCACTCATCGAATGTTGGAACAGAACCCTTTACCCCCTGTGCGTGCCCAAAGAGAATACGTCCCTGCGGCCCGAATCTACGTATGGACGCCAAGATGTCGGTGCCCATAGCTGTCCAGTTTCCCAGGCAAAAAGTGATTCCGCTGTTGGGACTGTCGGCGATGTCCATTGCCCGCTGGAATCCGGCATCGTCGTGGAATAGCCAGGGAATCCCGCCCAAGCTCTCGACTGGTGGGTCGTTGGGATGCAATGCCAGCTTGACTCCGGCTTCTTCGCAGACGGGAATGATCGCCTTGATGAAGTACTCGTAGCCGGCCCACATCTCGTCTTCCGAGAACTGGCGTTCACGAGACATGGGCAGCGCGTCGGCGACTTCGCCGTCAAACCTGCTCACCATGGCACCGCCGCGGCCGGGCCTTTTGTACGAGGTCCGCCACGATGCAGGGTACATACCCGGAGGATTCACATTCCAGTGATAAGTCAGGTAGGGTATGCCGGCTTTGCCCATAATACGAATGTTCGCCGCGATATTCTCGATCTGTTCATCTCGGCCAGGCTGCCCCAGCCAAATCCGGTCCATCGCGAAAGCCGGCGTCTTCTGCCCGGCTCCGACAAGCGCTCTAAGCCTCAGCCCTACCTCCTCGCAGCGTTTGCGAAATTGCACGAGCCCCAGAAAGCTCAGGCTGGCCAGATTCCTATCCCCAGAGTTGGCCGGCGCCAGAGGCAGGTGGGCCGGACCTAGAATCACGTCCTCAACACCGTGCTGGGCGAGAAATCTGGGAAATTCCTCATCTAGAGTGGCAAAGGCACCCAGTCTGACAGACATTTTTCCCTTCCCTCCGAAAGCGCTTACGTGGAGGTTAAACCGGACATTGGATCATTGTTCGTCAACCGAGTGCGTCAAGCCGCATTTCACACGAACAGAGAATGCGTCCATGTTGGATTGTCAATGCCGGCTCGACCCGTCCTGAAATTCGCCATAGCGGTAGATCCGTAGCGTTGAGTAGGTCAATCTGCTCTTCATCAAAGCGGCCGGCGACCCTTCGGGTGGCGTGCTGAAGACATCAATGTATTGGTCTCCACTCGATCGAAAATAGCCGTAGGGATCCCACCAATCCGTTGCCAGGTTCGTTGTCTGCTACCACTTGAGCGCGCCGCTCGATAGCCCCTGGATGAATTGCCGGCTGAAAAGGAAGAATATGACGATCATGGGGACGCTGGCCAACACGTAGCCCGCCATCTGATATCCATAGTGGGGGCCCACATCACTTGCGAGGAACAACACCTGCAACGCCATCGGCCGCAATTCGGCAGTGTTCGTGACGGTAATCAGCGGCCAGAGCCAGTCTTGCCATACATCGAGCAGCTCGATGATCCCAAGCACAGCCAGGATTGGTCGGGACATCGGCAGGACGACGTGCCAAAGTACCTGCCAGACGCCGGCGCCATCCACCCTGGCGGCCTCCAAAATCTCCTCGTGCAGAGCGGAGAAGAATGCCCGCAAGATGAATATCTGGAACGTCTGCTGGGTGGCGATGCGTGGGATGATCAAAACCCAGATGGTGTTGAGCATCCCATATTCGGCGACCAAGATGTATCGCGTCATAAAGGTCAGAATACCCGGAATGAATAGAACGATAATGACCATCCAATACAGTTGCTCGCGAAAGGGAAACTGGAATCTAGCAAACGCGTATGCCGCCAACGAGGAAACAGTCAGAGTTCCAATAATCGTAGTGGCGGCAACCACCAACGAGATCAGGAAGGTCGGCCAGAGGACAGTGAACGCGACCGAGTAGTTCTCCAAAAAATACAACGGGAAAGACAGGCCGACGGGATCGGTGAAGAACTGTCCCATCGACTTGAATGACACGATAATGTTGAAGTAGGTAGGAACCAGCGAGAGCACCAATGCGCTAACTAGAATTAGCAGAAACGGCCAGTCGCTCCGAACATCGCGCACCCATTGGGGCCAACGGTAGCTTCGAATGGCGTGGCCGGCGTCTCGTTTTGCGCCAGGCATAGCCATCTCTAACTCCTCGCCCAGACGGCGGTAGGCCAGTCGTTGGCACGTTTCAATTCTTAGCTCCTTTGGCCTCAGTGTCCCCCCGGAGGAATCGGTGAGTCAGCAATGAGAAAATGAGTATCAAAATGAACAGAATGGTCGCGATTGCGGCGGACTCCCCGTGGCTGGTGGCACCGGTGGCCGACTCGCTTCGAACGCCTCTGAACCCAGCCTTGAAGAACATCAAAAGGGCCGGTACGCTGGTAGCGAAGTAAGGGCCGCCGCCAGTCATGGCAAGAAAACGGCTGAATTCTTGGAATATACCGATAATCCCAAATACTAGGAACAGCCGTATCACGCCGGTGATGTTGGGTAGATCAATCGCGAATATTCGGCGGAATCTGCCGCAGCCGTCGATAGTGGAGGCATCCATCACATCCGTCGAGATATTCTCCAAGCCGGCCAAGACTATCAAAACGCTGGCGCCGATTGCCCAGGGGAATCCCACGAACATCATCGCGTAGAGAGCGGTGTCAGGCTGTCCGAGCCACGGCGCCACCAAGTGCCCCAATCCCACCCTCTCCAGTATGACGTTGAATCCGCCATCTAGCTGGTACATCCATCTCCACAGGACAAACGTCACGATACCGGGGATTAGCGAGGGCACAATTACGGCCATACGCCAAAAAGCCTGCGTAGACCGATTGCGCAGATTGAATATGCACTCTGCCATCACGAAAGGCATCAAAAATGGAGCGGTGAAGTGAAATACCGCGAACTTGGCCCAGTTCCCCCAAGACCACCAGAACACTTCCCATCTAAACAGCCGCTCGTAGTTCCTGAATCCAACGAATTCGTTGTAGGACCCGGGCCACCAGTTGAAGAACGACTCGTACAAGGCCTGGAGGGCCGGATAGTAGGTGAACAGGAACATCATGAGGAAAGCGGGCATGAGGAGAAGGTAGAGCGGCCAGCTTCTTCGCACGTCTAGCCATAGCGGCCTGCGCCGGCTGGTGGGCATCGCAACCGCCGGCTGGCTAATCGCTTTATCGGCGTCGATTGTGATGTCGATCTACCCCCGGGCAGAATCTAAAGGCGGTGAAGCGAGCGAAATTCCTGCTCTGAGTCCAGTCTGAGTCGCGCGTGGGACGGGAATTCGAGTGCTCAGCATTATATTGATGATTCTTCTATCCCGCAATCGCCTGCACGGCTGGTTCGCTTGCGGAGGGCGTCTTGCCATTGGTTGGTCCTTTTGTTTTGCATTTTCTACTTTCGTACGAGCGGCCCTGCCTGGGTCGAATGGGGCCGGCGTCCCGAGCATTTGTTTTGCAAAAACTAGTTTTTTCGGCGGCGTTCCGATCTCCGAGGCCGGCCGGCCAACCGGACATGGGGACATTCGGACTGGCGCGTCACTTAGTGCGAACATGTGTACTAATACTATAGCATTGCGGCAGCGGTGCGACCAGTTCCACCCACTCACACAACCCGGGCGTTGCGGCGCTGCCTATGGTGTCAGTATAATCGCCGGGTACGCGCCCGTAGCTCAGTGGATAGAGCACCGGCCTCCGGAGCCGGGTGCGGGAGTTCGAGTCTCCCCGGGCGTACCATTTGCAGCCTAGCTGTGTCTGCCGGCCCAGACAACCCTCAACACCCCACAACCACCTTACCACTCCCCACCCCATGCGTTACACTGCCAAAAACAAACGTCACCCTCAATCACCGCCGCAACCACCCGGAGAACCAACAATGGCCACCGCGCGAAAAACTGAACCCGGCGACACCGTCGCCGGTTACGAGACCCAGCTCTGGCGCATGGCCGACGCTCTCCGGGGCAGCATGGACGCCGCCGAGTACAAACACGTCGTCCTCGGCCTCATCTTCCTCAAGTACATCTCCGACGCCTTCGAAGAGGTCCACGCACAGCTACAGAGCGAAATCGACCAGGGCGCCGACCCGGAGGACCCCGACGAGTACCTTGCCCAGAACATATTCTGGGTGCCGGCCGAGGCCCGATGGCCGCACCTCCAGACCCACGCCCGCCAGCCCACAATCGGCCGGCTCGTCGACGACGCCATGACTGCCATCGAGCGCGACAACCCCGCACTCGCCGGCGTCCTTCCCAAGGAGTACGGCCGGGATGCCCTCGACAAGCAGCGCCTCGGACAGGTCGTCGACTTGGTCAGTAACATCCAGGTCGGCGGAGCCGACGCCCGCGCCACCGACGTCCTCGGCCGGGTCTACGAGTACTTCCTCGGGCAGTTCGCCCTCGCCGAGGGAAGAAAAGGCGGCGAGTTCTACACTCCGCGCAGCGTCGTACGGCTGCTCGTCGAGATGCTCGAACCCTACACCGGCCGCGTCTACGACCCCTGCTGCGGCTCCGCCGGCATGTTCGTCCAGTCGGTCGAGTTCATCGAAGCCCACGCGACCGGCAACGGCAACGCCCGCCCCGGACTCCGATCCGGGGTCAGCAAGGCCAGGGCCGACATCTCCATCTATGGCCAGGAGTCCACACTACACCACCTGGCGCATGGCCAAGATGAACCTCGCCATCCGCGGCATCGAGGCGCAGATCGCCCAAGGAGACAGCTTCCACAACGACCGCCATCCCGATCTCAAGGCCGACTACATCCTCGCCAATCCCCCCTTCAACGTCTCCGACTGGGGCGCTGAGCGGCTCCAGGATGACAGGCGCTGGCAGTACGGCGTCCCGCCCAAGGGCAACGCCAACTTCGCCTGGGTCCAGCACTTCCTGCACCACCTGTCGCCACGAGGCACCGCCGGCTTCGTCCTCGCCAACGGCTCCATGTCCTCCAACCAGTCCGGCGAAGGCAAGATACGCGCAAACCTGATCGAGGCCGACCTGGCCGACTGCATCGTCGCCCTCCCCGGCCAGCTCTTCCGCTCGACCCAGATACCCGCCTGCCTATGGTTCCTCTCCCGGGGTCGCAGCAATGGCGAACACCGCGACCGCCGGGGCGAAATCCTCTTCATCGACGCCCGTAAGATGGGCCACATGGTCGACCGCACCCATCGCGACCTGTCCCAAGAGGACATCGCCCGTGTCGCCGACACCTACCACGCCTGGCGAGGACAGGCTGCCGATTCCCCTACCCTCGCGGGAGAGGGCCAGCGTGAGGGCTACGCCGACGTGCCCGGCTTCTGCAAGAGCGCGGCGTTGGACGAAGTCCGCAAGCACGGCCACGTCCTCACCCCCGGCCGCTACGTAGGCGCCGAGCCGCAGCCGGAGGACCTGGAGCCCTTCGACCAGAAGATGGCCCGGCTCGCCGCCCAGTGGCGTCAGCAGCAGGCCGAGGCCCGCCGGCTCGACGCCGAGATCGAGGCAAACCTGGCGCGCCTGGGATTCGGGACATAGGGGCGCCTCATGAAGCTAGATTTGACACCGATGGAAGACGCTGTCGCCCAGTTGGAAGAAGCCCTGGACATCTACCACTCAGACCTAGCTCTGGACCACCCACGTCTCAAGAGGCATCTTAGGGCGGCCGTAATCCAAGCGTTTGAGTTCACCTACGAACTCTCCTTCAGAATGCTGAAGCGTTACCTTGAGCTCGCCTCAGCCAATCCAGCGGAGATGGACCAGCTCGTCTTCAATGACGTCGTACGTGAAGCTTACAAGCAAGCTCTGCTCAGGTCAGAACTGCCGGAGTGGCTTGAGTTTCGCAGGAACCGTGGGACGACTAGTCATACCTACAATGAAGAGAAGGCACAGGAGGTTTTCGAGAGCGCTCCGGACTTCCTCCAAGAGGCCCGGTATCTCCTGAATCGCCTTCAAGAGAGGATCGAGTCCCTTGACTAGTCCAGTCGATCTCAGACCCGACCACCTCGAAATCGTGCAGGACATCCTGCGCGAGCATTTGCCTGTAGGTGTCAAGGTCTGGGTGTTCGGCAGCCGCGCTAACTGGACCACGAAGGACTCTTCGGACTTGGACATAGCCTTAGAATGTGAGACTAGGATTAGCCGCAAATTGCTGGGCGCCATGAAGGACGCATTTGAGGACTCAATCCTCCCCTTCAGGGTTGACATCGTGGACGTCAACCGAATTGGAGACTCATTCAAGCGGATCGTGGAGTCGCACAGTGTGCCCCTGCCCTTAGACGGAGACATGACCCTGCAGCTGACCTGTTCGGTCGGTTCCCTCACCGACGGGCCCGCGGGCGGCATAGCGGCTCTCACCATTCCTTCGGTCGCGTGGCGCGAGGTCCCGCTTGGTGAAATATCTCATCGTGTAACGAAAGGAACCACGCCCACCACCATAGGTGGTCGTTTTACAGTTACAGGTGTCGCGTTTGTGAAGGTAGAGTCGATTACAAATGAAGGCCGCATTGACGTGACGAAGTTGGCCCATATCGACGATGAAACCAATGACCTGCTCGCAAGGTCGTCACTTCAGAAGGACGATGTACTCTTCACAATCGCCGGCACCATCGGCCGTGTTGCGCGCGTACGGGAAGATATACTCCCGGCTAACACGAACCAAGCAGTAGCAATAGTGCGCCCGAATCGGAGCACAGTTGACCCTGAATTCCTCTACTATTCCCTACGCGACGATGCCCGTATCAAACGTGCTCACACGCGCGTAGTGCAGTCCGTCCAAGCAAACTTCAGTCTCTCCGAACTCTCCGCAGTCGAAATCCCACTCCCACCCCTGCCCGAACAGCGGGCCATCGCCCATGTCCTCGGCACCCTCGACGACAAGATCGAGCTAAACTGGCGGATGAACGAGACCCTCGAGCAGATGGCCCGGGCCCTATTCAAGTCCTGGTTCGTCGACTTCGACCCGGTCCGCGCCAAGATGGACGGCCGATGGCGCCCCGGCCAGTCCCTCCCCGGCCTGCCGGCCTACCTCTACGACCTCTTCCCCAGCCGGCTGGTCGCTTCCGAACTCGGGGAGGTGCCCGAGGGGTGGGAAGTGCGACCGCTGCCGGAATTAATTGAGGTCAATCCGAAACGAACGCTTCGACGAGGAGAGATCGCGCCGTATCTTGACATGGCAAATATGCCGACGTCAGGCCATGTACCGGATTCCGTCATTGATCGGCCTTTCGGGTCCGGAATGCGATTCGCTAACGGCGATACGCTTATCGCACGGATTACGCCATGTCTGGAGAATGGCAAGACTGCATACGTTGACTTTCTCCGCGACGACGAGATCGGATGGGGATCGACAGAGTACCTCGTTATGAAACCCATACCTCCGCTTCCTGACGAATTCGCGTACTGCCTAGCGCGTAGCGCTCGATTTAGGGAATTTGCGATCCAGAACATGACCGGGACGAGCGGCCGTCAGCGTGTACCGGCCAAGGCGCTCTCTGGGCTCTCGTTGCCCTCGCCACCGGCGCGGATTGCGATCGAGTTCGGCAGCATAGCTCAGCAGGTTTTTGAGCGGGCCACCAGATCTGCTCACGAGGCCCGCACCCTCGCCGCCCAGCGAGATGGGCTACTACCAAAGCTGATTTCGGGGGAACTGCGGGTGTAGAGGAAACCGAGCGGGTTGTTGCAAATTTGCTTGAGCTTCGCAAGATCGAAGAATTTAGGGGCCAGAGAGAATGAAAACTGCACTTAATACATGCCCAATTTGGGGAACCGCGTACGAAGCTACTGTAATGCCAATTCACTCAGAGCGGTTATCCGTGAGCAATTCTGACCGCGCAGGGGGCGCATATGAGATTACCGAAGAGGCACAAGTCGCTATACAAGCTCTAGTGGACCCTGCGAAAGCTCGGCTAACGACATGGCTTATCGATCAACGCGCGCATGGCAACAAGATTCCAACGGTCATGACTCAAGACATCCGCCGCGCCGAGAATAAACAACCTCTACCAGTACACGAGCGCGCCGAGAGACTTCTTCGGTTTATCGCCGAGTTGGTAGGAAGAGTTGGGAATCGTGTTTCGGTGAACCGGGGAACTCTTGCCGCTTATGCGTGGTCCGAGTCAACGGCTTGGGAAGAAGTTTATTTTTGTCTCAACTACCTAGAGGAAAATGGTTGCATAAAAGGAACGAGAGGTTCAGCGGGAAACTTCCACGGCACAGTTACCGTATACGGCTACCAACATATCGCAGATCAAGAAACCAATATCGATTCCTCCCAAGCATTTGTCGCTATGTGGTTCGACGAGAGCATGGCGGGATGTTACGAGAACGGTATTGAACCCGGTATCAAGGAGGCTGGTTATAAGCCGATCCGGATTGACCGAAAAGAACACATCAACAAGATTGACGACGAGATCATCGCTGAGATCCGGCGCTCTCGATTCTTGGTGGCCGACTTCACCCAAGGCCCCGACGGTGCTAGAGGCGGCGTGTACTACGAGGCTGGATTTGCTCGCGGGCTTGACCTGCCGGTTATCTTTACATGCCGGCATGATTGTCTAGACAAATTGCATTTCGACACATCGCATTACAACCATCTCATTTGGGACGACCATTCGGAACTGCGCGCGAAACTGAGGAACCGTATACTTGCGGCGATTGGCCAGGGCCCAGAGGCTCACCGAAACCCATAATCGCGTCAACCGGTACCGATGCCAAGCTAGATTCACTCTCGCCGAAGCAGATGTCGAGTACGCTGTTGATTGTAAGGATGCGAGGGTGGTGCCATGGCTGAATTGTTAACTTTTCAAGATTGTCTTGACCGAGCGCCACCCATTCGACATCTACTCTTAGGCAACGGGTTCAGCCGGGCATGCCGCAATGATCTGTTTGCCTATGATGCTCTTTTCGAAAGGGCGAGGGATCGATTGGTTCCACGAGTCATGAGTGCATTCGATGCTCTTGACACAACCGACTTCGAGAAAGTGATGCGGGCACTCAGGCAGACCGAACTGCTCGTGAAGGCTTACTCCCCGGGCGAGAACCCGCTCATTCGCAAGCTCACGCGGGATGCAGAATCGCTACGCACAATCTTGGCCCAGGTGATTGCATGCAATCACCCGTCTCGTAGCAATGAAATATCTGATGACCGGTTCCGTAGTTGTCGTGCATTCTTGAAGAATTTTAAGAAAATCTACACCCTCAACTATGATCTGTTACTTTACTGGACCTTAATGAAGGATGACATCGACGACATTGATTTGGAAAGCGATGATGGTTTTCGCCAACCAGACGTTGGGCCAAAGGAATACGTCGTATGGGACATTAGCGACCCCGGACGACAGAACATATACTACTTGCACGGCGCGTTGCATATATTCGATGCTGGTGCAAGAGTCCAGAAATACACGTGGTCGAATACGGGCATAGCCTTGGTGGATCAGATACGAGACGCATTAGCTGAGGGCCGCTATCCTATTTTTGTGTCGGAGGGCACTTCCGAGTCAAAAATGGAGCGGATCATGCACAGTTCCTATTTGGTCAAGGGCTATCGAAGCATGTCTCAAATCACTGGTTCTTTATTCATTTTTGGCCATTCCCTTCAGGAGAATGACGAGCACGTGTTGCAGCGCATTAGGGACAGCAAGATCGTGAAGGTATATGTCAGCATATTCGGGGACCCTGATAGTGTTGAGAACCAGCTGATAATGAGCCGCGCGCAATCTCTGTCATCGGGACGTGGTGGGCAACAGCGCCGAGAAATTATGTTCTACGATGCGACAAGTGTCGGCGTTTGGGGCTGATGAATGTGTTCCTCCAGCACAGCAATCTGATTCTGAGGATGGAATTAGGCTTGATTTCCAAGTTACGGCCGTCATTATGGGAACGTAGCACTGCGTGCTGATTGATGAGTTGCAAACCATGACCACCATCACCGAAGCCGACGTAGAGCAGGCCGGCCTAGCCTGGCTCGCCGGCATCGGCTGGCGGACAGCCCACGGGCCGGACATCGCCCCTGACAACCCTAACGCCGAACGCGCCGACTACGGCCAGGTCGTCCTTGAACAGCAGCTGGGCGATGCCCTCGCCCAGCTCAACCCCGACCTGCCGGCCGCCGCGCTCGATGACGCCTTCCGTCGGCTGACCCGCCCGGAGGGCGCCACGCTCGAGGCCCGCAATCGCTCCTTCCACCGAATGCTCGTCGAAGGAGTCACGGTCGAGTACCGGGCCGGCGGCGCAATCCGCGGCGCCCAGGCCAACGTCATCGACTTCGAAAGCCCCGCCAACAACGACTTCCTAGCAGTCAATCAGTTCACCGTCACCGAGAATCGCAACACCCGCCGGCCCGACGTCGTCCTGTTCGTCAACGGCCTACCGCTCGCGATCATCGAGATCAAGAACCCGGCCGACGAGGACGCCACCATCCGGACCGCCTGGAACCAGCTCCAGACCTACAGGGCCGAGTTGCCCGCCCTCTTCTCCCTGAATGAGCTGCTAATAGTGACCGACGGAACCGAGGCCCGTGTCGGCACCATCACCGCCGGCCGTGAGTGGTTCAAGCCTTGGCGCACCATCACCGGCGAGACCCTGGCCGATCCCCACGCAACCGAGATTCAGGTGATGCTCCAGGGCGTCTGCGACCCCGACCGCTTCATCGCCCTTATCCGCGACTTCATCGTCTTCGAGGACGACGGCGGCGGCGCGCTCGCCAAGAAGATGGCCGGCTATCATCAGTTCCACGCGATCAGGGTTGCCGTCACCGAGACTCTCCGCGCCGCCGGCCTGCGCAGAATCGCCGAGGTCCGTGGCCGCTACGAGTCCGGCCCCAGGCCCGGCGGCGAGCCCGGCGACCGGCGCATCGGCGTCGTCTGGCACACCCAGGGCTCCGGCAAGAGCCTCACCATGGCCTTCTACGCCGGCGCCCTTGTCCGTGATCCATCGATGGAAAACCCGACCATAGTCGTCCTCACCGATCGCAACGACCTCGACGACCAGCTATTCGGCACATTCTCCCGCTGCCAGGACCTCTTGCGCCAGCCGCCAACCCAGGCCGAGAGCCGCGCCGACCTTCGCAGCAAGCTCTCTGTCGAGTCCGGCGGTGTCGTCTTCACCACCATTCAGAAGTTCTTCCCCGAGGAGAAGGGAGACCGTCACCCGACGCTATCCGAGCGCCGAAACATCGTCGTTATTGCCGACGAGGCCCACCGCAGCCAGTACGATTTCGTCGACGGCTACGCCCGCCACATGCGCGATGCCCTCCCCCGCGCCTCTTTCGTTGGCTTCACCGGCACTCCCATCGAGCTCCAGGACGCCAATACCCGCGCCGTCTTCGGGGACTACATCAGCGTCTACGACATCCGGCGCTCCGTCGACGACAGGGCCACCGTGCCGATCTACTTCGAGAGCCGGCTCGCCAAGCTGTCCTTGGACGACGCCGAGAAACCGACCATCGACCCTCAGTTCGAGGAGGTCACCGAGGGCGAGGAGGTCGAGCGCCGCGAGAAGCTCAAGACAAAATGGGCCCAGTTGGAAGCCGTAGTCGGCACCGAGAAACGGGTCGGACAGATCGCCGAGGACATCGTTACCCACTTCGACCAGCGCCTCGAAGTCCTCGACGGCAAGGCCATGGTCGTCTGCATGAGCCGGCGCATATGCGTCGATCTCTACCGCGAGTTGGTTCGCCTCCGCCCCCAGTGGCAGCACGATGACGACCACAACGGGCAGATCAAGGTCGTGATGACCGGCTCCGCCTCTGACCCGCCCGATTGGCAAAGCCACATCAGGAGCAAGTCCCGGCGCGAGACGTTGGCCAACCGGTTCCGCGACCCCGACGACCCCCTGCGTATCGTGCTGGTGCGCGATATGTGGCTCACCGGCTTCGACGCTCCCAGCCTTCACACCATGTACGTCGACAAGCCGATGCGCGGCCACGGGCTGATGCAGGCCATCGCCCGGGTCAATCGCGTGTTCCGGGACAAGCCCGGCGGCCTCGTCGTCGACTATCTCGGCTTGGCCCAAGAGCTCAAGAAGGCCCTCGCTACCTACACCGAAAGCGGCGGCACCGGCCAAACGGCCGTCGACAAGAAAGAGGCGGTCGCCGTCATGCTCGAAAAGTACGAGGTCTGCTGCGGTCTGTTCCACGGCTTCGACCGGTCCCTCTGGACCTCCGGCACGCCCCAGCAACGCTTGGGCCTCCTGCCGGCCGCCCAGGAGCACATCCTCGCCCAGGAAAACGGCAAGGACCGCTGCCTAGGTGCCGTCCGCGAGCTGTCCCAGGCATTCGCTCTGGCCGTTCCCCACGAAAAGGCGTCAGGCATCGCCGACGATGTCGGTTTCTTCCAGGCCGTTCGAGCGGCGCTGTCGAAGCGTACCGTCAATGGACCGCGCCCGGAAGAGGAGTTGGATCACGCCGTCCGCCAGATCATCTCCCGGGCCGTCGCCTCCGAGGGAGTCATGGACATCTTCGCCGCCGCCGGATTGCGCAAGCCGGACATCTCGGTACTATCCGAGCAATTCCTCGCCGAGGTACGCGGCATGCCCCATCGCAACCTCGCCGTCGAGCTCCTCCAGAAGCTGCTCCGGGGCGAGGTCGCCATCCGCCGGCGTAAGAACGTCGTCCAGGCCCGCTCTTTCGCCGAAATGCTCGAACAGACCCTCCGGCGCTACCAGAACCGGACGATAGAGGCGGCCCAGGTCATCGAGGAGCTTATCGGGTTGGCCAAGAACATTCGGGAAGCCTCCGCCCGAGGCGAGAAGCTGGGCTTGTCCGAGGATGAGTTGGCCTTCTACGACGCGCTCGAAACCAACGACAGCGCCGTACAGGTCCTCGGCGACGAGACCCTCCGCGACATCGCCCGCGAGCTTGTCGAGACCGTCCGGGGCAACGTCACCATCGACTGGACCCTCCGCGAGAACGTCCGCGCCTATCTCCGCGTATTGGTCCGGCGCATCCTCCGCCGGCACGGCTACCCTCCCGACAAGCAGGAAAAGGCCACAACCACCGTCCTCGAACAGGCCGAAGTCTTATCCGAGGGCTGGGCGGCGACTTGACGTAACATGCCCGCTACCGAGTGCGATCGAGCCAGCGAAGGAAGGCGATAAACACCCACAGGACCAAAAACCCCAGGGTCACCAACAGCAAGCTGGCGACCAGACTTCTGGTAAAGAAGTAAACCACGCCGACGGTAGCGACCGGGATGATCAACAGCAATGCTCGCGGTCCCATCCGCCGGATCCGTTCGTCCTGGGCGATAAAGGTGACAAGAAACCGCAATAGCATCGGCGCGATTGCCAAGAGAATACGGATCAAGTCGTATCGACCCCCATGTGCCCAACCCCTCCGAATCGATCTCGCATCAGTCGTGAGAATCTCAATTCCGGCGCTCCCTGACAGTATACGTCCGATCATCATGACCGCCGTATCGTTCGAGCAATGACTTCCGGCTGAACCAGAACTTGGCCGGATATCGGGTTTGGTCGACGCGGGCGAGCCGGCGGTCGGTTCGTAGGTCGAGAATTGAAAACATGCCGATCAGATAACGCAATCCGGCGTCCCGGACTGCCCTCTTCGCCTCGGAAGTTATCAGCCAACCAGGAGCACAGAAGGCCGGCGGATGGTCCAATGCCAGGCCGGATTTGGCCATCTCAGTCGCCCCTTTGGTTAGCGCTTCAAGCGCCTCTTCGTAGGCCATAGCCTGAAATTCGGCAACGCCCCCGGCAAATAGCCGTGCTCGCCAACGATCGTGGATAGGTCCTAAAGGCGGACTAATCTCCCAATGGCTATATCCGTGCAACACGAGCTCGGCGCCGGCCGCAGCTACGCGCCGGAGCATCTCCAGGAAGGACTCGCTACCTGAAATCGGGTAGGTGCAACGCCAGTTCAGCACTACCTTTAGGACCGGCCGGCTGACTCCAAGCCGGCGCAGGTCGGCGAGCTGAGCGTCGATCTCCGCCTCGTAGGGCGGCGCCACGTCGTGCAGCGCCACGATCAATCGCCGGCGGCTCATCAATCCCCTCGGCAGCTCGCTGCGTAAATGGGCAAGGCTATTTCGGCCTGGCTAAGCGTTGCGCACAAGTGTGAGTACAGTCAACGACAGCGGAGCGCAGCTGACAAACCATCCGTCCGGCCGCGTCCGCACGGAGACGGCTGATGGCCGGATCCGGTCCGGCTGTTCGGAGTCGTTTTGCTCAAGCGGGCCGGCGGCCTTGAGGACCGATGCGGAGCCGGCGCCAATGCTGTAGCAGGTCGTGCCTTGGACCGCCAGCCGGAAGTCCACGGTGCTGTCCACGTTCGGGTTGATGATGGAGACGAATACCTTCTGCTCGCCTGGAGTTCCGGATGCGACTACATCCACATTGGGCAACGCCTTTCCTTCCCCGCGCTCGGCGGCGTTTGCGTCGGCAGTGCCGGCGTCGCCGGAGGTGTACAGATCCGGATCCGGCGCCGATTGGGTCTTGGATTCTCCGCCGAACTCAAAATAGCCGGCTTCATTCTTGATCCGAATCGAGCGGGCGCTCATATGCTGTTTCAGCATGTCGAGCACGTGGTAGGTGGGAGTCCGAATTAGTGTCGAGCCGTCAGTCTTGAGCGCCGTGTGCAACACGTTGATCGACGTGGACAGATTCGCCACAGCGACGCGGTCGGCGTGCCGCATGAACACATGCAACACTCGCGCGGCTAGGATGGCGTCGCGCTGAAACGATGGCTGCTCCAGCCCATTGGGTACTTCTCGGATCGGAAAGTTTCCGAACAGCGTCTCATTATGGTGGGTGCCGTACTCATCCACGATGATGCCGATTTGCTTCTTGCCGGCGGCGTACAGGTCCAATGCAGCCGCGGCGCGCAAAATCTGCTTCTCGACCAACTCGGCGCCGGCCATGACCTCGTAGTTGTCGAATTCGCCGGGATTTGCTAAGGGTGGTGGATAGGTGTAGCAATGAAGTGAGAGCAAATCGATCAGGTAGTGCTGATCGCCAATATACTCCAGCAGACGCTGATTATAGTCAGATTCCAGATTCCAAGTACCGCGGACGATCAGCTTGGCGTCGAGCTCAGCCTGTCGCATGTATGTTCCGAATCGCCGGACCTCTCGTCCGTACTCCTCCGGCGCGTGTAGTATCAGGTTCTCATTGCCGATCTGCCAGTACTCGACGCCGTAGGGTTCGGGGTGGCCGTTTTGAGCCCGTATCCTGGCTAGTTCGGACGGTGGCGACGCGTTGCAGTACTCCATCCAATCAAGCGCTTCCCGCCGGCTTCCGGTCGCCACGTTGACCTGTAGGATCGGTTCCGCACCGATGGCCGCGCAGAAGCGAAGGAACTCGTCGGTACCGAAATGGTTCGAGTCATATCCTCCCCAAAATATATTGCGAGACCGCCGGCGCTGATCGCGCGGCCCGATCCCGTCCCGCCAGTGATAGTACTCGCCGGCCGCACCGCCCAAGCGCATATTCGAGACCTTCAACTGACGGTACGCCTCGATAGTGTCCAACCGCAAGCCATCGTCGTTCGGGATCGGGGAGTCTTCGCCGACCCATACTCCGTCGTAAACGCACCGGCCGGTGATCTCGAGCATATGGCCGAACAACCCGGCCGGGATTTCCACGCCTACGTCGTCGGGAAACAGGGTTACGAGATTCTCAGGCACGTAGCTTCTCCTCAGGGAGCCGGCGCTGTTGGTCGCCATTTGGTTTTCCCGCCGGCTGCGTTCGTGTCGTTCAGGTTAGCCGGCGTCATTGCATCTGTGTTCGAGCGGCGGGGTAGGGCTGCGTGTCATCAATGCCTTCGTAGGCGGAGGCCGGCGGCGTCTCAAGAGACTCCAATTCCGCCAGGCGTTTGACCCAATGCTGGTGGCGCGAATCGTCGATCGAGCGCCAATACTCAGGAAAGAACGGCCGGCCATAGTTTTCCGAGACCCGTCGGTGCATATTGAACATGATTCGCTGGAGATTACCTGTCGCGTAGGGAGTCTGTGGATCTTCGGTGAACATCACCACACCCATCCGGCGACCTTCGCCGCCCCCGAACGAAGCGTGCCAGGTCGGGTTGTGGAACAGGAGCACGTCGCCGGGTTGAGATTCGAAGACGTACGCCGGCAGGTCCTCCGGACTTACCCCGTACCGCGCCTCGGTGTCCACGCTACCTGTATGTTCGTTGATCCGGGTGGAGTACGTCTCGTGGTGGGAGCCAGGGATGACTCGAAGGGCGCCGTTACTCGAGATCAGCGGGTCGGGATAGATCGCGAACTTGACCGCCTTGTATTTTGAGGTTACCTGGTCTGTATGCCAAGGAGTGTCGGCAACCCGCCGCGACGCATCCGACCAGATGCCCAGCACCTTCGTACCAAGTACCTGCTCGGCTACGTCGGCAAAACGCGGATCGTCAAGCAGAGAGGCGATGAACGGAGTGTCGGAGTCGTGTAGCGGCACGCAGGGACCATAAGTCTCGGCGTGCAGGCCGTGTTGGGCCCAGGCTTGCAGCCCCCGATCGAACTCGCGGTTGTAGATCTCCATCTCTTCCGGTGAAAGCAATTGCCGGAAGGTCACGAAGCCAAATGTCTTGAAATGCCTTAGCTGTTGTTCGGTTAGCTTCATCTGCACTAATCCTCAATCTCTTGATCGACGTTGCGCGCTCAAACAGCCCGCCACAACCACGCCGGATCCCGTATGGCGTTGGTTAATTATACAAATATTATGTATTTGTCTTTGGCGAATATATGCTAAGAGACCGGCGGTCCAACAGTCCCGTCTAAATGCGGCGAGCATGCTATCATCCGGCGCAAACGAGCCCGGCCGGCAAGGCTGGGGACGCCGCCCTAGGGCCAACTGGCGAGTCTGCGCCTACAACGCCGGCACCAATCCGAAGTCAGTCCTTATGAGAGTCGATATCGGAGCAGACGATTGACGATTGACACCGCGAATTGGCAAATCTGGGCCGACTTACCTCGGGCCACGATCTCCCCCAACATCTATGGACAATTCATCGAGCATCTGGGGCGCTGCGTGTACGAAGGGATCTGGGTGGGTCCCGACAGCAATATTCCTAACGAAGACGGGTTTCGTCTCGATACCCTGCGCGCGTTACGCGATCTGCCGACGCCGGTCCTTCGCTGGCCCGGAGGATGCTTCGCCGACGACTATCATTGGGAGGACGGAATCGGTCCGCGTGAACGGCGCAGGCGGTCGCGCAATCTGTGGTGGCTCGACGAGGATTCCAACGAGTTTGGTACGGACGAGTTTATCGAGCTATGCCGGCGGATCGGCGCCGAACCATACATCTGCGCCAACGTAGGAACTGGCACACCCACCGAAGCGTCCAACTGGGTCGAGTATTGCAATGGAACCGGCAATACCCATCTCGTCCAGCTTCGCCGCGACAACGGCAGCGAATTGCCTTACAACGTGCGATTCTGGGGAGTCGGCAATGAAAACTGGGCCTGTGGCGGCAATTTCTCGCCGGAAGAGTACGCGGCCGCATTCCGACAATTTGCGACCTTTATGAAGGGTCGCCTCGATGACATCGACCTGGTCGCGGTCGGGGGTCTGCCAGGCAACGCCTGCCCGGATGATTGGAATCAGCGCTTCCTTGCCACATTGGGTGCCTATCAAAAGCCACCATTACCAGCACTGATTCCACGGTTGATGGACCACCTCTCCATACATAGGTATTACTACAAGTTCGTTGGGCCCGACGATAAGGGTTTTACCGACGCCGAGTACTACGATCTCCTGGTTTCTTCCCTCCAGATCGACGAGGACATCCGTAAGACGAGCGAGCTACTCGGCTACTATGCCGGCGTCGACGATCGCATAGGTATAGTCGTCGACGAATGGGGCGCAATGTACGATCAGGGCCGTAGAGACGCCGGCTGGGTGCAGCGGAACACCCTTCACGATGCGGTGATGGCGGCCACGACTCTCAATGTATTCAATCGATGGGCCGAATGGGTCACGATGGCGAATATCTCCCAAACGGTCAACGAGTTGCAGTGCGTTATCAAGACTGACGGGGACAGGATGTGGCTGACGCCCACCTACCATGCATTCAACCTCTTCGCTGGGCATATGGGCAATCAGGTGCTGCAAGACGAGCTGGAGTCGCCGGAACTTGAGGTCGTTCGATCGGGCAACCCTCCGATACGGCTGCCGCTCGTCAGTACCTCCGCGTCGCGTTCGCCGGACGGCCGAGAGCTGGTACTGACGCTGGTCAACCGTCACATCAAGGATGCGATCGAGGCAACCGTGCGGATCAAGGGAGATCGCAGAGTTCAAGCCGGCCACCTCCACCAACTGGCCGGCGACGACGCACGGGCCCAGAATAGCGCCGACGAGCCGGAGCGCGTACGACCTGTCGAAAGGCCTTTCAAAGATTCAGCCAACGAGTTCGCGATAGAGTTGCCTCCTCACTCGATTTCAGCTCTGCGACTTGCCTTGGGTTAGCCCCACAGACATCGCGAGGATGCATTCGCCAATGACGGTCTCAGTCAAACGCCTTGTTCCAGCCGGTCGTCTGCCCGTCTCGCGCACATTGATCGCCTTCGCATGGGAGATTTAGCGAAGGCATCGAACCGAAACGTCCTTGCGCAGACGTGCGCTATCAACCCGAATATATTGCGTCGCCTTGACATAGCACTCACAAAGGTGGAAAGATTGGGCCACTTGGATAGGATTCCCGAAAATCAGCAAGGAGATTGGGGCATCATGGAACAGTTGAGAGCGCGCAAACTTAGTCGCCGATCAGTCCTGGCCGGCCTGGGGGCAACCGCTTTGTTGCCGATATTGGCTGCCTGCGAACCTCAGATTGTCGAGGTTGAGAAGCAGGTGGTCGTCACACAAATCGTCGAGGTCGAGGTCGTAGCCACTCCGATGAGGAAGGAGATGGTCAAGCTCCAGTCTGTCGCACTCTTAGACAAAAGTGCAAGACGCGTCGACATGACCAAGCTCTTCAACCAAGCCCACGAAGGTGAGATCGAGGTCGAGATAAACAACATTGAAGGTCAGACCCAGACTCAGGTGTTGGTGACAGCTATCGAGGCCGGCAGTCCGCCTGACGTGGACCTTCGACTCCAGATCGCGTTCCTCGGGCAATTTGGCAATGCCGGCTACCTTCTAGGCCTCGACAAGTACCTTGCCGAGGCTCCCTTCGCAAAAGACATACCGACCGAAATATTGGACCAAGGGAGGATCACGCCGGACAGTGACGTCCTGTTCGCTCCCTACGAAGGCTTCCACAGCATCCTGTACTACAACAAGAAGATCTTCGCTGAGGCTGGTATCAAGGGACCGCCGACTACGACCGACGAGTTCTGGGACGTTGCAAAAGAGCTTTCCAAACCCAAAGAGAACCAGTACGGCTACGCCGTGAGAGGAGGCCCCTTCGGTTTCCAGATGTGGGAGGGTTGGCTGTTCGCTTTCGGTGGTGACTACTTCGCCCCCGACCGCGAGGAGATTCTGATAACTTCGGAAGAGTCAGTCGAGGCGGCGCAGCGTGACATCGACTTCTACAAGAACGGCTGGACTCGACCTGAAGCGGTCACCGACGGCTACGCTCAGATCCTGCAGGGAATGCAGCAGGGCGTGTTCGCAATGTGCAACCACGGGATCCACATGCGATTGGGCATCCAGGAAGCGCTTGGCGACGACCTGGGGTACTCACATATCCCGAACGGACGCCGAGAGGCTAGCTGGAGCTTCTTCAATGGACCGGGCATCTTTCAGTTGAGCAAGCATCCGGACGAAACGTGGAAGTACGTTGAGTGGTATTTCCAACCCGAGTGGCAGAAGGCAGTTACACTGGAGAGTCCGGATCTGGAAAGAGTGCCGACGAGTCGGGCTCTGCTGGACCATCCGAAGGTCACGGACGACGAGGCATTCAAGTGGTCAATGGACGCGCTGGTCAATCGCTACAAGGCCACTCCCTACTGGCACAAGAACTATAATGCCGCGGCCCAAGTCGAGTTTCACGTCGGAAAGCAGAAGGCGATGCTGGGCGAGATCACGGCGAAGGAGCAGATGCAGCGACTCGCCGATGTCTTGGCCGGGACAATGAAGCCGGGTACTTAGCTATTAGTCTTACGTAGCGGCACTCACGATCGCGAAGGGAAGCGCATTCTTTGCGCTTCCCTTCCTAGGCATCACGCCGCCTCGTTGTGGGGCTCCGTCCAACCGACCCGGCTAAATCACGCGTAAACACTGGGCAAGAGGAGATTTCATTGGGATTATCAGCGCGGGTTGCGGGGGCAACCGCACCACGGTTGCGCGCTCAGCTAACCCCCTATGCCCTCCTTGCGCCGGCCGTATTGTTGCTGGGTTTGATTGTGCTGTATCCGGTCATACGCGCAGTCGGGCTGAGCTTCTATCACTACTCGATCCAGGACATCAAGAACGTCGAATTTATAGGGCTCGGCAACTACATTGAGCTCTTCACGGACGATACCCTTTTCTGGGATGCGGGCCGTCGTTCAATCACCTGGGTTGTTGCGAACGTAGTATTCCAACTCACCCTGGGAATGGCATTCGCCTTGGTTCTGAACGAGGATTTTCGCGGGCGGGCACTCATGCGCGGACTGTTGCTGTTGCCCTGGGTGATGCCAAGTACAGTCGCCGGCCTGATGTGGGTCTTCATGTGGGACAGTCAGTTCGGCATTATCAACGCGATTCTTCTCGACCTGAACATCGTTGAGATACCGATTGCGTTCTTGTCCCGTCCAGATCTCTCCCTGTGGGCGGTAATCGTGGCCCAGATATGGTTTGGCGTTCCCTTCTTCGCCATTATTCTTCTAGCCGGCCTGCAGACGATTCCTAACGATTACTACGAAGCGGCCTCCGTCGACGGAGCCAGCGTGTTCCAGCGGTTCTGGGCGATTACCCTGCCGCTTTGGCGCCCGATGATCTTCATCGCCACCTTACTTCGGATAATTTGGTTGTCCCAGTCAGCAGATCTCATATACATAATGAACTACGGCGGACCAGCCAATCACTCGACAACTATAGCGGTCTATGCCTATGTTACTTCGATCAAGCTGCTCGACTTCGGATATGCCGCTGCCATCGCGGTGTCGTTGGGCATAGTTATGTTGGTGCTTTCCTATCTTTACCTGCGTCTCGCTCGTAGATTGGATATAGGTGTTCGATGAGCGCAGTACCCGAAGTACGAACCTTGCCCAAGGCGCGCCGCCGCCGGCGCAGACTCCTGAAGGCGGCGATCATATATGCGTCAGCGGCGTTCATAGCGTTCTTCGTCCTGTTTCCTCTCTACTGGATCGTGGTCAACTCGCTGAGGTCCCAGCAAGAGTTGGCGACAGTTGGTCTGTCGTGGTTGCCAACCGTCCCCACACTAGAAAACTACACAAACATCACTGGTGCATTGTTTCCATTCACTTTACTTCTGAGGAATAGTCTTATCACCGCCGCCGGTACAGTCGTGCTGAGTCTCTTTGCTGGTGTGTGCGCCGCATATGCCGTATCAAGGTTCATGTTTCGTGGCAAAGAGCTCTTCATGGTGGCGATCCTGCTGATCTACCTGATACCGCACGTGCTTCTTCTGATACCGCTCTTTATCGTCCTGCGCGACATTGGGTTGTTGAACACCTGGTGGGGACTCATATTGGCACATTCGACCAATGCCCTTCCGTTCGCGATCTGGATGCTGGTCGGCTATTTCAACGAGCTACCGCGTGAGTTAGAAGAAGCAGCGTGGATGGACGGAGCCGGTAGGTTGCAGGCCCTCGCCTACGTAATATTGCCTCTAGCTATTCCAGGGTTGATCGCCGTCGGGCTCTTCGCCTTCCTCGCATCGTGGAACGAGTTCCTCTACGCATCGGCGTTCGTCCAGAAGAATGTCGGGAAGACTTTGCCGCTCGGGTTATTCAACGCTACCGAGACGAACTCACGTATCTACTGGGGAGAGGTAACGGCGGCCGGCGTGCTCACGGTTTTGCCGGTCGGGGCTTTTTTCCTAGTGTTTCAGTCCTATCTGATAAAAGGGCTCACTCAGGGAGCTCTCAAGGGCTAGCCAGCATGTCGGCCCGATCCACCCATTGGCTCTGGTGGGCCCACCGATGTGCCGCCCCTGTCGATGACTTAGCGAGCCATCTCCATCGGCACCTCTATGCGCTTCAGCCGGCGGGGACTGGCGGATTCCAGCAGCCTATCGTAGAACATAGGCTCGCCCCAATGCCCGCTGAAGTACTTGATCCGGCCGGCCAACTGGTACTCGTGCCAGCGCTTGCGAGGAGATTGGGTGTAGTTAATCAAGATCGTCCGGCGAAGAGTCTTCCCATCAAAATATGCGTGACGGGTTAGCTGATTGAAGACGACGACGCTTCCCGGCCGGGGTACCACCGGATACGCCCCCGGGATCTCGGCTGTCGCGACACCGCCCAATTGGCCGGCTATCAGTGCGTCTTCCACAGGGTCGCCGAACTCGCGCAGGTGGCTTCCCGGAATGAAGTAGAACCTACCGGTTTCGGTAGTTGGCTCGTCGAGGTACAGGTTGCACTTGATCCAGGTCCAATCGTAGGGCCCATCCACGTCACAATGCCAGGTGCTGTCGCCGGAGAAGATCGCGCCAACGCCGGGTTCGATTAGCATGCAGTCTTCGCCCAAGAGCTGTTCTGCGAGGTCGTTTAGCCGTGGGTGGTCTAGAAGTTCGAGAAATCGGTCATCTTTCTCGAATAGGGGAACGACCTGCCGGCGGTAGCCGCGGGTGACGTTCGAGAATCCCCGGACCTCGACCTCGTCGAAGTAGCCGGACTTCTCTAATCGCCGCATCGTCTCGTCGAATACTCGGGTGAAGTAGGCAGTCTCCTCTGGAGTCAATACATTCGGTACATCTAAGAAACCAAGTCTGTGGAACTGAGTTATTTGTTCTTCCGAAAGCATCGCGTCCTCCTTCATCGATTTCGAGGTCAATCATAGAGGTCAATCATATATGTATGGCGCCGTGCCTTCAATAAGGCCTGAGCAAGCGGAAGCGAGCCGGAAAATACTGTTCGTTGCCTATGGCGCTAGCGCACGTCTGCGATGATTCTATCCGGAACGGAGCGTTTACGGTGCTGCCTCAAATCCCGCGAGGCCCTCAAGTTAGTCTAGCAAGAACGTTGGGCGACTAAGTGCCCTGCGTCGTCATACAGAAAAGCCATGTCACCATCATTATTCCAAACCGCACTCTTAGTCCAATCGATGTCGAATTCAGAGTCAGGCCCGACTCCGTACGACCAGACTTTCACGTAGTGACCGGCGGGTAGCCGCTCGGAAAAACAAATGGTGAACGATTCTCCGCCTCGTCGTGTAGCCGCCAACCTGTCATATCTTGGGCCGTCACGTCATCATTCATGATGGCTATCCACTCGGGTTGAGTACCACACGATGTCTCAATTATGTGGACGTTTGGCATAGTCTCTCTTGTCGACGTGGTTGTCGGAGGCTCAGCGGTCGCCGAAGGCGAAGGAGGCGCTGGCGTCGATGGCACAGTCGTTGTTGGAGATGGGCCAAGAGTTACCGTAGCCGGTGCTAAATGGATGGTCGGAGTATTCGGTGGGGGTCGGACCTCGGTCACGGTAGGCTGAAGAGTGGATGTCGGAAAGTGCTCAGTTGGCTGAGAAGTTGGCGCGTAATGGGTCGTCGTGGACGTCGGCCGGGTGGGGAGCGTCGACCTTCGGGGCGGGGTACGCTCCGGCGCTGAAGCCTGTTTCGGCTCTTCAGTCGCGGTTGGGACATCTGTTTGGTCAAGTTGGATTTCCAAGCCTGGATTGTCGGGCCAGCTCGTGATCACGAGCACCAGCAGTATGACGCCAAGTACGATCAATCCAGCGGTCATGTCCCCCTTCAATACCAAGACAATCCTGTCGGAAAGTCTAGGACGGCCGACAATTCCACTGACTGATACTTGCGCATTTCACGATGCATCCAATAAAGCGTCTCCATGACGAGTATTCCCGTTCGAGTCTGAACGATATTCGAATTCGGACGCATTTCCGACATCTCGGTAGGAGATGACTTGCAATTTCTCGCAGGGCTTTGCTGATAATGGTCCTTAGCTAGGACCAATCAGCGATGAACGAATCGAGGTCTGCATCGGCCGGCATCCGGTAGAAGTGATAGAGCATCGGTTCGGATTGAAAGCCCGGCTCGAACTGGTCCCCGTCGGACCGGAGCCTGGCGTCGAGGCGCCGGAACCTCTGCACCAAGATGTCTGCCTCGGCCGGCGTGAATCTACGGCCAAACTCTTCACCCCAACACAGTGAAAACGGATGGGGAGTGACAGCTCGCTTGCGTGCCTGTTCTGGTAGGGTGTCGAACTCAGGGCGCTTCAAGACCTGCAGCTGGTTCACTGCCTTGGACAAGAATATCGTCAGTAACGACTTTCCGCTCTTGCCCGCGCCGGTGTGCAGATCCTCAAGGGCCGCGCGATAGCCGGGGACGTCCCTATTGATGACCGATCGGAGCGCTGCTTCGGTCGCATCCTGAACCTGTTCGCTTCTGTCGACCCAGCCCTGAAAAGTTGATTGAGATGAAGGCGACAGGAAGTTAGCGATCCCCGCGTCTTGATAATAGGCGAAATGCCCAAACGTGCTGTGGACTATGCGCCGAAGCCTGGTGCTGTAGTTGCTGCCCCAGTGTAAGAGATAGTTGTTATAGACGACCGCGTCGCCCGCGTTCAGCTTAACCGGGACACCGCCCGGCAAGGGCAAGCGCGGATTTGCCGCCAAGCACCTGTTTTCTTCTTCCGTATTCGGACGCGAGTGGCTGCCGGGTATGATCCAGAGGACGTCGTCGTCATAGAGCGGGATATTCCACTGTACCTGTCTTGGACCGTTCTCCTCCACGTCCTTCTGAAGCGCTTCCAAGGGAGCGGTGTCTTCTGGATGTATGTCCCGGTGCCACTTGCCCGGCCCGTGATCGGTCACCGGACTGCACATCAACTGCATATAAATGGGGGCTACGTCCGAACTGCCCATTAGTTGTCGACTCGTGCCGAGCGTGTTTTCTTGGGTCCAGATTTCGACCGCCTTGGAATTCACTTGATCGACGATCCCTGGGTTATAGCCGATGTCGACCGTGGGATGTTCTGCAACGTCCCATCTTCCGCCGGCCGGTTCTCCCGGCTTCCGGTTGCGCGCCCAAACGATCTTCTGCTTTTCGAGCAGATGCTCGTATTGGGCCCGTCGGTCCTCGAGCTCGCTTTCAGGAACAACGCCCGGAATGATCAGAAATCCTTGCTCGTTGAATTGCTGGCTATCCACCTGTATCTGCACTTGTCACCAATCTCCTTTTGGAATTTCGCCGGCGCATTGGGCAAAATGAAGCGTTCGTGGTGCGGGTTGCGGCCCGACGGCGACCGCCGGCAAGAGTCTAGCACGGATGTATCGGGCGCGAGTTTTGAGCCTCATTCAAGACCGCGCGACCCAAACCGAACCCCCCTTCCACGTAACTGTTCAGATTTGAGCGTAATTTGTCCTGCGCGTTTGCAAATTGTGTTCGAACAAGGACCGTAGGTTGTGGCGGAACTGCCCATAGCGACTCAATGTGGCACGGGTGCGCCGGTCGCCCCTCCCCTGGATTCCCGCCCCGTATCGGGGTACGGGGCATGCTTTTGATCGCGGGAATGACGAGAGTGGGGATCTATTCTCGTACCAATGACACTCACGAGACTGGTCCCCCTAAGTCTGAACAGTTACCCTTCCACTATCTGATTGTGCCTGATAGCTTCCAATACGGTAGAATAATAACCCACATGTTCGATTATCGCAGTGCCGGACTAAGTTTTAATGCCCATTCTTGGCAAAAACCTCAAGTGATTCAACCTGGGTCAACGCGCAAATACCTAAAAATGCAAAACAAATGCTGGGACGAGACTTGGCCAGGTACGAAGGAGGCGCAATTCGGGTCCACGTGTCCATTTAGTGCAGCGAAGGACGGCAAAAACATAGAAATTGCAAAACAAACGTCCAAGTGGACGCACTTCCGGGTCTAGTGCCGGCTGTTAGCGGCGCTGGGTAAAGAATCGCAAGACCCTGACCCGAGAGGACGGACAGACAGCAATCGAAAAACTTGAAATTGCGAAACAACGTTTCCCGGCACCGGCGGCCGGCGCTAGGATCGTATGCGTAACTGTTCAGATTTGGGTGTATTTTTCTCCTCAATGCCCACGAACTCACAAGGCCAAATCGCCATTCGGGAACTCAGTCGACAGTCAAGCGGGAGATTCAAACCTATCGACGTCAATATCACGAGCCGGCCGACCTCATCCCCCTGGCCCCCTTCTCCTCGCCAGGAGAAGGGGGACTTTATTGTGGGGGACACCCCCACGTCCCCCGTCAAGGGCTTCGCCCTTGCAACCCGTTCCTGGCTTTCGCCAATGAGAGGCCCTCGCCGGTAATAGAGCCTTATAGGTGCGATACTGCTCCCATACGGAGCAGGTACCCCTGAATCTGAACACTTACTCGTATGCAGTTAGATTTGAATAGCGCTCCGACCCATGATAATCTTTTGAGCAACCGGCATTGACTACGGTCTAATCGGCCGAGGTTCCTTTAAACCGGTCCTGTGAGGCTGGAAAGGAGAGGCTATGATGACGCCTTGGGCCCCTTGTGAGATGCATTGGCATCGACGGCAAGGGGTTTTTTCTTCCCACTGCCCGCCGCCTGGGCCTCTCCATGACTGAAAAAACCATAATGGGCGAGGTCGATATACGCAGAGCTTTGGCGCGCATCGCTCACGAGATCGTCGAACGTAACAGAGGCATTGAGGATACTGTGCTGGTCGGGCTGCTGACGCGCGGCGTTCCTTTGGCCCACCGGCTAGCAAAGCTGCTGGAACGCATGGAAGGTCGACACATTTCGCAAGGACAGATCGATATTACGTTCCATCGCGATGACCTGGCTAGCCGCCCATTGCAGCCGTTGGTAGGACGCAGCGATATCCCCGTTGATGTGAACGATCTGCGCGTCATCCTAGTGGACGACGTGCTGTTCACCGGCCGGTCGATTCGGGCAGCTATGGACGAGATCATGGACTACGGCCGGCCGCACAGCATCCAGTTGGCTGTGCTGGTCGACCGCGGTCATCGTGAGTTACCGATCCGGCCGGACTACGTGGGCAAGAATGTGCCGACGTCCAGGAACGAGGAAGTCAGAGTCAGATTGGGTGAGGTGGATGGCACCGACCAGGTATTGATCGTACCGATTCGCGAGACCGCCTGATGAACCGGCGTCATTTGATCGATGTCGATGACTTCAGCATGGATGAGATCGATCAGATAATGAGTACCACCGATTCCATGAGAGAGGTCCTGAATCGACCAATAAGTCGAGTGCCGACGCTGCGCGGAGTCACCGTGGTCAACATGTTCTACGAGGCCAGCACCAGAACTCGCGTGTCCTTTGAATTGGCTGCCAAGAATCTCTCGGCCGACACGATCAGCGTTACTGCATCGGCCAGCTCGGTAACGAAACAGGAATCGCTGGTTGACACCATGCGGACATTGCAGGCTCTGGGCGCAGACGTCATAGTCGTCCGGCATTCAGAGTCCGGGTCGCCACATCTGATCGCCCAACACGTAGCCGGCTCCGTGATTAATGCTGGCGATGGCTGGCACGCTCATCCCACACAAGCCTTGCTGGACCTCTATACGATGCGCGACCGGTTTGGCTCGATAAACGGATTGAAAGTGGTGATTGTTGGCGACATTCTTCACAGCCGGGTAGCCAGATCCAATCTGTGGGCGCTGACAAAGGCCGGTGCCGGCGTCGTTCTGGTCGGCCCACCTACGCTCCTGCCTGTCGATGCGTGTGGTGGATGTTCCGGCATGCCGCAGTTCGAGGTCGAGTACGATCTGGACCGGGCGTTGATGAACGCCGATGTGGTTATGGCGCTGCGTATCCAGCGGGAACGGCAAGATGGCGCCTACCTGCCTAGCCTTCGTGAGTACATACAGCAGTACCAGGTCAACGAAGAGCGACTCAAACGCGCCAATGCCAACGCGTTGGTAATGCATCCCGGCCCGATCAACGAGGGTGTAGAGATTGCACCGGATGTTGCCTACGGCGGTCAATCGGTAATCGAAGCACAGGTGACCAACGGAGTAGCCGTGCGGATGGCGCTATTGTACGAGCTGGCCGGCACAACACGGGAGATATGATGGCAGACTTACTTGTCCGAGGCGGCCGGATTATCGATGTGGCGCGAGGCTTGGATCTGACCGGCGACCTACTGGTCGAGGATGGCAGGGTGGCAGCGGTGAGCCAGGCCATCCGCCTGGATTCGACAGACCGTCTCTCCGTAATCGATGCCGCCGGATTGATCGTTGTGCCAGGGTTCGTCGACGTCCATAGCCATCTCCGCGATCCGGGCCAAGAGCACAAAGAGACAATTGCCACCGGCGCGCGTGCGGCCGCGGCCGGCGGTTTCACCACCATTTGCGCGATGGCCAACACGACCCCGCCGATCGACTCGGTTGCTGGATTGGAATACGTTCATCGCACTGCCAAGGCCACCGGAGCGGTACGTGTTCGCCAGGTCGCCTGCATCAGCCGCGGAATGGCCGGCAAGAGGCTGGTCGATATGACTGAGTTGGCTGAGGCCGGCGCGGTCGCGTTCTCCGACGACGGTATGCCGGTGATGAACAGCGAACTGATGCGGCGTGCATTGGAATACGCTAAGCTTACGGGGCTGCCAATCTCGCCCCATTGCGAGGATTCTCAACTAACATCCGGCGGCCTCATGCACGAAGGAAAAATCTCTTGGCGATTGGGGTTGAAGGGCTGGCCCGCTGTTGGTGAGGAAGCCATGGTCGCCCGTGATCTGCTCCTCTCCCTACAAACCGGCGGCCGGCTTCATCTCTGTCACGTGAGTACTGCCCGTGGGGTCGAGTTGGTGCGTTGGGCCAAGGATCAGGGTGCTCCGGTCTCCGCCGAGGTTATGCCCCATCACCTTACTATGACCGACGATTGGGTTGCTGGCCAAAGGTGGGACGGACAGGTCGCCGCGCCATACGATACGGCCACCAAAGTCAATCCGCCGTTGCGTAGCGAGGAGGATAGGCGGGCACTGGTCGAAGGCCTCAAGGATGGAACTCTGGACCTAATAGCGACCGACCACGCTCCTCACGCTAGTCCGGACAAACTCTGCGAGTATGGCCTCGCCGCATTCGGCATATCCGGCTTCGAGACCGCTCTTTCCACTCTGTTACGCTTGGTCCACACCGGCGAGCTCGACATTCGGTTGGTGGTCTCAAGAATGACCACTGATCCGGCTCGCGCCTACGGATTGCCGGCCGGCCGATTGGCGGTGGGAGACGAAGGCGATGTGGCGATAATCGATCCCTCCGCGCAGTGGACACTCGACCAAAGCAAGATGTACTCCAAGGGCAAGAATACACCGCTGATCGGTCAACGATTGGTTGGCAAAGTACTCGCAACCGCTGTAGCTGGCAAGGTGGTTCATACGGACGAGAAATTGGTCAAGCGAAGCCTAGTAGGGGCCGAGACGTGAGCGAACGTCGTCCGGCTGTACTGGTATTGGAGGATGGCAGCTTCCACAGAGGATACGGGTTCGGCCACCCAAGCGACGGTTCCGCCGAGGTTGTGTTCAACACTGGTATGACCGGCTACCAGGAGATCTGTACCGATGCCTCTTATCGCGGACAGATGGTGGTGATGACCTACCCATTGATCGGAAACTATGGCGTCACCGGCCGCGACCGTGAATCGGCGGTGCCTTGGGTTGCCGGCTTGATCGTACGTGAGTATTACGAAGACTACTCAAACTGTTACGCTGAGAGATCGCTCGGCGAGATGCTGGAGAAAGCGGGCGTTCCGGCGGTCAGTGGTGTGGATACCCGTGCGATCACCAGGCGGATCCGAACCTCAGGTACGATGCGCGGAGTTTTGCTACAGGGCGAGCGTAGGGAATCGCCCGAAGAGATGATTGCGATGGCACAGGCGGTGCCGAGCGTGAGTCAGATCGACGCTGTCGGTGACACTGTCGGGGCGCTGGCCGGCCTTGAATATGAACCGGACCAGGGAGAACAGACGGCACGAATCGTAGTGGTGGACTGCGGTATCAAATGGAATATCATCCGCTCGCTGTCGCGTCGTGCCGTCCGGCCAATCGTTGTGTCCCATATGGCGACTCACGAAGAAATAATGGCTCTGCATCCGGCCGGTGTTGTTGTGTCGAACGGACCAGGCGATCCAGCAAATCTGCACGCACCTATCGCCACCCTTCGCAGCCTGATAGATAGTGATCTCCCAATATTCGGGATATGCTTGGGGCATCAGCTTCTCGGTCTCGCGATCGGCGCGACGACTAGCCGCCTCAAGTATGGTCACCATGGCGCAAATCATTCAGTGAAGGACCTAGCCTCGGGCGTCGTTTCTATTACCTCGCAGAATCATGAGTTCCAGGTGGACCGCGACTCGATTCCGGCCGATAGTGGCTTTGTCGTCTCGAAGACAAACCTGAACGATGGCTCGGTCGAAGGATTGGCTCATCGTGACCGACCTGTGTTTTCAGTGCAGTACCATCCAGAAGGCTCCCCTGGCCCCCAGGACAATCAATATCTCTTCGACCATTTCTTGGAGATGGCCGCGGCGACAAGATCAAATTCCGACACTGGAAATCGATCTTGATCAGTAGTCCTCAAGAACGAGTCAACAGGTCATGCGTGAACCGCCTGCTATCCAACGGGATCTGTGGAGGTCGGATGTGGTGAGCGATCCGGCTATCAGGAAGGTGCTGGTGATCGGCTCCGGCCCGATAATCATCGGCCAGGCTGCAGAGTTTGATTACGCCGGCACCCAGGCTTGCAAGGCCCTCCGTGAAGAGGGTGTCCATTCGGTCCTAGTCAACTCTAATCCTGCGACGATAATGACCGATCAGGGAATCGCGGACACAGTGTACATAGAGCCGCTCACGGTCGAAGTCATCGGCCGGATCATCGAACGTGAGCGGCCGGACGGGATTCTACCGACTCTGGGAGGGCAAACCGGCCTGAATCTTGCCGTGGAGATTGCCGACGCCGGCCTTTTGGACCGTTACGGAGTCCGCCTGCTCGGTACGCCGCTTGCTGCCATAAGAAATGCCGAAGACCGGGACTTGTTCAAGCAGTTGCTGCAAGATATCGGGGAGCCCGTGCTGCCGAGCGCTTCGACCTACAATCGCGAGAATGCCCTGGAGCTCCTCGGTGATCATTCACTTCCTCTCATCGTCAGACCCGCGTATACGCTCGGTGGAACTGGCGGAGGCATCGCCCGCACGATGGAGGAGTACGAAGACCTAGTACAGCGTGGTCTCCAGGCGAGTCCTATAGGGCAGATTCTGCTGGAGCAGAGCGTTGCCGGCTGGAAGGAAATCGAGTATGAGGTGATGCGCGACGCTGCCGACAACTGCGTCACAATCTGCAACATGGAGAACTTCGATCCTATGGGCGTCCACACCGGCGATTCCATCGTCGTGGCGCCAAGTCAGACCCTTTCTGACAAACAATACCAATTGCTCCGTACCGCCTCAATCAAAATCATTCGATCCCTGGGCGTTGAAGGTGGCTGCAACATTCAGTTTGCTCTGGATCCCGATTCCGACCGCTACTTCGTGATCGAGGTGAATCCGAGGGTGAGCCGCTCATCAGCACTGGCGTCGAAGGCTACCGGTTATCCCATTGCACGGGTTGCCGCCAAGATCGCTGTTGGCCGCCGGCTCGACGAGATCGTCAACGCTGTCACTGGCAAGACGACGGCAGCGTTCGAACCTACTCTGGACTATTGCGTAGTGAAGATACCTCGTTGGCCGTTCGATAAGTTTCCCAATGGAGACCGCACGGTGGGAACTCAGATGAAAGCCACCGGCGAGGTAATGGCGATAGATCGGTGCTTTGAGGCGAGTTTGCAAAAGGCCGTTCGCAGCTTGGAATTGGGAGGTAAGAGCCTGCTTTGGGAGGATCCTGGTTGGTCCAGTGCAAACGGATCTGCAATCACAAATGATCTCTGGCGGGCTATCGATGTGCCGAACGACATGCGGCTATGGGCGCTGATGGCCGCTCTACGCCGCGGCGCAACGGTTGATGAGATTCATCGCCGAAGTCGGATCGACTCCTGGTTTGTCCGCCGGCTGTCGGTTCTGGCCCAAATGGAGCGCCAACTGCTTTCCGAGCGGATGATGCCCGATCTGATGAGACAAGCAAAGCGTTACGGATTCGCTGATTCTCAGATAGCGATGCTGGCGGATATGTTGCCGGAGCAGGTCCGAGTTATTCGGAAGGCTTGGGGAATCGAACCGGTGTACAAGATGGTAGACACATGCTCGGCCGAATTTGAAGCCGGCACCGCCTATTTCTACTCAACCTATGAGATGGAAAACGAGGCGCTGCCTCTGCCAGCGCCGAAGGCGTTAGTAATTGGTTCCGGGCCTATCCGAATAGGCCAAGGCATAGAGTTCGACTACTGTAGTGTCCACTCTGCCTGGGCTCTGCAGGAGGCGGGTTCCAGTAGTTTGATGCTCAACTCCAATCCTGAAACAGTAAGCACTGACTTCGACACTTCCGATCGCCTCTACTTCGAACCTCTGGACGAAGAGGCGGTTCGGGACGTCCTAGAAAACGAAAAGCTCGAACTGACGCCGGCCATAGTCCAGTTTGGTGGACAAACGGCAATAAACTTGGCTGAATCGTTGTCGAGGAACGGAGGCTCGATCATCGGCTCGAACGTTGATTCAATTGACTTGGCCGAGGACCGGCGGCGCTTCGAGGACTTTCTCCAAAGGCTAGGCATCCCGCAGCCACCGGGGGGAGCGGTTAATAACGTCGAGGACGCGGTGCGGGTGGCTGAGAGGATAGGTTACCCGGTGTTGGTGAGGCCGTCCTACGTGCTGGGTGGTCGGGCAATGGAGATAGTAAACAGCCATGATGAGTTACGCCGCTACGTCACCGCCGCAGCCCAATTCTCCTCTTCACGCCCCATTTTGGTCGACAAGTACTTGGAAGGCAAAGAGGTAGAGGCTGACGCGATCTGTGACGGTCGCGACGTATTCATCCCCGGGGTTATGGAGCACATAGAGCGGGCAGGTGTTCATAGTGGCGACAGCATGGCGGTTTATCCGGGGATCAATCTGAGCGAACGAGACGTTCAGACGATCATTGGTTATACCGTCAAGATAGGACGAGCGCTGGGCGTTGAGGGCCTAATGAACGTTCAGTACGTCATCTATCAGGGCGAGGTTTACGTCCTCGAGGTTAACCCCCGCGCTAGCAGGACCGTCCCGTTCCTTTCTAAGATTACAGGTGTTCCGATGATCGAGGTGGCCACCAAAGTTATGCTGGGAATTAGCTTGAATAAGCAGGGTTATAGTTCCGGGCTGAGGAGCCCGCAAGACCTCGTTGCCATAAAAGCGCCCGTCTTTTCAATGGCGAAGTTGGTTGGCGTGGATACGTCGCTGGGACCGGAGATGAAGTCTACAGGTGAGGTCATGGGAATCGATCGACATTTCGTCCCGGCCATGACCAAGTGCCTGATAGCCGCGGGTTTGATGTTGCCTCCGAAGGGATCGGTGCTGTTGAGCGTGGCCGATCGTGACAAAGCGGAAGTAGAACCTTATATCCGGCGACTCGCCGAGATTGGTTACGGCCTGTATGCCACGGAGGGTACCGCGGCGATGATCCGGTCGATGGGCCTAGCCGTTGAAATGGTAACCAAGAAACTCCGCGAAGGCCATCCTAATGTCGTCGACATAATCGAGCAGGGCCTGGTCCATGGGGTGTTGAACACAGTAACCGGTGGTCGTACCACGTTGCAAGATGGGATCGCAATCCGGCGGTCAGCAACTGAGAGGGGACTCCCTTGCTTCACCAGTATCGACACCTTCAAGGCGGCCGTGGAGTCGCTGATCGCACCGCCTAGCCGCTATGAAGTTCTTCCCGTCGGCGAATACCTGAGCACCCACCATGTCGTAGACAATGCAGCGGCGAGTTCAGGAACCACTGTGTAGGCTGGTTCTCGTGATGCTGAAAAAATGAAACAGTTGTTGGCCGAAGTAAAGGCAAACTACCTGGTCGCCGAACACACCTACGTGATGGAAATCCATGCTCCGGAGATCGCGCCGCACGTCCGTCCGGGCCAATTTCTTCACCTTCGTTGCACTGACCAATATGATCCGCTTCTCCGCCGGCCGTTGAGTGTTCTGCGTACTCGGCGCAGCAATTCGGCGACTACCCTCGCACCGGATGAGCTGGACATACTATATGAGGTCGTTGGCCAAGGCACGGATCTGCTGTCTAGAATCGCGCCCGGTGAAATGGTCGATATGCTCGGTCCTATCGGTCGAGCATTCGAGGTCCGGCCGCGAAGTCAACGTCTACTCATGGTGGGCGGCGGTGTTGGCGTAGTTCCTCTGGTTGCGTTGTCCGAGGAGGCGGTAGAGAAGAACCGCGATGTGACGATAGTCGCCGGCTACCGAAATGCCGAACGAGTCTATCCATCGAACTTGCTTCCGGCTCAGGTTGACTACATCGTGTCTACAGATGATGGTAGCGCCGGTCGCAGCGGGTTTGTCACAGATAATTTGAACGACTTCCTGGATTGGCCAGACCAGGTGTTCGCCTGCGGCCCGGTCCCGATGCTCAAGGCGATGAAACGGGTTGAGTTCACGGCCGACCTGGAAATCCAGATTGCGATGGAGGAGCGAATGGGTTGCGCGATGGGGGTTTGTCTTGGTTGTGTCATCGGCACCCGCGGTGGTCCTCAACGGGTGTGCCGAGATGGTCCGGTCTTCGACATCAAGGAGATGTTGTGGTAGCCGGATCTGGCCGCACAAGCTTAACCGACGTCAGACGGAGTCCCATTCTGGAGGTTGAGCTCGCGCCAAAACAACCGTTGGGCTTGAAGCTCAAAAACCCGGTCATGACTGCATCCGGAACTTTTGGCTACGGCACGGAATACTCTAGCATCATAGATGTAAGCGTCTTGGGCGCAGTCGTGTCCAAGGCGATCACCCTGCGACCTCGCAGCGGAAACTCGCAGCAGCGCATAGCCGAGACGCCTGCCGGCATGTTGAATGCGATCGGTCTGCAGAATATTGGATTGGAAGCAGCGATCCGCGACAAATGCCCAATTTGGGCCCGATGGTCGACGCCGGTAGTCGTAAACGTAGCCGGCTTTACGATTGAAGAGTACGTTGAAGTCTCGAGTCGACTTGCAGAAACAGCCGGCGTCGCCGCAATTGAGCTAAACATCTCGTGTCCAAACGTGGACTCGGAGGGCGACCAGTTCGGCTTAAACAAAGAGTCAGCGGCCGAGGTGACACGCGAAGTCCGCCAGATGATCGACATACCTCTGCTCGTAAAGCTGTCGCCCAATGTAACCGATATCGTCGAGATCGCCGAGGCGGTGTCCAATGCGGGCGCCGATGCCCTCAGCCTCGTCAACACGATTCCTGGGATGGTTATCGACCTCGGTCAGCGCCGGCCAGTACTGGCCAACGTCACCGGCGGCCTGTCGGGGCCGGCGATCAGGCCTATTGCGGTCCGAATTGTTTACGAAGTAGCCCAGACGGTTGATGTGCCGATCATCGGGATCGGGGGTATCTCCAATACCGAGGACGCTCTGCAGTTTATTATGGCTGGTGCCAGCGCGGTACAGGTGGGCACTGGAACTTTCTTCAACCCCAGGACGAGCTTGGAGATCGTGGAAGGTCTTGGAGCATTCCTAGCCGCCGAAGGCGTGGAGGACATCAACGAGTTGGTAGGCGTGGCGTGGAAATAATCAGCGAGTCTCGGATGCGGCCATCGAGGTGTTCTCAAGTTGTTGGGCTGACCGTCCGGCCGGCTGGTGGAAACTCCTCTGGAATCTCTCAGTAAGGTCTCAGGGTCAATTCGCCGACTGTGGCTTCGTTTAGCTGCGACCTAAGTCCGTTAGGGAACGTGATCGTTTTGGGATCACCGTCGCTGACGTAACGCTCCTCCGGATTCTGTTTGAAACGGCCGAATACGCGGTCGATTTCATCCTGCGTCGCCTGAACCCGTGGAGTGTAATAGGGGTCGAAGTCGACGTGGTTTGGCGCTGGCGCCGGATTCGCACCGACCTTCAATATCATGTCGTGGCGATATTCTGTACCGTCATAAACCCCCGATTTAGCCCACTCCAAGTCCTCCGGGTATCCTCCATATGGCAATGTGAGTACCCGCAGGCGATATCCTTCAACCCAACCCTCGATCATCTCTTGGGCACGGCCCAACTGTTCTTCGACTTCCCCTTTCGCAAGACCAGACAGGTCTGCGTGCCATAGAGTATGACTTGCCAGAACGTGACCCCGCTCTACTAGGTAATTCAGTTGTGCATGGGTCAAGTCAGCCTGCCCGAATAGATCATTCGGTTGATCCGCCCCCGGCAGGACGCTGAATGTGAGCGAGTGGCCGAAATCTGGATGGTCTCTGATAAATTGCTCGAACACGCCTACCGCTGTGTCGGGATCGGCCATCCAGTCGCCGTCGGGATCTATTACCAACTGGAATTGGGAACGGTTGGAATCGTCGAACGTGATGACAACCGGAGTGAAGCCGGCTTCCAGGGTGATATTATTGTCAAGGTAGTCTAGGATGCTGACGAGTCGGTATCCCTGCGCGTACAACATCTCAAGATCGCGGCGGAAGTTCGCGTGCGTCCGACTCCAACGACCTTCCTCATCGCCCACTATGTGATATTCCAAGATGATGACCTCGCCCAACTCGTTCGGTTGTAGGCCGGTCGTGCTCGGCTCCACCGGAGGGTCGGGTTCGAGTGTCGCCTGCTGATCGGCTGCTTGTGACGGGGACGGGCTTGGTGTGATATTCGCGTCTATGTGCGACGGTGTCGGCGTTTGGGAAGCCGTCAAGTTGGTCTGCACCGGCGTCGGACCGGGATCTATAGGTTGAATATTCGGACGCTGTACTAGGCTGACAGCGCCGATGGTGAACGAAACAATTGATAGCAGAACCAGACCAAGAGTGATGAGGTGTGAACGCAGCCTGCGAAGCCGTCGTTCACGATAGTTTGGTTGCACGTATTAAGTCCCAGTATCCGGACGACACTTTTCTTATGCGTTATGCACTGGTAGCCTGAACCTGAATGGATTATTGGATTATATGCATATGCTGATAGGACACGCTGAACGCGATCGCCCGTCTCGTGCCTGCAGAGGTCGTCATGATAGCCGACCATTTGAGGTTGGGGTATCTGAGAGCAACAGGATTGCTAGTTTTTGACACTCCATTTTCGTAAGAGCATTCAGCTGCCGGCTGCTCTGCGGGCGGCTGCACTTGGGTTGGTGGCGATAGTAGCGGTAACATTTCTCCTGGTTGCTTGCGCGGTGAAGCCGTACGGCGTCAATGTCGGCGCCTCCGAGCATCACACGCCTACCCCTGATCGGCCGGCGCCGGATTTTGAGGTTCGAGGCCGTATCTATTTTGTCGTGGGCGACTACATAGTTCGCTGGTCAAGTGGATCAATCGAGCAGTTTAGTCAAGGTACGACATACGAGAGTCCGCGGGTTTCGCCGGATGGTCGTCAGATGGTTGCCGTCGAGATGGGACTCAACCATTCGGAGCTGGTGCTACTGAACGGCCTTGGCGAACGCATCAACCAATTGACTAATAATCTTTCGCCTAACAGGGTGCAGGATTCATCCTGGGCCCGCTCTCCGGCTTGGTCGCCTGATGGCAGGTCTATCGCATTCGTTGCTGATCTTGCACAATTCGATCTTTCAATTTGGCGCATACCAGCCGGAGGAGGGCAGGCGCAATTGGTTCACGGTTTTGCGCTAGGTTCTGGCGGCGGTGATACTCCCACTTGGTCGCCCGATGGCAACAAGATCGCATTTACCGGTACTAGAGGCACCGCAACCCAAATCTTCGTGGCGGACCTGAATATCGGACAGTCCATACAGATCACGAATACGCCCGACGGCGCCTACGATCCAGCATGGTCACCGAGCGGCGATCATATAGCCTTTGTCGTTCGCGAAGATCAGGAACACAATATCTGGATGGCCGCTCCTGACGGCTCTGGCGCGCAACGACTTTTCGGCGGTGGTTTGAAGAGGGCACCGACTTGGTCTGCCGATGGCGAAGTGATGATCTATTTGGGTCAAGACGGTGACAGTTTTGAACTCTTCGCCGCACGAGTATTCAAGAGCGGGCTTCTTTCTCTTAGTCAGTCGACAAAATTGACCGACGAACTGGATATCGATGTCAAGTCTGGCTTGTCCTGGCGAAATTGATCTATGGACGCGAATTACTTCATCGCCTGCAGAGTTGTGGGTGAGAATCGGCCCGAAGCAGAGCGCTACGCTAGTCTGCGGCTCGTTAGCTATCTGTCCCAAAACGCGCTCTTTGTCGCGTACTCGATACTCTGGATTGCCTTGGGCGCCGTCGAGCCGATCATCTGGTGGAGCGCTGGCACTCCACCAATCGGCCAGGTAGCGCTGATAGCGTTGCTTTTCGGCGCTGGACTATTGTTGCTGGCATTTCCTCTCAGAATATGGGCTAGCTGGATTTTGCCCCGTTCCTACGGCCAGTCGAACCAGTCACTGGTGTCTTGGATAATCGACTGGGCCAAAGCAAGTATCTTGGGCGGAATATTTCGCCTCGCTGTGATCGCAATTGTCTATGGGTTGATCTGGAATCTCGGTTGGATTTGGCCGTTGGCCGCGGCATTGGCTTTGACTGTAGTCGGCATAATAGCGAGCTTTCTTCTTCCGGTGTTGGTTCTGCCCCTATTCTTTCGCCGCTCGCCCCTACCAGAAGGGGCCCTGCGGTCCGGCATTCTGGAGCTAGCCGACCGGGCCGGCCATGGAGCAATCGAGGTCGAGACGATTGACTTTAGCCGACGCACTCCGGCCGCGAATGCCGCGTTGGTAGGAATTGGATCGACGCGCCGCATAGTGCTCACGGACACGCTGCTTTCGCGATTCTCAAACGACGAGGTGTTAGTAATAGTGGCGCACGAGTTGGGACATCAGTTGGGCGGTCACATAGGCAAGCAACTCGCCGCGAGTGCTATCTTGAGTATGTTGGCATTCTTTGCATTGGATTGGCTTGGGACCGGGGCCGCCCATATTTTCTCCTTGCCGGCCTACGCTACTCCGGCAGGACTTCCTCTGCTGGTATTGGTGCTCAGTTTCATTTGGTTTCTGCTCGGGCCGATTAGTGCATGGATTTCGAGGAAGTTCGAGTTTGAGGCCGATCGTTATGCCATTAAGTTGACCGGCCGGGCTGATTCCTTCATTGCCGCGATGAATCGGCTGTCGGAGACTAACTTGGCTCGATATCGTGTTCCCGACTGGGAAGAGATACTGTTACACGGTCATCCGTCGATCCATCGGCGAATACGCATGGCAGAGGTGGTCGATTGATAGCAGAGAAACCGTTCCTGCGCTTCGGAGTTAGGCATCTGCTGCTAGCGGGTCTGGTGATTATTGTGGCTATGGTGCTGCTATCCTTTGGCCGCATAATGTGGATGGGTTATGAGTTAACCCAGAGAGCCGAACAGATCCGTGGCGAAATCGTCCAACTCGAAGACGAGAACCAGCGGTTACAGGCGGAGCTCGAATATCTCAGAACTGACGAGGCGGCGGAGGAGTTGGCCCGTGAGAAGCTCGGCTGGGCTCGACCAGGTGATACTGTACTGGTTGTGAGTTCCGAAGAATCCGAAGTAGTTCCGGCGGCAAAGCCGGCCCCCTCGGCTGAACCGACGCCGGCGGATCCGATCTGGCAACGATGGTGGCAGGAATTATTTGCCCGGGATGATGGTGACGAGCGATAAACTACCTGGCCGGCAATTTGGCGGAATCGAGCGCCTTCAAGATACCGCAGTTTGGGATGGTATCGGCCATCAAGAATTGAGATCGCTTGTCCGGCGGCGAATCCTCGGCGTTCACTTTTCACCGAGATGAATCTATTCAGCGATCTCCAACCTGCCTCATTAACGTGGCTCTTATTTTTCGATGCGATTTGACGACGGCACACGTCAAGACTAGAATTGACTTACACGTCGTCGCGGGGTGGAGCAGCGGAAGCTCGTCGGGCTCATAACCCGAAGGTCGTTGGTTCGAATCCAACCCCCGCTACCAGCAGCCGGCATCGAGTTTAGGCTCGGTGCCGGCTTTTGCTTTCTCCGTCTGCCTGTGGACCTTCTGCAGGTTTTTCATGGCCCTCAGCCGGAACGATCCTGGGTCAAGATTGCCAGAGCTCTGTTATTCTTGAAACCGAAGCAACAGGAGACCTGACACTTTACGTATTAGCGCCATGACTCTCCACAGTGATGCCAATAACGCGGTATTGGTGAATATGCGCTCGGTGCTGAAGCAAGCCGGCATTGTGAACGGCACGCGAATTCTGCTAGCCTGCTCCGGTGGGCAAGACTCGTCCGCCCTGTTGCATGCGATGAATCAAGTCGCCCTCGAGGTCGGGACTCAGCTAACCGTCGCGCACTTCAATCATATGCTTCGAAACGGAGAGTCAGATTCTGACGAGAACTATGTGCGTTGTCAGGCTGCGAAGCTGGACTTGCCGATCGTAGTTGGGCGTCCCTCGTCTCCTCTGATCGGCGACGAAGCCTCGGCTCGCGAGGCACGGCTTCAGTTTCTCGCCGAGTCGGCCGTGGAACGCCAAATCGGCTGGGTGGCTACGGGCCATACACTGACCGATCAGGTTGAGACAATATTGTTACGACTCGCGCGTGGCACTGGATTGCGCGGCGTTGGTGGAATGAGCGTCGTCAACGCTTTTCCGCTCGACAGATATCGAGACCGATTACGGACCGTTAGGCCGTTTCTCCGCTGTCCGAGGGAGGCTACCGAGCGATACTGCGAGGTCAACGGTTGGTCTTATGTGGTTGATCGAACGAACCTAACGGACGATTATGCTCGCACCCGGATCCGCCGCAAGGTTCTACCTGTATTGGCCGGTCTGAACTCGGATGCGCTCTCCGCCATCGGTAGATTCGCGGACATTGCCCGGGAGCAAGATAGATTCGTCGAATGCGTAGCACGCGATTGGCTCGATCAATACGCGACCAAGTGTGAGGGCCTAACGTCGCTGCCACTCCGAGAGTTGGATATCGTCGACCGGGGCCTGCAGCGTGCGGTAATACGGCTGGCTATCGAGGGCGTTCGAGGGGATCTAAAGGACGTCAACTTCACCGACGTAGATCGGGTACTAGCCATCGTGGCCGGCGAAAATACGTCATCGGCCAACCTCGCCGGTGGGTTGAGAGCGATCAGGCTGTACGAACGCCTGTGGTTCGAGCCGGACGGTTGGCAGCCAAGCAAGTTGCCCGAAATCGAGGTCAATGTGCCAGGTCAGGCAATGCTGTCGGAAAATAAGGGAACTCTGTTCGCGAACCCGGTCCCTAAACCCTGTGGCCTGCCAAACGATCTCTCCCGGCACGTCGATATTCCGTTGGACCGATCCGCTCCTTTGGTGACAGTCCGAAGCCGTGTGCCCGGCGACCGACTCAAATTGAAAGGGGTTGGAACCAAGAAGGTTCAGGACGTGCTCGTGGACGCAAAAGTACCAAGGCCGTTACGCGATCTGACCCCGATGGTCTTGACTGGCCGGCGGTTGATCTGGATAGTTGGTCATGGAGCGGATCTTTCTTCCCATGGCGAACATTGGCTATGCCTTAGGATCGAACCGTGGTGAATCAGCAATCACAAGTGGCCGACGACACACCGGGCGAGATTCTGATAACGGCCCGGAAGGTGCAATCCCGCATCAACGAGTTGGGCCAGCGAATTACAGACGATTATCAGGGCAAGGCTCCGTTGCTCATCTGCGTGCTTAACGGCGCGGCGCCGTTTCTGACTGACCTTGCCCGGGGGATCGACTTACGTATCGATGTCGATTACGTGACGGCGCTTAGCTATGGGCAAGATACAAGATCATCCGGAACCGTCCGACTATTGCGCGACGTTACATTGCCGCTGGTCGGTCGTGATATCGTGGTGGTCGAGGACATAGTCGATACTGGGTTGACAGTGCATTACTTATTGCAGCGTTTCAGCCGGATTCAGCCTAAGTCTTTGCGAGTCTGCTCTCTTCTTAGCAAGCGCAAGACGCGGCTGTACCCAGTAGTAATCGATTATGTTGGCTTTGAGATACCCGATCGATTTGTGTTCGGATACGGACTAGATTTGACGGGACGATATAGAGAGTTGAGGGAGATAAGAGTTTTGGAATAGCTGGTGCCGCGGAGCACGAAATTGCTTACCCGGCGCCTACCCGCCAGTCTGAGCAACTACTAATGGTGAGTGGGCAGGAGATTTGGTCGCCTGTTTTCAATGGGAAATCATTGTACTGTCTGGTATAATCCGATTGGATTATCGGCAAGTATCCGATGAGATCAAGGGGTGTTGGCAGTTCAGAGTGGCAGTTTTTGGTGCCAGCTGCGAATGCCATTTGGGTTCAATCGTCAAAACATGAGCGGGCCTATTCGTCCCTGAGACCGAGTTGACATCGCTTATTACTGGGGGGTTCTCGCCTTCTGATGGACAGCAAGTGGTTGCGAAATAGCTTCATCTATTTACTAATACTGGTGGTGGCTGTTGCCCTGATCGTCTCGATCTTCCGAGGCGGCGGGAGCGGCAGTGTCGAAGACGTCGCAATCAGCGACGTCGTGCGGCTGGCAAAGCAGGGGTTGATTCAAAACGTTGTTGTTGATGGCAGAACTCTCACCGCTGAGAGATTCGACGGCAAACCGTCTGCGCGGGCAACGATGCCGCCGGACACCGATCTGTACCAGATCTTCGCAGCAGCGGAGGTACCTCAAGAAAGGCTCGACAATATTCGTATCGAGTACGAACAGCCGTCCGAGTTCGGCGGTTGGCTACTGCTTATTGGCAACTTCCTGCCGTTCATCCTGCTTGCGGGCTTTATCCTGTTCATGATGAGACAGGCGCAAGGAACCAACAACCAAGCTATGTCGTTCGGTAAGAGCCGGGCCCGAATGTTTGTAGGAAATAAACCCACCGTGACGTTCCTCGACGTGGCCGGTGTAGACGAAGCCAAGCAAGAGTTGCAGGAGGTTGTCGAGTTCCTAAAGTATCCCGACAAGTTTGCTGCTCTTGGCGCGCGCATTCCCCATGGAGTGTTGCTACTTGGCCCTCCAGGCACTGGCAAGACGTTGATTTCCCGCGCGGTGGCCGGCGAGGCCGGCGTGCCCTTCTTCTCGATCAGCGGCTCAGAGTTCGTCGAAATGTTCGTTGGTGTGGGTGCGTCGCGAGTGCGCGATCTATTCGATCAGGCCAAGCGTAACGCGCCCTGCATTGTATTTGTGGATGAAATAGATGCCGTCGGTCGCCAGCGCGGAGCCGGCCTGGGCGGCAGCCATGATGAGCGCGAACAAACGTTGAATCAGATCCTGGTGGAGATGGATGGGTTCGATACCAACACTAATGTCATCGTAATTGCCGCTACCAACAGGCCCGACGTACTAGATCCGGCCCTGCTGCGACCGGGACGTTTCGACCGGCAGGTAGTGCTCGAACGGCCGGACATAAGCGGCCGGAAGGCGGTGTTGGAGGTACATATCAAAGGCAAGCCTCTGGACCCGGATTTGGATCTGAACATTCTTGCCAAACAGACCGCCGGCTTCTCCGGCGCGGACCTCGCCAATCTGGTCAATGAAGCTGCCATCTTGGCAGCCCGACGGGATCGCAAGACCATTGGACTGCTCGAATTCGAAGAGGCGATTGACAGGGTGATCGCCGGCCCCGAGCGCAAGAGTCGTATTATCAGCGAAAAAGAGAAACGCGTCACCGCGTATCACGAGGCTGGACACGCCGTGGTGGCACGGATGGTGGAGAACGCTGACCCGGTGCACAAGGTCTCGATAGTGGCCCGGGGAATGATGGGCGGATACACCAGACTGCTGCCGGAACAAGACCGCTCGATGTGGGCCAGGTCTCAGTTCCAGGACATGCTCGCTTACATGCTTGGCGGTCGGGCCGCGGAGGAGATCGTTTTCAACGAAATAACAACAGGGGCTGAAAACGATATCGAGCGTGCCACTAACGTCGCGCGCAAGATGGTGACCGAGTACGGTATGAGCGACAGGATCGGTCCGATAGCAATGGGTCACAAGGGAGAACTCGTCTTCCTTGGTCGTGAGATCGGCGAGCAAAAGAACTACAGTGAAAAGAGCGCTGAAGCAATCGATGAGGAAATCAAGCGGATAATCAACACTGGCTATGAGGTTGCCAGAGACAAACTGACCAACTACCGCAATATGCTCGATGTGTTAGCCGACCGCCTGATACAACAGGAGACTCTGGAAGGTGCGGAATTGGAGAAGTGCTTCCGGGAAGCCGAGCCAAGCTTGGAGCCGGTCCCCGCTCAATAGATGCGTGAGTTCAGCGCGACGCCACACGAACCACATACCCGGTCACCATTGAGGAGTATAGATGTCTGTATTGTCTGATTCCCAAATCGAGCAGTTTCACCATGATGGATTTTTGCTAGTGGAAGACGTGTTGGATCCTGAGATGGACATCCAGCCCGTCATCGATGAGTATTCCGAGTTGCTCGACTTGCTGTGCAACAAGTGGTATGCAGAGGGAAGGATCGACTCTACTTACCGCGAATTGCCGTTTGGAGACCGGTTGGCCAGGGTAGTAACCGAAAGCGACCGTGCTTACCACCAATATTTTGACATTACGCTACCTCAAAAGGATGTGGGTGCAGACACCCCAATGCATTTGGGTAAAGCGGTATTCGACTTCTTACGTAATCCGCGTTTGCTTGACGTTGTCGAACACTTCGTCGGATCAGAGATTTATTCGAATCCGGTACAGCATGTTCGAATAAAGGTGCCTGAGAGGTTGGTTCCTGCAGAGCATCGGAACGGTATTACTGCTCAGACCGGCTGGCATCAAGACCAAGGAGTCGTTCTTCCGGAAGCGGACGATACTAGTATGGTGTCGGCATGGGTTCCTATGTTCGACACCGACGCGGACAACGGATGCTTGGCGATGGTTCCCAAGAGCCACTTTACTGGCATGGTTGCGCATTGCCAGGATCCAATCAGGAAGCAGGGAAATCGCATTCCAGACAGGCTAATCCGCCTCGATGATGCGGTGCCAGTACCAATGAAGGCCGGGAGTGTTCTGATCTTCACGCGGACTACGATGCATCAATCGTATCCAAATGTGAGCGATCGGATACGCTGGAGCTTCGATATCCGCTATCAGCCAACGGGCCAACCGACGGGCCGGCCTATGTTCCCCGGCTTCGTAGCCCGCAGCCGCGAGAACCCGGGAGCAGAGCTGAGAGACCATGCGGTTTGGGCCGACCTCTGGCGCCGGGCACGCGCTGAACTAGCCAAGAAAAGCTCGCCAAAGTTTACCCGCTGGAACACCGCACTGCCGGTGTGCGGCTAAGTCAGGGGCCCTTCCACCAAGGCCTGCTCTATCAGCCTCAGCGCAGCTGTTGCGAACACTCTCATGTTCGATTCTCGATCGGATTGCCCGGTCTCGATCGTTGTGCTGAGATCGATTGGGCCGGCCACCGCAATGCAAGTGTGTCCCGGCGAATCACCGTATCGGTTGGAAGTCGGGCCGGCCGCGCCGGTTTCGCCGATTCCCCAAGTCGCATCGAGAGTGTCTCGGGCCGATCTTGCGAGATCGATGGCGTGGCGAGGAGTGGCCGGGCGATAGCTGTCGGTTGTTGCCTTGTCCAATCCGACGAAGATTTGTTTTGCCTGGCCGGTATAAACGACGGCGCCTCCGAGGAAGTAGCTCGATGCGCCTGGCACCGCAAGTAGAGCGGCGCTAATCAGACCGCCGGCTGAAGATTCAGCCACTCCAATCGTCTGTTTCCGTTCGGAGAGTATCTGCGCAATATTGCTGGCCAGTGCGGCTATTTCGGACATTTTATCCTCCTGATGCTGGTGGAATGCACGGTTAAGCGTAGTCCTCCGATATTATCAACGGTGCGCAATCGGCGTGGTTAGCGGCGTCGTCGCCGTTGAGTCCTTTGCCCCTGGGTATTGAACGCGTGGCATCACATTGCATCGAATCAAAAGGCCTGGCTTTGATCACAGACCAACGGCAAGATGACGGCTAGTACGACTGTTGTGCTGCCGGTCAAGGAATCAATCGTGGATGAATCATACCAAGTCCGCACGCGAGCCTGAGACTTCCCGTGTCGCAATGGTCAGCTTGTCGAAACCATCGCTCCCTTCTTCATCCAATAGGCAGCTGCATTCGCCGGACAATAGGATTGATCAGGGGTCGATCGGACCGGCGCCGTGCACGTGGTGGAAGAGCATTCCGTGGTGAGCCGACAGACGCGCTGTGGTATATTTGCCACACGCTCCAAGAGTTAACCGCCGCAACCGCGGCCGGCGAGGAGGTCCCGTTGGATCCCAAGAACAAAGTTGCCCTAGTGACCGGCGGTGGAACCGGACTGGGTAAGGAGATCAGCTTGAAGCTGGCGGCGGCCGGCGCGTTGGTGGCTGTCAACTACTCCCGATCCGCCGAAGAAGCTGCCGAGACAGTATCCGAAATCGAATCAGATGGCGGCAAGGCGATGTCCGTGAAGGCGGATGTTTCCGTATCATCCGACGTCCGACGCATGGTCGATGAGGTTGTCGAACAGTTCGGTGGGATCGACATTCTGATAAACAATGCTGGAACGACCGTTTTTGTTCCCTTTAGCGATCTAGACGGCATGAAGGAGGAAGATTGGGACAACATAATGGCCGTGAACCTGCGCGGACCGTTCCTTTGCTCCAAAATCGTTGCACCTATTATGAAAGATCGCGGGGCCGGAAAGATAATAAACGTGACTTCTACCGGAGGCATCAGGCCTGGTGGAAGCTGCATCGCCTACTCAGTATCGAAAGCGGCAGAAGATATGCTGGGTCGATGCTTGGCGGTAGCGCTCGCGCCGGAGATCCAGGTCAACAATGTGGCCCCGGGTCTGTTGGATACTCGTTGGGGCAGGAAGTGGGGCGAAAAAGCGACAAGTGACTATGTGGGTCGGGCGTTGCTGGGGCGGCTCCCACAACTGGACGACGTGGCCGATGCGGTCTTATATTTGGTGCGAAACGATTCCGTGACGTCACAGACCGTGGTAGTAGATGGGGGGGTCTTGACCTACTGATGACACAGAATGACGCCCGAAAACTGGTACTAATAACAGGCGCGGCCGGCATGATCGGCCGCGACATTCAAGTCTTGCTCCGAGACCGCTATCGGCTCAGGGTCATGTACCGCAACAAGGTACTCCCGGCTGAACACGGCGAACAGGTAGTGAGGGGCGACATGGCGGACTTGGACGTGGCGCTTCGTGCCGTTGAAGGGGTCGATGCTGTATTACATCTGGCCGCGAGCGTGGAGGTGGAGACGCCCTGGGAGTTAGCTCTGCGGGATAACATCGTGGGCTGCTACAATTGCTACGAAGCCTGCCGGCAGGCCGGCGTCAAGAAAGTAGTATTCGCCAGCACGAACCACGTATCCGGCTATTACGAGCTCTTGGGAGAGTTGCCGGTTACGCCGGAGATGACGGTCCGGCCGGATGGCTACTACGGTGCGAGCAAGGCATTTGGAGAAGCCCTGGGTCGCTACTATTCCGATGCGTATGGCATGTCGGTGATATGTCTGCGGATCGGCTCGTACTTGGCAAAGCCGAAAGTGCCACGCAACCTCGCGACTTGGCTTAGTCCCCGGGATATGGCCCAAGCCGCCTCCTTGGCCATCGAGACCGACATCAAGTTTGGCATCTACTACACGATCTCGAATAACAAACGCCGCTACTGGGACATCAGCAGCGCCCAGCGTGAGCTGGGATATGCGCCTGAAGACAACGCCGAAGACTATGCATCGGAGCTCGAAAAAGCCGACCCAGACGGTTGAGTAGAGCCCTCATTCGATGAGATTTGTCGAATGGTTGATGGATATATTGGTTGCGTCCATCAGCCGGCGGAGCCTCACTATATCCGTTGTCTTGCTGCTTATCTATGCCGTCTTGGCCTTGGTGGTGGGCAGTAGCTGGCTCGCTACGGTCGATACTGAGGTCCTTCAGGCCTCTCAGCGTCTGGCTGGAATCCAGCTCGATTATCTCTTGACCGCACTAACGCCGCTTGCGACGGCCGAGTTCAGCGTTGGTTGGTTAGCGCTCGGTACCTGGTTATTGTGGAGATCAGGGTTTGGCAGTCGTTCCTTGTCGATTCTCTGGATAGGCTGCACTTTGCCCCTGGAGGTCCTGAGCAAATTCGTTGTTTTTCAACCGCCAGTAGGCGGCGATATGGTCAGACTGCTCTACGATTTCCCGCTTCTGTGGTTCAGGACCTCCTATACGTTTCCGAGTGGACACGCGGCCCGCACCGCGTTTTTCTGCCTGCTGATAAGCTGGGCCATTTGGCGATTCGGCCGGCGTAATGCGGGCCTAGTGATCATTCAATTGCTCGTGGCAGCTTTGGCTCTATTGATGTGGTTTAGCCGATTCTACTTTGGGCACCATTGGCCGACCGACGTGCTCGGTGGGATTCTGTTGGGCACGGCATTCGCGGTGCCGGCCATCACTGCTCTGGAGCGACCTCCGGCGGCCCGGCGGTGACGACGACCATGTTGTCTGGAACCAAATGCCGTCGCGCCGCTTCCAGCACTTCGTCGTCGGTTAGGGCGTTGACGATGTCCGGAAAGCGATCCAAGTAGTCGAGACCCAGATCGTAGCTTTCGACCCGATTTAGAATTGCGGCGACGCCGTCGTTCGTTTCGGTCGAGAGAGGAAGCACACCGGTAAGATAGCTCTTGCCGTCCGCTAGCTCGTCCGGCGCTACTTTCTCAGTGGTGAGCACGTCAATCTCGTGTCGGATGCTATCTATGGCCCTGTCGACGTTCGCCGGGTTCACGCCGGCCCGCACTGTCCAAGCACCAGGACCGTGCGATACGCCAAGGCTGGAGTAAACGTAGTAAGCGAGACCCTGTTCGTCACGAACGTTGGCGCCGAGTCGTCCCATGAGACCCAAACCGCCAAGTACGAGATCGGCCATATTCAGTGCGTAGAAGTCGGGGTCGCGGCGAGAGATGACGGGTAGACCCACGATAATGTCAGTCTGGGTCTTACCCTCGACTGTGAGATGCCGGCGGATCGTCCCAGCCGGCCGGCACGCTTGTGGAACGTCCCACTTATCCGGTGCCGGACGGCTCGATTCCCAGCCGGCGAACATCGAGTCTAGCAGGCTCGAGAGGCGATCCAAGCCGACGTCGCCAGTCGCGATGACAGTAGCCCCGGGCGGTCCCACCAGCGACTGGTGGAACTCCATGAGGTCAGACTGCGTAAAGCTATTGACAGTCTGTTCGGTACCCATTCGCCACCGCGAGTAGGGGTGTTCATCCCCGTAGATCGTCCGATAGAACTCACGGCCGGCGACCGAACGCGTATTGTTTTGGAGTTCGCGGAGTGCGGTAAGAACTTCCCCGCGAACCTTCTCGATTTCGCTCTCCGGGAAGGTCGGTCTACGTATTAGATCAGCCGCTAGGTCGCCCAGAAGGTCCAGGTCTTCGCGCAAGCACTTGATGCTAATCGCAAGGCTGCGTTCGCCGGCGGAAGCCCCCAATGATGCGCCGATCGAGTCGGTCAGCTTGTTGAGGTCCTGAAAGCTGTGTTGGGAAGTGCCGCGTTGCAGCATCCGGCCGTGGAAGTACGCTAGTCCCATCTTGTCTGCCGGCTCGTAGATTGTTCCGGCCGGCATGCTGATCCGAAGGATGGCGACCGGATTAACTCTGTTCTCGCTTGACAGCACCGTGATCCCGTTGTCTAGCACTCGACGCTTGACGTTTGGCAGGGCAGCCGTTTGTGATTTGACGCCGTCGCTAAAGAACCTGGGGCGGAAACGGCTGTACCGGACGGCTGCCGGCGTTGCAGCGGCTCCGCCCGATCCTTCGGCGGTAGGAATGAACCAGCCAACCGTGCGCTTGTCCTTGGTCAGGAAAGATTGAGCTACCCGGTGCACATCTTCCGCCTGGACCTCCTCGACGCGGTCGAGCAGCGAGTCAAAGGTCTTGTAGCTGTCTACGGTCTCAAGGGAGCCCAACCAATAACCTTGATTGGTTACACCTTCAGAAGCGTAGGCCAACTGGGCCCGCACCTGTTTTTTTGCGATAGCTACTTCGGATTCGGCTACTCCATCTTGGAGAAGCTGGTCGATTTCCTCGTCTACCGCGGTTTCGACATTCTGAAGGTCGACGCCGGGCCTCAGGACGGCCGAGATACTGAAGAGGTAAGGGTCCAATGTGAGGGCAAATCCCGAGCTGGCGCCGCTGGCGAGTTCGGCATCGACCAGCCGTCGGTACAACCGGGCAGAGCGACCCATGGCCGTGCCTCTTCCGCCGAATAGGCCCATTGGCTTGGCGCCGGACAGTATCGCGTCCAGTACGATCATCGGGTAGAGGTCCGGGTTGGAAGCGGACGGTGCGTGATAAGCGATTTCTATGTAAGGGTTTGCGCCGGGGCGCCTAACCTCGACCCTTCGCTCGCCGAACGGCGCCGGTTCGACGGACCTGACCGGCCGAATCGGAGGGCCGGCAGGGATCGACCCAAAGCTTTCTTCAATTCGCTCCAGTAGCCGCTCAGTGTCAAAGTCGCCGGCGGCAACTACGATGGCATTGTTAGGTGCGTAGAAAGTCTTGTAGTGGTTATACAATTCATCGCGGGTCATCGCCTGAAGATCACATTTCCAACCTATTACCCCGTTCCCGTAAGGATGAACCTTGAATGCAGCCGCATTTACCTCTTCGTCCAGATGAAACGTGGGGTGGTTTTCGCTGCCTTCGCGCTCCGAGATGATGACCGTGCGTTCGCTCTCAAACTCTTCTGGATCGAAGGTCGAGTTGACCATTCGGTCCGACTCGATTCCTATAGCTAAATCCAATCGATCGCTGGGTAGCGTCTCGAAGTAGGCGGTAAAATCGATCCACGTGAATCCGTTCAGGGTGCCGCCGTTCTTCGAGATCTGCCGGAATATATCGCCCTTACCGAGCTTTGGCGTTCCTTTGAACAGCATGTGCTCGACCCAATGGGAAATCCCAGTGATGCCGGGGCCCTCGTTGCGTGAGCCGACGCGGTACCATACCCAAAAGGTGGCGACCGGAGAATGGTGAATCTCACGGGTGAGTACCGTTAGTCCATTGTCCAGTCTGGTCTCGATGATTGGATTCGTAGCCACAAAATCCTCCGGATGGAAGTTCAAAGGTTGTTGCTTGTCCTGACAGGTAGAGGCGGGTGCCGACTAACAACAGGCGTCTCTGCCTACATTCTAATACAGTTGGGCCGGCGCCAACTCTTATAAGTTGCCGAGTCGATTGATATGAGGATAGATGCCGGATATGATGTTTGACCGGCTCATAGCGCTGAGAACCCAGTCCGAATTGGCAGCGCGACAGGTCGCCCGGAGCCTGCGGCACCGTTTCCAGAGTTGAGGTCAAGGGAGGACGCAATTGGTCCACTATACGGTTCCATACGGTCACGAATCGATAACGTTCCAGCTTCCATCTGCTTCCCGGGGACAGCTATTAGAGTCGAACCCGATGCCTCCTTTGCCGGCGCCGCGTCAAGCTATCGATGAAGCTCTGCGGAGACCGCTAGCGTCTCGTCCAATCCGCGAGCTGGCTCGCCCGGGGATGAAGGTCGTGGTCGTAGTGACCGATGCTACGCGGGCATGTCCAGATGACTTGCTGGTGCCGCCGATCTTGAACGAGCTCAACGCGGCCGGCGTCCCGGACTCAGACGTTTCCGTCATGGTCGGCATTGGCATGCACAGGCCTGCTACACCGTCCGAGATGTCGGAGAAGCTAGGTGCCGACGTGGTCGGTCGGGTGAAGGTGGTGAATCCTACCCCCGGCGATCCGTCTTCGCTGATCGATCTGGGAATGGTTGCCCATGGAGTTCCTTGCCGAGTCAATCGAAGGGTATATGAGGCTGATCTGTCGGTGGCGACCGGAGTGGTCGAGCCCCACCAATACGCCGGCTACAGCGGTGGGCGCAAGACAGTGGCCATTGGTTGTTCCAGTGCCGCAACAATCCAGTATTCGCACGGGCCGGCGATGCTGGATCATCCGAAAGTACGTCTCGCGCAGCTTGAAGGCAACCCATTCCACGAAGCGATCACCGAGATTGCCGAGCGCGTTGGCCTGACGTTCGTGTTGAACGTGGTCGCTGACGAGGAGCACAGGTTGGTAGCAGTTGAGGCAGGCAGGCCCGACGCTGTGTTGGAAGAGCTGGTGCGGGTCGCCTCGCCGATGTATACGGTCCAGATCGACGGACAGTTCGACATCGCAGTCGCCGGCGTTGGGTATCCGAAGGACTCCAATTTCTATCAGGCATCGAGGGCAGCGAGCTACCTGCAGTTCGCACCCGATCCGGTGGTCCGGTCGGGAGGCGTAATCATCATTCCGGCGCGGGCAGAGGAAGGCGTAGGTCAGGGAGCCGGCGAACAAGCCTACCTCGACTCAATGCGCCAGGCCATCAGCCCGGCAGATATAATCGCCAATGCTCGGGCGCACGGCTACGAGGCCGGTGGTCAACGCGCCTACGTGATGGCCCAGGTGTTGGCAGGTTGTGACGTAATAATTGTGGGCTCGGAGCATCCCGACATCGCTGAGCAGTTGAAGTTCCGACACGCCGCGAGTATGGACGAGGCGCTGACGATGGCCTCCGAATGTGTGGGCCAATCTGCCAGAGTGGCCGTTATACCCCATGCCCTGATGACGCTGCCGGTCGTGCGCCAGGAGTCGCCGGCCCTGGCCTGACAACCGCTATACTATGCGCGCGGCGGCTTCAAGATCGGAACGATCCGCCGCCAGCAATCCCCAACTAAACACAGGGAACCTAGAAGTGACGCTGATAGTCCAGAAATATGGCGGCACGTCCGTGGCTACGGCCGAGCGAATAATGTTCGTGGCGGATCGAATCATCCGCAGCCATCGTGAAGGCGCCCAGATAGTCGCCGCAGTTTCGGCGATGGGCAAGACGACCGATAATCTCATCGATCTGGCGCATCAAGTAACCAACGATCCTGACGATCGAGAGATGGACCTACTCCTGTCGACCGGCGAGATGGTGTCTTGCACGCTGATGGCCATGGCCGTGCGAGCGAAGGGCCAGCCGGCCATCTCCCTGACTGGTGCGCAGGCCGGCATTCAGACCACGAGCGCATTCAGGCAAGCGCGCATAGTGTCAGTCGATCCCAGCCGGGTCCATCGTGAGCTGGATAGCGGCAAGATAGTCATCGTCGCCGGGTTTCAGGGCATCACCGAGGAGCTTGACATCACCACCCTGGGCCGAGGCGGCGGCGATATAACGCCGGTGGCGATGGCGATCATACTCGGCGCCGATCGCTGCGAGATCTACACCGACGTGGATGGTATCTTCACCGCCGATCCCCGGGTGGTTCCCAATGCGCGGAAACTCGACCAGATAAGCTATGATGAGATGCTGGAGTTGGCGAACCTTGGCGCGCGCGTAATGCATCCGCGGGCAGTAGAGTTGGGTAGCCTCCACCACATGCCGATTGTCGTGCGATCGACGTTTAACGACGGAGAAGGAACGTCGATCGTGGAGGGAAGCAGAATGGAAGTTTCGAACAAGGTCCGGGGCATAGCTCACGACACCGACGTGGCTAAGGTAACGGTTCTGGGCGTACCGGATCAGCCCGGTGTCGCCTATATGCTGTTTCAACCACTGGCCGACGCCGGTATTAGCGTGGACGTCATAGTCCAGAACGCCGGCCACGACCAACTTACCGACCTTTCGTTTACCGTGGGGCGCCATGATCTTGAGAAAGCTCTCGTCCTGGTGAGAGAGTTGATCCCAACTATTTCGGCTAGAGACTTGGAGAGCGCGGACAACATGGCCAAGGTCTCCATAGTAGGAACCGGAATGCAGAATGCGCCGGGATTTGCCGCGGGGATGTTCAAGGCGCTCTACGAGGCCGGCATCAACATACAGATGATTACGACATCCGATATCCGGATCACCTGTCTGATCGATGCGGATCAGGCAGAAGTCGCCGTCGGTGCATTGCATCAGGCATTTGAGCTGGATCAACCAGAGCCGTTGGCCTCAAGCTAGTTTCGACTCAGCGAGGAATCTGTAGGAGCATTCGATATTGGCACTTCAATTCGCAAGCGCTGCGCTGATCAGAATGGTCACCGAGAAGGTGATGGACGCGGTAATGCAGAAAATTGCCGAGTATCAGCGTCAGGCGGTTGAAAATGCTCAGGCCAGAGGCGAGTCGACTATTGACGTCACGGCGGTAGTAGCCCTCAACATGGAGATCACAAGGCTATCCGAGCAGATCTCCGATTTGAGGGGCGAGGTGTCCGAGCTGCGGCAGCGGACCGTCGAGGTGGATAGGCGCTACGGCTGGAGATTCCTGTTGAAGGTTGTGTTCGCGATGGTTGTGACCATCGTGTTCGGTTTCGCTCTCGGTTGGTTGGCCCATTTGGGCGGATGGTTCTAGCGAAGTCACCGCGCGGTCAGAGAGGCGTTGCACCGGCCTGCGCTCGTCCTCCCCGCTCCTCGGCCCACGCTTTCAGCGGCACGTTATCCCAGTTCTTGGGAATCCAATACTCCGACGATGGACGGAAAGCCCGGTCGTTGCCCAGCGGATGGTCATCGGTGGCCAACGCTCCCAACAGCTGCCGGCGGATCGGCGAGCTTCGGGCCACTAGATCGGCGTCCTGTTGCGCGTAATCGGTGGGCCTCAGCCATCGGTAGTGGTAGCCAACGTGCATGATCTTACGGACTCTGTTCGACAGATTAGGGCCGACGCAGTGCCAAGTGGCAGTGCGCCACAGGACGGCGGCTCCCGGCGGTAGTCTCAGCTCTACGACCTCGCTGGGATCGATCCCGCGATCGTTTTCGCGCAGCTCCTGGGGCTTGCGTTTGTGGCTGCCGGGTACAACCCAGAGATTGCCGGAGTTGGACTCGGTGAGGTCGGATAGGACGTAGAAGACCTTGATCTCCATGAAGGGCAATCGGCCATCGAGCGACGGCGCCTCGAAGAGGTAGCCGCCGGCCAGATCAGGGTGCCAGAGTACGTTGCCATAGCCGGCCTGGTGATCCTCGCCTTTGCCGGTGCCGACGGCGCCGGCCTCCAGGTCCCTGGGATAGGGCGGCCGGTAGTCTAGGTGGGTGGTGCGTATCTGTATGTTCCAGCCGATGGCGTCGACGACCAACGGCAGCATTCTGGGGTGGTCGATCAGATCGAGAAACGCCTCGTGGTGGGCGAGCGCGTTGCGGATGGCGAACGGTTCGTCTGGGCCTAATCCCTTCGCTTGCCGGATATTCGCGGCGGTTTCGTCGACTGCCGCAAGCAGTCGATCCAGCTCCTCTTGGCTCAAGAGGTCTTCCAAGACTACGTATCCATTCTCTTCGAAGTCATTGCGCTGCTCATCCGTCATCGCGATAGACATTCGTGTTCTCCCGTGAATCCATGATCCGCCGGTGTTTGTTTTGCAAAAACTACTTTTTGCCGGCGGCTATGGACATCTCCTCGTGTGCCGGGGGTTTGTTTTGCAAAAACTACTTTTTGCCGGCGGTTGTTGGTATGTCCTTGCGCATACTGCTTCGCTTTAATTATAACAGATGTTCGCCACTATTCGGTGATTCTTCCTCGTTGGCGGGTAGATGTTGGCGTTGACATAAGGGGGGCTCGTTGCTTGGAGCGGTGCGGGTGTGGCCGGGGGAGTGAACCATAAGGTTACGAGTGGGAGGGTACTGGGGTGTCCTCTGGATGTATGACGGCGACCCCAATTATCTGGAGGGAGGAGCGTACCCGGCTCTTCTGATCTATCTCGTCCGGCGGTCAAGCCGCTAAGGAGGTCTTGAAGAAGAGTAACATGCCTACACAAGAGGCCCGGTCAATTGACCGGGCCCAAGTGTTACCTAGCGCTGTTGCCGCCAAAACACCGCAGCCGCTTACACCGGCTGTATCTCCCGCCTCAATATTTCGAACCAATAGACAGTACCAGCGTCAACCTGCTGTTTAGCCTCCGGCAGAATATCAACGCCGGCGACGACGGCGCGTGATTTGATTCCGGTATATTGTTGCAGATAGTTGGCGTTCCGCATCGCCCGTCTAACGTCGTTACCGTCGACGGTGTACGATACCTCAACCGCCACGTAACCAGGTTGATTGCTCGCGTCTTGTACCATCATTACCATGTCGGCGTTGCGGAAACTTTCCACTTCGTTAGCGGCGATGCCATTGGCAAAGGCGACTCTCGCGAGCGCGACGAGCGCGCCTTGAGGCAGTTCTTCTATAAGCTGGTAACCCAAGTCATCGGCACTTATGCTGGCTTTATGGCGCATTTCGTTGCGAGCGTGACCGCCTTTGACGAGGCCAATGTCGACCTTGAGGCCGTCAAGTTTGTCATTAGTGCCGGCGAGGTCTGCTTTGATTAGGCCGATATCAGACTTGAGGCCGTCAAGTTTGTCATTAGTGCCGGCGACACCTGCGCTGATGCGGTCAAATCGTCCATTGGCATCAGCCAAGAAGGTTTCAACTGTGGCGTTGAAATCGCGCTGCATCGCACTAAAAGCGTTGAAATGGTTTTGCCCGTCAGCGAGTGCCTGGACACCTTGGCTCAATGCCATAACGGCGTCAATGAGGTGTTGCTGGTCTTTGGCAATGCTCTCAAGCGTAGGCGGATTGTCGTCCGCTGGTGTAGTCACGTCAGTTCTCCGATGGTTTCCGTGTCCCCTTCATCATACTATGGGTTACCGTCGAGCTACGGATGGTAGTATGTTGCGGACGGCGACTAAGGAAGCGGCCGGCTGCCCACGTGTCCTTGGCTGGGGACGAGCCACAGCGCTACATTGTTCGTGGTGGTGTTGGTTGGTGGGTTCGCGCGACCTCCCCTTCTGGATTCCGGCTTTCGCGGGAATCACCATGGCCTCGCGAAGGCCGCATAAGAAGAGGAAAATGGTGGTACGCCGGGCCGTGCAACTTGCGCGAACGAGCGGTCCGTCCTAAGCTGGGGACAAGCCCCAGCGCTACAATCCCTTCTCCCCACGCCTCTGGATTCCGGCCCCGTATCGGGGTACGGGGCATGCTTTTGATCGCCGGAATCGCCATGGCCTTGCGAAGGCCGCATAAGAGGATGAAAGTGGGGCGATGGGTTGGTTTTTTCCACCGTCTGGTAGTCTTACCCCTCCCCACCCCTCCTGGATTCCGGCCCCGTATCGGGGTACGGGGCATGCCTTCGATCGCCGGAATGACGAATGGGGGGCCGGATTGGCGAAGGGATGCCGCGAATGACCAATGAGAGGCTACTGGAGCGGTCTATCCCGGTTTGGAGTCCGGGACATGCTTTCATAGCAATCGCTCATGCCGGTTGGCGCCGGCACACCAAGGTATGAAAACCCGGAGTCGTGGTTTGGTACAGTGAATTGGCACTGCGGATTCTGCCAGGCCCCACCCCGACCCCAGCGGGGGACAAGCCCCCGCGCTACATTTTCTCATTCCGCCATCGACCATCGGTCTACAATTCGGCACGTTTCGCCCGTGGAGAGCCGGCATTGAGGTTGATTGGAGGGCACGTTCTCGTACGAATGACGATTCGGGCCGCGTTCCTAGGTGTCGAAGAGGAACCGGCCGGCGCGCATCAGGGGCCGGCCGTCGACGTCGATGTCGCAGTCGGTCGGGATGGTGTCGACGTGGACGCTGGCGCGCCAGGTTGCGCCGGTCTCGTCGGGGTAGGGGTTTCCGAAGGCGACGTGTATGCCGGGATACTTCTCGTCCTGGAGCAGATTGCCGACCAGCCGGGTCAGTGCGGTGTTGGTCCCGATGGCGAACTCTCCCACCCGCCGGCCATTTTCCGAGCTGTCGAGATAGCCGGCTAGCTCGTTCGCCAGCGCTGTGTTCTCCGAAGTGATCTCGACCGCGATCGAGTCTTCGATGCGGAAGGTGACCGGCTGGGGCAAGACTCCGTACTGTTCGGAGAAGTAGTCGCCGAGCTCGTCAACCGTCAGAAGGCCGTCGACGCGGGCCGGCGAGGTGAAGACCTCACCTTCCGGCAGGTTGCCCCAAGTGCCCTGCCGGCGGTATAGGCCGGGACACGGGACCCAACGCAGCTCTGGGCTGAACTGGGCAACGATGTCGGAGCCCTTGGCCGAACGCACCTGGATCTGCCGGGCCGGCCGGACGATATCGGCAACTCGCGAGGTCACCCTGCTCACCACGTCGTAGTCCGCCAGCATGCCCTCGGTCATCAGCGCCGGAGTTATGCCCGGCATATGACCGTGGCGCACTCCCAGCGTATGCACCAGCCAGGGTAGCAGCTGGATGCGAAAGCTGATCTCACCCTTTTTCGCGGCGGCTGCGTAGAAGGAGCAGCTCGGGTCGACACGTTTGATTGCGCTACGCAGCGTGTCGGGGAGGCTGGTCAGCGGACGTTGGCCGAAGCTCTCAAGCAGGAGCGTCTCAACCGCCGCGCCGGCCTGTTGGCTCGCCCGAGTCAGAGCGTCGCCTACGACCTGGGTTTCTTCGTCGGTGATCACACAGACCCGGTCGGTCGATCGGACCGCCAGGCAGGTCTCTACCGCGTTGCGGGCTCCTCGTTCGAGAAGCGCGGTCCGAGCTTTACTCACCTCGATCTCCGAATCTTCGTCGCGAGTGCGCGACTCGAGGCTGTGTCATCGGCCGGATATTCCACTTCTCCGGAAGCGGTCAGCCCGGGCCCGGTAGCCATCGGCCGACCGCCGGATGCCGGCGACCTGGTCCGGAGTGGTGCTGCGGACAACCTTGGCCGGAATCCCGACTACGAGCGAGTTGGGCGGTATGGTGGCGCCTTCCGGCACGAGTGCGCCGGCTCCGACTATGGATCCTCGGCCGATCGTTGCGCCGGTCAGTACCGTCGCGTGCATTCCGATCAGGACCTCGTCTTCGATAGTCGCGCCGTGAACGATGGCGTTGTGCCCAATGACGACACTCTTGCCCACGACGACAGGATGTCCCGGATCGATGTGCAACGTCGCGTTATCCTGGACGTTGCTATTTTCGCCTACGGTGATGGGCTCGTCGTCGCCGCGAAGTACGGCGTTGAACCAGACGCTGGCTCCGGCTTCCAACGTAACTCGGCCCATGATCTGGGCTCCGGGCGCTACGTAAGCATCGGTTGCAATGGCCGGATCATTGCCCTCGAATCGCAGAATCACTGGCTGTCCTCATACAAAATGCTAGGATGAGCGTACGGTGGTTGCCGGAAGATATCACGATGCCGGCTGCTGGTCAAAGGCGCGAGCCACCGGGAGGGAATTTGTCCGAAGATCAAGTGCTGCTCGCCACCGATGGCCCAATAGCGACGGTCACTCTGGACCAACCTACTCGACATAACGCTATCAACCAGTCGATGTGGATTCGATTGACCGATATTTTCAATGAATTTGAACGCGACGAGTCGGTCCGGGTCGTTGTCCTGCGGGGAGCGGGAGAGCGCGCGTTCAGCGCCGGCGCCGACATCAGCGAGTTCTCGGAAAGCCGGAGCAACGCGCAGCAGGCGAGTCGGTACAACGCTTTGGTCGCCGGCGCCATGGACGCTGTGTACAACTTGTCCAAGCCGGTGGTCGCCCAGATACACGGTTACTGTCTTGGCGGAGGGTGTGAGTTGGCGAGCTGCTGCGATCTGCGGTACTGCGACCGGGAATCGCTGTTCGGGGTTCCGATGGTGAAGCTGGGAATCGGCATGGGACTGGACGAGATCGGGCGATTCGTGCGGTTAGTCGGGCCGGCCAACGCCAACGAGATCTTGCAGCTGGGACGCCGGATCACGGCGCAACGGGCCCTGGAGATGGGACTGGTCAATGCGGTCCTCGACCGCGGCGAGCTAGAGGGCTACGTCGCCGGCGTGGCGAGGGAGCTGGCGGAGAATGCGCCGTTGTCTGTGGGGTTCGGCAAGCGGGCGATACGGTTGGCGGCCGAGAATGCAGACCCTGGCCGGATCGCCGATGGGGACTCGATGGGCGACGCGCTGTTTGATACCGAAGACGCTCGGGAAGGCGTACGGGCGTTTATGGAGAAGCGGGCTCCGCGCTTCGCCGGACGGTAGGCGCGCTCATCAGGGGTCCCCGGGAGCATCGGATTCAGCTTTCGTGGATTCCGGCCCCGTATCGGGGTACGGGGCAGGCTTTCATCGTAGTCGCTCTTGGCGGATGGCACCGGCACACCAAGGTACGAAAATTGGGTGCATTGGTTGATGGAAGGGTCAGGTGTCGTCTGTGCCGCGCACCCCGCCCCTAGCTGGGGACAAGCCCCAGCGCTACATTTCTCTCTTGCGACCCTGGGCTGTCGTTGTTTGGGCGACGGTGGTTGGTGTCGCCGGCCGGCGCCGGAATTGATCCCGGATCGGAGTCCGGGACATGCTTTCGTACCAATCGCCCATGCCGGTTGCCGCCGGCGCACCAAGGTATGAAAAGCCGGAGTTGTGTCTTGGTACAACGAATTGGCACGGTGGATTCTGCGACGCCCCACCCCGACCCCAGCGGGGGACAAGCCCCCGCGCTACATTTTCTCATTCCGCCATCGACCATCGGTTTACAATTCGGCACGTTTCGCCGGTGGAAAGCCGGCATCGAGGTTGATTGGAGGGCACATCCCGGATCGTAGTCCGGGACATGCTTTCATAGCAATCGTCCATGCCGGCTGGCGCCGGCACACCAAGGTATGAAAAGCCGGAGTTGTGGCTTGGTACAACGAATTGGCACGGCGGATTCTGCGACGCTCCACCCCGACCCCAGCGGGGGACAAGCCCCCGCGCTACATTTTCTCATTCCGCCATCGACCATCGGTTTACAATTCGGCACGTTTCGCCGGTGGAAAGCCGGCATCGAGGTTGATTGGAGGGCACATTTTCGTACCAAGACTAGGAGGGGAGCCGGAGGGACGAGTCGGGAAGCCGGAATGATGGAGTGGGCGACGGGGGAAGCGCTGTGCGAAGAAGAGCCGTAAGCTACACACCTTCGGAGTGAGATCGATCCCATGGGTATGTCGTCCAATCTACCAAGAATTCATGCACATCGCGGGTGCAGCGAGCAAGCGCCGGAGAATACTATCCCGGCGTTTCAGATGGCCATCGAGCTTGGGGCAGATGGTATCGAGTTCGACCTCCACTTCACCAAGGATTCGGGAATCGTCGTCCATCACGACGCCTATCTAGGACGAACGAGTAATGGTGAGGGTCTGATTGCTGAGCACACGCTATCCGACCTTGCCTCAATGGATGCCGGCAGTTGGTACGGTGTCGAATATGCCGGAACCAAGATTCCCCAACTGCACGAAATGCTTAGTATCGCGAACGGGAGTTGCGTCCTCGAGGCGCAGCTGAGCGCGATATCTGAACCCTTCATCCAGTCGGTACTAGATTCGATAGAAGCGCACGGATTGTGTGAACACGTTGAGATTACGTCTGCCTTCTTGCACGTGTTGATGAAAGTTCGCATGCTCGATTCGACGATCAAGATAGGTGTCTTGTTGGAGCAACCTCCGGCGTGGATGGGTGAAGAGCTTTGGTTGATGCGCTCGATAGATTCGATGCACCTTATTCAAGCCCAGGTTGCACACCATCCGAGTGGACGGGTCAGTAGTGACACGGTCCAGGCATTTCAAGAGCGCGGGTTTCTGGTCCACGCGGCTGATTGCAACACTGAGGCAGAGATCTTGGATGCGATTTCGGCGGGGGTGAACCAGCTGTCTACGGATGAGCTATTGCTAGCATTGGAAATAAGGTCGAACCTGAGCCGCTCGTGATCGCGCAACCCGCCAACCTCGCCGGCGGGTGATTGGGTTCGACGGGTTGCGCCCGCGCAGTTCGCCGCGCTCCCCCAACCCTAGGGCGCTTTGCGAACCGCCCCCACAGTAGGCCCGGGCTATTTTGGGACGCCGGATGGGGGCCGGCCATTGTCTGGGGACGAGCCCCAGCGCTACGAGGTTTCCCCTTCCTGCCGCTGGATTCCGGCGGGTCTATGCGGCCGTGGTCGCCGGCCTCTCAAATGCCGCTTCGCGGGTGCCTATGGTGCGTGGATTCTCGCCCCGTATCGGGGTACGGGGCAGGCCTTCGATCGCGAGAATGACGAAATGGGGGCGAGAATGACGAAGTGGGACAGGCAGGCCGGCCCGCGTGTGGCTGGGGGCAGGCCGTAGCAACTGGCGTTTCATCCTCCACCACCGGATGTTAATGCTCGGCTCTAGGCGGGGGACAAGCCCCCGCGCTACATTCCCCTCACCAAAGCCCCACAATTGGCACGTTCTTGGGCCCAATCGCAACACACAAGTATCTGTGTTGGATGTCAAGGACTCTTAGGTCGCTGGGGTGGGGGATTGCCATATGCGCCGGCCGCTCCCCGCCCAAGCTGGGGACACCCTCCAGCGCTACATTTTTTCGCCCCTCACCTTGATCCTCTCCCATATCAAGGGCTAGGAGGGGGCCTGACCAGTCCCTGGGGCTTTGGCCGCGGATCGGGCGTACGGGACACGCTTTCGTGCCCGTAAAGAGGTGAGGGGCTGTACAACGTAAATCGCTAGCCTTGCGGACAAGTGACCAACTCCTTTTACGCACCCTAACGCAATTATCCTATCAACCGCTCCGACTAAGAGCATTAGTGACCTTGGTCATGTGCGCCATATATCCATATCGATGGTATGGTTACCCATATGAAGACAACTTTGAACATCGACGATACGGTAATGCGGCGGTTAAGGGAAGAGGCTGCCCGACGGGGGACGACCATGTCGGCGCTTGTGGAAGCCGGCATCCGGCGCATTCTCGATGAAGGCCCGCCGGCTCCGGTTGATACGCAGTCGCTTCCGCCGCTGCCGAAGTGGCGCAGTGGCGGGATGCGGGTGGACGTCTCCTACCGCTCCGGACTCGACGGGATCGTGGAAGACGAGTGAAGTCGTGGTCTTCGATACAGATGTACTGATCTACGCTTCGGACGAAGACTCGGAATTTCATGCCCGCTGCCTCCAACGATTGGAGGAGGCGCGGCGAGACTCGTTTCCCAACTTTCTTACCTGGAACGTCTGCTACGATTTCTTGAGGGGCGTTACCCACCGTGGCGCCGTTTGGTCAGCGTGGAGCCCGCAAGTCTCATGGCATTTTATCGAGACGCTGCTGGCGTCGCCGGGATTCGAGCTGTTGCGCCCCACGGAGCGCCACCCGGCGGTGTTAGGTCAGACTTTGTCGGAGTTGCCGGATGTGCGGGGCGATCTGGTGCACAATCTTCATACGGCGGTGTTGATGAGGGAGCATGGCGTCAGCCGGATTTGTACCCGCGATACTGATTTTCATCGGTTCCCGTTCCTGACGGTAGTGGATCCGCTGCGGTAGCCGGTCGGCGTGGGAGTGCCCCATCCGCGCCCAGGACGGGTTTGAAACCCGTCCCTACGGCGATGCGGGCATCTGGTGGACGGAAGTGTTTGCGGGTCATTTGCAGCGCCGATACCCCTCCCTAGGCGGGGGGACAAGCCCCCGCGCTACATTCCCCTCACCCACATCCCGCGATTGGCGCGTCGTTGGGACCAATCGCAACGTACGAATGACGAGTTCGGGAGGCCGGCCCTGCCCCTCCCCAAGCTGGGGACAAGCCCCAGCGCTACATTTTTCTCTGACGGGTTCCGGCCGGCGAGTCGGTGCCGCACGCGTTGCCTCTGGGCAGGTTATCATTCGGGCTTGGTATAAGATGCGAATGGAGGTTCCGGCATGTCGAGGGCGGCGCTGAGTGTTGGGGATCCGAATTGATTGATCTGGACTCATGGCTAAAGGCGCGTTAGACGGGCTGCGAGTCGTCGAGGTGGGCAACTTCCTGGCCGCTCCCTATTGCACGATGATCCTGGCGGACCTTGGCGCCGAGGTGATCAAGATCGAACCCCCAGGGATGGGCGATAGCGGCCGGAAGACGCCGCCGTTCGTTAATGGCGAGTCGGCCGGATTCATGTCGGTTAACCGCAATAAACTGGGCGTCACCACAAACCTCAAGACAGAAGCCGGTGTCGAGATCGCCCGCCGGCTTGCCGCGAGCTCGGACGTGTTGGTGGAAAACCTTCGGCTTGGGACGCTGGCCGGCTTTGGCCTCGGCTACGAGGACCTGTCGAAACTGAACCAGGAACTCGTCTACTGCTCTTGTTCGGGCTTTGGCCAGGAGGGCTCTCACCGGGACCGGGCCGGACTGGACCTGATAGGCCAGGGCATGTCAGGGATAATCAGCGTTACCGGGGAGCCGGGCGGTGCGCCGATGAGGCCGGGCATCCCGGTCGTCGATCTGATGACTGCTACGTTTGCCGCGTGCTCGATCCTAGCGGCGCTTCGGGCGCGTTCTATCAGCGGCAAAGGTCAGTACATCGACATCGATTTGTTCTCGACTGGGTTGGCGGCCTCACCGTGGGAGACTGCTCAGTACCTGGCCACTGGCGAGATTCCCGGACCCTTGGGTTCGGCTCATCGCATACTTGCGCCTTATCAGGTCTTCGCTGCCTCGGATGGGCACTTCACTGTCGGGGTTGTCAGTCAGAGGCTTTGGATCAAGTTCTGTCGGATCGCCGGATTGGAGTATCTAATCGAAGATCCGCGTTTCGCCGATAACGCGGCGCGCAAAGCCCACGAGTCGGAACTGGCCGGGATAATCGATGCGGTGACCCGAAAGCGCCCTCTGGAGGATTGGCTTGCCGAGTTCGAGGAGGCAGGAATTCCGGCCGGCCCGATCAACGACTACGGACAAGCGCTCGACGACCCTCAGGTGGGTGCGAACCGGCTGGTGCAAGAGGTCGATTCGCCGGTATCCGGCCGGCAGAGGGTAGTCGGGCCGCCGTACCGACTGTCGGAGACGCCGGCGAGCGTTCGTCGCGCCGCGCCGGGCCTCGGCGAGCACAACGACGAGGTGCTCGCGTCGATAGGTTATCAGCCGGCGGAGATCGACGAGTTGCGCCGGCAGGGCGTGATCTGAGGTTGCAGGGATGTTGGATCGCCGGCTGAAGGCGGTCATATTTGATCTGTTCGGGACGTTGGTCTCCCCCTTTTCAAGGAAGCAGAACGAGCAGTTACTCACCAAGATAGCTGCCGTCCTTTCGGTAGACCGCGTGGGCTTTGCTCGGATGTGGAATTACGATACGGTAATTGACCGAGTGACTGGAGTTTTTCCGACAACACACGACAATATCGAACACATATGCCGGAGCCTTGGCGTCCAAGTAGACGAGGCATCGCTGCACGCGGCCACCCAGATTCGAGTCGACCACACCCGGCTGACGCTGGAGCCACGACCGGATGCAATCGCGACGCTGATTCGGTTGAGGAATTCGGGATACCAAATCGGTTTGCTCAGCAATTGTTCTGCAGCCGTGCCGTTGGTCTGGCGCGAAACCCCTCTCGCCCCGCTGCTCGAGAGTCCGGTCTTCTCCTGCTCGGTGGGTCTGATGAAGCCCGATCCCAAGGTTTACGCGGTCGCCTGTCGAGAATTGAACGTCGAGCCGGCCGATTGCCTCTACGTCGGCGACGGGAGCGATCGAGAGCTGACCGGCGCGCTCGAGGTCGGTATGACGCCGGTTCTTCTTCGGGTATCGTTGGAAGACACCTATGATGCGAGCCGGCCGGATGTAGAGCAGTGGCGTGGATTGGCTGTATCGAGTTTGAGCGAGGTGCCGGGCCTCCTTCCGTGAACACGGCGCCGACGGCAAAACTGATAGATTTCATCGATTCGGGTGGATGAAGGCTGGCGGGAGTCACCGTGGCCGTGCGAAGGCCGCATAAGAGGATGAAAACGGTGGGACGCCGGGCGGTCCGGCCCAAGCTGGGGACAAGCCCCAGCGCTACAGCCCCTCTCCACACCCCCTGGATTCCGGCGAAAGCCGGAATCGCCATGGCCTTGCGAAGGCCGAATAAGAGGATGAAAGTGGGGCGATGGGTCGGTTTTTTCCATCGTCCGGTGGTCTTACCCCTCCCCACCCCTCCTGGATTCCGGCCTTCGCCGGAATGACCAATGGGGGGCCGGATTGACGAAGGGATGCCGCGAATGGCGAATGAGAGGCTGCCGGAGCGGTCTATCCCGGATCGGAGTCCAGGACATGGTTTCATAGCAATTGCTCATGCCGGCTGGTGCCGGCACACCAAGGTATGAAAAGCCGGAGTTGTGGCTTGGTACAGCTAATCGGCACGGCGGATTCTGCCACGTCCCACCCCGACCCCTGCGGGGGACAAGCCCCCGCGCTACATATTCTCATTCCGCCCTCGGCCACCGGTCTACAAGTCGGCACGTTTCGCCCGTTGAGAGCCGGCATCGAGGTTTATTGGAGGGCATATCCCGGATCGGAGTCCGGGACATGCTTTCGTACCAATCGCTCGTGCCGGCTGGTGCCGGCGCACCAAGGTATGAAAATGAGGCCTGGTCGTTGGAGGTCTTTGGGTGTCATGGGTGCCACCCCACCCCTCTGGATTCCGGCCCCGTATCGGGGCACGGGGCAGGCTCTTCGCCGGAATGACGAATGGGGGGCCGGATTGACGAAGGGATGCCGCGAATGGCGAATGAGAGGCTGCCGGAGCGGTCTATCCCGGATCGGAGTCCGGGACATGCTTTCGTACCAATGACGAATTTGGTGGGCGGTACGACGGGGACCTGCTATTCTCGTACCAATGCACAGGACCCGTCAGCGGAAAGGTGGTGCGAGCGTGCTTAATGAGTCAGCCGAGCGAACTGTCGAGTCGACCCCGGTAGTGACGCCGGAGGACAAGCGTAAATTCGACATGATGGGATTTCACGTATTTCGGCAGCTATTGTCGCCCAGCGAGATGGCCGAGCTAGAAGCCGCTTTCATGCGGGTGATGGGCCCATCCGCATCGGAGACCGGCTACGATGGCACCAGGGCTCTGCATATATATCCGGTAACCGAAGGCGACGCGTGGTTCGATCAGCTAATCGACGATCCCCGCATAAATGATATCGCCGAAGGGCTCATTGGCGAAGATTGCAACTACCACAGCTCGGGTGGTCATCTCTACGTCGGCAACTCCAGGTGGCACAGTGATGGCGGCAATTTCTTCCCGAGCATACATATGGCGTTTTATCTGGATCCGGTGACGGCGGACACTGGCTGCCTGAACGTCATTCCCGGCAGCCACCATCTGCCGTTTCACGATGCCCTAGATAAAGCACGAAGAGATGGCATTTACGACTTCACGTCTCCTGACGTTCCCGGCAGACATCCGCTCGAGTCCCAGCCGGGAGACGTCTGCGTCTTCCGCCACGCACTCTTTCATTCGTCGTTTGGCGGATGGGCCGGCCGGCGGATGCTGAGCGTTCACTACTACAATCCAAGTGCCGATTGGCATGAGAATGCGGTGGTGGGTTCAACCGAGGGACGTCTGCACTACATGAAGGCCGGGCACAGGGTCTACTCCGACTACCTGGTGGAGACGGCCGGCCCACGCAGGATGAAGAGATTGCGCAGGTATATCGATAGAGGGTATTGCGATGAGTGGAGAAAGCCGCTCACCAACCTCTTCTATCAGTACACTGGTCCCGCATCCTACGGCGAGGTAGATTCCGGCCCACTCGTGAACGTGACGGCTCGCTCCTAGCTCAGCGAATGAAGGCGCCGGCAGCTGCGTCCGAGACGTTCGTGAGCAAGGATGGCGCTACGAACAACAGCGCAAGGCCAGCGACGGCGGTCGCCATCACCAGACCCATAGCAACCTCGCCCTTCAGCGGAGTCTCGTCAGCCGGCGGCCGGAGGAACATGGCGTGGACTATCTTCAGGTAGTAATAGACGGAGATGGCCGTGTTCAGCAGACCGACCAGAACGAGCCAAAGCAGATCCGACTGGAAGACCGAATAGAATAGGTATACCTTGGCCCAAAATCCGGCCGCCGGCGGCATTCCCACCAGTGAGATCAGGCAGAAGGCCAACACTAGCGCTGGCGCCATAGCCCGACGCGCCAGGCCGGCGTAGGAGGAAATCTCGTCGCTGGCCAGCCGGTTCGAGAAGTAGATGATGCAGGCGAATGCGCCCAGGTTGGTGAATGCATACACCACCAGGAAGAAAATGAGAGCGGAAGTCGTCTGGCTGCCGGCGGCGGACAGCGCCATCAGGGCGAAGCCGGCTTGGGCGATCGAGGAATACCCCATCAGCCTCTTGATGTTTGTCTGATTTAGCGCGGCGAGATTGCCTAGAGTCATCGTAACAGCGGCAAGCGCGGCAAAGACTGTCGGCCAGAAGTCGTTGAGCGGGGCCAATCCGATCGCGAATATGCGCAGAACGATGACGAATCCAGCGGCTTTCGAAGCTACGGATAGAAACGCGGCGACCGGCGTAGGCGCGCCGTGGTAGACGTCCGGCACCCACATGTGAAATGGCACCGCGGCGACCTTGAATCCAAGGCCGGCGATAATCAGGATGACGGCCAATGCCACTACCGGGGTGACTTCCGTCAGCCGGGCGGCGATTTCAGGCAGGACCGTCGTTCCGGTGGTGCCGTAGATGAGCGCCATCCCGTAGAGCAGGGTCGCTGAAGATACGGCGCCGAGGACCAGGTACTTCATTCCGGCTTCGGTGGAGAGCTTGTCAGTCTTGTGCAGGCCGGCGAGTAGGTAGAGCGAGATGCTTGTCAACTCCAGGCCGATATACAGGGTCACGAGCTCGTTGCCGCTGGCCATTACGAACATGCCGAGAGTGGACGCTACCAGCAGTGCGTAGTATTCGCCGGGGCTGATCGCTCGATCCCTCACGTACGACGCCGAGATCAGCGCCACGACTATTGCCGCGAGAAGGAAGATCAGCTTGAAAACGGTCGCCGGCTCGTCGACGATGAACGTCTCGAAGAACGATGTTTGGCGTCGCTGGGACACCACCAATACGAGCGCTGTCGGGATGAGGAGCGCGGCCGCGGTCAGATACGGCAGCATCGCCTTGCGGTCAGCCGGCAGGATCAGATCGATGACAACCAACGCCAGCGCGATGACCAGCAGGGCCAACTCCGGCGAGATCAGTCCGAAATCCAAAACTTCACCTTCCTCCTAATGGACACTTGGATACGGATTCGCCTGGATCAGAGGCGTGTCGCTGAGAGCACTCACGCCTATTTTCCAAACGGTCGCTAAAGGCCGTGCGAAGCGAGATCATTGCACTACAACCTGTCATTGGCCGGCGATGCCGGCCGCGATTGGGGCTACGCCGGCTTCGACCAGATCGGTCAAGATGGCCGGGTAGACGCCCACGAGTACGATTAGCGCGGCCAACGAAACTAATGGGACCGCCTCGCGAAATGAGACGTCGCCGAGATTCTGCCATCGTTCATCAGGTGGACCAAACAAGACTCGTTGGAGCGTCCAGAGTATATAGCCGGCGGTGATGACGATGCCGAAAGCGGCGAGGATTGTCGCCCAGCCCAGCGTACTGAATGAGCCGACGAATAACGTGAACTCGGCGATGAAGCCGCTCAATCCGGGCAATCCGAGCGAGGCCAGGCCGGCGATAACGAATATCGTCGCGACTATCGGCATGCGCGCCGCGAGACCGCGCAGTGCCGGAATATCCCGTGTATGCGCCCGGTCGTATATCGACCCGACTACCAGGAACAAAAGGGCTGTGATGGTGCCGTGGGTGAACATCTGGATTGCGGCGCCGTTAAGGCTGATCGCATTCAGCGCGGCTATCCCCAACATCACGTAGCCCATATGGCTTATCGAAGAAAAGGCCACCATAGCCTTCAGATCGCGCTGTACCATCGAAACGACCGCGCCGTAAAGGACGCTGACGACCGCAAGGATGGCCAGCAGCAGGGCGAAGTGCCTGGTAGCGTCCGGCAATAGCCCGACGTTCAAGCGTAGCAGACCGTATCCTCCCATCTTCAAGAGGACGCCGGCCAGTATGACGCTGACCGCTGTTGGCGCCTCGACGTGGGCATCCGGAAGCCAGGTGTGGAAAGGGAACGAAGGCAGTTTTACCGCGAAGCCGAAAAGCAATAGCAGGAAGGCCAAATTGGCAACTACGGGGGCAAAGCTATGCTGTCCGAGCGCGGCGATCTCGAACGTGTGCGGCGATGGACCGTTGAAGTAGAGCATCAGGATGCCGAAGAGCATTAGCGCCGAGCCGAGCAGCGTGTAGATGACAAATTTTATCGCCGCGTATTCACGGCGCGGTCCGCCCCAAATGCCGATCAGCAGATACATCGGGATGATCTCGACTTCCCAGAACAGGAAGAACAACAGGAGGTCGCCGGCGGAGAAGACACCGATTACGCCGGCTTCCAGGATCAACAGGTAGGCGAAATACTCTTTGACGCGAAAATCGACGTTCCAAGAGGCGATACATGCCAGAAACGTGAGGAGCGCGGTCAAAACGATCAGGGGGAGGCTCAGCCCGTCGGCTGCGAGCAGGTAGGAGACGCCGATGCTGGGTATCCACTCGACTCGGTCGACAAGCTGAAGTCCGCCGGCTGCCTGGTCGTAGCTGAAATAGGCGTACAACGCGAGCAGAAGCGCGGCCGCCGAGAACAACGTGGCGAGCACGCGAGTTAGCTGATGTTTATCTCGGGGACTGAGGGCTAGGACAACCGCACCGGCGACCGGCAAGGCGATCAAGATCGTCAATATCCAGCTCATGAGTCGTCCCTAACCATCACTAACTTCATAACCCTGACGCCAGCACAATAGCGGCGATGGCGACAACGCCGGCGAATATGGCCAACCCGTAGTTCGGCAGGAGGCCGGTCTGAGTGCGGGTCAGCCGGATGCCCAGCGCGTACGACTGCGTGGCCAATCCATTGACGGCACCATCGATGAACACGCGATCGAACCGTGCAAGTAGATGGGATGCGCCCAGGAACGGCCGGCTCACAATCCAGTCGTAGAGATCGTCCACGTAGTACTTGCGGGTCAGAAGCTTGTGTAGAGGGTCGAACCTCGCGGTCAACTCGGCCGCGGCCGTCGAAGTGCGGCCATATAGCCTCCATGCCAACCCTATGCCGATGAGGGCCAGGATGGTTGAGCCGGCCATCACGCCGACGTTGATATCGAGGTGAGCGTCACCGTGGATGAACTGCCCGAACGCGTTTCCGGCGAGGGGCGAACCGAGAAAGCCGGCCAGGACGCTGGGGACCGCCAGCACTATCAGCGGTACCGTCATCACCGCCGGCGACTCGTGTACGTGAGAGTTGGAGCGATCCGCGCCGGTTCCACGCTCGTCGCCCCAAAAGGTCAGTAGCCAGGCGCGGGAAATGTAAAACGCGGTCAACGCGGTCGTCAGCATCGCAACTAGGAACAGCAGCCAGTGGCCGGATTGGAGAGTAGCGGTCAGAATCTCGTCCTTGCTCCAAAAACCGCTCAGCGGCGGGACGCCGGCCAAGGCTAGTCCACCGATCAAGAAGGTAATTGCGGTTATCTTCATCTTGCCGGCCAAGCGTCCAAGTCTGAAAAGGTCCTGCTCGCCGGTGCTGTGAATTACGCTGCCGGCCGCGAGAAAGAGAAGCGCTTTGAATGCGGCGTGGTTCAACAGGTGTAGCGTGCCGGCCGAGAAGGCGCCGACACCCAGCCCGAGCATCATGTAACCGAGCTGGCTGACGGTCGAGTAGGCCAACACACGCTTGATATCGCGGGCGACAAGGGCGTGGCTAGCGGCGAAAAGAGCGGTGAATGCTCCGATCGATGCGACCACCAGCATCGCATCGGGTGCGGCTTTGAACAACTCGAATAGGCGTGCCACCAGGTAGACGCCGGCCGCTACCATAGTCGCGGCGTGGATCAGCGCGCTGACCGGCGTGGGACCCTCCATCGCATCGGGCAGCCAAACGTGCAGCGGGAACTGGGCCGACTTGCCGACCGCGCCGCTGAACACGAGGACCATCACCAGCGTCAAGAGACCGACTGCAAGCACGCCGGCCTTTGCTGCTTGCTCGATCTCGTGGAAGTCGAACGTGCCGGTTTGGTTGAACAGGATCAGGATCGCGATCAGAAAGCCGAAGTCGCCAATCCTGGTGATCAGAAACGCCTTCTTGGCCGCCGCCGCAGCCTCGGGTTTGTGGTACCAGAAGCCGATCAAGAGATATGAGCAGAGTCCGACGAGCTCCCAGAAGACGAACAGTTGGAAGAAGTTGTTAGCAATGACGAGGCCCAACATCGAGGCAGTGAAGAGCGACATAAAGGCGAAGTAGCGTCCATAGCCTGAATCGCCGGCCATGTAGCCCTGAGAATAGATCTGGACAAGCAGGCTGACCACCGTCACGGCTAGCAGCATCATTGCCGTGAGGGGGTCGAGAAGAACACCCAGCTCGAATGAGGCGCCGGCCACTGAAAACAAGGGGAAGGACTCGCGATGCGACACCTCGTGGGTGCCGGCTCCTAGGACTGTGCCCAGCGCTGAGATTGACAAGACTGCACTGACCGCGACGGCCAGAATGCTGAGGTAGCCTGAGAGCCGCTTGCTGTGCCGGATTCCCAGACCGATGACGAGGCAGGCAGCCAGCGGAAGGGCGACGATCAGCCATAGCAACAGTGACGTACTCATGTTTTGCCTCGTCGTTGGGCGGTCTTGCCCTTCCCCTGCCCCTCTGGATTCCGGCCCCGTATCGGGGTACGGGACGTGCTTTCGCCGGAATCACCATGGCCTTGCGAAGGCCGCATAAGAGGATGAAAATCGCGTCGTGTCGGGGATCCCTGGCTGGAAAGAAGCTCCGGCGCTACGGGGTTCCCCACCCCTGGACTCCGGCTTTCGCCGGAGTGGCGAGTTGGGAGTCTATCCCGGATCGTAGTCCGGGACATGTTTTCATAGCAATCGCTGATGCCGGCTGGCGCCGGCACACCAAGGTATGAAAACCGTGGCGCTGATTGGAGGAGTTGCGTGCGCGTCATTTGCCACCCATACGCCTCCCCTGGATTCCCGCCTTCGCGGGAATGACGAATTGAGGGGCCGGAATGACGAGAACGCGGAATGGAGGGGTTCAACGGCGCGCTCGAAAGCCGCGTAGGCGCATTTTCGTACCAATCGTCCATGCCGGCTGCCGCCGGCACACCAAGGTGTGAAAATGAGACCTGGTCGTTGGCGGTGTTTGGGTGTGGTTGGTGCCACCCTTCCCCTCTGGATTCCGGCCCCGTATCGGGGTACGGGGCATGCTTTCGATCGCCGGAATGACGAATTCGGTGGCGGGAACCATTCATTTTCGTAGCAATGACGAGGCGGGCAGGCGGGATTCGCCGGCTGGGCGTGTGATGTTGGCTGGGAACAAGCCCCAGCGTTACAACCCCCTCTCCCCACCCCTCTGGATTCCCGCCTTCGCGGGAATGACGAATGGAGGGGTTCGTTGGCGCACTCGAAAACCGCGTAGGCGCATTTTCGTACCAATCGTCCATGCCGGCTGCCGCCGGCACACCAAGGTATGAAAATGGGACCTGGTCGTTGGAAGTGTTTGGGGGTGGTTGGTGCCACCCTTCCCCTCTGGATTCCCGCCTTCGCGGGAATGACGATTTCGGTAGCGGGAACCATTCATTTTCGTACCAATCGCCCATGCCGGCGGGCGCCGGCACACCAAGGTATGAAAATTGGGTGCATTGGTTGATGGAAGGGTCAGTTGTCGTCTGTGCCACGCACGCCGCCCCTACCTGGGGACAAGCCCCAGCGCTACATTTCTCTCTTGCGACCCTGGGCTGTGGTTGTTTGGGCGACGGTGGTTGGTGTCGCCGGCCGGCGCCGGAATTGATCCCGGATCGGAGTCCGGGACATGCTGTCGTACCAATAACGTACCGATTCACCATTTCAGCAAGTTCACTTCTTCTATGTTCACCGACCGGCGCAAGCGGTAGATTGCCAGTATCATTGCCAGGGCCACCGCCGCTTCGGCGGCCGCTACGGCGATGACGAACAGGGCGAACACCTGGCCGGTTAGGACCGCGTTGGCCGCAGCATCGGCCGGCGGATAGCGCGAGAAAGCAATCAAGGCCACGTTCACCGAGTTGAACATCAGCTCCACGCACATCAGTATTGCGACTACGTTTCGCTTCGCCAGAACTCCGTAGAGCCCGATGCAAAACAGGACCGCGCTGAGTACGATGAAGTGAGTTAGCGTGACTTGCAATCCAATCATCTCATCGCTCTTTGGCTATCACAATCGCGCCGATCATTGCTATTAACAGTAGCAGCGCGACAATCTCGAACGGTATCAGGAACTCGTTTAGAAGCAGCCTACCGAGCAACTCGGTCGTGTACTGCGGCGCTTCACCGCCGGCCTGCCATTGGGCTCCGGTCAGGACTACGAGAAACACGAATAGCAGAGCCGCCGACGTGAAGCCGGCGATGGCCCATTGGCGATTAGTCGGGTTGCTGTCTGGCAGGTAACTGCGACTGGTCAGCATTATGGCGAAAAGGAACAGCACCGCAACGGCGCCAACGTAGATAATGACCTGCACCGCCGCTATGAACTCGGCGTTGAGCAGCACGTACAGGGCCGCTACGTTCAGGAAGAAGAATATCAACACCAGCGCGCTGTGAACTATCCGGGGCAGCGTGACCACCGCGAACGCCGATACGATCAACAGGCCGGCGATGATATAGAACGCGAGGTCAAACCAGAGTTGCTCCACCACTTATGCCGCTCCCATCAGGCGCCACCCAGCAAGTGTAGAGCCAGGCCGGTCAACAGCATATTGACCAGGCTGAGAGGCAGTAGAAACTTCCAAGCGAAGGACATCAGCTGGTCGGCCCGGACCCTCGGCAGCGTGGCGCGCATCCAGAAGAAGATGAAGAATATGGCGTATGTCTTGATGAAGAACCAGATCCAGGGCGGCAAGATCGGACCGTGCCAGCCCCCCAAGAATAGCGTGGACGCAAGGGCGGCGACGGCAAATGCGTTCAGATATTCCGCCAGATAGAAGAGGGCAAAGCGCATACCACTGTACTCGACGTGGTAGCCGGCGACGATCTCCGACTCGGCTTCCATAATATCGAACGGCGTGCGGTTCAGTTCAGCGGTTGCCGCGATGAAGAAGATTATGAAACCGAGCGGTTGGATCAGGATGTTCCACCTGAAGCCTCCCCAGGCGGTCTGGGATTGGACGATGTCGATAGTGGACAGCGAGCCGGCGATCATGGCCACTCCGATGATCGAAAACACCAAGGGAATCTCGTAGCTGATTATCTGTGCTACGGCCCTCATAGCTCCTAGCAGCGCGAACTTGTTGTTCGACCCCCATCCCGCCATCAAGATACCCACGGTGCTGGTCGAAGAAATCGCTACCAAGTAGAGAATTCCTATATTCAAGTCGGCGATGATCATCTTTTCGCTGAACGGAATGACCGCGTAGATCAGCAATGCCGGCACTACCACGAGGATGGTGGCGAGCTTGTAGACCGGCGCATCCGCCGCCGACGGGACGATGTCTTCTTTGCCAAGCAGCTTGAGGACGTCGGCGATAGGCTGGAGTAATCCGAGGGGGCCGACTCTATTTGGCCCCAATCGATCCTGCATCAAGGCCACGACACGCCGCTCCAGATATACAAGGCTCATCACGACACCGGGGAGAACAATCACCAAGAAGCTGATCGCGATGACTATCATCAGGATGTCGACCAGCCACTCCGGCAGGATCGACGCCAGCGGCGACCTTATGGCCTCGTGGATGTTGGTGAACAGGTCGTTAATCATGCGCTAACAAGTAGCGAGCATCGGAGCCGGCCGGCGGATGGTCCGACCGCCCATGTCGGAGCTATGGACGAACTGTGTGGCAAGAGTAACCTGCGCCCGGCACACCATTGGCTGGCCATAAGCGCGGCGCACCGGAGATGACTCGCGCGGTCATGGAGCGTTTGCGCGGCTATTGCCACTCGAGCGCTTTCTTGCGCCAGGCATAGACCAAGCCCAGTGCCAAGATTCCGACGAAGATGAACATCTCGATCAGGGCGAATAGTCCGAGGTTGCCGTAGGCGACTGCCCAGGGATATAGGAATACGGTCTCAACGTCGAATATGACGAAAATGAGGGCGTAGATATAGAAGCCGGCGTAGTAGCGAATCCAAGAGGTGCCGGTTGTCTCGATGCCGCACTCGTAGGAGGACTGCTTGATCGCGTTGGGGTTGCTGGGTCGTAACAGTCGGGCCAAGACGAGAGGTACAACCGCGAATCCTATAGCTATGACAAGGAAAATTGCTATAGGGCCATAGTCAGCAACCAACGATGCGGCCTCGTCTCGGTGGCTTGTTTGAGGAAGCTAGAGCCGGAATGTCCAGCCGGCGGCGATTATATCACAGCACGACCGAGGTCCACATCAGACGAGGTCCACCTGTAGGGCGTGGGCTTATCCCGCGCTCGTCATACCGTCTGCGGAGGACAAGCCTCCGCGCCACATTTTTCTCCGCCCGGCTCTTATGCGCCTCCACTTCCCATTTGTCGCCCCGACGGTATATTAGGAGCCGGCGAAAGACTTGGGCGCACAGCGCAATCGAAGATCGGACAGAATCACACTTCGAATCGCCAGAGCCGGCCAGTGGTCGAGCGGGACCTGGCGGAGTCGGGGTATCCGATCGCACACGTCGGCTATGAAGGCGCCCCGATCGACCGACTCGCGGCCGGCGAAACACCGGGAGGAACAGCAGATGAAGCAGGAGTTCGAGACAAGGCAGATCGACGCGCGGCCCATCCTGGGCATTCGCGCTACGGTAACTATGGAGAAGATTGGGGAAGTAATGGGGCCTCTATTCGGGGAGGTGTACGGATACATCCAACAGAGCGGACAGGAGCCGGCCGGCATGCCATTCTCGATCTATTACTCGATGGACAGCGACATGATCGACCTCGAATGCGGGATGCCGGTAACCTCGACGATGGAGGGTGAGGGCCGGGTCAAGGCCGGGGAACTTCCCGGGGGAACTGTGGCGACGGTTACCCACATGGGGCCGTATGAAGCCCTTCGGCAGACGTGGGCAGCGCTGACGGAGTGGATGGGCGCGCAGGGCCTCCAACCGGCAGGTGCGCCCTGGGAAGTCTACGTGACCGACCCCGGCGCCGAGCCGGACCAGTCGAAGTGGCGTACCGATATATTCTTCCCGGTACGTTGATCGGCGTTGGTCGGTATCGTAGGGCCGGCGTGCGAATGGGGCGCGATGCCAGTTAGGCCCTAGGCGGAGGACAAGCCTTCGCGTTACGTTTCCCCCTCCCTAACTCTGGATTCCGGCATTCGCCGGAATGACGAATTGAGGGGCCGGAATGACCAAGGGATGTCGCGAATGACCAATGAGAGGCTGCTGGAGCGGTCTATCCCGGATCGGAGTCCGGGACATGCTTTCATAGCAATCGCACATGCCGGCTGGCGCCGGCACACTAAGGTATGAAAATTGGATGCATTGGTTGGTGGGAGAGTTCTAGTGTCATTGCCACAACCCACACCTCCCCTCTGGATTCCCGCTTTCGCGGGAATGACGATTTGGAGGGCCGGAATGACGAGTGCGAGGGGATTCCAACGAACGCCGGCATGACGAGACCAACGGTCGTGACGGCAAACATCCATCCCGGATCGGAGTCCGGGACATGCTTTCATAGCAATCGCACATGCCGGCTGGCGCCGGCACACCAAGGTATGAAAATTGGATGCATTGGTTGGTGGGAGAGTTCTAGTGTCATTGCCACAACCCACACCTCCCCTCTGGATTCCCGCTTTCGCGGGAATGACGATTTGGGGGCGCGAGAATAACACATTGGAGGAGGCCGGCCGGACCATCGCTGGGGACGAGCCCCAGCGTTACATTCTTCCGTTTGGGCGTAGGACCCTGTTTTCGCGATTGGCCGGCTTACCAGGCGGTGAAGGCGAGCTTCCCCGCGCCGACCCCTGCGGAGGACAAGCCTCCGCGCTACATTTTTCTCCGCCCGGCTTTTATGCGCTTCCACTTTCCATTTGTTGCCCCGACGGTATAGTTAGGAGCCGGAGGAAGATTTGGGCGCACAGCGCAAGCGAAGATCGGACAGAATAACACCCAGAATCGCGAGAGCCGGCCAGTCCCAACAGGCTGTCATACCGTTGGGCCCGGCCGCGATCTTCTTTCGCCTGTTCGAGTTGCCCGGCGTGGTCGTACACGAGTTTGCCCACTACTTCTTCTGCCGGCTAGCCGGTAGTAAGGTACACGAGGCAGTCTTCTTCAGCTTGGGCAATCCGGCCGGGTACGTCGTTCATTCGGTGCCGCGCCATATCCGCCAGCACGCCCTGATCGTGCTGGGGCCATTCTTGGTGAACACCTCTATCGCATACGCGCTATTCCGTCTGCAGGGCGAGACCGGATTCGGGGCCGAGATCATTTACGAGCCGGCGACCCTGGTTCGATCGTTGCTGGCTCTGTGGCTTGGGGTGTCGATTGCGATTCAGGCGATACCTAGCCGGGCAGACATCGATAGCCTCTACGACGTCGTCAAGTACAAGCTCGCGAACCGCGAATACCTTGCCGGCCTTGGACTTGTGTTGGCGATTCCGTTCAGCTTGGCGAACATATTGCGTCCACTGTGGATCGAGTGGATTTACGCGGCGGGACTAGCGGGTGTGGCGCTCGTGCCAGACTGGCAGGCGATCTTCGAGGGATTCGTTGGCCTGCTACCCTGAGGTGTATTACGCGGTCTCTAGAAGCTGGTTGGCCTGATTGGCTCGCTCCGCGCGGCGGTAGACTCGTCGAGTCGCCCTTCGATCCGCGGTCATTCGCTTTGGAAATACCGTAAGGCGCGAACAATACGCTGCTCTGGTTCCAACTCCTCCGCTCGTTCGACCGAACCTGCGGCTTTTAACGAGTCTTCCCGCCTGTAGCCCAAGCTCATTAGCGCGTCCACTATCAGAGGATCGACCGCCGGCTCCGTGGCGACAGGTTTCATCTCTAGCTTGCCGTGCAGCTCCAGCACGATGCGGCCGGCAAGCTTCTTTCCGACGCCGGATACGGTGGAAAGATTCTCTGGTTGGCCCTCGCCGATGATTCGCTCCAACTGCTTCGGATCGAAACGCGACAGGATAGCCAGCGCTACCTTTGGGCCGACGCCGTTTACACTCAGGAGGTCGAGGAAGGCCGTCAACTCATCCTCGCTGGAGAAACCGAAGAGCGACATGGCATCTGCCCGCAGGTGGAGGTAGGTGTGCAGATAGACCGAAGCGCCGCGTTCGCCGGCTGCCTGAAGCGTTGATAGGGGTACGCCGATCTGCAATACGAATCCGCCGACTTCGAGCAGGATCGAGCTGGCCTGGCGACCGACTACCTTGCCCCGAACTCCGGCGATCACAGCCCGTTCGCTCCTATCCTCTCAGCCCAGTGGTTGGAACCGGCGCTGAGTCGAGTTTATATGACATATCGCAATCGCCAGAGCGTCCGCCGCATCGGGCGGTTCGGGAAGATGATCCAGACCCAGAAGCATTTGCACCGAGCGCTGCACCTGTGCCTTGCTCGCCCGCCCGTAGTTTGTGACAGCTTGTTTGAGAGCGGTGGCCGAGTATTGAGAGGTGGGCACTCCCGCGGCCGCCAGGGTCAGCAAGACGACGCCCCGGGCTTGGCCCAAGAGCAAGGCGCTCCTAGCGTTGACACTGAAGAATACCTCTTCGACCGCGGCCTGGTCAGGTGCGTATCTGCCTATGACTTCGACCAACTGCTGATTCAAGCTGAGGAGCTTGCGTTCGATTGGATCTTTGCTGTTGGTCCAAACGGCCCCGTGATCCACGAGCGCGATCCGGCCGCCCTCTTCTCTGACAACTCCGTAGCCTAACACCCGGCTGCCCGGATCTAGTCCGATCACGGTGCGGGGGGCGTCGGAAGACACTAGCCGGTGGTGGTCGGCCGCGGCGATTGATCTAGGCTCGATAGCTTTCCACCATCTCTTGAGTTAGATCCATGTTGGTGTGAACGCTGCGCACGTCGTCAAGCTCTTCCAGCTTTTCTACGAGGCGCATCACCTGATGGGTGGTTTGTCGATCCAAGCTGACGCTGTTTATGGGAGACAGCGATCTCTCTGAAGAGATCACGTTAAGTTCGACTGATTCGAATGCTTTGCGCACGGATTCCAGCCTACTGGGGGGGCATTGGACTTCGACCGTGCCGTCGACGGACTCGACGTCGTCCGCTTCGGCATCGATGGCGATCATCGCAACTTCGTCCGGGTCGTTATCGCCGACTTCTACGGTCACCAAACCGCGAGGCTCGAAGAGCCAGGTGACGCTTCCGCTGTCTCCCAGAGACCCGCCGGCGCGCTGAACTACGTTGCGCACTTCGGCGCCGCTTCGCTTGCGGTTATCGGTGGTGACTTCGATATAGAGCGCAGCGCCTCCTGGCCCATATCCTTCGTACACCAACTCCTCTATAGACTCGCCGGTCGCGCTGCCGGATGCTCGGTTGATCGCGCGGTCGATGTTGTCGGCCGGCATGTTCGCCTCGCGGGCGCGATTGACAGCGAGTCGCAGCCGGAAGTTAACGTTGGGATCGGGGCCGCCATCGCGCGCGGCTATCGTGATCTCGCGACCCAACTTGGTAAAGGCTTGGCCTCTCTTGGCGTCGGTCGCCGCCTTTTGCCGCTTTATCGTTGCCCATTTACTATGACCGGACATCTGGGAATTGCTCCTGCCGGCACTTCAGTGCTCGAATCGGCGCGCTATTCGGAAGGTTCGTCTTGGTACCGACCGGGAAAGACGCCGACCCGCGGATTGCGATGCGATGACCTGTGTGGGTGAATTATATCACGCGATCAGGTGGCGAAATTGGCCTTAGCTTGATTGGTGCTGAGTCCGTGGGGTGCGAGGACGCCTGCTGGGCGGGTTACTATGTACGTAGGAATGGCTCATCCCGGCCGAGGAGGTCACACCAAGGTATGAAGACTAGGTGCACTGGTTGGTCGCCGTTTTGCTCCTGGCGGGGGACAAGCCCCCGCGCTACGTTCCCCTCGCCCGCACCCCACAATTTGGCCCATTTGTGAGGTATTCGCAACATACAAATGACGAATTGGGGGGCCGGAATGACGAGATCGCGGAATGGAGGGGTTCAACGGCGCGCTCGAAAGCGGCGTAGGCGCATTTTCGTACGAATGACGAATCGAGGGGCCGGAATGACGAAGCGGGAGGTTGTATAGAAGAATTGAGGCGTGGGCATGACGAGGTGAGCGACTGCAGTTCGTCGGACTCGCTTGTCGCGGGAATATCTCCCGGATCGGAGTCAGGAACGTGCTTTCATTCCACATTCGAAGACTGATTCACCCAAGTCTGAACAGTTACGATGAGATCGGTTCGCCGGCGGTTGGAGTGACACGGTGTACGCGCTAGTTGTCCGGCTGCTGTTGCTTGGGCTTTTGGTTCTGATCGTCGTCGCCATTCCGGCTGACGATCCGGCCGGCCGGCGGGACTGGCGGGCGTTCCAAGCTGCTCAGGGGAACACCCTGGACTTGCTTGACCGCCAGATGCAATCGCTGTTTACTCCGCGGCACTCGACTGGCGATCAGCAACTGGGTTCGCAGTCGCTTGTCCGCTATTTCGACGCCGCCAGAGCCATCGCCGAGCTTCGAGGCGAGGCTATCCGGCAGTCGGCCCTCGATGAGCCGCACTCTTCGAGCAATGAGGCTCTGCAGGAAGCGGTCAGAGAAGAAGCCTCGCTCCGGCCGGCCGCCATGGAGGCGCTCCGGCAGATCGTCGAGCGCGAGTTGTTATCGGCCGGCTTCGACCAGCCCGGCCTGCACCTCGACGTTGGGCTTGGCTATTTGCATGTCGGCCTGCGCCCACCGGTCAATTTTCAGATAGGACAGTTGCCCCAGGTGTTGCTCGTTGCTCCGCGCGACGGCATCAGGTTGGATACGTCGCTGTTGCTCGGAGGCGGTCTCGATATCGAAACCATACAGATCATCGAGGAGCAGTTTGAATCGGAAGAGAGAGAATATGTGGCACTCGTCGAGAATATCGGTGGGATCGCTCTGTTTCCGCCGCTTATCTCACCGAGAAAGGACCTGGGAAGCGCGGTGTTCACAATCGCGCACGAGTGGACTCACCATTACCTACTCATCCATCCGCTGGGCCGCGAGTATTTTTTCAGCGATGAAGCAAGGTCGATTAACGAGACGGCGGCCGATATCGTCGGAGATGAGGTCAGGGCATCGGTGCTTGCTAGTTTGGGGCCGGCGGCAAAGGACGCCGGAGCTTCATTTGGGGATGGTGCGACGGAGTTCGACACGCTATTGAGAGAGACGCGGGAGACAGTGCAGACCTTTCTGGATGGAGGAGACGTGGAACGGGCGGAGACATACATGGAGGCCCGGCAGCGCGAGTTGGCCGATCTGGGTTACCCGATTCGAAGATTGAACACCGCCTATCTAGCGTGGCACGGCGGTTACGCCGGCACCGGGAACCGCTACGAGGCGCCACTGAGGAAGCTTCGAGGGGACTCCGCGAACCTGCGCGACTTCTTGGATCGAACGAAGGACATAACCACCTATGACCGGCTAGTGGAAGCAGTCAAATCCTAGCGGACCGTCACTCCCAGACCAGCGGAAAGCTCGGCCGGCGAGATCGCGCCGGCCCTCAAGACCCTGGGCGGAACCACCGAGAAATCCACCACGCTCGAATGCACGCTAATCGGACACCTGCCCCCATCGACGGCCAAGTCCACCGCGTCGACTACGGCCGGCTCGACCTCCTCGAACGCGGCGGGACTCGGTCGTCCGGAGGTATTGGCGCTCGTGGCCGCTATCGGCCGGCCGAAGCTGGCTATCACCTGTTGCGTGAACGAGTGGTGGGGCGACCGGAGGCCAACCGTTGGCGCGCCGGCCGAGATAGCGTCCAGATGACCCGGTTTGCGCCGCAGGACTATTGTCAGACTCCCGCTGGCCCAAAACGGCTTGGCGACGCGACGGACGGCGGCCGGAACTTCATAGGCGACCCGGTCTAGAGAAAACTCCGGACCGACCAGCACGGCTATGGGTTGGCTTGCCGGCCGGCCCTTGATCTCGTAAATGCGGTCCACCGCGGCGGCGTTTTCTGGATCCGCTATCAGACCGTAGACGGTATCAGTGGGAATCAGAGCGACGCCGCCGGACGTAAGGATTGCCGCGACACGCTTGGCCGCATCGCCGGTCGGAGCGATTCCCGTGCTCATTGATTGAACCTGTGTTCGAGAAACGAGGCGATTCCATCACCCTCGACGTGGCCGGCGACCTCGTCGGCCATCTGCCGGATTTCGTCCGGGGCATTCGCCATCGCGACTGACAGGCCGGCTGCCGAAAACATAGGCAGGTCGTTCGGGCCGTCACCGATCGCGATAGTCTCTTCAAGGTCGACCTCGCACAACTTGGCAAGATCGCGTAGTGCTGTGCCTTTGTTTGCCGCTTTGTCATTGATCTCGATATAGATAGGCAGCGATGCGGTTACCGCAAGGTCGGCAGGCTCCAGTCTCTCTCTTGCCATCGCAACTACGTCGCCGGTCTGGTCGGGGTCGACCGAGAGTGACAGCTTAGTAGCACCGGATTGCAGTTGGGGCTCCAGGTCATCCACATCCCTGTGGGGTATGTCGAAGCCGTAGAGCCAATCGGCAAAGCGAGGACGACTACCAAGATTCTCGACAACGATCTCGTCGTCGATGTAAGCATTTACGTGGATGCCGGCTTCGCGGGCGAATCGCAACGCCAATAGGGCCCCTTCGGCGGACACGGGCCTATGGAGATGAGTCGTGTCGTCCCGGTAGTCGCGGATCATGGCGCCGTTGTAGCATATCAATGGGGCGTTAGCCTCGATTTTTCGGGCATAGTGGGCCGCGCTGTGATACATCCTGCCAGTGGCGATAGAGACGAAGGTGCCCCCGCCGGCGATCTTTCGCAGGAGCTCGACGACCCGCGCGTCTACCCTGTCTTCCTTGGCGAACAACGTGCCATCCAAGTCGATTGCCAGGAGTCGATAGGGCATCTAATCCCTCATCCTGGCTGTACGAGCTCTAGGTTGAGCGAGCGAGCGGCCTGCCGGACCGGTGCAGGCGCAACTACGAGGAAACGCGCCCGGCCAAACTGGTCATTGACAATGTAGACTGGCCTTCCCGGCAATCGTTCACGCAAGAGCGAGCAGCCGGCGGCGACGTTTGCCCCGTCCATCTCGAAAACTAGCACCCCACCTACATCCAGCAGGAAGCCCACGTCGCCGAAAACACGCCGATAGACTGCCAAGCCATCGGCACCGCCGTCCAATGCTAGGGCGGGCTCCTGTCCGCTCACCTCCTCGGGAAGCTCACTGAGCCTGTCCTGAGGAACATAGGGGAGGTTTGCAACAACCAGATCGAACCGTCTCCTAAACGGCGCCAGACCGTCGCCGGCGACGAGATGTACGTTTCTCGATTGGGTTTGGATCGAGTTTTCCCGCGCTAACGACAACGCGGCGGGGCTGATGTCGCTGGCAATAACGGTGCAATCGGCGAACCAACGGGCCAGGGCCAGTGCCAGACAACCGCTGCCGGTCCCTATGTCGATTGCAAGGCGCGGGCTGCTGTCGGCGAAAGAGTAGATCCGGCGCACCAGCTCGGCCATCAGCTCGGTCTCCGGCCGAGGAATGAGCGCGCGCCAATCTACGGCCAAATCCAGGCCGCAGAATTCAAGCCGGCCGACGACATAGGCCAGGGGCTCGCCGGCTAGCCGGCGCATCAACAATCCCTCGACGCGTTCGGCGGAATCATCGCTAAGCCGGCGCTCCGGGTGGGCCAGGATCTGAGTCCAATCGAGGCCGGCGCCGCACTTCAAGAGGGTACGCGCCTCGGAGTCGGTGCAATCGGAGATCGGCGGCAGCCGGCTCCGGAGATAAGCCAGCGCTTCTGCGACAGTTGGAGGTTTGACTTGTCTGACTTCGAGACTCATTGGGCCGGCTTAGAGTTCGCCATGCCGGCGTCAGCTAAGTGATTCGATTTGATGCGCGGATTCAAGACGCCGAAAGGGCGAGAGCATTCTCCGCCTCGCGCCGCTGTTGGTCTGCCAGAGAAAGCGCTTCGACGAGTTTGTCAAGCTCTCCGTCCAGAATGCGAGGCAGGCCATGGGTGGTCAATCCGATGCGGTGATCGGTCAGCCGGTCCCGGGGGAAGTTGTAAGTGCGGATCTTCTCGCTTCGATCGCCGCTCTTTACCTGCGACCGGCGTTCCTTCTCGATTTCGGAAGTCTTCTTTTCCTGTTCGATGGCGAAGAGCTTGGCTCTCAGGTGCGTCATGGCTCGAACCCTGTTCTTTAGTTGCGAGCGTTCGTCTTGGCATGTGACGACGATGCCGGTCGGCAGGTGAGTTATGCGAACCGCCGAGTTAACCTTGTTGACGTGCTGTCCGCCGGCGCCGCTGGAGCGGTAGATGTCGATGCGCAGATCGTCCGGATCGATCTCCAGTTCAACCTCCTCGACCTCCGGCAGGACGGCGACCGTCGCGGCGGAGGTGTGGAGCCGGCCGCTGGCCTCGGTGGAAGGGACCCTCTGGACCCGGTGGACGCCGCTCTCGTACTTCAAACGCGAGTAGGCGCCGCGTCCGTGTATCTCGAACACGATCTCTTTGAATCCACCCAGTCCGGTGTCGTGGGCGTCGATGACCTCGGCCCGCCAGCCCTGGCGCTCGGCGTAGCGTGAGTACATTCGGTACAGATCGGCGGCAAAAAGTGCGGCCTCCTGCCCGCCGGTGCCGGCCCGTATTTCGACGATCGTATCCTTTTCGTCGTTGGGATCTTTGGGCACTAGCAGACTTCTTAAATCACTCAGCGTTGCCTCGCGTTTGGCCTCCAAGTCTTCGAGTTCGGCTTGGGCCAATTCAACAAGCTCGGCGTCTTCGTCCGGGCCGATCATCTCCTTGGTCTGCACGATGGCGGTTTCGATCGCCCTGCGCCGCTGGTCGCCGACAACCAACGACTCCAGTGAAGCGCGCTCGCGCCCGTATTTTTCCAACAGCTCGATGTTGAAAACGACCTCTGGCGACGCCAGTAGATCGGCCAGCTCATCGTATCGCTGGTTGATGCTGTCCAGACGATCTATCATTGTGTTCATCTCTCCAGGATGTAAGCGGGCCGAAGTCTCGTGCCGTTTGCCGGCTTCAAAACACAATTATATCTCGATAGCCGGTGTAACGAACATGTTGGGCCGCCGTCGCCCAATCAACTAAGGATAATCCAAGTTAGCAAGAGTTGAGGAGGAACAGATCGAACTACTGGACATAAAGACAGCCAATTCGCCGGAAGTAGCCGACGTGGGCGGTAGGTGATGCCGGTACTTCTGTTCGATCTGGATGGGACCCTGATCGACGTGTCCGGCTCGTATGATTTCGCGGTTGCGCGGACCGTAGAGTTGTATTGCAAGAAAGTCGCCGGTCTCTCGGTAGAGGGAGAGCTTGTCACATTCGACGAGTTGGCGGCGTTGCGTTCGGCCGGAGGTTTCAACAATGACTGGGACCTGGCCGCCGGATTGACGATTTGGGCGCTAGATCAGTACAGGGGCGGCGGTCCCGGCGTCTTTATAGATCGCGCCGTGTATAAGGGCCTGCCTTCCGCTATAGACGGGATACGAGGGGCCGGAGGCGGGTTGATTGGCCTCGGAGATTTCGTCGAACAATCCAGCGTTCGGACGGTCGGACACGGCGGTTCCACCATCCACACCAGCCGAGTCGTGCGCATATTCCAAGAGGTCTATCTGGGGGAACAGTTCCGCACTATACACGGTCGTCCGAACGAATATTGGGAAGGTCCGGCTGCGTGCCGGCGGGAAAGGCCGTTGCTAAAAGGGACAGTGTTAGAAGAGTTGGCCCAGCGGGGTTCGCCGGGCATAGTGACCGGCCGGCCCAAGCTAGAGGCCGAGCTTGCGGTGTCGATGTTGAGCGAGTGGTTGAGTCCCGGCGTGGTCGTCAGCGACGACGATTTGGTTGATGCCGGTGGCCGCCACCGGCCCGATTGGCGCAAGCCGGCCGGAGAGCCGCTGCGGATGGCGCTCGAACAGATCGGCGGCGCCAACAACGAAGTGGCGATGTACCTTGGCGACCTGCCGGACGACGTGGTGGCGGTGCGAAACGCCCGGAGATTGACTGGGCGGCGCATTTACTCGATCGGGTGCGCCTACGGGGCGGCGGATCCTGGCGCGCGGGCCGAGCTCCTACGGTCGGTGGGAGCGGAGCAGGTAGTCCTGAAGTCGGATGAGTTGCCGTCTGCAGTTGATAAATTGCTGGCGTCGGCGTCTGGCCGGTAGGCGGGCGCCGTTGGCTCGCCGATTGGGTGCGGTGCTATACTGAGTTGGCCGGGCAATTAGCTCAGTTGGCTAGAGCACACGGCTTACATCCGTGAGGTCGGAGGTTCGAGTCCTCCATTGCCCACCATTGCCGGCCTGGGTGGAGAACCTTCGTCATTAGGTTCAGGTTGGCGCCGTGGTGGTGTCAACTCGCGTTTCGCCGTTCCCCTTTTGGACAAAGCACGCCGGAAAGAGTTCGATAGCAAGTGCATACTGCGCTGACTGGAGACCGTTCCACGGGTGGCCCCATCTCGGAGCCGCATGGGGAGGGCAGATGGCGCGGCTGAGGTTTGTCCACGCCGCAGACCTGCACTTGGACAGTCCGTTCCAAGGTATTCGGAACGAAGCGCCGGCCCCTGTTGCCAATACGCTTTACCGTGCCACCTTCGACACCTACAAAAACATCGTAGACCTGTGCCTTAGGGAGCGGGTTGACGCCCTGCTGGTGGCCGGCGACGTATACGACAGCGCCGATCGCAGCCTGAGGGCCCAGCTAAAGTTCGTCGAAGGGCTGGCCCGGCTGGACGCGGCCGGCGTCCGCTCTTTCATCTGCCATGGCAACCACGACCCGCTGGATGGATGGGAAGCGCGGCTGGACTTGCCGCCTGGATGCGCCCGCTTCGGCCCCGAGGTGATCGGCCATCCCGTGTTTCCCAGCGATCCGGAACGGGCGACAGTGTACGGAATCAGCTACCCGCGGCGGGAGATGCGAAAGAATCTGTCGCCCCTTTTTGACGGGATTGTGTCCGGCGGCGGCTTCAACATCGGCCTGCTCCACGCCAACGTCGGCGGCAACCCCAATCACGACTCCTATTCCCCCTGCTCGGTCGCTGACCTGGAAATCGCCCCTATCGACTACTGGGCGCTGGGCCACGTCCATACCCGGCAGGTCCTGCGGGCGCATGGGCCTGCCGTCGTCTACCCTGGCAACCCACAGGGCCACCATCCCGCCGACACCGGCGCCCGCGGCGTCTACCTGGTGGAGGTGGACGACTCCGGCCCGCCGCGGCTGGAGTTCCACGCCGTGGACGTGGTGCGGTGGGAGACGCTTTCCTTGGATATTGCCGGGCTGGAAACTGAGCAGGCGGTGATCGACGCCATTAGCGACCGGGCTGAATCCGCCCTCGAATCGTCCGACGGGCGTCCGATGGTGCTCCGGCTGACGCTGACCGGGCGAGGGATGATGCACCGTTGGCTGCGCCGCGCCGGGACGGTTGAAGATCTGTTGGAGCAACTCAACGGCCGCTACGCCAATTCCCACACTTGGCTGTGGTGCGAGCGGATTCAGGTGGATACCGCCTCGCCGGTAGACCGGGATCAGGCGGCCAAGCGCGAGGATTTCACCGGTGACCTAGCGCGCCTCTGCGCTGATTTGCGGGAAAACCCCGACGCCCTCGCCGAATTTGGGCAGTCGCTTCAGGAACTGTACCGCGCCGGCCGGGCGCGGCGTTACCTGAACGGCCTCCTGCCAGAGGGCCCGGAACTCTTGGAAATATTAGCCGCCGCCGAGGAGGAATGCTTAGCCGAATTGATGGGCGACGAGGACGAAGCATGAGGCTGGAAGAGCTTTTTCTCGACGGCTTCGGGCGGTTCCACGAGCAAACGATAGGTATCTCTGGCCCGGTCACTGTTTTCTACGGCCCCAACGAAGCGGGCAAGAGCACCATGCTGGCCTTTGTGCGCGCCGTTCTCTTTGGGTTCCCGGCGCGGGGCCGCAACGAACACTACCCTCCTCTCGCCGGCGGCCGGCACGGCGGCCGCATCCGGTTTTCCGACGACGGGGGCGCGGTATACACACTGGAGCGGTTCGCCGGAGCCCGCGGCGGCTCTGCAACTCTCGTGACCGGCGCGGAGGAGCCTCTGGACGTAGCGACAACCCTGCCCCGGCTCACCGGGCAGGCCACGCCGGACCTGTTCAAGAATGTGTTCGCGTTCAGCCTCGACGAACTCCAGAGCGAGGGCCTGATGAAGGACTCCGGAATCGCGGACCGCATTTACAGCGCCGGCTTGGGCGTTACCAGGTTGCCCGAGTTCACCAAGATGCTGTCTGACCGTAAGGAAGACATCTTCCGTCCCCGCGGCAGGTCGCAGATAATCGCTAAATTGCTGGACGAGTTGGAAAGCGTAGACCAGCAGTTGCAGGCGGTCTTGGGCAACGCCGACGAATACCGCCACCTTGCCGGCAGGCAGGACGAAATTTTGCGGGAGTTGGCTGAAGCAACCGCCGAGCTTTCCAGGCTCAATGCCCGCCGGACCGAAATCGACAGCCTGCTCTCCGGCTGGGATGACTGGCTGGCGCTGGCGGACTGCGAAGCGCGACTGCAGGAGATGCCCCGGTTTGAGCAGTTCCCGGAAGACCCCATCACCCGACTGGAAAACTTTCAGGGCCGAGCGCGGCAGGCCGAGGAGGACCGGGACGAGGCCGCCGAGCAGCTACGGCTATCTGGAGAAGCGGCCTCCGTTGTCATTCCCGGCGAGAACCTGCTTGAAGACGCCGGCAAAATCGAAGCCATCCGCCGCGACCGGGGCAGCTTCGATAGCTCCGTCCGCGACTTGCCCAAGCGGCAGGAGGAGCTGCTTGGGATGGAAGAATCCCTGTCCGCCAACATTCGCGCTCTGGATGAGGGCTGGGACGAATCGCACCTTGACGCTGTTGACACTTCCATGGCCACTCATGAGCAGGTGGAGCAATCGAGGCGTCAACTGGACGCCTGTAGCCAGAACGCCGGGGATGCCCAAGTCCGGCTGGAGCAGGACCACAGCCGGCTGGAAGAGCTGCGGGCCGAGGAGCAGGAAGCCCAGGCCCGGCTGCGGGCTGGACCGGACGGCTAGGGCGGCAGTGGACTGCATCCCGCCAGCGGGCGGCTGGAGGAACTGCTGGAGGACCGGGAACCACTGGAGCAAATACGGCGCGGGCGTAGCAGCTTCGATAACTCCGTCCGCGATTTGCCGGAGCGGCGGGCCGAGTTGGACGCGCTGGAGTCCGGCCTCGGAGACCGGCTCCGCGATCTTGGCCAAGGCTGGGACGAGGCCCGGCTGGTAACCTTCGATACCTCCATGGTATTCCGGCAGGAGGTTGATCTCCGCAAGGGAACGTTAGCTGCACAAAGCGACGCGGTCCGCCGGGCCCAACAACGGTTGGAACGGGAAAACGCCGGACTGACCGAACGCCAGGCAGCCGCCTGGGAAGCGGAGGAACGGCTGCCCGCAGACCCGCCGCCACTGGATGCCGCCGGGCTGCAGCGGCAGCAGGACGTCCTGCGCACGGCCCGTGGCCGCCTCGACACATACGAGCGGGCCCGGCTTAACCACGATAACCTGCGCGGCCAGCTCAGTTCCCTGACCGGCGACGCGGAATCCCCGGACCCGGCGACGGGACGGTCTTCCCCGCTATTGCCGGCGCTTCTGGCGCTGGCCGGGGTTATTCTGATTGTGGCGGGCGTATCTCTGGGCGGGAATGCTCTGCTGCTGGGCCTCATCGGAGGCCTGGCGCCGCTGGGCGCAGCCATCTACCTACTGGCCCGCCGCCGCGCCGCTCCCGCGCCTGTCTCCAATCTCCTGTCCGGCGCGTTGGCCCGGCAGTCCGCCGAGGCGGCGACATCCGTGGAGGAGGCGCTGCGTCTCCTCGTCGAGGCAGCCTTGCCCCTAGGCATCGAGGTTCACCCCACGACCGCCGAGTTGAACAGCACCGAGGCGCGCCTCGTGTCCGCCGCAACTGCCCTTTCCGCATGGAATGAAGCCAACGACCGGGCCGGGGAAACGCAACGCCTCCTCAAATCCCAAGAGCAGCGTGTGGAAGAGGCCATGCAGCAGCGTGAAGCCGCCGCTGTTTCCGAAGGCGAAGCCCTGCAGGAGTGGCAGGACTGGCTCCGGCAACGCTGGGTCCCCAGTAGCTTCACGCCCGACACGGTGATTGAATTCATGGGCAGCGTCGAGACTGCCCGCGCCGTCCTGAACCAGGTGCACCAGATGCGCCGCCGGGTCAGCGCCATCGAGGTGGACACCGGCGAATACCTGGCCTTGGTCCAGCCGGTGGCCGTCAAGCACGGCGTCGCCCTGGACGGCAGCGACCATCAGCGGACAATGGCGGTGACCGACGCCCTCATCGAAAACTTCGACCGCGTCCAACATCTCGTCACCCAGCGGAACGACGTAGCCCGGCGCTTGAAGCAGCAAGAGCAGACCGCCGACGCTACCGCCGACGAGCAGCGCAACGCAACGGAAGTCCTCTCTGAAACCCAGTCTCAATGGCGTCACTGGCTGCGGGCGCGCGGGCTGCGCAACAGCCTCACGCCCGATACCACGCTGGAGTTTCTGGCCCGCGTCGAAACGGCCCGCACCGCCCTGGGCGAAGCCCGCGGGATGCGTAACCGGGTGGCCGCCATCGAGTACGAAATCGATGAATTCCGCCAGCATGTGGAACCCCTAGCCGCCGCCCTCGTCATACCCCTAGACCCCGGTGACCGGCGGCAGTTGGCAACCGTGGCCGACGACCTCATCAAAGGCCTGGAAGAAGCCCGGACCGGTTTCTCCCACCGGGAGCGGGCCAAAGAGCAGCAGGAAGAGAACCGGCGCTTGTCAGAACGACGGGAGCAGCGTTTGCAGTCGGTGAGGCGGGAGTTGACCGCTCTGCTGGAGGCCGGCGGCGCCGATGACCCTGAAGAGTTCCGGACGCGGGCCCGCCGGCACGGGGAGCGGCAGGAATTGGAACGCAAGCGAGACGAGCATCTGCGCAGTCTGGAACGTCTCAGCGGCCCTGGCGGACAGTTCCAAGCCTTCCGTGAGTCGCTGACCGCCGCTGACCCGAACCGGCTCCGTGAAGAATCTGGACGGCTGTTAGAGCAGGCCACGGAGGCGGACGCAGGCCGCAACAAGCTGCTGGAGGAGCGGGGCGGCATCGACTACGAGTTGACTCAACTGACCAGCGAGGAGGAATCATCAGTCCTGCGCATCCGCCGCAACACGCTGCTGGAACAATTGCAGGAACAGGCCCGCAGGTGGTCGCGGCTAACAATAGCGGAGTCGCTGCTGGAAAAAACGAGGCACAAGTTCGAGCGGGAACGCCAGCCCAGCGTCATCCGCCACGCCCAGGACTTCTTTTCCACCGTAACCGGCCAGAGGTACACCGGGCTGTTCGCGCCCCTTGGGGAGCAGACGATATCGGTGACGGACGCCACCGGCGGCAGCAGGCAGCCCTCGGAACTGAGCCGCGGCACCCGGGAGCAACTCTACCTGGCGCTGCGGTTCGGCCTGATTCGGGAGTTCGGCGAACACGCGGAGCGGCTGCCGGTCGTCGTCGACGAGGCGCTGGTCAACTTCGACCCGGAGCGGGCTAGGCTGGCCGCCGAATCCCTCGCCGGCCTTTCGGAGACCAACCAAGTGCTGGTCTTCACCTGCCACCCCGCCACCGCAGATATGTTTGCCGACGCTGCCGGAGCGCAGGTTGTGGATATCAGCACGTGGTCCTTCTAAAAACGACGCGGCGATTCTACATCGCCACCACCCACTCAAAAGTTTGTAATACAGTCCCCTCAAGCCCACCACTTCCGGCCTGCGTGTACTGTATTCATAACCCCTTGTCGCTAGAGATTTCGTTCTGAGCGGCGGGGGATGGTTCTCACTTATTCAGGGGGAGGCGGCAAGTTACGGTGACACCCTGTCCAAGCCCGTCACTTGTTGCGGCAACTGTACCGCCGTGTGCTTCGACTATGGCGCGGGTGATGGCCAGTCCCAGACCTGTGCCGCTTATCCCACGACTACGAGACTGGTCAGTACGGTAGAAGCGGTCGAAGACGTGGGGAAGGTCTGCGGCGTGGATGCCGATCCCGTCATCGATGATCGAGATAGCCAACGCCTCGTCGCTTTCTAACCCGGCCCTAAGCACGATATTCCCGCCGGCCTCGGTGCAATTGATCGCGTTGCTCAGGACGTTTCCCAATGCCTGGCTCATGCGCATCCGGTCGAGGTCCACGTCCGGGAGGTCAGCGGATACCTGCAGCGACAATTCAACCTGCCGACTCTGAGATTGTGGCTGCCAGCGATCTACCGCTGTGGTGAGTAGCTCGTGAATCGAACTTTTTTCGAGCGTGAGCCTGATCTCACCATGGTCGGTCTCCGCGAGCCAGTTCAGATCAGTTACGAGACCACGCAGCCTATCTACTTCCTGGATGATGTGGTCGGACGCGCTCTCAGGCGTCTGAAGTCCATCGCGCAGCCCTTTTGCCTCTAGCTGTATGACGCTCAGCGGCGTATTCAGCTCGTGGGAGACATCGTTTATCAGCCGCCTACGGAGGTTGCGCTGAGTTTCTAAGGCGGAGGTCATCTGGTTGAAAGCCGCACTCATCTGTCCCAACTCATCTGAGGATGTGACTGGTAGCCGGGTCGTATCCCCCTGAGCGATTGCCTGCGTTGCCTCTGTCAGAGCCGTCACAGGCGCTGTGATACGTCCGGACAACCAAGCGGCCAGCAGTATGGCAACGCCAACTGTCAGCGTTCCGCCAATAACGGTGATATACAGGAGCGTGTTGAGAAATCCATGCGACTCGGCCGATAGGAACTCATGGTTTACATCCACATAGACGTGGCCCACGGGCTGGTTCGTAGTCAAATCGAACACCGTGCCGCGATGCCCGTCCAGATCGGTTACGATGGCTCCCGATAACAGCTTGGATAAGTTGTCCTTCACCACACGCCCATCAATGCCGGCGATGACGACTCGTATCCGATCTTGGTGGAAGAGCTCGAATGATTCCCTCTCACTTTCTTCAGACCGCTCCCTTCGCGGAACTCCATCGTAGATGTATCCGGCCTCAGACAGCGGTCTGTCCACCGTTTCCCAGCCGCCGGCCTCGGTATACTCCCGACTCAGATCCCGGGCTAACCGGCTCGCCTGATCATCCCCTATCTCGTCTACGAAGACACCGAGGCGGGCCTGCGTCGCGTAATAGCCCACAGCAACACTGATTACGACTGTAAGAAGAATGACAAAGACAATCGAACCCATGATTCGCCAGCGCAGCGACATCATTCGTCCTCTACCATGAACTTGTAGCCGGCACCGTAGACTGTCTGAATAGGCTGGATACCATCTCGACTGATCTGCTTTCGCAAGCGGGCGATCTGGCTGTCGATGGCGCGATCGAACCCATGGAACTCGTGGTTGAAGGTCAGCGAGATTAGCTGATCGCGGGTGAGCACCTGATTAGGATGACGCATAAACGTTGATAGCAGAGCAACTTGCGCCTGGCTCAAGACTACCGGTTCTTCATTAATCGTCACGCTCCGGGTGGTCTCATTCAGTGTGATGTTGTCACGGGTCAGAACCTTCTGGACTCTGCCTTTGACGCGACGAAGCACGGCGTCGGCGCGGGCGATGAGTTCCTCTGGATCGAAGGGCTTGACGATGTAGTCGTCCGCTCCGCTATCCAGTCCAATGATCCGCTCAGCGTGGGCTTCTCTGGCCGTCAACATTATTATTGGAACGTCTGACTCTCGACGCAGGATTCTGCACAGTTCCACCCCATCGAGACGGGGAAGCATCAGATCGAGGACTATGAGGTCTGGAGCCAGACGAAGGGCCAGAGCCAGACCTGATTCACCATCATGAGTAACCTCAGCCGAGAATCCGGCGCGCTCGAAATACACCTTGACCCAGTTCGCGATCCTCGTATCGTCTTCGATTATCAATACTGTGCCGCTCATCACTAGTCCTCTAATGAGTCACATCAGAAGCGATGCCTCATAGAGACACCGCGTCGATCTACCGGATACGCCTACGGTCAGATTATCTCACTTGAAGTTTCGACGTCTTCCCCCGGTCGATTCCGATCAGCTCTAGCCGCCACCCCGACGCTCGCCACCACTATCGTGTTCGCCTCCAGACTCGCTGTCGCTACCATGCTCCTCGTCCGACTCGCCCCCCTCACCTCCCGCGCCAACCTCGGCATGTGCTGTCCATCCAGTGAACGATGCCGGCGTGGCAGGCAGGTTGATCGCTATCACCTCTCCTGGAGCCATGTCCGTCGGAGTCGTCGGACCGAGCTCCGATCCGTTCGAAAGGTGCACCTCGATCCTGACCGCGTCCAGGATGCCGTCGGTTGTGTTCTCCACAGTGCCCTTGAAGGAGTTGCTTGGAGCGTCGTAGCTCAGGACCAGTCGGGCACCGCTGCGAACCGTATCAAAGGTCTCATCCAGGGCTAAGGTATTCGCACCGCCGCCTTCAGCACCTTCCCCTCCCGTGTGGGCTGCAGGACCGGGGCCGCCGCAGTCAAACACTTCCATATGAACGACGTATCCGTCGTAAGAAACTCCCGCAAGTTTCGGTTCACTGGCGACTGACAGACTTGTCGTTGCTTCCTGTCCAGGGTTCAGGTGTCCCAGCTTCTCGGGACCAAGCTCTCCTACTGTCTTCGTTCCTGACTTCAGGTGTGGTTCGGCCTGTACGTAGCAGAGTCGCTGTGAGAGCGTGTTTCGTACCGTTCCGTGGACAGACTGGGTTGCCGCATCGTACTGCATAGAAACAGCTAGTCCGCCGAGAACTCCGTTCCACGACTGTCCGAGAGGAGTGATTGGGCTCGACATTGCGGCTTCATTGATCTCCCCACCGCCGTCAGAACCTGTACCGCTACCATCACCACCAGAGCCGTGTTCACCGGTGCCTCCACTACTTTCTCCGCTGTATTCGTTGCCTTCGCGATTACCGCTATGCTCAGATCCAGCGTCGCCACCCTCTCGCTCGGAGATGTCCTGACTTACCGTGGCGCGGTCGGAATCTCGGCCGGCTTCCAGTCCGGTGTCGACCGCACAGCCGCTGATTATCGCCGCGGAGAGTATGGCCCCCAGGACCGACCCAACCAGGAACTTCTTCGTAATCAGTTTCTTGGGAATCATCGTTGCACCTCTTTCGTGAAGTATCTTTGCTACCACTCACGGTAGCGATGAAATGTCGCAGAAATATGTCGTCCGTAGCCGGGGCCGGCCAATGAAGGAAGCTGACAGGCTTGGAAAGTAGGAGCAGACGCTGCCGGCTCGCCTCTCCAGGATGAGCGATATCAGCCTCCGCATCACCGAGAGCCCCGATCTCGATACATTCCGGCGGAGGTCGTAGACGGAGCTCGGCCGCTGAGCGGCACGCCCGGTGTGGCGCTGGGCTTGTTTCCGTCGAGGTGCAGCCCGGATGATAAGCGGTCCGGAGGGTGTTGTGGGGCTGGGTCGATGGCGTCTGGCCGGCTCCCCCTTCCTTATATAAGGACCTCCCAGCGAAACATTCGCAGTACAGTCGCCTTTAGCCCAACATTATTGACGGTAGACGGTGCCGAGCGGTTCAGAACGGTCTGCTCGGCGTCCAAACCGTGTATCCGGCCGTCCTCCGGCGTCGGTACGCTGTAGTGGACCGTGGCCTTGCCGGGCCTGACATCGATCTCCTTAGGACAGCGTCACCCTGCGCTGTTCGAGAATTTCCCGCGCCTCCCCAACGGCGTTAGGCCATCGTCAACTCCACTACCGAGGAGGACTCGCGCGGGCATACCTCGCTCTTCAAACGGTTGCACCAGGCGACCCGCTCGACCCATATCTTGAGCTATCTTGCGATGTTGTCTGTTTTCCTTTATACCTTGAGTTAATGAGGGTTTCAAAGTGGGCGGCTGGCACCTGCGCTGAGAGGATTGTGGCGGGAGGCACCATGCGTTTTTTATTCAGTCTTACTCTCTTATTATGTTTGGGCGTTGCCGGCTGCGTGACTGAGTCAACACCGGTATCGATTACCGGGCCTGCCAGCCTCTCGCCGGTTCAAAATAGGGTGGCCACACCGCAGGCCACAGTTGGTGCCAAAGCCCCGAATGTCGCGACCTTTACCCCCACGCCACTATCGGCGGCAATGCAGGAGCCAGAGCAGGAGGCAACAGTCGCGCCCAGGTCGACACCGCCGCCAGCTGCCGGTTCAGTGCAGGACCGAGAGACGTCGCCGGCGGTGGCCGACCAGGACTTGGCGGCGCTGGTGGACGGCAACACGGACTTTGCCTTGGACCTGTACCAGGCCCTGTCCGAATCGGATGGGAACCTGTTTTATTCTCCGTACAGCATTTCCCTGGCCCTCGCCATGACCTATGTCGGGGCGCGCGGGGAGACGGAGGGGCAGATGGCGGATACCCTCCGGTTCCGCCTGTCCCAGAACCGGCTGCACCCGGCCTTTAACGCCCTAGACACGGAATTGGCTTCCCGCGTCCAAGGGAAGGAGGGTGGGTTCGCGCTGAGCATCGCCAACTCGGTCTGGGGACAGGAGGGCCACGGCTTCCTGCCAGCCTTCCTCGATACCTTGACCCTCAATTACGGCGGCAATGTGAGGGAGGTGGACTTTAGGGGCCAACCGCAGGAGGGCCGCCGGCGAGTCAACGACTGGGTTTCCGAAGAGACCGAGGGCCGGATTGAGGACCTGCTGGCACCCGAGGCCATTACTCGCTCGACACGGCTGGTGCTGGCCAACGCCGTTTACTTCAAGGCCGAGTGGAAGTTGCCTTTCGATGAGAGGGCTACTTCCAGGGCGCCGTTTTATTCTCTGGACGGCGAGGAAAGCCGGGTGTCAATGATGCGGCGGACGGCCAATTTCGGTTACTTCCGTGGCACCGGGTACCAAGCGGTGGAGCTGCTTTACAAGGGTGGTGACATCTCCGTGACCATTCTGCTGCCCGACGAAGGAAGGTATAGGGAAATCGAGGGCTCTCTTGATTCTGTCCTGCTGGACCAGATCCAGCTGAATATGGAGAGCAGCCGGATAAGATTGGCAATGCCCAAATTCGAGCTGGAATCGTCTTTTGACCTGGCTGGCACGCTGGAGGAGATGGGGATGCCCAACGCCTTCGACGAGAGGTTGGCTGAGTTCCAGGGGATGGACGGGTTGTCGTGCTTGGCCGAGGACGACGAATGCCTGATGATCTCCGGCGTGGCGCACAAGGCCTTTGTATCGGTGGACGAGTCGGGAACCGAGGCCGCGGCGTCCACGGCGGTGGTGGTGGGTATCACCAAGTCGGTGATCCGGGAGGAGCCCATTGAGTTCACCATAGACCGTCCCTTTGTCCTTCTGATCCGCGATCGGGACACGGGAACGGTGCTGTTTCTGGGTCGGGTCGTCAGGTTGTGATAAGGTCTTGCGGATGGATTTCAGGCCCGTCGGCAAGCGTAGGACGACATGATAGAAGGTTCAGGGTGACACGATATGTGCCACGCCGACCTCGTGAGGCTAATCCAAGACAAACGAGATAATCCTGGGATGAGATCCTGCTTGGAGTAATTGGGCTGCTGGGTATACAGATTCAACACTGTGTCCTAATTCTGATAGTCGGTACGCACGTGGAGCGGCATGGCTAGACTTACCGCGATCCTAGTTGTCCTGGCCATTGTCAGCCTCGCGGCGGCGGACCACCCGGTCTTTGCCGACGACCCCCCGGGGCAGGAGGATGAAGGGACATCCTCCTTCGCCAAGAGCGACTCGAACGTAAGCCAGCTGCTCCAGGATTCGGTGAAGGAGTTTCGGGAGACCGGCGCACTCCGCAGCGCGACGCAAAGGGATTTTTCTACGCGAGAATCCAGTGCCGGGACGAAAGACTCCCCCGCTGAGGCCGAATCCAGAGCCAGGGGCGAAAGCCCGTCGTCCGGCAAGCCGGATGAACTTGTGCGCTTCGACGCCTCTGGGAACGTGCAGGTCTACATCTACTTGAAGGACACCGACGAAGCGGCCCTGCAGCAGGTGCGGGATGCGGCGGCCCGGGTGGAGATCGAGCACGAGGAGTCGGGGATTGTTCAGGCGTGGGTTGCCCCGGAGGACCTAGAGACGTTAGCGGCGCTGGATGTGGTGCAGCGGATTACCCCTCCCGACTACGCATTCACCAAGATAGGGTCCACCCTCACCGAAGGGGACGCTGTCCACCGGGCGAACCTGGTGCGAGCTTTCGCCGGCCTGACGGGCAAGGGCGTGAAAGTGGGCGTCATATCCAACGGCGTGGATGCCTGGCGTACTGCCCGATCCAGAGGCGACCTTCCCTCCAGCATCGAGGTGAACCCGAATATAGATGGAGAGGGCCACGAGGGCACGGCGCTATTGGAGATCGTCCATGACCTGGCGCCAGAGGCCGAGCTTGCCTTCTCACCGGCCGATTCTTCCCTGGAGATGGTGAAAGCAATCCTGTGGCTGGCCAATGATGCCTTCGAAGGGGAGGGTGCAGACGTCATAGTCGACGACCTGGGATACTACCGGGAACCCTTCTTCGAGGACGGCATAGTCGCCCAGGCAGCCGCCGACGCCGTGGCTGGAGGCGTCGTGTTCGCCTCGGCCGCCGGTAACTTCGCGCTGGAACACTATGAAGGCGATTTCGTGAACGACGGCAACGGGTTTCACGCTTTCGACGGCGACAGCGACACATCCATGCGCTTACGCACCCCGTTTGGGGGTGTGTTAGTGATCCTGCAGTGGAACGACGAATACGGCGCCTCGGCTAACGACTACGATCTGTACATTTGCCCGGCGGGGCTCCGGCCAACCGTCTTCAACCTCCTCAACGACATATGCGACAGGAGCGCCAGTCTGCAGAACGGGGACGACCTTCCCCTCGAGATCGCCGCTCTATTCGGGGAAGGCGAGGTTGACGTCTATATCGAGAAATATGATGATACCGCCGCCGACAAGCGTCTCGAGATGTTTACCTTTGACGGTTACCCCCGGGAATATGGGGTCAGAGAGGGTGGAATAGTCCATCACGTCGCCGTGCCGGGAGTGCTGGCGGTGGGGGCATTTGATGAGGACGACCCGGGTAATGATGACATCCAGTCCTTCAGCGAGCAGGGGCCGTCGCGAATCTACTTTCCTTCCGTTGAGACTCGCATGAAGCCGGACGTGGTCGCTTCGGACGGCGTGTCTGTATCCGGCTCGGGAGGTTTTCCCAGCCACTTCTTCGGGACATCGGCCGCTGCCCCCCACGTGGCAGGCATCGCGGCCTTGCTGATAGAGGCCCAAAGGCTGGCCGACCCCACCATGACCAAAAAGCAGGTGGCCGACGCCGTCACCCAAAAGATACGGGACACCGCCATTGACTTGGGCGCAGCGGGCCATGACAACCAGACCGGCTATGGACGGGCCGACGCGTTGGCGGCGGTAGAGTCCCTGGTCCAGCTTTCGGTGACGACCTTTACGGTGGACTCGACCGGCGACGGGGCCGACAGCGACACCACCGACGGAGTTTGCGATGACGGCAACGGCGAGTGCACCCTGCGGGCGGCCATCGAGGAGGCGAACGAAGCCGAAAGGAGCACGATCAAGTTCGACATTTCCGGCAGCGGGACGCAGACGATACAGCCGGCGTCGGTCCTGCCCACCATTGCGAAGACGGTTTTCATCGACGGCTTCAGCCAACCGGGTGCCGGCTCCGGTACTTTCCTAATCCAGTTGGACGGCACCAACGCTGGGGCGACCGCCGACGGGTTGACGATCTCGGGCAAGGAAAGCAGGGTGCGGGGTCTGGTGATTAATCGGTTTGATGGCAATGGCGTTGTCCTCGAAGGATCTGGTGGGAAGCAGGTCATCGAGGCAAACCGAATTGGAACCAGCGTCTCCGGACTTGACGACATGGGCAACGGAGAGGCCGGAGTTTCCATCGCCGGCGCACCCGGGGTGGTGCTGCGGAATAACCTGATTTCCGGCAACACCCTCCACGGGGTCGAAATTTCAGGGAGCGCCGCCAAGGCCACGGATATTGTCGACAACCTGATTGGCACCAACGCCACCGGTACATCGGATCTGGGCAATGGGGGCGCGGGCATTCACATTTCCGGAGCACCGGAGGCCACGATAGCCAACAACGTCATATCCGGCAACGACTCCCACGGCGTTCACCTGACAGGGTCGCGAACCGAAGAGGTCCGGGTTGCCGAAAACCACATTGGGACCAACGAACGAGGCGATTCGATCCCGAACGCCGGATCAGGTGTGTACATCGGCGACAAGGCCAACGACAACGAGGTCGAAGGGAACGTCATTGCCCACAACACGGGCGACGGGGTTACCGTGGTGTCCGAGTCGGCCAGGGGCAACACTGTCTGGGAGAACTCGATCCACTCCAACGGCGGACTTGGAATAGACCTGAACGACGATGAAGTCACCAGCAACGATTCGCAAGATCGGGACTCCGGCCCTAACAACCTTCAGAATTTTCCGACCCTTACTGCCGTGGGCTTGAGCAGCGACGCCGGTTCGGTGGCCTTTCACCTATACGTGTCGAGAGGCAAGAGGTACATCGTGGACTTCTACGCCAGCAACTCCTGCGACGCCTTAACCAGCATTGGTGAGGGGAGGGAATGGTTTGGTTACGCACTACTAGCCCCCACGGCCACCGGCCAACTTTTGTTCGTCGTTGACTCGTTCAGGGGCACGCTAAACCAATACAGCGCTCCCTCAGGTACCCAAATTACCGCCACGGTTACTTACGATGGCAACACTTCCGAATTTTCGCCGTGCATCCAGAGCATCCCGCTGCCGCGACTGAACCTTTCAAAAGATTCACTCAAGGTTACGGAACACGGAGTCACCTCGACGACCTACACGGTAAGGTTGGCCAGCAGACCCTCTGATGAGGCAACCGTTGACCTTTCCATACAGGGGGATGCGGTGGTCACAGTCTCGCCCGAGAGCCTGACCTTCACTACGGCCAACTGGTCCGGAGCCAAGACGGTGACCGTCACCGCCGTCAGCGATGCAGACCCAGAGGACGAGGCAACCGTGTTGTTTCACACGTTGACCATCGGCGACGAAAATAGAGGCGAGAGATATGGGGCGGAGTGGCTGCCGGTAGAGGTCTTGGACGACGACTTTCCGGCATTTTCCCTAAGGGATGACGGGACACTCCTGCAAGAGGGTTATCTCGTGCTGTTTGAAGGAGATGCCGTCTTCTACCCGGTGGTGCTGACCGAGGAGCCGCCTGGGGATGTACGGGTAAGGGTGTACAGCTCCAATACCAGTGTATTGAGGGTTTCGCCGAGCTCGCTGACCTTTACCAAAGACAACTATGACACGGCGCAGCCGGTTACGCTGAGGATCCGGACGGACAGCGACGCAGAGGACGAGCTGGTTACCATCTACCACGAAACCAGAATCGACGGGCATGACTATGTGCTTGCGAGGATGCGGGTCCTGATAATCGACACGGCCCTGCCGCCGTTCACCTTCTCCGAGGAAGAGATCAGCGTCAACGAGGGTGAGACTGCCACTTATACGGTGGTGCCGGCATTTGAACCATTGCGCAATGTGACCGTCAAGCCGGTCAGCAGCGATCCGGAGTCGGTGACGGTTTCCCCGTCGTCATTAACCTTCACAGTAGGGACAAACGGTAACTGGGAGACGCCACAGACGATTACTGTGACGGCGTTGAACGACGACGACGAGTTTGATGACATCGCCACCATCGAACACTGGTATACCCGTTCGGGCCGAAGTTCCGTGCTGGGAGAAGTCGAGGTAACGGTAGTCGACGGGAACCGGGCGCCCTTCTTTGAGGAAGGGCTGGAGACCAGCCGTAGCGTACCGGAAAACTCCACCCAAGGCACCAAGGTGGGAGAGCCGGTCGTTGCCACCGACCTGAACGGCGATGTCCTGACCTACGGAATTGAGCACGAAGACGACGAACGGTTTGGGATTGACAGAAACACTGGGCAAATCTCATTGGGGCCGGGACTCGATCTCGACTTTGAGGATACTGACAGTTACCGCGTGAAGGTCACGGCAACCGATCCGGGAGGCCTTTCGGACACCATCGAGATAGAGATTCTCGTCACCGACGTTAACGAGCCGCCGGAGGTAACGGGAGACGATAGCGTGGAATTTCGGGAGGGTTCCACGGGTACGGTGGAACGCTTTAGAGCCACTGATCCGGAAGAGGACTCCTTTGTGTGGTCGGTGGAGGGTGCCGACGGCGTCTTTTTCTCCATAGACGACAGAGGTTACCTTAGCTTCAATGATCCTCCTGACTTCGAAGTCAAGGCCGACGCCAACGGGGACAACGTATATGAGCCGGTGATTGTAGCCACAGACACTGAAGGCAATGCCGGCCGCCTGAACCCCAAGGTCACCGTTACCGACCTTAATGAACCGCCGACGGTTAGCGGCCGGACCGAAATTAGTGTCAACGAGAACGACGAAAACTTTGGGGAGTCTTACACGGCGACAGACCCGGAGGATCCGGCAGCGCAGATAACGCGTTGGAGCGTTACTGGCACCGATAGGGGAGACTTCGAGATCGACGAGGCCGGCGAGCTGAGCTTCCGCAAGACACCGGACTACGAGAAGCCGGCGGACTCGAACAGGGACAACGAGTACCTGGTGACGGTGAGGGCGTCGGACGGGAGGTACTACGGGACGCTGGACGTGACGGTGACGGTGTCCCCCCAGAACGAGGCGCCTGAAATCGCGGGGAACAGCAAGACATCCATCAGCTACCAGGAGAACAAGACCTCAGCCCTGTACACCTATCGGGCCACGGACCCGGAACAGGGAACGGTCGTGTGGAGCCTATCGGGAGCGGACGGCGGCATGTTCTCCATCAGCGAGACCGGTGCGCTTACGTTCAACAGTTCGCCGGACTACGAGAACCCGGGGGATGTGGACCGGAACAACGAATACGAGGTGACGGTGCAGGCGCGGGACGCCGCATTCAACACGGCAACCCTGAACGTAACCGTAACCGTGGGCGACGTGAATGAGGGGCCGGAGGTAACGGGCACGAGGACGTTCACGATCCCGGAGAACGGAGAGCTGGTAGGGGCGAGCTACTCGGCGACAGACCCGGAGGATCCGGGAGCGCAAATAACCCGTTGGAGCCTTACCGGCACCGATAGCGGAGATTTCGAGATCAATGAGGCCGGCGAGCTGAGCTTCCGGAACACACCGGACTACGAGAAGCCGGCGGACTCGAACAGGGACAACGAGTACAGGGTGACGGTGAGGGCGTCGGACGGGAGGTACTACGGGACGCTGGACGTGACGGTGACGGTGACGGCCCAGAACGAGGCGCCTGAATTCGCAGGGAACAGCAAGACAACTTTGAGCCACCGGGAGAATGGGGCCTCAATCCTGTACACGTTCCGGGCAACGGATCCAGAGAAGGGTGACATCAGGTGGTTCGTGAGAGGAACGGACGGGGGTGACTTCGCCATCTATAAGGGAATGCTTACGTTCCGCAGGTTCCGCGACTACGAGAATCCGGGGGATACGGACCGGGACAACGAGTACGTGGTAACGGTGGTGGCCGGCGACCAGGGAGGACTCGAGGGGACCCTGGACGTGACGGTGACGGTAACGGACGAGAACGAGGGGCCGGAAGTAACGGGCACGAGCAGCTTCACGATTGCGGAGAATGGAGAGTTGGTAGATGCGACCTATACCGGGACAGACCCAGAGGATCCGGGAGCGCAAATCACGCGGTGGAGCGTAACCGGGACCGATGGGAGAGACTTCGAGATCGACGAGGCCGGCGAGCTGAGCTTCCGCAATACGCCGGACTACGAGAAGCCGGTAGACCACAACAGGGACAACGAGTACCGGGTAACGGTGAGGGCGTCGGACGGGAGGTACTACGGGACGCTGGAAGTGGTGGTGACGGTGAGTGACGAGAACGAGGCGCCGGAGATCGCGAGTAACAGCAAGACAACGATCAGCTACCGGGAGAACGGGACCTCAGGGTTGTACACCTATCGGGCGAGTGATCCAGAGAAGGGAGAGATCGGCTGGTCGGTGAGAGGAACGGACGGGAATCTCTTCGAGATCAGCGAGAGCGGCGCGCTCACGTTCAGGAGTCCGCCGGACTACGAGAACGCGGCGGACTCGGACCGGAACAACGAGTACGTGGTAACGGTGGTGGCAGCGGACCAGGGAGGACTCGAGGGCACGTTGGACGTGACGGTGACAGTGACCGACCAGAACGAGGGGCCGGAGGTAACGGGCACCACCACCTTCAGCATCAGGGAGAACCAAGAGCTGGTGGGGGCGAGCTACAGCGGGACAGACCCAGAGGATCCGGGAGCGCAAATCACCCGGTGGAGCGTAACCGGGACCGACGGGGGAGACTTCGCGATCAACGAGGCCGGCGAGCTGAGCTTCCGCAACAGCCCGGACTACGAGAAGCCGGCGGACTCGAACAAGGACAACGAGTATCGGGTAACGGTGAGGGCGTCGGATGGGAGGTACTACGGGACGCTGGAAGTGGTGGTGACGGTGAGTGACGAGAACGAGGCGCCGGAGATCGCGAGCAACAGCAAGACAGAGATCAGCTACCGGGAGAACGGGAGCTCCCGCCTCTACACCTATCGGGCCACGGACCCGGAAGAGGGGACGGTCGTGTGGAGCCTGTCCGGAGCGGACGGCAGCATATTCTCAATCAGCGAGACCGGTGGGCTTACGTTCAACAGTTCGCCGGATCACGAGAACCCGGGGGATTCGGGCCGGGACAACGAATACGAGGTGACGGTGCAGGCGCGGGACGCCGCATTCAACACGGCGACCCTGGAGGTTACCGTAACCGTGACCGACGAGAACGAGGGGCCGGAGGTAACCGGCACCACCACCTTCAGCATCAGGGAGAACGGAGAGCTGGTGGGGGCGAGCTACAGCGGGAGAGACCCGGAGGATCCGAGCCTGGACATAACGCGGTGGAGCGTAACCGGCACCGATGGGGGAGACTTCGAGATCAACGAGGCCGGGGAGCTGAGCTTCCGCAAGACACCGGACTACGAGAAGCCGGCGGACTCGAACAAGGACAACGAGTATCGGGTGACGGTGAGGGCGTCGGACGGGAGGAACTACGGGACGCTGGACGTGGTGGTGACGGTGAGCGACGAGAACGAGGCGCCGGAGATCGCGAGCAACAGCAAGACAGAGATCAGCTATCGGGAGAACGGGACATCGACGCTGTACACCTATAAGGCGAGCGATCCAGAGAAGGAAGAGATCAACTGGACGGTGAGGGGAACGGACGGCGGCATATTCTCAATCAGCGAGAGCGGCGCGCTCGCATTCAGGAGTCCTCCCGACTACGAGAACCCGGGAGATTTGGACCGGGACAACGAGTACGAGTTAACGGTGGTGGCAGCCGACCAGGGAGGACTCGAGGGGACGTTGGACGTGGCGGTGACGGTGACCGACCAGAACGAGGGACCGGAGGTAACGGGCACCACCACCTTCAGCATCACGGAGAACCAGGAACTGGTCGGGGCGAGCTACAGCGGGACAGACCCAGAGGATCCGGGAGCGCAGATCACGCGCTGGAGCGTAACCGGGACCGACGGGGGAGACTTCGAGATCAACGAGGACGGGGAGCTGAGCTTCCGCAATACGCCGGACTACGAGAAGCCGGTAGACCACAACAGGGACAACGAGTACAGGGTGACGGTGAGGGCGTCGGACGGGAGGAACTACGGGACGCTGGACGTGGTGGTGACGGTGAGCGACGAGAACGAGGCGCCGGAGATCGCGAGCAACAGCAAGACAGAGATCAGCTACCGGGAGAACGGGACGTCAGGGCTGTACACCTATCGGGCCAATGATCCAGAGAAGGAAGAGATCAACTGGACGGTGAGGGGAACGGACGGCGGCATATTCTCAATCAGCGAAACCGGCGCGCTCGCATTCAGGACTCCACCGGACTACGAGAACGCGGGGGACTCGGACCGGGACAACGAGTACGTGGTCACGGTGGTGGCTGCAGACCAGGGAGGACTCGAGGGCACGCTGGACGTGACGGTGACGGTGACCGACCAGAACGAGGGGCCGGTGGTAACGGGAACGAGGACGTTCACGACCTCGGAGAACCAAGAGCTGGTGGGGGCGAGCTACAGCGGGAGAGACCCGGAGGATCCGAGCCTGGACATCACGCGGTGGAGCGTAACCGGCACGGATGGGGGAGACTTCGAGATCAACGAGGACGGGGAGCTGAGCTTCCGCAAGACACCGGACTACGAGAAGCCGGCGGACTCGAACAAAGACAACGAGTATCGGGTGACGGTGAGGGCGTCGGACGGGAGGTACTACGGGACGCTGGACGTGGTGGTGACGGTGAGCGACGAGAACGAGGCGCCGGAGATCGCGAGCAACAGCAAGACAGAGATCAGCTACCGGGAGAACGGGACCTCATCGCTTTACACCTATCGGGCCAATGATCCGGAGAAGGGCGATACCAGGTGGTCGGTGAGAGGAACGGACGGCGGCATATTCTCTATCAGCGAAACGGGCGTACTCGCCTTCAACAGTCCCCCCGACTACGAGAACGCGGGGGACTCGGACCGGGACAACGAGTACGAGTTAACGGTGGTGGCCGGCGACCAGGGAGGACTCGAGGGCACCCTGGACGTGAGGGTAACGGTAACGGACCAGAACGAGGGGCCGGAGATAACCGGCACGAGCACGTTCAGCATCAGGGAGAACCAGGAGCTGGTGGGGGCGAGCTACAGCGGGAGAGACCCGGAGGAACCGAGCCTGGACATCACGCGTTGGAGCGTAACCGGTACCGATGGGGGAGACTTCGAGATCGATGAGGACGGGGAGCTGAGCTTCCGCAAGACGCCGGACTACGAGAAGCCGGTGGACTCGAACAAGGACAACGAGTATCGGGTGACGGTGAGGGCGTCGGACGGGAGGTACTACGGGACGCTGGACGTGGTGGTGACGGTGAGCGACGAGAACGAGGCGCCGGAGATCGCGAGCAACAGCAAGACAGAGATCAGCTACCGGGAGAACGGGACGTCAGGGCTGTACACCTATAAGGCGAGTGATCCAGAGAAGGGCGATACCACGTGGTCGGTGAGAGGAACGGACGACGGCATATTCTCTATCAGCGAAACCGGTGCGCTTACATTCAGGACACCGCCGGACTACGAGAACGCGGGGGACTCGGACCGGAACAACGAGTACGAGTTAACGGTGGTGGCCGGGGACCAGGGAGGACTCGAAGGGACGTTGGAAGTGGCGGTGACGGTGACCGACCAGAACGAGGGACCGGAGGTAACCGGCACGAGGACGCTCACGACCTCGGAGAACCAAGAGCTGGTGGGGGCGACCTACACCGGGACAGACCCGGAGGATCCGGGAGCGCAGATCACGCGGTGGAGCGTAACCGGTACCGATGGGGGAGACTTCGCGATCAACGAGGCCGGCGAACTGAGCTTCCGCAAGACACCGGACTACGAGAAGCCGGCGGACTCGAACAAAGACAACGAGTACGTGGTTACGGTGAGGGCATCGGACGGGAGGTACTACGGGACGCTGGACGTGGTGGTGACGGTGAGCGACGAGAACGAGGCGCCGGAGATCGCGAGCAACAGCAAGACAGAGATCAGCTATCGGGAGAACGGGACCTCAGGACTATACACCTATCGGGCCAATGATCCGGAGAAGGGCGATACCACGTGGTCGGTGAGAGGAACGGACGGCGGCATATTCTCAATCAGCGAGACCGGTGCGCTCGCATTCAGGACACCGCCGGACTACGAGGACGCGGGGGACTCGGGCCGGAACAACGAGTACGAGTTAACGGTGGTGGCAGCCGACCAGGGAGGACTCGAGGGGACGCTGGAAGTGGCGGTGACGGTGACCGACCAGAACGAAGGGCCGGAAGTAGCGGGCACGAGCAGCTTCACCATTGCGGAGAACCAAGAGCTCGTCGGGGCGACTTACACCGCGACAGACCCGGAGGATCCGGGAGCGCAAATAACCCGTTGGAGCGTAACCGGCACCGATAGGGGAGACTTCGAGATCAACGAGGCCGGCGAACTGAGCTTCCGCAAGACGCCGGACTACGAGAAGCCGGCGGACTCGAACAAGGACAACGAGTACAGGGTGACGGTGAGGGCGTCGGACGGGAAGAACTACGGGGCGCTGGACGTGGTGGTGACGGTGAGTGACGAGAACGAGGCGCCGGAGATCGCGAGCAACAGCAAGACAGAGATCAGCTACCGGGAGAACGGGACGTCAGGGCTGTACACCTATCGGGCCAATGATCCAGAGAAGGGAGAGATCAACTGGTCGGTGAGGGGAACGGACGGCGGCATATTCTCTATCAACGAAACCGGCATCCTCGGCTTCAGGACACCCCCGGACTACGAGGACGCGGGGGACTCGGACCGGAACAACGAGTACGAGTTAACGGTGGTGGCCGGAGACCAGGGAGGACTCGAGGGCACGCTGGAAGTGATTGTGACGGTAACGGACGAGAACGAGGGGCCGGAGATAACCGGCACGAGCACGTTCACGATCAGGGAGAACCAGGAACTGGTGGGAGCGAGCTACAGGGGGAGAGACCCGGAGGATCCGAGCCTGGAGATCACGCGATGGAGCGTAACCGGTACGGATAGGGGAGACTTCGAGATCGATGAGGACGGGGAGCTGAGCTTCCGCAAGACACCGGACTACGAGAAGCCGGAGGACTCGAACAAGGACAACGAGTACGTGGTGACGGTGAGGGCGTCGGACGGGAAGAACTACGGGGCGCTGGACGTGGTGGTGACGGTGCTGGCAGTCAACGAGGCGCCGGAGATGAGCGGCAACGACAGCATTACGTACGAGGAAAACGACACGGATTCGGTGGGCACGTATCGCGCGACGGATCCGGAAGAGGAGACAGTCACGTGGGGCCTGTCGGGAGCGGACAGCAGCGTATTCTCTATCAGCGACACCGGCGTGCTTACCTTCAACAGTTCGCCGGACTACGACAACCCGGGGGATTCGGGCGGTGACAATGTTTACCAGGTTACGGTGGAGGCCACGGATGACGGCTCCAACACGGCCGGGTTGGATGTGGCGGTGACAGTGACGAATGTGACTGACTGATGGTGCGCCTTGTCGATGTCCAGGGGATGAGTCCGCCGGTTTAGTTGAGACGAAACGCAATCTGCCTGCTTACTACGGCGGCATCGCGAGCGACTCACCGGAACATGAAGCATATGCAGAAGGGGGAGTCTTGTTGTGAGGGACACTCCCACATTCCCCGGCAAGGGCGAGGCCATTGCAACCCTTTCCTGGCGTCTGCCGATCAGACGTCCCAGCCCTTGGCAGACTCTCACTAATGAGATATGACGCCGTTGCGGAGCAGGCGCCCCTAATTATGAACGCTTTCTCTCCTTGGCGCCGCTTCGGGTATCCGGCCGCCGGCATAGAAATCTTGTAGGCCACGACGGCGTTACCGGGCAATAGCCTGGGGCGAAGCCAGGAACCGGTCTAGGCACATCTCCGGCAGCCGTTCCAGTAGAGTCTTGACCGCGATCTGGGCTTCGACTCGCGCCATTGTGTCGCCCAGGCAGAAACGGATCCCACATCCGAGCGCCAGGTGCATATTGATCTGCCGGTGGTGCTGACTAAATTGGGAGATTTCGAAGAGGCGGAAGAATTCGCCTGGGACTTATCCGGCGGCGCTCGCCGGAACAGCAGAATCGCGTCTTTTTGGGCGAAAGTGGTCGGTGTAGCCGGGTTACCCGGGCCTTTACCCCAAGCCCATGGGCTGACCGATGTGTGCTCAAATGCCGTGCGCGTCTCGACCCGTGTCAGGAGCGTAATCATCCGGGTCTGTGTCGTGGCCGGAGCGGTCGTCGACGGCGTCACAATTGAGGGAGGACGCGGTCACCTCCGTCGTGCCCGCCACCAATCTGCCGGAAGTCTTGGCCGCAGGGCCGGGCAGGGTTGGCCTACCGATTGAAAGCGCAACCCACCTGAAACTGGACGTGTTATATTGCGACAACCCTTGTTTGGGCTGGACAAGCAGTTTTCGTTTCGTAAGCGGGCGTTACTCCCGGCAATGGAGCGTCAAGCCTATGATCCGGGCGAGGATTGTCGATCGATGTCAGCCAGGCTTAGCGAGCAAGCGAACGCCGCATATCGGACGAACGTAGCGGGTAGTACAATGATCGGGCGAAGATCAGGATTCCCGGCCTTGGCAGTGTAACGATGTCGATTACTTACCAAGAAACGACTGCTGGAATTCGTCCGAACGACCTTCAGGGCTTCTTTGTCGGATGGCGGAACCTCCCATCGCTCAAGGCTCCCTTGGAGATCCTCCAAGGGAGTGATCTCCACATTCTGGCGCTTTCGAAGAATCGTAGAGCGGTTGGGTTCATCACGGCTATCACAGATGGTGTGTCCTGCGCCTACATCCGATATCTCGAAGTGTTACCTGAATGGCGGGGTAAGGGCATCGGCAGTGAGTTGAGGAGTCGCATGATGGCAAAGTTGGAGACAATCTACGCAATCGATCTGATCTGTGACGAAAATGTTCAAGAATTCTATGAGAGGCTTGGGTTCAGAGAAAGCCGGGCCATGACGATCAGGAATTACAGTCAAGGACTTTGACTCAGGTTGAGGTGCCTGCGAACCAGTAGGATGCCTGGTCCACATCAATATCCCCCAGCGGAAAGTTCGCAGTACACAACAGACACCAAGAACTCCGGTGCTCACGGGCGGTGAGGTTGGACCACAGCGGATAGTGGAGGAGAGGATTTGAGACTAATCTATGACCATCGAAACCATCGGAGGGTCCGTGGTGCCGAAAAGAATAGAAGTCGTTGCCTATGATACCGTGTGGCCCAGCCTCTTCAGCAGCCCAAACCCCTCCCCTGGATTCCCGCCCCGTATTGGGGTACGGGGCATGCTTTCGATCGCGAGAATGACGAATTGGGAGGCGGGAAGGAAGAGTTGCGTGGTGAGAACGACGATAAAGGTGACTTCTTTGCTTCGGCCCCAGCTCTCGCGAGAATTATTGGGGCTTGTTAGCGCAACCAACGTATCAGCATGGACAGCCCATGCCCTAACTTGGGCTGCCGGAGTCTGGTTGACGTTCGGGCCTGCGTACGAGGGTGCGTCGGTAACGCCGGTGCTACGCAATGAGTCGGAAACGCCGGTACTCCGTGGTGATGGGTCTGGCAGCGAGGCTACACGGTATACCGCGACGCTGATAGAGGTGAATGGCCTCTATGTGATTCTCTGGTTGCTTGTGCCTGTCGTGTTAACCGGTATTGCGCTGTTGGCCGTCCAGCTTACCAACAAGAGCCAGGCCAGACGCAAGATACTCCTCTGGGGTCCCGTTGTGGCACTCCTGGGACTCTGTTCGGTAACGATCCTCTCTGTCGGTGTGTTTTACTTGCCGGCGGCGCTTGCGCTTCTTTTTGCAGCCGTCACTGACTCCAGAGGTCATGCCGCCAATGAGTAGAAGGCGAGACGGGGATAGCAGGTCAGAATAGGCAAAGGAGTGCATTGGGAATTCTCGCGGGCGCATGAGGCGGTCGGATGGAAATTACGCGTACCGCTACTGTCTACTACACCCAAGGCCATCATTCTTGACGGCAGACGTAGTAGGATGCCCTGGGGTGGGTAGTGGTGATCGGTGATAAATATGCACGAAGCTAATAGGCGTTACTGGAACGCGGCAGCCGAGAAGTGGGAGAGTCTTCGCGACGAGGACGGATTGTGGCGACGCTGCCCTGACGAGCCAGAGCTTGCCTTTGCGGGTGGCGCATTTGGGCTATTGAGTGATGTCGCCGGTTGCATGTTGGGCAGGGACGCGTGCGTCATTGGGAGTGGTGACAACTACATTGCCTTTGCCCTGTCGGGAATGGGTGCGAACGTCGTATCGATAGATATCTCCGAGCGGCAGCTGGAAGTGGCTGCCAAACGAGCGAATCATTTGAAGCTGCCGATCACCTTCGTGCAAGCCGACGCTGCCAACCTTGAGCCCATACGCGACTCGGAGTTCGATCTGGTTTGTTCCTCCAATGGGTTTTTCGTTTGGATTTCAGACCTGCAAGCGGTGTTCGATGAGGCATACCGTATCCTGCGCCCCGGGGGACACTACGTGTTCTATGATGTTCATCCTTTTCAGCGGCCTTGGAAAGCCCAAACGAGTCCGATCGAGGTTGCGAAGTCCTATTGGGAAACTGGGCCGTTTGAAGATGAAACGAGTGGCACTAATGAGTTCAATTGGACACTCGCGGACATACTCAATGCTTCGTCGACCTCGGGGTTCATCTTGCGGCGGGTGCTGGAGCATTCCGCCGAGGACTCAAGATACTGGCAGGACTCTACCTATTTGCCGGGGGCTGACGAGGCTCTTTCGGACTGGTCAGAAAACCCTCGCGCGGCTTTACCGGTGTGGCTCACAGTGGCATTGCAGAGACCACTGCAATGCAAGGAGAGGCACAGCGCGTAGTTACGCGGTTGAGTTGAGCCTGTCTCAGAATGGATAGGTGTAGATTAGGAGGGGTGCATAGAGGCCTGCGGGATTCGCTGCACGACTCTGACTCGAAGGGAGAAGGCTAGGCGATGGATGGGGGTCACTGCCATCGCCGCATTTATCTCCCTCGCAGCCGGGGTAACCATGTCGGGGTCCGACAGCATCCGCGCGAGCCGGGCAATAGCCTGGGGCGACGTCAGGAACGGGTCTCAGAACGCCACCGGCAGTGATTGAACGCTGCGCAGGGACATGTTCTCCCACCAGTCCACCTCGTCGCTTTCAAGCCGCATCTCCGGCAAGCGTTCCAGTAGAGTCTTGACTGCGATGTTGGCTTCGACTCTCGCAAGCGGGGCGCCGAGGCAGAAATGAATCCCCCAGCCGAATGCCAGGTGTCTATTGTTCTGCCGGCCCACGTCGAACCGGTCTGGGTCAGGAAACTGGGCTGGGTCCCGGTTGGCAGCGCCCCGTACCATCATGACGGCTTGCCCCTTTCGGAGACTCCTCCCCCGGAACTCGACGTCTTCGACGATCAGCCGGGTGTCGAGCTGGATCGGGCTCTCGTAACGAAGGAACTCTTCGACGGCGGTCCCCATCAACGATGGATCGCTCCTGAGCCTTTCCAGCTCGCCACGATTCTGCAGCAGCGACAACATGCCGTTCGAGATCAGGCTCACCGTGGTCTCAAAGCCGGCCACGAATAGGAAGACGCACAATCCCAACAACTCCTGCTCGGTCAACCCTTCCTCCTCGCCCTCCTTTGCGGCCAGCGCGGTGATCAGGTCCTCGCGCGGTTCGCGGCGACGCTGTAGAGTAAGCTCGCGGAACATGCCGGTCAGTTCCTTCCGGCTCTCCTCGGCCCGTTGGGCGGCCCGCGCGGCATAGGGGCCCGTGCCACCGACGAACGCGGCGATGTCGTCGGCCCAGGTCTTGAACTGCCGCCGGGCACCGGCCGGAACGCCCAGTATCTCGCAGATCACCGTGGCCGGCAGGGGGTAGGCCAGATCGCCGACCAGGTCCATGCGGCCGTTGCCCTCGACCTCATCGATGAGCTCGTCGACGATCTCCTGGGTGCGGCCCCGCATGTTCTCGGCGAGTTGAGGCGTAAAGACGCCGCTAATAAGGTTCCGCATGCGGGTATGTTTGGGAGGATCGGTGAATCCCAGCCAGTTAGATACGTGCTCGCCCAGATCCCTGTATCTCGTCCGGTCGGCCTCCGACAGAGCGCTCATGTTCACCGAAACACGGTCGCTGGAGAAACGCCGGTCGCGGCTGGCCGCAAGCACGTCGTCGTAGCGAGTGAGCAGCCAGCTATCGAGCCGCTCGCTGCGATGGACGGGATCCTCGCTGCGTAGCCGTTGGAACAATGGATACGGGTCTGCCAGCCGGCCATCGCAGAACAGGTCGTACTCTTCGAGCGTTTGAATGTCACTAGTAGCCATGAGTTATCCTCCCTGTCCGAAGGCCGGCGCACGATTTCGGTTGGGTTTCGGCCCTCGCGCTTTCATACCAATCGCCCATGCCGGTTGCCACCCGCACACCAAGTTATGGGAATTTGGGACGCTAGGCGGTGGAGGTGTTCGGAGTTCATTTGCACCACCCAAACCCCTCCCCTGGATTCCCGCCCCGTATCGGGGTACGGGGCATGCTTTCGATCGCGAGAATGACGAATTGGGAGGCGGGAAGGAAGAGTTGCGTGATGAGAACGACGATGAGGGTAACTTCTTTGCTTCGGCCCCAGCTCTCGCGAGAATCCTTTTTCCTATGAATGTGGCTAACCCTCTGTGCGGCCCTTTCGGGATGTTTCCTTGTGCCCCGATTACGTCTGGGCGGCCCTCCCGCTCGTCAACTGGCTCTTTGTCCCAGGTCACGATCGTGAACGTGGCTCTTGCAAGCATCTTCTTCTCCTGTCAAAGCTGGCATGGAACGTGCAATGACCCGGCCCGTTGTGCGCCCGGCCGGCAGGTATCAGAATACGCTGTACCCACCGAGGATTTCAAGGGCGGACGATCGACCGCAGAGAGACGCAAGCCGTCGCCGGTACAGTCCACCTTACTGCGATGATGCGAGCCGGCCCAGGGAACGAGAACCCGTTGTCTGGGCCGGCTCGTCCCAGCCGTCCAGCTTTCCTTATTATTGGGACCTCCAGCGAAACATTCGCAGTACACAATAGACACCAAAAACTGCGATACTCGTCGGCGGTGAGGTTGAACGGCACCGGATAGTGGAGGGCAGGATTTGAGACTAATTTCCGACCATCCAAAGTATCGGAGGGTCCCTGTTGCCGGAGAGAATTGAAGTAGTTGCCTAGAATACTGGGTGGCCCGCCCTCTTCAGCAGGCGGGGTGCAAAGCTGCGTGCAGCGCTTGGCGACGTCGCCCTTCGGGTTGATCACATAGGGTCCACCTCAGTCCAGGGTCTGGCCGCCAAGCCAATCATCGACGTCCAGGTCTCCGTGACCAGTCTCGAGCCGATAGGAGCCTATCGCCTCCCGCTGGAGGGATTGGGATTCATTTACAGAGTTGAAAACCCGGATCTGACCAAGAGGACGCGGCACGTTATGCAGAGCTGAAGCGACGCCTAGCGGCACAATATGGAGAAGATCGGCATGGTTACACAGAGGCGAAGGAACCCTTCATTTGGGAGGTGATGCGCCGGCCACCTTACTACCTGGACAAAACCTCAGATATGAGAGTTGCTGTCCCCTCATGGGCGCGACAAAATTGCGTCGTTTACGGGCCGGCCGTATGCCCGTACAATTTGACCGAACGCTTCGCCAAGGAGTTGAGGTATGAGTCACAGATCAGCGAACGTGGTCGTCATTGGAGGCGGCGTCAACGGGACGAGCATCGCCATGCACCTGGCCCGAATGGGGGCTGGGAAGGTTCTCTTGGTGGAAAAGGGACACTTGGCCGGGGGCGCGACCGGGAGGTCGGGCGCGATGGTGCGCGAACACTACCTGCACCCGACGCTGGTCAAGATGGCGATGGAGGCCAGCGACATATTCCACAATTTCGGAGACGCCGTGGGCGGAGACGCACGGTTTATAGAAACCGGAAGGCTGCTGCTGTTCGGGGAGCGCGACGCGGCGGCGGTGCGGGCGAACGTGGCAATGAACCGCGCACTTGGGGTGGACATCCAAATCCTCACCCCGGCCGAGGCATCGGAGATCGTCCCGCAAGTATGCGTGGACGGTGTTGCTGTCGGAGCATATGAGCCGAACTCGGGGTACGCAGACCCGATGGCCACGACCTATGCATTCGCCGAGCAGGCGACCAACCGCGGAGCGGAGATTCTGACCGGGTGCGCGGTTACCGGCATCAAGATCGCGGGCGGGCGTGTAGTTGGCGTGGAGACGCAGGATGGGCTGATAGAGACGGACGCTGTTGTGGCGGCGACCGGACCCTGGGCCAACCAACTGGCGGCGCCGCTCGGCGAGACTCTTCCGATTTCGCCCATCAGGGTGCAGACGATATACCTTCGGCGTCCACCGTCGCTGGAATCGCTGAGGACTATCATAATTGACCGTACGACCGGCACGTATTTGCGGGTGACCTCGGGATTCAATACGCTGGTAGGTGGTGAGGCGTTCGAAGACTTGAACGAGGTTGTGAATCCGGACGCATTCGGCCTGAATGCCGACCACGACACTATCACGCGATTCTGGGATCGGGCCAAGGTCCGCGTTCCCGAATTCCGAGCGGCGACGCCGATGGGCGGATACGGCTCGTTGTACGACATGACGCCGGACGGCAATCCGGTCCTGGACGCTTCGAAGGTCGTCGAGGGACTGTACTGGGCCGTTGGTTTCAGTGGACACGGATTCAAGCTGTCCCCGGTAGTGGGCCGGATGGTGGCGGAGCTGGTGTTGCACGGCGAGAGCAGAGGCCACCCGATTCGCGCTTTCCGCGCAAGTCGTTTCACCGAGGGCGACCTTCTGGACGCCGAACACCCCTATGCAGGAACCAGTCACCAGTGACCGCATAGGTCTGGACGGGCGACTCCCACGCGAACTGAACCGGCCGCGGCATAACCGAAGCGACTGGACATAAGTTGACGAAAATAATCTGCTGGAACACTGCGCACCGCCATGCCGCTTAGCGATCCTTGGCGAGTGCCGATGCAGATATTGCCCTGTTGCAAGAGGCCGGATTGCCGCCTGAGGATGTGGCAGGGCAGATAGAAGTGGATCCGGCGCCGTTCCACAATGCTGAAGGGAATCGAATCTCGCGGGCGGCTATGGTTAAGCTCTCGGACCGGGTCCAGGTGGAATGGCTGGAGCCGGTGTCTCTCGCCGATGCACGGGCCGGCGACTTTCTCGTCAGTCGTCCCGGCTCCATTGCCGCCGGCATCATCACCTAGGTCGATGGTGAGCCGTTTATGCAGCCTCAATCTGCGCGGCACAGGAGGCGAAGCCAGATGCCGGAATCGCAAATCCGGGAGGAGTAGATTAACGGTGGCCAGAAAGACAAGAACAGTAGCGGATCGACAGAAGTCTCTTCAACCGGTTTCTCCCGAAGCGCACCTTACGCTAGCCGGAGCGCGCGCAATGTACGAGGGCGCAGGAGGTAAGGAGTTATGTTGCACAATTAGTGGGTATTGCCGAACACAAATCTTCGAGTTTCCGGGAATTGATTTCAATCCGAACGGCGACGAACCTCACCACACGATTTATGCGTCTCCCCGTGTTCGAGCGTGTGTCGCTTCAAATCTAGTGGGCTACTTCGCGAACTCAACGTTCGGTAGGCATTACGCCCTCAGCCCTAGCTTGCGACAAGTGGTTGGCGAGACCGACGAGGAAATCAAATCGCAACAGAAGGGCCGCGAACCCGTCTTCTTGGTGATCGAAGAGTTTATCCAGTTGACGCCGGTAGAGATGTTCCAGGGTGAATGCAATAGATGGAGCGAAATATTTGTGCGAGACGGCGAATGGATTCCCAGGTTGGTCGGCGGTAGGGAGGGTGAGGAGTTCATAACAGCTTGGGCTACCGTCGACGGAGCGTGGCCCGAGCTGCCCAACAATCAACAGTTGGTCAACATGATATTGGCTGGTGTCCGTGTTGGTCAGCAGACGCCGGCTCCGATTCGCAAGAACGTAGATCAGCAATGTCTAGTGACAGACGATGGCCGGTTCGCGGTGATGATGCGACCTACAATGTCGGCGAGACTGAGCACAGTGACAAAGATGGATGCCACTGCGTTCAGAGACAGGGCATCTGAGATAAGTAGGGCCATAGCTTCTATGGAACAGGACATTGGAACTCCGCACATGGCGCTGCTAATCAATTCGATGTACAACGATGAAAACAAGGACGATTCCTACCAACGACTCCAGTACTTGCGGTTGTGGCAATCGTTGGTAGAGGCGGGACCGACATGCTTGGGTTACCAAGGGGATGTCAGGAACGACAGGGTAGTTGTGGCAGGCAATAAGACCCTATTGGAGCTAAATGATTACAGAAATGACATCGCTCATTGGTGGACGGATACTATTAATGGGAACTTCTTGGCGAACCTTCAGCTAACAATAAACGAACTGATTCGCCGCAGGTATTTCTGACTGCCTGGCCAGCGGGGTAGTACAGATGGTGCACCTAGGCTACGCGACATCTACGTTGTCCGCCTTTGATACGAAGCGGCGTTGGGCGGCGAGGTGGGACCAAAGTCGGGGTGCGGCGGAAGTATCCACTGTGGCGGAGTGTAAACGGCGGGGCACAAATCGACTGGCGAGACGGTAAGGAGAGGCACTGCAATACAGAATGCCGTAGAATAAGCCGTTGTTGATGAAAATTGTTCACTTCTCTGATCTCCATCTGGACTCCCCTTTCGCATGGGCCAGCGCGACAGGCGAGGCAGCCCGGCAACGGCGACAGGCGCTTCGGGACACTCTCGTGCGCATCGTCGACCTGACACGTGAGATGAACGCCGATGCGCTATTCTGCGGTGGCGACCTCTACGAGCATGACTACTTCAGCCCTGACACCGCAGAATTCCTGAAGCACACGTTCGCCGGCCTTGTCCCGCTTCCTGTCTACATCGCGCCGGGGAACCACGACTGGTATGGACCGCAAAGCCTGTACGCACAGGTGGACTGGAGCGAGAACGTCCACATCTTTCGGGAAGCTGTGCTCCGCAGCGTTGAGTTGAATGGCGGCCTATGGTTATGGGGGGCGGCCCACTTGGGGCCAGCCAATACTGGCAATTTCCTCAATGGTTTCCGCGTGGAACGATCCGGCATCAACATCGCCCTGTTCCACGGCGCAGAGCGCTCGTGGTTTGCCGAACAGGGTGCCGTGAAGCAACCTCACGCCGCATTCGACGCCCATGAAATCGAGACGGCAGGGCTCGCCCACGCCTTTCTCGGCCACTATCACCGCCCCAAGGATGCGGAGTTTCACACGTATCCCGGCAACCCCGATCCGCTGGACTTCGGCGAGGATGGCGTACGCGGTGCCATTGTTGCGACCATCAGCCCGGAAGGACTCATCGCGCGCGAACGCCACCGGGTCGCGTTGACCGAAGTGCACGACCTAGAGCTCGATGTTACGGGGCTGACGACCCAACAACAGATTCTCGACCGGCTTGAGGCGGAGGCTTCATCCCTCTCGGGATTCGCCCGCCTGACTGTGAGGGGCGAGATCGCCTCGACCATCGACATCCACGAAGGCGACCTGCGCGACAGACTGAACAACTTAGAGGCCGTGCAGATCGTATTTGGTGACCTTCGCCCGACCTACGAGATGGAGTCGATCCGCCAGGAGCCCACGGTGCGCGGGCAGTTCGTCCGCGATGTGCTCGACTCCGATCTTGCCGAGGATGAGAAGCGCCGCGTGGTGGTCACCGGCCTGCGAGCATTGGACGGTCGTACCGACTTGGAGGCCCTCTGATGCGATTCGAGTCCGTGAGAGCGTACGCATTCGGGCCGTTCAGGAACGAGACTCTTGAACTCGCATCTGGTATGAACGTCGTGTATGGCCCGAATGAGGCTGGGAAGTCGTCGTGGCACGCCGCGCTGTACGCTGGCCTGTGCGGGATGCGGCGCGCACGCGGAAGGGCGTCGAAGGATGACGCGGAGTTCGCCGAACTGCACAAGCCGTGGGGCAACGACACATCTTGGGATGTCGGTGCCGTCATTAAGCTCGACGACAGCAGGCGTGTCGAATTGCGCCACGACCTCGCAGGGGGCGTGGACAGCAGCGCCCGCGATGTTGACCTCGCCGGGCGCGACTACTCAAACGAGATCATGTTCGAGGGCGCTCCCGACGGCGCTCGTTGGCTCGGACTCGACAGGCGCACGTTCGTCATGACCGCCTGTATCCGCCACGCCGACATCCTTGGGCTGCTCAACTCTCCGTCCAAGCTCCAAGATGAGCTGCAACGCGCCGCCGATACCACTGACCGCGATGGCACGGCGGCTGAGGCTCTCGCTCGGCTACGCGACTTCCGCGCCGAGTCCGTCGGTAGCACGCGAGCACCGACCAAACCGCTTAGGGTCACAGAGGAGCAAGTGCTGCGCGCCGAAAGGCAACTGGAACAGGCGCAGGACGAGCACGAGGAATACCTGACCCGCTGGATGAATGTGGACGAGCTCGACCAGCGGGCTCGCGATGCGGAGAAGAGACTCGGTGTTGCGCGCGCGACGCTTGCAGCGGCCGCGGCTTCGGAGGCCGTTTTGCGGCTCCGACGAGCGCGGGAACTGCACGCCCACTTTCCAAGAGGAGCGCCTAGACGCCCTAGCCAGAATGACAACCTCGTTCGACAGGTCGCCAGCGCTATCACTACCTGGAACCAGCGACCGAACGTTCACGCGCCAGCGGGGGAGACAATACCGGTCCTTGAAGCGCGACTCACCGAGACCAACCTCCACCTCGCCGTGAACGCCGAGCGAGCGGCTAGGGAAGTCGAGAAGCGGCTGTGGCGAGCACGGGATCTCAACGCCCGTTTCCCGCATGGACGGCCACGTCGCCCGAGCGAAGACGATCAACTCGTACGGCGCATTGCCAGCGCCCTCACCGCCTGGGACTCGCGTCCCGACGTCCATGTAGCGGCCGGCCCAACAGTGGCTGAGCTCAAACAGGACCTCGCGTGTGTCGGGGCGCAGTTGGGAGAGGAGGCAGGAGCCTCCGGTACGCATGAAGCGCGAGATGCCAGTGGTGGCCTGTTCGCCACGCTCTTCCGCGCCATTCGCGCTGTCTTCGCGGCCTTGTTCCGGCTGTTCGGCGGTGGGCGTCGTGACCCATCAATGCAACCGGAGAAGAGACAGGCACTGGAGGAGCGGCGGGCGCTCATTCGGGAACGAATAGCGGCGCGGGAGGATGCTGAACGGCAGCGGAAGGAGAATATGCAGCAGGTTCGCCACGCTGCTGACGCCGTGCAGGAGGCGGTTGCGGCCGTAAGGCTCACGGCGAGCTCGCCGGATGCAGCAGCTGCATTGCTCCTCGAATGGCAGGAGCGCCGTACAGAGGGCCTCTTCGAGATCGACAACCAGATGAAGGACTGGGAGGCGCTTCAGCAGATCCTCGGTGAGGGGACGCTGAACGAGCTTGCGAAGAAGGTCGCAACCGCCCGTGGCGAGGCTGTATCCGTTGCCGCTCGCACGGATGCAGAAGCGCTGGCCACCGCACTCGAAGGGCCCGGAGTAGTAGCATCGAGGGAAGCGAAAAGCGAGCAGCGGCGTATGGCGCTCCTACGCGCAATCGACGAGCGTCGTAGGCAGGAGAGCGAGCACGCAGGAGCCATCGCAAGCGTCACCGCGGCGGGGAAAGCGGTGGCGGAAGCTGCACGGCTCGCTGGCATCGATGGAGAAGACCCTGACCAACAGGTCGCGGCCCTCCGCTCCTGGCAAGACGATCGCAATGCCGAACTTCACAAAGCGGACCGTGAGGTCGAGAAATGGGAGAAACTACAGCGGATCCTCGGCCAAGACTCGCTGGACGACCTAACTCGCGAGGTTGAACGCCTGCGGTCCGACGCCCGTGAGCTATCGAACGATGTTGGCTTCGAGGACATGGCTAAGCTAGTCAATCCTCCTACCGATGCTGAGTTCAGGAACGCCGAACGCGAGGAGCGAGGATCACGTACCGCCTTCGACCGCGCCCAGAGCGAACTTGAGGCGTTTGGACGGGGCATAATGGATGTGGCGGGAGAAGAAGAGGCGCTCGTTGCCGTAAGACGTGAGTACGACCGGGTTCGGTCGCTTGACCATACGCTGGACTTGACCATTCGCTTCTTGCAGGAGGCCGAGGATCGTGTCCACCGGACCGTCGCGCCAATTCTCGCCGAGACGGTACGAGAGTGGCTTCCCAGAGTCACGGGCGGTCGGTATGCGGACTGCCGCATCGACCCGGAGAAGCTCGCTGTAGAGGTCGCAACGGCGAATGGACGCTGGCAGCGGGCCGAGCTTCTCTCCCACGGGACCGCCGAGCAGGTGTACCTGCTATTGCGCTTGGCGCTGGCCCGCCACCTAGCCAGCAAAATCTGCCCGCTTATCCTTGATGATGCTGTGGCCGCTTCCGACAGGCAGCGGAAACACGACATGCTCGAGACGCTGCTCGCCGTGAGCGAGTCCACGCAGGTGATCCTCTTCACCCATGAGGACGATGTCCGCGCGTGGGCGCGGGGACGGTTGGTGGGTGGACTGCACAAGCTCACTGAACTCAACGGCGCCAGAACGCTGGCATAGTACCCCAACTCCCAGGCCGTGGCGGGGTGGCTCGGGGGTGCGATCATCGGTGCGCGTTGCCCGGCTGATTCCCGCACACGCGTCAGGAGAGACCTCGCGGCCATCCGCCCGCCGTATACTCACCAAGGGCACCTTCGTACTACGCCAGCAGCGAGTTTCACTCGATGGGCCCCTATAAGGTACTTCACGCATGCAATACCCGATAAGGGGGTGTCTCTATAGTTCGCAGTACAGTATGCTTAGTCCCAACACTGCTCCCAGAGTACCCGTGATCGGCACCAATTGCCCTCGCCCACTCGTTCGGGGAAGCCGGCGCCGAACAATCAATTGCTACCAGGTCATAGGCAGACCTCGTCCCGAGCCCCGCTCTACACCAGGCCGGCGTTGTCACAAAAGGCGAGCAGCATCTCCCTGGTCTGTGCTTCATATATGGGGGAATAGGCGGCAAACTCGCGAAGGTTGGTCTCGGCCTCCATAGGGGGATCGAAGAGGGGGCCCATCTTCTCATAGTCGTCCGCCAGCTCCCGGTTCCAGACGCGTAGCTCGTCGAGCGTGAGCTGCGGCTCGAACTGAAACGCATAGGAGATGCCGAATCGAAAGGCGAGGCTCTGCCTCCTGAACTGCCCGTCGCGGCACAGCATGTAGCCGAAGGCCAGCTCGGTAGCGCCGGCCGGAACGGTGAAGGACTCGCCGTGCAGGGTCGGGACCAGGGGCACGCGGAGCTTGCCGAACACGGGGTCCCGGGTGCCGTCCCGCGTGATCCAGATCTTTCGAAGACCGAACTCGTAGCCGCCGGTCGGTCCGACTTCTCCGCCAAGGGCCCGGGCCATGAGTTGAGCACCGAGGCACACTCCCATTACCGGTATGCCGGAGGCCATCGCCTCTACGAGGAAGCGACGCTCGGACATCAGCGCGGGGTAGCGGTCGTTGGCCGACTGAGGACCGCCGAGGGCGATGATAAGGTCGACTTCCTCGAGGGCCGGCGGATCGAAGTTCTCGAAATCGGGCGCGCTTTCGAAGACGTTGAGGGGCCGGAGGTCGAAGCCGCGTTCGAGCAGAGCCGAAGTATAGTTTTCGGCCAGGGTTTCGGGTTCGGCGTGGCGTATTATCAGTGCGAGTTTTCGCATATGGACAATAGTTTAAGCTATGGAGAAACGGGTAGCGGCGCCGGACGAGTTGGCCGAGTCATTTCAGTAACTCGCCGGCGCTGTAGGCTATCATGCTTGGCGACCCTGTTCCGGTACTTGCCGGACTGGCGTAACACGCGGTACAAGCGTCGGGGACAGTCCAATCTGATAACATCGCGGACTGTAAAGGCGACATTCATACTTAAATCTGACCACGGACAGTTTTCCTGAGCATCGACACAGATCGAGCCCACGAGGACAAACATCGAGAGAAGAGATAAATGAGCGCAAATCTGAAGTTAGCGATAGTCTTTTTCTGTTTCACGCTTATGTCGGCCGCATTGGTTGGGTGTGATGCGCAGCCTGTGCCGGCAACGTCGACTGCGGTGGCTGCGGTGGGTGCTCCTACTGAAATTCCGGAACCCACGGCCACTGCCACCCCGATACCGAACACAAGCACGCCCACCGCAAGTCCGGAACCCACTGACACCGCAACGCCGGTACCAAGCACGAGCACGCCTACGGCAACGCCGGAACCCACTGACACCGCAACGCCGGTACCAAGCACGAGCACGCCTACGGCAACGCCGGAGCCCACTGACACTGCCACGGCTACTGCCACAGCCACGGCTACTGCCACGGCGACTGCGACCGCCACTGCCACGGCCACCGCGAGTCCGGAGCCGACCGCTACGGTAGAGCCGGTATCTGAGCCCGACACTCCTCTGGACTTCGATCCAGCGGTGGTTCGCGGCACCCTTTCCAACGGGCTCGTCTACTACGTCAGGCACAACGAGGAACCGCGCAACCGGGCCCAGCTATCGCTAGTGCTGAAGGCCGGCTCGATCCTCGAAGAGGAGGACCAGCGCGGACTGGCACACTTCGTAGAGCACATGGCGTTCAATGGAACCGAGCGCTTCGAAAAGCAGGAGATCGTCGACTACCTCGAGTCCATCGGCAGTACGTTTGGTGCCGATCTGAACGCCCAAACCAGCTTCGATTACACTCTGTACTGGCTGGAAATTCCGACTGACGATCCGGAGATTCTCGAAACCGCATTACAGATTCTCAGTGACTGGGCTTACGCAGTGACCCTCGCGCCCGAGGAGGTGGAGCTGGAGCGTGGTGTGATCATGGAAGAGTGGCGTGGAAGTCAGGGATTCTCGTCGCGCTTTCAAGACAACTGGTTCCCACTGATATTTGGTTCCTCGCTGTACACAGACCGGAGCCCTATCGGCCTGCCGGAGGTGATCGAAACCGCGCCGGTGGAGCGCCTTAGGGCTTTCTACGAACGCTGGTACCGACCTGACCTGATGGCGGTCGTCGTCGTGGGTGACTTCGATACTGACCTGATAGAGGCTAAGGTGAAACAGCACTTTGCGCCCGCTCCGGAGGGTGAGGCCGTCCAGGAGCGCGCCGGCACCGCACCTTCGACCGACCGGCCACGCGTCGATATTCCCGGCCACAACACGCCGCGCGTCAATGTGTTCACCGATCCCGAGGCGCCCGGTACCCAGCTGATCCTTATCCGCAAGGTTCCCCCCGGAACCGGCCAAGACGTGGCGGCATACCGGCGTATCGTGGTGGAAAGGCTTGGCTTCATGATGTTGAACGCGCGACTGTTTGAGCGGGGCCAAGTTATCGATCCCCCCTACCTATGGGCTGGAGGCGAACGCTCGGCGTTTGTGGAGCCAATGGACATCTTGACATTCTCGGCATGGGTGGAGCAAGACGGCGTCGAGCGCGGGTTCGCGGCTCTGTTGGAGGAACTGCAGCGAGTTAGGCAGCATGGCTTTACCGATGCCGAGTTGGCACGAGAGAAGGTCACGCTGTTGCGCGCGGTGGAAAGCGTGTACAAGGAACGGGACCAGCTGATGTCGGCCGCTCTGGCCCAGGAATACGTGGACCACTTTCTCAGCGAGATTCCGGCTCCCGGAGTAGAGGCTGAGTGGGATCTGTACCAAGCGCTCCTACCGCAAGTCTCGGTGACGGAGATCAATGACTTGGCTGCTTCCTGGACCGAGCCGGGGGACACGGTGCTCTTGATTCTGCGGCCCGAGTCGATTGACTCAGTCGCAGACGATGAGTTGTCCGCGCTGTTGCAGACACAGCTCGAGGAGGCCAACACGCTGGAGGTAGAGCCCTACGTGGAGGTCTTCGACGATGTCCCGCTGCTGGCAACACTCCCGACTCCGGGGAGCATCTCTGTCGAAGAGCAAATCGAGTCTATCGATGCTCTAAAGTGGACACTATCGAACGGCATTACCGTAATCGCCAAGCAGACCGATTTCCGCAATGACGAGGTCCTATTCGTCGCATTCAGTCCGGGCGGGCACTCGCTGGTGGCCGACGAGGACCATGTCTCCGCTCAGTACGCCGCCCAACTGGTCGCCGGCAGTGGGGTCGGAGTGCACGACATTGTCACCCTAGACAAGCTGCTGGCCGGCAAGAGGGTTTCGGTGTCTCCATATATCGAGGAGATGTTTGAAGGATTTAGAGGCAGCGCCTCGCCGGAAGACATGGAGACACTGTTTCAATTGATCACACTGTACGCAACCGCGCCGCGGCTAGATCCGGTCCACTTCGAGAGATACGAGTCAAGTCTGCGCAGCGTCGCGGAGACTCGCGCCGACCAGCCGGACGCGGTTCTTTACGACACCGCGAACACGGTTCTGAGCCAGAACCACTTCCGCAGACGGCCGCTCACCCTCGAACTGCTCGAGGAACTGGACATAGAGCGCGCGGAAGCGGTCTACGACGACCGGTTCGCGGACTTGGGCGACGCAACCTTCGTGTTCGTGGGCGCATTCGACTGGGAGAACCTGCGCTCGTTGACCGCCACCTATCTGGCGAGTTTGCCGACCACCGGGCGCACCGAGCAGTGGCGGGACGTCGGGATTGACCCACCGATGGGGTTGGAGGACCACGTCGTCCGCAAGGGCATCGAGCCACGCAGTACTACGATCCTGGTGTTCGCCGGGGAAGCGGAGTGGGACCGCGAGGAGGCGTTGGCCCTAACGGCTGTAGGCGAGATACTCGGGATCCGTCTGCGCGAGCGAGTGCGTGAGGAGCTTGGCGGCACCTATAGCATCGGCGTGAACACAGTTGCCCGGCTTCTGCCGGACCCCGAGTACCGGGTCTCCATCATTTTCGGCAGCGATCCTGCCCGTGCCGAGGAGCTCTTGGATGAGGTGATGGCGGAGCTGGAGTGGCTGCGCGAAGGCGGCGAGCAGGAATACCTCGACACGGTCAAGGAGCTTCTGAGTACTCCTCGAGAGGAACGGCTGCGAGAGAACGGTTTCTGGCTCGGTCAGATCCGGGCTGTGATTCAGCGCGGTGAGTCGTTCACGGAAATGACTCGCTTCGATGAACGGTTGGAGGCGTTGACACTGGAGGAAGTCGTGGCCGCAGCTCGGCGCTACCTCACCGACGACCGCTACGTGCGGGTCGTGCTGCTGCCGGAAGACGAGTAGCCTTGGGAGAGACTTTGTCGGGCTACAAGGTCCGAGAAGTAGTAGTTTCTCCGGCTTGTTGCTTCCCGTGTCAAGGAGGGTCGGCGCTTCAAACTTGGACCAGAGGAGACTTGGCTACGCGCGTGATGGTGCTGGTGAAGGCGACCGAAGACAGCGAAGCCGGCATATTGCCCTCGACCGACCTCCTCGAGGCGATGGGGAGGTACAACGAAGAGCTGGCTGACGCCGGCGTCCTCTTGTCCGGCGAGGGTCTCCAGCCATCGTCGAAGGGTAAGCGGGTGGCGTTTCACGGTCCGAGCCGGACGGTCGTCGATGGTCCCTTGGCGGCAACCGAGGAGTTGGTCGCCGTCGTCATTAGGGCCATACCCTAGACGCTTCTTGAAATCGGGATATCGACACACTATGATGCCGGCGTGAGAATTACATTGACGCTGGACGATGACTTGGCTGACTCTTTGAGAGAGCGGGCGCGGCTTCTCAACAAGTCGGTCAGACAGGTGGTGAACGACGCCCTGCGACGTGGGATGTCGTCCGACCCACAGGAGACGCCGTCGCCCGAATACCGTGTTGTCCCCAATCACAGCGCACTTGCGCCGGGTAACGACCCACTGAAGCTCAACCAGATCAACGACCAACTTGATGCCGGGTCATTCGGTGCACCTATCGACAGGTGAGAATCCCGGCTATCAATGCGTTAGTTCACGCTCACGCCGACGGAGCGCCTTATCAAGACTTCGCCGTCTGAAGTAGACTTCGAGGCGATTCCCAGACGACAGGTCGTCCTCACGATGGGCGGCCTGATGCTCGCGCTCTTTCTGGCTGCCCTCGACCAAACGGTCGTTGGTACGGCGATGCCCCGGATAATCGCGGACATGGGTGGGTTCGATCGGTTCACCTGGGTCACGACCTCGTACCTCGTCGCGTCGACCACCGCGGTGCCGATCGTCGGCCGGCTGTCCGACCTGTATGGCCGGAAGCCATTCTTCCTCGGCGGCATCGTAGTTTTCCTCATCGGCTCGGTTCTCGCCGGGGCGAGCCAGACAATGGACCAACTGATCATGCTCCGAGCTGTCCAGGGCATCGGAGGGGGGAGTATCATGGCGCTCTCCTTCACCGCCATCGGCGACCTGTTCGCGCCGGCGGAGCGTGGCAAATATCAAGGTATCGTTGCCGCCGTATTCGGCATGGCTTCGGTGATCGGACCCACCCTGGGAGGATTCATCACCGATAGCCTTTCCTGGAACTGGGTGTTCTACGTCAATTTGCCTTTGGGCATTCCTGTGATTGTCTTGTTCATCCGATTCTTTCCGAACATCAGACATGAGAAACGGAGGTATCGCCTGGACTATGCCGGCATGGCGCTGCTGGTCTTGATCGTCGTACCGCTTCTGGTCGGCCTGTCGCTCGGCGGAATCGAATACGAGTGGCTGTCCTTCCAGATAGTAGGCGTCCTGTCATTTGCCGCGGCGATGATCGTGGCCTTCGTCTTCGTAGAGCGCCGAGCGAGGGAACCGATCATGCCGCTGAGCATTTACTCGAACCCGGTCGTTAGCATCTCGCTCGTCGCGGTGTTCATGACGGGATTCGGAATGTTCGGCGCCATCATATTCGTGCCGCTGTTCTTCCAGGGTGTGCTCGGCGCATCGGCTACCAGCAGCGGCTCGTTCCTCACGCCGATGATGCTTAGCATGGTAGTGGCCGCGGCATTGTCCGGCCAAGCGCTGTCGCGCTTCGGAGGGCACTACCGAATTCAGGGACTCGTCGGGCTCGCTATCATGGGAGTCGGCATGGTGTTGATCTCCCGGATGACCCCCGATACTTCCTTCGGGCAGGCAGTCGCGAGCATCGTCGTCGTCGGCCTCGGTCTTGGCATCACGTTCCCGTGCTTCTCGATCTCCGTACAGAACGCCGTTCCGGCAAATCTGCTAGGCGTCGTCACCTCGGCTACCCAGTTCTATCGCTCCGTGGGAGGCGCATTGGGCTTGGCGGTCCTTGGATCGTACATGGCAAGCCGGTTTGCCGCCGGATTGAGGGACGCGCTACCGCCGGCGATCAGACAGGCAATCCCGGAGGAAAAACTCGCCGAGATGGAGAACAATCCCCAGGTTCTGGTCAATCCGGAAGCCTTGGACCGGCTGAGAGCGGGGTTCGCACCCCTGGGAGAACGGGGCGAGGAGATCGTGGCGCAACTCCTGGCATCGCTGCGCGAGGCGCTCGCATCGGCGATCGGCGACGTGTTCGTCGTCGCGGCCGCGGCGCTAGCTGTCGCATTCGTCGTGACGATCTTCCTGCCGGAGACCCCATTGAGAGGACGCAGAGCCGGGTCGGAGCGCTCCAGAACGTAGTTCAGCGATGGACGACAATCTACGTTGAAGGCGCAATCAGCGACAAGAACTTGCGATAACGATCACAACGAAAGGAGCGCAGCATGGAACTAGGTGCATTTTCAATTAGCTTGGCGGTGGAGGACCTCGAAGCTTCAAGGGATTTCTACGAGACATTCGGGTTCGAGGTTGTCGGAGGAGATCCTTCACAGAACTGGCAGATCCTGAGGAACGGCGATCACACCATTGGCCTCTTCCAAGGGATGTTCGAGCAGAACATACTAACCTTCAATCCGGGCTGGGACCGCAATGCCAACCCGCTCGATACCTTTACGGACGTGCGCGAACTGCAGCGCCGTCTGAAAGAGAGGGGCGTACGCTTGGTCAACGAGGCGGATGAGAACAGCACAGGGCCGGCCAGCTTTGTGGCTCTGGACCCTGACGGCAATCCAATCCTGGTGGATCAACACGTCTGATCGCGAGGGCTGCCGTACGTGGGCACAATTCGAGCGCCGGCCTCAGTCCGCAGGACTCTGGAACGGCCCGCGCACTGCGAGGAGAGGAATCTATGGTAGTCGACGACAGAGTCAGCACCTCGATGGAGTTGTACGACCGAGCCGGCAGGCTAATTCCCGGCCGGACGCAGCTCCTGAGCCGGCGCGCGAGCATGTTCGCCGAGGGAGTCAGCCCGGTCTACGCCGACCGCGCCAAGGGTTCCCGCTTTATCGACGTCGACGGGAACGAGTACATCGACTGGGTCAATTGCGTGAGCGCGGTGATCCTGGGTCACGCGGACCCGGTGGTGGACGGCGCGGTCAAGGAGCAGATTGACCGGGGCAGCCTGTACACTGTCAACAGCCCCATGGAAATCGGGCTGGCCGAGCTCCTCGTAGACACGATCCCCAGCGCGGAGATGGTCCGCTACTGCAAGGGCGGCGGCGAGGCCTGCGCCGTTGCCGTAAGGATCGCCAGGGGCACCACCGGACGAGACAAGATACTCTTCTCCGGCTACCACGGTTGGCACGACTGGTACCAGTCCGTGAACTACCTTGCGGACCCGGACACCGGCGCGTTCCCGATCACAGGCATCGAGCCGATAGGCGTGCCGAAGGTGCTCGCCGGAACAGCCCTCCCATTCACATACGGCGAGCTCAACAGCCTCGAGAGATTGTTCGCGGAGAACAGGGCCGAGGTGGCTGCGGTGATCATGGAGCCGCTGCGCTCCGACATCCCGCCGGAGGGGTACCTGGAGGGCGTGAAAGAGATTGCCGAGGCGAACGACGCCCTCCTCATATTCGACGAGGTATCCTGCGGCTGGCGGACGCGGATCGGCGGCATCCAGGAGTACGCCTGCGTTACGCCGGACATGTCCGTCTTTGCCAAGTCGATGAGCAACGGCTACCCGATGGGCGTCGTAGTCGGCTCCCGCGATGCGATGGAGTTGGCCGGCCGGATGTTCATCTCCAGCTCCTATTGGAGCGACAACGTGGGCCTGGCAGCCTCTCTGGCCACGATTAACGAGCTGAAGCGCCTCGACTCGCCGGCGCGGTTCGAGAGCCTCGGCGAGAAGATACGGGCCGCACTCCAGGGCGCGGTCGACTCGGCCGGCATTCCCGCGTCGGTCTCAGGCTGGCACTACAGATGCGACTTGAGCTTCGACCTGCCCGACGAGGGGACGCGCTTCAAGATCAACACGCTGTTCATCCAGGAGATGGCTCGCAGAGGTATCCATACGACCACGTCGTTGATGCCGACGCTGGCCCATACCGACGAGGACATTCGCCAAACCGCCGACGCGGCCGAGGGTGCGTTCAAGGTGATAGAGCGGGCGCTGGAGGGCGAACTCGACGAACTCTTGGAGGTGGATCCGAAGCGCGAGCCCTTCCGCCGGTTTGTTAGGTAGGGGTCACCGATTTATTTCGGATCGTCCCCGCTTTATCGCATCGCCCTGCCGGGATTCGCGCCCAGGTGGACCCGTAGCTATTCTTCGCCGGCCTCCGACGGGAACGGGTCCCGCTCACTGATCAACGCCTGTGTCTCTCGGATGGACAAACCCAGGTTGGTCTTGTCCTCCCAAAGGCTCTTTACGTACGTAAGCACTTCGATTGTCTCTTCGTGGGTGAGCAGGTCACCAAATGCCGGCATAGCGCTCTTGAAGCTCGGATCGCCAGGGATTTCCAGCGACTTCCCGCCCTGGCTTACGATCCGGTACAAGAGGCCATCCGCGTGGTGCCATGTGTGCCCGTCGCCATTGAGAGGAGGCGGAGGCAATGTGCCATCGGCGTTCCTGATGCGCCAGTCAGGGTGACCCTCACCAGCGGCTCCGTGGCAGGCGGCGCAATTTGAAGAGAATATCTCCCGGCCGGTTCGAGGAGCCTCGACGGCGGAATCGCCGCCGGATGTCTGGATGCTTTCGCTGGCGGAAGATGCGCAGGCGGTCAACAACACGGAGGCGAGTATCAGAACTACGACTGCGAGCTCTCGCCCGACAGCCCATACACCGATGGAGCGTACGCGGCCGGGCGTCTGATTAGATACCTCCCGTTGCATCTGCGCAGGATTCGCTGTCATCGAAGTGAGACCGTTCCCGGTTCAGTCTGAATCCGGCTCAGCAAGCAGTTGAAGCGACGTCGCCTTCAAAGATGCCGTTGGCGCGCTGCATCTCCCTGACGTAGCAGATAATTTTCTCCACGTCGTCCTCCGAGACACTGGGGACCGGAAGCATATTCCCGTACGACCAGTGATGCTGCCGGACCCCCTGCCGAACCGCAACGCGAATGCTGACGTCCGGGTGGTGGCCTGGCTCGTAGACTCTGTCAACTAGAGGTGGGCCCTGATTGGTGCCGGCGGCGTTAGATCCGTGACAGAGCGAGCATTTGGCATTGAACAGGCTTTCGCCGGCGAGAGCCGTGTCCGATAAGGCGGGTCTCGTCACCGAGACCATCTGCGCGTCGTTAGACCCGGTCGTCTCATTCTGTTGCGCAGCCCGGTCACCACATCCAATCAGCATGAGCAAGAGGAAGGCCGTTACAAAGTTCGCGATGAAGAGTTTGCCTATTGGTGTTCTACGATTGGTCATTATTTTCCGGGTGGTCTCCGTTGTCCGAGGTTTAATGATGACGACGCTCCTCGTCGTGGCTGTCGAATTGTTACAAACTCGGTTGATGGTAGAGTCCGGCGCGCCGCAGAGTACATGTTAAGGCTAGTCGAGTGCACTTGCACCCTCACCACCGGTCGTCTCGATGGCTTGGGTTATGGCCGGTGGGTAGACATGCGCGGCAGCCGGTTGACTGGCGGGTAAGTCGGCCTCGGGATGCAGGCGACTATACAAGTCTAGGCGTGCTCGTTTCCCGGTTTTTTTGCCGGTGTGAAGCAGGCATTGCTGGGGGTCGCTGGTGTGGCCAATGCTCCAGAAGCCGGGCCTTAGGCGGCCATGGTCGAGATAGGTTACTGCACATAAAGTCCTAAGAGCCGGCGGACAGGCGTGGTCTCACGTTGCCGTGTACTCAGAAGATATAAGTTCAGAGCAGGACTACGATGGCCTTCGGGTCATAAACCCCTTCGCCGACCATTGAGCGATGTTCTGGCTCCTAAGCCGTCCTCACGATTGTGGGGTAGCAGACCCTGCGAGACTCGCAAGACCAGCCACAATTCAGAGATAGTATTGCCGGCGCCGGCCTACCAGACGACGCAAAAGCAAGAACCCTCGTGAAGAGGTCCGGCCCTGCGCTGTCGGTAGGCGGGTGTAGGTGAGTACTTGCCGGCCGGCGGGGCCCGTGCGCACAAATGGGCGCGTACATGGGGTATATTATTCGTTGGGCCCAGGAGGGCAAGATCCGGCTCGAAGGCGTGTTCGAGCGGAGTCCGCCGGTCTGCTCGGATAATCCCGACGAGTGCCGCGGAGTAGATTGAGGGGCGGATCCTTAGTGAAAGACCTCGTCATTCAGGCCGGCGGATTGACGAAGCGGTTCGGCGAGACCTTCCTTCTACGCCCACCGGTCGGGACGCCGGAACCTCGCCTGGTTCCTGGTTCCTGCGCAATTTAATTCATCACGGAGGTGTGTTCATGAACCAAGAGAAGCCAGACCACATACAGGAGAAACTGTACTCCGCCCGGGCCGGCGGCCCCATCGTACTCGGATTGTCGCTCGCGCTCGTGTTGGACCTCGTTCTGTTCGTGTTCAGTCTTGGCGCCGAGGTGTGGCTGACATTGCTCGTCGCCATCTTGCTCGTCCCGGTCATCCTATTCCTGCTGTGGGGCAGCTTCGTGGTGAACCCGAACGAGGGCCGGGTATTGCAGTTCTTCGGACGCTACGTCGGCACAGCCAAAGAGCCGGGACTCCGCTGGGCCAATCCGCTGTACAAGAAAGAGCGGATCTCGCTTCGGGCCCGCAACTTCGAGACGGAACGCTCCAAGGTCAACGACACCGACGGCAATCCTATCGAGATGGCCGCGGTCGTCGTCTGGAACGTGGTTGACACGGCGGAGGCCACTTTCGAGGTGGACGACTACATCAACTACGTGCACGTCCAGAGCGAGTCGGCGGTCCGCGATCTGGCGACCCAGTACCCGTATGACTCGTACGAGGAGGGACAGATATCGCTGCGAGGCAACACCGAGGAGATCGCCGGCCAGTTGAAAACGGAGATCCAGAGCCGGCTCCAAAAGGCCGGCGTCGAGGTGCTCGAGGCGCGGATCACCCACCTGGCCTATGCGCCGGAGATCGCGTCGGCGATGCTCCAGCGCCAGCAAGCCGGAGCTATCATCGCGGCCCGCAGCCAAATCGTCGAGGGCGCCGTCACCATGGTGCAGATGGCGCTAGTGGATCTGTCAACCCGGGGCATCGTTGAGCTTGATGAGGAGAGGAAGGCGGCCCTGGTGAGCAATTTGCTGGTCGTGCTCTGTGGCGACAAGGGCACGCAGCCGGTGCTCAATACTGGCAACCCCTACCCGCCGTCATGAGCGTGAGCGGGTTGTTGACCCGAGACAATACAATAGACAAGACCGATGTCCGACCGGACTTAGAAGTCACAAGTCTCCTTGAGTTACTTTCGGTTTCATCGGGATTCTCGCCTATTGGAGTGGGGGAGGCGTCCGTGGCAAGGCCGGAGGACGCTGCCGTTGTGGACCGCTACCCTGTTCGATAAAAACCAAGCCGATCTGATCCCGCAAGAAGGGCCGGAGGTCTCAGGAAGTTGGTTGTAACTGGTGATGAATGATCCCGTACAGAACCGGCTCGGCTTCGACGATGCTCACTCTGTCGCCGAGCAAGGTCTGAAAGTCGTATCTGCAGAGTTCAAGAGGGCCGAGCCGTTCAGTTGGGACGTATTCGATGGATTCGACCGGATGCGTGTACTAACCTACTCGGTCAGCACGCCAATGATCGTGAGGATGCTGGACAGGTACTCTTTCGAGCGCTTCGAGTGCGTCTTTGGCTACGAAGGGGGGCTGGGACGGTTTGCCGACATCGTCGCGTTCCAGCAATTCCTGATCAACCAGGTGAGGGATTCCGCCCTTCAGTTGGAGGAAGAGCGCCAGCGGGTCATATTCGAGAGGATCCACGAGGGCAGAGCGCGGTTCTATGTCGTGAAGGATAACATTGCCCATTCCAAGCTGTACCTCCTCGAGGCCGACAACCCTGAGCGCCGGCGAGTGATAGTGGGATCGGCCAATCTGTCGGAGCGCGCGTTTGGCGGCAAGCAGCCGGAAACGTTGATCGTCTTCGACGATGACGCCGCAGCCTGGGAGCACTACTCGCGCGAGTACGATGCTGTGAAGGAAACTGCCTCGGACAGGATCGACTTGCCCACAGACCTGCGGGAGGCCGAGATTGAGTTCATCGAGACGCCTGTCATGAATGATCCAGGCCTGACGGTCTTTCAGGCGCCCGTCCCAGACGAGCTTTCGATTCCGCAGGTCGTACACAAAGTGGAGGAGCTCGCCGTTCCCATCGACCGGGTTGTATCGCCCCACATTTCCCGCCAGAACGGTAGGCATGTTCTCAAACCATCCGTGAAGGCGGAAATCAAGAAGATGCGTTGGCTGAAGGGCCTGCAGAGCGAAGAAACCAAGCCAACCAGCCTGACCATCCACCAAGAGTCTCGATATGTCTCACTAACGGGCGCTCATGTTCCGCTAGACGTAGACAACGAGGGCTTGAAACGGAGCGCTGAAGCCATAGTCGAGTATTTCAACAACTATCAGCTGGGCTTCGTGGGCGACGTGCCCCGATTGCAGCGAGACTACTTCACGTTCATGTCGTGGCTCTACATAGCGCCGTTCATCTGTGATCTTCGAACTCGCGCCGTGGTAGGGGGCGGTAATATTTTCCATTACCCCTCGTTCGCGATAATTTACGGCAAGGCGAACTGCGGCAAGACAAGCCTGGTCGACACATTAATAGCCAGCATGTTTGGCCACCCAAGCACTATACAGAAAGATAACTTCACCCGGAGAACGCTTCGAGGTCTGCAACAGAACTACAAGCGCTTCCCGGTCGTCTTCGACGACATCACGCGCAGACGCTTCACCGACCACGGCTTGGACATCGTGAAGGACGAGAACCTGCCGCGCGTCAAGGAACACCCGTGTTTCGTCATTTCCATGAATGCTGAGCCTCAGTCGTTCTCGGACGAGGTGGTGAAGCGTTGCCTCATGATCTACACCAACACCTCTATCCCAACCCACAAACACGCTCTGGCGGATCGCCTACACACCAGCGTCGAGGACATCCGCAACCGGCTGACGACCGACCTCTACCGGCAGTATTTGACAGCGGTCATGGACAGGCTAGACGACACGCCGGAGCCGCGCGACATCCTGCTTATGTCTTCCGAGATCATCTGCGGCCTCCTGGATGAGCAAGTCGAAGGACCGCTGCCTGATTGGTGCCGGCCGGTTTCTTGGGATCAGTATGCCGACCGGCGCTACGAGCGGCCGGCTAGGCGACTGGCAGCGCTCCTAGCGCCTGAGAACTATCGAAAGAAGGTGGGTGAGGGAGAACAGGGGTGGACGTTGCAAGCGGATACCATCGTCGTCTGGGAGAAAGCAGACGCCTTCGGGCGCACGTCGATCAAGGGCGAGATTCCCGACTTCCTATACGATGATACTTCCAGCGTCGGCGATACGTTCGTGCTCTGGCGCGAGCAGACCGAGGAGTTCCTGGGGAAGAGGGTAGTCCGGCCGGGCTTCAAATGGCCGTGGTCGAGATAGGCTACTTCACATAAAGCTGGCGGGCAGGCGTGGCGTCACGTTGCCGGCCGTTCACCATGCGGGGGTGCCAAGCCTTGATTCGATCTGCTCGAATTTTCGAGGCCAATGCGATCCGTATACACGTGATATTGCTCCCATGAGTTCGCGTCGTTTAAGCAGTCGAGAATTTGGGTACACATGAGAGAACTCATTGCAACTACCACACAGCGCAATCAGGTAACGATCCCAGTCGAGGTGCGCCGTCTTCTCGGTTTGAAGCCCGGAGATAAGGTCGCCTTCACCATCGAAGGTGGAGGTAAAGTGCGCTTGGCTGCGGCGTCGTTCAGCCTGGAGTCGGCATACGGCTCCGTGAAGCCGTCCACGAGTCCGGAAGACTTTGATGAGGTTTCCCGGAATGCGAAGGATGCAAAGGCCGGGGAGACCGCGCAAGAGCTAAGTGGGTCATCAGGTTCTTGGACACGAACTTCGATCTAGTGGAAGGGCTCCAAAGGGTGGAGCCGCCTACGTCGTGACTCCCCTTGCGATAGCGCGTAAATGGCTACCGCTGTCAGGGCCTTGCCGTCCGGAGGGGCCGCCTTGGCCGCGCCCAGCGTGCCGGCTCGACTGACGGCGAAGTCGCCGGCCCCGGCCTAGTCTATGGACTTTGCCTCTATCCAGTCCAAGTCGAGCAAACGATGCCAAGGATCGACGCGGCGGGCGGTTTTCCAAGGGACGATCCCTAGGTTCAACTTGCCGAGACTTCCAATCGAGGCTCCGGCCGGCCCACTACGCCGGCCCTGATGCGATCGGCCAGCCGGCGGACCTCGGCGAGGATGTCTTCCGGCGTGCCGGCGAGGTTGAGCGAGGCGACCTCGATCGCCTTGCCGGTATGCTTGATCTTGTGGGCGGATGATTCGCCCTTGCCGGCGTAGACCAGCAGGCCGGAGGGTAGATCGGCCGCGGTGCAGTAGGCAAGCATCTGGTAGATGTCGGCGTGCTCGAACCCCGGCGCTTCAAGCTTCTTGTACTTAGCGTCGCCGACGAAGATTGGCTGCGATCCATTCCCCGCTGCACCCGAAGGCCACCACGACAAGTCCGGCTTCATCGAAATGCGGCCGGCTTCGTCCAGCGTGAGACCCTCCTCGTGTTTCCATTGGCCTCTAGGGAGCCCTAGCGCCTCTCCCAGCGCGACGTAGAGGAAGTCCTCGAATACCTTATTCATATCGACGAGAAAGGCGGCGCCGGCGACCTCACCGCGACGTAGTTCCAGGCTCGAGTTTTCGATTATGAGGCGCGCCAGCTCCACTGCCGGCCGGTAGTGCTCGTCGAGCCGGGTGTAGGTGATTTCTGGTAGATCTCTCCGCCGATAGGAGCCGAGCCCGACCATAGAGAAGGCCGGCCGGAGGGCGCGAAGGTCCTGTCTAGTGGCCGGGGAGCGAATGAAGGTGTGCCCAAGCCCGTGAATCGCGGTCTTGAGCAGCCGGTTCTTCTCGATGTCCTCGGTGAACTCGTCGAAAGCGACCTCGATCGGCAGCGGGATGCCGAAACGCCGGCTGATCTGGTCGCCGAAACGGACGCGGCCCCGCACGGTGTGAAGGGCGTCTTCCTCCCGGCGGTAGCCTTGAAGCAGGCCGCGTTGGATGGCCTGGCGGGTGCGGTGGGCAAAGGCAAGGGCAATCGCTTCAAGGACGTCCGGGGCTTTTTCCAACTCGAACGCGTCCTTCCGCCAGTTCTCGGGGTCCATCGCGTAGGCGATTAAGAACATGACGCGGTCGATCGGGATCTTGGGCCGGATGACCACGGCCAGATCGCCGACGTTTAACGCGCCTATGTAGGAAGAAGTCTTGAGTCTATACGCGCCGTCAGCGTCGGGCGAAGGGGTCACCTCGATGGGTGCGTCGGCCAGCGCCCGTAGCTGGTCTTTGTCGAGCCGGACGTCTTCCGGGTGCGAGGCGTACTCTACTAGCTCAAGATGACGCATCGCCGGCACCGTCCTCCGGCTGAACGTTGGTTTCGAGTTTCTGCTTCAAACGTTCGTAGGCGAACTCTTTGAGCCGGTTCTCGTCGCCGAAGGACTGCTCCTCGATGTAGGGGATGACGGCCTGCTCCCAGATGAAGCGGACGCGCTTTTCGTCGAGCGGCGGTTCATTCTTCATGAAGTGGCTGGGGCCGATGCCCATGTGCCGGTCTCCCAGCTTGCTGTTCGCCAGGTCGACCAATTTGGCGACCCAACCCAGTTCAGAATTGTTCTTTTCGAGCCAACGGCGCAGCAGGCCCTTGACCGGGAGCTCGTCCGGGAAGAAGCCGAAGAAATAGAACCGCCGGCGCAGCGCCGCGTCGACGAGAGCTATCGAGCGATCGGTCGTGTTCATGGTGCCGATGAACCAGAGGTTCTCCGGCAAGCTGAACAGCTCGTTGCTGTATTGGAGGTTCACCTTGTCACCCCGGTACTCTAGGAGGAAGTAGAGCTCGCCGAGGATCTTGGCGACGTTGCCGCGGTTGATCTCGTCGATCACGAGAATAAAGGTCGCATCCGGCTTGGCCGCGGCCTCCTCCGCGATCTGGCGCAGCGGGCCCGGGTTGAGCTCGAAGCCGGCTTGGCCGCCAGCGGTGAGAGTGGGCCGGAAGCCTTCGACGAAGTCCTCGTAGGAGTAGGACGGGTGGAACTGGACGATCTTGAAGCCGCCGCCGTGATCTCGGCAATGCTCGGCGATGCGCTTGGCGACGTAGGTCTTGCCGGTGCCGGGCGGGCCTTGAAAGATCGCCTGCTTCTTGTCTTGCAGGCCGTCGATGATCTTCTGCAAGTCGCTGGTCTGCCAAAGAAGCTCTTCGGCCAGCGATTCGATGTTGGCCGGCGACCATGGGTCGGGAGGTGGCGGTGGTGGTGGGTCGTCGTCCGGACGCCGGATCGCCCAAACTACGGACTGTGCGGCAAGGCGGTGGCGCAACTTCAGACCGCGTTCCGACGCCTCCTCGATGAACCGGTCAAGGAAGTCGAGGGCGTGCTCATACAACGCGACTTCGTCGGCTCTGGAATCAGGCCGGACGTATCCGGTGCTATCGTACGCATTTTCAAACACGGTCTTCATGAACGGCACATAATGCTCGACATCCAACCCCATCAGCAGAACCGACGCAACGTTCATGCGGGTTCCCGGGCCGCCTATCTCAGGGTGAGGGTGTAGATCATAGTAGGCGCCGATCCGATCATAGACGGATGGGAGGTCGTGGGCCCAAATCGCGCGCAGCGCAATCAGCGCGTCCTCTGGAGAGGCGTCGATCCAATCACGGAATTTCGCTTGGTTGATGGAGAAGATGAGGTTGCCGGCGATACCGCTCTTAACTAGATTGCCCCAGTCGGCGGATCCGGCGAGAACGGCTTCCCGTGCCTCTCTGAGCTTCTTGCCTATCTTGACCTTGTACTCGATCTCTTCGATTTCCAGCTTTCCGGTGTCGACATACCCTTGCGCGCGTCTTACGTATTCATTCCACAGGTCTGGTTTGTAGTTATCATCCCAGTGGGCGCGGATCTCGGGCTCATACAAATGAGTGCCGCCGCCGAATTGGGCGTCGAGGCGCGGTCGAATCTGTTGCAGTCGCTGATCAACGTCATCGCTAGGTTGAGTGACCATTTTCGAGAACGCGTTGGCGATCTTTTCCTTATGATTGACGGAGACGATCGCCTCGAACGTATCGGGAAAGACGAGGTGGAGCATCGCCTCCCGCTGCGCGAGAGGTCTGTTGGGGTTACCATGCAGTGTCGCGCTTCGGAATTTGAGTGCCATCGCGAAGCGCTTGAACTCCCACGGATCAGCTAGCAGGCGATGGTGCTCATCCGGCTCTTGCTCCTTCCACTGCTCGGCGAACTCGATCAGGAACGCAACCTGGAATTGACGAGTCGTGAAAAAAGAGACCCCCGGATCCGCAATGCCTGACGTCAGGCCGGCGACGAGATCCGGCGGAATCTTCGCGGGAGCCGGCGACCACGAGAGCACTTCATTAATTCTCTGTTCTTTGGTAGCGCTGCCCATCGTCGAGATGATTAGGAAGTGGACGTACAACGCCTCCGCCGCGAGTTGGTAGACTTCTGGATCGCTGCGTTCCAGTTGGCCCTTAAACTCGCCGAGGAAGCTGGTCGTGGACTTGTCCGGATTGTCCAGGAACCGTCCGCGGAGCTCCGTGAGCCACCGGCTAGACCAGATCGGCTTTCCCGGTGTAAATAGTGAGTCGTCGACCCGCAGCGCACGGTCGACCCAAAGTCTGGCGGCTTCATATACTCTCTCTACGCCGCTATTAGTTCTTCTCGAGCCCATCGTTCTCCCTCCGCCGGCGGGTCCGGCCGCGACAGTCTACTATAGCCTATCTGGTATGGGTGACATAAGGGTGGTGTGTGGGCTACCTTGTGCCATCCCGGGAACTAGGAAGGACCCGCCGGCAGGACGCTCATCGGTCGTAGCTCCACGGGTTGACCACCTCGAGGTCCAAGCCGTCAAAGCCCTTGGCGTTTCGGGTGGCGACGGCAAGTTCATTGGCCCTGGCTATGCCAGCGATTAGGATGTCGCCCATGTCGATTGTGCGCCCGGCGCGCCGGGCGCGTGCCCGGAACTTGGCAGCCCACTCTGCTCCCGGCCTGTCCAACGGTAGTACGCGGTTGGAATAGTCCGCCAGTATGCCCGATTGCATAGCAGAGATACGATTGCGGCGCCGTCCCCGTGGGAGCAGTTGCAAGCCGTACTCCACTTCGTGTATGAGAATAGACGACAGCCAAATGTCGACCTGTTCGTCCAAAAACCGGACGACGCGTGGATCTGGAGCGTCTTTAGTTAACTCCGAGATCACGTTGGTATCTAATAGGTAGCCGGTCACTCGTCTTCGTCGTCGATAAACGGGATTGGACGATTCGAACTGCGGTCCGGCACCTCGAGGTTTGTCCCACGTGGAGTATTCTCAATCAGCCACTGGCCCAAGGGCTTGCGCGGAGGCGAGTGAGCGCGCCACACTTTCTCCGGCACTACGATGAACGGCCGGCGTCTACCTATGCGCTGAGGCCCCTCTTCCTCGGCGAGGCGCAGAATTTCGGATAGCCGGGCCTTGGCTTCGGCTACGGTCCAAACGCGATGGGGTTCGGTAGTACTCAAGAGCAAGTCTCCTCATATTCCGGCGCACTGGACTATTATAGACCATATCATAGTCGTGTTCGCCGCATCGCCCTAACGGTAGTCGGTGATCACCGTGGTCTTGCTCACCCCGGCGAGCCTGGCTATTCCGGCGATCAAGGCATGCCCGATAGCCCGATAAGGGTCCGGAATCCAGGGGGAGGCATGGACGGTGACAATGAGAGTCGAACTCTTACAGCACCCAGCGCCCCAGATTTGATACGTCGGTGCGCCGGCGCGTCAACCGGCATGGTTGATTGCCGTGAAACGCTTGGCTCAGGCCCTCTGCTGTTGGATCAACCACGTTGGGCGCTCCTTCCAGGCAACAGCCAGGATGAAGAAGCCGGTGGCCGTCAGAGCCATTACCGGCCCGGACGGCATATTGAAATAATATGATAGGTAGAGTCCAAGAACGGCTGACGCTACACCAATAATCACCGCCGCGGTCATGGCTTGGACGAAGTTTCGCACCAGCAATAGCGCGGTGGCCGCCGGCGTAATGAGCATCGAAATCACCAGAATCACGCCTACCGCCTGCAGCGCCAGTACCACCACCACGGACAGCAACCCAAGCAGGAGGTACTCCAGCTTTTCGGTTGGCAGGCCGATGACTGCCGCGCCGGAAGGATCGAAGCTGGCGAAAACCAACTCCTTGTGCAGGCCCAAAATCAGCGCCAGCACCGCCCCGGCCAATCCCAGGGTCACAAATGTGTCAGTCCAGGACACTCCCAGCACTTGGCCGAGCAGTATGTCCTCCAGGTTTACCGGAATTCCCCGGGCGGCAGTCAACATTACCAGCCCCAGGGCGAACAGTCCGGCAAACAGGATGCCAACCGAGGTGTCTTCACCGAGTCCGGTCCGCCTGATGAGATATCCGCATAGCAAGGCGGTGGCTATGGCCATGGGGATTGCGCCGAAGAACGGGCTGATTCCCAGGATGAAGGCGGCGACCATGCCCGGCAGAACGGAGTGGGCCAAGGCGTCGCCCATGAACCCCAAACCCCGGATGACTACGTAGACCCCCAGGATCGGGCACATGACGCCCACCAGCACAGATACAATTAGCGCCCGCAGCATGAATTCATATTGGAATGGCCCGGTAAGGGCTTCAGTGATGATGTCCATGTGCATCTCCAGCCAGTCCGTGGCCGTGGCTGGGCACGGTCCCAAAGGGCCCGTAAAGCTCGGTCAGGACGTCCTCCGTCAACACGTCTTGGGGCGCGCCACAGGCGCAGACGTGGCAGTTGAGGCAGAGACATTCGTCGCAGTAGTGGGCCAAGTGGTTGATGTCGTGGGAAGAAAGCAAAATCGTCCGGCCTTCGTCCCTGAGCGTCATTAGCATCGCCACCAGCGCTTCCTGTGAAGCGATGTCCACGCCGCTGAATGCCTCGTCCAGCAACAGGACGTCGGCGCCTTGAGCCAAGGCGCGGGCAACGAACACCCGCTGACGCTGGCCACCCGACAGTTCGTCGACCATTGAATGCCGTCGCTCCCACATGCCGACCTGGACCAGCGCGTCTTCGGCGGCAGCGCGGTCGGCGCGTCCAGGCCGTCGGAACCAGCCAATCCGCCGCGTACGTCCCAGCAGCGTCACGTCCAGCGCGCTCATGGGGAGGCGCCAGTTCACCTGCACATACTGGGGCACATAGGCCACCAGCCCTCGCGCTTCGGCGATGGGCTTGCCGTGAATCAGCACCCTGCCGGCGGTCGCTGGCAGCAGAGAGACAATAACGTCGAACAGCGTGCTCTTGCCGGCGCCATTGGGGCCGACGACGCCCATGAGGCAGCCGGGGCCGGCGGTGAACGACACTTGGTTCAAGACTCGGACACCACCGCGATCGACCGTTAGGTCTTCGGCGGCTAACGAAGGGGAAGGCCGATCAGATAACATAGGCTAACGCAATGCCTCCACAATGGTCCGAACGTTATAGCGCATCATATCGACGTACGTGCCGGCCTCGTCGTCCGGCTCGCTCAGGGAGCCGGTGTAGAGGCCGCCGATCAGGGTTGCGCCCGTTTCTTCGGCGACGCGCCGCGACAGCCGGTCGCTATGCGACTTCTCGGTGAAGACGACGGGGACGCCTTCCTGTTCGATGATCTCGATAAGTTCCGACAACTCCATCGCGGTGGGTTCGGCTTGGGTGGTAGCCGGCATGACCGCGCCGACAACCTCGAAACCGTAGCGTTGTGCGAAATATTGGAAGGAGTCGTGTGACGTAACCAGCAGCCGGCGCTCCGGCGGCACCGTTGCCACTTCCGCCCGGATCCAGGCATGTAGTTCGTCCAGTTGCTCGATATAGGCGGCGGCGTTTTCCTGGTAGAACGTCTCGCCGGCCGGATCCAGGGTCGAGAGCTGGGTCGCGATACGATTGACTGCTTGCTTCACCCGCAGCGGGTCAAACCAGAAATGAGGGTCCAGCGTGCCGTGCCCATGGCCTTCTTCCTCACCGAAGATTTCCGCGAATTCGATGGGGTCTACGAACTCACCCAAGGCCACGACGCTGTTCGGGTCCTGGGAGGCGTTCTTGACCAGTTTGCTCAACCAGCCGGCTTCCAGGGAAAGGCCGATGCTCAGCACGAGGTCGGCATCGACCACGCGGGTAACGTCCTGTGTGCCGGGCCGGAAAGTATGCGGGTCGGCGTTTGGAGGAAGTAGGGAAAAGACGTCCACGCGGTCCTGCGCGACGACGCGCACCCAGTCGGCAACGATGTTGCTGGTGGAGACAACCTCTAGCTTCTCCATCGCTGTCTTCTCGGCCGGTTTGCTTTGGACCTGGGCCGGCGTTGCGCCGCTGCAGGCTAGGGCGAACATCAGAGAGAGCGAGGCAGTCAGTGCAGCAACTTGATTCAGAGTCTTTGGCACCAAGGTAGGTTTCCTTACAAAGTTCGAGATTTCCACGTCTCCAAGATTCAACTGAATACACAAATAAGACTAAGTCTCAGTAAGGCACAAAATTTTTGCTACGAATATCAACATGAATCAAGAAACGCGCTAGATTGCGGCGGGTCAGTTTTGGACGCGCAGTCACGGCACCGGCCGTACACCTCCAGCCAATGCCCGGTCAGTTCATAGCCGTGGCGGACGGAGGTGCTAATCAGCGTGTCCTTGATGTCACAGCCGGTCAGGTCTTCCGATGCGCCGCATTGGATGCAGAGCAAGTGATGGTGGTGGCCACGGGAGCTCAACTGGTAGTGTAGATCGCCGTGTTCTAACAGCACGCGGCACAGAACGCCGGCCTCGACGAGTATCTTCAACGTGCGGTAGACGGTGGCCCGCCCAAGCTGGGGCGGCATCTGCTGCTGCAAGCCCTCGGCGGTGAAGTGCCGGTCCTGTTCTCCAATGACTGCGGCCATCGCGCGCCGAGGCAACGTCGAGCGGTATCCTCGCTCCTCCAACGTCTCCAGGATTTGCTCGGCCACGGAGGAATTTCGCTTTTTCGACGCCATGGCTCTCCTATAGAGGCGTTATTGATACTTAGTATCGAAGTTCGCGATTTTATACTGCCGAAGCTGGGCCGTCAACAATGAATCTCGACTCACGCGTACGCACTGTGATAGACACGAATTCAGGTCGGCCGGCGCATCCACATATGATTCGCGCCGTCCGGCTTGGACGACCACGCTCCATCGTTGATTAGCCGAGAATTGTTTAGCGATTCAAAAACTCACCACAGTGTAGCGCGAGAGGCTTGTCCTCCCCCTTATGGATACTGGCGACGGTTGTGCATCGGTACAGCGTGGGGCTGTCTCAGTGTTGTGAGGTCGGAGCTGCGTTCGGGACGATCCTAGTATCGTCAATCAGGCCTGATTGAACAGAGAAATGAAACCCGGTTGTTGCCGTTTCAGGATTCCTCCCGCGACACAGAATTAACCGGCGTACTGCCCTACTGAATCAATGCAGATGAACGTGCGGGAGTGACGCTGGCCGGCGGTCAGAACTCGGCGCCGGGTTCAATACCCTATGTGTTCAGGAGGTGGTTCGCAGAGGTGTCCACACCGTCACCGGCTTCATGCCGGCGCGCCGGCGCCCAGCGAAGTCAGCAGGCGCTGCGAGGCCCCGGCGATTTCGTCCACGGCGGTATGAAATGTGCGTTCGTTGGCTCGGGACGGTACACGGTAGCCACTGATTTTTCGAACGTACTGTAACGCTGCAGCACGGATCTCGTCGCCGGTCGCCGCGTCGTCGTTCCTACGCAGCGTCTTTATGCTTCTGCACACGATTATCTCCTTTGACCCAAGCTGAGGAAGAACCAATCCGGCCAAGCCCGGCCCTCTTATGGGCCGGGAGGGTTAAGAGGTCCTCGGGGAAGGGGCGCTACTCCCTATAGTATTCCATGCCGAGGTGGGTTATCTGGTCCTCGCCCATCAGCCACCTAAGGGTGTTCTTGAGCTTGGTCTGCTGTATGAACAGGTCGTGTTCGGGATAGACCTCCGGCGCGTGATGAGGACTCTTGAAGTAGAAGGAGAGCCACTCTTGGATGCCGGCCAGGCCGGCGCGTTGGGCGAGGTCCATGAAGAGGACGAGGTCGAGGGCCAACGGGGCGGCCAAAGCCGAGTCGGAGCAGAGGAAGTTAACCTTGAGCTGCATCCGCCGGCCGAGCCAGCCGAAGATGTCGATGCTGTCCCAACCCTCTTTGTCATCGCCGCGAGGAGGGTAGTAGTTGATGCGAACCTTGTGGTAGGCATCGGCGTAGAGCTCCGGGTATTTGTCCGGCTGAAGGATGTACTCCAGGACGCCCAGCTTGGACTCCTCCTTGGTCCTGAAGTTCTGCGGCTCGTCGAGCACCTCGCCGTCGCGGTTGCCAAGAATGTTCGTGGAAAACCAACCGTCCATTCCGAGCATCCTCGCTTTGAGCATGGGGCCGATTACCGTCTTGACGAGAGTCTGTCCGGTCTTGAAGTCTTTCCCGCAGATGGGCGAGCCGGTTTCCTTGGCCAGACACTCGAGTGCCGGTATGTCGACGGTGAGATTCGGGGCCCCGTTGATGAAAGGTATGCCCTCCATCAAGGCCGCATAGGCGTAGATCATAGAAGGCGCGATGCTGTCGTCGCTGTCGCGTAGGCCGCACCGGAAGCTGTCGATGTCCTGGTGTGTCTCGGTTTCAGCAATGAATTTTTCGGTAGAAGCGCACCAGATCATTACCAGCCGGTCGCAGCCGCGGTCGTCTTTGAAGCGCCGGATCTGCTCGCGCAGGTCTTCGACCGCCTGCATCTTGGATGGCGCCGTATTGACATTTATGCCGCTGATGCGCTTGACGTAATCGCTGTCGAACACGGCCGGCATTGGCTCTATTGATTTCAGGAATGGCGCGATGGGCTCGATTTGGTCGTGGCGGTCCAGGGCGCCGCACTTGATCGCGGCCTCGTAGGCGTTGTCGGGGATAGGATCCCAGGCGCCAAACACGAGTTGGTCTAGGCTTGCAAGCGGAACGAACTCGCGTATCAGCGGCGTGCGCTTGTCAGGGCGTTTTCCTAGCCGGATCGTGGCCATCTGGCTGAGGGAACCGACCGGCTGACCCGTGCCCCGCCGGATGTGCTCGACGCCGGCGATGAAGGTCGAGGAGACCGCGCCCAAGCCGACCAAGAGGACGCCGAGCTTCCCGTGGGCCGGTTCGATGTCCGGCGTGTCTACCGACACGAAGTCCTTGGGCTCCAAGCCGATGCCCTTCTCGTGGGCGAGCTGGAGCAATTGCGAATGCCACTGGGAGGGAATCCGGCCGGTCTTGGCCCAATGCTGCACCGTGCTCTGTCGTTTGCCTAGCAGGCCGGCCAACGAGGACTGGCCGCCGAATCGCTCGATGATCTGCTGTGCGCTGTTCATAAGAGTCATTGTACCGATAATTTCGTTACCTGGCAAATCGGAATCCGGCGGGTTTGTCGAGTAAATTGGTCACAGACCGAGTCTTGTCACGCACGGGTGGAGTGCCCGGTCGACCTCTAGAGCGAGCGCAACGTGCACGATGACTCTAACCCTCGGCTTGATACACTTGCCGGGTAGATGTCTATCCGCAACGTTTTGACCAAGGAGTCTACGGCGTGTTCCCCTGCGGCATGATCGGTCTGGTTAGCGCGGTTCGGCGACTCGCGCTCGTGGGAATGCCGTGCTTGATGGCCTTCGCCGTACTCGTGGCGTGCGAAGTTGTGCAACAAAGCGCGCCGACGCCGGAGCCCACTGCTACTCCAACGCTGGAGGCAACCGCCACTGCGACGCTGGAGCCGACCACTACGCCAACCCTGGAACCTACGTCCACCTCAACACCAGAGCCAACCCGTACGCCAACGCCGGAACCTACGTCCACCCCGACGCCGGAGCCGACCGCTACACCAACGCCGACGCCAACACCGACGGACACGCCCACGCCGGAGCCGACAGACACGCCAACGCCGGAGCCGACGGACACGTCGACGCCGGAGCCGACTGCCACCTCAACGCCAGAACCAACCGCTACGCCAACTCCGGAATCGACGGCCACACCTACGCCGGAGCCAACGGCCACCTCAACGCCGGAGCCAACGGCCACCTCAACGCCGGAGCCAACGGCCACCTCAACGCCGGAACCAACCGCTACGCCAACGCCGGAACCGACGGCCACACCTACGCCAACTCCGACGGCCACCCCGACACCGGAGCCTACGGCGACACCAACGCTGGAGCCTACGGCTACTCCGATGCCAGAACCAACGGTCACGCCAACGGCGGAACCGACCGCTTCGCCTACCCCACTAGCCTCACCCATTTTCGGCGCAGATGAACTGAGGTCGGCCTTTGCCAGTCTGCGTGGGTCTTTTGAAATATTTCACCCGCCAGGCATAGATCTTTCGATCGGGGAGTTGGGTTTAGGGGACTACCTCAACGATGCGGTGATCTTGTCCCACCAACCTACGGCCCAGTTCGTTATCGCGGAGAGTGGAGAGATCACCGACGCTGAACGCGTCGAGCTTGATTCGCTGTTGTCGTCTGACGGGCTGCTAGATGATCTCACTCAAGGACCTCAAAGCGCGCCGTCGGGACGCGAAGTCTATGTGAGGGGAATTCTCAAGTCGTTGACCGTGGGCGAGCAGTCGTTCGGCGTGCATATGGAATTCACGATGGCGGGAACACGACTACGACTTGAAATGATCCTGTTTAGGCGCGGGAATCTCTACGGTGTCGTCTACTCCTCCATTCCTACAGGCAGACAACCCGCTGTCTCAACTGAACAATTGGCGAGATTGCTGGACGCAAAGATGATCGAAGTCCAATTGGCAAGGTAGTTTCCGCTAGGCTGCACCACCGCGAGAGTCTTCTTGCTGGAGTTCGGGCCGGCACTATAGGGATGCTTGTTGATATGGTTCCCGATGGTATGTTCGGCGAGGCTAGGCAACAGAAGGAGGATCGACGACGTTCGTGGTGGGCTTTCGCGTCTCGATCGCGCTGCTCTGTGCGGTTGCTGTTGCCCTGCTTTCGGCCTGCAATGACGGACCGCCGGTCGTTGATACGCCGGAGCCGACGGCTACGGTCACAGTAGAGGCTACGGCCACGTCGACGCCGAGCCCTACCGATACTCCTACAGCAGACCCAACAGCCACGCCGACTCCGACACCTACAGACACCCCGACGCCGATCCCCACAGACACATCGACACCGGCGCCGACGGATACCGCAACGCCGGAGCCGACGGCCACGTCGACGCCGGAACCGAGTGCCACAGCAACCCCGTCGCCAACAGACACCCCGACGCCGGAACCGACTACCACGCGCACGCCGGAACCAACCGCTACGCCGACGCCAGAACCGACAGCCACGCCAACGCCGGAGCCGACGGCCACGCCTACGCCGGAGCCGACAGCTACGCCAACGCCGGAGCCTACGGCCACACCGACGCCGGAACCGACGGCCACACTAACGCCTTCGCCAACAGACACCCCGACGCCGGAGCCGACGGCGACACCAACACCGGAGCCGACGGCCACGCCAACGCCGGAGCCGCTTACTTCCGCACAGATCTTCGAATCTGTCTCTCCATCGATCGTATTCATCACAACGGTCGCCAACAAAGGCAGTGGCGTGTTGATCGAGGGTGGGTATGTAGTGACGAACGCGCACGTCGTCTGGCCGTACGCAACAGTGCGTGTCGTATTTCCTGACGGTTCGGAGTTCCTTGAAGTGCCGGTGAAGGGTTTGGATCTGCTCGCCGACTTGGCAGTACTTGGCCCAATCGATCCGCCCACTGGCGCCGTGGAGTTGGTTGATGGCGAAAGTCTACCCATCGGCTCCGAGACGTTTGTAATCGGTTACCCGAAAGTGACGGAAGAGTTCCCTAGGCCTACGATTGTGCGCGGTCTGCTCTCTCGTGTCGTGGAGATGGAGTTTGTCGGTATCACCAATCTTCAAATCGACGCCGCTCTGGCACCCGGCCACAGCGGATCGGCGCTTGTGTCGGACAGGGGTGAAGTCATCGGTATCACCGGATTCGCGATTACCGACGCGAATTTCGGAGTGGCTACATCGTCTGGCGACATCTTGCCGCGGGTGCGGCAACTTATAGCCGGCGAAGACCCGTCCCAACTCGGTGACAGGCGCGTCCCACTGGAGGGAGCGGCACTCAGACACGAGATTGCATTGGAAAACCTTTGGGCTCAAGGTTCCTATGTGATCGACGAGTTGCCCGGATCAATAATCAACATTGATCTCAAGGGCGACCAGGGCGGCGAACTCGCTATCGTCAACTCCCTTAGCAGTCTACTGTTGTACCTAGACAGCGGAAACTCAGGAGCTGCGACTGGTTCGTTTGCCGTCGAATACCGAGGGCCTAACTTTTTGATTGTGCAGCGATGGGCGGAAACACCCAGCAAATTCACGCTGACTAGTAGCCATCGGCTGATACCCATTCACGACCCGGACGATGGCAGGCAAATACAAGTGGGAGAGTCGGTCCAAGGGAACATGGATTTCCCTGGGGACACTGACTACTATCTCGTTGATCTGAACGAGGGCCAGACAATCGAGGTTGCGGTAAGTTCGATTCTGGTTAACAGTTTTCTCACTATCTACTACGAGGGGGCGGGATTCGAGCAAATGATCGTTGATCACAATAGCGGAGGCGGCTTTTTCCGACAAGATTCAAAGATCGTCTATCGGGCGCCTCATATGGGTCGCTACTTTGTGGTGGTGCAAGATGCTGCTCTTGACGCTCCCGGAGGGTACGTCGTAGCGGTGGAACCGGCCAACCCTGACGCGACACTGACCCAAACGACGGCAGCCTCTCTATTCCCGGACTCAGATCCTGAGTCCACCCCAAGTACATCCTCCGAATTCGGACTAGCTGAACTGAGGTCGGCCTTTGCGGAGTTGCCGGGCTCTTTTCAAGAGTTCGACTCTGCAGTCTTCGGCGACTTAATTACCGTCCTGAATTTGGAGGGCTACGTCAGCGACGTCCTAGTTTTGGCTGAACTTGCTCCATTCCAGTTAATAATTGCCGTAGGTGGGGAGCTGACAGATCTCGAGCGCATCGAGCTAGACGCGGAGTTGTCGTCTGGCACGCTCCTCGATGAAATCGTCCAAGGACTCGTTGGTGAAACGGATCAAGGCGAACCAAGCCTTGAAGTTCACGGTAGCGGACTTCTGCAATCGTCGGCCGTGGGCGATAACTCGTTTGGCGCGTATCTGGATATTGGCGGAGAAGCGGGGCCGCTGCGAGTCGAATTGATCAAGTTCAGGCGAGGCAATCTCTTTGGAAACATCTTCTCTTTTGTTGAGGTTGAGCCTAGGATTTCAGTTGAAGAGCTGGCGAGGATGCTCGATGCGAAGATGAAAGAAGTCATATCTGCGAGGTAGCCTCTACGAGAATTGGTGGGACACTTGCAACTTTTCCGCCAGCTCATGAGTCCCTTCTACGGTCTCGCCTGGTCCACTAAGCTACGAAAATCCAGAGCCGCCCTTGCGTGTCGATTCCGATTGGACTACTCTGGTCGTTTCGAACGCCTCCTCGTCCCTTGTCACTCCACCACGTGCCCCATGACGAGATCCCGCAAGGTCACCATACCGAGAGGGTTGCGCCCATCGTCCACGACCACGGCGCGGGAGAGGCCGAAACGCACCAGCAAGCGCACCGCATATCGGGCGAACATTTTCGACGGCAGGGTCAACACCGGCTTTGACATAATCTCATAGACGTTGACGCGCTCGGGTGCGCGGTTCCTGGCGATCACCTCGCGGGCGATATCGGAGACCACGACGAGTCCCATCTCGTCGTCCTCGTTGCGCCGGTTGATGGCGATCGAGCTGACCCTATGATGTTTCATCAGCGCCATTACCTCTGCAACGGTTGCGAGGCCGTCAACGCTGTGCAGCTTGGAGACCATTACGTGTTCGACCCTCATAAGCCGTTTCTCGCTCATATCTCATACTCCAGTTCTTCCAGAATGGTGGGTAATTGGGTGCTGAGGCCCACTACGTCCTCAATGGCCAGTTGGAACGCGATGCCGGCGCCGTGCTCCACGTCGATGCGTCCAGCGTCACGGATGCGCTCTAGAATATCTCGCGCCCGGGTCTCGACGACCAGAAACAATACGACGTCGCGTTTGGCCGCCAAGTCGAGGCCGAAGAAGGTCTTCTCCGGCTTCAAGCCTTCGCCGCGCACGCCGTTGATGATCGTGGCGCCGGTGGCCCCGCCGGCCCGCGCGGCATCGATCACGACATCGGTTTTCTCGTCGCTGACCAAAGCGACAATCAGTGTCAGTCTCATGACTCAAGCCTCCTCGGAATGGTTGGGGTTGCGCCGGCGTCTCAGCCAGGATGCGGCCATGGCGTAGCCCAGCACGGAAATGATTGCAAAGACGCTGGCGAAAGCGATGAGTCCGAATCCGTCGATAAGCGGGCTCCGGCCCGGAACGCTCGCTGCCAGACCCAGGCCCAACGCCGCGACCACCGGCACTGTGACCGTCGAAGTTGTGACGCCGCCGCTGTCGTAGGCGAGCGGCACAATGGTTCGACTGGACCGGAAGGTCTGCACGATCACGACGATGTAGGCGGCGACGATGTACCAGGGCAGGGGTGTACCGGTGACGATGCGGAAACAGCCGAGAGCGACGCCGACGGCGACGCCGATCGCGACCGCGATCCTCAAGCCCCAAGCTCGGATGGCGCCGCCGGAGACCTCCTCGGCCTTCAGCGCCACTGCGATGAGCGAGGGTTCGGCTACCGTCGTGGCAAAGCCGATCGCCGCGGCAAAGGCGTACACCAGCAGATAGTCGTGCCATTGGATGCCGTCGGCCAAGCTCTCGGCCCCAATGGTCTCCGCCGCGGTTAGTTGGCGCGCCATTGTCTCGCCAATGGGGAAGAGTGCCTCTCTCAAGCCAATTAGAAAGAGTGTTAGCCCCAACAGTACGAAGATGGACCCCATCGCGATTCGGCGCAGGTTGGGCAGCTTGCGCCGAAGTACGACGACCTGAAACAGCACCAGGATTCCGACGATGGGCGCCACGTCGAGCGCAGTTGAAAATACCGTGTCCGTGAAGGTGTGCATGAATTCCAACATCAGGCCACCATCCCATACGCAAGCACGCAGATAATAGGAGTCAGGCTGGCGAATGCGATGAGTCCGAAACCGTCAATCATCGGATTGCGTCCCCTGATCGACGTTGCGAGTCCAACGCCCAAGGCGGTGACCAACGGCACCGTGATAGTGCTGGTGGCGACGCCCCCGGAGTCGTATGCAATGCCGATGATCTCCTCGGGCGCAAAGAGGGTCATTGCCGTTACGAGCACATAGCCTCCGATGATCAGGCGGTGGATTGGCCAGCCTTTCAGGATGCGCAGCACGCCCAATACGATCGCGGCGCCGACCGCGACAGCCACGACCATGCGCAACTCGAAGGTGTAAGTGGCGCGTGCCTGATCACTGTCGTTGATGGCGCCGGCTTCCGCTGCAACCTCGGCAGCCTCGGCGGCAATGGCGATTAGGGCCGGTTCGGCGACCGTCGTGCCAAAGCCCAGGCAGAACGCGAAGGCGAGCAGTGCGGTCAGACTGCCCTTGCGCGCGAAGCCCTGCGCCAGTGCCTCACCAAGGGGAAAGAGACCGCTTTCGAGTCCTTGGATGAAGAGCGTCAGGCCGGCGATCACACAAAGCAGCCCCACGGCGACGCTTTCGAGATTCGGAAAGGGCTGCCGCAGCACCACGATCTGGAAGAACGCGATGACAACGATGATCGGTGCCAGATCGCGCAGCGTCTCTACGGTCCGCTGCAGCATTGCGGTAAAGATCCGCGTCACACCTTCATCCTGTTCCCTCGGTTACTAGGACCTAACGCAGGAAATATAAAAGGCCTTGTGGGGTCGGTCAAGCGAGGTTAATGCCCGCGACTCGCCCAACTAGAGATACGCGGAAGCTTTAGCCGGCGAATCTCATCGAGCGTCACCGGTATCCAGCCTACGCCTCGGATTCAAGCCAGTCGGGGGTGAAGCGGGCGAGAATCATCCGGCCATAGGAGTCGGCTTCGTACAGGCAAAGGATGTGCCGGTCCGCGACCGTTAGGTCGGAGTAGGCCGCCGAACCCTCGTCCAGGCACCTCGCCACCGGCCAGGTGCGGCAGTCGTCGCTGCTGAGCCGAACCGTCAGGTGCGTCCGCGCATCGGCATTGCTGGGGTGGGAGAGGACGACGCGGCGCTCGTCGAGCCGGACGAGGCTGCCCTGGCATGAAGGTTCCGGCAGGGTCGGATCGTATTCGACCGGTGTCCAAGTCCGGCCGCCATCGGTACTGCGGGAGAAGGCGCGGAGTCTCTTGTCCTGCCGGCTGCGCATGTTCATGTACACGGTGCCATCTCGTAGCTCCACGGCAGCGCACTCGTCGGAGGCATCCGTGGTCATCTCCTCCCCCCTCTGCCAGGTCCGGCCTCCGTCGTCGCTAAGGAGGGCGAACGACGACTGGATCTTGCCTGCTGAGGGCGACGGGTTGCGCCAAGTCACGGGGCCCGGGCTGGCGTCAGACCAGCATGGAACCAGCAGCCTGCCACTCCCTAGTTGGATGCCATGGCCCGGCCCGGTGCCAAGGTAGGACCAAGAAGAGTCCTTGGCGCAATCCGTTATCTCCTCCGGCTCAGACCAGTTGATGCCATCGTCTTCGCTCCTAGTGATGAAGACCTGTTGGTTGTCCTTGCAGAAGGACAGGATAATCGCTCCTGTTCTGTTGTCGACGACCGGGCAGGGGTTGCCGCAGGTGCGGTCGCCATCGGTGACGACCGTCAGGCCGGCGTCCCAGGTCCGTCCGCCGTCGTGGCTGCGGCACAGGAGGATATCGATCTCGTCGTAGTCCTCTCCGGTGTGGCGGCGCGCTTCACAGAATGCGAGGACGGTTCCACGAGCCGATACGACCAGTGCAGGGATCCGGTACTTGCGGTACCCACCCTTGCCGGAGACGAAGAGATCGATCCTATCCAATGGTGCCTGTGCTATCGGGGTCTTATCGTAGTTCAGCGTGCCAAGCTCTCCTGTCCGATTGAAGTTTCGCGTCACCGGACGGCCGCTACGGTGGTTGGCCGCTCCGGGTCGGTAAAGATATCGCACCGCCAGTCGTGGCATGTACTATACACGCGGTCCGGCCCTTCGTCTTCTCGGCCGGCTGAAGCGTCGGCCTGGTGCCACGGTCTGAGAAGTGACGTGGTACCATGCCGGATTCGAGGGGATCATTTTGGAGTGCTGGTGGACGTAAGCGCGCAGGCTGCCCAGGAATGACTAAGACTATCTATCTTGCCAATCCTTACGGGTTTTCTGCCCAACAAAAGACGGTGCTTCTACCGCCAATAGTCGCGGCGCTGGAGGAGCTCGGGTTGGAGGTCTGGGAGCCGTTCGCCCGGAATAACCAGGTGGCTTTTCTCGAGCCGGGATGGGCCTATCGGATCGGGCAGAAGGATTACCGCGATGTGGTGGACTCGGATGCTATCTTCACCGTAGTCAACGGCGTTCCTCCGGACGAGGGCGTGATGATCGAGTTGGGAATGGCGATTGCCTTGAATAAACCGACGTTTTTGTTTCGAGACGATTTCCGGCGGGTCACCGAATGCGAGCAGTATCCCCTGAATCTGATGCTGTTCACCGGGCTGCCTGAAGAGGGCTGGCACGACTACTACTACACGTCGGTGGAGGAGATCGCCTCGCCGGAGAAGGCGCTTGCGCGATGGGCCAAGAGCCCGTAGCGGAAGCGGAAAACAGAATCAGTCCTCAGTCTAGGGCAATTTGCCCACCGTTGCGCTTAGAATTAAAGCGGGTTTGTTGACTGAGACCTAATGAGAGCGCCGGCTAGCTCGCCGCATTCCTGTAAATGGATCGATCAAGATGGGCAACGCCGTCAATCGACTTAGTCAGCGGTCGGCGGTGGCCACATGCGCCCGGCATTCGTATCCCGACGATTGGAGTGAAAAACGCATGGGGAAGAGTCGAATTCAGAACTCAATTTCACCGGCCTATAGGCACCATATGAATCAACGACGGCTGTTCGGAAGCCTCTCGACGATCCTTGTCTTGATCAGCATCGTCTTGATGATTGCTCTTCTTGGCTGCCGCGGCGGCGGCACGGAGTCCGGCGAAGGCGGAGACGAAGAATCGGGCACTCAATTCGGGTTGAGTGATACCTTCGACGAAATTCGGGCCGGCGCCAGGCTGATTTTTTCCTATGACTCTGCTGCCAATGCCTTCACCGGCACCGTGGAGAACACCACCAACGATACGCTAAGACGGGTGAGGGTAGAGGTTCATCTCTCGAACGGGGCCAAGTTGGGCCCGACGACTCCGGTAGACCTTGCTCCCGGCCAGGTAGGGGGGATCAGCTTCCTCGCTACAAGCCAACCGTTCACGTCCTGGAGCGTCCACGCCGAAGTCGACTGATTCCTCAAATCTCAGTGAGGACAAGCCGACGTCGCCGGGCCTCGACTCCGCGAGCTGGTTGGAGCCGGCCGGGCCGTTGGCCCTTTTTCGCAGTAGGCGGTTATGCTCCACCCTTGTCCCAGGGGACTCTCTCTCGCTTGGAATCCCTGGATCCTAGGGGGTGATATCCAGAGCTACGTGATTTTAGCGGATGGGGACGGCAGCTTGATAGATCTCGCCGGCGGAAGCGACTATCCAGGGATCGGGCGGGCGACCGATTCCACCTCGCCGGCATAGTCCAACACGTCGAGCACATGGCGCATCGCGTTGATCCACGCGCGCATCTTGTCATCGGACTTTGCAATCGTCCACGGGGCGACATCGATGTTGGTCTGGAGAAACATCGCCTCCTTCGCCTCCGTGTATTCTTCCCATTTATCCGTCGACTTGAAACGTCTATCCAAGGCCGGCGCTTCAGCCGGACGACTGTAATCCGGCGGCGATCGCGTTCACACTGTGGAGCAGCGCCGAGAGTAGCTCGGCCCTGGCCCCCTCACCGGCCGGCGGATCCAGCCGCCAACGCCGTAGCAGGTTGAGTTGAGCCTGGTGAAGTACATCTACGTAGGGGTTGCGCAGTCGGATCGAGCGCGATAAGACCGGCGAGTCTTCAAGCAGGACTTCCTGGCCGGCAATCGTCACGATGGCTTTTTCGGCCAGGTCGAACTCGCGCAGAATCATTCCCAGAAACTGCTTGCGCTGGTCGCCATCCTGCGCAAGTCCGGCGTAAAGGGCCATCGTTCGGCGGTCGGCGACTCCCATGCTGATCTGTGAGTTGTTGATCGCGCCACGGAAGAACGGCCACTCGGCATAGAATCGGCGAGCCAACTCCAACAGACTATCATCGCCGGCGACCGCTCCCAGCGCGGAGCCGATGCCATACCAACCTGGGATGTTGAATCGTCCCTGGCTCCAGCTAAACACCCATGGAATCGCCCGTATGCTATCGAAGTCCAGTCCAGCGTCCGGGCGCCGGCTGGCTGGCCTCGACGCAATGGGCATCTGGGCGATCTCGCGGAACAGCGTCGCCTCGGAGTAGAAGTCCATGAAGCCAGGCGAATCGATAAGCCGGCGATAGCTTTTCCGGGATTCTTCCGCCAACTCGCGGAAGGCGGCGATCAGCTTGTCATCCACTTGGCCTCGGGCCTGGGGCAGTAGAGAGGAGGTCAGCAAAGCGTGCGACAGCTGTTCAAGCGTGCGCCGGGCTATCCCGGGATTGCCGTATCGGGCAAATACGACCTCGCCTTGTTCGGTCAGCTTTAGGGCCGGGGTCAGGGCGCTCACGGGCCGGCCGGAGATGGCCCGGGCGGCCGGCCCGCCGCCACGGCCAACCGGACCGCCGCGGCCATGAAATATTCGCATTCGCACACCCGCCTCTTTACAGGTGCGGGCAAGTGCGTCTTCGGCGTGATAAATTGCCCACTGTGCCGCCAGGTAACCGCCATCCTTGTTCGAATCTGAGTAGCCGAGCATGATCTCCTGCTCGTGCTCCCAAGCGGCCAGCTGGGCCCGATAGACTGGGCTGGCAAACAGCTCCTTCATCAATTGGGGACACTCCGCCAGTTCCTCGATCGCTTCGAACAGGGGAACGATGCGAATTCGGCTAGCCACCGGTCGCCATTCGAAGAGCCCGGTCAAGTAGGCTAGGAACAACACTTCAATCACGTCGGCGGCCGAGCGCGTCATACTGATCAGGTAGGTATTCATCGCGTCAATGCCGATCCGGCTCTGGCACTCGGCAATTACCCGGAATGTCTCGTAGGTCTCGGCGGCCTGGGGCGACAGTTCCTCGGGGTCGAAACGAGGTTTTTCTCCACGCTGGATAATTTTCTCCAACAACTGCGACCGGTCCTCGCTATCGAGTTGGGCGTAGCCGGAGTGCCCGGCCAGCGTCAATATCTCTGCCACAGTCTTCTCGTGCAGATCGCGGTGTTGGCGCACCTCCAAGTTGACGAACTGAAGACCGAAGAGCCTGACCCGACGGATCAGCTTGTCCACAAGACCGTGCGCTGGTCGACTTGCGCTGTTAGCCATCAAGGAATTGCGGATCAATTCGAGATCGTCAAGTAACTGAGTCGCGTTCTGATAACCACCCGACCCTGACTCTTGCGCAAGCAACAGACGCATCGATATGAACCAAAGCTTGCGCCGGTAGTGTTCGCGGGAGAATCGGCCGGCCAATGCCCGGACCGCCCGATCTAGCTCTACCGCGTCCCGTTCAGCCGACGCTATGAGCTCTGGCGTTGCCCGCTCCTCAATCGACATCACCCTGATCATGTCGTTGACTTCTTGCCGATACAGCGTGAGGATCGCGTTGCGATACTGTTCCGAGGCGGTGGCCGTGGCCTGCGCGGTAACCACCGGATTCCCGTCACGATCTCCGCCGACCCAGGAACCAAGCCGCAGGAAGGAGCGCGACGGTGGGGCGACCGTCGGGTAGTATCGGCTTAGCGCCAACTCCAGGTCGCGTTGGATGCTCGGCCCAACGGGATAGAATGAGTGCTCCAGCGTATATGCGATTCCTCGGACCTCGTCCGACGGCTTGGGACGGACCTCGCGGATCTCGTCGGTCAACCAAACTAAGGTTATCCTCTCGCGCAGGTCGTCCATCAGCTGTTGGCGATCTTGTGTTCCGGACCGAGGGTCGTCGAGTCGGTATATCAAGTCGCCTAATATCCGCAGATGCTGCTGGACCGTTCGCCGGCGAGTCTCAGAAGGATGGGCGGTTAGCACCGGGTAGACGAGCAACTCGCTAACGACTCGCTCGACCTCCGCAGCCGGCCGGCCGGCCTGATGGGCCGCTGCCAGTGCATCCGCGATCGACCCCCGACGTGGCGCCGGCGAGCCTAGGCGCTCGCGCTCGCGGATCGTCCGCAGTCGGTGATTCTGCTCGGCCAGGTTGATGACGTGGAAGTAAATGCCGTAGGCGCGAACTAACATGGCCAGCTGGTGGGTAGCCAGTCGTTCGAAAATCCGGCCAAACTCTCGCTCCGATGCCGGGTCGTACTCCTCGCGCAGACGGATGGCTCGCAAACGCAGATCTTCGACGAGGTTGTATAAGCGCTCGCCGCCCTGCTCGCGTAATACTTCGCCGACCAGCCCGCCCAGTAGCCGGACGTCATCGCGCAACCGATCAATCGGTTCTCGTTTGCTTATCAAGAGAGTTCCTAACCTACCGATTAGAATTGACCGAACCATGATATCGTTACTTTCCGTCTTTGGGGGCTAGTTGGTAATCGCAGTCAGTTCTTATTCGCAGTTGCTCGCCGGCCAGCGACTGGCAGCGACTTCAAATACGGCCGTTGACCGATTACCATGTGTGCCGGGAGCTTCTCAGGCGCTAGTCGCGTTCGTTGAGTGCTCGTTCCAATTCCGCATCCATCTATAGGCTGATCATCCACGCTTGGAGGCAGGCGACGCACGTGGCTCGACTAAGACAATCCGCCGAGTCTATGAGTTCCACAGACCTCAGCAACGAAGACCTCATGGCTATGTACCGCTATATGCTAATGGCCCGAACCGTCGATCAAAGAATGTGGATCATGAACCGGCAGGGGAGGGGGCCTTTCGCGATCTCCTGCCAGGGCCACGAAGCGGCACAGGTCGGCAGCGCGTTCGCGTTAACCGCCGGCCGGGATTGGATTTGTCCTTACTACCGCGACGCTGGAGCGGCAATCGCGCTGGGCACCTCTATACTCGACATAATGCTAGCGTTCTGCGCCAAGGCCGAGGATCCATTCGGCGGAGGCCGGCAACTTCCCAACCATTACAGTAGCCGACGGCTCCGTATCCTGTCCGGCTCCAGCTCGGTAGGCAGCCAGATTCCTCATGCCGCTGGAATAGGGCTGGCCGCAAAGCTGAGAGGCGAGGAGTCGGTCGTCGTGGCGTACTTCGGCGAGGGCGCAACCAGTACCGGCGACTTTCACGCCGGCCTCAACTTCGCCTCTATCCACAAGCTTCCTGTGATCTTCTTTGCGGAGAACAACGGCTGGGCGATATCCGTGCCGACCGCTAAACAGATGAACCTCGATTCGGTAGCCGATCGCGCGCGCGGGTACGGTGTGCCGGGAGTAGCGGTCGATGGCACCGATATTCTGGCTGTTTACCAGGTGACCACAGCAGCCATGGATCGCTGCCTGGCCGGCGAGGGTCCAACCCTCATCGACGCCGAGGTCTATCGGCCTCTGCCCCATTCCAGCGACGACGACGATTCGATGTATTTGCCGCCGGGATTGAAGGAAAGCTTCCAGGACCGCGATCCTATCGAACGATTTCGGGCCGAGCTCATCGCGCTGGGCATTTGGGACGACGATCGGGACTCCGAGTTGCGGAAACAGATCCAACAAGAGGTAAACGAGGCGGCCTCGTACGCTGAGTCGAGGCCGGAACCGGATCCGTCCGACCTGTGGTCCCACGTTTACGCCGATTCGCCGGAGACGACTCGATTCTGATGGCTGTTCTCAATATATTGCAGGCTGTCAACCAGGCGCTTCAACAGGAGATGGCCCGTGACGAAAGCGTAATCCTCATGGGAGAGGATGTTGGAAAGAAGGGCGGCGTGTTTCGAGTTACCGAAGGTCTGTATGCCGAGTTCGGTGAAGACAGGGTCATAGACACGCCGCTGAACGAGTTGGGCATAGTCGGTGCCGCAATCGGAGCTTCGATCAATGGATTGCGGCCGGTCGCCGAGATCCAATTCGCCGACTACATTCACACGGCAATGGACCAGATCGCGAACGAGGCCGGCAAGATGCGCTACCGCTCCGGTGGCGAGTTCTCCTGTCCCTTGGTCGTTCGGGCCCCGTATGGAGGAGGCATACACGGCGGCGTGTACCACTCCCAAAGCGTTGAAGCGATCTACGCTCACATACCTGGTCTGAAGGTCGTGACCCCTTCGACGCCGGCGGACACGAAGGGTTTGCTCATCTCGGCCATACGAGACGAAGATCCGGTCCTGTTCTTCGAGCACAAGTGGACGTATCGGCGCATACGCGAGGATGTGCCGGAGGAAATATACGCGACCCCGATCGGCAAGGCCGACGTGAAGCGACGTGGCGACGATCTGACCTTCGTAACCTATGGGGCGATGGTCCACAGATGCCTGGAAGTGGCCGATAAACTGGCCGGCGACGGGTTGTCGGCCGAAGTGTTGGACCTGCGCACGGTCTCGCCGATTGACAGGGAGGCAGTAGCGGAGTCGGTTCAAAAAACCAGCAAAGTGGTGATCGTTCACGAGGAGCAGAAGATTGGCGGCGTTGGCGCCGAGGTCGCCGCCTTCATTGCCGAGGAGCTATTCGAAAGTCTGGATGGACCCGTTCTGCGGGTCGCCGGCCCCTTCGTTCCGGCGATGCCCTACAACATTACGCTGGAGAATACCTACCTGCCCAGCGTCGACGACATCGCCGCCGCGGCCCGCCGACTGGCCGACTACTGAGCGTGGCCGGAACCGGGCTCCAAGGAGTTTTGGTCGGCCTGTAGGGAGAGGTGCTCGCTTGACGTCCAGAATCAGGGTGCTGCTCATCGCCGTGGCGCTGGCGGCTCTCGCGCTGGTAACCGCATGCGACAAAGGAGGCGTCGCGTCGCCTGGGAAACCTGACAGCGCCACGCCGCCGGCGGTGACCAGGGTGGTCCAATGGCCGGACAACTGGCCGGTGCCGCCGTTGCCGGTGATGTCGCTGCAGCACGAGGCCGGCCCGATCCAGGGAGACCCCCGCAATTACTGCTGGCAGTTCGAGGGGGCGGGCGATCGCGTCTGCGAAGAGGAAGACATTTGGTCAGGGTCGTACGAATACCCCGAGGTTGCCCCTGACCAGCGCATCCCCATCGTCATCGAGCCGGAAACGCGGCCGACCAAGCTGTTCGCCCAGGTATTCACCAAGCCCGGCAACCTCATGACGGGCGGTCTGAGGAGGCTGTCGGAGGTGAATCCGAGGCTCGACCTGGGGGGCCTGGACCCTGGTGAATACAATGTACGCCTGATCGGCTACTGGCAGGACAACGAGATCTCCTACGAGTTCGGCCTGTACATTCCCGGCGAGGTCGAACTGAAGGCCGGGTGCGGGATGACGGACGTGCTTGCAGCCCCGGTCCTCTCGCTGAAGTCTCTGGATGATCCACTACGAACGGCCGCCGACAACGCCAATAGCATGGGCTGCAGGTTCAACAAGCCGATTGCCTCTGTCGTGTTGACCCTGCACAGCGACACCCTGGGCTCCTATACCGAGACTTTCCAAATAGACCCGCCGTCGGCCGCAATTGGGTTTCCACTTCGCGACAACGTGGCCTCTATGAAGACCGGTGGGCCGCTCCCGCCCGGCGACTACTCGCGCCGCATGGTCGCAATCACCGAGGAAGGCGAGGAGTGGAACTTCGGTCCGGGGTTGCTCGAGGAAGTCGAGATAGCCGGACCCTAAGCGGGAGTGGATCCAAGCGTAGGGCGCCTGCCCGCGTGGGTCTTCCAGCCCTTCGTGGCTACCCGTAGATATGCCGTGGCGCATGCCAAACCCGCGGACTGACACCCAGACTGTCACGAGACAGACGTGCTCATGTAGTAAGATGTTGTCGCCCATCGGAGCGAGACCTGTCCTGGGAGACTTTAACTGTCGACGCCAATAAGAATGCCCCAGCTCGGCGAGACAATCGCCGAGGGCACGATCGGCCGCTGGCTCAAGCAGGTCGGCGACGCCGTCGAGATGGACGAGCCTTTGGTCGAGATAATCACCGACAAGGTGAATGCCGAAGTGCCGTCCCCAGTCGCCGGCATTATGGGTGCCATCTTGGTGGATGAGGGCGTAACGGTCGACGTGGGAACCGAGATCGCCGCGGTCGACGAGGCAGGGCGCGAGGGCGTTTCGAGCATCGCAAGCAGTACCGACGAGCGGGCAACGGTTCAGCCGGTGGCGAGCCCTCCAACGCCACGCGACAGAGTAGCCGCATCAGCCCCGTTTTCGCCGTTGGTGAAGCGGCTTGCGCGTGAGAATGGCGTCGATCTGGATGAGATTGTTGGAAGTGGGACCGGTGGACGAGTTACCAAGGCCGACATCTTGGCTTTCGTCCAACGGCGCGATCATGCCGCCACGGACGAGCCGGCCGAACAGCAAGCCTCCGAAGGCCGCGAAGTGCAACTCTCACCGTCGCACAGGGCGATGGCTCAACGAATGGCTACCAGCGCCTCCACAATTCCCCACGCATGGGTGCTCATGGAGGTTGACGCTACAAATCTTGTCCAACGGCGAGCCAGCGAACAACGAGTCTTTCAGAGTGAACATGGTTTCGAACTGACCTACTTGCCATTGGTCGCCAAGGCGGTCATCGAGGCCTTGTGCGAGCATCCGGCCGCCAACTCGCGTTGGGCCGGCGATAGGCTATTACAGCAGTCCTCCGTCCACCTCTCGATCGCGGTGGCATCCGAACACGGGCTCATGGTGCCGGTGGTTCACTCCGCCGAGTCGCTTGGGGTCACCGATCTCGCCTCGGCGATAAGATCCGTGGTCCAGAAGGCGAGAGCCGGCCGACTTGACGTCAACGATATCCAGGGCGGCACGTTCACATTGAATAATACTGGAGCTCTGGGCAGCATCGCATCACAACCGATCATCAACCATCCCCAGGCTGCCATCCTCAACATGGAGGCGATTGTCAGACGGCCGGTAGTGGTGAATGAGGATGCAATCGCTGTCCGGTCGATGATGAACCTTTGCCTGTCTTTCGATCACCGGGTAATGGACGGGCAACAGGCGGCCGGATTTCTCCAGGCCATCAAGCAAAAAATCGAATCATCGGCACCAGGGAGACCGCTCGAGTGAGTAGAACTACGACGACGAATGGCCGGCAGCAGGTTCGGGTCAGAGAAGGCGGTCAAGTCCAGATGATGACCCTCGCCGAGTGGCGCAAGCAACAGGCGGCGTCGCGTCCGGACTGGATCAAGGTCCGCATCTCGAACGGCAAGAACTATCAGGAATTGCGCGGCATTATGCGCGGCCTGTCACTGCATACGGTCTGCGAAGAGGCCCAATGTCCGAACATCGGCGAGTGTTGGGAGAATCGTACCGCCACGTTCATGATCTTGGGCAAGGTCTGTACCCGCGCCTGTCGGTTTTGTGCCGTTATTACCGGCCGGCCGAATGGTTTGGACCGAGAAGAACCCGAGCGAGTCGCCGAGGCGGTCGACCAGATGGGCCTGCGCCACGTCGTTGTGACTTCGGTTGCCCGCGACGACCTGCCGGACGGGGGCGCCGGCATATTCGCCGAGACGATTCTGGCGATCCGCCGGCGGCAAGACGTCGCCAAGGTAGAGGTGCTTATTCCCGACTTTGCCGGCAGCGACGACGCTCTGCGGAAAGTCATGGAAGCCGGCCCAGATGTGCTGAATCACAATCTGGAGACGGTCGAACGGTTGCAATCCAAAGTGAGAGCCAAGGCCAGGTACGCTCGGTCTCTCCGGGTGCTGGAGCGAGCAAAAGAGCTTGCGCCGGGCGGCATCGTCAAGTCGGGGATAATGCTCGGGGTCGGCGAGGAATGGAACGAGATCGTCGCGACGATGCGTGATCTGCGGGGAGTGGGTTGCGACGTAATGACGATTGGCCAATATATGCGCCCGTCGCCGAGCCACCTTCCAATCGCGCGATACTACCAGCCGGCCGAGTTCGATCAGCTTCGGGATATCGGAATGTCGATGGGGTTCCGCCACGTCGAATCCGGCCCCTTGGTCCGGAGCTCCTACCACGCACATAAACACGTATAGGCGCGTGTCTTCCTCTGTCCGATCCGACGACGGAATCGGCGGCTCCCTAGCGGTCTTGGAGCTTGGCCGGATTCAGTACGAAACCGCCCTCGGATACCAGCAACTCCTGGTGCAGGCTCGCTGGCGCGGCGAGATTCCGGACACGCTGATAATGCTTGAACACCCGGACGTAATAACTTTCGGGCGTAGCGGGCACGACGAGAATCTAATCGCCGACCAAAGCACCCTCGATCGCCTTGGGGTGGAGGTGCACTGGACTGATCGCGGCGGCGATGCGACCTACCATGGCCCCGGTCAACTCGTCGGCTATCCGATTATCGACCTGAACCGGTACGGTCGCGATCTCCATCTGTTTCTTCGCCGGATCGAAGACGCTATCGTGTCGACCGTTGGATCATATGGCGTGGAGGCTAGGCCGGAACCAGGACTGACCGGCGTCTGGGTCGGCAACGAAAAGATCGCGGCCATCGGCATCAAGGTGAGCCGGTGGGTCAGCAGCCACGGCTTTAGTCTGAACGTGCGACCGAACCTGGAACGATTCGGGCTCATCGTCCCCTGCGGCATCAGCGGCCGCGGTGTCACCTCGCTGGAGCGGTTGTTGGGCGACGCCCCGCCGGAGCATGAGGCGCGGGCACAGGTCATCAGCGCTTTCTGTCGCTCATTCGGATACGAAGACGTTATGGGCGATACTGTCGCCTCTCGGAGAATTTTGGGACTTGATTAGGTAGTCGCGTCAGCGATGCTTGCGGCCGGCGCGCGAGTGCAAATGAGAATGCGAATTCTGATGCCGCCTCCCCGTCACCATCAACTTTGCCTCGCTTTGGCGAAAGATTCTCGTTGTCCGATTGGAATACGAAAAACCCTTTCAAAGTAGAAACCCTGATTCGGAACAGCGTACTCGATCGACTCGCAAAGAAACCTACCTTGTTGAACTGTTCCCCGTAGCTCCCTTAATAGCTCGTCCGTGCGCTCTAAAGTGATGAACTCGGCAATTGTCATGTGCGGCGCGATATCTTGTCGCTTCAATGAGAGGTTAGCGAAGTGAGAAGTCGAGTGAACAGAGGATCGCAATTCCTTGAATCTATCTCTTGGTTGGATGGAATACACGACTCCAGGGTGAGGTGGAAAACTGACGAGAGGTCCGTAATGTACGTCAAACGGCTGTAACTTACATAGTTAGTGCGGTTTTCAATTCGCTGATTTGTGACTCGCTCAAAGGCTTTGGGAGAGGTTTACTCAAACTGATATGCGCCTGGCAGTAACTGGCTGATCTTGGATCGTATTTCTTCCTGAGTTCGTCCACCGGTTGGATGACGCCATTGGGAGGAAAGATATAGAGTGCGCCGTACCGGTATTCGAGCATCCACTCGTCCCAATGGTTAGTTGCAGTCGCGTATCTAATCTGTTGCATATCTAACTGGTGGGATGCTCATATTCGAGGCCCCGAACGCGGGCAGTAGAGTTCCGGCCCGGAATCGCCCGGCCTTCATCAAGTGGCGGAGGGAACGGGATTCGAACCCGTGACGGAGTGTTAACCCCGTAACCGCTTAGCAGGCGGCCGCACTAGACCAACTATGCGATCCCTCCAAGCCCCGATTATATCATTGGGGACAACAATCCCGCGCGTCCGGATCCCGTACACCGACGCGATGTCCGCTCGGTGGAACGCACCTATGAATTTGCCGCACCGAGGTCAATTCGCTCTGGGCGCCATTGGTACGAAAGCATGTCCCGGACTCCGATCCGGGATAGATTCCGGCACCGGCCGGCGACACCAACCCTTCCACCAACCAGCGCACCTAATTTTGGTGACTATAAGCTTTGTTAGCCAGAATCGGGAGGATCGATGGTCACCGGCTGGTCAAACTCTAATAGCGAGATTTGGACGGTCAGGGCCTCGCCTGTATCCGATGGTATGGTCAGAACTATTTTGCGGGGCAGCTGATCCTCCACCCCGATCCAGATTTCCGACTCTATTGGCTCCTCTCCGAGCAACGTGCCAAGTAGCGGGATTAACGCTTCTGGCGTCAGTGTCGCCCCTAGCTGCCAGGCGTCCATGCCGCCAATTTGATCAAGGCCGATATACGTCAAGTCGCCTGCCGCTCTGAATACCTCGGCCACCGCGAATTGATCCAACGATTCGAGATTGCTAGTGCCGGGCGGTAGGGCCTGCCATTGCTGGCTGAACGGATTCATCAGGTAGAGGTCGGAGCCTATCTTGATGAGCTCTAGTTCCACTGCACCCTGGGCCGTGTTAGCAAGCGTCTTGAGATGTGCCCGGTCCGGATGCGCGACGACGCCGGTCAGGTTATCCACCAAGAGGCCAGCGCCTAGATCGATTGTGCCGCCTTCCACCTGGACCTCGAACTTAATCGAACGCACCGCGCTAAAGCGTTCTGCCGCGCCCTCGATAAGTTCACTAGCCGATGGAACCGATGGGTCCGGCTGACTAGTTTCAGCCGTCGCCGTTGCGGTAGGGCTGGGAGCGGTAGCCGGCGTTTCGGTTGGAGCCAAGGTCGGCGCCTGCGTGGATGTAGGGCTGAATGTAGCGGTTGGAGTTTGGGTCGATGTAGGTGGCAGGGTCGGGGTGAAGGTCGGTGGCGGCGTAGATGTAGGGCTAGACGTCGCCGGCGGCGTTTGCGTTTGGGTCGATGTAGGTGTTGGCGGTGGTGTAGGCGTGTCCGTGGGGGCCTCCACCGCCATGCGCGTCGGGCTGGCAGGTTCGCTAGTCTGAGTTGGCGCCGGTCCTCCATCGCCACACGCTGCGACTGCGAGGATTGAAACAAGCGCCCAGGCCAATAGTGCCGTTCGTTTGGGCAATGCGGTTGTGAGAATCCTCATGTTCTATGCTCCTATGCTAGATGACGACAACCGTCGCTATTCAAAATCGCCAGGATAGCCGAATAGGTTCACCGGCCTCGCCGGTCTGCTAGAAAGAGGGAAGCCACCCCACAAGTATCAAGGGACGGCTTCAACCGTGCCGCCGTCTGGTTGACGCCAGCGACGGCTGACACTGTCAGATTTTACGGAGATCACAATGCTACCTAGCGTCTCATTTACGCACAAATCCCCGCCGGGGCACATAGTTTCTGTCAATGAAAATCTTTGTCTTTTGGTAGCGGATGAGACGCGCCGAGGAGCAAAAATGGCAGTTACAACAGACACACAGGTCGCCGCCCGGCTCTTGATGTAGCGCTCCGACGCCCGGATGATCGGCCAGCTAACTTCCTCTAACTGGGGCTCGTTTCCGGCCGGAAGACAAAAATGTAGCGCTGGGGCTTGTCCCCAGCCAGGGGTGGGTTGGGGGGCACAGACGACGCCTGAACTCTCCCATCAACCAATGCACCCAATTTTCATACCTTGGTGTGCCGGCGAGAGCCGGCATGAGCGATTGGTACGAGAATGGGTCCCCGCCACCCAACTCGCCATTCCAGCGATCGAAAGCATGCCCCGTACCCAGATACGGGGCCGGAATCCAGACGGGGAGGGGCAAGACCGCCGTACAATAGGCAACAACCCGGTTCTACCACCATTTTCATTACCTTCTGCGCTCTTCGCACGGTCACGGTGGTCCCTGGAGAATCGCGCCGGCGGACACGCGATATCACTCATATCTCACCGAATTGCGTTGTTTGCGAACCCGGTGTCAAATATAGACGAAAACTAGCCAAAGGGATTCTATGCTCTCAAGACTACTCGCCGTCCCTGTCCTCGCCGCAGTTACGATTCCGGCGCTGGCCGGATGGATTGCGCGACGCTCGTTGCCCCAAGTATCGGGCGAGGTGCGCCTGTTTGGCTTGAACGACAAAGCAGAGATTTTTCGCGACCGCTGGGGCGTTCCTCATATTTATGCGCAAGATCGGCAAGATGCTTTCTTCGCCCAGGGATTCGTACACGCGCAGGACAGACTGTGGCAGATGGAGCTCCAGAGACGGGCCGCGACCGGCCGGCTGTCCGAAATATTCGGTCACCGCACGCTTCACGTTGATCGCCTCTTCCGGAGATTGGGTTTCCACCGCTCGGCGCAGAGGGAGATAGAGCAAACCGCTAGTCAGGCGGCGATGGATTCGCTCACGGCCTATGTTGAGGGCGTCAACGCCGCGATCCGGCAGACTAGGGTTCTGCCGCCGGAGTTCCTGCTATTGCGCCACGAGCCGGAGCCGTGGACTCTGATCGATAGCTTGAGTTGGGGGCGGTTGCAGGGATGGCGGATATCGTCGAACTGGGATAGCGAGATACTACGATACATGTTGGCCACCCGGCTCGACGCCGGCACTTTGGCCCAAGTAGAGCCGCAATACCCGGCCGGCCAGCCACTCGCGGTGCCGGCCGGTGCTGCGTCCGGCCCTGCCGATACGGATTTCGAGCTAAGACTGGCCGACCTGCTGCCTTTCAGTGGGGGCGGGGGGTCAAATGCCTGGGCCGTCGCCGGCTGGCGCACGGAGTCGGGCAAGCCAATCCTCGCCAGCGATCCCCATCTCGGTCCCCAAATGCCGGCCTTATGGTATGAAGTACATCTCGAGGCGCCCGGGCTGAGAGTGGCCGGCGCTTCTTTGCCCGGGCTGCCCGGCGTTCTAATAGGTCACAACGACCGCATAGCTTGGGGAATCACCGCCTCGTTCGTTGACGTACAGGACCTGTACGCCGAACAGATCAGCAGCGAGAGTCCCGCGTTCTACCGATCTGGTGAATCTTGGCGTGAGGGCCAAGTTGTGAGAGAGCCAATTGTCGTCAGAGGTGAAACCGATCCTCGGATCGAAGAGTTCCTGGTCACCCATCACGGCCCTATCATAGGGCCCCCGCTGGGCTTCGATGACCCGCCGATCGCACTATCATCGATCATCGACCAGACCACAAACTCCCTGGAGAGCATCTTGGAGCTCAATCACGCTGGAACCTGGGACGAGTTCCGCGCTGCGCTAGCTAAATTGGAAGCGCCCACGCTCAACTTCGTCTACGCGGACGAAGATGGCAATATCGGTTACCAGCTTGCCGGCAGGGTGCCCATTCGAGGGCGAGGCGATGGGTTGCTCCCCGCACCGGGATGGGACCCACGGTACGATTGGCAAGGATTTATCCCCTTCGAGCGGATGCCTACCTGCCTGAACCCGGCAACCGGCTACGTAGTGAGCGCAAACAATAAGATCGTCGATGACGACTATCCGTTCTTTCTCAGCCACGAGTGGGTCGCCGGCTATCGCGCCCAGAGGATGTCCCAGCTGCTCGGCGAGGCGGAGGGGTTGAACATCGATTCCTCCAAAGCAGTGCAGCTTGACGCCTATTCGATTCCCGCTCGCGAGTTGGTCGAATTGATGGGACACTTGCTGGACGGCAGCGTGGTAGAGAGTCCGACTTGGGAGCTTATGCGCGAATGGGATTGCCAGGTAGCCGTCGACAGCGCCGGCGCGGCTGCGTATGCGGTGCTTCGACGAGAGTTGATCCGCGAGATTTACGAACCCAAGCTCGGCGGCTACCTCAAATACTATCTGGGTGCCCACGTGCACGAGTTGGCCCGGGCGCCATCGGTCCAGAGCAGGCTAACCGGCGCCATTTTGGACATCCTGGGCCGGCCGCCGGGCGAATGGTTCGGCAATGGCGTCGATTCGTGGCGGCCGGCCTTGTTGCGCGCACTAGAAGGTAGCGACCGCTTCCTCCGCAATAGGCTGGGTCCCGACCATAATTCCTGGGAATGGGGTCAGCTACACACCGTATCCTTCAATCATCCACTCGGCGAGTCTTCGCTCTTAGGCGGCGTTCTCAACCGCGGTCCGTTTCCAATCGGTGGCGATTTCGATACGGTGTCACAGTCGCCGCCGGACTTTGAAAACGACTTCTCAGCTTCGATCTGGTTGGCCTCGTACCGCCAGATATTCGACCTCTCAAATTTCGATCTGGGGAGATCGATTCAGGCCACCGGCCAGTCGGGCCATCCCCTGAGCTCACACTACTTTGACCAGGGAAGATTGTGGCTTAGGGACGATTACCATCCAACGCCGTTCTCCCGGATGGCCGTGCTGGGGCAGGCCCAAGACCTTCTGACGCTGTTGCCATCCGAGTAAAAATACGGGAGCTTCCAAGGCCATCCGCCACCGTTACCCTCCGAAAACCCTTGCGATACCGAACTGTTGTTCTATCATGAACGAAAATAGCTTCGGGGGTGTATATGCCAACCGCAAGAGTGATCGAAATCGAATGCAAGAGCGTATTGAATCGAGTGGCCGGAATGGGGTTTAAGTGGTCGGTGAACCCATATCGCGGCTGCGCCCACGGATGCCACTACTGTTTCGCAAGGCGTTACCACGGGTTCCTCGATCTAAACCCAAGCTCGGACTTCTCCGGCATGGTCTATGCCAAAGTAAACGCCGCCCAGGTCATCCGAAATGAGCTGCGCAAACCCAGTTGGAAACGCGAGGCGGTCACAATCGGCACCGCTACCGACCCCTATCAGCCGATTGAAGGGAGGTACCGGATCACTCGATCTATCCTCCGCGAGTTGGTCGATCACCACACGCCTTTCGGCATAGTAACCAAGGGACCGATGATCGTGCGCGATGTCGACATTTTGGCCGAGGCGGCCCAGCGCGAGGGTTGTAACGTGTGTTTCAGCGTTACCACACTGGACCGCGAGTTGGCCCGCGATCTGGACCCGGGGACGGCGCCCCCGATGCAGCGACTCAAGGCGCTTGAGCGGCTGCGCGAGGAGGGCGTCACAGCCGGCGTCTTGATTGCGCCGGTTGTGCCCGGCCTGACGTCCGATTTGAAGACCCTTGAAGGAGTCGTCCGGGCCGCCGCCGATCACGGTGCGTCTTTCGTCGGGGCCAGTTTCTTGCGATTAGCTCCTGGCACCCGCGATCATTTCTTGAGTTATCTAGAGGACGCTTATCCCGAGCTCTTATCGACTTACAAATCGCTGTATCCAGGTACCCGCGCTCCCCAGTATCTGGTCGAGGGGACCGAGCGGCTCGTCGCTGCGATCCGCCAGACGACCAGCGTGCCGGATCGATTGTCTATCGAGACAAGGCCGCGCCCACTACAGCCGGCTCTTGGTCTATAAGGTGCAGTCTGGCCACGATGTGTCGGTGTTTTGCGCTCTCCGGCTCTATTGACCCAATCGCGGATGGGGTAAAACCCGGCAAAGTGGTTGCGGCGCGATATAGCTCGCCCGGGCCTGTATGAGCACTCGCTTGGTGTAACTCTGTTGCGCCAGCTTGACTTGTGACCCTCCGCGGCTATCATTTGATTAAGGCTCTTATCTGCTTCCGGCCCGTCGCAACATTCCTAGTCCCCGGTGGCGAAACGGGAGGATCATGTCGAGACCATCCGTTATCGGCGAGCTGCGTGAAAGCGGCTACCAACCCCTGAGCGTCAAGGCCGAGCTTCGCAAAAACCTGATCCAACGGATACGCCAGGACGAACCGATATTACCCGGCATCGTCGGATATGAAGAGACGGTCATACCCCAACTCGAGAGCGCGATCCTGTCCGGCCAGGACATCGTGTTGTTGGGCGAGCGCGGACAGGCAAAGACGAGGATTGCCCGGAGTCTGGTTGAGTTGCTGGACCCCGAGGTCCCGTCAATAGCCGGATGCGAGATCAACGACGGACCCTACGAGCCTATCTGCCTAGCCTGCCGCGAACGCGTTGATGCGGACGGAGATGGCGTCCCGATCGAGTGGATATCGCGCCACCAACGCTACGGTGAAAAGCTGGCGACGCCGGATATCACGATCGCCGACCTGATCGGCGAAGTGGACCCGATCAGGGTGGCCGAGGGACGCTACCTCTCCGACGAGTTGACCATACATTACGGATTGATCCCGCGCACCAATCGCGGAATATTCTGCATCAACGAGTTGCCCGATCTGGCTGAACGCATCCAAGTTGGACTGCTAAATATCATGGAGGAGCGCGACATCCAGATTAGGGGGTACAAAGTCAGGCTCCCGCTCGATATGTACGTCGTTGCCAGCGCCAATCCGGAGGACTACACCAATAGAGGCCGGATAATCACGCCGCTAAAAGACCGGTTCGGATCGCAGGTACGGACCCACTATCCAAGGACCATCCGGCACGAGATCGAGATCATGGAGAACGAGCGGACGCGGTTCGACAACGATGGCCGCGACGTATTCGCCCCCTATTTTGTCAAGGAGATCGTGGCCGAGGTCACTCATATGGCCCGCCGCTCCGGTGACATCAATCAGGGTTCCGGTGTTAGCGTGCGGGTATCGATCACAAACCTTGAGAATCTGGTGAGTAGTGCCTTGCGCCGCTCGATCCGTCTGGACGATGAATACGCATCGCCGCGCATCGGAGACCTTGGTTCGATGATAGCGTCGACTCAGGGGAAGATAGAGATCGAGTCGTTCGGCGAAAACCAAGATGAGCAGATCATCGAAAAACTGATCAAGGGCGGGGTTGTCACCGTATTCAATCGGTACTTTCGGGTAAAGGCATTCAGTGAACTGTTGGGGCAGTTTGAGGCGGGCCTTACCTTCGAAGCCTCGGATAGCTTGCCCTCGGCAGTATATCTGGGCATCGTAGGTGCCCATCCCGAGCTAAACCAGGCTCTGGGTAAGCTCGACGTGCAAAACAACCCTGCCGGCATTGCGTCGGCCGTCGAGTTCATTTTGGAAGGTCTCCACTTGAATCGCAAGTTGAACAAGACGCCGGGTCCTGGCCCGGCCCGATACAGCGGTAAATGAGGTCGTCTATGCCTTACCGCTATTCTCGTTGGGATGGTACGCAGCCGGGTTTCTCCTTCGATCCCGACGACCTGATGCACCAGATTTCCGACGATCTGCTGAACGAAGGTGACCTGCGGTGGGCTCTACAAAGGATCCATCGGTGGGGCGCGGAGGACCAGGACGGCAACCGGATTCGCGGTCTTCAGGACATGCTCGACAAGTTGCGCGAGATGCGCCGGAATGAGCTTGAGAGTCACGACCTCAATTCCGTATTCGATGATATACAGCAGAAACTCGACGACATCATTGATACCGAGCGCCGGGGTATCGAACGTCGATTGGAACAGGCCCGGCCCCCGGCGGATCAGGCCCACGACGAAAGTACCGAGCAGATGCGCGAGGCGCTTCAGCTCATCTCAGAGCGTAAGCTGGAATCCCTCGACAACCTTCCCCCCGACGCCGGAGGCCGGATCAAAGAGCTCTCCGACTACGAATTCATGGACGCCGATGCCAGGCAGAAGTTTCAACAGCTCATGGAGCAACTCCGCCAGCAGATTATGGGCAGCTACTTTGAGGGAATGAAACAACAGCTAGAAAACCTCGATCCGGCGGATCTGCAGCCATTACGCGATATGGTGCGCGACTTGAACAAGATGCTGCGGGAGCACCGGCGCGGAGAGAACCCCGACTTTCAGGACTTCAAGCGGAAGCACGGTCATTTCTTCCCGCCAGATATCAATAGTTTGGACGAATTAGTCGAGCATTTGCAGCAGCAGATGGCCCAGATGCAATCGTTGATGAAGAGCATGAGTCCTGAGATGCGCGAATCAATGCGGCAGATACTTGACAACATGTTGCGCGACGATCGGCTGAGATGGGACCTCGCCCAACTCGCGGCGAATCTCGAGCGAATATTGCCGATGCGGGGCATGCCCGGGCGCTACCCGTTCCAGGGGCCGGAACCGGTTGGAATGGAGGAGGCCCTCCGGCTGATGGGTCGCCTGCAACAGTTGGACAATCTTGATAGGCAGATCAGGCGTTCGCAAGGCTCCGGAGGCCTGGGCGAAATCGACGCCGACCTGCTGGAACAATTGCTCGGCCCCGAAAGCCGAGAGGACCTCGAAAACCTGCAGCAGTTGGCCAAGCTACTGGAGGAAGCCGGCTATGTTCGAAAAAATGGCAACGTCTACGAGTTAACGGCAAAGGCGATTCGACGAATCGGTCAGAAAGCGCTCAACGACATCTTCTCTTCGCTGAAACGTGATGCCTTTGGCCGGCACGAGACCCAGTTTCGTGGCTTTGGCGGCGAGCGTACGTACGAAAGCAAACGCTACGAGTTTGGCGATCCTTTCCACCTCGATCTGCGCCAGACTCTCATGAACGCAGTCGACCGTCGCGGGCCGGGAAGTCCGGTTGATCTGAGCGATGAAGACTTTGAGGTTCACCGGACCGAGTACACGTCCCAATGCTCGACCGTACTGATGGTTGATATGAGTCGGTCGATGGTTCTGCGGGGGTGTTTCCTTGCCGCCAAGAAGGTAGCAATGGCCCTGGACAGCTTGATCCGCGGTCAGTTTCCGCACGACAATCTCTATTTGCTCATGTTCTCCGACCTGGCCCGCGAAATACAGATCGAATCGCTGCCTGTGTTCGCTTGGGACGATGTCGTCTACGGCACCAACATGCAGCATGGCTTCCTGCTGGCCAGACAGCTATTGAGCCGGCACAAGGGAGCCAATCGCCAAATCATCATGATCACGGACGGAGAGCCTACCGCCCATCTCGAGGGGGGCCGCGCGGTATTCTCCTATCCACCTACCTACCAGACGTACGCCGAGACTCTCAAGGCGGTGAACCGCTGTACTCGTGACGGCATTTTGATAAATACGTTCATGTTGGAGCGAAATTACTATCTGTCCGAGTTTGTCGACGAGATAACTAAGATCAACGGGGGCCGCACGTTTTATGCCACACCGGATGATCTGGGCGAGTACGTCATCGTGGACTACGTGAAATCCAAGCGAAGGGTAGTCCGATGAGAGACTCCGAGTCTGCTCGATCGGGTGAAATTTGGACAGCTGCTGAATCGGACTACCGGGTTTGCGTTGCGGGGCGTTTTGTTAGGAGACTGAGGCTGTGAGGGCACGATCCAACCCAAAACTCCAATCTGCCGTTATCAAGAGAGCGACTCACGAGGTTCTTGGAATCCCACGGTCCATCGTTAAATCCGGCGCACCGCCTGTGGCACAATGGAGGCCTCGACTAGGTTAGATGCGGCTGCCTCTCTTTCCCCTCCACCAGGTGCTGTTTCCTAACGAGGTGGTCGCTTTACACATTTTCGAGCCTCGCTACCGACAAATGTTAAAGGATGTTCTGGCCGGAGACCGCACGTTTGGGATCGTCCTGATACGGTCCGGTTGGGAGTCCGGCGAGCCGGCCGACCCCTACGAGATCGGGACTACAGCTTTGATCAGAGACTCCGAGATCTTTCCTGATGGGAGAGCAAATATCAGCGTCGTGGGGCAGCGGAGATTCAAGATCAGCCGGTTGTACACCGATCTCCCCTACCTCAGCGCCGAGTACGAGCTTCTCGACGAAGCGCTCGGTGAACCCCCTCCCGATGAACGGGAGATTGACGGTTTGCGCAAGGGCTTCCGGGCGTATTTCAGAGCGTTCGGGGGCGGCGAACCGCAGGCGTTAGACAAAGTGCTGCCGGAAGACCCTGCCGATCTGATAAATTGGCTGTGTTTTGCTATCAATGTCTCGTTGAACGAGAAGCAGAGACTTCTCGAAATGCCTCCAGCCATCCGGGTAAACGAGCTAATGGGTATACTCGTCCGCGAGGTGATGATCGCTCAACAGATAGGCCCAAGCGCTGCCGTCAGGCCTTGGATCGACACCCCATCAGCTAATTGATCCTAATTAAATCTCTAGAAGACACGGAAAACCGGATGAAGTTAACGTTTACTAACTATTCTTGGTCGTCACGCGTTTACGCATGCCAAGCGCGTACCGGATCGAATGGACGGTGCAACCGAATGTTTGGGCACAGAATAGCAGTCGCGGACACCTTATTTGCCCGATGATCAAGGTGGCGGTGGTATATTGTCGTTTTCGCGTAGCTGATCGAGTGTCTGCCGGGCCATATCACGGGCCTCTGCGAACTCAAGTTCATTCCGGTCGTAGGCGAGTGCATACCAATCGAGTTCGACGCTGCCCTTCAACGTACCACCAAGCACAGTCTCCATGCCCCGGCGTTGGATAGGGTGAATTGACGCCGGATCGAACCGGTCTAGCGACTGCAAGATGGCTACGTATTGGCTGTTTGTTCGCTTCCAGTCAATCACTGACAATGCCAATCGTATAGTCCTCCTCTGGCGAGGCGGCCCGCCGCGCATTAATATTCAATCAAGTAGTTGATGGTACCAGGGTGGGTAGGTCTGGTCAACGTGAAACCTTAACCGGCCCTCGGAAACAATCCCCATCATCAATCTGTTGGAGCGTGAAATAATTGGCGCGCCTGATCAGGGTGATCCAGAGTCTGCCGGCGGACCGGATGAATGCGCTAGGGCACTCGTTGGGAGTAGCCGAGACCGGTAACACCGCCGGCGAATTGGCGCGCAAGATCTACCATGTGCTGTCCGATAAGGCCGGCATCGAGCGGGCGCTCACCCACATGGCTGCGAAAGATCGGCTAGTTCTAATGATGATTGCGACTAGTCCCAACGGACGATCCACCATGTCGCGCCTCAGGGCAGAAGCACCGTTCTCCACCGACGATTTGTCCGAAATCGTGGCGCGCCTGAGCAACTCCGCGTTGCTGCAGGTCAGTTCGCCGGCGGAGCAATCGGCGCTCGAGATGGAAACGCCGGCGGAGATCAGGTCCTTGCTGCGAACAGGTGAACGCCGCCCTCAGGGTAGAGTTGCTGAACGTCCAAAGCGGCGTCCGGTCAGTCGCACGTCGAAACCGCTAACCGGATATCGCGACCGCGGGTTTGAGAGCCCGAAAACCCGCGAGAGAGCCAAAATCTCCGGCGACCCCGTCTCGGAAATGACCGATTGGGCCAATCAGAATCGACCATATCAAACCTCGGATGGGACTAAGAAACGCAGATCTACCCACGTCAAGTTAGCGGAAGTTTTGGGATTGTGCGCAGTTGGGGGTCCTTTCGAGCGGCTTATCGAGCAGTGGTTGACGCTAAGCGATGACGACCGCAGGATGATCACCTTACGGGCGTGGCTCCACGATAATGGGCTGGCGTTTGCCGGCGGGTCTAGCGAGGAGATCCCGGCTCGCCGGCTGGTACGGATGGCATCAGTGGCCATGCTGTCGCAGGGAATAAGATTGTCCGCCTCGGGCAGGCCTCAGCAGATCGAGGAAGGCTTGAAACTGATGGGGTTGGACCGGATAGGGCCGATTCCAAGGTACAGATTGAGGCTGATGGTTCAGTCAGTCTTGGGCGATCTGGAAGTGCTGGGGATAATAAGGCCGGACGATGGCGGTTTCTACGTCGCCAAGTCCGCTTCAATGCAACGCATCTGCGCCAATGCCCTTGAGATCAGAGCTGGCTGACTGGTCCTTATACCAACCGGAATCTCATCCCGGACGAAATAGATCTGCGACCAACGACGAGATGCCCGCCATGCCGGTATCATTGGAGGCGAGATGCCCACAAGAAAACGCGAAGAATCATGTGCCATCGCATGACCAGTTCAGCGCTTGCCGTCGATCATCACTGGAATCCTGAATGACCGGGGCTTCGATTGTCGAGCCACACAAGTTGGACTGCGTCGAATGCGCGCTGATCGATATGGACGGCGTCATCTACATAGGTACTGAGGTCTTGCCCGGCGCACGCGAGCTGTTTCATCAGCTCCATGTACGTGGTCTCAAGTACAGCCTCGTCACCAACAACGCGACTCTCACGCCGGCCCAGTACGTGGAAAAGCTCGCCGGCATGGGAATTCAAGTGCCTGAGAGTACGGTATTTACTTCGGCAATGGCTACTTCGCTTTATCTCAAGAAAATCGCGCCCGAAGGTGCGCCTGTGTACATCATCGGTGAGAGTGGTTTGAGTCGCGCGCTGATTGACGCTGGATTTTGGGTCGACGAAGAGCATCCAAGATACGTTTGCGTCGGTCTCGACCGGCAATTGACCTACGAGAGTCTGGCAGTCGCGACGTTGGCGATTCGCGCCGGCGCCGGATTCATCGCCACAAACCCGGACACAACTCTCCCGACTGAGCGGGGTGTCGTCCCCGGCGTCGGATCAATTCTGGCCGCGCTGGTTGCCGCCACAGGCGTCCGCCCCAGGGTGATCGGCAAGCCTGAGCCTGACATGTTCGAGATGTGCGTGAATCGTCACCGAGTATCCAAGGAGCGGACAGTGGTAATCGGCGATCGACTGGAGACCGATATAGCAGCCGGCGCACGGGCGGGCCTGTTCACCACCTTGGTGCTCACCGGCATCTCCACACTCGATGAAGTCGCTGACTCACCGTATCAACCGAGCCTGATCGTGGAAGATTTGTCCCAGTTCATATCGCTTCTGGACCAGAGTTGAACGCGTCGGTGTTCAAGCGATTGCTCCTCTCCTTGGGCTTTGGCGTCCTGGTAATGGTCGGGCTGACTTTATATGGCGATCTACCCAGCGTTCTCGCCGCCTTCCAAGCATTCGACTGGCGATTGGCGCCGGCCGCCTTGGCGCTGACTCTGTTGAACTATGGGTTACGCTACGTGAAGTGGCGGTACTATCTGGGCCTGATCGGTGCCGGCCACACGAGCGAACGCGTCAGTGCGCTGACGTTCTTGTCTGGTCTTTCCATGGTCCTTACGCCGGCTAAGATCGGCGAGTGGCTGAAGTCGTATCTGCTGCGCGATTTGGCGGGGGTTCCAGTCTCGCGCAGCGCTCCGGTGATATTGGCCGAGCGTATGACCGATGGCATCGCGATGGTCTTGCTAGCCGCCGCCGGCTTGGTCATCTACGACATCGGGCGGGAAATCGTCGCCGGAGTCTCACTGGTCGTCGTCGCAATATTGGTCGTCTCACAGCATAAAGGCATGTCTGGAACATTAATTCGGATCTTGGTCAGGTTGCCCTGGCTGCGGGAAAAGGTGAGAGAGCTGGAGAACCTGCGCGAGTCCAGCCGCGTGCTCTTTTCCATAAAGAGTCTATCGGTCGCCATAGGGCTCGGAATCATCTCTTGGGGGGCCGAGTGCGTGGCGTTCTTTCTGATGTTGGTCGGCCTGGGGCTGACTGCCAGCCCGTTGCTGTTGTTCCAGGCTACGTTCATACTGGCCGTCGCCAACCTCGTTGGCGCGGTTTCGATGCTGCCGGGAGGGCTGGCCGCGGCGGAAGGGAGTATCGCCGGCCTCTTGGTCTTGCTCAAAGTAACTGAAAGCTCGACGATTGCGGCGGCGGCCACGCTTCTGATCCGTCTTGCCACTCTGTGGTTTGGCGTCGCGGTGGGCGCGATAGCTCTGGTCCTCGTTGGTCGATTGACACGCCTATCGGCCCTTCCGACCGGACCCGGCGAAGCGACCGCCTCCTAGCCGGAGTCCTCTTCAAGAGCGGCGAAACCGATGGCCGCGGCGCCGTATAGACAGACGTCATCGCCGAGTGAGGCCATCGCGATCCTGTAGTTCTCGCGAAAATGCTCCATGGTCCGCTGGTCTATTTCGGCTCTCATTGGCGCAAAGATCAATTCGCCGGCCTTCGATACACCTCCGCCGATAACCACGATCTCAGGATCAAAGAGATGCAGCATGTTGGCGATAGCTATTCCCAGCCACCGGCCGGCCTCGGCCAAGACGTCGATTGCCAGCCCATCGCCGCTCTCGGCCGCCATCACTATGCGGGTAGTAGTGATCTGTTCAATCGGCAGGCCGGCCAGGGTTGTATCGCGACCTTCTCTCATGCGGTCGATGAAGTGGCTAGTGATAGCTGGACCCGATGCTAACGACTCGACGCAGCCGCGATTTCCGCAGTTGCACCGTGGTCCGGCCGGGTCGACCACTACGTGACCGATTTCGCCGCTGGCGCCGTGGGCGCCTAGCAGCAAACGGTCGTTGGTGATTACTCCTCCACCAACTCCGGTCGATACAGTCACGTAGATCAGATGGCGGGTGCCCCGGCCGGCGCCGAATCTGTGCTCGGCCAATGCCGCCGCATTGGCGTCGTTGCTAACGAACGCAGGTTTGCCCAAACGTTCTTCGAGAATATCTCTGAGTGGAACCTCGTTCCAGCCCGGCAGATTTGGTGGCTGGAATACCAACCCACTCCATGGATCCAAGGGGCCCGGCGCCGTTGTGGATACCGCCAATACGCGCCCATTACCGGCCCGCTCGATGGCCGCGCGAAACTGCCCGACCATCATCTCGATGACTACAGCCGGTCCTTTTTCGGCATTCGTTTGGGTGGAGCTTCGGTAGTGCAAACGGCCGGCCCGGTCGATCAGAGCGGTCCGGAAGTTGGTGCCGCCAAGATCGCCGGCAACGATCAGATCGGAATCGAGGAATCCAGCGTCGGGCTCGTCGCTTGTGTTGCTCATCTCAAGAAAAGGGGACTAGCAGCATAGACTCAATTGCTAATACCACCTAGCCGGCGTCGGATGTTCTCCCGCGCGCAAAGTGGAAAGCGATGGCGAGTGATGTCAGGGGAACTGTGGCTCACGACGACCGTGGAATCCTCCTGAACCTAAGCGTGAACGCGAGCTGCGATAGAACCGCCTTGCCCTCTAGTCTATGATTCGTTTGTGATGATGAACTCAATCCAAGGTAATGTCAATTGCGACCTAGCCCAGGAGGACCCGAAGCGTCCGGTGGTCGTATTCATCATCGGCGCCACAGCCTCCGGCAAGACCGATCTCGCAGTTAGGCTTGCCGGCCGCTTTGCTATGGAGGTGGTCTCGGCTGATTCCCGCCAATTGTACCGCCGGCTGGATATCGCCACCGCGAAACCAGATGAGCGGCAGAGAAAGAAAGTCAGGCACCGCTTAATCGACATAATCGAGCCAAGCGAGGATTACAATGTAGCGCTCTACCAGCGTGCGGCGAACGAGAACATACGAATAATCCGCTGCGAAGGGAAGCTTCCGTTTGTCGTAGGAGGTTCGGGGATGTATTTGCGGGCACTGGTGGAAGGTTATCAGTTTCCCTCGGTCCCGCCCCAATCATCTATGCGACGCGAGCTCGAACAACGGGCGCTTGCCCAAGGAAGTCAGGCTCTTCACCGTGAGCTTGCCGAGGTTGATCAGGAGGCGGCGAACGCGATTCATCCTCACAACCTACGCAGGGTTATACGAGCTCTGGAAGTATACCGAACCACCGGCCGGCCCTTTAGCAAGCTTGCCCGGACGAGTCGTCCGGATTTCCTGCCGCTGATCATCGGTCTCCATTTCGACCGAGACGCCCTTTATCGCAGGATCGACCTCCGCGTAGACCGACAAATGGAGGCCGGATTGGTAGATGAAACGCGCCGGCTCATGGAAGAAGGGATCGACTTGCGGAGGCCGGCGTTTTCGAGCCTGGGATATCGCGAAATAGCTGCCCATTTGCGCGGTGATTGCTCGCTCGAAGATGCGATCCAGCGAATCAAGTTCGCGGTCCACCGATATGCTCGACAGCAATTGACTTGGTTTCGTCGCTGGAAGAGGGACGTGGCTTGGCTGGCCGGCGACGATCCGGAGCTGCCTACGAAGGTGACCTCGTTGATAGAGCAGTCGGTGTTCGACGGTAGGTAGTCGGACCGGAATAATAGCCTGACACTTGGCTGGCCCGAGACGTTGATCCAGCGCGGGGCCGGCCCGCGGCGACTCAATCGCCTCCTAATCTCTTCGGAAATGGAGTGGGTATGGTAGTCAGACAGAAGGCCTTTGCGTATATTACAAACGTCAAGCGTCTATTGGTGTTCGAGCATCCTGACCACCCTGATGCCGGCATACAGGTGCCAGCCGGCACTATAGAGATCGGCGAAAAGCCGGCGGACGCGGCGTTGAGAGAGGCGTTTGAAGAAACGGGCTTAGACGGTTTGAAGCTGGCAGCATTTCTGGGAACGTGCGAGCGTGATATGTCGGATACCGGGGTAAATGAGATACATCGTCGGTGGTTTTATCATCTATTGAGCGAGGGAGAGCATCCTGACTCATGGGTACATTTCGAATCCCATCCCAGCAGTGGGGAACAGACCCCAATCGAGTTTCGTTTTTATTGGGTACAATTTCCCTGCGGCGTTCCGGATCTTGTTGTCGGCCATGGACAGATGCTGGATGAGCTGGCTGAGTTCTTGGCGTGAGCCGGCAGACGTTAGCAACAGTTAGCACAGTATTCTATGTACGTGGGTTGATCGGAGGGTAATGATGGCAAGCAACGGCCTGAAGTTCTGGAAATATCACGGCATCGGCAATGATTTCGTTTTGATCGACGCGCGTGAGTTAAAGGGTATAGATTGGCCGGCTCTGTCAACGCAGATGTGCGACCGGCATTTCGGCGTTGGCGCCGATGGATTGCTGTTGCTGCGTCCATCTGAGGTTGCCTCTTATACGATGGGAATGTACAACCCGGACGGTTCCGAAGCACAGATGTGCGGAAACGGAATCAGGGGGTTCGCCAAGCATCTGGTCGATCATGCGCTTGTCTTGGGCGACGAGATGACCGTTGAGACCGGTGCCGGCGTGTTGGGGCTGAGGCTTCGTCACGACCGAAATGGGGCAACCAGCGTGACTGTCGGGATGGGAAAACCGATTACCGCCGGACGCCGGATTCCCGTCGAGAGCGACCGAGACCCGGTCCTCCAGGAAACAATCGGGGGCGATTTCGGGTCCTTGAGCGTGACGTGTGTCTCGATGGGCAACCCACACGCTGTCCACTTCGTCGAACACGATCCAGAAGAATATGATCTGGCAGCCATCGGACCGCGAGTGGAGAACCATCCATTTTTTCCTGAGAGAGTGAATTACGAAATAGCCCAAGTGCTTGATCGCACCAGAATCAAGATGAGGGTGTGGGAACGTGGAGCCGGCCTCACTTTGGCTTGCGGCACCGGCGCCTGCGCAACGCTGGTGGCTGCCCGGCTGGAAGGTCGAGTTGATGCTAAAGCCACCGTGGGATTGCCGGGCGGTGATCTGGCCGTTCATTGGGACGGCGATCAGGTGTGGATGACCGGCCCGGCAGAGTTAGTTTTCGTTGGGGAGTGGTCCGCGACCGTTCCCACCCGTGAAGTGGTAGAGTCGACAGTTGAGCGCTAGGAGCGATCGACACTCCGTCGGTCATGTACCGACAAAGCTCGAGATCGAGTCCGAAAACTATTTTGCCGAACAGTCGATCTCTACCATCGGCCCTCCGCGAAGGGTGGCGCTAGTTGGAGTCACCTTCGACGGCAAGCCCGAGATGCGCGCCGCCGATAGCTCTTTGGACGAGTTGGCTCAGCTCAGCACCAGCGCCGGCTACCAGGTTGCCGCACGGTTTCGCCAACACCTGCGTCGTATCAACCCTGCTTTCCTGATCGGCAAGGGCAAGGTTGCCGAGGCGAGCGAAGGGCGCGCGTCCGCTGGTTACGACACCCTCATTTTCGACGCGGACTTGACTCCCAACCAACAATCGAACCTCGAAAAGGCGACTAGCTGCCAGGTCATGGACCGCAGCGCCCTGATTCTGGTCATATTTGGCCAGCGCGCCCGGACCTACGAGGGACGATTGCAGGTGGAGCTTGCCCAGATGGAATATCTGCTGCCCCGGCTGGCCGGACGCTGGACCCACCTAAGTCGCCAATTCGGTCGGGCCGGCGTGCGCGGAGGCCCGGGCGAGACTCAGATCGAGGTCGACCGTCGCATCGCTCGCCGCCGGATCTCCGAGCTAAAGCGCCAAATCGAGGGAGTCCGGCGCCATCGGTCGCTTCACCGGCAACGGCGGGAATCGACCGGCGTGCCTCAGGCGGCGCTCGTCGGTTACACGAACGCCGGAAAGTCCACCCTGCTCAACCGTCTAACTGGCGCGGACGTAACCATCGCTGACCAGCTGTTTTCGACGTTGGATCCAACTACCCGCCAGCTTACACTGAGCGCCGGCCTCGAGCTATTGCTCAGCGACACTGTCGGCTTCATTCACGATCTTCCACCCACGCTGATTGCCGCCTTTCGCGCCACGCTCGAAGAGTTGGAGTCGGCCGACCTGATACTGCATGTCGTAGATATTTCTCACCCACAGGCGGAGATGCATCTGGAAACGGTGTCGACGACATTGGCAGAGTTGAACTTATCCGGCACCCCCATCGTTACCGCATTGAACAAGATGGACAATCTTGGGGATCCAAGCATCCTGGATCAGCTAGAGCGCGATCGTCAGAGCATGATCGCGGAAGCCTCGCCGGAGAGTGTCTTGGTATCTGCCATCACCGGCTACGGCATCGGTGATCTAAAGGCGCGAATCGAGAGTGTCTTGGGACGCAACTGGCCTCGTGTTTCTCTGAGTGTGCCAATCTACAACGAGCACTTGGTTTGGGAATTCACGCGTCGCGCCGCAGAAGCGAGGATAGAGCGCAAGGACGAGGAAATCCTTCTCGAAGGCCGCCTGCCGGCCCGATATTGGCCCCGATTCGGAGCGTACGAGACTTTATAAGTTAATAAGCTTATAAATATTATAAAATTGACAAATGCCCGTCTAGAACTTACGATCATACTGGCAGTTAGGCTTATCTATGAAGTTAGCAGAGCCTGAAACTAAGCGATCATACTGCAGACTCAATGGAGGTCGACAATGAAGGTAGCCATCGATGTCAAGTGCTATCACTGCGGCCACTTGACCGGCGAATTTGTGGGAGATTCAACCGTACCGCTGGCTCAGCGTACGTTTAAGCCCAGCGAGCAATGCAAGGAAGTTATTCAAGGCGGGGAGCGCATTCGCTGCTGCCGCTGTGGAGGCCCAGTTTTTCTCGACGATATTCGGCCGATCCGGACGTATCCGATCTGGGATCCCAAGCTTCACCCGGCTAGGCCCGGGCGGCCGCGAAAGCATCCAAGGCCGGAGAAGAAAGAAGACGTGGCCAGCTCCGGTTCGGTTGTCTAGCCTTATAGTAGAAGCCGTAGAAACGGTCTGAAGGGAGATTCAACAAGGGATGCAGCGGACAAGGCGCGAAATCCTGGATCTGCTCAAACGTAAGGGAAAAGCCACGGTCGAGGAGTTGGCCTCTGAGACGGGGCTCGTCCCTATGACAGTTCGCGCTCACTTGGGAGTGTTGGAGAGAGATCGACTCATCAGATGCGAGGAGCGCAGGGCCAAGGTAGGAAGACCTCACTTCGTATACTCGCTTACCGAAGAGTCGGTGCGATATTTCCCTCAGTCTTATGATCTTATGGCCAATAGATTGATCGATGCGGTAGTGGCGATCGACGGGGATGGCTGTACCGGCCGGCTCGCAAGCCAGATCGGTGAAATCTGGGCACGTGAGCGTGGGAACGCCACGGCCGGTCTTTCATTGGTCGACCGGGTTAAGAAAGCCACTCAGTTTCGGTGCGAGGAAGGCGCTTTGGCGGAGTTTTCTGAGGTCGATGGCGGCTATCTGATTCGACAGCGCCATTGTCCTACCTTGGCGTGCGCGAAGAAGCATCCGGACGTGGTTTGTGCGGCCGAAGCAACTTACCTGAGCAAGATCATAGGTGTGCAAGTTGAGCGACGGGAATGGGTTTTGGATGGCGGATCTTGCTGCTCTTTCTTTGTCCGAGCGAAAGGGTCTCCGAAAGCAAAGAAAGACGAATCTCCGGCGCTGAACTGAATATTCCTCGTGTTCCGCACGCCTATCTAGATACGAGAACAGTTTGTTTCCTTCACGCCGGCATACACGGGAATTCCCCCTCGTCATTGGTACGAGAATACACGGCCCCGTACCCCGATACGGAGGTCGGAAACCAGTGGAGGAAGGGTCTTCTTCTCCCTTGATTGGGAGAGGATTGAGGTGAGGGTGAAAAGGCTCCCCCGACACCAACCTCCAATCCCCGTAGCGGCTACAGCCGAAAGTCGAAGGATAGCCATGTAGCGCTGGGGTTTGTCCCCAGCCCGGACCACGCGCCCAGCCGGCGGGTAGTGGAACCCTTCCGTGGAATCCCGCCCCCCCACTTCATCAGCGGACTCTTGGACGATCGCACTACACGAGTCGTGCATATCCCTACGAAAGTGTTACCTACGTCCCCAGTCTAAATGTTACCCATCTCCCCGGTCGTACAGTGAGCGTGAATGGATCCCGGCACGGACTCGAGGCGCCAATGCCACTCGGGCCCGTCCCCTAACCGGCGCCCCTAATCTTCATACCTGAGTGTGCCGGCGGCGACCAACATGTGCGACTGCTATGACTATCGATGTCTCCTAGCAATTTGCTGGGCCAAGAGCTTTGCGCTGGCGTACAAGGTCCTGGTGTGGGGGGTGGGTATCCCCAGCTTTTCCCCCAACTCCACTACAACTCCAACGACGCTGTCCAACTCCATCGGTCGTCCCGCCTCCGCATCCTGGAGCATCGACGTTTTATGATGTCCCACCTTCTCGGCCCCGGCGAGTCGCTGATCGATAGTCACGGAAGGGTTCACACCCAGCGCCTCGGCTACCGCATATGCCTCCGCCATCACCAATCGAGCAAGCGCTCTCCCATCCTGGTCGCTAGCGATCTCCAGCAGTGTCGCCCCGGTGAGCGCGCTGATCGGATTGAATGCTGCGTTGCCGGCAAGCTTTACCCAAATGTCGTGGCGGATGTTCCGGCGAATGGGGCATCTGAAACCGGCTGCGTTGAGCGCCGCCGAAAGGCGCTTACATCGCTCGCTTCGCGTTCCATCCGGCTCTCCGATGGCGAGCCGGTCGCCTTCGATATGTCGGATAACCCCAGGTTTGACAATCAACGTTGCCGGGTAGACAACGCAACCGATCACCCGGTGCGGGTCGATGGATCGACTGACTACTCCGCCTGGGTCGGTCATCTCTAGATGAGTCCCCTGCGAAGGTCCGTCGAGCCGTTGAAAGTACCACCAAGGCACTCCGTTTTGCGTTGACACAATCGCAGTTTCTGGACCAACGAGCGGAGCCAGACGGGGCGCTAGTTCGGTAAGGCTGTGGGCTTTCACCGTGAGCAGTATGTAGTCGAAGGTCCCGGCCGCGCTCCAATCGTCGGTGGCCGGAGTCCGGACCTCGAAATCGCCGTCCGGGCTATGAACGCGCACCCCATGGGCCTTCATCGCGTCGAGGTGCCGGCCCCTGGCGATGAGCATGACGTCCTCGCCCGATCTGGCGAGCTTAGCGCCCACGTAAGCGCCTATCGCTCCAGCGCCAATAATGGCGAATCTCACGGATGCGGCCCGCCGGAGGGATTTGTTAGCATCACGATGTTCTCGGCTCAGCCGTCAGCGGACGTACCGGTGAACGTGGCCGCGACTAGCCTTCTCTGAACCTTGCCGGTGGCGGTTCTGGGAATGGAGTCGACTATATGGATCCGCCGGGGGCATTTGAACTGAGCTAGATGCCTCCGGCAGTGTTCAATGAGTTGGGATTGCGTTGCCGTTGGCTCGGAAAGTACGACTGCCGCCGATGGCTCCTCGCCAAGAGTGGGATGCGGGATTCCGAACGCGACCACCTCAACCACTGAGGGATGGGTCAGCAGAACCTCGTCTATCTCGACCGGAGAAACTTTTTCGCCGCCCCGATTTATCAACTCCTTGCGCCGGCCCACTAACTTCAGATAACCGTCCGAATCGAGCAAGCCCTCGTCGCCGGTGCGAAACCAACCGTTCGTGAAAGAGTCCGCATTGGCCTGAGGATTGTCCTCGTATCCATTTATGACATTGGTACCCTTGATGACCACCTCGCCGGTGTCTCCAGTGTTCTGAAGTGCTCCGTCTTCGTCCATGATCGCGACTGACACACCGGTGCCCGGACCGACCGAACCGGGTACTCGTTTCCCCGGTGGTAACGGGTTGGATGACATCTGGTGAGCCGCCTCGGTCATACCGTACGCTTCCAGGACCGGCACGCCGAAGCAATCCTCCATCTCGATCATTACGCTTGCCGGCAATGGGGAACTGCACGAACGGATGAAGCGCAACCCCTGATGAGCTGTAGCACCGCTACCCCTTCTTCTTGCCCGGTTCAACAGCGCCTGATGGATCGTCGGTACAGCGGAAAACCAAGTAACCCCATATTCCTCTACAAGCCGCCAGAAATTCAACGCGTTGAAGCGCGGAGGCACGATCACAGTTCCGCCCGAGAGCAGGGTTGCCAGGGTAGACGCAACCAGCCCGTGCACGTGGAACAGCGGCATCACGCATAGGGACGCGTCCTCTGGGCCCAGTTGATAGGTGTCCACGACGTTTCGCACCGATTTCGCCAGATTCGAGTGAGTCAGTGGAACCCGCTTGGGACGGCTCGTGGTGCCGCTAGTGTGCAGCACCAACGCGATATCGTCCGGATCGGGTGCCTCGTGTCGATGGGAACCTTTCGATTCGCCGGCTATGGAAAACCTTGCCTCTCCGTTCGATTCGAGATCTATGCTGATCCAAAGGGCGCCGGGCGGTGCGGCCTTGCGCACTTCTTCACTCCCCTGAGAATGGGTAATCAGGGCCCGGGCGTTTGTGTCTTCCATGTAGAATCGAAACTCGTCAGCTTTATAGGCAGGGTTCAGTGGCGCCGCCGTTGCCACGGTGGATACTGCCAGAAAAGATAGGATGGTCTCCAGGCCGTTCGGCAGCACGATCGCCACCCGATCATCACGCTCTATGCCGAATTCCCGGAGTTGACCTGCTAGATCGTGAACCTGGCGCCGCAGCGAGTCGTAGGTTACGGTATCACCGTCCGGAGTGCGAATGGCGGCATGGGAAGGGTCACCTTCTTCTAAAAGCTCGGTTAATGTCGCCGGCGGGTTCTTGTGGGTCATTTGAGAGGCCTCTCCTTCGCTCGTCCCAGGACGATACACTCCGTGACTACGGATTATGGTAGTAACGCCTCAGAATACCGTCAACTACTCGCGGTCCTGGCGTCAATGCCCTTGATGGAGTGTTTGGCGTAAAATCAGGGTGATGATAAAGCTTACACTCGCCTCACCTCCTCCAATTCCCGGTAGTCGCATCATCTTCTTGCGCACACGAGGATCTCGAACGCGGCGCCGTTTCTTCGCCAAGCTGGACCGTGCGCAACAGCGCCGGAAGCCGGCCGCGCAAGGCACGGCCGGTGTCATAAACCGTTGACTCGACATAAACTTCGGCGAACCAAGATTGCCTGCACGTTGGGCCCGGCGACCAACTCATCTGAGATGATCGCCGGGCTGATCCAAGCCGGTATGAACGTGGCCCGGCTCAACTTCTCCCACGGGTCCCGCCAACAACATCTTGTTACCATTCGGCAGATCCGTGAGGTCGCCGCCTCTCTCGGCGAGCACGTGGCCATACTTCAAGACTTGCAGGGTCCAAAGATACGAACCGGCGCCTTGAAATCAACACCCATCAACCTGCAAGCGGGTCAGAGGTTCACGATCACAACCGAGCAAATAGTGGGGGATAGCCACAGGGTGTCGACATCCTTCAACTCGCTGCCGAGGGTACTGAAGCCGGGGGACTTGGTGTTGCTGAGTGATGGACTGGTCGAGCTTCAGGTTGAATCTGTCGCTGCGGAAGACGTCGTATGCGTCGTGGGAAACGGCGGCATGGTGGGGGAGCGCACCGGCATAAACTTGCCCTGGGTCGACTTAGGAGGCGACTCGCTGACCGAGAAAGACCTGGAAGACTTGAAATTTGGATTGGAACAAGGCGTAGACATAGTCGCTCTCTCATTCGTGCGTGGAGCGCGAGACGTTGAGATGCTGCGCCGGCGAATCGATCAATCGGGATACGAGCAGCCGATCGTAGCAAAGCTGGAGAAGCCACAGGCGATCGACGAGTTAGACCGGATACTAGAGCTCGCCGATGGGATTATGGTTGCTCGAGGCGATCTGGGCGTCGAGGCTGGCCCGGAGCGGGTTCCGGTCCTCCAAAAGCGGATTATTTCGGCTGCTAATGAGGCACAAATCCCGGTGATTACCGCCACGCAAATGCTTGAGTCGATGATCGACAACCCACGTCCAACGCGAGCCGAGGCCTCGGATGTGGCGAATGCGGTCTTCGATGGGAGTGACACCGTGATGCTCTCGGGCGAAACCGCCATTGGCCGGTATCCCATCCAGACGGTTCGTATGATGGACCGCATCGTGCGTGAAGCCGAGACACTCTCGATTGGCGATTATCGGCGACAGCCAAGCACAGCAAGTCTGGGCTACGCCGGCTCGCTTGCCCTCGCAGCCAGTCAAACGGCCGCCAGCCTTGGCGCCGCCGCGATCGTCACTCGCACTCAAACGGGATACTCGGCGCGATTAACTTCGAGCCATAGACCGATTGCGCCAATAGTAGCGGTCACTCATGACGAGGTCATTGCACGTCGCTTGGCCCTGGTTTGGGGAGTGTATCCGGTGGTTGTTCCGCCGGCCGAGTCGCTGGATGTCCTGCTGAAGAGGATGGAGCTGGCGGCCTCCGCGACGGGCCTGGTCGAGGAGGACGATATCCTGGTGATGCTGGCGACATCCAGCCCCGGTGCCAGCGGCCACATGAATCTGATGGAGATCCGCCGGCCCGGCCAGGCTGGCTAGCCGGCCCATTTCAAATCGCGGGGACGATGCCAAGGCTGTTAATACGCGGACTGCGGGGACAGGTGCGCTTTGCTGAATGAATCTTTCGAGGCGCTGCTGCGCAAGGTGATGTTGGGTGAGACTTAAGTGGAGACGCTAGACTTGACGGGGCTCATAGGGAACTGACACGTTCGATGAAATGATTCGCGAGCTAATCCGCCTTGAAGGTTTTCATCAGATCCCAGTATCAATCCAGTCTGATGAAGATGGGTATTTTGACCGACTATGTCCGTCAGAAGAGTGCAAGTTCGAGTTCAAAGTACACCTGGAAGACTGGCGCCAGATAGTCGCCGAGACGGCTGTCTGTCCCTTCTGCCGCCACTCCGCCGCATCCATTGATTGGAACACACCTGAACAATCTGAGCATTTCAAAGAAGTGGCCATTTTCCGTGTTGACCGACGACTCGGACAAGCTATGAGACGGGATGCTGAACGCTGGAATCGTAGTCAACCGCACGAGGGCTTCATAAGCATCCCCATGAGAGTAGAAGGACGCCAAAGACTTGTGTCCTTGCCGCCCGCAGCGGCAGAACCGATGCGACTCAAAATAGAATGTTCCCAATGCGGATGTCGCTATGCCGTGATTGGTGCTGCGTACTTCTGCCCAGGATGTGGACACAACGACGCCGAAGTGCACTTCAGCCTCACAATATCTGGTATTCGAGATGCCATCGGTGCGCTATCGTAAGTGAGAGCCGCTGTGTCGGATCCGGATACTGCTGAGAACATTGTACGCTCCTTGGTGGAGAACGGGCTTCAGAACGCGATTACTGCGTTTCAGAGATACGTTGAGGTTCTATACTCGCAGTTGGTGGCTCATCCGACGCCGCGTCGAAACGTATTTCAGAACCTCGCGGAAGGCAGCAAACTATGGTGCAACGCCACTCGCAAGCAATACTCTGAGTTTCTCACACCCGCCGAGATGACCGATTTGAAGCTTGCTGTTCAATAACGTCATCTTCTTGCCCACACCCAAGGCATATTAGATCAAGACTATATCGCCCACAGCGGTGATACATCGCGTCGACCGGGGCAACGACTAGTTATTAGCGAGGCCAATCTTTGTTACTATCTTGATCTCATCGAAAAATTGGCGACAGGGCTCTTGTCAGCCGCAAAGGACTCAATTGGTCGATCCTCGAGCGGGAGTTCGCCCGTTTAATGCGTCGCTTGATCAGATCAAGGCTCTCCTCTCAAACGGCGAATCCGAGACTCTGGAGTTCAAGGAGACTACCGGGACGCACCGGGAGGCGATCATGACTGTGTGCCCCATCCCATAACTGTTGAATGAGGGAATATTTATGAAACCGCAAGTATCGATCCCCAAGGATCGCCTTGCCGCCCTCTGCCAAGAGCACGGAATCAAGTGGCTGACCGTCTTTGGCTCGGCCCTGCGAGAGGATTTCGGGCCGGGGAGCGATATAGATGTGCTCGTCGAGTTCGAAACGGATCGAATTCCTAGGCTGTTAGGCGTAGCCGGCATCGAGTTGGAACTGTCCGAGTTATTCTCGGGTCGCAAAGTTGATCTGCGGACGCCCGAAGACCTGAGCCCATACTTTCGGCAGGATGTTCTTGACACGGTTGAGGTTCAATATGCAAAAGGATGACGAAGTCCGATTGCGCCATATGCGGGACGCGGCGCGCGAAAAGAAGACGATCGGGGCGCGCCGCGAGCCGGCCATGAGAGTGTGCGCCTTCCTGAACCGGCGCGGCGGACAGGTGCTGTTCGGTGTTACCCGGGCCGGTGAGAAGTGAGGGCATTGCCAATGAACCCACAGTTAACGGTATTCTGGATCAGCGTTAGTCTACCCTTATGGAACGGGAGGAAAGCAGATGAACCATCTTCTTCAAAAGGCCTTCGAGAGAGCTTCCGAGCTTCCTCAAGCTGAACAGGACAGATTCGCCCGCTTCCTGCTAGCTGAGCTGGAATCGGAGCGGCAATGGGCCGAACTGTTTGTCCGTCCCGAATCGGAGGATTTGCTGGAGCGGCTAGCCGATGACGCTGTGTCGGAGCACCATGCGGGACAGACTCGGCCTCTAACTGCGAAAGATATGTAGGCGTGCGTTCGTTCACGCACAAGAGCTTCTGGGATGCATATCGGCGCCTTCCTGACCATGTGCAGCGGCAGGCGCGGGAGTCCTACGGCTTCTTCGCGTCTGATCCCAGTCATCCAAGCTTGGATTTCAAGCGGGTGAGTCGGAGGCGTCCGGTGTACTCGGTGCGCGTGAGCATCGACTATCGCGCTCTTGGTGTACTGGACCAAGGCGACATCGTGTGGTTCTGGATTGGTTCCCATCAAGAATATGACAGGCTTCTCAGACAAAGGTAGCTCTACGGTAATCTGTATGCTCTTCGAGCGTATGCGCAGCGAGCACAGCTGGGAGAACCAGCCCCCGCAGGACGGTCGGTCAACGATCTCGACGTGACGTGAAATGAGCCCAGGGCGGCGTAATGGGAGGTCTGACGGGTGTTATGGAGTCTCGTGGTGCCTCCTTGCGTCACTGACCTTTACTCAAAAGGCGCGTTGTGACGGCATCCGGCCATGACCGAACTTAACTTATCCGAGGCCGGCTCCGTGCAGTTCCCGATGATCCGCATGCGGCCGAGGTCGGCCGGTCGCCGATACCGCCGGCAAAGGCCGAAGGGCCCAGCGTTCACCACAGGCGACGGACACCGTACCGGTCGAAAAGGGATTCACTGGAAATGAGAACGAGGTCGCGCACCAAGGCCTGGGCGATGAGCATTCGGTCGAACGGGTCTCGATGCGGACCCGGCAGCGCGCCGGCTCGTCCTGCCTCCTCGAAAGTTATTGGCAGTTCATCGAACCCTTCTGCGGCTATGGCGCCCCCGATGTCGGCTACAAACTCGTCCACGGCAGGCAACATACCGAGACGGTGCTTGGTCGTGATTTCCCAGGCCGACGCGGCACTGACCAGTTTGTCGTTCGCCTCGTCAGCAATGGCCCCTCGGGCGGCAAGCGGCAACCGATCGCTGCCGGCGAGCCACCATATTAGCGAGTGCGTGTCGAATAGCAATCGCAATCGCTATGCACGTCCCTCCCAAGCGGCCAACTCTTCCTCGGGCAACGGTTCGAAGAAGCTGTCGTCAAGCTTTATCCGACCCTTCCAAGAGCCGAAACGCGGCTTGCCCCGGCGCTGTACGCTCACGAGCCGTGCGACCGGCTTGCCGTTGCGGGCAATGATGACTTCCTCGCCAGCCTCGACTTGGGCCAGCAGACGTGATAGGTGGGTCTTCGCCTCATGAACATTCACGACCGGCATTGTTGATTCTCCGGATATGATATTAGCTAAGCATATGACTAACTCGGATTCCCTGTCAAGCCGTCGGCTTGAACTCTCACGCCCGCGTCAGACTTGGTCGACTACGACTTGGGTTTTCAGGACTTTGTAATCGCCCACGAGCTGCTGCACCTGCGCGTGCCCAACCATGGGAAGCTGTTCGAGGCGCTGATGACCGCACATGTGCCTGATTGGAGGAAGTACGAAATAGAAAGGCGAGCCTTTGCCTACGACGGAGGCTAATCTCCAGTCAGCGACCGCCGGCGGAGGAATCCTTCCCTCAGGTTCTGGTTGGTCAGGCGGGTATAGATTTGCGTCGTCGTAACGCTGCGGTGCCCAAGCAAATCTTGAACCGCGCGCAAGTCGGTTCCGCCGAGCAACAGGTCCAACGCGAAGGCGTGACGCAAAGAGTGAGGAGTTATCTTCCCCGCCAGACCCGCCTTCAGGGCGCATCGCCGGACCAGCTTTTCTACCGAGCGCGCAGTCAAGCGTCGGTCTTCCTTCGCTCCGGGTACCGTCGCCTTGCCCGGACGTTGGCGGATGAACAGCGCCGGCCAGTCGTCGCTCCGGCTATCAAGGTAAGCCTTGACGATCTGCTGGCAGTGCCGGCTAAGAAAAATGACTCGACTGCGCCGGCCCTTGCCAACGATTCCTATTTCCATCAGCTCCTCTTCACCTAGGTCGTCCTCGCGAAGGTCCACGCGGTTCAAGGCGCAAAGCTCGGCGATACGAAGGCCTGTGCTGAACAGCAGGGCGATGATCGCCCGGTCCCGCCCGGCCGAGTGTTTTGCCCCTTCAACCGCCATGAGCATCTGCTCGACCTCCTCGGGTGTAGGCACGCCGGCCGGCAGGTGGTCGCCGACTTTCGGTAGATTTACACGGTCCCGGGGAAGGACCTGCTCCTCGGTCTCTTGGGCAAAGTACCGGAGCATGCTGCGAATCACGGCCAGATATTTGGCTCTGGTTCGTGGACTCAATTCCTCGTCATTCTGACCGCGCAAGCGCAGGTGGCGGGAATATCGGTGGAGTGTGTCGCGATCCAGCAGCGAAACAGACGTCGCTTGAGGCGCATTGTTGCCCAACCATCGGATAAGGTCGGCAAGTACCTGTTGATAGGTTGTGACCGTCTGGCGCGACCTGTTCTGGTCGAGGCAGTGTTCGAGGAACTCCTGGAACTGTCTATCTAGCTGAGGAACTCTTCCCCCAACTAGTGGCTCGGACGTGGCATCCATCGCCATGTATCATCGTCTCCGGCATCCCGGTTACTCTCGTACGGGCTGGTCGTGATCGAAGCTACCACGCCGACCGAGTCAATATCCATAGGAGCGAAATGAGAGAGGGCCTGAGAGTGCGGCCGGAACTTCGCCGGCCCACTGGGCGTCATATGCCCGCCGCAATCAACTGGTCATAAGTATCGAGTAGCATCTGGGGCAGCAGGCGAGTATCGGCTATCGCCGGCATGAAGTTGCTGTCGCCGACCCAGCGCGGCACTACGTGTAGGTGGAAGTGGTCTGCAATGCCGGCTCCGGCAGCCTTGCCGATGTTTGCGCCAAGGTTGAAGCCGGCAGGTTTCATCGCGCGACGCAGAGCGGCGGTTGCTCGGTTGGTGAGTAGACTGAGATCCAGCAATGTGTGCTCGTCCAATTCCTCGAGGCTCGGCACGTGTCGGAACGGAACTACCACCAGGTGTCCCGAGGTGTAGGGGTAGGCGTTCAGAATGATGAACGAGTGGTCGGAACGCACGACGATCAGATTGTCGCGGTCGTTGTTCTCGGCCGGCAGATCGCAGAAAATGCAACCCCCGCCCGTCTTGTCCGAGGTGATGTACTGCATACGCCAGGGTGTCCAGAGCCTCTCTGTCATCTCTCGCCGGCTCCGGGTCTATCTTGATCGCTCACCACCCTTAACGTACTTCTTCTCGAATTCTCTCTTGGCGCAAGGCGAGCCAGAACTCGATCAGCTCTCGGAATGCTCTTACAATTACCGCCGGCTTGGCCCCAGTAGCGCTGCCGAAACCTCGAGGCCTGTGGCTCACACTCTTCTCCAGGAAACGGTAGCCGGCCCTACGCGACCTCACCAAGAACTCAGTCGAAAGTGTAGCGCCGCGTGATCTGACGACCATATTGTCAAAGATTGACCGGCGAAACAGTTTGAACGCGCAGTCGACGTCGCGGGCCGTGTAGCCAAAGAGTAGATCGACCAACATGTTCCAGCCGAAGGCATTTAGACGACGCATATATGGATCCCGTCGTGGCCTGCGATAGCCGAGGATCAGGTCGTACCCGCCGCAGTGGGGAATGAAACTTGCTAACTCGGACACCTCGAACTGCCGGTCGGCGTCGGTAAGAAACACCCATTCGAACTGGGCCGCACGGAACCCGCTATATAAGGCCCCTCCGTAACCCTGATTGCGCTCGTGCTGTATCAGTCTGATTCGTGGATCTGATTCAGCCAGCCGGCCGACTATTTCGCCGGTCTGGTCGGTGCTGCCATCGTCGACGACTATGATCTCGTACTCGGAGGCGCATCGGGCCATTGCGGCCCCCGACTCCGCAATCGCTTCGACGATATTGTCTTGCTCATTTAACGCCGGCAAGACCGCCGAGATCCTAATCATCCGCCCCTCTCATCTGGCCGGCCGGATTCTATAATGTCTGTTCGACTGATCACAGCCTATCCTACTTAGAGCAGCCTGTATCAGAGATTCTAGCGCGTTTACAGTGCTCGAAGGCTCATTGAGCTTGCGCGATGATATTTCGACGCTGCTGCTTGAGCGGATGGACTTGCGGTGGAACTCATCCGAGTGCCGGCCTCCGGTTGACTTGCGGTGGGTGTTCTTGAGCCCAGGTCCGAAAACAGGCGTGCTAAAATCGACTTGTCATTGTCAAGGGGTGAGGTTCTAACGCAGTGTATGTCATCGGTACCGCCGGCCACGTAGATCACGGCAAGAGCGCGCTCGTCCAAGCTCTCACCGGCATAGATCCGGATCGCCTCCGCGAAGAAAAAGAGCGCGGCATGACTATTGATCTCGGCTTCGCCTGGCTCACCCTGCCAGACGGCCAGGACGTCAGCGTCATCGACGTTCCGGGCCATGAGCGGTTTATCAAGAACATGCTGGCCGGCGTCGGCGGAATAGACGCCGGCCTTCTGGTAATCGCTGCCGACGAAGGAATAATGCCTCAGACCGAGGAGCATCTTTCGATCCTGGAGTTGCTCCAAATACCTTCCTGCTTGATAGCCGTCACCAAGGTTGACTTGGTTGACGAGGACTGGTTGGACTTGGTCCATGATGACATAACGGAGCGGATGAAACGCTCGCGTTACGCTGAAGCCCCGATGGTGGACGTGTCGGTTGTGGATAACCTTGGCCTCGATCAGCTAGTTGCCCAAGTTCAGTCGGCTTTGGTTAAGTCCGAGTCTCGCCCTGATCTTGGACAGCCCCGTCTGCCGATCGATCGAGTATTCACAGTCGCCGGCTTTGGTACGGTCGTAACCGGCACGCTTACCGGTGGTTCGATCACGGTTGGCCAGGAGCTTGTAGTGCAGCCGGGCGGACGAAAGACCAGGGTACGCGGCATGCAGGCGCACAAGACGATGGTGTTGCAGGCAATGCCGGGCACGCGAGTAGCGGTCAACGTGGCCGGCGTGGCGGTGGAGGAATTGAAGAGAGGACAAGTTCTCACCACGGCCGGCTGGTTGGCTCCGTCGCTCGCGGTCGACGTGTGGTTGCAGGTGATTGAATCGGCGCCCGGACCACTCAAGCACAACGCGCCCGTAACTTTTCACGTCGGAGCTTCAGAAGTGGCCGGCATCGTCAAGCTGCTGGACGCTGACGCATTGGCCGCCCGGCAGGCGGGTTGGGCTCAGATCAAACTGGCCGAACCGGTACTCGTGGCGCGGCATGACCATTTCGTAGTTCGCTTTAACGATCAAACGGTCGCCGGTGGCACGGTTGTCGATACCAATGCCCGGCGCCATCGCCGGGGGAATGCCGCTACGCTGGCCACTTTGGACCGAATGCTGAACGGTACTCCAGAGGATGGCGTTATCGAGCTTGTCCGCCGGCGCGGATCGATCGACCGCTCCAGCCTCTTGCAGACTTCATCTCTGGCTGCCGCGGACGCGGCTCGGGCCGTCGAAAACCTTTTGGCCGAGGGTAGACTGGTGTCTTTCACAGACCTCTTGTTGGCCGCCGAAGATTTTCAGAAGCATAAGTCCAGGCTGGAGGACACGTTGCGTGACTATCACCGGCAATATCCGCTGCGGGCCGGCGTGCGCCAAGAGGAGCTAAGGTCGAGACTGAATCTGACAGCTGAGATCTTCAACCTGGTGCTTGCGGAACTTATCGAAGAACGACTAGTCGTCGAACGAGGTACCGCTGTCAAACTGAGCCGGCACGAGATCAAGTTCACCGCCGCCCAAGCCAAGTCTGTAGACCACCTGTTGAAACGGCTGGCGGAGGGGGGCTATTCACCACCGGCCTTGGACCAATTGTGCGTCGAGCTCGAGTTGGACGATGATACCATCGCCGCGCTGGTCCAGCGTGGTGATCTGGTGCGAACAAGCGTTTCGGTCGCCTTCGCCAAACCGGTATACGATGATATGGTTGCCCAGCTAAGACAATGGTTCGCCAGTCATCCGACGATTACCGTCGCCGAGTGGCGTGATTTGACAGGAACCAGCCGAAAGTTCGGTCTGGCTTTCCTAGAGTATCTGGACCAACAACGCGTCACCCGTCGGGTCGGTGATGTTCGACAGTTGCGATAGAATTTACACGTCTTTCGCTTAAACTCCGGAGGCAGGTCAATTGCCGGCCTACAGAAGCCTGATGGCGCGTGCGTTCGTGTTAGCTGGAGCAGTCGGTGTGGCGTGGCTTGTTCAGCGCCGGCCCTTAGGCACCCCTCCACGTCTCGTCGATTGGGAAAGAGTGCAGAGCGTCGCCTTCAGGTTGAGCTCTGAGGCGCAACCGATGAGCTTGCCGGCGCGCAGGCACATGCAACGACGTTACTATGACTGGGTGCGGCAGAGCGAACATGGAATCTCCGAGTATCTCCAGCAAGAGGCGCCTTCAACAGCCGGCCAAGCGCGAGTGTTGGACCGCAAAGAGTGGATCAACGCTAACCGTTCACAGTTCGAGGCGCTGTTCGATCCGCTGGAGCGCGCGAATGAGCAAGGAATGCTGGATGCCCGGGCCGGCAGTTGGGCCATGGCCAAGATGAGTCAGCTTGTCATAAGTTACCAAATGGGTCTCTTGATGGGCTACTTGGGTCGCAGAGTCCTGGGTCAATACGATATAGCGTTGCTGGGTCGCGAGCCTTTGACCGGCGGACGCATATACTTCGTCGAGCCTAACATCGCCCAGCTAGAGCGTCGGCTTCGCGTTCCTGGAGAAGATCTCCGGCTCTGGATCAGTCTTCACGAAACTACCCACGCGTATGAATTCGAGGGCCATCCCTGGTTAATCGACCATATGAACGGACTGCTTGGCCAATACTTCGAAAATGCTGCCGCCGACTTCAGACGCCTGAAGAGCACGGGCATCTGGGACCTGGTCGGCCGCACCGTCAAGAACTCGTTTACTCAAGCCAGTCCGCTCGAGGCAATCATGAGCGATGTTGAGCGCAACGTGTTCTGGCGGCTCCAGGCTGTGATGTCTCTTCTGGAGGGCTTCAGCAATCACGTCATGGACAAGGTAGGCGAGCGCATCATGCCCGCCAACTATCCGGCCCTGAAAGGGAGGTTCGAAACAAGCCGCGGCAGGCGATCGCTTGGCGACCGCTTGTTCACCAAGTTTACGGGCTTGGAACTAAAGCTGGAGCAATACCGACTGGGTGAACAGTTCGTCAATCAAATCGTGGCCGAACACGGTCTCAAAGTGATGAGCCTGGTATGGAATGGGCCCGAGTTCCTGCCCGATATTCAGGAGATTAGACAACCTTCACTCTGGTACGATCGGGTGAGAAAGCTGTAGGTGCTCAGCTACAATAGTTCGCAGAATATAAGTTCTGCGAACTAAACCCAATTTATCTAATCATAAGGAGGTCAAACTGGACCAGATACCAATATCATTAACCGACTTACCAGTCGAACCCTATTGGGTGTTGGCCGGCCTGCTTGCGCTGTTTCACGCGTCCGTCTACGGGTTCATCTTTGGCCCGTCGTTACTCAGGTACCCATTGTTCATCATCGTGTCCGCAATTGGCGTCTTCGCCGGCCAGCAGGTAGGTGAGTTAGTCGGCCTCAGTATCGGGCTTGTCGGGGACCTGCACATCGTAACCGCCACTATCGGCGCGTGGCTGCTGCTCATAATTGCGAAGCGTCTGGGCGCGTGATACACTCTCGCGCGCCTTCGTCGTTCCATGGCATCTGGAGTGTCTCAATCCCATGTTGAAGAGTCTGCTGGCACCTGCGGCCGTTATCCTGATCGGCGTCGTGATAATCGTTGTCAGCATCGTGTTTAACATCACGGCCCAAGTGCGCGATATTGTGATCGTCTTGGCGATGCTGGCGTTCTTTGCCGTAGGCGTGGCGATGATAGCCTTCTTCTCGGTTCTCACGACTCTGGTCGCCAAGTTGAGAGATGACGTAATCGGCGAGCAAGTTACGCCAATCTTGGGCAGTGCACGCGAAACAGCCACCAACATCAAAGGAAGCACAGAGTTTATGACAACTAGGGTCGCCAGCCCACTGATCAAGATTATCAGTCTCATTGCGGCGACTGATCGGTTCATTCGGGTCGTGCTGGGCCGGTCCGGCAATTGATCCCGATGTCGCGCGATTTCTTAAACAGGTTTCAGGTCTAGAGGCGACGATGCACTACTTCATACAAGGACTGATCTTCGGGGCCCTCGGAGTTCTGTTTCTCAGACTCATCTCCAGCCGAGATCGCAGCGACCAGGCGCGCAATGTGTTGCGTGACCTGTCCGCGCGCTGCTCGGCGCGGACAAATGGGGCGACTGACTGCGCCTTCTCGACAGCCGATCGCATTCTTGAGACGGCTACGGAGCGTCTGGAACGCGCTGTCACAGCGTTCAATCAGACGAGGATCGAAGAAGAGCGTTCGTTACGTGAGGAGCTCGCGCAGGCCCAGCGATCCGGCCGTTTGGCTCCCTAGACCCAGACACTCCCCCACCCGAATCCAATGGTATCCTAGCTGCCGGTATATTATGTCAATTGCTATGACTGAAGGTAACTGTTCAGACTTAGCGGGACCAGTCCTGTGCGCGTCGTTGGTACGAAAATGCGCTTAAGCGGTTTTCGAGTGCGCCAACGAACCCCTCCATTCGTCATTCCCGCGAAGGCGGGAATCCAGGGGAGGTGGAGGGGCGGCACCAAACACTTCCAACGACCAGGTCTCATTTTCATACCTTGGTGTGCCGGCGGCTGCCGGCATGGGCGATTGGTACGAAAGCATGTCCCGGACTCCGATCCGGGATGAATGGTTCCCGCCACCGAATTCGTCATTCCGGCGATCGGAAGCGTGACCCGTGCCCTGATACGGGGCCGGAATCCAGAGGGGAAGGGTGGCACCAACCACACCCAAACACTTCCAACGACCAGGTCCCATTTTCCTACCTTGGCGTGCCGGCACGAGCGATTGCTACGAAAGCACGTCCCGGACTTCGATCCGGGATGGCCGGCTCCCGTCGAGAGTCTACAGAGAAACATGTAGCACTGGTGCTTGTCCCCAGCCGAGGACACTCGGCCGGCCGGAAGGGTTTCTCTCCTCGCCATTGACGGGAGCGGACAGAGCCTGCCGGCGCAACGTCGAACGTCTTCCTAACGAAATAGGCGGCATAAGCGCCTAAATCGCCCCCTACCTGTGGGAGAGGGTTGGGGTGAGGTTCAATAGATTCCGCGCAAATCCGCTGCGCCAACGACTACGGCCCTCCACCCCGCCATAAGAATCGACGTTCCTGCCGCCAATGGCGCCCGCCTACAGATCACCGAGGCCGGCTAGTGCGTCCCCGTCGTCCACCGGCTGGAGGCAACGAAGCGGATTCCTCTTGTCATCTTCATAGGCTGCGAAAGCACTTACGTAACGTATAATGGCATCCTATCCGCACTCGCAAGGGGCCTTTGTCCAATAGAGAAGTAGCTTATGAATGCGTTGAGGAAGATGCTTGCGGTCCTCTTCGGAGCGTTCGCGCTGGTGGTGACCGTGCAGTTCGTACTCTCACCGCTCTACCAGGACGCCGTGGACATCGACCAAGTGTGGAATTATGTGAACTGGTTGATGGCCTTGGGTGTGTTGGCTGGGTTGATCGTCCATTACCTCCGCAAGCGCGCTTCAGGCAGGCCGGCCGAATCCATCACCCGTGAGTACTTGGAGGTCAACCTAGTATTCTACTTGACCGTCATGTTGGCACTCTGGTTCTTCTGGAATTGGTTCGATGACCTAACTGTGGGTGCGGAATCCCAGGATGCGACCCACCTACTCATGTGGACGTTTGTCAATCCGCTCTTCGTTGTGATCTCGGGGTTTACCGGCTTTCATCTCTGGAGCCATGCTTATCGCCAAAGGATCTGAAACCTAGGCGGGAAAAACCCAGCAGGCACCTTCGGTCCGGCTGGGCCGGTTGTCTGAGTTCGTTGGCTGCGCGACCCTGACTATTTCAGGTCGCAGTGGCTGAAGTGGATATCATACTTCTGAGACCCAGCGGAGACGCCGAAGTTCGAGTTAGGGGGACGACTCGCGATATGACCCGCCAAGGACATCACATACAGGTCCATGGTCTATGGAAGGTCTTCGGAGACAATCCTGAGCGCGCTCTTCAGCCGGAGTACGCTTCCAAGAGCCGCTCCGAGATTCAAGAAGAATTGGGTGCCGTGGTCGCGCTGCGAAATGTGTCCTTCAACGTGGATCGTGGAGAGATCTTCGTTGTAATGGGGCTTTCCGGCAGCGGCAAATCAACCCTCGTGCGCTGCCTGATCAGGCTCATCGAAGCCACGAAGGGACAGATTTACTTCGACGGCGAAGACATTCTCAACTACTCTCAGGACGAGTTGATGCAGTTTCGACGCCATAAGACCGCGATGGTCTTCCAACACTACGCCCTTCTTCCCCATCGCCGTGTCACGGACAACGTAGCCTATGGCCTCGAGATCCGGGGCATGGACAAAGAGGCGAGGCATAAGGCGGCGTCAGAGGCCATCGAGAACGTGGGACTAAAGGGCTGGGAAAATTACTACCCAAGGGAGATGAGCGGTGGCATGCAGCAGCGCGTTGGACTTGCCAGAGCGCTGGCCGTAAACCCCGAAGTGTTGTTGATGGACGAGCCTTTCAGCGGCCTTGATCCCTTGATTAGAAGAGAGATGCAGGACGAGCTTATCTCGCTTCAGAGGAAGCTTCGCAAAACCATCGTGTTTATCACCCATGACCTCGATGAGGCATTGAAGTTGGGCGACCGTATAGCAATTATGCGGGATGGGGCGGTGGTCCAAGAGGGCTCGCCCGAAGAGATTGTCACAATGCCGGCCGACGACTACGTCACCGAGTTCGTGAAGGACGTCTCTTGGGCAAAGGTCATCCGGACCAAGGCAATTATGAACGAGCCTAAGGCGGTCATTCACGAGTGGCAGGAACCCGGTGCCGCGCTCCAAACTATGCGAAGCAACAACACTCATGCGCTATTCCTCGTGGCGCGCGACCGAGTTCTGAAGGGAATCATTGCCCAGGATCAGGTGGCAGCTCTGGCCCACCAACACAAGACAAACCTGGAAGGAGCGCGGAGCGACCCGGTAATGACCACTGACCCGGACTCCTACATCGAGAAGATCATCCCCATGGCCGCTGCGTCAGACCATCCCATAGCGGTGGTGGACGAGCGAGGTCGCCTATTGGGCGAGGTCCGCAGGCGCGCTTTGTTGGCAGGTATGACTGCCTTGCAGGGAGGAGGCTTAACATGACCCAGATCGAAAACGTCCAATCCGGCGCGGAGAGCCCATCGCCGCCTATTACGCTAAGCGCTCTCCCCACCCTTTACCCTTGGTTGGCCGGTTTGATCGTGGTTGTCATTGTGTTGCTGGCGAGCCTGCTGATTTGGGGCCCAGAGATGGAATTTCCCACCACCGTGTCTCGCTCCGAGGTTAAAACTTCCAGGGGCGGCGTCATAACTCTGGATAGAACGGTGCGACAGGTCACCGGAGGCGTCATTGACGATGCTGTCAGCTGGATGACCGTGGAGGGTAGCTGGCTGTTCGACGGGATCAGTACTGCGATTACCTATGCGCTGGTTTATATAGAAAACGGGTTGACGTGGACGCCATGGCCCGTCATCGTGGTAGCTCTTGCCCTACTGTCCTTTGCCGTGGGGCGTTGGAGATTCTTGGCCTTCACCTCGCTCGCCCTGCTCTTCGTCGGTTTCATGGGCTTGTGGGAAAACACCATTGACACCATCGCGCTAATGGCGGTGGCGGTGGCTGTCGCTGTGTCACTCGGCCTTCCCTTGGGTGTGCTGGGTGCCCGTAGCCAGATGGCTGACAACCTGATGCGCCCCATTCTGGACGGTATGCAGACCATGCCTAGTTTCGTCTACCTGCTTCCGGGTATTCTCTTCTTTGGCTTGGGAGAACCGGCCGGCATCTTTGCCACTATCATCTATGCCGTCCCCCCAGTGATCCGGCTGACCAATCTGGGTATCCGTCAAGTGTCCTCGGAAACTGTTGAAGCGGCCCGTTCCTTCGGAGCGTCACCGATGCAAATTCTCACCAAAGTTCAGATTCCGATGGCCTTACCCACAATCATGGCAGGTATCAACCAAACCACCATGCTGGCTTTGAGCATGGTAACCATCGCCAGCATGGTGGCCGCTGGCGGTCTGGGCGATAACGTGCTCCGGGCGCTGCAAAAGAACCAGCCCGGCAACGGAGCGATCGCCGGGCTGGCGATCGTATTCATTGCCATCATAATAGACCGCCTCACGCAATCGGTGGCCCGCGGTAGCCAGGAACCTTCGAGGTCAGCGTAGTAATGGCTGGGAGAATTTGTGCGTCCCTGCCGGCCCCTGCCGTTGAGGCCCTTATTTGAAGAAGAGAAACGCTGGAACGAAAGCTATGACCGGCGCCGAGGAATGTGGTACTCTATCCGGTACTCAATCCAATGAAATCGAAGAGGTGTGTGAGAACATTGTTTACCAAGACTAGGGTATTCGCATTTATGTTGGCGTTGGTTGTCAGCATAGCCATGGTGGCGTGTACACAACCCGAGCCGACGATCGTTGAGGTTACTCGCGAAGTTCAAGTTGAAGTTCAAGTTATGGAGCGAGTCGAGGTCGAAGTTACCCGCATTGTCGAGCCAACGATGGCTCCTGACGCACCGAAAGAAAAGCTGGTTTTTAACGATCTCAACTGGAACAGCGCCCTAGTCCAAAACCGTATCGCCCAGTACATCGTCGACAAAGGCTACGGCTATCCTACCGAAGTGTTATTCGGCGGTACTCTACCCCTTTTCCAAGGTCTTCGCCGCGGAGACAGCCATATTACGATGGAAATATGGTTGCCCAATCAAGATGAAGCGTGGAGCGAAGCCCAGGCTGCCGGCGAGGTGGTTTCGGTCGGCGAAAGTCTGGGTAAAGACTGGCAGTCCGCGTTCGTCATACCCAAATATCTCCAAGAGCAGTATCCCGAGTTGGACAGCGTAGAAGACCTGAAAGATGAGAAGTTTCAAAAACTGTTCGCCACCGCCGCAACCGGCGGCAAGGCGCGCTTGGTATCCTGCGTTATCGGTTGGGCGTGCGAAGAGGTCAACGCCGCACAAATCGAAGGCTACGGCCTCACCGAATTCATCGAAGTTGTTAGCCCCGGCGACGGTGCCGCACTTAACGCCGATCTTTACGGCGCTTATGAGAAGAAAGAACCTTGGCTCGGTTATCAGTGGGGCACCAGCGCTCCGGCTCTGCTGCTCGACCTGGTTCGGCTCGAAGAACCCGAGTACACCGACGAATGTTGGTTCACGACCAAGGCCTGCGGCTACCAAGACGCCACCATCCTCATTGCGGTCAACCCAGACGTCCTGGCAGATGCCCCCGACGTCGTAGAGATGCTGAGGGCCTGGGATTTCAACATCGAAGTCTACAAGGAAGTCGCTGCTTGGCTCCAGGAAAACCCCGACGCCGATGTCAATGACGCCGCAATTTGGTGGCTGAATAGCAACGTCGATACCTGGGACGGTTGGGTCACCAACGACGCCTCCGCCGCTATTCAATCCGCGCTCGCAGCAAACGAAATCCCTGACGGTTGGCCTACCGAGTAGCCGCAAGGGCTGTCTCACGACCGACTGCAACTGATTATTCCGACCTAAGAGAGGTTGCGAAGATGAGCCGAAGGTTCACGCGACGTTCGATAATGGCCGGCTTGGGTGCTATCGCCGCTCTGCCGATTCTAGCTGCATGCCAACCGCAAATCATCGAGGTTGAGAAAGTGCAGGTAGTCGAAAGAGACGTGCTGGTCGAAAGGGTCGTAACTCAGATCATCGAGAAGGAAATTGAGAAGGTGATCACCGTCGAGGTCGAGAAGGCAGTCCAGGTCGACCGGGTGGTCGAGGTAGAAAAGGTCGTCACCGTGGAGGTTGATAGGCCGGTCGTTGTAGAGAAAGAGGCGTTGCCGCCACTGATAGTTGGACAACTCAACGCCTTCACCGGCTCGCTTTCATACTTCGGAACCTCCCATCGCAACGGTGCGGCGCTGGCTGCCGACCACGTCAACCGCGCTGGTGGCATAGGCGGCGGCTCGGTGATCATAATAAGCCGCGATACGGCGGTGAACCCGGTCCAGGGCGTCGATTCCGCTCGCGCCCTTGTCGACATCGAGAACGCAGTGGCAATCGTTGGCGCGCTGGCCAGCGGAGTTACCATCGCCGTGGCGCAGTCGGTCACGGTGCCGAAGCGGCGCGTCCTGATATCCCCTTCGTCCACGTCTCCAGCGATTACGGTGCTCGAAGATGACGATTTCCTGTTCCGAACAGTAGTGTCGGACGCGAGTCAGGGAGTTGTCCTCGCCCGCTTGGCCGACGAGGAGGGATACAAGAGCGCCGGTGTCCTCTACATCAACAACGCTTACGGTGAAGGACTCGCCGAGCAATTCAAAGAGACCTTCACGTCGCTGGGAGGAACCGTAACTGCAATGGTCCCTCACGAAGATGTCCAACCGACCTACACCTCAGAGTTGGAGAAGGCCACCGAGGGAAATCCGGATGTTCTCGTGACCATAAGCTATCCCGGCCAGGCCGAGGTGTATCTCCGCGAATCGCTCGAAGGTGGATATGCCGACACCTTCCTGTTCGTCGACGGCGTGAAATCCGCCGAGATGGTAGAAGTTGTTGGCTGGGACCTTCTCGAAGGCACCTTGGGTACCGCCCCCGGCGCCCCTGACAGCCCACAGCTCCAGGCGTTCCTAACCTCGTATGCTGACTCCTATGCCGTGGCGCCCGAGCACCCATTCATCGCCGAGACGTACGACGCAGTTGCATTGATCGCGTTGGCGGCGGCTAAGGCCGGCACCACTACCGACCCCGTGGCCATCCGCGACGCGCTACGCGACGTCGCCAATCCTCCTGGCGAAATAGTCGGGCCCGGCCTCGCCGGCATCGCTAAGGCATTGGCTCTCTTGGCAGAGGGCAAGGATATCAATTACGAGGGCGCCGCCGGCCCGGTAGGCTTCGACGCAAATGGCGACGTCGCTGCCCCGATCGAGATTTGGAAGGTAGAGGGCGGCGAGATCAAGTCCACCGGCAGGTTTGAGCTGCCCTAGCTCACAACGCAAATGGGCCGGTGGTAGCGTGTCTGCCCTCATCCTGCCGCCGGCGCCTCTCCCCTGCAACGCCTCCGTACAACAGCACTGCGAAAGAATGTCCCGGGCTCTGATCTGGGATAGGCGGCTCCGGTTATGCTCGCGGTGCCTGATCCCCACCGGTGGGCCCGTCATTGGTACGAAAATGCGCCCTCCATCCCGGCTCTCCGCCGGCGAAACGTGCCGAACTGTAGACCGATGGTCGATGGCGGAATGAGAAAATGTAGCGCGGGGGCTTGTTCCCCGCTGGGGTCGGGGTGGGGCGTGGCAGAATCCGTCGTGCCAATTCGCTGGACCAAGCCACAACTCCGGCTTTTCATACTTTGGTGTGCCGGCGCCAACTGGCATGAGCGATTGGTACGAAAATAGTCGTTTCCCATCATGTGTGCGGGTAGGTGGCACCCTGGCGAACCTTGTCATTCCGGCGATCGGAAGCATGCCCCGTACCCCGATACGGGGCCGGAATCCAGAGGGGAGGGGTGGCACCAAAGAGACCCAAACCCTTCCAACGACCAGGCCTCGTTCATACCTTGGTGTGCCGGAAGCAGCCGGCATTAGCGATTGGTACGAAAGCATGTCCCGGACTCCGATCCGGGATAGATTGCTCCCATCGCACCCGTGGGTCCCGGTTGCCCCGATGGGCCTCGTAGTTCCGGCGACAGCCTGAATCCCGTAGCGCGGAGGCTTGTCCCCCGCAGGGGTCGGGGTGGGGCGCAGCAGAATCCACCGTGCCGATTCGTTGTACCAAACCACAACTCCGGCTTTTCATACCTTGGTGTGCCGGAAGCAGCCGGCGTGCGCGATTGCTACGGTTGCCCCGTTGTCCGCGCTCTTCGTCGCTGCTCGCCCAGTATGCCACCCGGCCGCAGGAGCATGACCGCTACGATGAGAGCGCCGATCATGAAGAGCCGAAAGTCTGGATTTGACAACACGCCCGGCAGGAACTGCGTCCCCGACCATATCCCCCAGACGACGAACGCTCCAAGGATCGCGCCCAGGTTGCTGCCTGCGCCTCCCACCATCAGCATCGCCCATATGACGAACGTCGCCAGCAGTGGATCGAAGGTTAGAGGCGACAGGAAGCGCACGTGGTGGGCGAACAGCGCGCCGCCAATCCCCATGATGACGGCTCCCAAGATGAATGACTGGAGCTTGAAATTGAAGACGTTCTTACCGCTGGCTTCCGCCGCGGTCTCGTCTTCGCGTATCGCCCTCAGCACCCTGCCCCAGGGTGATCTGATCGCCTGTTGAACTGCCAGGAATAGCACTCCCAGCACCACTAGCACTACCACCATGTACAGGTAGTCGTATCGGTCCGGCGATATCCACTCTCCGAGGAACTTTGGGATTCTGTACAGCCCCTTGGAGCCGTTGGCCACCCACTTTTCGTTGAGGAAGAACAGCCGGACGCTCTCTGCGATTCCCAGGGTCGCTATCGCCAGATAGTCGTCGCGCAGGCGGAGGGTCACGTAGCCTATCATGAGCGCGATAGCCCCACATACCGCTCCCGCTGCTGCCAAACCCAGAACGAACCATAGATCGATTCCCAGGTTCAGGAACCCAACCTCTGCCAAGTTGCCGCCGAACACGAAGTCCTCGAACAGCTTTGGGTCCGGAGGCTGGGTGGTCAGAATCGCCGAGGTGTACGCGCCTAGAGCGAAGAACCCGGCGATACCAATGTTGAACAGGCCGGTATGTCCCCATTGGACGTTTAAACCAAGGGCGAACACCGAGTAAATGCCCGCCATGACGACGAAGCCGGCCAAGTAGCTGGCGACGTTGCCTAGGTCCACGTCCTACTCTCCCTCATTTGGCGCCTCCTAGTATGCCCCGCGGCCTTGCGAGCAGGATCACGATCATAATGAAGAAGGCTACGGCCGGCTTATAGCTGGGGTTGATCCACTGGGTCGATACCTCCGAAGTCACGCCGATGATCAAGGCCCCCACCAGTACTCCGTAGGGGTTGCCAATGCCTCCGAGAATCACCGCGGCGAATAGGGGAATCAAGAACTTCCACCCCATGATTGGTAGGAGTTGCGCCTGCGACACCGCGAGCAGGATCCCCGCTGTTGCTGCAAGCGCACCGCTAATCGCCCAAGTCCACCATATGACCCGCTGGGTGTCGATGCCCGTGACGAGAGCCAGTTCAGGATTGTCCGCGGTCGCTCTCATGGCCTTGCCCATCTTGGTGCGGGTTAGCAGCATGTAGATCCCAACGACGAGAGTGACCATGACGATCACGATGAAAATGCTATCGGGCGGAACCCGTACGTCCATCGGAAGGTGGAAGACTTGGCGCGACTCGCGGGGATACTGAAGCGTGTCTCCGGTCCAAATCATCTGGACCAGCCCGCGTATGGCTATGGCTATTCCCAGGGAAGTCATGCCGATCACGGCAGTGTTCACCTGCCGGTCTCTGAGCCTCCGGTATACCAGCACGTCCAAAGCTATCGCGCCTAGGGCGACGGCTGTCGCCGCCAGGGGCAGCGCAATCAGCATCGGGTATCCGAAGGTGAATGGCCCTAGTCCCTGGCCCTCGATTCCCACGACCGGCAGCACGGATTGGACTAGAAAGAATGCGAGGTAGGCCCCCATCGCCATGTAGTCGCCGTGTGCGATGTTCGGGAAGTTCAGGATGCCGTAAATCAGCGTCAGACCGATGGCCCCCAACGCAATTATCGCCCCGAGGAAGACGCCGTTAACCACCAGTCCCATCTTCACAAACGGGAGGAATCCGATCGCTAAGGCAACTGCTACTATGGTGGCGATAGTGTGTGCCGGCGTCCACGCCAGATCGATTCGTCTCGCTATGCCTTGCAGGGCGGCCATTGGACCCTCCTGATCGTGGGGTCGAGGCGCAGCCTCGATCCTGCCGTGTGGCAATCGAAGTGCGTCGCGGAAAATACGGTTGTCCGGCTTCCAATGTACAGGATGCGCCTACCCTCCCAGGTATAGACGGGCCACTTCAGGGTTGTCGAGCAGGGCCGAGCCGGCGTCCTCCAGGCGATTCTCCCCGGAGGAGAGCACGTATCCCCTGTTCGACATGCGCAGTGCCTCGCGGGCGTTCTGTTCCACAAGCAGGACAGTAACGCCGGTCGCGTTGATTTCCCGGATGTGATCGAACACCGAGCTTCTCATTGTAGGAGACAGACCGGCCGAGGGTTCGTCGAGCAGGAGCAGCACGGGATCGAGCATCAGGGCGCGGGCTATCGCCAGCGTTTGCCGCTGGCCTCCCGAGAGGTTGCCCGCCTTCTGGTTTGGACGCGCTGCCAAGTCCGGAAACATCTCGAACATGTCTTTGATGCGTCCGCTGTAATCGTCCTTGCGTGTGAAGGCTCCCATGTCGAGATTCTCCCGGATGGTCAGGGATGGGAAGACGTTTGCGGTCTGTGGGACGTAGCACAGGCCGGCTCGAACGATCTGCCCCGGTGCCCGGGAGGATATATCCTGGTCTCGAAATACGACACTGCCGGCCTTGACCCGCACTACACCCACGACGGCCTTCATGAATGTGGACTTCCCGCAGCCGTTCGGCCCGATGATCGTTACGATCTCTCCTGCCTTCACGGATATGGATACGCCGTGAAGTATCTCTGTATCTCCATATCCGGCCACGATGCCCGTGGCCTCAAGCAGCGCCACCGGCTCTGCCTCCAAGATAGGATTCCAGTACGTGGGGGTCTCGTCGTATATCTTGTGGCGGTCCTTCAGCGATGACCTTGCCGTTGGCCATGACGATGACCGGATTGCACAGCCGCATGACCAGGTCCATGTCGTGTTCGATCAGTAGGAACGTCACGCCGCGCTCGACGCTCGCCCGCCGGATGTTGTCGGCCAGCTTGCCGAGAAGCGTCCGGTTGACGCCGGCGCCTGGTTCGTCTAGGAGGACCATCTTCGGCCCCGCCATGAGGGTTCGAGCCAGTTCCAGCAGCTTCTTCTGGCCGGTGGACAGGTTGCCCGCGTATTCGTTCGCCAGATGGGAGAGGCTGACAAATTCCAGCACCTCCATTGCTTGGGCCTCGATGAGGCGTTCCTCGCCGGCCACTCTCCAGGGCAGCAGCCAGGACGCCCAGATGCGCTCACCCGTTTGGTGCGCCGGAACCAGCATCAGGTTCTCCAGAACTGTCATGCGCTTCATCTCCCTCGGAATCTGGAAGGTGCGCATAAGTCCGAGGCTGAAGGTCTGGTGCATCTTCATCCCGTCGATGGCCCGACCATCGAACAAGATCCGTCCTGCCGACGGCGTCAGCGCGCCGGATACGAGGTTGAACAGAGTCGTCTTGCCGGCGCCGTTGGGCCCAATCAGCCCGGTGATGGTGCCGGGCATGACCGTTAGTGTACAGTGGTCCACTGCCCGGACTCCACCGAAGTCCTTGACCACGTCGCGCACCTGAAGAATGGGTGCTGCGTCTGTCGAGATTGGCGATGTATCAGTGTGATGCATTGACACTCGGAAGCGGCGTTTGCTCGGCAATCAGTATCACAATCCCGTCGCCGGAGTACGTCATGGACATAGAGTATAAAGCACCTCGCCAAACACGGACCGCAACCGTCCAGACTTAGGGGGGCCGGTCTTGTGTGCGTCACTGTTACGAAAGCGTGTCCTGGACTCGGATCCGGGATAGGCGGTTCCCCTTACGCATGTCGGAATCCCCTGTAGGGGCGGCTCGCGAACCACCCTGGGTGGGGGGCGTCGTCCCGCCGCACACGGTAATCCCGAATCTCGTCATTCCCCAGCTGGAGCACCGAATGGGTTGTCGGAGGTGGAAAGGGACAGGTATATTGTAGGCATCCGATTTGGGCTGCGATCAAACCCGGTAACAAGTCGAAATCAGACAACGTGCGCGACACAGGGGGCAGTAATCAGACCGCTTTCAGGTGTGTTTAGCATCGTGCCGACTCCATTCTCCGAGGATGGCGAGCTCGATGAGGCGAGTCTGCGATCCGTAGTCGAGTATTTTCTGGACTGCAAGGTGGATGGATTATTCGCCCTTGGGGTGGCGGGCGAGAGCTACTTTCTCTCCGATGACGAACGCCGGCGTGTCGTCGAGGTTGCGATTGGGCAGGTAGCCGGCCGCGTGCCGGTGCTGGCGGGAGCCGGTCATCCCAGCACTCACGTTGTGGTTCAGCAATGCCGACAGTATGTCCGACTAGGCGCCGCGGCAGTTGTCGTCCTTCCTCCCTATGTGACGCGTCCCGATGCCGACGGCATCCTTCGCCATTTCAGGACGGTTGCCGAGTCGACCGACGTCCCGGTCATCCTTCAGGACGAACCTGCGAGCACCGGCGTAACGATGCCCGCTGCTCTGATCGCGCGCATAGCTCGAGAGGTAGAGAACGTTCGTTATGCCAAGGTCGAAGGCCAGCCGGTCACCTATAAGCTGACCGAGGTCAAGGAGCTAGTCGGCGAGGACATTGGATTGTTCACGGCCGGCAGCGCCTTTTTCGACCAGGAGCTGAGCCGAGGAGTGGCAGGGATAATGACCGGGCTTGTCCTTGCCGGCTTGCTCGTCGATATATGGCGAGCATTTAACGCGGGCGATATCGAGGGTGCGTGGCGACTATGGCATAGGTATCTGCCGCTAGTCACGCTGGAGTCGCATCCGGCTCTCTTGCTTTCCGTTCGCAAGGAGATGCTGCGAATGATGGGCGTTATCCAAACGGCAACGGTCCGGCCGCCGGCCCTGCGAGCTGACGCACCGACTGTACGGCACCTGGAAAGCCTCCTCGATGTTCTGGAGCTGAGAGGCGGATATCAACCTAGTCGGGAGTCAGGGAGTCCGGCTACAGCCGGGCCAGACCAGACTTCGACTTGCTGATCCACGAACAGGTGGGGTCGGAGGGAGTCCTCTCCTATAGGAACCTTTCCTCCATACAGCGGAAAAACTGATTGGTCAGCATCCGGGCAACCGGCTGCACGAACCGGTCCGGAACTGCCGCTAATGCGCCGGCGACCTGATAGTCACCTCCGTATTGGACCAGCGTTTTGTCACCGGTCGGGGCGAGCTCGATTCGGCCAGTGGCGCTGATGGTGCCCATAGCGCCGATTCCCTCCACTTCCACTCCGTAGCTCTCCCCAGGCTCTTTGTCAGTGATGCGAATCGTTCCAGTGTATTCTCCCTTTACTAACGCGACGCCCAGCGACATTGTGCCTTCGTACTCGTCTGGCGCTACTTGTGTAAGCTCGTGTACTCCCGGCACACAGGATGAAAGCGCGTCTGGATCGAGCAATAACTCCCAGACCTTCTCGGGCGCAGCCGGCAGCGTATGCTGACCCTCGAGCCTCATTGACGCCTACAGTCCGCGGCGACGGGATTTCTGTGAGTACGTCTCATCTTGTCCTACGATTCTTCATCTGACATTGGGCGACTCGGTGCGCTCGATTCCAGATGAATTGTACTATATCACGCTGCGGCAACAGTCCCTCGACGAGCTTTTCAGGAACCAGTCAGCCTTTCGGCGCCCAGGATGCCGGCGCCGGCCCGATTCAGTAGCAGATCGACGGTGCGTTCAGCTGCGATCATGACGATCGAAAAGCCGTTGCCACTGAATCCGCCGACAAAACAGATGCGCGGCTCGCCGGGCATGCTCCCGATCACCGGTACAAAGTCAGCGGTAAAGCCGAGGAAGCCGGCCCAACGGCTAGTTACTGTCGAGGCCGCCTCTGGGAAAAAATCCTTGATGAATCCTTCGATGGTGCCCTGCACCGAGGGGGTGGTGTGATCGGCGAGAGTGAACTCATCGGCAACATTGGCGCCTCGCCCGCCGCCAAAGAGCATCCGTCCATCATCTAGCTGGCGATAATAGTACGGACCATCGGGAGTCTTAGAAACGATTGCGGGCACTTCGGTCATCGGCTCTATTGGGCCGGTGACGAGCGCCTGGGCCCGGGCTGTCAGGATAAGTGACTCAAAATAGGGATCGAATTGGGGCGCATATCCGTTTAGTGCTAGGACCACTGCGCCACATCGGATGGACGCTCGACGCGAGAATACCGTGATCCCTGCCCCATCGGGCCGTAGATCGTAAACCTCGCTGTGTTCGTAGATAGTGGCGCCGCTTGCCTGTGCGAGTCGCCTAGTAAACTCTGCCGGTTGCAGCATCACCTCGGCTGGCACAACAAGGGCCGCCCGAAAACCGCGCTGGGTTGGATCGCTATCCTGATATTCAGCGTCGAAGCCGTCTCGCTGGAGCGCGAGCGCGGACGCCGCGAGGTCTCGCGCTCCCGGATCATCATGCGCAATGTAGTGAAACGGAGTCGTCGTATACTCCACACCAAATTCGCGACAATCGCTCATCAAGCGCTGGCGATTCTCGACGGTAAGCTCCCAGATCTCCTTGGCGGTACCGGGGCCGAACATAGCGATGGCGTCGCTGTAGAAATGGCGCATTCCAGTCAGGACCATGCCGGCGTTGCGGCCGCTAGCGCCGGCCGCAACCTGTCGCGCATCTACAAGCGCTACATCTTTGCCGGCGGCGACCAACATTCGCGCGACGTAGGAGCCAGCGATGCCGGCTCCCACCACGGTCACATCGTGCTCGGCCTGCCGAGGAGGCTCGGCCAACTCCTGCCAAACTGATATTGTCATCTTTCGACCCGATTTTGGTGTGGTTGCAGGCTGCTCTTTCAGCCTTTCATGCCGGTCAGCACGATGCCCCTGATGAACGCGCGCTGCGCCACGAAGAAGATCATGACGATCGGAAGGACCATTAGCATTGACATTGCCATTGTTATGTGAGCGTTATCCATCTGACCATAGACCGCACGCTTCACTGCCACGATCCCAATGGCGATCGTCCAGAGCTCATAGTGGTTCAGATAGATGAGTGGCCCGAAATAGTCGTTCCAGTGGCTAAGAAAGTTGAAGATAGTCACCACGACTAGCGCGGGAACCGAGAGCGGCAAGATGATCCGCAGGAATATCGTCAGGTACCCGGCGCCATCAATAATGGCCGCGTCCTCAAGTTCGTTCGGAATTGTGCGGAAAAACTGGCGCAGCAAGAAGATACTGAAGGCACTCCCGCCAAACCAGTATGGGACGATGAGCGGCAGGAATGTGCCGAGCCAGCCGATCTCTTTAAACATGATGTAAACGGGGATCAGAGTGACGGCGTACGGCAGCATAATAGTTGCGAGGATCATTGTGAACACTATCTCGCGACCCGGGATGCGGAGCCTGGCGAAACCGTAGGCGGCCAAAGCGGAGGTTAGAACCCCACCAAGAGTGGCAGGTACGGTGACAATCAACGTGTTTCGGACGAAACGGGGGAAAGGGAAGTTGACGAAGACGTCGACGTAGTTTTCCCAACGAATAGTCTTCGGAATGATTTCTGGAGGTATGACGAAGATCGCCCAGGGTCCTTCTTTGAGGGATGCAGATATCAGCCAGAGGAACGGGACCAACATCAAGAACCCACCCACCCCGATCACAGTGTGGGCCGCGACCGGCCTGAGCACCCTGGCGTATCGCTGTTGGGCGGACCGCCACTGACCTATTGGCGCACGCTGGTTCACCACACCAGGACTGGCCATAGTCGTTCCTCCATTTTTCGCCTATCTCCTCGGTGCTGCCTCATAGTAGACCCAGCGTCCCTGGCTGTGAAAGAGCAAAAGCGTCATGATCAGAATGATCAACAACAGCACCCAAGCCATCGCCGCGGCATATCCCATCTGAAGGTACAGGAAGGCGTGGCGGTACAGGTACATTAAGTACACAAGCGCGGAATTCTCCGGCCCTGCGGGAGTACTCGCTTGGGACGCGCCAGGTGTGAAAAGAATGTAGACGAGCGAGAAGACCTGGAAGCTAACTATTACGCCGATGACGAGGTTGAAAAAGATGATTGGCGTAGTCATCGGGATCGTTACGTTCCAGAACTTGGACCACCACCCAGCGCCATCAACTTCGGCCGCCTCGTAGAGGTGTTGCGGCACCCCTTGCAGGCCGGCGAGGAAGATCAACATCGCATTGCCAACCCCCCACAGATGGATCGTTACCAGCGCCGGCACCGTCCAATTTGGATCGCCAAACCAGTCAGGTCCGGGTAAGCCGGCCAGCCGCAAAAAGTAATTGAGCGGACCAAAGTCACGATTCAGCAGCCATGTCCATAGAATAGCGTTCGCCGTTGCCGGCACCAGCGAGGGCAAATACCAGATAGTACGGTACACGCTGATTCCGCGGATCCCTTGATTCATCAAAAGCGCAACCAAGTAGGCCACTATAAGCGAAAGCGGAATAGCGAGAGCGCTGTAGTAAGCGGTGACGCCAAGTGACTTGACGAACAACTTGTCGTCGGTAAATAGCCTCTCGTAGTTGCTCAGAGCGGTCCAAACCGGTGGACTGATGATGTCATACTTGGTCAGGCTGAGGTATAGCGACGCAATGACAGGTCCAAGGTTGAACAGGAGAAGTCCGAGAACCGCCGGGGTAATGAACAGCCAGCCAATAATTGCCTCGCGGGTTCGAAGCCGGCCGAAACCCAGCATGGTTCTCGCGCGATTCATTAAGCGCGCCTCTATTGTGGTCATCCCACTCCTGTCCGTCGGTTAGTGGTCAACCCGGGCGTGGAACATGCCACGCCCGGGTGACAGACTCACTCCCTGAGTGGCTCGCCCGTTTCGAGGACTTCCTGGAGCAAGCCGCGCATCTCGCGCGCGATCTCTGAGTACTCAGTCTTCCCTCTGGCCACTGGGTCGAACCGTGGGCTCCAGGTGTCTACCAGGAACTGGCCCCAACCGCGGTATAGCGACGGCTCCTGCAACCGGTCTCCCGCCCAGCGGACTGTCTCTGAACTCAACTCTTCGTAGAATACCTCGAGAGAGGCCCTTCCCGGGTTGGGTGACGGGTTATTGAACCACTTCTCGATGATTCTCTTGTGAGTGGGCTGCAACAATCCGGAGCTGGAGACAACCGATTGGCCCTCGAAGCTCAGACCGGTCCAGTTCATCCAATGCCAAGCCGCGTCCTTGTCCTTGGAGACCTTCGTCATCGCTTGGCCGGAGTAGTACCCGGTCGTAGCCGGGACCTTGAGCATAGGGGTTGGCGCCACGCCAAATTGGAACTGGCCGGAATCGCGAAGGATCACGGTCCAGAACACGTTCGCTTGGCGCATCGCTATGTTGCCGGCGTAGAAGGACATCGCGCCGGCTTGCTGATACGCTATGGTGGGGCTCACGAAGTGCTTGACGCCCCAATCTGCCGTCTTCTGGTAAGCCTCGATCGCCACTGGAGAGTCGATCACCATGTTGCCGTCCGGATCCATTACCTCCCCACCTGCAGTGTGGACGTGCTGATCACCCCCCGTGAGGAAATACGTGCTGGCTTGGAAGCCGTAGGTCTTGATCCGAGTCGGGTCGAATCCGGCCTCGTTCGGGTGCTTGCCGTCCATATCCTCGGTCAATCGGATGCCTAGCTCGAGCACCTCGTCCCAGGTCATCCGCTTCGTGTGGTCGGGCACCGGCACGCCGGCCGCCTCGAATAGGTCCACGTTGAAGAACAGGGCCTCGGCGCCCCCGTCGAACGGTACGCTGATCCGGTTGCCCCCATAGGTCATCGCCAGCCATATCTGCTCGATATGCTCATCCTGGTTGAAATCAGCCCTGAGGTACGGCTCTAGGCTTTCGATTATGCCCTTGTTCCAGCCGATACCACCGGTCCGAAGGCTAGCGTCAAAGTAGACGTCAGGCGCAAGGCCGGCCGCAATGTCGAGCTGCACCTTTTGGAAATGGTCGCCAGTAGTGTGGTCGATCTCGACGACCTTTTGTGGGAAAACTTCGTTGTACGCGGCAACCAGCGCCTTCGCGGCCTTTAGGTCCGGTTCGCCTCCCCGCGACTGGAACTTGATCATGCTACTTATGGGGATAGGCGTCGCGACGACGATCTTTTCCTTCTCGACCTCTACGATTACTTCCCTCTCGACCTCTACGATTACTTCCTTCTCGACTTCGACGACCTCCTGAACGATCACCTCTTTTTCGACGACCCTCTCGACGACTTGGGTGACCACCACCTCCACAGGTTTTTCAACGATTTTTTCAACAACCTGCGGCTGGCACGCCGCCACGATGGGCAAGGCAGCGGTCGCTGCCAGGCCGGCCACGAATGTGCGGCGCGAGAATTTGCGAAACATTGTCCTACTCGGCTCCATTCGAGATACTCCTGTCCTGTTACATTATTATATTACTAGTCGTCCCAACCTTCGGGCGGAGTTTGCTTTTCCCATACTCCGATAGACTACCGCCCCTCTCTCCAGTAGCTTAGCAATAAAACTCAGTTGATTGCAATCGGTACCGTGATTGTCTCAGGCTACGGCTTTGTTCTCTGCTCAGGGGCTGAAGACCGTGCCGGCGATATGCCGAACGCCGCCCCAAAGCTGCAACGAGTCGTCGGCCCGATTGAAATAGTAGCCGACCATCACCTTGCCCTCCTGCAACTTGACGATGCGCGGATAACCCAGGTCTCTTGAGCCCCCGTCATCGCGCAGAATCAGCTCCTGCCCCCAGCTCCGGCCGCCGTCTTCCGAAACCCGCGCCCGGATACCGTACGGTTTTGCCCGGTATCCGTATACTATCAGCACCCTGCCATCATCCAGCAGGACGATAGGGGCCGGCGCGCCCCAGTCGTTCGGTCGCGAAAGAAACCGCCAGGTGCGTCCCCCATCGTCCGATTCGAAGATCTCTGTCCATTCGCTCGGCTTCCCACCCTGCGCGCCCCCACCCCCCGCGAACATGCAGCGCAGCGTCGTCAGGATCCGCCCATCCGGTAGCATAACTGGGCTGGCGTAGAAGTGGCTTGTGTACTCAGCGTCCGGGCTCGTTCGATGGATCGACGAGAGGTATTCCCAGGTCAGTCCTCCGTCAGTGGTGGCGTATACCGCTACGAACAGGGCACCCACGTTGTATCTGGCGGTGACAGGACCGCGTCCCACCGTCACGAAGAGCAGGACCAATCCGTCCGGCCTGACCAGATAGTCCGGTTTCATGTACACTTGTTCGAATCCCATCGACGGCATACGGTAGGGGCCCTCCCAGGTTCGTCCCCGGTCGCGGGAGTACTGCGTGTAGCCCAAGTGCTGGGCAAGAATCGGCGGTCCGCCGAACCCAGCCGCCACGCAAAAATCCGGCGAAGTCCAGTCCAGTGGCTCGGTCGGCGCCTCCGGCGCCTGCCCACTGACCAACAGACGCTCGAGGCTTTGATGAGTGCCCAGAGACTGGAGGCTGTCCAGGGGCCAGGTCTTGCCACCATCGGTCGAGCGCAGCGTTACATACTCACCGTGTATTCCGTCTACCACACCGTGGGAAATGTCGTACCGATCCTCATAGCTGCATCGAGAACGCGTAAACTCGATCAGAAGGTGGCCGTCTGGAAAAACCCAGAAGTTGTGGTTGAACGGGTGGGAGGCGTAGTATTCGCGATCGTAGTAGATGACGATGTGTTCGGCGTCCGCCGGGCGCTCGGGTTGCCGGAAGCGAGAGCTGACTCCCCGACAGGTGAGGCTCATCTATTTCTCCACACTTATGTTCTAGTGCGACTTCCTCATTCGTTGCGGTCCGAACAGAATGAGCGCGCATTTTCTAGGTCCAGCACACCGACGTTCGTGGTCCCGGATCAAATCTGCCGTCAGGGGGTAAATACTGTCGCGACGACGTGCCGGACCCCGCCGTTGAACTGTATCGGGTCGTCGGCCGTGTTAAACCAGTAACCGACCATCACTTTGCCGCCCGGTTGCTTCACAACCCGTGGGTACCCCAGGTCCCCAGAGCCCCCATCGTCGCGCAGAATTAGTTCTGGCCCCCAACTCCGGCCACCGTCCTCCGAGATCCGCGCTCTGATCCCGTATGGCTTCACCCTGTAGCCGTATACGATCAGTAGCCTGCCATCATCGAGCAGGACCATAGGGGCCGGCGCGCCCCAATCGTTTGGCCGCGAAAGAAATCGCCAGGTGCGGCCGCCGTCGTCGGATTCGAAAACCTCTGTCCACTCGTATGCACCGCCTTCCGGCGCGCCCCATCCTCGCGGTTTGGATCCGGCACCGCCCATGAAGCAGCGCTGGGTGGTGACGATCCGGCCGTCCGGCATCATGACTGGGCTGGCGTAGAAGTGCCCAACATACTCAGCGTCCTTCGTGGTTCGATGGATCGATGAGAGGTACTCCCACGTCAGTCCTCCGTCGGTGGTCGCATATACCGCCTGGAACAGGGCCGAAATGTTATACCTGGGCGTGACGGGGCCCCGACCTACCGTGACGAAGAGCAGGACCAATCCGTCCGGCCTGACCAGGTAGTCAGGTTTCATGTAAACCTGTTCGAATCCCATCGACGGCATTCGGTAGGGGCCCTCCCAGGTTCGTCCCCGGTCGCGCGAGTACTGCACGTAGCCCAAGTGCTGTGCAAGGAGCGGCGGACCGCCGAACCCGGCGGTGACGCAGAAGTCTGGCGAAGTCCAATCGAGCGGCTCGCTCGGCGCCTCAGGCGCAAGTCCACTGACCACCTGACGCTCGATGCTTTGATGAGTGCCGAGAGACTGAAGGCTGTCCAGCGGCCAGGTCTTTCCACCATCGGTCGAGCGCAGAGTCACATACTCGCCATGGATCCCGTCAACCACAAAATGCCAAAGGTCGTAGCTGTCTTTGTAGCTGCACCTCGCACGGGTGAAGTTGATCAGAATTTCGCCATCAGGAAAGGCCCAGAAGTTGTTGTTGAAAATCATCCCGGCGAAGTAATCAGGGTCGTAGTAGATCACCGTATGTTCGGCGTCAGCCACGCGCTCCGGTCGCGGGAAGCGAGAGCTTGCTGTTTGATTAGTGATGGCCATCTCTTTATTCTCCCCTTTGATGCGATTATGGTAACTGCTTGGACTTGATAAGAAGGCTATTCACGTTCCTCTCCACAAGGTCTGTGAGTCGCTCATTCGCTCGGTTCGAACACCTCCATCAATCGCTGTTGTATGCTCATGGAGTAAATACGGTGGCGGCGATGTGCCGGACTCCGCCCGAAAGCTGCTTCGGATCTTCGGCCCGATTGAAATAGTAGGCGGCCATAACCTTGCCGCCGGGTAGCTTTATCGCGCGTACATAGCCCAGGTCCAGAGAACCCCCGTCATCGCGCAATATTAACTCAGGCCCCCAGGACCGGCCATCGTCTTCCGAAACCCGTGCCCGGATTCCCTCGGGCTCCACCCGGTAGCCGTACGTCATTAACACCCTGCCGTCATCCAGAAGGAGCAGAGAGCCGGGCGCGCCCCAGTCGTTCACCCGCGAAACCGACCGCCAGGTTCGTCCTCCGTCTTCCGATTCGAATAGCTCGGTCCATTCGGAGGGGAAATGATGGTGGCAGCGCGTAGCAACCAGGATCCGGCCGTCTGGCAACAGGACCGGGCTGGCATAGAAGTGCCCCACGTACTCGGCTTCCGGCGTCGTCCGATGGATCGACGATAGATACTCCCAGGTCAGTCCGCCGTCAGTCGTGGCGTATACTGCGACGAACAATGCCGCAACGTTGTACGTGGGCTTAGTTGGACCACGACCTACCGTCACGAAGAGCAACACTAATCCGTCAGGCCGGACGAGGTAGTCGGGCTTAACGTAGACCTGTGTGAATCCCATCGACGGCATCAGGTACGGGCCCTCCCAGGTTTGCCCTCGGTCTCGCGAGTACTGAACGTAACCAAGATGCTGATTTCGTACCGGTGGCTGTCCGAAACCGGCAGTAACGCAGAAATCCGGCGAGGTCCAGTCGAGCGGCTCGGCCGGAGCGTCCTGAGCGAGCCCGCTCTCTAACAATCGCTCCAAGCCTTGATGAGACCCGAGCACTTGGAGGCTCTCGAGCGGCCAGGTCTTGCCACCATCGGTCGAGCGCAAGGTGACGTAATCGGATCTTCCATCCGTCATTCTGTCTAGGAGGTCGTAACTGTGCTCATAGCTGCAGCGGGCACGGCAGAAGTTGATCAGAAGATCGCCGTCTTGAAATACCCAGAAGTTGTGATTGAATACAGCGCTAGCGTGGTAATCGGGATCGTAGTAGATCGTGACGTGCTCGGCGTCCCGCACCCGCTCGGGTCGTCGGAAGCGAGAGCTCGCTGTGTGAATGGTGAGGGCCATCTCCCTTCCTCCCCTTAGGCCAACGTTATGGTAACAGGTTAGGCTCGCCGAAGTCTAGAGTCGGTGAGCATCTGTCCAAGGTCCTCGAATCAGCCGGCTACATTCGTCCGGTACGTCGGTCGGAACGCCTTCCCCGTCCGCTGCAGCCCGAACCAGGAGTCCACAGCTTGTAGGCGCGGCACTCTGGTAGTTTCCGCTACTGTGCAACTCGTTGCTCAGGGAGTAAAAATCGTGGCCGCGATGTGCCGGATGCCGCCAACAAGCTGCGTCGGATCGTCAGCCCGATTGAAATAGTAGCCGACCATCACTTTCCCCCCCGGCAGCTTCACTATCCGCGGGTAACCTAGGTCGCCAGAGCCTCCATCGTCGCGCAGGATTAGCTCGGGCCCCCAGGTTCGGCCGCCGTCTTCGGAGATCCGTGCTCGGATCCCGTATGCTTTCACACGGTAGCCGTATACCGTCAGAAGCCTGCCGTCATCCAGCAGAACCAATGGAGCCGGCGCGCCCCAGTCGTTCGGCCGTGAAAGAAATTGCCAGGTCCGTCCTCCATCGTCCGATTCGAAAACCTCGGTCCATTCGTACGCGCCGCCGCCTTCGGGCGCCCCCCATCCCCGTACCTTCGATCCACCGCCCGGAAAGAAGCATCGCACCGTGGTCACAATACGGCCGTTCGGCAGCATGACTGGACTGGCGTAGATGTGCCCGACGTACTCAGCGTCAGGATTGGTTCGATGGATCGATGATAGGTACTCCCATGTCAATCCTCCGTCGGTGGTGGCATAGATCGCCACGAACAGGCTCGCCACAGCATACCTGGTTGGAGCTGGGCCGCGACCGACGGTCACGAATAGCAAGACCAACCCGTCGGGCCGGACCAGGTAGTCGGGCTTGACGTACACTTTCGAGAACCCCATCGAAGGCAGCCGGTAAGGGCCCTCCCAGCTACGTCCTCGGTCGCGCGAGTACTGTAGGTATCCGAGGTGCTGCGCAAGGATCGGTGGGCCCCCGAACCCGGTTGTTACGCAAAAGTCAGGCGAAGTCCAGTCCAGCGGCTCAGCCGGCGCCTCCGGAGCTAGCCCGCTGACCAATTGGCGCTCGAGGCCTTGATGAGTGCCGAGCACTTGGAGGCTGTCGATTGGCCAAGTCTCGCCACCATCGGTCGAGCGCAGAGTCACGTACTCACCGTGCATTCCATCCACCACACCATGCATTAGGTCGTAACTCTGCCCATAGCTACAGCGCGCGCGCGCGAAGTTGATCAGAAGATCGCCGTCCGGGAAGGTCCAAAAGTTGTGATTGAATGGGAAGCCGGCATAGTATTCTGGGTCGCGGTAGATGGTAATGTGCTCGGCGTCAGCCGGGCGCTCCGCTCGCGGGTAGCGAGAACTGCTCGCGTTGGTGCTCAAGCGCATCTGACATTCCCTCCCGTGGATTCGACCATGAATGTCGCAGTTCGTCGAAGTAACCCGAGCGATTTTCGCTCATTATCTCGGTTGGACCAACTTCCTAGTTCGTCGTAGCCTGCCCACGGATAGCCCGCAGTTGTGCAGGGTATTGCTCCGAAGGCTGCTGGCCCCGATCAGCTCTCCGCTCAGGGGGTGAAGACGGTGGCTGCGATATGCCGGACCCCGCCGTTTAGCTGCATCGGGTCGTCCGCGCGATTGAAATAGTAGGCCGCCATAACCTTGCCGCCGGGCAGCTTGACGGCGCGTGTGTACCCCACGTCCAAGGAACCTCCGTCATCGCGCAATATCAGCTCGGGTCCCCAGGTCCGTCCGTCGTCTTCAGAGACCCGTGCCCGGACTCCCTCAGGCTCCACCCGGTAGCCGTATACCATCACCACCCTACCGTCATCCAGGAGGAGTAGAGAGCCCGGCGCACCCCAGTCGTTCACCCGCGAAACGAACTGCCAGGTACGTCCTCCATCGTCCGACTCAAATAGCTCGGTCCATTCGGAAGGAAAATGATGGTGGCAGCGAGTAGCAACCAGGATCCGCCCATCTGATAGCAAAATCGGGCTCGCGTAGAAGTGCCCCACAAAGCCGGCGTCCGGAGCCGCTCGATGGATCGACGAGAGGTACTCCCAGGTAAGTCCTCCGTCAGTGGTCGCGTATACCGCAATGAATAAGCTTGCCGTATTGTAGGAGGCTGAGACCGGGCCGCGACCTACTGTCATGAATAGCAAGACCAACCCGTCCGGCCGGACTAGGTAGTCAGGCTTGCCATACACCCGCGCGAATCCCATTGACGGCATCAGGTACGGACCCTCCCAGGTTCGTCCTCGGTCGCGCGAATACTGTACATAGCTAAGGTGCTGGTTTCGAATTGGAGGAGCGCCGAAGCCGGCGGTAACGCAGAAATCGGGCGAGGTCCAATCCAGCGGCGCGGCCGGCGCTTCCGGGGCGAGCCCGCTCTCGACCAGGCGCTCCAAACCTTGATGGGTGCCGAGCACTTGCAGACCCTCAAGGGGCCAGGTCTTGCCACCATCGGTCGAGCGTAGAGTGACGTATTCACCCCGCCCGTCCGTCATGCTGTCTTTGAGGTCGTATCTGTGCTCATAGCTGCAGCGCGCACGCACAAAGTTAACTAGTAGCTCGCCATCTGGAAATACCCAGAAGTTGTGGTTGAACACGAAGGCCGCGAAGTATTCGGGGTCGTAGTAGACCGTGAAATGCTCCGCGTCAGTCGGGTGTTGGGGTCGCGGGTAGCGAGAGTTGGCTTCCGTACCAGTGAGGCTCACTCTCTTCCTCCTCTCGGCTTAGGTGTCTAGCAACTGTACTCGGTGTCAGGTTTGGAGATCGAGTAAATGGAGTTGGTTCGCCGTTCAGTTGAGCCGGTTGAGGATTGGCCGGCCGTCCACAAGCCGGCGGACATTCTCGACGATCGTGGCAGTATTACCGCGCAGCATTAGATCGGTAGCGCCTGCAAAGTGAGGCGTGGCCACCACTGGGTACTGGAAGATGGGATCAGCGGGATCCACCGGCTCATCCCAGAATACGTCTAGACCGACGCCGGCCAAATGGCCAGTCTCCAAAGCGCCGAGCAAAGCCTGGTAGTCTACGATCGCGCCACGGGATACATTGACCAGGTAGCTTCCCTTCTTCATTCTTGCTAGCTCGGCCTTTCCTATGATTCCTTGTGTGTCGTCGGTAAGTGCCAACGTCAGGACGAGGAAATCCACCTGCGCCAACAGTGTATCCAGCTCGTCCATCGTCCCTAGCCAATCCAGGCCCAGCCGCCGGCGCAGCTGATCATCTCGCCGTCGCTTCACGCCAATGATTCGGCAGCCGAAAGGTCGAAGAAGTCCGGCCAAGACACCGCCAATGCTGCCAACGCCCACAATCCCAACTACGCTGTCTCGAATCGTCTCGCCGAAGGGCGATTCATCCCAACTGCGTTGGCGTATTGCCTTTTCCAGTGCAGGGTAGTTCCTCGCGACCCCAATCATCAGGAAAACGGCAAACTCGGCCACGGACTCGGCGTTGCCTGAGCCGAGTGACGGGACGTTGGCTACCGGAATTCCGCGCGCGGAAGCAGCTGCCATGTCCACCATATCTACGCCCACACCGAATTGCTGGATCAGTCGGCAACGTTTGGCCACGGCGATGGCCTTGGCGTCAACCTGTCCCCGGCCCGGAATTATGACGTCGACATCGGCGACGTTCTCGATGACTCTGTCTTCCGGGCAATAGACTACCTCGTGCTCAGGGAGCGCCGCCTGAAACGCCTCGGCGGAAGAAGCCTCGTCGGTACACAAAATGATCTTCAGTCGCTCTGGTCCCACGCATCACCCATCATTCTGCGGCTCCACATTCACCGGATCACGTGGTTCGTGTTCCTGATCTTCAGCCGCATTGAACCCGGTCCGGGGGTCTCAAATACCGCGACCCCGGCCGCACCGTGCTGGCTGCTATTTCTCAGTCCCGGCGTGTTCAAACTCCCGGACGAGCGATCTCTCGACATCGCACATAGCCGCTTCCGAGCGGCAACTCCGCCTCTTCCAGGACCAACGTCAACGCACGACCCGTCATCGAGGACCCTGTCATACCGCAATGTCTTGAGTTGCAGCCAGGGGCGTTTGGCAGAGTAGGTCTCAGAGGCCATTATAACTTAACGGCGCGTTTCCATTTTCTTGATCCCGGCGCGGGATACCTTGGTCAGCCTTTTGCCGGCGCCGTTGGGCCCAATCAGCCCGGTGATGGTGCCGGGCATGACCGTTAGTGTACAGTGGTCCACTGCCCGGACTCCACCGAAGTCCTTGACCACGTCGCGCACCTGAAGAATGGGTGCTGCGTCTGTCGAGATTGGCGATGTATCAGTGTGATGCATTGACACTCGGAAGCGGCGATCGCTCAGCAACGGGCTTCACAATTCCGTCGCCGGAGTACGTTATGGACATAGAGTATAAAGCACCTCGCCAAACTCGGACCGCAACCGTCCAGACTTAGGGAGACTGGTCTTGTGTGCGTCACTGTTACGAAAGCGTGTCCTGGACTCGGATCCGGGATAGGCGGTTCCCCTCACGCACGTCGGAATCCAAAAGGCGCACAGGTAGTACTGACCTACTAAAGCGGCCACAGTCTCCCTCGTGGGCGCCCAAGACGACGCCGGAGCAATCGATAAACCACCAACTACGTCAACAGAAAAACATGTAGCGCTGGGGCTTGTCCCCAGCCCATGGCGCCCCGGGCAGCCGGCCCTAACCGCACCGACCGGCGTCCGGCCATTATCATCCTCTGCTGGAACTTCCCCATCGTTCACCTCGCTTCCTCCTGCGCGATGCTCAGGAGTATTGATGAACCTGCTCGCCATCCTCCCTCCATGGACGGGACACGGCGTTCCCGGACTAGCGATTATGTCAAACGGTCGAAGGTCGGCAAATCAACCCTGGCGCGCAAACTAAAATCCCGTTAAACTGAACATACGTCCGATATACAAGCCGACCGATTGGACGCCAGGTCGTCTTTCCAGGCGGGTTTTACCTTCCAGTTAACTCAAGATAACCATGGGCAAACCCAAAAATGCAAAACAAACTAGGGACGAAATCGTCGCAGCGTGCGTCGTTGGACCCGTCAGATAGTCCAAGACCGCCGGCAATAACCTAAAAATGCAAAACAAAGACCTTGCGATCAAGCCGACTTGACTCCTTGATTCCCCTGTTCCCATTCCGGAGCATCCACTTGATCCCGATATTCAGGGGATGCATTGTCAGGCCCGTCTAGCCGCGTAGTTCCAGACAATTCCGAACAGAGGTGCAATCCTGGACAAGATCGACTTCAAGAAACAATACAAGTTCCTCTTCGCGCCGAAGAAAACGCCGCATGTCGTCGACGTCCCTGCCTTCCAGTATCTGATGATCGACGGCAAGGGAGCGCCGGATAGTCGGGGGGACTCTGTATTGGACCCAACGATCCTACTGGGGCCGCGACCTCGAAGACTTGTGGCTTGACGGTCCGGCGTCGCGGTGGAGACCGGGAGAGTCTCGGAACGAGTGAATGGTACGCCCGAAGGGACTCGAACCCCTGACCTTCAGGTCCGCAACCTGACGTTCTATCCATCTGAACTACGGGCGCGCTCCAAGCAAGTATAGCATCACTCGTTAGCCGTCACTCAAGGACCGTGATCGTCCGTCGGATTAGTCATCTATTGACAATCGACAACGCCCGTGGGGCGTTGTCTCGAATTGAATGGCGTATTCGCCGCGTGCTAGAATTCCTTAAATATCTATACCAGCAGTAATGACCCGGTTTGGAGGGCTCCTGTATGAAAAAGGGGACCTGGACAGTCAAAAAAGGACTTGCTGAGATGCTGAAGGGCGGCGTCATTATGGACGTCGTCACTGCCGACCACGCTCGAATCGCGGAGGACGCCGGCGCTGTCGCGGTAATGGCCCTAGAACGCGTTCCCGCCGACATTCGATCCGCCGGCGGCGTGGCCAGGATGAGTGATCCTTCCCTGATCGAGCAAATTATGAGTGCGGTGACCATCCCGGTGATGGCCAAGTGCCGCATAGGACACTTCGTTGAGGCGCAGGTACTTGAGGCGCTCGGTATCGACTACATAGACGAGTCGGAAGTGCTGACGCCGGCCGATGAGGCCTTTCACATCGACAAGCACGTGTACAGGGTACCGTTCGTCTGTGGGGCTCGTGACTTGGGGGAGGCCTTACGTCGTATCGGCGAAGGCGCGGCGATGATTCGAACCAAGGGCGAGGCCGGCACCGGAAATATCGTCGAGGCGGTTCGCCACGTCCGCTCGGTGATTGGCGGGATTCGCCGGCTTGCGGCAATGCGAGAAGACGAACTGATGACCGAGTCCAAGAACATTGGTGCGCCGTATGAATTGGTAGTTGAAGTGGCCCGCTCCGGCAAGTTGCCGGTAGTGAATTTCGCCGCTGGAGGAGTGGCCACGCCTGCCGATGCCGCCCTCATGATGCAGTTGGGGACAGACGGTATATTCGTTGGCTCCGGCGTGTTCAAGAGTGAAGACCCCGCTCAGCGTGCACGGGCGATTGTCAAGGCAACCACCCACTACCAAGATCCGGAGATTATCGCGGAAGCAGCTAAGGGCCTGGGCAAGGCGATGCCGGGAATCGAGATCGGAACCATCGCTAAGGAAGAGTTGCTGGCGGCCCGGGGCTGGTAGCCTGTGAAGATAGGCGTTCTCGCTCTACAGGGTGACTTTCGCGAGCATGTCGCCGCGCTTACCTCAAATGGCGTTCAGGCGGCGGAGATTCGTCGTCCGAGCCATCTGGACGGACTAGAGGGTCTCGTCATACCCGGCGGTGAAAGTACCACGATCGGTAAGCTGCTGACCGAATTCGAACTGATGGAGCCGTTGCGTGAACGGATCCAGAGGGGATTCCCTGTCTACGGGACCTGCGCCGGCATGATCGTGATGGCCAAAGACATCGGCGATTTCGACCAGCCGCTTCTGGGCGTAATGGACATGCGGGTTGAAAGGAACGCCTTTGGCCGGCAGGTCGACAGCTTTGAAGTCGATCTGCCCATACGAGGGATCCAAGGAGGCCCGGTCCACGCGGTCTTTATTCGTGCACCTCTTGTCCGCTCGGTCGAGGCAAACGTACAGGTGATCGGGCAACTGGACGATGGCACCATAGTTGCTGCGCGCCAGGGCAACATGTTGGCGACGGCGTTTCATCCAGAGCTGACTTCTGATACGCGCGTCCACGGACTTTTCATTGACATGGTCAGGGAAACAGCTGATCGCGGGACGGAGTTGATCCGAAATGCAGTCTAATGCCATATTGCGGATGGGGCATGATTCGATCGCTTCGACCCACTGACGCCATAGCATTTATCCAGTTTCGAAAGGCGGATCCCGTCGACTGCGCGGTCACTTCTGGAGGCCATCCGGCCTCCTCTCCAGGTATCGGTAGCTTCCTTAACCGATCTGCGGATCTGTATTATCGGGAGCCTACCTGGGCTTTGATCGAACGCAGCCGCATAGCCGGTCTGGTATCAGTTACCGTCGGCTCGGGCAACGCCAAGTGGGAGATATACCATGTTATCGTTGACAATGGATCCGGTTTTCGTCGGGTAGTTCACGAGCTGCTCGAGCACGTATCTGCAGTCGGTGCCGAAGATCGGGTGCCAGTCGTCCATCTTCGGTTGGACACGGCGAGCCCAGCCGTTCAGCCTGCCATCGACTCGCGCTTTGTTACCTACGCCCACGAGGACGTTTTTCTCCTCGGCCCGGCCAGGACAGACGAACCACAAGTCATTGAGGGCATTCGCCGGCGAGAACCCACCGATGATCTTGCCCTGTTTCGACTCCTATGCGCGCTCAGGCCGGTTGCTGCTCGACAGTACGAGGGACTCACGCTGCGGGAGTGGCAAAAGATCGACGGTTGGGTTGGCGCGCCAATAGGGCTGCGAAGGCTCGACGTGTCGTCCCGACGAGACTTCGTCGTGCAGATGGGTGATTCAATCGTTGGATGGATTCAGGTTGATCGACGTCATAATACTATCCGTACCGAGTTGGACGCGACAGCCCGTCAGAACATGGACGTGGTTTTCGACTTCTCCCGCAGCCAAATGGATGTCAATTCGCCTGCGCGCTGGGTTGTGCGCAACCACCAGGAATGGCTCGGCGACGAACTGGAGCGGAGGGGAAGCCGGCAAGTGTCTTCTCATCTTCTGTTGGCTCGGCCCCTGGCAATACGAATCGAGGAGCCGGAACTGGTGCCGATGAGGGCTTAGGGAACTTTGTTCGTGTTAGAGATACGGAGGTGGATTAAGACCAATTGTTAGCAAGAGCGGTATATCAAAATCAGATCGCAGACGACCTTGAGCTCCTGCTAAAGTCTCTGCCGTTCCACTTAGTAGAGACCCTGTCGGAATTGGGAGACCGCGATAGCCTTCTTGAAATCGTACTAGATCTGGGGCGATTGCCCGAGGCTCGCTATTACCATCGCGAGGTCAGTCTGAGCGATCGAGAGGTGAGTGAGGCTGACATTGAATGGATCGTCAGAAAGTTGGGCGATTTTAGCGGCGACAACCGTGCCGGCATCGAGCGCACGCTCCACCGAATTAGCGCGATCCGCAACCGCCAGGGCCGCATCGTCGGTCTTACCTGCCGGATCGGACGGGCCGTATACGGGACCTCCGGCATTATTCGCGACCTCGTAGAGTCGGGAAAGAGTGCCCTGCTGTTGGGACGTCCAGGCGTCGGCAAGACGACGATGCTGAGGGAGGTTGCTCGGGTGCTCGCTGATGACCTAGGCAAGCGCGTGATAGTAGTTGACACGTCCAACGAGATCGCCGGCGACGGTGATATTCCTCACTCTGCGATTGGGCGGGCCCGTCGTATGCAGGTCCCGGTGCCAACGATGCAACACTCGATAATGATCGAAGCGGTTGAGAACCATATGCCGGAAGTGATAGTCATCGATGAGATCGGTACCGAGCTCGAAGCGACCGCCGCCCGCACAATCGCTGAACGCGGCGTTCAGCTGGTAGGAACCGCCCACGGCAACACAATCGAGAACCTAATGATGAATCCTACGCTCGCCGACCTAGTAGGCGGCATCCAGAGCGTCATCTTGGGAGATGATGAGGCACGCCGGCGGGGCACCCAAAAATCAGTCCTCGAACGTAAGGCACCCCCCACTTTCGATGTAGTCGTCGAGCTCCAAAGTTGGGATCGAGTGGCAGTCCACGCTGACGTCACCCGCACCGTCGATGCCATCCTCCGCGGACGTGAATTTCAACCGCAGATCAGGCGTATGAGCGCCGAAGGTGAGTTACTCTTCGATGAGGCTACGGATGCATTCGATTCTACGCCGGCCGGCGTAGGAGATGACCTTGACGAGGCTACGTTCGCTGATCCGGGCAGTCGGTCACTCATTTCGAGTTCACACGTTGTTCGGTTGTCTCCGTTTGGTATAAGTCGCGCCAAGGTGGAACAGGCGAGCCAGAACCTTCAGATACCTGTTGATATAGCACAGGACATCAGCGAGGCCGAGGCGGTGCTCACTCTAAAGAGCTATTTTCGCAAGAAGTCGAGTCCATTGCGTGAGGCGGAAGCGGCCGGCATCCCCATCTATGTACTGAAAAGTAACACGGTTCCTCAGATTGCCCAGGCGTTGGCGAGTATGTACGATCTCGGTGTTAGAGATCCCATAGAAGAGGTCTTGGAGGAGACCGAGAAGGCGATCAATCAGGTGCTTCAAAACGGCCAGAGTCATGACCTGCCCCCACAGAATTCCTATGTGCGCCGCGCTCAGCACGAAATGGCAGACCGATACAATCTGAAGTCGCGCAGCTATGGGAAGGAGCCCAATCGACGAGTCCGGCTGTTTGGTCCAAACAGGAACTAGATCGTCATTGTTCATCACGTTCGAAGGCGCTGAAGGCTCTGGTAAGAGTACTCAGAGCCTTCTGTTGGCGGATTATCTCAGATGTCAGAACTATCCGGTAGTCTATGCTCGTGAGCCAGGAGGCACCCCTATCGCGGATATATTGCGTGAGCTCGTGCTGCAGAAGGATGGAACCGGTATTAGCGATCGGGTAGAGGTACTCTTATTTAACGCCTCGCGAGCATCCTTGGTTGGGGAGGTCTTGAGGCCGGCACTGGCAGAGGGTAAGATTGTCATCTGCGACCGGTACACAGACTCTACGATCGCCTATCAGTGTTATGGTCGGGGTTTGCCAGTCGTCGAGGTCACCCAAATAAATCGGTTTGCGGCAGATGGGTTGAGGCCGGAGTTGGTTTTTCTTCTGGATCTTGCACCAGAAGTTGGGCTGACGAGAAGAGTCCGCGACGGAGCAAACTGGACCCGATTCGAGATGGAAGAACTGGAATATCACCAGAGAGTCGTCGATGGTTATAGAGTGCTCGCTCGCTCCGATCCAGAACGTTGGCGGGTGATCGATGCTTCTAAGGATGTAGACGCGATCAAGGGCGAGATCCGGGATGTAACTGAGCGTGAGCTGGCGGTTCGCGGCGTGATTGCACCGGATGTTGATCTTGGCGGCTAGCCTGTATTCAATCACGGGAGATAACGATCCAAATGATGAACCTGATCCTGGCGATTGTACACAGCGATGATACGCTGGGCCTTCTCGAAGCCTTCACCAATCGAGGCTACCGCGCGACGCGAATCAATACCGCCGGCGGTTTCTTGAAAGAGAGCAACACTACCGTTGTCTTGGGTGTAGAAGAGGCTCAGGTCGACGAGGTACTGTCCGTTATTCAGGCTAACTGCGAGACGCGCACCCAATACATCAATCCGCTACCGCCGGTGATGGAGCCGGGCGAGTTCTACATGCCCTACCCCGTAGAAGTTCAAATAGGCGGCGCCACCGTTTTCGTCCTCGAGGTCGAGGAATTCTTCCGGCTCTAGGGTCTTAGGTCCAGCAGTCGCTCGAGTATCTCGACCGACGGTATTGCGATGCCTCTTCTAACGTTGTCATAGGATATCCACAGCAACAGCGCTGGTGAGTCGCCCCTATCTTGCCTTATTCGTCCAACTTGCACGTGGTCCTGGCCGGCCGCTGACCACGGCTGCGGATACAGGCTTACCGCGGGATCGTCAATGACTTTAACTCCTGGAGCAGCGGCAAGCAATCGTCGGGCGGCGTCGGGCTCGATGCGCTCCTTTAGAGCTAACCTCGCAGCAATGCTATCGCCCAGGAATATCGGTGCTCGAACCGTCGTAATAGTCGCTTGAAGGTCTTCGTTGTCCATCAGCTTCCGTAGTTCGAATATCGTTCGCAGCTCATCGCGGGTGTGATCGCTGTCGGTGAAAACGTCTGTTTCCGGCACTAGGTTGAAGGCCAGTTGGTGAGGGAAGACGTGCGGCGCGATTGAACGGCCGTTTGTCACCGCCTTTATCTGGCTATTCAACTCTTCGACGCCGGCAGTTCCCCGACCGGCTGCTGATAGGATTGCGGTGGCGTCGATCCGCGTCACTCCTCCTGATTGGTCCAGGGGCTTTGTGACGGATGCAATGGCCATTGCTACCGCGCTGGGAATAGCTACCATCCTCGGACGATCGATCAATGCCTCTTCATTGATGCCGGGTGCAACGAGCGGAACTTTCGGCATTCGGCGCATGTGTTCTGTCGAATCGATGACAATGGCTCCACTCCGATATGCCTGCGCCACGTACTGATGGCTGGTCTCGGCTGAGCTAAGGAAAACCGCTGCAGTGAGGCTCTCGAACCCGCTCGGGCCGATCTCGACCATTGGCAACTCTCTGTTGTGGAAAAGGAATCGCCGGCGGTCACTGGAGCCCGTGACCATGACACGTAGCTCATCCACCGGCACCTTTCTCTCTTGCAACACTTTCACTACTTCGCCGGCAATCGCGTCGGAGGATCCAACTAACCCCAGGCGAAGGCGAGATGAACGACCCACTGGCCTCGTGCTAGCCTCCTCGTAGCTGGAGTGTTTCAGGATCGAAGGGTTCGCCGAAGTCTTCAAATTGCATCGTTGCGCTGAGGTTCTCCAGTCCTGCCGCAGTTTCTAGAACCAATTCGACCGATTGGCTGGTCGGCAAGCCGATATTGGCATCGATAGCAACTACGCCTGCCACCGTCTCGACCAGATGCATGGCCAACTTGTGCCGGTCGTCGATTCGCGCGATTTCAATTAAGGAAGGCTCGTAACGGTACATGCTTTTGTTCGCCTCCCCGCCGAGATCCGGCGCAGCCTCCACGGAGTCAAAATGGCGCAGGTACGCGATCAGCGCGTACGGAGATACCGCACCTCGGGGTCCGCCATCGAGTTCGACGTAGAAAAAGATGTCTGCAGGGTCTCGTAGAATCGAAATAAACCTGCCTCGGTCGCCGGCCGCTCCACGCCCGGTGTATGTGAATGTTTGGTCCTTTCCATCTATGACCGAACCGTGGCGTAGCTCGACCGTAAAGTAGAACGACTTCGTTGCATCAAGTTTCTCTATTGCCTGGTCGAGAACTTCCTTCGGGCCCTGGTTGTCTGGTGCCAACGTGCCCATAGGTTTAGGCGTTGGTCCAGCGTCTCTAATCGTTCCTCTTGCGCCGGCCGAGGCGACTCCACTAGTTCCACTTGTCGAGGGATATGGCTCTTGCATAGTATTCGACGTTGGCGGTCCGGCTACTTCGACTTCGATACCGAGGCATCCGGTCAGTCCTGCCAGCACTCCTAATACGAGTCCTATCTTAGTCAAGGACTTTGCGATAATCTGAATCGCTCCTGGAGTTAAAAAGAGTGACCACAAAGTATATCATCAGCCGATCTCCGAACCTGGAATAGATCGATGGGGGTACCCGAAGCTCAAGAGATGCTTAGTTGCCCGGTAGGAGACCGATCAAATTATCATGTGCGGGGCGATAAGCAACGATTTGGCAGGTGGGAGAACAAGCCGTATCGGACCCTTGCCTGCTTCGTGCTGACGCAGGGCGAGCTCCCTTACGATAACTGTTTGGTGTAGGGATTTAGTCCGCTGAGGCGCAAGCGGTGAGCGCGCATCCCGTCGGTGGCTAGGTGCGCATCTCGCGCAGATTGGCGAACAGCTCTTTCTCGCGATCACTGAGTCCTACGGGTAGCACCACGTTGACGCGGCCGTACGCATCGCCGCGGCCCGACTGATTCAATCGCGGCATTCCTTGGTTGCCAAGCCTGATGAGCTGCCCATTACTCGTGCCGGCTGGAATCTTCAACTCGACCTGGCTGCCGCTGATCAGCGTGGTGTTCACCGCGCCGCCTAATATCGCGTGATACAGCGGCACGCTAACTTCGAAGTACAAATCATCATCTCGCCGCTCAAAACGCTCGTGAGGTAGGACATTGGTTATCAGGTATAGGTCACCGCGTGCGCCCCCGGCGATGCCAGTTTGACCTTCGCCGGCAACTCGAACCCGGGATCCTGTCTTGACGCCGGCCGGTACGCGCACTTCGAGCCTTCGGCGGCCGGCACCGATCCCCTCTACTTCGATGAGGCGAGTCGTGCCATGAAAAGCTTCCTCGAGCGAGATGTCGGCCGCCTGCTCCAAATCTTGCCCTCGCCTGGACTCAAACCTGGTGCCCAAGTTGTTAAACAACAGGTCATCGAAAATGCTGCCCGAAGAGCCGCGCCCGCCTAACCCACCGAAATCGAACTGAGAGTTCCGGAAGCCGTGTTCGAAGCCCGGAGGCGGTCCCCCGCCGGCCTCGATTTGTTCCCACATTGGCCCGAACTGATCGTATTTCTTACGCTTCTCTGGATCCGATATCACTTCATAGGCACGCTGGATTTCCTTGAAACGGGATTCTGCCCTATCTACTCCAGGATTCAGATCTGGATGGTACTGGCGAGCAAGCTTTCGATACGCTGACCGAATGTCCTTACCGCTAGCATCCCGCTTTACACCGAGCAGCTGATAGTAGTCTTTTGTCGACGTGGCCATATTATTCGCACCAGTTTGTCATCAATAATTCACTTGCTGTGCACTCATTCTCAACAGATGAAGCAGTCACGTTGGCGACGTTCGTCATCATCAGCAGACAAACACGCACATTAAGCCCATCATAGTATTTGAGCATATGATTGTCAACGTTTGGCCCAGCGTCGACAGACGAAGCGGTTGAGTGGTGACCAGCGGTACTGCATCGTCCAGGGTGTAATGTCCGTACAGAATCATCGACGGCAAAAAAGCCCAAGTATATAATCTGGACGTGCCGGACTCCTCGGTGTTGACTCTACTCATGGTGGGCCTGATCCGCTATCCTAGTTGCCGGCCCCAGTCGTTTTCAGGCTGGCCGCGTTCTCCTATGAGGAGAAGGATTAGCGGCATTGGACTCTCTCGGCAAGTTCGGCCGGAGGTGACTTCGTGACAGATCTCCAGAACCCCAGGCCACCGATCTTCCCAGAAGATGCCTCGGACGTTGAGGCTGACGAACTCGTGATGCTAACGAGCACCGACAAATTGCGTCAAGCCGCCGAAGAAGGCATCCTCGACAAGGTCTTGAGCTCTATCACCGCTTGGGGCCGCAAGTCTTCTCTGTGGCCGCTGCTTTTTGGCACCGCCTGCTGCTTCGTCGAGATGGCCGCCACCGGCGCTGCCCGCTTCGACCTGGCTCGGTTCGGTATGGAGTTGATGCGGGCGTCTCCCCGACAGGCTGACCTGATGATCGTGCCAGGCACTGTGACCAAGAAAATGGTGCCGCAAATCGTCCGCATCTACCACCAGATGGCTGATCCAAAGTACGTCATAGCTATGGGCAACTGTGCCATCTCTGGGGGACCCTTCAAGGAAGGCTACAACGTAGTTTCCGGCATTGATAAGTACCTGCCGGTAGACGTGCACGTGCCTGGCTGCCCGCCCCGGCCCGAGGCACTCCTGTTCGGCGTAATGCGTCTGCAAGAACAGATCAGCAAGGGAACGCGTTCCCACGCTTTGGCAGCGGGCGAACGTTCCGCTGAGAAGTATCCGATACCGCTGCTTGGGCCGGATATCATCGATGCGCGCAAGGTCGAGGAGATCAAAGCCAAGCTTAAGGAGGCGCGTGAACAGGCTGCCATCGGAGAGGTCTCTGTAGAAGAGGCCGCACCCGCGCCGGCCAAGCGAACGCCTGCCCGTCGTGGCAAGCCAGAGTTACCTGACTTGACGGTTGGTATGCTGAGAGTATTCGGACCGCCTGAGCCGCTGAATCGCGTCGTGCACGAGTTCTCAACCGGAATCTCCGAGCACGGGTTCGCGGAGATAGACGCCGGCGAATGGCGCCGGCTGGCTAGTTTCTTGAAAAACGAGCTTAGTTACGATTTCTTGGCCAATGTCAGCAGCGTTGATTATCCGAGTCGGTTCGAGGTCGTCTACCATTTCTACTCGACCGGCCGGCCTGAACCCCCGATCAACGTCAACGTAGCGATAGAAAAATCGGATCCCGTCATCCCTTCCGTAGTCGATCTTTGGCGGGGGGCTGGTTTCCAGGAACGCGAAGTTTACGACATGATGGGCATCCGATTTGAAGGTCATCCCAACCTCAGAAGAATCTTGCTGTGGGATGGTTTTGAGGGATTCCCGCTGCGCAAAGACTACAAAGAACCCTATTTCCAAGAGGAAAACAAGCCATTTGATAACCGCTGGCCCCAAGGCCACCACCAGCGGGCCGAACAGGGCAATCCCTTCGGCCAAAATGTGCGGTATCCGCTCGATTGGGATCCGGTCGGGTTTGTTGAGCCGGAGGAGAAGCTCCCAATCGTTGATGCGATGTCTGTCGGGCAGGGCCTACCTGATGCGGACAAGCTGGTAGTCAGCTTTGGTCCCCAGCATCCGAGTACTCACGGCGTTTTTCGCATGGTGATGACACTGGTAGGTGAGGAGATCGTTGGACTAGAACCCATAGTCGGCTACTTGCATCGCAATCACGAAAAAATCGGCGAACGCAACACCTATATTCAGAATATGCCGTTCACCGACCGGCTCGACTACATCTGCTCGATGTCTAACAACCTCGGTTATGCGCTGGCTGTCGAAAAACTGATAGGAGTGAGGCCTCCCGAGCGGGCAGAATATATCCGAGTGATCATGGCTGAGCTCACCCGTATCATGAACCATTTCATGGCGATTGGAACGCTGCTGAATGACCTGGGGGCCTTCTTCACGCCTGTCTTATACGCATTTGAAGAGCGCGAATTGATACTTGATATGTTCGAAGCTGCAGCCGGCTCGCGAATGATGTGCAACTATATGCGCTTCGGCGGCGTCTTCCGTGACTTGCCGGCGGGATTTCTCGATAAAGCTAACGAATTGGTCAACTCGCGCCTGCCGCGGTCGATTGATGAATTCGATCGCTTCTTGACCGGGAATGAGATATTGCGGCACCGATGTCAGGGGGTTGGAGTCTTGCCGGCTGAACTTGCCGTCAGCGCGAGTGCGTCGGGGCCGGTTCTGCGCGGATCGGGCGTGAAATACGACATCCGGCGGGCCGAACCCTATTCGATCTATGATCGCTTCGACTTCGAAGTCCCGGTCGGGGATAAGGGTGATACTTACGACCGCTATCTCGTTCGCATATTGGAAATGCGTGAGTCGCTAAAGATACTAAAACAGGCGCTCGCTGAGATTCCAGAGGGTGAAGTCTTGGCTGGACGCAAGGCCTGGCAAACCAGAGTGCCAAAAGGGGAGGTGTATTCGCGCGTTGAAGCGCCCAAGGGCGAGTTGGGCTTCTACATCGTATCGGACGGAGGACCGAATCCGTACCGTTACCACGTGCGCCCGCCCAGCCTCATAAACCTGGTCGCCCTTGAAGAGATGTGCCGCGGACACAAGGTTGCCGACGCAATCGCAATCTTCGGCAGCATCGACATCAATATGGGCGAGGTGGACCGATGATAACCGGAGCCGGTATTGCTCGTGGAATGTTGGTCACCCTGCGTCACTTTTTCGAGTCGATAGGAGGGGCAATCGCTCTGCCAAAAAGCGGACGCACTGTCGTTCAGCCCGTGAATGAGACCGGCGTGTTCACGGTCCAGTATCCCGAGGAGCGGCTCCAGGTGCCTGAGCGATTCCGCTACTTTCCCTTTTTGTTGTACGATCCCGCGTCGGGTGCGGAGCGGTGCACATCCTGCGGAATCTGTGCCAAGGTGTGTCCGCCTCAATGCATCTGGATCGTGCGCGACAACGATAAAGCGGGCAAGCCTATCCCGGAGCCTCGTGAGTTCTACATAGACATGTCGATTTGCATGCAGTGCGGGTTATGCGCTGAGTACTGCCCGTTCGATGCAATCAAGATGGACCACGACTATGAGTTGGCGAGCTACGAGCGATTCGATACTCTGATTTATGACAAGAAGCGCCTCATGCGGCCAATAGATTACTACGCCAAGACTCATCCTACTGATTTCGAGGGTGAGGAGGCGGCCCGTCGAGAGAAAGAGGAAGCTGGTCGTAAGAAGGCTGAAGCACGTGCGGCGGCTGCCGCTGCCCGTGCCAAGCGAGCAAGAACTTAGGCGCAGGGTTCTCGGGGAATAGAGTAGAGGTCCAAGTATTTACAGGCAATGGGTCCCGACGTGCCGGCCTAAACCCTAAGACTTAGAAGCCTGCAAACCATTCGTTGCATCGGGCTGATTCTGACTCGCCTCCGAGCCTAAAACCATCCGCTTCGGCTGTTGATTCAACCAACTCACCAGCGATCCGGGGCGCGAAATCTGACGTTCCCACTCCTGTGGTGCGATCACGGTGAAGTTAATCCGCTTTCCCAGTCTTCCTTCGGCTTCGTCTAAATGGGTGCGCATTGCGCCGGATTCCAGATCCCCTACCAATACGAGGTCTAGTTCCTCCAGCTCGTCTAAGGTCTTTGTCGCGGCATCTCCATATGCAAATGCGAACCTCACTCGATCCGAAAAAGGCAACAGGTGATCGCGAACCAACATATCCGGGGCTGCAGTCTTCTTCAGCAGCGAATGAAGCTCATTGAACGCCGGGTGCTCCTGGTTTGCCCAGAAGTACTTCAGGTTCGCCTTGCGCTCGCTGGAAACAACGCCGGCTCTCTCAAGCTTGGCCAAGGCAAGTTGGACCGAGCGTGGGAATCTGCCGCTTAGCTTAATCAAGTTATTGACGTAGTAGCGCTTGCCCGGTGCTTTGTAGATGATAGCGAGGATGGAATAGAGAGTTTCTGAAGCAAATATTTCGCCAATCATCCTAAACCAACTACCCTTTTTAGCAACCTAATGTTATTAGATGCATTCATGGCTTATTCAAGCAGATATACGACTTAGATGCATTATAATAGCAAATTTAGATGATTGCAACGTGCGGCGCAAATCGGATCGGGACGCCGCGTGTTGAGGCCATCTTGGATGGCTGTTTGACACCCGAGTCGATCAGAAGACGTACCAATGCTCCGTTGTTTTCGCCTATCACGGACATCAACGGACATCAGTTCAGGAGACATGGGCAAATTATGGCGTTTTTCAGGTACCGGAGGTTATTGCTAGCTACTACTAACCGAGGGAAAGCCGATGAGTTGCGCTCGTTGCTCGGCCATTTGGCAGCCGACGTTCTTGACTTGGACCAAGTTGGCGTAGAGTTGCGCGTGGAGGAAGACGGAGCCAGCTATGAAGAGAACGCTCGCAAGAAAGCACTTCTAGCCGCCGAGGCGAGTGGTCTACCCTCTATAGGTGATGATAGCGGTATAGAGATTGCGGGACTCGGATGGCGGCCAGGTCTTCTTTCTGCGCGCTTCTATGTGGGTCCTTGGCCCGATCGACTAAAACAATTAATCGATTCGCTGCGCGCCGGCTCTCAAGAGGACCGCAAGGCTCGGTTCATCTGCGTCATTGCTCTTGCCGAAGGCGATCGGGTTGTTGCGATGGGCAGGGGGGTGATGGCTTGCCGAATCGCCGAAAAGCCAGCCGGCGGGCACGGATTTGGGTACGATCCGGTGGTAGTTCCTGAAGGATACGATGTCACCATCAGCCAGATGCCTGCCGAACTCAAGAATCGCATAAGCCATCGGGCCCTGGCGGCTGCGGATCTGACCTCGCGGATCGATCGAGTGTTAACTTAACAAGTTAATATTAAGCTTAATTAATATCTAACATCTCGATCTAGTTCCTTAGCTCGCTCACCAGACGCACTAAACAGTGAATCAATAAGGTCTCCGTCATCAGTTGGTGGTTTCAGAGCCAGTATTCGCTAGGGGTTGGATCGACTGATTGAGTACTCTCAGCTTCCGGAGAAGATCCGTTGCCACCAAGGCCGACGCATTTCCCTGAGCTCCAACTCTAGGCGATCGATCTGTAGCAGCAGACGGTCGATTTCCCTGCCTTTCTCTGTCGCCAATTCACGCCAACCCTCGGTTGCGGCAGCTATTGCCTGTGTGGGCACGACAATAGTTTGATCGTTCGGTTTAGGTGCAAGCCTCTGGTCCGCTCCGGCGTCGGGTACATCAGTCCCAGGGTGCGTCACATCGGGCTGCTTGTCGACGGCTGATTCTTCCTCAGGCGGTGTTCCGCCCATTTCGACGATTGCTTCGTTGAAGCCTCTGCCGCTTCTCACCAAATCACGGGCGCGGGCCAAGATAGCAAGGTCATCAGCGGTGTAGCGCCGGCGTCCAGGATGACCTGGAGTTCGATGTTTGGGTCTGGCATGGTCGGAGAGGAGCGTCGCGAATTTTACAGAGTACAGGCGCAATGTGCTGGGCGGTAGCTGGAGACCTGAGGCGGCGTCAGCTGGGCTAAGTAGTCGCCCGAAGTCGTTAAAATCATTATGTTCGATGTTCATAAAATCATTATAGCGCTAACTTAGCGAATAACAAGCCCGGGATTACGTCAAGAGACGTTTATAGTCAAGTACAGCGACCGAAGATGTCGACAATGTTGAAAAATGGACGTCGCGCTTCTTTGTAGTTTCTAACTCGAGGAATTGCTGCTTGAATGAGTGACGATGGAGAGGCGCCGGAGTGCTAAATCGTTCGACAATGGCGTCTCACTTTGCTACGGCGGGGAGTGGGGACGCTGCTTTTTGGTGGACGTCACATAATCTGACAGCGCTGTCGCACATCTTAGGGCTAAATCACCACTACGACTTGGTTCCTACGGGAGTCCAGGGTAGTAGGTTGCCGAAGATTTCGGCTCCGGCCTGCCTCCGATGCTCTGATCTTCCCATGGTCTTAAGTGGATGCCGACAGAATTTGAACGAAAAGGCCCATTAACCATAGCCGTCAAACGCTGACCGACCCGGGGTTCTCACCCCGTGAACTTAACCGGTTCTATTGCTATTGTTCACCCAATCTGATGGCGCGGGACAGTTGCATTCGTCTGACGAGCCAAGCCGTGCTGCCGGCTCCTATAAGCATCACGAAAGCGAGCGCTACGTAGAGCCGTTCCATAGCATCCCACGGCGTAGCGATAACAAAGGGAGGCACCTGTTGTTCGTGTCCAGTGTGGAAGAACGGAAGGTAAATATGTCCGGCGACCGCGCCGAGTAGTGTCCCCGTGGCTACACCGACGACTATGAGGAAGATCTGTTCAAAGAATATGACGGTCAGTAACCCCGGCGCAGACAAGCCGAGGGCTCTGAGAACACCCATTTGCAGGAGGCGACTCTCGAATGATAGGAACGAGTATAGAAAGAACCCCACGACTGTGAGCGCCGCTGCGATGATAAAGCCTAGTGAGAGAACTCCAAGAAGCCCGGTCCGCTGAGGGTCAGTTCGTCCGGCGCTAACGGCCAGAAGGCCATCTTCGACGCCCGTCACGTTGACGTCGTTCTTGCGGAGCCTTTCAATGATTTGGTCAGGCGACACACTTGGTTCAGTCGTCATCCAAACCTCGTATAGGTCGACACCGATGGTGTCGTATATGTAATCGTAATTTGCAACGAAAATGGGGCCCTCGTCATCTGGCCTCAGTGGCGGAAAGTATTCGAAGGTTTCGACTATGAAAAATTCGATCGGGGAGTTTTCGTAGCGCAATGTGATACGGTCCCCTATTTGGTGGCCGAAACGTCTGACGAAGGATGGATGAACTAAGATGGCTGCTTGGTCGGTGGCCAGAGCGTTCATCAACCCTCCCAAAGGTACCTGTGCGAAGTCTGAGCGCCACCAAGCTATTGTTGGGAACGCGATACGATCGATCGCTAGCAGAGTACCTTCATGTACCCGGCCATTCATGACCTCGGTATGAATCTCGTGCTTCCGCACGGGCATCGCGTCAATGACGCCATCAACGTAGTGAACGGAGAACGGCGGCTCGAACCAGGTCTTGGTTGCCTCGACATAGCGCCACAACTCATGCACTATGAGGTGTGCTGGAACGCGGTAGTTTGCTTGGTCGCGGAAGTTGCGTCCGACGGTTTGGGCAGCGGACGCGCTGTAAGTGCCCAGAGCGATCGTGATGATCAGAAGCAGCACAAACGGCCTGTAATGTCCCGGCGCCCGAGAAATCTGGCGCAGCGCCATGAGGAGTGAGGTTCCGGCAAAGAGTGTCGCTAGACGGGCGAGCCCGTCGGCAATGAGGTGAAATGCTCTGAGGAATATGAGCGCGGCAGCGACGATAGATACGGATGGGGCCAGCGTCAGGAGTGGCTCGACCAATAGCTCGCCGGACTTGGCGAAGAACGTGATTGTCTGTCGCTGGGTCAGCAAGTAGTATCCATATCCGGCAATGCCTAGCAGGACGAAATCTACGAAGAAGCGCTGCCATATCGGCCGGTCGAAGGAACGAGATGCTACCTGTTTGTAACTGACGATGCTGTGATTCGCGGTTATAGCCGCCGGCACCAGAGATGCGAGTAACGCGACCACGATGCCGGCGGCCGCGTACTCCAGCACCCGCGGCGTGATTTGCAGCGCTAGGGCCGGACGTTGAGCAAACAGCAAGAATCCGTATGTTTGCCCGATCACCTGAGCCAATCCCAGGCCGGCGAGTGGACCAATCACAAACGCCAGGACGCCCATTACGATTCCTTCCAGCCAATAGATCCCCAAGACCTGCGACGTACTCGCTCCTCGGCTCTTAAAGAGGGCGACCTCGCTACGCTGGTGGTCGACAATCATTCGGATCGCCGTTGCAATGTAATAGAGTGTGACCGCCAACGTGGGCAGGCTCAACGCGAGAAGCAAGAGATTTAGCAGCTGGGCGCGGAGGTCGAAGGTCTTCAGGAGTGCCGGCAGCTCCCGGAAGAGTTTCGCCTTCGGTAGTATGTTATCCATTCGTGATTCCAGGAAGCTCATTCCGCTCAAAACACGGCCGACATTGGTGCTAGTGATGCGATCCGGGTCTATCAGGGCGTACCAACTGAACTCGCGGTGAGCCTGTGGCAGGCGCTCCGGGACTACCTCCAACATCGCGCGTTCGTTGATGAATATGCTGTTCCTGATTCCATTAGGATCTTGAATCCAGTAAGGATCAGACGGATCTTTCTCCTCCCAGATGCCGACGACGCGGATTTGGACTGCGGTTGGATCATATTCGTCGAACGGGCTGAAGCTGAATCGGTCCCCAACTCGGAAAGATAGCTCCTCGGCTACTCTGGTGTGGACAACGGCATGCACATAGCCTTCCGGATCGATTGGAGTTAAAGGTAGAGGCTGGCCATCTAATAGAGTTATATGGGAGTTCAGGTCGGACTGGAATTCGAGTCGTCGATATCGGCTCTGTGCCCGCTCCACGTCTTTGCTTACATTCACTGGCCAATAGCCGTAGATGTTGGTAGCCACGTAGCGGACAACCGCTTCGGGTGGCAGGCCAATCGCATGCTCTACGTTTTCCAGAAAGTACCTGTCGGCTAGACGATACACGTCCATACTTGGGTTGGGGCTAGGCTCTCTAAAGTGTTGGATCCATACGGTGCCAATGGCTCGACCCTGATGATTGCGCAGTCCATCGCGTAAGAGCTTTTCGATCGTTCCGCCGGTAAACAGTGGTAAAGCGGTTAGAAAGCCAACTGCGAGCACGAGTCCTAGAAACGACACCGCTAGCAGGCGCAGGTTGTTGGTCATCCGTTTGACCACGAGGACGGCGACAGAGATACCGAATGGCGCATATCCGACGATCATCTTCTGATCCCCCGGAGTGGGTGGCAGCGTCGGGCGCAAGTTGCGAGGGTTGTGATACAGGAGAGGGTAACGTCGATGGAAATGGCGATTCGAAACCGCATCTGCGAGGCAAGTCCCGGTTTTGGTGCGGTGGCTTGCGATCTAGTTGTCGTTGCTACTGTTCTTCACCCAGCTTGACCGAGCGAGACAACTGCATCCGGCTGATCAACCATATCGTGCTCGCGAGACCTAGGACCAACATTACTCCGAGAACCAAGTATAGCCGTCCAATATCTTCCCAGGCCGTCGTAACTACGAATGGCGGAACCTGCTTTTCTTGGCCTATTTGGAAGAACGGAATAAAAAGGTCTCCAGTGAGTACACCCAAGATTGTCCCGGCCGCGACGCCAACAAATATGAGGAATACCTGTTCGAATACTAAGAGCGTGAAAAGCTGACGTACCGATAGTCCCATCGCGCGCAGGATTCCCATTTGAAGCAACCGACGCTCGAAGGACAGAAACGAATAGAGGAAGAACCCCAATACCGTAAGTACGGCACCGACAATGAATCCAAGCGACAGAACACCAAAAAGGCCGGTGCGCTGGGGATCTACACGCCCAGTGTTGACCTCAATCCTACTGTCTCCAATCCGCTGTATATAGATTTCTTTACCGTTTATTTCGTCCACTATATCTTTGCTTAGCGCTCCCGGCTCGACCTTTATCCAAGCCTCGTACGGTTGTGAGCCGATCAGGTCGTATATGTAGTCATAGTTAGCGACGAATATAAAGCCTTTAGTCGGATCGGTTCCAGGGAAGTAGCGTGTTGTCTCTGCTATGAAGAACTCGAGCGGGTATCTGTCAAGATGCAGAGTTACACGGTCGCCTATCTGAACACCGTAACGATCGAGGAATTCAGGTTGGACTATCAGTGCCGCCTGATCTATTGCCAGAGCGTTCATTAGCCCACCCAACGGCACATCGGCAAAATCGGAGCGCCACCAAGCAACTTTGGGAAACTCTACCCGGTCGATAGCGATAAGATTGGACGCAGGAGACCCTCCGCCCCTCGTATCGGGATAGACTTCATGCTTGCGTATTGGTGTCACTGCTACCACGCCGGGAACGTAGTGATCGGAAAACGGGGGCTCTATGTAAGTCTGAGTCTCTTCTACATAGCGCCAGACCTCTCTCAGCACGAGATCGGCCGGGATTCGGTAGTAGACTTGCTCGCGGAAGTTCCGGTCGATCGTGTGGGCAGCTGAGGCGCTGTATGAACCCAGCGCGATCGTTATGACTAGCAATAGTATTAGCGAACTATACTGCCCTGGAGCTCTAGATATTTGACGCAGAGCAGTCAATGTTGAAGGACCGGCGACCAATGCCGCCAATCGAGCCAGGCCATCGACCAATAATGGAAAGATCCTAAGAAAAATTGATGCTACCGCAATTATCGAAATCGCCGGCACGAGCATCAGCAATGGATCGATCAGCAGTTCGCTAGTTTGTTCTATAAAGGTAATGGTTTCTCGTTCGTTAAGCATGCGGTAGCCGTACGCTGCCACCCCGAGCAAAATGAAGTCCACGAAGAACCTGTGCCAAATCGACTGGCTCTGCGATCGTGCCACTTCTTGCTTGTAACCGATGATGCTGTATCGGGCTGCGATCACCGCCGGCCCAAGTGAGGCCAGCAGGGCAACCGCCACCGCAATAGCAGCGTATTGGTTGACCTGAGGGGTCATGTACAAGGTCAGCGCCGGCCTTTGAGCGAAAAGCAAGAAGCCGTAAGTTTGCCCAATTAGCTGCGCAAGGGCTCGGCTGAGCAGCAGGCCACTGCCAAAGGCGAGCGCTCCCATCACTACTCCTTCCAAGGAGTAGATTCCTAGCACGTGGAAAGTACTTGCGCCCCGACTCTTGAGGAGAGCGATTTCACTGCGTTGCCGTTCAAGCACCATCCCAAACGATGTAGTTACGTAATAAAGCACCACGGCCATGGTCGGCAGGCCCAGGATCAGCAACAGCAAGTTGACTACTTGGGCCTGTAGCTCGAAGTCGTTTAGCAAGTTGTGTAGGCTGCGGTGAAGCTTGGCGCCACCCACAAATTCCTGCATGCGGCGTTCCAAGAAAAGAAGCCCACTGCGAACTCGAGCTACGTTGGCACTTGTTATGTAATCGTCATCCACCAAGACGAACCAAGTGAACTCGTGATGGGAGCCAGGGAGTCGTTCGAATACAACGTCGAACATGGATGCTTCGCTGATGAACACACTGTTAATAGTGATGTAAGGGTCATATAGCCAGTAAGCGTCAGAGAGGTTTTTCGCCTCCCAAATGCCGACTATTTTGACGTGAACGCCTTTCGGGTCGTATCTCTTCAAGTTGCTGAAGCTATACCGATCACCAACCCGAATCGACAGTTCGTTGGCGACACTCGTGTGAACAATTGCCGGCACGTCGCCGTTGGAGTCCACCGGACTGGTCGGTAAAGGTCCCCCGTCGAGGAAGTCGATATGGTCTAAAAGATCCGATTGGAAGGCAAGGTAACCGTAACGGCGATCCACAGTCCGAGTGAATTGGAGCTCGTCAGCCGGCCAAAATAGGTAGGTGTCGGTCGCGACATACCGAAGAAAACCTAGGATAGGTACGTCGCCGCTCAGAATCCAAGAGATGTTGTTGCGGAAATATGAGTCGGCAAGGTGGTATTCTTGGATGCTCGCCTTGCCTCTGATACCCTCGAGGTGCTGAATCCACACCGTGCCTATGGGGCGTCCTTCGTGGCTGCGGATGCTGTCTCTGAGCAGCTTCTCAATCGTCCCACCGGTGAAGAGTGGCAGCGAAGACAGGAAGCTGACCGCGATGGCCAACCCGATAAATGTCGCCAACATCATGCGGATATTGTTGAATACCCGCTTGATTACAAGCATTACAATGGAAACGACAAGCCCTATTGGGGCAATCGCCACTGCGCAAACCTCCCACGGGAACCGTCGTTTGCGAGAAATGCGGTACTTCTGGACGCTGCAACAGGCTTAGTCGACTATTTGAAAGCGCCTAGCTCAATTCTATAACACCAGACGCGATCCAATGTTAGCAGTTGTTGGGATGTCGAATTGATGTCCAATGTTTACGTCTCTATCGATCTGGAGATGACCAGCGCACGGTCCGATGACCAGTCCATTGTTGAGATCGGACTGATCAAGTTCCGTGGCAACAAGACGCTGGCAACCTGGTCTTCACTTGTCAATCCAGGAGTCGAATTCCCGTACGCAATCCAGGTACTGACCGGAATCGATCCGGCCGACTTGCGCCGCGCACCCAGAATCGACCAATTAGCCTTGGAGATAACGGAGTTCGTTGGCGAGTTGCCTCTTCTTGCGCATTCCGTTGCCAACGACGTAAACGCCCTCGCCCGCCATGGCATCCCGTTAACAAGTCCGACGATTGACACATTTGAATTGGCGAGCGTCCTATTGCCGCAACTGTCTTCTTACAGCTTGGCGGCTTTAGCTGCACACTTCGATATTCCTTTCCCGAAGCAGCATCGTGCAGTGGCCGACGCGCTCGTCACCCGCGATCTGTTTCTGCAATTGTTGGACGTTGCTGAAGGGCAGGACCCATTGATTCTGGACGAGGTTGTTCGCCTAGTAAGCGGTTCTGGGTGGTCGTTAGAGAGCCTGTTTGCCAGTATCGCCGCACGGAAGAGGTCATCTTCGAAGGGAGCATCAATCTGGCAGCGAGCCGTCTCAGGGGCCGGATTTGAACAGCTAGTGTTGGGGCTAGTTAGCGCCACACGACGCGACGAACAGCCTTTAGAACCGGCGGAGGACTGCCAACCCATCGATCTCGAACGGTTGAAATCCCTGTTCGATCCGGCGGGCGAGGTTTCCAGACAGATGTCCGGCTACGATCGGCGGCCCTCCCAGGTGCAGATGCTCGAAGCAGTGGGTGATGCTCTGAATAATGAGGGCCAACTACTGGTTGAGGCAGGCACCGGAACGGGCAAATCACTCGCATATCTGCTGCCTGCGGCCGAGTTCGCAATCAAAAACTCGGAGCGAGTCATTGTTTCGACGAACACGATCAATCTGCAAGATCAGCTATTTCTCAAGGACATTCCGCTTGTCCGTCGGATTGTCGAGGAAGAGCTAAAGGTTAGTCTGCTGAAAGGTCGTAATAACTATCTTTGTCTCCACCGGTGGCAACTTATTCGCCGTCGCCAGGACTTGTCGCTGGCGGAACGCGTGGCGCTGGTAAAGATAATGATTTGGCTATTGAAGACCGAGACAGGAGACCTGTCTGAATTGAACCTTACCGACGGCGAGCGGGCAATCCTTTCAAATCTGTGGGCGTCCAGGGAGCACTGCAATGCCGACATTTGCAGTTTTTTTCGCGACGGCACCTGCTACGTTAGCCGCGCCCGCCGGCAGGCAGAAGCGGCGCACCTGATTCTCGTGAACCACGCCCTGCTCCTTTCAGATGTATTGACGGATTCTAGCCTGATCCCGGCCTACCGCTATCTGATCGTTGATGAGGCGCATCACTTGGAGAGCCGCGCAACTGAGCAATTCGGATGGAGCGTCTCGGTTCTAACCTTCGACAGTGACCTCGACACGATGTTCTCCGTCGACCAGCGCAGGACCGGCCTGTTAGTGAATCTGACTAGTGTTCTGCGCGCGGTTGGCGCAAGCAGACCGATTCAAACCGATGTCGCCGGGATCGCACGCTCCGCTGAAGTGGCGGTCGACGCGACACGTCTTGCCGGCAAACAGGTCTTCAGCGGCCTGGCCAGTCTTCTGAATGAACAGGAAAACAGACGTGGATTCGATCCCCGGATGCGAGTGACCGCGGCGGTACGCGCAGGTAGCGCGTGGGACGTCATCGAACGACAATGCGATGAGTTGTGTAACAGGATCGACGAGGTTTGTCAGCGCTTGGCGACTATCCAGACGGCACTCGCTCAATTGGCAAGCCGCGACCAATCGCCAGCAATCGAGATGGTTTATAACGACATCTCATCCACTCTCGCTTCCCTGGCCGAATCGCGCGATCAAATCAACGAATTTGTCTGTGAGCCCAGCCTGGAGAGCGTGTATTGGCTGAGCAACGATGCGCGAGGCAACATGGTTCTAAACGCCGCGCCTCTCCGGGTGGGTCCACGTCTAGAGGATTTTCTATTTGGCCCTAGGAGGGCGGTAATTGTCACCTCCGCTACTATGACGATTGCTGGTTCGTTCTCGTTTATTAAGGAACATCTGAATTTGCCCGACGCAGACGAGATGAGTCTGCCGACGCCTTTCAACTATGAGGAGTCCACGCTGGTCTCCGTACCTACGGATATTGCGGAACCTGAACGTCCGAACTATCAGCGCGACCTGCGCACCACTCTGATCAGATTGGCGACCTCCACGGGAGGACGAATGCTGGTGCTATTCACTTCTCATAGCCAGCTGCGTCGAACTTATCATGCAATTAGCGAACCGCTAGCGGCAGAAGAGATTCTTGTCCTTGGTCACGGCGTCGATGGATCTTCACGACGCCACTTGCTCCAGGCATTTCGCACTAACAAGAGGGTTGTTTTGCTCGGGGCTGCCAGCTTCTGGGAAGGAATCGATGTTGTTGGCGAGGCGTTGAGTGTTCTGGTGATCGTTCGGCTGCCCTTCCCAGTTCCCACAGACCCGGTTTTTGCCGCCCGCAGCGAGCTGTACGATAATCCATTTGGTGAATACAGTGTTCCTTTGACAGTGTTGCGATTCCGCCAAGGATTCGGCCGGCTCATTCGCAGCTCGACCGACCGCGGGGCGTTTGTCGTCTTGGATCGCCGGATCCACACAAGATCATACGGTCGCCGTTTCCTAGAGTCTCTGCCTCGCCTGAATACCCTTATCGCGCCGCTGAGCACTTTGGTTCCAAGGGTGCAAAGGTGGCTTGCCCAGCCTCCAACCAAGTAACAGGGTAAGACCTGTCCATCGGAGGAAGACTCACTGGAAAGCACGATTGGGCTAGCGGTCGAAACTTGAAACGCAAGCTGTTCTTGATTCACTGGAAATCAGATGAAGCAATGGAGTTGGCTAGACCACTACGCATGGCCGGCTGGGAAGTCGAAATTAAAGCGGAAGGCGGCGCACGAGCAGGAAGGCGCGTACGAAGCCTTCAACCCCATGTCGTGGTGACTTACCTTGATTGGCTTGCCCTCTCATGGCCGTGAGACTGCTCGCTACTTGCGCCCCCGGCCCGAACTAGAGATCTGCCAACAATCTTGGTCAATGGCGCACAGAAAACATGGAGAGAACAAAAACGCTGCTGCCGGTGGCAGCCTACACGACGTCGGAACGGCTGGTGAGTTTGCTAAAGGAGCTGCTCAGAGGCTCAGTTGTGCCCTGCAAATGCTTCACCGGCAACCCGGAGGATCACAGAAATCCTCTAGGCGACCTGCGCTTGCAACGAGTAGAGCTGCTGGTATAGACCCGGCTCGACAATCAAGTCGTCGTGCCGGCCTCGTTGCACAATTCGGCCCTGATCCAAAACCAGTATCAGGTCTGCGCGGCGAATAGTGCTCAGTCGGTGGGCGATGACCAGTGCAGTCCGACCCTTGAGCAACGTTGCGATCGCCTCCTGCAGACGCAGTTCGGATTGTACGTCTATGTTGGCCGTGGCCTCATCCAATATCAGTATCTTTGGATCAGCCAGGAGCGCGCGGGCGAAGGCGACCAGCTGACGCTGTCCCAATGAAAGGCGGACGCCGCGCTCGTCTACCTCGGTTTCATACTGCTTATCCAAATCAGCGATGAACTGGTCGGCGCCCACTGCGGCAGCCGCGGCCTCAACTTCGCCTGAAGTAGCTGATGGCCGGCCGAACAGGAGGTTGTCCTTGACGGTGCCGGAGAATAAGAATGGCTCTTGCAACACAACCGCCATCTGGCGGCGCAGCGATCTCTGTTGATACTCGCGGACATCGCGTCCATCGACCTTCACCTGGCCGGCGCCGGCATCGTAGAAACGGGATAGTAAACTTGCGATCGTTGTCTTACCTGCGCCAGTAGGCCCGACCAGAGCGACCGTCTGCCCCGCCTCTATGGTGAAGCTGATCTGCCCTAGGACCGGCCGGTTGGCCTCGTACTCGAAACTCACGTCGGCAAACTCGACCCGACCCTGCAGAGAATCGGCCTCAATCGCATCTGGCGTATCGATCACAGTCACCGGCTCGTCCAGTAGCTCGAATACCCGCTCGCCGGCCACCATCGAGGCTTGAAGCATGTTGAACCACTGGCTGAGCTGCCGGATAGGTTCGAAAAATCTGTTCACGTATGTCAGGAATGCAACAAGAACGCCGACGGTTGTTACGCCGTCGATTGCTCGCCATCCGCCGTAGACGATGATCAGGACAATGCATACGGCGCGCAATATCTCGACTGCTGGCGTGAGGCTGGCGGCCAGAACGCCGGCGCGCATCGCCGCATTGAAATTGCGGTCGTTGATCTGGCCAAACTGTGCGATGTTGCGGTCCTCGCGAGCAAAGCTCTGAGCGACCCGCACTCCTGCGATATTTTCTTGAAGGCTGGCGTTCACTTCAGCGACGGCTTGCCGGCTCTGACGAAACGCCTGGTGTGCCTTCACCGCGTAGATCCGAGCAGCGATGAAGGTGACGGGAAAGGTCAAGAAGATCATCAGAGCCAGCCCGGGATCCAGTACCAACATCACAATTGCTATCGCTATCAAGAGCAGTACGTCAGCCAAAATTTGAAGAGCGCCGACCGAGATGAACTCGTTCAGAATCGAGATGTCGTTTATCACCCGGGACATGAGGCTGCCAACCTGGCGTTTGGTGAAGAAGCCGGTCGGCAACATTTGCAGGTGGACGAACATGTCCAGGCGCAACTTACCCAGCAGCCGCTGGCCAATGCCGCTGACCAGTCTGGTCTGACCGTAGGTGAGCAGCCAGACGCCTACGAGGGTGGCCGGGTAGAGTATTGTTGCTATTGTCAAAACGTCGACTCGATTCTGGCTTATGCCGTCATCGATGGCTATCTTTATTAGGTACGGTCCCGCGAGCATGAGCGCGGCACTGAAGACGACCATTACTCCCGCCAGAATGAGTTGAGGCACGTCTCGATGGAGATATCCGGCCAGCCGCTTCACCGTAACCGAGCTATACGTTTTACCTTCGAGACCTGCCGCGCCCCAGTGCATCATGTCGCTACCCTCGCTCGCAGCGGGCCAGCGTGTTCTTGTCGAGTTTCGGCTGCCAGCTGCAACTGCTGGCCGAGCATTGCCCGATAGAGCCTGCTCTCACTCAGAAGCTGGTCGTGGTGGCCTTGAGCGATGATGCTGCCCTGTTCGAGCACGATAATCTGGTCGGCCTGTCGTACAGAGCTGAGGCGTTGGGCGATGATGAAGGTGGTACGTCCCTCCATAAGCCTCTCGAGAGCCTGCTGTATTTCGACCTCGGTTTGGACGTCGACACTTGAGGTGGCGTCATCGAGGATTAGAATCCTGGGATCCATGAGCAAGGCGCGGGTGATGGCGATGCGCTGACGCTGGCCGCCGGACAGGGTGACACCTCTCTCACCGATGACAGTGTCGTAGCCTTTCGGCGTATCGATGATGAACTCGTGCGCTTTGGCCGCCTTGGCGGCCTCGACAATCTCGTCGAGTGAGGCTCCGGCGCGGCCATAGGCTATGTTTTCCCGGATGGAGGCGGAGAATAGGTAGGTGTCCTGAAGGACGATGCCGATCTGCCGGCGAAGAGATTCGAGTTGAAGGTCACGGAGGTCGTGGCCATCGATTCTGATGGCGCCGCGTTGGACGTCGTAGAAGCGAGGGATTAGGTTGATGAGCGAAGTTTTGCCGGAGCCGGTCATGCCCAGGATTCCGAAGACTTGGCCGGTCTGTGCATTAAAGGAGACATCGCGAAGAACGGGTTCGCGGTCGTATAGGAACGTGACGTTATCGAAGCTGACCTGACCTTGGAGCCGTCCTACGGAGATGGCATTTGTCTTCTCCTGGACGGGGGATTGGGCATCCAGGATCTCGAATATGCGCTCGCCCGAGGCTATAGCCCGTGCGCTCATGTTCACCATGAACCCGAGCATTCGCACCGGCATGACAAGTGTCAACAGGTATGCGTTGAATGCCACCAGCACACCCAGCGACAAGTCGCCGGCAATTACCCTGTTTCCGCCAACCCAAAGCACCGCCACAGTGCCGAGACCCGCGACAGCGGTCATGAGCGGGCCTCTAATTGCGAACATTCGCATGATTCGGATCGAGGCGGTTTGAAGCGCGCGGTTGTGTCCGTCGAACTTCTCGGTCTGTTCGCTCTCGCGCGCGAAGGCGCGAACGACCCGATTGCCGGTTAGGTTTTCCTGCAGGACGGTGTTGAGTTCGGCGGTTTCCTCCTGCAAGGTGCGGAATAGTGGCCGCAGTGTCGATCCGGTAACGATGGCCAATCCGCCTATCGCTGGTACTGTCGCCATTGCCAACAAGGTAAGCGCCAAGTCGATTCGGACCATCAACACAATGGTCAACGTGACGAGAACGATCACCTGGAGCATCATGGTGGCGCCCATGCCGGTGAAACGCATTACCGACTCGACGTCGCTTGTCGCCCGGCTCATGAGCTGGCCGGTCCTGGCTCGGTCATGGTAGCCAAACGACAGGTTCTGATAGTGGGCGAAAAGCTCGTTTCGGAAATCTCGGGCAACGAGTTGGCTGATGCGCTCACCCATATACGATCGAGAAAATTCGCCGCCTGCACGCACTAGGCTAGCGGCGACTATCGCGCCGGCCATTAGTAGGACGAAATTGAAGTCGCCCTGAATCACACCCCGGTCCACGAACATCCCGAGAAGCTGTGGAACCGCCGCCGCCGCGCCGGCGCTAAGGACCAGGCTGGCGATGGAAAGCGTCATCACGACCGGGTGCTGCAGGACGTATCTTAGAATTCGCAGCAATGTTGACAAGTCAAGCTGACCCTGATGGTACCGATTTTCGCCAAAAACACTGAGAGGGTTGGGAGCAACTGCCGCCGTAGAGTCTAGCGCAGCGCGACTAGCATAGCTAGATCAACTACCGATTCGTAACTGTTCAGATTTAGGGGTACCTGCTCCGTATGGGCGTAAGACCGCACCCATGAGGGTCTACCACAGGCGAGGACGTCTGATCGGCGAAAGCCAGGAAAGGGTTGCAAGGGCGAAGCCCTTGACGTGGGATGTGGGGGTGTCCCCCACAACAAAGATCCCCCTTCTCCTGGCCAGGAGAAGGGGGCCAGGGGGATGAGGTCGACCAGCTCGTGGAGTTGGAAATCACCCCTTGACCGCCTACTGAGGTCCCGAATGGCGACTCGGCCTTTCCAATTCACGGGCATGGAGGAGAGAAATACACCCAAATCGGAACTGTTGCACCAATTCCTATCTGACTCCATTATTCGGAGAGTCCGTACGGTGCAAATACGACTATAGTCTCCAAGACCGGCATCCAACCGTGAGTCAGGCGCCAAAGTTAGGTAATGATCACTCACACAGTGATCGGCAACGGCCAGCCTGCCATTAGTCGGCCTTCTTCGGTACCCGGGGCCGCTGCCGGCGTCCTGCTTTGAACGCGCGACGCACGAGGAACGCCGCTCCGGCTGCCTCGCGACCCAGCCTGGTCGCCGGATCGCTCTTGCGGCCCGCGAGCAGTTTGCCGCACTCTGGACATCGGGAATCGCGCGTCCGAACCGACATACCACAGCTCCGGCACGTCACCGCCGGCGGGCGGGGGCGGAGACCCACCACTCGCAAGGTTAAAAACAGGCCGAACGGTCCTAGCAAGAAGCCGACCCAGAACCACAACCAGAATCGCCTGCCCTGGTTCGTGGCTAGTATCCCGGTTATCACACCGAATACGAAAAGTATTATTAAGATTATGTCGTAGAATGTTTGTACTGCCGCAAATATGTTGCTGGAGAAAACCTCTTCCAACGTGATCCCCTAATCGACTCAAGCGTCAACTTTCATTTGCATCAGAGGGACAATTCATGTTGAAACACCCTCAACTGCCCGAAGGACTCGGCCCTACTTCGCAATCCTCGACCAGTCCCTCTATCATCAGACGAACGTCATTCATTTGACGTGTCGTCCGCGTGTGCCGGAAGCGCGACACAAGATTGAGTATAGCGCCTTAGGGCGCGCCGTTGAATAGCTGTTCTTGTGGAACATACTCAATAACTAGGTTGGCGGTCGACGGCTCGGTTGCGGATTATTTCGCCAGTCTCGCAGTGACCAGCGCGATTCATCTTCACGAGGTGCGTTGTGCCTGACGCTTGTCTTAATGCTCGCGTGCGCCTAGTCTCTTCCCTCGACAGTTAGACAGCATTCAATACTGGTTTGACAGACCGAAAACGGCAACATTATAGTCTTGGCAGGGGGTGGTAGACCTTTGATGGAGGATCCTGACTTATCTGTCGCTGCTCGGCTTGTAGCAGTAATGTTGTTGGTTCTAGCTAACGGGTTCTTCGTAGCTGCCGAGTTCTCGCTTGTGACTGTCCGACGCACGAGGGCGGAGCAGCTCGCCGAAGAAGGCCATCCATTGGGGCCTACCCTTCTCCGCGCGGTTCGCAACCTCGACCCATTCATCGCGGCAACCCAGCTTGGTATCACTATGGCTAGCATAACGCTACTCTGGATCGGAGAACCGGCGGTAGCGTCTCTGCTCATTCCGGTGCTCGGATTGATCCTGCCGGAGGATGTTGCCGCAGTCGGGGCTCACTCGGTCGCCGTTGTTATCGCGTTCCTTTTCATCACGACATTGCACATAGTACTCGGCGAGCTTGCGCCAAAAAGTATCGCCTTGCAGCGACCCGAGAGCACCGCGCTGATCGTGGTCAGACCAGTCGAAGCGTTTCTGACGGTCTTCAAGCCCTTCATTTGGTTATTGAATACATCGGGTAACCTGACACTGCGCTTGATGGGTATCAGGCCGGCGCCCGGAACCCACTTGGTGCATTCCGTTGAAGAGCTGAAATTAATGGTAATTGCTAGCCGGCAAGCTGGACTATTGTCCGAACGTGAAGAGGACATGATCGAACGCTTGCTAGATTTTTCTGAAGTGCGCGCGCACCATATCATGGTTCCGCGTACCGAGATGGTCTGCGTTTCTCTAGACGTTTCTCCCGACGAATTTTTCACTTTGGTTAGCACCAAAGGATTCGACCGCTATCCGGTTTTCCAAGACGACCTCGACAATATAATTGGCATCGTTCATGCTCGTGACGTTCTACGACTGATGCGAGCGATGGGGCACCGACCGCTCCAGCCGCCGGTTACCGAGGTAATGCGGGAACCACTCGTATTGCCGGAGTCATTAGTTGTAGAGGATTTGCTCGCGGAGTTGAGGAGCCGTCGCAGGCACCTGGCAATTCTTGTTGACGAATACGGCGGTACGGCCGGCCTGGTGACTTTGGACGATATATTGCGATACGTTGTCGGAGAGATGCGCGATGAGTTCGACGTTGAGCGGCCGGAGATACAGGCCGGTCCTGACGGTGTCTACCTGGTGGATGGTTCGCTCGCCATAGAAGATGTCAACGAGCAGCTAGGGTTGAATCTGGATTCTGAAGAGTTCGATACAATCGGCGGCCTGCTGCTAGGCGAACTCGGCCGGCGTCCGATTACTGGCGATCAGGCTACGGTGGATGGCACTGTCATGCGAGTCGACGAGCTCGACGGGCTCAGAATCTCACTGGTGCGAATTACGGCCGATAGTCGACACAGGGAAATGTAGGGCTGGGGCTTGTCCGCAGCCGACGACACTAGCCGGCCGGCGAATCCCGCCATGTACGCCGTCGTAATTCCTCATTATTCCCCGCACTGGTCATTCAGGCGAAAGCATGCCCCCATACCGGGGGTGAGGATGAATGGATCCCGGCGCGGTCTCGAGGCACCGAAGACACTCGAACTCTTCCATCAACCAGCGCCCGCAATTTTCATACTTCGGGGTGCCGACCGCAACCGGCATGGGTGATTCATACGACAGCAGGTCAAGAAGGAAGCTCTCGTAAGTGTTCAGATTTTAGGTGTACCTGCTCCGTAAGGGCGTAATATCGCACCAATGAGGGTCTACCACAGGCGAGGATGTCTGATCGGCGAAAGCCAGGAAAGGGTTGCAAGGGCGATCCGCCTCAGGCGGATGCCGGGGGATGTGGGGGTGTCCCCCACAACAAAGATCCCCCTTCTCCTGGCCAGAGTTCGTCTCATAACTCTGTGTGAGGTACGAAATACGGCGGGACCTTCTCATCATGACCTAGTTAACGGTTCATTATTGATGAAATCGACCAAATACGAAGGTCGGAATTGCGCTTATCGCTGCCCTTTGGACTTGTGAGACAGCCTCTGGCCAGGAGAAGGGGGCCAGGTCGAAGACTACGCAAGGCGAGGGGATGTGGTCGAGCAGCTCGTGGATTGGCATCGATGGGTTGGAAATCACCCCTTGACCGCCGACTGAGGACCCGAATGGCGACTCGACCTATCCAGTTCACGGGCATGGAGGAGAGACATACACCCAAAACTGAACTGTTACAAGCTCTCCATCAGTTAGGAGTTTCCATCATCTGTACGATGCTCTGAAGCGGAATCCATGCCAGTTCCGGTCGATTTTGCAGCTCGAACCCCAGTTCGAATACCGCTTTCTCCAAAGTGTAGATGTTGAGAAGGAATTCAGTGTCTTCTTGCGAGGACGGTAGCAGGTGAGATTCACCGACGACTTCTAGGTACGAGTTCAAGTATTCGGCCGAGGTCAACATCTGCCAGAATCGGGCCCACGATTGTAGTACGCTACGATCTTCCCGACGGATCAATCCGCGTTCAATAGAGTCCGCGAGCGAAAATGTCGCGGCGTAGTGAAACGACCGAAGCATACCCGCTACGTCTCGCAGTGGCGAGCCTTTGGCTCGTCGTTCGCTCAGTGAGCGGCCCGGCTCGCCTTCGAAGTCGATTACGTAAAAGTCTTTACCGGTGTAAAGCACCTGACCAAGGTGAAAGTCACCGTGGCAGCGAATGCGGTATGCGGCTAGGTCGCGATCCAGTATGGACCGAAATCGTTCTTCTATTTGGCTCTCGTAGCCGAGCACCTTACGGGCATCCTCCTGAAATTCATCCGGAAGGTGTTTCTTACGACCTTCCAAAAGCCGCAGACTCCTATTGGTGGTGGATCGCATCGATTGGTAGGCAGAGCGTCTGTACGCCCCGGAGAAGGGCTCCGGCGCGAAGTTCGGATCCCCCGTCGGCGAAGCGAGGGCAAGATGAAACTCTGCCGTTCGCTGGCCAAATAGTTTCGCCAGCGCCAGATAGGCGCCAACGGTTTCCGCAGCGAACTGCGGAGCGTCGTTCACGGATAGTGCGAGCAACGATTTCGATGGTAGCGTTAGAGCCACAACCTCGCGCTGATGTGTAAGTGCGCGTTCATAGTATTCGGTGAGGTAGTCGAGCGTGTACTGCCAGGCGTCGCTCTGATTTGGCACGAAGCTGTGCAACACCGCTAGCGTGACCTCGTCACCTTGGTCTGAGCGGTACTCCATTGCTCCGGCTACAGATGGTGAATGGCTGAACCCAATCTCCTCGGTGAGGTAGAGTCCGATCTCCAAGTCAGGACTCACCCCTTCACTGAGACGCCGGAAGAGTTTGAGGATCAACTTGTCGTCGTAGATAACCGCAGTGTTGGTCTCGACAGCCTGCCAAATTGTAGGCACGAGAATGTTGTTCATTGGCCCGCGGGACCGGTCGAAGGCTGTGGTCTTTGACACCACGATCTGACTCCTACTCCCTCTGAATACACGCTCTTCTGCGAACGCGTCCAAGAGTGTTTGCGTGAAAGCGGGGTCCCTTAGCGCGTTATAGAGTATTCCCCGGATCTCTTGGCCATCGTCTCCCCTAGTATGCAGTTGCGCTATTACCGCCTGCGGGTGCTCCTTGGTGATTTGTGCCGCTTGCTCGCCAGTCGCAAAAGCTATCGTAAGCACGTAAGTCTCGGGGCTGCCGTCGTCGTACCGGGTCCGAAACAGTGCGACATACGTCATTGACGAATTGTGGGGAATAGGCACCGAGTCTATCAGCGTTGCGGATTCGATTTGCCGCATTCTGCTACCGAACCATCGGCGCACTTGCAGATAGTCCGGCAACGACTCTTCTAGGGCGGTCTTCGCGGTACCTCCAAATACGCTTTCCCAGGATCCGGTTGTGGAAATCACCGGCTGGCGTGCATCCACAGGAGTCTGTCCCAAGCGCACTTCCTCGACTCTTGGTTGTTCCAGCGAGAACCAATAGAAAGATTGAGGTCCTAGCGTGAGCAGATAGGGAGATCTTCCTACAGCGGGAAATCGAATGTGTCCGAACAGCTCTACCGGAATCCTTCCAGTGAACTGCGAAAGGTCGAGTTGCGCATATTGGCTGTAGCGCGACAGATTGGCGATGATAAGTATTGCTTCGTTTTCGTATTTGCGGATGAATGCGAGGACTCGACGATTGTCCGTGTGCAGGCTCTCTAATGATCCTCGGCCAAACGCCTTGAATCTTCTTCGTATGCCTATTACCCGTTTGATCCAGTAGTGAAGCGAAGACGGGTTGCCCTGCTGTGCTTCCACGTTCACAGCTTCAAATCGATACTCGGGATCGATGTTGACCGGCATGTACAACTGCTGAGGGTTGGCCTTCGAGAATCCGGCGTTGCGATCAGCGCTCCACTGCATTGGCGTGCGGACGCTGTTGCGGTCTCCCAGGTATATGTTGTCGCCCATACCTATTTCGTCGCCATAGTAGATGACCGGGGTGCCTGGCAGTGAGAAAAGCAGTCCGTTGATCAGTTCGATGCGACGGCGGTTATTTCTCATCAGCGGGCTCAGACGACGCCGGATTCCAAGGTTGACTCGTGCTTGGGGATCCTGGGCATACACGCGGTACATATAGTCCCGCTCTTCGTCTGTGACCATCTCCAGAGTGAGTTCATCGTGGTTGCGGAGAAAGAGAGCCCATTGGCCAGTATCTGGGATTTGTGGCGTCTGATCTATTATGTCGAGTATGGGGAAACACTCCTCCATATAAATGGACATGAATATGCGCGGCATCAAGGGGAAATGAAAGGCCATGTGACATTCGTCCCCGTCGCCAAAGTAGGATATTGTATCCTCCGGCCAGAGGTTGGCCTCGGCCAAAAGCATTCGGTCGTTGAATCGGGCGTCAACGTGCCGGCGGAGTCTCTTCAATATCTCGTGCGTCTCGGGCAAGTCCGTGCAGCTTGTGCCTTCGCGCTCGCATAGATATGGCACCGCGTCCAGCCTGAATCCGTCGACTCCGAGGTCCAACCAATAATCCAGAACTCCGCAAACCGCTTCGAAAACGGCAGGGTTGTCGTAGTTCAGGTCTGGCTGGTGACTGTAGAAGCGATGCCAATAGTAGGCTTTGGCCTCCGGGTCCCATGCCCAATTGGAATGTTCGACATCCCTAAAGATGATGCGAGCTTCGCTGTACTTGTCTGGTTGGTCGCTCCAGACGTAAAAATTGCGCCATTTGCTGCCGGGTTGTGCGCGGCGGGCTCGCTGGAACCATGGATGTTGGTCTGACGTGTGATTCAGCACCAACTCGGTGATCACGCGTAGACCTCTACGGTGGGCTTGACGCAGAAATTTCTTGAATTCGTCTAATGTACCGTAGGTCGGATGGACGTTCATATAGTCGGATATGTCGTAGCCATCGTCTTTCAGTGGTGAGGGGTAAAATGGTAATAGCCAGATGGCAGTGACCCCCAAATCCTGGATGTAGCCCAGCTTGGCGGTAAGCCCGGCAAAATCACCGATTCCGTTGCCGTCGCTATCGAAAAATGCCCGTACATGGACCTCGTAGACTATTGCGTCCTTGTACCATAGCGAGCCGGCGAAGGCATCGGTGTTGCCCATAGGAACTGACAACCCCCTCGTATTAGGCTTGCGGTGTCATCCGGTCGTTTTCCGACGGATAGCACTATGCGGAGTTAGTCGGATTCGAAATTGGGTGCGTGCCCTTGGATAAGCAGAGCCCCGCTACTGCCGCCGGCGTTCAAGCGGAATTATCTGAGTGTCTTCCGGAAGGTTTGAATGGCTGACGACTAGCCTTGCCACCGACTGGGCTCCGGCGGCTCCCATTTCGCGAAGGAATCTATCCAATGTGTCAAGGTCTGACCTTATGCCGTCAAACTGATAGTGCATGGGAATAACGATGCGTGGGTCGATGAGACCGATGATCTCAGAGGCCTCACCTGCGCCGATCGTGGATTCGCCGCCGACTGGCACCAAAAGTACGTCGACTTCATCCATCTCATTCACTTGGCTTGAGCTAAGTATGTGTCCCAGATCGCCGAGGTGGCACACGGCTACACCATCTATCCGGATCAAATAGGTAGTGTTCTTGCCTCGCAATTCACCTTTCTGATTGTCGTGGTACGTGCGAATGCCGTTAATCATTATGTCGCGTACTTCGTATTCGCCCGGCCCACTAACTATCTTGCGAAAGCCAGAAACGACTTTGGCGTTGTTATGGCCGGCGTGATCATGGGTGACTAGCACCACGTCGGCGCTCACTTTTCCCAGAGTAAGCCCCAAGTCTTCGTGATAAGGATCGACAATTATGCTCCCTTCACGAGACTTTAGCCGGAAACAGGAGTGGCCCAGCCATATGATATCCATCGAATGATCCCCGCTCTCCGATCGACGCGCGACGTTTGCGGTCTATTCTATCCTTGTATTGCAAGAGGGTGTAAGGGTCGCTCGCTAGGGTGTAGCAGTAGCAGCCGGCACCAGGTAAGGCGGTTCTGTAATCAGTAGCATCGCGTCGTCTGCAATCAGATTCGGAAGAAGAAAAACTTCTGTTCGTCCGTTCGTCGTGCCATAAGTTGACCTGCGATCAACGGTCTTCGCGCCAATGTGCAGACGGTGGTTGACGCCATCGGACATTCTTATGCTGATGGTCAAGACTGGCGGGTTCAGACCGAAATCTGATAGGGGTTCGTCTGGCTGGAAGCTGTCTTTGGCCACCAAGCTGGCGACTCTGCTCACAAATGGTTCCAGTCGACGTCCGTCACCAAGTGACTCTTCCGGCGACACGACGATCCAATTCGAATCTTGCTTCTCTGCCAGCACTCTGTCTCCTTTATGGTTTTCGAGTTCGAGAGACGCGACCTCATCCGCATCGAAGCTCAATACATGGAGAACCGAATCGGGTGGAGCTGGAGGGTCGCCTCCGGCCGGTGCGAGAAACACGCTGGCTCCTAACGCGATTGCGATCAGTGCGAGGGCTATTGTCAGGCGAAAATTCAATTCCTATCGCCGTCTCCAGGCGACAGTGACGCCCACGAACAAGACAGCCGCCGGCATCACGAGCACACTCAATAGAAAAAGGAGATTAAGTTGGGTGTTGCTGATGACGAGTGGCGATGGCTGCGCTTGCCGAGACCTCAGACCTAGCAGATCTTCCTCCTCGCCAAGCCAGCTTACGGAGTTGAGAAGCAGATCACGATTGCCGGCCAAGAGTATCATCTGATTGGTAACAATATCTGCGTCACCGATCACGATTACCAACGCACTCTTACTATTTCCCGGCCTATCGCCAACTGGTTGTCGACTTACGACCGAAGCAACGACCGATAACGGTCCGGCCACGTCCTGCTCCGGGTCGAACCTCAGTTGGCGAGGGTTGCTTTCGAGCCACGCGTCTGCCGTCGTCTCGGCCAGCGTTGACACTACGTAGTCCGACTTGGTTCCTTCCGCTTGCGAAATCTCGGCGGCGGTTTGCATTAGTACCATCGGCAGGTTCTTGGTCACCGGGCTCGGATGGTAGTGGGTCACAATCGGAGAATATGGATCGTTGAGCAGACTTTGCGACGGATCTATCACGACGCCCTCCCTGCTCTGCAGCCCCAATTCGTCCATTAGAAAAGCAATATCGTCAAAGCCGCCCGGTTCGAGCATCACCAACAATCTACCGCCATCTCGAATGTAGTCGATCAACGCTGTTTGTTCGGCCTGGAGCATCCCGGTGCTTGGGTTGGTCAGGACAACAAGATCTGCCTTGGTGGGCACCTTGCCAGTTGAGGCTAGATTCAAAGGGATGACCTCGAAATTGACTGCTTCCATCAATTTCTTTGCTTCACTGGCGCCGAACGGGCCGGCGTCGGTAGGATCGGGACCGCCGTGTCCGGCGATCCAATATACGTATTTTGGTTCAGACCTCGACAGCTTTAGTATGGTGCTGCTTAGGTCTCCTTCTCCAGCACCAACCACCAGCTCGCTCCTGTCGCCCACCTCGACGACCGTTGTGTCATACCGTTCTACTCCATACTGCCGCGCCAGCCCCGGATTGATGTTTGGGTCCACCAATTCGAAGGAAATCAATGGGCTGTGCCGACGGTACTCTTCCAGCAAGTCTTCCAGCCGTTCCTGACTTGGAGAGCCTGGCAGTTGAAAGCCGATCATACGAACGGGACGATCCAACTGTCGCAATATTACAAAGGTCTGCTCGGACAAAGAGTGAATCCGATTGGCAGTCATATCTAGCCGTAAGCTGTACCGGCTCGCCAACATATTTAGCAGAATGACGATGGCGATCGCGGCTATTGCCATCGCTGTCGTGTTCGTGCCATACCGAACTTGGCGGGCGGCCAGGAATGTAACGACCTGTTGTGGCCGTTCGAGCGCGTAGAAGGCGGTCAACCCGAGTCCGGCTACGATGAGCGCGATCACCCACTGGTCAGCCCTGCCGGTCACCAGCCAGATGCCGGCTGACACCAAGAGCGATAGTACGCCCAAGGCACCTAAGGCAGGCGCAATCCGATAGGTGACCCGGCCAATCATCGCCATCGCCTTGTCTCGAGTGCTCTGGTAGCGATGAAGAGCGTCACAGCGATCAGCGATAGGAAATAAACGATGTGGGAGGTGTCAAGTAGTCCCTTGCCAAAGTCTCCGTAGTGGGTAAATAATGCTGCGTATTGCAGCCCACCCGCAACGTCCGAGCCGAAAATCCGACCTATGGCCTCAATGATTCCGAACCCGAGAAAGACCAGCAACGCGAATGTGGAGGCTGCGGCAACGATTTGGTTCGAAGTCAAGGTCGACGTCATCAGGCCAATGCCCACTGTAGCGCCAGCAAACAACAGCACTCCTACGTAGCCGCTCAGCAGAACGCCAAGGTCAGGAGTGGCGAACATCAACAGCAGCGCCGGGTAGAACAGCGTACCGATGATTCCGGCGCCCAAGAATCCCAATCCTCCCAAGAATTTGCCCAAGACGATCTCCCAGTCACGAACCGGCGAAGTCAGAATCAGCTCGATCGTGTTAGTGTGTCGCTCCTCGGCAATCAACCTCATCGTCATCAATGGTGTCATTAGCAGCAGAAAGAGGTACATAGGGTCAAAAACAAGCTGTCGCAGATCAGTAGTACGGGTGTTCACCATCACCAGCGCGAACACTGCGCCGATCACCACTAAGAAGAGTGCCAAAACTAAATAGTTGACGAACGACTTGAAGTAGGAGCCTAGCTCACGACCGGCAATGGCGAACACATTGGCGAAGAATTGCCTCAATCGTCTCGAATCTCCTTTTCGGTGGTCGTGAGTTGAACGAAGATGTCTTCGAGGCTGGCGGCGTCTTGTCGCATTTCCAAAAGTCCCCAGCCTCCGTTTACGATTCGCCGAGCCATCTGCTCTCGCGGATCGCTGCCGGCCCTTGTTTGAACCTCAATCCTTAACAAGCCATCTTCCGTAGTCGAGTGTACTGCCAGCGCATCCGGCATATCGCGAATAGTGCTTTCTATAGGATCAACAGGCCCCCGTACTTTCAGAATAAGGCGTCCGGTTCCCGCTGATCGTTCGGTTAGCTTGGCTGGAGTATCCTCTGCCACAACCCGACCTCGATCGATAATAAGGACGCGGCTACAGGTCATGCTTACTTCCGGCAAGATATGACTACTGAGCAGCACCGTGTGATGCTCGCCGAGCTCTCTTATCAGTCTCCTGGTCTCTACAATCTGACGCGGGTCAAGTCCCACGGTTGGTTCGTCCAGGATCAGCACCGGAGGATCGTGGACTATCGCTTGGGCGATGCCAAGGCGCTGCTGGTAGCCACGGGATAGTTCGCCGACAAGACGCTGCGTCACGTCCACCAGATTGCATCTTTCGAGGGCGAATCGCGTCCGATTTTCCCGCTGATCTGGCCGGACGCCTCGGATAGTTGCCAAATAGGTAAGGTGCTCACCGACTGACATCTCTGGGTAGAGCGCAATATTCTCCGGAAGATAGCCAATCCTCCGACGTGCAGACAGCGACTCTCGCACAACATCGTAACCGGCTATGTATGCACGTCCGGATGATGGTGCAAAATAGCCGGCCAGTATTCGCATGGTGGTGGTCTTGCCGGCAGCATTCGGGCCCAGGAACCCCAGTATTTCGCCTTCGGCGACGGTGAAGCTGACGTCGTCAAGGGCGAGATTGGGTCCGTATCTCTTAGAGAGATGCTCAATCTTGATCAATCGACTTAGTTACTCCGGGGAGCGATTCTGCCCGCAACAAGCCAAGGACGAGTCGGTCAAAATTCCTACGCCTTTGGGAATGAGACCGCAGCTATTGACGCCGCACGGAGCCGTGCGGTCTGGTGGAGATTGGGCATATTGTTCACATTATACAGTCGGCCGGCTTGAGGTCTGTTGCGGCGGAAGGATTGGTAAGTGTTCAGATTCAGGGGTACCTGCTCCGTAAGGGCATAATGTCGCACCAATGAGGGTCCACCACAGGCGAGGACGTCTGATCGGGGAAAACCAGGAAAGGGTTGCAAGGGCGAAGTCCTTGCCGGGGTATGTGGAGGTGTCCCCCCACGACAAAGTTCCCCCTTCTCCGAGCCAGAGTTCGTCTCATAACTCTGCGTGAGGTACGAAATACGGCGGGACCTTCTCATCATGACGTAGTTAACGGTTCATTATTGATGAAATCGACCAAATACGAAGGTCGGAATTGCGCTTATCGCTGCCCTTTGGACTTGTGAGACAGCCTCGAGCCAGGAGAAGGGGGCCGGGGGGATGAGGTCGATCAGCTCGTGGATTTGGCATCGATAGGTTTGAAATCACCCCATGACCGCCTACTGAGGTCCCGGGTGGCGACTCGGCCTTTCCAGTTCACGGGCATGGGGGAGAGGAATACGCCCAAATCCGAACGGTTACAAGGATTGTAGTTAAACGCCGGCACTCGTACCCGGTGTTGACAAATCTCACCGCCCTTGGTACGATAGTCGTGCATAGGGGTTCTGTGCGTACTTTTCCGTTTCTTTTTTATTCTCTCCTCACGATTTTAAATCTTAGTCGCTGCATTACTCTCTTGGAGATGTTCGCTGACTGCGATGCCGTCACAAAAAGAGCGTTGTGACGACGATCACGTTCGGAATTGAGACGTGCCTGCAACTTTATGTCCAATTACGTGCCGATTGCTTATTGAGTCGGTGTCAGGTTATAGATTCTTCATTCGGCTAGGGTGGGTCTACTTAGGGACGAGCGGCTTTATCGGTCGGAATATATACACGGTTCCACCTGATGCAGGAAAATGGTAAACAGAGCTTATTCCAATTTTAGCGATGGGCACATTAGTTTCCGGCAATGTGGCCTGCGTTGCAGCGCTTTCTACAACATCGGCTTTACAGTGAGAAATAAACTCGACTTCTTTGCAGCTTCCAATGCGTCCAAGAGGAGTGATAGTAACTAAGAATGGTATTAAACATAATTGAGCTGGGCGGCAAGACTCGTCACGAGCTGGAGGACCTCGCAGAACATATTGGCGTCCCGAGTTCCTCGACGCTCAGAAAACAGGAGTTAATATTCCGCGTGTTGCAGGCTCAGGCGGAGGAGCAGGGCATCCTCTATGGCGGTGGAGTGCTCGAAATAGTAGACGATGGTTACGGTTTTCTCCGCAAGAACGGGTTTCTCCCCCAGTCATCTGACATTTATGTATCTCAGTCGCAAGTGCGAAGGTTTGGCCTGCGGACGGGGGATGATGTTACGGGACAGGTCCGTCACCCCAAAGAAAGCGAGAAGTATTACGGACTATTGCGTGTTGAGACAGTCAATGGGATGGATCCTGAAGCAGCCAAGCGCAGACCTCACTTCGACTCCCTAACCCCCATCTTCCCTACAGAGAAGTTCAAGTTAGAAACCACTCAAGACAATCTGACCCAGCGAATCATCGACATGATCTCGCCAATTGGTCGTGGTCAGCGTGGATTGATAGTCTCGCCGCCTAAAGCCGGTAAGACGACGGTCCTCAAGAACATTGCAAATGGCATCTCCGTCAACTATGACGACGTTCACATCATGATGTGTCTGATCGGCGAGCGTCCCGAAGAAGTGACGGATGTGAAGCGTTCCGTACGGGGAGAGGTGGTGTCGTCCACCTTCGACGAACCGGTAGAGGACCACCGGATTGTGGCTGAAATGGCGCTCGAGCGAGCGAAGAGGCTGGTGGAGGGTGGTCTTGACGTGGTTATACTTCTCGACAGCATCACTCGGTTAGCTCGGGCCTACAACCTCATAGTCCCTCCTAGCGGGCGTACCCTTTCCGGTGGTATGGATCCGGCCGCTCTGTACCCGCCAAAGCGATTTTTCGGCGCCGCTCGAAATATCGAGGAAGGCGGCAGCCTTACAGTAATCGCCAACTGTCTGGTCGATACCGGCAGCCGACAGGATGAGGTAATTTACGAGGAATTCAAGGGCACGGGCAACATGGAGGTGGTGCTCGATCGTAGGCAATCCGAAAAGCGCATATTCCCTGCAATCGACATTCCGCGATCAAGCACTAGGCGAGAAGAACTCTTGCTTGAGAACAAAACCCTCAAGCAAGTTTGGGTGCTACGCCGGATGGTTGCGGCAATAGGTCTCGACGATGGAATAGAGTTGCTGCTAAATCGATTAGGCAAAGCGCCCAATAACGAGGAGTTCTTGGCAACCCTAACTAGAGACGTTCTATAAGAACCTCGTCCCCCAATAAGCTGTTACCGGCGGGGCTGTCGTCCCTGATACAACTTCCAAGCAGAATCACACCTCGCGGCTCTGCCAAGGCCCCTAGTCCAGTCTTCAAGATTCGACGCTCCAAACACAAACACGATTTTGAACGTGCCCCTTGCTCAGAGGGGTTCGAATGTTAGCCTTGGTATCCTGCTCACGTCCCGTGGCACCGCTTGTACTTCCTTCCGCTTCCGCAAGGGCAGGGGTCGTTGCGGCGAGTCTTGCTTGGCGGCGTCTGACCGGCCACGTTCCTGCTTGTCCGTCCAGTCGCCGCCTTCGGCGGTCGGCTCTGTTCGGGTGCCAATAGTTTGCGAGCATATAGGTCCTGGACCACCCTGGTGACATACTCCTGGCGCTCCTTGACGTCAGATTGCCCCCTACCAACTGACTGAACTCCCAACTCATCGAAAATATCTCGGACCGAGCGCTTGCCATCGATATTGTCGAGTATTAGCGAAATCCCAGGGTGCTGGTAGAAGAATCTGTTTGCGACGATTCCATGCACCTCGTGGGCGACCTGAAAAATTGGCGCCAGGCTATTGTCGCGTTCCACCATGTAGGAACCATAACGAACGCCCGATTCGAAGTGCGGAATACTCTCCGCCACATTCCTAACGATGATCTGAGGATCGGGTTTTGAGATTCGTCGTTTTGCTTTTGATTGCCCAGGAGTCACGCGTTCGAGGTTCGCGTACATCGTTTCTAGTTCAGGTGGGGACCAACCCCCAAACGGCAACAGGTCCGGCTGACCCGACAGTCCCGTGTGACCACCGACCAAGTGAATGAATGCTTGGCGGATCGACAGATTATTATTGGGATCTATCAACCCTCTCGCTGTCGAAAACCAAGATTTCCGACTACTATGACCGGCGTACCAATGCTCGGCCATTTGGAGAAAATTGGATGCCACGATGCGGTATTCTTCCTCGTACCATTGCATCGCTTGATCCGTCAACTCAGGTCTACCAAGCGAGGTGTTGATAGCCAATGCTGCTTTCAGTGCACTTTCCATCGCGAGATAGACGCCCGAGGAAAGGACCGGGTCGATGAAGCAGGCCGCGTCGCCAACCAGTAGAAATCCTGGCCCGTGAAACTTGCGACATATGTATGACCAATCGCTTTCAGTGCGAATTAAGTCGGGCTCCAAACGCGCTTCGTTCAGAAGAAATGCGGTCTCAGGGGTAGCGTCGATATTGTCGAGGAGAAACTTCTTGCTACCCACCCTATTGATTTCTGTGGCGGAGGCCGCATCCATCACTTGCCCAACACTGAACCTATTGCCCTCTAGCGGGATGTACCAAATCCAGCCCGCTTCGTTGGCTACAATCAAGATGTTGCCTGCGTTCTTGGGGTTGAGTCCCGGCTCTAAGTCCAGTACGGTCCTTCCGCCCTGAAAATATCCGTACACAGCGATATTTCTAAATGACGGATTAGCTCTGCGGAGCCTCAAATCTTTGCCCAGAATCGAGTTTTGGCCTGACGCGTCTACGCTTATCCTGCAGCTGGCCGTCTGTGCGGTTTGTGTGTGGTCTAAGTAGTTGACAAGTGTCGTATCCTGGCTGTCGCGCACGACTCCAGTCGCGCGGCATCCCTCGGAAACGGTAACGCCGCTGTCTCGGCTGTGGTCCAAGAGAATCTTGTCGAACTTGGCTCTGTCCACCTGGAAAGAATGATCCGGCCGACTTGCGCCCGCTAGGCTCTCGCTTCTGACTTCGGGGAAGTAGATCGTCCACGGTTTTCGGGATCTGCCCCAAACATAGCTGGCCCCGTATTTCGGTGTGAAGCCGGCCCGGTTAACTTCGTCATACACTCCAAGTCGTTTCAATACGTGTTCTGTACCTGGTAAGAGGGACTCGCCCACGTGGTGACGCGGAAAGAAATCTCTCTCCAAGAGCAAGACTCTGCGTCCCCACATTGACAACAGCGTTGCGACAGTTGAGCCCGCCGGCCCGCCTCCAATCACAACTACGTCGTAATCGTGCGCCGTTGTGGTGCGAGTTTCAAAGTTCGCCATCGGATTCACATTGTCCCCAGTGCGCGGCGGGTCGTGAACATAGCTTATTCGCCACCAATTGTGCCGGCTACTTGTTTTATCACGGCCGTATTCGCGGATCAAACGATGTCTCTTCGGCGGGAGAGCATCTCGCTGTCTGAAAGGCAGCTGGCGCGTAGAGTATGGAAACCTGTGCATGAAACTGTGAAGGGCCTATCCGAAGCCGCCCCGAATTGCCTCATAGCTCACGTTACCGTAAGGAGCAGGGGTTATGAGGCAATTCGGGAGGTTGACACGTCAGCAGATATCTTACATACTAGCGATAGACCGGCGTTATGTCTTCTTATTCGTGGTCTATCCGTGTCCTTCTCGGCACGTCGACACAATTTTGTGGATGATAGATTGAGCACCGGGCCTTCTACTTGAAGGCAGAACCCAAGTAATCGTCGGCGGACGTGACTAGTACAGCAAATCCCATGGTAAAAGGAGGGATGTTGACACATGCATCGGCACATTCCGATCTGGAGTTGTCTGTTTTAGGAACAACAAGCCATAGAGTGAGAGGATGAAATCGATGATTGGCAAGATCATGACTCGCAGGTTCACGCGTCGTTCTTTTCTAGCCGGCCTTGGCGCAACTGCTGCCTTGCCGGTTCTAGCTGCCTGCCAGCCGCAGGTCGTCACGGAAGAGAAGGTAGTAGTTGTTGAAAAAGAGGTCCCGATCGAAAAAATCGTGACCCAAGTAGTGGTAAAAGAGGTGCAACAGGTCGTAACCGTCGAGGTTGAGAAGGCGGTCGAAGTCGAAAGAGTCATTACTGTTGAGGTTGAGAAGGCGATCGAAGTCGTCAAGAAAGAAATCGTCGAGGTAGAAAAAGAGGTTATTGTCGAGAGGGAGAAGGTTGTCACGGCCACGATGGCTCCCGAGGCGCCGAGGGTAACGCTCAGCTATTGGACTTGGTGGTACCCCTGGGGAGAATCAGAAGAAACAGAGATACTTCAGGTATTTGAAGGTGAGAACCCCGGATGGACCTATGAAGTCACCCTGACGCCTTGGACCGAGTTCCGAAATGCACTGAGGATCGGCTACGCCGGTGGCGAAAGACCAGATTTTCACGGCGTCTGGAATGGTAGCGAAACACGCCTTTGGGCGGATCAGTGGGAGCCGCTCCAGGACGCCCTTAAGGCCCAGCATGGCCCTGTTTGGACGAAGCGTTACATCAAGCCCGCTTTCGCGCTGCCGTATGACTACGACGCAGAAAAGTCTAACTTCGTGTTTGCGCCGGCAGGCGTGATGGCGTGGGGATTCATGTTCTATAACCTGGCTGTTTTCGATAAGTTCGGCGTGAAACCCCCCGACGGGTTTGAAATGACCTACGACGAGCTGGTTGAGGCGTCCAAGGCGTTCAAGGATGCAGGCATCCAGAGCTTCGCCTATCCTGCCCAGGAAAGAGGACAAAATGGCGATATCTACAATAACTTCCTGAGCATGCTTACTGGTCCGTCTCCATGGCCACTTGATCAGGCTGAGGCTGGTGAGCTCAAGTTTACCGATCCTGTGTTGGTCGAAGCTCTGGCCAATTACAGGAAGATGATGATCGACGATGGCGTTCTTTATGATGATCCCTTGGCGGTTACTCCGCCAGAGATCGGTAGAATGAGGGACGAAGAGCTAGTGGCCATGTTCTACGGCGGCTCAATCATGAAGAGGCATGCGGTTAACAACGACTTGCTCGACAAGTGGAGAGTAATGGCGTTTCCGCAAATGCCAGGTACCCTGAGATCCTCTCGACCTAACTTTGACGTTATGTACGGGTTGGCTGCGCCCAAGGAAGGCGACAATAAGGACGGGGCGATCGCTGCGGCGACCTTCATTAATAGCGACCAGGCGCAAAAGACTTCGGCCAAAATATTCACGCCTGCCGTCCAAGGGTTCCCTGAAGTCCCGACCGGCAACGCCGGTTTCGACGCCCATTACGACCACATGATCGAAATGATGGCCGTGGCCCATCCGAGGATGCCAAGATATCAGGAGGTCTTTGAAGCCAAACTAGACGCCGTCGAGTTTATGATCCTCGGTTCCAAGACGCCGCAGGAGGCCATGCAACACATCCAGGACGCTTTCGATAGCAGGGAGTAGTAAGCGCTCCTCCAAAAGCAGGCGTCAGGTCTTGCTGGCGCATTGTCAATTACTCTAAGCAGGGTAAGGTCGATGTCGCAATCGGCCCTGCCCTGATGTTTCTGATTACACTCCAGGCGGCCCGCCTAAGCGGATACCAGGAGTAACCGTGCAAGCGCAAGTTCAGGCCATAAGTCCGGCTACGCGCAGAAATGCAAGAGTCCGTCGCATGTTCCTGCGCGTTTTCACACATCTGATGCTCTTGGCCGCCGGTTTTCTGACGATCTTTCCTCTCATTGCGATGTTCGGGATTGCTCTGAAGCCCTTCGGCGTACCGCTGGAGATTATGGCGATGCTTCCCCGGGAGTTTACTCTCGACAATATCGTCAAGGTCTGGACCGACGCCCCCATCGGCGTGATGCTTAAGAACAGCACCATCATCACGGTCGTTACCACGATACTTGTTCTCTTCTTGGGCTCTTTGGCCGCCTACGGGTTCTCGCGCTGGAATTTCCTTGGATCGAAAGTAGTTCTCCTGACCTTCCTTTTGGGTCTGATGATCCCCGGAGTCGCATTGATCGTTCCTTTATTCCGAATCGTGCGCATTATGGGGCTCTTCAACACCTATCCGGCCTTGATTCTGCCGCTGACAGCATTGAGCCTGCCATTCACTATCCTGATACTGCGGGCATACTTTGATACTCTTCCATACGAAATCGAAGAAGCAGCAATCATGGACGGCGCATCGAGTTTCATGATCTACTACCGGATCGTCCTGCCCATGAGCACGCCGGCTCTTAGTGCCGTCGCGATCTTCCTGGTACTGGGAACCTGGAATGAATTCCTGCTGGCGATGCTGTTTATGACTAAAACGGATATGCGCACGGCTCCGCTGGCCTGGATCTACTTCACGTATTTCTTTGGCGTTCAACAACAAGAACAGCTATTCGCCGCTCTGGCCTGGATTGTGGTGCCTCCGTTGGTGTTCTACTTCATCTTGCAGCGTCATTTCGTGAGCGGATTGACCGCCGGCGCCTTGAAAGGATGAATCTCTATCCTCCATTCGAAGGATTGGGAGAGTTAAGGAGTCTGTCTAGTTGGTAGCGCAACTGAGAGAGTTCACCGTCTCCAATGATGCTCTGGGTGATGCCGAGGAACTTCGTCGGCGGATCGGCGAGGACGGTTATCTGTTCTTCCGGCGGTTGGTAGAGCCGCGCCAGGTCTGGGAACTGCGCTCGCAAGTATTGAAGGTAATAGCGGATCGTGGCTGGCTTAATGCCGGCGTTCCCTTGGCTGAAGGTGTGGCTGAACCATCCCGCACTTGCGTTGAGTGGGAGCCCGAGTACGTCAAGGTTTACAATAACGTACAAAGGCTGGAGGCCTTTCATCGCCTGTCCCACTCGCCGGCCATTTTGACTTTGATCGAAGGGCTCGTCGGCGAGCAGGTGTTGCCCCATCCGAGCAAGATCTGCCGAATCATATTCCCTCAGAACAACACCTACAGTACGCCGCCCCATCAGGACTTCGTGCACATCCAGGGCACTACCGAAACATACAGTTGCTGGATGCCGTTGGGTGACTGCCCACCTGAGCTCGGCGGGTTGGCGATACAGTCCAGATCGCACATTTCCGGAGTGTACGAGTACCATCTTGCGCTCGGCGCCGGCGGATTAGGAGTTGATCTGGAACACGTGAATGACGATTGGTTGACCGCAGACTACGAAGCCGGCGATGCGCTTGTTTTCCACAGTCTTACCATACACAAATCGCTGCCAAACCTGACACCCGATCGACTCCGGCTCTCCCTCGATCACCGCTACCAGGCAGCGGGCCAGCCGATTGCCAGGCACAATTTACTGCCGCATGGTGGACAAATTGACTGGGAGGAGGTTTACGCCGGCTGGCAGTCGACAGATGTGCAATTCTATTGGAAAGACCTTGAGCTAAGGACTGTCCAGAGCGATCGCCGCCTCCACGAAAAGGTTGAAGCCGAGGCTTGGGAGCTTGCCCGAAAGGGCAATGGCTTTGCACTTTCGGTCTTGCACCACGTCGTCTCGGGATACGCTGATCACGAGAAGCGGGAGGCTGCCCGGCGAGTGCTGAGCGAAATGTCTAGCTCGCTCGGACCCCGAGGATAGGCTGAGCGTTGTTCGGCATTCGGGACGATTTAGACGGCAGACCTGCGACCAGGTTCACGGTATTCGAGTTTGAAAGACGGCAACTTGTGGCGAAATTAACCAGTATGCGGCAGAAAGGCACCTGCGCCGATGCATGAAATCGAGGGGGGCGCTGAATTGGCTCAACCCGTCCAGGCGACGACCCAGGCGCAATCATTGCCCCTGCGTGTCCGCTTGCGCCGGATCGGGATCAACGATGGGATGTTCTTCGTCCTGCCGGCCTTTCTTGTGTACGCCGGATTCGTAGTTTATCCAATAATGGAGACTCTGCGGCTCAGCGTGTTCAAGTGGGACGGTGTCCACGACCAGAAGTTCGTTGGGTTTGCGAACTACGTCAAGATGTTCACCAACGACGACATCTTTTGGATCGGAGTGCGCAATACCCTTTATTGGATGGTAGTCTCCGTTCCTCTCCAGTTGGTACTTGGCCTGATGCTGGCGCTACTTTTGAATCAGCAACTCAAAGGGCGCACCTTCTACCGCAGCGTATTCTTCTCTCCGGCGACGATCTCTATAGCGGTAATCGCCGCCGTCTGGGGCAGGATTCTGGGCCCCCCAAATCTGGGGACATTCAACGAAATACTCGCCCTGATAGGTCTTGGCCATTTTGCCCATGGTTGGCTAGGCGACGTCAATACATCCATTTTTGCTGCCATTATCGTGAATACTTGGCGGTTCGTCGGCTTCACGATGGTACTGTATCTGGCCGCCTTGCAGTCGATCCCCCTCGAGTACTACGAGGCTTCTCGGGTTGACGGCGCTAACGTGTGGGCGCAGATCCGATATGTCACAATTCCATTGCTAATGCCCATGACAGTCACTCTGACTATGCTGGGTGTGATTCGGACTATGCGCGAGTTTGAGTTGCTCTTCGTCCTCACCAGGGGCGGACCAGCCCATCAGAGTGAGCTAGTCTCATTGCATATATACAACCAGGCCTTTCTATTCGCCAGGTTTGGCTATGCCTCTTCGATTGCCGTCGTCTTGATGATTGCAACGATCATTCTGACGATTATCCAATTGCGACTGTATACCGCGTACGGCAGGATTGGGCGATGAATCCTGCGACAAGAAATCTTAGCGTATCGTCGAACACTAACCGACGGGTATCGACGGCCGGATGGCTGAACTCGACGGCCGATTGAGCTGCGTCCACCTGAAGAAAACAAACCATAGTCCGGCGCTCGCTATTTCATTTATCGGCGTGTTGTTGGTCCAAGGTGCACACGAGATCGAACACGTCTTCCGGGTAGTGCAACACGCTGTACTCGACGTTCCAGAAGCCAAGGGACTGCTCGGCCAGTATTTTGACCTAGAACCCCTTCACCTCGCCTACAATTTGCCGTTCCTCCTGTTGCTGCTGATGGTGTACAGATTCAGCGGTGCCCACCGACCTGACCTGTGGACCCGTGGGATGACGGCTTGGTGGTTGCTCAACACAGCGGTTTTCATCCAGTGTTATCATGTTGCCGAGCACCTCTTCAAGATAGGACAGTTCATCGACACCGGCCGGGACGGTACGCCGGGCATTCTCGGCAACGCGTTTGATCTGATCTGGTTACACTTTGCACTTAATACGGTAGCTTACTTGCCCGCTGCGGCTGCATTCTGGGTTGGCGGGTTCCAACGTCATCTGGGGGCTGATCTGCGAGCGGCTTGGGCTGAGCTAGGCGGACGCTCGACTGCAGGGGAAGGGTCGGTCGGATCGCCCTTATTGTCGCGACGCACGCTGCTGATCGGCGCAGCGGCAATGGCCGGCGCAGGCGCTATTGGGGCCGCTCGGCTTTCAGTTGGCGTCCGGCGCCCAGATATCGAATTGCCAGAATTCGCTGATGTTACTACCGCTGCCGGCATAACCTTCCGTCACCAGGCGCACGATCGCGCGGATGCGGTTCAAGCCGGCGCCGCCTTTCTCGATTTTAATGGCAATGGTCTACCCGACATATTCTTCACCAATGCCAGCGGCCCGAACGCGATGTACCGTAACAATGGCAACGGAACTTTCACCGATGTAGCTGCCGAGGCAGGCTTGGCGGACCCCGATGGGATCGCCGTCGGAGTCGCATGCGCCGACTACGATAACGATGGCCATTGCGATTTGTTGGTGACCACTATGACCGGGCTCAAGCTTTTCCACAATAATGGCGACGGAACGTTCACAAATGAAACCGAAAAGGCGCGTCTGTTGGTGAAAGGTGGACATCCGGCTTCGGCTGCCTGGGCCGACTTCGATAACGACGGCAATTTGGATCTATACGTTAGCTACTGGATCGACCAGATGCCACCCGATTACTACACGCCCGACGCCCAAGGCCGTTTTTACAAGGCAGTTGCACGTGAGCATCGCCTATTCCGAAACAATGGCAATGGGGTATTCTCCGATGCCACTGAATTCCTAGGACCAGATCGCAAACACGGCGCTGGCCTCGTGGTTGGTTTCCTCGACTACAATGATGACGGCCGGCCAGATATCTACGTGGTCAATGACTTCGGTCAATACGTCCGGCCCAATATTCTCTTTCGCAACGAAGGTCCCGGTGAGTCCGGCTGGAATTTCACTGACGTGAGTTTCCCGGCCGGGGTCGATGCCGGGTTCCACGGCATGGGTCTGGCCGTTGGCGACTACGACGGTGATGGTCGCCTGGACATGTATGTGACGAACTGGGGAGATAACGTGCTCTACCGCAACCTTGGCGACGGGACGTTTGATGAGACAACTAACCGAGCTTGGGTCGGACGAGGCGTCGTCAGGGGTGAGAAGTCAGTTGGTTGGGGGGCCGGCTTCTTGGACTTTGACAATGATGGTTTGCTCGATCTCTATTTCGTAGCAGGAACGATTTACCCAGAGAAGAATTCGGATGGCAGGTATCCACCCGACCAACCTAACGCTCTTTTCCATAACCCCGGCGACAGATCGTTCCGTGACGTATCGAGGATCACAGGGACCGACCACACCGGCTGTGCCCGCGGCTTCGCTATGGCAGACATTGATGGTGATGGCTTTCTGGACCTGCTCGTAACCAATATCGATCAACGGCCGGCTCTTCTAAGAAACTCCGGCAACGGCAATCGGTGGTTGCAAGTCAAGCTAGTCGGCACGCGCAGTAATAGAGATGGCATTGGTTCTCGGCTGACGTTGACTGCCGGCGGCAAGCGGCAGATCCGCGAGATATTTAGCGGAACTTCCTTTCTTTCCCAGCACAGCCTCGCAGCTAATTTCGGTCTGGGCCAGCTGGATCGTGTCGACGAACTCGAAATTCGATGGCCGAGCGGCGTTGTCCAGACTCTGACCGACCTCCGGGTAAACCAACGGATTACTGTGTCCGAAGCAACGTAGTTAGGGGGCCCGCCCCCCGTACAGGAGCAATCATGGAGATTTATAAACGCGCACCCGTTACCGTGAATCCGGTCCTGCTGCATCCCGCGGAACGCCGCATAGCGCTGGACGGTTCGTGGCAGTTCCGCCTGGACCCGGAGGACAAGGGTCTGTCCGAGCGGTGGCATACCCTTGGAGATCTTCCAGATACTATTGAGGTTCCGGGCACATGGCAGGGCCAGGGGTTCGGTGGTGACGGTGTGGAGCTACCTTGGAACAATGGACTACCAGTTCGCACGTTCCGCGCTACCTACACCGGCACCGGCTGGTATGCTCGTCGATTCCAGATACCTCATGATTGGCAAGGACTGCGGGTTTGGCTGAATTTCGGTGGCGTACATCCAAGCGTTGATGTCTGGTTGAATGGGATCAAATTGGGCGAGCATCATGGCGCTCCATTCGTTCCCTTTGGCCTAGAAATAACGGATGTGCTTTCCTGGAACGAAGATAACGTGCTCGTCGTACGCGTGCACGAGAGAAGCCGTGAGATGGGAATGGCCTACAATTACCAGGGGAACTGGTCTGGCCTGTATAGGGGCGTTGAACTGACCGCTACCGGGCCGAGCTTCCTGGAACAGCTTCGGATACATCCGGATGTAGACCATGCACGCCTCGACATCAAAGCCTGGACCGCTGATCCTGATTCGTCACAGGGGCCGCTGACGCTGCGAATTTCAACTCAGCCGGTATCAGGGGATTCTCCGGCAGTGACCACCGAAGCGCCGGTAAACGCTGGCCGGACCAATCTGAGCATGTCCGTGCCGTCGCCAGAGCTATGGAGCCCTGACGCGCCCAATCTTTACCGGGTGGATGCTCAACTGGCCCAGGGCAACCGTGTGTTGGACTCGTGCAGCGAGCGCATTGGGTTTGTCAAGCTGTCGACTGAGGGCAAACATTTCCTGATCAACAACGAGCCTTACTTTATCCGAGGCACCGGTGATTTCGTCTCTAGTCCCGAGACGGGGTCTCCGGATACCGATCGCGGGCGCTGGCGCAAGAAACTGTCCGCGTTACGCGAATACGGATACAACCAAGTCCGGTGCCAATCGTTCGCATATTCGCCGGAGTATCTAGACGTGGCAGACGAAGTGGGTTTGCTGATCCAGAGCGAAATGGGAATCTTGGGTCCCTGGGGTCAACAGACCATGTGGCACGTGCAACAGTGGCCGCAACCTACTCCGGACAACCGCGAAGCTTTGAAATGGCAGTGGGATCGAGTGGTAATGCGCGATGTGAATCACCCCTCGGCCATCATCTACTGCATGAGCAACGAGTTGGGCGCCAATACTCTGTATCCACGCATCGCATGGCAGGCCTATTGGGATACGAAAGCCATCAGACCGTCGGCCTTCGTGATTTGGACCGATGGCGGGTGGAATGAGAATCTGCCAGGAGACTTCGTCAACGACGAGGCATCTGATGCCGTGTACCGCAGTGACAGGGGTGGCGAGGGTGTGGAAGGCAGGACCGAGAAACCGGTGATCCAGCACGAGTTTCGCTGGTGGGTCTCATATCCGGACGTACGCATCCGGCACAAGTACTCCGGCGCAATTCGGCCTTTCGCCGCCGAAATTGCCTACGATGCTGCTGCCCGCCACGGTCTCGCCCACGTCTTGCCGCGTGCCGCCGCCACCAGTCAGCGACTGCAATGGGTCGAAGCAAAAGGCAAGATGGAGGCTTGCCGGCGGGACACTCCACGGCTGGCAGGCATCAGCCATTTCATGGCTATGGATTTGAATATGTCGCCGCAGGGCATCTTCGACGAGTTCTACGAGCGCAAGTACGCCGATAGCTCCCTGTGGCTGGAATCCAATGGCGATACGGTCATATTGTCCGGCTTGGGATTTGACGACCGCGTCTTGAGCGCCGGCGACACATTGCAATGTGCTTTATCGGTGTCGGACTTTTCGCATCCGCCGCTTCAGCGCCCGCAGCTCGATTGGAAGCTTGTATCAGATGATGAAGTTCTGGCCGCGGGGCAAATTGCGTATTCCCACCAGCCCTATCTGGCCTGTCCAGCCGGCCAAGTGGAGGTGACTATTCCCGATGTAGCCAGCCCACGAACCGCGAAGTTGCAGGCGGTGTTGCGCGAGGGTGGGCGAGTATTTACCAACCATTGGGACCTGTGGCTATTGCCCAAGGAAACTCATTTGCCTTCGTCGGTGTACCTCTACGGCGAGCCCCAGCATACATGGCTCAAGGGTGTCACCGGCTTGCCGGTAGTGGAGGAGCCGGCTAGCAATCGAGGCGCGCGTGCGGTCTTGACCGAACGCATCGACGAGAAAATGGTCCAGTTTGCCCGCCAGGGGGGACGAGTCATCCTCGCAGCGTCCGAAGGGTTGCTACGTCCATTCGTTCAAAGAAGAATGACCGACCAGGAACGTTATTTCTTCGGCTTTACCGCGAACGATCCTCCCTTCGAACACGGTCACACGGGGACGATTATCGAGGACCATCCTATGCTCGGCGACCTGCCGCACGACGATTTCGCCGACCTGCAGTTTTTCCGTATGATTGGCGACTCGGCGCCTCTGGATCTTGCGCCCTTGGGCCTCAACAGCGGCGAGCCGACAATTCGTGTAATGCACAGCTATCCGGCATGCCGGCCCCTGGCGTATCTGGTGGAGTGTTCGCTCGGCCGGGGATCGTTAATCTTGTGCGCCCTCAAACTGGATCAGTCGCTGGCCGAAGGACGCTACCTGCTCGGCCAGACTTGCAAGTATGCAGTGGGCGAAGAGTCTCAGCCGATGCTTGAAATATCCGACGACTCCATCAGCAGCTTGATTAAAGGTACGGCAATACCATAGAAGCCGGGTCCTTCCGAACATACTCCGTTCCGTCAGCCAGGTTTGTGGCGGTGTAATGGTGACCGTATCGAATGGCGTAGCAATCCGCAGATTCGCTCTCCGGCTATTGATCCACTCGGTGCTACTGTTCGCCGCCTTTGTAGTGCTTTTCCCGCTCCTTGCACTGTTTGGCGAGGCGCTGAAGAAGCCGGGCGTCCCCACAGACTTCCTATTGATATTTCCACGCCAGATCTCCCTGGCGAACATTGGAGCGGTCTGGACGATGGCCCCCATCGGGACGATGTTGAAGAACAGCTTCATTATCACGACCATTACTACTTCGATCGTGCTATTGCTAGGCTCTCTGGCGGCGTATGGGTTTTCGCGCTGGAAGTTTCTCGGCTCCCGTGTAATCCTCATGACCTTTCTCTTGGGATTGATGCTGCCCACTGTGGCGCTGATCATCCCGCTGTTCCGGATTGTTCGCATTCTCGGGCTGTTCAACACCTATCCGGCGATGATTCTCCCGCTCACGGCATTGAGCCTGCCGTTTACTATCTTGGTGATGCGGGCATACTTTGATACGCTTCCCCGCGAAATTGAGGAAGCCGCGATAATGGATGGCGCGTCAAGCCTCGAGACGTACTACCGCATCGTCCTACCTTTGAGCGTGCCGGCCCTCACTGCGGTGGCTATATTTCTGGTCCTAGCGACCTGGAACGAGTTCCTCTTGGCGATGGTTTTCATGACCGCCAAGGACATGCGGACCGCTCCTCTCGCATGGATCTACCTCAATAGATTTGCTGCCCTGACCTGGATCGTGGCCCCGCCCCTGGTCTTCTATTTTCTTCTTCAGCGTCAATTCGCCAGCGGGCTGACCGCCGGCGCTTTGAAAGGATAAACAGCTTGGAGCATTCAGCTCGCAAACGTCTCCCATCAACGCTCTAAGCTCTTGTCAGGGTGCCACTTTCACCCCCGATAACCGCCCTTCGTTAGCCGATTCGCCGTATTTGTTGCCGGAGTATGCATAGTATAGATTCGTGAGAGGTGGTCGGGATTCGTCGTGATAGCCCATGTCAATGAACTTTCGCAGTCTTTTCATCCGGCGCGGGCCGGCTGTATCGACCAAACGGTCGGAATATAGTCGAAGTCCTGCCTTGCAATACGGTAGGTGTGCTTCGTTCACGCCCATTAGGTGGTATCTCTGCCAGTTGTGGGTCGGACTAGCTTCGAAGTGGAGGCCGAACATCCTTCGACCGGCATGTCCTCCCCACGACGAGTGCAAGAGCTCATGACGGAACAGGACAACGTCGCCGGGGTCAGATTCGAGCGGAAAAGATCCGGGGAGGTCAGGCGAGCTGAAGTCGTAGATACCTGACGCTCTTGCTCGGACTAATGCTTCGTGAAACTCGCGGTGATGGCTACCTGGGATGACGCTGAGACAGCCTGAACCTGCCCTGACCGGATCGAGATAGAAAGCCATGTGAGCGCCAGGGTGGCCGGGAACGCCAGCATCGCTGTGCCAGCCACTATTGCCTACGTACAGGTGTCCGCCGGAGCTATGGTAGATGCAGTCCTCGCCAAATAGTCCTTCTACGATGTCATTGATCCTGTTGTCGTCAATGAGTTGGTCGAAGCGGTCATCACCTTCGGTTATCGGGTATACGTGCAGGCTTCTCGTATTATCATGTCCGGTCTCGGCCGCCGCCTTCTCCATTACGCGCGTGAAAGCCGCCTCGATATCTACCATCTCGCTTGACGAGAATAGCTTGCGGAACACGAGGAATCCCATCACGTCGTATTGCTTCTGGTCGTCAACGGTTAAGTTGGTCGAAGTAGAAGTTCGTGGCTCACTCATCGTTCTCTCCTCGCTAGCTGAAATGTTGGCGCGGTGATCGCCGCAATCGAAGGTATGTACGAATACCCGGGTCGGTATTACCCACCAGCGACGAGATTGCTTCGGTCATTAACTTAGTTCTTAGTGCGCCCCAGTCGAGGCCGTCGATCCCCATATGAGCATTTATGTCTGATATTATTGTAAACTGTTCAAGGTACATTGTTCGTAATCGAGCCTTTACTCTAGTGGTCGCCATGAACGCGATGGCGGTCTGTGCATCAACGACGTACTTTGCGGCCAATGGATAGAACGAACCGCGAGGAAAGGTGAAGGTAAGGCGCAATGAAGCTGAGTCGATCACAACTCGATACGTTCGAGGAGCAGGGTTATCTCCACATTAATGACGCATTGGGTCCGGCCGATATCGACCCGGTCATATGGGAATACGAAGGGATAGTGGATCGACGGGCTCGCAAGCTGTACGCCGAGGGCAAGACTACTTCCCTTCACGAACGCGAGCCCTTCAACCGCCGTATCCTCAGGATTGCTGAGGAAGCACCGGAGATCTCCGACAACCTTTTCCCCCAACACACTCTGGGGCGGGCTGTGTTCCAACTGATCTGCAACCCCACAATCCTCCAAATCGCGGAATCGCTGGTCGGACCGGAGATATTGGGGCATCCCACGATTCTGCTCCGGCCTCGCATGCCTGATCACGTTCCGAGCCAGTTCTCTTACTATGTTGGTAAAGACGCCGGTGGCGAATTGCTGAGTTGGCATCAGGACTCGGGTGTATTCGACCCTGAAGCCGACGATACCGTCATCTTGACCGTCTGGATAGCGTTGACCGAAGCCACCGAAGAGAATGGATGTCTGGTCGTGATACCGGGCAGCCACAAGTACGGCATCCGCCGACACGTACCGAGACCCGAAAAGTTGGACCTCATGATCCCGCCAGAGGAGTTGCCCCCGGGAGATGTTACTCCGCTGCCCACGACGGCGGGAGGCCTGATCGTTTTCAATAACTATCTGTGCCATGGCACTCTTCCCAACAGGTCGAATAACGTTAGGTGGAGTGCTGACTTCCGCTATCAGGACCCGACCAAACCGACTGGTCAGCCCGATGTCGCAGGCTTCATTGCACGCAGCCACAAGGATCCGGACAAAGTGCTCGCCTACCCCGAGTGGGTCAGCCTTTGGGAGCGAAACCGGGCCGCGGCCGAATCCCGCTCGAAGCCGAGGGTGGCGCCTTGGCGGGTGCGTTGGGGCTACGTGGCCGATCAGGAAGCGCGTGCATCTGGATGATGGGAGGCCGCCGTAATGCACTCTGTACGTGGACTTAAGATCGGGGAATCGATGGCCGTAGGCCCCATAATGTTCTTTATGAGCCACTGGGATGAGCTCCAGTATGCTCCTCACTTTATATGGTTGGTCCAGGGCGGCGGTAAGACGATCTTGGTCAACACCGGTTTGCCTCAGGATCCGGACGATCTGGAGATATTGAACGACGCGTGTAGGTCCGCCCACCCCCAAAACTTCTTCGCAACCGGCCATATCTGGCCTCCCCAGGATGTCCTGGCTGAGGTTGGCGTCAAGCCGGACGATGTAGATGTAGTCCTGAACATCTCTATGCAGGCTTATGCGACTGGCAACATCGAGCTATTTCCTAACGCCGAGATTTATACGTCGCGGCTCGGTTGGATAGATTTTCTTGCCCCTGAGCGGCCCTCCGGCCTTCACCGAGAGGTAGTCTTTACCGACGCGACTATCACTTACCTGTTGACCGAAGCGTTCGATCGGCTACATCTGGTCGGGAACGAGGAAGAGGTCTTGCCGGGGATTAAGATGTTCTGGGTGGGGGCTCACCACCGTGGCTCAATGGCTCTCTCTATCCAGACCGCCAAGGGAAAGGTTGTATTGTCGGATTCTATCTTTCGCTATGAGAATTTTGAGGAGGGCATCCCGATAGGGGTCGTCGAGAGTATTTTTGAATGGCAGGACGCGCTAACCCGTGTCCGTGAGGAAGCGGACATCGTAGTGCCTATGCACGACAACGGGGTGCTGGTCCGCCATCCCGGCGGCATTATCGCCTGAGCAGGAGCAAACCTTGGTCGAAGAAGAACGAAAGGCGCGCATCGCCGTCGCCGGGACAGGTTGGTGGGCGACCTATACACATCTGCCGGCACTGCTGGCGCGTCCCGATGTAGAGGTTGTGGCAATTGCGGACAGCGCTCCGGACAGACTTCGCCGAGCAGCAGAGAACTATGGCCTAAACCGTACCTACACGGATTTTCGCGAGATGTTCGAGCGAGAAGCTCTGGACGGCGTGGTAGTGTCGGCGGCTCAGGATGCTCACTACGAGATTGCCCTTGCCGGCTTGGAGACGGGTTGTCACGCGCTCATCGAGAAGCCGATGGTTCTGTACCCGAACGAAGCCCGAGAATTGGTGGAGTTGGCAAAGCTCAAAAAGCTTGAGATCTTAATGAGCCACCCTTGGCACTATACTGCGCATGTGCGACGGGCCCGTGAACTGGTGCTTGCCGGTGAACTGGGCGATGTGGAGTTTATGTCAAGCATTTTCGCTTCCGGTGCTTACCCGACCTTGCGCGGTGATATTCGTGAAAATGACGCTGCCTTCGAACCGCCGGTGACACCACCCATGGCCGATACAAATACCGATCGTCGTCGTGGCGGCGGGCAAGGCTATATTCAGGTAACACATTCAGCGGCGCTGAGTTTCTGGGTAACCGGCCTGGAAGCAAAACAGGTGTCCGCTTATATGCATCGCTTGGATTTAGCGGTGGACGGGGTGGATGCCATCAGCATGCGGTTGAGCAACGGAGCTGTGGGCACGGTGTCGAGTACCGCCAACCTGGGTCCAAGCGATGGCGGGCAACACACGCTGTCCGTCTATGGTAGTCGAGGGTATCTTATGCTTGACCTGATCGCCGGTACGATGCTCCTACAATCCCACGACGGAGCGGTCGAGTCGCCGCCGCAATTGCCGGCCGACGCCACGTACCCGCGTTTCGCACCTGCCAATAACCTTGCGGACGTGATCTTGGGCAAGGCTTGTAACCTGTCGCCGGGCACAGTCGGCCAGACTACTGTCAACTTCCTCGATGCGGCATACCGTTCTGCAGACGCGGAAGGCATCCCGATAGCAGTCGACTCGTGAACCTTGCGCGATATTGATAATGGCATACGCGGGGCCTGTTGATTCCCAAAGCGGGCGAAAAACCGCCGCGTCAAACAAGAGAGATACCCCTACAGGGCTTTAGGGCAGGCCCACCCTCGAGTGTAGGGACAGCGCTCGTGGCTGTCCTGGGAGGGGAACCGCAGCACCCTAACCGGCCTCGACCAACTCCCGCAGGATCGCTCCAATGATGATAGAATGATGAAACGCATGTTCGCATCCCTCCATGACATGTTCGAAGTCGGCGCGAGTCCGGACCGCTGGCCCATAACGGGCCGCACAGCACCGACAACCAGATATAAGAAATGCAAAACAAAGGTGTAAAGCCGGCTCTCAGACCCGCCCTGGGCGGAGAACCGGACGACCCTGTTGGGGTGCGGAACAAGGGTGGAGTTTGGGCTTAGAAAGAGTTATCCTAGGACTAGCCAATTGGCGGTCAAAGAAGCGATCTGATCCTTTGGCTGAGGAGTGACTTGTCCCGGAGGTCCGAACGTGCTTGCGCTCAATGAAACCAGAATCGATCAATTCAACCGAGATGGATATTTTGTGGTGGAAAATCTGCTCGATTCCGAGCTCGACCTGAGGCCGGTGGAGGAAGAGTATGCCGCGCGACTAGATGATCTTGCCGCCAAATGGTACGCCGAGGGAAGGCTGAGGTCGACTTACGATGAATACCCGTTCGGAAAGCGCATGTCCAAGGTGCTAGTAGAGGCCGGGTTGGATAGCCACCAGTACTTCCGTCCCACTTTTGCCGAAACGGTTAAGCGGAGCTCAACCGGAGCGATCTCTTCCGTTATCGGTGTGTCAGGGGACCTCCCAATTCACCTCGGTCCGGCACTTTTCAACCTGTTGCGCAGTCCGCGAGTTCTTGATGTGATCGAATCGCTCATCGGTCCAGAGATTTACAGCCATCCCCTGCAGCTCGTCAGGCTCAAGGTTCCCGAGAACATGGTGCCTGAGTCCTATTGGGACGGGGTCACTAACAGGGTGGACTGGCATCAGGACTTGGGCGTCGTTCTTTCCGAGGCTGATGACACGGATATGATCTCGGTCTGGTTCCCGATGACCGATGCAACGATTGAAAACGGCTGTCTGGTCATCGTACCGGGCAGCCATCACGACGGGCTTGCGCAGCATTGCCTCCCGAACAAGAGCAAGGGCAAAGATATGACTCACATTCCTGAGGAGTTGGTGCCTTTGGATAGAGCGATACCGATGCCTATGAAGCGGGGTAGCGCGCTTTTCTTCCATCGCCGGCTAATGCACTCGTCGCTGCCGAACAACAGCGACGACCTTCGGTGGAGCTTCGACTTTCGTTACACCAAGATTGGCCAGCCGACTGGACGATCTTGGCTTCCCGGCTTTGTTGCCCGCAGCCGAGAGAATCCGGCGAGTGAGTTGCACAACTGGCGTGATTGGGCCGATCTATGGCATCAGGCTCGAACGCGGCTTGCCGGTAACAAAAATGGGCAGTTGCATCGATGGGACGATTCTTCGCCAGTATGCCTATGAGCGGTAGTTTCTCCTACAACCCGTGACCTGTAGGGGTTAGCCATTTCATCAGCCGGCAAGACGCAATCTTTGTCTTAGCATAAGGAACTCAGAACCCACCTGAGGCATGCCCGTTGCCTACTCACTGGCTCGTTCGTTCAAAGATTCAGCACCGGCTGGAGCGCCTGTCACAACTGGAGTATTCCGCGCGCCTCCCGATATCCGATATCACCGCCTGGTTTTCGCCCCAATACGTTCCCCACCATGAATTAGACCCCTCGCTCTTTTCCCGTTTTCAGCCCGGCACTCTATGGGGTGCCGACGGCAAGAAGGGCTATTTTCATCTGCGCTTCACTGTGCCGGCCGACATCGCCGGCGAGGAAGTGCGATTGCTCTTGCGCACCGGCGGCGAAGGATTGTGCTTCCGCGACGGACATCCGTGGCAGGGGGTCGACTGGGCCCACCCGGAGGTGCTGCTAGCCGACCCGGCTGAGGGAGGCGAGCAATTCGACCTCATGGTCGAGGTCAATCCGGTCAAGGACTACTGGGGTGCAAAGATTCCTCGGCCCAAGCCAGGCGACGCCAAGGCAAACGAGGTCCTGTTCTCCAACGCCGACCTCGTTGGGGTCAACAAGCCCGTGCGAACCTTCCGGCGGGCGGCCAGCCTACTCAATGAGCTGGCGACCACTCTGATCGAGCAAAGTCCGGCTGTTCGCACCATGGACCGGCTCAAGGAGCAGTTCTACTACGAGCTGTCGCCAACGGTGCCTGAGAACCCATACCGGGCGGAGCACATCCTTCAGAGTCTGGACAAAGCGTTGGACTGTCTGGACCTCCAAGCTGGTGAAGAAGGCCTGGCCGAGCAGGCCAATGAGGCTCTGACGCTGCTGGAGCCCGTTCTCAAGGAGCCGGGCGCACCCAATCGTTTTGTCGTAAACGCGCTGCCCAATTCGCATTTAGATGTGGTGTGGATGTGGACTCTCGATGAGACCGTGCGCAAGAGCGCACGCACACTTGCATCCACCCTGCGTCTGCTTGACCGGTATCCGCACTATCGTTTCCTGTTCAGCCAAGCCATTTTGATGCAGATGGTCAAGGACCATTTCCCACGACTCTACGAGCGGGTTCGGAATGCCGTCCGGGACGGCCGGCTCGACTATACCGGAGCTATGTGGGTCGAGCCGGACTCCAACCTACCTTCCGGGGAACCGCTCGTGCGCCAGCTGCTGCTCGGCAACAACTTCGCCCGGGAGGAATTTGGCCGGCCCAGCAGACTGCTATACCTGCCCGATGTATTCGGATGCTCGGGGGCCCTCCCCCAGATTCTGGCAAAGGCCGGTGTTCCCTATTTCATGACCGTGAAAATCCACACGAATGAAGACAATCGCTTCCCCTACGCCTGGTTCTGGTGGGAAGGGATCGACGGCTCACGGGTATTGACTCACGCACCTCCGAGTCCCATGGAGAAGGAGTTCTCGCCGGAGATGTTGCTGGATATCGAGAATCGGTATCCCCAACACGGTGAGGTGAACACGACGGTACGCCCTTGGGGTTGGGGTGATGGTGGGGGCGGCCCGACCGAAGAGAGCGTTGAGCGGGTGACCCACGCGAAGGACTTGGCCGGCCTTCCGAGAGTGCACGTGCAGAACGCCGAAGACTATTTCGACGAAATGGCCGCGAATGCTGAAAGCCTCCCGGTGTGGCGTGGCGAGATCTATTTTGAGCGGCATAGGGGAACCCTGACTCACCAGGCGGAGACCAAGCGCCTCAGCCGGCGGGCCGAGCTGGCTCTCTACGAGGCGGAGATTCTAGCTGTCCTTACTGGCCACATACCCGCTGCAAAGTTCGACCGGTGGTGGCGGTCGCTCTGTCTCCAGCATTTTCACGACATCGTTACAGGTAACAGTATGACCGAGGTCAACGTCCAAGGTCGCCAGGCACTGCAGCGGATCGTCGCCGAGTCCGGATCGGCGATCGATGAATGCTTGGCCGCGCTCGCCGGCTCCGGCGACCAGCTCTTGATATGGAATCAACTGAGTTGGCCGCGCTCGGAGCTGGTGCAATTGCCTGCCCAAGCGCGCGATATTTCATGGCAAACACCAGATGGCCGGACGCTCTTGACCCAAGCCACAGGTGACGGAAATCTCGCGCTAGCGAGGGATGTGCCAAGTGTTGGCTATCGGAGATTGTCTGCGGGTCGCAGTGAGGATGAGCAGCTCGCATCACCGGTTCATCTCGATGGCGACGAAATGAGCGCCGCGAACGGCTTTATCAAAGTTCGCATCAACGAAATGGGGCAGCTCGTTTCCCTTTACGACTTGCGGACGGACCGCGAAGTGCTATCCGGCGTCGCAGTCGGCAACGAGTTGCGGCTGCACGAAGACATCCCTGCACCGCGCTTGTTCGGTTCGCTGGATGGAATCGAGATTAATGCCTTTTACCGGAAGAAATATGACACTTTGTCGGCGGATAAGGTGTCGTTGGTCGAAGAAGGTCCCCTGAGGGTCGCATGGCGATGTACCTACCGATTTGGGCGCAGCCGGCTCGTGCAGCAAGTTCGTGTCTACGCCCATACTGCCCGTGTGGATTTTGAATCTTGGATCGATTGGCGCGAAGATGAAAGACTGCTGCGCGTCTATTTCCCTGTGGACCTAAACTCCGAACGTGCCACCTTCGAAACTCAGTTCGGCGCTGTTGCAAGGTCAACACATGACAATACTTCTTGGGATCAAAGCCAGTTTGAGGTGCCGGCGCAAAAGTGGGCTGACCTATCGGAAGAAGGCTACGGAGTTGCCCTGCTCAACGACAGTAGGTATGGCTACGCGGTTAAACATGGCGTGATGTCTTTGTCGCTTTTACGGGCTCCGACCTACCCGGATCCGGTTGCCGACCGAGGCGAACATCGCCTCGTGTACTCTCTATATCCCCATCTGGGAGGCTACGAGTACGGTGGCGTTGTGCGCGAGGCAATGTCTCTGAACGTGCCGATGCGGGCTCGTATGGCCGGCGATGGTCCAAGGACGCATTCTTACTTGGAATTGAGCGGGGAGCACGTCGTTCTGAGCGCATTGAAGCCGGCCGAGGATGGCCAGGGTGCTGTTCTCCGCCTCTACGAGGCGCATAACCGACGTGGACCAGTTACAGTTCGTGGCGCTATCCGGGAAGCCGCCGAGACAACTCTCATCGAGGAACCGTTGGAGAGCTTGCCTGTAATTGACGGCGCGTTTACCTTTGAAGCTCGGCCCTACGGCATCCACACGTTCAGGATTTCATAGCCCAGGCTCGACTCTCGGAGCGGTGCCGTATGCGCTTGTCCCCAATAAGAACTAGACTTGTGTAAGTCCCGATACAGGTCGCGCGCTACGCACAAAACGAGCGTTATACCGTGTATAGTTCTGTTAGGTGCCACGCCGGCGCATAGTTCCCGAATCGCCTGACCTGTTAACGAAGCGGCGGCGCTGGACTCACATTCTTATGATAACTGCGTGATGTTCCTGTAATGCGCGGCTTTGGAAAGACTTGTACGCCACGTGAGTTCACAGCAGTCGGACCTCGGTTCGAGTGGAGGATGGATTTCAAATGTTTAGCACAATCTTGGCCCACAAATTCCGGCGGCGGTCGTTTCTGGCCGGCCTCGGCGCAATGGCTACGCTGCCGATCCTAGCAGCCTGCGAGCCGCAAGTGGTAATGGAAGAGAGGGTGGTGGTTGTCGAAAGAGAGGTGGCGGTCGAACGGGTAGTGACACAAGTAGTGGAAAAAGAGGTACAGAAGGTCATTACCGTCGAGATCGAGAATCCGGTCGAGGTCGACAGGATCGTTACTGTTGAGGTCGAGAGGCCGGTCGAAGTCGAGAGGATCATTACGGTTGAAGTCGAGAAGGTTGTGACTGCCACCACGGTACCCGAGGTACCTGAGACGGAGCCAAGGGCAGTCGACCAAAGTTCAATCGTCGCCCGGCTCAAAAGGAATGCCGAGGAGTTCGAGTACGCTATTGGGAAACCGGGCGGGACCCTCACGTTCGCGACTATTTCCGAACCCCTCACATTTAACCTGGCCATTGCCAACGACGCCTCTTCGTCGGGTGTCTTGGGGTACGTCTTCGAGGGCTTGACCGAGACCTCGTGGCTGACCGATCAGGTGGAGCCACTGCTCGCGGAGTCCTGGGAGCATTCGGAGGACGGCCTGACCTGGACCTTCCATCTTCGTACGGACGTGAGGTGGCACGACGGGCAGCACTTCACCGCCCACGACGTGGACTTCACCTTCAACCGGATCATCTACAACGACGACATCCCCGCCAGCAGTCGCTCGTCATTCAACTTCCGATTCCTCGACGGCGAGAGCGGCGAGTGGAAACAAGCGAAGATGACCGTCACGGCGCTGGATGACTATACGGTCGAATGCGTCCTACCTGTGTCATTTGCCCCGTTCCTCCGCTCCATGGGTACCGCGATATATCCGAAGCATATCCTTGAGGAGCCCGTGGAAGACGGCACCTTCGCCTCGATTTGGAGCATTGATACGAACCCGGCAGAGGTTATAGGCACCGGCCCATTTACCATCGCGAGCTACATCCCCGGCGAACGCGTGGTCATTCGGCGCAACCCGGACTACTGGCTAAAGGACGCCGCCGGCAATAGACTGCCGTACTTGGACCAAGTCGTTCACGTCATAGTCCCGGACTTCGAGTCCGAACTTGCCAATTTCCTGTCTGGCGAATCGGACTCTCATGGGGTGTTGGGTGAGGAGCTAGCAGATCTCGAACCGCTACAAGCGGAGGGGAACTTCACGATATACAGACGAGGCCCCGCTTTCGGGACGACGTTCCTGGGATTCAATATGAACCCCGGTAACAACCCGGACACCGGCGAACTCTATGTCGCGCCGGAGAAGCTGGAGTGGTTCCGGAATAAGTATTTCCGTCAGGCTGCCGCGCACAGTATCGACAAGGACACGATCATCAATGACGTCCTGCACGGCGTAGGCTATCCGCAGTGGTCGTCCATCAGTCCGGCGGCTGGCGATTTCCACAACCCGAACGTACGAAGGTATGAGTACAACATAGACAGGGCCAATGAAATCCTCGACAGCATCGGTTGGATCGACACTGACGGGGATGGGATACGTGAGGATAGCGCCGGCAACAAGATCGAGTTCACGCTGGTAACCAACACAGGCAACAGCGTGCGTGACAAGGTCACGACGATAGTCCATCAGGGGATGAAGCAGATCGGCATCAAGGTCGACTATAAGCTGATCGAGTTCGGCGACCTCGTTTCTCAGCTAACCCAATCATATGATTGGGAGGCGATGGTCATTGGCTTCACCGGCGGATCAGACCCGTACGGCGGCATAGGCTTCTGGCACTCCAGTGAAGCCCTGCACATGTGGTCCCCGAACCAGCAGCAGCCGGCGACGAAATGGGAAGCTGAAATTGACGAGCTGTACATTATGGGCAGTCAGGAGTTGGATCGCGACCGGCGCGTCGAGCACTACCGTCGCGCCCAGGAAATCGCTGCCGAGAACGTGCCGGTCATCTACACGACACTCTCCGAGCGGCTGAGCGCGGTGCGAAACGTCTTCGGCAACCTGACGCCCACCCTGTACTCGCTGTGGGACATCCGCTACCTATACAGAACGGATCGGTGAGACTCCGAGGCACGAGAAGCTGTCCCGCGGCGAGGCAATTCCGAGCCGCATTTGTTTCGGCATCGCCGACCAAGGCAAATTCGCGGCGGCGTCAGCGGTTCTGGGCGTACGAAAGTCGCGGGGTCGATACCCGCGCGACTCCGGCGGGAAATGCATCCGCTCCAAGTCTTGAGGCCATGCTTGGATGGTCTGTCGGATAGTCACTTCAGAATATTGAGGTAGGCTTCCTCTAGGGTCGGGTCTCGGACGGCAATCTCGTCCACGTTGCCCGCCCCGATGATTCCAACGATCTCATCTCGCAGATCGGCGTCAATCCCCGTTTGTACCGTAAACTTGGGCAGCAGACCGTCTACGCCGGCGTCCACACGGATCACTCCGGCCAGTTGCCTCAGGCCGTCTAGCAGGCCGGCCCGCGTCTGCTTTACGGTGACCTCCACGACCGTTACTTTGCTGAAACCTCGTTTGATCTCCGCCGGCGTCCCAATCGCCACCAAGGTCCCCTGGTTGATCATCGCGATCGTCTGGCAGAGCTGGTCTGCCTTGAACATATAGTGGGTGGTCAGCAGTATCGTCTTGCCCAAACTCACCAACTCTGGAATCAGTTGGCGGAGCTCCTGAGCGCCAAACGGGTCGAGGCCCATCGTCGGTTCGTCCATGAACAGGATGGTCGGATCGGTGAGCAAGGCCCGGGCGATGTGCAACCGCTGCTTCATTCCCCGCGAGTATTGCTCGACCATGTCGCCGCCGCGATCGCCAAGTCCGACCTGCTCCAATAGCTCCTCTGAACGCCGGTCGGCGTCGCTGGGACTCAGGTGGTTCAGCGCAGCGAAATACTGAAGGTTCTCCTTGCCGGTGAGCCGGCCATAGAGGCCGCGTTCGCCACCCAGTATCAGACCAATGTGTCGCCTTACCTGACTCGCTTCGTGCTCCACATCGAATCCAAGCACTCTGGCGCTGCCACTGGTGGGGGTTAGCAGGGTCGAGAGGATGCGCACCGTCGTGGTCTTGCCGGCCCCGTTTGGACCCAGAAGTCCAAAAACGATACCCTGTGGAACTTTCAGGTTCATGTCGACCAGGGCGACCGTTTCTTTCTTCTTGGCGAAGAGGCCGCCGGAGGTGAACACTCTTCCCAACCGGTCGCACTCAATCGCGTACTGCTCTTCGGTTGTCAACTTGATCTCTCCTACAAGCACTGAGCGGTCGCGGGAAATTCATGCCACGATCCGCGTTTAATCAGTTACCTTCCCCCATTTGCTCCAGATTGCCGAGACGTTTCGCCTGCGCTTCGACGACTCGAAATAACACCGCTCCCACAAGAGCGTACGTAATGCCTATCAGAAGCTCAGTCAGGATCAGTCCTCCAACTTCTGCCAGGCCGGCTCCGGCGAAAGATGCGCGGGCGGCCGCGAGGCCGTGAGTCACCGGAATGACCTGGCTGACCCAGCTAAGGACCGGTGGCAGACTCGACGTCGGAATTACGACGCCGCTGAATATGAGCACGATTCCGTAGGCAAACTGGAAGGTGTATCCGTGGCGCGCGGATATTATTGTAATGTTGCCTAGCAACAGCGCGAATCCGGTTGACGCGGCTGCTAACGCGAGAATAGAGCAGAATGCTGGAACCCAAGCCACTTCAGAGAAGTCGAGTCCGAGAATCGCCCAAGCAGCGACAAGACTCGCCGCTAGCGTGACGATCCCGTTCGCCCAGTGAACAGCGCCTCGGCTCAGAAAGAATTTCAATCGGTTGACCGGTGACACGAATAGGATCGACAGCGTACCGTAGGTACGCTCGCCCTGAAACGCTCCTACTATCCCATCGACTATCACAAAAGGGAGAGCGAATACTACCATCCCGACTATATAACCTTCGGCAAGCCGGGGATGAGCGGCAAACTTCCCAAAAAGACTAATGATGAGGACCCAGAGGATGGGTGTCACGAACACCGTGAAAATATAGGCGTGTCCCTGCCAGGTGATATACAGACCTTTGTAGGACAGCCAGGCCAGGCGCCAGAGATTTCTCATCACACAGCCGTCCTCAATACTCCCCAAATACGCCGGTGAGTCGAACTCTCGCCTCTGCCTTTTTGAATAACAGGTAAGTGATCCCAAAATATATGAGCGATCCCAGCAGCGCTGGTGCCCAGCTTTCGACGATGCTGTCTGATGGTGTTGTGACGTTAACCGATTGCAAGATTCCATCCATCGCCCAGGATGTTGGCAAACCTCGCGCGATGATTTGAAGAGCCGGCGCCATCAGGGCGACCGGAAATATCAGTCCGCTGAAGATCATGACGAGAGGGCGAACCAGCTCGAAGTAGTTGAAGTGCCGGCCGCCGGCCAGTACCGAAAGAGGCGCGGAAATGAAACCTACCGCGACCATAGCCACCATTGCAGAGACCAGAGAAATCGCCAATGCAACAGGGTTCGGTATTGATACCGTTCTTTCCGATATGACGACGACTATCAGGAATCCAGATAGGCCTAAGAACGGGCCAAATACCGCGTAGCTCATGATCTTTCCTACAAGAATAGTGACCATCGGAGTCCGGGAAATCATGTTGAAATCGAATGTGCCCAGCCACCATTCCTGAGAATACGAAGTACCCATTCTAGAAACGACGAAGTTCCAGACAACGATAAGGAACGCGCCAAAGAACATGAAGGTCACGACCTCCGCGCGTTCACTGGCCCGAGCGATCCAGGCCAGCACGATCACATAGGGTAGAGTGCCAAGGAAAGGCCAGAAACCTCCGTAGCGCATCATCAACCGCCACTGGCAGATGAATGCCGCTCGCATTGCGTACAGATAGCCCATTCAGACTGCCTCCGCCTCTTCCGTGAGTCCACGTCGCCGCGCGACGGTCTCCACGAAACGGAACAACAAGAAGCCGGCTATCCCATAGGTGAGCCCTACCACAATCTCGAAGAGAATCTCTCCACCAACCTCCTCAAATCCCGCGCCGGAAAATGATTGTCGGAACGCGCTGAAGCCATGGGTGATCGGAATGACGGAGCTTACCTCTCGCAATCCCAGAGGCAAGCTGGCGACTGGGATGATGACGCCGGTCAGCAGCCAGCAGACGCTGTACAGGGCTTGGTATACGTATGTCATGTTGTACAACAGGGTGGTGAAGTTGCTCATCAGCAGTGCGAAAGCGACGCTAGAGACTAGAAGCGCTACTACTGCGCACGCGGTGCTCGGCAAGTTAACTTTCGTGAAATCCAGGCCAATCAGAATCCAGCCGCAAAACAGACAGGAGGCCATCGTTACGAGTCCGTTGATCCAGTGAACAGCCCCTCGCGTCAGGTAGAGCAATATGCGGTTGGCGCGCGAGACAAGTACCATCGAAAGTGTACCGGACCGGCGATCGACGAAGGCCGACTCGAAGAGCCCGCCGGCGATTACGAATGGCATGGAGAAGACCGCCATTCCGATTGCGTAGCGTTGGGCAGCCTCCGGATCGCTGGCGAACTTCCCAAACAGGCTGACAAAAAATACAACCAACAAAGGCGAAATGAACGCCCTGGCAATGTAGCCGCTTCCCTGCCAAGATAGGAAAGGCCCTTGTAATGCAACACTGACACGAGGACTAGATTCCTCAGGTACTCATCCCATCGAAGCTGTCTAGAGCTCATCCCTCTCTCACTCTTGTCTCCGCCCATCGGAACAGCAGGTACGTTAATCCTAGGCAGAACGCTGAAAAGACCAAAGTCAGCGCCCAAGTCTCATACAGATTGGCGGTTGCATTCAGGCCGCCTATTGATGTCAAGAGTCCGTCGACTGCATAGGACATCGGCAGCGCCCGGGCGACGGGTTGTAATATGGATGGCATAGCAGCGATCGGGTAAACGACTCCGCTGAAAATCATTATCAGGTTGCGCACGACGTCATAGCAGGCGTCACCGCGGCGCAGCCCGATTAGCACCATAATGGGTGTCGAGAAAAGGGCTGCCGCTATTATGGCGACTATCGCCAGGCCGGCCGAGACCAGGAGTTCGATTGGGCTGGTTACCGTTACGGACTGTTGGGTCACCATCAGAACAGCCATAACTCCGATGATGCCGAGGATCGGACTGAGCGCCGCGAAGCCCAATACCTTCCCGAAAATGGCCAATATTAGCGGTGTTCGCGACACTAGAGTCGCATCGAGAGTTCCGTCCCACATCTCGCCGATGAGCGACCTACCAACTCGGGCTACGCAATGATTCCAGGCGACGACCAGAAATGCAATTAGGGTTACGTGGGCAACCAGCGCGGATGATCCGCTGGCCCGAGCTATCCAGGCCAGCGCAATCACAGAGGGCAGCGTACCTAGAAAGGTCAAGTAGCTCGCCCCGTACATCATCATCTTCCACTGCGCTATAAACGCGCCGCGAATCGCGTACAAGTTTCCCATCTATTCGATTTCCCGTTCCGTGACCTCTATCGGTGTTGCATAAGACTCTTCGAGCCTGAATATTAGCAACCCAGGCTGAATCTTTTTCGTCCGTCAAGGGTTAGCCGGCCGATTATACTGGGTTGACCTACCCTAGCACGGCCCATATAACCCGGCCGCCATTGAGGAGAGCGATATGACGAAGACTAGTGGTCTTCTCTGGTCGGGTGAGCACTGGATCGCGTACCTCCGCCGGCCTGGAGATGCGTCAAACAGTGCTTCGGTCGGTGTCTACCATGCGCGGTACAGCCCCGCCGGCGAAGGCAACGTCGCCCTGATTGACATCCCGGGCGAAAACGCGCTCCGAGCTGCGGTTACGGACAACCGGGCGGTTTACGAGTTCACGATGGAACGGATCCGGGCCGGCGCCTCTGATGACCCCTTCAACGACCTAGACCTCCCCGTGCTCGACGGCTCGCTGATCAGGGGAGGCGATGTCAGATTCGCTCCCTATTGGGTCGTGAATGCCGGTGGGCATAGCCTCGTCGTAGGCTGGACGCGCCTTGTAGAGCCCTTCATCATGTCTGGCCGCCCTCCTAATGACAAGGGAACCGTCGTGGCCTTTTCTGTGTTGATTTTCGCCAACAGGGGCACGATCATCCTCGACGGCACGCCCGCGCCGGGTTCTCCTTACTTTCGAGAGGTTTGGAGGCGGATCACAGGGCCCGACGGGCCGGCGATCTCATTCTGCTTCGCGCTTGCGGAGACCTACACCACTAGATCAGGATCAGCGGTATCCGCATCTCTTCGGGCGTGAGTCCTGAGTGGTTGGATACTTGAGTCTTGGAGGGCTGCGCTGCATTCGGGCGCGGGTACCGAAATCGCATAACGTCGGCACCGAGCGAGACGGCGACGAAGTCGCCTAAGCGCTCCCTCGTTTGGGATGACGGCATCCCAGGTCCGAACAGCCCAAGTCCTACTGCTTCCTCTGTGGTCAGAAGGACGAATCGGCCGCCGCAGCGCCGGGCGAATTCAACACGGAAGCGCGCCTCCTGGCCATCTCTTAACGAGAAATACATCACCCGCGAGTCGCCGGACGGTTCCCTGGACAGACACGATGCAATAGCGTCGCCGGGCTCGATCCAAATGGTTTGCGACTCGTTGACATCAAGCAGTCCGTGGTCTGCAGTGACCACGATCCGCGTCGCTTCGGGCACGTTCATCGATAGCCTGTGTAGCTCTCGGTCTAGCTCTCTGATGGCGGAAGTGGTCTCGGTGTGTCCGGTTCCGTGCTCGTGGCAGATTCCGTCGATCTTGGGCCAGTACAGGTAAGTGAAGGTTGGTTCTCCTGCCTCTTCAAGCCTGGTGATGACCTCATCCGCCGCACACTTCAGGTCACTGTACCTGCGTCTAGGTGTCCCGGCGATGCAGTAGGTGGAAAAAACGGAGCCGGCGATGTCATCAGGGAATAGGCTGAGCGATTCGCTTTGAATCAGCGACATCATCGGTCGTAGCGGAAATGCTCGCTCCGGAGTTACTCCCAGTTCGGTCAGGCTCGTTCCGTCCGAACGTCGAATGAAGGGCAGTATCGTCGTAACCGCATCTACCTCTGGAAGGTAAACAAACCAACCGAGCACAGCGTGCTGGACGGGCCACCCGCCGGTGGCGAGCGTGGTGAGGGTCGTGGCCGTCGTCGAAGGAAAGACAGTCTGGATCTCGACAGCCAGGTGCCGAGGAGCGAGGGCCTCGCTGTCCATGGCCCCGAGGAAGTTCATGCCGAAGCCGTCCGCCAGGATCAGTACTAGGTGCTCGGATGGTCCGATTAGATCGACGAGATGGCGCGCCCCAGCGGTCAGCGTTATGCCACCGGCCCCGACAAGTGAAGCCGTCGCTAGGGCAAGATCGACCAGGTTGAGCACGTCCGGAGAGGGTCTTACTAGCTCACCGTTGTCAAAAGCCGCGAGCAGCCTTAGTGCGTCGCTCGAGGTCAGCGATCAATCACAATCGTCAGCGTTCTGATGACCTCGCCTGGGCTGACCGGTGTCAAAATTGAGCCTCCGCACGAACGTTTTCGATTTTGTGCGGTTCGGTACCCCCAGCCGGATTCGAACCGGCGATCTTCACCTTGAAAGGGTGATGTCCTAGGCCTCTAGACGATGGGGGCTGGCTATCAAGGCAAATTATAGCGAAATGTGAGGTTTCATTTTTCGAAAAAGAAAGAAGCTTCCTGGCGATGACCTATTTTCCCAGGCCCTTGAGAGCCAAGTATCGTGGGCGCTGAAGCCTTTCACTGCCGTGTTCGGGAAGGGAACGGGTGGTACGACATCGCATAAAACACCAGGAAGCTAAGTGGTGCGGATAATAGAGCTTAAGAGCAAAGAAAAAGATTTTGCCAAAACAAGGGCGAGAGAAGCAGAGTAAGTAGAAGCCATCGGCTGATTAGTACGGTTCAGCTAAGCGCATTACTGCGTTTACACCTACCGCCTATCGAGCAGGTGATCTACCTGCGGCCTTAGCCCCGCTGAAAAGACAGCGGGGAGGGAGGTCAAGTCTAGGGGAGGGCTTCGCACTTAGATGCTTTCAGCGCTTATCCCGGCCGAACGCGGCTACCCGGCGACGCCGCTGGCGCGACGACCGGCACACCGTAGGTTCGTCCACCCCGGTCCTCTCGTACTGGGGGCAGCTCCCCGCAAACCTCCTACGCCCACGACGGATAGAGACCGAACTGTCTCACGACGTTCTGAACCCAGCTCGCGTGCCGCTTTAATGGGCGAACAGCCCAACCCTTGGGACCAACTTCGGCCCCAGGATGCGACGAGCCGACATCGAGGTGCCAAACCTTGCCGTCGATGTGAACTCTTGGGCAAGATAAGCCTGTTATCCCCGGGGTAACTTTTATCCGTTAAGCCACGGCCCTTCCACACGGGGCCGTAGGATCACTTTGCCCGACTTTCGTCCCTGCGCGACTTGTAAGTCTTGCAGTCAAGCCCCCATACTACCAATGCGCTCCAAGGCTGATTTCCATCCAGCCAGAGGGGACCTTTGGACGCCTCCGTTACCTTTTAGGAGGCGACCGCCCCAGTCAAACTACCCACCTGGCACTGTTCCGTGTTCGGGTTAGAGACAAGACCGAAGAAGAGTGGTATTTCACGGGCCCCTCGATCCGAGCCAAGACTCGGAGGTCAACGGGTACCACCTATTCTACGCATCAAGGGCCTCGGCCCAATGCCAAGCTGTAGTAAAGCTCCACGGGGTCTTTTTGTCCTGTCGCGGGAAATGAGCATCTGCACTCATACTTCAATTTCGCCGGGCCCCTCGTTGAGACAGTGCCCAGATCGTTACGCCATTCGTGCGGGTCGGAACTTACCCGACAAGGAATTTCGCTACCTTAGGACCGTTATAGTTACGGCCGCCGTTCACCGGGGCTTCGGTTCGGAGCGTTGAAACCCCTATCCTTAACCTTCCGGCACCGGGCAGGCGTCAGCCCCTATACGTAGGTATTAACCTTCTGCAGGGACCTGTGTTTTTGTTAAACAGTCGCCTGGGCCGCTGTGTTGCAACCCCTGGCCGCTGATGCGGCAAGCGCAGTCACGGCTGGGGGCATCCCTTCTTCCGAAGTTACGGGATCAATTTGCCGAGTTCCTTAACGAGGGTTATCCCGTTCGCCTAGGGGCAATTACCCCCGCCCACCTGAGTCGGTATGCGGTACGGGTGGCGGTACACTAACAGCCGTGCTTTTCTAGGCGGAGTGGGCTCGACGCAATTGTCATTGGCAAAAAGCCGCCGACTTACAATCACCTCTCACCCGCTGGAAGCGGGCCACAGGCTTAGACCTGGCAACTCCAACGCCAGGCAGCGCCTACCCTGCCGCGCACACGGCTATATCGAACGCATACACACCAGTATCGGAATATAAACCGATTGTCCATCGCCTACGGCTATTACGCCCTCAGCTTAGGACCGACTAACCCGACGCGGAATTTCCTTGCGTCGGAAACCTTGGGCATACGGCGGGCGCGTTTCTCACACGCCTAATAGCTACTCATACCGGCATTCGCACTTCCCTGGACTCCAACCTCTCTCGCGAGAAGGCCTTCTCCGTCCAGGGAACGCTCCCCTACCCGTCTCTATCATAATGAAAGAGACGCCACGGCTTCGGTGGTGGACTTGAGCCCCGTTACATTATCGGCGCGGGGCTACTCGACCAGTGAGCAATTACGCACTCTTTAAAGGATGGCTGCTTCTAAGCCAACCTCCTGGCTGTTTAAGCGACCCCACAACCTTTGACACTTAGTCCACACTTGGGGACCTTAGCCGATGGTCTGGGCTGTTTCCCTCTCGACTATGGAGCTTATCCCCCACAGTCTCACTCCTGATCTAGGGCCAATGCCATTCGGAGTTTAGTTGAGTTTGGTAAGCTTTGTGCCCCCTAGCTCATCCAGTGCTCTACCTGCAAAGGCAAAAAGATCAAGGCTGCACCTAAATGCATTTCGGGGAGAACCAGCTATCTCCGAGTTCGATTGGCATTTCACCCCTAGCCACAGCTCATCCAACTGTTTTGCAGCACAGGAAGGTTCGGGCCTCCAGACGCCTGTTAGGCGACCTTCACCCTGGCCATGGCTAGCTCACTCGGTTTCGGGTCCGATCCCGGCAACAGGGGACGCCCTATTAAGACTCGCTTTCGCTACGGCTACGCGTCTCCCACGCTTAACCTGAGCTGCCGAGATTGACTCGCCGGTTCATTCTCCAATAGGCACGCCGTCAGGCACAGACTCTGGCCCTACCGCTGTAGTCACTGCTAGGCAGAGACGCAAGCGGAATAGGCGCAGAGGACTGCATCCCTCCGACCGTTTGTAGGCCATACGGTTTCAGGTTCTATTTCACTCCCCGCACTGGGGTTCTTTTCACCTTTCCCTCACGGTACTGGTTCGCTATCGGTCGTCGAGGGTATTTAGCCTTGGAGCGTGGTCACCCCGGCTTCCCAGCGGATTCCACGTGTCCGCCGGTACTCAAGTCGGCCCGCAGGGAGTGTCCAACTTTTCGCCTAAGGGGCTTTTACCCTCTATGGCCGTCCTTCCCAGGATCGTTCGGCTAAGTAGGACATTTGTAACTCCTGCAAGGGTCTATCGCCCCTTGATCGAGCCGGCTTACAACGCTGCTAACTCATAGGCCGATAGGCCACTAAGAGGAAGCAGTTTGGGCTGATCCCTTTTCGCTCGCCACTACTGGGGGAATCTCGTTGATTTCTATTCCTCGGGATACTAAGATGTTTCAGTTCTCCCGCTTACCTTCCCGCGGTGTGCGGGATGATGTGGCATGACCCACATCGGGTTACCCCATTCGGAGATCTGCGGATCAGAGCTTGCTTGGCAGCTACCCGCAGCTTATCGCAGTCCGGCTACGTCCTTCATCGGCCCTCGACGCCAAGGCATCCACCGTAGGCCCTTAGTAACTTCTATACGCCGCTTCACTCGCCCTCATTTGGGCAAAATCGAAGTGGATTTTCTTGGCAATGCATAAGCTCTATTATGTTGTTAAGGTGCGGTGGAGATGAGGGGATTCGAACCCCTGACCTCCTCCGTGCAAGGGAGGCGCTCTCCCGATTGAGCTACATCCCCAAGACTGGTATAGGGTAGCAGGTATTGGCCGGCAATGCCAGCCGGTGGGCCCAAGGGCACCGTACTGTGAGCCTCTAGCCCGTAACTAGCGGCGGTTCCGCCAACACCTCAAGACAGGCCCGGGCACGATACGCGCCGAATAGGCTTGCTAGCTTCCTCTCAGGTTGCCGAGGCAGAAGCCGGGTGTCGCCTCGCTGACGGCGGTGGCGGTGGTCAAGAGCGAACCAATTGCCGCCGGCCTCACGTGCTCTAGGATCAGCCGGCCTTGAACGCGATGCCACATACACGTATACTGGAAATAGTATCGGTATACCTAGATGGGGGTCAAGTCACGATGAAGCAAAAACTCACCATAACCGTGGACGCCGAGCTGCTCCCGAAAGCCAAGCGGTATGCCCGCTCCCACGGCGTCTCGCTTTCCTCGCTCATCGAGCAGTCTCTCAGGGAGGTGGCGGGAGACCACGCTCCATCCTTCGCTTCGCGGTGGCGAGGCCAGTTTCGGGCAGCGGACCGTGGCGACCCGCGTTACGACGCACTGGCCAAGAAGTACCTCCGATGATTCTTTTGGACACCGACGTGCTTATCGACATCGCCCTCGACAGGCGCCCGCACTCGGATCCGGCCTCGGAACTTATGGACCGGATCGAGCATGGCGCAGAGAGCGCATACATCGCATGGCATTCGATCTCGAACCTCTATTCCATCGTAGCGCCAGCGCGTGGCGGGGTGAGCGCTCGCGACTTTATCGTGGAATTGACGCGCTTCGTGGCGGTGGCAACAACTGATACCGAGGCCATCCGTTACGCGGCGGAGCTTCCGATGACGGACTTCGAGGACGCAATGCAGGTGGCTGCCGCCCGTGCCTGCGGCGCGCGGCACATCGTCACGAGAAACGTCAGGGACTACGAACGTTCGCCAATACGCGCAGTCAACCCACAGCAGGCGTTAAGCGAGTTGTTCTGATGTCTGGACTCTGGAGAAAGTACAACGCACTAGTGCCTTTCGGGAGGCGAACACCGGCTCGCTGGAATGCTAGCAGCAGGTCGTCGACCATGATCCAAGGCACGCCGAGTTGCAGACCCAAACGTTTGGCTGCAGTCGTTTTCCCCGAGTATGAGTGCCCTCCGATCAGGAATACGCGCCAGTCAATGCTCTTCTGATCAACATACATAGGCACTTCCCCATATGTGACGCCATGTTCCCGGCTGCATTCATGACTCACACCCGATAGCTGAATGCTTGCCATTTGTCACGGACAATATGCGTCTTGAACCTGCTGTCACGGACCAAAGCCTTGAGGTATTCCCTGATCGATTCCTTGTGGGGGAGGTACTGCGCCCAGTCTTCGAAGAGAGGGAACAGGTTATCCGAGACTAGTATTCCACCCTTTCGCGTCAGGCGGGCAAAGTGAGGCAACCACTTCGGGTAGTCCTGCCAATCGGCGTCCACGAAGATCACGTCGTACGGCTCCGACAAGTGTTGAAGAATCTCGGTCGCCTGTCCTCTCAGAACGCGCACGCGGTCTTCTAGCCCGGCGTTGGAAATCTCTTTTTCCGCTAGCGCAGCATGGATCGGCGATTTCTCTATGGTGTCCACTCTCGCCGATCTCCCGCCAGCTTCTGCCATGTGTGCTGCGGTGCAGCCGAGACCGCACCCAACTTCCAAAAAGCGCCGGCCACGCACCAAGGCCGCTAGTAGGGGCCACAGGGAGTGGATCGCCGTGCTCGGATAAACGTCACATTCGGACTCGCCGTGCTGCTTTCTGTGAGCGACCGACCTTTCGTAGATGCTGTAATGAAGGTTGTAAGACGGCCCGTAGATTTCGCGGACGATTCCTAGCGTGTCAACGGCCATGACAGTTTCCTTCCTCATCAGGTCCTAACCGTAGGCAATTCCGCTGCCCACGAGTAGAGTACCCAAACACATACAAGCTGCGTAAGCTGCCGCCTGACGAGGCAAGGCCAGGCCAGTGTCCGACTACACTTTCAACCGGAACTCCAACGTGAAGGTTCTTGGCGGTATGTACAGTGGTGGGCCTTTCTGGACTCGAACCAGAGACCTCAGCCTTATCAGGACTGCGCTCTAACCAACTGAGCTAAAGGCCCAGGGACTGAGGTTGAGTATAGCCGATTCTCGGCATTGTATAGGGATCGGGGTTGGCGCAGATGGTGATTCCGGGCGAGCCTTTAACGATCGGATAGTGGCAGCGAGGGCTGGTTGAGCCCAATAGAGTCAAGGGCAGAGATTTGAGTGATATCGCCTTGGCCGCCGCAGACTTTGAGGGTCTGTGGCGGATCGACCTCGGAAGCTGTACCTGAGAAGACCTTGGAGCCAGCGCAAGCGGGCTGAGGTCCTATCGGGCAATGCAACCTAGAAAGGAGGTGATCCAGCCGCACGTTCCCGTACGGCTACCTTGTTACGACTTAGTCCCAATCACCGACCCCACCTTCGACGCCTGCCCCCCCGTCTGAGACGGAGTTAGCCCAGCGGCTTCAGGTGTTGTAGGCTTTCGTGACTTGACGGGCGGTGTGTACAAGGCCCGAGAACGTATTCACCGCAGTATGCTGACCTGCGGTTACTAGCAACTCCACCTTCACGCAGTCGAGTTACAGACTGCGATCCGAACTGAGGACGGCTTTGGTGGGATTAGCTCCGCCTCGCGGCTTGGCGACCCATTGTACCGTCCATTGTAGCGTGTGTGTAGCCCAGGCCGTAAGAGCCGTGCTGACTTGACGTCATCCCCACCTTCCTCCGAGTTAGACTCGGCAGTCTCGCCAGAAAAGCAACTGACGACGAGGGTTGCGCTCGTTGCGGGACTTAACCCAACACCTCACGGCACGAGCTGACGACAGCCATGCAGCATCTGTTAGGAGGTCCCTTACGGGAAGGCGTCATCTCTGACGTGGTCCGCCTAATGTCAAGGCCTGGTAAGGTTCTTCGCGTATCGTCGAATTAAACCACACGCTCCGCTGCTTGTGCGGGCCCCCGTCAATTCCTTTGGGTTTTAGCCTTGCGGCCGTACTTCCCAGGCGGGACACTTAATGCGTTAGCTTCGGCACAGGAGGGGTCGATGCCCCCCACACCTAGTGTCCATCGTTTAGGGCGTGGACTACCTGAGTATCTAATTCAGTTCGCTCCCCACGCTTTCGCGCCTCAGCGTCAGTAGCAGTCCAGAAGGTCGCCTTCGCCACTGGTGTTCCTCCCGATATCTACGCATTCCACCACTACACCGGGAATTCCACCTTCCTCTACTGCACTCATAGCTGCCCAGTATTGGCTGACCCTCCCCAGTTGAGCCGGGGGCTTTCACAGCCAACTTGGGCAGCCGCCTACGCGCTCTTTACGCCCAGTAATTCCGGATAACGCTTGCCCCCTACGTGTTACCGCGGCTGCTGGCACGTAGTTAGCCGGGGCTTATTCAACGGGTACCGTCAGTATTCTTCCCCGATAAAAGTGGTTTACAACCCGAGGGCCTTCATCCCACACGCGGCGTTGCTGCGTCAGGCTTTCGCCCATTGCGCAAAATTCCTAACTGCTGCCTCCCGTAGGAGTCTGGGCCGTGTCTCAGTCCCAGTCTGGCTGATCATCCTCTCAGACCAGCTACCCGTCAAAGGCTTGGTGAGCCCTTACCTCACCAACTACCTGATGGGGCACGAGCCCCTCCACAAGCGCCGCGAATGAACGAGGCTTTACTGCGCAAAAGCAATTCGCGCAGCTTATGCGGTATTAGCCCGCCTTTCGACGGGTTATTCCCCACTTGCGGGCAGGTTACCCGTGTATTACTCAGCCGTTTGCCACTGACCGACCGAAGTCGATCCGTTCGACTTGCATGTCTAATGCACGCCGCCAGCGTTTATCCTGAGCCAGGATCAAACTCTCCGTAAAAATCGAAGTTCGATTTAGAACTAGAGAAGGGCATCTCCAGATGCCCGGATCTGATCCCCGCCCCCCAAAATCTATGGGGCTTCAATGCACTCACTGCCACTATCCGATTGTTAAAGTGCTCTTCGCCGGCTCGCGAAAGGAGCCGGGGCGCGACCCAAAGACAAACAAACGCCCCAGATGGCTTCATCCGAGACGTAAAGCCTGCCAGACTGTGGGCCGGCAGTGGGTAATCTATTACTTATTCGCCTCGTTGTCAAGCTCAGATCTCAGGTTGGCAGTTCGATACAGGCGGAGGAGGGAAGGGCATCCGGCGGTGCTTCCGAACTGCTGATCGCGCGACCACAGCATCGTTGGCCCAAAGCCTAACGCGCCATTTACTCCAAGGGCAGTGCCGGCTGGTCGCCTTCACGCGGCGTTTGAATCGCCGCTCGAACGAAGTGGTCGAAGAGTGGATGCGGCTTTGTCGGGCGGGATTTGAGCTCTGGATGAAACTGAAATCCCAACATCCAAGGATGGTCTCGAAACTCAACAATCTCGACTAGCCGCTCGTCCGGAGACATCCCGCTGACGACCAATCCGGCTCTCTCTAAAGGCTCACGGAACTCATTGTTGAACTCAAACCGGTGTCGGTGTCGCTCGTCCACGAGCAAGGCGCCATAGGCCTCGGCTGCCTTCGTTCCAGGAGCCAGTTGGCAGGGATAGGCTCCCAGTCGCATTGTTCCACCTTTATCTACGATCTCTCTTTGGTGATCCATCAGATCGATAACCGGATAGGGCGTGTTAGGATCAAATTCAGTGCTATGAGCGCCACTCAGCCCGGCGTGTCGGGCCAGTTCGACTACCATGACCTGCATACCCAGGCACAGTCCTATATAGGGAATCTTATTCTCACGGGCATATTTCGCGGCGAGGATCTTGCCCTCTATGCCACGATGTCCGAATCCGCCTGGTACTACTATCCCGTTTATGTGGCCCAAAGAGTCTTCAATATCTGCATCGGGCAGCGAGCCGGCATCTATCCAGTCGATCTCAACTTCGCGTTTGTGGCGTATGCCGGCGTGTCGCAGTGCCTCTTGAACCGATAGATAAGCATCACGCAGTTCGACATACTTGCCAACGATACCGATCCGCACTCGACCCTTCGGTTGTTTGATGGCTAAAACCAATTCCTCCCATGCGCTTAGGTCGACTGGCTGCGTAGGAAGCCCAAGTAGTTGCACTAGATAATCGCCAAGGCCTGCCGCTTCGAGAATTAGAGGCACCTCGTATATGGTATCCACTGTTGGCAGAGGGATTACGGCATCTTTCGCCACACTGCAAAACAATGAAATCTTGCTCTTTATGTCATCTCCCACTGGGTGGTCAGATCGACAGACAATTACGTCCGGCTGTATACCGATAGAGCGAAGCTCCTTTACGCTGTGTTGCGTAGGCTTGGTTTTGAGCTCGTCGGTCGCACCGATGAACGGGAGCAAAGTGACGTGGACAAACAGCGCATTCCCGTGTCCAAATTCCTGGTGAAGCTGTCGAATTGCTTCTAGGAAAGGTAGGCTCTCGATATCTCCTACGACACCGCCAACCTCAACGATCACCACGTCAGCGCCCGTGTCCTTGCCGACGCGGCGCATAGTTGATTTCAGTTCGTTCGTTATGTGGGGAATTACTTGAATGGTGCCGCCAAGGTATTTACCCTGGCGTTCGTTGTTAATGATTGCCGAATAGACTTGGCCGGTCGTCACGTTGGAGTGTCGCGTGACATCGGTGTCGACGAAACGCTCGTAATGCCCTAAGTCTAGATCGGTCTCGGCGCCATCTTCAGTTACGTAGCATTCCCCGTGTTGATATGGGTTCATTGTCCCGGGGTCCACGTTTAGGTAGGGATCGAACTTCATTGGCGCGACTGATAGGCCGCGGTCTTTGAGCATTCGGCCTATGGAGGCAGCGGTGACGCCTTTCCCTAGACCGGAAACAACGCCGCCGGTGACGAATACATGCTTGGGCATTGGCGAGAGGACCTCTACAGGGGTGCCGAATTGGGGCCGCCTATGCCTTGGCCCGGCTCATTGTATCAGATCGCCGCAGATGACAGACGACTTCTTATCGAAGTTGCTAGCGTCCGTAGCTGAGCCTGATCCAAAGCATGTCCGGTAATCCGGCCATCTGCATCGCCCTTTGAGTCTTAGCGATGTCGTAGGGTACTTCCAAATAGCGCAACGTCATTTGGTTGGTATCTATTACCGCGCAACGAGCGTTCGGGTTGCCATCCCTCGGTTGTCCGACGCCGCCCGGATTCATAATCGCCCTTTCATTTCCTAATTCATACACTATCGGCGAGCGATCCGGGGCCAAGTAGGTTCGCGTCTCCGCGAAAATCACCGGTATGTGTGTGTGGCCTACAAGGCAATAGGGCGTAGTGAAATAGGCGAAATTCTCCCTGGACGACCGTTCGTCCACTAGGTATTCGTTTGTCGGGTCGCGGGGCGACCCGTGCACGACAGTAAAGCCGTCCTCCTCAAACTTTCGAGGGAGCGCGGAGAGATAGGAGTGTGAATCTGGAGTCAGCCGGCTAGAGGTCCACTCGACCGCGAACGCGGCCATCTCATTGAAGAATCTAATGTCGGCTTGTCCGATTGCCGCGGCGTCGTGGTTGCCTAGAATGCACCGATGTTTCAATCCGGCAAGTCGCTCGATGCACTCGTTTGGCGCCGGCCCATATCCGACAACATCGCCTAGGCACCAATACTCGTCCACATCCCCTAGCGATTCCAACACCGCGTCAAACGCCGTCAGGTTCGCGTGGATGTCTGATACGACACCGATACGCATCAATCCTCTCCCGTCACTTGCAGTCCCTTCCCGCGGTTGCTACTAGCGGTTTCGCTCGCTGCGCACGAACAGCCAGGTGCCGACTACCAGGAAAGCGGCGAACAGGGCGGTCATCAGCAAAATATTGAACAGCGGAGACTCCAGAACTACCTTCGCGTACTCCTCCTGCCCGAAGTAAAAAACCCCTCGCGACAGGTCGACCGCATACCTCATTGGTGATATTCGGGAAAGAATGTCAAGGGGCAATGGAAGCACCCGTATAGGACTGAAGACGCCGGCAAGGAAGAATTGTGGCAACATCACAAATGGAAATATCTGGTTGGCGGCCCGTTGACTGCCGATATTCGCCAGCACAACCACTCCGAATGATGCCCCGAATAGGCATACCACGACGCCGACTATCGCTAACCCTAGTACCTGTGTCCAGGAGATAGGAACTCCGATCGCGAATCCGAAGCCCAAGATTGCGGCACCTTGGGCTATCGCCACCATAGACTCCCCGCCCATCTTGCCGATGATTATGGAGTAGCGTGAAATCGGTGAGACAAAGATTTCTTGGCTAAAGTCGTTCTCTCTGTCTTCGATGAGGGAAACGACACCCAACGTTGACGATTGAAACAGCGTCTGGGCAAATACTCCGGTGAACGTAAAAACCAGGAAATCATATCCGGCGCTGCTTCCAAGATTCGCTTGTAGGCTGCCGCCCAGCACCGCTATGAATATGAACGGAAATGTGAATGTGGCGATAAGCTTTGGACGATCGCGCATGAACTTCATCAGATCCCGGTACGAGATCGTAAGGATTGCGTTGACTTCTTTCAAGATTGCTCCACGATCTCGAGATAGGCGTCTTCAAGCGATGGGGTATGCGTGACTACACTCGTCAGCGGCGTATCGATCGACTTGAGAATCTGATGGGCGGACCCGCGGTTTAAACTCACTTTGAAAGGCGGAATCTCGCTGAACTGGATACCAAGTCCGGCGAGTTCCGTTCGGAGGACTGTTCGGTCATCGGCGTCGATCAACAAGAATTCCTCGATCAAATCCGCTTTCAACTCCACAGTGCTACCGAAGGACACGATTTTCCCTCGGTTGATGATGCAAATGGTGTCTGCCTCCTCCGCTTCCTCGAGGTAGTGAGTAGTCAGAAATAGGGTAGTTCCGCTCTCGAACCGAACTTTTTTCATATACGCCCAAAGAGTCCTCCGGCTCGCTGGATCCAGGCCCAAGGTCGGCTCATCGAGGAATAGCACTTTAGGTCGATGCATCAGTCCACGTACGATCTCTAGCTTACGCTTCATCCCGCCAGAGAACTTTTTCACCGACGTGCCCATGTCGGCCTCGATGCCGACTACGTTTGCCAACTCGTCGACCTGCTGACGATAGGCCCTCGGCATGCTCGAGAATGTAGGGCGAAACGGATATAACCCGTACAGCACGGCGTGGAACCGCACATTTTCCTCGGCGGTCAGGTTCAGATCTAGACTCGGTTTCTGGAATATGATGCCGACATTCTGTCTAACAGCACTGGAGTCGGTCACGACATTGTGGCCGGCTATAATCGCGGCTCCCGAGGTCGGCAGCAGAGTCGTGGTCAAGATCGAGATGGTTGTGGTTTTGCCTGCGCCGTTCGGGCCCAGCAGCGCGAACAGCTCGCCTCCTTCTACGGAGAACGAAATGTCATCGACCGCATTGATCTTGGCACCCTTGTATCTCTTGGTCAGGCGATTGACTTCAATAATTGTTGTCATCTCTAACCAGAGATTCTAGTCCAATCGTCAGGGCAACAAAACGTAATCGGAGTGTATGGTACGATTCGTCCGCCAGTGGTACCAGCTTGCAAGCAGGGGAGGCACACTCAATATGGCCAAGATCATTATTACTTCAGCCGTCTTCGATCGCGATGATCAAGAGTTGTTAGCGATTATGGAGGGCGCCGGACACGAGGTTCATTACAGCACTTATCACCCACAGCGCACGCCCGACGAACTGCGGGGATTGTTGGAAGGAGTGTCCGCGGCGATTGTCAGCGTCGATCCGTTTACGCCCAAGGTGATTGCCTCGGCCAGTTCGTTAAGAGTTATCGCCCGCACCGGCGTAGGCTACGACGAGATCGATGTTCCGGCTGCGACACGCCATGGAATCGTAGTATTGACCACTCCGGGCCTGAACTCGAACGCCGTCGCCGATACCGCAATGGCCCTTCTGTTGGCTGTGGTGCGCGATGTCGTGAGAAATGACAAGAACATGAGGACAGGTGGATGGCGCGATCCGTCTCGTATGGGCCCTGAAGTCTGGGCCAAGACTCTAGGCATTATCGGTCTCGGAAATATTGGGAAACGTGTTGCGTTACGAGCGTCCGGATTCGGCATGCGAATTCTAGCCTGCGATATCGTCCAGGACCCAGAATTTGCCGAGCGCCAAGGGGTCACCTATGTTGGCAAGGAGCAACTACTCGCCGAATCGGACTTTGTCTCGCTCCACGCGCCGCTGAACTCCGAGACGCGCAACATCATAGATGCCCAGGCAATCAGCTTGATGAAGCCGTCGGCGTATCTGGTCAACACATCTCGGGGCGGTGTCGTTGACGAACCGGCGCTGTACCAGGCGTTGGTCGACCGCCGGATAGCCGGCGCTGGCCTGGACGTTTTCACGAACGAGCCTCCCGTCGGTAGTCCCTTCCTTGCTCTCGAAAACGTTGTGTTAACGCCGCACCTCGCCGGCTTGAGCCCAGAGGCAACCAAGATCGTGAGCCACACCTGCGTCCGCAACGTGGTGGCCATATTGAACGGCGAGCCACCGGAAGTTGGTATGGCCCGTAATCCAGAAGTGTTAGGTTTGTAGCCGGCACTGCCGCATCGTAGTTCCCTTCAGTTTCCGGACTACGGAGATCTACATAGCTATTGGTGAGTATGACAACGAAGTCGGTCCGACGCTACCTCTCACCCAGTGGCTCCTGCCTCCTGGATTTGACTTAGCCCTTCAACGCTCCAGACGTCAATCCCGCGATAAACTGCTTCGTCATGAAAACGTATAGGAGTAACAACGGCAACGCGGCCAAGAAGACGCCGGCAAAAAGTAAACCCCATTGGGTCCCGTATTGCCCGCGCAGGTTGAGAATGCCCAATTGGACCGTCGGATAGTTCCCGGCCATGATCAGCGGGAGGAAGAAGTCGTTCCACATGAAGACGCCGTTGAAGATCGCTACCGCCGCGATTGCCGGACGCGTGAGCGGCAAAACTACATACAGCAGAATCTGCCAGTCGCTGGCGCCGTCGATCCGGGCCGCGTCCTCCAACTCGTTTGGCAACGTCCGCATGAAGCCGGAAATCACGAAAACGGCGAATGGCTGGCCAAGTGCAATGTAGGGGAGGATCAATCCCCAATAGGTTTCTAGTATGCCCAAAGAGTTGACCGCCAGCACCATCGGTAGGATTGTCAATTGGATCGGGACGATAAGGCCGGCGACGAAATAGATGTAAAAGATGGTTGCCCGCTTCGTGCGGTAGCGCGCGATCCCGAAGGAGGCCGCTATTGCCACGACCAACTGCAACGGCACCGCCACCAGTACGAGCCTAAGGCTATTAATCCCGTATGCAATAGTCTTCGCCTCATCTAGGACTTCGATGTAGTTTTGCCACCGCCACACTTCGGGTAGCCCCAAGAGATTGCGGTAAAACTCTGGCGTACTCTTTAGCGAAGCGAACAATGCATAGAGCATAGGGATGATTACGAAGATAGAGAATACTACCAAGATGGCGTGCTGCAGCAGCTGCCCCTTATCGATTGACCAACGCCGCGTTGTTGAACGCGCTTGCACGCTCACAATCTCACCTCACGACGCCGCAGGAAGAATAGCTGGACGCTCAGCACGACTAGAATGAGGAAGAACATAACCACTCCTACCGCGACCGCGTAGCCTGGGTTGCGGATCACGTCGAAAGTGCTGAAGCCACCTCCAAATGCGTTGCGGATGATTACAAGGTTGAGAAAGTCGGTCGATTGGAATGAGCCGCCGTTCATCCCTCCGATCAGCAACGGGATCTCCAACGCCGTCATTGCGCCGAGAAATGTTAGTGCCGTCACGATAGTGAACATCGGCGCGATCAACGGAAAAACGATATGCAGAAACACTTGGAAGGCATTAGCGCCGTCAATGCGAGCTGCCTCCCTCAATTCGTTCGGGACACTCTGGAGGCCGGCTAGGTAGAACACCACCGGTATGCCATTCCCTTTCCAAAACGATACCAGAACTACCACCCACCAGGCCCACGGCACTCCGCCTTGCCAATCCTGTTGCCAATCGCTTAACCCGAGCTGCTCGAGCAACGGATTGACCAATCCGATATTGCTGCCAAAGATGATCTGCCAAATGAATCCAGTCGCGACCCCGGACACTATCACCGGCAGGAAGTAAAGTGCTCGATAGAACTCGTAGAATCGTAAGCGCGTGTCCAGGAGCACCGCCAGGCCAAGGCTAATCGTGTTGTGGAGAACGAACAGGATTCCAAACAGTGCGATACCGTGCCAGAGCGCGTTGTAAACCTCATCGGTGGTGATAATCTGCTCGTACCACTTAAATCCGACGAACTCAGTCGGCGGTACGTAACCACTGAATTTGAATAGGCTCAGCCGGAATGCGTCGATCGATGGAAAGATCACGAAGTATGTAAATAGCGAGGCGCCCGGGAGAATGAAGGACAGGTCAGGTACGCGATGGTAGGTTAGCAGTATGAAAAGGACGAGAAAAACAACGTATAATCCGGCGAGAGCAGCCGGCAGGGGAGGTTCAGACCTCGTCGAAGCAACCATGAGAGCGATAAACGCAACTGCCGCCGGCGCGCCAGCAATCCAGATCGGAACGGCTGACTGCCACCTTCGCCTCGTGGCGGACCCAGACGCGCTAACCACATTACACCTCTACGCCAACTAGGTCGGTTCGGTGCTACCGGCGTTACCGCCGCTTCGATGTGGCTGGCCGGCAATGACGAATTCAGATCGGGAGCAAAAGACAGGGACAGAACCGCCGGTGGGCGGGACCTTCTTTTCCCGCCCACCGGCTATTTGCCACGTGCGGAACAAACCACCCGCGGCAAACCACGTGCGAGGTCGCTACATTCGCAGCTCGTCTATCGTTGCCTGGACCTCCCCGGCATATTCCTCCACGCTCATCTGCCCGCCAAATAGGGCGGCCTGGTGTTTGCCCATCGGGCCACCAGTATTGACGGTTTCCTTCCGTTGCCACCAGCCTGGCATGGTTTCCGGCGTCCGGTTCATTGCCGAGCGGACCGGATCGTCGATTTCCATGTTCTTGATCGACGGTAGTCCACCGTATAGGTCCATGAACGCGGTTTGGCCTTCGACGTGGACGGCCCAGTCGAGGAACCTCACTGCCTCGTCCGGATAATCGGTCTTGGAGTATGCAAACCAGTTAGGATCAGTTCCGCTCACATGGGCTGACTTGTTGGTAAATGGCGATGCCGGATATGGGAACCACAACCAGTTCCCGTTGGGATTCACCTGTAGATACCCCTTGAAGTCGTCTGGGCCCGCCGAAGCGAAAGCGCACTGATTGTTGGCAAACAGCGCCTTGGCTTCTTCGTATCCAGTTCCGAGGAATCCCTTCTGAATCCAGCCTTGTTCGGCCCAGTTCACGATCCTTGACCAAGCGGTGACGTTCTCATCGTCGGTCAACTTCCGCATGCCCTCTGTGAGCTCGACGTAACCGTCATTGCCTAGGGCCGAGGCGGTCATCCCGAGGAAATACCAGTAAGTGTGGGCCAAGTCTTTGCCCGCCGCGACCATTGGCTGATGGCCTATGTCTTGGACGTCTTGGCAAAGGAGATCGAACTCATCCCAGGTCGTTGGCACCTTGAAGCCGTTATCGTCGAACAGATCTACGTCGTATCCCAATCCAACCGCAAAAGTACCGGCGGCTATTCCCCAAAGCTTGCCTTCTACAGTCATTTGATCCTTTGCGATCGGTAGCATCAAGCTCTGGTCGACCCTGCCCGTCAGCTCGAGGAAGTTGCCTTCTTTCGATCGCTCATCCAAGATCGGGCGCCCTTGGTCGGCCCAGAAGTCGGGTGCCTGCCCGACGCCGGCCGCCAGGGCCGTCTTCAACTTTGCCTCGGCGACATCGTTCGGGAATGTCGTAACGGTAATGTTGATGTGGCTGGCGCCTTTAGACAGGCGGAACAGCTTCATGATGTTTTGTAGAGGAACCCGGAACTCCGGCTTGCCGTACCAGAAGTTCATCTCGACAGGTGGCAAAGCGGTCGGCTCGACTATTACCACTCTCTCGACTTCCTTCTCTACGATTACTTCCTTTTCTATCTCGACCGGCTTCTCGACGATCTTTTCCATCTCTACGATTTTTTCGACCACGACGGTCTCTTTGATTATGACCGGCACCTCCACCGTCCTCTCAACCACCTGTGGCTGACAGGCGGCCAAGATCGGCAAGGCAGCCGATGCTCCAAGGCCCATCAGGAACGAGCGTCGCGTGAACCTACTTTTGAACCCCTTGGACATTCGCGATTTCTCCTAAAATGTTGGATGTGTATAGATCCTCAGAACCGGACACTTTCAGGACTCTGGTACAGAGCCTATATATGAATTCCCAATTAATGCGTATACATCACCTCTCTCTCCCTTGTCTACGGAGGACAAACAACGCATTTTGTGCTAATGGCACTACTCGCCAGCACATACACTAAACAATTCGAAATACGAAGTCAATAGCAGTGCTGTGAGTGTTCAGATTTAGGGGCACCTGCTCCGTATGGGCGTAATATCGCGCCAATGAGGGTCTACCACAGGTGAGGACGTCTGATCGGGGAAAGCTAGGAAAGGGTTGCAATGGCGAAGCCCTTGCCGGGGGATGTGGAGGTGTCCCCCACAACAAACATCCCCCTTCTCCTGGTCAGAGTGCGTCTCATAACTCTGTGTGAGGTACGAAATACGGCGGGACCTTCTCATCATGACCTAGTTAACGGTTCATTATTGATGAAATCGACCAAATACGAAGGTCGGAATTGCGCTTATCGCTGCCCTTTGGACTTGTGAGACAGCCTCTGGTCAGGATAAGGGGGCCAGGGGGATGAGGTCGACCAGATCGTGGACTTGGCATCGACAGGTTGGAGCTCACCCCTTGACCGCCGACTGAGGACCCGAATGGCAACTCGGCCTTTCCAGTTCACGGGCATGGAGGAGAGACATACACCCAAATCTGAACTGTTACGCAGTGCTTTATTGGAGGGGATTTCATTCCTCTAATGGCTGACTCAAGATCGATAGGCCACGATCAGGACGCGCAGAGACCTTTCGCCAGCAGCCTGCGACGAAGGGTGACCCCAGGCTTCTTATCAGTTCAATTAGCGTCTTCCCCTTCATTGACAGGATAAGACCTGCTTTCGTGCGAGGAGAGGCTCGTTAGCCCCAGTCGCATACCTAAAGCCACACAACAACTTCGATCTTCCAATAACCTCGCTAGGATCGGGACGCCTCTTCAGAGATGGCTTCGTTGATCCCGAGACCTGTTCATCCAATTTCACATTTCTCGCCCTCGGCAACCCTCATCGCTTGTCTTCCGCCAAGAATGGCACTAAGGATCAACCCTATAGGCGGATTCCATCACCCGTCCTTGAACGAAGGGCCCTGTGCGCCAATCCTATTTGCTGATCGACATCGTCAGGCGTCAGATAATAGAAAAGTCTTGGAACTCATTCGCCACCTTGACCAACGCCGGCCGGCTAACTATCATCCAGTCGAGCAAATCGCTTGCGCAGGCGAGCAAGGTCTCGTCGAGAAGTGAGTGGATCCGGTTGTGGTCCGCATATCCCGGCCTTGAGTGGGACGGATTTGGGAACTCGAGCCTCCTTTGGTACGAAGATGGAGCCCGCCGTGGTTTGAGAGGATGTTCATTCTTTGAGAGTTTCCATTGTCGAGAAAGCCGGCCGCTAAAACACGCAATGTTTATGTATAACGATCTAGCGGGAGCAAGAAATGGTAAAGGTCACGGCTGAGAGCCTGCCGGAGAGCCAAGTTCAACTCACCATCGAGGTTGAGCCGGAGCGCGTGCAGAAGTCATTTGACGCCAGCTATAGGCAGATGGCCAACTCTGTCAATGTGCCTGGTTTCAGACGTGGTAAGGCACCCCGTGTGCTGCTGGAACGCTACGTTGGTGGTGATGTCGTCCAGCGCGATAGCTTCGATCGGCTCGCCAACGAGGTTTTCCTAGAGGCTGTAGAACAGGCAGGAGTATCGCCTCTTTTTCGACCGGAATTCTCCTACGACTCAAACTACGAAACTGGTACGCTGTTGACAATTAGCACCACCGTTGAAGTCGAGCCCAAGGTCGAATTGGGTGACTACGAGGGCATACGCCTGCCTTCCATTTCTGTGGGAGTCACGGACGAACAGGTTGATGAGTCGATCGAGAGACTTCGAGAGGGTTACTCGAAATTTGAACCCCTTGACCGAGAGGCCAAGGAGAAGGATTTCTTAAGATTTGACGTGAAAGGGACTGTCGGACAGGTAACCCGCCTATTCGGTCCTCAGGGCGAATCACTAGTACAAACCGGCGAGGGCCGAGTGGTCTATGACGAAAAGAATCATTTCCACCAGTTGCAGAGCAAGAGCCCTGACGAGTTCGCTCCAGGATTCTACGCCGAACTGGTGGGAATCGGGGCGGGCTCATCCAAGCAGTTCCAACTTTCGTTGCCGGCGGATCATGAGGACAAGGAGTTGGCATCCAAGGCAATAGACTTTGAGGTTAATCTCCACGAAGTTAGTGAGAGAATTGTGCCAGAACTCGACGACGAATTTGCGAAACAATTCCCTTCGGTTGAAAGTTTGGACGAATTGCGTGAACAGGTGAGAGAGGCCAGCCAGGCGAGAATGGAAACGGAGGCTCGTGAGTCATACCGCAACTCGCTGGTCGATGCACTGATTGAAACGTCGCTTGTCGAAGTTCCTCCATCCATGATCGAGCGTCAGATTGATCGGGAAGTCGATTCCTTCAAGGAGGTTCTTCGTAGCAGAGAACAAACCTACGACAAGTACCTTTCGGCGTCTGAACGCTCCGACGAAGACGTCCGAAACGACGCTCGAGAACGCGCGGTACGCATGCTGAAGTCTTCTCTTGCGCTGGGGTCTCTTGCCGACGCAGAGAATCTTGTTGTCAGCGAGGACGAAGTTGATGCCGAGATCAAGCGGCAGGCCAGTCGTTATCCCGAACGGCTGCGCGAGTATTTCGAAGATCGGATGAACCGGGGCGATGGTCGCAGCGATATTTCCTTTCGACTCAAGATTGACAAAGGAATCGATAGGCTCACCGAGATAGCAAGCGGCCTGGACTCCGAGTATGAGGCGGATGCTCCTGTTAATGACGATCCCAACGAGGTGATTCTCCAGGGGTCTGACGATCCGGAAACGCCCTCAGATCAAGTAGACTCCATCGTCGCTAAAACGCCCGATGAGTAAAATCGGCTGTTCAGCCGGACTAAGAGCCAGAAACGAACGAATTGGCTGTGCATACAGATAAGGCGAAACCAAAGACCGCACGTCACGGCCACCAGATCAAGAGAGTCCGACTAGTGACACGACAAGATGGCGCCAACAGGAGATTGATATGGGTCTAGCCCTTCCACCTCGAAACATCGTGCCGATGGTCATAGAGAACACCGGCCGAGTTGAACGGGCATTCGACATATACTCGCTGTTACTGCGAGAGCGGATCATTTTTCTTGGAACACCGATTGACGACCAGGTAGCCAATGTGATCGTCGCTCAGCTCCTTTACTTGTATAGAGAGGATCCGGACAAGGAGATCTATCTATACATCAACTCTCCCGGAGGTGTGATATCGTCCGGCCTTGCAGTCTACGATACAATGAAGTATGTGGGGACGGACATCGTGACCATTTGCCTAGGTGTAGCTGCCAGCTTCGCCACGATCATCCTGTCCTCCGGCACCAAGGGAAAACGATACGCACTTCCCCACTCTACGGTGCACATGCACCAGCCACTCGGTGGCGCTCGCGGACAGGCTACCGATATAGAGATACACGCGCGCGAAATCTTGCGCCTGCGCGGGATGCTCAACCGGATTCTGGCTGAAAATACCGGCCAATCTGAAGAAAAGATCGCACAGGACGCTGACCGGGACTTCTTCCTGGACGCAAACCAAGCACAGGAATACGGATTAATCGACGAAGTCTTGTTGACCGCGCCCAAGCAAACTGGCGGTTCCCTAGGATAACTACGAGAGAGGTCAGGCTGCTTTATGAGTCCAACCCGTGGTGGTGGAAGCCGACAAGGCGAGTACAATTGCTCGTTCTGTGGTAAAGATCAGGAGAACGTTAAGCGCCTGATCGCCGGCCCTGGCTCCGTCTACATCTGCGACGGGTGCGTTCAGTTGTGCCGCGAAATCATCGACGAAGAGCAGGGCGAGCAAACCTCGACTGCCAGTGCAAAACCCCGCGTTTCGAAGGTGCCGTCACCGGAGCGTATCGTCTCGCTGCTCAACCAATACGTGATTGGGCAAGAGCGCGCTAAGAAGGTCCTAGCGGTAGCCGTGTACAACCACTACAAGCGAGTTAATGCCGGCGATAGGGTGGACGGGGTCGAGCTAGAAAAAAGCAATATCATGATGATTGGCCCTACCGGCTGCGGCAAGACGCTCCTGGCCCAGACGCTCGCCCGGCTCCTAGATGTGCCGTTCTGCATTGCAGACGCGACGGCATTAACCGAGGCCGGCTACGTAGGGGAGGACGTCGAGAACATTCTCTTGCGTCTGATTCAGGCGGCCGACTTCGATGTCAGCAAAGCTGAGCACGGAATCGTGTACATCGACGAGATTGACAAGATCTCGCGCAAGGGAGATAACCCTTCCATCACCAGAGACGTGTCCGGCGAGGGCGTACAGCAGGCGTTGCTCAAAATCATCGAAGGCACAATCGCCAACGTTCCACCCCAAGGCGGACGAAAGCATCCTCATCAAGAATTCATCCAAATCAATACTGGCAATGTCTTGTTCATCTGTGGTGGCGCGTTCGAGAATCTCGACAAGATCGTCGGAGACCGCATAGGAGCCAAGACATCCATGGGATTCCGGCCCAACTCCCACTCGTCTTTGGATCCTGAACAGGCCTCCGCCAAGATCTTGCACTCGGTGAATGGAGACGATCTCCTGAAATACGGCCTTATCCCAGAATTCATCGGACGGTTGCCGGTGGTGGTGAACATCGATCCGTTGGATAAGAGGGCGCTTGTTCGAATCCTCACAGAACCCAAGAACTCACTCGTGCGTCAGTATCAGAAGCTAATGTCGCTGGATGACGTGGAGTTGGTGTTCACTGACGACGCCTTGGAAGCAGCCGCCGAGCGGGCGCTCGATTTCAAGACCGGAGCACGTGGCTTGCGGACGGTGATTGAGGAGAGATTGCTTGATGTGATGTTTGAGATACCGTCACGCGACGACGTACAGAAGTGCATTGTCAACGCCGAGACCATTCGCAATAATCAGCAGCCGCTACTCGTGAGCCACGCCGGCCATGTGATCGAAGGTGGTCAGTTGAGCGACCGGCCGGCCAGCGCGTAGCGATACCTAGCTAAGGTAGGATCATTCAATGTCTGAACAACCCAAGTTAGTAACCTCATCCGAATGTCAGCAGATAGAGCTATGGCCTGGTGTGCTCAGGCGCACATTGTGTTGGGGCGACCGCATGCTGGTGGCTGAGATCTCACTGGCAAAGGGCTCGGACGTGCCGGCTCACTCCCATATGCACGAACAGGTAGGGTACGTCGCGAGCGGCCGGCTCGAGTGGACCGTGGACGGCAAGACCGCGATACTGGAAGCCGGCGACGGCTACGCGATCCCAGGCAACGTGACTCACTCCGTGCGCGTATTGGAAGACGCTGTAGCGATTGACATCTTTTCTCCGGTCCGGGAAGAATATAAGACCTAGCCGGCCTCCGAATAGCGGTCAGTCAGATTCGGGTTTGACCCGAACCTCCATAGTCGCGTTACCCGCCGGACCGCCACAAGGAGATGGCCTCAAAGGCCAGAATCACGATAGCCAAGGCGGTCAGGTGTCCCCACAGCCCGGCAGTTGCTTCGTGCTCAGGGGCAATTTGTCCGCGTATTGCATAAGGAAGCGAACCCATACGATCGCAATCAGGGTTGTGACCACGTCCCGGGGCCACTGGGCCAGGTGATTACCGGCCTTGCCGCGAATTCGCAGTGAATCGCCCACGTTGACCAGGACATTGAGGCCTATGACTATCAGCGCCGCCGGATCGGCGATGTAGTCCCAGATGAACTGGCTGACCTCCTTGTTGTAGGGATAGTAAAGCTCGTTGAGCAGGACCGCGACCGCGGTAATCCCGCTCAGGACTGCTAACGATTTTCGCCACGACTTCATACTCCGGCCTCCCAATATTTCAGGCAGTACATACTCCTGAGCTGCGCACAATAGTCGTGCCAACTCTAGGAATCAAGGTGCCGTCTAGCCGTGCGTCAACACCCCTTCAATCTGGGATGAAATTGGACAGGGTCCGACAAGCCATCGAGCCGGTATTCTCTATTTGGAGTGGCTTCAGGCCCATTGATCAGCCCAGACGAGACGCCGGAGCCATAAGCTGGTCTCTCGATGTCGGTCAATCATGGGTATCTGCATACAATCGAGATATTTTTGGTTGCTGATTCTTGGAGCAATCTAGCTATCGAGTAAGAAAGCGTCCGCCGTGGTCACCATCGGACCAGAGGCGTACACGAGAAACGTTGGATCGTCTTCATCGGAGTTGCGCCGCCTTTCCTCAGATGATTTCGTTGGTAGATGGGATAGGTGCCCGGCGACTCGTCACGCGGTGAAATCTCCACTAGCGTATTGCCCCGGAAACTGCACGCATATTTCGTCTCGGAACGCCAGGCTCGAGCAAGGGCCGTATAGCGGATCGTCTCCTCTACCACTGGGAACTGTAGCGTAATCTGATCGGACGGCTTTAGCTCGTCAATGACTACGTAGTTCCCAACCCAGAACGGCGTCCTTGGCTGGTCGTTGACATCCAGGCGTATCTTGCGCCGGTCTATCCAAGATGAGATTCGGATAGAAACACGCTGAGCAGTCTTGTTCTTGATAACTACCTTGCCTTCGTATGGCAGATAACTATCGACGTCCAACCATGGAGACGCGCGATTGAGCAAGAGATTCACTTGTGCGCTCTCGCCATCGCTGCAGCGAACGATTCCTTCCCAGGCATAGTACAAACCCTGAGTCCCATTGCCAGTGCAACACTGCATCACCCACGGGCGCTGAATTGAGGTCACTCCTGTCCAGCCGGCGAATGTTCCCAGTGTTCGTTGGATCACGTTTTCCGTAGCCTCTTGACCTGGAAAGAAGGTGGTGAGTTCATATCCGGCGATATGGTGCATGTCCCATTGAGATCCAGGTGGACGCGCCGGACCGGCTTCCGAAGCCCTAAGCAGCAACGTTGGATCGCTGAATTGTGCCTCAATCAGATGATTTCTTACCACACAGTCCACGTCGTCCCAAAAGTCGCCAACCCCGGCGTCACTGAGACGGATGCCCAGCGCCACCCAGTCACCCAGAAAGCACCCCTCGCTCCCACCAAAACCAATGTCAAACGACTTTGGGCCGGAAGTAGGCGCCCAACCAATGCGCGGGATCGCGAACATGCGGGCATATTCATAGCTGCGGCGGACAAACTCCTTGAGGCGCTCACTATTGGTGAGAATTGCGTAGTCGAGTACTCCTCGCAAGACAATCGCCCGCGCGTGAAAATGAGAATCAAAGTGACCCTGCTCGCCGCCTGCAACTAACACGGGGTCCGGATCACCTCGCCAAAACTTCGGCTGGGTAACGAAATTAGTCAGCTTGCGAGCCAACTCCAAGGCACGTTCATCTCTGCTCATCGCGTACCAGCGGGCCAATCCCTGTACTTGGTGACCCTGGTAGGCTGTTGCCGAGCCCTCGCCACCCTCGTGCTCGTCCATAGGCTCACGGGTGCTGCGCCATCCCGACTTAGGGTACGTGAACGCCTCTCCATAGCCGCCGTCAGGGTAATAGGCATAGTCCTTCTTATGGACGGCGATCTTATCCAATCCGCGGACCAGTTCCCGAATTCGATTGTCCCATTTGGAATCGCCATCCCGCTCTCGCCAAGTCACCATCGCACGAAGCATACGGCCATTGCCCGCCACGTTTGCAAAATCTTCAGTTGACTGCTCGTATCCACGATGACCCAGCGCATGCCAAGGCCGATCTTCACTAAAGGAAGCATAGTACAGGCCGTCATCCGCTGAGAGACGACCCACCAGCGCCTCCATCAGACCATGCTCCGCTTCGGCGTATAGGTCGCTGCCGGATGCTGTCCGCATCAGCGGAAATGACTCGGCGAACTTGGGTTCGTTGGTTGGATCGTAACCCCAATGGAACATAAAGGGCGGGTTCGTACAGTAGCGGATAAAGAAATACATCTCGTAGTTGAGATCAGGGTCTAAGGAACCGCCGAGGCCATTTAACGCCAGCTTGGCGCGATCGGCCAGATCTAACGTGTCTGGGACTTCCGCTTGGTACCTTACCCCCTCGATCATTGGTTTCCTGACTATTGTCACTCGGCTCCTCCCGACGCTGGGTTACTGCTTCACAACAAGTCGTGGCTAGTACTCACAGAAAAGTACGAACTGAAAGGAACTCAATCATATAGCCAAGATCCTAGCTCTGTTCACGCATAGTCGTGGTAGCCAAAGTGCCGTAAGTACTCTCACGACGCCATGCTTTGACAATCATCGCTGAGACACACGCTTGCAAAGCCGGCCACTCTCGTGCTCTCGCCTTTGGAGAGGATTAAGACCTATCCTTTAGCCGACTTCCAACCAGTCGGAGATGATCTGCTCATCGTGATCGAATGCCATTTCGGGGAGTTGGTTTGGCAAGAAGTATCCGACTTCTTGGACCTCTTGACCGGCCATCGGCTCCCCCCGGACCGCAGTTGCAGCATAGACGATGAAGACGACTGGCCTATTCGGGCTATCGTAAACGCCAATCAGTCGCCCAATCTCTACCTCTACGCCGGTCTCCTCTCGCACTTCCCGCCGAGCTGCGTCAGTGAGTCCTTCGCCAACGTCGACATATCCCGACGGAAAGCTCCAGAGACCCCGGCCCGGGTCTATATCCCGCCGGTTCAGCAGAATCGCCCCATTCCGCGAAATGATAACGCCAACCGCAACTTTTGGGCCGGTGTAGTGGATGAATCCACAAGCCGTGCAGTGGGGACGCAAACGCCTTTCGATCAGTCTCTCTGTGAGAGGGTTCGCGCAATTGGGACAGAACTTCATCTAAAGGTGTATTTGGGGTACGGACGGTTGGAACATCAATGAAATAGATTCTAAGGATGCCCTGAGCGGCAAGTCAATAGCATCACTTCAATCCAGTGCGGCAAGAAGTAGCTAATCGGGTTGATCCCAAGTTCTCGACTGTAGCCAGAGTTAGATAAATCTTGCGTGTATTTGGACGGTCATCATTCCACGCCACATCGCCAACCCAGTGCAACCCGTTCTCCGTCGTCCAACGATTTCTCAATTGTCCGACCATTCCTTCGCAGCCGGCTTCTTCCACCCTCAGAGCGCGCATTGAACTTCACATCTCCCAGCCTGACCAAGTCTCATCGCTTCTCTTTCGCCACAATCGTCGAGTCCGGCCCACCTGTTCAACTCCCGGCCAGTCTTACTCTTCTGCTGGTTAGATCCCTAACTCCTTGGTCGCGACCACTCACACCTCCCGCTGCTCGACCCATCTGTGTTCCCTTTCCATACTCACCCGATCCGAAGGCCTCCCATTTGAGTCGGGGTTGAATATCGTTCGCTACCGCCAGATATTGTCTCCGCAAAGAACCTCTCCCTCCCCAAATGAATGAGGAGCCTCATGCGTCGATAACCTCTCTATTGGCGGCATCCGGGGGTAGTGAACAAATAACCGCGGGGCGATTCCGAGTTGCTTGACATTGCCACACACGCTCTGGTATCTTCTAGCCAAATTGAATAGGCCCAGCTCTTATCCAGAGAGGTGGAGGGAACCGGCCCTGTGAAGCCCGGCAACCAGTGGTCTATCCGCCAGGTGCCAACTCCGGCAGGCCAAGTGTCTGCGAGATAAGGGGGAGCCCGATTTGAGGCCCCTGTCTCAGCAGGGGTTTATTTGCGCCCCTTGCCAGCCGCTGCTTAGCACTGCGTTTAGCGAACGCCATCCTATAGTGGTTCCGCTTCGCGCAACGGCTAGTTCGCTTTGCAATGTTATGCGGTTTTCCATCGCTCATCTGGGGTAGAGTACGTCATCCCACCCCGATCTAGGAGTATTGCCAGATGAGCTTTGCAATCGGCCTAAAGTGCTGCGAATGTGGACGCAGCTATCCAATCGAGCCAAACCATGTATGCGAGTTCTGCTTTGGCCCCCTAGAACTAGACTATGACTATGACGGGATAAGATCGACTGTAACACGCGAGAGGATCGCCGCCGGCCCCCCAACAATTTGGCGTTATCGTGACTTCCTTCCGATTGACGGCGATAGTGTTGTCGACATCGGGGCCGGCTACACGCCCCTGTTAAAGGCGGCGAACTTGGGCCAAGTGCTCGGTCTGGACAATCTTTACCTGAAGAACGATTGCGTGAATCCCAGCTATTCGTTCAAGGATAGAGTGGTCTCGGTAGCTACCTCTAAAGCTCTTGAGTTCGGCTTCGACACCCTTTCTTGCGCATCTACTGGGAATTTGGCCTGTGCCGTCGCGGCCCACGCCGCTCGCGCGGGTATGAAGGCGTGTGTCTTCATACCGAGTGATCTGGAACAGGGCAAAGTCCTGGGCACCGCGATCTATGGGCCAAAGATCGTAGCTATCAACGGCAACTACGATGACGTCAACCGGCTGTGCAGCGAGGTGGCCGACGAGTATAGCTGGGCTTTCGTCAATATCAACATCCGTCCCTATTACTCGGAAGGCAGCAAGACATTGGCCTTCGAAGTAGCCGAGCAACTCGGCTGGCGCGCTCCCGACCACGTCGTAGTGCCTATCGCGTCCGGCGCCCAATTCACGAAGATTTGGAAGGGCTATAATGAGCTGGCCGAGGTAGGCTTGATTGACGAGGTGCCAACTGTGATGAACGGCGCCCAAGCTCTCGGTTGCTCGCCGATTGTTACAGCTTTTCGCGAAGGTCAAACCCACGCCCGGCCCGTCCGTCCAGATACAATAGCCAAATCATTGGCCATTGGAAATCCGGCAGACGCTGTATACGTCCTGAGGATATTGCGCGAGACCGGTGGAAGCGCGGACGTTGCCAACGATCAGGAGATCGTCGAAGGCATCAAGTTGCTGGCGACTACAGAAGGAATATTCGCTGAGACGGCAGGCGGCGTTACCGTGGCGGTGCTCAAGAAAATGGCGGAAGATGGCCGAATACCGCGCGACGCGTTGACTGTTGCTTATATCACTGGCAATGGCCTAAAGACCCAAGAGGCTATCATCGGCCAAGTCGAGCTGCCGTATCTAATTGAGCCAACATTGGAGGCGTTCGAAGAATTGATGGAGGAGCGTCCCCCTGTGGCTGTCCCGGTCGGCTAGAGGACGGAGTATAGAGTTTTGGTTAAGCGACGTGTCAAGTTGGTTTTTCCTTCCAACTTGATTACACAGCCAATCATTTATTTGATGAGCAAGAATTTTGAGGTTGTGACGAATATTCGCAGGGCCAACGTGACGTCAGACTTGGGTTGTTCTGGAAGTCGACGGGCAAGAAGATGTCGTGGGCCAAGCGTTGCAGTGGGCCGAGGAACAGGGCGTGATTGTCGAGCCGGTCGAGGGCGATATCATTGCCGGCTGAATGGAATTGGCTCGCCCCTTTAGCATTAGCTAATTTCTGAATAGGAGTTGCCAGATGTCAGTAAAAGTCAAGGTGCCGACCCCGCTCCGGCGACTGACTAACAACCAGCGGGAAGTCCAGGTGAATGCTAGTAATGTCCGGGAAGTAATCGAGGGACTTGAAGAGAGCTTCCCAGGAATTCGAGAAAGACTGTGCGACGAATCCGGCGAAATTCGCCAATTCATCAATTTTTTTGTCGACGGCGAGGATATACGTTTCCGCGACGGACTTGCCACCGAAATTAAGGATGGCGAAGCAGTATCAATTGTGCCGGCTGCGGCCGGAGGATAAGCTGATTTCCGAGCCCCTGCTATTCTAGCGTGGTCGGAAGGACGAATCCAAAGTTAGTTATTCCCACTGAGTGGGTTTCCCTATTCCCTACCATCGGCCCGTTCCGGCCGATCATCATGACAACGCGAATCCTTATGGGCCAGGTAACCGCACATGCCTGAGATCCCCGGCTAGCAAGCCAGAGTCGCCGGCAACGAAGTCGGCGGGCAATAACGGAAGCCATCATCGGCATCGAAATTGATAATCTCGCTGCGTGAGTAGCGCGTAGGTTCCGCTCTGATTACGAAGCGATCAGCGTGATGTTGACGGGGGAGCGCTCGTCGACTAGGTTCGATCCGGCAAGGCCCAGATGGGCGACCGTGGCAGTGATAGGTCCCGTTTGTTTTGCAAAAACTGGTATCTAGTTGTCGTTACTCGACTTTACGCCACGGAAGGGGAAAACCCAGTCAGACAGCGATCGTGGGTTTCTGGACTGCACCCAAAGCTTCCCGTGACCCGAAAACTCCATGATGATCTGGTCGGAGAAGAGGAACGACCGGATTCGGGCGGCGCGCGTGAGTCGGTATCCAAGCGTGGGCTCCCAGGCCACAGCGTGTCCATTGTCAACGACGTAAGAGCCCTCAACGTCGATCTCTTGAATGTCGCCGTAGGCGTTGAAGAACAGCAGACCGGCGCCGGAGACGCGGAGGACGAACATTCCCTCGTTGAAGAGCCCGCGCAAGCCCTGGAAGTCGGTGCTGGTGGTGACCCCCGGCGTGGACGCCAAATACGCACCCTTCTCAAGCAGCAGGCTCCCACCGTCCAAGCGGTACGCCATCACGTCACCTGGTTGCCCCGGCGCGAGACCGATGGTGCCACGGTCTTCTTGTGCCTCGTAGGTATTCTGAAAGAAGCTCTCTCCACCTAGGACGGCACGGTTCAATCCTGACAATATTCCACCCCTAGAGGACGTTTGCACCTTGATGTTAGGGGTCATCCATGCCATCGCTCCAGCCTCGGTAACCAGTTGCTCGCCGACATCCAGCGTAACTTCAAGAAGGCTGTAGCTGGGTTGCGATCGTACAATGTAGTCCACTAGGATTCCCTCAAGGGTAGTAGCGGACCGAGGCTCTTGCCGAATTCGTCTGGATTGTGACTCTGTACATACACTCGCCCTCGGCCGCTGAAATTCAGTACTAGCCCCTCGCTCGTCAGGAACGACGAAATCCAACTTCCGCCGGCCTTGCCAATCGAGTAATCTAGCGTTTCCTCGAAGGCCACCACGTGTCCGGTGTCCACGGTGAGGCCGCCCTCGACATCCAGTCCGCTTATCAGGCCGAAGGCGTTCACTAGAAACGGACCGATGCCCTCGACGGTGATGAACGAGAGTGACTCGCCGGAGAGCATGCCCCTCAGGCCCTGAAACTGCGTGTCGATGTCCAGGTCAACTGCGGAGCCAAGGTAACTGCCACCGGCGCAAATCCAGCGCGTCCTACCGGCACACTCAATAAGGGCGATCTGTCCTTGGAGCGTAGGAGCCAGACCAACTTCCGCCGCCCGGTTGTCGGTCACGCTGTATCGTGAGAAGAATAGATTCTCTTGCGCGAGAATCCGCCTGAGCCCCGACATAATGCCGCCGGAGCTCCGGCTGCGCGTTGTTACGTCGATATCCACGTTGCTCGACGCGCGAAACATCGACCCCGCCTCGGAGACGAACTCGTCGCCGGGGGTGAGACTCACCAATGCGGATCCAAATGCGCCGCTGTTAGATATCTCTATGTGCATATTGGTTTCAGAGCTAGATGTGACATGTTGAGTAATAGGGTCTTAGTTTTCAATCTCTGCCGATGGTTCAGGCCGTGAATGGAGTCAGCCAAGAAGCAAGCCCTTGCATCGTCCTCGTCTGCAAGTATATCTTGCCAGAGCCCGAAAAGTTCATCACGAGACCCTCGCCAGACAGCAACGTGCTCTTCAAGCCGCCCATGCCTTGGATGGAGAAACTCAATCCCGGTTCCCAGGCTACGACGTGGCTCGTATCGACGATAAACGAGCCGTCAATCTCCCTCTCGATGATCGAGCCGTAGGAGTTGAAGAAAAGCTCTCCGGTTCCACTGCACTCTATGAAGAACAGTCCCTCGCCGGAGAACAATGCGCCGAGGCCTCCAAATTTGGTACTCAGGTTTATACCCGGGGTGCAGGCCATGAACGACCCTGCTGTTAAGATGATCGAGTCGCCTTGCAGCGTACGCTGAAGCACCGACCCCGGCACTGATGGTGAAAAGGCCACCTCTCCGTCATTATCGGAAAAATACTCCCCAACGAAGAGCGACTCCCCGCCAGTGAACTTGCGGATCAGGGCGGCAACAAGTCCACCCAGTAGCCTGGCCCTGGACTGCATCCCAGGGTCCATCCACGCCATCGAGCCGCCCTCGGCGATGAACGTCTCCCCTCGGTTCAACCAGACGCGCAACTGCCCGTAGTCGGGATTACCCTGGATTTCGAATTGCATTCCGCGATTGTAGGATTGGCCGATCATGCTTGTCAAGCGCGTCCCGCCCTTCAACGGTCCGGCGTGACGAACCTGTTCTGATCGTTGTCCTGTTGATGCTCTGCTAGAACGTCAGGATCATGTTGGAGTACTGTCATAGTCTTGAGCAAGGTGAGTAGTTCTATGTGGGTGATACCAACTGACGCGGCACGGATCGAGTGGTGGTCTAGCCTGATGTGGGCCAGGACCACCGGCTGCGGCCTCCACCAGTAGGCCAGTTGCACCTTGACCGATTCTCCGTCTACTTGGATAGTCACCTGTCGACGGCTGGTGCGACTGATGCGCTCTAAATTCCAGTCGCGGTGGATATTGCCTTTGCTCCAATACTCTTGCATTAGCTTCCTGGAGCCGTAGCTACGAACGACGCTCTTGACAGCACGTAGGTCCGCCATACGCCGGCTCACGCTAGAATCTTCGTTGATGTCGGCAGCCTGACTCAACTCTATCGCACGCTGAGGCTCGCTGGGCTCCTCTGTAACGTAAAGTAAGCTGACACTACTAACGATGTGGCCGCGCCCTCTGCTGCCCCAGCCCAAGCTACGCAGGCGCAGCCCACGAGACCGGTGCTTGAGTCCGTAAGCCGGAAAAGTAGCGTTGGCCAGCAGGTGCGACAGATCTATGCGGTCCTCTGCGTCCACGCGGTGCCGGCCACCAACTTTGGCGGTCGTGACGGAGTGACTCAGTGCCCATCTCAGTCGAAGTAATAGCCTCTTGAGGAGGTTGTCGCGTCCCAGGTTGCTGTACGTCGCTGTTCTTCCCCTGCCGGCGGACTTCGTCCCGCATCTCTGACAGATCGTATCGTCGTGCGGCTGGCGTGATTGCCGCCCTAACGATTCGCGAAGACGCAGAAGACTTGTTGGGCGTTGATTCGCTTCGCTGGGCTCCATACGGTATAGGATCGTTTGTCCCATACCCAACCTGCCGCCGCACCTATAGCAACGAGTATCGCGCGCCGGCTCGGGGGGACTACGCATCCACCCCTAGCTCCGTCCAGGTTGCCGGCAGGGCCAGAGCAGCTTAGGCCCTGCCACCGCTAAACTTCGCTCTTGGTTTGCTGGTCTGAGGACGACGGCCTGGCCGTACGATTTGGAGTCAAGGTAATCTAGTTCAGAGCGCGGATTGGGAAATGGTAGGAAAGGCCGATCGTTTCGCATTGCCCTGACCTAGCAGAGGCATCGGCAACAATCACTCGGAGCCAGGCTCTCCGTACTCCATCGGGTAGCCGGCGTCGCGCCAAGCATTCAACCCGCCCAAAAGTGCGGAAACCTTGTCCGCGGAGTAGCCTAACTGCATTAGCCTTTGCGCCGAACCGGCGCTTGTCCGCTCATCCGGTCACGTTCAATAAAGGACCAGTTCCTTGTGTTCGGGAACGTCAGCCAACGCACCGACCCGGTCCTGATAGATATCAGACGCCGACGCCAATATCGCGCCCGACGCGCGCGCGCCTATGAACGCCAGAGAGCTTCTGGTGTCCACAAGTACCGCTCGGTCCTGATCCAGTAGCAACTTTGCCTGCTCCGGCGTGATGCGCCGCACTCCATCGGATTCCACATAGCCTACAGGTTCCGACGTCGATTCGCAGGCGACGATCAATCCTACGATCGCCGCGAGAATCGCCATCACCAAGAGGTGCCGAGTGATTCGAATCGTAGCGCCTCGCCTGCTCATGTTTGACTATCCACTATGGATCTTGACCGTGTTTGACAATGTAGGCAAAGCCAACTTTAGTATACTCCTGTACCGCGTATTCTACATTTAGACAGCCGCGGCAGCTACAAAATCCGGCTCCCTCAGGTTCAATCGCTCAAGTGTATCCGGCGTTGGAACGCCGGCATCGTCGGTCCAGCCACGCTCACGATAGTACTCCTGCACCTCTTCGCGGATCTGCTCTTCAGTGATACGGTGGTCGCTCAGCGGACCCTTGCGTATTGGTTCGTGCAGACGCTTTGGCAGCCTGTCGTCGGCAGCGGTGATTCCTTCCCGGAGGTTGAAGAGCCTTGCCATCGTAAGGCCGCGCTCGCTCAGTTCGGACAGTTCATCCAGCGTTATGTCCCAACCGGTGGCTGCCTGCATCAGCTCGACTAGCAACGGCTCTTCATATCCCAAGAACTGACAGAGCCCGACAGTATTTCGATTGCTTGTGCGAATAGTTGCGGCTCCAGTGTGATCGCCGCCAGTGGGAGTGACCGGGTAGTTGCGTCGCTTGTCCTCCATCGCCCTGGGATCGTGCATAGCGATTTCAAGACCCTTGACGTGGACCACAAGGTCCTCGGTGCCCTTGCCTATCTTGCGCGCCGCCCGCAGGGAGCCTTCCGCGAGTAGGTCTCCGAATCCTCGCCGATAGGCGATATCTTCGATGAGGTCCATCAGTTGCTTTCCATCGCCGAATCGCAACTCGATGCCACCGGTATCTTCCTCGGTTACCAGGCCGGCCTCGTAGCACTCGGCGGCCCACGCCACGGTCACCCCGCAGGAGATGCTGTCCATTCCCAGGTAGTTCAACATCTCGTTGGACTTGCACAGGGCAACCAGGTCGTCGATCTCCAGATTCGTGCCGATTGCGCCCAGCGTCTCGTACTCCGGCCCGCCAAACTTGGGATGAACTTTTATGTCGCCCTGATCGATCTTTACCCGCTTCTTGCAGCGCACCGAGCATGCGTAGCAGCCGTCCATCTTTTCCAGATACTGGTCTTTGATAGCTACGGCGTCGATGCGGTTCACTGGGGCAAACTGGCCGTCACGCATGTTATGTACGATCAAGTGGCCCTCTAGTTGCTTGCCAACCATCGCCGCACCGGTGCCAAAGTGGTGAAAGTTGTAGTGGTTCTCATCCATGGTGGCCGAAACCCACTTGGCCGTACCGCGAAACTTTGTGGAATCAGCCACCGGGACTTTCTTCTTGCCCCGGACGGCAATCGCCTTCAGTAGCTTGGATCCCATCACAGCGCCCATCCCCGTCCGGCCGGCGACCTCGTTCAGGTCGTTGGCCACGAGGGCATAGCGCACCAGGTTTTCGCCGGCTGGGCCGATTTGAGAGATGCGGATGAGCTTGTCCCCGAGCTCTTCGCGAATGGAGTCCTCGACCTCATCGGTTACTTTTCCCCAAAGGTGCGAAGCGTCCCGCAACTCGACGTGGCCCTCGTTGATCCAAAGGTAAGTGGGTTTGCTGGCCCGGCCTGATATTACGATGCCATCCCATCCGGCCCGCTTGAGTTCTGCGCCCCAGAAGCCGCCTGCTTCGGCCTCGCCGAATATGCCTGTGAGGGGGGACTTGGCGCCAACACTGTGCCTTCCAGCGCCGGGGAATGGTATGCCGGTAATCGGGCCGGCAGCGAAGATGAGTCGGTTCTCGGGGTCAAGCGCGTCTGCGTTCTGCGGAACTTCGGTGAGCAAGTAGTAGGCGATCATCAGCCGGCCGCCTACATAATGCCGGTACCAATCTTCCGAGTGGTGCTCTACCCAGATCTTGCCGCTCGTCAGATCTACGCGTAGGATGCTACCCCAATACCCGTAGGACATCTTTACACCTCAGTTTGCCGTAGTCGATCTCTGGTCGTCACCGCGCCAGCACACCTTCGCGGGTGCCGAGGCCGCCCTGCATCGGAGTAACCAACATGACTTCGTCGCCCTCGGCGAGGGAGGAGTCCGGACGGCCCAACTCGCCATTGACTCCCACGATTATTTCATGTTTCAGCGGATCGATTTCTAATGTCCGGATCAATGCCGTCACGTCGGCACAATCCGGCACCTCGATCTCGAAGGGATCCGGTCGGTTGCGCTGGTACACTCTCAAATCGCTGTACAGTTTTACCGTGATTCTCAAATTGTCCCGTCTTCCGGTGTTCCCTATTCTGACTTGCGCCCCCGATCGTTCGGTGTTCTTGAGTCCGCCTATTGGGCCCGCACAGGATAATATTACTAGGATCATTGATCAAAAGCGGCGATAATCTTGCAAAGTCAATACAGGAGGAGGACAGACTTGAAGGTCTTAGAAGCAATCCATTCGCGATCGAGTGTAGGTAAGGTTAGCGATCAGCTACCGTCACGTGAGCAGATCGAACAACTCTTGGACGCGGCAGTCCGTGCGCCAAACCACCACGTCACCGAGCCATGGCGGTTTTTCGTTGTTGCCGGCGACGCACGCGCCGAGCTGGGCGATCTGATGGCTGACCTGTTGGCCAAGACTCTCGACGACCCGACTTCCGACCGTGCCCAGAACAGGCTCCGCCAGGAGCGATCCAAGCCGCTGCGCGCCCCGGTGCTAATCATAGTCGCCGCTAGTCCCAGTCGAGAGGGTAAAGCCATTGAGGCCGAAGAGGTCACCGCCACCGCCGCAGCTGTTCAGAACATCCTGTTGGTGGCCCACGATATGGGCTTGGGTGCGCAATGGCGCACTGGCGGCATCGCCTACGACTCTTCGATCAAGAGTTGGCTCCGTTTGGATGAAGGCGATCAGGTGATAGCGATCGTCTATCTTGGCCATCCTGCCATGTCGCCACGCCACTCGAAGCGCCAGGCGGCTAGCGATCTGACGACGTGGGTAGGCTGGGCGGACTAGACGCCTCGACCCATCCGGCCCAACTCTCCCAGAAGATCGGCGGGCTGACAGGCACGATGGGTTAACATTGGTTAAACGTAAATAGGGTTAACCTGATTGCGGATTGGCTCCGTTGAGGGTTGCAGAGTGCGTTTTGTCAAGCAATCGCCACGACCGGTATCTCGCCGCCTCGATAAAGCGAACGGACCCATGAATTGAACCCGCCGGCTCCTGCCAAGTTGACGCCGCTTCGGCGGCAGTATCTCCAGCTGAAGAGGCGTTTCCCAGATGCGATCCTTATGTTTCGCCTCGGCGACTTCTACGAGACCTTTGACGACGACGCCATATTGGTCTCCAGCGAGCTTAACATCGTACTCACGGGCCGCGAGGCCGGCAAAGGCCAGCGGATTCCCATGGCCGGCGTCCCCTATCATTCATTGGAAACGCATCTGGCTAAACTGATCCGCAGTGGTCACAAGGTCGCTGTTTGCGAGCAACTCTCCGAGCCTTCCGCTGGATCCGCATTGGTCGAGCGAGACGTCGTTCGGGTTGTTACGCCTGGTACAGTCGTCGAGCCCAGCATACTTGATGAAAGAGCCAACAACTACCTTGCGAGCGTGTCTCTTCAGGGTGACCGTGTCGGAATAGCCTATGTTGACGTGTCGGTCGGCACCTTCCATGCGACTCAGATTCGAAGTAAGGAGCCTTTGGTACGGATACGAGAGGAGATAGAACGCATCAGTCCGGCTGAGTTGCTCTGGCCCTACGATCCTCGTGAAGCACCCCCCTCGCCGCCGGCCGAACTTGGCTTCACCGGCCGGTTCGAGCCCTATGATCAACGCTATTTCGCTCTGAATAACGCTCGATCTTCTCTCCTCGATCTCTACGGAGTCGCATCCCTGGACGGGTTCGGTTGCGCCGGCTTGCCAATGGTGGTTCGCGCGGCCGGTGCCATTGTCCGCTATCTGAGCGACAGCCAACCCGGCGCACGATTGCAGTTGAATTCTCTGACAACCTACTCTCTCGGTGGCTTCATGGTCCTGGATCCTAGTACGCGTAAGAATCTGGAGTTGACCCGCACTGTAAGGGGAGAGTCAGGCCGGGGCTCATTGCTCTGGGCGTTGGACAAGACTAGAACGGCTCCGGGAGCAAGACTCCTCCGGCGATGGTTGCATGAACCGCTCCTAGATCTGAATCGCTTGAATAGTCGGCACGACGTAGTACAGGTGCTGGTCAACGACTTGGACGGCCGGCGCAAGATCGGCGAGACGCTTGTAGGTATGCCGGATCTAGAGCGGCTAACCCACCGAGTCGTGTCGCGTCTGGCGACGCCGCATGAGCTTATCGGGTTGGTAAAAGCAATTGAGCGGCTCGAAGGACTGCGTGCAGAGTTGGACAGGCTCGTTCAATTGCCGGTAACAGAGGCCGTTGCCTTGCGGCCAATTGTCGGCCAATTGCCGGACTTGGGGTTCGTCGCCTCTCTGATTCGTAACGCCATAGTCGAAGATCCGCCAAATTCTTTCGCCGATGGAGGTGTGATCGCTCCGGGCTTCTCCGCACAGTTGGACGAGATAAAACAGTCGACTGCTGGCGCTCGGCAGTGGATTACATCTTTAGAGGTTACCGAGCGCAAGCGCACTGGCATCAAGGGCCTAAAAGTTGGTTACAACCGTGTATTTGGCTATTTCATCGAGGTCAGCAAGGCAAATTCTGATCGTGTTCCGTCTGACTACGTACGCAAGCAGACTCTGGTGAATGCCGAGCGATACATTACGCCTGAATTGAAGGAGCAAGAAGCCGTCGTACTCGGCGCCCAAGAAAAGATCAGCGAGTTGGAGGCTTTGCTCTTCCGTGAGCTCTGTGGCGAAATTGCCGTTTCACGCGAGCGTCTCTTGCAAGCTGCCGAGGTTGTGGCCCAAACAGATGTACTTCGCTCCATGGCTGAAGTCGCCGTCGAACGTAACTACGTCCGACCGGAGCTGGAAGAGTCAACTGATCTTGAGATCTCGGATGGCCGCCACCCTGTCATCGAGGTGTCGCGAGGGGATACGCCGTTCGTACCTAACCATGTTCATATATCGTGTAATGACGACCAGGTAATCATACTGACCGGGCCCAATATGGCAGGCAAGTCTACATATCTGAGACAGACAGCGCTTATCGTTCTGATGTCTCAAATCGGTAGCTTCGTGCCGGCGTCCCGCGCTAAGATCGGCCTCGTCGACCGCATATTCACGCGCATCGGAGCCCAAGATGACCTTGGTGCGGGCCAGAGCACGTTTCTGGTCGAGATGTTGGAAACCGCTAACCTCTTGACTCAATGCACCCGGCGGAGTCTGCTGATACTCGACGAAGTGGGGCGTGGTACGAGCACTTACGACGGTCTCGCAATCGCCCAGGCAGTCGTCGAGTATATTCACAACCACCCCAAGCTGGGATCCCGGACTCTGTTCGCAACTCATTATCGCGAGCTGACCGCGCTCGAAGGTCGGTTGCCGCGTGTTCGGAACTATCAAACGCAGGTGGTCGAGCAGGAAGGTGAAGTCGTGTTTCTTCACCAAGTTACTCCGGGCGCGGCTGATCGTAGCTATGGCGTGCACGTTGCGAAGCTGGCCGGCGTGCCCAGAGCAGTTGTGCGTCGTGCTGAAGAGATACTTCAGTCACTCGAGCGGGGCGACGCAGTCGCGCTGTCGTCGGATATGAGGCGAGGCGGAAACGGAGGAGAAGCCGAGCTTCAGTTATCTATGTTCGGCGAGCCTGACCCGATCATCGAGGATCTGAGAGCCTTGGATGTTATGTCCATGACACCAATCGAAGCATTGGGAAAGCTGTATGATTTGCAAAGCCGGCTGAGGGTAGACTCGGAAGATGAGGGGTAGGTACTGCCAGGTTATTGACAATTGTACGGAGATGGTTGGTGAGCCTCAAATCGATCTGTGCCGGCGTAAGTTTCAGATTTGGGGGTACCCGCTCCGTATGGGCGTAATATCGCACCAACGAGGGTCTACCACAGGCTAGGATGTTTGATCGGCGAAAGCCAGGAAAGGGTTGCAAGGGCTTCGCCCTTGCCTGGGGATGTGGGTGTGTCCCCCACGACAAAAATCCCCCTTCTTCTGGCCAGTAGAAGGGAGCCGGGGGATGAGGTCGACCAGCTCGTGCAGTTGAAAATGACCCCTTGACCGCCGACTGAGGACCCGAATGGCGACTCGGCCTCTCCAGTTCACGGGCATGGAGGAGAGAAATACACGCAAATCTGAACTGTTGCGTGCCGGCCTGTCAGGCCAATGGGTCAAGCGCAGTTCAAGTGTCAACAGTCTCGGTCTTGACGGTAGACTTCTCGACGGTGCCTGGCTCGCAGTAGGTGGATGTCGTTGCCAACGATGTCGTCGCGGATTCGCCAGTCTCCCAAACGCAGGCGCCAAGCCCCGGTTTCTTTCGCTTGCACCCTCTCCACTCGATAAGAGTCATCCTCGAGTTTTTCTAATGCCTGGATGAGAGGCACATGGACTTGTGCATCGAGACGCTGACGGTCTTCGACCAAGCGCCTGGCTGTGGCAAGATGATAGGACTTAAAGGACATTCTTGGACTTGGCTAGCTCGCGACGCAGTTCCTCCAATGTGAGGGTCTTTCCAAGCTCGATTTCCCGGCGCGCCTCCTTGTTGGATGCCACGTGGGATGGGTCTTCGAGTTCGGAAAGCGTTTCTACAATGTCTTCCCATTCCTCGATGCCCAATACTACGGCCACAGGCTTGCCGGCGCGCTCCACCAGGAAGCGATAGCCCTGGTGGAGCGCTTCCTCAAGAAGCTGCCCGAAGTTCTGCTTAGCCTCAAATGCTCAGATCACCTTGGTTGTAACCAACTCTCCTCTCATACCTCTCCTGCCCGTCTAAGGTTACAGTGATTACACCAATTACATAGACTGCATAGCCAGCGAACAATGACATCATGATTAGGATTGCCATTTAACTTCTCGTAGATGGCGAATAGTCACTACGCTAGAATCTCATGGAAATCTTTGAGCGGAGTGGGTTGAATTGCGTCGTGCCGTCATAGAGCTACGCCGATTCGCCTTCTTGCTATTGATGGCGGTTGCGGGTTGCCAGCCTTTCTTGTCAATTGCGCCTACTCCTTCCCAAGGTCCTACCACCTCGTCTACCGTGATCCTCGCGGTGGACTCGCCTACACCGACTTCCACCCAGCCGCGACCGACCTCCGCGATCGCTAACCCTTCCCCATCTCCGACTCTCACGGCGTTGATACCGACTGTAACGCCTATCATTCTGACTCCCACAGTGATTCTCTCGATGTCGACTCCTACGATCAGCCCTACGCCGGAATCGATAGTCTGTCTGGTTGGTAATACAGACGGCGACGGGGTGTATATTCGCCGGACCCTCAACATGGACGACAGGATCAAAGCGTGGCCTGACGAGACGGAAATGCTAGTCGTCGGGCCCGATCTTCGCTCCGAAGGCAGGGTCTGGAAGAGCGTCCGGGATCCTGAAGGGAATATCGGGTATCTGCCGGCCGAGTATGTGATTTGCGTTGAACCGACTATCGAAATTGATCCCAGTCCTACGGCGGTCTCGGAGCGAACGCCTCCGGCTGCTACGGCAACCTCGACCGCCACCCCTACTAAGAGTCCGACAGCAACACATACACTTACCCCAATTCAAGCGGGAGTAGCGTGCCCAGACTCGGTGCCTTGGAACGAGGCAAAGTTGCACGTGGGCAAGCGGTTGGCCGTAGTAGGACCAGTTGTAAAGACAGGGTATCTACGCGAGAGGGCAGGTTCCCCTACGATCATGGAGCTCGGTCGCAATTTGCGAGATCCGAATCGCTTCACCGTGGAGGTCAGAGGCCAAGATAGGGCGAAATTCCCTTCCCCGCCAGAACACGCTTACATCGGAAAGACTGTTTGTGTGACTGGATTGATTTCCGAAGAAAACGGCATCGCCGGTACCGTGGTGAGTTCGCCCGCCCAAATTGTTGTCGTGCAACCAGTGCCGGAACAGTAATGCCGGAAAAGCCCCTAAGCGTGTTCCGCTTACGAACGACTAATCCTGGACATTGTTCACGGGCGTGCGACGGCGGTATGCATTAGACCAGCCATGCGTGGCTTTGGACCTCGCTACTTTATCGGCCTTCCCGTAGTCAGGTCAACTTTACCAACGCGTCGCTGGTGGGCCCCCACCAGGTGTGCGACCAGATGGTCGTAATTTAGCGGTTTCGAGTAAACTCCCTCCACCCGCGGCCCCGTCCTCCGGTCAAGCCGGCCTGGGTAGCTTGAAGCCACAAATAGAGGAATGTCCTTGATCGCGTAGTCGTCTTTAATCTCGCGGATCGCCTTTACGCCGTCCCCATCCGGCATGGTGATGTCCATGACGATAATCGCCGGTCTAATCTCTTTCACTTTGTCCTTTAGGTCAACTGAGGTGCGCGCCAGTAAGGGCATAAACCCATATCTAGCGAGCCTTCGACTTAATTCATCGAACACGTCCACGTCCCTATCCAGGACCAAGACGGCTCGTTCAAATCCTTCCATTAACTCCGCTCCCGGATTGCTATATGCGAATGTAGCTCGGCACGGATTCTACCACAATAGAGTCTACGCTTTGGTCAATGTTATTCCAGTTGCGTTAAGACTGAGCCGACCCACCAATAGTCCTCCGAACAAACAGGTGCCTGAGTAGACCCGACTATCCACCTCGTCAACCACGCAGAGGTGGGAAACCGCGAGCCACGGCCGCAGAGAAAATGTAGGGCTGGGGCTTGTTCCCAGCCAAGGGCACAGCCGGCCGCCGGCCCTAGCAGCACCGTCCGGCGCGCTACAAAGGCAGGATTCACTGTAGGGGAGGTTCTCGAACGGCCCTGGGCGGAGAGGGGCATCCTCCAGACAATCTCTTTCGGTGACCATCACCTTACCTAACCGGGCATCGACAGCTAATAGTGGAGGGTGAACGGGCTGCCCACGAGGACCCTGCGTCCCACCAACGGCCGACGTTATTGCGGGGCCGTCGTCGGTGACCGAACAGGGTGAAGAATCGGAACCCCCTCGGCCGTCCGCCAACCGATTGACTGGTCCCCCTCCCGCCCGTACAATCGCCTGCGGGAACGATCGTGGGTCACTTGCGCGCTTACAGGTCGTGGCACAGATCTCGCATATGTAGTCAAGCCATAGTCATTTTGACTGAACGCCCTTGACGAGAGTGCGCTCATCTTAAGAGGTGAGTGAAGATTGCACGCACATCATTTCCTCGCAGCCTCTGCATAACGAACCGGGCCAACCAAGATGTTGAGATATGGAGAGAGGTAGTCATAGTTATGGGGAAGAAACGCTTAGTTGACTTGAGTCACCCCTTCGGAGACAAGGCGCCCTTATGGCCTTATTTCAGCGACGTGAAAATCGAGCGGATGCATTACCACGCGAAATCTGGAGTGTTGTCCCAAGTCATTACGACTACTATGCACATTACCACTCACGCCGACTCGCCGGCACACGTGATAGAAGGAGCTCCTTTCACCGATCAGATACCTCTCGATAGCTATTATGGCACTGGCGTGGTGGTCGATATCCCAAAATCTAAGTGGGAATTAATCACTGCCGATGATCTGGAAGCGGCTAGGCCCAAGATCGAGAAGGGAGACATCGTTATCATCCACAGCGGGTGGCATCATAAGTACTCCGATAGCGCCGAGTATTTTTGCTACTCTCCCGGCTTGGGCAGAGAGGCCGGTGAGTGGTTCGTCGAAAGACAGGTGAAGGCCGTAGGCGTTGACCAACAAGCTCTTGATCATCCCCTCGCGACTGCAATTGCGCCTCACGGTTCTGGCCCACTGCGGCCGGATATATGCGCCGAATACGAAAGAGAGATGGGCCGGCCGGTGCTGGAGGATTTCCCTGAGTGGGAGCCATGTCACCGCCAGTTATTGGGCAATGGAGTCATGGGCTGGGAGAACGTAGGTGGTGATATCGACGAAGTTGTCGGAATGCGGGTCACCATTGCGGGTTTTCCGATTCGATGGGTAAACGGCGACGGATCCATTGTCCGTTTGGTTGCCATCGTCGACGAGGGAGACCAGTAGACGGATCCGTCTGGCTGATCGAACCGCACTCGTTGATCGAAAGGGTGATCTCTCTTAGTGTGTAAGGGAAATCTATGACCGGGCACAATTTGTCCTCCAACCACTTTTCCGCGGTAGCTGTTATCGGTGCAGGTTTGATGGGCCATGGCATCGCACAGCTCTTTGCTACCCGCAACGTTGAGGTCCACCTTCACGATATCGATTCCCAAGCGCTCTTGCGAGCCGTCAAGAATGTGGCATCTAATTTGGACACTATCGCGGCAAATGACCTCATCCAACGGTCTGAGATCGAGCAGATCATCGGAAGGATACATACGCATTCCTCGATGGAGGAGGCTGTAGCTGACGCCGGACTAGTAGTGGAGGCCGTTTCCGAAAATGTTGACTTGAAGCAAAAGGTTTTCCGTGCTCTCGATGAGCTTTGTCGCCCGTCCGTAATCCTTGCGACAAATACGTCGGCGATCAGCATTTCGGACATATCGAAGTTGGTCTTAAACCGGCACAGAGTCGTGGGTACCCATTTCTGGAATCCGCCATATCTCATCCCGTTGGTGGAAGTTGTGAAGGGATCTGATACTGCTCAGGACACGGTCGACGTCGTGTACGATTTTCTCCAACGTGTTGGCAAACGCCCGGTGAAGGTGAGGAAAGACGTCCCGGGGTTCATAGGTAATCGACTCCAGCACGCGTTATGGCGTGAGGCAATCTCCATTGTCGAAAGCGAGATCGCCGAGGCGGATGACGTCGACGAAGTGATCAGCAGTGGCTTTGGTCTGCGGTTGCCGGCGCTTGGCCCCTTAAGGAATGCCGACCTCGTTGGCCTTGATCTTACTCTCGCTATCCACGACTACTTGTTACCTCACATCTCCTCTATGCCGGCACCCTCGCCGCTACTACGACAGAAAGCGAGTAAGCAGGAATTGGGATGCAAGAGCGGCAAAGGATTCTATGATTGGACACCTGAAGACGAGGAGGAGGTCAAGAGACAGTTGATGGCCCATCTGATGGCGGCCAGAGAGGTTAGAGACTCGTTTTCGCGGTCTTGAGCCACTCTTCCTAGGCGTGCGGGCGGGGATATATCCATCCCAGACCGGCGTGACTTCGCTTATTTTGCGATATTCCGGGTCACAGTAGATGGTCCCTGTCACGCGCGCGTTACCGATCATTTACACCAGGAGACTCGTCATTCGCGCCGAGGTGGGAATCCACGAGCCATGGCCGTGCGGAAACACAGCAAGCGATAATTCACGAACAATGTCCACCGAGAAACAAGAGCCGGACAGGCTTGTCCCCAGCCAATGATATGCAGGCTGCCGGCCCCATTCTTCCCGTCCGGCGAACCACCGAATGTCATCGTCACTGTAGAGGCGATTCGCGAATCGCCCTGGACGAGTGATCGGAGAACCTTCTTTACTCCCGCCACCCGCCGCGGCATTCCCGGGAAAACACTTCCCACCCGAAGCAAGGGGACTCCTCGCCCAAGTCGCAAGGCACTTTGGTCTCTTCGGTGAAGTATTGAAAATCCCTGGGAGGCTCTTCAATCGATGCGTGCAGGACGGCTCCTAGACTGGTATAATAATGGTACACATGTTCGACTCTCTCCAAGCCCGGACCAACGCCGGCACTGGCCCGCGTCGCATACCGTTATGTCGACACGTTGGTCTTGGTCTTAGAACCAAACACGAAATATGCAAAACGAATTTATGGATACCCAAGCGGCCGGCGTCGGTCGATTCACCGACGATAGCTGCTATGAAGGCAAAAAATGCAAATCAAACGGCCGCACATTCCCGAGTTCGCCCGGCGCCGTTCCCCCGGCCGGTCCGCCGAACCATACTCAGCAAGCAGGCCGGGCAAACAAAAGTGAAAATTGCGAAACAAACTTCCAAGCCGTCGAGCCGGCCGCGTCAAGAGGTTCGTACAGGATAGTATCCAAAAAAGTAGAAATTGCGAAACAAACGCTCTGTACCTTTGCGTTAGCTCGGATGCCGAAACTTGGGGCTACCAAGACGAGTTTGTCTGGCAAGACATTGCCGTATGAAAACACGGTCCGAGCCGGCCTTCAGGGCCGGTGGTGGCCCCAGCCGGCCGATTTTACCGACAGCCCGACGGATGTAGGTGCTCCGCTAGCGTATCTCAGGACGTTGGCGTTCGATTTGAATCCCTTGAAGGTCAGGGCGCGAAGGTGGTTGGAGGCGACTTCTCTAGCCCGTCTCCGGTGAGATGAATCTAGTGAACCAAGCGGTGCTCTCCGCCATCACTTGTTCAAAGTACGGTGATCCGTACGCTTGGTAGTGACCGCAACCCTCTAGGACTACCCACTTCTTGGGCTCGGAGGCCGCTCGGTACAACTCCCTCGTATTGTCATCGGGAACCAAGTCGTCTTCCTCCGCCACGATAAACAGCGCACACTCTGGCGGTGCCCGCTTCATTACTTCCTCTGGGTGAAAGTTGATGACCGCTTCCGCTGTCTCCAATGGCATCTCCGTGCAAGTATCCGGGTACCGCTCCTGGGTCAGGCGTATCATCTCGGCAGACTTCGGATCTGGAAGCATAATGTGCAATCGGTCTACGATGCGAGACGCGCCGTTGGCAGCTCGATGCCTACGATCATCCTCTAGTTCCTTCAGAAACGCTTTCCACTCCCAGGTGCGCCGCAAGCCGCGCAGCCACTTCTCGCCGCACCCTACCCCGACTATGCTGACCAGGCACTTTACTCGGGGATCGACGCTGGCCACGTAGCACACGTTCGCCCCACCGAAGCTGATGCCATGAAGGCCTATCTGATCGCTGTCAACAGCGTCTTGGAGTTGAAGGAACGTTATCGCGCTTGATATGTCTTTGACTTGTTCCTGCGGAATCATGCGCCAGCGATGACCCTCGCTCTCGCCGAATCCCCTGTAGTCGAAGGTGAGAGCCACGAACCCGTTGTTGGCCAAATGGCTGGCCATATCGGGAAGAAACCTCTCCTGATGAGCTCCGAATCCCCCGCACAGAACGACGGCGCTTCGTTTCTCCCCCGCCTGCACTCCCTTGGGAGGGTGTAGGTAACCAACCAGCTTTATGCCGTCGCTGAAGAATGTGATCCGTTCTGCCATAGCACCTCTTCGATTAGTTCAGTTTAAGCGAAGGTGATCGGCGCCGCACCGCGGCGAGCGCGTACTTCGAGGGCCATTTGGTGAGAGCCTCGACGATCCGTCGATTCGGAAATTTGCGTGGTCCTACTTGGCGACAAGGCCGCCATCTATGGTCAGCGTGTGCCCGACAACGAAGGACGCCTTGTCCGAGCTGAGCCACACAACAGCTTCGGCTACCTCCTCAGGTTCGCCCACGCGCCCCATAGGCTGCCAGTCGTTCGCCTCTCCACGCAGTTCGGGATTGGCCTTGAAGATACGCTCCATAAGATCGGTGCGGATCAGGCCGGGGCATACGGCATTGATGCGGACCCCTTGCGGCGCGTGTTCCACAGCCATCGCCTTTGTCAAGCCGGTAACCCCGTGTTTGCTGGCTACGTAGATAGGTTGCTTTGCCACTCCGACCAATCCGGCAATGGAAGAGGTGTTGACGATTGCTCCACCCCCTTGTTTGATCATCTGAGGAATCTCGTGCTTCATGCACAGCCATACACCCTTGAGGTTGACCTCGATTACGCTGTCCAAAGTCTCTTGGGTGTATCTCTGGTCGGGGAAAGTAAGCTCGCGTTCTATGCCTGCGTTATTGAACGCACAGTCCAGACGGCCGTAGGTAGCGACGACTTGGTCGACAAGGGCCTTGATTTCCTCTTCCTTCGAAGCATCGGACTTGACGAATATCGACTCGCCTCCCGCCTCTTTTATTTTGTTGGCGGTTGATTCTCCACTAACTGTGTCCAAGTCAGAGACAACGACCTTAGCTTCTTCCCTAGCAAATGCCAAAGCGGTGGCCCTGCCGATTCCATTGCCTCCTCCAGTTACGAGGGCGACTTTTCCCTCAAACCATCCTGCCATGTGTAGCCTCCCTGAGTAGTATTGTTGCCATACCGACCGGCCCCCCAAATGGTGGCCGCCAAATGCGCCTCGAACTCGAATTATCCATTCGCCATTAGCGGGCTTGCATCAAGGCGGCTGGGGGCATTCGCGAAAGGGCGCGCGGATATGCGCACCCTTTGCCTAGCTTGCGGTCAGTAGCCTAGCGTTTTGTACCCTTGATTGCAGGATCGGATATGCTGAAGGGCCATCCTGAACCGCCAAAGTGGTGGAACTCGTCGGATTTCCCGCAAATCCAGTAGAACATTTTGGCCACTCTCAGGACCGACTGCCACTTGCGCGCCGGCCCGTCAAAATACTCGTTGGTATAGTCGTATGCCGCGCCAACGAAATCGAAGTTCGGATCAAATACCCAGTCCCGCTTGGGTGGGGTGGTCCGCCAATAATCCCATTTGAGCAAATTGCGGGTAGATGAATTGATCTTGTTCGATTGCCTGTGCCAGATGGAATACGCGGTGAAAAATACCGACCCAGCCGGTGCTCTGGTTGCAACTTGGCCGGCCAAACCGCCAAAGTGATCTAATTCCTCACGCGGTATTGGCACCAAGTGAGAGCCCGGCATCACGAGTGTCGGCCCCATCTCCATAGTGTTTTCTTGGGGGATGTAGAAGACTTGGAGTATGTTGCACTTGCGCTCGAAATCTGCGCCGGCGTCCATGTGCCAACTCTTTGCCGGCACTGGGCCTACCAGCCGATGGTTCGAAATCCAGTCGGGCATCTGGAAGTTCTCGCCCAGAAGCGACCTTGCAACGCCGGCGACCTCGGGATGAAGTAAGACTTCATCTATGAACCGCTCGTCTCTCGCGAGCCACTCCATTTTGTTGCTAGACCTGTGATCCATATAGTCGAATACCCACTCGTTTGTCGAGTGGGGAATTACTCCTTCCAGGAGAAGGAAACCCTTCTTGCAAAAATCCAGTACGTCCTGGTCGGTCATTGTTGGCCTAATCTCGGTGGATGCTCTTGTCGCTGCAATCGCCATTATTTAACCGCACTTTTCAAGTATGAATTCACAAGAGAGATGAGTATCCTGCGTGTGTCCAACAGGTAGCTGTACCGGGAAGCGGATAACTCTCCAGCCGTCATTCATCGCCTCAAGTACGGATTTGTACGGCCAATCCGCCGCATCGAATGGCCCGTCCGAGACGACGCCGTTTTGGACCATCCGCATCCCTATTACACGCTCCGTAACTGAAGATGTATTGCTCTGTAAGTACAGGAGGCTTTGGCTATGGCCGTTTTCGGCACCAATCGCCTCACCTAGTTCACGCAACCGGGATTCAGTCAACTGTCCACGTCTTAGCTGTTCGATGCATTCCTCAAGATGCTGCTTGATACTAGCGGACAATTTCCATCACCTCAATATCTCAATTGCTCTGACGTGGAATCTACCGCTGACGCGCCGCTTGGATCATTGGATCCACCACACCGCCCGGTTGACAGGGGCCTGCCGAGTCCTAGTCTTCCAGGAGGGCCGGAAAGAACCACATAATCATCGCCTGATAGTCGTCTCCATTATAGCGACAACGGTGTCGCCGTGAACGAGAAATGGCGAGCCAAACGTCACCGAATGACGCCCAGCGATGTCGCCGACAATTCTGCGGCACAGCTCCAGGTGCGTTGGAAGCCGACACGCCTCCAGGGATAAGTGGCGCCCACGTCCTCATCCCTATCCCGACCGGTCCGTCCATTTCATACTCAAGGTCGATGCAGTCTATGTCGATTCCGTTGACCGACATCCCGCCCACTAGTTCTGAGTCGGATCGACTTATGATGCCGGAAACCGGTTGCGGGAATCCGTCGGCCTGAAACTCGGTCCATTCCAAAATGGGCAGATCTGGTGGAAACAGTCTATGAGTTGGGCGATGAGCCCTGTGCTTTGCCATTCTCTGTGCCGCTCTCCTACGGCATACTTCGTCAAGAGACAGTGGCCAGTGGACTTGCCGTCTCGCGGCTCGTATTCTAGCCGAAACTGTGGACTAGCAACCATGTCTCCTGCTCGGGGAGCCACCAGCGTGATGCGCGGTGTGCTAGGCCAAGAAATCGGCGATGCGCTCCGCTATTACCATCGTTGTGACGTTGGTGTTCGCACGGATACAGTCGGGCATTATCGAGGCATCGGCTACGAGGAGTCCATCTAGGCCGTGCACCCTACCTCGTTGGTCGACGACGGCCATCGGATCCGAGGCCGGCCCCATCTTGCAGGTGCCAGAAACGTGATGGCCTGTCGACACCCTTCTCATCATCCATTTGTCGAGCGTCTCGTCCGAACGCAGGTCTTCATCGGCCGGATCTAGACGCCGCTGGATGATGCTCGCAAGTTCGGGGTATCTGGCCAGCTGGAGCGATGTCCGAACTGCGTACCGCAGGCGTTGTCGGTCGAAAGGCTCCTGTAGATAGTTATAGTCCAACGTCGGTTGCACCTTAGGATTTTCAGAGGCAATTCTGAGTTCCCCTGCACCTTGGGCGAGTTGAAGCAATGCGACCATGCTGATTCCTTCGAAAGGAATTGAGTGCGGGCTGGTCTGGTGAGTGGCGAAAGAGGCTTGCTGAATAGTAATGTCATTCCTAAGGGTTGAACCGGGTGCCGTACACCGTAGGAAAACCTGTATTCGGGGCGCAAGCTCATTCTGCATGAATGTGTCGACGGTCCTCCAGGTTAACGCGACTATGGGATGATCGCGCAGGTTATTGCCAACTCCAGGAAGTTCGTGCGTGATGGGGACCGGCTCTTGATTGCTTGGCGGTCCGATCCCCGAGAGCAACAGGAGGTGAGGTGAGCCTATCGCGCCTGCGCACAGTACGATCTCCTGTCCGTAGACAGCTGAGACCTCGCCTCTCCGCTCTACTAGCAGGCCGATAGCCGTCTTCCCATCGAGAAGCACTCGGTGCGCGAGGGAGTCCGGCTGAATCGTCAGGTTCGGCCTTGAACGTGCTGGGTTGAGGTATCCGATAGCCGTGCTCCAACGGATACCGTTGTAGTTGTTAAACGGGCTTGGCCCGACGCCGTCCGAGTAGGGATGGTTGTGATCTGGGCACTCGGCGAATCCGGCGGCCAGGCAACTATTGTAAAAGGCTAGCTGATCGCCGTGCCACTCCTCCTTCTGGAATCGACTAATGGGGATGGGGCCGGCGTTGCCGTGATATTCGTCATCGAAGTCGAGGTCTGTTTCGATCTTCCGGAAAACGGGAAGGAGTTCTTGAAAGCTCCATTCATCATTACCAGTCTCTGCCCAGCCGTCGTAGTCCTCAGGGAGTCCTCGCAGAAAGATCATTGCGTTCACGGCGCTGGATCCTCCGCTCACTCTTCCTCTGGACACGAGCATCCGATGGTCTGGAGTGGCGCGCGCTTCGAAGTTCCAGTCGTGTTTGCTAGTGGGGCCAAACGGTTTCGCAACTGGATTTCCTAGTCGAGAATAGGCGTACTTGATCTCATCCGGTATTTGCTCGAAATCGGGATAGTCTGGACCTGCTTCCAGCAGGAGAACAGATTTTTGAGGATCTTCAGACAGGCGTGCAGCGATGATCGCGCCGGCGGTACCGGCTCCAACTACAATCTGGTCGTAGGTCAAGATTCGATCTCCTACAAATCATCTGATGTGTAGAGAAGCATGGACATACTCAAGAGCGGTGTTACGCGCGCTTCAACGTAACCTTTCCTAAGGTTGCTTCGTCCGCTTTCGGATGGATTCCGATAGCACGTGGGGTCTAGTAATCCGAGCGCTAATCGCCAAACGAGGAGATCATAACCACTTCAAATCAGGCGTCCTTGTAAGCGCCCCATCTGTTGGTCGGCGATACGTGGCACGTGAATAGGATTCCCGGCATTTGCAATTATGTTTGGTCAGCCCCAATCTTCTGGGCCCGAATCCTTCGGTTCTCCACCCGATCATGCGCTGAGATTTGCTCGTCGGACACCTATTGAACCAACAGAGTAGGCGAACGCAGAGGCGGCGCGAACTGATCTGGCGAAAGGGGGATAAAATCCTTTTGATACACCTGGATCCTATAAGAACCATAATCTACTACGTACATCCTGAATTGGCGGTCAATTTTCACCGACTTGGGACTTCTAAATCGCTCTTGTGGTTCCAAGTCGGCCATTTCGCGCAGCCGGTTCGGTATCGCGTTTGCCATCATGTATTCACGCCCCGACCTAGATAGAGTCGCGTTGCCGATAAATCTCTTTACGTACCCACCTTCCGAGTTAAATTGTTGAACGCGATTGTTGCCGCAGTCCGCCACATAAATGTCACCATGGCTGTCGACGGCAATCCCGGCGGGCCGGTTAAACTCCCCGATTGCGTCTCCCGAGCTGCCGACTTGTAGCAGGAACTTTCCATCTGCTTCGAACCTCTGGACACGATCGTTCCGCCAGTCGGCTACGTAGACGTCTCCGAGCTCGTCTACGGCAATGCCCCAGGGCATGTTGAACTCACCCTCACCATCGCCAAACTGTCCCCAACTCAGGAGGAAGTCACCGCTCTTGGAGAATTTTTGTATGCGGTGGTTCATGGTATCTACTACGTATAGATTCTCGTCGGCGTCGAACGCAATTCCGGACGGGCGGTTGAGCTGGCCATCCGCTTTTCCGTGTTCGCCCCACTTGGTCACGAAATCACCATCAGGTGTGAGGACAGTAATCCGGTGAAGCGCCTCGTCCGAAACCCAAAGCCTCTGTTCGCGGTCTATTGCGATCGCAGCCGGCAACTGGAACTTACCATTGTCGGACCCGAATCCTCCAATAGCCCCAAGGTTCTCATCCATTTGAGTTAGCCGGCTGATCTGGGCGAAACCAGGGCTTCGGCACAACACGTATAGTGTCTCATCTGCTCCAATGGCGACGTCTACGGGAAAGTTGGTAACCCTTCTCATTCCCAATGTTTTTACGTAAGGGAAACCGGCCCTAAGAAGCCCATGAGGTCTGCTCATCATTGTCTCCGGATGATACCTTTGCGATCTGCCCGATGCGCTACGCTTTGACTAGGCAAATGGTCGGACTTGCTCAAATGTCCCGCCTACGATTGGGCTGGCGTCCAAGCCAAGCCATTGCTCGAGCAGGGTCGCGTAAACACCTCGAAAGTCGATGGTGTGGCGGAGGTCTTCCCCATTCAACCATTGGCTAGGTTCCAACGGTGGGTATTCGGCGTACAATCCGCCGTTGACCTGCTCACCGATGATGAACGCGCCTCCTCCCGAACCGTGGTCGGTGCCGCTGCCATTGTCTCGTATCCGACGCCCGAACTCGGTGTATACCAGAATTGCCACTTCTCTTGAGGCGTTGTGCTCAAGAAGATCCTGATAAAAGGCGGCTAGGGCATCCGAGAACTCGCCAAGCAACTTGGGATGGTTTGGCCCCTGGTTTGCGTGGGTGTCATATCCGGGTTGCGCTGTAAAGAAAACACGGGTACCCAAGTCGGCGAGATGTACCCGCGCCACATCTCTGAGACCCCGCGCGATCACACTGTCAGGATATTGAACACTCGACGAGTAGTTGACGGGCGCCTGTTTGAGCCGGTCGGCACCTAGAAGTAAATCGGTGCCAGTTTGGGCCAGGTAGTCCATTACCGGTCCTGTTCCTATGGCTGGGGTGTACATCTCTTTGAAATGGGTCAGGGCTTGCTCGCGCTGTGAGGCATCACTGATACCACTCATTAGCCCATAGTTGTCGAGGTCACCAACCGAGGCAACAGGCACACCCGGTACGGCCATTGCGCGGGGAAGACCCCTTCCGACGTTAACGCCGGTTAGAACGTTGTGTTTCTGTGGGTCGAGTTCTCGTATTATCTTGCCAAGCCAGCCTTCGGTGGCGACGTGCGCCGGTTCGCAAGTATGCCAGATGTCCATCGCTCGAAAATGCGAGCGACTGGAATTGGGGTAGCCGATTCCCTGAATGACTGCAACCTTACCTCCGTCGAAAAGGGACTTAAGCCCTTCGACCCTGGGATGGAACGCAAGGTTGTTGTCTATCGGCAACGCCTCCTCTTGCCCGACGACCAGCGTTTTTCTACTATCGTAGTAATTCGGGTTTGTATAAGGCACGACTGTGTTCATAAAGTCGTTGCCCCCCGAGAGCTGCACGACAACCAAGACTGGCTGTTTGTCGTTCATATTCATATTCGCCCCCTTCACGACTCAAGCGAATTGGTATTCGCGTGACGACACTACTAGTTGAAGAATGTGCCCTACCCAGTCAGCACTCAGCCTCTTATCATCCTCGCTGTCGAAGCGAGTCTCGAACCTGGACTCGGCGGCGTTCACCAGAGCGCTGCGAGTTTCGCGGCTCGCCTCTATCGAGCCTGCTAGAACCAGGATGCGGTCGATCAATACTTCCGGTGATAGTGTCTCTCCTTCAGATCTCAGCCTTGACACAATGTCCTGAATTCCGGGCTTGGTCACGTCGGACATCTCGGTTACAGCGAAATTCACGCGCTCGTTGAGAGTTCCGCCGTCAATCCACTCCTTGCCCGTGTGCCAACCCTCAACGGTGGGTGGATTCATTATTTCCTGTCCCATGGCTCTGGAAGCGGCGATCAGTTCAAGTAGACCACGGTCCGGGAACCTGTACGATCCGGTTAACTTGATGGTCCCAACAATCAACTCTGTTGGGGACTTGACCCGTTTGAGCCTTGCCTCCTTGAAGAAGCCGGAATTGAACAGCACTCTTAGCATCGAGCGAATGTTGCCGCCACTATCGAAATATGCTTTCACCAGCGTTTCTATAGCCTGTGGATCCTGAGGAGGTACTTGATTCCACGATGGCACCTGCGGCTCGTCAGCGACAAAGAAGTTATAAAGGTGCCTTGAGACAAAGCGGGCAGTAGCAGGCTGCTTTACTATGATGTCTATGATGTCTTCGCCGTTAAATCGGCCAGTTTCGCCCAAGAAAGTCTTGTTGCTATGGTCGTGGTCATCCTCACGGAATACGAATTCTGCGTCGTAATCGCCGTGAGGATATAGGGGAATCGGCTGAGCAAATGTCCATCCGGTAAAAGCCCTAGCTGCCATTTTGATGTCTTGTTCGGTGTAGCTGCCTACGCCCATCGAGAATAGTTCCAGCAGTTCGCGACCATAGTTCTCATTGGGTTCATTCTTGCGATTCTCGTTGTTGTCAAGCCAGAAGATCATCGCCGGATCTCTAGAGAGCTCGAGGAGAATCTCGCGGAAATCAGAAAATCCGATCCTCCTGAACATGTCGATCTGGTTGGGCACTGCCCGAATGTGCTCGGATTTGTACCAAGCGGTGGCGAGAACGTGGTGCCAGAATAGCGCCAGCTTTTCCTCGAGTGGCCGGGGGCTGTTGATCATTCTGAAGATCCAGTTTCCCTGGTGAGCGTTGAACTCACCGTCCCAATAACGCTCTATGACGTCACTGCCCATATCCGGTGCGCGTTCAGGATGAATCAGTTCTTCAACGATTTGCTCGTAGCCCTTGTCAGCAAGCGCTTCCAACTCGGCATAGGTTGCTCCGAACCCTGCGCGGCGCATCAGATGGGCGATAGAGGCGATTTCCGTTTCTGACACGAGTTCCTTACCCCTTGCTAACCTTCTCTCAATCAGAATACGAATCTAATCTATTATAACTAGAATTTTCTAGATCAAGGTTCGGGCCTTACGGCCGAACGAACGCTGACCTGGGTAGTGAGCTGAGGCTAAATCCAACAGGCCAATGGAGACCGCGGACGTTCAATACGGTGGAAATTGTCCAAGCTCGGGGCGCCTGTCGATTTCGAAGCCGGCTATTCATCGAGCAACTAACTCGGCTTGAAGTCTCCGGCTGCGGTCCCCAACATACTCTGACTTCCCGCCCAGGACCAGTCGGTCTCGCGGGCGGTGACAAACTCCAACAGGGCCGGCTCGCCCTGTTCTTCGGATACGCGTATTGCCCGCTTGAATGCATCTGCAATCTCGCCGGGATCTTCAATTCGCTCTGAATAACCGCCCATGGCTCGCGCAATTTCCGAGTAGTTGCCTTCTAGTTCACTGGTGCGATAGGTTGTGTCGGCGACGGGCATAGACCTGCCTTCTGAGGCCATCCCAGAATTGTTAAGAACTATCGTAATAATCGGAATCCGGTTTCGAACCGCGGTCTCGAAGTCGAGGCCCACCATTCCAAACGCCGCATCGCCCATGAAGTTGACGCAAAGCTTCTCCGGCCGTGCGAGTTTCGCACCCATAATAAGGCCTAGCCCAGTGCCAAGACCGTGTGACTTGCCCCAACCAATGTAACTTCGCGGACCGCCCGCGCGATAGAAGGGCATCATTTGCATTCTTGGGTTCCCGGAGTCATGGGTGACTATAGCGTCATTAGGATCTACCGTCTGCATGAACTCCCAAATTACGCGGTACGGATTGATAGGTCGCTCTCCACTCGTAAGCTTGCGCATCCAGTCAGCTAACCAGCCGCGATTGATGGATGCGATCTCTTCGACGATTGCCGGATTTTTTCGTCCGTTTTCCCCCACCAGGTCACGGCATGCTTCGATTAGTTGACGCAGTACGAGCTTGGCATCTCCGATGATTGGATACTCGACTTGATAGTCCTTATTGATGTCGGTTGGATCGTTTGTGGCGTGAATCAGCGTCTTTCCACTTGGTATGGGCACGGACATGCCATGTTTGGTAAAGCTGCAACCCATACCTAGGATCAAGTCCGAACGCTGCAAGAAGTGGTGGAGCTTCCGAGGAATACTCTGTTCGGTTCCGCTACCCAGTGCCAAAGGGTTATTCTCTGGGAACGCGCTCTTTCCGAGTACGGTGGTCATGACTGGAAGGCTTAATAGCTCGGCCAACTCGACGAGCTCGTTGGAGGCATTAGCATAGAGGACGCCTTGTCCGGCGTGCACAATCGGGCATCGTGAATCGCACAGCGCTCGGGCTGCGGCATCGATGTCGATCGGGTCGCCTTGGGAACAAGTGCGCTTGACCGAAAGATCTGCCAGTGCCGATGGCTCCACTTCATCCTTAAGGATGTCGACTGGTATCTCCACCATTACCGGGCCAGGACGGCCCTGACGCATGGCTGCCATCGCCCTGCGCATCACTTCGCCGATGCGCCCTGAGCTAGTTATTCGTTCGACCCTCTTGGTCACCGATGCGAAACTGACTACAGAGTTGAAAAGGGGGGAGATTCCCTCTCTGTCCTCTGAATTTCCGAGTGGGAGCAAAAGCACGGGCACCGAGTCCGAAAAGGCAGTCGCTACGCCGGAGTAAGCGTTCTCGGCTCCAGGTCCGTATTGCATTGCAAAGACGCCGGGCGTTTCGCCATTGGTTACACGCGAGTATCCGTCAGCAATCCCTACCCCGACGCGTTCTTGGCGGCAAACAATAGGTCTGATGCCGGCCTTTGCGGCGGTCTCGATAATATTTGTCGTGGGAAAGCAACTCAAATACTCAACGCCTTCTTTCTTCAAGAAACTGACAATTACTTCGAGTGTCGTCATATCCTTACCTTTCTCTGCACACTGCAATTACTCGGGCAGACTTGGGAGAATCACTTGTACTATTCATAGCGTAGGAGAATCGAGGAGTCCGCCAATATTGACGCTCCTAATGGTACTCCCTGTTGCTGATTCGATCTCGGATCAAACTGAGGGCCCCTGTCTCTAAGGGGAAGCAATAGGAGAACCGAGGCTACGTCTCTGCTTCGGCCGGCAATGCGATGTGCCGGCCAGTCCGTCCCGACTCGAAGAGCGCTTCGATCACCGCCATATTCTTAATGGCGTCCGCCGCCGGCGTCAATGGCTCCGTGCCCTCGCGCACGCATTCCGCAAAGCTATCCGCCTGAAGCGTATAAGCGTTCACGGGAGGAAACTTGTGCCTGGAAGCCTCACCGTCAATGACGAGGCGAACAGTAGTACCCTTGTGGTCAGAGGTCATGAAGGACTCGACCGAAGCCGAACCGCGATCGCCATAGACCTCGTAGCTGACGTTGCGGGCATGCCTGTAGCCGCTGCTGGCAAATCCAAACTGGCCATCGCCGAATTTCAGAATCCCGTAGAATGCCACGTCCACCTTGAAATGATCATCGTGTTCGAACATCGCACTAACTACAGTCGGCTCGCGTTGGTATAGCCACCGGCACAAGTTCACTGGATAGCAACCGCCATCCAGAAGCGTGCCGCCGGCGAGTTCAGCCGAGAACCTGATATTGTTTCCCGTGTCAGGCGCCTTACCTTGAAGGGAACCGCGGATGATCTTGAGCTGGCCCAACGTTCCCTGCGCTATCAAGTCTTTGACCAGTAGGTTTTGCGGGTGATGGCGGTACCAGAATGCCTCTGTTAGAAGAACGTTGTTCTCGCTAGCGGCCTTCACCATTTGCCGGCACTCGTCAGCGGTTATGCCCAAGGGTTTCTCGCAGAGAATGTGCTTTCCGGCCTCGGCGGACTTGATTGCCCACTCGAGATGCATGCTGTTAGGTAAGGGGATGTAGATTGCGTCGAGGTCGGGGTCTGCTAGTAGCTGCTCGTATGAGCCATAGTGTCGCTCGATGTCTAGCATCCTCGCCACTTCGGCTGCTCTCGCTTCGGTTCGGCTCGCGATAGCGGCGACACGGCCGGTTCGCGATTGTTGGGTGGCAGGTATGACCTGCCGTATCGCAATGTCGGCCGTGCCCAATACTCCCCATCTTAGTTTCTCTCTGCTTGCCATTCAGCCGCTCCTTGTCGAAGATTCGGGCTCACCTTACGTCGCTGGGAGGAAGTTCGCTCACGCCAGTACCGCTGTGGCCTACCGGAGCAGTTGCAATGCATGCGCTCCGTCTCTCGTGGCAGTATGCCATGACGAACCGCCATCGCGCACTGTGTTGGTGGACGCAAACGTACTCTCTTTGCGGGTGACTAATGCAGGCGTTGATTGGATCGAGATCGCCCGAGGAATCTCTTAGATGCCCTTCACGCCGCCGGAGGTGAGGCCGGCGATGAACTGCCTCTGGGCGAGCAGAAAGGTCAACAGCAGCGGCAAGATCGAGATCGTTGCCACAACCATCGCCTTCTCCCACTGCAGACCGATGGAGTTTGCGATGGTGATGTCGATCAATTAGACAAGACCTAACGGGATCGTCAGGACCTCGATGTCGGTAGCTACTATAAGCGGCCAGAAGTAGCTGTTCCAGGTTGCCAGGAACAAGATGATCGCAATCGCGCCGAGCGCGGGCAGCGAAAGGGGGACCATTACGCTCCGGTAGATCCACCATCCGGAGGCTCCGTCAACCTTGGCGGCATCAACGAACTCGTCAGGTACGGAAACCATGTACTGCCTAAGCATGAATATGCCGAAGGCGCTCGCCGCAAACGGGATTATCAGCGCCTGATACGTGTCCAGCCAATTGAGCTTGAGCATAATGAAGTACAACGGTATGTAGATGGCCTCGAAAGGCACCATTATGGTCGCGATGACCAGCCAGAACACGGTTGTGAGTTGCACGGAGCCCGCATTGGCGGGTCTGCCGTTGCACCGCGAGCCGAGACGAGGTGTGCAGCGGCGGATTGCCCGATTGTTTGAAATTTCTCAAGGGCGCTGCGACTGCAGCTAGCACGCTTCCTCAAACACGCGCAGTACGTTCTGGCCGAGGACCTTTCTGACTGCCTCTTCACTGTAGCCACGTGCCAGAAGACCCTCGGTGATCCTGGGAAACTCTGTCGCGTCCTTGAATAGGTCTCCACCGCCGTCGAAGTCGGACCCAAGTGCGACATGCTCTATACCTGCAATGTCGACAACGTGCTCGATGTGCTCAAGAAGGCGAGGTAGGGAAGCCGCATTCGTATGGATAAAGTCTGGGACGAATGTGATCGCCATAACGCCGCCGTTCTTCGCGAGACCTTTGATCTGTTCGTCGCTCAAATTGCGGGGATGATCACAAAGCTGCTTACAGTTACTGTGAGAGGCGAGGACCGGAGATGTAGACACTTCGAGAACATCCCAGAAGCCGCGCTCACCGATATGAGAAACATCAACGAGCATTCGCAGAGAATTCATTTCCTTCACCAGCTGCACGCCGAAGTTGGTCAGTCCGCCGCCGCTGCGTTCCTCGGCGTTTCCGGCGGCGGCCCAGGTGCTCGGGTTGTGGGTGAGCCCTATGGATCGAACGCCGAGGCGGAAGAGTATTCTCAGGACATTCAGGCTCCGCTCGAGTACCTCGCTGTTCTCGACCACTAGAATTGCCGCCAGCTTGTCTTCAGCCTTAGCACGCCGGATTTCTTCCGCTGACTTAGCGATGACTATGTCATCAGAATTCGCGTCGACCTCTGCGTCAAAGAAACCGAAGGCGTCTAGGGCGAAGCCGAGATGATTCTTCCACGCACTCGTTACATCGACAGCGAAAAATGCGGCGTCGATCCCACCCTGGCGCATCTTGGGCAGATTGATTTGAACCGGTCTAGCTGTTCCGATTCGCTGATCGCGTAAGTGAGCGACCGTACCACGGTGCCGCACTCTATCCGGCAGGGACTCGCCGGAGATGCTCAGATTTCCTCGGAGGATGTGGGAGACAATCGCATCGTTGTGGCAGTCAATTACCACGGCGTCTTTGTGGAGCGAGCTTGGGGCTGAGGCCGAGGGCAAAGCCGGCACCTCCTACGCAAGTGAAAGTTTCTTGCGCCTTTTTCGAGCCCGAGTATTCACCAGTGATGTAAGAAATAAACGCTGGAGCCGACGGAGGGATTCGAACCCTCGGCCTGCTGTTTACGAAACAGCTGCTCTACCACTGAGCTACGTCGGCTACTGGACCCATATAGAAAATATAGTCTTGGGCAAAGACGCCGGTCAACTATCGGGTTCAAATCCCCCTTTAGCGTATTGATTGCCAGGGTCCCAAAACATCCAACCGCCTAGCCCAAGATCGTAAAGAGCTTGCTTCTGCGAGTGGAATTCGTCGGGACCGTAAGGGTGGTCCAAGATATAGTCATCGTAGTATTGCAACCACGGGCGCAGGGTCACTCCTGTCTGACCTAGGCGCTGTTGGGCTTGCTTTATGCTCTCGTGGACGATCTCGTACGGATGGAGCGAGGCCTCTCCACGGTAGAGTATTCCGCTTTCAGCCGGTATTCCGTCGAAGAAAAGATTGGGGTACACCATAGTTGAAATCACGTCCACGTGCGGGGCCATCGCTTCGATTTGCTGTCCAATTCCCATGTCATCGTCGCGCCACGAGGTGTAGCCGAACACGTCAACCGCCAGCCTAACTCCGGTTGGTGCGAGAATAGACCGCGCATATTCCAAAAAGCCGGATATTGCCGCTATCCTGTTTTCCTGGGTATTTTGCTTAGAAAACACCATTCGATCAATGTTGGTACCTGGAGCAGGATCACTCGGGAATCTGATGTAATCGAATTGAATTTCATCGAATCCGAGTTCAGCGGCTTCTTTGGCGATCGCAACGTTGTATTCCCACACCTCGCGCCTGGTTGGGTCAGCCCAACCAAGACCTTCTCCGTCCACCCACTGCTTTCCGGTCTCCGAGTCCATTACCGCTAGGTCGGGACGCGCCCTGCTCAAGGGGTCGTCCTTGAACAGAACTATTCTGGCAATTGTGTAGATGCCGCGACCTCTTAAGTCGGCCAATAGTGCCTCAGGATCTGGTATCGTAATCTCTGGCTGCGCTCCATATTCTTGCACTGCGGGCAGTGCGCTCTTGTAAGAAACCCATCCCCTGTCGCCCTTAACGTCGATCACTATTGCATTTAGTTCGGTTTCTTCGATGAGCCGAAGTGCGTTGTTACGCAATTCCGGAGAGCCGATGCCATAAAATGTCAGGTAGATAGCCCTGATTGACTCCTTTTCAAGCTCGATGACCAGTTGGCCTGTACCGGGCATCAACGCCGCCGTCGCCGCATAGTTACTTGCTCGCACGAATATTGGAAGATCAGGCTTGGCGCCGCCCACTCGGAACTCACCATTGCCATCAGTCCGGACCTCGTTTTGACCGGTGATGACTGTGGCGTTGGGAATGGGTCGTCCGTTGTGCTTGTCTACCACCCGCCCGGCGATCACGTTGTAGCGGACAATCATGCGAAATGCGCTGCCTTCGGGGAGGATTGCGGATACTGGCTCGTGATCTGGCGCAGAAATGCTCAGTACCTGACCCGGTTCAACGTAGCTCACTTTCGCCATGCCACTTTGGTCAGAATATCCGGTGTTCTCCCCCACAACCACCACCGCATCCCTGAGTAGCCCTAACCTGTCACTGAAGACTTCTACGGTGATGACCCGGGGCTGTAGCCTGACCTGCATAGGCTGGCTATCAAATGGGAGTGTTGAGGCCACGTAGCCAGGCGCATCAAAGTTTATAGGTTGGTCCACGTCAATGTACTGAACGCGAAACGAACCATCTAGCCCCGAATCTGCCTGCCGAGTGCCTTGGACGACCATTGCGCCGGCGATCGGCTCGCTATTGCCGGAGTCAACGATACGTCCACTAATCAATGTAGGTTGCAGCCGGACTGCGACTGTAGACCGTTCCCCAGACAACACGGATTGTGGCTCATATCCCGATGCCTTGACGGCAATGGGTTGATCCTCGCGCAGACGTGGTCCGACGTAGATGACAGTGCCGATGTTGTTGGTGGAAATCAGACGGTCACCCGCTAGAATAGTCGCGCCGACTATTGGTTGATTAGATTCCGAGTCGAATACGGAGAAACTAGTCAAACGCTCGCTGATGAATTCGTCATGGACTAACCAAGAAAGAGTTGCTGCCGCTACTGCGATAAAGAAATAAAGAATGCGAGTAGTCATTGGTCTCTAATTGTCAACATGATGGTTGCTTGCCAAGAAACCTCGCTGGTGCCTGTTCGGAAAACTGAGAATGTATACCATCAGATTATATATGCACTATCGCGGATGAATATCACCAACTCTACGGTTGCAAGCTCATGGAGCCTTTGCGCCAAACTTGACGCCAGATTACGATTAAGGAGTAACCTCAGGATAACGACCTTCTTATGGCTCAAGGAGTAGGAACAGTGGCGATGGACAACCGCCAGTTAGATCCATCTCAGATCGGCCAACTGGTTGCTTGGCTCGACGAGCAACGCAATCAGGACCGCGAGCGGATAAACATTTTGGTCAAAGATTTGGCGGATATGTCTACGCAAGTGGGCGAAACGGAGATACGGTTGCGCAATCAGGACCTCCAGTTATCTTCCGTTGCCGGACAGATTTCTAAGCCTGTAAGCCCGGATGCCGAGGTACGACCTCTATTCGACCAGATGTCCAGCCACGAGCTCAAGTTGGAGAGCCTTGAAGAGGAACTGCTGCGGCAAGATTCGTTACGCAGTGTGAACGAGTCTCAGGAAAAGAAGGCGGACATCGAAACCGCTCAGCGCTTGGAGCGGATTGAACAGCAGTTGCGGACGGACGGTCAAAAGACTGCTGCAATCCACGCAGAGATCAGTCGAGAACGATCGCTGGCGGCCACAATGCCTGGGTCTATTGAAGGGCTCCAACGCAAAATTGACACCCTCAGTAATCGTCTAATCCACATGGAAGACAGTGACAAACGGATAGAAGCGGCCACTTCACAACTTGAGTCGTTGATAGAAGAAAATGGCAGTCGGGTTCAGCAACTGGAAAACTGGTCAAGATTGTCGGACGTACGATGGTCACGCCAGGCGGACGAATGGTCTGGCCGCTTGGAGGTTTGGCGAGCAGAAGACGAGGAGCGTTCAAGGCCGGTTCTTGCGGTTTCCGAGCGGGTATTAAGCTTTCAGAATCAGATCGACGAGGTCAAAGCCGGCACCGTCGAGCTACTCGAGCGCGTCGGCAAGCTCGAGGTCGAAGGACGCACTTCTGTACTAGAGTACTCGCGCTTGACAGAAAGAGTGCAGCAACTAGCCGCGGGACAGGAATTGTCCAGACAGAAGCTCGCCGAGGAGGCGTCGGCCCGTTGGAATGTTGAAGAGTCGATGCACCGCGCGATGGGGCGACTCGAAGAGGCCCAAACGCTTCAGAAAACGATGATGTCCACTCTTGACAGAGCCACGCTGGAGTTGGAGCAATTGGAACGCGACAAACAGGCACTGATGTCGAGTAGGGAGTCAGATAGAATTCTGTTCCAGTCTGAGCTGGCCGATTTGGGCGGACGCCTTGAGCAAAAGCTTCAGAATCTGCAGCGCGACTTAATGGAGACGCGGCGAAAGGCGGCAGAGGGCTTCCGCTTGGTATTCGAACATAGGCGGCAGCTAAACCTCTCGCTCGAGGCCAATCTTCAAGACGCGGACAAATTCGGTTGGCGTGGGACAAGGTCGAAATCCGAGACTTTGGCTGACGTTCCCTTCGACACGAGTGAATCTAGTTGAAGCCATCTCTGCGGTGCGGTTGGTGCGTGGCTGTCTTTTTCATTATGTGCTGACGGCTTCTGCCACGAGAAACCGAAATGTCCCGTAGGCTGGAACCCATACATTCCCTCGACGAGCCTTTCGATGAGCAACCGGTCGTTGATGCTCACAGATCTCGTGTATATGTTCTTCAAGCCATAGTCATCCTATTTGTCGCAGTCATCGTTCTCCAACTGTGGCGCCTCCAGATACTCGAAGGCGATTATTATCGGCACCAGGCAGATAATAATCGGTTCCGTCAGTCCAGAATCCAGGCGCAACGGGGCGTCATATATGATCGCAATAGGATACTACTGGTGCGGAATCGGCCGAGCTATTCGATTGGTATCGTGCCGGTCGATCTCCCAGCGCAGCCGGATGACAGATTGATACATCCAACCGTCAGACGCCTTTCAAAATTGATTGGGGTGCCTGCACAAGAGATTCGGGAGAAGGTAGGTGCGGTCACCGGGCTCGCCCGGTTCGAGAAAGTCCCGATCAAAACGAATGTTGACCAAGAACTTGCATTCAGCGTTGAGGCCCGCAATATCGAGATTCCTGGAGTACACATTTACGCGGAACCAACGCGCGATTACCTTGATGGTCCTTTGACAGCGCATCTGATTGGTTATGTAGGTTTGGTAACGGAAGAACAATACGCCGAGTTGAGCGACAGCTCTGATCTTGACGTCGGACTGAATGCGCGAATAGGTCAGGCTGGGGTCGAGGCTACGTTCGATCAGGAGTTGCGCGGCCGGCCCGGTGAGCGCAGGTTGGTGGTGAATGCGGCCGGCCGGGAAGTCAGGGAACTTGGCATCGAGAATCCGACTGCCGGAAGAAACTTGGCGTTGACGATTGATCTTGATCTACAGCGAGCAGTTCGCTCTATCCTGTCGGAAGATATCGATCGGTACGAGCTAGCGTCGGCAGTAGCACTTGATCCACGTAACGGGCAAGTGCTAGCGATGGTCCACTTGCCGGAGTACGACAACAACATGTTCAGTCGTGAAGTGACAGAGTCCGAACTGCAGGTGTTAATTCAGGACTCCCGTCGTCCTTTGGTTAATGGCGCGATCTCTAACTCATATCCGCCGGGTTCAGCTTTCAAAGTGATCACAGCCGCTGCTGCGCTGCAGGAGGGGATAGTTTCCTCGTACCAAAGGATCTTCTGCACAGGTGCGCTGAACGTGCCGAACCGTTTTGACCCTACGTTGACAACCAGGATCGCTGATTGGGCAGCGCACGGTGAAGTGGATTCCATCAGTGCCTTGGCCGCTTCTTGCAATGTTTATTTCTACATGGTCGGCGGTGGTGACCCAAATGGGCAGATTAGTGGGTTGGGCATTGAGAGCCTCACTCGATATGCACGCCTATTTGGGCTGGGCGAGGAGACAGGAATAAGATTGACGGGCGAGGCAAATGGGTTCGTCCCTTCGCGGGAGTGGAAAAGAGAAGTCTACGATCAGGAATGGTATCTAGGCGACACCTATTTGACTGCCATTGGCCAGGGATTTGTTACCGCTACGCCATTGCAGATGGCAAGCGCGGTGGCTGTGATAGCGAATGGTGGGACGCTCTATCGACCTCAAATTGTGAAACAGATCCTTGACGAGCACGGTGAGGTCATTCGAGAAATTAGCCCGGAAGCGATCCGCCAGGTACCGGTGGCTCCGCCCTTCATTGAGGTGGTGAGGGCTGGCATGCGGGCGGGGATGTTGATCGGCCGCACTCCATACGGCACTTCATACGTGGGTACCTCCTATACGGCCGAAGTCCCAGGCCTTCGCATTGCGGGGAAGACCGGGACAGCGGAATATGGTCAGCCGGATTCCTCCGGGTCTCTACCCACCCATGGATGGTTTATTGCGTTCGCACCTGCCGAAGAGCCTGAGATTGCACTGGCGGTTTTCGTGAAGAGAGGTCGTGGTGCACAGGATGCCGGTGAGTTGGCAGAGGCGATCCTTCGCCACTATTTTCGAATACCGGAGGAACTAGACGATTAGAAGTATTGGTAACGAGCGTCTGCTGCGAAACTTTGATCCGATTCTGTTTCTAACAACAGTACTCATACTACTCTATGGCCTTGCCCTTATATACAGTGCTACTTTTGGCATAGAGGACCCATGGACGTTCACCTCGCATTTGGGTCGCCAGGCGATGGTCGGGGCTATAGGTCTGGTTCTCATAGCGATTGCGGTGACCTTCGATTACCGCATTTTGGCACCGCTGGCCTACGTGATATATGCAGCTACACTTGTGCTCTTGGTGGCGGTAATTGTCTCGGGCGTAATGGCCCACGGCTCGCAAAGATGGTTTGTCATTGGGAGTCTCCAGTTTCAACCGTCTGAGTTTGCCAAACTTGGGCTAGTGATCTGCCTCGCAAGATATGTCTCAGAAAACCATCAGCACATAGGCAGGCTAGTCTTCGTCTTCAAGACGATGGTTATAACCGCAATTCCGATCGCGCTAACCGTTGTTCAGCCCGATATGGGGAGTTCTGTTGTGTATGTCGCAATCTGGATCACGATAATGTTCGTGGGAGGGATGCGAACTCGTCATCTGGCGATACTTGCTGCCGTTGCATTGACGTCTCTGCCGATAGCTTGGCAGTTTATGCACGAATACATGCGGAGGCGGGTTCTAATATTCCTGGATCCAACATCGTCACCTTATGAGGAGGGTTACAATGTGATCCAGGCGTTAATCTCGGTGGGATCCGGCGGGCTGCTGGGGCGCGGGTTTACAAGCGGCACTCAAAGCCAGTTGCGGTTCCTGAAGGTCCAATACTCGGACTTCATTTTCTCAGTGCTTACTGAAGAGCTAGGGTTCATCGGCGCGGTTGGTTTGTTGCTGCTGCTCGGTGTCTTCCTTCTTAGGGTGTTTCGAGTCGCGCTGGTTTCGAAAGAGCGATTCGGTAGGCTTGTTGCTAGCGGTCTTGCCGCGATGATCGGGTTCCAGGCAATGGTGAACATCGGAATGAATGTTGGTCTTCTACCAGTAGCCGGTATCACCCTGCCGCTCGTCAGCTTTGGTGGCAGCTCGCTAATTGCAGTACTCTTTTCGATAGGTCTGTTGGAGAGTATTCTGATCCGGCATAAACGGCTTGAGTTGTGAAGGAATTTGGCGAGATTTTCGCGTGTTTTGCGTAATGTTGAATTCCGGGTGGAGACGCGACGGGAGTGACGATCAGTACTTGCGCGTTCAGCTAATTCAGTAAACAGGGACATCACTGAATGCGTGGACCGGCTATTGGACTTGCCATGGGTGCGCTCTTGCTGGTGACTCAGCAATTCGCCTGCGTACCGTATGTGGCGACGTCGCCTAGAACTGTCAAGATAGCTGTCGTTTACTCGTTCGGCTCCGCCGATCGGGCAGTATCTGAAGAAAGCGTACGGGCAGCGCGTAGATTGGTAGGTGAGCGTGCGGCTATGGATGGCTGTCGGGTTGAGCTAGTCATAACGGATTCTTGGGAATGGGAACCAGGGCGAAGAGCGCGGTCGATTGCAGCTGATCAAGCGACGATGATCGTACTTGGGCACGGATCAGAATCTGATCTCACCGTTGCTGGGGAAGTGTACGGGGCAGCGAATCTGCCGTGGATCAGTTTCTCCCCGGTCGAAAGAATGCCTTCAGCCAACGACGAAGTCCGGTTTGCCGCGCTAGCATCAGAGGAATCCACCGACCAAGCATCGAATTCGCAGAAAGCAACGCCTGTGAATTCTGACCTCGTCGAAGCTGTAGTCTCAGTCTCCCTTGATGCGATTGAGGCGGCTTGCGATGCTGGGCAACCCACGCGCGACAGTGTATCCCGACATCTGGCGGATCTCGCCGGCCAAATGCCGACCACCTTTAAAGCAATCGCGAGATAGCCTTGTCCACCCAGGAATTGCGTTCGACACTCCCAAATAACGTAGTTGCTGCGCCAATCATTGAACCGGTAGAGGCCGAATCCTTGAGTCAGTTGCAGAGCCAACCCCTTGGACGATTGGGGCTCAAATCCGATCGGTCCCGTTTGGATTTGGCGTCAAATCTCTCCCTTACGGTCAGTGGCACGGGCGAGATTGTGGAAGCACGCCCGTGGCGGAATCGGAGGGATATCCTTGAGGTGGTCGAACTAACTAGAGGGCCAAACTCTACGCGGCTGCTAAACGATCTCATCCAGCGGTTCGCTGCCGGAGGCGGCCATCTCATAGTCGTTTATTTCAAGCTGTTCTCAGCTAACAAGTCGATCTTCCGGCATGCTGGGTTCACGCTGTTGGAAGAGATCATTGAGATGGCGTCTGGGCATCCCTGGTTCACTGCCTACAAGCCGGACTTTGCCCTCAATTTCAAGCCGGAGCGCGATTCAACCAAGTTGATCACTATCGACCGCAAGGCGTTCTCTTGGCTTTGGCGTAATTCCGAAGACGAAATGAGCCACTATCTGAAACAAGCCGGAGTTAGGGCCTTTACTGCTGATGCGAATGGCTGCGTCGCCGGCTATATTAGCTACACGCTGCATCGGAATTTTGCGCATATTGACCGTATAGCGGTTTCGCCGGATCAGCAGGGACGGGGAATTGGCAAGGCTCTGATAAGTTGGGGTCTCAGCGAAATCAGAGGGGCTGATACAGAAAATGTTATTCTGACGACTCAGCGCACCAACACACGATCTCAGAATCTGTACAGGAGTTTCGGCTTTACAGAGACTCGAAGGGGTTACTCGATCTATGGAAAGTGGCTATAGCGGCTCGCTGGTGGTTTCCAGAGCCGATCGCTTATCGCAACTCGCCAACCTGACGTCTCGGATTGATCGCATTACAGTCCAAGATACAGGTGCGATTCTCTAGCTATGAGGATACATGTAATCACTCTTTTTCCGGGGATGTTCAAGGGTCCGTTCGAGGAGAGCATAATAGGGCGCGCATCGGATCGTGGGTTAGTCGAGGTGAATGTCGTCGATCTACGTGAGTTTGGAGTTGGCAGACACAAGCTAACTGACGATACTGTCTATGGTGGTGGGGCCGGGATGTTAATGAAGCCTGAGCCTATTGTGTCCGCTGTCGAGTCGCTGACTCTAAATCCTGATAAGAAATCAGATCGAGACCCGTGGGTAGTCCTGACTTCAGCTCGCGGCAGGCTTTTCAATCAGCAGATTGCGGCGGAATTGTGCAGGCACTCCGAGCTTATCGTGATTTGCGGTCGTTATGAGGGCGTTGACGAGCGCGTATCTCAACTGGTGGTCGATGACGAGATTTCAATCGGCGACTACGTGTTGACTGGCGGCGAGATTGCGGCGATGTCGATAGTTGATGCGACGGTTCGCCTTCTGCCTGGGGTGGTGGGAAGCGCACGGTCACTGGATGACGACTCGCACTCAAATGACCTTCTTGAATACCCCCAATACACACGGCCGGCTGCCTTGGTCTTCACCGGCTTTGAGCCGATGTCGGCGATCCATAGATACTCGATATCGCCCTCGCGGATTATTGTGATGCCGTGGCGCCCTGTCAGGCCGGTCGGAGACGACCTCAGTATATTGCGATCTTTGTCGAACTCAAGAAAATCGGACTTAGCCGGATGTGATCCGCCCCAGGTTGTCCTCGGACTGCACTATGGTTCACGGCCCGATAATCGGGCAAGTTATACCGGGCCCCTGGGCACACCAGGCCACTGCCCGCTGGCTGAGTGCACACCCGTTCTCCTTTGAGAGTTGAAACACCCCCTCAAGCACGTCGAAGCCTGGATCCGAGAATAGAATCTCTGTCCGCTGTGGCATATAGCTGCCATCTCTTGGCCGAGGTCTACGCAGTCAACCTCGGCCTGATGGTAGTTGACCTAAGATGATAGGGCGGACCGGCTTGAAGATATTGGGCGGCTCAATGCTGCCGGAGACAACTTCCGAAAGCGGCGGCATGGCAGCGGCACGAATATGGATAAGTTCTCGCGGTCGACCAATGTAAGCTCAATGTCATCGCGTCGGGCTAGGTTGTGCAGGTCGACCGCGGTTTAGACGCCGCCATAACCACCGCCCAGCATGAGTACGCGAACGGGCTTATCTAGCTTCATCCTCTTAATGTCAGAGCCCTACGCCTTCGCTTCCGCCCCGACCCTGCTGTAGGGTTGAGTTACGTTTATCAGCCGCCGCCCATCCGCAACGTGCCGGAAATTCTCGTACTGGGCCCGCGCTTTCTTGCGCATCCCGTCGCGGGTGGCGCCGGCTGTGTGAGGCGTCAGGAGGACGTGGTCCGGCTTCAGTAAGGGGTTGTCGCTCGGCGTTGGCTCCCGCTCGAACACGTCGATTCCGGCGCCGGCAATGCGCCGGTTCTTCAAGGCACTATTGAACGCCTTCTCGTCAATGACGCCGCTGTATCTAACGGCACCGGACGACCTTATCCGGTCTCATGGCTTACCGCTACATTACCGCCTGTAGGCGCTCACCACAGCTCTTGGGAGGCCAGACGTGCGCCTTCGGTCATTGCGTGGAACTTGGTCCAAACTACTGTAGGGTGAATTTCCGGCTCAGTGTTGGCCATGGAGGAGAACCCGCAGTCGCTCCCCCCGATAACGTTCTCGCGTCCGACGATATTGGCATATCTCACCAGACGCTGAGCCACCAACTCAGGATGCTCAACTATGTTGGTGGTATGGGAGATGACGCCGGGGATGAGTGTTTTGCCTTCGGGCAGGTTGACGTTCTCCCAAACGCGCCACTCATGCTCGTGGGCCGGATTGGCCGCCTCGAACGAGTAGGCACCAGCATTGACCTTGAGCATGATGTCTACAATATCGTTCAGGGGCATTTCGTGGACCCGGGGGCCGACGTTGATGCCGTAGCAGGTGTGAAAGCGCACCTTTTCCGGCGGGATGCCTCTGAGAGCATGGTTAAGAACTTCGACCCTCAACTCGGCCCACTTCCGGCAGTCTTCAATGCTCGCCTGGGGATTTGACACATAGTAGGTCACAAGCCTAGGGTCGTCCACCTGCAACAGGAGCCCCGCGTCGACGATGCCCTGATATTCATCACGCATCGCGTCAGCAATGGCGTAAAGATACTCCTCATCGGTTGAATAGTACTCGTTCCTTTGCCGTCCCTCTATGTCCGTTGGGGAGATTGCTGGCATAAACACTTCTTCGGCCTGTTGCCCCTGGACGGCTGCTTTGAGGATATCTATGTCGGTCGTTAACGCCGCTTGGCCGCTGTAGGTGATAGGTCCAGTGCACACCAGGTCCACCGGCGCGAGAATGACGCCTGACCGGGTTTGGGCGTTCCATTGATAGAATTCTGGAAAGGCCAGCACTTCCCGAGATCCCATCCACGGGTCCTCCCGTGGTCCCCCTTCTCTTGCCTCGAACCCGGTGAGGCGCTCCTTGACATAGGTCACGAAGCTGGCCTTGCTCTGCTCTCCGTCGCATACCACGTCCACGCCGGCCTCCACCTGCCTGCGGACAACGTCGTTCACGGCGGTTTGTACCGTAGAGGCAAAGGCTTCCGAATTGTAGGGCTGGCCCCTTTCTCTGGCGTACAGCATCTCCAGCAAGTCCGGCGGACGGGCCAGGCTCCCGCAGTGGGTAGTCAGCATTCGCTCGGTGCTTCGTTTCATCGCCTGCCTTCTCCCTTGGCCATCGAGGCCTGGCATTAAACTAGGGGGCCTCGATTCTACCTGACGGTCTCCAATTGGGGTGGCTCAAGATTTGCCATTCCAACTCAAGATAGACTGTGATGGTCGGTTATCTCGTCGTTGCAAGATTCTCAGACGGAGCGTCTAGCGTATCGAGAGCGTAGGATATCGCGTCACTATCGAGGCCGGGTAACATCATTCTCCCTACCAAGTTGCCGGAGAATCACGCGAGCTGTCCCTGCAGGATTCCGCTTGGATGTATCGGTCGGACTCGGAGATGACCGAATTTATGGGAGGTCGCTGGCGCTGTACTTGATGGCCTCGGCGTGAACTCCCATCAACTGTCCGGGAAGAGCTTGAAATGGACCGTGACTCTCGTAAGTGTAAAAAACAGTAACGATCTCCCCGGTGTCGAGTTGGATTGAGCTCGGATAGCCGCAGTCTCGGCTGGCGCTATCAGCGGCAAGGACTATCCGATGCTCTTGGTCCCAGGTATTGCCATCGTCGTAGCTGAGCAGCGCTCGGACCCCATAGGGTGGCTGTCGCCGGCCATAAGTCAGAAGGATGCGGCCGTCTTTGAGTCGCAGCAGATCACCCGGGTGTTCCAACGATCCAGTAACGGGGATTGGCACACTCCACGTGTTTCCCTGATCAGAAGACTGAGCAATTGACAAGCCGGGTTCTTGCGGGCTGTCGTTGCGTAGCGCGGCTAGAAGCTTGCCGTTAGGCAGCCAAAGCAAGGCGGGCTCGGAATGGGCGGAGATGTAAGTCGGAGAACTCCACGTCTGACCGCCATCACGAGAACTCGACAGATAGGCGGCAGTTGGAAGCACCTCGTCGTCGCCATATACGTCGGCATGGAGGCCCAACAGAATCGTACCATCAGGCAGTTCGACCATCCGGTAGGGGATAAGCTCAACGACGCGAGCCTTAGCGTCGATGCCCTGCGCTTCACGGTGGATAGTGCGAATCGACCAGGGCGCACTCCAAGTTTCTCCGCCGTCGTCCGACCGCCTAATCAGCAGATTATTGGGTGCCTTCGGCGTCCGCCGGAGACGCACAGTGCTGCCGCTGAAATCGGGCACCTCGTGGCTGTGGTAGACGATCAGCAGTTGGCCGCTGGACAGCTCGATCACCGCTGGGTCCCGGTTGTCAAGACCTTCGCTAGCTATGACTCGGGTGTGGCTCCAGGATTCTCCTCCGTCGGGTGAGAAGCAGCAAACAATGCGACCGCGCTGGCCTATGTGCAAATCGCCATCCCGCGCCACGACCATCAGTCGACCATCTCGTAGCTTGAGCAGGCGCGGCCAGTAGCCACCAAGGGTCAGCACCACGAAACGCTTGCTCGGACGCTCGTGATGAATTTCGATCTTGCTGTCTGCTTCCCACCTATAGTGATTCACGCTATTCGACCCATCTCAAAGCAGATTGCTCATTCCTCACTCATCGCGTTTTGAAGGGGTGCCCAGCGTCAAATCGCAAGTTGTTCTCCCTCTTTGAGCACTTCCTCCGGCTTGCTTTGGGCTAAGCGCGATCAGCTTGCCCCTCGCCTGCTCAGTAAACTCTCATGGTCTGCCTGGGTGCGGTTCGTTCTCCAATACCTTGATACTCTCTTCATTCAAACGCTTGAGGAAGTTTTGGTCCGCGCACCTATGATTAACGCTTATGTTGGGCCAGAACCGCAGGCCACGTCAAGCCTGTCCGGGCCACCTAATGCGGCTGGATATCATCAGCGGTGCGCCGGTGGGCCGGCCCGGATTATGTTATCGTCGGTCAGACGGCGTCGACTGATGCAGACTCTCATTGGTGCGTCATTACGTCCATATAGAGCAGGCACCCCAAGACCTGAACACTTGCAGGATCAGGAATCGGTTGATCGCGGACATCGGTTACACTCCCAATTAGACACGCCTGCACAGAATAGGCGCAGACGGTTCCTGGTTCCGGCGCAGATCGCCCGGGCGATGGTCGAAGCCACGCTGAACGCCGGGTATCTGGTCCACCTCTAAAGGCCTGATGAGCCGGCGGAACTAGCGACGAGCGCTTGGCCTGAATGGGTGAGGGTTTTGATTGAAAGCGGTTACTTTGAAATTGGTATACGGGAGAAGCTAGATGGTCATCGTCGATAGTCACTGTCACGTTTCGTTGTCGTGGTACGAGCCAGTCGAGAGCCTCCTCGATCAAATGGGCCAGAACGGCGTGGAGCAGGCGGTCTTGATCCAGATACTTGGGCAGGCCAACAATGACTACCAATTCGACTGCGTCCGCCGGTTTCCGGGGCGTTTCGCATCTGTCGTGAGCTTGGACACAGACCTCTCCAACGCGCCGCAGACGTTGGAGCGCCTAGCTGATGAGGGCATCAGCGGGATTCGCCTTCGGGCGGCTACTCGGTCGCCAGGAGATGATTCTATTGCCATCTGGCGAACCGCCGCCCGGCTGAAGCTGTCAGTGAGCTGTCCCGGACGCAGCATCGACTTTGTGTCGCCGGAGTTCGCCCAGCTGATTCAAGCTGTTCCTGAGGTGCCTATCGTCATCGAACATCTCGGCTCCCTAAATATTCCTGGCAGTCCCGACCTGCCAACCTTGGAGACGAGCCGAAAGGTCTTCGATCTGGCCCGCTTTCCGAACACCTACATCAAGATTCATGGGCTAGGCGAGTTCTGCCAGAGGGCCATGCCGGTTGCCGAGCCGGTTCCTTTCGAGCAGCCAATACCTCCGCTTCTGGACATGGCCTACGACGCTTTCGGGCCACATAGGATGATGTGGGGGAGCGACTATCCACCCGTGAGTGGGCGCGAGGGCTATCGCAACGCGCTCCGTTTGCCAATGGACCAGTTCGCGGCGAAGGGCGATCAGGACCGACAGCTCATTTTCGGCGGAGTCGCCGGCTCGTTATTCCCCATCCTTGGCTAACCGGAGCGACTACCGGCACCAATAAGAGGTCGGACTCAAGACAATTGTCAGGGAGGGTTGAAAGTGATCGTCAAGAAAGTCGGATTCATAGGCTGCGGCACGATGGGCGGCAATATGGCCATCAATCTACTCAATAGCGGCTTCGACCTGACAGTCTTCGACATAAATCGCGAAGTCCTGGACCCACTGGTCGAGCAAGGCGCCAGGGCGGCGACGTCGCCGGCGGGGGCGGCCTATGACGCTGAGGTCGTCATTATTATGCTGCACAACCCGGACGTCGAGATCGTGATGAACGGTGAGAATGGCGTCGTGCCTGGGCTCAAGCCCGGAGCGATCATGATCGACAGTGGCAATAGCGACCCGCGTTTGAGCCCAGGCAGATTCGAGCACTGCAAGAAAAAAGGCATTCACTTTCTCGATATTGGAGTCAGCGGGGGGCCGGCCGGGGCCCGATCCGCCACACTGGCAATAACGGCCGGCGGTGCGCGAGAGGCGTTCGAGCGCGCGCTACCACTGTTCGACGCAATCGGCAGTAGTGTCTCTTATATGGGTGGCCCCGGTGCGGGGCATCTGAGCAAGCTAGTGGGCATCCTCATCAGTCAGGGCACCATCGCACTGGTTGGTGAGGCACTCTCATTCGCCCATAGAGAAGGGCTGAATATGCCAGAACTAGTCAATGCGCTGTCGACTTCGACCGCCGGCAGCGCCATAATGAATAAAGCAGTAAAGCTCTACCACGAGCCCTTCCCAGAGGACTGGCGGCAGAACTTGCAGGAAATAAACCGAGCACGAGCCGGCTCTGCCGCGGAGCCTTGGGCACTCGCGATGGCCGCCGAGATCAGTCATCCGCTACCGATAGTCGGTCTGGTGAACGAGCTGACAAAGATGTACCGAGACGACAGTGCCCAGCCCAATGCCGAGATGACCGACAAGATCTTCTACCAGTTGGTAGCGATGGCGTGACGTGGCACGTGTCGCCGGAAAACCGCTAGTCTTTCCTATTGACTAGGATCATCTTGGTAGCGGCGGTTGCAATAGCAAGACAAAGTGAGTTGACCTGACAATTCTTATTGACCCTGACTGACGAGGAGGCTGGGCTGGCCGAATCGCGTCAAATGGGCGGAAAGGGGCTTGGCGATGAAGCTATCAATACGCTGGAACATCGTGCCGGGCGATACCTTAGCTGACAAGCTGACTATTCTTGAAGAATCCGGCTACCAATACATAGACCTGAGCGGTCCGGCGCTCGAGGTTTCGCCGGACGAGTTGCTAAATGTGTTCGCCGGCCGGTCGGTCAAAGTCGGGACGATTGACCTGCTGCACAGTGTCTTAAACGCGAACGAAGAGGCCAGAGAGCGCCGGATGAAGCGCAATCACGAACTGCTCGATCTGGCGAAGGCTCTCGGCGCATTTGGAGTGCTGGTCCATCCTATCTTTGCCCAACCGCCGGCTGGCGAGCTAGTCGGCTACCTCGGACTGACTCCGGCAGGAACGCCCGGCAACTCTTTCAAAGGGATGCCGGGCGAGATCGAGGCAATTGAGCGGCAGACGGAGTTTCTAATTCCTGAAATCAAGGAGTTGGCCTCCCACGCCGAGCAGATCGGCGTGATCCTTCTCGTAGAGCCGTTAAACCGATACGAGACTTACTATTTCAACCGTCTGGAACAGGGAGCGGACGTATGTAAGGTTGTGGCTAGCTCGGCGGTTAAAGTCCTACCTGATTTCTTCCATATTGCGATTGAGGAGTCAGACATTTCCGCGAGTATCACGGCAGCCGCCGGCCACATCGGTTACGTCCACATATCGGAGAACAACCGTGGGCAGCCGGGTCGCGGCCATTTCGACTTCATGGGAGCATTCGGCGCGCTGAAGGCGATAGGCTATGATGGTTTTCTCGGCGTCGCTTGCGAGCCAATTGGAGACCCTAGCGAAGCGCTGAAAGAGATTTCCGCGAACGTCAGGAAGCTCTGGGCCGAGGCTCAGCCGGGTCGCTAACTCAAAGGGGCCTCGGACTCGTTTGAGGTCAGTGCGACTGGGATCATCGGCGTTCAAAGACTGCCGGGATCGAAGCCCAAGCTCAGCAGATTAAGCGACTGCGAGAGGGAAGGATATCCGGTTAACCAAAAGCCACTCTGGCCCAACTCGCTGGCTTCCATACTGTCATTCGTATGTGTGAGCAGGATCGAGAGAGTAATATTGTCGGATATCATCCTAGTAGCTATGCGCGTGAGTTTACGGATGCGATGCAGGATATTCTGGAAATGCACGATCCTCTTCATCGCAATTTGATTTATGAGAAAGTGCGTGAGCGTGGTACTCAGGTTGGTGGCGCTAAGCCAGCAAACTCGATTGGATCATGTTTGAAGAAATCAAGAACGGGCATCATTCAGGATAACGATCTACACTCAATGCAATGATCAAAGCTACCCGAAAGCGGCTAAGAGATTCAGCTAAAGACTACGTGGGCCGGGCGATCACAGGATTGGTTTTCGGCTATCCGATCGCATATTTGGTGAGTTTCCTTGTTGAAACGGTCCGATTGAATTTCTCTGTTGAAGTGTTTGCGCCCGGGCAATTATCTGTCGGCGCGTTCCTGGTCGCCTGGTTAGCTTTAATAGCGTTGTCAATGCAGTCAAAATCCGCCGGATCTGCTCTGATAAGAATGATAATCGCGTTGGGAGTCGTGGCCGTCCTGGTGATTCTCTTTTTCGTCCTTACGTGGATATTGCTAGCGGTCGGAATCTGGGAGGATTGAAGCCTACTCACCCCTTTGTGGAGTTAGGTACACGACTCCCTTTTTTGGCTTCAACCGGAGTCACTCGCGCCGGGGATCGACTCCGCCAACCGGAGATCGGAACAACGTCACCGGTAATTTTCGCTGTATCTTCTGAGACTAGCAACGCAACCACCGGAGCGATATCCTGAGGTGTCGCCGAGCTGTCAGGCGGACTCCTAACCTAGGAAGTCTTCCTCACGAAACCGACAGCCGCGAATGTAAGACTTCGGCGCCTCATCACGATGGTGATAAACACAGAAGATCTCTCCGTCGTCGAACTGGACCCATCCGCTGTATCCGTAGTCGCCATACAGGCCGCACGGGTCGCGCTCCAGCTCCAGGAATCTCGACTCACGTCCCGACCCCGTCAGGCCATCCAGATCACCGAGCCACGCCCAGGTGCCGGGGTAACGTCCCAACTTCATCTTCGTCTCCCCCGGCGCGGGCTCGACGTTGCGGTAGGTGAAAAGCAGGCGGCCACTCTGGAGCAGGCCCCCCGCCGGCCGGTCGCCATAGAATGGACCCGGGCGAGGGGTCGACCATACGTGCCCTTCGTCTTCCGAGATGACGTAGTGTGAAGGGCGATTGGTGTGTACGTTCTCCCGCATCACCATCAGCAGGCGTCCGTCCGGCAGAGCAACCAACGCCGGTTCATCGTGCTGGAATCCCTCCTGCTCTGCACCGAGGGCGGAGATCGGCCAGGTCTGTCCGCCGTCGTATGAATGGGCCACCTCAACCCGAAAGGCGTCAGGGAACCTTCCCAGGAAGTGCGGGTTGGCCATGAGCCAGTGGTCTTCCGTGAGGGCAACCACTCTGCTCGGACCGATTCCTTCGACCTCGGTCAGTTTGCGTTCAGTCCAGGTGTTTCCTTCGTCTTCGCTGAACGATAGCCAAGTTTGGTGACAATGAAGGCTCCCGATTCCCCGAATGCCGGCGTTTTCGAAGAAATGGACGTCGAGAGTGGCGACGATCCTGCCATCGGGCAGCCGGGCGAGCCGCGGATTATTCCACATCGACCTGTCCTCACGGACGGAGCGGCTGACGTCGAACTGCCGCTGTTTTTTCCAAGTGCGGCCGCGGTCGTCGCTTTCGATGAGCATGATCCTCGACGTGCTGGCCCCGTGGAAATCCGAATCGCGGTAGATGCACAAGAGCCCATCATCTTGCAGCCGGCAAACGTCGGGAAAGGCCTCGTACTGATCGTCGTCGCGCGCAATCGTCACGTGTTGGAGTTTGGGCGTCATTTTGGTGGTTTCCTTATCCTGGGAAGTCATCCTCTCTAAACCTGCAGCCACGGATATAGGACTTCGGCGCGTCATCACGATGGTGATAGATGCAGAAGATCTCTCCGTCGTCGAACTGTACCCATGCACTGTATCCATAGTCGCCATGATTTCCGCACCGGTCGTGCTCCAGCTCCAGGAAGCTCGACTCTCCCTCCGAACCTGACAGGCCGGCCAGATCGCCGCGCCAGGCCCAGGTACCAGGGTTACGTCCCAATTTCAACGTCTCCTCGTCCGGTGCAGGCTCGACGTTGCGGTAGGTAACCAGTAGCCGGCCGCTCTGCAGCACGCCCCCGCCGGGCCGGTCGCCAAAGAACACGGTCGGACGAGGCGTCGACCACACGCGTCCTTCGTCTTCGGAGATGACGTAGTGCGAAGGACGATGGGTGTGAACATTCTCCCGCATAACCATGAGTAATCGTCCATCCGCTAGACGCAGGATCGACGGTTCATCGTGCTGGAATCCGTCTTGCTCGGCCCCAAGGCCGGCGATTGGCCAGGTCTGTCCCCCGTCGAAGGAATGGAACACCTCCAGGCGAAAGGCGCCAGGAAACCGTCCCAGGAAATGTGTCGTGGCAATCAGCCAGTGGTCGTCGCTGACGGCAAACACCCTGTCGGGGCAGAGTCCTTCGATCTCGGTCAGGTGAGGTTCAGTCCAGGTATTCCCGTCGTCCTCGCTGAACGATACAAAGGTCTGGTAGCAGTATAGGCTCTTTGGCTTCCAGATTCCGTCGTATTCATAGAATTGCGCATCTAGGATAGCGACGATCCTGCCATCGGACAGCCGGGTCAGGCGCGGGTTGTTCCAAGCTGTTCTATTATCGGTGATGGAACGTGTGAAGTGCAGCTGACGCTCGTTGGTCCAGGTCCGGCCACGGTCGTTGCTCTCGATGAGCATTATTCGCGACGTAGTGGCCGTATGGTAATCCGACTCGCGGTAGACGCATAGAAGTCCATCTCCTCGCAGCCGGCACACGTCGGGAAAGGCCTCGTATTGATCGTCGTCGCGCGCAATCGTCACGTGATCAAGTTTGGGCGTCATTGTGGTGGACTCCTATCCTGGAAAGTCATCCTCACTGAACCTGCAACCACGGATGTAGGACTTCGGCGCGTCATCACGGTGATGATAAATGCAGAAAATCTCTCCGTCGTCGAACTGGACCCATCCACTGTACCCAAAGTCGCCATGATTTCCGCACCCGTCGTGCTCCAACTCAAGGAAGCTCGACTCTCCCCCCGATCCTGTCAGGCCGGCCAGATCGCCGCGCCAGGCCCAGGTCCCAGGGTTGCGTCCCAATACCATCGTCTTTTCATCCGCCGCGGGTTCGACGTTGCGGTAGGTGACCAGTATCCGGCCGCTCTGCAGTATGCCCCCGCCAGGCCGGTCGCCAAAGAACGGAGTAGGGCGAGGCGTCGACCAAACGCGTCCTTCGTCTTCGGAGATGACGTAATGCGAAGGGCGATGGGTGTGAACATTCTCCCGCATTACCATCAGAAATCGTCCATCCGGCAGACGCAGGATCGAAGGTTCATCGTGCTGGAATCCGTCTTCTTCGGCCCCGAGGGCAGCGATTGGCCATGTCTGTCCGCCGTCGAAGGAATGGGCCACCTGTAGACGAAAGGCGCCAGGAAACCGTCCGAAGAAATGTGTCGTGGCAATCAGCCAGTGGTCGTCGCTGGCGGCAAACACCCTGTCGGGGCAGAGTCCTTCGACCTCGGTCAGGTGGGGATCGGACCAAGTCTCTCCGTCGTCCTCGCTGAACGATAGGAAGCTTTGGTAGCAGTGAAGGCTATTGGGCTTCCGGTCTCCGTCGTATTCAGAGTGGCACATGTCAAGGAGTGCGACGATCCTGCCATCCGGCAGCCGCGTGAGCCGTGGATTGTTCCAAACTGATTTAGTCTCGTCGATGGAACGTCTGAAGTGCAGGGGACGCTTGTTAGTCCAGGTGCGACCACGGTCGTTGCTCTCGATAAGCATGATCTGCGACGTGGTGCCGACGTGGTAATCCGACTCGCGGTAGGTGCACAGCAGCCTCTCCCCGGACAACATGCAAAGGTCAGGAAATGCCTCGTAGAGGACATCGTCGCGTGCTATGGTCACGTGCTCCGGTCCGCTGGTCATAGTGAGTTTTCTCCTCGGTTTGTAGTCCACGTTTCTTCGAAGCGGGCGGCGTCCATTGGCGCCTCGTACTTGACCCCGCCAATGCTATGTTCATCGTAGGGTGGTGTCAATCTCCTCATCGCAGGTGTTTTAAAATAGAGAACCCTGACCCACGAGTGGGCGATTCGTGCCCACCGTCGCCGGGACTAAGAGCGTAGATCAGGACATCTCGGAGTGGGGTCGTAGAATCTCTCTGAGACAGCGTTGTGACTATGAAAAGCTCCGAGTCTACAGTATTCAAGCCGGCCTACGACTTGGGCGGGACCTGCCTCATTTCTAGGGTGATGCCGTCCGGGTCGCGGAAGTAGACAGCCTGGGCGCCGATGTTCCGTCCGATCGAAATCATAGCGGGCGGGTTGACGAACGTAACGCCCTTGGACTTCAGATTCTCGTAGTTCGCCCAGATGTCGTCCACCTCGAAGCAGACGTGCCCATTGCCAGTTCGGTTTGTCGCGCTTGGGTTCGTCTCGCCGGGGTGCGATATGTACTGGAGTAACTCTATTATGTGCTCCTCCTCGTCCGCTTTGAGGAGGGCAATATCCAAATTCACCTCATGGAAACCGACGATCTGTGAGAGGAATTCCTCGGCGACATTCATGCGGCGCACCAATTTCAAGCCCAATACATTGCAGTAGAAGTCAATTGAGCGTTCCATATCGCTGACCGTCAGGCCGGTGTGGTCCATTCTTCGCATCATTGTTCAATACTCCTGAGTCAAATTAGGGTAGTGTTGAGATTCAATCGGTCCGTAGCCGATGGATTGATGGATATGGTCAAGGGCCGGCGAACGCGACAAGAATTCGTAGCCGCCATACGACCATCGGGAGCGACGGCCCGGCCAATTTGTCGTCGCTCAATGTAGGCAGTCGGCGTCAGTGACCGTGGCGATTCTATCAGTGACCGTGGCGATTCTAAACGTTGGCGCGAGACAATTCCATGCGTTGACGGACACCCAAGGAGACAATTATAAATCGGGTGTGCTAGGGTCTGCTTAGCACCGGAGGTGCCGTATTGACGAATAAGCTAGTAATCCCCGACGATTTCCCGCCCCTTTATCGTGGTCATGCCCAGATAGAACGCCTGAAGTGCTTGGGTGACTTCGTCCATTACGAAACGATGCCGGCCGATGGGGACGAGTTGGCCGGCCGGCTGTCGAGTGCGGATATTGTGGTCAACGTCCAGAGATTCAATGCGTTCGACCGAGCCCTTTTGGAACGGCTGCCCCGGCTCCGGTTGATCTCGATCTTCGGGACAGGGACGGACAAGGTAGATCTGACGGCGGCGACTGAGTTGGGAATAGTTGTGACGAACACGCCCGCCGCGACCTCGATCTCGGTGGCCGAGCTGAACATGGGGTTGCTGCTGGACGTGGCACGGTCGATTTCGCTCTCTGATCACAAAGTTCGGGAGGGAGTCTGGGGCAGCCAATTCGGTATGCAGTTGAGGGGCAAGACAATTGGCCTCATCGGTCTGGGTGCTATTGGCGCAGAGGTCGCCCGAATCGCGCTGGCGTTTGGCATGAAAGTAATAGGTTGGAGCTTTAGCGACGATCCGGCACGCGCGTCCAGGCTTGGACTAGAGTTGGTCGATCTCGACGAGCTGCTCCGCACGGCCGATGTCGTATCGCTTCACGTACGGAACACGCCAGAGGCGGCCGGCATGATCGGTCGTCGCGAGATCGATCTCATGAAGCCGGGGTCAGTCCTGATTAACACCGCGCGAGCCGCGATAGTCGATCAGGAGGCGCTGCTCGAGGCGTTGACTACCGGTCGCATCGCCGGCGCCGGCCTGGATGTGCACATGGAAGAGCCGTTGCCGCCGGACAATCCGTGGGTGAAGCTGGACAATGTCGTGCTAACACCGCACGCCGGAGCGATGACACAAGACGCATTCGATAGGGAGATTACGATAGGGGTGGATAATGTTGCGGCTTTTCTCGAAGGAGAGCCCACCAACGTGGTGAATCCAGAGGTGGTGGCGCGCCGGCGCTAGGTCTCCTCGATTCAGCGCCCCGGCCTTGCCTGACCTACCCACTTGGGAGCGAGGCGCACCAAACAACCCTACCACAAGCCGGTCTCGACTTTGAGAAGGTCCTTGTCGCGCCGCGAGGTGAGCTACCGACCGGCGGCAACGCCTATCGCTGCCTCGTCATAAAGCTTTGCCACCTGCTCAAACAAAGCCGGTGGCCGGCCGTCGGCAACCTGGCGATTGTCCAACCGGACTACCGCCGGCAGCTCGCTGTTAGTGCCGGTCAAGAAAATGCCGTCTGCCTGGTATAGCTCGTCCATCGGCACTGGTCGCTCGTCGCAGTCGATGCCGGCTTCCCGCGCCATTTCCAGAACCGCCTCCCGGGTGATGCCGGGCAATATGTAGTTCGAAAGCGGCGGGGTGACAAGTTTGCTTCCCACCACGATGAAAACGTTGGAGGCGGTGGCCTCGGTGAGAAAGCCGTCGCGAACCAGGATCGCGTCATCGGCGCCACGCCGGCTGGCGTGTTCACGCGCCGTCGCATTGGGAAGCAGCATGGCCGTTTTCATATACGGTTTCGCCCAGCGGTCATCGCTCACCGTAATACAGGTTATCGACGGCTTTGGTCGGACAACCTCGGCCGGCCGGGCGATGGCGATGACACTCTGCCGCGAAATATCTGGTAGCCCGTGGAACCGATCGGCCACACCTCGGGTGACCTGAATGTATACTGTGCAGTCCGACAATTCCTGCCGGCGCACCAGCTCGTTAGCCGCTGAAATGAGACCGTCAACCGGCGGCAGCGGCATCTCGATTCCCTCAGCCGAACGTTGCATCCGGCGCATGTGCTGCTCCATCCGGAATGGACGGCCGCCGTAGTACCGGACTACCTCGTAAACGCTGTCGCCGAATTGGATCGAGCGGTCCTCGACCGGAATCTTGGCTTCGGAGTACTTGACGAACTCGCCGTTCAGATAGACCAAGGGTTGTGACATACAGTTAGGTCCTTCCAAGTATTTTAGCGGGTTGGGTCCATTCCACCGCCGCCGGCGCGCAAATCATGTTACCGTGTCGGGCAGTCGGGCGTGTACGAAGGGCTATTCCGCGCGCCCCTAGTTGGCGAAGTCTTCCTCTCGGAACCAACATCCGCGAATGTAAGACTGCGGCGCCTTTTCACGATGGTGGTAGGTGCAGAAGATCTCTCCGTCTTCAAACTGTACCCATGCACTGTAGCCGTAGTCGCCCAGCATATCCACGCACGGGTCGTATTCGAGCTCTAGGAAGCGCGACTCTCCTCCGGTTCCAGTCAGACCGGACAGATCACCTAGCCAGGCCCATGTTCCAGGGTTACGTCCCACGTTCGTTATCGTCTCGCCGGGGGCGGGCTCTACGTTACGGTAGGCAACGAGCAGACGGCCGCTCTGCAGCAGGCCGGCCGACGGCCGATCGCCATAGAATGGCGTCGGGCGGGGCGCGGACCAAGTCCACCCTTCGTCCTCGGAGATGACATAATGTGAAGGGCGATTCGTATGCACGTTCTCCCGCATTACCATGAGCAGGCGACCGTCCGGCAGAACCAACAACGACGGCTCATCGTGCTGGAAGCCCTCTTCCTCGGCTGCGAGGCTCGAGATCGGCCAGGTCCGGCCACCGTCGTGGGAACGGGCAACCTCAACGCGAAACGCGTCAGGAAAGCGTCCCATGAAGTGTGGGATGGCCAGTAGCCACAGATCATCCCTCACTACAAGCAACCTGTCCCCGACGATCCCTTCGGCCTCTATCAGGTGGCGCTCGGTCCAGGTCTTCCCTTCGTCCTCGCTGAACGAGAGAAACGTCTGACAAGCTAGATATGCCTGCGATGCCCCGTGAGCTGCCCCGTGACTTGCAATGCTGTCAGGGTAGACAAATGCATCGTAGTTGATAACGAGTCGGCCATCCGACAGCCTGGCGATGCGCGTATTGATCCATACCGACTTGTCATCGGCGAAGGAGCGCTTGACTTCGAACTGACGCTGGTTCGTCCAGGTCCGACCGCGATCGTGGCTCTCGATGAGCATGATCCGCGACGTGCTGGCCACGTGGGCATCCGACTCGCGGTAGATGCACAAGAGTCTCTCGCCGGGCAACATGCAAACGTCGGGAAACCCCTCATAAACATCGTCGTCGCGGGCTATTGTCACGTGCTCGATTCCGTTCGTCATAGTGGTGCCCTCCATTTCTTGATCCACATACCTTCGGCGGCTGCACTGCCTTGCTCAACTCGGCTCCCGCCGGCGAACACCCGTAGAATCTGATGCCCCTCGTGCAGGGAGTCGATCCTCTTCAGCGTCATAGCGATCGCTCTGGAATTGCATTGGCGCGGGATGGTGATAGCCGGAGTCTTGAAACATGACTTGCGTTCAACAAACGAGTCTCCGGCAAAAGAGGCGTTCGCAAGAGCGGATCCCGCCGTGCGCCTCGGACCAGTTCCGCGTGACACATATGGACTGGTAGTATAGTGGATGTGACCAGCCAAAGGACATCTCCAGGGGCAGATTATTCCTTCGCGACGCCAAGGAGCGAAACTCGAATATAACGCCCTCGCTCAGGCAGAGAACCTCGCAACGACAGAAGCGCGGCCAACTTTGCCGACGAACCAGATAGGCCTTCCAGTCACTAGCCTGCCTGCCGGGAGATGACTTGCTCCGTATCACCGTCAAACAAGCTCATCCGATTGAGATGCAGCGCAAGCTCGACCTCTTCGCCAACTCTGCAGTCATGGTCAGGATCTAGCTTTGCCGTTATCTGCGTTCCCTCGAGCTCGAAATACAAAAGGGTATATTCGCCCAGTTCCTCAATCACCGCGGGAGTCACTTTCACTCTTACCGCCGACTCCGTATCGGTTTGTTCGCTGCCTCTCCATACAGTCATGTGATGCGAGCGGAGCCCCAGAACCGTGTTTTTACCGACAACCGGCATATAACCGGACGCGAACGTCGACGGAATCCTGAGACGAAGTTGGCCGGTCTGGAAGAACATTTCGCTCTGTCCGCCCAGCACGAGTTCGCCAGGCATCAAGTTCATCGCCGGCGCGCCAATGAACTTTGCGACGAAAAGCGTCTGTGGGTTGTTATACAGGTCAGAGCCGGTGCCGATCTGCTGTACCAGTCCATGATCCAACAAGACGATGCGTTGTCCCAGAGTCATGGCCTCGACTTGATCGTGCGTCACGTAGACTGTGGTTGTGCTGAGACGCTGGTGCAGTTGGGCCAACTCAACTCTCACCTGCACCCTGAGTTGGGCGTCAAGATTGGACAATGGCTCATCGAAGAGGAATACGTCCGGACGGCGAACAACGGCGCGTCCCACGGCGACCCTCTGGCGTTGCCCTCCACTGAGCTCGCGCGGGCGCCGCTTCAACAAACCTTCCATTCCGAGCATAGCGACGACCTCGTTGATCCTCGCATCTATCTCGTTCCGAGGATATTTCAAGTTGGACAGTCCGAAGCTCAGGTTCTCCCTCACCGTCATGTGCGGATACAGGGCGTAATCCTGGAAGACCATTGCGATATTGCGTTCCCGTGGATGCACGGTGGTTACATCGCGGTCGCCAATGTACACACGGCCGCCAGTCGCCACCTCCAATCCGGCAACGAGCCGGAGGAAAGTCGTCTTTCCACTGCCGGAGGGGCCGAGGAAGACCACAAACTCGCCGTCGGCAAGATCTATGTCCATCTGGTCAAGGGCGACCACGCTCCCGTCTCCCTTTCCGAATACCTTGGTCAGTGACCGGGCGTGCACTTCTGCCAAAACCTAACCCCCTTCTAGCCCTTCAATGCCCCGAGTCGCAGTCCAGTCAGGAAATAGCGCTGGAACAATACGAAGACAATAACCATCGGCACCGCGGCAACCACCGCAGTCGCCATCAAGAGTGAGTAGTCGAGGAAACCAACATTTTGGTAGCGGATCAGTGTGAGACCAACCTGAATGGTCGTCATTTCTCGACTCTCCATTATGACCAGTGGCCAGATGAAACTGTTCCAGTTCGCCATGAATATGAATATTCCAAGCACCGCGATACCAGGCATCGCCAGGGGCAGTATTATTTTCCAGAAAATCCGCCACTCCGAGCACGCATCGATCCGCGCGGCATCGATCAGGCTCGAAGGAAGAGTCTGCATGAATTGCTTCATAAGAAAGATGCCGAATACCTGGCCGATCCAGGGAATGGTCAAAGCGGCGTAAGTGTCTATCCAGCCCATTCTGAGGACCAGGCTATAGAGAGGAATGAGGGTCACGTGACCGGGAATCATCATCGTCACGATCAACGCCACGAAAAGCGTCCTCCTGCCAGGAAAATCCATCTTCGCAAGGGCGTACCCAGCCCAGGAGGCGACCATCAGATTTCCGAACGTCACGACGGCGGCGACGATGATCGAGTTCAGCATCCAAGTACCGACGACTCCTCCCTGGTAGCCGAGAGTGCGTTCGTAGTTGTTGAGAGTCGGGTTGAATGGTATGAATTCAGGCGGGTACTCGAAGACAAGATTGGCGGGCTTGAAGGACGTGACTAACATCCACCAGAATGGTAGGAAGATCAGAACGGCAAACATGAGCAGAACCACGATGCCCAACACTCGCCTGGAATTACCACGGAGGCGGTCCCAGAGTCCGACTTTCGATTCGAACTGCGCTTCGGCGGTGATGGATTCAGATTTCAGAAGCTCGGCTTCACTCATAATGTTATTTCCATGACATCAATACTCAACATCCGTCGCCAGCCAGCGGAATAGGCCAACGCTGAGTATCGCGATAATGAATGCTAATACGACTGCCTGGGCGGCAGCATAACCGAATTCGTGATGTAGGAAGGCAAGCGAATAGATCTGGTACACCAATGTTCTCGTGCTGTACCCGGGGCCGCCGCCAGTCATCGTGAAGACGATGTCAAAAACCTGAAACGACCCGATCGTACCGATAATGACACCATACAGAGTCGTAGGTTTGATCAAAGGCCAAGTGATTTTGGCGAATTTCGACCAAGGCGTCGCACAATCGATGTCCGCTGCGTCGTACAGGGTAGTGGGAATGTTGTTGAGTGCGGCACCGAATAAGACTACCATCGCGCCCTCGCCCGTCGCCCACACCATAAAGATGATGGCGGGGAGCGCCAAAGATTGGTTGCCCAGCCATATCTGTGGCGATATTCCGACCTGCTCGATAATGTGGTTTGCTAGTCCCTGCTTTGTCGGGTAGTAGATCCACAACCACACTAAGGCCAAGATGACGGCCGACGAGACCGCAGGCAGATAGAAGACCCCTCGAAATACCCCCTGAAGCTTTAGATTGAGCGGCTGAATCAGGAGCGCCAGCAGAAGAGCGACTCCTATGCGGACTGGAACGGTGGCGAACGTGAAGATTATGGTATTCAAGAGGGCGATTCGCCACAGCCGTTCGCTGAAAAGCTGTTCGTAGTTGCGGAGCCCCACGAATTTGGACGGTTGGAAGAAGTTATGGGCCTGTTCGAAGCTCAAGAGAAAGGTAAACAAGACAGGGTACAGGGTGAAGAGCGCGAACAATACCAGAGCTGGAAGCAAAAAGAGAAACGCCCACCAGTATTCGTTGTAGACACGGTGCGCGAGGATGCGCGACGGCCAGAAGCTCGGCCTAGCGCTTGGATGCTCGGTCAATTCGTCTCCTAGGAAGAGATGGCGCATTCGCCCGTATGCAGCGGTTGACGCACCTGGACAGGAAATGAAGCCTCGGTGGCAGCTGCGGGCCCGGGTATGCAATAACACTGTGGCCAAGCATCCGACGGAGGGTCGGCCCGCGGCTTCGCCAACTCCGGGTTCTTGCTCGCCCAATTATCAAGTATGCCTTGGCTCTCCACCGCCATATCCGCAGAATCAGGTATCGGTGGACGCGAGTATTATGTACTCGCATTCCCTCACTGTCAAACGGGTGTATAGGTTCGCATCAGCTCAGATTTGGGCGCATTTCTCTCCTTCACGCCCGTGAATTGGGAAGGCCGAGTCGCCATTGGGGCCCTCAGTCGGCGGTCAATTGGTGATTTCCAACCTATCGATGTCAAATCAACGAACTGGTTGACCTCATCGCCCGGCAGGGTCTTCGCCCTTGCAACCCCTTCCTGGCTTTCGCCGATTAGACGTCCTCGCCGGTGGTAGACCCTCGTAGGTGCGAATTAGACCCATACGGAGAGCGAGTACCCCTAACCCGAACACTTTCCGTGGTTGGCTACGCCTGTACAAAGGCGACGTGCCGGGCTATATTGAGCCCAACTCAGGTGGGAGGGGCCCACACCTGTCTCTAGAGTGCGACTTGGGAGGCGCGGATGGCAACTGCGAGAGCATCGCTTGCTGCCCGGCGGTTCATTAACGAGTTAAAGAGCTGCGGGATCACGCATGCGGTGTGGCTGCCGGACAGCAAAGCTAACTTCTAATATCAGGCCATGATCGCCGACGCAGATCTCCAAGTGGTGCCAGTATGCCGTGAGGGCGAATCGTTTGCCATCGCATTGGGCCTGATAATCGGCGGCAAGACTCCTGCCGTTTTGATCCAAAACACCGGCCTCTCGACTTGGCTGATCCGGCGGCGCCAGCGCCACGCTGCGAAGAAGGTCCTTATGTTGCGGAGACCTTCCCGGTCTCGGTCGACAAGCGGTACGTCGTCGTTACAATCGACACTTGAGTCGGGATTATCAGCAATCGAGGATTGTGGCTAAGAGAAGGGACGGATATGGCAATAATCCAGGAAAAGAGGTGACGCAAGATCGGACCAAGGTAGCGGCGATCGATTGCGATATTCACAGTGAGTTGCCGCCGTTTCCCCTTCCGCAAGCAAGGTGCTATCTTGATCAACTATGACGAGGACGTGCGTGGCTCGGATCTACTGAGCCTCTAAAGGTGATGGACAGCGTTTCAGGACACAAATACCATTGGCCCGGTGAAGATAGCGTGTTCTTGGACGCCCCCACTTTGATGTGGGAAATGCCGGATTTCGATGTCCGGTTTGACCATACCCTTTGGCTCGCTCTTCCGCGCAGCGAGAACCTCGGTCGCGAGCAGGCTCCTATAGGGACGATTGCCGATCCTGTAGAGAGAGGAGACTACCATGCGAATTGTCGATAGCCACTGTCATGTTTCTCAGGATTGGTACGAACCGGTCGAAAGCCTGCTGTTCAAAATGGAGCAGAACGGTGTAGACAAGGCAGTCCTGATCCAAATGGGAGGCCAGTATGATAATGCGTACCAGTTTGAGTGCGTTCGCCGGTTCCCGCAACGTTTTTCATCGGTCGTGGGCGTGAACACTGATCGGCAAGACGCACCGCGCATTCTCGAGCGATTGGCTGACGAAGGAGCCAGTGGTGTTCGTCTCAGTGCGACAACCCGTTCGCCGGGAGACGATCCACTGGCAATCTGGCGAACCGCCGCCCAGCTAAAGCTGACGGTGAGTTGCCATGGCAAGAGCCGCGACTTTGCGTCGCCGGACTTTGCTGAATTGGTCCCGGCAATACCTCAGTTGCTCGTTGTGATCGACCATCTTGGAACGATCAGTGCCTTCGGTGATCCTGATTTCCCATCCCTGGAGACTTGCCGCAAGGTTTTCGAGTTGGCGCGGTTTCCGAATGTCTACATCAAGGTGCCAGGTCTGGGACAGATTTCCCGGCGGGCTATGCCGGTGGCTGGACCATCTCCATTTGAGCAACCCATCACGCCGTTATTGGAAATGGCCTACGACGCTTTTGGAGCCCACCGGATGATGTGGGGAAGCGACTTCCCGACGGTGAGCGGGCGGGAGGGCTATCGAAATGCGCTTCGATTAACTATGGAACAGTTTGCGGAAAAGAGCGATCGCGATAGAAATCTTATATTCGGCGAGGTTGCGGAATCAGCGTTCCCTGTACGCGGCTAGACGATAGGATCGGCGAGCGGAAACTCAGTCTCGGCGGCTTCTTCTTTCCACTACTGATGGGCATTGAAGGTAGCTCATCCGATCAACCGAGGCCGGGCGGGTAGGTCGCGTTGGTGGCTAAAAGCTTTCGAGGAACTAGAATTGATTCACGGCAATTCAACGCGGGAAATCCCGACCTAGCGGTCGAAGGGAAGGATCGATGAAGGATAATCTAGTTCTCAACCTTGGAGTGTGTACCAACGAGGTGCATCCGGACCTCGAAACGGCTCTTGGGTTCGCCCGCGACGAGGGAATTCACAGCGTCGAGCTGCTTGAATTCTGGGGCAAACCGGTCACCGAAATGAGCGGCGACGAGATTGAGCGCGCACGTGAATTACTCGAGCGATTCGACATGCACGTGAGAGTTATCCTTTCAGAATCCCTGTATGGAGTGGTGCTAGGACACGTGGAGCACGGCAAGGTAGGGAAAGACGCGGCATTCAAAAAGGATCTAGAGTTGCTGCAAGCGGGGATTCGGGTGGCTAAACGACTCGGGGCACCCGTGGTAGGTGCCTTCGCTTTCCGCCGGGACACAATGGTTGGGCGTGGCAATCCCAGCCCACGCCTTCACAACGGCGGCGAGTTGCCAGAAGAGATGCTAACGAAAGTCGTTGAAGGGTTGCGGATAGCTTCGCAACGAGCTGCCGACGCCGGCCTGCTCCTGGGGCTCGAGAACGTGAGATCCTGCTGGGCCAACACTGGTTTCAATACCGGTAGGGTAATTCGCGCAGTCGACCATCCGGCGATCAAGGCTATCTGGGACCCCGCTAATGACTATGTGTCTGGAGGCGTTCCGTATCCGGACGGCTATGGTGCAGTCAAACCATTCATCGTCGACGTTCACGTCAAGGATGCCCGCGTTGTCGACAAAGCCACTGGATTGGTGGCGTGGGAAGCGGTGGGAAGGGGAGAAGTGGATTACATCAACCAATTCAAGGCCCTCCGGCGGGACGGTTACACGGGGACGCTTAGCCTTGAGACGCACTGGAGTCCGCCGGAAGATGGGGGCGGAGACCCGGATCGAATAGCTGCTAGCAGGACGTCCCTAGTTGGCATTCGCTCAGCGTTGACGGCTTCCCTAGCGTACTGACGACGCTACCGCCGATCTTATCTGACACCATTCCACGTTGACAGATTCGGCATTAAGAGAAGCATCCTTTTCTCGGTGGTTACCGACGATTCATGGTGACGGCCGGCGTCCTTTGGGTTCGGACTAGTCGCCTTCTAGGGCGTCGACCAACCGCATCGTGTTCACAACGTTCTGCAAGCTGGTACGCGGCTCGCGGCCCGTCTGGACGCACTCCACGAAGTGGCGGTCTGCCGCCAGACTCCCCTCGTAGAGTGTCTTGTCGTCGGCGCCCACCAAATCGGCCCCTCGCAGGATCAGTGGATCTGGCTGGTTGTCGCGCCAAATCTCCGCCACCTCCGGCACGCGCAAATAGGCGGAAATGCCGCGACCGTGAACCTCCATGCGCAGGTAGCGCGCCCCGCCCGATTTATTGCCCGAGATTACCCCTACCGCACCAGTGTTGAAGCGCACCAGACCGTTGTGGCAGCTTTTCGAGCTCGTCCATTGGGTGAAGAAGCGATCCTGCAGGGCATGGATCTCGACGGCTTCGCCTCCACACATGTAGCTGACGAAGTCAACCACGTGGACGGTATTCTCGAGAAGTACACTGATTCCCCACTCCGGCTCTGGCTGATCCAGGTAATTCTGGTGGAACTCGCCCAGACACATCGTAATTGGTCCCCGCTCCAGCACCATCCTCCTCACTTCCTCAACAACCGGGGTGAAGCGGTATTGAAACGCAACCATCCCCCATCGCCCGTTGCGTTCGGCCGCAGCTATCATCGCCTCAGTATCGGCGGCGTTCATCCCTGGCGGTTTCTCCATGGCCACGTGTTTGCCGGCGTCGAGGCAATCGATTACGATCGGCGCCAGCCTCTGGGGCGGCATAATGACATAGATGAGGTCCAGCTCGGCCTCAGCCAGCATTCGATGGTAGTCAGTGTAGCGACGCTCAATCCCAAACCTTTCACCGGCCGCTTTGAGCCTACCTTCGTCGAGGTCACAGACTGCCGCAATCGTGGCGTCCTTGAGCCCAGCGATCGCCGGGTAATGAGTGCCGGTCGCCCTCCGCCCGGCGCCGATGAAACCAACGTTTACCATGTTTACCCCCAAAGTGTGGCTCTCCATCGCTCCCGTTGGGATTGATGTCAAAGGTCAGTCACGCCGCATGCACGAAGCAATGTTTCATGCACCGCCAGATCGTGAGCGGCGTCGTAGCGCGGTGGTCGCTCTCCCTTGACAACCTCCACGAATTCGGCAACGTCTCCGACGTAGCGAGGCCGGTCACCCACGTCAACCGTCTGCCATCCCGCTTCGTAGCTTCCCAGCGGCTCGGCCAGGCAGAGTTGCACCTTCGATGGATTCTCGATCGGCTCGATTCGGATGCTGCCGTTAGTGCCGTAGATCTCGAAGCGCCTGTGTGAAAACCCATCCACCTCCATTGTCCACATTTGCACCACTGCCATGGCCCGCTCGTATTCCAAAACGGCCACGGCGTTGTCAATGAACGCTTGAACGTCCGTCTGGTGATAGTCGCGGCGCAGAATCGAAGTCACCTTCTTGGGTGGACCCAACACGATGACCACCAGATCGAACATATGGCTTCCTAGCTCGAAAAACATGCCGCCCGGATAGCTCTCCATCTCCGCCTGGACTTTCCGATAGTTCGGGCCACGGTCGCTCGATGGTATTTCGGCCTCAACCTTGAAAATCTCTCCCAGCATGCCGGTTCTCGCTGCCTCGAGAGCGAACCGGATGGCCAAGTTGGAGCGGAACATGTAGCCCATATTCACATGGAGACCATTCGAACCGGCCAGATCAAGGACTTCCCGTAGCTGGCTCGATGAAGGACTCGGGGGTTTGTCTACGGAGATGTGCTTTCCGGCGTTTAGAGCCCGGCGCGCCCAGCGCAGGTTATCGGCTATATTGGTCTCGATAAAGACCGCTTGCACTGACGGATCGTCCAGTAGCTCCTGCTCGGTCAGCCAGCGAACGCCGGCGTAGGTAGGATTATCCGAGCGGGCGGCGAAGATCTCAGGATCGGGCTCATGGATGCCAACGAATTCAACTTGCGATGACTCCCTGAGGGCTTTTGTCCAGCCCGGCGCGTGTGCGTGGCCGATGCCTATCTGACCTACCCGGATGGTCATTTCGCCTTAGGCGCTCCTAGCAAGTTGCAATGATTGGCCCATATGCGCGACCGTCGGCGGCGCATACCACTCCGCAATAGACTGACTGCCCGTCTAATACCGCCTGACTACCTAGCCCTCCGCTACCACCGTGTTGCGAAGCACGCCAATGCCCGAGAGCTCAATCTCGACTGTGTCACCTGGGTTAATCGCACCTACCCCGCCCGGCGTTCCTGTGTATATCAAATCGCCCGGTTGCAGGGTCATCGCATCACTCAGATACGACACCAACTTAGCGGCCGAAAAAATAAGGTCGGAGGTATTCGTCTTCTGCTTTAGCTCGCCATTTACTCGAGCGGTCAAATCAACGTTGTCAGGATCCACATCGGTGGCGATGACCGGCCCAAGTGGCTTGAATGTATCGAAGCCCTTGCCAACCAACAAACAGCCCAACTTCATCTCGGCTTCCTGGATCACACGCTCGCTGACATCGTTACCGCAAGTGTAGCCGAGCACGTATTCGAGTGCCTGATCCTCTGGAACCCGCCGGGCCTCCTTGCCGACTACGACAACGAATTCACCCTCGAATTCCACGTCCTCGCCCTGTCGCGGATAAACAATCGGCTCTCCCGATCCGATGACCGTGGTTGGCGGCAGCATGAATAGCATAGGGATTTCTGGGGCGGCCTCACCCTCTTCCTCAATGTGAGAGCCGTAGTTCAACCCTACGCCGATGACCCTTGGTGGAATGACCGGCGCCAGGAGCTTGAGTCCATCCAACTGTCCGGCGGCCGCGCCGACGTCGAAATCGCCGAAAGGTGATCCGGACAACTCTCGAACGCCACCATCGTCTTCCAGAACTCCGTATTGGGGCCCCCGACTGCTCTCATAGCGCAAGAATTTCATGACTCCTACCTCCCCTTGGGTCTATTGTGCAAATCGAAGGACTCTTGGCCGTCGGCGACCTGCCGATGCGATATGATTATAATGAATAACACCCGCGATGTGTAGTCTGCGAATTGCCTCATAACTCACATTACCTTAAGGAGCAGCGGTTATGAGTTTGAAGCAACAAAGCAAACACGACTTAGCGGTCGCTTTAGGAGTTCGCTATCGGAAGGCTACTCGCCATGAAAAGGGGTAAAGGATGTAGCATCTTGAGAAATCCGGCGAATGAGTTGGGAAAGGTTGTCTATTGAGGCAACGCGGCTGGCAGCGTCAACGCGTGGCCAGGTTCAGATATGCAGTAGAGGTATTGGGAGGACATTGGTTTGCGATCCTTCTCAGTTGAGAGCGATGCTATCGCCCTGCCGCGGGGTGCTTGGGCGAAGGGCCACCGCATAAAGGTACTCTGGCGGGACAGAACCATCACCGCATTGAGCCAGGGCGACTACCGAGCATACCTGTATCCTGTGTTTACGCCGGCCGGGTTTTCGGTCACCAGTGAGTCTCCTATCGACCACCCTCACCACCAGTCGGTTTGGATCGGAACTGACCATCTAACTGCTCGTCTGCCTTTCTCCTCGGACCAGATCGAAGAGGCGAATTACAATTTTTACGTAAATGATATCTTTCAGGGACGCGCGCCCGGCCGCATTTTAGGCGTTTCGGTCGAGAATACCGAGCTTGCCGACGACCACTTGCGGATCATACAGACGCTCCACTGGCAGGGACCCCAGGAGTGGGGGGCCCCTGATCGGCGGCTGCTGGCGACCGAGACGCGGACCTATGACATTCACCCGGGTGAACAGGCCAACATTATCGCTATTCGAAGTCAGCTCAGACCAGCCGAGTGGGACATCAGAATTGGCCCGACACGCCACGCCTATTTCGGGGTGCGTTTGGTCGAAGGACTGCGAGTTGTTGATGGTGGAGCGTTCCTGGATTCGGCGAATCGAACCGATGCCGACGCGATCTCTGCACATGACGCCGACTGGGTTGATGCTTCCGGCTTGATCGCCCGGGGCCACCGGGCAGGCATAGCGGTACTTCTCCATCCCTCGATCGGTGGTCGGCCGTGGTCGGCGTCCGAATACGGCACAATCGCGGTTAATCCGCTGGTCGAGGCGGCGGCGAGCTTGACACGGGGACAGGCGTTGGACTTGACCATCCGGATCGTGGTCCACGATGGTGATGCCGACGAGGCTCGGCTGGCCGACCTCGTAGCTCCGTTTCGCGATGGGACATAGGACGATCCCCGCTCGACAGGGGCGAAGGTGGGGTGCTGGTCAAAGGGATCTACTGAGGAGAGTCCATTCGGTCGGGCTTATCCATTAGCCCAACATCGACATCGCAAATGCGCATTGTCAGGCATTTCTTGGGGACCCATCAGACCCGATGACTCAGATGAAGCGACTGGCTCCCGTATTGTCCAGAAACTCTCAGAGGGAGTGTCGAAATGGCACGAAGGTGCTGGTCACCCGGACAACTTCTTCCCACTGACCTCTAATTCACGCCCAATGGGGACGCTGACTGTTTCCATAAGCGGGTGTTTGCGAAGTGCCTCTAGATACTCGGCAACACCTGGCTCTCCGGCGGTTACGTTGTCAGCTACCAATAGTCCTCCAGATCTCAGCAAAGGAACTGCGAGCTCTAGGCAGTCAACGTAAAGCCATTCCCAACAGTCCATCAGCATGAAATCTATTGGGCCCTCGAGAGACCTCAAGCTTTCCCTAGCATCTCCCAACATGAAATCTACATAGTCAGCGAGACCAGCTTCATCCAGGTTCTTGCGAGCAAAGTCAAGAGCCCTGGGATTGATCTCCATCGAGGTGACTCTGCCTCCGGTTATTCGCGCCGCGTGGGCCAACCAAATAGTGGAATAACCGTGAGCAACTCCCAACTCTACGATTCTCTTGCTACCGCTCGCCTGAATCATTATGTGTAGAAGCTGAGATGTATCAGGATGCAGGGTGTACATCCTATCATCCATGGGAACATCGGCAGCTCCTGTTTCCTCGGCCTTTCTTTCGTCAGCATCCTCAAGCTCCAATCGCTTGAGCACGGCAATGACCTCAGGTTCCATTACCTTCTCCTCAGTCACGAGCGGGACCAGGCCCGGTGCTTCAATGCTTCGCTGGCTCACTCAGGCCAATTGGCGGTGAACGCCGCAACAATCGTCAAATCAGTATATATCGCGCCGAAGTAATCTTGACTATCCATATCGATTCGCTACGAGCAATTCTCATCTCGGTGAGGGTTCCTTCGTCTGAAAGTAGGTGCCTTTTCACACCATCTCAGACATATGAAGAACCAGACTGCCTTGTCGAGATAATACCCAACAGTCCGTCAGGAACTCATCAACCTATCGGTGCTGAGAACGCCGGCATCAGTCCCATTGAGCAACAGTTCAACGGTACGCTGGGCCGCAATTATGGCGATACAGATGCCGTGACCACTGAACCCGCCGAGAAAACATATGCGCGGCTCACCCGGCATGCTCCCGACCACCGGTACGAAGTCAGCGGTAAAGCCGAGGAGGCCGGCCCAACGACTAGTGACGGTAGAGCCTGCTTCAGGGAAGAATTCTTTGATGAACATCTCGAGTGTACCCTGCACGGACCGGGTTGTGTGATCGGCAGCGGTGAACTCCTCAGCCAGGTGAGGACCTCGTCCACCGCCAAAGAGCATCCGTCCATCGCTAAGTTGCCGATACCAGAACGGACCGTCGGGAGGCCTAGTAACAATTGCCGGTGATTCGGCCAGCGGCGCTATCGGCCCCGTGACCAAGGCCTGGGCGCGGGTAGTGAAGATCAGCGACTCGAGGAAGGGATCGAACTGGGGACCATACGCGTTAATCGCGAGGACAACCGCGCCACATCGGATGGTCATCCGACGCGAAAATACCGTGATTCCCGTTGGGTCAGACTGTAAATCGTAGACCTCGCTGTGCTCGTATATGGTAGCGCCGCTGGCCAGGGCGACACGCTTGGTCAACTGCGCCGGTTGAACCATGACCTCAGCAGGCATAACCAGGGCCGCCCCCGCACCGCGCTGGGCTGGATTGAGCTCGCGGAAGTCTGCGTCGAAGCCGTCCCGCTGGAGCGCTAACGCCGAAGCGGCGAGATCTCGTCTGCCAGCATCATCGTGTGCAAGGAAGTCAAACGGGGTCGTCTCATATTCTACGTTGAAATCCTGACAGTCTCTCACCAAGCGCTGGCGGTTCTCGACTGTCAGCTGCCAGACCTCCTTGGCGGTGGCGGGGCTCAGCATGGCAAGAGCGTCGCTGTAGTAATGGCGCATCCCAGTCAGGACCATGCCGGCATTGCGCCCGCTAGCGCCGGCTGCCACCTCTCGTGCGTCGACGAGCGCGACATCTTTGCCGGCGTCGACCAACATTCGAGCGATGTAGGATCCAGCAATTCCAGCGCCGACTACGGTCACATCGTGGTCGGCGTGCTGAGGAGGCTCGGCCAACTCCTGCCAAACTGAGACCGTCATCTAACCACCCCCGGCCGATCGGTGCCACACCGGCCGATCTAGCCCTTAATACCGGTTAGCACAATACCCTGGATGAACACTCGCTGTGCCAGGAAGAATATCGCGATGACCGGTATGACCATCAGGGCCGACATCGCCATGACCAGGTTCCACCTGGCCATGCCGCCGGTGGCAAACGCGCCCTTAACCATCACGATGCCAATAGCAAGCGTCCACATCTCGTAGCCCTTGGCGTAAATCAGCGGCCCCAGGTAGTCGGTATAGTGCGACAGCACGCTCAAGATAGTAATCACGACAATCGCGGGAACTGACAAAGGCAAGATGATCTGCCGAATTATCGTCAGGTAGCCCGCCCCATCGATAATGGCTGCCTCTTCTAGCTCGAGCGGAATAGTCCGGAAAAACTGGCGCAACAGGAAAGTGTAGAACGCGCTGCCTCCAAACCAGAATGGGAGGATGAGTGGCCAAAAGGTGCCGACCATCCCCACTTGATTAAACATCACGTATGTCGGGATCATCGTCACCGCATACGGCAGCATTATCGTTGCCAGTGTGATGCCAAACACGAGGTCCCGTCCCCGAAATCGCATCCTGGCGAAAGCGTAGGCGGCTAGGATAGAGCTGAATAGCTGTCCCAAGACTGAAGGCACCAACACGGTCATTGTGTTTTGGAGATAGCGCAAGTAGGGTCGTTCAAACAGGACGTAAGGGTAGTTTTCCGGGTGGAGCGGGTTCGGGACGAGGATTGGCGGGAATGCGAACATGCCGACGGGCGTGTTCAAGGACCCGCTGATTAGGAAAAAGAACGGGATTGTCATCGCGGCGGCGCCCGCCGCGAGCGGCACGTGAGGCAGGAGACCGAGTACGATGCGCCACAGGGGCGACATGGGTCGACGAAGTGGGACAGGACGGTCCGCCGAGACAACCCTACTCACGAATCTCGCCTCCTCTACCGGCTGGGAACCGCTTCATAATAGACCCAACGCCCCGAAGACCGGAACACGACAAGTGTCAGGGCCAGAACGATCATCAACAGAAGCCAGGCCATCGCCGAGGCATAGCCTATTTGAAAGTATTGGAAGGCGTAGCGGTAGAGATACATAATGTAGACCAGCCCGGCATCCTCAGGCCCCGCAGGCTGTTCATAAACTGAAGTCGGCGTGAAGATGATGAAGACAATGTTGAAGACCTGAAAGGAATAGATGATGCCAATTACCAGGTTGAAGAAGATGATTGGCGAAGTCATTGGGATCGTCACGTTCCACAGCTTCATCCACCGGCCCGCGCCATCAATCTCGGCTGCCTCGTAGAGATGCTGCGGTACCGCTTGCAGCCCGGCAAGGAAGATCAGCATGGCGGTCCCACTTTGCCACACGTGGATGAGCACGAGAGTCGGCACGGTCCAATTGGGATCACCTAGCCAATTAGGCGCCGGCAAGCCAGTCAGCCGAATAAAATAGTTGATCGGGCCGAACTCGTTTTGCAGCATCCACGAAAAAAGCAGGCCGCTCGACGTCACCGGGACGATTGCAGGCAGGTACCATAGAGTCCGGTAGGCGGCCATCCCCTGGACCTTCTGGTTCAAGAGGAGGGCAACCGAGTATGTCACTACAATCGAGGTAGGAATGGCCAACAGGCTGTAGTAGGCAGTCACGCCCAGCGACTTGACGTACAGCTTGTCGGCGGTTAGAAGCTCAACGTAGTTGGCCGCCCCAACCCATTCTTGCTCCCACAGCGGCCTCAATATATCCCACTTGTGGAAGCTGAGTGCTAGCGAGCCCACGACCGGGCCAAACTGAAAGAGGATCAGTCCCAGCACCAACGGGCTTAGGAACAGCCAACCGAAGGCCGCCTCGCGCCAACGCAAACGGTTGTAAAATCGCATCCGCTCGCCGCGCTGGGCTGCACGCACCGCCATACCCATCTCCTCAACGATGGCGTCAACTCAGGTCCGGCCTGCAACAGGCCGGACCCGCAAGAGCTCTACTCCTTGATTGGTTCACCGGTATCGAGGATTGTCTGGAACGTCTTCTCCCACTCAGCGGCGACGTCCTTGTATTCCACTTTGCCCCTGATCAGCGCGTCATTCCGCGGTCTCCAGGCATTTATCGCGTACTGGCCGTACTTCAGCCAGAATGACTGCTGGTGGTCTCCCGGCCAGCGGATATTTTCCGAATCCAACTCATTAACAAATACCTGGCGGGACTCTCGCCCTGGCGGGTCGCTGCTGTTGCGCCACCTCTCGAGGTTATCATGGCGCGTTGGCTGTAGCAGCCCGAAACTGGCCAAGGTCCTCTCGCCCTCCTGTGAGAGGCTGACCCAATTCATCCAGTGCCACGCATCATCCTTGTTCTTGGACTGCGTCGTCATCGACTGACCGGAGTACCATCCAATCGAGTTCGGCTTATCCGCCGAGGGGATTGGACAAGCCATCCAGTCGTCTCCGAGTGTGTCGTTGTTGGAGCCCAGACCCCAGACTCCTCCCTCACGCATTGCGATATTACCGAATTGAAACCCGATCCCCTCCGAAACATACAGAGGACTCGGAGACACATGATCTTTGAGGCTCCAGTTGGCCGCCCTCTGCCATCCCTCAATCGACGCGGCATCTTGGAACTGGGCTCTCCCAGCGGCGTCTATGACCTCGCCGCCGCGGCTGTAAACAAAGTTCGGGACGCCGATGTAAATCACCGGTTGATACCCGTATTGTTTGGGACGAGTGGGGTCGTGGCCGGACTCGCCCGGGTGCTTGCCGTTCAGGTCCACGGTAAGCGCTATCGCCTTTTCGAGCGTCTCCTCATAGGTCATCTTCCTATCCTGAGGGGGCAGCTCCACGCCAGCCTCGGCGAACAGTTTCTTGTTCACGAAGAGGGCGAAGGATCCGCTATCCCAGGGGAGGGCTATCCGGTGACCGTCGTAGACCATGCTTATCCACATCTCTTTGATGTGGTCTGCCGGGTTGAAGTCCTTCTTGAGGAAATCTTCTAAGCTCTGGATGATCCCCTTGTCCCAGAGTATGCCACCGGTCCGGAGACTCGCGTCGAAGAAGACATCGGGCGCTCTACCGGCCGCAATTTGCAATTGGAGGTGCTGCGAATGATCGCCGGTGGTATGGTCGATCTTAACTTCGCGTTCTGGGTACCTAACATTGTATGCGGCGGCGATTCCGATGGCGGCAGCGAGGTCCGGGTCGCCACCGCGGTTCTGGAAGACGATCTGGCTTCGTGTCATGTCAGGCGTCGCGACCACGATGACTTCCTTCTCGACGATGACTTCCTTCTCTATCTCGATCTCGACCGCCCGCTCTACGATGCGGGTGACTTCCTTCTCGACTTCAACGATCTCTTTTTCAATCGTCGGCTGGCATGCTGCTAACACCGGCAACGCAGCAGTCGCTGCAATACCGGCCAGGAATGCGCGGCGTGTGAATGTGCGAGATATTACGCTGCTCGGCTTCATTTCAGATCTCCCGTCCATCTCTGTTACTATGCCAATCGGCCTGAATCTCCGGGTCGGGCCCGCTTGATCCTCACTACGATATAATATCCCCTCTTTGGTTCGTTTGATCCGGAGATATTGTCGCATAACCGCAAGACCGAAACAACCCCCAAATCCACCACCTAAAAAAAGAAGGCCTCGTTGGATCCCGATGTGAAGCGGGCTATGATGGTTGAAAGAAAGAAAAAGACATCACCAACGAGGTGCACCCATTATGCAGCAGGGAGCTTTGCCGTTCCAGTACGCCGAAGAGAAGAACTCGACCGGTATGACGGCTCTTGCCGGGCTGGCAACCTACCCGAACCTCTTTCAGGTCGCGGATCTGAGAGGGTCAGTGGGACGTCACGTGGGGCTTCGGGAAGGTGGTCAGGGCTGGACGGACAGCCAGATGGTCACCTCGTTGATACTACTGAACCTGGCAGGTGGAGAGTCGGTGGAGGACCTCCGTGTACTAGGAGAAAGACGAGGGTCTGGGTCGGGTGTTGAGCAGATCAGAGACACAGGGGATGCGCCAGAGGGAGCGTCGGGCTTTACCACGAAGGTGGCGCAAGGAGCGTCGGCGGAGTGTGCCGTCGTCCTCAGCGGTGTTCCGATATCTGTCTAAGTTCCACGACGAAGAGGAGGAGACTAAGCGTGAGCCGCACAGGGCGTTCATACCCTCTGCGACAGATGCATTGGGTGGTCTGAGGAGGGTCAACTCTGAGATGGTGGGCTTCTGCCAAAGGCATGCTCGGCATACGCGTGCAACGCTGGACATGGACTCCACCCTGGTTGAGACGCACAAGCAGAGGGTATTCTACAGCTACAAGAAGCGCAAAGCGTATCAGCCGCTGAGCACCTACTGGGCCGAAGCCGATCAGATCGTGCACTTTGTATTCGAAAACGGCGTCTACGAGGTCACCGGTGGTCAAAAACCCCGGGCGCCGGCACAGTGGACTTTGCCGCTATGGCCAGGGCCGCCGGCTATCGGTCGGCCCACACCTTTGACGACGCCGGCCAGTTTGAGCGAGCGGCCGCGAGCATCGTTGCGGAGGATGGGCCGGTGCTGGTTGATCTAAGGTTCAAGACAACCTACGAACGTTCGAAACGGGCCCCTGACGGCTACCTAGGAATGCCCATTCTGATGGCCAGGCTCTAGCCGCATCCGACTAGCAAGTCCGCCGCCTTTGAGCAACCTGCCAAGGGCTGCGTACCTGGGACGGTGTTTGGGGATCCACAGTGTGTAGGGAGTTGTGTTGCCCAGCTTTGGGCCGCTGGCGCGCCACGTCGAATGCCAGTCAGGTTGACGCGATAAGGTGATTGACTGCGTTCTAGAGCGCCTATACCATTGGCTTGGTCAAGTGCGGGGCGTTGTTTAGATGGCCGCACTTTGATTTGGAAAATGTCGGTCTGGAGGAAAGCGGAATAATGACGGATCTATCTGGTTGCGTCTACATGGATGGAGAATTTGTCCCCCCCAGCGATGCCAAACTGTCGGTGTTTGACGCTGGATTCATTAGCGGACACATGATTTTTGATGCGTTGTCGGCCTGGCAGGGATGGATCTTCAAGTTGGACACTCACATCGATCGCTTCTACCGGTCGGCCCATGCCGTTCGCATTGAGATCCCTCACCCGAAAGATGAGTTTCGAGAAATCTTCGTCGAAACCTACCGACGAAGCGGCCTGAAGAACTCTTTCATCGAGTGTCTAGTCACCCGCGGTGTGTCCGCGCCCACACCCCCTTTCACCTCGCGCCCAACGCTGATCATCTTTGCGATTCCTTATCGATCAATGTTATCGCCAGAAAAGATCGAGACGGGCGCCAGCGCCATTTTTTCTCGAACGCGAAATATACCGTTCCAGTGCATTGATCCGAGGATCAAGAATTCAAACCGTCTTCACAGTTATCTGGCACTTCTGGAGAGTATGGACGCTGGCGTTGACGAGAGCATCATGCTCGACATGGAGGGTCATGTGACCGAGGCGCGTGGCGCGAATGTCTTCGCCGTTAAGGATGGAAATTTGTATACGCCAGACGAAGGGATATTGTACGGAATAACCCGCCAGGCTGTCCTGGAAATTGCCCAAGATATCGACATTGAAACCGTGTCCACCCCCTTAACGCCGTATGACTTCTACAATGCAGACGAGGCTTTCTTCGCTTCCACGGCAGGTGGAATCATGCCAATTGTGCAAGTGGACGGCCGGCAGGTAGGTGATGGTCGGGTTGGCCCTCTGAGCCGACTGATCAAGGACGTCTACTGGGAGCGCCACGTCAGTGCGCCGTGGTCGACGCCGGTTCTAGTCTGAATAAGGCCCGGTCGCCAAACTAGAAGGCTCAATCTATCTAGCGGAAGTCGGCATGCTTCATCAGACGCGGTTGGACGAGAAAACTTCCCCAGTTTAACAAAACGCACTTTTTGGCTGCGCGCGTTGCCGGGTCCGCTGCGACGAAATATTCTGTCGTAAAACGCCCGGCCCTTCTGCGGTTTGAAATAGTCGCGAGCGGCGCGGGTTCACTTACGAGCAATGGTTGTCGCAGTGACGCTGAGTGAAAGGCAGATGCAACCTCGAACCAAATTGGCAATGATCGACTGCGACGTTAACAACTACTTTCCGTCGGAAAAGAGGCTATCGCATTACCTGCCTCAGAGATCGCGCCGACATGACGAGACGTTCGCCCCGCGTAGCTATCCGGCCAATGCCAAACAACCTATCGACCCGCTCACCTGCCGGACAGATGCCCGGCCTCCAACGGGCGGGCCACCGGAACTCCGATATTGCATTTATGCGCCAGCAGTGGAACCGGGCCGCTAAACCAGAGCGGCGAGACGCTCTTCGTCGGCCATCAGACTCGCCACCAGATCGAGCAGTTGCGCAGCGGGCGCGCCATCAGTGACCCTGTGATCGAATGTAAGACTCAAGACACACGTCTGACCAACAACCAGCTGTCCATCGCGAACGACCGGCCGCGGCAGGATTCGGCCGATTCCGAGGATCGCCGATTGTGGTGGGTTGAGGATCGGGGTGAAGCCGTCGACCCCATACCCACCGAGGTTGGTTATCGTCGCCGTCCCACCGGTCACGTCAGCCGGCTGCAACTGGCCGTCTCGCGCCCGCTCGCTCAAATCGCGGACTGCCATGGCGACCTCGGCGAGTTTCCGCCTATCTGCATCGTGCACGACCGGCACGACGAGCCCCCCAGGGACTGCGACGGCGAATCCCACGTTCACTTCGTCGAGTAGAAGAATTGCATCGTTCTCGATCACCGCGTTGAGCTCAGGTCGCTCACGTAACGCTATAGCGAATAGTTTGATGAACAATGCATCGAACGGTAAAGCACCACCAATCTGCTTGGCCAAGCTCGGGCGCGCGGTAACCAGTATCTCAGCATCGACCTCACGGTTAAGCGTGACCGGCGCGGCGGTCGACAGACTGTGCCGCAGACGCTCGGCGATGGTCCGCCGCATTCCTACTAGCGGCACTCGCTGCCGAACTCGCGGTCCGCGCGGCGCGATATCCACCTTCTCCGTGGTGGCCGCGGCATCGATCGCTGCTTGCACGTCTGCCTCGATGATACGCCCACCTGGGCCGGTGCCGGTCAGGCGCGCCACGTCGATGCCGTGTCGGGTTGCGAGACGGCGGGCGACCGGACTCGCGCGCACACCGGCCGGCGTCGTCGGCAGCGGCGCCAAACTCGATGGTGCCGGCGGGCGCGCCGCTGGCCTTCCGGGAGGGGACGGTACCCCGCTCCCCCGAGCAGCCGGCGGTGCCGGGGCGGGGCCGGTCGGGGTCGCCGGCGGGTCCTCGCCCGGGGCCAGGATGTAGCCAATCAGCGCCTGGACCGGCAGGCTGGTTCCGATCTCAACGACAGCGTGCAGAACCCCAGCCTCCGGTGCCTCGATCTGGTAAGTCGCCTTTTCGGTCGTAATCTCGACGACTTGCTCCCCGGCTTCGACACGGTCCCCGGGTGAGTGCAGCCAGTCGGTTACAGTCCCCTCAGACGTGTACATGCCTAGGCTTGGCATCACAATTGGGCGTGCCATCGTCAGGCTCTCAACATCAACTTTGAGGAGAGTTTCAGATCAATAACCTCATGATCATATTTGGTCATCTAATATGAGCCAAACAACTCATGTGCGGTCGCCACGACGTCGCCGGCCTGAGGCGCGTAATAGGCCTCCAGCGCCGCAGCAAACGGGACCGGTGCTTCGGGTGCAGTCACCGTCTTAATCGGCGCATCTAGGAAGTCGAAGCCCTTGTCGGCAACCCGCGCCGCGATGTCGCGAGCCATTGAGGCGGTTGGCGTGTCCTCGTCGACGACGATCAGGCGTCGGGTGCGCGCAACCGATTCCAGAATGGTCCCTTCGTCGAGCGGCGCCAGCGTCAGGACGTCGACAACCTCCGCGCTCGTTCCCTCGCTCGCGAGAAAGTCCGCTGCTTCCAGGCACGTGTGCGTCGTTTGGCCGATGCCGCAGAGTGTAATGTCACTCCCTGTGCGGACAACCTCGGCTTTGCCAATGGGTACGGTGTATGGTTCTTCCGGCACCGGTACTCTTGCGGCCGAGCCTAGATACTTGGAGTCGAGTACGACAACCGGGCCATCGTCGCGAATGGCTGCAATGAGCAGTCCCTTTGCGTTGTAGGCATTCGTCGGCACTACAACCTTCAGACCCGAAATGTGCGCCAGTACAGAATACAGTGTTTGGGAATGCTGAGCAGCCGCCCCGCCACCATAGCTCTGGCCGCTGGTGCCTCGTGACCCGTAGCCCATGCGGATGACGAGCGGCATATCCACCCGGCCCCCCATCATGTAGTGCATCTTCGCCGCCTGATTGGCGATCTGATCGTAGCAGCAGCCGATGAGGTCGATGAAGCCCAGCGTGACTATTGGTCGCAGACCCGTCATCGCGCCACCGACGCCGGCCCCTACGAACGCCATCTCGGCGATTGGTGTATCGATCACTCGGTCCTCGCCGAACTCGTCGAACAGGCCAGCGGTCGCGGTCGCGTACATCCAGCCATCACCAAAGCCCAAGTGCTTTCGGCCCGCTGCTCCGGATATGTCCTCACCAATGACAATGACATTGGAATCGCGCCGCATTTCCTGCCGTATTGCTTCGTTAACCGCTTGAGTGTAGTTCAGCTCGCGAACGGCGGTTGCCATTCCACTCCTCCTCAGCTTTCGGTCACGTAGACGTCAGTGTACAACTCGGATGGATCGGGCACCGGGCTCTCCTCGGCGAACTTGATCGCCTCGTCGATCAGCCCTTTATTTCGGGCATCGACGGCATCCAACTCGTCGGCGCTGAACATCCCCTGCGCCACAACCTGCTCGCGAAACTGCTTTATGCAATCTCGCGCCCACGCCGCCTCTTCTTCCTCTATGGTGCGGTACCTATGGGGATCGTCCGCCGAGGCGTGTCCGTGGTATCTGTATGTCTTGCACTCGATCAGCGACGGTCCGCCCCCGGCTCGCGCTCGTCGCACTGCGGCGTCGGCCGCCTCCCAGACCGCGAACACGTCCTGTCCGTCGACTGCAACACCGGGCATATTGTAACCTCGCCCTCGGTCGGCTATGTCCTGGACCGAAATCGCGTACTCGGCCGGCGTAGACTGAGCGTAGCCGTTGTTTTCGCAGACGAAAATGACTGGTAGTTTCCAAATTGCGGCCATATTCATCGCTTCGTGCACCACGCCAATGCTGGCTGCACCATCGCCGAAGAATGTCGCCGCCACCTGATCGGTCTTTCTAACCCTTGCCGACATAGCCGCCCCCACTGCATGAGGAGTCCCCATCCCCAGGATCGGGTTGACACCAAGCATACCAACCCGCAAGTCGGTGATATGCATCGATCCCCCTTTGCCCTGATTAGTGCCGGTCGCCTTGCCGAAAAGCTCGGCCATCATCGGACGCACATCCACCCCCTTTGCGATGCAATGGCCATGGCCGCGGTGGGTCGAGGCAATCCAATCTGTCAGCTTAAGCGCGGCGCAGACGCCGACGGCGACGGCCTCCTCACCGCTGTAGAAGTGTGCGGCGCCTATCGGCAAGCCAGTGTCGACCAACACCTTCAAGCGTTCCTCAAATTCCCGGATAAGCGTCATCCGATCGTACATCCACATCAACTGCTCACGTTCCAATTTGACCCAACTGTCAGCGACGATCATTGGCCCCCCTTTTGCCGCTATCGTTTCTTGGCCTCGCCTGTGACGACCCCGCTCGATGCAACGTAGATTAATGGCGCTCAGTCGGAATGTCAATCGGTCTGCGGAGCTCCGGCGGACCAAGTATGCAGTGGTCGCGTGCAGTAGAATAACGGCGGTGTGCATATGCTGGTGATGTACTGAACATTGGCAGAAAAAGTCCGGCGATAGCGGGCAGGTGCCGGCAACACCGTAGATTAAAGCCCTTTTTCGCTAGGGCGGGCACAGCGGTAACCGAGGACCGGGCGGCCCACTCCCAAACGTTTGGATGTCTGCACGCCGATTCGTGTTGAGACGGAAGGTACGCTTGAGCGACACGTTGTCGCACGGATGCTATTCAACAGTGGATGTGGAAAGAGCCGGGATGGTAATTGCGGTTGCCAGGAAGTTGCTTCTCTCCAAAGACTCGCCGTTAGGAGAGACGAGGCAATCTCCATACGGACCGGCCTTCGGCTACGAACCTACTTTTTGGTGCATGCGCCATTAGGGGGATTCAATAATGTCTCAAGGACCAACTGCCAGGTCGAAGGAATACGACGTGGTCGTGATAGGGGGCGGGCCCGCCGGCTCAACCGTCGCGTCGTTCCTGTCCCAGTGGGGTCGGCGGGTCTTGCTTCTGGAGAAGGAAAGCTTCCCTCGTCACCATGTTGGAGAGTCCCTCCTTCCCGGCACGCTCGCAATCATGAAGCGACTGGGGGTGCTTGAGAAGGTCAGGCACGCCGGCTTCGTACCCAAATTCGGCGCTACCTACGTCTGGGGCAAATCGCGCAAGCCGTGGTCAGTCAATTTCATTGAGCTCAGTGAAAACATGCGAGCTCGAGGTGGTCTGATTGATCATTCCTTCCAGGTAGACCGTGCCAAGTTCGACAAGATCCTCCTAGACCACTGCAAGGAATCCGGCGCTACCGTCCTTGAAGGATGCCGCGCGACGGGCGTCGATCGAGACGAGCAGCAGATTACGCGCGTCAGCTATCTGGATCAGGCAGGCAACCCACGAGTGGCCAGTTGTCAAATCTGCGTAGATGCCACCGGCCAGAACTGTTTTCTGGGGAACAGCCTAGACCTCCGGGAATTCAATGAATCATTAAGAAACATCGCGCTGTATGGATATTTCCAAGGCGGAAGGCCCCTTGATCACCTTGTACCGAACCCCGATCCCAAGCACAACGGCAATATCTTCGTCGCAGCAACTGAGTCCGGCTGGATCTGGTACATACCCCTTGGAGGTGGCCGTTACAGTGTTGGTCTTGTAACCGATGGTTCATCCTCGCGGGAGATCAACAGGGTAGGCAGGTACAGATTCTACCGGCACAGCCTGGATACTACGCAGGAGATCGCATTCCTGCTCAGGGACGCCGAAATAGAGTCTGAGTCACTTCATACCCTGAGCGACTGGTCCTACATCTGCCGCAAGTTCCACGGACCGGGATACCTTATGGTTGGCGACGCCGCGGCATTTATCGACCCGATTCTTTCGACCGGTGTTCACTTGGCGATGAATGGTGCGCTCGGTGCGGCGGTTGCCATCAACACCTCTCTAAGCGACTCCGACCTGACCGGCCACGCGATGCAGTGGTACGAAGAAGAATACAAGGCTATAGCATCGAAGTTCTTGCAATTGGCCGAGCATTGGTATCTCGGCCATCGAAGCCAGAAAGAATGGTTTTCCACGGCCAAGGGGCTGGTCGATCCGGCCTCAAACTTGTCCGTTCGACAGGCATTCATTTATTTGGCCGGTGGCTATGAATCAGACCTGATGCCCCTTGCCGGATTTCACTCTTCTCAACTGAAGACCATGTACGAAAACTTCGATAGCGCATTGCCAACGGACGCCCGAAAATCAGTCGTGGCTCCGCGAGATGACAGATCTAATCAGGCGCTTTGGGAGGCATATGAAAATCTGGAAGAAAGCCGCCCCCGCCTCGCAAGCGGTGTTAGCTACCGGCAATTTGTGGGCGTGCACTACGTGACCGACAACAAACTAACCCCGCGAATTCAGATTGATCGAGCGCCAGCCGAGGGTGTCACTTGGCAAAGACATAGCCTGCCCATGGCAACGCTGCCTCTGCTGAAAATGATTGATGGTAATCGGACCGTCAGAGAAATAGCGAAAGAGCTGACAGGTGGAAACGGCGTCGGTGGCGCTCAAATCTTCCGTGAGGTGAGGAAGCTATATGATGACGGCATCATCACGCCGGTGCAGTCTCGACCCCTGCAGGCCCATCGCAAGCCGCAGGCGGAACGCGCTGGACGTTTGGCCACTCTGCGGCGCGCCGGTCGTAACGACCCTTGCCCCTGTGGCAGTGGAAGGAAGTACAAACGCTGCCACGGCCGCTAGGAGGTTGGCTAGCCTGACCGTGGCGAAGAGATCACAGTTCGTCAAACGAACGAGAACGCGCTTAGTAGTTACGGGCTTTACAGAGACTCGAAGGGGTTACTCGATCTATGGAAAGTGGCTATAGCGGCTCGCTGGTGGTTTCCAGAGCCGATCGCTTATCGCAACTCGCCAACCTGACGTCTCGGATTGATCGCATTACAGTCCAAGATACAGGTGCGATTCTCTAGCTATGAGGATACATGTAATCACTCTTTTTCCGGGGATGTTCAAGGGTCCGTTCGAGGAGAGCATAATAGGGCGCGCATCGGATCGTGGGTTAGTCGAGGTGAATGTCGTCGATCTACGTGAGTTTGGAGTTGGCAGACACAAGCTAACTGACGATACTGTCTATGGTGGTGGGGCCGGGATGTTAATGAAGCCTGAGCCTATTGTGTCCGCTGTCGAGTCGCTGACTCTAAATCCTGATAAGAAATCAGATCGAGACCCGTGGGTAGTCCTGACTTCAGCTCGCGGCAGGCTTTTCAATCAGCAGATTGCGGCGGAATTGTGCAGGCACTCCGAGCTTATCGTGATTTGCGGTCGTTATGAGGGCGTTGACGAGCGCGTATCTCAACTGGTGGTCGATGACGAGATTTCAATCGGCGACTACGTGTTGACTGGCGGCGAGATTGCGGCGATGTCGATAGTTGATGCGACGGTTCGCCTTCTGCCTGGGGTGGTGGGAAGCGCACGGTCACTGGATGACGACTCGCACTCAAATGACCTTCTTGAATACCCCCAATACACACGGCCGGCTGTGTACCGCGATATCGACGTCCCAAACGTGCTGTTGTCGGGGCATCACGCGGAAATCGCACGTTGGCGGAGAGAACAATCTATACTTACTACCGCGCGTAGGCGGCCTGATCTTCTGTGCCGGGCGAATTTGAGCGATTCAGAGCGAGCCATTGCCGAGCAAGCGATTGAATCGTCGGGGGAGGACGCTTGAAAGCCGAGATCATATCAGTAGGCACCGAGCTGTTGCTGGGTCACATCGTGGACACGAACGCCGCTTTCTTGGCACAGGAACTGTCGGCGCTCGGTATTGACCTCTATTGGGGGACACATGTCGGTGACAATCTTGAGCGCGTGACTGAGACGTTTAGGCGAGCTATGTCTCGCTCCGATTTCATTATTGTGACAGGCGGTCTGGGTCCTACAGAAGATGATCTTACTCGTGAGAGTATAGCCGCTGCTCTGGGCGAAGAAATGATGGTAGTGCCTAAACTTGAGGGTGAGCTTCGGGAGTTCTTCGCGCGACGGGGCCGGCCGATGCCTGAGCGCAACGTGAAGCAGGCTACTCTCATACCGTCGGCGCGGGTAGTATCCAATCCGATAGGCACGGCACCCGGGTGGTGGGTCGAGAAGGATGGGACCGTGATTGCCGCCATGCCCGGCGTGCCCAACGAAATGTATCGCATGTGGCAGAACGAAATTGTGCCTCGTTTGTTGAAGAGCGAAGACAGTGCGGTAATTCACACCCGGATCGTCAAGGTGCTTGGTATAGGGGAATCGCACGTTGAAGAGATCATTCAGCCCCTGCTCGCCAGCACCAATCCCACCCTTGCAACCTACGCGAAATCAGATGGGATTCATGTGCGGATAACTGCCAAGGCGCCCTCGGTAGACGAGGCGCGTCGTCTATTGGTGGAACCAGAGGGCGAGATTCGTCGGCTTCTAGGTGCGGCGATCTATGGTGTAGATGATGAGACTATAGAGGCCATAGTGTTGCGCCAATTGGAATCAGCCGGCAAGACACTTGCCTGCATCGAAGCCATCACAGGGGGATCGGTCTCGGCGGCGCTGACGAATGCTGCCGCTGGAGACTCGGTGGTTTTCAGAGGTGGGCTTGTCGCCGACTCGATTGAGGCGAAAGCAAAATGGGGGATCGATCCAGCTCTGATGGAGTCCGCCGGTGAAGTGAGTGCAGGAGTCTCCGAGTCGATGGCAACTTTAGCACGGAGGCATTTCGATGCGGATGTCGGCATTGGCGTGACAGGCGTAGCTGGCCCTGAGCCATACCGTGGACAGACTCCGGGGTCAATTCATCTGGCGATCGATGACCAAGGACAACTCGTGTGTCAGAGCGAGATTGGGTTCGGCAACACACCGTCCACTATCAAGTCGCGAACAGTCGTTGCTGCCCTCGACTTGTTGCGCCGCCACCTGGCGGGTGGTACTGCGGTGGTCAGCTAATCAGCGTGATCTGTTCTAGTGAAACGCGACGCCAAGAGCAGAATCACCAATCGTTAACTGGACGCGAAGCTTGCGTTCAGCGCACTGTCACTCGGGAGTGTGTTTCCTAGCCTAGTCAACGAAACTGGGGCCGCTGGTGTCCTTAATCTGGATTTCCATTGACCTTGACGGGCTGCAAGTGGTTCGCAGTGCCGCGAGGGTGTACCGATCTTCAGGAGGCAACGCGAGCCTTTTTTAGGTATTCAACGACAAACTTCAGCCGATCGTCGTACTCCGCTTGACGAAGAAGTGCCGAATCGATGTAGGTTGCATAGGACGTATCCCGCCCGGTAATCTGCGAGAGTTTTCGTGCCAAACGCACTTTCTCCTCGGAAAGCTCTGCGAAGCGGCTTAGTGGATCCGCCAGACTCTTCAACGTTACCATGATTGCAGCCCGGATTTGCGCTAACTCAGCACTCGCGTTGTCGTCTCGGCCGGTCAGATCAGAGGCCGTGGCGCTGACGCCGATGCTTTCCAGACGCACTATTTTCTGGTCTATTTCGGAGATTACGAGCCGCTTGCGTTCAATCTCAATGGTCACGGTCTCGAGATTCCTCTGGACATGGCTTGCCGCATCGCGATAGACAACGCCAGAATTCCTCTGTTGCTCGGTTGCCTCAACCTGTTTTTGGATCTCCGACTGGCGGCGAATCAGATAGATCAGTCCGACTTCGTGCTGGGCCTTCAAAGACTTCAGCTCGACCAGGTTTCCTGAGCGCATCGAATCTGCTCCTACTTGAGGTCTAAACGCTTGCCAATCAATCTTCCAGAATCACTGTGCAGCAGCTGAGTGCGCAGATGAATCAAGGTAATCCCAGTCACCCAGAAACCGGCATGAGGGTCTGACCTTGAGATTATCGGCGGGCTGGTGGCTCAGGTGGTAGGGGATAGCAAATTGACGTAGTTGTTCGGTAATCCCTATAATCTGCACACTATCAGTTTACCGCACAATCCAGCTTTGACAATCGGGCCTGGACTCAAGCATAATCCCGCGTTCACTCATTCGAGTTGGTGCGCTTGGCTATCGCCAAGTATCTATTGGTAGGCTGGGCGCTTTGCTACGCCAAATACGCCAAAATATTCTAGTCGTCGTGGATCAACCAAATCCACCCGAATATTCGAGGAGGCGCCGGTTTGAGACTCTTAATCGCCATCATGAAAGAGGATGAAGCCGGCTCTGTGGTGGATATTCTGATGGATCGGGAGTACCGTGCAACGCGGATAAATACGGCCGGCGGGTTTTTCAAGCGTGGCAATTCGACGTTATTGATAGGTGTCGAGGATGATCAGATCGACGACGTGATGAACCTCATCAATACAACTGCGGACACGGCCACCGTCTTCGTGCTAAACGTATTGCGGCATGAGAGGTTGTGAACACCGCTCACGCGCTCTGCTCATTGGACCTGGCTCTTGACGCACGGCCGAAGACTTTTCCAATGAGCCTATTAAAATCCCCTTCAGTCCACGAGTAGAGAACTTGGCTGGCGTTAAAAATCGATGAGTATGTGCCGCTCACGATCCCTATCATCAAGGTTATTGCGAACCACTTGATGGTCTCGCCTCCGAAAAGAATTATCGCCAGAAGGGTAAACACTACGGTGATCGAAGTGGTCAGAGACCTACCCAAAGTCTGAAACAGCGAGTGGTTTAGGACCAACTTGAACGGCTCGTTAGGGAATCGCAGAAGGTTCTCGCGCACCCGGTCAAACACAACGATTGTGTCGTGTACCGAAAAGCCGATGACGGTCAAGACTGCGGTGACGAACATGGCGTCAACGTCGACTTGGAAGATCCGCCCCAATATGGAGAAGGTGCCGAGGACGACCAGTGCGTCGTGAGTCAATGCTATTACGGCGCAGGCGCCGTAACGAAAGGCCCCTTGCACCTGTCGGAATGCCCACCACAGATAGAGCAGAATTCCTATGCAGGCCAGTGCCACAGCGATGATCGCTCGCTGTGCGATCTCGGCTCCGACAGTAGGCCCGATCGATTCGAAACGCAATTCATCAAATTCTCCACCGATAGCCGACAGGGCTTCTACAGCTGCCTCCTTAGTTGGAGAGTCCGGTGACAACTCCCTCGTGCGGATCAATACCGTCTTATCTCCGGTCGTCTGGACGACCGACTCGTAACCCAACGACTCTAACGCATCACGGATCGGCCCGGGCTGTACACCCTCGCTGAATTCGATTTCCCAGAGAGTGCCGCCCGTAAAGTCGATGCCAAGTCGGAGACCATTCGGCGCCAATAGAGAGATCAGGCCTAAGAGAATTACTACCGCGGACAGAATAAAGTACTGTCGTCTATGGCTAACGATGTCGATCAAGGCAACCTCTACTTAGACAGGATTGGGTTATGCCGCCGGGAACCAGTTACGGTTGAGGCCACCGCCAATGCTGAATAATATGCGGAGTAACGTGCGACTTACGATTATTGCGGTGAACATACTGACCATTACGCCAATCGCTAGTGTGACAGCGAAACCCTGGATAATGCTCGCGCCTAAGGTAGCGCCGAAATAGATCAGAATCGCGCAGGTAATCAATGTCGATATGTTTGAATCCCGGATCGAGCTCCAAGCGCGATCAAAGCCGGCCTCAAGCGCTGATCGCATGCTTTTACCAATGCGAAGCTCTTCTTTAGTACGCTCGAAGATAAGAATATTGGCGTCGACCGCCATCCCGACCGAGAGAATGAATCCGGCGCCACCTGCCAGAGTGAGCGTCACAGGCTGGAATGGGTTCTTGAAAATCGCGAACACAAGCACGGCGTATGTTGCGAGAGCCAGATTGGCTACCAGTCCGGCCAGCCGGTAGTACACCACCATAAATATCGCGACAATCCCCAGTCCAACTGCACCGGCTATGTAGCTCTTCTGCAATGAGTCTTGACCTAAGCTTGGACCGATGGTCCTCGTTTGCACGATCTTCAATGGTACGGGTAGTGCACCGTATTTCAATTGGATAACGGTAGACCGCGCTTCCTCGAGCGGGAATCCGGAGGCTCCGCCTCTAATCACTCCGCGTCCGCGGATGATGGCGGTTTCGATGATGGCTGAGGAGATCACCTCCTTGTCCATGACTATGGACATCCACTGACCGACGTTCTCGGTGGTGAAGTCTCCAAACAACTCTGCGCCTTCGGATGTAAGTGAGAACTCTATTTGTATACGGTTAAGTTCGTCGTATCCGACTTCGGCGTCGGACAAATGTCGGCCTTCGATAACGGTCTCGTAGGATAGTGCGGCCACATCGGGATCGGTGGTGTCGGTCTCGCTCGCTTCTCCGCTGGTTCCTAGCGACTCCGGCCCTCCGAGTGTGGTCGTCACCAAGTCGCCAATCTGCAAGGGAGTAGCACCGGATCCAACAAACTCGAGCCTACCGGTCTGACCGAAAGTCTGCACGGCTCTATCGGGGTCCTCCACGCCCGGAAGTTCTACGATGATCCGATTATTCTCGGCAAGTTGTATTAGAGGCTCTACCACACCGAGCGCATTGACTCGACGTTCGATGATGAGCTTGGCCGCCTCCATCGACTCCGGCTGTACGGTTGCGCCTTCGGGTACCTGGGCTTCAAGAAGGACTTGGATGCCGCCTTGCAAGTCGAGCCCTTGCCGGACCTCAATATCTCGGTCGATGCGTGTCCCGCCGATACTGAGATGTATCCCAGGATTGTCCGGTAAAGCAATCCAGACGGCGGCAACGACAATCAGGATGATAAAGGCGAGCCAGCGAAAGTGTTTAGTCAACTCTTAACCCACATGCGAAAAGCCCTCTTGATAGTTCTCAGCAGGACACGACAGTTCTCTGTTTATTGACCGATGATGTAGAGACCAGATGGGCAATTTGGAACGGGACCTATCTTCGCGAGATCCTAATGTTAGCAGTGAGATTCTGATGAGTCCATCCAGCTTGCCGAAACGTAACAGTTCAGATTTGGGTGTATGCCTCTCCTCCATGCCCGTAAACCGGAAAGGCCGAGTCGCCATTCGGGACCTCAATCGGCAGTCGAGGGGTGATTTCCAACCCATCGATGCGAAATCCACGAGCTGGTCGACCTCATCCCTGACATCCCCCGGCAAGGACTTCGTCTTTGCAACCCTTTCCTGGCTTTCCCCGATCAGACGTCCTCGCCTTTGGTAGACCCTCATTGGTGCGATATTATGCCCATACGGAGCAGGTACCCCTAAATGGGAACACCTCCTGGCGAAACGAGTGCCGCCGACGCAGCTCGAAGTGGAGAAGTTCAAGCGCTGCTCAGGCGACGACATGCAAGGTCCGAAGGATTTCCGGCACTTGGGTAGGGCTATCGGCGACGCGAACCCCAACCTCGGTCAATGCCTCGACTTTGCCGGCAGCAGTGCCTGAGCCGCCCGAAATGATCGCGCCGGCGTGTCCCATCCGCTTGTCGGCTGGTGCGGTCCTACCGGCAATAAAGGCAACCACGGGCTTAGAAAAATTGTGTTTGATGAAGTCGGCCGCATGCTCTTCGTCGTTGCCACCGATCTCGCCAATCAGCACAACCGCCTCAGTTTGGTCGTCGTCTGCGAAGAGCCGCAGAGTGTCGACGAATGTCGTGCCGATGATAGGGTCCCCGCCGATTCCAACGCATGTTGACTGGCCGTAGCCGGATTGGGTCAAGGCATTAACGATTTCGTAGGTCAGCGTCCCGCTGCGCGACACTAAGCCGATGTTTCCTCGTCGGTGGATATGGGCGGGCATTATGCCAACCTTTGCGAGTCCCGGTGTAATCACGCCGGGACAGTTAGGCCCGATCAATCGGGCACCACGTTTTCTGACTACACTATCGACTTTCACCATGTCGAGAACTGGAATGCCTTCAGTTATGCAAATGATGAGCGCAAGGCCGGCATCGGCGGCCTCCAATATCGCATCGGAAGCGAACGGTGCTGGTACATAGATAATTGCCGCGTTGGCTCCCGTCGGGTCGACGGCATCGGGCACCGTGTTGAACACGGGAACTCCAGCGACTTCGCTTCCTCCCCGGCCGGGCGTGACTCCAGCGACGACTTTCGTGCCATATTCGATCATTTGCCGGGTATGGAACTCGCCCTCGCGCCCGGTGATTCCTTGGACCAAGAGGCGAGTATCCGAGCCGACGAGTATGCTCATCTGGATTCTACTGCCGTTTTGAGTTTTCCAATTACCGCTTTGGCTGCTTCGGTCACGGAAGTGGCCGCCGTCAACCCGGCACGCTGCAAAGTGCGGCGGCCTTCATCCTCGTTCGTGCCCACAAGACGAACCACGATTGGAACGCCGACTTCGACCTGCTCGAGGGCGGTAACTACGCCTTTTGCAACTTCGTCGCAACGGGTAATCCCGCCGAAGATGTTGATGAGCACGACTTTGACATTAGGATCGGAAATCACGAGACGCAATGCGGTTGCAACTCGTTCGGCTCGAGCGCCTCCACCTATGTCGAGGAAGTTCGCCGGTTCCGCACCGTATAGCTTTACGAGGTCCATCGTAGCCATCGCCAAGCCGGCGCCGTTCACGATACAGCCAACTTCACCAACGAGCTTTACGTAGCTCAATTCTTGCTCACGCGCCTGTTGCTCTAGCGGGTCCTCAGACTCAAGATCACGAAGTGCGGCAATCTCGGTCTGTCTAAAGAGCGCGTTGTCGTCAATAGAGAGTTTGGCATCCAGTGCTCGCAAGTTGCCAGAGCGGTCAATTATCAAGGGGTTGATCTCACAAAGAGAAGCGTCCAGGCTGGCGAATGCTCGGTAGAGGGACGACGCTACGTTAGTAAATTGGCGCACTTGGGCTGGCGTCAGACCTAGGCTGAATCCGATCTGTCTAGACTGAAACTCTTGCAAGCCCAACAACGGATCGATAGGCAGGGAGAGAATTTGCTCAGGCGTCTGGCGATTCACCTCTTCGATGTCGACTCCGCCGGCGACGCTGGCCATCATAACCGGCTTCCGAGAAACGCGATCGATGATGATACCCAGATAGAATTCGTGCGCGATATCGATTGCTTCTACCACGAGCACGCGCTTGACGGGGTAACCTTTGATGTTTAGGTCGAGAATATGTCTGGCTAGGTCTTTGGCTTGGCCGGCGTCCTCAGCGAGCTTAACTCCGCCGGCTTTGCCCCTGCCGCCGGTCAACACTTGCGCTTTTATGACCACCGGCTTGCCAATCTGCGCGGCGATACTGCCGGCCTCGTCAGGCGTCTTCGCAATGCGTCCGACCGGATAAGGCAGGCCGAAGCTGCTCAGCAGTCGTCGGGCTTGGTACTCGTGGATATTCAACTAACTCATCCTGCACAAAGAGAAGCACCGGGCGGTGAAGTGTCCGGTGGTTCATTCCGGGATTGAACGATTTGTTTGCCTAAGTCAGGACTTGGCGGCTGGCTCCGCCACCGGCTCGACTTCTGGCTCTACCTTCCGCAATTCGTCGAGACTGTCGAGGTGATCGATGAACAAGACGCCATCGACGTGATCGATTTCGTGTTGGAATACTTGGGCCAACCGGCCTGAGGCCTTTACTCGCTGATCTCGACCACGGCGGTCTTTCCCGGTGACCACTACATTGAATGCGCGACGAATATTGGCTACGTAGCCGGGTACCGAAAGGCACCCTTCTTCCGGGAAGTGCTCGCCCGAGGCTTTGACGATTTCAGGATTGTATACGACGAATAGCTTGCCGGCCGCGAGATCGTCTTCATCATCTTCGGGTATCTGGGCTACGATGACACGCAATGGGACTCCGACTTGAGGGGCTGCAAGGCCGATCCCACGGGCATCGTGCATAGTGTCCACCATTTCGTCGATGAGCGTTTGCACGCTCTTGCTGAGCCTGCCGACCTTCTTGCACTTTTCGCGCAATATGGGGTCGCCCATCAATCGGATCTCTCGAATCGCCAAGATCAATCACCTATTAAATCAGCAACCCACCTCATAAATCTGGGCGTTGAAGCGGGTTAGGCTTGACCAGCCAATTGTACACTGAGTACAGGTAAGGGTAAATCGACGCTCGCTCGGTTCTCTGCCCCTATACCAAGCGGTGCTTTCACCCAAGGGCTTGTTTTGCATTCTTACCTTTGTAGAAGCGATATTGCGTGGGTTGATGGAGGCGGGCCGGGGTTCTTCCGGTTCTCCACCAAGGGGCCACAAGGTCATCTGCTCCAACAGATTTGTTTTGCAAATTCGTCTTTGTGGAAGGGACCCTGTGCGAATTGATGGCGCTGTGCAAGGGTTGTTCGGGTTCTCTACCGAGGGCGGCCACAAGAGAGCGGGCGGTACGGACTTGTTTTGCATTCTTGTGTTTTTGGTAGCGGCCCTATGTGGATCGAACATGGTCGGCCGGGGTTATTATGTTGTCGAACCAGGGCAGCTCTGAGAGCCGGGTCTACGCTTTTGTTTTGCATTTTTACCTTTGCGGTAGCGATTTTGTGCGAATTGAAGGTGGCAGGTTGGAATTTTCCCGTTCTCCGCCCAGGGCGGCCACAAGAGCCGTCTGTACGAATGGCGGATTGCGATGGGAACATATGTTCCCAATTATACCAGGTTGAGAGCGATAATGCAGTGTATGGTTCTTGACCTGCAGGGGTTTTTGATTCTCTAATATTCGCTGCTACCAAGACTGATTCGCGACAGATGGATTCTGGCCCGGGCTTTCGCGAGAGTGACGTAGTGGGTCATCGGAATCCACGAGCGTAAGATTGGCGGCGGGCTCGCCTCCTCCCACTCCTCTGGATTCCTGCCCCGGAATCGGAGTACGGGGCAGGCTTTCGCAGGAATCACCATGGCCCTCCGAGGGCCGAATGAGAGGATGCAAATGTTGGGATGCCGGGCTTTCGCCTATTGTATGGCGGTCTTGCCTCTCCCCTCCCCTAGATTCCCGCTTTCGCGAGAATGACGAGGTGGGGGGCCGGAATGACGGTAGGGACGCCGCGAATGACGATGAGAGGTTACTCGGACGGTCTATCCCGGATCGGAGTCCGGGACATGCTTTCGTACCAATCGCTCATCCCGGCTGGCGCCGGCACACCAAGGTATGAAAAGCCGGAGTTGTGGCTTGGTACAACGAATTGGCACGGCGGATTCTGCGACGCCCCACCCCGACCCCAGCGGGGGACAAGCCCCCGCGCTACATTTGCTCATTCCGCCATCGACCATCGGTTTACAATTCGGCACGTTTCGCCGGTGGAAAGCCGGCATCGAGGTTGATTGGAGGGCACATCCCGGATCGGAGTCCGGGACATGCTTTCGTACCAATCGTCCATGCTGGCTGGCGCCGGCACACCAAGGTATGAAAATTGAGGCGCTGGTTGGTGGAAGTGTCTTGGGTGTCATTGGTGCCGCCCCTGGATTCCGGCTTCCGCCGGAATTACGGTTGGGGGGCCGGACTGACGAGTGCGGGGGCGGTGGCATTCAGGCACTTTTGAGGCTGCGTAGCATCATTTTCGTACCAATGACGACGTGCGGTTTGCGGACTGTCGAAATGGCCTTAGTGTGTTGACTGCTTCGATCAACTGCTTGTCGGCCTAGGAAAACGCTCTTGAAGTCCCAAACAATAAAGAATTGAAAACCCTTGTCTTGACCTGTCCATACCTTGCTCCTAGACTTTTCTTTGTCCATGTGTCTCCCGCGTCGGCGGTCTGTTGGGCTGATCGGGTCTCGCAGTCTGCGTGTGGGCTGGTTTCGTCCACGAGAATATGCGCGATTCCCGAAGAGAGTGTGAGGGCTGTGCGGTTACCCAAGCTTTCAGTTGAAATCATTGACGATACGGTAAGGCGCGCTCTCCGTGAAGACTTGCCGTGGGGTGACGTGACCACCGACGCGTTGATCCCCGATCATTTAAGTTGTACCGCGTATTATGTCGCGAAACAGGCCGGCGTACTGGCGGGTCTGCACCTAGCAGCGGCCGCGATGCTGGCCGTGGACAGTGATCTCGTGTTCGCTGGCAGGATCGCAGATGGCGGAGAGTTCATCGGCGGCGCGGTCGTCGCCTCGGTCGAAGGAGAGGTCAGAAGTATTTTGCGAGCTGAGCGGGTCTCGCTGAACTTCCTTCAGCGGTTGTCGGGAGTAGCCACGTTGACGCGGGAATACGTAGAGGCGGTCGGAGGTACCAAAGCAAAGATCGTCGATACTCGCAAGACCACGCCGGGTTTGAGGGTGCTAGAAAAGTATGCGGTGCGCGCCGGAGGCGGTCAAAATCACCGCTTCGGCCTTTCCGACGGAGTTCTGATCAAGGATAATCATCTGGCCGCGATGCGTGGGTTGGGCAAAGGCCTCGGTGAAATAGTCGCGATAGCGCGGGCCGGCGCGCCGCACACGATAAAGATCGAAGTCGAAGTGGAATCGGTTGCCGAAGCGGTCGAGTCAGCGGAGGCCGGTGCCGACATTGTGCTCTTGGATAATATGTCGCCCGAACAAATGCGTCGCGCGGTCGAAGAGGTAGCTGGGCGCGCCATCCTCGAGGCATCGGGCGAGGTTACGCTGGAGAACGCCGGAGCGATCGCCAGGACGGGCGTCGACCTGATCTCGATTGGCAAACTGACGCATTCGGCGCCGGCAGTTGATATCTCGCTGGACGTAGAACTCAGGGCCGGCGCTCGGTAGTGCGGCACTGAGTTGGATCACTTGAATGGATGACTCTTGGGCCTATGACTGACTTCAAAGTAGTATCTGATTTCGAACCGTCTGGCGACCAACCGCAGGCGATTAAACATCTGGTTGACGGCCTGCGAACGGGCATGAAGAACCAGACCCTTATGGGTGTGACCGGTAGCGGTAAGACATTCACAATGGCCAAGGTGGTGGAAGCCATTCAGCGCCCAGCGCTGGTCATCGCTCATAACAAGACTCTGGCCGCGCAATTGGCAACCGAGTTCAAGGAATTCTTCCCGGACAACGCGGTTGAGTACTTTGTCAGCTACTACGACTACTATCAGCCGGAGGCTTACGTCCCGCGAACCGATACGTACGTTGAGAAAGACGCAACGATCAACGATGAAATCGAGCGTCTTCGGCTCTCGGCAACCCAGTCTCTATTCACGCGGCGCGACGTAGTAATCGTAGCGTCGGTTTCGTGCATCTACAGCCTCGGTTCGCCATCGGACTACGAACAGACGACGGTCAGACTGCGAAAGGGTGAGGTACGCAAACGAGACAAAGTCCTCCGTTTCCTGACCGACATTCACTACAGTCGAAACGACTACGAGTTCAATCGCGGAAAGTTTCGGGTTCGGGGCGATACTCTAGACGTTTTTCCGGCCTACACGAACACCGCGTACCGGGTCGGTTTCTGGGGCGACGAGATCGATCGGATACTGGAAATCGATCCACTATCCGGCGAAATTCTGGCAGACGAAGATTCGGTCGAAATCTTCCCCGCGCGTCATTTCATCACACCTCGAGAACAGCTGAGTGAGGCCATCGCGGACATCGAGAGCGAGTTGGACGAGCGTGTAGCCGAGCTTGAGTCGAAGGATTCGTTGCTCGAGGCTCAACGGTTGCGTCAGCGAACTATGTATGACGTGGAGATGCTTCGCGAAAGTGGATTCTGCGCAGGGGTCGAAAACTACTCCCGTGTGCTATCGCGCAGAGCGCCCGGGAGTCAGCCCTGGACTCTGCTCGACTACTTCCCAGACGACTTTGTAATGTTCGTCGATGAGTCTCATATGACGCTGCCACAAGTGCGGGGGATGTACCACGGCGACATGTCGCGCAAGCAAACCCTGGTCGACTTCGGCTTCCGGCTGCCCTCGGCGCTGGATAACCGACCGCTGAAATTCCCAGAGTTCGAGCGGCATATCGGCCAGGCGATCTATGTATCCGCGACGCCGGGCCCTTATGAGCTAGAGCATAGCGAGAAGATAGTGGAGCAAGTCATCCGCCCGACCGGACTCGTCGACCCCGGGATCGAAGTTAGGCCGACAAGAGGACAAATCGACGACTTGATCGAACAGATTGGGAAGAGGGTAGAGAGGGGAGAACGAGCGCTTGTAACGACGTTGACGAAGAGGATGGCGGAATCACTCGCTGACTACCTGAAGGAGGTAGGAGTGAAGGTACATCACCTTCACTCCGAGATCGACACGCTGGAACGAGTAGACATTTTACGAGACCTAAGACTAGGCGTGTTCGACGTCGTTGTAGGCATTAACTTGCTGCGTGAGGGGTTGGACCTGCCGGAGGTGTCACTCGTCGCCATCCTCGATGCCGACAAAGAGGGATTCTTACGCTCTGATAGATCCTTGATCCAGACGATTGGGCGAGCGGCTCGTCATATCGACGGCTCGGTGGTCATGTATGCCGATCAACTGACCGACTCAATGAAGCGCGCGATAGACGAAACTTACCGACGACGCCAAATTCAGTTGAAATACAACGAAGAGCACCAGATAGAGCCGGTCGGTATTCGCAAGGCTATTCGGGACATCAACGAGCGGGTGCGAGTCGTGGCCGAGCGCCGGACTGCTTACTCGGCGAACAGCGAGACCGCAAACTCGGAGATGTTGCAGCTCATCAAGGAGCTGGAGGCCCAGATGAAGCATGCGGCTAGAGAACTAGAATACGAGAAGGCTGCCCTGCTCAGAGATGAGATCACGGACCTGCGTCGCATGGTCGATACTAGAATAGGCCCCCGAGAATAGTAGACGGGTTGATAGGCTATCATTTGCCTTGGCGGGACAACTATCACCAGCTCACCAAATGGCAACTTGATTTGGAGATTGAGATAATTCGTGTCGCAAGATTTGGTGCGAGACGCTTTGATGGAACGTCGCGCCAGGAGCGCAACTTTCCGGTTCGGCAGGTCACGAATATCTAGATGGCTCACGACCACATCGTCATTCGCGGCGCCCGCGAGCATAACCTCAAGCGAATAGACCTCGACATCCCTCGCGACCGGTTGGTAGTGATCACCGGCTTGTCAGGATCCGGCAAGTCGAGCCTGGCGTTCGACACGATCTATGCCGAGGGCCAGCGCCGTTATGTCGAGTCGCTCTCGGCCTATGCCCGCCAATTCCTCGGTCAACTAAACAAACCGGACGTCGACTTGATCGAGGGATTATCCCCCGCGATATCAATCGACCAGAAAGGGGTGAGCAGCAACCCTCGCTCGACGGTTGGCACAGTCACCGAAATATTCGACTACTTGCGGTTGTTGTTCGCCCGCGTGGGCCAGCCCCACTGTCCGAAGTGCGGCAAGCCGATCGAACAACAGACTATTGAGCAGATCGTCGACCAGATCGCGGGTCTGGAGAATGGGACGCGGTTGATGCTGTTGGCGCCACTCGTCAAGGATCGCAAGGGCGAGCACGAGTCCGTGTTCGAGGATGCACGCCGGATGGGTTTTTCACGGGCGCGGGTAGATGGAAAAATCATCGAGCTCTCCGACGAGATCAAGCTGAAGCGCACCTATCGGCACACGATCGAGGTGGTGGTGGATCGACTGGTAACCGGACCCGGATTCGCGTCGGAGGACCGGAGCAGGCTGGCGGATTCGGTGGAGACCGCGCTGCGCATCGGCTCGGGAACCGCGATTGCTTCCGTGGTTGGGGGCGAAGATCTGCTGTTCTCCGAAAATTTCGCCTGCCCGACCTGCGGGATCAGCATTCTGGAGCTAGAGCCGCGAAGCTTCTCTTTCAACAGTCCTCATGGAGCTTGCTCGGTATGTTCGGGCTTGGGGGTTATGCTGGAGGTGGACTCGGGCTTGGTTGTGCCAAATGCCGCTCTTTCGATCAACCAGGGCGCCCTACACCCTTGGCGCTCGCGCTCGGCCGGCAACAGCAATGGCTGGATGCGCGACCTAATAACGAGCGTAGCCAATCACGACGGCTTCTCGCTAGATACGCCGTTCCATCAGCTCTTAGATTCTGAACAAAGGCTAATGCTGTATGGCTCTGGCGGTAAACGCTACGCCGTATCTCACATCGACTCGCGAGGGCGAACGCATAGTTTCAATGCGTCTTACGAGGGGGTTATCACCAACCTAGAACGGCTTTACCGGCAGACTGAATCCGAATGGCGGCGAAACGAGATCGCACGTTACATGTCGTATCGACCCTGTCCGGCTTGCCAAGGCCAGAGGCTGAAGCCGGAAAGTCTGGCGGTCAAGATCGACGGCAGCTCGATAATTCAGGTAACCACGCAATCGATCCACGAGGCTATGGATTGGTTCGCGCAGGTAGAGGGCTCGTTCACCGAGAATCAAAGGACGATTGCTCGGCAGGTATTGAAGGAGATCCGTGCGCGTCTGGGCTTTCTGATCGACGTCGGGCTCAACTACCTGAGTCTAGACCGCCGAGCGTCCACCCTCTCCGGCGGCGAGGCGCAGCGCATCCGTCTAGCGACCCAGATCGGCAGTAGTCTCATGGGCGTGCTCTACATTCTTGACGAGCCCAGCATCGGGCTTCACCAGAGAGACAACCGGCGCCTGATCGAAACCCTTGTCCGACTACGCGACGTGGGCAACACAGTGTTGGTTGTGGAGCATGATGAAGAGACGATCCGAGCGGCGGACTTCGTAATAGACATAGGGCCGGGCGCCGGCAAACACGGTGGAGAGGTCGTTGTCGCCGGCCCGGTTGAGGACGTGGAAAGCCATCCGGGGTCTATTACGGGGCAGTACCTTGCCGGCCAGGCTGAAATCTCGGTCCCGACCTTCCGCAGGGCCGGCAATGGAAAGCATTTGGTCGTCCGGGGCGCGCGGGAGAATAACTTGAAGGACATCGACGTAGACATTCCGCTGGGTATGTTCGTTTGCGTCACCGGGGTGTCTGGGTCGGGGAAGAGTACGTTGATTTCGGACATCCTCTACCGCAAGCTGGCGCAGAGCATATATCAATCCAGAGAAAGGCCAGGATCCCACGACGGGATTTCCGGATTGGAAGAGCTGGACAAAGCGATCAATGTCGATCAGTCGCCGATAGGGCGTACTCCGCGGTCCAATCCGGCCACATATACCGGCTTGTTCACGCCGGTGCGGGAGCTGTTCGCGAGTGTTCCGGAATCCAAGATACGTGGCTACAAGCCAGGGCGCTTCTCGTTCAACGTAAAGGGCGGTCGTTGCGAGGCGTGCGACGGCGATGGGATCATCAAGATTGAAATGCAGTTCCTGCCGGACATATACGTGCCTTGCGAGGTCTGCAAGGGCAAACGCTACAACAGGGAAGCGCTCGAAGTCCTCTATCATGGCAAGACGATCGCTGAAGTGCTGGAGATGACTGTGTCCGAGGCACTTGAGTTCTATCAAAACATCCCAAAGGTTCGGAATAAGCTCTCGGTGCTCGAAGACGTGGGCCTGGGCTACATTCATTTGGGCCAGCCGGCTACGACGCTGTCGGGAGGCGAGGCTCAGAGAATCAAGCTGGCTACGGAGCTTTCGAAGAGGGCGACGGGCCGGACGCTTTACATCCTCGACGAGCCAACCACTGGTCTGCACTTCGCGGACGTGGGGCGACTCCTGGATGTCTTGCAGCGCTTGGTGGATGCCGGCAACACAGTTGTGGTGATCGAGCACAACTTGGACGTGATCAAGTGTGCCGATTGGATTATCGATCTTGGCCCGGAAGGCGGCGACGCCGGGGGTGAGGTGGTAGCTGCCGGGACGCCGGAGGAGGTAGCCGAGATGTCGGCGTCGTACACGGGGCAATGGCTGCGCCGGTATGTAGAAACCCATCGACGGGTGCCGGCCGGAGTGGCCGGGTAGGTATTTGCCGGCGGATTTTGGGTCGGTAGTCGTTGGCGCCACTTCCGTCCGGCCGGCTGGCCCCGCGGCCCAAGCTGGGGACAAGCCCCAGCGCTACATCTTTTCTCTTTGCGCCCGACGGGACCCGGGTATTTTCGTACCAATCGCTCGTGCCGGCTGGCGCCGGCACACCAAGGTATGAAAATGAGACCTGGTCGTTGGAGGTGTTTGGGTGTGGTTGGTGCCACCCTTCCCCTCTGGATTCCCGCTTCCGCGAGAATGACGAATTCGGTGGCAGGGGATAACTATTTTCGTACCAACGACGAAACGGGAGGTTGGTGGGATTCCGAGGCACTATCCAAGCCGCGTAACATCATTTTCGTACCAATCGTCCATGCCGGCTGTCGCCGGCGCATCAGGGTATGGAGACTAGGGGCGCTGGTTTGTGGAAGGATTCGGGTGTCATCGGCGGCGCGAACCCGTGCCGCCTGGCAGGGGTCAATTTGCCAAGCATCCTAGCGAAGTTTCGCTAATTTGAGCCATTCAAAAGCTGATTCACTAGGTCATGTACCAGGGGACGCTGCTGTCGGATATCCGCGTCTTCCATAAAGTCGTGATAGAAATTGCTATGAAACGCCCGAGCTACCGCAAAGCTGGCTCTTAGTTCTGGATAGTGCTGATCGACTACAGCGATCATCTTTACATGTTTACCGGGCGCGGGCCGGCCCTTTTGTCCTTCCGACGCCATTAGAGCCTGGGCGGTGGCACCCCACAGCTTTTCCGATCCTTGTAAGATATCGCCGCTAGCAAATTCCTTGTCCGATTGTTCCAGAAATATCTTGGCGTGCTTCGCGTGTTCCTTGGGTGTCATCTGCGCTCTCTGAGAATGGTACTCTCATCCAATATGGCTGGCCACCTCTACTCTGCTTGATGCAATCCATGATAGTAGATTCTAATTACTACATCAATTCAAACCCGATGACTGCCCGGCTGATCGACGGGCAGGCCCGTATCAGCTTGCGGCTCGGTGGTTAATAAGGGTTATTGTCGCCTTCTGAGACAACGAAATCAGATGGAAATAGTTGCTCTGGACTAGTGGTCCTGATGGTTTTGGTGCTACGGCCAGAAGGATACGGGTGGACTTGGCGCCCGGCGCTGGGCAGGGTCCGGGGGTCTGGCTTCTAGCTCCTGCCGGCGAGCCGATAAGCGAGGCGCCGGCGCCATGAATCCGACGGGCTTGGGAAGTCGGGCCGGAAGTGGGCGCCGCGACTCTCCTCGCGGGCCAGCGCGGCGGTTGAGATCAGCCAACCAACCAGCGCCGCATTTTGGATCTCCGCTTCGCCTCGGTTGGACGGCTCCGCCGACATAGCTTCGATCCATCTGAATAGCTGCGAATTCGCCTTCTTCAGCGCGTCGCGTTCGCGAATAAGACCTACAGATTCCCACATCAGGCGCTGAATTTCGGCCATAGTTGGTCGAGGATCGTTGTTCGACTCCGAAGGTTGGGTCTCCGCGATCGATATTTCAGGACCGTTGTTGAAATCGTTCCGGCTGGTGCCGGAGAGCGCTTGGTCAACCAGGCGATGGGGAAATACGAGCGTCTCCAAGAGGGAGTTGCTGGCTAGCCGATTCGCGCCATGGACCCCGGTACAGGCGACTTCGCCGCAGGCATAAAGTCCGGGGAGGCTGGTCTCGCCCCAATCATTTGCCTTGACGCCACCCATGAAGTAGTGAGCAGCCGGCGCGACCGGGACCGGATCAGTGGCGAGGTCGATTCCATGGGACTGGCAGAATCTAGCTATCGATGGAAAGCGGTTGAGGACTCTCTCCCTGGGCAAATGATTTAGGGTCAGGTAGACCGAATCGGTGCCACTCTCGCTCATCTCGTGGGAGATCGCCCGCGCCACGACGTCGCGAGGGGCTAGCTCACCGCGATCATCGGACTTGTGGGCGAAACGCTCGCCCTTCTCGTTGATGAGGTGAGCGCCCTCGCCGCGGACAGCCTCCGAGATGAGGAAACTGGGAGCTCCGGGCTTGGCGAAAGCCGTCGGATGAAACTGAAAGAACTCACAGTCCACGACCTCCGCGCCGGCTCTGAACGCGATCGCTACCCCGTCCGCGGTTGCGACTTCGGGATTCGTAGTTTGCGAAAAGAGCCGGCCCGCGCCGCCACTAGCCAGGACAATATGGCGGCCACCGTATTGCCGGCGTTCGCCGGATTGGGAATCGAAGCAATTGAGCCCGACGGCGCGGCCATTGTCGATACATATAGACGTGACCTGCTGGTGCTCGATGACATCGATATTGGGCGAATGGAGGACGCTAGCGGAGAGCGAAGTTTCAATACTGGCGCCAGTCGAATCTCCGCCGGAATGTAGGACGCGGGGTACGCTGTGCGCCCCTTCACGCGCGAGCGCAATTCGCCCGTGTTCTGTGTCGAACGGGACTCCAAAGGATATGAGGTCAACTACACGTTCCGGGCCTTCTTCGCAGAGGATGCGTACGGCGTCTGGGTCGCAGAGGCCGGCGCCGGCAGCGAGCGTGTCCTGGTAGTGCAGATAGGCGGAGTCCTGGTCACCAACTGCGGCTGCAATGCCGCCCTGGGCCCAACGGGTGTTACAGTCCTCAAGCGTCGATTTGGTAAGAACCAGGACGCGGCCGTGTTTTTGGGCGAGTAAGGCGGTGTAGAGGCCGGCGATGCCGCTGCCTACGACTATGAATTCGTAGTCCACACCGTCAGGCGTGCGCCAGCATCCGCTTGAGCGCGACGATTGCATGCTTAGCGTCGTCGTCTGGCACCGAGATCCGATTGATCACATCGCCGGACAACAGGCTTTCCAAAGTCCAGAGAACATATGCCGGATGGATGCGGTACATCGTGGAGCAAGGGCAAACTATGGGATTAAGACAGAAGACCGTCTTGTCAGGATTTTCTTGGGCGAGGCGATTCACGAGATTGATCTCGGTGCCAATGGCCCATTTCGAGCCGGGTGGAGCTTCGGTTACCAATTTGACTATGTACTCTGTCGATCCATCGTAGTCCGAGGCATCCACGATTTCCTTCCGGCACTCAGGGTGAACCAAAATGTTAACCGCAGGGTCCCTGGCGCGTATGTCTCGGATCTGCTCGATGTTGAAACGGGCGTGGACGGAGCAATACCCTTTCCAAAGGATTATCTTGGCCCGTGTAAGGGCGTCCGAGTCGTTGCGGTCGGGGAACCTGGGGTCCCAAGTTGCCATTTCTTCCACAGGTATGTCCATCTTGGTGCCGGTGTTGCGGCCAAGGTGCTCGTCGGGGAAGAAAAGAACTCGCTTGCCCCGCTCGAAGGCCCAAGTCAAGATGTTCTGTGCGTTTGAAGAGGTGCAAACGATGCCGCCGTGCCGGCCGCAGAACGCTTTCAGGTCGGCGGCCGAGTTCATATAGGTGATTGGAATAGTTCCTTCACCGCAAATGTGCTCCAGTACCTCCCAGCACTCCTCGACTGAGTCGATGTCGGCCATATCAGCCATGGAACAGCCGGCTTCGAGGTTGGGGAGGAGGACCTTCTGATTTGGAGTGCTTAGAATGTCGGCGGTCTCGGCCATGAAGTGGACGCCACAGAATACGATGAACTCGGAGTCGGGCCGGCTGGCGGCCAATTGCGAGAGTTTGAACGAATCGCCACGGATGTCGGCGTGTTTGATAACTTCGTCTCGCTGGTAGTGATGTCCGAGGATGACCACTTGGTCGCCCAACGATTCCTTGGCGCGGGCAATTGCGCGATCAATTTCTTCGGCCGGCATCGCCAGATAATGCTCTGGGATCCGGACCTGTTTGGGGGTGCGCCGGCCGGCGTGAATAGCGCTCAAAGGCGTATCCACTATTTGGACGCTTTTCTCCAGGTAGCCGGGTCGGACTTTTGGGCTGGTCAGATGCCGATCCAACTTGTCGCGAGAATCGACACAGGTCTTGGGATCCGCTGCCGGATCGGATAGGTGAATTTCAACCGCCATTGTTAAGCTCCATCTGAGCCAGGAGTGCCTAGGATCGATCCATGCGCCAGATTGATCGACCAGTCGCACCTTCAGATTGGAACGACTGCGCCGGTAGGCATATCCTATTCGACTAAGTACAGGTGAACCGCAAGTTCAGATGCTATTCAGTCCAAATGATAATTCCGCGAAAAAGCTACTGTCAACGAAAATCCTGTAATAACAAGGGTCTTTCCAAAAGTTGCTCGATTCTGCGGAGGCGTAATGGACCCAACTCGGTATCAAAGCCTGAGTTGAACTCGATTCAGTGTAGGGCGCAGGTCATGGACCCCGGTCCCGTGTCGGGTTACGGGGCATGCCTTCGACGCCGAAATCACCTATGGCATTGGGGAGGCCACGGAAGAGGATGAAAATGGGATGGCGCTGACCGGTAGCGTAGGGTGAACTGCCTGTGTGCCCTTGGATGGGAACAAGCTCCTGCGCTACGGTGTTCCTCCGTCCCCTCGACTCCGGCGGAAGCCGGAGTGACGAGCCGGGAGGCTATCCCGGGTCGCAGTCCGGGACATGCTTTCATAGGAATGGCTCGTGCCCGCTGTCGCCGGCACACCAAGGTATGAAAATTGGGTGCGTTGGTTGATGGAAGGTTCAGGTGTCGTGTGTGCCACGCACCCCGCCCCTAGCTGGGGACAAGCCCCAGCGCTACATTTTTCCCTTCCGGCCGGAAACGAGCCCCAGTTAGAGGAAGTTAGCTGGCCGGCCATCCCGTATCGGGGTACGGGACATGCTTTCGTACCAATCGCCCATCCCGGCTGCTGCCGGCACACCAAGGTATGAAAATGGGGGTCTGGTTGCTGGAAGCGTTTGGGTGTGGTTGGTGCCACCCTTCCCCTCTGGATTCCGGCTTCCGCCGGAATGACGAATTCGGTGGCAGGAGCTATCTATTTTCATAGCAAAGTGTGAACGCGAAAAGGTTCAACGATTGAGCGCTCTAAAAAGCAGATTGAGGGCGATCGTGAGCAGTATCGAAACAACTATCGAGGTGCCGATAAGCAGCGTGACCGAGCCGCCGCCGATCTGCAAGTGAAAGTCGCCAGGTAGGCGGCCGAAGAACGGAATTCGGGCACCGCTGACCAAAAGGATGCCGGCGACTGCAAGCGCCAAGCCGGCAAAGATCAGGAACCTGCCGAACTCGACCGAAGGCATCAGATGAGCCTCGGCTGGGCCCGTTCCTCGACTGGTTTCGGCAAACGACCGAGATGCCGGTAGGCTAGCTGAGTGGCCGTCCTTCCGCGCGGAGTCCGGTCGAGGAAGCCCAGCTGAAGAAGATATGGTTCACATACGTCCATAATGGTGTCTGGGTCTTCGCTGACAGCTGCTGAAACCGTTTCCAAGCCAACCGGGCCGCCGTCAAACTTATCTATGATTGTCGCCAGCACTTGCCGGTCGATACTATCGAGGCCTAGGTTGTCCACTTCTAGCATCGCCAGAGCGTCCACGGCTACCGATCTGTCGATGCTGCCACTGGCCTTAACCTGAGCGAAATCGCGTACGCGGCGAAGCAGGCGGTTGCCTATGCGGGGGGTTCCGCGAGAACGACGCGCAATCTCGTCGGCGCCGGCACGGTCAATTTCCGTATCTAATATGGCCGCCGAACGTACGACGATTCTGGCTATCGCCTCAACGGTGAAATAGTCGAGTCGATAGGTCGAGCCGAATCGGTCGCGCAAGGGTGCGCTTAGCATGGAATAGCGAGTGGTTGCGCCGATAACAGTGAACTTGGGCAGGCGCAATCGAATGGGCTTGGCGGCCATACCCTTGCCCAGCACCATGTCCCAGACGAAGTCCTCCATCGCCGGATATAGGGCTTCTTCGACGGGCCGGTTAAGCCGATGAATCTCGTCGATGAAGATAACGTCGCCCGGTGCTAGGCCAGTGATGTAAGCGGCAAGATCGCCGGGAATCGTGATAGCCGGCCCAGATGTAATGCGCAACTGGGCGTCCATCTCGTTGGCGAGGACACTGGCAAAAGTGGTTTTTCCCAGACCAGGCGGACCGTAGAGTAAGACGTGGTCGAGTGGCTCGCCGCGGCTCTTGGCAGCCGCTATCGAGATGGCGAGATTAGCCTTCAGCTTTTCCTGACCGATGCATTCTCGCAACCAGCGCGGCCGCAGGCTGCCTTCAGTCTCGGCCTCGCCCGGCTCCGCGGTCGGTTTCAGGACATCTCGGTCACTCATTCTTGCCTAATTGTAGAACGTGGAGAATTCTCTGCAACGCCGTCAGGTGTGTCAGGATTGCCAAGATGGCGAGGGCCGGCAACGGCCAACCAACTATCATGCCGATGCTGAGTATGGCGACTCGCTCCGGCCGCGGCGCCACGCCGACCTCGCATTTCATTCCGAGTCCTTCCGCACGCGCACGAGTGTAGCTTACCATCAGCGAACCGAGCAGCACAACGAAGCAGAGGGCGGCCCCTAGCCTGTCTCCGCTTGTACTGAGGTGCACGAGAAGGCCGAGTAGTATGAATCCCTCCGAGTAGCGGTCAAGTGTCGAATCGAGAAACGCGCCAAAGGTCGTACTCTTCTGGGTCACGCGGGCGAGGGCGCCATCCAGAGTGTCTATTAGCGCGACTACCAAGACCAACACTCCGCCAACTTGAACGTAACCCAAGCCGATTATCACCGCCACACCAGCGTTGAGCACCATCGCCGCGATGGTTATGTGATTCGGATGAGCGCCGGTTAGGGCGATCAACCTGGCCACCGATTCAGCTACTTTACGGCCACTCGCCTTAACCTGATAGATCACCTTGCCTATATCTCCGAGTCTTCGCTTCTTAGCGCGTTCCACAGGGTGGTTTGAAGATTGGTAGGTCTATGAGCTGGCGTGGGCGCTCAATGGTGTAATCCGGTCGTACTCTGCCGGTGAATACCTTGGAGCTATTGCGCATCCAAACGGCCGTCATGCCGAGTGCCTTCGCGCCTTCTATGTCAGCGCGGGGCCGGTCGCCAACCATCATACATTGTTCCGGGACAACCCTCATCTCGGCCAACGCGTACTCGAAGATCGCAGGATGCGGTTTGCGGTAACCGACATCAGCTGAGATCGAGACTGTTTCGAAGTAGTCGTAGAGCCGGTGTGTGCGCAACTCGTCGATGAAAGCCGGGCCACCCAATGCTCGGTTGGTGATAGCGCCTAAACGGTACCCGCCGGTTCGAAGCCAGTCGAGAGTCTCGTAGGTATCTGGGTGGATGCGCCGGCCGAGAAATTGTCCCCCTACGTTCCAAACAGTCCAGAACCTTTCCGCAGACTGTCGGTCTAATTTCTTTCCATTTGAGGCCACGACTTGCCGGGCAATCTCTACGTAATCCGGGCTGCGGAGGTCTCCATCATCCGCAGCCTGCTCGGCTACGCTCACAGCCTCTGATAGATCCTCAGAGACTTGTCTAATTAGATCGACGGACAGTCCAAAGCCGGAGTTGCTGAACGCATCGTCGATCCTTCGGACGGATTCGTCGAGAATCCGTTCTGTCGAGCGTGGGTCCGGGAAGTGCCAGAGTGTATTGCCAAAGTCGAAGAATACGGCTTCAAGACGCACCATGTTTGGATTTGTTTCCTAATTAAGTTCGCACTCAGCGTTGGTCTTAGCTGCTCGGGCGCCGGCGACGGGGGCGTTACATTCACGATAGACTCGCGTCCTATCCCGACATTGACAGCTTTGTCAGCGGCTCAGCCGTTAGCCGTCTCTTCGCCGGCGACGAATTGTTCGAGACGGTCTCTGGGTGTTTCGTCGCGCACCTGCTGCGGAGGTGACTTCATGAAGTACGCCGAAGCGGCAACGAGGGTGCTGGAAAGAGCCCGTTCCAATGCCAGTTTACAGCAGCGCACGGCGTCGATCACGACGCCGGCTGAGTTCGGCGAATCCCACACTTCGAGCTTTAGCTCAAGGTTTAGAGGTACATCGCCAAATGTTTTACCCTCCATGTGGATGTAGCATCATTTGCGATCACCGAGGCAGGGCACGTAATCGCTGGGTCCCACGTGCACGTTATCCGGGCCGAGGTCGTAGTCGAGTTGACTGGGGACCGAGTTCGTCTTCGGTACCTTCTTCGACTCTAAGCGAGGGTGCTCCAGCATATTGTAGAAGTCCATATTGCAAAATGGTCGTCGTATGGCTGGATCTTAGGCAGATTCGAGTGATGGGTGCGGTCTAGAACAATCCCTTTGGACAAAGCTTGACTGCCGGCATACCGAGCCGGCAGTTGCGCCGGAGCACTGTTGGGGCTTTCGAACGACTGCTCCGTTTTCTACGGAGGCGGCGTCGCTCCTTATGTCGAAAGGACTACTTGACTGATTCAAACGAAAGCCGCTAATGTTGTCCAATGGTGGCAGGAGCAGACATCCACCGGCTGGGGTCAAGTCTCGATCGACCCACTTGTGCGGGAACAGCATGGCACAGGGTCCGGGCTCGAGCCGGCGGGCGAGTCTGGCCGATTCGGAAGATGGCGTAATCGAAGCTAAAAGGCCACCGGCGACCTAACACGTGTATCTCAATATGCTCTACGGTGTTCTACATGATACAACTGGACAAGGTAACGGCAGTTACAAAGTCGCCGGCCACGAATGGCCGCCATTCGAGTGTGACGGTTGACGGAACGCAGTCAGAGAGGGAATCTGACGCGGCATTAGCTGTCAGGGCCCGTGTGGACAGGGCGGCGTTTGGTGAGCTTTATGAGCGTTATGTCAGGAGGATTCATAACTACCACTACTATCGGTGTAGCAATCAAGCAGATGCCGAGGATCTTACGGCCCGAACGTTCATACGCGCTCTTGCCAATATTCACCGTTATACGGACCGAGGAGTCCCGTTTTCGGCTTGGTTGTTTCGCATAGCGCATAACCTGGTCGCCAACTGGCACCGCGACAAAGCGAGGCGTCCGGTTTCGCGTCTTGAAGGACTAATCCAACTAGCCGGAGTGTCAAGGGACCCTGTCGAAGAGGTAGAAGCGACGGAAGCAGTCGATGACATCAGGAGTTTGGTCAGGAAACTGCCTCCAGATAGGCAACAGCTGATAGTTTTGAAGTTCGCCAGCCGGATGACTAATGCACAAGTTGCCGCGGTAATGGGTAGAACAGAAGGTGCGATTAAGGCTTTGTTGCATAGGACTATTACGAGTCTTCGAAAAGAATGCGCGCGCTTGGATAATGACTAGGAAGGAAGGAATTTGAACAAACGAGTCGCAGCGGAACTGGTCAGTCAATACCTGAATGGGAGGATAGCCGGTCGCGCCCAAAAAGAGGGCATGAGAGATCTATTTGCTCACGATCGTGAGGTTGACACCCTGCTGGCTACAGTTGACCGCCTCGTACCGGCGTTGCGACCAATAGAACCCGATCCGATATTCTTGGAGCAACTGCGGGCTAAGCTGGACAAGTGGCAGCCGGAGGGGCGTCCGGAAACGTCCATCTCCTGGCGAAAGTTGATCATTCCGGTAGCTGCCGCATGTTCGGTAGTTTCTGCAGCGGCCTTGGTGCTGCTAATCGGCCGGCTGCGCAGCACTGGCGGGCGGGTCGAGCGTCCATTTCCCACGTTCAGCGCTGGATAGCAGCTAGCGCCTTCTCCTCTTCCGCGCGCATCTTAGTCCGCTCAGACTCGACCTCGTGGTCGAATCCCAGCAAGTGCAGTGTACCGTGAACCGCCAAGTAGGTTAGCTCGCGCATTATCGAGTGGCCATAGGCGGCTGCTTGTTCAACGGCCAACGGGACGCAGACGAACACGTCGCCCAGCTCGTAGGGGAGCGCTGGTGGCTTAGCGAACTCCATAGGTGACCCTTGCGGGAATGAGAGGACATCAGTCGGCGAGTCGACGTTGCGATATTGTTTATTCAGCTGATGGATGGTCTGGGCGTCGCAAAAATAGATGTTCGCCGCGAGTCGGCCGGGGCGCGGGTTGCGTCCGGCGGCGGATCGCACGCACTGTATTGTCTGTTCGAGGTCGACTCCCATAGGTAGCGGCGTCTCTTCGCAAACACGCACTTCCACCCGCTGACGGTGGGTCAACTCTTGGAAGGCTCCAAGAGCTTGGGAGGTTGCTCAGCCTCTTGTAACTGGTCGGCCGACGGATATTCGACGCGGGGGTGGTATATACCTTGGAGTACACTCGATAGGGACTTTTTTATGTTTTCCAAGTCGCGCAACGTGAGGTCACACTCAGAGAGTTGTCCATCAGTGATGCGCACTTGGAACATCTTTTCGAGCATGGAAGCCACCGTCTCGGGAGATTGGTCCGACGCAGACCGCACCGTCGCTTCGATCCCATCGGCGAGCATCATGATTCCAGCTTCACGCGTTTGAGGTCGGGGCCCCGGGTACCTGTAGCGGGACTCGTCGACCGGAAGCTCACCGGAGGCTAGAGCTTTCTGGTAGAAATAGGCTGCTTGGGTTGTACCGTGGTGCTGAGCGATCAGCTCTAACACCCTGTTAGGCAACCCGTGTTCCTTGCCCAACAGATAACCTTCGGTGGCGTGGGCGATGATGATTTTGGCGCTGAGCAATGGCTGAAGCTCGTCGTGTATGTTCTTACCACCAAATTGGTTCTCGCTGAACGCGTATGGGCGATTCAGCTTACCGATGTCGTGGTAATAGGCGCTGATTCGGCATAGCAATGCATCGGCACCAATTGCTTCGGCCGCAGCCTCGGCGAGATTGGCGACCACAATGCTGTGGTGGTAGGTGCCGGGCGCTTCGGTCAGCAATCGACGGAACAATGGCTGGCTGGGGTGCGCCAACTCGAGCAGGCCGATTGTCGTAGTAATTCCAAAAACCTGACCAAGTATCGTCATCGTTCCAACGGCGATTATCGAGCTCAAGACTCCGTTGACAAGCGCCGCGATGAGAATTGTCAACACGGACAACCTCTCCAGATCTCCGATCATGAGGTGGAAGGCCGAGCCGGTGGCCAGGGCAGACAGTCCCACCACGAGTCCGGCGAGGAAGAGGTGATTTACTCGCTCTATGCGGCGAACCAAGAGCGCCCCGACGGTGCCGGTTATGAACAGTTGGGGCGCCAACTGGAAGTTGTTGCCCTCTATTACACTTACGGCGAACGCTGCGATTACACCCATCATGACCGCCAGCCGAGTGCCGAGCAAGACCGAAACCAACATAGTTGCCGCGGCGAAGGGAAAAACGACAGCTTTGAGGTCGGTCTGAATCGGCGTGGCCCTTGCAAGGCCGACGGTGAGAAGCAATATCAAGCCAAGGAGGATGAGTGGTCCGGCCCTTTGGAAGCGCTTCTGACGGTAGCTCGCTAGGTAGCCGACAAATATCGCTATCATTGCAATCAGTAGGCCGGCCCTTGCGCCAAACTGACGCATATCAACGCGTATGTCGTTGAGCCCGACCGCTGCCAACTTTTCGAGATGCTCCGGCCGGATGATCTCTCCGTCGCGGACTATGGTCTCGCCGGCTTCGACCGTCCCAATCACCGGCTCCACACTCTCGATGGCTGCTAGCTTGGCCTGTTCGGCGGCCGATTCGTCGATCAGGTAATTGGCCCGGACAAAGGCCCTCGAGAGGCTTCGAACCAGGGCGGTCTGCAGATCGTTGAGATCTGCCGATACGTGCAGCATTGCCGCCTGATGAGCTTCTTCGACCTGGGCTTCGACTATGTGATTTCGCATCGTACGTTGGGTAGTTCGAAGGGATTCGATCTGTACCTGCCGCCACTCGTCCTCGGGCAGCTTCAATAGCTCGGTGGCCTCGTCCTGCGTAATTCGGACACCGGGGATCTGGGAGACGAGCGCCGCGCGCGTCGAGAGGTCGCCGGTGGTAACGCGTAAGCCTTCTATGAGTCCCATGGCTTCGGTCGACTCTGCTTGACTGGCCTCGGCGATGGAATCGTCGTAGCGCAGAGGCGGATTGATTGCATCGGCTGCCGCGCGGCGAGCGGCATCAGTTTGAATATTGCTCTGAAACTCGACCCTTCGAGGAGACTTGATCAAGAGAGTAGCTACTTCGCCCTCGGTCAAGACAAAGCGGTTGATCAATAGTTCTGAGGCAAGAATGGCGATCAGACCAACTGTAACCACCAAGCCGAATAGACCAATCGACCAGCGAGGGGTTGGTGTGATCGCGCGGGCGATCCAGCTCAATAAACTACTCATATCAAGTTTCGGAAATTTACCATACTACCTATGGAAACGCCATCAATGACTGGAGACTCAAGAGTCGGCCAAGCGTTCCCCGGTTGTCGTGACCGCCAACCGCGACCAAGTTACTATCTCTTCCGACGCGCCGGCCGCTAGGAGTTCCTCGGGCGTGTACCATCCCAAGTGAATCACACCATCTTCTGGCCTTGGCTCAGACGCATTGAGCGGCACAGCGAAATATATTAGATCAATGTGCTGATGATCCGGCGCGATGTCCTCCAACTGTACACCTTCTGGCCTGACGAGTTGCGCCGGCTGGTGGACTGACAAGGCTTTCTCGCCCACTAACCTGATTTCGAGGCCGGTTTCTTCGCGCACTTCTCGCAGCGCAGCCTGATCCGGCAGCTCGCCCGGCTCGATGTGGCCCCCCGGTGGGAGCAATTTCCCGAGCTTGGGATGCATAAGGATCAACACGCGGTCATCGTTTACGACGAAGACAGCGACGGTGAAATCGCGGGTTATGGTTGAACGTTCGTCCATAAGGCGGAAATCTTAGTCCATTTGTCCCGGATCCGGGGCGAAAAGGACAGATCCGGCTCTTCTATTCTCTTAATGGATGTTGTGTATAAATACCATATATAGTATTCTTGTCTGGCGAGGGTACAAGATGTTGTTGTATTCGTTTTGCTGTGCTGTTCGTATAAAAGGGTTTCTCGCAAAAATTTTCGCGGTCGGGATTTGATGAACATAAGGGCTGAAGAGACGGCAAACTCCGAGAAGAATTAAGGATTTTGGGCCTGATCTAGGTTAAGTCGCGACATCAAAATCGCGTATCTATAAGTGTATGAGTTTGGCAACTAAGTCGTTGGTATTGACGGAGTGTTTACGCTAGTAGCGTTGCTGTAGCATCAGAAGCTTGGCATCGAATTCGGTGGAGCGAATCGGGATGGTTTCTGATGCTGGCAGCGCCCTCCGGTCTTCCACCAAAGAGTAGTGCTCACTTGGAGAGATCAAGTGAAGTGTCCGTATTGCTCTTCAACAGACTCGAAGGTCGTCGACTCGCGGGAAGTGAGTGACGCGGTACGCCGGCGTCGCGAATGTCCGTCTTGCAACCAGAGGTTTACCACCCATGAACGGATCGAAAAGGTAAGCTTGGCGGTTGTCAAGAAGGATGGCAGGCGCGAGGGATACGAGAGATCAAAGTTGGCCGGCGGGATCCGGACGGCCTGTTTCAAGCGGCCGATTCCGGTCGAAACTATAGAGTCTGTTGTTGATCAGGTGGAGGGAAGCGTTTACTCGTTGGGCCGGAACGAGGTTCCAAGCCACGCGATAGGCGAGATGGTAATGGATCAGCTGCAAGCGTTGGACGGTGTCGCATATGTCCGATTCGCATCGGTCTATAGACAGTTCCGTGACGTCGATGGATTGGTGGAGCAAGTTCAGGCTTGGCAGAACTGGCGGCGCAAGGCTAGCGCCAGCGATGAATAGATACAGTTCGAGTTTCGAGAAAGACATTCTGCTATGGGATTAGGTGTCTGATCAGTGGGAAGAATCAACGGGTTGTGGATCTGGTCAGTAGGTTGGATTAAGGGAGTCGAGAGCTTTGGCTGGATGTTGCCCTGCGGGCGGCGGGTGGTGGGCTGAGTGATTCGTGGTAACGGGCCGGTGCTTGTGACGCAAAGCGCACTGGAGAAGAGACATTGTTGTTAACTGAGAAGCGAGGAACCTGGTCGGAGTCGGCTGTGCGGGTGCTGCGCGAGCGCTATCTATTGCGCGAGGATGGCGACGTCGTCGAAACGCCGGACGGCATGTGCCGGCGTGTAGCTCGCGCGGTAGCTCAGGCGGAGGCCAGATGGCCAGATTCTGGCTGTACTGTTGCAGAGATGGCCGGTTTGTTCTATGAACTCATGGCGGGAAAAAAGTTCATGCCGAATTCACCGACGCTTATGAACGCGGGCAAGAACAACGACCAACAGCTTTCGGCATGCTTTGTGCTGCCGGTCGCTGACAGCATGGAGGGGATCTTCGATTCGGTCAAGCACGCGGCGATAATCCACAAGAGCGGTGGCGGCACCGGGTTCTCATTTTCGCGTCTTCGTCCGGCCGGATCTACGGTCTCAACGACCGACGGCGCCGCCAGCGGTCCCGTGAGTTTCATGCGTGTGTTCAACGGTGCTACGGAGGCGGTCAAACAGGGCGGCACGCGCCGGGGCGCGAACATGGGCATTTTGCGCATCGATCATCCCGACATCCTCGAGTTCATCGACTGTAAGCTAGATGGTGGCATCACCAACTTCAACATCTCTGTCGCTGCGACGGACGAGTTCATGCACGCTTTGGCTAACGACGGCAGCTACGATCTCATCGAGCCACACACCGGACGGATCGTGGGCAGTCTGGACGCGAACAAAGTGTTCGACTTGATAGTCGCCGCCGCGTGGTCTACTGGTGATCCCGGTATGGTTTTTATCGATCGAATCAACAATAGTCCGGCCAATCCAACGCCGGAGGTTGGCATGGTCGAGGCGACTAATCCCTGCGGCGAACAACCGTTGCTGCCCTACGAAGCGTGCAACTTAGGATCGATCAACCTCGCTCAGTTCGTCGACGTTGAGCGCGGAGATTTCAACTGGGACGAACTCGAGAAGGACGTGAGAACTTGCGTACGGTTTCTTGACGACGTAATAGAGGTCAATCCGTATCCGTTGCCGGAGATCCACAAGATGGTTAAGGCCAACCGCCGGATTGGGTTGGGCGTAATGGGGTGGGCGGACGCCTTGTTCATGCTAGGTATGCCCTACGATGGCGAAGAAGCGTTGGCGCTGGGCGCGCGAACTATGGAGTTGATCACTCGGATCGGTCACGAGGAATCGCAGCAATTGGCGAGAGAGCGAGGGCCGTTTCCGAACTGGTCGCGGAGTATATACAAAGATGACAAACCGCTTCGCAACTCAACCATCACGACCATAGCGCCGACTGGGACCATATCGATCATCGCCGACTGCTCCTCGGGCATTGAGCCAATCTTTGCATTGGCCTTTACCCATCGGGCGAACGATCGCGAGTTGCGCTTTGCAAACCCAATCTTCGAGAAAGCAGCCAAAGTTGGGGGCTTTTATAGCGAGGACTTGATGGATGCGGTGCAGGCGAAGGGAAGCCTGCACGACCTGGAAGGTGTGCCCGACGAGAGTAAACGCGTCTTTGTGACCGCCCATGAGATCACGCCGCCATGGCACGTGCGCATGCAGGCCGCATTCCAACATCACACTGACAACGCGGTCTCCAAGACGATCAACCTTCCTAACAATGCGACGGCGGAGGACGTCGCTAAGGCTTACCTGGACGCCTACGGTCTGGGATGTCTAGGGATAACCGTTTTCCGCGATGGGAGCAAGGGAGCCCAGGTACTCAACGTGGGAGTTGAGGAAGGTAAGTCGAAGGAGCAGGGCGAGGCGTCCGCCGAAACACCCTCCAACCTCAATTATGAAGAAGCCTCCTCGGTTGAGACCATCGCTCCTGTTCCCGCTATCGAACCTGACGTCACCACAGATGAGCGTAGGCCGACGTCGAATCCGGGATTCGACGCTATGCTGAAGCCCCGTCCGGCGGTTGTGCACGGCTATACGCGTAATATCCGAGCGCCAGAGGGCACAGTCAACATCACGGTGAACAGTGACGACGACGGCCTGGTCGAGGTATTTGTCAACGTCGGCAAGGCCGGCAGTGATATCGCGGCGCTGGCCGAAGCACTTGGTCGGCTGACCTCAATGCTTCTGCGGATGCCTTCGCCGATGGGTCAAGTCGAGCGTACGCGCGAGATCATCGGCCAATTGCGGGGGATCGGCGGCAGCCGGTCGGTCGGCTTTGGTGCCCGGCAGGTACGATCGTTGCCTGACGCGGTGGCATTGGCGTTGGAGATGCACATTGGTCTTGGCGACCAACATCATGTGCGAGCAAATGGCAATGGCGACAGCGCCGGCAAAACCGATGCCGAAACCATCGTCGAGCAGGTAGTTCCCATAGGGAGAGTAACGGGCAACCTATGCCCGGACTGCAAGAGCAACACACTCGTATACCAGGAAGGATGCCGGAAGTGCCAGGCCTGTGGCTTTTCGGAGTGCTAGCCCGGTAGGCGCGACCACTCGACTGAATCTCAGCCGGCCCGGACTAAAAATTGGGCCGGCTGTTCTGTATTGGAGAGTCGAGTATCGAAGATTATCCATTGGTCTGGACGGCGCCCAATTCGAGGGTGATCTATCCACCTTCCCTCTATCCTCTCTCGTCGAGAAAGAGGAGGTAATGCCAGCCACGCGGCACCTTTGAAAGCATCTTCTAGTATCGAGTAGCGCTGGCTTGCTCCACTGGATTCCGGCCCCGTATCGCGGTACGGGCCATGCCTTCGATCGCCGGAATTATTGATGACCTCGCGAGGGCTACGTACGAGAATGAAAATGGTGGGACGCCGGGCGGCCGCTAGCGGCCGCTTGGCCCTGGCTGGGGACAAGCCCCAGAGCTACATGTTCCTCTTTCGACTCTAGGCCGCTGCTGGTACTGCAACGGTGGCTGATGTGGCCGGCGCGTGCCGGCATGACTCCCATACAAGGCGGGTTTGGAACCCGACCTGACCTTTATCGCGATTCCGGGTTCCGGGTTGGGCGGGAGTGGCGGAGGCCGGGTATTATTTAGATGCAAGATATCCGCGCCAGGACGTGAAATTTGCTCAAGCAACTGTCAGTTGAGCCAGATCTCTATCAGTTTGAAGCACTCGCATCGCAGTCCGGTGTCATACACGCGGTCACTGGCCGTCGAGGCGGGGTCAGCCCGGTCCCGTATGATTCGCTTAATCTAGGATACGGAGTGCCCGACGACCCAGGAAACGTCAGTCGCAACCGCAGGAGGGTTGCGGAGGCGCTCGGGATTAGCATCGATAGGATAGTTACGACCAAACAGGTTCACGGTAACGCATGCGCAGTTGTGACAAAGGCGGATGCCGGGCGGGGCGCCCTCGACCGTGCTACGGCATTCGACGGCTTTGACAATTTGGTAACGAACGAGCCTGGAGTTTACCTGTGGATGTCGTTCGCCGACTGTGTGCCGGTTCTACTCTATGATCCGGATAGTCCGGCAATCGGAATCAGCCATTCGGGCTGGAGAGGGACATTGGCCGGCGCAGCCGGTTCGGCAGTAAGAACTATGATCGATGAGGGTATGGCGTCGTCGGCTGGACTATCGGCGTTTATTGGCCCGTCGATTGGACCCTGCTGCTACGAGGTTGGTCCGGAAGTGTGGCAGCTGTTCGCGGAACGTTGGCCGACGTCGTTAAACGAAGCTCGTCGGCCCGGAAATCGTCGCTTGTTGGACCTTTGGACTGCGATACGAGTGTCTTTGATAGATGCCGGCCTCTCCCCTGAGAAGATTCATTGTGCCGAGACGTGTACAGCGGACAACCGGGACCGCTTTTTCAGCCACCGGGGCGATAGGGGTCGGAGCGGTCGTTTCGCGATCATCGCGGGGTTGAAAGATGAGTGATACCGTCTCGTTGGTCAACGAGATTTCGATTAACCTCGCCAACGTTCGTGAGCGGATCGCTCGGGCGGCGGATCGCGCCGGGCGACCTCCCGACGAAGTTGAACTTATAGCGGTTACAAAGGGATTTCCGTTGGAGACGGCCGTAGCGGCAGCCCAAGCGGGCCTCACGGACTTGGGAGAGAACCGAGTCCAAGAGGCTGAACGAAAAATCACCGCTTGGCCGGCTGGGATGGAGAGGCCAACTTGGCATCTGATTGGACACCTCCAGACGAACAAAGCTAAGCGGGCCTGCTCGCTCTTCGATCGGATTCACTCGGTCGGCGGCGTCCGGCTAGCGAAGGAGATCAGCCGGCGAGCAGAAAACATGGGTGTTCGGGCGCGTTGTTTGTTAGAGGTCAATGTCGCGGGTGAAGCAAGCAAGCAGGGCTTTAGTCCGCTCGAGATTGAGCGATCAGCGGCGGAGATTGCGACTGTGCCGATGGTAGAATGGCACGGACTCATGACAGTTGCGCCGTTGGCCGACCCTGAGAGTAATCGCATGGTTTTTCGGCAACTCGCCCAACTAAAGGACTTGTTGGCAGTATCGTTCGCCGACCACCCGTGGAGCCAACTTTCGATGGGTATGACCAACGACTTCGAGGTAGCAATCGAGGAGGGTGCTACAGCCGTCCGCATCGGGCGTGCGATATTCGGGGAGCGGGTCTACTGATAACGGGCCTAGGGTTTGACCGGATCAGATCGAAACGGCTCTGATAGAATAGCGGGCGTGCCGGCTAGAGCCGCCTGAATGGGGGAGTGTACTTGGGATTTATAGCAGTGTTAGTCGACGTGCTCTTCACGGTTCTCTTCTGGGCGGTCATCGCCCGGGTGTTGCTGAGTTGGTTCCCGATCAAGCAGGACAATCAGATTGTCGTTCTGCTATATGAAGTTACCGACCCTTTGCTAGGAACTGTGAGTCGCGTCTTGGGTCCGTACTCCCGCCTGGGCGTGATAGACATCACGCCTATAGTTACCATTGTATTGTTACATCTGCTGAAGCAGCTGATATTGGTGGCCCTTTCGTCCGCCGCTTAGCCGATCGACTATCTCGCCCCAATCGAGTTCGACAGCTATGTCGATAAGTTTGTTCCGCCCGGTAGAGCCGGCGGATATCGAGATGGCAGACTTGGACACGTTTAACTGCTTGCTCAAGAGACGTAGAAGCTCCTTATTCGCTCGCCCTCCGATTGGGCGGCTGGTCACCCTCGCTCGCAGTCTGCCATCTTCCAACACTTCGAGCCGTTGGGTACCGGAGCCGGGAATTACGTTTACTCGCAGCTTCAATCCTTTGCCTCAGACTAATATGGTCCCAATAGTACTTGGTCGACCGGCAAAACTCGATGAGGCTTGACGTTTTCTGGATCGACTCACCAGTCGAACCGATGCGGGCGATCGCCGAGCATAGGATCAGCGAGTGGATCGAAAACGGGGGATTGAACGACATACCGGGCAGCGGCCGGCCCCAGCAAGTCGACGATGAACCGTTCGTGCCTGAAGATTTGAGGTTGTCCTTCAAAATCTTGAAGAATGCAGGCGTGGTGCCGGATTGGGCAGAGCTTGGCAACGCCATCGACGTCGAACGAGACGCGATTGACGACTGGATCAACCGCAGCGTGCAGGCATTGAATGAAGCAAATGCGCCAACTGACGGCGGGGTCGGTAATTTAGCGGAGATCACCCGCAGGGCTCGTGTACGCCGAGTGGAAGCACTAGTCGCAGCGTACAAGCAGCGACTGGAAAAACTGAACTCGCTGATCGATCGTCTGAACGTTGCAGCGCCGGTGACCATCATCCAACGTCAGGCTGTGCCGATCGGGCGCGCCGTCGCAGACCTGCGGGCCGCGCTAAGCGATGATGCGAGTTGAGGCCGGCGGCAGAGCTGACCGCTAGTTTCTTCCGCCGCGATACTGCGATCGTGGCGCGAGAACTCCTTGGAAAACGGCTTGTCCGGAGGTTGTACGACGGTAGGGTACTTGAGGCTGAAATAACTGAAACCGAAGCCTACCGTGGATATCTCGATAGAGCCAGCCACGGCAGTCGGGGCCTGACTGACCGCAACCGGGCAATGTTCCGGCAGGCCGGCACCTTCTACATTTACGTCATATATGGCGTGCACCATTGCCTAAATCTGGTTACCGAAGAGGATGGATTTCCGGCCGCGGTATTGATCCGGTCTGCTCGGCTTGTGGGCGAGGGAAGTTGGTTGCGGGGGCCGGCGCTGGTATGTCGCGGTCTTCAAATCGACCGCCGGCTGAATGGGTTGATGCTGGGACAATCGGACCTCTCGGTGGAAGATGGTGAGGCGGTCAGTCAATGGGTCGCTGCTCACAGAGTAGGCGTGGGCTACGCTGGTCAGGCGGCCGGCTGGGGATGGCGATATCTGACGCCGGCAGCGAGCCGGAACGTGAATGGTCGCTTAACCGGAGCTGACTTGAGTGCCCGGGACGGTGGGTTTTGAGCGGTCGATCGGCAGCGATCGCCTGACAGCGGAGGCCGGCGGGGGATAGTGGTTGGTGTCGCCGGCCGGCGTCGGGATGACGATCCCACCCTTCCCCTCTGGATTCCCGCTTCCGCGGGAATGACGAATTCGGTGGCAGGGGATAACTATTTTCGTACCAATCGCCCATGCCGGCTGGTGCCGGCACACCAAGGTATGAAAATGAGACTTGGTCGTTGGAAGTGTTTGGGTGTGGTTGGTGCCACCCTTCCTCTCTGGATTCCGGCCTTCGCCGGAATGACGAATTCGGTGGCGGCTACCATTCATTTTCGTACCAATCACTCATGCCGGCTGGTGCCGGCACAACGCAGCGAAGAGCTCTGGGGGTAGAGCAGTAGCCTGGCCTCAATCGCTTTCCATCTCGTTTTACGCGTTCCAACTCTGATTCATATACCGTTTTGGAAGCGTGCGTACGGTAGCTACGGAACTCGCAGCTTTGACACCTGTGGGTTGCTGTGTTAGAAATTCATCAAGAAGGCATCTGCCGATATCTGCTCGTTGCTAACCATTACGATTCTGTGTTGTTATGTGAAGGCCTGTGGCTAGAGTAATTTTTGACCGGGTGTCCAAATTTTTCGGCGACGTCGTCGCCCTTGACGATATGGAGCTTGAGGTCCACGACCGCGAGTTCTTGGTCATGGTCGGACCATCCGGCTGTGGAAAGTCAACGGCGTTACGATTGGTCGCCGGCCTCGAACAACCAACGGCTGGTCATATCTACATTGGCAACCGCCTGGTGGACGAACTGGCGCCGAAAGATCGGGACGTGGCTATGGTCTTCCAGAGCTATGCTCTCTACCCGCACATGACCGCCTTCGATAATATTGGCCATCCTCTGAAGCTCCGCGGTCTACCCAAGGTCGAGATCCAGCAGAGGGTTCAGCGGGCGGCCATGATGTTGGGGGTGGCAGATCTTCTTTCGCGCAAGCCGAGCGAGCTATCCGGCGGGCAACGCCAGAGAATTGCTTTGGGACGAGCGATCGTACGAGATCCAGAAGCGTTCCTGATGGATGAGCCGCTCTCAAACCTAGACATGAAGCTGCGCACTAGAACACGATCGGAGCTGCTCAAGTTGCACGAGCAGTTGCGCGCGACCACGATCTATGTGACTCACGATCAACAAGAGGCGATGACCATGGGTGACCGCATCGCCGTACTGAGTCAAGGCAAGCTTCAGCAATTGGGGCAACCTACAACGCTGTACAATCACCCGTCGAACAGGTTCGTTGCCGGGTTCATTGGCAGCCCGGGGATGAACTTTTGGGACGCTCGGGTCGTCGCTGATGATGGTCATTTGTTTCTCGACTCTCCTGGGCTCTTTCGCTTGCAGATCCCGCCGGAGCGAGTGGGTCGCTTGGATCAGCGTATTGGTCTAGAGGTCACGGTCGGAGTACGGCCGGAAAACCTGTTTCTTGAATCGGAAGTCGATAGGCAGCCGCCAAACTCCCGCGTAGAGACGACGGTAGACTTAATAGAGCCGCTTGGGAACGAGACTCTGACCTATGTGCGGTTAGGCCCCGATACTCTGACGGTACGCGCCAGTCCAGATGTGGCGTTGGAGCGAGGAGACCGCACCGGAGTCATCGTCGACACGAGTAAGATGCTGTTCTTCGATCCGAAGACGCAGTTTGTGATCAACTCTTAACGAAGCCTGAGGGATCGGCGCTCCGCTGACTGACGACCGCCTGGATCAGTCAGTGTTGATCGATCCGGGGCCTGTATTCCCTTTCCTTCAGCTCGATGAGCAGTTGGGATAGGTTGTTTACCACCTCGTCAACGATGACTCGTCCCTTTTCCGGCGTTGCCAGCGTGGGATCACCTTGAATGCCGGTGCGCGAGTGGCGACTCCATTGCTCGTTGACTACTACGGGGGAATTGGATCTTATATCGCGCCACATGTAGTTGGTCGCCGGAAATCCCAGCTCTCGCTCGGCTTTACTCATATCTACTAGCTCGGGACGGAGATGCAAGAGTACCGAAGTTTCCATCTCGCACGCGTGCGATACGCCGCCGGGGAACTCCGACGTAAGCTCGCTCTCTAGAAGCTCGCGGGGGATAAGCGACCACCACGAGACAAGCGCCGCGAAAGCATCCGTTCGGTTGCAGACTTCGCGTGAGGCGATCTCTAAGAATGGTCGATTGGAACCATGACCGTTCACGTAGAGTATCTTGTCGAATCCATGTCTGACCAGGCTAAGGCCAATATTAGCGGTGTAGTTGATGAAGTCCTGTCCTGGGATTGCGATGGTGCCGGGAAAGTCCATGTGGTGCTCGTTGAAGCCATAGTGCACGGTCGGTAGGAGAAGGGCGTTGGGCGATACCTTCCGCACAGCTCGTTCGCTGAAATCACTCGCGGTGATAAAGTCGACCGAAAGCGGTAGATGCGGTCCGTGCTGCTCGACTGTACCGCAAGGCACGACACAGACCGGCTTATGCTTCGCCGCTTCTCGTAACTCCGGCCAGGTATGATCTTGGTAGCGAAATTTCATACGGCATTGCTCCTAGTTCCATGTACCAGCGCCTCGAGCGCGTCGCGGCCGGCGGCCAATGTCTTGCTCAGATCATCGTCAGTGTGCGCGAGTGACAGGTACATCTTCTGTCCTGGATTGACCAGAATACCGCGCTTTATCAGCTCAAAGCCGAATCTGGCGGCCAAACCGGAGTTGGCTCTCATAGTGTCGACATGGCGATTGACTGGATTTGGGGTGAAGAAGACCTGCAAGAGCGGGCCGTCACCCACAGCTTGGAGGGGAATGCCCAGCTCGTGACCAAGATTGTTCAGTCCATCCCGCAGCGTGTTGCCGATGCTATGGAGGCGGTCGTAGGCTCCAGGCTGTCTCAATATTTCCAGTCCGGCCAGGCCAGCTACGGTTCCAATGGGATTGCCGTTGAAGGTCCCACTTATCCAGGAGTAAGAGGGCGTGCCGCGGTGATTGGGGCCGGATACCTCCATGATGTCCGAACGACCGGCAATCGCCGCCACGGGAAATCCACTCGCCAGGGCTTTGCCTAGGACCGCAATGTCGGGCCGGACTTCATACCGCTCCTGCGCACCACCCCAGGCAAGCCGGAAACCGGTAACGATCTCATCGAAGATTAGGATTGATCCGGCACGGTCGGCAATCTTTTGCAAACCGCCTAAAAATCCGGGAGCGGGAGTAAGCGCGCGCTGCATCGGCTCGACGATGATGCCGGCCAAATCCGCTTTATTCTCCATCACGATTTGTTCGGTCAGGTCCAGGTTGTTGAATTCGCTTATCAAGACGGTAGCTGTAACGGCCTCGGGGATGCCTCCGCTGTCCGGCACTGGGTTGGGGTAATCGATGGTCCCGTGAGGAAATGTGCTCTGGGCAGCGTAGTCGTTGCCTCCGTGGAGGGCGCCGGCGAATTTCAGGATCTTCGAGCGGCCGGTGAAGCTGCGAGCCAAGCGCAACGCGTACATGGTGGCCTCGGTGCCGGTGCTCACGAACTTGACGGTTTCGGCGCAGGGAACCGCTTCGACTACCTTTTCGGCGAGCTCGATCACTGGTGGGTGCATGAAGTGGAACGTCGCGCCGCGTTCAAGTTGCCGGGCCACGGCTTCGTCCACCTCGGGCCGGCGATGTCCCAATAGCAGTGGGCCGGAGCCTAAGTGGTAGTCGATGTACTCTCGACCATCGACGTCCCAAACATGGCTGCCTTTGCCTCTATCGAGGATTACGTTGAACTCATCTGGGAATGACCACAGTGACAGAGCGCCGCCACCGAATACGCGCTTGGCGCGCCGGCGATACTCGGACTGACGCTTTTGAGAATGTTGGTGGGTCATTCGCCGGCTTCGTGGTTGAATCTTCTGCGTGGAAACTTAGCCATCGGTGAGTCTCCGGATCGGCATAGCGGCGTATCGCCTGGTGGCGAAGATGTTATCAGCGAAGTGGCGGTTGTCAATTGATAGGAATCGCTCATGCCGGCCGGCGCCGGCACGCCGAGTTACAAGAAAAGGCGGCTGGGCGTTGGAGACGTCTGGGCGCCATTTGCGCACCCCTCGGCCCCTTGGATTCCGGCCCCGTTTCGGGGTACTGGGCAAGCTTTCGCCTGAGTGACCTATGGCCTTGGCGAGGCCACGTAAGAGGATGAAAATTGGGCCACTGGTTGGCCGCCGGCCTGCTTTTGGTGGGGGCAAGCCCCCGCGCTACATTCCCCACACCCACACCCCACAATTGGGCCATTCGTGAGACGTTCGCAACATACAAGTTACGGTGGCGGCGAATGATCGTGAACGCCGGTTTGCAGAATTGGCGGCGAGAGTCAGTGCCGGAGGCTATCCTGGATCGGAGTCGTGGACTTGCTTTCGTGCCAGGACCTCAATGACAACTCTCGGATCGAAGTCGCCAACCGTGGTCATCGCCGATCTTGCCGGGCGAAGATCGGCAGCGTTGGCAAGCAGTGCCCGCGTGGATGGTCGCAATCCGTTGGGCGTACGCTACCTAGATGCGGTGAGTCGGGTTACTCCTCGTCAGGAGCTTTGTACAGCTCATCGCCTCTGTGTAGGCGTGCGGCGATGGTGTACGTCTGATTCATCGCGCGATCAGTGGGCGAGTGTGCGGCGAGGTATCGCGCGACCGCCACCAATACGTGGCGCGCAGCTTCCGGCCGGCCGGCTTTCAGCAGGTGGTATTGCCGGACGCCGGCTTCGAACATTTGGTAGGAATGGAATTCGGCGTCCTCACGGAGCAATACATATCCCAATGTCTGGATCAATCGCCGGTCGTCGTGCCCAAGCCAAAGATAACGGTACACAACAGATGCCGCGGCCTCCACCTCGTGTTGGTGATTCGTGAGGTCCAGCAAACGATCGAGGAGTTCGTCAGCGTCATCCGGCTCGGTTTGGACGATGCGAGCGTCGGGTAGTCGTTGAGGGGGCGTGTTCAGAAAGCGGTCCAAGTACACGGCCATGGAACCAGCCAGGAGCCCCCGCGCTAACTCGGCCGTCTGGGCCCTTCTCAGCAGGTGGTCTAATGCGTTGCAGTAAGTGAAGGTATGAAGCACCGAGATCCAATCGCCGAACTCGTTGCTAGTGTGGAACCTGGCTACCCGAAGGGCAGCGGCGTAGCATAGCGCCTGACTCACTTCGAGGGGGGAGGCGCCCTGCGCGAATGCGTGAAGCATTGATTGGGTGCCGGATGCTGGATCGTCGGCCAGGACTGTTTCGACAGTGGCGTCGAAGCCATTCCACGCGCTTGCCTTGCCGTTGGATGAGACATTGATGGATAGCTGGTCCTGCGCAGTCCGGAGGATCTCTATCAGATCAACCGGGTGTCTCCAGGCAGAGCTTTCCTCATTTCGGGAGGCAGCGGCGGTCTGATTCACGAGACTAGGGAGTACGGTTTCGGCGTGTTGCCAGCCGATCTGGTCGAGTATTTCAAATGCCTTGTTGGTGAAGTCGAGCGTATGTCCGCCATTGATGAACGGGTGATCGGTGGCGGCAGCGCCCATCATCGCGGCGACTTCCGAAGCCGACGCATTTAGAGCCACAGCGCTGCGTAGACAGCGTTCGGCGCCATTTGAGTGGCGTACGTCGATGAATTCTCGGTACCATTGAGTCAGGCGAGGCAGAGGAGCCTTGAGCTCAGGTAGCGGATCCAGGTTGAAGCGAGGTTGTTGGCCGGCGGTATCGCGAGCTACTTGGACGAGACCGTGGTAAAGGGCCAAGGACTGGTGATCGGGGCTCAAATCGCCTAGGACGTTCGCCAGTGCAGTCATGATGGTCAGACCTGGTCCCCAGCCGTCCCGACGGTAGCGAGTGCCGTGGAGGCCACCGGTCAGGAGAATCTCACTCGGGGACACATCGAGCCCGCGCAGGGCCAAAATGCTCTTCGCGGTGACGAGCGACAGGTTTTGCTCCTGTCCATCTTGCAACCGCGCACGCCAACGCGATTCAAGATTTCTGGCATCCACACTCGTGTCCACCCAAATTTCGCCATCCCTTACCTCGACCCGATAGGCGGGCACGTCATCGGCAAACGGGTCGAACGTTCCGCCGCTTTGCAAGTCAAAGCGGGCGTGGTGCCAGTGACAGGTGAGGACGCCGTCGCGAATAGTGCCGCGGCTGAGCGGGAATCCCATGTGCGGGCAGCGGTTGTCGACCGCGTAGGGAGTTCCTTCGTGCCAGAAGACGACGACTCCGTGCCGGCCGCTAGAGACGGTAACGAACCCACGTTGTCGAAGTTCCTCAAGAGAGCCGGCCCGTACTAAAGAGGGATTCGATCCTACATTGCTAGATACGGTACTCATATTGGTCACCTCTCGCTCTGGTTATGACGAGCTTCCTCCGGTTGACACGAGTTTCCTTCACAGAATAGCTTACCGTTAGTTCGGCCGGATAACCAATTGGGGGGCCATTTGGAATCGTCGACGGGGTTGTGTCGCGTTCGACAGGCCGTGGAAATCCCGGGGCCAAGGTAGGCTACTGGCAAGCGGCGTTTCAGGCCGTGACGCCGGTCAATATATAGAATCCGGCAATAGGAGAAGCTTCATTTGTTAGACACGCACGCCCGCCGGTACGTTCAGCCGGCTTTCGAGGCCGGCGCGGCGGTTGCCGCGCGCATCGGCGTCACGCCGACACAGCTTACGCTGGCGGCGTTCGTCATTGGACTGGCCGGTGGTCTTTCGGTTGCACTGGGCAATGGGCCGGCGGCCATCGCGCTGCTATGGCTGTCTGGCTACTTGGATGCCGTGGACGGGACGCTGGCGAGGCGGGCCGGCAGGCAATCGGCGTGGGGAACGGTCCTGGATATCACGTTCGACCGTATCGTCGAGTTTGTCGTACTGGCAGGACTCGCCCTGCGGTTTCCCGATTCTCGAATGGCGATCATCGGTTTGCTGGGAGCAATAATATTTTCGAACGTTGTGTTCTTGGTGGTCGGAGCGCTGTCAGAGAAACGGAGCGATAAGGCATTTTATTACCAGGCCGGCCTGTTGGAAAGGACCGAGGGTTTCATTCTCCTGAGCTTGATGATTGCATTGACGAGCGTCTTGTTGCCGCTGATCTACCTGTTCATAGTTCTAGAGACATTCACGGGGTTGCAGCGATTGCGCGAGGCGTACCTCGTTTTCGGAAAAAGCTAGCCGTTCGTGGCAATCGTCCATGCCGGCGTACCAAGGTATGAGAATTGGCGCCGGCCGTGCATCGCGTGGATTGCGGCCCCGCATCGGGGCAGGGGGCATGCTCTTGCCGGAATCCCCGTTGCATTGCGAGGGCCCCGTAAGAGGATGAGAATGGCGGGACGCCGTGTTTTTCCCCATTGTAGGGCTGTCCCGCGCCTCCCTTCCTCTTCTGGATTCCGGCTTCCGCCGGAATTGCTATGGTCGCTAGAACGGCGCACCAGCGTATGAAAATTGGGGGCCCACGCCTTCCCCTGGATTCCGGCGTTGTATCGGGGTACGGGACCTGCCTTCGATCGCCGGAATCACCTATGGCCTTGCGCAGACCATATAAGGGGATGAAAATGGGAAGGCGGTCGGCAGTGCAACGGGGGCGAACTGGCGGCGCGCCCTAAGCTGGGGACAAGCCCAGGGCTACATTTTTCTGCGTGCGCTACCTGATGTCATTTCAGGATTCGGCAAAGCCAGGTGGTGAAAAGTTGCCCTTCAAATTGAATGGAGCGTCTATCCTGGATCGGAGTCCGGGACATGCTTTAATAGTAAAGACGAGATCGGGGAACAATGGAGAATTAGGAGAGCGTGCGTGTCGGGATTCGCCGGCGGGCTCGCCGAGTGTCCTCGGTGGGGGACAAGCCCCAGCCCTACAATTTTCTCCGTCGACTATCGGATGTCCATCTTGGGCAGGTAGTCGTTGGCATCGCGCGCCCGTACCGAATCTATTTTCCTACCAAGCAAGCCAGTCTGGAAACGCTAGCATATCTAGCAGCAGATTCGGCGCCGACGATGCTGCTATCATTTTGAGTGGGCAAGAAAGGACCGATGAATTTGATGATAGTCACCACAACATTTAACGTGGAAGGTAAGGTGATCGGCGAGTACCTCGGCATAGTGACCGGCGAAGTAATAATGGGTACAAACGTCTTTCGTGATATCCGCGCATCCATTACAGACATCATAGGAGGTCGCTCTAAGGCCTATGAGGAAGAGATGGTCCGCGGTCGACAGAGCGCTATCGATGAGATGATCGCCAATGCGGATCAACTTCGTGCTGATGCGATAGTCGGCGTTGCTTTGGACTACGCCACTGTGCGTGAAGGCATGATCATGATTGCCGCCACGGGTACCGCTGTCCGTCTCGAGTAGCAGCCATGGGTCGGTTGGTGAACTAGACTATTGGACGATCCACCGCCGTTTAAGTGCGATACTGGAGTCGAGCCGGGCCAACACCTCAGGCTTGAATAATTCACCTATTTCCGTCCCAAGCAGATATAGAGATTGAGGCAGTAGACGTATTCTCCTCTATCGCTTGTTTCCGCGAGGTCGGCCTGCCAACGCTCAATATCCTGCTGGGTTAGATCGCTCACCCCGGAGACGAGTTCGGCTGAGAATTGGGCGTGCGTCCAACCCAAGAGGGGCTCCCGGTACTCTGTGTTGATTAGCGGCAGAACTCTCAGCTTGGTGTCAACGAATCCTGCGGCACGAAACAACCCCCAGATTCTTGGGCCCATCTGACCATCGGAAGCGGCGTAGCTCTTGAAGGTAGACTCGGCGTAGGCGCGTACGACCCGCCGACAAAGTTCCCGGTCGGCACAGGCATAAACCTGGCTTTCATGGTCGTCGTGCGCCAGGAGAAGTCGGCCGCCGGCTTTCAGCACACGTCGCATTTCGTTGACCGCTCGCGTCCGATTTATCACTGCTTCCAACACGTTTACGCAAAGAACTCCGTCGAATGTTCCTTCGGCGAATGGAAGTGCCTGCGCGTCTGTCACTAGTCCAACGGGATTCACTGATCCTTCCGGCGTAGCATGTTCGGTGAGTGCGACTACCTTCCCAAGTTCGGGCTCGACGCCTATTGCCCAGCCGTTCGGCGTAACTCGATGGGAAATGAACCTGAGAGGCTGTCCCTGACCAAACCCGACGTCAAGGATCCGATCGCCGGGCTTTGGAGAGAACCACTCCATCAACCGACTCCACCGCTCGAGCCTGTCAGAGATTGACCAGATTTCGCTAGGGGACAGCTGAATATTGGAGTTATTGAACAACGTGCGCTCCTTCGATAGCGTTACTCTTGATAATTTCGGGCAACAGTTCAGATTCGGGCGTATTTCTCTCCTTCATCCCCGTGAACTGGAAAGGCCCAGTCGCCATTCGAGACCTCAGTCGGCGGTCAAGGGGTGACTTCCAACCTATCGATGTCAAATCCGCGAGCTGGTCAACCTCATCCCCCTGGCCAGGAGAAGGGGTATCGTTGTTGTGGGGGACACCCCCACATCCCCGGCAATGGCTTCGCCCTCGCAACCCTTTGCTGGCTTTCGCCGATCAGACGTCCTAGCCTGGGGCAGACCCTCATTGTTAGGAAAATAGATGGTTCCCGTCACCAACGTGGGCCCCGGTCATCCCGGCGAGCCTTGTAATTCCCGCCCAGCCCGGAATCCAGCGGAGGCACGTGCGACGCCAACGACGCTCGAACTCTTCCATCAACCAGCGCCTCCGATTTTCATACCTTGGTGTGCCGGTGGCAGCCGGTATGGGCGATTGGTGCGATATTACGCCCATACGGAGCAGGTACCCCTAATCTGAACCCATACAATATCTGGTATGTTTTTGCACTAACGTAAAGGTGTATAATATATTGGTGCAATGAATGCACCCATTTTGTGCAAAACTCTTTCACATTCGACGCACATTTTTTGATAAAGAGGTTAATGAATTGCGGGATTGGTTAGTGATGGATTGTTATCTCGGAGAAATCTGCCTGGCGGGTGTGGTGTGGTGAAGGATAGTAATTCGCAGTTCGAAAACCTGCTTAAACACCATCTTTTGAAAAATAGGATCACGCAGACGGAACTGGCCAAAGCTATTGGCAAGAGCTCGGCATTCGTCAGCCGGCTGGTGAGCGGGCAGAAGCTATCGACGCTGAGAATAGACGATTTGCTGAAACTCGCGCGACAGGGATTGCGTTTGTCGGCGGTGGAGGAGGACGAGCTGATAAGGAGCGCCTATGGGTTGCCGGTCATGGGCGACGTCGAGGCCTACAGGCGTCTGTTACTACATAACCCATGGTTTCTGGAGAACTTCGACAAGAACAGCGATGCTAAGGCGGCGTTGGCACATCGGATGCTGACCGATGACAATTTGCTGGGCAAGCCGGATCCCGGAGAGAGCCTGTTCTTCGACGGCGGGTCGACCTGCAACGCGGTGGCCCACGCGATCGTGGACCATAGAAACACCGTGGCATTCAACGACGTTTTTACAAACAACTTCGTGGCCGCGTTCTATATGGCCAGCCACGGCATAAGCTGTTGGCTAATCGGGGGAAGGTTGGACATAGGCGCGGTGCCGGAAGCCTACGGTGCGCTGATCGGCGAGTTCGCGCTCCACGCGTTGGAATCCGTCAGCTCGGACATCACCACGTACGTGATTTCAACCAATGCCCTCGTGCCGGAAAAGGGCCCCTACGCACGGGCGCGCTCGCTTGAATTCAAACGGAAAGCGATCGAGAACGCACTAAAAAACCAGATGCGACTGATATTCATAGCCGACTTCAGCAAGCTTTTGACCGTCACCAGAGTGGACCGCCCGATTGTGGATGACGGTTCATGGAACGATACGCTATTGAAATATGATGGGATGTTCGTGGTAGTAGGCGGGTCGCCTAAGGACCCGGCGGAGAAGCGGATTCTGAGCGAAAAAGCGCGGGCGTTTGAGGAGAAGCTAGGACCGCGATTCATTCACGCCGAGGTTGACGGCAACGACCCCAGCTGACCGGCGATGTTTCATCCTAGGCAAATCGCGCTGGCCCTGTTCACCCCATGGCAAGAATATAAATAGCTGCTTGCGCCAGTTGACAGATTGGAGCGTCACGAAGTATATTCTAGTGAGTGGAATTGCATCTCGTGCAAGTTTGCGCCCATTATGTTGCGTCGAATATCCCGCGTGCGAGCTGTCTGCACGAATCGGAACTATTAAACGAAGGAATGGGGGAATATGCGAGTAACGCTTTCACTACTTAAGGCTGACATTGGCTCGATAGGCGGCCACACTCTGCCATCTCCTGAGATGATCGAAATAACTAATGATGCCGTGCGGCGAGCGGTGGATAGCGGATTGGTTATAGATGGATTTGTTTCACACACAGGTGACGATATCGCGATCCTGGTATCTCATACTCGCGGCACGGATGATACTGATATTCATCAGTTCGCCTGGACCTCCTTTCTCGAAGCAACATCGATTGCGCAGAAGCACGGACTCTATGGCGCTGGGCAAGACCTGCTGACGGAAGCGCCATCCGGCAACATACGCGGGGCGGGCCCGGCGGTCGCGGAGATCGAATTCGATCACAATCCGGTCAAGGATAACAAGGTGCGGCCGGCGGAATCCTTCATGATGTTCGCCGCGGACAAGTGCGGCCCGGGGGCGTACAATCTCCCTCTTTTCCTGGGCTTTGCCGATCCCATGTACTGCGCCGGACTGATGTTGCCGAAGATGATCAAGGGATTCACGTTCCGCATCATCGATATGGCCAACACCGATGGCGACAGCATCATCGAACTGAACGCTCCCGAAGATTACTACCAAATCGCGATGCTCTTGAGGGACAATGAGCGATTTGGGATTGAGGCAATCATTTCCCGCATGGACGGTGAACCTGCGGCCTCGGTCGCCGCACAGCGCCTTCACAACATCGCCGGAACTTACACCGGCAAAGACGATCCGGTGGCATTGGTAAGAAACCAGGGGATTTTCCCGGCGCCGGAAGAGCTGCTTTCCCCATTTGCCAAGGCGCACTACGTAGGCGGAGACGCGAGGGGATCCCACGTTATGCCTCTAATGCCGGTGGCTCTGAATACGCCGGTTACCGGGTATTACTGCCTGCCTCTGGTGTCCTGTGTTGGCTTCTCTCTGGACGCAAGCGGGCGATTCTCGCAAGGCTACGCTGACTTCTTCGATAACGTCGCCTGGGATAACATACGTGTCAAGGCGCAAGAGAAGGCATTTGCGATGCGCGAACAGGGTTGGTCTGGCGCAGCGATGCTGCCATACGACGAGCTGGAGTACAGCGGATTCCGCGACACCATGGAAGGCATTATGGGCCGGTTCCAGATCAGGAACGGCCAGCACACCGACGGACGTGCGGCTCTGGAAGTCACTCGATCCTAGGCCCTGTACAAAGACAACCGGGCGATCGTGGTACGTGCGGGGCCGGGGGACTTAGGCTCGTTCCGGGCTACTAGACTCCGGCCGGCGTAGCAGTTCGAGTCCTTGCCTTGAGTGTTGGCATCACCTCGGTGCCGAACCACTCCAAGTCTCGTCTCATAATGCTTGGCGGTATTCCAGGCCCGCCCACGTGTATGAATATTCTGTCCAACCCAGGAAATCGATCTTCGAGCTCCAGGATCTTGTCGTGTATATGTTCAGGCGGTCCGCAGAACCAAGTACCGTCCCGGACGGCGTTGCGCACGGTCGGCAAGGTGGCGTGGGGAGCCTTGGCCGGGTCTTCCGTCGCGCGGATTTGCTCTTCGGTCAGGTGGGGTAGTCTCCCGAGCGGCGCCAATAGCTTGATCATTTCTTCGTAGTAGGGCGCGGCCTCAGACTCAGCCTTCTCAATGGTGTCGGCCATGTAAATCTGGAAACCGATTGCTAGACCCTCGCCCAACTCCGTCGTACGCCCGGCCCGAGCCAGCGTCTCCTGATACTGCTTCGCCATCTTGTCAGCTGTGCCACCTGGCGCAGTGCCGCCGGCAATTACTCCTCTAATCCCGTGCGTTGCCATGAAGTCAAATCCGCGTTGGGTGGCGCTTGTGATCGGCTGCCAGACTTCGACAGGTAGATTGAAAGGTCGTGGGACCAGGGTGATCTCTTCTACTTCGCCGCCGCGAAAAGGAACTCTGGCCGGCAGATCGTAATGCCGGCCGTGGTGGGAAAATGAGTGGTGGTTCCAAGATTTGAGAATAACCGCGACCTGTTCGAGGAACAGGTCGCGGTTGGCTTCGTTGTCCAGAAGCGGCGAGCCAAGAGTTTCAACCTCTCGGGCAATGTATCCGCGGCCAATGCCAAAGCGAAAGCGGCCTCGAGTCAGGATATCGGCGGTGGCTACGTCTTCGGCGAGGCGAAGAGGATGCCAGGCCGGCACGGTGTTGAAGAAGCTACCGAATTTCAGGTTTTCGGTATGTTGTGCTAGATACACAGCCAACATCGGGATACTAGGGATACCACCGTACCCTTCTCGCTGAAAGTGATGTTCGGCCAGCCACAAGGTATCGAATCCATAACGGTCCATCACCTGGGCGGTCTTTCGCGTTTCATCGAAAACACTGGCCAGACGGGCATTGGAAGGGTTTCGATCCAAGACCGGCGTAGCGCTATATCCACTAGAGTCGAACTCGATATGTCCGCCAAAAAAACTGTCGATTTTGGTTATCAATCGATCCCTCCAGGGTTAAGATGACGCGGCAGATTGTAATCGCGTTGGTCGATTACGCACGTGGGCCGGCTCATGGTACGACGAAAACCTGAGTAACTCAACAGAGTGAACCGGCGGAGCGCGTGGCGCCGGCCAGACTGACTGGCAAGCAATCGACTGAAGGCGGCGTTGTCCGGCCTCCTAGCTGGAACCAGTAGAATCAACTGGGGATTACTAAATCCAACAAATCAAATGCGGGGGCGATAGTTCATATGGTCGAGAGTCCGACTTCTCCTGAGCGGGTTATGGTCGTCGTGGCACATGCCGATGATGCCGAGTTCACGGTGGCCGGCACGGTCGCGAAGTGGGCGCGAGAGGGCAAAGAGGTGACCTACCTGATTGTCACCGACTGCAGCAGAGGCACGGACGATCCAAATTTCCTTCCGGCCGAGCTGTCCAAAGTTAGAAAGGAGGAGCAACGCGCCGCCGCCGACCGCCTTGGCGTGAAACAAATCGTGTATTTGGACTATCAGGACGGTACCGTCCAACACACCTTGGAGCTGCGGCGCGATATTGTCAGGCAAATTCGCAAACATCGTCCTGATATCGTGATCACAATGGATCCCACGCGCAGATGGTTGGGCCAGGGTTATATCAACCATCCGGACCACATTGCGACGGCTGACGCCACGCTTGCGGCTATTTTTCCAGCGGCGCGCGACTATTGGAACTTTCACGAGCTGATCGGCGAGGGGTTGATGCCACACAAGGTTGTAGAGGTCTATATGTACGCGACCGATGATGCCGACGTGTGGATCGACATCGGCGACACGATCGAGGACAAGATTGCGGCGTTGAACGAGCATAGAAGCCAGATCGGCGATTCTGACGTCGGTGAGGGGATGCGGAACTGGGCGCGAAACACGGCGGAATGTAAAGACATGGAGTACGCGGAGTCATTCAAGTACTTCAAAATCGGCTGAACTGACGAAATTCCCGCAAGGACAGGTTCTAACGCGGCCGCGATTCGGCGTCGTAAGTGGGGAGACCTACTAGCCCACGTTAGCGCCGCGGCGACTCGCGCTTGCTCAAGTTGGCGGGTCGCCGAAGTCAGGCACCTTCATCAACTCCCCACCACGCTTCGCCGATTCGTGAGCGACTAGTCCAGGCGCGCAGTAGCGGGCGGCAGTCCAAACGTGGTTGGGGGGCAACTTCGCGGATTCGACGGCTTCGATGAAGTCCAGCACCAAGAAATGATGGGAACCTTCGTGGCCGGATGGTAAATTCAAGTATTCCTCTGGCAGCCGCTCGACCGGGTGTACCGCCGACATATACTGCTCTGGAACGGCGGTTTCTGCCAGACTTCCCGAGTCGGATTCGGCACTCGGCGAGGCTGTCTTGCCGGCCAATAGATCGGTCAGGTCGACGGTGTTGCCGCGGTCCTTGGTGACCCATGCCCTGGCGTTTGCTTGCTCTTCGTAGCTGGCCTCGGTACCGTACATACTCATCCGGACCGATCTCGGCCCCCGGCAGCCAATTCGCCGGAGCTCGTTGATTCGGCAAGCGCCGCCATCGGAAGTGCGAAACAGGGCCGTCTCGTTGCTGTAAGTGTTGTCCCACATGCTCAACTCGGCGTCGAATATGCCGTCTTCGTGCGAGTCGGCAAATCCGAGGCACGAAACGTCAGTCATTCTCGCTCCGGTGACCGAGAGAATCATACTTATGGAATGCGTTGCATAAAACATTGGTGGGAGGCTGGCGTGACTCCTCCATTGGTCGCCGCCGCTATGTCGGAACGAGGCATAGAAGTGCGACATGTCGTGAATGTACTCGCCTTCGCCATAGACGAATCTACCGAAATCGCCGTTGGCAAAACGTTTTCGGCAATAGATCGCGACCGGATAGTAATAGCTGGTCTCCCCCAGCATATAAGTGAGGCCGGTAGATTTGACCGTGTCGACCAGCTCAGCGATCTCTTCGAGGGTTACTCCGGTTGGGACGGCCGAGTAGACGTGTTTGCCGGCTTTCAGCGCTTGCACCGCCTGCGGACCATGCAGCCAGCGTTGCGTGAATATTGCAATGGCGTCGACGTCGCTCCGGCATAGATCATCTAGTGACGCAAAGGTGCGCTCAATGCCGAACTTGGCCGCCTGATCGGCTAGACGATCAGGGAACATATCGGCGAGGCAGACTTCCTCGACAGAGGGATGAGCTTGGAATATCGGGACAAACCACTTAGAGAATCGTCCAGCTCCGCAGATGCCTATCTTCAATCCCATATCATCCTCAAGTTGGCAAAGTTTGGGGGTTCGCTGGCCCCGGCGAGAGGGTTGTACTCGCCCCTTGCAAACGATCTGGCCGGTCAACGAAAGAGGGTATCCTGAGGAGACTCCCGCCGTCAATGAGAATCGGGAGCCATGGCGGACGTGTGGCTGGGAACCCGGCGGGGATCGCGGACGAGCGTTGCAATCATCAGGGCGCCCAACGCAGACGTGACAGCGGCGATAATGAATACCGGGTGAAATCCGGAGGAGTCGGCGATCAATCCGCCTACAATTGGCGCCGCGATCAAAGCGGGCGCCCTGGTCAGTCCGCCGATGGCTACGTAGGTTGGCTGTTGGGGGGCCGGCGCAAACTCCAACATGATGTTGAAACCGGATACGAATATCGACGCCAGCGACCCGCCGACGCCGACGAAGGCGAGGTAAATCAGCCAGCTCTGCTGTTCGGCGAATATGGCTGCGAGGTTGGCCACGACTAGACTCACGGCTCCCAACACGATGATCAATTTATGTCCATGTCTGTCTGCCAGTTGACCGAACAAGATGCTGCAAGCGATCTGCCCTGTAAGCAGTACAAAGTTGAAGGCCCCGACCTGCCATTCTGAGGCGCCCAGATTTCCAAGCGCGTAAACGGTGAAGAATCCGTTGGCCATTGTGCCAATGCTGGCTATCGCGTTGGCGAACAGATACCAAGACAGGTTGGCGTCGCGCAGTATCGAGGGAAGACGGGCGAAGTATTGCCGGGAACTGACGAAGGGAGGTTTAGTGACTGCCGCGGGTTCTCGTACTAGCCGGAAGAACAACAACCCGATCCACAAGACTGCCGAAGCGGCGGCCAGGCAAATTACGTAGCCAAAAGGATAAGGAAAATTGTCTAGTACGTAGCCCACCACCGCCGATGCGCCCAAGCCCAGGCTAGCTCCGAGCACGCCAGACCAGGCGAAGAAACGTCCCCGGATTCTAATGGGTATGATTTGAGCCATCATCGAAAGCCAAGCGGGCAGCAATAGACCGCCGATCAACCACATGACGGTAAGTCCACAGAGCAGGATCAGTAGAGTCAGGCCGGGATTGCTTTGGGCGAGGAAGAACGCGACTATCGCGATCGCCATGAACGGCAGTCTTTCTAGTATGGTGAGCCGAAGGAGGAATGGCAGCTTACGACTCAACCGCTCGCTCTGATTGGCAGCGAAGATTCCCGGCAGAGTCCAGCCAACGGTTTGACCTGCCGGGATGAGTCCGATCAGCGTGTTGGAAGCGCCTAAGCGCTCGGCGAAGGCCGGCAATACGGTGATGGGTGAGGCGAAGGCGATTCCTGTCAGGAACAACGTGATTTCGGCGGTCTGCGTAGTAAGATTCCAACGGAGGTTGCGGTTTCCGTACCGCTCGGCTTCGCGCGTGGATGTCGTGTCCAGCTCTGTATCCTTCGGCGGTTTCATCAAGTGTCTAGATTCGGGACTTGAGTATATATAAATACATGAACACAGTCCTGATCTGGAGGACTGGAGAGGCTGCGTACTCGGACTCGGCGTTTCAAATCCAAATAGCGTTACTAATTCGGACCGATGGCCGAAGCTTGACCCTGATTGTGAACGTCGAGACAGATCGTGGAAAGTCAGTAGGCGGCGTCAACTCAAGTTGCAATTGAATCTGGGAACATTGATGAGTTGTAGGAAAGTAGCGGACAGGAGTCAAGACCTGAAAGCACCGATATTCGAGGCAAAAAGGGGGTGAGGGCCAACTTTGAAAAGGCGAGGGTTAGATTCACTGCTAGAGGCGCTCGCGGAGGCGGTGGGACAGGCGCGGGCATACTTCTTGAAGCTCGATGGTGAAGCCGTCGTTCGCCCGGGCGCATGGGGGCCGGCCGAGGTCCTTAGTCACTTGGTCTTCTGGCACCGGGCCAATTTGGAGGGTATAGAGTCGGTACTCGCCGGCGGGCAACCATACAAGCCCGACGCGACAATCGATGAGCTAAACGCTCGAGAGCTGCACGAAATGGCTGGGTCATCCGTGCCCGACCTGTTGGCCGAATGGGGAAACCTGCATAGTCGTCTTGAGGAGAGGGCGCGAGCCATGCCGGATCCGGAGGTTGTAGTGCGGATTTATAGCGATGGTACAGAGCGGAGCCTTTCGAACGAATTCGAGAAGTGGCCGGCCACGTAGCTGAGCATCTCAAAGAGCTGGAGGATAGCGACTAAAGCCGGTGTGCATGTGAGGCGCGGACTTCACTCGCATGAATGCTGGGACGGTACCTATCAACAGCCAAGGACGCCTTTTGGTTCCGGATTGGGTTGCTTCTATCTTCAGGAGGGGTCTTCAGTTTTTCCCACCTGGGAAAAGTTGGTGATGGCGACGTCGCCTTCGGGAAACTCTGCGACAATCTTTAGCCGACCGACCACCGCCTCGGTGTAGGAACGGAGGCTTGAGATGTACACGTTGGTCCACTGCTCCAACTTCGCGTTGGAAGGCTGATTCACGCTCAGTGTCTCCGCGAGGTCCCGCCGGGTCACAGCTCGTGCCCTGCTGGCCGCATGGCATTGGCTGGGGACAAGCCCCAGCGTTACATGCCTCTCTTTCGACTCAAGGTTGTAGGCGCTAGGGGGATCGTGGTCGGTGTCGCGGGCCGTTGCCGGGATGTCGCGCTTGCCCAAGACAGAGAAGCTATTTCTGGTAACATTCTTGCTTTGTTCCACCGCACTGATTCGCGCCGAGCCAATCTGCGGCGGCTTTCAAATAAAGGGTGCATTTCATGAGCCATCATCCCACTCCACCTTCGGCGGATAATGGCGGGCCGGGACTCTCAAATACCGCTGGTTCGAAACCCGTACCTAACCCGCCCGTTGCCGGGCAGAGGCCGCACAGTTTCACCCACCACGGCGTGACGATTGAGGATCCGTGGCATTGGCTGCGCGACGCTAGCTATCCAACAGTGAATGACGCGAATGTGCTGGCATATCTCAATGCCGAGAACGAATACTTCGAAGCTACGATGTCGCCGCACCGGGAATTGATAGACACGATCTTCGAGGAGATCAAAGCGCGGCAACAGCCGGATCTGTCCAGCGTGCCGTGGAAACGCGGCGACTGGTACTACCAGTGGAGCTTCCAGGAGGGAAGCCAGTACCGTGTCTGGCTGCGCTGGCCGGCCGACGATCCCAACGCGCGGGAAATGCCAACCGCCGACGCACAGACGATATTGGACGAGCCGGCGTTGGCGACAGTCTCTGACTATTTCCGCCTCGGCTCGATGTCAGTGAGCAACAACGGCTCTTCGCTCGCCTTTAGCACCGATACTGATGGCTCGGAGCGGTACAAGATGGTGGTCAAGGACCTGGCCACCGGGGAGATGCGGGAGGACGAGATTGAACGGACCATAGGAAACGCGGTGTGGGCGGCTGATGACGCATCGTTCTTCTATACGGTGGTAGACGAGAACTGGCGTCCGTGGCAGGTACGCCGGCATGTGATCGGCGAGCCGGTGGAACGGGACTCCGTCGTCTACGAGGAGACGGATTCCGGCTTTTTCGTTTCGGTTTCGGCGACGACCTCGAGGGAATATATCATCATCGCGACCGGCGACCTCATCACCTCCGAGGAACGTCTCATACCCGCGTCGGACCCCGGATCTAGACCGCTGCTGGTCTCTCCTCGCCGAAGCGCTCATGAGTATTCGGTGGACCATCAGAGCGACCGCTTCGTGATCCGCACCAACGACCAGCACAAGAATACGCGCCTGGCGACGGCACCTGCGGACGACCCCACCGAAAAATCCTGGGCACCGTTGGTGGCGGCCTCCGACTCGCACTACATCCGTAGCTTCAAAGCATTCCAGGACTTTATTGCCGTAGAGGAACGCATTGACGGCCAGGACCGCGTGCGCCTGATCAACCGGGCCGGGGATTCAACCTACATACCTTTTCCCGAATCAGTGTACACCGCTCGCCTAGACACAAACCCGGAATTCCAGACGGACACGCTGCGCCTGGAGTACGCGTCTATGGTGACGCCGACGACCGTGTTCGACTATCACGTTGCCACAGACGAACTGGAAGTTCGCAAGGTGCAGCGGGTTCCAAGCGGATACGATGCCTCGGAATACCTTACGAACCGGGTGCTGGCCACAGCCCGCGACGGCGTACAGGTTCCGGTGTCCATCGTACGCGGGAAGGACACTCCGGTGGACGGCACGGCGCCACTGTACCTTTACGCCTACGGAGCATATGGCTACGCAGTCCCGCCATCGTTTTCCACCCCACGATTATCGCTGCTGGACCGGGGCTTCATCTTCGCCATCGCGCACATTCGCGGTGGTGACGACCTGGGGTACCATTGGTACGAGGCCGGCAAGCTCGACAGGCGCACCAACACATTCAACGACTTCGTGGACGTCGCGCGTCATCTCATAGAGCGGGGATATGGGAGGGAAGGGGGTATCGCAATCTCCGGGGGCAGTGCCGGCGGGGAACTCATGGGCGCCGTGGTGAACCAAGCGCCCGAACTGTGGGGCGCGGTCGCCGCTCACGTTCCGTTCGTGGACGTGCTGAACACCATGTTGGATGACACCCTACCCCTGACGCCGATCGAGTGGCCGGAGTGGGGTAACCCGATCGAAGATCGCGCCGTTTTCGAGTACATTCGATCTTACTCTCCCTATGACCAACTAGAGCCACGCGACTACCCTCCAATAATGGTGACCGCGGGGTTGAACGACCCTCGGGTGACCTACTGGGAACCGGCCAAGTACGTAGCAAAGCTGCGGGCATTGAAGACTGACCACAGCGTGTTGCTGCTTAAAACAAATATGGGCGCGGGCCACGGCGGCAGGTCGGGAAGATACGACCGGCTTTATGAAATGGCGGAGGAGTATGGGTTCATCCTGGCGAGCATGGGACTGTTGCAGTAACCCTCCACCGGCAACAGCCTGACATTGTGTTTTTTTGCAGCCGGCCGATTCTTTAGGGCTACCCTCGGTCTTGGTGACTCCAATAGGCGGCCAAGGGCGACCGAGTAGTATAGTTGAGTGGCATAAAGGGGAGGTCCTATAGGGACGTTTTGAGGAGAACTTAGTATGGCTGGGCGCGTCGAAGGGAAGAGAGCAATTGTGACTGGTGCCGGGTCAGGAATCGGTCGAGAGACGGCGCTCACGCTGGCGGCGGAGGGAGCCGCGGTGGCGGTGGCCGACCTGAACCCGCGAACAGCCGAGGAAACGGTATCTCAGATCGTCGACGCGGGTGGGTTCGCGTGTTCAGTCCAGGGTGATGTTTCTGACGATCAGGGATCGGCAGAGATTGTAAGAATCGCGGTCGAGAGGATCGGCGGGGTGGACATTCTGGTCAACTGCGCCGGAATCGCCGATGTCATGCCGCTCCTGGAACTTACGGAAGACCACGTTGACAAAATGATTGGCGTGAATCTGAAGGGAACGTTGTACATGTCCAAGTACGCCATCAAGCACATGGTCGGTGAAGGGCACAGCGGTGCGATTGTCAATTTCGCGTCGTTAAACGCGCTGAGAGCTCGTCCAAACTTGCCTGTCTATTGCGCCACCAAGGGCGCAGTAGTTGCATTGACCCGGTCACTTGCGGTGGACTTCGCCAAATATGGAATACGGGCGAATTGCCTGTGCCCGATCATCACAGACACGGCGATGGTGCGGAAACATTACGAGTCAATGCCGGATGGGGACGAGAAACGCCGGCGGGCAATAGCAGACATTCCCCTGCAACGACTGGGCCTGCCGGCAGACCACGCCCGGGCGGTTCTCTATCTAGTATCCGACGACGCCGCGTTCATTACCGGCCAAAGTCTGACAATCGACGGTGGCGCCACGGCCGGAACGTCTCTCGATTGAGCCGGATACGGGCTCGATCATCCGGCGTAATTCGACACTTCCGCGTGTGTGGTTGGCGTCTGCATAAAGGGACGCACCTGATGTCATAACATGATCGCTTGGCTTTGATCGAAGCGGAACGCAATAATCGATACACGGAGAAGGAACGACAAATGAAAGAGCCTAGAAACGCGGAATATCTCGTTTTCGTTGGTACCTATACGCAGGGCCGAAGCGAAGCGATATTTTCTTTCCGGATGAGTCCCGACACGGGATCCCTCGAACCGCTGAGTGTTACATCGGGATTCCACAATCCCTCGTTCTTGGCGATAGAGCCGCGAGGGCGCTTTCTTTATGCAGTTAGTGAGATCAATGAGACTCGCGGGAGTGCGAATGGGGTCGTGACGGCGTTCTCCATAGACAGGGAGACGGGAGATCTGGCATATCTGAATCAAGGGTCTTGCCACGGGCCGGGCCCGTGTCACCTGGTCGTCGATGCCACGGGACGTTTCGTTCTTGTGGCGAACTATACCGGAGGTAGCGTGTGTGTACTTCCGATTCTAGAGGATGGCCGGCTCGGAGAAGCGACTGACTTTGTTCAGCATCACGGTTCCAGTGTCAATCCAGACAGACAGCAGGGACCGCACGCGCATTCGTTCAACATAGATGTTGGAAATCAGTTCGGTTTCGTTGCCGACCTTGGGATGGACAAGATCATGGTCTATAAGCTCGACTTGGAGGGTGGAAAACTGTTGGCGAATGACGTTCCCTGGATCAAGGAGAAAGCCGGAGCCGGCCCTCGACATTTCGATTTCCATCCCGATGGCGGGCACGCTTACGTCATAAATGAACTCGGCAGTACAGTAACGGCTTTCGACTATGAGCCGGAGAGTGGATTGCTGAGAGCAAAACAAACGGTGCCGACTCTCCCGGAGAGCTTTGTCGGAACGAGCCACTGTGCGGACGTTCACGTGTCACCTTCGGGTAAGTTCTTGTACGGCTCCAATCGAGGGCACGACAGTATTGCGATCTTCGCCATCAACCAGAGTTCCGGGGAACTCACCTTCGTCGATCACCAGTCGACCCAAGGCAAGACTCCTCGCAATTTCGCGATCGAGCCGGCGGGAAAATTCCTGCTGGCGGCCAACCAGGATAGCGACACGATCGTCACGTTCAGCGTCGACCAAGAGAACGGGAGATTGGAACCGACCGGCCAAGTGACATGTGTGCCGATGCCGGTATGTATCAAAGTGATCCCAAATTAGTCTTCCACTGATAATCCGGGAACGGGGTGGCTGTGTGGGGACGATTGTTTCGGTCGAGGAGTAGTTCGTAGGGCTGATTCAGCCGGTAGGTTGCTATAACGCGGGACGGAACCGCATCGCGGACCAGACTTGGTCTATAGACACCTGCCGGACACCGCGGATGCTCTCTTTCGCGACCTGGCCCCAGAGGATGTCGCGATTCAGGTCTGTGCCTAGCTGGCCGGCCTTTGGGTAGGCGATGTAGGCAATTGCGTCGCGCTGGGCGGCCTCTATGAAGGGCCCCGCATGGTCGCCTATTTCAGAGGAGTTCTTGACGAAAACGAGGACTAGGTCGGCTTCGTCGGCACAATCTGTTTGGCGAGAGCCTTCCGGCAGTTCAAGTTCGAAACCCTCTGGGGCGTTCCCTACGTAGGCGGATTGTCCTGTCTTAAGGTGCAGCTTCTTTGCTAAGGTCATATCAATCCTTCATGCCGGCCGGCGCCGGCGCACCAGGCTATGAAAATGGGGTGACGGGTCGGTTTTTTCCACCGTCTGGTGGTCTTACCCATCCCCACCCCTTCTGGATTCCAGCCCCGTATCGGGGTACGGGGCGTGCTTTTGATCGCTGGAATGACGAATTGAGTGGCGGGAGTCTATCCTGGATCGTGGTCCGGGACATGCTTTCATAGCAATCGCTCATGCCGGCTGGCGCCGGCACGCCAAGGTATGAAAAGCCGGAGTTGTGGCTTGGTACAGCGAATTGGCACGGCGGATTCTGCCAAGCCCCACCCCGACCCCAGCGGGGGACAAGCCCCCGCGCTACATTTTCTCATTCCGCCATCGACCATCGGTCTACAATTCGGCACGTTTCGCCGGTGGAGAACCGGCATTGAGGTTGATTGGAGGGTACATCCCGGATCGGAGTCCGGGACATGCTTTCGTACCAATCGGTCCTGCCGGCCCCTGCCGGCACACCAGGGTATGAAAAGCCGGCGTTGTGGCTTGGTACAGCGAATTGGCACGACGGATTCTGCCACGCCCCACCCCGACCCCAGCGGGGGACAAGCCCCCGCGCTACATTTTCTCATTCCGCCATCGACCATCGGTCTACAATTCGGCACGTTTCGCCCGTGGAGAACCGGCATTGAGGTTGATTGGGAGGGCACATTTTCGTACTAATGACGAATGAGAGGCTACTTGAACTGTCCATTATCGTACCAACTCTCCCGTTGCTGGCGTAGGATCGACTCGTCACGCGATCAACAACACTGGGCCGAGCGCTAGTGTAGCATTGCCAAACACCAGCCCTCATCCCTACTTGGAGCGGGTACGCTCCTGGCAAGTGTGATGGGGATTTTGGCGAATTAGTAGGAGGATGCAACGGTAATGCGCTTCAAGGACAAGATAGTGTTGGTCACGGGTGGTACAGACGGCATTGGCAGGGCGTGCGCTCTCTCTTTTGCCTCCGAGGGTGCCAGGGTGACGATCTGCGGCCGCCGGCCGGACCGTGGACGAGAGATGCAACGGGAGGCCGAAGACGCAGGTTACGATCTGCACTTTGTCCAGGCCGACGTGACTGATGCAGCCGACCGGTCAAGGCTCGTCGACGAGATGCGCCGGCGGTTCGGCAGGCTCGACATATTGGTCAACAATGCCGGCGGGGGCCGGCCTCGGATGGCTGGCGAGCAGATCGCGGATTTCTGGCGCCAATCGCTTGAGTTGAACCTGATCTCCGTCGTGGCTTTGAGCGACTTGGCGCTGCCGCTGATCGTAGACTCCGGAGGCGGTTGCGCAATTAACGTCAGTTCGACCGCAAGCTTGACCCGTGGCGGCAACATAGCTCCCTATCCGGTCGCAAAGATGGGATTGAACATGCTGACCGCCCAAATGGCTTCGGCCTATGGAAAGTCCGGCGTGCGTGTCAATGCCGTCCTGCCCGGACCCACAGATACTCCCGCGGTGGAGTCGGTGGGTTGGCGGGTCAACCTGGAACAGACCGAGGCCTCGCTGCCGGTCGGCCGCATTGCACAGCCGGAGGAAATCGCCAACGCGGTCCTCTTTTTGGCGTCTGACGAATCTGCGGTTACCACAGGTTCGGCCTTGGTGGTGGATTGCGGGTGGGTGATTCGAAGAGGATGAGACTTGGCAACTAGCCGGCTCGTGCGCCCCTAGAAGGAATTGTTCCTCATTTCGTCTTGGACGATTGCGAGGCACTCGCGGAGTGTGGCGACGGCCCGATCGACGTGGGCGGCCTCGACAATCAGGGGCGGTGTGACCCATAACATTCCACGCGCGGGGTTGAGACGGACCAGCAGTCCGCGATCTCGGGTCAGTTGCTCGATTCGAACGGACAGTTGCTTGGGAGCCGGCTCCTTCGTCTCCTTGTCGCCTACAAGTTTGACGCAGTTGAGGAGCCCGATGCCTTGAACATCTCCGACCATGTCAAACTCGCGCAGACTGTTCAGACCGCGCAGGAGTCGATCGCCCATAATTCGCGCGTTCTCGACGAGACCGAGGCGCTCTATAATCTCTAAGGCCTTGAGCCCAACCGCGCTGCCGACCGCGGTTCCGGAGAAGGTGAAGAAGTGCCACAAGCCGGCGTCGGGAGCGGCATTAAGCAGCCGTTGGTAGATCCCTTCCCTTGCGGCCAGCACCCCAACCGGGTAGTAGCCGGCTCCGAGGGCCTTGGAGAAGGTGAGCAGATCCGGCCAGACCCCCCAATGCTGGAACGCAAAGAGCTTGCCGGTCCTGCCCAAGCCGGTAATCACCTCATCCATTATGAGGAAGACTTGGTACCGATCGCAGATTTCCCGAATCGACTGCCAGTATCCATCCGCCGGAAACTGGGCGCCGAACTGCATTACCGGCTCGCCAATGAAAGCGGCAACCGTCTCGGGCCCCTCTCGGATTATGGTCGTTTCCAACTCTCGGGCGCACTCGAGATTGCATTTCGGTTGGTCGCTGCAAAAACTACAGCGGTAGGAGTCGGGAGGTTCGATTTTGAGGTATCCTGGCGGCAGCGGCGATGCGGCTTGCGCGAACGTCAAGACATCAGTGGTGGGGACCGTGCCGACGGTTGAGCCGTGGTAGGCAAGCTTGCGGCTTATGACCTTGTGCTTCTCGGGCCGGCCCTCGAGCCGGTTAAGGTACCGCGACAGTTTGATTGCGGCTTCGTTGACCTCGGACCCGCCGCTCATCACCAGGATTCGCGTCAGGTCGGGCGAAAGAATGCCGGCCAACTTGGCGGAGAGATTTATCAATGGCTTCGAGGCCAGTCCGGTGCCGGAAGTGGTGAACTGAAGCTGGCGCATCTGTTCATAGGCGGCCTGTGCGACTTCTTCGTTGCCGTGTCCGAAGTTGCAGTTGGCGAGGCCCGCCTGGCAGTCGAGGTACTCTTTGCCGTGAATGTCCTTGAGCCACATTCCGTTGCCTTCGGCAAAAATCATTGGCCCCCGCTTGTGGTGGGCCGGCAGATCGGTGCTGGGATGGAAACAATGGGCGAGGTCGAGGTCGTGTAACGTCTGGTAGTCCGTCATTGTCACCTACTCCATGGAGTGCAGGCCGTCAGGGGTTGTGTTCCGACTGTTACAACTCAGGTACGCTAGGACGGTAGTATACCTTAATAGGAATTCAGGGACGATGCCGATGATGATCTGTCATCGGAGGACTAGCGGCCGGAGTGCGCCGTTCATTCTGATTGTAGAGGGGGATGGCGATGAATATAGTTCTGGTAATTCTGGACACTCTACGCCAGGATCATCTCGGTGCGTACGGCAACGAATGGATCAAGACTCCCCACTGGGACGCATTTGCCCAAGAAGCGGTGCGGTTCACCAGAGCCTATTCTGAATCTCTGCCCACGGTGCCGGTACGCCGGACTTTGCACACGGGCCGGCGAGTGTATCCATTTCGCGACCACCGCGAATATAAAGGCGCCGGCGGGGGCATACTCGGCTGGGCACCGATTCCTCAGGAGCAGGATACGGTCGCTGAACTCCTATCTTCAAGAGGGTATCGCTGCGCTCTTATCACCGACACATATCATCAGTTCAAACCATCCATGAATTTCCATCGCGGGTTCGACGAGTGGATTTGGGTGCGTGGACAGGAGGGCGACTCTTACCGGTCCGGCCCTGCGGTGCCGGCTGAACGGATGGGCCGGCACAGGTATGGCCCGCCGGAGACGCAGGGGGGCATGGCCAATTATCTGACGAACCACCTGCGCAATAACAGCCAACGTTTGGACGAGGCAGACTACTTTGCCGCCCATCTGTTCAGAGAAGCGGCGCGTTGGGTCACAGACAATAGGGACGCCGAGCGTTTTTTCCTAGTGGTAGATTCATTCGACCCGCACGAGCCGTGGGACCCGCCGGCCTGGTACCGCGAGCTTTACGATCCGGATGACGACGTTGCCGATGTAATCGGAACTTTGCATGGTACGTGGCGGGACAAGATAACCTCACGCCAGCTGAAACGGTTGCAGGCGAACTACGCTGGTGAAGTGACGATGGCGGATCGTTGGTTTGGCCACCTGATGGAGACGCTGAGGCTGACCGGCCGGCTGGAGGATACGGTAGTGGTCGTGATAAGCGATCACGGTCACAATCTCGGATGGGATCCAGGCGATAAGGGTATGGTTGGCAAGCAGGGGCATCCTTCAACTCGTGCGGTCAACGACCTGGTCTTGATGATCCGTCACCCTTCAGGAGCTGGGGCCGGTAGCGTTTGCGACAAACTGATCTACAACCACGACGTTATAGCGACTATGCTGTCCCTGATCGGCGACGAGATGCCGGGAACAGTTGACGGCCTGGACGTGTGGCCGGCGATCGATCCGTCCGCGCCGGCAGTTCGGGAACACGTGACGAGTGCGTGGGGTCCACTGGTGACGGTCATCACCGATGAGTGGTGGTTCAACGCATCGTTGTGGGGAGAAGGGAAGCTTCTGTACAAGGTGCGAGAGGATGCCAGATTGGAACGCAACCTGTCCGAAGACTTCCCCGACATATGTGAGGAGCTGCTTGGCCTAGCTATCGACGACGCAGGCGGTCAGATTCCCGAATTCCTCGACGATTATCGAGGCAGGACGTGGTGCGTACCCTTCGAAGATCTTGCCGGATGGGTCTGGTCGCAACATGGGAGTCGATCCGGTTAGCTAAAGGCAAGTCTTTGAGCCGAGACCTCCGGGGGTCTATCTATTCTTCCAAGCCGAGTCATCGGGAAAGATTGTCGTGCCCTTATAGACGATTTGCTCCGCGGCATGCCAATTCTCTGACACCTCTACCCACCTCTTGAGGTGGGGCGTCTGCAGGTGCGCTTCGAAGGCGGCTTTGTCGGCATAAACTTCATAGAGGTAGATCACGTTGGGGTCATCCTCGTCTCGGCTGACGTCGAACTGGAAGCAGCCGGGCTCTTTGGCCACCGACGTACTGGCGTCTACGAGTATTTCCTCGATAAACTGATCGAGATTCTCCGGCTTGACCTGGAACTTCAATAGCAATACGTACACGCGATTCCTCCTCACTTGAATGACGACGAGATTTGTTATGGAGATGCTAACGGTAGTTTAGCCCACCAGCGGAAATGGGTCAGCGGCCGCGACCGCCAAGCAAGTGCAACTGGCCGAGACGTCTATGCTCGGAACCAGCTGTTTGGGCTGGCCGGATGGCGTCGCAATGGTTTGGCTCCACGATGCCCCAGGCCCTCGGAGGTTTGAAAGTTCGTGTTCCGATCGAATACGATGAGGTGGCGGCGTGCAGTCGTGGCAAGCAGTCGAACGCGTTCAAAATGCAACCTCCACTGTTGACAGGAAACAGACACATGGAACTACACTCCGCTGCGCAGTTTGGGAAACAGCGAGATTTTTGGTGGCATCGAGACTTTCTGGACTTGATGGCATTGCGATGGAAGTTGGCCGATGCTAACTCGATAGCAGACATCGGATGTGGTCTAGGGCACTGGTCACGTCTGCTCTATAGATACCTCAAGGCGCCGGCTAGCTTAGTGGGTGTTGACCGGGAGAGCGAATGGGTTGGCCAAGCATTTACGTTCTTCAAGCGCGTTTACCCCGAGGTTTCCGCGGATCAGGTCAAGTTCATCCAAGGGGATGCCCTGTGCTTGCCGTTGCCGAGCGACGAATTCGACGTCGTTACTTGTCAGACGTTGTTGATGCATTTGAAGCGGCCGGAGATAGCTATCGAGGAAATGCGTCGAATTACGAAACCGGGCGGGTTAGTTATTTGCGTGGAGCCCAACAACCTTTTTAACAGCATCTGCCTCAACTCGCTGACCGAGACGCAGACAGTCGAAGAGGTAACTAGGAAGTTCGAGTATTGGCTGCGATTTCAACGTGGTAAGCAGGCGTTGGGCGAGGGCAATAACTCAATTGGAGATCTCGTGCCAGGTCTCTTGGCCATCGCTGGTCTGACTGACATAGAAGTCTATGAATCGGATAGAGCAGCACCGTATATCCCTCCGTACGATACGGAGGAGCAGCGGGTGTTGCTCAACCAGGAGCAAGATTGGAGAGATGCCGGAACTGGAACTTGGAACTATGAAGACGCGCGTCGTTACGTCCTTGCCGGTGGTGGAAGCGAGGCGTTCTTCGAATCTTGTTGGAGACAGCTTCGAGAGAGTTTCGAGCTTGAGCGAGCGGCGATTGCCCGCAACGAATTTCACCTTGCCGGCGGGGGGATCCAATACCTAGTTTCGGGGCGTAAGCCCATATAAAATTCGGCTGGCCGGCGCCGGTCTGTCCGCGGCCCCCCGCCCAAGGCGATTCGTGAATCGCCCCTACGATGATATTGGCCTTTGGTGAGACGCCGGACGGTGGGAGTAGGGCCGGACGCGCGTCTTGCTGGGGACAAGCCCCGGCGCTACGTGTTCTTCTTTTGTTTGCAGACCAATGACACGGTGGGTGGCAGGATTAACGGGGCTCGCCGGATTGAGCAACACACACAGGCGTGACGGCAGCCATCTGTTTTTCGCACCGACTCGCGCTGAAATATTTGGGCGATGGGCGGTGATGTTGAGCCCATTTGGTCAACTGGAGAAAAAGGTGGCGGGAGTGGGAAGGAGTCGAACCCACCCAGAGACGCGAAGGCGCCCCCGCAACGGTTTTGAAGACCGCGAGGACCACCAGATCCCATCCACTCCCAAGACCGCCCGAATCATATGCTGGCAGTTGTCAGGATATGATTACTGAGCACTTGACACAGACCATGCCGCGCGGACAACTTCGCCCGGCGCACCAAGTCGGCCAATGTTGCGGCCATTATAGATCACCGTTAGATGACCGGAGTTGCCGGCCCAAATGTGAATGCTGTTACGACCTATCCAGGCTCGATTATCGCCGTCGTCCATGATCCCTGAGAAATCGATCTTGCCGTCGACTGTCACCTGGACCCATGCTCGACCGCTGGCTCGTAACTCGATAGAAACCTCGGCCTGTATCTGCGTGGGCGTCGCCGGTACCTGCGTTGTCTCTTCTTCTACGGCTAGCGTGGGAAGCATTCCAGGAAGGTAGGTCGGAGCTGGAGTCGGCAATACGGATCTACGCACCTCCGCCGGAGCGATCTCGGCGCTCGCCTGATCGAACTCGGTTTGGTCTAAGAACTCGTTATATTGATCGCTGAGAACGTATGCGAGCACCGCCAGAATGAGCAGAATACCGAACGCACCCGCGACTGCCGGCACCCACCTGCCGCGCTTAGTTCGCATCCTGACTTCCGGAACGAGTCGGGGCGACTCCTGTAATCCCCACAGTTCCTCGAGCTGCACCAAGTAGTGTTCGGCATCCAGGTTCAGAAACCGGGCGTAAGTAGCCACCAAACCGATACCGCCCACATGCGGTGGAATCTCGTCATAGTCTTCCATCTCTATCGCCTTGATCATTTGCTGGCGAATTCGCGTCTGCTCGGCTACGTCTTCAATGGAAAGACCCTGTTTCACGCGCGTCTCGAATAGCTCTCTGCCTATCCCGATCTCGATCATACCGGCGCTCAAGCGTGCGGATAGATCCTGCCTTCGCCGGCGGTCCGCTCTCTGCGCTCGATTACGCGCCATATGCGGTCTTTGCCGGACAACGACTCGAGGAACGGTCCGGATGCGATTGGGACGTCGAGATTTTGCGGGCGATAACGAAGTGTGAGAGTCCAAACATTCGAAGCGGCGTGGACTCCAGCCGGTAGAAGATCTTGCGCAGAGCCCTTCCCAACAGGGGCGATCGGTGAAAGATGTTGTCAAACCCGGGGTATACGTATGAGTGCACTTGGAGTTCTGTCGACAGGCCTTCGAGTAGTCGCCTCATGTCACTGCGATAGTAGGCACGAACGTGTGGACAGAAGCGATTACGAAGTGAGTCGGGCAGATAATTTACGAGAGGAATGAGCCGGAAGACGAATCGCCCGCCAAAGTAGGCACCATGTGTTTCAAAAGGATAGAGCCGGTTGGGAGCAAAGATGACCACGTCGCCTCCGGGCCGGAGCACCCTCAAGGCCTCATTTAGGGCCTGTCGATCGTCTCTGACGTGCTCGATGACCTCATTCAAGAGGACTACATCGATCGAGTTGTCGTCGAAGGGCAGCTCCTCCGCCGTTCCGGCGACGAGAGACAACCCGCGATCGCGGCCGGCGCGTATCCGTTGTTGGTCGACGTCTATCCCGTGCACGCGGGAGCTGAGCTTGGATAGTCTCTCGACGTAAGTTCCGATGCCACAACCAACGTCGAGAATTCGGCGCCCTTCGAGCCTGATGTGGCGCTGGATCGCCGCGAGGCGTCGTTCCTGACCGTGGCGCCAAACGTAGCTGGCGTGACCTCGCCAGATCCAACTATCGCTCAAGTGAGTTTCCGCAAGCACATGGTTGTTGCTCGGAAATTAGCAACTTTGCCGCACTGACTGAGTACCATTGTATTGACCCGACTCGCCAACTGCACGCCTCGTTTGCTGTGGATGGCTCGATCCACACTGCTATAATCTCACCGATCCCACTAAGATTGGGATTGGGAATTCATTTGAAAATTCTTCACTTCGCCGATTCCCACGTGGGCGTCGAACTGTACGGTCGTCCAGACCCCGCCACAGGGCTGAATACCCGACTTATCGATTTTAGTCGCTCGTTGGATCAGATTGCCGATGCAGCGACAAGTGAGAAGGTCGATCTGGTGGTTTTCGCCGGCGACGCTTATCGAAGCCGGGAGCCCAACCCGACGCACCAACGCGAGTTCGCCAGCCGGATTCTCCGCATCAGCCAATCTGGCATACCGGTCTATATGCTGGCCGGGAATCACGACATGTCCACCGCAGCGGGACGAGCGACAAGCGTAGACATATTCGAAACACTAGAGGTTCCGAACGTCACCATCTGTCGTGAGCCTGCGATCAAGACAATTACTACGCGCTCTGGGCCGATTCAGGTGGTGGGCGTACCGTGGTTCAGCCGGCACCGGATCTTGAGCCGGGAGGCGGGCAGGCAGCTCGACTCCAAGAGATTGGACGAGAGAATCGTCGAGGCGATAATGGATTTCATCGCCTCGGCGGTGGGCGAATTGAAGCCTGGATTGCCGGCCATCCTAGTGTCCCACTTGACGGCGCTTGGAGCACGCTACGGATCTGAGAGGTCGATCACGGTTGGCGACGATCCTATCGTTCCGGTCAGCGGCCTTGCGCTTCCTCGATTCAGCTATGTCGCCTTGGGCCACATACATCGTCACCAGTCGCTCAATGATGATCCGCCGGTGGTGTATTCGGGCTCGATCGAAAGGGTGGATTTTGGTGAAGAGTCGGAGGAGAAGGGTTATGTGCTGGCCAGCATCGAGGATGTCGGCACCACATGGGAGTTTCGTTCCCTACCGGCGCGAGACTTCGTTACGGTCGATGTCGAAGTCAAGCCGGCGTCGAAGCGCTCGAACGGGATCGGCCAACTCACCCCGACGGACCAGGTGTTAGAAGCCATCCGCGCCCACGAAATTGGTGATGCGGTGGTTAGGGTGCGGCTACGGTTCGACGCGGAGTCAGCGCGGCAGATCGATTACCAATCGATCCGGCGCGCCTTATCCGGTTGCTTCTACAATGCCGGTGTCAGCCGGCAGGTTATAGGCGATGATCGAATCGCGGTAGGCGCCGGGAGCCTGGAAGATCTGACTCCGGTGGAAGCGCTCGACCTTTACCTTCGCAGCCGGAGTACCCCAAGGCTTCATCGCCAAGCGTTGCGGGAGAGAGCAAGGCTTCTATTGGGAGAGCCAGACTGATACCTCGACTCTTGCGACTGAGGAACTTTCTCTCCTACGCGGAACTACTCCACCCACTCGACTTTGACTCAGTACATCTGGCCTGTCTAAGCGGCAACAATGGCAACGGTAAATCGGCGCTGCTGGATGCGATCCTGTGGGCACTGTGGGGTCAGTCTCGCGCCTCTGGACATCGAGGGATACCACAGGAAGGGCTGATCAACCACGGTAAGAGCGAAATGGAGGTGGAGTTTCGCTTCGATATCGCGGGTCTGACCTACCTGGTTTTTCGTCGCTTGGAGATGCGCGGCAGCCATCGGTCTGCGAAGACCAGCCTGTCTCTTTCTTTGCAAAGCGAAGGAGAATTCATCCCAATAGGCGGAGACAGCGTGCGTGAGGTACAGAAGTCTATCGATGAAGTTCTCCAAATTGACTACGAGTCTTTTGTCAACTCCGCTTTCATATTGCAAGGGAGAGCCGATGAATTCACTCGCCAGACTCCGGGCAAGCGGAAGGATATCCTGTCGAACCTACTTGGGCTTGAGCAATTCTCACGGCTTCAGGAAAAAGCTCGTCAACGCGCCCGCGGTTTTGACGAACGGGCGGCACTCCGAGAGGCGGACCTGAAGTGGTACCAAGCGGAGATCTCAAGCAAAGCCCAGTACGAATCCGCCTTAGCTTCGGCGGTCGCCGAGGTCAGCCGGCTGGAGAACCTAATGGCCGGGCAGGCGACCGAGATCGAGAGATTGGACGCGCTGGCCTTGGAAGAACGTTTGGCGCGAACCGAGAGAAGCCGGCTGCTGAACGATCAGCGAGGGATGGAGGCGAGTCGACAGGAGGCGCGAACCCAACTCGATTTCGCAAGGCAACGACTCACTGACCTCGAGGCGGTGACGGCTCGCGAGCGTGAGATTCGCGCTAACTTCGAGCAATACGAACGTCTAAGCCGCCGGCGTGATGAACTCGTGTCCCAAATTGGCGAGCTAGCCGGATTGCAAGAGGAACTGGCTGGCGGGCAGCGTCGGGTCGACCAGAGCAGGAATGAACAGGTTAGGCGAATAAGCAACTTAGAGTCGCAGCGAAAAGCTTATCGAGGTCAGATGAGTGCCGGCGCCGAGGCAATGTCGCGGCTGGAGGAGCTTATTCCGAGAGAGGAGCGTCTGAATTCGTTGAGGGCGGAATTGGCCGAGATGCTCGAGCAGAAGACGGCCACCGCCGCTGAACGGCAAACCTCACTCGCGAACGTGAGGAATCTGGAATCGAGTCAACAGGACCTCACCGGCAGGATTCAAATCCTCGATAGACAAGGGGCGGAGTGCCCGGTATGCCGCCAACCCCTCGGCGATGATCTCCGCGAAGATGTCAAGATGCAGGCGAGGAAGGAATGGCGCGAGCTAAATGATGTCAAACTAGATACGGAGTCTTCGATCCGCGACTTGAAGAAGCACGCCGAACGAATCGACAAGACGATGCGCCAAACGGAAGGGGAGTTGAAGGCCGGCGAAGAGCTGACCCGACAGGTCGTGAAGCTGCAAACGACCCTTCAGCAATCAAAGGAGGCGGAAGAGCGTTTCAAGAGCCTAACGGGCGAGCTATCTTCGTTGGAAACCGAGTTTCGGGCCGGGCGCGGGTGGAAGGAACTCGAAGACTCGCTAAGGCCTCTCCGGGCGAAAGTAGACCGAATGGGTGCGCTCCGAGACGACTTGGCCCGCGTGCGCGCTGGGCTGTCCAAGGTTGGGCAGGCGCCGGCGGAGCAAGAGAAGCTGCGGGCGGCGCAGGAGGGACTGGTCGAGGCGCAGGGTCGGGTTGCAATAGAGGCTCAACGGCTCGCCGATTTTGAGCGACAGGCCGGCGAGGCGGCCTGTCGCATCGTTGAGATAGATCACCTTCTCGATGAGCTGCGCGGTTCGGCGCGTCGCTCGGAGGAGGTGAAGGAGGCGAGATTAGCTACCGGTCGAAGACATCTCCAAGCTGTCGAGGCGCGCAGTGCGGCGCAACAGCGGGTCAACGTGATCGAGGCTCGAAAAGACGAAATGGAGAGGGTCCGCCAGGAGATCTTCGGATACAAGCAAGAGGCAGGTTACTTCCGCGAGCTAGCTGAGTGCTTCGGGCAGAAAGGCGTCCAGGCAATGTTGATCGAGCAAGTCATGCCGGAAGTCGAAGGCTATGCCAACGAGCTACTAGACCTCGTAACCGATGGTCGGATGCAAGTTCAATTCGTGACTCAAAGGGCCCGTAGGGGATCTACTTCCGAGGAGCCGGTCGAGACCCTGGACATTATCGTATCGGACGAGGGCGACACCCGGCCATACGAGCTGTTCAGCGGCGGGGAGGCATTTCGGGTCGACTTCGCGATCCGGATCGCGATCAGCAAGCTGCTGACCCGCCGGGCGGGGACGAGGCTGCAGTTCCTGGTCATCGACGAAGGGTTTGGCTCGCAGGATGCGGCCGGCCGTCAGCGCTTGATCGAGGCGATCAACTCGATTGCCGGCTCGTTCGACAAGATATTGGTGGTGACGCACGTGGAAGAGATGAAGGATGCGTTCCCGACCAGGATCGAGGTAGTTAAGGAAGCGGACGGCTCCCAGATCTACGTTTCTTGATCGCAGCTTATGAGCACGATCTCCTGCTGCAACTCGGTCGTGACCTCGATGCCGCTCTCGTGGGCGAGGGCGTTGGCTTCCAGGCGCACCCCGAAGTCCGGCAGGTAGATGCCTGGTTCGACGCTGAACGCGGATCCGGGCATGATCGTGCGGGTGTCGTTGGTCTCGAAGCCGTCGAGGTTCACGCCGTTGGAGTGGGTTTCGGTGCCGATGCTGTGTCCCAATCGGTGTATGAACCGATCGCCGTAGCCGGAGGCGGCGATGACCCGGCGAGCGACTCCATCGACGGCGGCGCCGGTGACGGGCCGGCCGGCGCTCAGCTCGTCCTGAAGGAACTCGATTGCGGCATCGCGAGCATCCCGGACAATCCGGAAGATCTGCTGTTCGCGATCCGAGGGAGGCCTACCGACGACCGCGACCCAGGTTATGTCGGCATAGACGGCATCTTCTGGCCCTCGCTGCTTGGCCCAGGCGTCGATTAGCAGCCAATCGCCATGCTGGATTGTCGCGGAGCGCTCGGCCTTCGGTTCGTAGTGCGGGTCGCCGCTATGGGCGTTGACGGCGGCGATCGGGCCGGCGGAGGTGGTCAGTTGGCTCCTATTGAAGCTATCGCTGATGGCCTGTACGACGGCGAACTCGTCGACCTGGCCGGCACGTTGGCCGGCAAGGCTGAAGCCGGCCTCGACGGCGTTTCTGACGGCGGTTGCGGCCTGTCGGTGGCCGGCCGCCTGGCCGGGGGTCCAGAGGGCGACGGTGTACTGCACGAGATCGGCGGAGGATACCACCTCTACGCCCATTCCCCTGACCAACTCTATGGTGCCGGCGTCGACCCTGGAAACGACCGGCAGACTGGAGCCGGCGGAATACTCCATCGCGACGCTTCTAACGTCTTTCAGCGACGCGGCGAGTTGGGAGCGGTATTGCTGGGCATCCAGGTATGGAACAACGTGTCCGGGAAAGTCGCGGAACTGGCCGGCGTCTACGGCGGAGACGAGCAGCCGGACCTCGCCTTGGGCCGGAATGAGGAGGTCGACGCGCCGGGTGGTGTGAGGTTGAGAGCCGTATAGCTGCCAGAGTATCGGGTTATTGCCCTGGAAGTCGTGCAGGAGCCAGCCGTCGATGCGGTGCTGGCGTAGGTAGGTCTGAGCGCGCTCGAAGGTGGTGGTCAGGTCGGAGGGCAATGCCGGTGGCTCCTAAGGCTGATCGGTTGATTGTGCCATAGATTGGCGACGGAGTCCGCGTCATATTTGTTTTGCAAAAACACTGTTTTAGACGCGATCCCGACGGAACCGACGGCGGCCGGCAGCCGGAGCCGGCGTGACGTTGGGTTCGGTGCGCTTCTGTTGAGTTTGTTTTGCATTTTCGTGTTTTTTCGGGTGGGCCCTTCGTTTACCGATTGATTTTGACGGTCCGAGTCGTGGTTTCCGTGCAGTTTGACGTTAGTGGAGGCGAACATGTGTTTCACACATTATACCATTACGAAGTCGATAGGGCACGAATTTGATGGCGGCCGGCCGTGCTTGTGGGGCGTTTGGGCGCGTGCTACGATTGGGATTGTTGATCGACCGAGGGCGTGTAGCTCAGCCGGCTAGAGCGCACGGTTCACATCCGTGAGGTCGCAGGTTCGAGTCCTGCCACGCCCACCAAATTGGAGAATCTTCACGCTCAAGGGGCCTATCTAGCAAGAAGGCGACTCCAGACGCCAAGGCCAGGGAGAAGCCAGTGAGCACCCTGAACATCAGCAGCTTCATATGGGGCATCGCGGACGACGTGCTGCGCGACGTTTACGTCCGGGGCAAGTACCGCGACGTCATCCTGCCCATGACGGTCATCCGCCGGCTTGACGCGGTTCTCGAACCGACGAAGGAAGCGGCACTCCGCATGAAGGCCCAGCTTGACTACGCCGGCATAACGAATCAGGACCCGGCGCTGCGACAGGCGTCCGGCGAAGCCTTCTACAACACGTCGCCCTTCAGGCTGCGGGAGCTTACGTCTCGCGGGCGGCAACAGCAGCTGCGAGCCGACTTCGAGGCGTATCTGGACGGCTTCTCAGACAACGTCGAGGAGGTCTTGGAGAAGTTCAAGTTCCGCAACCAGATTCCGACCCTGGTGGAAGCGGACGCGCTAGGATTCCTGCTTGAGAAGTTCCTCGACAGCTCGATCAACCTCAGCCCCCGGCCCGTCCTGAACGGAGACGGCTCGGTGCGGTTGGAGGGCCTCGACAACCACGGCATGGGTACCGTCTTCGAAGAGCTAATCCGGCGCTTCAACGAGGAGAACAACGAAGAGGCCGGGGAGCACTTCACGCCAAGGGACGTGGTGCAGCTAATGGCGCGTCTCATCTTCCTGCCCATTGAGGACGAGATAAAAGATGCGACCTACCTGGTATACGACGGGGCTTGCGGCACGGGCGGGATGCTGACGGTCGCGGAAGAGACGCTAACGCAACTGGCCAGCGAACGAGGCAAAGAGGCGTCGGTGCACCTGTACGGGCAGGAGGTGAACCCGGAGACCTACGCCATCAGCAAGGCGGACCTGATCCTGAAGGGAGAGGGCGTCGAGGCCGACAACATAGGGTTCGGCTCAACTCTTGCCGCCGACGCCTTCCCGGCCCGCGAATTCGACTTCATGCTCTCCAATCCGCCCTACGGCAAGAGCTGGAAGACCGACCTGGAACGCATGGGCGGCAAGTCTGGGATCAAGGACCTGCGCTTCGTGGTGGACCACGATGGCGATGCCGACTACTCCCTCATCACCCGCTCCAGCGACGGCCAGATGATGTTCCTGGCAAATATGCTGAGTAAGATGAAGTGGGGCGACGATGCTCCGATGGGTAGCCGCATCGCCGAGGTCCACAACGGTAGCTCCCTGTTCACCGGCGACGCCGGGCAGGGCGAGAGCAACATCCGCCGCTGGATCATCGAGAACGACTGGCTGGAGGCCATAGTCGCTCTCCCGCTTAACATGTTCTACAACACCGGCATTGCAACCTACATCTGGGTCCTTAGCAACCGCAAGCCGGCTCACCGGCAAGGCAAGGTACAGCTCCTCGATGCCACCCATTGGTACAAGCCGCTGCGCAAGAACCTGGGCAACAAGAACTGTGAGCTGTCCAAAGAGGACATCGAGCGTATCTGCGACGCCTTCCTCGCTTTCGAGGAAGCAGGACAGTCGAAGATTTTTCCGAACGAGGCTTTCGGCTACTGGAAGGTGACCGTCGAGCGGCCACTGCGAATTGAAGGCATTGATCCGGAGCGGGCCCACACGGCAAAAGAAATCAAGGCGCTCAGGGACGGGGGCAAGCGCTCCGATACGGCGCCGGCGGTCGTCAAGAAAGTACACCGCAAGGGCGTCGAGCCCAATCCGCTGCGCGGTTTAGCCCCGACCAAGATCGACGGCAGGCCAGTCGTGGTGGAGTACGAGCCGGACCCTGACTTGCGTGACACCGAGCAGATACCGCTTCTGGAAGAGGGTGGCATCGAGGCGTTCCTGAAGCGCGAGGTGCTGCCCTACGCGCCGGACGCCTGGTATGTGCCGGAGAGTGTAAAGATTGGGTACGAGATCAGCTTTACGCGGTACTTCTACAAGCCGGAGCCGTTGCGACCGTTGGAGGAGATTCGGGCGGATATACTTGCCTTGGAGCGGGAGACGGAGGGGCTGCTGGGGGAGATTATCCGGTAGTCGCAACCTTACGAGAGAGGAAAACATAATGTCCACCACAATCTCCGAAATCATATTCGAAGTTAGCGAGGACGAAATCGACGGCGGATACTCGGCCGGCGCGCTGGGGTACGGCATCCACACCCAAGGCGAAACGATTGAGGAGTTGCGCCGCAACGTTACCGAAGCCGTTGAATGCTATTTCGACGGGACGATGAAGCGCCCCCGCCTGATTCGCCTTCACTTCGTCCGTGACGAAGTCCTCGCGCTGTGAGACTACCGCGTGATGTAAACGGGACGGATTTGGAGAATGCGCTTCGGCGTCTGGGTTACAGGGCTACCAGACAACGCGGTTCTCACGTTCGGGTAACTACGCAAACCAATGGTGAGCATCATGAAGTCATCCCGCGACATAATCCCATCAGGGCGAAAACACTGTCCAGCATTTTGAAGAGCATCGCGGCTCATCACGGATTGAGCGTCGAAGATCTGTTGAGTCACCTTGATTTGTAGTTGGTCCTACAACCCCCAAGCTCGGGGCCCGCTGGCGGAGATTCGGGCGGATATCTTGGCGCTGGGGCGGGAGACGCAGGGGTTGTTGGACGAGATTATCGGAGGAGTCAAGAATGAACCTTAAGGCGCTTTTCAGAAAATACAGCTTAGACAAAGTCAAGATCAACCTACAGGTCGCAGAGGCCGAAATAAGCCTCAACTCGGCTGATGAAGACGCAGCGTGGGAGCTGTATGTTGAGATGCTGACCAGAATTGTTACCCAGCCACTTCCATCCGAACATGGAGACGAAAAGACGGCTTTGGACAGTGTTTTTTCACTGTTCCCAACTACCCGCGAAGTTCTGCGCCGACGCGGGCGGAAAGCGATACACTTCAGCAAGGTTGCGATACCTGTGCTGAATCAGGTAGTGAGACCCTTTACCGCGAAGTGGCATAAGGAGAGTTTGGCGGGAGCTTTCTCCAATGAAGGCAAGCAGGAGGAGTTTCGTAAGGAACTGGTGACGCTGCAGGAAGAGCTGCGCAACTACAATCGCCTGCTGGCGGAGATTGCGAGTGTGGAAGACTTGACGGACATGGAGCAGACCAAAGGAGAATAACCGTGTACGAAACTCCCCGACACAAAGTATTTGTCAGCTTCCACCACGAAGACCAAACATACAAAGACTTGTTTGTCCAAATGATGGGAGAAGACATTGTGGATCGATCGGTAGAAGATGGGGACATCGACGACAATCTCGACACTGAGACGATACGCCAGAGGATCCGTGACCAGTTCATACGGGATGCCACCGTCACGGTGGTGCTCATAGGCCAGTGCACATGGCAACGCAAGCACGTTGATTGGGAAATTGGCTCTAGTCTTCGAAAGACTAGGCTCAACTCTAGGTGCGGATTATTGGGCATTCTATTGCCCAGTCATTGGAACTACAACACGGGGAAATACACGCCCCGCTTGATTCCCCCTCGGCTCGCTGACAACTGTGGTGAAGACAACCCATATGCCGTCATATACAACTGGTCGTACCAGTTCAATGATGTACGGAGCTGGATCCACCGAGCGTTCGAACGTAGGGACGGGTCTCCACCAAACAATGCACGCAAGCAGTTCCGAAATAACCGAGGCGGCGAGTGCTCACGAGGGTGGCAGAGCTGAGTTAGAGAACAAGGTAATGACAGCACTAGCCGCAAGAGATGCGCGGTACCTCACCTACAGGCCCTCTGGCGTCGAGTGGCCGACGGAGACAAGTACGACGCTCAACAACAGGCGACTGAATGAGCGACGATAGGCCCGAAGTGAAACATGCTGTGACCAATGAAGCACGGCTCTTCGACGATTTTAAACGCACGGATTCGGGCTACCAGCGTCGTGACGAATCAGATTTTGATTGTCTCAACCGCTCAGCGTGGGCATCAGTTGAGACCGCCCGACAGACGCTTGAGATTTGGTTTGCTAGGTTCCCGGAAGAAAAGAAGAGGGATATTAGCGGGAGGTTTCAAGGCGACGATCGTCAACATCTGGGGGCATTGTTGGAGCTAGCTACTCACGAAATCCTTCGCGCTATTGGAACCCGCGTCCAGGTCGATCCTGATTTCGATGGGAAGAGCCCGGACTTCGCGGTGACCTACCAAGGCGTAACGACAGTGGTGGAATGTACGGTCGTGCAGGAATCTGACGATGATTTCAACGCGACTAATAGGGAAGATACTATCAAAAAGGCAGTCGATTCCATCGACGCAGGACAATTCATGCTAGTGTGGAGACACCTCTCGCCTGGAAGTACACAGCCGTCCACTCGTCAATTGTGTAACGATATCAGGAATTGGCTGTCGTCCCTCGATGCGGACGAGGAAATGGCACGGCTCAGACGGGGCTATAGCCCACGGGAAATGGAATTCGGCTTCGGAAATGGCTGGAATGTCCGGCTGGGCGCGATCCCAGTTGGGTCCGGCGAGTCCGGGGAGGAGCAAGATAGAGCGATTGGCATGGAAGTCATAGGACGCGCCTTTCGTGGAGATGACGGCAGCCTCAAGAATGCGATCAAAAAGAAAGCCAACACGTACAAAATCCTCAACTCACCATATCTCGTCATAGTCGGTTCGGGAATTGTATCTGCAGACTTCAACGAATTGTTCAAGGCTCTTTTGGGGAAAGATGTCTTGAGGACGACAGTAGGTCCCTATGGAGCCGAACCTCAGGCCGGGATAACACACAAATTCGACGGATTGCTTGGATCACCGTCAAAGCCGCGCAACCGACATGTGTCAGCAGTCTTGTTTAAGGCCGGGCTGGGTGGTGTATGGACTGTGTGTGGCAAGGACCACCTATGGCAGCTTGTACACAATCCATGGGCCAATGCACCGCTGCCGAGTGGAATGTTCACTTTCGCTACGGAATGGGTTCTCGAGTCCACAGGGTTCGTTGATATCAAGCCAACGCGTACTATAAACTCCGTTCTGGGACTCCCCGACCCTTGGCCTGGTATGGAGCATTGAGCAGCAGCAGCGTGTTGGGTGAGATACCAACACAATACAATAGCACTCGCTCGTAATCGGGTAGTCATGTCAGAGACTTATGCTCCGCTCACTCCCCGGCGATTCAAACCCTACTTCGCCTACCGCCCGTCCGGCGTCGAATGGCTGGGCGACGTGCCGGCGCATTGGGCAGTCAGGCGTATCAAGACGATTTTCCGTGAAGTGGATGAGCGTGCCGGTGACGTACCAGGAGAGTTGTTGTCACTGACTCGAGCACATGGTCTCATCCCACAGGTGGAGGCATCGAATCGCATTGCGAGTGTAGAAGATTTGTCGAGTTATAAGATTTGCCGCCCTGGTTTTATGGTAATGAATCGTATGCAGGCCTGGTCGGGCATGTTTGCAGTATCTACGCGAGAGGGTTTAATCAGTCCTGATTATTGTATATTTGGCTTGGCCGATTCATTCGAAGTAACGTACTTTGAGTATCTGTTCAAGACCTCGTTGATGGTCGGGCAATTTGCTCAGAAGTCCAAGGGAATCGGAAGCGGTTTTAACCGTCTCTACACTGATGACTTTGGAAGCATCCCTAGCTTCGTCCCTCCCCCCTCCGAGCAAGCCGGCATCGTCCGCTACCTGGACCACGTGGACCGGCGCATCCGGCGGTACGTCGCTGCTAAGCAGAAGCTCATCGCGCTTCTGGAGGAGGAGCGCAAGAACGCAACGCTAGAAGCTATCCAGTCACCAGATGCTATAAGTCACAGGATTGGGGTCGTCGCGGATTTAGTTGAAAGGCCAATCGGACGTGCAAGTGATGAGACATATACTCCAATTGGTCTCTACAACCGAGGGCGAGGAATTTTCCGGAAAGAGCCGAGGAGTGGCGACGACTTGGGTGACTCCAACTTCTTCTGGGTCGAAAGGGGTGATTTAGTAATCAGCGGCCAGTTTGCGTGGGAAGGTGCGGTCGCGTTGGCGAGTGACATCGAGCATGGCTGCGTTGCGAGTCATCGCTATCCGGTTCTCCGTGGCAAACCAAATGTCTTAGACACCGGATTCTTGCTGGCGTTCTTTCAGACCGACTGGGGGCAACTTCTCCTCGACTACCATTCAAGAGGCGCTGCGGGCAGGAACAGACCCCTAAATGCCGGAACCCTTATGAAGGAAAAAATCTCTCTACCGCCCCTTGAGTCTCAACGACGCATAGTGGAAATGTTGCAGCATGAGTCTCAAGTACGTCGGCAGGTCAAGAATTGGAACAAATTGTTGAACGAGTACCGCACCCGGCTCATCGCCGACGTGGTGACCGGCAAGCTGGACGTGCGTGAGGCGGCGGCGCAACTGCCGGAGGGGGCCGGCCTTAAAGAGACTGGTTGATCGTAGAACGCCTGCTCCCAGTTTCCGACTTGCCCCTGTCTCCAGATGTGACTAAACTTCGTCAACAGGAACAAGGCCAATCAATTGTTTTGGGAGTGGGATCCAGAGAAGGACAGGGAGAATCTACGGATTCACGGCGTGGGGTTTGAGACCGCGATACTCGTCTTCGATGATCCGCTGGCAGCGACATACGAAGATCCATACCCGGATGAACAGCGATGGCGAACGATTGGGTTGATAGAAGGACTTCTCATCCTGGTCGTTCACACTTTGCCCGAAGACGACTCGAACATCCGCCAAAGGCGGACCGGCAATCGCACCGGACGTGTCATCAGCGCCCGTCGGGCGACACCGGGTGAAAGAAGATCTTATGAGGAAGGACATGCCTGAGCTGACGCCGAGTCAGAGGTCTCAGATATCGGCACTGAAGGGGCTGCCCGATGACCAGATCGACACGTCCGACATCCCTGAAGTTCTGAACTGGTCAAACGTGACTCGGGGTGCGTTCTACCGTCCTGGGCAAAAGCACGTGGGCCGGGCAATCGGCTCGACCACCGACACCAGCGAGAAGGGGCTGGAGCGCCTCATCTGCGAGGCGCTGACGGGAGCCGCCTGCGATCCGGCGGAGGGCGGCACGGTCCGCGAGCGGCCGGCCGGCTACGGCGTGGGCTGGATATGCGGAGACACGCAGGACTACGACCGGGAGTACTGCGTTGACCTGGCCCAGCTCTCCGCCTTCCTCCACGCCACCCAGCCCAATGCCGCAGAATCGCTCGGCCTCGGGCAGGCCAGTCCGACGCGGCGCGGGTTCCTGGCCCGGCTGCAAGGAGAGGTCACGAAGCGAGGGACCATCGACGTGCTTCGCGGAGGCGTGAGGCACGGGCCGCACCAGATCGACCTGATGTACGGCACGCCTTCGCCGGGGAACGATAAGGCCAGGGTCCAATACAGGCAGAACCGCTTTAGTGTGACGAGGCAGCTTCGCTACAGCCGGGACCAGGCCCAGCTTGCGCTGGATCTGTGCCTGTTCATCAACGGCCTGCCAGTCGCCACCTTCGAGCTGAAGAACAGCCTGACGAAGCAGACAGTGCACGATGCCGTAGAGCAGTACAAGCGGGACCGCAACCCAAGGGAGAAGCTCTTCGAGCTCGGCCGCTGCCTGGTCCACTTCGCGGTGGACGACCACGAGGTTCGGTTCTGCACTCATCTTCGCGGCAAGGAGTCGTGGTTCCTGCCATTCAACCAGGGATGGAACGATGGCGCAGGCAACCCACCAAACCTCAACGGCCTCAAGACCGACTACTTGTGGAAGCAGGTCCTCACCCGCGACGGGCTAACCGAAATCATCGAGAACTACGCCCAGGTCGTGGAGACGAAGGACGACAAGACTGGGCGCAAGAGACGGGAGCAGATATGGCCCCGCTACCATCAGTTGGACGTGGTGCGCAGGCTGCTGGCTGACGCGTCCAGTACAGGTGTCGGGCCAAAGTATCTGATTCAGCACTCGGCGGGCAGCGGCAAGTCCAACTCCATCGCGTGGCTGGCCCACCAACTGATAGGGCTGGAGCGGGACGGCAAAGCGCTCTTCGATTCGGCCATCGTCGTCACGGACCGCAGGATACTGGACCGGCAGATACGCGACACCATCAGGCAGTTCGCCCAAGTCGGTTCCGTGGTCGGTCACGCCGAGGACGGCGGACACCTGCGGCGGCTGCTCCAGGAGGGCAAGCGCATCGTAATCACAACCGTCCAGAAGTTCCGCGTAATCCTGGACGCCATCGGCGACGAGCACCGAAGGCGCAAGTTCGCCATCATCATCGACGAGGCTCACTCCAGCCAGGGCGGACGGACGGCGGCGGCCATGTCCACTGCGCTAGGAGAGACCGGAGCGGAGGAGGAAGACGAAACCACCGAGGACAAGATCAACCGGATCATGGAGTCAAAGAAGCTGCTGCCCAACGCCAGCTACTTCGCCTTCACCGCCACGCCGAAGAACAAAACGCTGGAGATATTCGGCACGCCCGTCCCCGAAGGTGGGAATATAAGACACCTGCCCTTCCACTCCTACACGATGAAGCAGGCCATCCAGGAGGGGTTCATCATCGACGTGCTGAAGCACTACACGCCGGTGAACAGCTACTATCGCTTGGTGAAGACGGTGGAGAGCGACCCGGAGTTCGACATCAAACGGGCCGGGAAAAAGCTGCGCCGCTACGTGGAGGACCACGACCACGCGATTGGGCTGAAGGCGGAGGTCATGGTGGACCACTTCCACAAACAGGTAGCTGGCTTGCAGAAGATAGGCGGACGGGCGCGGGCGATGGTGGTCACGAGCAGCGTCCAGCGGGCCATCAGCTACTACTACGCCATCCGGGACTACTTGGCGGCACGCAAGAGCCCATACCGGGCCATCGCCGCCTTCTCCGGCGAGCACGAATACGACGGCACAAAGGTCACCGAGGCGTCCCTCAACGGCTTTTCGTCAAACCTGATCGCCGATAGGATTCAGGAAGAGCCGTACCGCTTCCTGGTCTGCGCCGACAAGTTCCAGACCGGCTACGACGAGCCATTGCTGCACACGATGTACGTGGACAAGCCGCTGTCGAGCGTGAAGGCTGTTCAGACGCTGTCGCGCCTCAACCGGGCGCATCCCAAGAAGCACGATGCCTTCGTGTTGGACTTCGCCAACGACACCGACACGATCCAGTACGCCTTCGCCGACTACTACCGAACGACGGTCCTGTCGGAGGAGACCGACCCCAACAAGCTGCACGACCTCAAGGCGGTCCTTGACGGCTACCAGGTTTACAGCCCAGAGCAGGTAGACGAGCTGGTTGAACGGTACCTCTCGGGAGCCGACCGAGACCTGCTCGATCCTATCCTGGACAGTTGCGTCTCAGTCTACCGGGAGCAGCTGGACGAGGACGGGCAGGTGGACTTCAAGGGCAAGGCGAAGGCGTTCCTGCGGGCCTACGGGTTCCTGGCAGCGATTCTGCCCTACACCTACGCCGATTGGGAGAAGCTCTCCATCTTCCTCACTTTCCTCGTTCCCAAGCTGCCTGCCCCTGAGGAGGATGACCTTTCGAAGGGGATTCTCGAAGCAATCGACATGGACAGCTACCGGGTGGAGAAGCAGGCGGTGCAGGACATCCAGCTTCCGGACGAGGACGCGGAGATCGAGCCGGTCCCCACCGACGGTGGCGGACAGAAGCCGGAGCCGGAGATGGACAGGCTCTCAATCATCATCAGGGACTTCAATGACCGGTACGGCAACATTGAGTGGCAGGACCGGGACAAGATCGAAAAGGTAATTGCCGAGGAGCTGCCCTCGAAGGTTGCCGGGGACAGGGCCTACCAGAACGCGATGGCCAACTCGGACAAACAGAATGCGCGAATCGAGCACGACAAGGCCTTGGAACGCGCCATGACCGACATCCTGGCAGATCACACGGAGCTGTTCAAGCTGTTCAGCGACAACGAGTCGTTCCGCCGGTGGCTCTCCGAGATGGTCTTCGCCGCTACATACAACCAACCTGCCGCCAGGGCCGGCGCGCCAACGTAGATTCTGCCGCGCCCAACCCCGACCCCAGCGGGGGACAAGCCCCCGCACTACATTTTTTGGGCGCTCCGTCAGGCGACGGTGACCTCGACCTTTGGTCTCCGACCCACCGCTCTGAGCGCTTTCTGCACTTGGCTCACGTGGGAGCGGTGGTCTGGGTTGGTCAACTTGCGCACGGCGGACTCGCTGACGCCCAGTCTGCCGGCGAGCTCCACTTTGGTGATGCGCTGGGACCTCATTGCGGAGTACAGGGCGAGTTTGGCGGCGACGACGGCCGGCTGGCATACTGGGGATGGAACGAGGGTAGGAGGGGTTATTGGCGGAGGTCGTTGGCGGAGGCGGGGCGCAATGAAAGCGGGCAGCGACCCAGATAGGCGAAATCGCCGTTCGTTACGCTTGCGGGGGTATGATTGCGCCGGGCAGGGGCTGATAGCGCTCGACTCGTATTCTGTCTTCACCCTTGCGCGCCTGAGCCAAGTCGTACGCAGTCTGACGACTCAGCCAGAAATCAGCGCTGGACCATCCGGCCTTCTCTAGGCGTATGGCCATGTCCGGCGAGATCGCCGCGTGACCGTTCAATACCCGCGAAAGGGTATGGCGCGCAACTCCCAGAACCTCCGCTGCCTCGGTAACGCTTAGGCCAAGAGGGTCCAAGCAGTTTCCTCTGACGCTGCGGCCCGGATGGGGTGGATTCTTCATAGGCATGGTCTCTCCCTCCTCATTAGTGATAATCGACGAGAGCGACGTCGTACACGTCGCCAGCTTCAAACCTAAACGTGATCCGCCAGTTCCCAGAAATCGAAATGCTCCATAATTCTCGTCGGTCCCCTCTGAGTGGATGCAGTCTGTATCCCGGCAGATCGAGATCGCTCGGCTTGCCGGCTGCATCCAGGTCTGCCAGAGCGAGGGTGATTCGGTCCGATTGGTCGGCGGCTATCCTGCTGGGGTCGCCTCGCTCATAGAGTCTCTTCAGTCCTCGATGGCGAAACGATCGAATCATGATAAGATTATACCGTGTGCCGGTACAGCTATCAATAGGATCTCTGACCTACCCCATACTGACGCAGTTGACTCTGACAAAAGTCTGCTGCGCGTAGTTCCGCTCGACACATGGCCATCTCAAACCGACGGTTGCTCGACGCTCTCAGCCGGACGCCGTTCGTCGACTCGACGGAGCTGGCGGTCATTCTCGGTGAGTCTCTCGCGACCGCTCACCGAACTTTGACCGGCCTGCTGGCAGGCGGCATCGTCGGGAGGGTGGGCCACGGCACCGCCCACCTGCCGTCGAGACAGCGATATCACCTGCTGGCAAGCTCGACCTTGGTGATGCGCTGGGACCTCATCGCCGAGTACAAGGCGAGTTTGGCGGCGACTACGGCCGGCACCGACACCTGACCGTCAACCGCCTCGCTCGGAGTGGGGATGTCCCATTTCTCGTGGACGTAGCCGGCAAGCGCCGTAGCGAGTGCGTCCTCCGCCATAGCCAATGCCTCGGCGTGGTCGCTTCCGCCGGTGATGGCCTCGGGTACGTCGGGGAAGGTGGCCACGAGTCCTCCATCTTCATCGGGAGTAAGTTGACACGGATACGCGTAAATCATGGTTCAGAACTCCCTTCGGTCGATGTTCAACTGCCGCAGCATCGCGGCTAACATACCCGTCTTCAACTCGCCGCGTTGCACTGTGGTGAACCGGGCGCCCACGTAGACTCTGCTGTGGCTGCCCTTGCCGGGTGCCCGTCGCTGGAAGCGTTTGGGTGTCAGTTGTGCCACCCCTTCACCTCCCCTGGATTCCCGCCCCGTATCGGGGTACGGGGCAGGCTCTTCGCGGGAAAGACGAATTCAGGGGGGCCGGACTTGCGGCCTGGTACGGCGAATTTGCACGGCGGATTCTGCGACGCCCCACGCCGACCCCAGCGGGGGACAAGCCCCCGCGCTACATTTTCTCATTCCGCCATCGACGATGGGTCTGCAATTCGGCAGGGTTCGCCGGTGGAGAGCCGGCATCGGGGTTGAATGAAGGGCACATCCCGGATCGGAGTCCGGGACATGCTTTCGTACCGATTGCCCATGCCGGGTGGTGCCGGAGCAGGTGGCCACGATCTCTGTGGCAATCCACGTGCCAGTTGGGCATGAGCGTGATAACCTTCTGTCTGAATGCTGTTTCGAGTTTCTTGCGGCTCTCTTGGCCTCTTCATCCACGGGTGAACGTAGGCTTTTTCAGCCAACTGCTAATGGCCGTTTGATTGTCCAGCCTCTTCTTCACATCATACTTGCTTGGCCCCGAGCCTGGCGAGTGAGATGGGAACGCCAAACCAACAGGGAAGGGCCCGGCGTGTCGGCGACCCGATGGTCCCCTATGAGGGGTACTTCTAGAGTTTGCAATTCGTTACGTGTAGGCCTCCAAGCCTGACCAAATAGACAAACCCGCACCTGTATCTTGCACCCTCATCTCGCGGAGAGGATGATAGTTCCTGCAGAACGATATGATACTTGCGTCCGACATCAGCAAAGCCTACTCAACCAGGACCCTGTTCAGTGGGCTCACATTGAGGTTAGCCACTGGGGACCGTATTGCGCTGGTAGGCGCAAACGGCTCCGGGAAGACCACGCTCTTGGACGTTCTGGCAGGCGATATCGCCCCCGACACGGGGAAGGTATCCAAACAGCGCAACGTAACCATAGGCTATCTTAAGCAGGAGCCCGGTCTTTTTGCCGGCAAGTCTCTGCTCCAGGAGGTATTGGACGCCGCCTCCGAAGTGAATACGCTGGTGGACGAGATTATCGCTGCACGGGAGGCCCTGTCAGCGGAATCCGACCCTGTGCAACAGGGCCATCTGCTGGACCGATTCAGCAGGCTTGACATGGCGTTGGAGGCCGCTGGCGGAGCGGACCGTGAGCACGAGGCCAAGGCAATCCTCTCAGGCCTCGGTTTCCAGGAGAGGGACTTTCTCCGGCCCATAAGCGAGTTCAGCGGTGGCTGGATCATGCGGGCAAGCCTTGCCAGGATTCTGTTCAGGAAGCCCAACCTGTTGCTCCTTGACGAGCCAACTAACCACCTTGACCTTGATGCAAACCTGTGGTTTGAGAAGTACCTGGCCTCTTTTCAGGGCGGTGTACTCGTCACATCTCACGACCGCACTTTTCTGAACCAGACCGCAACCAGGGTTCTTGCCATTGAACCGGACGAGGTGGTGCTTCACAAGGGCAACTATGACGATTACCTGGTTGCACGCGAGCGCGCTCTTCAGGTTAAGCGGGCGGCCTCCGCCAGGCAAGAGCGCGAGGTTCAGAGGCAAATGGAATTCATAGATCGTTTTCGCTCCAAGGCTAGAAAGGCCAGCCAGGTGCAAAGCCGTTTGAAGCAACTCGAGAAGATGGAAATCATCAAGTTGCCAAGGGCCACCAGGAAGGTTCACTACTCGTTCCCGAAACCCCCGCGCATCGGTTCGGAGGTCATAACGCTGACCAACGTAAGCAAGTCCTACGGAGATAACGTGGTCTACCGCGGAATGAATCTCACACTTTCGCGCGGAGACCGTGTTGCGTTAGTGGGGCCGAACGGCGCCGGCAAGTCCACGCTGCTGAAGATACTCGCGGGCGTCATTCCAATTGATAAGGGCGAAAGAAAGACCGGTCACAACGTGATCACGACCTATTACGCGCAGCACGTGCTTGAACTCCTCAACCCGAACAATACAATCATCGAGGAGTTGCAACAGTTGGCGCCAATGGAATCGGAGCAGAACCTGCGCACTACTCTCGGCGGCTTCCTGTTCAGCGGCGACGATGTACGTAAGCCTATTGCCGTGCTGTCCGGCGGTGAAAAGGCCCGGGTGGCCTTGGCCAAACTGCTAGTCCAGCCTAGCAACCTGCTCCTCATGGATGAACCGACCAACCACCTTGATATCGCTTCCCGGGAGATCCTCTCAGACGCCCTCGGCGATTATCACGGAAATATCTGTTTCATAACCCACGATCGGACTTTAATAAGCCAGATTGCGAACAAGATTGTAGAGATAGACGGCGGTCGACCCACGGTTTTCCCTGGGAGCTACGACGGTTATCTCTACCAAAAGCAAACTGAGACCAATAAGAGAGGCGCCAATTCGAGGGCCAACGGCGGGCGCGTCGATGTTTCGAAACAAGACCCGGCTGCCAGCCGTAACGGCAAGTCAATCTATCGCGAGCAGCCGCAGCGCCGGTCGCTTAGCAGAGAGGCCCGCAAACTCGCGGTCCGGATAGAGAATATATACGTTTCCCTGGCTGACTATGAGGCCCGGATAGCGGAGTTGGAGGCCATGTTCTCCAACCCAGGCCAGCTTGACGAGCCGGCTCAGCTTGCTGCCTCAGGAGAACAATACCGTGTGCTCAAGGAGGAGGCGGGATCGCTCTTGGAAGAGTGGGAGAGGTTGTCGTTGGAAGCAGAAATCATCGGCAGCAAACTGACAGAGTTGAAGGATGGCTAGACCCGTGCCGACGCGGGACGCTAGGCGGCAAAGCTGACGATCTCGCCGTAGTTCAAGGCGAAATCACGGCCGGATCTGGTCCTCTCCCCAAGGGCACATCGAGCTTCTTTCATTTACGAGTGGTCCTCTTTTTTAGATTGCATTATTACAAGACCGCCAAGATAAGAGAAAAGAAGGAAAGAGACTAGCATGCCGATAGGAAACCAAAGTCTTGCCGGATAGAAAACATAGAGGGAGTAGAGGGCCCAAAGAGCGAGGAGTCCCCCGATGGCACTGGTGACAGAGACTATTCTTTCTTTTGCAACTGCAGCACCAATGATGCCGGCGAAAAATCCGCCTAAAGCGCTGCCAAGAAGTACCAACAACAATCCTGTTGCCTCGGCCGTAGCCACTCGCAGCGCCGTAGCTTCGGGGGTTTGCGGGTCCAACAATTCCGTTGGGGTGGGGTATATGCGGTCGGCAACTATACCTACAAGAAAGAAGACACCGTTGCCGGCGATTACGCCTAGGACCACTGCAAGTATCTTTCGCAACGTGCTCTTGCGCATGATGACCTCCACCTCTCTTTTTCTTCGCGTAGTCTCTTTAGCCGGGCTGATCGACCGTTCGGGGGCGCGCCAGCTTGTTGACGCGGTGGAACCGGGCTTTGGAGATGATGGCGTGGAATGCCCTCTCCACCCTCACCGGCTCGGCATTATCCTCGGCGTAGGCGCCCCAGACCAGAACGCCGGCGTAGACCTCGTTTCTGAGGATGAAGTGGATTCCGTTCTTGGTCCAGAGCACTCCTGCCTAGGCTGGCGACGACCGATCCGTAGTCGGGATGTGATATCCTCGCAGCGACTTGTGGATATCGCAAGCAATTTGAACACGAGGAGAGAGGTGTGACGGTCAACAGCGCAAAACGCCGAATGATGGAAGGGAAGGTCGCGATCGGGGCCGAGTCGGGACTTGGCTCGCCGCTCTCGGGTGAGCTAATCTCCCCGCTGGGGTTCGATTTCATTATAGTCGACACCCAGCACGGGTCTTGGGCCGACGAGCGCGCGATGCTTGCACTCAGAGGCATTGGGTTGGGGTCGGCAGTGCCGATGGCGAGAGTGAGGCGCAACGACTACGGGCTCATCGGTCGCCTGCTAGACATGGGCGCCATGGGAATTGTCGTGCCGATGGTGAACAACGCCGAAGACGCGGAGGCGGCAGTATTCGCAACGAGGTATCCGCCTCAGGGGGGTCGCTCGATTGGCCCGTTCGGTACAGGATTTCTCGGTCCAGACTACGACGACTGGGCCGACGACGAGATCTTTCTTGCGGTCCAGATAGAGACAGCCGAGGGTGCGAAGAACGCCGAAGAGATAATGGCGGTAGAAGGGATAGACGGCTGCTGGATCGGCCCGGGCGACCTGAGCCGGTTCATGCGGCTGGACCTCGGCACGCCGGAGGGAAAGACAGCCCACACAGCCGCCATTCGCGGAATAATCGAGGTCTGCAGGAAGACCGGAAAGATTCCCGGCATTTCGATGGGAACCGCCCCGGACGCCCAGAGGTGGATTGGCGAAGGTTGCCTCTTCGTTACGGCCGGCGTGGACTCAAAGTGGGTTGTGGAGAAGGCACGCGAGACGCTACGCTACCTCGGCCGCTGACAGCCGGCGGAGGAGCACGACCGACTTTGCCGCCTGGAGAGGTCTGACGCTCCCTCGATAATCGCCTCCGGGCTGGCCCTAGCTGCGACTTTGAATGTGGCTTCCGGCATCTCTACGTGAGGTTATGTCCACTAGGTCCGTGCACGGAAGGGCCGGCTCTGGAGCGTGACTGAGCGAGTGGAGTTGGGGGGTGGGTCCGGTGTACGAGGTGAACAGGTCCCGTCACGGCTAGACACTCTGCAAGCGAGGGCATTCGAGTCCGTGATTCGATTGGTTAGCAGGTCGGCCGAGGGCGTGTAGCGCGGCCGGCTGGGGGGCCGGTTCGTATCCGTGAGGTCGCCGGTTCGAGTCCTGCCTCGCCTACGCACATTTCCCGGACATCAAATGTCTTGCTGAAACTTGATTTGATGGTTCAACCACAGTCCGCCTCAACAAACTGGCGTTGGTCTGAGACGATGAATCGCACAACTCCGGAAGACCTTGATGAAACCAGAAAACACAGTTAGCCAACGAAACCGAGCGGTTAAGATGCTTCTTAGCGTGCGACCGCTTGGTATTTCTGTCGTGGATATCCAGAAGGTCGAAGAAATGCAGGGAGGGTTGTTCAATCTCGTATTGAGAATTAAAACGTCGAAAGGCACCTTCTTCTATAAGAAATGCCTCGCAGACTCTCGCAGTGGCTTGTTTCAAATGCCTGATATCCACCCAACATTTCGCGCTGGGTTAGAGTATAGAGTCCAGGAATTTGCGTCGAGCCTTTCTGGGTACGTTCCCAAGGTATTGGCGTTCGATTCCGACGACGCTTCGCTCATCATGACTGCCGTACCGGACAGTACCCCACTTATCGAATGGATAGAGAATGGCAACTTTGACGGATTACAGCTGGGCAAAGTCTTTGAGTTCTTGGCAGAGTTTCACTCCGAATCGGCCAAGAGTCGAAGATTGATGGGCGAACTGGCAAACCCGACATTTAGAGACTTCAAACTCGGACTTCAATACGAGGATACGGCACGCAAGCTGCCGCGTCGGGAATCTGAGATCGTGCTTGGATGTTTGGCTAGCTACAAATCAAGTTCCGAATGCGTTACGTACGGCGACATGAATTCTAGAAACATCCTAATAAGCCAGTCGGAGAAGCTGCCTTATATGATCGACTTCGACCAGGCTCATATCGGTTCACCGGCATACGATCTTGCCTACATTTTGAGCGAATTCTTCATTTCGGCGCAGTTCCACAAAAACCCTGATATCGTCAGCTATATGATTGACATGCTTGATGTGTACTTTGCGCGCACATATTCTTATAGGCGTGATCCCATTGAATCGCAAATATCCAACCATCTTGCAGTGCAAGTTATTTATCGTTTTATGGGCCCTAGTAGGCACTCATGGACCCATTACGTGGACGAGCAATCGAAACCGTCGATCATCGCATCGGCAACTCACCTGCTCGCCGAGGATCCAAAACCCGTCACATTATTTCTTAAAGAGCAATTCAGAGAACTCAGTTACAGCGGTCTCAATTCTTGAATGGCTGAGTCAAAAAGCGATTGGCCGTGATCGGGATGGACACAGATCTTACGACAGCCGCTTGGGATGAAGAGGAATGTCAGACTCCTTATCAGGTCAATTGCTATGCTTCCGCGATTGGCTAGGGTCAAACCAAACCTTTGAGCGTGTCCGACGTCGCTTCGCAGCTTGCCAGCAATCTCTGGTCAAGTTGGCTTGTGGGATGCCCGGTGCCCATGCGACCGTTGTCTTCCCCTGCCGGCCGCGGGCGTGTAGCTCAGCCGGCTAGAGCGCACGGTTCACATCCGTGAATTCGCAGGTTCGAGTCAAGGCCTCACCCGCTAAACTGGACAAAATCGGGAACCTTCGTGTTGCGGTTCACTCTTCCATCAAAGGCAGACTTTGTTCTCTAAGCCATGGACCTTTGGCTAAAGGGGGTAGGAGCGACCAAAATGCGGGCGGCACGAACCCACGACCTCACAGGTCTTGGCCTTCTGCCGGTTATCGTTCTCTACTCGCCTCAACCCACGCAAATCCAGCGGCGAACCAAGAATCTGACCACCGCTCGCTAAGTGACCCTTACCACTCAGGCAGCCCAAATTGTCGAGGATGCGAGGTCCGGAGTATATGGAGCCGTTCGTCGGTGGGATTCTCTAGTCGCTGGCCATAACATGGGACAATGACTCAGGCGCAAGGACCCAGCAATTCAAATGCACATAACCGCTTACGAAAAAGCCTGGAAATAATCAATCCTATGACGCAAGCCGCTTCGTCTTTCCAACTGCGTGAATAAGAGAAAAAGGTCATGCCCGACCCATTTTTGCCAGAGGAAGAATCTGTTACATGCCAGGGCGTGATCTACAAGCTACGTCCGGGCGTGTTCTATCACCTCGTGGACCCCGAAGGCTTTCTCCTCTGGAACGCACGGCTATCAGTAGGCCTGGTGGATTCCGCTTCTCTCATCGCGAGCGCCGAAGGGCTCGAGGACGTCACCACGTTGTACCATTTTGCGCGCGCTCAGGACCCGAAGGAACGAGTGTGGGAAAAAATCCGGCAGGTACAATTCCCATGTCGGCCTTCAAGATTCAAAGCCCTTTTCCTGTTCGATGAGTCAAATGCAGCTCTCTTGACCCAAAAGGCGTGGTTTCCGAACGAAACGCGCCTTCTTCTGGAGTCGCGTGTTGTTTCCCAATCGCTAATTCACAGAGCGGACACCCGGTGGCTTGATGCGTGCGAACATCAATGGGAATCCGCGGCCCGAAATTACTGTTCCGGAGTGATGACTGACAATCCAATGCCGGAAGTGATAGTGCACGGGAGCGTACACTTCCCTGGTTGGAAGGACTCCCCCTTTGGGATTCTATTGGGGATACAAGTCAATCCCCGTGAACGGAAGGAATGAGGCTTTTCCGGGCGGGCCGGCTAATCGAGTCGACTGCCGATAACCTGCGCGGTCTTTCCCGGTTGCATCCGTTCAGTAATCTCTTTTCCCGTTTGGATGTCTGCCATACGCAACTCGAAAGTATCCTGTAGGTTTTGCCACAGTTGCGGGGTGGTGCCGGAATCACCTGCGGTCTTGCGAAGGCTGTATTAGTAAGATGAAAGATTTGGGGTGACGGTTCCTGGGCTGGGGACAAGCTCCTGCGCTATGGGATTCCCCCCACACCCTGGACTCCGGCCCCGTATCGGGGTACGGGGCATGCTTTTGCCGGAGTGACGAGTCGGGAGGCCGGATTGACCAAATGGCCGGCAGGCTTGGCCATGGCTGGGGACAAACCCCAGCGCTACATTTCTCTTGTGACGCTGGGCTGTCGTTGTTAGGGCGACGGTGGTTGGTGTCGCCGGCCGGCGCCGGAATTGATCCCGGATCGGAGTCCGGGACATGCTTTCGTGCCAATCGCTTATGCCGGCAGGGGCCGGCACACCAAGGTATGAAAAAAGGGTCAGGTGTCGTCTGTGCCACGCCCCCCGCCCCTAGCTGGGGACGAGCCCCAGCGCTACATTTCTCTTGTGACGCTGGGCTGTCGTTGTTAGGGCGACGGTGGTTGGTGTCGCGGGCCAGTGCCGGAATTCATCCCGGATCGGAGTCCGGGACACGCTTTCGTTCCAATCGCTCATGCCTGCTGGTGCCGGCACACCAAGTTGTGAAAAGCCGGAGTTGTGGTTTGGTACAGCGAATTAGCACGGCGGGTTCTGCCACGCCCCGACCCCTGCGGGGGACAAGCCCCCGCGCTACATTTTCTCATTCCGCCATCGGTCATCGGTCTACAAGTCGGCACGTTTCGCCCGTTGAGAGCCGGCATCGAGGTTGATTGGAGGGCACATCCCGGATCGGAGTCCGGGACATGCTTTCGTGCCAATCGCTTATGCCGGCAGGGGCCGGCACACCAAGGTATGAAAAAAGGGTCAGGTGTCGTCTGTGCCACGCCCCCCGCCCCTAGCTGGGGACGAGCCCCAGCGCTACGGGGATTCCCCTCCGTACCCCAGGCGGGTTTGAAACCCGCCACTACGGTAGGCTACTCGATGAGCTGCGAAAACGTTCTAACCGGTGTCGGGGTACGGGACACGCTCTCACGGGAATAACGAGACAAGCGCAGAGCCGCATCGGCCGTTATGCCCGCCGGTCCTTTGACGGTGCTAGGCTTTGTAGCAGGCTGCGATTTGGCCGGGTGCTTTTTCTTCGAGCGGGGGATGGGGGTTATCGCGGCAGAAGTCGTCGGCGATGGGACAGCGGTCGTAGAACCGGCAGCGGGCCGGCGGATCCACGGGCATGGATACGCCGCCCCGGATGTTGGCCCGGGGGCGCTTGACCGTCGGATCGGGAACCGGTACGGCCGATAGGAGAGCCTTGGTATAGGGATGCCGAGGATGCCGGAGTATCTCCTCGGTCTCGCCGATCTCGACTATCTTACCAAGGTACATTACGGCGATTCGGCTGCACATGTAGCGCGCGACAGCCAAGTCGTGGGTGATGTACAGGTAGCTGATGCCCAGCCGGCTGGCCATGTCCTGCATAAGGCGCATGATGCTGGCCCTGATCGAGACGTCGAGCATCGAAGTAGGCTCGTCGGCTACGACGAATGTTGGCTCGACAATCAATGCTCTCGCAATGGCGACGCGCTGCCGCTGGCCGCCGGATAGCTCGTAGGGGTATCTAAAGAGGAAAGTTCGCGGCGGCGTCAACCCAACTAGCTCGAGCATCCGGGTTGCCCGGTCGAGCCGTTCGAGGGGCCCGCCCATATTCTGGACTCTCAGGGGCTCCGCGATGGTGTCGAAAATCGTCAGTCGGGGGTTCATCGACTCGTAGGGATCCTGGAAGATCATCTGGACCTTTCTTCTGAATGCCTTGAGCGATTTCCTGTTCAGAGTCGCGATGTCCGTTGGCTCTCCCGCACCATCGTCGAATATGATCCGACCGCCGGTTGGGTCGGTGAGGCGCACCAACAGTTTGCCTGTGGTCGTCTTGCCGCAGCCTGACTCCCCTACCAGGCCGAAGCTTTCGCCCTTTGATAGCCGGAAGGAGACTCCGTCTACGGCGTGAACGAAACTCCTGTTTCGCTGAAACAAGCCGGTGGACACGGGGAAATACTTGCGGAGCTCGTCGACGCTGAGGAGAGGGCGATTGCCTGGAGGTTCGGTGGACTGAGCGCTGTTTGCCACGAATCTAGTCTCCGGGCGGATTCCAGCAGGTCGCCCAATGCTTTCCCACCCGGACAACCGGAGGGTCCTTGGACCTGCAATCGTCCGTCGCATACGGGCAGCGCGGATGGAAGCGGCACCCCGGAGGAGGATCCAGCAGATTTGGCGACTCGCCCGGAAGCGTCATCAACTCCTGCTTTTCACCCGTAACACTGGGAAAAGCCGACAACAGGGCACGCGTGTACGGGTGGATGGGGTTCTTGAAGACTTCCGCGCACTCACCGAGCTCGACGATCTTGCCGGCGTACATTACGGCGACGATATCGCTGACTTGGGCAATTACGGCTATGTCGTGCGAGATGTAGATCATGCTCATGTCGAGCATCGATTGGATTTCGCGCAGCTCTCGCAAAATGTGGTCTTGGACGATTACGTCGAGGGCGGTGGTCGGCTCGTCCGCGATCACCACATCGGGTTCACAGGCGAGGGCCATTGCGATGATGGCCCGTTGTTTCATGCCTCCGCTGTATTCGTGGGGGTAGCGCGTAATGAAGCTGGGGTCCAGGCTCACCAAGTCGTATAGCCGGCGAACGCGTTCGATCGACTCCTCGGGGGACGATCGGGAGTGGGCCTCCAAGGCCTCGATTATCTGGTCGCCGACCCTGTAGACTGGGTTGAGCGAGTTCATGGCGGCCTGGAAAACCATTGAGATACGCCCCCAGCGATAGGGTCTAATCTGGTCTTCGGACAGAGGGACAATGTCGGTACCGTCCAGCAGGATCCGGCCGCCAATAATCCGGCCGTTCTCCGGTAGGAGCTTCAGCATGGCCAGCGCGATCGACGATTTGCCGCAGCCGGACTCGCCAACTAGGCCTAGCGACTGTCCTTTTTCGACGGAGAAGGAGACACCATCGACGGCACGCACGGCGCCGGCTCTGGTCGAGTAGTGCATGGTGAGATTCTCGACGGCAAGGACTGGACGTCCGCTCATAGGCGTCTCAGCCTCGGGTTTACAATCTCATCGAGCGATCGGCCGACGAGGTAGAAGGATGAGCAGAGCAGGGTTATAGAGAGGCTGGCCGGAAATATGAGCCACCAGAACTCGCCCACTTGCAAGAGATAGCCGGCCGATTCGGTGGTGTGGATCATCAACCCCCAGCTCATCCGTACGTCGAGAAGACCGAGGAAGCTCAGAACTGCTTCAGAGAAGATGGCGTTGGTGACGGTGAACATCATGTACAGCAGCGAGAGCGGCAGCAGATTTGGGACTATGTGGACGAAGATGATGTAGAACGAGCCTCCACCGGCGGTCTTGGCGACCTCGATGTACGGCTTGACGACTATTGAGAGAGCCTGGGACTTGAGGACGACGCCGGTGCCGCCGAATCCTGACAGTACTCCGATAATGAGGGCCAACTCGAAGTGCCCGACGCCGACCAGGGCGCTCAGCACGATAAGGACGCTGATCGCCGGCATCATGATCATTATGTCGGCGAACCTCATGAGGATCGTGTCCACTATACCGCCGAAGTAGGCTGCGACCGCGCCGACCATCGTTCCGATGCAAACTGTAGTGATGGCCGCTAGCAGACCGAGCATGAGTTCGGACCTGGCGCTGAACATTAGTTGGCTGAGGATGTCCCTTCCCAGAGGATCGGTGCCGAGGGGATGGCTCAGACTTGGAGGCGCCGGCTGGCGAGTTTCGTCGAATGAGTAGCCTACGACCGGGTCGTAGATCCTCTGCTCCCAGACCGTGTTCATCAGGATCGGGTGAGCTGCGGCTAGCAGCAGGTAGAAGATGATGATCACCAGTCCAATCACACCGATTCGCGTACTGAGGAACATCGACCAACTCTGTCCCAGGTTGCGCGCTGCCAGCCCAAGACGCACTTTCCATAGTGAAGGAACGGCCGGTTGTTGCTGGTACTCTGCGAGCATTAATACCTGATCCTAGGGTCGAGGTAAGCGTAGAGGACGTCCGCGGCGAGATGGGCCAGAAGAACGAAGACCCCGACGAAGACGAAGGCTCCAACCGCAAGGGGCAAGTCTTCGGTCGATGCCGCCGCGACGAGCGTCTGACCCATGCCGGGCCAGGAGAACACAGACTCTATGATTACTCCACCGTCGACGGCGAACGCCAGGCTGAGCGCGAAGCTGGTCACGACTGGGAGGAGTGCGTTACGAGCGACGTGTCTGTCGCGAACATTCTTTTCCGTCAGGCCCTTGGCGCGGGCGGCCAGCACGTAGTCTTCACGCATGGTTTCGACCATGCTGTTTCGTGTCAACAGCATCGTGCCGGCAAAGCTGATCAGGGTGAGCGTCGCGACCGGCAGGGCCATGTGTCCGACAATATCCCATGCGAGATGCCCAACGCCGGATAGCAGCCAGACGCCGGCGGCCAACAGGCCGGCCGCGGCGATGCTGCCGAGCCGGATGAGCCGCGCTCCGGCGATTCGCCCCTTGGACGTTAGCAGGAAGACCGCAAACACGACGAGTGACCCGACGATCGCGGTGATTATCATTCGATTGAATACGGTATTAGCGTCGACCGGTGCCTCGCGCCACAATACTGGATCCAGGAATTTGCCAATCGGGAACCAGCCGGCCTTGAACGCGAATAGCCAGATCATCATGAGGGCAAACCATGGAGTGAAGACCGTGTACAGCACGACGCCGCCTAGCGTCGACGCGTATTCGGTCCAACCACCCCTGCGCCAGGCAATAATCTTGCCGAGGGAAAACCCCAGATAGAAAGAGAACACGGACGCAGTTACAAACAACATCAGGGTCCTCGGAAGGCGCTCCATGATTACATCGGTTACGCTTCTGGGATAGAGACTGAATGAGACGCCAAAGTCGCCGGTCAGGGTGTTCCTCATATGGATCAGGTATTGCTTCCAGAGAGGTTGGTTTACTCCAAAGAGTTCCCGGAGTTGCTCGCGGGTTTCGGGGGGAATGTCCGGGTTGAGAGCGTAGAAGTTGCTGGCGTCGCCCGGTTGGGCATTTACTAAGAAGAATACTATGGACAGGAATATGAAGAGGGTCAGTAGTATCTGAAACGCTCGGTTGAGGAGATACCTGGCCATTAGTGACTACCTAGAGATAGCATTTCAGGAAACACACGGCGAACCTCGCCCTTATGTTAACTTGTCAAGAGACTGTACACGTCTCTTACCCCACCCGGGGATGAGCCGCGAAAGGGTCTCGTTCCGGACGTTTGCCGAACATGTAGCGGCAATCATGCGGGATACTACTTTATGAGCGCCACCTGCTGCATCCCACCTTGTCCTTCCAATCCGCCGAGGACCGAGGTGTATGGGAACTCGATCCTGGAAGGCCGGTACGCGTCGAGCTTGGGAATCGTGAACAGCGTCACGTAAGGCAACTCTTCGGCGAGGAACTCCTGCATCTGCAATACCTTATCGCGCGCGCCGTCGATGTCGGTCTCGGACAGCAACTCGAAGCCCATTTGGTCGAACTCCGGATTCGAGTAACCACCCCAGTTGGAGCCACCCTCCTCGTTTTCCGGCGCGTGCCGGCTGTGGAAGTAGGCTTCCAAGTAGTCGGGGAAGATGGTGAGACTCCAACCCAAGATCCACATGTCGAGATCTTCGGCCACGGTGTCGCTGAACAGGGTGTCGACGATGACGTTGAATCCGACCAGATTTGCCCGGGTGGGGACGCCTAGGTCGGTCAACCACCGCTCAATCCAGATCGCGAAGGTCGATCTGAGCGGATCGTATCCGGGGCTAGGCGCTACCAACTCGAGGGCCGGCACATCCGAGCCATCGGGCATCTTGAGACCCTTTCCACGCTTGGACACAAAGTCGCCGTCATCACTGACCTCCGGCTCCTCCTCGTAGGTAAAGCCGGCGCTCTTGAGCAACTCTACGGCCTGGGCGAGCCGTTCACCCCGGGTCAATCCCTGGCCGAACTTATTGACATTAGGGTTGTGCCAAACGGCGTTGCCCTCCGGCACCATGGAATACATGGGAATCGCAGCGCCTTGCAGAATCGACTGAGCTACGAACTCTTTGTCGATTACCGTCGCTACGGCCTGCCTGAACTCCTTGATGCTCATCGGCGCCTTTCGCGTATTGAAACCGAGGTAGAAAACGCCGTTGTCGGGATTCGTTACGATCTCCAGGTCGGGTGCAGACCTTATGCGATCTTGGAATCCTTTTTCCAATCCAAGGGGGTTGAATACGTAGTCGATGTCGCCGCTGGTCAACGCGAGAATTGCGGCATCTTGGTTGCCGTATATGCTGAAGATTTCTGCATCCACGTGGGGGCCGACTTCGTATTCCAGGGACTTGTTGCCGGTGGCCTCACCATAGAGAGTGGAGGTGTAGTTGAGCCGGTCGTTGGACTCCATCAAGGCGCCATTTTCGAATTGCGTCACAGTTGCGCCCATGCGGAAGTAGGTGGGGTCTGCATCGTTTTCGAAGAAGGCTCCTTGCTCCCACTTGTTGAAAATGAAGCCATTGGCGGAAGGCTCTCCTTCGGGAACATGGGCGAAGAGCGTTTCTATCTGCTGTGCGCCCTCGCCGGCGCCTTTGGCGTCCTCGACGACGGGAGCCCAGTAGTGCTCGGGCAGAATGGGCATGAATCCGAGTCCGAACTGCCAGACGCTCAGGCCGGGTACTTGAGGATTACCGTCCGCGTCGGCCGCTTTGAAGACAACCTTGAGCCGATGGCTGTCTAGAGCCTCCACTCGTTCGAGGAAAGCGCGATCAACGGCGCTACCCCAGTTGGCGCCAAGCTGGAGGTCGAGAACCGTGTTCACGGTGAAAACGACGTCTTCGGCTGTGAGCTCCTCTCCGTCGCTCCAGAGGATTCCTTTCTTCAACGGAACTTCGGCGGTCCAAAACTCATCACCGTCTATAGTCTCTTTCTTGAGGTCCGTTGGGAAGTCGGAGGCAACGACCGGGACCCAATCAAACCGTTGGTCGGAATAGCCGTATAGTTGCGGGGCGTATCCGGCGAGCACGTAGCCGGTCCAGACGGAGCCGGCCGGCCCACCGTAAAAGTTCCAGTAGTTTCTGGAGATCGGCTCCGCAAATATGCCCATCTGATATATGGCCGGGCCGGCTGCGGTTGTCGGCTTGGCTGTCGGAGCGGGCATTTTGGTGGCTTCTTCGGCCACCTCTGTCGGGGCAGTTTCCTGCACGTCGGTCTCGACGGCGGCGCAGGCCGGCAAGGCGACTGCGATCAGGGCGCACAGGACCAGGATGGCGGATTTCATTCCCCAGAATCTGAACACTCACATACCCTCTACTCTGACTGTGGCGAGACGACGTGTGGTCCCGGTCGCGAGTGTAGCCACGGTTCAAATGTGAGTCAAGTTTGATGTGGGCGCGGTGGGAGTTTGGGTTTGTTGGCGTGGAATGGAGCGGGGTGCTGGGATGCTACCTAGGCCGGCTGTGGGGGCCGGCCGGCGGCGCGGAGGTTTGGAAGGCCGGCGGGCGGCCCCGCTCACTCGACCGAGGTCGCCAGGTAGAGTGCTGCATTGCCTACCATATCCTGCGAACTTGTACTGTGTTCATGACTCGCCGGCAGCGTGCGCTGCGCTCGTCGGCGCACTTTGTGACCGAGGATTCGGTCAAGCTGAAGGCTGCCACAGGATGCGCAAGCCCGAGAGGAGACTCACATCTTCTGGGCATTCAGCCTCTATATGAGGTTGGAGTCAGCGGCCACTACGAAAAACGGCGACCGTTCTCATCATGATAACTTCGGCTTTCCCTCTCCCTTAGTTGTGAGAGTAGATCTCAAGCGTGCCTTGACTTACCCAAAATGGACCTCCCCACTGCCTATCCTGTACCTGTGTTCGTAACGCTAACTTAGAACGGGTAGCTCAATTAACTTGCACGGTTCAACAACACCATCCGAACTTTCGAGGGCTGGGGTCCGGTTTGGGCCGGGCTCGTACTAATGAGCCAAGGTAGGTCTTAGTACACTTACGGATCGATTATTCGATAGGCAAGCGAGGCTAGTGCGCGCGAAACGGTCCTACATCGTTGCTGATGTAGTACACTACATCACAGACATCTCACAAAATGCCTGGAGCCTTGGAATGACAGAGGAGTTTACCGTGCCTCAGGCGGCGGCTTTTCTGAGGGTCAGCGAGGAAACCGTTCGCCGCAATATCCGAGCGAAGCGTCTTACCGCGTTACGGAGAGGAACCCAGTGGTTCATCCCTCGTGAAGTTCTGGTGCTATTCGCCAACTCGTACGATCGCAAGACCGGCAAGATTCGGCGGATGCTTTAGACACAGGCCAACTACGCCGCGGAGATGGGCCTATTGATGCAAGAACCTAGACTACAGGGTGGTCACGATATGAATGTGAATGGCAGTTTGATATTTCTCGACCTGTTTGCCGGAGGCGGAGGACTGTCGGAAGGTTTTAAGCAGGCAGGGTTCGAGCCGGTTGCTCATGTCGAAAGTGACCGAAGTTCGTGCTTCACATTGCGGACGCGCATGGCGTATCACTGGCTGAAGAATCACGGTCGACTGGAACTGTATGCGGACTACTTGGAAGGCATACTAGATCGTCAGGAGTTTTACCGGAGAGTCCCCGGCCGCGTCGTACAGTCGGTCATCAATGCACGAATTGGTTACGACACATTGGCGGGGATTTTCCAGAAGATTGACACCTTGCTGAACAACAGAGGGCTCGATCTGATTATTGGGGGGCCACCTTGCCAAGGATATTCTCTCGTTGGCCGCTCGCGCGACCAGCTCAGAATGAAGAACGACGAGAGAAACTATCTCTATTTGCACTACGCCGAATTCCTGAAGAAGTACAGACCTTCTTACTTCGTATTTGAAAACGTTGTGGGTCTGTTGTCTGCGAAGGACAGTGACGGAGGCAGGCATTTTGACGCGATGAGGGCTGTGTTCTCTGAGCAGGGATATGAAACTGAGTACAGAATCTTATCGGCTAATGATTATGGCGTCTTACAGAGCCGCAAAAGGGTCTTTCTGATTGGTCGACTGGGAGGGTCCACAGATTTCTATCCAGAACCGTTGACATGGGGCGGCAAAGCCACAGTCAATGAAGTTCTGTCTGATCTGCCGCCACTGGCAGCAGGTGCCGGCAATCCTGGTCCTTGCATTATCGGGCCCTGCCCCGGAGCATGGCAGGTTGAAGCCGGCATCCGGAATCACGATATTCCCGTCACATGGCATCAGGCGAGACCACACACAAGCCAAGACCTTGAAATCTACCGAATCGCGGTTGGCATATGGAACTCTGAAAAGGCCCGTTTAAAATATGACGACTTACCTGACCGTCTGAAGACGCACAGGAACAGGGACTCGTTTTGTGACAGGTTTAAGGTTGTGGCTTCCGACCTGCCGTTTTCGCACACCGTGGTCGCCCACATTGCCAAGGACGGACATTACTATATCCACCCGGACATAGAACAAAATCGCTCTATCACACCAAGAGAAGCGGCGCGGTTGCAGACATTCCCAGACGACTACTACTTCGAGACTGCCAGCGGGGTCCCTGGACGTACCCCTGTCTTCCGCCAAGTGGGAAATGCAGCGCCCGTACTACTGTCCCGGAGAATTGCCGAAAAGTTAAGGGAAGTCTGGGTATGAGTAAATCGGATACGCACAAGATAAGGCCCGCGGGCCGGCTGCTTCTGACCATCGGGCGCGATCTTATTCAGGACCCTTATGCAGCAGTAGTAGAGCTGGTTAAGAACGCCTACGACGCTGATTCCGGGGACGTGAATATCAAATTCAGCCGCGTACAACTACGAAGCGGCTATTCCATCACCATCGTCGACCACGGCCACGGAATGACCAGAGAGGATGTCATCGACAAGTGGATGGTGCCGTCGACCTCGGACAAGCTGAGAAGGCGCATAAGTCCTTCGGGAAGAGTGATGCAAGGGCTTAAAGGGATAGGGCGCTACGCAGCATCCGTTCTGGGCGGTGACTTGTTGCTGGAGACGGTATCCGAACAGGGCGAGAAAACCGAGGTCTTTATCGATTGGAATGATTTCGAGAAATCAGAGTACCTTGATGATGTCGAAATCCTGGTGGAGACCTCGGAAACATCAGAACCTTTGGGCACCCGGCTGACCATCACAGGAGACGATTCCCAGCTCAGTGAATGGAGTCAGAGACAGTTCGACAAACTTCGTTTTGAATTGAGACGGCTGAAATCACCCGTGGGAATGGCCCTCAACAATGAGGATTTCCGGATTGATCTGAAGGTTACCGGTTTCCCGGACGTGGACAACATTTCCGAGACGATAGAGCCCTATCCGATTTTCGACCTCTTCGATTACAGGATTTCCGGCAGGATAAACCCTGAAGGCAACGGCAGCTTGGAATACTCGATGCAGAAGATACGCAATTCTCCTGATGAAACCATCCATTTCGACTTCGGTAAGCCTACCCAATGCGGAGAATTATTCTTGGATGTTCGTGCATATGACCGGGATAAGGCGTCCATCGACTCTTTGATAGGACGTGGTCTGAAGGACGTTTCCGGGAGCTATGTCGGAAACCTCCGAGCCAGGCAGTTGCTCAATGAATACAACGGTATCGGTGTCTACCGGAATGGCTTCCGTATCCGTCCGCTGGGCGATCCCGACTTTGACTGGCTGAAGCTTAACGAACAGCGTGTTCAGAATCCGTCACTCCGCATCGGCAGCAATCAGATAATAGGATTCGTACAGATTCGATCGGATGAAGAGTCCGGCCTGATCGAGAAGAGCGCCAGGGATGGACTAAGGGAGAACCAGGCGTTCGACTGTTTGAAAAAGGTCACGAAGAGCGTTATTGGGGAACTCGAAACGCGACGCTTCCAATACCGAAGACAGGCGGGGCTAGGTCAACCTGCGGCCAAAATAGAGCGTGAAATGGACAGACTATTCTCGTCCGAGGAGTTGAAAAGAGATGTGCAGTTAAAGCTATCCAGTTCCGAGGTCGAGCAAGGAACCGCTGAAGAGATCATCGAAATGATTAGTCGTGACGAGGAGGACAAGAACCGGGTCGCCAATGACATTCGCAGAGCAGTTGCCATATACCAGGGACAGGCGACTCTCGGAAAGATCATCAATGTGATCCTTCACGAGGGACGACGACCCCTGAGCTATTTCAGAAACGAGATCCCGAATCTCAGATACTGGCATAAGTCGTTCCTAGAGACCCGGGACGAAGAGAAACTCAGCAGGGTCGTATCAATTGGTGATGGAATTGCCAATAATGCCGAAATCTTCGTGAACCTTTTTGGTCGGCTCGACCCACTCGCAGCTGTAAAGCGTTCACGCAAATCACTTCTGAATCTGAAGAAGACGATAGGCGGAACAATATCAGTTTTCTCGTCAGAAATGGAGATGCGGGATGTCGAAACCTGCGTGACCTGTCCCGACAACTTCATGATTTCAGCATGGTCACAGGACGTCTATGCTATTTTCGTTAACTTGATAGATAACAGTGTGTACTGGATGAACGAGAAGGACAGTCCCGAGCAAAAAATCTCCATTGATGTTGTCACAGAGGGTGGATTCCTCCTTCACATAGATTACCGCGATACAGGGCCTGGGATAGACCCCGGCCTGATTGAAAGCGAGGTCATATTCGAGCCACAATTCTCCACAAAACGGTCCGGCACAGGGCTAGGTTTGCCAATAGCTGGCGAGGCAGCCGCACGAAATGGCCTTGAGTTGAAGGCATTTGAGTCCGAAAACGGGGCGTGGTTCCGGCTCCAAGCAATCACGGAGAACGAGCATTGAGCAGGATCAAGCTCCTCGTGGTGGAAGATGACCCGGTGGAGATGCGTACGTGCAGAAGCACCGTCGAGCGGTACCAGGACTACAGGCAAATACAAGTCGAGCTTGTCGAATGCGGGGACGTAGATGAGGCCTTGGACAAACTCGATAATACCTTCGACGGCGCGATAATCGACCTCAGACTCGGGGATGAAGGCGACGAGGGCAACCAGGTTATCAAGAGAATCAAGGAGAGACGGTACCGCTTTCCGGTCGCCATCCTTACCGGAACCCCCAGTTCCGCTGAGCCGGAGTTCTCGTATTTAGGGATATACACGAAAGGAAACCCCGGTGCCGGATACGAAGACCTTCTGGACCGATTCTGGAGGATTCAGAACACGGGACTCACCCGAATCCTGGGAGGTACAGGCACGATTGAGTCTAGACTCGCGGATGTATTTTGGACGAATCTTCTCCCCCAAATGAAGAAATGGGAGGGTTATGGCGAAGTTGATTCATCTAAAACAGAAGACGCCTTGTTGCGCCATACTCTAAACCACTTGATTCAGGTTATCGATGAGGAGATAGAAGGTTACTATCCGGAAGAGTTCTATCTCCACCCACCTCCTAGTGAAAAGATCAGAACCGGGAGTATTTTGAAGGAAAAGGGATGTGAGAAATGGTTTGTCGTGATGAGTCCAGATTGCGACCTAGTAGCCAGGACCAACGGCAAGCCCAATACTGACGTGGTACTCGTTGTTGAGGTAGTTGCTCCAAGAGCGGTCTTGGATTGGTTCGACAGCGCTGCAATAGGGGACTTGAGTAAGGGTCAACGGCGTCAACTAGAACGTGCAATGAAGAACAACAAGTCAAACTACTTCCACTGTTTGCCGAAAACGGATTTTTCCCCATTCGGATTCCTGAACTTCAGGTACTTGTCTACCATTAGAGAAAAGCAAATTAGCGAGAGGTTCGAGATACCACCGCGCATACAGGTCTCCCCACCATTCGTAAAAGACATGGTAGCGCGGTTTTCCTCGTACTATGCTCGTCAGGGTCAGCCAGATATAAATTTGTCCGACTTCATCGGGCACTGAACTCTAATAACCGGGAATGCGTCAGCAATGGATGTTCATTCGGCAGAGAAACGCAGCTTCAATATGTCTAGGATCAAGGGGAAGGACACCGTTCCCGAGAAACTAATCAGGCGATGGCTCTGGGCGCACGGCTACCGGTACCGGTTGCATCGGAAGGACTTGGCAGGGAAGCCAGATATTGTGGTACCACGACACGGAGCGGCGATTTTTGTCCACGGTTGTTTCTGGCACCGGCACGGATGCCGAGCTACTACGACTCCAGCGTCGCGCCGATGCTTCTGGACTGCCAAGTTTCGGGAAAATGTCAGCAGGGACAAGCGGAACATCGAAGAACTGCTGAATGACGGGTGGAGGGTAATGGTCATTTGGGAGTGCGGTCTCCGAGGGGCGACTGGGGATCTTGAGCGGGTTGGCGAACAGGCGTCGGACTTTCTGAGATCTGGCATTAGTTTCGCAGAGTCTGTGGTATGATCGCCGCTCGTCGATTGGACGCTGGGCCGGTTCGAGAGTAGCCACGTTTTGAACGTCGGTCGAGGCTTGTGTTGGCTCATTAAGATCCCGCATCCATCTGATCAAAGCGGACCGTGCATGGTAGGGGTGGGCGGTCGGATCAATCGTTTCTTGCTTTGAGCTCCTCTAGGCTGGTGTACTCAGAGAGGCCGTCTCCGTCGCGGGCTTGTCGCAGCGCTTCGATGGTTTCAACATTGGGCATCCTCACGGAAAATGGCAAACCCCGATGCAGGGTCACCTGTCTATAGAACAGCGTGATCGCCTCAGTTGCTGAAAGCCCTAGCTCCGAGAATAGCTCTTCAGCCTCGCGTTTCAATTCAGGTTCGACGCGGGCACGTATCATTTCGGTCTTGGCCATTTTGCACCTCCATCTGCACGCGGTTCTAGTGTACCACAACTGGGATACAAACGAACCGCTAGACTCGATGGCACGCAGACGATGCGCCCGTTCAGACTTTCGCCAGCTTGGTGTACCGGCCGCCGACTAGCCACTCCGATACGTAGATGTTGCCGGCGGCGTCCATTGCGACGCCGTGGGGGCTGTTCAGCTTGCCGGCCTGGAGCAGGTTGTTGCGAATGGTCTCGCCACGATCGTTCTTTACGTTGGGCCAACCTTCGACATCGCAGACGGCGCGGTTGGTGCCGATCTGAGCGACGAGGTTGTCATCGGCGTCTACGAGCGCCATGTTCGCGTGTAGCTCGATGATCACCATCAGCTCGCCGTGAGTGGCGAAGCCGGTCGGGCTCCTGAACCATTCCGAGCCGAACACCTTCTTGTAATTGCCTTCGGAGTCGTAGACTTGCACCCGTCCGTTGCTGCGGTCGGCGACATAGAGCTCCGGCTCTGATTTGCGACTGTCGATCCAGATCGTGTGGGGGCTGGCGAAGGGGCCGGCTTCGCCCTCCTCGCCGTTGATGCTTGCTATGTAGTTGCCGGACTTGTCGTAGCGGTGGACGAAGGATGATCCGTAGCCGTCGCCTACCCAGATATCGCCATTGCCGCCAAAGCGCTCCTCGTTGACGGCGACCCAGGTTGGCGTGTATTTGCCGCTCTCGTATGCCGGTAGATCGGGCCGGCCGATGGTGGCGACGATCTTGCCGTCGAGGGTAGTCTTGACGACCCTTGGTTCGTTCGCATTTGGCTGATATTCGTATCCGCCGTTTGTTTCGATCTTGTGTTGTTTGGAGCCGGTGTCGGCAATCCACAGGTATTCGGCGCCGCCTTCGTTGACGAGTGCGATGCCGTGGCACTCGGTCAGGCCGGTGGGTGACGACCGTAGCAAGTCGCCATTTGGGTTGAACTCGAGCAATTCGGAGGTTCCAGGGTGGGAAGCGATGACGTTTCCGGCGGCGGTGACCGCGACGCCGTGGTGCGCCCAACCATCCCGGGCGGCCTCGTCGTCTGGAATGTTCGCCCAATTGTCGATCCACTCGTAGGTGTGCTCTCCATCGCCAACTCGCATGGTTGAACCTCCATTTGGGACTCTAACCCACCCATTTTCGCGACTCGGCTACGCTAATCCGAGGGCTCTCCTCTTGGCTGGGTAGGTGCGAGTGTAGTGACGGTTTGAAGGCTAGTCAAGCGCATGGTTTGCGCCGCGATTCGGTTCCATCGTCGGAGAGTGCTTGGATAACCGCTGGTGGATCCGGCGGTATTGCTTCAAGGTATGGTGCGGTCAATAGCGGAGAAGCCGGCATCTTGGAACGTGTGAAATGCCACAATCGAATATGCTATAGTTCGAACGGCAGTGGGTATTTGTAAATTAGTACGCTGCTCATCTATTCAAAAGCGCCGAAGTGGCGGAATTGGCAGACGCGCTACGTTCAGGGCGTAGTGGGCATTAGCCCGTGGGAGTTCAAGTCTCCCCTTCGGCACCAGCGCGGGAGTAACTCAGCTGGTAGAGTTCCTGCCTTCCAAGCAGGTTGTCGCGGGTTCGAGTCCCGTCTCCCGCTCCGATCCCCAACCTCCGCTGTGTTCAGCGCCACGATGACGTCGATGCCCGGCGGCGGTAATTTGACAATCTAACGGCAGTCGAGGCGATCGTGAGCCGGCTGGCTGGCGCAATCCGTGCCTCCCATGGATTCGCGCTTCCGGGGAGGTGACGAGGTTGGAATCGGCGCCGACGGGATAGCCGGCAGGCGAGGGCCCGTCGATCACCCCCACCCAGTGCGATTCGCGAATCACCCCTACAGTTACGCTGGCGTTTCTTGGGAGGCCGGACTGTACTATTAGCGCCGGCGGCCGGCGGTAATAGTGGCTGGGGACAAGCCCAGCGCTACATTTTTCTCTTATGACTCGGGACGAGACCTGATGCTACTGAAGGTTGGTCGAACGGTTCATCCCGGATCTTGGTCCGGGACAAGCTTTCGTAATAATCGCCCATGCCGGTTTCCGCCGGCGCACCAAGGCATGAAGATCAAGGTACTGATTGTTGGAGTTGTTTGCGGGTAATTTGCAAACCCATGCGCCTACCCTGGATTCCCGCCTTCGCGGGAATGACGAAGGAGATGGCGGGAATCGCCATGGCCCTGCGAGGGCCGCGTGAGAGGATGAAAAATGGCGGGGCGCCGGGTTTTGCTAATTGTATGGCGGGCTTGCCCGTCCCCTCCCCTTCTGGATTCCGGCCTTCGCCGGAATGACGAGGTGGGGTGGCGGATATGACGAAGGGGGTGGCGGGAATCGCCGTGGCCTTGCGAAGGCCGCATAAGAGGATGAAAATCGCGGGGTGTCGAGGATCCTTGGCTGGGAAGAAGCTCCGGCGCTACGGGGTTCCCCACCCCTGGACTCCGGCCCCGTATCGGGGTACGGGGCATGCTTTCGACCGGCGGAGTGACGAGTTGGGAGTCTGTTTTCCAATAAGTACTTTCGCGAATGATTGAGATGAACAGAAACATTCTGCGCCTGGTTGCGCGGATGCTGCTGCTATTGAGTGTTGGGGCATTGGCCGGACAGGTCATGTTTTGGCTCACCGAGCGGCCTCCTTACCAGAAGGTACTTTCGATTGATCAGGGTCTGGAGCCCATTGAAGTGTTGGTCGAATTGGCCGATTCGCGGTTTGCTGACCGCGAAGACCCGAGTCGAAGACTAATGAGTGAGGAATTGGGGCCCGCCCAGAGTTCCGCACTCATGGAACGCGCTATGAGTAGTCCGGATCCCCAACGGGGAGCGTCGGCTCACTCCGGCGTCCGAATTTTGGAGACCCTTGACCTCGCGCGGCCCGTGCGGTCGTGGACCGGCTTGATGAAATTCGAGGACCAATTTCGCCCAAGATTGGCCCTCATCGAAATGGCGTTCGAAAGGCGATCGGACGGTCCCGTCCTCAACCCAATTCAGGGATTCATGTACGTCGGAGGTCGTTGGACCGGCGTCATGGGAGAGTACCAATGGACATTTTATAGCTGGATTGACGGCCCATGGCTCGGAACGCTCTACGTACCTGACAAGCAATATGCCGGGAGGATGCTGCGCCATTTCCGGTACCTCGAGCCGGACTCGGACGGCTCCAGCCCGATTCCTCTCCCTGGATTCGCCCCGAGCTACCAGATCGTGTGTATCGCGATTGGAATGCTGGCTACCGTGGTGTTATGGCCGGTTGCGGCCTCGAGGGTCCTGGTCGTCAAGCCGGCTTCGGCGAAGGAGCCGGCGCCGTCCAAGGAGCTTGAGAGCCAGATCCTGTCGATAAACGGTAACGACGAGCGTTGGGGAATGGTGCGGCTGGGTGACGATGAGTTCGCCGCCGAGTGGAGGATGGACGACCGGACGTGGCAGGGTCTATTCGGCCGGAATGGCCTTAGTAACTCGCTGACCGTTCGGGTGGCGCTCGATCGACGGCGGCGGTCGGTGAAAGTTGTGGAACAGGGACATAAACTTAGAACGAAGGGACGATGGAGTCCGGATGCAGAGGTTGAGATACGTAGGAAGACCATACTCAGGTTGGACTTTCTTGAGTGGAGAAACGAAGCGTTCCCCAGTAGCGAATCACCGCTCGCGAACGAGCAGCAAGGCCTTCTATCCAGGGGATATGATGTTTCGAGCATCAAGAAAGAGATCATGAAGACCGCGCTTGAGGCCGGCTGGTCCTATCAGCCGTCGATGTTCATGCGTTGGAGCTAGCCCGACACTTCGGTTGGCTGCCCCTGGCCGGCTTGGTCTCCGACCAGCGACCGTGGTTGGGTTGGTGAAGGATCGACGGACCTCTTCGAAATGGAGCGCGCGGTTCTAGGAGGACTGTAGCTTGATGACTGGCAAAGAGCGTTCGAAAGCGCCGAATGTGCTCTGGATCTGCACCGACCAACAGCGGTTCGACACCCTGGGGTGCTACGGCAACGGGTTCGTGAGGACGCCGAACATTGATCGCATTGCCCGGAACGGCGTGCAGTTCAATCATTTCTACACTCAGAGTCCGCTTTGCGCGCCGAGTCGGGGAAGCTTCCTGACTGGCCGCTACCCGCGCACTACGCGTCTAAGGCAGAACGGGACGGACATTCCGGAAACCGAGGTACCGGTCACCCGGCTGCTGGCCGAATCGGGTTATGAGTGCGGGTTAGTGGGCAAGCTGCATCTCGGATGGGATTTCTCGCGAATGGGGCGAGCCGAGCGCCGGATCGACGATGGATACGGCTATTTCCACTGGTCTCTGACTCCTTTTCCTGACTGGCGACTCAAGAGCGGGTTGCCTACGAATGAGTATAGCCATTGGTTGCGAGCCAAAGGGGTGGAGTTTGAGTACTCACCGTTCCGGGGTTCGAGGTACGTTGAGGTGGGTATCGAGCCGGAGAACAGCCAAACCACTTGGTGCGCAGAGAAAGCGATCAGCTTCATAGAGGCCAATGCTCCGTTTGAGGCGCCGTGGTTGCTCTCGGTGAACCCGTTCGACCCGCACCATCCCTTCGACCCTCCGACCGAGTACCTGGAGCGTTACCTCGATCGGCTTGAGGATATCCCTTCCCCCAACTACCTGCCGGGCGAACTGGATGAGAAGCCCTTGTTTCAGAAGGCCTGTCACAAGGGGGCCTACAACGTGATGGGCGCATTTGCTTTCGACGAGATGAGCGAGAACGACCATCGACTGATACGGGCGGCCTATTGGGCGATGGTCGACCTGATCGACGCGCAAGTGGGCCGGATGATCGCTGCGTTGGAGAGGACCGGCCAATTGGACGACACAATCGTGATCTTCACCTCTGATCACGGGGAGATGCTCGGGGACCATGGGTTGTACTTGAAGGGCCCATTTTTCTATGAGCCGGCGGTGCGAGTCCCGTTCATCGTCTCGTGGCCGAGACAGATCCCGTCGGGCCGGGTCAGCGATGCGCTAGTGGAAGCGGTGGATATCGCGCCGACGCTGTTGGAGGCGGCCGGGCTGCCGGTGGCGCCAGGGATGCAAGGTCGGTCGCTTTGGCCGCTGTTGGCCGGCGGACAAGACTTGAATCGACACCGCGACGACATTTACAGCGAGTACTACAACGCGAGCATAATGTTTAGCGATCCTGACCCTCTCGCGTTTCTAACAATGGTGCGCACCGAGCGTCATAAGCTGGTGGCGGTTCATGGGTTGGACGACGGCGAACTGTACGACTTGGAACTGGACCCCGACGAGACTCAAAATCATTGGCACGACGTCGAATACCGGGACGTGAAAGTGTCGATGCTGACGCGATTATGCGACCGAATGGCCTGGACTGTGGATCCTTTACCGGTGCGTTCGAAGATGCATCCGATGACGACGTCCTGAGCGACCCTTTGGCGGTGGGAGAGCCTAGCGTCAGGTAGGCTCTCAGCAGTTCAGATTTGGGGGTGTTTCTCTCATCCATGGTCGTGAATTGGAAAGGCCGAGTGGCAATTTGGGACCTCAGCTGGCGGTGCAGGGGTGAATTCCAACCCATCGATGTCAAATCCACGTGCCGGTCGACCTCATCCCGCTGGCCCCCTTCTCCTGGCCAGAGGCTGTCTCACAAGTCCAAAGGGCAGTGATAAGCGCAATTCCGACCTTCGTATTTGGTCGATTTCATCAATAATGAACCGTTAACTAGGTCATGATGAGAAGGTCCCGCCGTATTTCGTACCTCACACAGAGTTATGAGACGAACTCTGGCCAGGAGAAGGGGGAACTTTGTCGTGGGGGACACCCCCACATCCCCCGTCAAGGGCTTCGCCCTTGCAACGCTTTCCTAGCTTTTGCCGATGACACGTCCTCCCCTGTGGCAGACTCTAATTGGTGCGATGTTACGCCAATAGGGAGCAGGTACCCCCTAAATCTGCACACTTACGTAGGCGCTAGTCGGGGGCCGAATTGGAAGTGGGGCCCTTTCGGACATTGGCGTCTGCTCAGTATCGAATCACAACAAGCTGGTCGGCAGCGGACTCCGGCAGCCACACCTCGCCGGGCCGGCCCAGGATCTGTCGCACGTTGCTTGGCGTGCTGGGCAGATCGAAGACCTCGAACTCCTCGGTCTCCGGGTCGAATCTGACGACTGTGTTTGCGCCGAAGTCGCTCAGCCAAACCGCGTCGTTCTCGTCCACATACACCGCATAGGCTCGGGGGCTGTCTCCAGGGAGCTTCCATTCATTCCAGTCACCCGTCGAGGGGTCATAGACCGCCACCTGTCCGGCGTTCCATTCGCTGACCCAAATGCGTCCCAGGGAATCGGCCCACACGCGGCGAGCGCCTTGATTCGCAGTTGGCGGCTCAAGGACGGTTGCTTCACCGGTTGTAGTGTCTATGCGTCCAACGTAGCTGCCGGCGAGGGATGCGTAATATACGTCGCCGTTTGGGCTCGTGGCGATGCCGTAAGGGCCACGGCCCTTTGGCGCGTCGAACACCTGCATTTCACCGGTGGCCGGATCAAGCTTGCCGTAAACGCCGTTCTGACCGGTGAACCATAAGATGCCGTTATTATCGAAGGTGGCGGTATTCAAATTCGCGTTGGGGCGTTCCGGCGGAAGTGGGTAGACGTCAACCCGTAGGGTTTCTGGATCAACTCGAACGATAGCGTTCAGACCGCTATCGGTGATCCAGGGCGCGCCTTCCGGCCCGACGATTACGCCGTGTGGCCGCGACCCAGGGCCCAGCGGCGTATGCCGCGTCTCGCCGGTCTCGGGATCGAGCCAACCGAGGTCGCCGGATCCCTGCGCGGTGTACCAAACGCCACCGTCTACTGCCGGGGCCACGTCGTGAGGGCGTGAACCTGCCGGGACAGGGAACGCGTGCAAAGTCGGTTCTTTGGCAGGCGTGGGCGATCCAGCCTGTAAGGGCGCCGGCTCGAATGTAGCGACCGGCGCCTGTGCTCCGCCGCACCCTAACAAGAACGCCAATAGAAGTGTTCCCATCGTTAGCGTGAATAACGGCCGGACGGGCTGAATCGAATCTTGGATTTGTTCATTCTCCTTCCCCAACGAAGTTCTTTTTCCCCGAGAGCGCCTGTGTGCCCAGTGTAAGTGTTATCCATCTTCCCGGTCGTGCAGGGGGTGATTGACACGCCTCTTTTGTACCATGTCCCAATTGCCGAAAGACGCTGAGACTCAAAGGGGTAGGTAAATAGAGAATACCCGTGTCCGTGAGATCGCGCCAGTCGCGCGACATGCCGCAGCGCGCCCGATGAGGGGATTCAGGGATACTTTCAGGTTTACCGCTGGCGGAATGCGCTCCGTATTGTCTCGTCCTGAAAGAGGCTCGGCACTTCGCCGCTGTCAGCGTAGTGGTACAGAGCTGCCTTGTATATGCCTCCCAACGTCGCGAATATCAGCACAATAGCGGCTATGAGCACCGCGCCAATAGCAATCGCTGTAATCACTCCCGCGGCGCCCAGGGATGAAAGGATGAAGAACAGCAGCGCGGCGATGCCGGCGGCAATAAGGAAGGCGACGAACGCCGCTAAACCCAGGCCAAAGTTGGCGACCACTTGGTCGCCCCACGTGCGGCGAATCATCGACGGCGACGCCTTGAACGCGCCACCGAGGGGACGGCGCTCGATCACGATCAGCGGCACGACAAAGTAGGTGATGAACGTCCACGCGGCCCCCATCAGCCAGATGACTATCTGGCTGATGATGGCAAAGATGCCGCCGCCCTCGCGCGCCTGACCGGACAGTATGTTCAGGATCAGCCCTACGGTCCCGGCGATCACGGCCCACATGAAGATCGCGACCACGCTGCGCAATGCTCCGCTCAGGCCGGAGCGGACGTTTGGGTCGCTTCCGGACAGCCTCTGGTGTGCGGCATACACTAGCGCGCTGTTGAAGAAGATGATCACGAATGAGGCGAGGATGTAGAACAGAATCGCGACAACAAGGTCGCCAATGCCAAGACTGCCCGCTTCGATGCGATCAAGCGCCCCGACACCAATCTCGACGCCTATGAACGTCAGCAGGACGACCCCGACACCGATTGAAGAAAAGATCGGAAAGAGGACCAGTTCCTTGTCCACCGCGAGAACGTGTAGGCAGAGTTTAACGAGCTGAAAGCTTCTGCTGATTGCACGGAACATGGTCATCTGCCTTTACGGGCTGACTGTATTGAACGGCGCTCTTGTCGTCGCACACGCTCTGCCGCGTACGTGGATTGTACCCGCTCATGTCTAAGGAACCGTGGGCGCGCGACGGTTACCCATCTCCCCGGTCGTACAAAGTAAGCTCTTCATAGAGCCTGTCCGTAGTGGTGCTATACTGCGCGCTAGACGTAGTCATCGTATCGAAGGGGAAGCCGAGTGTACGCAAATACAAAGCTGATGGACCAAAAACGTATCTGGCTCTCATTGGCCGCGGCGATGCTCCTGTCCTTCGGGTTGGCTTATTCACAAACGGCCTTGGCCTCGCAGCATTCGGGCGACTCGGACTGCCGATTCGTGCTCGGCTTTAGAGAATTGCACGATCTGATACCGCATATCGTAGGAGATTGTCTGGAAAACGAGCAACACGATATAGACACGGGCATCACGACGCAGCGCACGACGCGCGGGGTTATGATGTGGTACCGGTCCGACAACTCCACTACGTTCACTGATGAATCGCACACGTCGATCATCGGCAAAGACGGACTACTGCAACGCGACGAAACACCTCATACTGGACTACTCGACGTAGTAGAGGAGACGCTCGCGGCCCCCGAGGCATTTGACGGACTACTAGCTTTGCCGTTGGCAGTGCCGGCGGGAGACCCATCGCTCTGGGCGGTGCATAGCAGCGGCAGCCGATTTGGCCTACTTGACGCGGAGGAGCCCAGCCATTTCGTCGCCATCTACACCCGGGAGGGAGCTGAGTGGCGAGAGTTGGCGCGGTTGGACCTGGCGAACGAGGGATCCGACACTCCGGAGGCTGATTACTTGTCTGAGGAGTCGGTCCGACAGGCAATGGTGGAGCCGTCTCGCCTGTGGCTTGAGGTGCACGGCGGGGTCGGAGCGCACAGTGGGACCTACCAATTGTTGAGCTTTGACGGTACGGCGTTGCGAATCGAAGTCGCCGGATTCAATTCGTTCGGTGAACTGGGATGGGTGGCAGACCTCAACGACGACGGGGTTGCTGAAGCGATCCTCGATCAGTCAGACGCCTACGTGTTCTGCTTCGCCTGCGGTGTGCGCACCGTAGACCTACGCGTGTACAGGTGGGACGCCGACCAGCAGCGTATGCTGCCGGTGGCGCTCCAAATGATCCCGGTGCTACGAGGAAATCCGGCGGCGGCGTCGGTGAATCGCGCCGTGCGATTGGCCGAGCATGGGTTGTGGAAAGATGCGTTAAGCCAGATCAGCATCGCCGGCGACATAGCCGGTGAGGTCGCGGAGCCTGCCATCAGACAGACGCTAGATTGGAATCACGTGGTCATCAAGGTGCACGTGGATGCACACGTGCGAGCGGCAACCGAGGGGCCTTTCCCTCTGTTGGCGAACGTATTCTATGGCGACTACGAAGCCGCCGTTGAACTAATGACGGGCTTAACGGCCGGCCAGATATTCGACCTTGAGACGCCGCTGGTCGCAGGTACCGTGGCGGAGGGACCGCTGCCGGCGTTGAGCGACAGAATCATCGAAAGCAGCACAATGGCGATAGAGGCCCGTTCGGGCTTGGCGGCTGCCTATTTCTTGCGCGGCTGGGCTAACTACCTGGACGATCCCGACGGCCGGCTGGCGCTCGCGGACGTTTCACGCGCCGCGGATCTGTCGCCGGACGAGGCGCTGTTCGCGCACGCCGAAGCGCACCTATTCGCGCTATTGGGTGCCGAGACCGCGGTGAGTCCGCTGCAAGGGACTCTGCTCTTCAAGCGCGGCGATGGCTATGTCTCGCTTGACTTGGAATCTGGAGAGACCGCGCGTCTCTTCGAAGGCGCGGAGGAGATGTCCTGGACCAAGAGTGGGGACCGAGTGGCGTTCACCCGGTCTGAGGGAGAGCTCAGCAAGGTGTACGTCGCGCGCCGGGACGGCTCCGATGAGCGGCCTATCACCGGCGCGTACGACAGCGCGTCCCAGCCGGCCATCTCGCCGGATGGCAAGGCGCTCGCGCTGGTACGCGACCCGCGCTTCGAATGGGCGGTCGAGCCGGTCGGTGGTGAGCTGTGGATCGTGGATCTTGCCACGTTGGACAAGACTCTGGTAGCTCTGGTCGCCAGGGGGTTCAAGCCGGCGTGGTCGCCGGATGGGAGCCAGCTCGCCTTTGCTACCGAGGTAGAGCCATCGGGAAACGGGATAGCGGTGCTTGATTCAAATGGAGACGGTTTCCGCCTCCGCACACTCGTGACTACCGAGACTGAGTCGGGCACGTACACTCCGTTTGAATGGACAATCGCCGACGCAGGTTGGCTGACAGATCCGACTTGGTCGCCGGACGGTCTGGAGATCACGTTCCGGGCAACGGGAGGGACTCACGGCGCGTATTTGACGACTCATAGCTTGAGCGGCGGAATCATCAGGTTTCTCGGCCTGTCTTGGGACCATCCGGCTTCGGGGTTCAGCTACTCGCCGGATGGTAGTTTGGTGACTTTGAACTTGGGTGGTTTGTCGGGATACGATGTGATCAGCGTTTATCAGTTGGCGGACATTGGTGAAGGAGGCGCCGAGGTCCCTGAGCGGATGGCCGGATTGGGAAGAATGCCTCAAGGCGACGGCGAAGGAGAGTCGGTGATCGACTTCGCCTGGTCGCCGGACGGCGCATATCTGGCCTACGTCTCCACGCCTTACGGTGCCGGCGAGCGTGGGAGTGATTCGGACACGGCGACGCTGTGGATAGTGCCGGTAGGCGGCGGAGCAGCTATCGAGTATGCAACGGATGCGGACGGGCCGATTTACTGGCTGCCGGAGTAGGCGAGGTTAACGATTTCTGCTGGGGTCCGCGCCTCGGCGATTCGAACAGTACAACTCCCACATCGGCGTCACGTCACCTGTTATGTGACGGGGACCAGTTCCCTGAATTAGCATTCGGGCTACTCACCCATTGCGCTCGTTGGATTGGTTCACTGTCAAGCGGTCTTTACATTGTGACACCCTCGCCAAACGAATGGGAGCGCAAGGCAGGGTTGGGGTCGCTAGCACAACCGTTGGATAGCAACTCCCAGGGCTTTTCGATTCTCTAAGATTCGTTGTCACCAAGACTGATATGCTATCGATGGATTCCGGCCCCGACGTTCATCTGGGTAACGTAGTGAGTAATCGGAACTCACGAGCGTAAGGTTGACGGCGGTCTTGCCCCAACCCTCCCCTTCTGGATTCCTGCCCCCGTATCGGGGTACGGGGCATGCCTTCATAGCAATCGCTCATGCCGGCTGGCGCCGGCACACCAAGGTTTGAAAAGCCGGAGATGTGGCTTGGGACAGCGAATTGGCACGGCGGATTCCGCCACGCCCCACGCCGACCCCAGCGGGGGACAAGCCCCCGCGCTACATTTTCTCATTCCGCCATCGGCCATCGGTCTACAATTCGGCACGTTTCGCCGGTGGAGAGCCGGCATCGAGGTTGATTGGAGGGCACATCCCGGATCGGAGTCCGGGACATGCTTTCGTAGCAATCGCCCATGCCGGCTGGTGCCGGCACACCAAGGTATGAAAATGAGACCTAGTCGTTGGAAGTGTTTGGGTGTGATTGGTGCCACCCCGCCCCTCTGGATTCCGGCCTTCGCCGGAATGACGAAGGGAAGCCGCGTAACACCATTTTCGTACCAATCGCTCATGCCGGCTGGTGCCGGCACACCAAGGTATGAAAACCCGGAGTTGTGGCTTGGGCCCGCTAATTGGCACGGCGGATTCTGCGACGCCCCACCCCGACCCCAGCGGGGGACAAGCCCCCGCGCTACATTTTCTCATTCCGCCAACGGTCACCGGTCTACAATTCGGCACGTTTCGACCTGCCTCCCCAGCCGGCTAGGCTCGAGCCGACGGCCGGCGAACACCAGAGCTATTGCTCTTCGCCCAGCTTGACAGCGCGTGCCAGATTCATTCGCCGGATGAGCCACAGAATGCCTGCCACGCCCAATACCAGCATGATTCCAATGACGACGTATAGGCGTCCAATGTCTTCCCAGGCAGTTGTGATGACAAAGGGCGGCAGTTGGTCCTCGACACCCAGTCGGAAGAAGGGGATGAACACGTAGGTTGCCAACAGGCCGACAGCAGTGCCGGCGACTGCTCCAAGCAGTATAAGGAACGCGTGCTCAAACACAGTTAGCGTGATTAGCTGCCGGGCCGACATTCCAATGGCGCGTAGTATTCCCAACTGGACCACACGGCGCTCGAACGTCAGGAATGCGTAAAGAAAGAATGCTAGCACAGTAAGCGCCGCGCCCAAGATAAACCCTATCGAGAGCACACCGAATAGGCCGGTCCTTTGAGGGTGCGTCCGGCCGAGACCCACTTCAACCCGGCTGTCGCTGATCTTCGTGATATGGAACCGTTTTCGATGCAGTGCATCTACCAATTCTCCGCTACTGATGTGCTGATCGACCTTGAGCCAGACTTGGTACGGTTCTTGGCCAGCGATGTCGTAGAGATAATCGATATTCGCTACAAATATGAACCCCTTTCTCGGATCCAGGCCGGGGAAAAAGTCAATCGATTCAGCGATATTGAACTCAATCAGTTGATTCTTGTAGCTCAAAGCAACGCGATCGCGGACTTGCAACCCGTGACGCTGAAGGAACCTGCGGTCCGCCAGTATTCCCGATTGATCGACGGCGAGAGCATTCATCAATGCGCCCAGAGAAACCCCAGCGAAATCTGACCGCCACCACGAGATTTTCGGAAACTGCGTTCGATCGACCGCGAGCAAGCGGGCTTCTTTTCCCCTTTGGCTGCCGACGACCGGGTACACCTCATATTCTCGAACCGTCACCGCTCCCTGAACACCGGGTAGGTAGTGATCGTAGAAAGGAGGCTCCAACCAGCTTTCGGTTTCTTCGACATAAATCCAACGTTCGTAGAGGACTAGGTCGCCAGGAATTCGGTAATAGACCTGCTCACGGAAATTTCGGTCGATCGTGTGCGCGGTCGATGCGTTATAAGTGCCGAGAGCGATCGTGACGATAAGCAGCAAGATTAGGGGCACGTAGTGGGCCGGCACCCGTGACATCTGGCGAAACACCAACGTTATCGAAGGTCCGGACGAGTACGAAGCCAGTAGGGCCAAGCCGCCGGCCAACAGAGGCAGCGAACGTATGAGAATCATGGCTGTCGCAATTATTGAGATAGTAGGAGTTACAAGCAGCAGAGGATCGACAATTAGCTCGGTTGTCCCCTCGATGAATTCGAAAGTTTGCCTCTGATCCAGCAACAGGTATCCGTAGCCGGCGGCGGCCAGCAACAAGAAATCCAGGAAATACCTTTGCCAGAACGGCTGGCCGGTGCTTCGGGTCGCCTCTCTCTTGTAGGCGACTATGCTTTGGCGGGCCGCGATTATCGCCGGCCCGATTGTTGCCAATAATGCCACGCCCACTCCGGCCGCGGCGAAATGGACCACCTGTGGAGTTAATTCCAGATTGAGGGCGGGTCTTTGAGCAAACAACAAGAAGCCGTAAGTCTGACCGGTCACCTGAGCCAACCCTCGGCCAACAAACGGCCCTCCAACGAACGCCACACCGCCCATCAGCAACCATTCCACCGCGTAGATGCCGGTCACCTGCAGGGGACTGGCGCCGCGACTCTTGAGCAGCGCTATTTCGCCTCGCTGTCTCTCGAGGACCATGTTGAAGGAGACGGCTATGTAATAAACGGTCACGGCCATAACCGGCAATCCAAGGATCAACATGAGCAGGTTAAGGACCCAGATCTCCGGTTCTATCGTGTTGAGCAGGTCTTTCAATGCTGTGCCTCGGAGCTTGGCTTCCGGCAAGTATTGATTCATCCTACGTTCCAGGAAGATCAACCCACTCCTGACCCGGTTGGCGTTGGAAACAGTTATGTAGTCGACGTCGGCCAGGGCGTACCAACTGAACTCGTGTTGGGCCTCCGGCAGCTGGTTGAATACCATATCCAGCATCGCGTCCTTGCCAATGAAGACGGCCTTTTCTTTCAGGTATGTGTCGTTACTCCAGTAGGGGTCGTTCGGGTCGATTACATCCCAGATGCCAACTATGCGAAGAGGGACGTTAGTTGACTTGAGCGGATCGCGTCCCGCGAAGATATAGCGGTCACCTACTCTGAGGGAGAGAGCAGTTGCAACGCCGGTGTGGACGATGGCCGGAATGCCACTGTCCGGATCTATCTGATTCGCGGGCAGGGGGCCTCCATCGACAAACCTTATATGCTGATCCAGATCGGATTGGAACCATAGCTGCACCGCCCGCCGGTTCGAATACTCGAGCGATGCTCCCTCTTCGGCAGACCAGAGAAAACGTGTCTGCGTTCCTATGTAGGTGACTAGCTGTTCTATCGGGAGATCGACCACGTATTCGAGGTTAGTCCGAATGTATTGCTCGGCGAGGCGGTATTCGTGCAGAGATACTCGCGGGCTGTTGAATTGGGTCCAGTGGACGAGCCAAACAGTTTCGATGGGCCTCGGCGATTCGATACGCAAACCTTGGCGCAAGAGCTTGTCGACTGTCCCGTCCGCGAAAAGAGGCAACGAGCAGAGGAACGCAACTGCAATGGCCAATCCGAAGAATCTAGCGAGAGTCAGGTAAACGCTGGCGCGCAGCCGCTTTGCGACCAACATAAGAATCGAGCCAGTGATTCCCAGCGCGCCGCCAATCATGCGATAAACCGTTCGCAGCGAGGCCGACGATCCATCTTTGGTCTAGAAGGTGTCCGGGTGGCCACAGTATGGCGACGTACAGAGTGTGGCCACGACTTCGGCGCCGAACGGCTGGCATTCGTTAGCAAGTTTGAGAGTTAGGTTGAGGAGGTTGGAGGTATACATCGGAGGCTCAAACTCAGTAGCCGGGGAATCCCCACTTCCGCAAGACGCTGAGCCAACGGGCGCGAACGGGGCTGCCATCGGGGTTTGCGAGCCATTCGGGATGGGGACTCACGGCCGGCCAAATGGAGTGAACATTGGAGTCTTCGCCGGCGACGTTCCGGGTGGCTTCTACTTCCTCGGCAGTCATGGGAGGAGCGAAATATCCCATCGTGCACATCCGCCGGTTCTTGCGACCGCCGTAGCTGGCGTGCCAGGTGTGGTTGTCGAAAACAACGACGTCGCCGGGCTCGGAGGTCGCGATAAACGCGGGCATGTCCTCGACGTTGAGGCCGCGGGCCCTTTCGCCGCCGGTGTTCGAGTGCCTTAGCTCTACCTGGTGTATATCGGAGAAGAAGGGGTTCTTGTGGGAGCCGGGGATCAGTCGTAGGGCACCGGTATCGCCATCCAGTGGGTCCAGGTAGAACCCGACCTTAATGCCCCGCCATGCCCGGTCGACCTGGTCGGGGTGCCACGCAGTTCGGGGTCCATTGAAGGAATTGCACCTGGCAAAGAACCCAACGGCGTCCTCCCCGAGAATCTGCCTCGCGGCGCCGTAGAACCTATTGTCCTCCAAGAGAGAACCCAGGAATGGCGTTTCGGGCCGCTGGTTTGTCCAGTTTAGCTGCTGTCCGCCGATGCCGGAACGGTCAGATTCGTGGGTCAAGCTGAGACCGAAGGCGAATTCCGCGCCGGCGGTCCTGATCTCGTCCGCGGTAAGTACGCCGCGCAGGACAAGGCAGCCGAAGACTTGGAACTGAGTCAGTTGGATTGGCGTAAGCATCGGGGCCCTCTCCTGCCGGCGGCTAGGTTCTGGAGAGCGTTCGACCTGAACGCGTTTCTAAAACTGTCCGCAGTTTACGATAGCACGAATTGCTCACCATAAGCATTCACTAGAGGCCGCAAAGCGCTTTCGATCCGCCGAACTTGGCGCACGTAAGACGGCTCTAGCGGTCGAACGCCGAGACATCTTGGAGTACCGCGCATCGCAACCGGGTTGAACTCACCAGTCAATCTGTTGGTCCGAGACGAAACGTGTCAGCTTGCGCCAGCGAGGTTCTCCGCTGCGATAGTGCTCCCGTTGGTAGAAGGGGTAGTATCTTCCGCGCGGAAAAATCGACACCACGTCGTTGCCTCTCCGTACCAGCGTATATTTCCTTTTCTCAATGTAAACAACGTCCGTCCGCTCGGCAATCGGAAAGGTAACGGTCACAGTATCCCCTGGCCTGACCCCGCCAACCTGGGCATACCTTCCATCCCATCCGGCGTTTCGGTCCGCTCTGTTCACCTGGACGCGGACTTCCGGCGGCGTCACCCATTCGGGAATGCGCACAGCCAGGTCCACTGATTGTTTTATCTTGATCTCCACCCGACCCTGGTAGGGGACGTAGCTGTCAACGTCTGCCCAGGGCGAAGCGCGATTCATGAGCAGGTTGACTCTCAGCTTGCCACCCTGGTGGGTGAGGATTCCATTCCATACCCAGTAGATGGCGCGCGCCGCGCAGGCGGTGTCGCCATAAACGAACCCACGCGCACCTGAAGCGTCTTCGTACCAATCGTTCGGAGCGGCGCCGGTTGGCCAGGCGCCCAGGTTGCGTTCCGCCACCCGGTCGATACTTTGAGCAGGGCCGGCCTGCAGGGCGTGACGATAACCGGCGGAATCCCCGCTCGGAGTGACCATCGACCCGGGCAACTGGTATACCCAATCGGACTGCAGCATCTGAGCTTCGGCCAACATATTCCGCACCCATCGATCAACGTCATCCCAACAGTCGGCAACTTCCGCTCTGCTGAGCTGCATGGCCAAACCGATCATATCGGCCGCTCCACAAATCTCGGTCCCATTGAACTCATTTCTGACGAACTCTTCCGTGGTGCGTTCATCGATCTCGCCACTGATACTGGGCTCCTGCCAGCCGGGACTGCTTACGTGATTCGGGAAATAGCCGATCAGATTATCTATCTTAGTTTTCGTCCATTCGTAGCTCTTGACCACGAACTCAAGCAGTTCGTCATCGCCGGTGAGTAGGGCGTAGTCGGTGAAAGATTGCAGGGCCCTGGAGTGGTAGTGAATGAACGCTTTGACAGATCCTTTCTGAGGGCTCAGCAATACGCCTTCTGGAGTGAAAAGGGTCTCCTTTAGAAACGCGATCAGCTTTCGGGCCAAGATCCCGGCGGGTTCGTAACCAGTCTGCCTGTAGGCGCACACCAGACCAAACGAGACTATGGACATCTCACCCATCTGGAATTGGTAGCGAGGCTTCACGTCCGCCGGGGGATTCTTCTCACCCCAGAAAGGGCTAGGCCAGTAGTAGGCATAGTCACCAATATCAACTGCCAGGTCGGTGAGCCCGTCTACAAGTCGCCGGATGGGCTCCTGCCATAACGAGCCGCCATCCCTTGTCTCATACAACGACATCACCCGCAGCATTTGACCACAAATGAATGGGTTGATCAGCTGCTCCGCGGACCGGTCCATAGTAAAAGCATATTTGCTTGGATTGTGATCGAACGCCCAAGGGCGACCCCTGGTGGGCTGGTAGATGAGACCGTCGGGGCCCTGCTGGTGCAGAGTTACTTCCATCCAGCGACGGTCGACGTGGAGGTTTTGCTCGCTGCCACACATGATGCGGTCGAGGCACGCCGACTCTTGAAATTTGGGCGTGATCGAAGGACTGGCAAAATCCGCTTCCATTATCGGAGCGGGAGTCCAACTGACTCTCCAGTAAGGCTCGAAATCCGCCTGTGGATTGGGATTCTCGGTCATCGCGTGAATCGCGAGGCGGGCGCGCTCGGCCAGATCCAACGTATCCGGCACCATCGCCTCGTAGCGCTCGCCCCGGAAGGGGGGCATTTCGCACTCAGGAATCTGTGGACTGATGTAGCCTATGGGGTCTCCGGGCTTCCAGTTGCCTAATAGATCCGTCATGTCTTCTCCAAGAATCTTGGAATACCTCGGCCGGCCGCATCAATGACTAGGTCGGCAGCGCCCTCTTGATGAGATTTCATCGCTTCGCTCGCAGTCACAACGGTCGGTGTCATTACGGAAAGCGAAGCTACGGAGCAGAAACCGGCTCCTTGATACCGACACCCAGCGGCACTCACATTCTAGCCTTCTGCCAAGGGCAAGCCGTTCAACAGTCCCGACGTAAACTCCTGCGCTGACAGCCGGGTTACTTACTTCAACGACTTATGTTATGCTAACAAAATCCAGTGTTATGATAATACAATCTTAGTCGATTCGCTATAGGTTGAGGGAGGTGCGTAACTCAAGAAACTACCCGGCGCTGACCGAGGAGGTTGACCGAGACAATCGATCAACCGGAACGTAAACGGCGTGGTCTGTACCATCAGAGCGGGGAAGCGCATTTTTGGTTATTCGTAGAAATATTCTTAACCGACACAAGGTAAGTTCTTAGAAAAGGGGGTGATGCGCGCCAATTGCTCGGCAGACAGGCCCCTGGTTGTGATTTGGGGCTCGGCTGAACTGAATAGGTATCATCGAGGAGAGGAACTCGGATGTCCGAAATTATGAAAGCGTTTTCAAGCAGACTATCACGTCGCGCTTTTCTAGCCGGCTTGGGTGCGACAGCTGCCTTACCCATCCTAGCGGCCTGTCAACCGGAGATCGTCGAGGTTGAAAAGATCGTCGAGAAGGAAGTAACTCGCGTTGTCGAGAAACCTGTCGAGATAGAGAAGGAAGTCACCGTCATAAAGGAGGTAGAAAAGAGGGGAGTGCGCGGCCCGATCAAAATGGCGGCCTGGGGGGCGGATCACTTCCGGAAGGGCATCGAGCCGATCGCGGTGAAGACTGGCATCCTGGCGAATGTCTTTGGATACCCGGGCGCGTTCAACACCAAGCTAATGACTGAAATAGCGGCGGGCGTGGGTCCCGACTTACTACTGTTCGACTCTTTCTGGATGGGCGACTTCTTCGCACGAGATGTAACCGTTGACTTCAATACCTATCTGAAGGCGTTCAATGTGGACCCGTCAGGGTGGGCGATCGACCTCCAGTTGGATGGCGGGTTCAAGGGCAAGCTGCAAGGCGTACCGTTCTCCGCCCCGCGCCCATTTATGGTCATGATCAACGCCGGTATGGCCCAATCAGAGGGTTATAGCGATAGCGACCTGCCGTTGTGGGGGCAGGAGAACTACGACTCCTGGTCGGTGGACGACATGCTTGAGTTTGGCGAGAACATGACCAAGGTGACCAGCGCCGGCAAAGTCGAGCGCTTCGGCTGGGACACCCTGTTGGAGTGGACTGCATGGAGCCTTATCGACATCCACATGCAACACATAGCAAGTAACGGTGGCTGGTTCTGGGAAGATCCTTGGGATTACGAACCGGCGGAAACTACCATTACTAATCCTGAAGTGATCGAAGCACTCGACTGGGTCCGCCCAACAATTCAGAAAAATATTTGCCCCGATACGGGCACCGCGAGCGCGGCCGGCAAATATGCGACAATCGGCAGCGGGCTCGCTGCCTCTATCACCGCCCCGATGGTTGCTGGCTTTCCGGCCAGAGATAGCTTGAAGGCGATAGATATTCATGCCATCTATCATCCGTACTTCAAGGACCGTGTACAGCAGTACCAGAGCAACATTCTGTGCGTGAACAAAGAGTCCAAATTCCAGGATGAGGTGGCGGAATGGATAATTGAGTTCGTCACTGATGACGACATAATCCGTTCACGACTCTACAACGACATCCCATCGTGGAACCCGGCCCAATTCATTAGTGAGTTGGATTCGGGCCAGTTCAAGGATATCTTGTTGATGTCGATCTCTCACCTGGCAGGCCACTCCACGGTGCCGGAGTTTGCCGAGGGCGCCAAACCGTTGCCTCGAAACTTTGGTCTCAAAGGCGCGTTCGTAAGAGACACTCTAGGCGCCGGGTGGGAGCGCTACCTGGAAGGTAAGCAAACGCTGAAGGAAGCTTGGTCCCAAGACAAGGTGAAGATCGATGCCGAGCTTGCCAAGGGCTATGGTTAGCGGAGGCTGGTGAATCGAACTGTTTGGGCCGGTCGAGGACTCGTCGCACGACGGCATCGGCCGGCCAGGCGTTCGCTGATATTCGGGTAGTGGTGCCCACGTTGGCCTAGGCAACTCATTCGAACGTCGAAGGTTCTCCTGGGGAGAGACGAGGCAATCTCTCATTCGTTCTCGGTGGGCACCACCTGGGATGTAGATAGGTGAGCGCGCGTTCTTAGGGGATCTCCATACCGCTGCGGGTTTGCGAACTTGCTATTCGCTACATCCGTTGGAGTTGTCCAGTTCGACCATCGCTGGCTTGTAGCTTGTGTTTTGAAGCCATAGAAACGATAGCTGTGGGGAGTGAGATGTCACAGATTGCATCCTCGGCAAGCATGAAGCCCGCTGGGTTAGCGGCCACAGCTCCGCGCAGAAGATGGTGGAATACCCTGTCGGGTAGGGAAGCGATCGCCTTCTACCTGTTTCTTTCTCCCTGGATTATCGGCTTCATCTGGTTCACCGTAGGACCGATGCTAGCTGCGGGCGTTCTGGTGTTCCACAAGTACGACATCCTTGGTGCCCCTTTTCCCGGAAAATTCGTCGGGCTTGAGAATATCAAGCAACTGCTTGCGGGGGGGGACGACCTATTCTGGAAATCCCTCAGGGTAACTACTGTCTATACGTTGTTTGCGGTTCCGTCGAATGTAATCGTTGGGTACCTGATAGCGTTGATGCTAAACCAGAGCGTTCGCGGGTTGTCAATCTGGCGAACGATATACTACCTGCCCGCTGTTGTCCCCATCGTGGCGTCGGCTGTTCTCTGGCAGTGGATGTTGAACAGCGAATTTGGCGTGGTCAACTATGCGCTTTGGCTAGTTGGCATCGATGGGCCGAACTGGTTCGGCAGTGAGGATTGGGTTCTTCCGGCCTACGCGTTGATGACAATCTGGCACGCAGGTGGCGGTTTGATCCTCTACCTCGCGGCTATGCAAAGCGTCCCGACGACCCTGTACGATGCGGCGAAGGTCGATGGCGCAACTGCCTTGCAACGTTTGCGTCACGTTACTATTCCGATGACCACCTTTGTCATCTTCTTTACCACTGTTACAGGGTTCATAGGCTCTTTTCAGATATTTGCGGCCGGCTTCGTTATTACAAACGGAAGACCCAACAACGGATCACTATTCTACGTGCTTTACCTCTATAACGTTGGCTGGCGGTACCTACAGATGGGCTACGCTGCGCTGCTGGCCTGGGTCCTCTTCTTGCTGATTCTGATCTTGACGGCCCTACTGTTGCTCACCTCGACGAAGTGGGTACACTACGAGGGTGCGGAAAAGGCATGACTACGAGCGATGCTGCCCGCGAATCAGGGCCGGCCACGGCGACGATCTCGCCGGTTTTGGTTAGATCACAAAGAACAAGATCGGCCGTTATGCAGCGGACTCTGGGCCGTTCATTGCTTTACCTGGTTATTATAGCGGGCGCTATTGTGTTCGCCTGGCCGCTGGCCTGGCTCGTCTCGTCGTCATTGAAGCCCGACCACGAGATATTCATTTTTCCACCTAATCTGATTCCGAGTGATTTTATATGGAATGCTTATCCAGAAGCATTAGCGGGCTTCAAGTTCATAGAGCGTCTTCGCAACACGATGATAATTGTTTTGGGCGTTTTGATCGGCCGGCTGATCTCTTGCAGTATGGCGGCGTACGCGTTTGCCCGATTGCGAGCGCCGGGGCGAACACCGTTGTTCGTGGTAGTACTTGGCACAATGATGCTGCCCTATTACGTTCAGTTGATCCCACAGTTTATTATGTTCAAGGAACTCGGCTGGCTCAATTCATTCTTGCCTTTGATAGTGCCCGACTGGTTCGCCGGCAGTGCATTTTCTATCTTTCTGCTGCGCCAGTTCTTTATGTCTATCGATCGCGAGTACGACGACGCGGCGAGGATAGACGGATGCGGATTCTTGGGAATCTTCTTCCGGATCATCGTGCCTATGTCCTTGCCGGCTCTCGGAGTGATCGCCATCCTGACGTTCATGAGTGAGTACAATGATTTCCTGCGCCCGCTTCTATATCTGAACGATCTCGAAAAATTCACCCTGGTGATCGGAATAAGGGTATGGGAGGGGACCGAGCTAGGATTGAATCGTGCCCGCGAGACATACATTATGGCGGTCAGCGTGGCGATGACGGCGATACCGATGGTGGTCTTCTTCTTCACTCAACGCTACTTCATCCAGGGCGTCGTGATCGGCGGGTTGAAGGGATAGCCCGTCCGGCGCCCAGTTGTGGGCGGATCAAGACCAACAGGAGGTGGCAAATAACAGGGCTTTTCGCTTCGCTAATCTCACGACTACGAATGGCTTGTGTATGGCAAAGATTGCTTGTCCCCGTCAGTCTGATCAATGACTTAAGAAGGTCTGTCAATATGGGGTCGCCCGAGGAAATGCCCAATGCAATCTCATTCGGTGAGATTCCCGGTTTTCGCCGGCTAAGCGGCGCGCTGAACAATGCCCTTTGAGCCCCAAACATACTCTAATCGAAAAGCGTTGGGTTAATACTGTGCTAAGTAACAACAATTATAGCTTCAGAGTTATCGGAGTCGTAGTGGCTGTCTGTCTGCTAACAATATTTTCAGCCTGTCAAGCGGCGGGGCCACCGTCGCCAACGCCCACGCCCGGGTTCAAGACTAGGTGGGAAGTTGCTACGTTCACACCTAATCCCGCCAAGGCCCATTTCACGCCGTCGCCGACTAGCCCCACCAGGCTTGAGCAGAAAGACGCCTTGGAGAGCGAGTTGGACCAGGCTGTCGCCAAGCTCACCAAGGCTATCGAAGATGATCCAACCGATGCCGGAGCGTACAACGAACGGGGTCTTGCTTACGCCAAGCAAGACAAACTGGAAGAGAGCGTTGCTGATTTTACCAAAGCTATTGAGCTTGACCCTAACTTAGTGACCGCCTATAACAACCGGGGTAAATCTTACGGCGAGCAACGCAAGTTCGACGAAGCGATAGCTGACTTGACCAAAGCAATCCAGCTTGACGCAGACTATGCTATCGCCTATTACAACCGAGGAGTTGCCTTACAAAACAGTCAGCGGCGTAAGGAGGCTGCTGAGGACTATAAGAAATACCTTGAGTTGAGGCCTGACGCGCCGGAGCGGGCTCAAGTCAAACAATTGATACAATTGTACGGAGAATAGGGTCCCTGCGGCAAACCGTCGCCCTTAGCGACGCCCCCCGACAAATAAATGAGAAGTAAGCTCAGCCATAGCCTCCGTGCCATCTTATGTTTGGCGGCAGCATTCCTGCAAACGGCTATATCAGCGTGTTAAGCGGCGGGGCCACCTCCAGCACCGCCTACCCGTGGCAGTGTAAAGGTACCAGGCCAAGGGGACTTCTATAATCAGCCTGCTACTTGGTTGACGAAGTCGCCTACGGGCCCGCAGACGCCGTCACCGACTAGGCCGAGCATGCGGGAGCAGAAGGAAGCCTTGGCGAGCGAGACGGACCAGGCAATCGCCACGTTCACCGAATCGGAGCGGGAGTCCAACTGACTCTCCAGTAAGGCTCAAGATCCGCCTGTGGATTGGGATTCTCGGTCATCGCGTGAATTGCCAGGCGGGCGCTCAGCCAGATCCAATGTATCAGGGACCATCGCCTCGTAGCGCTCGCCCCTGAAGGGGGGCATTTCGCACTCAGGAATCTGTGGACTGATGTAGCCTATGGGGTCTCCGGGCTTCCAGTTGCCTAATAGATACGTCATTTTTTCTCCAAGAATCTTGGAATACCTCGGCCGGCCGCATCAATGACTAGGTCGGCAGCGCCCTCTTGATGAGATTTCATCGCTTCGCTCGCAGTCACAACGGTCGGTGTCATTACGGAAAGCGAAGCTACGGAGCAAAAACCGGCTCCTTGATACCGACACACAGTGCCATCTACTATCTGCATGAATCTCAAGCCTTCTAGTTCAGGGTAACTGTTCAGATTTGAGAGTAATTCGTCCTGCGCCTGTGCGAATTGTGATCGAACAAGGACTATAGGTTGTGGCGGAACTGCCCGTAGCGACTCGACGCGGCACGGGTGCGCCGGCCGCCCCTCGCCTGGATTCCCTAAGTTCACAAACGAAGTGCAACACTTTATTGAGGTGTTGCCATGGGATTCCAATACAAACAGATCTCCATTGAAGAACGGTGTGAAATTGCCCGACTACGTGCCGCCGGATCCTCGCTCCGGCAAATCGCTGCAAATCTGGATCGCGCGCCATCGTCAGTTGCTCGAGAGCTGAAGAGAAATGAGTCGCGCTCCAGTCACTACTTGCCCTCCTATGCCCATCAGCAGACCCGGGCTCGTCGTTGGTCTGGCTCACGCCTAGGTCGTGACGCCGGCCTGCGCCAACGCGTCCTCTCGCGCCTCACCCAAGGCTGGTCTCCTCAGCAGGTTGCCGGCCGGCTTGCCCGCGAGGCCGGACACAACATCATCTCCTACGAATCCATCTACCGATTCATCTACTCTCAGATCGCTCGCAAGAAGAACTACTCCTGGCGACACTACCTCCCCAGGGCCAAGTCCAAACGGGGCTACAGGAAGCCTAAAGCCTCCAGTCCCGCTTCTTTCATCCGCCTTAGACGCCCCCTCGCGGAACGTCCTCACTCTGCCGAGGATCGTCGAACCCCAGGCCATTGGGAAGCCGACCTTATGCTCTTCAGCACCTACGGTCAGGCCGTACTCACCCTCCACGAGCGCCACTCTCGTCTCCTATTAGCAGCCAGATCCCCTACTAAAGAAGCTCACCCTATTGCCAACTCCATGTCTTCCATTCTCTGCCCTCTCCCTCCTCAGTGGCGTCAGACCGTTACTTTCGACAACGGCACCGAGTTCGCCCAACATCACCAACTCCATGCCCTCGGCTTCCAGACCTTCTTCTGCGATACCCGCTCTCCTTGGCAGAAAGGTGGCATCGAGAACGCCATCGGTCGCTTGCGCCGCACCCTGCCTCGCAAGACCGACCTGGCCACCCTGCCGGACGAACGGTTTACCCAGTTGGTGCAAGCTTACAACAATACCCCGCGTAAATGCCTCGGCTACAATACTCCCGCTGAGACATTCTGGAACCAGGTGTTGCACTTCAAATGTGAATCCGCATGTATTCTCGTACCAATGACACTCACGAGACTGGTCCCCCTAAGTCTGAACAGTTACCGTTCCACGATTTTCCCGGCGAAATGTGGTTCCTTGAGCTATTGTCGACACTAGGTTCCCGAAGCGCCTTGTCAAATGCCATCTGGGTGGTACAGTTGGCCTAAAGGGAGCGGAAGGCATGAAGATCTGCATGTTCCATCTGATGCCCTATCGAGACCTGCCGGCCGACTTCGCTGAAAAGTACCGCAGCGTCTGGGTGGACATTCCCAGCGATCTCTTCGATCCGGCCCAGGGCCACGTAACGTACAATCAGTCGCTCGACGAACTGGAATACGCCGCGGCGATGGGCTATGACGGCATCTGCGTCAATGAGCACCATAGCAACGCCTATGGCCTGATGCCATCGCCGAACCTGATGGCTGCCAGCCTGGTACGCCGAACCAGAGACGTAGCGATCATAGTATTGGGCACGTCGATCGCGCTCTACAACCCGCCGATTCGGGTGGCTGAAGAGTACGCGATGCTTGACTGTATCAGTGGCGGTCGATTGGTGGCGGGATTCCCGGTCGGTACCAGCATGGATACGAATTTCACCTACGGTGTCAACCCTTCCTCCCTACGAGAGCGCTACCGCGAAGCTGCGGATCTGATCGCCCGGGCATGGACCGATCCTGAAGTATTCAGTTGGGACGGTCGCTTTAGTCAGCTTCGTTACGTGAATATCTGGCCCCGGCCTGTCCAAAAGCCCCACCCTCCGGTATGGGTTCCGGGAGCGGGCTCAATCGAGACATGGGATTGGACGCTGGATAAGGATTACGTTTACTGCTACCTCTCCTACCATGGTTTCAGGCGTGGCAAGAAGATAATGGACGGGTTTTGGAGGAGAGTCGAGGAGAGGAATATCGAGCCTAATCCGTACCACGCCGGCTTTCTCCAACTCGTGGTGGTGGGCGAGTCGACCAGCGAGGTGGAGGAGAGATATGGTCCCCACGTCGAGTACTTCTATAACAAGATGCTGCACTTTTATCCTGGGTTTGCCGAGGCGCCTGGCTATCGTACGACGGCAACGATCAAGGCCGGATTGCTAGGGCAGACCGGCAATACTTGGGCGCAGCGCACCGGAGCGATGCGTTGGAAGGACTTTGTAGCGCAGGGAAACGTTATCGCCGGCACGCCGAGCCAGGTCACCGAGCAACTGGAGGACGTGGTCAAGAGTCTGAACGTAGGCCATCTGATGTTACTCAACCAGATTGGGTCGATTCCACATGATCTGGCTAAGGAAAATATCAGGCTAACCGCGACGAGAGTGTTGCCGAAGCTACGTCCGATGTGGGAGGGTCAGTGGGAGAACAGGTGGTGGCCTCAGCCTTTGCGTGATCGACGCGAGCCGGCCCAACTGTTGTTCTAGGCTCCCATCAGTGTGTCGAGCCGGCGTTTCACCTCTCCGGCCAACAGGTTCGGATCCCACTCCGATAATTTATGACTGAAGATTTCTACTGCCCACACTCCATCGTACCCAGTCGCGCGGATAGCGTCTCTCATATCTTCCAAAGGCACCAGTCCCTCGCCGAGTATAGCGTCGCGATATCCGACGTTCTTGTACGGAGCGCAGTCATTGCGGATGGTGTCACTAAAGTGAACCGATAGAATCAATCGCGGGTCCAGGGCGGCCACCTCCTCCCACGAGGTTTCACTGGCCCACAGCTGAAGAGAGTCGGCGACGAACCCAACGTTCTCCTTGCCGGCGGCATCTATCACTTCCAGGACCCTTCTGAGATCGTGCATTGGAGTGCCGGCCGAGTTCTCCAGCCCCAGATGGACTCCGAAGCCGGCGGCAATGTCCGCCAGATCGGCAATCGCTTTGGACACGTTCGTGCGAGTCTCAGGCCAGAGGTCTTCGTCGTATCCGTCTCCGGCAAACACTTCGACTTGCAAAGTGGGACACTTGAGCGCCTTGGCCGCCGCACAGAGCCTTTCGCATTGGCGGTAAATGTCTTGTAGTGTCCCTTGCACCTTGTCGATGCCGTCGAAGAGAGTTGTGCTGCTGGATTGACCGTCGGTTTGGGGTAGGGCGCCTCCCGATCCCGGATTCGCAATCGGAAGCACCAAGGCGGCGAAGTTGTTTACCTTCAACCTGCCCAGGGCCGGCACGAGCTCTTCTGGCTGATAACCAGCGTCAAGATACCGCTCTAGCTTGGGGCACCATAGGTCAATCGCATCGTAGCCGGCATTCTTGATGATCTGAATGTCGCTTACGACATTGGTATGCATCATGCTGAGTGAATGTAGTCCAAGTAACACTTCACCGTCTCCTAGTCGTGCGGGATTGCTAGTTTCGATTTGCCCATAAATTTCAGAGTGCCAGCGACCAAGGAATCCCGGGGTCGACGGCTGAACCTCGGCGTCGGCTAGTGGCAGCCGGAGCGGTCCCACAGTCGAGCGGTAGCGTCAGATTCCGTATATTCAATTGTCCAATGGGGAGACGCATTGACGTGCAAGGACTCTCGGCGGGAAGACTCAAGGCTCTACGAAAACGCATTTGCCTGTGTTTCCCGCATCGAATGCGGCAAAGGCCTGGTCCGCTTGGTCGAGGCGGAACTGGTGCGTGATCAGCTTCCGTAAGGGTACTCGCCTATCGACTATGAATCTGGCACACTCCTCCAATCCGGTATTGCTGAACGTCCAGGATCCTGAGATCGAGAGCTGTTTCAGGATGACATCCTTGAATACGTCAAATGTCGTAGGCTCGCCCAGACCGACAAAACAGACACGACCCCAAGGTTGGGTGGATTTCAAGGCGTTTACGCGCGCGGCCGGATTGCCGCTACACTCGGCCGACGCCTCAACCCCTTCGCCGGCTGTCAGGTCTAGAATTGCCTCGACCGTGTCGACTTTCGAGGCATCGATAACCGAGTCCGCGCCCAGCTGTTTCGCCAAGACCAGTCGATCCTCAACGACGTCGATTGCGATGACCCTGGCCCCCATCGCACGGCCCAGCATGGTCGCGCTGAGTCCGACCGGCCCTTGTCCGAAGACTGCCAACGTGTCGCGGCCCGAGACTCCGAGCCTTTTCAGGGCTGAGTAGGCGGTGCCGGTGCCGCAGGATATGGCGGCCCCCTCTTCGAAGGTAAGCTCGGCCGGCAACTCCATCAGTGTTTCCGATCCAACCAGGATGTATTCCGCGTTGGCGCCGTGCTCGTTGAGGCCATAGCCTTTCAGTCCCCGAACACACATCTGGGCGTAGCCGATCCGGCAATGCTTGCAAATGCCGCAACCTTCGTAGTGGTAAACGATCACTCGATCTCCGACCTCGGCTACGTGATCGGCTACACCCGGCCCGATCTCAGCGACGACACCGCATGGCTCATGCCCGCTGATAACCGGTTCCTCGGCGTTGAAAACATCGGTTGAGCCGTGGTAATAGTGCAGATCGGTGCCACAAATGCCCGACGCCTTGACCTTTACGACGACTTGGGAGAGCGCCGGCCGAGGGTCGGGAAATTCGCGCATCTCGACTTGCCGGTGTCCATGGAGAACAACTCCGCGCATGTTTACCTCCACAATGAGGGCCTGTTCGAGTGTTCGGTTCCATTGTATCGGCTGATAGCCAATCGCCTCACCCTCGCCGAGGGTGAGAGTAGCACCCCCGGAAAAGTGAGACTATTATGTCGAGGGCGATGATCGAGAATTGATATTACCGCGCAGTCCCGTGTAAGCAACGAGGACTTGGCGAGGATTGGTGCGGAGTCCAAGAGTTGTCCACGGCGCGATGACGCACCCGAACGCAAACGCGCGCATTGGATAGGCTCAATTACAGCCTATTTCTTGGTGGCTCCCGCTTCATCGAGGATTTGGAGCGCTTGTCTGGCCGCCTCGACCATCTCCGCCCTGTAATATCTCTTTTGCTTCAGCATTCGATTCAGGATTGGGCGCATATTCTCGTCGCCGGCCCTAGCCTGCTCGAACAGTCTCTCCGTCCGCTTTTCTAATCGAGTGTTGTCCCGTGGTATCGTCTTGATGTCAAAATCCGTCCAGTAGTACTTGCCGTCGTCGGATTCCCATCCGTCATAGATTTCCTCCCACGTGAGCCCGGTGATTACGCCGCCGTGAGGACCAAAGACGTCCTCTGCCATCGGCTGGCTAGCCGCCTGGTATCGGAAGTCAGCCGAGAATCGCAATCGGTCCGGGGTTACGTTGGGCAGAGATCGGTGAAGGTTCAGGCTGTGGAACACCAGAGCATCGCCGGCTTCGAAATCGGTCGTCAACCAATGGCCGCGCATATCATCCTGGTGAACGGTTATGCCTCCCGTCCCATATGCCGGAAAGTATTCATATAAACCCTTCTTGTGGGTCCCGGGTAATATGGCAAGACCACCCAATTCGTGCGGGCAGTCGCCAATAGGCATCCAACAGGTGTAGGTCTCAGTTGTTCCCTGGTTGAACATCCAGTCTTGGTGAGCCGGGGTCATGAACGTCGTGTTCTGGGGGAACATGATCCGTCCTACCTTCCAGAAGTGGGCCATAACTGGCTCATCGAAAATATTTTCCATGACGCTCATTATCGCCGGCGAAAGGGCCAATCGATGCCACGACTCCAGCTTCTGAAGGTTGTTATAGACTGGCCAATACTCTGCGTCACCTTCCACGCAGGTGTGCGAGGTATCGGCTATGCCATCAGCAAGAGGAGCGTCCGAACTGAGCCAACCGGCTTCGCGGAACACCTCAAATGCTCGCGATCTAATATCGCGGATCACCTGCGGCTCAATGAGTTTCCTAAAGAAAAGGTAGCCCTCTTCGTCTACCCGCCGGCGGAGTTTGCCATCATCGCCGAGGATGTCGTTTGAAGTTCGGAACTCTTTCAGATCGACAGACATCTGAGGTCATCTCCTCCATCTGGGCGCACTGCTTTGGGATAGTTCGCTCAATTATTTCACGGGTCGGCGCGGCGTGGCGTTCCAACCTCGCCACCGTCGTCTTGTATCCCGACTGGGCAAAGAGAAGCCTAGCAAAGATTGGTCCCGACCGTGATTCTACAGCAATACTTGAGATGTGCCACCGTCAACAACCAGGCTGATGCCAGTACAGAACGAGGACGCGTCTCCGGCCAAGAAGAGGGCGCCTTGAGCGATCTCTTCCGGTAGGGCGCGCCGCTTCAGCGGTATCCTTTTGGTGTTTTCCTGGATCTTTATAGGATCCAGGAGCTGCAAGGCCGGCGTCATGACACCGCCGGGCAAGATAGCATTGACGCGGATCTTCGGGGCATAGTCCGCTGCCAGCGACCGGGTGAGTGCCAATAGGCCACCTTTCGCCGTTTCGTATGCGGCGTGGGCGCTTTGGCCTCGAATGCCGCTAACTGAAGAAGTGTTGATGATAACTCCACCGCCGTTTCGCAGCATGTGGGGAATGGCGTATTTTGCCGCAAGGAAGGGCGCCTTCAAGCAGACGGCCAGAGTACGGTCCCATTCGTACTCGGATGTCTCAACGGTCTGATGGAAGACCGTCCAGAAGGCATTGTTATGGAGGATGTCCAGCCGGCCAAAGCGGCGGACCGTGGCCTCGATCATGTGCTCCGCTTCCGCAGCCACCGCCACGTCGGCGTGGACGAACAGGCCGCGTCCGCCGGATTGCTCGATCAGGGATACGGTTTCGCGGGCATTATCGTCGGCGATATCAACGACGGCGACGCTGGCCCCTTCCCCGGCGAACAGCAGTGCGGTTGCTCGCCCTATTCCTGAGCCGGCGCCGGTGATCAGCGCTACCTTGCCGGCTAACCTGCCGGCCACTATTCCGTGGCCCGGCCGATCGGAACTCTAGACAATGACGCGCACCTCTCCATCTTCCACCTTGACTGGGTAATGTCGGAGCTTTACCTTCGGACGGGACAGGTTTTGGCCAGTGGTTATGTCGTACTCCATTGCGTGCCAAGGGCAGATTAGAATCTCGCCGTCCTTGACCCACTCTAATTTCCAGTCGTTCTCCTCGCGGGCAACTAGGGTTCCGGCGATCTTTCCGGTGCATAGAGGTCCCCATTGATGGATGCACAGGTTTGGCAGGGCGAAGTAGCGTCCGCTGATATTGAAAACCCCTATCTCGACACCCCGGACCGTGACGATGCGGCGTGCACCATCGGGGAGTTCATCCTCGTGCGCTACAAAGTATTCGCGTTTTCGCCTTTGGGACATTCTGACTCCGTCTAGACGCTCACGATTTGGTTTTGACCGGCGCCGGTATGTTGAATAGCCTGAGCGCGTTCTCGCCCATGACTTTGCGCTTTAGCTCAGCCGGCCAGGGTAAGCCGAAAACGTGCGCGGGATTGTCAAAGTCGTGATGGGGCCAATCGGAAGCGAAGACCACTGTGTCCTCGCCCCCCTTGAGCAGTTTTATCATCGAGACAAGGTCGGCCGGGTCATCCGGCTCTTCGATCGGCTGAGTCGAGAAAAAGAACCTGTCCTTCATATAGTGCGTCGGTCTGTGCGCCAAGGGCATTTCCCGCCGGCGCTCTTGGTACTCCTTGTCCAAGCGCCACATCATATATGGCGCGTAACCGATGCCGGCCTCGGTGAAAAGGAACTTGAGATTGGGGAATCGAGCCGGCACGCCGGTGCTGAAAAGGCTTACGAGGTTGGCGATCATCTGGAAGGGATGTGCCAGCACATGCTTTGGCGCCAGACCCTGCAACTGTTCCAGTTGATTGGGGAATGTCGGAAAGATGTAGGTAAGACCGTGGAATACGCAGCACAAGTCCGCGGCTTGGGCAGCTTCGAAAATGGGATCGTATTTGCGATTACCCCACAGCGGGTTTACGCCGGCGGTGGGCAACATGATTCCGACTATGTGCTCTTCGTTGCCAAGTAGCTCGATCTCGCGGGCGGCGTCAACCGGATCCTGTGGAACTGTCAACAGGAGTCCTTTGAGCCCGTCTACCCGGCTCAGCCACTGATCTATCATCCAACGGTTGTATGCTCGACCAAGGGCGGCGGCGTAGTCTGGGTTGTCGAGCGCGGCTATCGTCAGGAAATTGTCCGGCACGCAGACCCCGATGTCGATTAGGAGTTCGTCCAGCTCGTCGCGCAATTGGCCAGCGGTGCTGACAATCGGGTCGCGGCCAAGCTTCTCTTTGACAACCTTTCTACCACCGCCGTTTTTTCCGTCGGCGAGCAATCGCTCGGAGATGGAGTTCTCCGTTTCGTGGGGGCCGGCTTGAATACCGCCGGGAAAGATCACCTCGATGTAGGTGGAAATGTTGGGCGCATATCCAGGGATGTCTTGGTAGCGGTGAGGTACGTTGTCGTGCAGACTCTCGAGCGCTACTCGCCAGGGCATGTCACAGTAGGGTGCCAACTCGCCGGGCGGCTCGTTGATATGGATATCGCAGTCGACGACGACTAGGTCTTCCAGCTTGAGTCTCTTGCTGCCGCCGGTGCTCATCGTACCCTCACCTCCGAAGTTCCTGGGGGCATTTTACACCAGCGCCGAATAGTAGAGACGGATCCTTGGTATCGCGTATTTCCATTTTCTGCCCAAGGCAGCAGGGTTTTGACGCTATGGCTTGTCATCCGGCCATGTACGGGTTTGTAAGAGCATTTGTTTTGCATTTTTCATATCTTGACGCGTTCGCGTTCCGTGGACCAATTGAGGTTGGCGGTACGAATCGACGTTTGCACCACGCCGGAGGCGAGAGAAACGGAACATATGTTTCATTATTATAACATTGTAGGGGCAGTTGCGCACTAGCCGGAGGACGGGGAAGGCGGGACTCGGCGGTTGGCGGAGCCGTCGAAGCTGGGGACAAGCCCCAGCGCTACATTTTCTCCTTCCACTGCCGGCTGCAAATTCACGGCTCGGCAAGTCTAGGGTGTGGGGAGGCGCCCTCGAGGTTGATTTGAGCGCCGTTTTTCACAGTAATCACGAAGTGGGCGGCAGGAAGCACTATAGCGTTGCGGAGGCCACAGTAGGAAGATGAAAATGGTGAAACGCCCGGCCATTGGCTGGGGACAGGCTTCAACGCTGCGGGCTTCACCCTCACCCCAACCCTCTCCCATCGAGGGAGAGGGAGGAGCCCACTCCGCGTGGGCGGGGGGTCGTCCGTTTTCATAGCAGTGACGAGGTGGGGCGCCGGAATGACACTAGGGACGCCGCGAATGACGATGAGAGGTAACTCGGACGGTCTATCCCGGATCGGAGTCCGGGACATGCTTTCATAGCAATCGCTCATGCCGACAGGTGCGGGCACACCAAAGTATGAAAACGAGGCTTGGTCGTTGGAGGTGTTTGGGTGTGGTTGGTGCCACCCTTCCCCTATGGATTCCGGCATTCGCCGGAATGACGAAGCGGGGGCCGGCGGCATTCAGGCATACTTGAGGCCGCGTAACACCATTTTCGTACCAACGACCTATGGCGTTGGCACGGCCCGGTAAGAGGATGAAAATGAGACCTGGTCGTTGGAGGTCTTTGGGTGTCATGGGTGCCACCCTTCCCCTCTGGATTCCGGCTTTCGCCGGAATGACGAATTCGGTGGCGGGAACCATTCATCCCGGATCGGAGTCCGGGACATGCTTTCGTACCAATCGCTCATGCCGGCTGGCGCCGGCACGCCAAGGTATGAAAACGAGGCTTGGTCGTTGGAAGTGTTTGGGTGTGGTTGATGCCACCCTTCCCCTCTGGATTCCAGCTTTCGCTGGAATGACGAATCGAGGGGCCGGAATGACGAAGGGATACCGCGAATGACGAATGAGATGCTGCCGGAGCGGTCTATCCCGGATCGGAGTCCGGGACATGCTTTCGTACCAATCGCTCATCCCTGCTGGCGCCGGCACACCAAGTTATGAAAAGCCGGAGTTGTGGTTTGGTACAGCGAATTGGCGCGGCGGATTCTGCCAGGCTGTACGACTGGGCACATGGGTAACACTTAGACCGAGCACATAGGTAACACTTTTGTAGGGGTATACACAACTCGTTTGGCGTGATCGTCCAAGAGCCCGATGATGAGTGGACCGAACTGGATGCTCCAATGCCGATCATCGCTGGGCCTCAGCCCTACTGGTTCACCCCTCAGCGCTTCACTCAGATAGATGGTCTCGCCTCTCCACTTGATCCCTCCATTGCCGCGTACCCTCCGTATCGTCACATCAGCCTCGTACTCAGGTGATCTCACCTCCGCCGGATAAGAACGCAGCGACGGTGCGTAGAGCAGTGCCGGTGGGCGTTGTCCCAGAGCCTCGTGTGGTCTGTGCTCATTATAGACCCGCCGGAACTCGTCGAACGCTCTCTGCTGAGTGCGTATGCTACTTCTGGGTGGAGTTGCAGTCTCAGCCTTGAGAGTGCGGTGCAATCGCTCCAGCCGGCCGTTCTGCTCAGGATGTGCCGGCTCTATACGCTCAGGTAATATGCCCAGCTTGATCCACCACACAGACAGCGAACTCAACCCACCGACTGCCACACTGGCAAAGGGCACACCGTTGTCAGAGCGCATCACCCTGGGCAGTCCGTACTCCCTGAATGCGCGCTCACACACTGCACGCACGTCGGAGCCTCTAGGTCTCTTCAGCCCTTGGCATACCAGCAAACAACGGCTAAAGCCGTCCTGGATAGTCAATGGGTCTATCCTGACCCCATCTTCCGTCCGAAACCAACCCTTGAAATCGATCGACCATACGTCGTTCGGCCTCTCAGCTGCTGCGAACGACTCACTCCAAGGCGCAGTGTGCCTACGGCGCTTGCGTCGACCCACCAGCCCGGCACGGTCCAGTATCTGTCCTGCCGTGCTCGACGCCGGCCAATTCATCCAAGGCTCCACACGACCCAGCCAGGCAACCAGCTTCTTAGGACCCCAGGTTGGGTGCTCTCCTTTGGCCCTGATCAGCCTCTCTATCACTGGCTGAGGCGTGGAGTTGGGATGAGTGTGCGGTGCTCGACTTCGATCTCCCAATCCCCCCAATCCCCACAGCTTGAAGCGCTCCACTCGCTTATACCCTGTCTTGCGACTAATACTGAATTGACGACACAGCTCTGTGAAAGTGTCTTCTCCCCCTTTCCATCGTAGTATGAAACGGATTTGCTCTTGCTCTCGACTCGTATCTCTCCAGGGCAACATCTGGCCTCCAATGATCGGTTGTTCCGATCTTGTACCACTTTGTTACCCATGTGCTCGGTTTTTCTGTTACCTATGTGCCCAGTCTGTACCCACCCCACCCCGACCCCTGCGGGGGACAAGCCCCCGCGCTACATTTTCTCATTCCGCCATCGACCATCGGTCTACAATTCGGCAGGATTCGCCGGTGGATAGCCGGCATCGAGGTTGATTGGAGGGCACATCCCGGATCGGAGTCCGGGACATGCTTTTGTACGAATGACGATACGGGAGATTAGTGAGATTCCGAGGCACCATCGAAGCCGAGTAACACTATTTTCGTACGAATGACGAGTGCGGGGGATTCCCGCGCGTGCCGGAATGACGGGGCTCGCCGGAATGACGCAGTAGGTGGCGGGATTCGCCGGCTTGCCCTACCGGTAGGATGGGCTCATCCGACGGTTCCGTATGTGTACCATGGCATTTCACATGCCGATTCATATACGAAAAGGAGTAGGACAGTGAGATTCGGATTCATGGGTACGGACCACGAGGCTAGGGTCGACTTCGACCGGCTGCGCCGTGAGCGGGTCGAGAAGACGCACAAGGCGATGGCCAAGACGGACATCGATGCTCTGATGCTGTTCGATATGAACAATGTCAGATACGTGACGAGCACCTGGCTTGGCGAATGGGCCCGCGATAAGCTGGCACGGTATTCGATAGTGCCACGCGAAGGTAGTCCGCTCCTATTCGACTTCGGCAGCGCGGTAGCTGCGAAGAAGGTTTCATGTCCTTGGATTGCCGACCATATCTATCCGACTTCGAGCTGGATGCGAAACTCGGTCCCTTATGGGGCGAAGTTCCAGGACGAATTCATGCAGTTCCTTGTCAGTGTGCTCAAGGAGCACGGCGTCCGGCACGCGAAGATAGGGATCGACTTGATGGATATGCGGATTCTCGAGGGTCTCCAGAATGAAGGATTCACTCTTGTGGACGGCCAGGAGATCATGCTTGACGCACGTATGGTCAAGACCGATGATGAGCTGGACCTCCTGGAGGGCGCCGCCAGTATGGTCGATGCCGCTTACAGCTCGGTCGTTAGGAGTCTGCGCGCCGGTGTTCGCGAGAACGATTTAGTTGCTCTCGTGAACCATGAGCTGTATCGTATGGGCTCGGAGGAGGTCGAGGCGGTCAACTCGATTTCCGGAGCGCGTAGCTCGCCACATCCACATAACTTTACCGATCGTATGATCCGGCCTGGCGAACCGGTTTTCCTGGATATCGTCCATTCGTTCATGGGATACCGAACCTGCTATTACCGTACCTTTCACGTGGGGAAGGCGAGTTCCGCGATGCACGACGCGTACAAGCAAACGTACGATTGGCTCTACGCTTCGATCGACAAAGTGAAACCGGGCAATACGACAGCAGACGTAGCCAGCGTATGGCCTACAGCGGAATCGCTGGGCTTCGAGTCGGAAGCGGCTGCCTTCGGTCTGCAGTTCGGCCATGGTATCGGTCTCAGCGTCTGGGAAAAGCCGGTGCTCAGCCGGCGCATCTCGATGGAGGAGCCGATAGTCTTGGAGGAGAATATGGTGTTCGCGCTTGAGACTTACTGTCCGGCCAAGGACGGCACCGGTGCTGCCAGAATCGAAGAGGAGTGCATCGTAACCAAGAACGGCTGCAAGGTCATCACCAGGTATCCCTGCGAGGAGTTGATCGAAGTACAGCCGTGAGGAATAGCAATCGACAAGTAAGGGACATACTCGTATGTAGGGAGTCCGGGGATGAAGAAGAGACCTAGCGCCACTGGACCGTGGGATAATCCGGGCCGGTCGTGGCTTTTCGTTCCAGGAAACCGCGATCGTATGATCGCTAAGGCGGCTTCGGTTGGCGCCGACGTCGTGATGTTCGATCTAGAGGACTCGGTGCCACCGGAAGAGAAGGCGAACGCCCTAGGCAAGGTCAGCCGGCACCTTGCGAGGCAACCAACTTCGTCAACCCGTGGGGACACGAAGCCGGCGGCTTTCGTGCGGGTCAATCGTGCCGAGGGCGAAGGGTTAGCAGCTCAGCTGGGCCCGGTGGTACGTGGCGGTCTTGTTGGCATCTGTATACCGAAGGTTGAGTCCCCGGGCGACATCGCAACGGTCAGCGATATGTTGACTGAGTTTGAATTAAAGGCTTCGCTTCCGGCCGGCTCGATCTGGGTACAGCCGATAATCGAGACTGCGCTTGGCTTGTTGCACGCGGAGCAGATCGCCGGTTGCGACACGCGGGTTTTGGCACTCGCGTTCGGGGCCGAGGATTTTGCCCTGGATATGGGGATCGACAGGTTGGACGCGGCCGCCGAATTGGACCAGGCGCGGTGGCACGTCTCGGTCGCGGCGCGAGCAGCCGGGGTCCTCGCGGTTGACTGCGTGTACCCCCGGATAGACGACGAGGATGGTCTTGTCCAAGAGACCACCCGGGCCAAACAGATGGGCTATCAGGGCAAACTGATAATTCATCCGCGCCAGATCGAGGCGGTGCATTCCGCATTTGCGCCAACGCGAAGGGAGATCGAGGACGCTCAACACACCGTCGAAGCCTACGAAGCCGCTCGGTTGGAAGGGAAAGGAGTTACCGCGCTCGACGGTCGCATGATCGATGAGCCGGTGGTGGAGCGGGCCCGCCGGCTATTGGCCGCGGCGGAAAGGCATCCTGATGCGACTCTATGAGTACGAGGGCAAGGCCTTGGTCCGGGAAGGAGGTATCCCTACTCCATACGGTCGTAATGTCTTATCCGGCCGGGCTGCGTGCGAGGTCGCGACGGAGATCGATGGTCCGGTAGTAGTCAAGGCGCAGGTGTTGTTCGGTGGACGGGGCAAGGCTGGCGGGATTAGGTTTGCCGCTACGCCGGAGGAGGTCCGCGATCAAGCCAATGATCTTTTAGGCGGGACGCTCCGAGGAGCCGCGGTGGCGAGTGTATTGGTCGAGGAGCGGATAGAGATTGTGTCGGAGTACTACGTCGGTATCACCCACGACGAAATGGAGAAGCGGGCGGTCGTGATAGCCGGCGGTTCCGGTGGCATCGAGACAGAGGAAGCAGCCGCCGGCGGAGCTGAGTTCGCCCGTTGTTATGTCGATCCATTTGTTGGGCTACAGCCCTATATGGCAAGGGATATCGCCCGGAGGGTTGTGGGAGGAAGATCTTCCACCTCCTTGGCTGACCTCATCGCGAAGTTGTATCGACTCTTCTTGCGCTACGATGCCGGATTGGTTGAGATCAATCCACTCGCACTCACTACCGAGGCAAGTCTAATTGCCGCCGATTGCCGGATCGAGATCGATGATGATGCCCTCTTTCGGCAAGAGGATCGACTGGCGAGGCTCGGTATCCCGGTCCGGCAGGAGCGCGGGCGCGAGCCCAGCGAATTGGAGATGCAGGCGGCCGAGATCGACAACATCGATCACAGGGGAGTGGCGGGCAGAGTGGTCGAGTTCGACGGCGACATCGCGCTAATTATCGGCGGCGGCGGCGCCAGCTTGACGGTGTTCGACGCGATCTTGCGTAACGGCGGGCGGCCGGCCAACTACTGCGAGATTGGCGGCAATCCAACGGTCCGCAAGGTGCAGGAGCTTACTCGTCTTCTGATGTCGAAGCCTGGCGTCCAGAGTCTGGCCGTCATTACAAACGTGCTCAACAACACGCGCGTCGATCTTGTTGCCCGTGGAGTTATCAAGGGGTTGCTCGATAGTGGCATCGATCCTGCAACGTTCCCGATAGTGGTGCGCAGCTCGGGCTCCTGGGAGGACGATGGCTATCGCATCCTCGACAAGTACGGCATAGAGTGGTTCGATCGGACTTGCACCATGGACGCGGCGGCGAGACACATAGTCGATCTGACACGCCGAGTGGGGACGGTTGATGGGAATACTGGTTGACGAAAACACGCGAGTCATCATCCAAGGGATCACTGGACGCGAGGCGGCTTCTATGTCGGGCGAGATGCTTGCCTATGGTACAAACGTCGTCGCAGGTGTGACCCCGGGCAAGGGCGGTGAATCGGTACACGGGGTTCCGGTGTATGACGGGGTTCGGGAGGCGGTGGCTGCTCATGCTGCCGAGGCGAGCCTGGTTTTGGTGCCGGCGGTGTTCGCCAAGGACGCGGTCATGGAAGCGGCGGACAACGGGATCGGACTGATCGTGGTTCCAACGGAGCGAATTCCTCGCAGAGACGCGGTGGAGATGCTTGCGTTCGCGAACGCCCGCGGCGCCCGTGTTATCGGTCCGAATACGGGAGGAGTGATAACGGTGTGTAAGGCACGTCTGGGGATATTTGGCGGCAGCAATCCCGAGCGAAGCTTCACGCCGGGGCCGGTCGGGATCATCTCGCGAAGCGGCGGCATGACGACCGAGATCGCTAACTTACTTACCCAACGGGGCATCGGCCAGACTACGGCCGTTGGGATGGGCGGCGATCCGATTGTTGGCTTGACGTACAACGACTACCTAGGGTTGTTTGAGCGAGACCCGGAGACGAAGGCGGTAGCATTATTCTGCGAACCGGGCGGAACTAAGGAAGAGGCAGCGGCGGACTACATAGCCGCCTGTTTTTCGAAGCCGGTCGTCGCGTTCATCGCCGGCAGGTTTGTAGACGATATTCCAGGGGCCAGATTCGGACATGCCTCCGTGATAGTGCAACCGGGTTCGGGATCGGTAGAGGGCAAGGTCGCTCGATTCCGACAGGCCGGCGTGCACGTCGTGGAGGTCTATTCCGACGTCGCGACCAAGTTGAAAGAGCTATTGGATTAGAGTTGGGTCTTTTCGTAACGGTCATTCACGATCAGGGACAATGTCCGGCCGGCTGTCGGGAGTGCGTGGATGCCTGTCCGGTCAATATCTTCGCAATTGACAAAGGTGGGACCGTGTCCGTTGTCGCGGCGAATGAAGACGAGTGCACGTTTTGTTGGCTTTGTCTCGAGCGCTGCCCGACCGATTCAGTGATCATAAGGAAGGAGTACTGATCGGCTATTGCGGATCCCTCTTTAGGCTTGAGGCGCGACAACGGGGTGCCGCTTTCTACTCTACTCGCCTGTGCAGGCGCGAAACCATCCGATGGTAATTATCCATATCTCTAAAGAAATTCCTAAGGCTGCTAATCGGGCCGCTCGCATCGACCGTTACATCGATGCGATAGGCCACTGCTTCCAAGGCTGCATCGAATGCTTCATTGAACCAATCGCCAATTGAGAGTCTGCGATTATGGCTTGACTGAAGGTCCAGGAAACGTCCCTCCTTGCTACTCGATATGTTTTCTTTGATCCTGAGCCATTCGCTTACAAGTCCGATCAGGTGCGTATTAGCATATGAGAGCCATTCACCTCGCCGAGGACTGTTGTCTCGGGCACGGGGAGCGTCCGATCGTTCTTGCTTGATGACTTCCTTGGTTCGTTGTTTTACTCGCCTCGCCAAGACGGTCGCGAGGAGAAGTTGCTCTGCTGAAATATCTTCGCTGAAAATCTGCTCATTAAGCCGTTTGGCTTCCTCTTCCAAGCGATCGAACACCTTCCGTAGATCCCACTTTGCCAAAGTGGGTTGTCCCAAGAAGGCTAGGGAGTCTTGAGCAACTTCCCGCATAGTGAGCACTCGTTCTTGATACCTAGTTTTGTAGCGTCGCCCCTCAGCTGCCGAACGCAGCCTGCTTTCTCCACGCTTCGTTTCGTACAGCCATGGAGGAGAGAGATCGTCGAATCGTTTCTTAAGAGTTTGTTGAATAGGATCGACTGTTAAGAAATCCTCCGATTTTGTCCTACTTTGGGAGTTTGTTGTTTTTGCGATATATTGGGCCCATTGCATTCCTTCAATTATTGAGAATTTGACCCAGACTTTTTCATCAAGGTAATCCCGCAAGCTGTACAGCGTGTAAGTGGTTTGACAGCCGTTCACTATCTGAAAGTTATCGACGTGCAACAACTGTTGTTCGGGATCGAATCGAAAGCTCTCGCACAAAACGGTGATTCCGTTGTTGAGCACGTGGAAATTGTGTGCCCACATCGATTCCTGAAGCGACCGTACAATTTCCTTATTGACAAGATTCGAACCCAGTGGTCCCCTGATGTTTTCCCGGAATATGTTTGAACGATGGCTTCGAAATGCCTCAGCCAACTCCTCTGCATAGAATATGCCTTGCGCTGCTTTGAACTCCCCAGGCACATCGTGATACATGCCCTTCGGTATTTGGAGTTGTAACTGTGGGTCCGGATTTGCGGCGGCGGTCACCTCTTCTCTTAGGTCTTGCAACATAGTGCTGTCAAGAATCTGGAACATGATATCTTTGCGGTATTCATTCTCAAGTTGCGCAAAACTCCAAGGGGCAGACCCTTCGCCGTTGGCGTACTGGCTAGCGGCCTTGGCTATCCGCTTGTTTGTGACTAGGACGAGCCAAATCGAGTAGTCGTTATCCAAAATGGCCGCTTGAATGTCGGGATACGCTTCCCTAAGTACTTGGTTCCCATGTTGCGATACGTACTCTTGATCGGCCAGGTTCAAGACGGCGGACCGAAACTCTTGGCTCTCCTTGCGGGCGATGCGGCCGGATTGCGACGCCGAGTATTTCGATTGAAAAAGTATTAACTGGCCGTTTTCTTCGTCAATCCAGTACCCATCAATTCCGAGATCACGGCTTCCATCCATACCGATGTGCTCGATAATTTCTTCATCGGTGACGTTACGGTCTGCTAGTAAGCAACTCATACTCCAGTGCAGAAATGCGTGGTGCTCCTGATTTGGATACCATTTGCCGGCTATGGTGGTCAATTCGTCCATTATTGTGCCCTCGACATAGATACTGACTGCTAGCAAGAGTCTCTGTTCGTTAGCAGGTGCGTAAGAACTGCGCTCCCAATGATAAGTTAATAGCGAAGGTTCGTCTGGCGTCCCGCGGGACCGGCTAATGGCGTCGAATATGAGCCGCTTCGTTCAGTAGATGCAGGTTTTTGCACAAGCACCTCAATCGGGTATCTGAACGAGGAATCGTATTTCAAAAGTAGGCTCATAACCTTAAACACTAGTTGTACACCATCTCGTTTGCCGTGATCTCGCTCTCAGTTGAGACAGGTCTCGAAGCGGCCTTCGTCTCCGAGCCACCACTCATCGTACAGCCAGGATTCAAGCTGCAAGCCAACTTCTTTGGGAAGAATGCCGGCCAACTCGAAGCGGACAGTTTTCTCGCTATGCATCGGCCCCACAGGTAGTCGGAACAGCAACCAGGGGGAGCCGCGACCCATTCGCATATAGTGCCGTGGCATTGTCGTATAGGGCAATACCTCGCCTTCCACGATGGCACGCAGGTCGGTAACGTTGTGGGGTTCTCGGTGATGCCAGTCGAAGCCTCCCTTGGTCATTCGCAGGGCGAGCGCCAGGGCGCGCTGCTCGTCTATGGCGGGAAGCGAGAGTTGGCCGGCTATGGCCCGGGTCGGCACTCCTTCTAGCAATCGCAGCGCGTCCGGCGGCAGGTCGATCGAAGCGGAGATGGCTTCTGGCGCAACTTCTTGGGCCTCAATCCGGAGACTTGAGCTATCGATGACTCGATTGGGATTGAGGACTTTCCAACCGACCGTGCTCAACTCTGAGCCAATCTCCAGAACAATGACTTCGAACGGCCGGAGGTCTACTTCGACGTTGTCTCCGTAGGCGAGTCGCTCTTGATCGCAGTTGCGAACGATGCCTCGGCGTCGGTAGCGCTGGCGCACTACGAACCCTCGATTGCTAGGACTCAGGCCGATCCCTTCATCTAGGCGCAGGCTGACCCTGGAGGCTTTGAAGCCTGGGTTGTTCACGGTAACCAACGCGTGGGCTCCGTCACCACCGGCATAGCCATACGGTTCGGCTTTCCAAGGATCCCCGAGGATTGGCTTGGTGTGAAGAAGTACTCGGTAGTTGCGCTTCATCCAGTCGTGCCAGTCGGCCATGAAATCCACTTCATCGCGGTCGAACTTTGCGAGATGACCCCATGGTTGGTTGAGGAGGCTGCCGCGGGCCAAATCGAGGATCCAGGCGTCCTGCCAGTCGTGTTTCGAGATTCGGTTCCATACCGGCACGTCGCCTATCCAGAGACCGAGGCTGTCCTGCATGATGAGTGGCAGAAACTCGGCGAACTGCGAGTTCTGGTCAACGCAGAGATTGGAGCTTGACCGGTAGATGGGGCAGGGGAAACGGGCGACTTCGGTGGTCTCCCCTGAGAGTCCTTTATCGAAAACAGTATCTCCGTGTAGAAGGTAGAAAGGAGAGAAGTGACCCCAGTACCAGATAATGAACAGCTCCGGACACGCTCGATTGGCCGCCTTTGCAGCCTCAATGGTTCCGTCTATGCCCGCCTCGACCGAGTATTTGCCTGGGAGATGGTCGTGCTCGGTGCTATTGCAGTAGTAATGTGACGAATCCAGCTTGAAGGCGCGCGCTTTGTTCTCGCGGATATGGTGCAGCAGAGCGTTGCGAAAGACACTGCGATATGGCTCTGCGGCCATGCAAAAGTGGGCGGCATTTCGATCACCAGTTCCTCCGACACACCCTTGCACCGGCGGATAGTCGGCCGCGGACCAATGCTTTGATGTTGGCGTTAGCCAAAGGCCGAACTTGATATTCAGCTCGTCCAGACGCTCGATGATCTTGGCGGGCCCGTTTGGGAAATTGTCCGGCTTGAACCACGTCAAGTCAGAGAAATGGTCTTGCCATCCTACGTCTATCACGAAGTAATCCATGGTGATGCCGCGGGTACGCAGGGTGTCGAGCACGTCGATGCTGTCGAGCATTATCTGTTCGGTGTAGTGATATCGGGGTTCTTGCGGGTTGACGTACCCGTCAGTTATGCCGGCAGGGTCATGTACTGAGACGAACTGTTCCCTGCGCCGGCCGTTCTTTCGCAGATATTGATGGAATGCGTCGCGGCCTCCGGCACGCTGGCCAACACCAAGGACCGCTTCCTTGCTCATCAAGGACTGCCCCGGCTCGATAGTCCTGCCTGGCAGGTGGAAAAGGCGAACGCCGTTGCCGAGTCCCTGGTTTACGCCGGCCGGGTGCTCGATAGCGCAGAAGGCTTCATCGTCGAGGAGGACGGGATTTCCCTGGCCGCCTTCTGTGGTAATGCCGTCCAACCCGAATCGCTCGATCTCCAGGTCCAGCACCAATAACTGGGTGTCTCCTCGGTTTTGGATCTCTACCTTCTTGCGCATGACCGGGTCGCCGGACCTGACCCCGTAGTGATGGACCATGCGTATATCGCCGGCCTCGTTCTCGGTCCATAGAGTGAGCCACATCCAATCTCGATCGCCGCCGTAAGCCCAGCTCTTGGGATAGTAGTAGGGAAACTCGGGCACTATGGGTATGCGGCTATCCGGCCAGAAGTCCACAGGGTGAAAATCGCTCAGCACATGGGTTGGCATTCCGACCGAAATGAACTGATCGACGAGCCGGCTGCGAGGCCGGAGGCGCCCGGGGTCAGCTGGACCGATTCCGGGTACTCTCTTGTCCAGCCGCCCGGCTTGGATTGCGACGAGGTTTTCGCCGCCAAACCGCACTTTGCCGTATGCGGGGTGTTCTGGATTCAAGATGAAAGGAGCTGGCTCCTTCCACCTGCCGATTTGCTGCCGGCTTCCTACCTCTACGCCGTTTACGAAGACGCGATAATACTCCCAGTCTTCGTTATCGTACCCTCCGAAGCCAAGAACGAGAGGTTGTCCCTGCGCGTCGGCAGGCAGGGGGAATGACGAGCGGAACCAGGCGTATCCGGGCCAGACGGGCCCCTCGTCCTCGCGAGGTCTTTCACCAAAGCCGGATGTCAGGCACTCCACCGTATTCCAAGATCTATCGTCGGTCGAAGTGTGATAGTAGCCGTTACGGAATCCCTGGTCCTCTTGGGGATTGACCGGCTGTTTCGAACCCATCGCGAACCGCCACGCTTTGATGTCGAAACGGAATTTTGCTACTCCGAGGGTGAGGCGCGACTCATCGGTTGCTTCGATGCTCCAGGTGCGGTTCGTCAGCTTGTTCGTGATGGAGACGGTCCTCAGCCGGCCGCCTTCCCTTGAGAAGACTCGCTCGATGATCGAGTTGCCGATCCGCACGTAGTCGCCATCTTCTTCTACATAGCATTCTTCCGGACGATGCCAATCAGCCGACTTCCATTTTTCTGGAAACATCTGGGGTAAGCTCCTTTCGGCGTGTTATCGTCGCCACCACGGATCGTACAGCCAGGCGTCGAATCTTGACTGCACATCTTGGGGCAACAATCCGGCCAACTGAAACCTGATTGTCTGTCCGCTGTGAGCCGGCTCGACCGGCATCTCAAATATGAGCCAGGGACTACCTGCGCCACTCTGAAGCCAGTGGCGGGGAACGTTCTGGTAGGGCAGGTCCTGCTCTCCGATCTGGGCTCGGAGTTTCATCAGCGCGTGTACCTCGCGGTGGTGCCAGTGAAGGCCGTTGCGGGTCTGCTTGGCGATAAGACCGAGTGTCATGGGCTGATCGATAGCCGGCAACTTGACTTGCCCCATAGTTGCTCTCGGCGAGTGGTCCCGGACGATGCCGGTCGCTGAATTGGATACAGGCACGGAGAATGAGATGGAGTCTGCCGGCACTCCTTGGGCCTCTACTGGAAGGTTCGTGCTGTCTATGACCCTTAGGTCTGGCAGGTCCGTCCATCCAACCCTGTCCAAGTGCTCACCAATCTCGAGCACGACGACCTCAAACGGACGGAGGTCCAATTGAAACTCACTGTTGAACTGATGCCTAACTCCCGCCGATGGGGGTATCTCGCCACGCCGGCGGTAGCGCTGCCGGACTATGAACCCGTCTCGGACAGGCTCGAGACCGATTTCCTCGTTGAGGCGTAGATTGACTCTGGCAGCCTTGAAACCTGGGTTGTTGATGGTGACCAAGGTGTGGGTACCGTCGCCACTGGCATATCCATAGACTTCGGCATTCCAAGGGTCGCCCAAGATACTTTTCGCGTTGAGCAACAGCCGCCAGTTGTGTCGCACGAACGCGTACCATTCAGCGAGGAACTCAACATCGTTTCCGTCGAAGGTTGCGAGGTTGCCCCATGGCTGGTCGAGAAGGCTGCCCCGGGCCAGCTCGAGAATCCAAGCGTCTCGCCAGTGTTCTGTGCCGATCCGGTTTCTCTGTATCGTGTCGCCAATCCAGATGCCCAAGCTATCGTGCGAGATCAAGGGAACGAACTTCGAGTACAGGGCATACTGGTCTTGGCCCAAGCTAGCGCTCGAACGGTAGACTGGGTTCGGCCAGCTAGCGACCTGGACCGCTTCCCACTTGAGTCCCTTGTCCTGAATGGTGTCTCCGTAGAGCAACCAAAACGGCGAGTGGTGTCCCCAATACCACATGAGAAACAGGTCGGGACAGGCTCGAATCGCGTGCCTGGCCATTTCGAGGGTACCGTCCATCTGGGCCTCGACCGAGTACTTGCCGGGAAGATGGTCGTGATCGGCGCTGTTGCAGTAGTACTTGGCCATGTCGATCTTGAGGCCCTTGACATTGTTTTCTTGAATGTGGTGCAGAACGGCATCGCGGAAAAGCGTTCGGTACGGCTCGGCGGCTAGACACAGGCCGTCGTCATAGGCGTCGCCCTTGCGGCTGTTCGGGATGACGCATGCTTGAACGTCGGGGTAGTTGCCGGCGGACCAGGGCCGGTAGATCGTGGAGAACCACAATCCGAACCTGATTCCCAATTCTTCCAACCGTTCCAGAATCTTGGTGAGCCCATTGGGGAAGTTGTCGTGCTTCAGCCAAGTCAGGTCTTTGAAGTGGTCTTGCCAACCCACGTCTATGTAGTAGTAGTCCATCGTGATGCCACGGGACCGGAGCGAATCGAGCATCTCAATGCTATCCAGAACCATCTGCTCGGTCACGTGGTATCTTGGGTCTTGAGGATTCATGTAGCCGTCGGTGATACCGCAGGGATCGTAAACCGAGACCCATTCTTGCCGGCGTCTGCCGTTGTCCCTCAGGTATTCGTGGAAACCCTTCAGCGAGTGACGAGCTTGAGTTACGCCGAAGATCGCTTCTCTGCTCATCAACGCTTGTCCAGGCGCAAGCACCTTTCCGGGAAGATGGAACAGCCTGATGCCCTTGCCCAACCCTTGGTTCACGCCGGCCGGATGCTCGATAGCGATGAAGGCTTCGTCGTCTATGAAGACGGGGTCACCTTGTCCGCCATCGGTCGTCGTGCCTTCGAGCGCGAAATCCTCGACGTCGACGTCCATCAGAAGGCGCGGCGAATCGCCGAGATTCAGAATCTCGATCTTCTTTCGAATCGTAGGTTCGCCTGATCGCACCTGGTAGTGGTGGACGATCCGGATCTCTTCATCCTCGTTCTCGGCCCAAACTGTGAGCCATGTCCAGTCCCTATCTCCGCCGGCTGCCCAATTCTTGGGTCGGTATTCTGGGGACTCAGGAACGATTGGAACTCTATTGTCGGGCCAATAGTCGATTAGCTTGAAATCGCCGACCGTATGCTGGGGCAATCCAATTGCGACGTATTGGTCGCAGAGGCGGCTACGGTAGTAGTAGCGGGCGGACTCGGCCGGAATGATGCCGGGTAGGAGTTTGTTCAGTCTACCGACCTGGACGGCGAGGATATTGTCGGCGCCGAACCGAAGACAAGAGTATTCTGGATCGTCGGGCCTCAATACGAACGGCGCCGGTTCCCGCCAGCGGCCGGTCAACTCGCGGAGGCCTATCTGCCGGCCGTTCACGAAGACGCGGTAATACTCCCAGTCCTCGTGATCGTATCCGCCGAGACCGAACGTGACCTGTTGGCCCTTGCCCTCAATCGGAAGCGGAAGGGAAACTCGAAACCAGGCAAACCCGTTCCAGACGTTGCCGAGCGAGTCGGCCGCGGTCAGGCACTCGGCGATGCTCCAGTCTTGGTCGTCGTGGTCGGGTCGATGAAAACCATGTTGGAAACCCACATCATCGGATGGGTCGCACCATTGCGGCGAGCCGGGCGCGTATCGCCAGGTGATCACGTCTCTTCGCCACGAGGAAGCTCCGAATGATAGGCGGGCTTCTGCGCGGGTATCCGTCCGCCAAGTGCGCCCCGTGCGCTTATTGGTTATCGCCTTTGTTTGGAGGTAGCCGCCCTCACGGGAGAGGACGCGCTCGATCAACGAATTCCCGATGCGGATGTCTTCACCGTCTTCGTGAACGTAGCACTCGGTGGGATGGTGCCATTCCGCAGACTTCCATTTCTCAGGAAACATCGGGTCCGACCGCTCCTTGCCTATGTCGTGGTCCTTCCGGCCACAAATGCACTGCCGTTAGGTGGCTGTGTTTGAGAGCCGCATCTTCGAGTTCGAGCCGATAGTGGTCAGGAATTCCACCACTCGTGGTAGAGCAGGGTCTCGATTCGGCACTCCACGTCCTCGGGCAGTAGGGCAAGTGCCTCGAACCTGACGGTTTGACCGCCATGGATCGGGTCAATCGGCAGCTTGAAGACCAGCCAGGGGCTGCCGGGACCGCTTGCTACCCAATGCTCTGGCACGGTAACGTAGTCTAACTCTTGATCGTCCGCCCACGCGCGGAGCTTGATAATGCGATGTATCTCTTTGTGGTACCAATGGACACCATCTCGACTCTGTCTGGCAATTATTGCCAACGTGCTCGGCGAATCGATCTCTGGCAGCCGGAGCCGGCCGCTGATAGCCTTCTCGACGTGGCCGGCCACCTGCGTATACGGTGGAGGTGGTGGCGTTTCAAGCGATACCGCGCCGGCTGAGACTTGCTCGGCGTGGTGCTCGATATGCCGCGTCTGGACGATCTGGGGTGCTAGGCGGGTCGGCCATCCCACGACATCCAGATTCTCGCCAATTTCGAGGACGACTACTTCAAACGGCCTTACCGAGAGCGCGATTTCGTCTCCGTAGGCGAATCGAGATCCGCTTGGCGGGTCGATAATCCCACGCTCCCGGTGGCGTTGGCGAACTACGAACCCGGTGTTGGTCGGCTTGAGGGCGATCTCCTCGTCCAAGCGGATGCGCACTTCAGCGGCTTCGAAGGTTGGGTTGTTTACCGAGACGATGGCGTGGTCGCCCAAGCCGCCGGCGTAGCCGTATACCTCGCCCTTGGCCGGATCGCCGATGACCGGCCGGGTGTTGAGATACAGGCGCCAATTCTCGCGCATGAAGTCGTACCACTCGGCGTAGAAATCAACGTCTTCGGCCTCGAACAGCGACAACGTGCCCCACGGCTGATTGAAGAGGCTGCCGCGGGCCGTATCCATGATCCAGGCGTCTTGCCAATGCTCGACGCCGATCCGGTTGCGGTGAGGCATGTCGCCGATCCAGATTCCCAGGCTATCGTGAACGATGAGAGGCAGAAATTTCGCGTACTGGGCAAACTGATCCTGGTTGAGAGTGACGCTGGCTCTGTAAATCCCGCTGGGGTAGCTAGACACCGCGACCGCTTCGCCCTTCAATCCCTTGTCCTGGATGGTGTCTCCGTAGAGCATCCAGAACGGCGAGACGTGGCCCCAGTACCAGATTATGAACACGTCCGGGCACACCTCGGTGACGGCGCGTGCGGTTTCGACCATGCTGTCGAACTGGGCCTCGACCGAGTACTTACCGGGCAGGTGACCGTGGTCGGTGCTGTTGCAGTAGTAACGCGCCATATCGAATTTGAGCGAGCGGACCCTGTTGTGAATCACGTGATGAAGGATCGCGTCCCGGAAAATGGTGCGGTAGGGTTCGGCCGCCATGCACAGCCCGCCGGCTCCCCAAGCGTTCCGACTTCCGTTCGGTGTCATGCATTCTTGGACCGGCGGGTAATCCCCGCAGGACCACGGCGCGTAGGTGGTGGAAAACCACAACCCAAACTCGGCGCCGATGTCATCCAGGCGTTTCAGTAACGGGGTGGCGCCGTTTGGGAACCGGTCGGCGTGGAGCCGCTTCAGGTCGGTGAAGTGGTCCTGCCATCCGACGTCGATGAAGTAGTAGTCCATCGTGATTCCGTGGGATCGGAGCCGATCCAACATGTCTATGCTGTCCAGCACCATCTGTTCGGTTACGTGATATCGGGTGTGATGAGGGTTCATATAGCCGTCTGTGATGCCGGGAGGGTCGTATACGGAGACCCAGCGTTCCTGACGCCGACCCTTTTTTCGCAGGTAGTCGAGGAAGCCTTCCCTTGCCTGACCTTCGTCAGTTACGCCCAGGACCGACTCCTTGCTCATCGTTCCTTGCTCCGAGGCAAGCGTCAGGCCGGGGAAATGACGAAGCCGGACGGCGTGGTCGAGTCCCTGGTTTACACCGGCGGGATGCTCGAGCGCAGAGAAGCCCTGATCGTCGAGAAGGACAGGGTAGCCGTGGCCGCCTTCGGTTGTGATGCCGTCAAATTCAAAATCCTCAACATCGATGTCGAGCAGCAGCGTGGGTTCGTCGCCAAGGTTCCTCACCTCGACTTTCTTGCGGATGAGAGGCTCGCCGGACCTGATTTGATAGTGGTAGATGACCTGGACGTTTGCGGCCTCGTCTTCGGCCCAGAACATGCACCACATCCAGTCTCGGTCGCCGCCGGAAGCCCAGTGCCGGAGAGGGTAATAGCCGGCTTCAGTCTTCGCGGTGGGATTTGCCGGCGGCAAGCCGTATATTGCCGGCCAATACTCCTTGAGTCGGAAATCGCTAAGCTCTTTTGTCGGAACGCCCACGGTAACAAACTGATCGACCAGGCGGCTTCGGAAGAAATAGCGAACAGACTCAGCCGGGTCCATTTCTGGTGTGAGCTTGTTCATGCGTCCGGCTTGGACGGCCAAGACATTCTGACCGCCGAACTTCAAGGCCTTGTAGCCGGGGTGATCAGGATTAAGGACAAATGGGGTTGGCTCACGCCAGCGTCCACTCAGCTCGCGTGTGTCGGCTTCCTCGCCATTGACGAACACACGGTAGTATTGCCAGTCTTCGTTGTCGTAGCCGCCGACCGCAATACTGATCGGCTGTCCTTGCGCATCGCAGGGAAGTTGGAAAGAGGTGCGAAACCATCCATAGCCGGGTTGGACGGGATCGCTCTTTTCGCCGATGGAAGTGAAACACTCTATCGATTGCCAGTCGGTGTCTACGAAGGCCGGCCGGTGGAAGCCCTGCTCGAAGCCGGCGTCCTCGTCAGGGTCTACTGCGTGGGACGTTCCGGGGGAGTAGCGCCAGAGGGGGATCTCTATCCGGGATGAAGAAGCGGCGAACGTCGCGCGCGCCTCTGCATTGGTGTTCAAGGTCCAAGTATGGCCGGTGATCTTGTTCGTGATGGCGACGGTTCGAAGCCGGCCCCCTTCCTGCGACAGGGTCCGCTCGATCAGCGAGTTGCCGATGCGAAAAATGTCGCCTTCCTGCGTCACGTAGCATTCTTCTGACTCGTGCCAATCCGCTGACTTCCACTTTTCTGGAAACATATGGCGAGACCCTCCACGGCGATTCTAGGTAGCGCTCAGAATAACACACCTCAGAGTTGCCGGATTGGAGGCTTGAGGTGGGATCTATATGTGGGAGCGATCGACTGATCCAGGTTTTGTTTTGCAAATGCGATCCGTGCAAGTATCCGCTGACCAAGGCCGGTGCAACGCCGGACGGACCTGAGTTCGCATCATCCCTTTGGATCTTTCGACTAGTATCGCCGGCCGGCGCCGGAATGACGAATTCGGTGGCGGGAACCATTCGTTTTCGTACCAATCGCCGATGCCGGCTGGCGCCGGCGCACCAAGGTATGAAAACTGGGTGCATTGGTTGATGGAAGGGTCAGGTGTCGTCTGTGCCCCCCACCCCACACTTAGCTGGGGACAAGCCCCAGCGCTACATTTCTCTTTCGACCCTGGGCTGTCGTTGTTCGGGCGACGGTGGTTGGCCGCATCCATCTATTTTCGTACGATGGCTCTAGGAGCCTGGCGATCAATGGGCGGGCGGGCGTCCGCGCATGAAATCGGCCGGCCTGATCTAACCTTTCAATGCGCCGGCGGTCAGGCCGGAGACAAACTGTCGTTGCGTCAGAAGAAAGAATACTGCGACAGGCAGCGTAATGATCACGAACAAGGCGAAGCTGTTGCCTCTGTGCATCATCGCCGTGACCGTTAGCGTGTACATGTGTTGCTTGGTCAGGAATAAGCCGGCTAATACGAACTCGTTCCAGGTAGTGAGGAATTGGAAGATTGCAACTGCCGCGAGGACCGGCCTGGCAAGCGGTAACAATATATGTCGGTAGATGGTGAATGTGGACGCTCCATCGACGTGGGCCGAGTCCTCAAGCTCGCGCGGGAGCGTGTCGAAGTAGAATTTGAACAGCAATATTCCCAGAGGCAATCCCAGCGCTATGTAAGGTCCTATCACGGACAAGTATGTATTGTGGGTGCCGAGCGCTAGGTTCATTCTGAACAACGGGACCATGAGCGTGGCTGATGGGAGCATCAGGGCGAGCATAAACAGCAGGAATAGCTGGTTTTGTCCTGGAAAACCGAGGCGAGAGAACGCGAACGCGGCCATCGATCCCAACAACAAGACCAACAAGACGGTTGTGCCGGTAATCACTATGGTGTTGAGGGCGGAGTTCGGAATATTCGCGCGTTCCCAAGCGTCGAGATATCCTCTGATATCGATGGCGGTGGGGACGAAAAAGGGGTTGTTGCGTAGCTCGCGGTAGGACGCGAACGAGTTGCGAACGACAACGATGATCGGCAACAAGAACAAGAATGAGATTATTGCGAGGGCGGAGTGCAGGCCCACCGAGGTCAGTAGATTGGAAATTCGACTGGACATCGGTCGAGAATCACCAAGGCCGTATAAGAGCATGAAAATGGTGGTACACCGGGCGGTGCAACTTGCGGGAACGAGCGAACCATCCTAAGTTGGGGACAAGCCCCAGCGCTACATTGCCCTCTCCCCACCCCTCTGGATTCCGGCTTTCGCCGGAATGACGAATCGAGGGGCCGGAATGACGAAGGGAAGCCGCGTAAATTCATTTTCTTGCCAATCGTTCATGCCGGTTGCGGCCGGCACACCAAGTTGTGAAAACCCGGAGGTGTGGCTTGGTACAGCGAATTGGCACGTCGGATTCTGCTACGCCCCACCCCGACCGCAGCGGGGGACAAGCCCCCGCACTACAGGATTCTGGTTGTCGCCGGAAAGACGAAATGAGGGGCCGAGAATGCCGGAGTGGTGTCCCCGTGTGGACGTACGTGGTGGTATCGCGCTTGGCGTTCTTTCGCGGGATGTTAGTGCGTGGATTCCCGCCTTCGCGGGAATGACGAATGGAGGGGTTCGCTGGCGCACTCGAAAGCCGTTTGAGCGCATTTTCGTACCAATCGCTCATGCCGGCTGGCGCCGGCACACGAAAGCATGAAAATTGGGTGCATTGGTTGATGGAAGGGTCAGGTGTCGTCTGTGCCACGCACCCCGCCCCTAGCTGGGGACAAGCCCCAGCGCTACATTTTTCTCTTCCGGCCGGAAACGAGCCCCAGTTAGAGGAAGTTAGCTGGCAGGCCATTTACGTACCAATGACGTCTTTCAGGCGGATGACCCCGCCGGAACTTCTTAACGGGCAGGCCTCGACGCCACCAGACTCTCAAACCCAGTCAGCATCAGCGGCCCCTATCGCATCAACCAACCACCGTTTATGTCAACAGTGGCGCCGGTTATGTAGTCGGCGTACTCGGAAGCCAGGAATAGGGCTGTTCTGGCCAGGTTTTTCGGATTGCCCAAATGTCCGACGGGAGTATGATCGATCATCGTCTGCTCCCATTCCTCGCTCCATTCATCTTCGCGGTAAGTTCTGTGCGGACCAGGGGCTAGACAGTTCACGGTGACGCCGTGCGGCGCGAGATAGCTTGCGAACGACTTGCTCATACTTATTATGCCGCCCTTGGACGCGGCGTAGTGGGCCCATGCGGCCAAGCTGCCGGAGTGGGCGCTCTGCGAGCTCATGCTAATGATGCGGCCGTATTTCCGCTCTTTCATCACCGCGGCCGCCGCTTGCGCACAGAAAAAAGCGCCCTTCAGATTGAGGTCCAAGACCTGGTCCCAGAGCTCTTCGGTCGTATCGGGTATCGTAACGGCCGGGTAGATGCCGGCGTTATTGACTAGGATATCCAGCCGGCCAAGCTGTCTCACCGCCTCCGCGATAAGATTGCGGCAGTCGGCAACCTTTGTTAAATCGGTCTGGACGTAGATGCCGCGTCGGCCAAGCTGAGTCAACTCTTCGGCGGCTTTTTGCCCCTCCGATTCGGAGATGTCGCCAATCACTATGTCGGCGCCGGCTTCGGCGAAAGCTTGGCTGATCTCGCGTCCCAGCCCAACGGCGCCGCCGGTGACTACGGCTACCTGTCCATCAAGCGATACTTTCATCGGAAATCCTCCTTATATTTGCATTTAGGTTGACTACTTGGCCCCGCGCACGATGGATCCGCGCTCACTGGCGCAATTGATTTTCCGCACACCTGGAGCCGACTTTAGGCGGTTGTCTCGACCGGTGATAATTGATAGATGCACCCCTGGATCGGACGTTCGTTTGGCCGATCCAGGGGCAACGTTTAGCCTTTGACGGCGCCGGCAGTGAGCCCTTGAATGAACTGCCTTTGCATTATGAGGAAGAAGACCATTACCGGGATCGTCATCATGATCATCAGGGCGAACAGGCTTTCCATCTTGCCAACATTCATCTGATCACCGGTGTACTGAATTATTGCGAGCGGCAGCGTTTTCATCGCTGGCTTTGTCAGGAACAGCATTGCGAGCAAGAATTCGTTCCAGGTCCCCATCGCCTTGAAGATCGCTAACGATCCGAGAATCGGACGGGTTAGCGGTAAAATGATCATCCACCATATCTGCAGTCGGTTCGCCCCGTCGATCAGGGCTGAGTCCTCAATCTCTTTCGGCAATGTGTCAAAGTAATACTTCATTAGCAGGATCGCGAAAGGCACTCCCAGTGCTATGTAGGGGCCAATGACTGCGCCATAGGTGTTCACCCCAAGTACACCAGGGATTGGGAAATTGTTGCTGAGCCAAAGGTTCATTCTGAAAAGGGGAACGATCAGAGTAGCGGTAGGAATCATCAATCCAGCCAGCATGACCAGGAAAATAGTGTTCTTGAACGGGATCTCCAGCCGCGAGAATCCATACGCAGCAAGCGCCGATATTATGAGCCCAACGATAGTGGTGATTACAGTGATGACCAGGCTATTCTTGCCAGTTGTCGCGACATCTGCCTTGATAAACACATTGATATATTTGGCGAATTCCCAAGTTTCGGGGATCAGGCCAGCGTTGGTTAGGTGTTCGCCTGGCGCCTTGAAAGACGTCAAGAGGATATATAGCAGCGGAACCAGGAAAAGGGCTGAGAAAAAGATAAGACCGGCGTGCATCCCGATGCTTGTAAAGATCTGCTTTGTTCTTTTCGACATCTTTGCGCGACTAGATACCGATACTGCTACTGACATCTAGGGCCTCCACCAAGGTTGATATGACCTGCTCCGCCGTCAAAGAGACACAGATCGACTATCGCACATTCTACCAAAGAGGGACGATAGGGTGTGAATTGATGCTCTAGGTAGTAACAGTTCAGATTTGGGTGTATGTCTCTCCCCCATACCCGTGGACTGGAAAGGCCGAGTCGCCACCCTGGACCTCATTCGGCGGTCAAGGGGTGATTTCCAACCTACCGATGCCACATACACGAGCTGCTCGACCTCATCCCCTCGCCTTGCGTAGTCTTCGACCTGGCCCCCTTCTCCTGGCCAGAGGCTGTCTCACAAGTCCAAAGGGCAGCGATAAGCGCAATTCCGGCCTTCGTATTTGGTCGATTTCATCAATAATGAACCGTTAACTAGGTCATGATGAGAAGGTCCCGCCGTATTTCGTACCTCACACAGAGTTATGAGACGAACTCCTAGCCAGGAGAAGGGGGATCTTTGTTGTGGGGGACACCCTCACATCCCCCGGCAAGGGCTTCGCCCTTGCAACCCTTTCCTGGCTTTCCCCGATCAGACGTCCTCGTTTGTGGTAGAACCTCATTGGTGCGATATTATGCCCATACGGAGCAGGTACCCCTAAATCTGAACATTTACTCTAGGTAGTGTGAATTCCCGTTGAGATGGGTTCTGGCACTCTGCATTGCCGACGAACTGTATCATTGTGAACGGCAACGTTCGGAGGATGTAGCGCTGTTTCGGCGCTCAGGCTGTTTGTGCCCTCTCCCTAGCGACCTCTACCCCTTGACAGCACCCTGCGTAAGTCCCGAAATGAACTGCTTCTGTAAAACAAGGAACAGCACCATGACCGGGGCACTCATCATGACCATAAGGGCGAAGATCTCCTCCATGGCATTGAAGTACATCCCGGTGTATTGAATGATCGCGAGCGGCAAAGTCTTCATCGCCGGCTTGGTCAGGAACAGCATTGCGAGCAAGAACTCGTTCCAGGTTCCCATGGCTTTGAATATCGCCAAAGAACCTAGAATCGGGCGGGTCAGGGGCACGATGAGCAGCCAGAAGATTTGAAGCCGGTTCGCTCCGTCAATCAAGGCCGAGTCCTCGATCTCCTTGGGCAGCGTGTCAAAATAGTACTTCATTAGCAGAATGGCAAACGGCAGACCGAGGGCAACGTATGGGCCGACTACGGCACCGTAGGTGTTGAGGCCAACGATTCCAGGAATGGGGAAATTATTACCAAGCCAAAGGTTCATCCTGTAAAGAGGGACGATAAGAGTCGCCGTCGGGATCATCAAGCCAGTCAGGAGTAACAGGAAAAGCAAATTGCGTCCCGGCAGCTCGAGTCGCGAGAAGGCATAAGCCGCCAGAGCGGATAGCAAGAGGCCAACACCGGTAGTCAAGACGGTTACGATGAGGCTATTCACGCCGGTGAGGGAGACTTGGGCCTCGCCAAATACCTTAAGATACTTTGCAAATTCCCACGTCTGGGGGAAGAAACCAGCATTGTGTAGATGTTCACCCGGCGCCTTGAACGAGGTTGTCAGGATGTATAACAGGGGGAACAGGAACAGCAGCGAGACAATTATGAGGATTGAATGAAGTCCGATACTTTGAAGAAGCTCTCTTGTCCGCTTCGACATGCCGAGGGCCGAGGTCTTAGAGAGGGAAGCTGTTGTAGACAAATCCCTACTCCGTTAGGTCTGGTGAGCGCCCTTGTACATCCTCAGCTGTATCGCGGTGATTATTAGCGCGAAAATCAGCAGGACGACAGATACCGCCGACGCATAACCTTGTCTCTGGTTCTGGAACGCCGCTTGGAAAATCGTGATGGCGATCACTTCCGTAGCATGGTAAGGACCGCCATTTGTAAGAATGAAAACGTACTCGAATGTTCGGACTGAGCCTATGGCACCGAGAATCAGAAGTGCGGCGGTTGAAGGCCAGAGCATTGGTATTATAACGTACCATATCCGTTGCAATACGGTCGCGCCGTCGACCAGAGCCGCATCGATCAGATCGCCGGGTACGGTTTGCAAGCCGGCCAAGTAGATCACCATAGAGAAACCGGCAGTATGCCATATATTCGCGATAATGATCCAGTAGAGTGCGGTCCTGTAATCGCCAAGGAACTGCTGTTCGAGACCCAACGGACCCAAAATGGAATTCAGAACGCCAAAATTCGGTTGATAAAAGTAGTTCCAAGCAAATGCCACGACGACGGCCGACGTCGTTAGCGGAAGGAATATCGACGCCCGATAGGCCTCGCGGAAATGCAGTTTTTGGTTCAGCATGTAAGCCGTGACAAAGCCAATAAACAGCGTCGCGCCAACCGATACGACGAACCAGATCAGGTTATGTTTGATCGCAGCAAGGAACCACTTGTCGTCTGTGAATAGCTCTACGTAGTTCGCGAGTCCGTTGAACTCGCGGTCCTTTTCGCTCCAACCACTCCAGTCAAAGAGACTATCATAGAGAATCCTCCAGACAGGGAACGCAACATACAGAAGGTAAACTGCGAGGGCCGGCAAGATGAAGAGGTAGTTTGTGAGATGGGCGCGCCGAACCCAGCGACGTACCCGATCTCTTGAACTGAGTGCGATCGGACGCGCTTGGAAGGTGGAAGAACCAAGGCTTCTACTCAAATCTAATTCACCTCGCTAGCAAGAGTCCCCGGCCCAACCAGGCCGGGGGCAATGACTTCAACTTGAAATCATTTGCGGACGGGCTCAGGAGAGTAGGCCGAGGCCTACTCTCCTGGCTTCGAGCACTGGTTGTCCCAGACCTTTTGGACCTCGGACAGCGCGTCATCGATAGTGGCGCGGCCGTCGATCAAACCCTGCATGCTCTGACCGAGCGACACGTCGGTATCGTGGCAACGGGCCCACCGCATAATTGTGCGGCCCTCGTTCAGAATGGCCATTGTGGGCACGATGACGTTCGCGTCGAAGTTGGCCGAAACGCTAGCCATCTGAACGCCCTTCTTCGAAGGCGGCGATGGGCGAGCGGCAATGAAGTCCTGGCCGGTGCCGTCGACGTACCACTTGACCATTTCGAAGGACAAGTCCTTGTCACGAGCGGTTTGGGTAATTGCGAAGCCGGCGGCGGAAGATGCGAGAGTCTTCCCTCCCGGCGGCTCGAAGATGCCCCATTGCTCTCCGTTGCCCTGATCGTCGCCGCCCATCGCGATGCCCCACCAGCCGCTCCACCCGGCATGAGACGCGATCTCTTTATTGATCCACATAGTTCGAGAGTCGCCTAATCCGGTTGATAGCGGATTAGGCTGGCTCCAGTTGTTCTCGAAGATCATGGAATACAGCTCCAGGCCGGCGCGACACTCCGGACTATCGAACTGACCAGTACCTTCCCAGTCGATCTGGTCGCGGTAACCGGGCGCAGCCGTTTCCAGCATGAGCGTCCAATACGAATTGGCCCACCAGTGGTCCTTTGATCCCATGCCTACCGCTGGTATCCCGTTGGCGACGAACGTGTCATTCACCTTGACGAACTCGTCCCATGTAGTGGGCAACTCTAGATCGTGTTCGTTGAACAGGTCCATGTTCGCAAAGTATTGGCCGAGCGCCTGGGCGTAGACTGACAGGTGATAATGGTTGTCAAGTCCCTCGATCAACCCAAGCCGCTCGAATTCGTCGATCGGGCCGAGTACGAATCTGTCCTTCCAATTTGAGCCCCATTCGGACGAGGCGTAGTCCTGGAGAGGTACCACGAACTCAACGGTGCCCATCGGCTGAATGTGGCTCCAGTTGTTCTCGAACGCATCGGGGCCAACACCTGCCGGCACGGCGGCCTTGAGAGCGTCGTTGTACTTGGACCAGTGGACCGGCGTATGTTCTTGGATGATTCCGGTCTCTTCCTGGAACGCTTCGCCCATCAAGACGCCGTCCCGGGCCCAGCCCTCGGAAGTGGCGAAGCTGACCCAACCCCAAGAGGTCACGACCTTCTTCTCCATCATAACTGGAGCGACGGTAACGATCCTCTCTCTCTCGACGATTACTTCCTTCTCTACCTCGACGATTTCTTTCCTAACGACCTCAACCGCCTTCTCTACCTCGACGGTGACGATCTTTTCGACCTGAACCGCCTTCTCTACCTCGACGGTTATGACCCTCTCGACTTCCTCTCTGATGACCTGGGTAACGACTCTGTCGACCGGGACCTCTCTTTCAACGACCTGAACCCGCTCTTCGGTTATCACCTGGGGTTCACATGCCGCGAGGATTGGCAACGCGCCGGCGGCTCCCAGTCCCGCCAAGAATGAACGGCGGGTAAACTTCCTCATCAGGCTAGTGCTTAGATCCAACTGAATTCTCCTAACGAAAATGTTGGCCTCGAGTCTTGTGCATTGACAAATTTAGGATAGGCGTGGATTCGAATCTTGTACGCATCCCCCCTTTGTCGAAGTTTCTACACCCCTCAGATACACCGCCACCATTATACACATCCGCAAGTTTGGATAGCAATCTCCGAATCCTAGACGTTACCCAATTATACAAAGAAGCGGCCCAAGGACGTCATTCACGTTCGACGTGCTCAGGGATTTTTGATTCTCCAATATTCGCTGCTACCAAGACTGATACGCTATAGATGGATTCTGGCCAGGGCTTTCGCCAGGGTGACGTAGTGGGTAGTCGGAATTCACGAGCGTAAGACTGGCGGCGGTCTCGCCTCCTCCCACCCCTCTGGATTCCTGCCCCCGTATCGGAGTACGGGGCAGGCTTTCGCTGGAATGACGACGTGCGGTTTGCGGACTATCGAAATGGCCTTAGTGCTTTGACTGTTTCGACCAACTGCTTGTCGGCCTAGGAAAACGCACTAGAAGCACCAAACATTAAAGAATTGAAAACCCCTGCGACGTGCTGGCCGTCGAGGACAATTGCCGGCCCCCGTGGTTCGTCACAATGCTTCCCGGCCATGGCACCGCTTGTATTTGTTGCCGCTGCCACAAGGGCAGGGATGATTGCGGCCAATCCCCTTCATCGGAGCCGGCGCACGCACATTGTCGCTTCGTTTTACGGTCGCCGGCCGCCGCTGACTGGATGACACTAGCACGCCATCTTCGTAGAGTTGTTTGAATGCGTTGGTGATGAATTGCTTGAGCTCGGATGCATCACCCTGTGTCGACAGTTTAGGCAAACGAGCTAGCTCGGTCGCGATTTCTTGGACCGATCTCTCGCCGTCGACTCGTTGGAGCAAGGGCAAGTATCCCTCGCCGAGTGCGCGTTGCATCCGTTGAACGCCGTCCACGTGCTTGACGACCTGGATGCAAGGGATCAGCAGGTTGTCTTCCTCCAGCATGTAGGGGTCGTAGCGAATGCCGGGTCCGAGAGCGGGCATGCTTCCTTCGATGTTTCTCAGTTTGAATGTGCTAGAAGACTTGCGAGTGACCCTTTGTTCTTCGAGATGGTCCTGTGACTCTTGGGCGTTCGCCGGAACCACGGTTTCAAAATTCTCGTACATTGCGTTGAGTTGACCGGGCGAAAATCCGCCCAAGGCCGATAGGTTCACATCAGTTTGACCCTGGATCCCGGTGGAGTAAGCGCCGGACAATTGAATGAATGCCTGACGGACCGACAGATTCGATTCTGGCGCTACCAGCTGCTTCGCTTGCGAAAACCAAGCGGCTTGGCTTCTGTGTCCGTGGTACCAGTGCTGGGCCATGTGAAGGTAGTCTGACGCCGATTTCTGGTACTCGCGCTCGTACCACTCCATCGCTCGGTCAGTCAACTGGGCGTCAGTCAGCGAGGTATTGATCGCCAAGGCGGCCTTGAGGGCACCGTCCATCGCGAGGTGGACGCCGGTGGATAGGATCGGATCGACAAAGGCGGCGGCGTCTCCAACAAGAAGGTAACCTGGCCCCTGAACCTTCCTACAGATGTATGACCAGTCACTTTGGGAGTAGACAGAGTCAGATTCCATCCGGGCTTCTCTGAGTAAATGCGCGATCTCGGGGGTCGCGTCAAGGCTATCCCGGTAATATTTGGACCGACCCGCCCGGTTGATCTCTCGCGAATTCGCTCCCTGGGTCACCAATCCGACGCTGTAACGATCGTCGCCGAGTGGGATGTACCAGACCCAGCCGATCTCATTAGCCGCGACGAAGATGTTTCCGTTGCTCTCAGAATTGAGGTCCGGAACGAGGTCGCCTAACGGCTTGCCGCCCTGGAAGTAACTATAAACCGCGATATTCCTCAACGACTCATTGAAGTCGCGGAGTCCCATCTTGTCGCCGAGAATGCAGTTCTGCCCCGACGCATCCACGCAAATGAGCCCTCTGGCGGTTTGGGCATGCTTCTCTCGATCCAAATAGTCGACGTGCATTACTTGATTGGCGTCTCGAGTGACGCTGGTTACCGCGCATCCCTCCATAACCGTGACGCCGGACTCGCGGCTGTGATCGAGGAGGATCTTGTCGAACTTGGCTCTGTCTACTTGGAACGAATTCTGAGGTTTGCCCCTGAACCCCAGCGGTTTATCGCTCAGCTCGGCGAATTGAATCGTCCACGGTTTTCGCGATTTTCCCCAGACGTAAGTGGCGCCGTGCTTAGGAACGAATCCGGCACGCTCTACCTTTTCGAATACGCCTAGTCGACGCATTACTATGACGGTCCCCGGCAGCAGGGACTCGCCGATGTGATGCCGCGGAAAGACCTCCTTTTCCAAGAGAAGGACTCGACGGCCCCACTGTGACAATAAACTTGCAACGGTCGAGCCGGCAGGGCCCCCACCAATTACTATGGCGTCGTACTCCGAAGTCGAGTTCTTGCCTCGACTAAGCCGCATTTCAGACATCTGGTCTCCCAAAGCCACTGGATATTGAGAAGTACCGATACTCCAGGCTAACTGCCGTTGACTACCAAGCGAATACTCGCGATAGAGATAGTGAATCCATCCGCGCCGGCTGCGCCGGTGGCCGGACTGCGCCAGCGAAAGTGCGCCGAGTTGAGCTTATCCGTCGTGTCGAGCACAGCAGAGATGTTGTAAGTCGCCCGAGTCAGGTCAGCCGGCGGTGGCGAATCCTCGTCGAATGTCTCCACGGTGAACCAACTTGCTCCATCAGTGACCTCCACAGAGAATCTCGTACTCACCCACCCGTGTTGTCGCCACGTCAACTCGGCTTTCGCCGAACTGATCTCGCCGGCTTGAGGAGGGGTTTGATCCGCAAAGGTCGGGGGCAACTGCATGTCGTGGTCTGGGTTTATGGTCCACCCTTCGCCGGTCACGGTGTAATGGGTGATATCAAGCTGATTCGTGGTGCGAGCGGTGTTTCGAGCGATTGCCCGCCGCGTTCCGAAGATCCGATCGATCTTGGCCGCCATTATGAAGTCAGCTTCGTTGAGGCCATCGATCTTGTGAGTCCAGAGGAACACTTGGACCTCACCCCAACGCACGAGCAGATCGGGATGATGACCTTGTTCCTCGGCCACTTCCGCAACCTGGTTGAGGAAGTCTACGGCCCCAACGAAGTCTTCGAATTGGTACGACTTATGTATCTTCTTGCCGGCGTCCACATGCCATCCGAAGACCTGTTCTAGCAATGGCGTGATTTGGGCGGAGGTCAGAGGGGGGACGTCCCCTCTGCACGGCAGGCATACGCGTTCAGCGAGATCGGTCTGCATCGTTCATACCCCGGGACGGAGTTGAATTGGCTAGGTTACCTACGCTGGCGGGTGCAGCTCGGTAATCCAGGCAAGATTATACTTCACGCCAGTTTCGGCGGGCTTTGAAATAACCGTCCGCTGCCTCACGGACGAGCTCGCCGGCACATTTGGAGTCCTCGCCTAATCGCGCGATTTAAAGCCGATCAGATGTCGAGGTCCACCCAGGTGGGCGAGCTCCAGGCGATCTCGTTGTCCTCCTGGACAGCGCGAACCCAATATGCGTGGCGGCCGGCCGGTGCGTCGTCGTCGCGGAACGTGAACTCAACGTCCAGTGGCCCGGGCTGTTCCGGGACTGGGCCGGCGTTCAGAATGCCCTGCGGTGCGTCGCCAGCGTAACTGTGCGGCTTGCTGAGAAGCGCCGAGACGTTTTCTTGAAATGAGACAGGGCGGCTTCGAAACGTAAGTACCGCCCGATCCGCGCCTTCGAGAGCGACTAGGAGTCCATCGTGATCGCCGCGACCCTTTCCCGTAAACGTGACACTGCCCAACTCGGTTGTAGATATCCAACTTACGCGACGATCCGAGACCTCGGTGATTGGCTCCACCGGCGAGTGGTAAGCATATCTACTTGCTGAGACGATGCGTCCATGCGAGATCTCAAGATCGCCGTCCCACTGTATGGGGCCCTTGGCGCGAGCATCCGGGTCGCTCCATTCGAAACGGAGTCTATCGGCTGCGAACGCTTCCCCGCGCGTCAGGCCGTGAGAGTAGATAACGTCCAAGTCGCGTAGCACTTCCAGCGATCGAATGGGCCCGGTTGCGTGAATCTCCACGTCGATGGCCGGAGTTTCGCTCAGACGCACCTCCTCACCCATAGACGCGCCATTCACCTTGACATCGAGAATGATGCGATCGCCGGTGGTGGCGTATACGTGGCGCCTTCGGATTCCATCCCAGAGGCTTTGCCTGGAAAGATCCGAGGCGTACACCGCCGCGAGGCCGCCCCTTCTGGCGTCGGCGAAGGCGCTGTATCCGGCGCCGGGCCGGCCGGTGTGGTCATCGGTCGATCCCACGAATCCGATGGTGAGCCCCCGCGCGATTGCTTCGCGGCCGTACCACTCGAACCTTCCATGAGTGGAGCATATTTCCAAATATGGCATCAATGTCGGGTCGAAGTCGTCAAGTGTCGCCATGCGCCCGCCAACGTGGGGCGTGACAAATACGTCGTTCCTGCCGCGAAACGTCTCTAGCAACGCACTCACAGGATACCGGTCCATCTCGGTGTCTGAGCCATCGAAGACCTTGAAGTGTCCGCTTCGGTAGATCGGTTGGTCGTCTCGCAGGTAGAGAACGCAGTGGTCGCCTCCTCCCGGCGTAAGGCCGGACCACTCGTAAGCCTGGATGGTGACGAAGCGACCGGGCTCGTTGTAATCTCGCGCCAGGCCGCGAATCTTTTCGTAGTCCTCCTGTTGCAGCTCCCAGTCATTGGCGGTGTGGGCCAGGAAGTCGATGCAGGAGACATTTCGGGCGAATTGGAACAGGGACTCTGCGGTGTTGGTTCCGGCAGTTTCGTTCGACTGGCTCTGGAGGTCTCCAAAGTACAGCCGGCGTTCGAAGTCGTCGGCACACTGAACGGGATTGCCAGTCGCGGTCATGGCCGTGCCCGGCACTTCGGCCTTGAGCCGGACTATCCCCGGCTTTCGAACGGAAATCCCCTCAATTCGCGCGACGCCCTGCTCGGCCTCGCCGAACTCGACGAGCTTCGGCAAGCCGGCCATGTCCGGGTGCTGCTCGATTCGCATGGATCCCCGAAAGCTGGTCGCCGTGTTGTTGAAGCGGTCGACAACACGCGCGGAGAGCCATGCCGGCTCGTTCGGCGTTGTGTTGGAAAGCATGGTCAAGGTGAGGCGATCGGCGGAGCCAGCCACAATTCTCAGTGGGGGGACGCCGGGAACCTGGACGTAGTGACGAGACATGAAAGCGTCGACCCAGACTGACCAGGGATGGGCGTCCTCACTGAAGTGCTGGACTCGCCATCCTCTGCTCCCCTGCGAAGTGTCTCCCAAATTGAATCGGATCCACTCGCCTTCGCCAAGCGACAGGCCTCCTACTACCGCGGTGGCGGCGTGCTGGAGCGGGAATACCGCCGACTGGGGGTGCTCGATCAGCAACTGAATGTTTGCGTCCGGATTACTGCATTCGACGGAGAAATAGTTGTCGGCGGCCGGGTCGGTATTTTGGAATGCTCCCCATCCGGAAACGTATTTGAATGGTAGGACCACCCTGCCAAAGCGCCCAAGTCCATATGCGCCAGTGAAATAGGTGATGGTCCAGGAGCCGGACTCACCAACCGTGACCGGATCGGCCGGGGCTAGCTCGGCGTGACCGAACATCCGTCTAATCTGATCGACATCCCAATTGGAGTAGGGTTCTACCAGATGCCTGTCAAGCGGTCTATACATTGTGAGTCTCTCTTCAAAGGTTGGGAATTTCAGCCAGGGAGGAGGTGGTTGGCGCAACCCTTGGCTGGCGGTGCCCCATTATATATCTATCGATCGATCCTCCATCCGATTTGCGGCTGGGGGTGATTTGGCAATGGCCAACGCCGGCTGCCGGCATCCCAGGGTATGAAAATCGGCGCGGGCCACCCATTTCCTGGATTCCGGCCTCCGCCGGAATGACTGGGCTCGCCGGCGTGGCAGGAACCAAGCGTGGGACAAGCCCACGCGCTACGGGTTTGGCCGGGGCCCGCGAACGTGACGGGCACGGTCTATTTTCCTACCAATCGCTCATGCCGGCTGGTGCCGCCACACCAAGGTATGAAAATTAGGGTGCATTGGTTGGTGGGAGAGTTCTAGCGTCATTGCCACAACCCGCACCTCCCCTCTGGATTCCCTAAGTTCACAAACGAAGTGCAACACTTTATTGAGGTGTTGCCATGGGATTCCAATACAAACAGATCTCCATTGAAGAACGGTGTGAAATTGCCCGACTACGTGCCGCCGGATCCTCGCTCCGGCAAATCGCTGCAAATCTGGATCGCGCGCCATCGTCAGTTGCTCGAGAGCTGAAGAGAAATGAGTCGCGCTCCAGTCACTACTTGCCCTCCTATGCCCATCAGCAGACCCGGGCTCGTCGTTGGTCTGGCTCACGCCTAGGTCGTGACGCCGGCCTGCGCCAACGCGTCCTCTCGCGCCTCACCCAAGGCTGGTCTCCTCAGCAGGTTGCCGGCCGGCTTGCCCGCGAGGCCGGACACAACATCATCTCCTACGAATCCATCTACCGATTCATCTACTCTCAGATCGCTCGCAAGAAGAACTACTCCTGGCGACACTACCTCCCCAGGGCCAAGTCCAAACGGGGCTACAGGAAGCCTAAAGCCTCCAGTCCCGCTTCTTTCATCCGCCTTAGACGCCCCCTCGCGGAACGTCCTCACTCTGCCGAGGATCGTCGAACCCCAGGCCATTGGGAAGCCGACCTTATGCTCTTCAGCACCTACGGTCAGGCCGTACTCACCCTCCACGAGCGCCACTCTCGTCTCCTATTAGCAGCCAGATCCCCTACTAAAGAAGCTCACCCTATTGCCAACTCCATGTCTTCCATTCTCTGCCCTCTCCCTCCTCAGTGGCGTCAGACCGTTACTTTCGACAACGGCACCGAGTTCGCCCAACATCACCAACTCCATGCCCTCGGCTTCCAGACCTTCTTCTGCGATACCCGCTCTCCTTGGCAGAAAGGTGGCATCGAGAACGCCATCGGTCGCTTGCGCCGCACCCTGCCTCGCAAGACCGACCTGGCCACCCTGCCGGACGAACGGTTTACCCAGTTGGTGCAAGCTTACAACAATACCCCGCGTAAATGCCTCGGCTACAATACTCCCGCTGAGACATTCTGGAATCATGTGTTGCACTTCAAATGTGAATCCACATTCCCGCCTTCGCGGGAATGACGAATTGAGGGGCCGGAATGACGCGATCGCGGAATGGAGGGGTTCAACGGCGCGCTCGAAAGCCGCGTAGGCGCATTTTCGTACGAATGACGAGTGCGGGGCGGTGGGATTCAGGCACTATCGAGGCCGCGTAACATCATTTTCGTACCAATCGCTCATGCCGGTTGGCGCCGGCACACCAAGGTATGAAAATTGGGGGCGCTGGTTGTCCGAGGGGTTCGAGTGTCATTGGTGCCACCTCTAAATCCATTGAATACCGGCTCCGTATCGGTGTGGCGCGTGGCAATAGTGCCGATCCGGGAGGCCGGCCGGCGGCGTTTCCGCGTGGACGTGGTTGAAGGTATCGCGATTTACGTTCGTATGCGGGGAGATAGTGCGTGGATTCTCGCCTGCGTGAGAATGACGAATTGGATGGCGGGACTGGCGCCCGCCGGTGGGAATATGGCCTGCTTCTGCGTTGGGGCGAGTCGAGAATCAATCCTGAAATGTTGTTGGTTGTTGGCTGGGGATAAGCCCCGGCGCTATATTTTTCGCTCTCGGCTATCCGGTGTTAATGCATGGTTCGCTAAGTTGCAGGGTATTTTGGGACTCCACCCACGACGGGTTTGAAACCCGCCCCTACTGTCACCATTGTCGCAAGGTAGTCTTGCATCTCCGCTGCATAACGCCATTTTCTCAACAGCTAACGTTGCGTATTCTGCGGAGTAACTTGGGCTAGCCGGTCGCGTAGACGGGGATGTTTCAGAGCTTCCTTGTTGACGACGTACTGGGGAATTGCGCCGCGGGCGACGTCCAAAATCGCCCGGCTGGCCGAGGCCTCCATCTTTGAGTAGCACTCATCGGTCCAGCATATTGAGTGTGGAATGACGATGACATTATCAAGGCGAAGTATCGGGTTGTCGGCCGGAGTCGGCTCCGATTCGAAGACGTCCAATCCGGCGCCGGCGATTTGGTGGCTGGCAAGCGACGAATAGAGAGCGCGCTCGTCGACTATTGGTCCACGGGCAGTATTGATCAGAAAGGCGGTCGGCTTCATCAGTGCCAGTTCGCGCTCTCCGATCAAACCTTCGGTTTCTTTCGTGAGCGGACAATTTACGCATACGAAGTCTGATTCGCGTAAGAGGGTGTCGAGGTTGACAAGGCGAACTCCCAATGGTTCTACGTCAGGTTGACAAATGTAGGGATCGTGCCCCATCAGCTTCATATTCAACGGCCGGACGATCTCGCAGAAGTCTCGACCGATGTTGCCCACGCCGATGAGTCCGATAGCGCGACCAGTGAGACCGACTCCCATATGGTCGGTTCTCTCGTCCCATCGGCCGGCGCGGATCAGCCGGTCCTTGATCAGTAGCTTATGCGATAGCGCCAGGATGAAGGTCAGAATAGCAGTGGCCATCGGCCTCCGGACGCCGTCCGGGGAAATGGTGATGATGACGCCGGCCTCGGTTGCGGCTTGTACGTCAACGTTGTCGTATCCGACACCAAATCTTGCTATTAGAACCAGACGCATTTCAGGGTCGGAGAATGTCGCCCTGTCGTAGCCGCAGCCGAATGAGAAGATCGCGTCGAATTCTTTGACTTGCTTAGGGAAAAGTACCTGTGTGTTCCCCTTTATGTAATCGACCTCGATACCCGGCGTCTGCTTGAGGTGGTTGAGGGTAACCCCTCCCCAATCGAGATCGCCCTGTGAGTTGATGACATCTGGGGTGACCCCAACTCGGAATACTCTGTCGTTAGCCATGGCTCGACTCCTGTCCGGCCAATTGAGGTTCGGCGGGCCGGACTGGAATAGTACACCACGTTTGAGTACGGCAGAGTATGGCCGGAACTTGGGCGAACGCGTACAGGCACGGCAGCTAGGTGTTCATGATCCTGGCTTGCTCGCGAGCTGCCACTCTGACCCCTTCCGCGACGTCCACCCACTTCAGCACGATCGTCCCCGCGACGATGATCAGGAGAATCGATGTAACGGCGACACGGGTGTCGAAGACGGCGGTTGCGATGATGTACAGCATCGGGCCGAATACCGATGACGCTCGGCTCGTGAAGGCGAAGAACGAGAAGAACTCGCCGCTGCGCGACTGCGGCGTGAGCTGGGCGAACAGGCTCCTGGCGAGCGCCTGGCTACCTCCGATCACGAGCCCAACCAGGGCGCCGAGCACCAACCACTGGAAGCCGGCGTTGAAGCCGAGCGGCTTCCACAGAACCGAGCGGACGAAGACCGGCCACCAATCTACGGGACCCGTCCCTAGGACGGACGGATGGAGCGGGCCGACGGCGGACTTGCCATCCATCTCGCCGCCCTGAATCGAGAGGCTGTACTTGAGGTCATCCGAATCCCGGACGGCATCTGGGAGGGCACGGACCGCGCTTGGTTTCAGGACGGCGCCGTCACCGAGTGCCCACACTTCTTCTCCTGACCGTATTTCGTACCGCGATTCCGACGAACCCGGCGCGACAAGGACAATGTAGTCGCTGCTGTCCGGCCGGTGGGCGAGTTGGAAGTCGAAGTCGTTGTGCGCGCTCGGCGAAAGGGGTGCTATCGCGACGCCGAACAGGACGATGATGATCCATCCTCCCAAGGAAACCATCAGCGCCGACTTCGTGGATATCTTGTCGGCCAACCATCCGAAGGCTAGAGCTCCGGGAGAAGCGACGAACTGGATGATGACGACTGTTGCCATGTTGAACGCAAGGCCAATCCCCAACGTATCGGCTGCAAACGCGCCGGCGATCGCCACTACGGTCTGAAGACCATCGTTGAACAGCAGGTAGGCGCCCAAGTAGACGAGTACTACTCTGAATCGCCTGATCTCACGGAAAGTCCGTCCCAACTCCCTGAATCCCATGGCGAGAACCGCCGGAGCCTTCAGCCCGCCGACGCGACGGCGAATAGGCGGTTCCGGCAACACTCGAAGCGTCCATATCGCCCATCCAAACCACCAGACGCCGATGGACGCAATGGATGCCCTGGTAGCTATGTCGGACAATTCCGTGTCCTGTGTCATCAGAATCAGCACCAAGTGCACTAGCAGCAACAACCCGCCGCCGAGGTAGCCATAAGCGTAGCCTCGGCTGCTGATGTCATCTGTCAAATGCTTCGGGCCGATGTGGGGCAGGAAGGAGTTATAAAAGACCTGGCCGCCGGCGAATCCAACGTTGGCGAGCATGAATGTTCCGATCAGCCATGCCCAGGGTTGGCCGGTGTATGCGGAGAAGAAGGACAGCACGGTAAAAAGGGCGCCAGTTGCGGTGTATATCCACAGCAGGGCCCTCTTGATCGGGATGCGGTCGGAGATAACGCCCAGGACCGGGCTGGATAGGGCGACGGTTGCGGTTGAAATCGCGATTGCCAAGCTCCATACGGAGCTCCCCGTGAACGTGATGCCGAGAAAAGTTGTGCTCTCGCCCAGCGCCTCTTTGAACAGGAATACGAAGTAGACGGGGAAGATTGCAACCAAGCCGCTGGTGGCGAACGCCGAGTTGGCCCAGTCGTAGATGCACCACGCGCGAATGACACGACGCTGCTCGGTGGGCAGGTCTTTGATCCTTGTTTGACGAGCGCTCTCGCGCGCAGCATCCATGGGTAGGGGCATGATAGACGAACTGGGGCGCGTAAGGCTAGACCGAGCCGGCCCGGCAGATGAAACGCAACATCCTGTTAGGGCATAATCCTAGCCTTTAGACTTGTACCGTAATCTATACTGTTCCCCAATGTTTTCCGTGCTGGTTCATTGTAAGGAGCTGTGGAAGTGCTGAGAAAAACGACTGCGATTGCGCTTGCTCTGATCAGTCTCGCGGTAGGGATCCACTTCGTGTTCGGTTCGCTCTACGGAGATGCTGTGGACGCCGTGGGCGTCTGGGCGGTGTTGGATTGGTTCATGGCGGCCGGTATCCTGGTTGCTCTGATAGTGCACTTCAAGGCCAAGCGGGCTCTGGACGGGGAAGGAGCCGGCGATTCCGTCACGCGGCGGTACCTGGAGGTGAACCTGGCCTTCTACGCGACGGTCTTCTTGTCGCTGTGGTTCTTCTGGAATTGGTTTGACTTTCTCACCAGCGGTGATGAGCCTCAAGGTACGACTAATCTGGTCAATTGGATGTTGATTGATCCCTTGATTGCGGTGGTGATGGGCGTTACCGGCCTGCGTCTATGGCGCGACGCGTCCAACGAATGAGCTGCCGGCGTAGCTGTCAAGTCCGCCGGAGGCGCGGTATCGCGCTTTGAACGATAGCGCACCGCTGGCCATCCTCAAGTCCCGATTCGGCTACGACAGCTTTTGGTCTCCGCAAGAAGAGATAATAGCCAACGTATTGGCCGGCCGTGACAGCTTGGCACTGATGCCGACCGGCGGCGGCAAGTCCCTCTGCTACCAGTTGCCGGCGCTGATCTTTGACGGGGTCACGTTGGTCGTCTCTCCGCTGATCGCCCTGATGAAGGACCAGGTGGACGCGCTGAACGCCAACGGAATCGCCGCTCGGTTCATCAACAGTTCCCTGCCGGCGTCGGAGATAGAGCAGGTGCAGGCTCAGGTCAGGCGGGGCCAGGTCAAGATTCTGTACGTGGCTCCTGAGCGTCTGGTTCTACCCGGATTCCGCCGCTTCCTCCACAGTCTGAACCTGAGCCTCATCGCGATCGACGAGGCCCACTGCATTTCCGAGTGGGGCCACGAGTTTCGCCCGGACTACCGCAACCTGCTGCAGCTGAGGCAGGACTTCCCGTCTGTGCCTGTAGTTGCCCTGACTGCTACGGCGACGGAGCAGGTGCGCAAAGATATCATCGCCCAGCTTGAACTGCGACGGGGCCAGGTCTTTCTCTCCAGTTTCAACCGGGTCAACCTGAGCTATTCGGTTCTGCCCAAGGGCGATTCTTGGAGTTTGCTGTTATCGCTGCTCCAGCGGCACCGAAACCAGTCCGCCATCATCTATTGCTTCTCCCGGCAGGAGACCGAGGATCTGGCTGAAGACCTGAATGCTCGAGGCTTTTCGGCTCGCCCGTATCACGCCGGACTGGACGGCGAAACGCGCCGCCGGACGCAGGAAGACTTCATCCGAGACCGAGTGCCCATCATAGTCGCCACGATTGCCTTTGGCATGGGGATAAACAAGCCGGACATTCGCTTGGTGGTCCACTACAGCCTACCCAAGTCCCTCGAGGCCTACTACCAGGAAACGGGCCGAGCCGGCAGGGACGGGCTTCCCAGTGAGTGCGTCCTCTTCTTCGCCTACGGCGACAAGGCCAAGCAGGACTATTTCATTAATCAGGTCGAGGACGCGGCTGAGCAGCGGAATGCCCGCCTGAAGCTGGCCAAGATGGTGAAGTTTGCCCAACTGCCCACCTGCCGGCGCCGATTCATCCTGGAGTATTTGGGAGAGCGCTGGACCGAAGAAAACTGCGGCGGGTGCGACGTTTGTCTGAGGTCCGGAGAGGAGTTTGACGCCACGGATATAGCCCAAAAGATCCTCTCCGCGGTAATTCGCACCGGCGAGAGTTTCGGTGTCACGCACGTCATTCGCGTACTAAGGGGGAGCCGGGACAAGCGGATCCTGCAATTGGGCCACGACCAATTGAGTGTGTATGGCATCGCCAAGGAGTTTGGGCGGGTTCAACTCAGGGATATTATCGGCCAACTGCAGGGGCGCGGTTTGATTCTGCAGGGCAATGAGGAGTATCCGACGTTAGCAGTTGCACCTGAGGGGCGCGTGTTTCTCAGGAAACGGCAGAGTTTACGCTTGCTGCGACCCGCCGGAAGGGGCAGTTCTGCAGGGCCCGAACCCGAAAGCACCGATTCGCCGGCGGCGATGGAACATGACGAGAAGCTGTTCGAGGAACTGCGGGCGTTTCGGAGGCAGTTGGCAGACGCCCACGAGGTCCCAGCGTTCGTGATCTTCTGGGACGCTTCCCTCCGGCACATGTCTGCCGCCGTCCCACAAAACATGGAAGAGTTCTCCCGCATCTCCGGTGTGGGTGAGGCGAAGCTGGAGCAGTACGGCCCGAAGTTCCTTGAGGTTATCCGTAACTATGCCGAGGCCAACGACTTGGCGAAGCGGACAGGTGCAGCCCCGGCGAGGCAACAAGAACCGCGGCAGCCGGATCGGGCAACTTCCTACGATTTTACTAAAGAGATGTTGGCGGACAAACTCTCGATCTCCCAGATTGCCCAAGAACGAGGTCTAGCTGAGACAACGATCATCGGCCAGATTGAGCGCATGAACGCCCAGAGCGTTGACCTAGCCCTAGACCACGTGCTACCAGCGGATCAAAGGCTTGAAAGAGTAGAGGAGGCCTTCGGTATTTGCGGAAGCGCTTTTCTCAGACCAGTTTGGGAGTTCCTAGGAACTGACTTCACCTACGATGAGTTGCGGCTGGTGCGGATATATTTGCGTCAAGAGGGCCGGTTGCCGGACTGATTCTGATTGTGGGTTTTCGCGGGTCATTGGCTGCACCGGTGCCCCTCCCCTGGATTCCCGCCCCGTATGGGCGTACGGGGCACGCGTTCGAGCGCGGTAATGACGAAATGAGTGGCGCGAATGGCGAAGTGGGGCCGGAATGACGAGAGCGTGGATGGTGGGATTCGTCGGCTGGCCCCTTGGCCCTGGCTAGGGACAAGCCCCAGCGCTACATTTCTCTTGGGACCCTCGGCTGTGATTGTTCGGGCGACGGTGGTTGGTGTCGCCGGCCGGTGCCGGAATTGATCCCGGATCGGAGTCCGGGACATGCTTTCGCACCAATCGCTCATGCCGGCCGCCGCCGGCACACCAAGGCATGAAAATTGGGTGCATTGGTTGATGGAAGGGTTCAGGCGTCATCTGCGCCCCCCACCCCACCCCTAGCTGGGGACCAGCTCCAGCGCGACATTTTTCTTGCGACCCTCGGCAGTCGTTGTTTGGGCGACGGTGGTTGGCGTCGCCGGCCGGTGCCGGAATTGATCCCGGATCGGAGTCCGGGGCATGCTTTCGTACCAATCGCCCATGCCGGTAGGCGCCGGCACACCGAGGTATGAAAATGAGACCTGGTCGTTGGAGGTGTTTGGGTGTGGTTGGTGCCACCCTTCCCCTCTGGATTCCCGCTTCCGCGAGAATGACGAATTCGGAGTCCGGGACATGCTTCCCTACCAAGGTTGATGATTTTCTCCGACGTTTGGAGTTACTGGCGAACGCAAGTAACCTCGCGTCACCCGTGTTGACTAAATTGCCGGCAGGGTGGTCCAATAGTCGGCGACGGTGCATTGGCGCCTAATACACCCTACGTGCAGCGGAGGTATGCGGCTATGAGACTCGAGGGAAAAGTATGCATCATAACGGGCGGCGCTCGCGGGATCGGGAAAGCCATCGGCCAGCGCTTGGGAGGCGAGGGCGCGAAGGTGGTGATTGGAGACCTCAACAGCGAGCAAGCCGAGGAGGCCGCCTCTGAAGCTCGCGACATGGATATCGAGGCGATTGCAGTTGGCGTAGACGTCACCAAGCGCGACCAGGTACGTGCCTTGGTGGAGCGAACTGTCGCCGAGTTCGGCAAGCTGGACGTGTTTTTCAACAATGCCGGCGTCAACCGGATTCAGCATTTCCTGGACGTAACCGAGGACAACTGGGATTTCATAATGCGCGTGAATGGGCTGGGGGTGCTGATCGGGATGCAGGAAGCGGCGAAGCAAATGATCGCGCAGGGAACCGGCGGCAAAATCATCAACTCGGCTTCGATAGCCGGCAGACAGGGGTTTCCGGACATTGCGCCCTACTGCGCAAGCAAGTTTTCGGTAGTGGCTTTGACCCAGGCCGGCGCCCGGGCTCTGGCCGAGCACAACATCACGGTGAACGCGTTCGCGCCGGGAGTAGTAGACACACCGCTGTGGGAGCAACTTGACAGCGAGTACATCGAGTTGGGCGATACAAGCGAACCTGGCGAGGCGATGAGGAACTTCTCGGCCGACATCCTGCTTGGCCGGGTGGCGCAACCAGATGACGTCGCGAAGCTGGCCGAATTCCTCGCGTCAGAGGGGGCCGACTACATAACCGGCCAGACCTACAACGTCGAGGGCGGAATGATTCTATCCTGATAGGGTCTAACAGAGAGGACGTGAAATGAAATTTGGAACAATGGCCACGGACTTCGAGGTCCGGGTAGATTTCGAGCGATTGCGCCGCGAGCGCGAAGAGAAGGTCGAGAAGGCTATGGCCGAGTCGGACGCTGACGCGCTGTTGCTTTTCGACCAGAACAACATCCGTTATGCGACCAATACGTGGACCGGAGAGTGGGCGCGGGACAAGCTCGGTCGATACGCCATCGTTCCGAGGGGCGGCAAATCTCTGCTGTTCGACTTCGGTAGCGCGGTTGCCTCCAAGAAGCTGCACTCGCCTTGGATCAAGGACCGAGTGTTTCCGATGTCGAGTTGGATGCGCAACTCGGTACCATACGAGGCGGGATTCCAGGACGAATTCAACGACACGCTCGTCAGGATACTGAAGGATCACGGCATAGAGAACGCGCGGGTCGGCATTGACATCATCGACTACAGGGCATTGGAGGTTCTGCAAAAGAACGGGTTCACGATAGTCGATGGCCAGGAGATCATGCTGGATGCGCGGGTAATAAAGACTCAGGATGAGATTTATCTGCTGGAAGGCGCAGCCAGCATGGTCGACGCGGCATACGGCACGGTGGTCAGGAATCTGCGCGCCGGCATCCGAGAGAACGAGCTTGTCGCATTGGTCCACGAGGTGCTCTATCGACTGGGCTCCGATCAAGTCGAGGTGGTCAACTGCATCTCCGGCCCCAGAAGCAGTCCCCATCCGCATAATTTCACCGACCGTATCGTCCGGCCGGGGGATCCGATCTTCATGGACATTATTCACTCGTACATGGGATACCGGACGTGCTACTACAGGACTTTCCATGTTGGCGAGGCCACGCCGGCAATGCACGAAGCGTACAAGAAGGCCTACGATTGGCTTTACGCATCCATCGACAAGGTGAGGCCGGGCAACACGACTGCAGAAGTGGCGTCCGTATGGCCTTCGGCGCAATCATTCGGCTACGAATCGGAGGCCGCCGCGTTCGCGTTGCAGTTTGGTCATGGGATAGGTCTTAGCCACTGGGAAAAGCCGGTATTCAGCCGGCGCGTCTCCATGGACAATCCGATTGTCTTGGAGGAGAACATGGTGTTCGCTCTTGAGACCTACTGTCCCGCATCGGACGGAACCGGCGCGGCAAGGATCGAGGAAGAGTGCGTGATAACCAAGGATGGGCCTGAAATTCTGACCAAGTTTCCTTGTAAGGAGCTGATCTGCGTCGATCCCTAGGGGAGTGGGTTCTAGGAGCCTTTGATTGCTCGCCGGAATCAGGGCGGCGGCTCGGGGGCTAGACGCCGCGTTGCGGTGAGATGAGATTCAGCAGTTCGGCCGGAGTAGTGGCGACGATATCCGGCCGGACCCCATGCAAGGCGCCGCCACCCTCTGGCAATCCCCAGGTCGCGTGGCAGGTCCAGCAGCCAGCCGCCCGGCCGGCTTCCATGTCGGGGAAGCTGTCTCCGATCATCAAGGTGTTCTCCGGCGAGGCCCCAAGTAGCCTCATCGCGAGGCGAATCCCCTCTGGATGCGGTTTGAATCTCCTGACGTCTTCCATTCCGATCACAACGGGGAACGCCTCGGATAGTCTGGCCTGCCTGACCTCCTTCATTGCGCCGGCGCTTCGTCCTCCGATACTGAAGTTGCGGCGCTTTTGGGTGACTAAGCCGGTACTCAGGCCCTGCGCCTTTATCGCGGAGAGCAGTGGTTGGATGCCCGGATAGGGGCGAATCGTATCGGTTTCGTTAGTCCAATAGAATTCGCGGTACGTCTCGTAGAGGCCGTCGCTGCTCGCTAACTCCGACTCCAACTCCTCGAGGGCAGTCGTGAGCTGTTTTCCTCCCAGATCGCGCATGAACTCGCTCGCGGAGTGGTCGCGAATGCCGGAGGATGCGAACACCCTGGCAAGGGCCGCGGCCCGGGCGTCGAAGGAATCAATTAATGTGTCGTCGAGGTCAAAGAGGACGGTGGTCAACCGGTCCGGCGGCCATGTTCTGCTGGATCTCAAGGCAATTCCCGGCTCTCGCACATGTCCATGTCAGCCGATTCGCGATTCGAAGTAATCGCATCGAGCTCGCAGGGGACAGGCTGGGCAATCCGGCTTGCGAGCATGACAGACCTCCCGGCCCAATCGGATCATCCGGTGGTGGAGGTCTACCTGATCACCTGGCGGCGTCTCGCTTTCAAGTAACGCCTGAGCCTTCTCGGGCGATGCATTCGCGGGGACTAGTCCGAGCCTCCGGCAGATCCGGCTGACGTGGGTGTCGGCCGGGCAGGCCGGCAGGCCGAGCGAGAATGCCTCGACACAGGCGGCGGTCTTTACTCCGATGCCGGGGATGGCGACAAGTTGTCGGCGGATTTCCGGCTGCGGCAGGTCGCGGAGCCAGTCGAGGTCGAGCCGGCCGGTCCGGTCCATTATCGCCTGCAGCGTATCGAGAATACGATTTGCCTTGATTCGGTGGAGACCTCCGGGGCGGATCGCATCGGCGATCTCAGCAGGGTCTGCCGCTATCACCGACTCCCAGTCGCTGAATGCGGAGCGAAGGCTAAGGAAAGCAGCCTCCGAGTTACGGTCGCTAGTGTTCTGGGAAAGGATGGTGCCGACTAGCGCATCGAGAGGATCGGTCGGCCGCTGGGACGGGAGGTCCGGATAGAATTCAGCGAGGCGCCGGATAGCCCATTCGAGACGATCGACGCTCAAGCGCGGTGTCAGGAAGATCGGGCGCTGATCTTGCCTTTGCCCTTACACTTAGGACACAGGCCTGACTCTATGTGCCAGCCGGATTTCTCTTTCGGGTCCGGCCATCGCTCATCGATGTCGCCGGTACCATCGCAGCGGTTGCATTTGATCTTCGGACCCAGGTTCAGCTTACTCACTACGAAGAAGATCGCGATCAGGACAATCAAAATTGGGATCATGGTCCCGATATCCATCAGAAGCCTCCAACGAAACTGCAACGGCCTGCGGTCATTATAGCAATTGCCCATGCCGGCTGCCACCGGCACACGAAGTTAAGAGAATTGAGGGTACTGGTTGGAGAAATCGCTCGAGTGTCATTTGGGCCACCCACAACCCCACCCCTGGATTCCGGCTTCCGCCGGAATGACGAGTGGGAGGGGATTCCAACGGACGCCGGCATGACGATGCGGGGGCGCGGGTATGACGATTGGGGGCCGGACTGACGAGTGCGGGGGCGTGGCATTCAGGCACTCTTGAGGCTGCGTAGCATCATTTTCGTACCAATGACGCTCACAAAACCGGCTCCCATAAGTCTGAACAATTACTGGGCGGCAAGTCGGTCCGGTGTTCCTGTAGCCGGCTGGTATACTTTCTTGCCTATGTCTTCCGAGGCTGCATCCGATCTTCTTCGAGGGCTGAATTCCGATCAGAGACGGGCGGTGGTCAGCACCAGCGGGCCAATCCTGGTGCTGGCGGGTCCTGGGTCGGGAAAAACTCGACTGATCGTGCACAGAATCGCCTACCTGATCCGCGAAGCCGGCGTCGCGCCAGAAGAGATTCTGGCGCTCACGTTCACGAATCGAGCGGCGTTGGAGCTGAGGGAACGCCTCGCCGGCGCGATTCCGGCCGCAGCCCGCAGAATCACCGCCGGCACGTTTCATAGCATTTGCGCGCGGTGGCTGCGATCGGACGGCGGCGAAATCGGCGTCTCCCCGAGATTCTCGATCTACGATACGGACCAGCAGGCCAGGCTGATCAAGGAGGCGCTGGCAGAACTGAATATCGACAATAAACGCGTTCCGCCGTCGAGCGTACAGTCGAGGATCTCGTCGGCGAAGAATAGGCACGCCGGCGGGCGTATTGAAATGCCGCGAGGCGCCCTGGGATTGCCTGGCCAGATGGCCCAGTCGGTATTCGACCGCTACGAGAAGAAGCTGTCCGAGCGCAAGTCGCTGGACTTCGACGACCTCTTGCTAAGGGTCATCGAGCTTTTTCTGGCACATCCCCAGATCCGGGACCGATATAGCTCACGCTACCGTCATCAATTGGTCGATGAGTTTCAGGACACGAACACAATCCAGTATCGCTTGCTGAAGCTGCTGAGACCTAAGGGGGGATCGGTCTGCGTCGTTGGCGACGAGGACCAAAGCATCTATAGCTGGCGCCACGCGGACCTGGCCAATATCATCAATTTCCCGACCGACTATTCCCAGGCCGAGACGATGACGCTGGGTCAGAACTACCGCTCGACGCAGAACATCATCGATGCAGCGGCGTCGCTGATCAAGGCGAATTCCCAGCGACACGACAAGCGTCTATGGACCGACAACCCTCCGGGCGAGGCGCTGGCCCTGGTCGAGTGCTCCAGCGACGACGAGGAAGCTCATATGGTGGCGTCCCACGTCCGGCGTTTTAGAAACCGGGGTATGGCCTTCAACGAGATGGCGGTACTCTATCGCACGAATGCCCAGTCGAGGGTGCTCGAAACCGCGTTTGCCCGTCTTGGCATCCCGGCCCGGGTGATCGGTGTTCGCTTCTTCCGGCGGGCGGAAGTGCAGGATGTTCTCGCCTATCTCTACGCCGCGTTTAACCCGTACGACGACGCTCACCTGCTGCGGATTATCAACGTTCCCACGAGAGGGGCAGGCGCCAAGACGATTGCCGGCCTTCGGGATTACGCCTTGGGTCGAAGCCTCAGCCTGAGTCACGCGCTGGACAGGCTGTTCGGATCGAGTGGCGGCGAGGACGAGCCGGACCTGCAGGTTGGCCGGCGGGGCGTCGCGGCGCTGCAAACATTCCACAAGATATTGACCGGGCTGCGGGCCAAGATCGAGCAAGTTACGCCGACGGAGATTCTGGACGCTGCGATCAAGGACACTGGGTATGCGAGCTATGTCAGCGAGTTGCCGGACTCGGAGGATCGAATGTCGAATCTCGACCAACTGCGCGGCGCCGCTACGGGCTACGAGGGCGCCGGATTTGAGCCGATATCCGACTTCCTCCAGCAGGTTGCGTTGGTGTCCGATGCGGACGCGTACTCGCATAACGCGGACTTGGTGACGCTGGCGACGTTCCATGGCGCCAAGGGTTTGGAGTTCGATGCCGTGTTCCTGACTGGACTGGAGGAGGGACTGTGCCCGCACTCTCGGTCGGTGGACAACCCTTCGGCGATGGAAGAGGAACGACGGTTGGTGTACGTCGGGATGACTCGCGCGCGTAAGCACCTCGTTCTGAGCTACGCAGAATCGCGTTGGGCGGGGGTCGGGACGATGATGTCTGGGCCGTCGCGCTTCTTGAAGGATCTACCGGGCGATCTTCAGGCGATCTACCCCCGCGAGTTGGCCGCCGGCGTGCGGCCAAAGCCGGCGCCACCACCCATCTCCACGGCGGCGGGTAGGCCGGCCCCTCAGGTGCTGGCGCCGTTCCGGCCGGCGGACAGGGTGCGCCACGGCAAGTTCGGCGTGGGGGTGATAATCAGCTGCAAGCGGGCCGGCGAGGACTATGTTGTGGAGGTGGTGTTCGACGGGGTTGGTCCCAAGAAGCTGATGCAAAGCTTCGCCAACTTGGAGAAGGTCTGACCAGGAGCCGGCGAGGCAACCCCGGTTTGTTTTGCAAAAAGCACTTTTTTGTGGACGTGCCGGCGGTGCACACAGCCGGGCGGCCAACACCTTGATACCAACGTGCCGCCGATAGGCCGGACAGTGATCAGTATCAGGATAACGGCGTTGCCCATGCCGTCAAACGCTACATTCACTGCGGCGCCGGAACCTATGGCCTGGCTACAACGATCCTCTAACTTTCCCGCCCCGCCACCCGGCCTTAGTATTCCGGAGAAAGGCGGCATTGATGGGCACACACTATCGCGCTGACAGCCTGATTGGGGCCGGCGTCTGCTTCGGGACGATTATGGTCCTGTATCTGCTGGTGGTCATGCTGTTCGGCTAGAGCCGGCCGGGCTAACCAGCTATATAACTGCGTTTTGCTGCCCTAGCCGGCGATGCACTGGGCCGGCCGGGCGAGAATCCGCGTTCCGTTGGATTTGCGTTCTCGACATTTTTGTAGCGCTCCCGCGTGGCTCGGCGAAGCCGGCGTAGGCGAACATTTGTTTGATATTATACCATGGCCGGAGGCGACTTCGCGGGAGTTGATTGGGGGCCGGCCAGGGATTAGGGCTCTGCCGGTGCACTGGCACGGAAATGAGGTCTAACCCCGCGCGTGCGGGGGAACCTCCCACTCTTCCACAACAAAACCCGGCGGTGAAGGTCTATCCCCGCGCGTGCGGGGGAACCAGGTACCGTCCTACTCCAGCCTGGTGCCGGCTATGTCTATCCCCGCGCGTGCGGGGGAACCAGCGTAGGCGTCAGCGCGGATTCCCACGAGCGAGGTCTATCCCCGCGCGTGCGGGGGAACCTCACTAATGCGCGACCCACTCTCTACGGGCTGGGGTCTATCCCCGCGCGTGCGGGGGAACCACCCAATGGGTAAATCGTAGCAGGTCGCGTTAGGGTCTATCCCCGCGTGTGCGGGGGAACCGACGCTTGGATATGGCCGCGAGCCCGAAATGCCGGTCTATCCCCGCGTGTGCGGGGGAACCTTCTTCTATCGTCGGCTTTGGCTCTGGCGATAGGGTCTATCCCCGCGTGTGCGGGGGAACCCGCCGCGATGCAGGCCGCCACCTTGGTCTGCATGGTCTATCCCCGCGTGTGCGGGGGAACCTTCCAAAATCCTACCCCATCGTGATAAACCGAAGGTCTATCCCCGCGTGTGCGGGGGAACCATTGGCGACGACATACTGGTCGAAGTCTGGCACGGTCTATCCCCGCGTGTGCGGGGGAACCCGTCGAAGTCAATCGAGATGCTCTCGGATTTCGGGTCTATCCCCGCGTGTGCGGGGGAACCGATCAGTGGTTACGCTCCTTTCACGCTTGATGAGGTCTATCCCCGCGTGTGCGGGGGAACCTGGGGCGGTGGGAACGAAATCATACATAAATCAGGTCTATCCCCGCGTGTGCGGGGGAACCGTCAATGAACGCGCCATAGCCGGCGACGACAAGGGTCTATCCCCGCGTGTGCGGGGGAACCGCCGGCCCGACGCTTCGCTAATGCGGTGCTGGAGGTCTATCCCCGCGTGTGCGGGGGAACCACGGTAAACCTTGCCCACGCCAACACGCTATCGGGTCTATCCCCGCGTGTGCGGGGGAACCTTACCCAGCTTGTCGAACTGACAGCACCCGCACGGTCTATCCCCGCGTGTGCGGGGGAACCCGATGAGACAGAGTTGGCGACACTTACCTCATAGGTCTATCCCCGCGTGTGCGGGGGAACCTATCAGGACTACGACATACGTGGCGTAATGGATGGTCTATCCCCGCGTGTGCGGGGGAACCCCGTAGATGTCCGTCTCGCTCCGATGGGTATGCGGTCTATCCCCGCGTGTGCGGGGGAACCCCGGTTGCGACCGAGGCGACTCGCGGCTACTACGGTCTATCCCCGCGTGTGCGGGGGAACCACGACCTTGATTCCCTCGATAATCGACTGTGGAGGTCTATCCCCGCGTGTGCGGGGGAACCTCACATCGCTTGCAATCTACCCTGCCAAATCTAGGTCTATCCCCGCGTGTGCGGGGGAACCCCTATATCTCCATCTTGTTGAACAGTTCCAGCGGGTCTATCCCCGCGTGTGCGGGGGAACCCGCTAAGGATGTTGAGCCAGTCAGCCTCTACGAGGTCTATCCCCGCGTGTGCGGGGGAACCGGGGTCGCAGCATCAGCCTCCGGCCCTGCGATGGGTCTATCCCCGCGTGTGCGGGGGAACCATAGTTACCGCCAGTGGTGTTAGCGTCAGACGAGGTCTATCCCCGCGTGTGCGGGGGAACCGAGATGAAGCGAAATGATATAAGCGGCGAAGACGGTCTATCCCCGCGTGTGCGGGGGAACCTTACGCGGGTGGTTGTGTTGAAGTTGAGGCCGGGGTCTATCCCCGCGTGTGCGGGGGAACCTTGTGACCATGTGCCGTTCTTCGTCTTGTCTAAGGTCTATCCCCGCGTGTGCGGGGGAACCCCGTGCAGCTTCTCTACAGTAACATCACGATCAGGTCTATCCCCGCGTGTGCGGGGGAACCCTTTCATCTGGAATATATCACTAATGACTCTAGGGTCTATCCCCGCGTGTGCGGGGGAACCGCCATTGGTGTTCTCCGTTCTGTTTCTCTTTGGGGTCTATCCCCGCGTGTGCGGGGGAACCGGGATGCTGGTGCCACTGTCATCATATGCCTGAGGTCTATCCCCGCGTGTGCGGGGGAACCCATCTCTTGATTCTTTAACTCTGATACCCTATCGGTCTATCCCCGCGTGTGCGGGGGAACCCTTTGGAGAAAATCTTGACAGGAGAGATATAAAGGTCTATCCCCGCGTGTGCGGGGGAACCTGGCAAACCTAGATGACGGAAACCAATTGGCAAGGTCTATCCCCGCGTGTGCGGGGGAACCTCCTCTTGCTCCTGGAAAGATTCTTGAACCCTCGGTCTATCCCCGCGTGTGCGGGGGAACCCCAGCAGATAGACGCAGTCACGGCCTAGGGCCCGGTCTATCCCCGCGTGTGCGGGGGAACCAGGCAGCATGTGAGCCTTGCCAAGCTTTCAACCGGTCTATCCCCGCGTGTGCGGGGGAACCGTACATACGTATGTAGAACATTTTTCCTAGTAAGGTCTATCCCCGCGTGTGCGGGGGAACCGGATTGCGGCAGAGGAGGCCACTGCCGAGGTGAGGTCTATCCCCGCGTGTGCGGGGGAACCCTATCTATAGTCTATTCGGCAGTCCTAATATAGGGTCTATCCCCGCGTGTGCGGGGGAACCGTGCGGGGGAACCGTGCGGGGGAACCTGCTCTACCAAGTCAACAACGGTCTATCCCCGCGTGTGCGGGGGAACCTCTGTTTCTCTTTTCTTGACTATCTATAGTCTAGGTCTATCCCCGCGTGTGCGGGGGAACCCGAGGCCGAAAACCAGCGCCGCGCCCAAGCACAGGTCTATCCCCGCGTGTGCGGGGGAACCGTGTTCTTACTCCAAATGTGGCGCTTAGATCAAGGTCTATCCCCGCGTGTGCGGGGGAACCGGTACTGAGAACATACGGGAGTTCGAACAAGAGGGTCTATCCCCGCGTGTGCGGGGGAACCGCGAATTCAAGTTCGGCCCGGTGGAATTCCAAAGGTCTATCCCCGCGTGTGCGGGGGAACCTTGTCACTGGTGCGCTAGGGGCGGTGACGATGCGGTCTATCCCCGCGTGTGCGGGGGAACCGCGACCTTACTTAACGACGGGCCTGCTCGTAGGGGTCTATCCCCGCGTGTGCGGGGGAACCGTGGTGCAACGATGATCTTGCAGGTGGACGAAGGGTCTATCCCCGCGTGTGCGGGGGAACCCCCGCAATGGCAAGCGTTGGTTGACCAAGCCGAGGTCTATCCCCGCGTGTGCGGGGGAACCTGCCTCTAAATCGGTCATGAATCCCTCCTACTAGGTCTATCCCCGCGTGTGCGGGGGAACCCATGCCCGCCGGCCGCACCTGAATCGCCGCTGAGGTCTATCCCCGCGTGTGCGGGGGAACCCGACGTATCGAGGCCGAACCGCTAAGGCTGCTAGGTCTATCCCCGCGTGTGCGGGGGAACCCTCGATTGCCGTTCTTGTGGTGCACTGGTTCGGGGTCTATCCCCGCGTGTGCGGGGGAACCGCTGATTGCCTCATCGCGGGCCGGTTGGAGTAAGGTCTATCCCCGCGTGTGCGGGGGAACCACCCGGTAACTCTTTGGCGTACTTCGGGATACGGGTCTATCCCCGCGTGTGCGGGGGAACCCCGGCGCCGGCTTTGCCGCTATCGGTGGTTTGGGGTCTATCCCCGCGTGTGCGGGGGAACCCAAAAGCCGCCAAAGGTATCAACGCGGTTGAAGGGTCTATCCCCGCGTGTGCGGGGGAACCAGGCCCTGGCACCACACATGCTGCTCGTGATACGGTCTATCCCCGCGTGTGCGGGGGAACCTGGTGCCGCTCGAATCTCCCGGCCGCTATCGGAGGTCTATCCCCGCGTGTGCGGGGGAACCAACATCGCGTTAATCGTTGACGACGAAGACCAAGGTCTATCCCCGCGTGTGCGGGGGAACCGCATTGGCGGACGGTCAACAATCTAAGACTCACGGTCTATCCCCGCGTGTGCGGGGGAACCCCTGCACGCCTAAGACTGACATTGCCCATACACGGTCTATCCCCGCGTGTGCGGGGGAACCGATGGTAACCATCCATAGCCAACAACTTGTTAAGGTCTATCCCCGCGTGTGCGGGGGAACCGCTGACCTTGCCGAAGTTAATCATGTAGCCGAGGGTCTATCCCCGCGTGTGCGGGGGAACCTCATCGGTCGGGGATCCCCAGCTGGGTTCCAACGGTCTATCCCCGCGTGTGCGGGGGAACCACCGCCGGCCTGTCGCCGCTACACTTTACCGACGGTCTATCCCCGCGTGTGCGGGGGAACCGCGCCTGTATGGCGAGGCCGGCCCGTTGGCCCGGGTCTATCCCCGCGTGTGCGGGGGAACCCCCATACACTCGCCTCTTGAGTCAAGTGGCCGAGGTCTATCCCCGCGTGTGCGGGGGAACCCACCCGAGGAGCACCCACGGAGAGGCACGGAAGGGTCTATCCCCGCGTGTGCGGGGGAACCCCATCCATCTGCCCCTTCCACTCGCTAAAGTCTGGTCTATCCCCGCGTGTGCGGGGGAACCCCTTAATGTCATTAAATGTTCGGTTTGTGAGCCGCCGCGACTCCTTTCGCGGTTATGTCAAAGACTGTTTTCGGAAGGCGGTGATGCGACGGTTACACGTCCCGGATCGAGACGGCTAGTGATACCTCACCAAGAACACGCCATCGGCGTCGACAATGTCCTTGGGCGCCTCTCCCAAAGTCAGTATTCGTTGTTCTCCTACCGCAGCTGGGTCCCGCCAAGTCATCACAATCGCGCCATTGTTCAACTCGTGGTACCACTTCGTCAGCACGTCCCAAATTCTCTCTCTTATTCCCTGAGTCATCTGAGGTGACGTATACACGCCCGGGGCTATCTCGAGCATCACGGACGCCAGAAATCCGCGATACCTTGCCTCGACATTGATCGTGACGACTACAGTCACACACAACTCCTCATCGGAGATTCGACAAGGCTGTCGGACCTTCTTGTGCGGGAGCTTCTTCTAACGGAACAATATCCTCGAAGAGGGTCTTTATCCGGTCAATCATCTTGGGAATCACCTGCTCGGTGCGAAGCATCGCGCCGGTAGTCCTTCGCGTGTGCCGTTCGATGTTTAGGCTTGGGTCAATCATCACGTCCTTGGCAGATTTGAGCGCGGCAGGCAGCAGAATCGCGTCACGGAACAAATCGGCGATATCCAATGCGAACGCATCGCCGCTGTGCTCGTGTATGAATCCCAGTTGAGGAATTGCCCCAACAGCAATTACCGCAATCACCGCAGCCGACGTTACCGCGACCGACGCGTGGTTAATGGCTTGGTTCGGAATGTCCGCCGCATTGGGATTGCTACGGTCGTAGCGACGACCGTGCCAAGGTATGGAAAAGCGACGGGCCAAGTTCTTGTAGGTTTGTCTCGCGCGGGCGCCTTCAAGTCCCCGTAGGGCGTCGAGGCTCTTGTGAGGAAAGATTTCTCCAAGGCGCAAGGCATACATCTTGCGGGCTATAGTGATTCGACTGTCCTCAGAGTCGCTCCAAGCACGCATCTGCCGGCGGGCGACGTCAGAGGTGTCAGGCATAAGCGGTGGAGCCGTGTAACATCTGACTCCGTCCTCGCCGACCGCGACGAGCGCGGTTCCGTGGCGGGACATCAGGCGCAGAGCGTCATGACTGACCGTAGATCCGGGACCGAGGAGGATCATCGAAAGAGATTGGAAAGGGATGCCGTATTCGCCGCGATCTAACGAATCTTCGGCTTTGGATGGACTCTCTCGTTTGAAACGAAGTGTGCCGTCTTTGACGATAAGGGCGCCCCGAGACAGCCAGAGCAGACCGTGGCGGTCAGCGTGGGGGACCCTTGCGGTCTCGAGCCCGAGTCTGCCTCTCAACATCTTTGTGCAACAGCTCTATGAACCGGTCGGATTGGGCGCCGGACGCAGAAGGAGCATTCCGTACCCGTAGGCGCGGTGACGCCCGATTCCGTGGGCCACAAGCTCGGTGAACTTACCAGGGTCGACAATTGTGATTGTCCCCCGCATTAGGGCATGGGGACCTTCAGTTGCGTGCGCACGGAGCTTTCGGATCGTTCGCACCCTTTGGAACGACTTCAGGCTGGCCTCATCCAGTTGCGCGCCGCGCTGTCCGAGCCTCTGAGCAAGCCAGTCAGTGTAGACTTCTTCTCTGCTACGCTCCATGCCATCCTTCGAGTGTCGGGAAGCTTCCCATTGAAACGCATCAATCTCTGCGCCGGGATGTTCCGCGCCCCTGCTGCGACGGACGATGGGGCGGACCAGCACCTCAAATCCCAGACGCCGGGCCGGGTTCCAAGAGGCGGGCATCGGCTTGCTATCGAAGCCGGAGGCCGGCAAAACTCTGGCTTGAAGCGGATCAGTAAACATCGCTGCGGCGTCTCGCAGGGCGTCCGCGTCGTGACTAGAGTAACCCAAGAGCACGCCGCGACTATCACGGTCCCTGGGGATGATCAAGCGAAAAGGCTTTGGGGCTCGGTCTCCAAAGCTTTCGACTAAGAGGCAGTGCATAGCGAAGCCTTCGTCGAACGCGTTTCGGGCGATGAGACCCCTAGAACCGGCCCAGCGATGGAAGGCAATTACATTGAGGTCTGCCCGTATCATATGGATGGGTCGAGGTATTGCGTCAACAGGGTTTACCGTCGCCTTGGCCGTCTCCATATCTACTCCTCTTCCGGTGTTCCAGCATTGGGCTCGAATGTGGCTACAGGCTTGACTCCCTCGCACACGAGGCGTCCGCCGCCATGGAGGCCGGACACCCAGTTGCGCTGGTCGGTGAGCATGTACGTTCTGGATGCGTCGATGCCGTCCACATCCTCGCCATCAGGCCAGAACAGCCGGACGGATTCTGTAAGGGCCCGACCGGCCTCCAAGGGCAATGCCATGAGTGCGCCAAGAGCGGAGTTAGCTTCGAGCTCGCCGGCGAGCAAATGGGCCGAAGGGAGGCACGGCTTGCGCCCGATGAAAAGAGGCCGGGCCGGATTTTCGAGCGCCGATTCAAGTTCGCCGAGCGTGGGAGATGCGTTTTCGGGTTGGAGACGGAGGGCAACGGTTACGCGCATGTCTGCGAAGTAGTCGCGGTAGCGCAGGTGGGGGGCGTCGTAGGTGTTGGCGCCGCCAGCTCGGCCCTCAGGCTGTCCGCGGGTGGTCCAGCCTCTGTCGTTCTTGTTCAGTTGAGCGGTCTGGAAATCCCTTAGGCGTAGCCTACCTCGCGGCTCCCGATCGATTCGGGCGGCGAATACCAGCCTGTCCTGCAGGCGCTGATGTGGATCGACTTCGATTCGGCGCCAGCCCAAGGCGTTGGCCAGCAACCCGGTAAGCATAGATGCCGATGGGAACCAACGGATGACTCCGAGGTTGTCGATCGTCTCGCCGCCGAGGGCCATCAACGGCGCTTCAAGATTCAGGATCAGATGTCTCACGGCTCAACTTGCCTCGCCGCTACTGACGGCATCTGCCGCCCAGGATGCGAGACGATCAAGGTCAAGACGCTCAGCGTCGGGGATATTGCAGGCATCAAGCGACATGACACGACGGGTTTCGCGGGAGCCGTACGCTGAGTCCAGCTTGCCCAGCTGACCCTCCAAGGCCTCGACGGCCCTATTAGTCCGGGCCGGCACCGGACCTCTAAATGCGTTAGCGAGGCTGCGGGGCTGGCGCGATCCGGCCTCGATCAGCAATAGGTCGGCGTAGGCGTACGGGGCTGTGGAGCCCAGCTTGGCGCCGGGTGATACGGTCGCGATCAGGTGAATGAGATGCTTGACGACCGTGGCCGCAAGCTCACGATCCGCATTCCTCCAATCCTCGGCCGGGCTGCCGGTGAGATTCGAGATCAGCGCGGGTACATCTACGACGACGTAGCCGTAGAAGAGGCCGGCGGTGAGCTCCATGTCGCCTATGTGGGCGGCGCCGGGGTCCTCGTCGTTGGATTGTAGGTCGTCCACGACGGAGAAGTAATCGCTCTCGGATTCTTCGGCGTGCACGGTGAAGGCGTGGGCCACATGGATTGGGGCGTCGATGTTGGCGGCGGGATCGGAGGTCACCATGCGTCCGAAAAGGGCACCGACGAGACCGCCGGGCAGGATGGCGCTCTCTCGGAAAGCGCGGAAGTTCTCGCGCTGGTCGTTACCGCGTTTGGTACTGAATAGTAGCTGAGCGGCCTCGGTGGCGGCGTCCGGGTCGTCACGATGAGCGGCGCAGATCGCGTCCGCCTGGTTTTGGAGGTATTCGACCTCTGGCAGTCCGAGCAGAAGGGGTTGACGGCCTGACTGCGTGGTCCCGCTCTCTCCGTAAACGCCCTTCTGGAACGCCTCTTCCACGGCGTCAAGAACTGCCTCGGAGGCGTTGTTTGCCTCACGCAATGGCCGCATGACTCTCCGGGTGACGATTTCTCGAGACCGGATGGCGTGGCGGGTGGCATCGATGTTTCGCACGGAGAACTCGTCGTCCACCATCCGCCAGTGTCGCTTGAGGCACTGCGAGGAGATGCGTGTGCGAACGCTGCCTCCGAAAGGCATCCGCTTGGCGAGGCCGCTGTCATCGCGGTTCAGCAGCGCGGCGGGGTAGGAGTGAAGGGTGTGTATCTGTAGGAATCTTGGGTCGGTCAATTCAGTCCTCCGTGCAACTTAATCGTGTCAACACCTACGGGTGCTAGTCGCGTTGGCGGTTGGCGCGGTTCTCAGCCCAATAGTAGTCGCGGGCGATGTTCCGCCGGGCCGCGTCCGCTCGGTCCTCGTCGAAATCGTCGTTCAGGATCAATTGCGTCATCTGATACCAATTGAAAGGCTGCCCGGCGGAGGCCAACATGCGGAACAAACGCGCCAGAAGAGTCCTCAACATCGGCCCGCGGGCGGTCAACAGCCGATTCAGACGCGACTCGCTGTAAAATCCGGCGGATCGACTAGGGTCGTTGCCGTAGAACAGGGCCTTGCCGACGGGCGTATTCTTGTCGTGAGCGGAACGGCTCTTCGCATCGTCACCGGCTGAACGGGTCATCAAGGCAATACCGTGCAGTACGAGAGCCCACTTACTCTCTACGGAAGGGCTGCCAAGTAGCTCCTGTGTCGCCATCAAGCGCCAGAACGCTGCCGCATTCGGGGCGTCGGGGTCCATCCGGCGAAGTGCGGCCAAGTCTCCGCGCGGAAATTCTGGGGTGGCGAGTTGATTGGCGAAGCTGGCGGCGATCTCGCCCCATGATCGAGGTCGCTCCGCCCGGGCGAGCACTTCAGATGTCAGTTCCGTTGTCATTTCTCATCTCCTCTTCGTTCGAATAACCACGGGAGCCCGTTGTTACCTCGCATACGCACCTCGAACACGCTTTCGGCGCGCACGCGGGCGCGGTGGCGCTGGATTGCCGGACAGGGTAGCGCATCTTCGGCTTGGCGCAGAAGTTCCCTGGCTTGATTGACGACACCCAATAACCACTGGTTGCGGATACGGACGCGTTCGTCTTGGTCACCTTGTACGAACTCGTCCTGGAGATCCTCGAAGAAGCTGACATCTACGGTCTCGTCCAGTTTGTTTGCCCACGGGTTTGCACGGTCGCGATGCTCGTCAGCGACCCCCTCCATCTTGCCTCCCGCAGCGAATGTCCAGACGGCGTGCCGCAGAATACGCTGTACGGTCCCCACTTGATTTATCCGATCTCGTGCTATGTCACCGAGCTCTTCGACGCCGCGTGGGCGGCCGAATGCACCAATGGTCTTCGCCTTAAGTGGAATTATGCGCTCGTGATAACCCTCGGTCTTGCCCTGGCCCCGCACCATGCCTCGGGCGACTAGCTGCATGTCCTTTGGAGACGCACGTTCTGCAGCGGTCGGCTCGAACAGCAAGGGAGGTTGCCAATCACCCGGAGTCAGATAATCCGCTGTCCGCTTATAAGTAAAGCCGCCGCCGGCCAGGGTCAGAGACTTGCCTTCCTTGCCATTGATCGGAGTCCAAGGATCGCCGGTTCTGCCGTTCAGAGCCTTGGAATCAATTCTTGCAGACTTGGAGGTTGCGCGAATTGCGTGGAGGGAGTCCCCGCGAACAGCGCGCATTCTTATGCGACGGCATATCTCGATGTAGAACGGATCGAGGTCCCTAAGAGTAAATGACTCGACCTTGGTCCCATCCCATGAGTGGGTCCAGAGTAGGCTGGCCCCTCCGTCGCGTAGCGGATAATCATCTAGCAGTCTCTCGCGGCGTTCCATCAAAGCGCTCACGTCGCGTCGGAAGTGAATCCCGGGACGGGTCGTTGGCGTAATGCTGAAAGCAGGTCTGCATCACAAACCACCGTTCATACGGGAAATCCCGTAGTTGCCGGCGCCAGAAAAGCCCTCCGAGGTCTGAAGGCTAATCAAAGCAAAAATCCAGTCATCGACGTCGCTCGAAGAAGCGATAGACGACTTGACGTCGTGGTTCTTGGACGTTACGAGAATGTCCAACCGGTCGGGTGTTCCGACAGTGCTCTTGTACTCTTGCAACTTGTCTGAAGAGGAGGCCGGCGCCTGCATGAAGGCCGGCTTGGTGATGTCGTCTACGACTAGATGCCAAGGTTCGTCGTCGGGGAACTCAGGTGTGAGTCCCCGAATCAGGCCGGCCCACTCAGCTGCGTCGGCAGGTGGCTCGTTGGCACCGGAGTAGTGCATCGCCATCGCTGCCAGCTGAACTAGGAAGGCGTGCCACGGGTGGCGCTGGTGAGGACGCAGTGCAGGGAATGCTAGCACTTCATCGTTCATCAGAAGAGTAAAGGTCTCTGGAAGAGAGGCCAACACAGAGGAGCCATCATCCTTTTCAATTCTCACCAGAGGCTCGGACAATAAGTTGAACATCGGCTTTGAATCTCCTGAAAAGGAAGTATAGGTCAAGCGTTCTAAACAGTCTAGGGGTAAGTTGCTCGGCTGTCAATCTTTTTATAGGGGTTAAAACATGACAGCACAGGGAGTACCTCAGCTACTGCCGACGCAGTCCCAGACGGTCGTACACGAAGCGCCGATCACCCACGCCGAACTCGAAGCCCTCGTTTATGACAACCGGCTTAATGGTTTCATCGGGCACCAGTCCGCGCGACAGATGCGCCGGGATAGTGAGGCTAGGGATCTGGACGGAATGATCGAAGGGACTCGGCGGCGCAGGATCGAACTTGACTTCGATGCCCTCGTCCCCTAGCCGGGTTCGTATTCGCTCCTCGAAATCGGCAAAGACGACCTTCGGATCGAGGAAGGACTTGTCCCGCCTGACGATGGCGCCTTTGGCGGTGAGATTGTCCGCGATCGCCGCTCCGTCAACCTCGTTGCGGTGCTCAATCCAGGCATCGTGTTCCTTGGTGAGCGCGTTTAAAGGTTCGGGGTGGGTGGTCCGCTCCACTAACTCGCGGTTCATTTTGGGGATTTTCCAGGGCTCGCCAGATTCGGTGGATTTCACGACCGGGCGACGAGTCAATTCAAGGATGCCGAGGTCAGGGTAGACTGTGCCGAGGCCGTTACGCGGGGACCCGCGACTTGCAGACGAGATCAGCGACGACAGATCGTCACCGGTAGGCGTCAGGACGATGCAGGTCGGGGACGCATAGCTGCTCGGCCGGTCTTCGCGGGTATGGCGATGCAGGCGTCCTATTCGTTGCAGCAGCACGTCCATCGGACAGAGGTCAGTGATGAGGAGGTCGGCGTCGATATCGAGAGACTGCTCGAGGGTCTGGGTGCCGACCACTACCAGGCCGCCGCGAGGCCGTTCTTTGCCAAGTCGGGCTTCGACCGCTTCATCGAGCATTTTGCGATCCTCGGCGGCAAACCTGCCGGTGTGCAGGGTCGAAATTCCCCGGCAACTAAATAGCAGTTCCCGATCGGTCGGGTCCGCCGCGCCTTCAATGGCACGATGCGTCTGGACGGCGTAGGGGACGGTGTTGCGGATGAGTAGGACTTTGGCGCCGGCGCGTGCGGCGTCGAGAGCGCGCTCGGCGACGGATAGAAAATCGTGCATTGCCGGCAGCGCATCAATGCGAACGGTCTTGTCCTGATGGTTCTCGCCGGACGGCAGCACGGCCTCTCCATCCGGGTCTCGGAACGAGATGGCCGGGTAGCCCGTGTCGATTGCATCAAGTAGAGAGATTGGGGGCAACTGGCTTTCCCGGCGCGGCCTGAATAGCCATCGCCGGCGAGCGACCGAACCCAGCGTGGCGGACATGAGAAGCGCATAACCGCCGCCGCCTATGTGGGCGTTTAGCAGCGCCTCGAGAATGATCCGCATGTAGGGATCCGATGCGTGGACCTCGTCGACTACCAGCAAGTTGCGGGCCAGGCTGGCAGCCCTGACGTGAGAATGCCGGACTTGCAGCGCAGCCATCATTGCTTGGTCCACGGTTCCGACGGCGATTTGGGCGGCGAGGTATCGCTTAGCGTGCTCGGCAGCCCAACGTCGCTTCTTGGTGGCGTCGTCGGGGTCGTCTTCCCACCAGACTTGATAGTCTGGGAGATGTCTGCCCTTGGCCTCGCCGGCGCGTAGGTATCCAGGTACCGCGAGCACACACAGGGGCGTGTTTGATCCAATGAACATTCGTTTGACGAATTGCTCTACACGCCTGTGCAACTGGCTGGCCGCGGCGCGTGTGGGCAGGGCGAAGTAGAGTCCGTCGACCAGTCCTTCTTCGTACATGTGCGCAAATCGCCAGAGGGCGGATTCGGTCTTGCCGGATCCTGTCTCGGATTCGATGATTACGACTGGTTCATCGAGAGGAACCTCGATGGCCGACCGTTGAATGGCATTTGGCGAGCCTTCGATCGCGAATAGGCTGCTGAATGCCGGCAATCCTGAGAATGAATGCCGCTGGTCGGAGATGTCCAATCCGATTCCGGAGATCGCCTTCTTGGCCATTGTTCGGGCTTTTTGGATGTAATCGGGTTGCGGCTCGTCGCAAAACTCGAAGTGACTTTCATCGGAGCCGATCCAGTCGGCCAAGGTACAGAGTCCGAGAAACATATGTTGGAAGGCCGGAGCGGAGGGCAAAGGCGGCGATCCAGAGACAAAGGCGTCAGGGAACCACTGCCGTACCAGCCGTCCGGTGCGTTCGACGCAGCGTCGCGGGTCAAGCTGGCCGTAAGGCCGCCAGATTCGGGGATTAGGGTGGCGTGCGCCCTCCAATTGCAAGGGAGCACCATGGTGGGACAGTCCGGCGACAAAGAGCGCGCTGGCAGTACACCCTTCGTCACTGTCCCAATGCCAGAGCTCGTCCCAGCCTATGGCGTCGAAGAACCATTTGCTCGTTGATGCGTCGTCAGCGGTGAGGATAGGCGTTAGGTCCCAGGTATGGCCGGCTCGGTGCGGTTTACTCTTGCCCGCCGGTAGGTCCTCGGCGGACCAGATTTGGGCCTGGAAGCCGACGTTGACCTTTCCGATGTCATGCAACGCCGCGAATACGGCTAATCTCGCTACGGTGACGCGGTCCAAGTCGTCGAGGCCGGCCGTGCGCGCCAACCGTCTTCGGATGGTCGGCTGGGCCAATAGGGCCTCGAAGCAGGCTCCGACGTCGGCGAGGTGGTGCTCGAGCAAGTGTATCCGCCGGCGGTCTTGCCGATCGGACTTGGCCCAATGTCTGCTGATATAGGCCGGCGCGCGATCAGTGTGAGTCATCTCTGCCTATCGCATTCGAGGGTCACCATTGTCTGCGAACCACATTATATGAGCATAAGCCGACCGCGAACCTCGCGAAGAAGATGGCCGGAATATTTAGGCGTTCGCTCAGCCGGCGGTGGCTTCGTCGAGGGCTTGCTGGTCGGTGAGGCCGGCGATGTAGTCGCAGATCGCCCTATCTATTCCGTGCTCAGCGACAATCTGCCGGATGTTGATCGGGAGGAGATTGGGGTTGGTCTGGAAATTGTCGAATATGCGCCGGAACGTCTGCCGGGCTATGCTGGCGCTGCTGGCTATCGTGGGATGGGCGTAGACGCGTTCGCGCAACAGGGTTTTCAGCTCTTGGTATTCGCGGATACCTGTGTCGGAAAACACGATGATCGGCCGGCGGCAGCGCTTCACGTCGTCGATGGACCTGAGATCCAGATCATGGATCCTACGCCAAGACGCTTCGATCAGATCTCTGGACTGGGAGTCGATTATGCGCCGGATGGCTTGATGTTGGGTCACGGCCGGGTCGTCGTTTTCGCCGGCTAGGGCAAGAGCGCGGCGCCAGAGTGGTGTCGACTCCAGCTCCTTGGCTGTCAGGATGCCGGCGTGTAACGCGTCGTCTAGATCATGGGCGTTGTATGAGATCGTGTCCGCCACGTCGACCACTTGTGCTTCGATGAGTTGGCCCGGCTTGCCTTGTCGAAGCCGGCCGAGCTCGTCGTACCAGCGAGGTTTGTCGAGGCCGGCGAGCACTTCTATCGTCAGATTGAGGCCGGGGAAGTCAGGGTAGCGGCGTTCTAGAAGCGTCAATATCCGCAATGCTTGGCGATTGTGCTCAAAGCCGCCGTGATCTCGAAGGAAGTCGTCGAGCGCGTGCTCACCGACGTGTCCGAAGGGCGGATGTCCGATGTCGTGAGCGAGCGTTATGGCCTCGACCAAATCCTCGTTCAGGCGAAGGCTGCGGGCTATGGTGCGAGCCAGTGCGGAAACCTCGATGGTGTGGGTCAATCGCGTTCGATACGTGTAAGGCCGCCAGGCGGAGAAGACCTGGGTTTTGCCTTCGAGTTGGCGGAACGCGACGGTGTGTATTATTCGGTCGCGGTCGCGCTGATAGGAGGAGCGAAGGGTGTGGGAGTCCTCCGGATAGTGACGGCCGGCCGACTGGCTGGACCGCATCGCGTAGGGCGCGAGGTGCTCCTCGGTTAGGAGCCACGATTCGGAGAGACCATCTCTATGGTGCATTGGGGTCTGCTCTTTCAACGACTCGAGGTCGCGCCGGCACACTCAGGTGCGAAAAATTTGAGTTGTGAATTGACACGGCGTGGGACAAGCCCATGCGCGACTGGATTCCGGCATCGTATCGGGGTACGGGGCATGCTTTCGATCGACGAAATTACGAATGCGGTGAGATGAGTCGTCTATCCTGGATCAGCGTCCGGGACATGCTTAAGTATCCATCACCTCCGAGAATGCCTTATCGCGCCGGCACCCGAAGGGGGTGTCCGTCCGACGCTCTAAGTTTAAGGCACGTTGGTAGGCCGGCTGGTCACGCGGTCGATGAACCCGGCGCCGGGCAGGCTATGCTGGCGGCCGGCGGTCTCAGGTTTTTTGCCGGCAAATCTTTGTCCCGTCGCCGGTCCGCGGCTACTTGGACGTAGACCTGGGTGGTAGATATATTGGCGTGTCCGAGAAGCTCTTGGACCGACTTTAGGTCCGCGTTATTGTTCAGCAAATGTATCGCAATCGAATGGCGGAGCGTTTGAGGTGTTATATCTTCGGAAAGACCTGCCTTCCGGGCATAGTTCTTGAGGATTAGCCAGAAGCCCTGTCGGGTGAGACGCACTCCGCGATGATTCAGGAAAAGCGCTTGTTCTTCGGGTGATCGGACGATTGCGGTCCTGGCTCCGTTCAAGTATGTGTCGAGGGCCTGTCTGGCAGATTCGCCGAGGGTAATCAAACGCTCGCGGCCGCCCCTACCGACACAGCGAACAGTCCCGTTATGGTCCACGTCAATTACATTGAGGGAGACCATCTCGCTCACCCTCATCCCGGTTGCGTAGAGTGTTTGCAGCATCGCGTTGTCGCGCAGGCCTTCAACTCTAGTCGACGACGCCGGCAGAGCCAAGAGCTCTTTCACCTCTGCGGGAGTAAGACTGCGTGGCGGCGATTTGTCGACCTTTGGCGGCTCGAGTCGTTCGGTAGGATCATGACGAATCAGGGCATGGTCAATCAAGTAACGAAAGAACGACTTTACAGCCGCACTCTTTCTCGCGATGGAGGTGGTTGTGTATTGCCGTTCGCCGAGGTGGTTGAGAAAGGCAACGAGGTTGGTTCTCGTGACCTCGCTCCATCCCTTTGGAGACAGGCCGTTTTCCGAGATCACGCCAAGCGGCGGTCTGGCCGGCTCTGATATGAATCGATGGAATTGCTTCAAGTCATTGCGATAAGCAGCGACAGTATTTTGAGATGAAGACATTTCGTTTTGCAAGTAATTCAAATAATCGTCGATCTGTTCCTGCATTCAGTACCCTCCGGATTTCTATGAGCGCCCCGATTGACAAATTCCGATTAAGCCAGGACGTAGGGAAAAAAGTCGGCATAAGCTAGCACATTTTAACATAAATGGGACGTCAAAATTAGCGAACATGCGTCGGCTCAAGTTGGCGTTCTCGCAGGAGCCGGATGGAGCGCCAACAACTCTCGACAGTCTCATATGACGGTGGGACGATTCGCCGAATCTTGGGCCGGGCGGATGAAACTGCTTGATCTTGCAAATGAAACACTCCATGATTCGACGCTCGTCAGCCGCTCACCGCCCCGTGCCTGCGAAGCACGTTCTTCTGATGGAAGATGGGGAACGGGAGTGACCGGAAGTAACTACGCAACCTAATCGACCGAGGGTAGATTCCGGCGCATCAAGTCAAGTCGCTCCAACGCCATGCCGGAGCCTACCGCAACGCACGACATCGGCTCTTCCGCTACGTAGCAAGGAACGCCGGATTCTTGGCTAAACAATCTATCTAGGTTCCGGAGCAACGCGGTGCCGCCGGTCAATATGATTCCGCGGTCGATGATGTCGGACGCCAGCTCCGGCGGTGTTCGCTCGAGTACGCGCATGGCTACCGCGACCATCGCGCCGAGCGGCTCCGAAATTGCTTCATTGACCTCGTCCGATCGAAGAATAATGGTTTTTGGCAGGCCGCCGACCTGGTCCCGTCCGCGGGTTTCCATCTCTTCAGGTGGATCCAGGGGAAGGGCGCTTCCGATAGTCATCTTGACTTCTTCGGCCATTCGGTCGCCGATCATCAGGTTGTATTTGCGCTTGACGTAGGCAATTATTGCATCGTCTAATCTGGAGCCGGCGACGCGAATGGACTCCTTGGCAACGATGCCGTTCAGCGCAATGACGGCCGCTTCGGTAGTGCCGCCGCCTATATCCACGACCATGTTGCCCTGTGGCAGGTGTATCGGAAGCTTGGCTCCAATGGCTGCGGCCAAGGGCTCCTCTATCAGGTAGGTGATCTTTGCCCCGGCCTGAACTGCCGCGTCGTGGACAGCGCGCTGCTCCACCGAGGTCACGCCGGCGGGAACACAGACCATTACTTCCGGATTGAGAAGATTGAATCGGCCACATACGCGCTGTATGAAGTAGTGGAGCATCGCTTCAGTGATTACGAAATCCGCGATGACGCCGTCACGCATGGGCCGGATTACCGAGACGCTTCCGGGCGTTCTTCCGAGCATTGCGTGGGCCTGACTGCCAACGGCGACTATTTCGTTCTCATTGACCGCCACGGCGACGACGGAAGGCTCATTGAGCACAAGCCCCTTGCCGCAAACATACACCAGTACGTTCGCTGTGCCCAGGTCTATCCCTATTCGTTTTCTGAACATGTAGTCGAAAGTCGGTGTTTCAATCAGCTGTCCGGCGGATGCTTGCGCCGAGATTGCTAAGGTTGTCGTGTATGCCGACATATCCTCGGTCGAGGTGGTGGATATCGTCAATCTCGGTGGTTCCGTCGGCTACCAAGCCGGCGAGGACCGAGGCGGCGCCGGATCTTATGTCCAGCGCTCGTATTTTTGCGCCGGTCAGTGGCGAGGGGCCGTAAACCGTCGCAGTTTGACCGTCGATCTTGATGTTGGCTCCCAGCTTTCTCAGCTCGTTGACGTATTGGAGGCGATCGTCGAACACTCGCTCATGGACGGTGCTGACCCCGCTGGCCTGAGTCAGCATCGTAGTAAAGCCGGCTTGGAGGTCGCTCGGAAATCCCGGAAAGTGGAGTGTCTGGAGCTCGACGGACCTCAATTGGCCGCTCCTGGCAACGTGGTAAGTCCCTTCCGATTCCTCGACGATAGCGCCGGCATCTATCAATTTGTGGGTCAGGGGCTCCATATGCGAGCTATTGACTTTACTCAAGGTCACTTCCCCGCCGGTGATTGCAGCGGCCAACGCGTATGTACCTGCCTCTATTCTATCGGGCATCACCGTGTACTCGGCGCCGCGAAGCGCTTCGACGCCCTCTATGTATATTACACTGCTTCCGTCTCCGGCGATTCGAGCGCCCATCTTTCGTAAACAGTTGGCCAGGTCGACTACTTCCGGCTCGGCCGAGGCGTTGACGATATATGTGTCTCCGTGACTCAAGCAGGCGGCCATCATGATGTTCTCGGTTCCGGTGTGGCTGGGGTAGTCAAGATACATACGCGTGCCCCAAAGCCCGGTGGCCTGCAAATGGAAAAGCCCATCAACGAAAGAGGCGGTACTGCCCATAGCCTTGTAGGCTTTTATGTCAACGTTTACCGGTCGGCGTCCGATGGCGCATCCTCTTGGATGGGGAGCTCTGACCTCGCCCACTCGTGCCAGAAGCGGTCCGACCAGTAGGAAGCTGGCGCGCATCTTGGAGGCAAGCGATGTCGGCAGATCGGTCGAGCTCAGGTGAGATGATTCGACGCATACGGTGCGCCGGTCCCTATCTACGTCGATATTGCAGCCGAGGTGAGCCATGATTTCCAACATTACCTCGACGTCTCGGATCCATGGGACTTGGTGAAAGGTGCACGGCTCCTTGGTAAGGAGCGAGCTCGCAAGCAGGGGCAAAATGGAGTTCTTCGCGCCGTTTATCGCGACCTCTCCGGAGAGCCGGCGGCCGCCATTGATTACGAGTCGCTCCACTAATTCCCTCGAGATTGTTGGCCGCGCCGGCGACGACGCCTTGCGACCTTCAGCCGGAGCTGCGACTGGCGCAAGGCGGCGGCAAACGTCGAGGGATCAATGTCGGGCGGACGGTCGCGCAGAGCGAACTGGGCCTTTTCCCGGGCAGCCTCGGCTCGGGCCTCGTCAATCTCTTCGGCCCTTTCGGCTGTATCGGCTAGGATTGATATCCGGTTATTCCTTACTTCCATGAATCCGCCACTCAGCGCCAACGCGTCCTCACGGTCACCATCCTGAATCCATAGCTCACCGGGGTTCATCACGGTGACCAACGGCGTGTGGCTGGGCAGTATGGCAAGCTCGCCGTCAGCGCCCGGCAGGGTTACGACGTCTGCCTCGCCGGAGAACACCTCCCGCTCGGCAGTGACTATGGTTACCTGCAAAGCGCCCATTAGTTGTCTTCCATACTCTCGTGTCGCTCCACCACATCGTTGATAGTGCCGGCCATGTAAAATGCCTGCTCGGGAATATGGTCGTGCTTCCCGTCGAGTATCTCCCTAAAGCCGCGAACGGTCTCGGCCAGAGTCACGTAGGTACCGGCTCGGCCGGTGAACGCTTCGGCGACGAACATTGGTTGGGAGAGGAACCTCTGGATCTTGCGGGCCCGGCTTACGGTCAGCCGGTCGTCCTCGCTCAGCTCCTCTACCCCCAGGATCGCGATGATGTCTTGCAAGTCCTTGTAGCGCTGTAGGACACTCTGTACGCCTCGGGCGACTGAGTAATGCTCCTCTCCGACGATCTCTGGATCGAGAATTCTGGAGCTGGACGCCAGCGGATCGACTGCCGGGAACAGCGCCTGTTCGGCGATCGATCGCTCCAGTGAGATGATCGCGTCAAGATGTCCGAACGTCGTGACCACGGCAGGGTCTGTGTAGTCGTCCGCCGGCACGTAGATCGCCTGCATAGACGTAACCGAACCCCGCGTCGTCGAGGTGATTCGCTCCTGCAGCTGGCCCATCTCGGTCGCAAGTGTCGGCTGGTATCCAACCGCGGAGGGCATGCGTCCCAGAAGGGCCGACACTTCCGCGCCGGCCAACGTGAAGCGGAAGATATTGTCGATGAAGAGGAGAACGTCGCGCCCTTCTTCATCGCGGAAGTACTCGGCCATTGTCAGGGCGGTCAGTCCAACACGCAGCCTCACGCCGGGCGGTTCGTTCATTTGACCGAAAACCATTACGGTCTTGTCTATGACGCCGGTGTCGGTCATCTCGTGATAGAGGTCATTCCCTTCACGTGATCGCTCTCCGACGCCGGCGAAGACGGATATGCCGCCGTGCTCGGTCGCGATGTTGCGGATAAGCTCTTGGATTATGACGGTCTTGCCGACGCCGGCGCCGCCGTAAGCACCGATCTTGCCGCCCTTGGTGAAGGTGGCAACCAGGTCAATAACCTTCAAACCTGTCTCCAGGACCTCGGGGCGGGTTTGCTGCTCGGTAAAGTCGGGCGCCGGCCGGTGGATCGGATACTTCATTTCGGATTCAACTTGGCCGCGACCATCTATAGGTTCGCCGAGTACATTGAACAGCCGGCCCAACGTATTCGGGCCAACGGGTACCGTAATCGCCTCGCCGGTGTCGGTCGCCTCGGTACCTCGGCGTATGCCGTCGGTACTGTCCATGGCTACACATCGCACCCAGTTGTTGCCCAGGTGCTGCTCCACCTCGAGAACCAACCGACTGCCATTCTGGGCGATCTCGACAGCATTGAATAGTTTGGGTAGTTGGTCTGGTGGAAACTCCACGTCGACTACTGGACCTATGACCTGCACTACTTTGCCGGTAGCCATTGCCACCTCCAATCTTCGCACTTATGTTGGGCCTGACGGCCGATAGATTTATCTCGCGCGCAACGTCTCAGCGCCGGCCGCAATTTCAAGGATCTCGTTCGTGATACTGGCCTGGCGGGCATTGTTATAAGAAAGCGTCAACTCCTGGACGAGTTCGCGTGCGTTCTCCGTTGCATTGTGCATCGCAATCATGCGAGCGCTGTGCTCGCTGGCCTTTGCTTCGAGGACCGCTTGATATATAAGGACTTCGATATAGCGCGGCAAGAGCTGACTCAGCACCTCGTACGGCGTCGGCTCGAACAGATAGTCCGGCCAACGTTGGTCAGGTTCATCTGGAATCTCGACCGGAAGCAATTGTCTCCGCCGCGGTCGCTGGTTCGAAGTTGAGACAAAGTCGGTGTAGATTAGGTCTACTCGATCGAAGCTACCATCAGTGTAGCCGGTGATTGCCACCCGAGCCGCGGGCTGGGTGTCCAACAAGGATGGTCGGTCCTCAAGTCCACTCAGATCGGCCACTACGTCGAAACCGCGGCGCAACATCCACGAGCGGCCCTTTCGCCCAACCGTGACGAAGCTCAGGGCAGAGTCACTGGATTGCGCTACGGTTTGCTCCGCCAATCTGATGACGTTTCCAGGTAGAACTCCGCACAGCCCGCGATCCGGTGTGACCAGGATCAATCCGATCTTGTTCGCCGGCCGGCGATCGAGCAAGGGATGTATCTCGTCTTGTGGACCCAGAGATGCGGCGATAGCCGAGATTAAGGTCGCGACCTGATCAGCGTATGGTCGGCCGGCGAACATCATCTCCTGGGCGCGTCGCATCTTGGACGCGGATACCATCTCCATGGCGCGGGTGACCTGAGCGGTGTTGCTGACGCTGCGAATTCGGCGTCTTAGCTCTCTGGTGTTAGCCATTCAGATACGATCCCGGGGCGATGGTTTTGTTGATTTCGACGTATCCCATAACTGATCAGAGCGCACCTGATTGCTTGAATGCGGCAATTGCCGTTTCAATTCCACCGGAGGTCTCGTCATTGAGTTTTCCATCACTGGCAATCGACTGCCCGAGCTCAGGGTTATTGAGGGACAAGTATTTCAGTAGTTGCTCTTTGAAGGCAGCTATCTGGGTGACTTCGACATCGTCCATCAAGCCATTGGTCACGGCGTAAAGTAGGATGACTTGGTCCTGGGACGCCATCGGCCTATATTGCAGCTGTTTGAAAACCTCGGTGATGCGAGCGCCGCGATCGAGCTGGGCACGGGTAGCCCGGTCGAGATCGGTTCCGAACTGGGCGAACGCGGCCAACTCACGGTACTGCGCGTAGTCCAAGCGCAGCCGGCCGGCTACGCTCTTCATGGCAGATGTTTGAGCTTTCGAGCCGACCCGCGATACCGACAAGCCGACGTTGATCGCCGGTCGAATGCCGGCGTAGAACAGGTCGGACTCCAGGTAGATCTGGCCATCCGTTATCGAGATCACGTTCGTAGGTATGTATGCCGAGACGTCGTTGGCCTGGGTTTCTATTATGGGAAGCGCCGTCAGACTGCCGCCTCCATTTTTGTCATCGAGCTTGGCGGCGCGCTCTAGCAGTCTGGAATGAAGATAGAACACGTCGCCGGGATAGGCTTCGCGCCCGGCGGGCCGGCGCAGTAGTAGGGAGATCTGTCTGTAAGCCCAAGCGTGTTTCGTCAGATCGTCGTAGACAACCAGCGCATCTTCGCCTTTTTCCATGAAGTATTCGGCGATAGCGCATCCAGAGTACGGGGCCAAGTATTGTAGCGCGGCGGATTCGGTAGCGTTGGCGGCCACAATAACTGTGTGATCCAGCGCGTTTTCCTGCTGAAGACGAGCCACCACCTGGGCCACTTTGCCGGCTTTCTGACCAATTGCCACGTATATGCATTTCACGCCGCTATCGCGCTGGTTAATGATTGCATCGATGACCAGAGCGCTCTTGCCAGTTTGCCGGTCGCCGATTACCAGCTCGCGCTGCCCACGTCCAATGGGGATCATTGAATCGACCGCCAGCATACCGGTCTGTAGTGGCGTTTCGACCTCTTGACGCGACGTCACGTTGGGAGCTATGCGCTCGACTGGCCTTCTTTCGGTGGTCGCAACGGGGCCCTTTCCGTCAATCGGCTCGCCCAAAGCGCCGACGACCCGTCCGAGCATCGCGTCGCCGACCGGCACGTCACCGATTCGACCGGTCGTCTTGACCTCGTCGCCCTCCTTGATATCGGCCTCATCGCCAAGGAGGACCACTCCGACCGACTCCTCTTCGAGGTTGAGTGCCAGTCCCATCGTGTCGTTTGGGAATTCGACCAGCTCGCCGGCCATTACACCACTCAAGCCGTGTACTTGTGCAATGCCGTCGTGAACTTCGATGACAGTACCTACGTCGACGACCGATACGACTTGGCCAAAGTTCTCGATTTGTTGCTTTAGAATCGAGCTTATTTCGTTGGCTCTAACAGCCATTGAGTCCTCCTATCTACATACTTCGCGAGGAGATTTCAGATTTATTCTAATTCTTTTACAAAGGACCACTCGGCGACCATTCAAACGAAAGATACACCGCATCGGTGGTCTCCGCCCTCATTACGCCAAGCTCATCCGCTCCCTGAGAACCTCCAACTGATCGACCAAGCTGGCGATGAATCGACGGTCTCCTATTTGGACGACGACACCCCCGAGAATGCTTTCATCGACCGTCTCATCCAGACTTACGTTGTGATCGGTAGCGTTCGCCAACCATTGCCGCATCAGTGCGCGGCGATCGTCGTCGAGCGGCACCGCGGTTGTAACCTTGGCTACCGAAATCCTACGGTGCTTATTCACCAGCCGGCCGAACTCGGTGGCAATCTGCCCGATGTAGGCTAGCCTCCTACGGATGACCAATAGCAGCAAAAAGTTGCGCCGGAGTTCGGCCAGTTCGGCGAATGCCGAGTTAAGCATTCTTCGTTTCTGTTCAACAGGGATGCGTCCACTCTCGAGCGATGCCGACAACCTGGCGTCGGAAAGAACATCGCCGAACAGGTTCAGATCGCTTTGCCAATCATCCAGGGTGTCTTGTTCGAGGGCTATTTCGAACGCGGCCTGAGCATATCGACGAGCTACCCTGCTGCCTTTCACTTAGCGTTCCCAATCGTTGAAATGCGAGATTGCTTGACCGGAGAGAACGCTGTTACGGCGGGTTGACGCAAGGTGCTTGGCAGCGAGCTTCGTTTTCGGGTTGGGTACACGGTGTGTTCTGGGCTTCTCAATTTGTTACAGGGGTTGTGAGTTTTCTCATTCTATCGCCGATTTCCACTTCCTAAGACCGTCTTTCTCGAAGAACTTTTCGACAACCGCCTGCTCTATGTCTATATCGAACTAGTCCGCCAGTTCCACGAGCAACACAATTACATCTGCGATCTCTTCTTTGAGCCGGGCCTAGCTGAACTCATCGTAGTTCTGGGACCCAAGCCCCTTGATTGCTGACGCAATCTCACCAATCTCCTCAGAGAGCAGAACTTGTAGTTTTGCGGGATCGGTCACGAACCCTCAATCGGCTCCCGTGGTCGATATGGCTTTCTGTAGATCGCAAAGCTGAGACATAATCCCAACCCTCAATGCTCCGAGTACGACCGCATCTGAAGACGGTTATCGCCCAAGTTTGTTCAACGCCCAGAAACCGACCTACCATCGAGAGCCGGCAACGAGATCAATCTTTCGGTCATAAACTCTCGACTGATCAGTTCAGCTTGGGGTCACTCGATTCGGCCAAGACCCGCTCGACGATTCGCCGGTGCGCATCCGTGTCCAATGACTCTCGCACGACCTGGGTCGCGGCCAAAATCGCCAAGTCCGCAGTCTGCTGACGTAGTTCACTCAGTGCGCGCTCGCGTTCTTGGGTGATCTCCCCACGCGCCCGACTCAAGAACTCTTCGGCCTCTCCGCGAGCACGCTGTTCGGCGTCGGCCCGAATTCGTTCGGCCGTCTGGTTAGCCTGATTAACGATTTCCTGGCCGTGCCGGCGGGCCTCTTGGATACGGGAGGCAAACTCTTGCTCGGTTGCCTCGGCCTGTTTCTGTATCTCCTCGGCACGGGTTACGCTTTCGCGGATCTTTTCAGCCCGCCGCTCGAGTATGCCGAGGAATGGCTTGTAGGCGAACCTGCGGAGCAAGTACAACAGGATCGCAACATTGACGATCTGAACGACCAGACCTTGCCAGTTGATTCCCAAACCTTCCAACTACTTACCTCGTACAGGAATAATTCAATTTCTCAGAGACTTTGCGATCTTGACCAGTGCTCGTTACGAATCACTGGTCAGAGATCAACCCTCATTAGTCCGATGCTGCGATGAAACGCCAATCGGTCGAAACGCCCAACTATTGGCCGGCGACTGCACTGCAAACGCGGCCAAGCCCTCAATCTTCAACCGGCGATCGACCCATTCGCGGTGAGCCAAGGTCAGTCATCTAGACAAACTTGATAATCAGCGCCACCACGAGTGCGTAAATTGCGATAGCTTCAGTAAAGACGATGCCCATGATCATATTCGGGGTGATCACGGACTGGGCTTCCGGATTGCGGCCCAGAGCCTCCATTGCTTTGCTGACCAATATGCCAATACCAATGCTGGGACCAAGGGCGCCTAAGCCTATCGCTAGGCCGGCTGCTATCAATCTGGCTGCACCTTCTTCCACTCAGGGTCTCCCTTCCGCCGTGATTGGCGTCAAATATTTTGCACCGTTCAAATTTGTCTCCGCCGGCTGTTAACCTCAGTTTGCTCGAGTTGGAGCACCGGACCTATGACCCGGCATGCTCTTCGTGATGTTCATCGTGGCTCGTCGTCGCAATACTCATGAAGATGAGGGTCAATGCGGCAAACACGAATGCCTGGAAAAACCCTACGATCACTTCCAGTCCGTAAAACGGAACAACCACGACGAGCGGCACTAGCGAAGCGACTACGACCAGCAGGACTTCGCCGGCGAATATGTTACCAAAAAGTCGGAAGCTGAATGAGATCAGCTTGGCGGTCTCGCTGACGATCTCCAGGAGGCCGACGACTGCCGGAATAAACCCGTGCCGGAAGTTTATGAACCGCCCCAAGTAGCTGAAGAAACCAAGGGCTTGGACGCCGTAAACCTGAGTTAACGCAACTGAAATAATGGCAAGTCCCAGGGTGACGTTCAGGTCAGTGGTCGCAGCGCGGAATAGGGGGGCGAATATCAGATGCCCTTTTCCGTCATCCTGATATATGCCTATGGGTCCAAATCCAGGAAGCAATCCGAGCCAATTCGACACTATCACGAATAGGAATATCGTCGCGGCGATTGAGAAGAACTTGCGGGCACGCTCAGGGCCTGCCACCAACTCGGCAAAGTTAAGCAGGGATTCGAGAAGAAACTCTACGAAGTTCTGCAATCCCCCCGGGATCATTTGGACCCGCCGGGACGCTATGACGAAGAAGACGATCAGGAGAATCATGGACATCCATGACCCGATCATCGTATTGGTTAAGTTAAACCCTCCAATCTTGAAGAGCACTTCGGCCGCTAGTTGGACGTGTGGTTCCTGGGCCTTAATGGGTCCGAGTACGCCGAAGATCACCAAGGCCAGCGTTGCGCCTATGGCGACGTAAACGCCGACCTTGCTTCGGGCTGGGTTCTCAGCCCCCTCATTCATTACGTATGTGTACCTCGGGCCGGTTTGTCATCTGAATCATCAGATGATTCCTTGCCTTCAACCGGCGGTTTATTGGCTTGTAATACCCGGTCAAACGACTTGGTAACTACTCGTATGGCGCTGAATGATCCAGCGACAGTGCCGACCAATGATAGCACAAGTGTGAACAAAGGCCGGCTGCCAAGCTGATCGTCGATCCACAAGCCGAGGAGTAGGCCTACTATGATTCCAGCTACGATCATGAGTCCCACCTGGGTGACTAGCCCCAGGAGAGGGGAATAGAACCGCACTACCGCTGCGACCTTGATAAAGTGACGGAAGTCCGTTCGAGACTAACGCGTATTGGAAACATTAAAGACCAGACCTCGGTGCCCAATGAGCAGAATCAGGATAGCCCAAATCGACTATTTTTCCTAGCGCAAGACGAGCCGGGTGCAATCGCAAGAGAGCAACCGAGAGTATACGGTGAAATTTGACATGGCCGAATAGCCGTCGCTACTATCCGGCCTAGCGTTTGCCCCCGTTTTGATCTTAATCCTCCCGCGATTAGGGGAGTCGGCCCGAAGGGTCGGATGGCTGAAAGGATAGTATCCATTGGTAACATCAGGACCGTTTTCCCACGTTGTAGAAGTGCGCGGGCATATTATCGATTCGCTCATCCTGCCGAGGATTCTGGATGAACTAATGGACCACGGGGTCGACTTCACTATTGAATCGCTCGACGTTGGCAAGCATAAGACCGATCCTAGCCATGCGCGGATAGAAATCTCAGCTTCCAGCCAGGAGCGACTCTCGCGTGCATTGACCGCCGTTCAAGTGCATGGAGCGATGCCGATTGCGATTGACGACGTAGAGCTCGATGCTTGTCCGGCAGACGGCGTCCTACCCGAAGACTTCTATTCGACTACCAATCTCGATACTTTGATAAGGCTTGAAGGCAGCTGGGTGGAGGTGGACTATCCTGAAATGGATTGTGTTATCAGGGTAGCGGACAACAGGGCAGAATGTGCGCCGGCATATGATCTCAGGGCCGGCGACAAGGTGGTGGTAGGCCACAAAGGCATACGAATTGTCCCGCTCGAGCGTTCTCGTAGTCCGTCGCCGCTGTTCGGATTCATGGGCAGCACGATATCGAGTGAAAAGCCCCGTTCCCTGGCGATTGAGGAAGCCGCTATCTGGATAAAAGAGGCCAGGACAGATAACGGCAAAATCGCCGTCGTCGCCGGCCCGGCCATCGTCCACACCGCATCGCGGGACTATCTGTGCAGGCTGATTCGTGCTGGATACGTAGACGTGCTCTTGGCGGGCAACGCGCTGGCCGCTCATGACATCGAGGCGTCTTTGTTTGGGACATCGCTGGGGGTTCCGTTGGCTGGCGGACAACCGCCCGATACCGGCCACGAGCATCACTTGAGGGCGATCAATGTGATCAGAGCGGCCGGAAGCATCTCGAAGGCGGTCGAATCGGGTGCATTGACCGAAGGCATCATGTTCGAGTGCGTGCAAAACGACGTCAAGTTCGTATTGGCGGGCTCCATTCGGGACGATGGGCCGCTGCCGGAGGTGATAACAGACGTGCTCGAGGCCCAGAGGGCGATGCGTGAGTGCGCGCGGGACAAGGTAAGGGTTGCGCTGATGCTGTCTACGATGCTGCACTCGATCGCGATGGGCAACTTGCTGCCGGCCCACGTTCACACAGTCGCGGTTGACATCAATCCGGCCGCGTTGACTAAGTTGGTGGACCGGGGCAGCTTCCAGAGCATTGGCTTGGTCATGGACGTCGGTGGATTCTTGCGGGAGCTGCTCGACGAGTTGGGCGCGAGTCCGGAATAGCTCTAGCGCAAATACTAAGTTATCTAGACTGAGCTAATGCCAACAGTCGGACCCTGAGTTCGTATCCGGCCAGTATCAGGGCGAGCATAATACCGATCGGCCCGTCAAGCGCTCCGCCCAATCGGATGTATCGTCTGTAGAATTCTCGCGCCGGCCCCCCGAGCAATGTCCTGGGCCTGATCTTGCCTTGGTCCCTGAGCCGGGCGGCATCGTAGAGTGCGTAGTTCTCCTGTTTGCTTACGATCTCGGCGACAGAGTGATAGTTGTGGTGCAGGAGCGGCTGAGTCAGATAGCCGGACTCACCGTCAAATAGCACGACTTCGTGGACCGGCTTGTCGGGATCGTAGCGAGTTCGTTCGCGGCGAAGTAAACGCAACTGGTAGTCTGGATACCAGCCTCCGTGTCTAACCCATCGGCCGCATATCAAATTGACGCGGGGTATCCAAAAGCCGTCTTCCTGGCGGTGGTATTCCAAGACGGAAACAATCTCGTCGCTCAGCGTTCTCGTGACCCTTTCGTCGACGTCGACGAATAGCGTCCAATCGGTGGCGCAGTGCGACAGCGCCGCGTTTCTCTGTGCGGCCCAGTTTTCGAATTGCCTGACGACCACGTTGGCGCCGTTGTCGCGGGCTATTTGGGCAGTCCGATCAGTAGTGCGATCATCTACCATAACCAGGCTTTGGTCACACCAACTCACGGACCTGAGGCACTCCGGCAGCTCGTCCGCCGCGTCGCGGGCAATGATCGCTGCGGTAATCGATTGCCGGCTGATCATAGGTTGCTCGATAGCGCAATACGCAGGTAGGTGGAGATTGACTGGCCCGCCTCGCGGGCATTCTGCTTTCCTCTCATCAGACTCAATGTCGCTGCAGCGATCTTCCAGCACATTCCCAGCCGTATCGCCGCGTCAATCGCTCGGTATGTTCGTCTGGCATAGTGTCGGCTGGCAAACCTCCTCCGCGACTTGAAAAGATCAGCGTACATTCGATCGGCAACTTGACTCGTGCTGGCGCCGCCATAATGAACGACTCTCGCACGCGGCAGGCTCCAAACCTCCCAACCGGCGCGTTTCATGCGCCGGCACAGGTCAAGCTCCTCTGAGTACATGTAGTAATCTTGGTCGAATCCACCAATCTCTTCAACTGTCGTCCGGCGGGCGAACATGCATGCTCCCAACGGATGATCGACTTGAATGGGATCTTCCTCGATTAGGCACCGTCCGTTGAGACGAGAGTCGCGCATGCGGTTGGGTACGGGCAGCAGGTCGATCAAAGTCATTGCCACGGTCGGGAAAAGAAAAGCGGCGTCTTGGTGCTCGCCATCGGAATAGACAAGGGAGGAGCCGACGAGGCCGGCCCTTGGGTGTGACTGCAAGAACTGGTGTAACCGTCCCAAGGCGTCGCCTAGAAGAAGAGAGTCCGGATTCAGAAAGAGAAGATAAGGCGCACGAGCTTGTTTGATCGCAAGATTGTTTGCGCCGGCGAAACCCAAGTTTTCGCCCAGGGCGATGAGGTGGACATCGGGAAAACGGTTGTGGATAGCGACCGGGGTGCCGTCTGTCGAGGCGTTGTCGACAAGAATGGTCTCGACGGCCAGGTCACTTCTCTTGGCCGACGCGACGAGATGACTGATCGCGGCAATTGTCAGATCAACTGTGTTGTGGCTGACGATGATCGCCGATACGTCCGGTTCCAAATATTCTTCCTAAAATTGTTCCCCGCTCAAAAGCTGACCTTGACCCGGGTATGTCCGACTTGTCCGCCCGGAAAGCCGACTCCCTCTTGAACCACAGAGGCGTAGAAGGTTAGCTCGCGAGTGCTGCTCTCCATCACTTCGATTTGTCCGGTTATTGTCACTTCCTCGCCCGGCAGTAATTCACGATCTAGATCGTCGAAGAGTCCCCACCTAACGGGAAGGTTTTGGGGCGCATTCGTCCATCCAATACCAACTCTCCACACGCCGGGCCGTTCGAAATACAGCGCGATGTTTGGATTGTCGGGATCGCGGAAAGTAGCGAAGTTCATCTCGGTAGTGTAGGCGGTGTCGGGAGGGGGACCCATGGTATTCAGCCGCGTTTCGCCGGTGTTCTTCACTGTGATACGGACGTTAAGAGTTCCGCCACTTGCCACCGCAACGGGGCTGAACTTGGCATCCACGATTTCGAGCCGGCTGACGCCGCCGTTTTCTATTCGGATCGGCGCGAACGCTACACTGAAGTTGCCGGCCGTGTCCCAAGCTTCAACCACGAATTGATAGTCGCCGTCGGGCACGACTTTGTCGCCGGCGGCGCCGTTCCAAATATGAGACTGCAGCGTGGCGTTTTTCTCGAGGGGCGGCTCGATCAGGTAGCGCCGGCCGGAATCTGATAACGCATAGACTTGGGTAGTCGATAGTTTGTTCAGCCCGTAGCTGACTCTGACTTCGTCGTCGATCGCGTCGCCGTTGGGACTGATGGTGGTGAGCGAAGTTGCCAAGTTGCTGATCTCGACTGGCATCGTGTCCGCGTTCGCAATCGTTAGGGAGGCCTCTTTCTCGACTCTTTCGGTACGCTCGATGTTTTCGACGATTACCCTGAAGACGTACTCCCCGTCCGGTAGCACCCTGCTGTTGCCGCTATCGCCGACCTTTACGGCTCCGTTAAAGGAGAGCTCATAGTCGTCTGGGGCCCGGGTAACTTGGTCGCGCAGTTTGATTTCAGTGCCCTCGCTATCGAGCAATATGACGGTTACGTTTGCGCGCCGACCTAATGGGAGTTTCAGGGTCGCGGAGTCGTTGATGCCGTCGCCGTTAGGGCTTATCGTTAGCGGATGAATGGTTACTTCGGCGAGCAGTGGCGTTGCGAGGCAGCCGGTCAGGCCGTAGATAAGGCTCGCTATAGCTAACAGCCATATGGCGGGAGGCCTCGGTGGCTTGGGCTCGAAAGGCGTGAGAGTGATTCGCGGCATTTTCAGGCTTCGCAGATGATTTCGACCTCGTTTCCGTCGGGGTCATCCACGTACATGGTCCGGGACGGGATGATTGGGTGCTGACCGGTGCGCACCTCGTAACCGAGGTCACTGAGGCGCTGGAACTCGCCATCGAAATCCGCGGGCGAAATCTCTAGGGCGATATGATGTAACGCATTGGGCTTGGCCGGAGCGATGATCCCTTGCGGCCTCTGGACTAGGACTACCAAATCAGGGATACCGGGATGGTCTTCGCCGGCTTGAAGGAAGATGGGCGAGGTGTTCTCTGGCGGCGAGATTACTTGGAGCCCAAGAACGTCTCTATAGAATCCAACCGACTTTCCCATATCACTAACCCAGAGGACGATTTCAGCTAGCCCGGTGATCTTGCCCAATTTGCTCCCTCCGCGTCTGTGTCAGATTCGGTATTAGTTTACAGGATGAAGGGCATTGTGCCAGCGGAAGTCATTGATGGTTGTGTCTTGTGAAGCTTGGTTGGCGTGATTGGCTGGGATTACGAGGTGAACCTTTAGGGGTGCGGCGTGCTGATGTCCGGGGGTTGAGTTCGCGGCCGGAGGTCTGATGTGCTGGCTTTCACGCGCAGCAGGATGTTGTGAGGTTTCATTTTTCGAAAAAGAAAGAAGCTTCCTGGCGATGACCTATTTTCCCAGGCCCTTGAGAGCCAAGTATCGTGGGCGCTGAAGCCTTTCACTGCCGTGTTCGGGAAGGGAACGGGTGGTACGACATCGCATAAAACACCAGGAAGCTAAGTGGTGCGGATAATAGAGCTTAAGAGCAAAGAAAAAGATTTTGCCAAAACAAGGGCGAGAGAAGCAGAGTAAGTAGAAGCCATCGGCTGATTAGTACGGTTCAGCTAAGCGCATTACTGCGTTTACACCTACCGCCTATCGAGCAGGTGATCTACCTGCGGCCTTAGCCCCGCTGAAAAGACAGCGGGGAGGGAGGTCAAGTCTAGGGGAGGGCTTCGCACTTAGATGCTTTCAGCGCTTATCCCGGCCGAACGCGGCTACCCGGCGACGCCGCTGGCGCGACGACCGGCACACCGTAGGTTCGTCCACCCCGGTCCTCTCGTACTGGGGGCAGCTCCCCGCAAACCTCCTACGCCCACGACGGATAGAGACCGAACTGTCTCACGACGTTCTGAACCCAGCTCGCGTGCCGCTTTAATGGGCGAACAGCCCAACCCTTGGGACCAACTTCGGCCCCAGGATGCGACGAGCCGACATCGAGGTGCCAAACCTTGCCGTCGATGTGAACTCTTGGGCAAGATAAGCCTGTTATCCCCGGGGTAACTTTTATCCGTTAAGCCACGGCCCTTCCACACGGGGCCGTAGGATCACTTTGCCCGACTTTCGTCCCTGCGCGACTTGTAAGTCTTGCAGTCAAGCCCCCATACTACCAATGCGCTCCAAGGCTGATTTCCATCCAGCCAGAGGGGACCTTTGGACGCCTCCGTTACCTTTTAGGAGGCGACCGCCCCAGTCAAACTACCCACCTGGCACTGTTCCGTGTTCGGGTTAGAGACAAGACCGAAGAAGAGTGGTATTTCACGGGCCCCTCGATCCGAGCCAAGACTCGGAGGTCAACGGGTACCACCTATTCTACGCATCAAGGGCCTCGGCCCAATGCCAAGCTGTAGTAAAGCTCCACGGGGTCTTTTTGTCCTGTCGCGGGAAATGAGCATCTGCACTCATACTTCAATTTCGCCGGGCCCCTCGTTGAGACAGTGCCCAGATCGTTACGCCATTCGTGCGGGTCGGAACTTACCCGACAAGGAATTTCGCTACCTTAGGACCGTTATAGTTACGGCCGCCGTTCACCGGGGCTTCGGTTCGGAGCGTTGAAACCCCTATCCTTAACCTTCCGGCACCGGGCAGGCGTCAGCCCCTATACGTAGGTATTAACCTTCTGCAGGGACCTGTGTTTTTGTTAAACAGTCGCCTGGGCCGCTGTGTTGCAACCCCTGGCCGCTGATGCGGCAAGCGCAGTCACGGCTGGGGGCATCCCTTCTTCCGAAGTTACGGGATCAATTTGCCGAGTTCCTTAACGAGGGTTATCCCGTTCGCCTAGGGGCAATTACCCCCGCCCACCTGAGTCGGTATGCGGTACGGGTGGCGGTACACTAACAGCCGTGCTTTTCTAGGCGGAGTGGGCTCGACGCAATTGTCATTGGCAAAAAGCCGCCGACTTACAATCACCTCTCACCCGCTGGAAGCGGGCCACAGGCTTAGACCTGGCAACTCCAACGCCAGGCAGCGCCTACCCTGCCGCGCACACGGCTATATCGAACGCATACACACCAGTATCGGAATATAAACCGATTGTCCATCGCCTACGGCTATTACGCCCTCAGCTTAGGACCGACTAACCCGACGCGGAATTTCCTTGCGTCGGAAACCTTGGGCATACGGCGGGCGCGTTTCTCACACGCCTAATAGCTACTCATACCGGCATTCGCACTTCCCTGGACTCCAACCTCTCTCGCGAGAAGGCCTTCTCCGTCCAGGGAACGCTCCCCTACCCGTCTCTATCATAATGAAAGAGACGCCACGGCTTCGGTGGTGGACTTGAGCCCCGTTACATTATCGGCGCGGGGCTACTCGACCAGTGAGCAATTACGCACTCTTTAAAGGATGGCTGCTTCTAAGCCAACCTCCTGGCTGTTTAAGCGACCCCACAACCTTTGACACTTAGTCCACACTTGGGGACCTTAGCCGATGGTCTGGGCTGTTTCCCTCTCGACTATGGAGCTTATCCCCCACAGTCTCACTCCTGATCTAGGGCCAATGCCATTCGGAGTTTAGTTGAGTTTGGTAAGCTTTGTGCCCCCTAGCTCATCCAGTGCTCTACCTGCAAAGGCAAAAAGATCAAGGCTGCACCTAAATGCATTTCGGGGAGAACCAGCTATCTCCGAGTTCGATTGGCATTTCACCCCTAGCCACAGCTCATCCAACTGTTTTGCAGCACAGGAAGGTTCGGGCCTCCAGACGCCTGTTAGGCGACCTTCACCCTGGCCATGGCTAGCTCACTCGGTTTCGGGTCCGATCCCGGCAACAGGGGACGCCCTATTAAGACTCGCTTTCGCTACGGCTACGCGTCTCCCACGCTTAACCTGAGCTGCCGAGATTGACTCGCCGGTTCATTCTCCAATAGGCACGCCGTCAGGCACAGACTCTGGCCCTACCGCTGTAGTCACTGCTAGGCAGAGACGCAAGCGGAATAGGCGCAGAGGACTGCATCCCTCCGACCGTTTGTAGGCCATACGGTTTCAGGTTCTATTTCACTCCCCGCACTGGGGTTCTTTTCACCTTTCCCTCACGGTACTGGTTCGCTATCGGTCGTCGAGGGTATTTAGCCTTGGAGCGTGGTCACCCCGGCTTCCCAGCGGATTCCACGTGTCCGCCGGTACTCAAGTCGGCCCGCAGGGAGTGTCCAACTTTTCGCCTAAGGGGCTTTTACCCTCTATGGCCGTCCTTCCCAGGATCGTTCGGCTAAGTAGGACATTTGTAACTCCTGCAAGGGTCTATCGCCCCTTGATCGAGCCGGCTTACAACGCTGCTAACTCATAGGCCGATAGGCCACTAAGAGGAAGCAGTTTGGGCTGATCCCTTTTCGCTCGCCACTACTGGGGGAATCTCGTTGATTTCTATTCCTCGGGATACTAAGATGTTTCAGTTCTCCCGCTTACCTTCCCGCGGTGTGCGGGATGATGTGGCATGACCCACATCGGGTTACCCCATTCGGAGATCTGCGGATCAGAGCTTGCTTGGCAGCTACCCGCAGCTTATCGCAGTCCGGCTACGTCCTTCATCGGCCCTCGACGCCAAGGCATCCACCGTAGGCCCTTAGTAACTTCTATACGCCGCTTCACTCGCCCTCATTTGGGCAAAATCGAAGTGGATTTTCTTGGCAATGCATAAGCTCTATTATGTTGTTAAAGTGCGGTGGAGATGAGGGGATTCGAACCCCTGACCTCCTCCGTGCAAGGGAGGCGCTCTCCCGATTGAGCTACATCCCCAAGACTGGTATAGGGTAGCAGGTATTGGCCGGCAATGCCAGCCGGTGGGTCTAAGCATACCGTACTACGAACATTTCACTGGGAGGTTCTGATATAAGAATTTGGTCGAGCGAATGGGATAAGCTCCTACTAGCCCCGATTTGCCGAGTGTCTGAATTCGTCTGACCTGCTGTCATACGTTATGCCAACGGCTATATTGGTGCGATAAACATCGGCACGGGTCCAGCAAGTGGCACGTCCTCGCCTCGAACCCCGTCTCCCCGCCCTTGTCGGTGTAAAATAACAGGTGTTAGAACTGTCGGGGGCAGGCCGGAATGTCCCGGGAAGGACTCCTGTGAGCAGGCTCTTGCGTCATTTCGGAGCGCTGGCGGCCGGGACCATAGCGGCTGCGTCCGTGGCCTGCTCGGGTATGGAAGAGCCGGTCGCACCGGCGGGGAGCGCGCCGGCGGCTGCACAGACACAGGCTGCGGCAGCCGCGCGGGCTTCCACGACGGACTACGACTCCACCGCGAACATGTACCTGCTCTACTCGGGCCCGGGCCACGACCCCAGCGACTCGCTGGAGGCTATCGCACCCACCGTCGCCAACAACGACAAGTCGATGGTCCCGGTGATGATCGAGGCGTTCCGCTACTTCCGGAACAGGGAAGTGTTGGATGAGACCCAAGAGGCCCTCTCGGCGATGACGGGCCAGGATTTCACCGGCCCCTCGCGCGGCTGGCACAAGTGGATGGAGTGGCTGGGCCGGAACGCCGACGAGTACGGTCCCCCTGACGGGTACCTACAGTGGAAGATCAATCTCCTGAACCAGATTGACCGCAGGTACGGCGAGTTCCTGGCCCCGGCGGAGCAAGGCTCGCGGATAAACGTTGTCGAGATCACGTGGGGAGGCGTCCGGCCCGACGGAATCCCTGACCTCCAAAACGCTCCCGTCGTTTCGGCGGACCGGCAGGACTACCTGCTGCCGAGCGACCGAGTCTTCGGCGTATCCATCAACGGGGAGCACAGGGCGTACCCACTACGCATCGCGAACGCCCACGAGATGGTCAACGACACGTTGGGGGGAGAACCCATCGTCCTTGCCTACTGAACCCTCTGCGGCAGCGGAATCGTGTATTCCGCCAAAATCAACGGAGAGGCAACCACCTTCGGCACGTCGGGGTTGCTGTACCGCAGCAACAAGTTGATGTACGACCGGCTGACCAACTCGCTCTGGAACCAGCTCTCCGGCGAGCCCGTCATTGGGCCGTTGTGGGACTCGGGGATAGAGCTCGACTTTTTCTCGGTGGTTCTCACGACGTGGGAGGAGTGGCTGGAGTTTCATCCTGACACCACTGTGCTGGCCCGGGCGACGGGCATGTATAACGCCGCATTCTACGTACCGGAGGAAGACCCGCGCGCGATCTACTACGACTACTTCAACAATCCCACGACTATGTTCCCGGTCCCTGACCGAAATGATCGGCTTGAGGCAAAGGACGTTGTGCTAGGGGTCCAACTGAACGATGGCTCCAAGGCCTACTCCTCCGGAGCGCTGCGGAAGGTCCGCATACTAAATGACGTGGTGGGGGGCGAGGAGATATTGGTGCTGGGGTCGGCCGCAAGCCAGGGCGCCAGGGCCTACTACCGCGGCGGCAGGTCGTTCAAGTTGGCGCCGGACGACGACGGCGGTCGCCGCGGCATCCCATCCGTGATAGTGGACGCCGATGGCGGAGCATGGCAGGTGACCGAGGAGTTTCTGGTCAACACGGCAGACGAGTCGGAGAAGCTCGCGCGGATACCCACGCACATGGCGTTCTGGTTCGGATGGTTCCAGTTCCACCCGGACACGGAGTTGTACACAGGCCCCTGACCGGGGGGCGTTCGCGAATTGAGTGGGAGCGCTTCTCACTAATGGGGTCATAGGGCCGAGACGACGGGACAAGGACTACACGCGGTCGGCTTTCACTCGTCGGCGTGGTGCCAGGGCGTGACTACAGGCCCAGTACGAGTCTCCGCGTGAAGGGTCATGATTTTGTCCAGTTTGGTGGGCCTTTCTGGACTCGAACCAGAGACCTCAGCCTTATCAGGACTGCGCTCTAACCAACTGAGCTAAAGGCCCAGGGACTGAGGTTGAGTATAGCCGATTCTCGGCATTGTATAGGGATCGGGGTTGGCGCAGATGGTGATTCCGGGCGAGCCTTTAACGATCGGATAGTGGCAGCGAGGGCTGGTTGAGCCCAATAGAGTCAAGGGCAGAGATTTGAGTGATATCGCCTTGGCCGCCGCAGACTTTGAGGGTCTGTGGCGGATCGACCTCGGAAGCTGTACCTGAGAAGACCTTGGAGCCAGCGCAAGCGGGCTGAGGTCCTATCGGGCAATGCAACCTAGAAAGGAGGTGATCCAGCCGCACGTTCCCGTACGGCTACCTTGTTACGACTTAGTCCCAATCACCGACCCCACCTTCGACGCCTGCCCCCCCGTCTGAGACGGAGTTAGCCCAGCGGCTTCAGGTGTTGTAGGCTTTCGTGACTTGACGGGCGGTGTGTACAAGGCCCGAGAACGTATTCACCGCAGTATGCTGACCTGCGGTTACTAGCAACTCCACCTTCACGCAGTCGAGTTACAGACTGCGATCCGAACTGAGGACGGCTTTGGTGGGATTAGCTCCGCCTCGCGGCTTGGCGACCCATTGTACCGTCCATTGTAGCGTGTGTGTAGCCCAGGCCGTAAGAGCCGTGCTGACTTGACGTCATCCCCACCTTCCTCCGAGTTAGACTCGGCAGTCTCGCCAGAAAAGCAACTGACGACGAGGGTTGCGCTCGTTGCGGGACTTAACCCAACACCTCACGGCACGAGCTGACGACAGCCATGCAGCATCTGTTAGGAGGTCCCTTACGGGAAGGCGTCATCTCTGACGTGGTCCGCCTAATGTCAAGGCCTGGTAAGGTTCTTCGCGTATCGTCGAATTAAACCACACGCTCCGCTGCTTGTGCGGGCCCCCGTCAATTCCTTTGGGTTTTAGCCTTGCGGCCGTACTTCCCAGGCGGGACACTTAATGCGTTAGCTTCGGCACAGGAGGGGTCGATGCCCCCCACACCTAGTGTCCATCGTTTAGGGCGTGGACTACCTGAGTATCTAATTCAGTTCGCTCCCCACGCTTTCGCGCCTCAGCGTCAGTAGCAGTCCAGAAGGTCGCCTTCGCCACTGGTGTTCCTCCCGATATCTACGCATTCCACCACTACACCGGGAATTCCACCTTCCTCTACTGCACTCATAGCTGCCCAGTATTGGCTGACCCTCCCCAGTTGAGCCGGGGGCTTTCACAGCCAACTTGGGCAGCCGCCTACGCGCTCTTTACGCCCAGTAATTCCGGATAACGCTTGCCCCCTACGTGTTACCGCGGCTGCTGGCACGTAGTTAGCCGGGGCTTATTCAACGGGTACCGTCAGTATTCTTCCCCGATAAAAGTGGTTTACAACCCGAGGGCCTTCATCCCACACGCGGCGTTGCTGCGTCAGGCTTTCGCCCATTGCGCAAAATTCCTAACTGCTGCCTCCCGTAGGAGTCTGGGCCGTGTCTCAGTCCCAGTCTGGCTGATCATCCTCTCAGACCAGCTACCCGTCAAAGGCTTGGTGAGCCCTTACCTCACCAACTACCTGATGGGGCACGAGCCCCTCCACAAGCGCCGCGAATGAACGAGGCTTTACTGCGCAAAAGCAATTCGCGCAGCTTATGCGGTATTAGCCCGCCTTTCGACGGGTTATTCCCCACTTGCGGGCAGGTTACCCGTGTATTACTCAGCCGTTTGCCACTGACCGACCGAAGTCGATCCGTTCGACTTGCATGTCTAATGCACGCCGCCAGCGTTTATCCTGAGCCAGGATCAAACTCTCCGTAAAAATCGAAGTTCGATTTAGAACTAGAGAAGGGCATCTCCAGATGCCCGGATCTGATCCCCGCCCCCCAAAATCTATGGGGCTTCAATGCACTCACTGCCACTATCCGATTGTTAAAGTGCTCTTCGCCGGCTCGCGAAAGGAGCCGGGGCGCGACCCAAAGACAAACAAACGCCCCAGATGGCTTCATCCGAGACGTAAAGCCTGCCAGACTGTGGGCCGGCAGTGGGTAATCTATTATTTATTCGCCTTCTTTGTCAAGGTTGTGGCGACTTTGTAACAGTTCAGATTTGGGTGTATGTCTCTCCTCCATGCCCGTGAACTGGATAGGTCGAGTCGCCATTCGGGTCCTCAGTCGGCGGTCAAGGGGTGATTTCCAACCTATCGATGCCAGATCCACGAGCTGCTCGACCTCATCCCCTCGCCTTGCGTAGTCTTCGACCTGGCCCCCTTCTCCTCGCCAGGAGAAGGGGGATCTTTGTTGTGGGGGACACCCCCACATCCCCCGGCATCCGCCTGAGGCGGATCGCCCTTGCAACCCTTTCCTGGCTTTCGCCGATCAGATGTCCTCGCCTGTGGCAGACCCTCATTGGTGCGATATTACGCCCTTACGGAGCAGATACCCCTAAATCTGAACACTTACGGTTGTGGCGACTCTGCGGGTATTTCGCCGCAGTACCGGTCTACCAAGATCATTTCTCGACTGGAGATACGCTGAGTTTGAGAATAGAAAGAATTCCAACGATTTTCCTTCGCAGGACCGGACTCTACCGCACTATAATTAGTGGCCTTGTGAACGAGACAAGCTACACTTTTCTTCCGTTACTGGAACCTGCACAACGTCAAATTCGTCGAATGCGGTCAAAGGTGTTATTGCTCGCCGGAATCGGCGTGGTACTGGCGATAGTGTCAGCGTGTGAAGCTCCGGAAGCTCCACTAAGGACACCTACGCAGAAAGGTGCCGAAGTAACACAAGCTCCGGTGCCGACTAACACGACAATTAAAGAGGTGGAGGCAGAGCCGACGACCCCGGCTACCCACACCGTCGCGCCTTCCCCGACATCCACGTCGACTCAGAGCGAGCCGGTTACCGCCACTCCAACTGCCGAAAGCGTCGAACCGACGGCGGTTCCGACCGACACCGAAGAGCCGGCACCAACTCCGCAGCCCACAGCTACCAATTCCGAACCACCCGCGACCGCCACGACCGAGTCTACAATGGCCGCCGTTCCCACATTGAAGCCCATTGGGCAACCAGTCATTACCAGTCCAGACTACGCCGTCCAAGTCTTCCTCTGGGGTAGTCCCCATGTCGATCGTGACCTCGATCTCGCGAAGAGAGCCGGATTCCGATGGATAAAGCAGAGCTTCGAATGGAGATATATCGAACCTCACGTAAAGGGCGAATTGGGATGGGGCGAGCCGGACCGCCTGGTCGAGGCCGTCAATTCCCGTCAACTGAAGCTGATCGCGCGGGTTGACAACCAGCCGGTGTGGGCGCGATCCGACGATCTTTTCCCAGGTATAGGCCCACCTGACAATATTCAGGATTTCGCCGACTTTCTTTCTGCGCTGGCTACGCGTTACAAGGGCAAGATTCACGCGTATCAGATCTGGAACGAGCCCAATTTGGCCCGCGAATGGGCCAATCAGCCTCCCGACCCGAAATCCTATGTCGAAATGTTGGCACTCGCGCACCGGGTGATAAAGGCGGCGGATCCGTCGGCTCTGGTGATCACCGCCGGCCTGGCGCCGACGACAGCATCCGGCGCAATCGCGATGCCCGATGCCGAATTCGTGGAACGAATGTATGCTAATGGATTACAAGGCAACTACGATCTGCTGGGCGTTCACGGAGCCGGATTCAAAGCGCCGCCAGAGGCGTCGCCGGACGAGATCGCCGAGAACCCGTTGTACAATCATGGGGAGCCGGGAGTAGGCCGGATCTACGGGTTTCGCCACGTCGAAGATATCAGAGAGATAATGGTGCGGAATGGCGCTGCGGAGAATCGCATCGCCGTCCTCGAATTCGGCTGGACTGTTGACAACAGGCCCAACTCGCCATACCTTTGGCATGCCGTAAGCGAGCGGGAAAAAGCGGACTACTTGGTGCGGGCGTTCAATTGGGCCCGCGAGAATTGGTCGCCGTGGATTGGTATGATGAGCGTTATCTACATATCCGATCCAAACTGGACTGAAGAGCACGAGCAATATTATTGGTCGATCACCGGGCCCGATGGAAGCACACGGCTCTCATACGAGGCTCTTGCCAGGATGCCCAAGTAGCACTTGGGCCGTTGGTTTGTGGACTCAACCTGATAAGACATTGGGAGGCATAGGGACAGGCGTTGATTAAACATAGAGCGCTCAGGGTCTTGCTTTCACTAGTAATGGTAGCTTCGTTCTTGGTGTCTCCGGCTCTGGTAGGAGCGGCGCCAAGCGAAACCGTCCCGTCGGTCAGCGGCGATAGGTACTTTCCCCAGACAGGCTATTGGATAGCGGACGACACGATCTGGGATTATTTCATCAAGCGGGGTGGGGTGAACGTATTCGGCTACCCGGCCTCGCGCAAGTTCCGCTTCCGGGGCAGCGATATCCAGTTCTTCCAGAGGAGAGTAATCCAGATCCGGCCGGATGGCAGTCCTGGGCAGCTCAACATACTGGACCAAGGCTTGCTGGAGTATAACGTGGCGTACGGCGCGACGTTCCCGGTATTCGACCAGGCGTTGGTAGCTACGGCACCGGCTCCAGGTTCCGAGAATTATCAGGCAGCGCTGTTGGCTTGGATGCAGCAGAACGTCCCCAACGTTTGGGAGGGGACAGACGTCAAGTTCCACGAGGTTTTCCTTAACACCGTCCGTTACGAGGACGCCTATCCGGAAGGGGAGGGCGATCGGAACTGGATGCCGGGGATCAACCTGGAAATGTGGGGAGCGGTTACTTCACGGCCGGCCGCGGACCCGAACAACAGCAGTTTCATCTATCTACGGTTCCAGCGCGGCATAATGCACTTCGACAAGAGCACCGGGCAAACGCAGGGATTGCTGCTCGGCGATCACCTGAAGTCGATCATCACCGGCCAAAACCTCCCGGGAGACTTGGACGAGAAGTCGAGGGGCAGCGCGCTTTATCGGCAGTACGACAACACCAAGCCGAACGGACTGGCCCGTCCGGGTGAGCTACCCGACACAAATATGAAAGATGCCTTCGAGAAAGAGGGCGAGACGACGCCGGCACAGCCGGCCCCTCAGCCCGATACGCAGCAGCCCCAACCGCCGGCCGTTACTCAGCCGACCACCGCAACTTCGGGGCTTCGATACGGCATGCAGGCCCATCTCTATCACCAGGATCAGGGTAGGATCATGGGCCTAGTCAAAGGCGCCGGTTTCAACTGGCTCAAGCAGCAGATTCGCTGGGCCGACGTGGAGAAGTCCAAAGGCAATATCAATTGGGGAGAGATCGACCAGATGGTAAATCACGCCAACGGCCAAGGCGTGAACCTTCTGTTCAGCGTCGTGACGGCTCCCGAGTGGTCGCGAGCCGGACACCACGGGGTGGAAGGACCGCCCAATAACTTTGGAGATTTCGCGAATTTCTTGGGCCAAGTGGCTGGTCGTTACAAGGGCAGAGTCAAGGCCTATGAAATCTGGAACGAGCAGAACCTGAAGCGGGAATGGGAAGGCAGAGCCATAAGCGCCGGCGATTACGTGGAGTTGCTGAAGGTCTCTTTCCAGGCTATCAAGGCCGCGGACCCGGACGCGATCGTCGTATCCGGCGCGCTCACGCCGACCGGCGTAAATGATCCCAATATCGGGATTGACGACGCAGTGTTCTTGACCCAGATGTACCAGTACCAGGGAGGCGTATTCAAGCAGTACGCCGACGCGGTTGGTTCTCACTCTAGCGGCTATAACAATGCCCCTGGCGATTGGGTTGACGTCCAGACAGTTAACACGCCTGGTTTCAAGGGTCATGGCAGCTTCTACTTCAGGAGAATCGACGAACTGCACCAAATAATGCTCAACCATGGCGACAACCGTCAGATGTGGATCACCGAGTTCCATTGGGCGTCGGCGCAACCGCCGGTACCGGCTGGTTACGAGTGGACGACCCATCTGAACGAGGGCCAAGTGGCTGAGTTCCTCGTTACTTCGATCCAAAGCATGAAGACTCAGCGCACTTGGGTTGGAGCGGTATTCGTCTGGAATCTCAACTTCCGAACTTTCCAGGATTACCATGTTCACGAAACGGCGATCTTTGGCATCCTGAACAAGGACTGGACTCCGCGACACATATACAACCGGCTAAGAGAGATGCCTAAGTAGGCCGAGGAACCGGCGATGGCGGCCGGAAGCGCGAAAGGATTGCGACTTCCGCGCCGCCTAGCTATCCAATTGTGTGAAGGTGTGATACCTCTCGGTCGATGACTCGAATAAGAGGCCCAGTTTAGGCGGAATGATTCGCGACGAGATCGCCGGCTGGCTGGTAGTTGCTGCCAAGAAGGCTCAGGAAGATGGGACGATACCCGCGTTCACCGAGCAAGACGTGGTGGTCGAGCGGCCGGCTAATCCCGAAAACGGCGATTACGCCAGCAGTATAGCCCTCAAATTAGCCCGTTCGGCGCGTAAACCTCCGATTGTGTTGGCGAAGGCATTGGCGGATCTCATAAGGCCGGACGCCAGCATACAGCGGATAGACGTTGCTCCGCCCGGCTTTCTCAATTTCCATGTTTCGGAAGATTGGCTTCGGCAACAGATAGTTGACGTGGTCGACCAAGGTGAGCGCTACGGGCAACTAGATCTGGTTGCCGGCGAATCGGTATTGGTTGAATTCGTCAGCGCAAACCCAACCGGTCCGCTGACCGCCGCCACTGGCCGCGCGGCTTCGATAGGTGAGGCTCTCGCCAACGTTTTGGAGGCCGTGGGGTACAAGGTAACGCGTGAATACTACCTCAACAACTCTGGCAGCCAGATGGACGCATTCAACCGTACCGCTTACGCTCGTTACTGCCAACACTTCGGCCTTGAGGTTGACTTGCCGCCCGATGGTTACGGGGGCCTCTATATGCAAGATCTGGCGCGGCAGATTGCCGATGCCGAGGGTAATCGTTTCCTCTCGATGCCGAACGACGCTGCGGTAGTAGCAGTTGGTGGCAAGGCCTTTGAACTGGTTGTCGAATCCATAAAGGCAACTTTGACGCGAATTGGCGTGAGCTACGAGCGATGGTTCTCGGAACAGAGTCTCTACGACGATGGTGAGGTTCTTGCGACTATCGATCAGTTGGATAGACGCGGATACGTCACTCAGCGAGAGGGCGCGAGTTGGTTCGCATCCAGTCGTCTAGACGACGACAAGGACCACGTGCTGGTTCGGTCGAATGGTACTCCTACCTATTTGGCGGCCGACATCGCCTATCACGTCGATAAGCTCGTCAAGAGAAGGTTCGATCGAGCGATAGATATTTGGGGCGGAGATCATCAAGGCCACGTGCACAGGATGAAATCGGCCCTCTCAGCACTTGAGATCGATCCCGGCCGGCTTGACATCGTCGTTCACCAAATGATTACTCTCCGCCGGGGGAACGAGATCGTGCGAATGTCCAAGCGGACCGGTGATCTGGTTACTTTAGACGAGGTTATCGATGAAGTCGGCTCCGACGCCTGCAGGTTTTACTTCTTGTCGCGTTCAATAGGCAGCCAGATGGAGTTCGACTTGGAGCTAGCTAAAGCGCAGTCGAATGAGAACCCTGTTTACTATGTCCAATACGCCCATGCTCGAATCTCCAGTATTCTGAGAAATGCCGGCGACGTGGACTTGGATCCAACAAACGTAGACTTGACCCTGCTTTCCGATCCATCCGAGCTCCAACTTATCAGAAAGATACTGGCGCTTCCGGAGGTGATCGAGCTAGCCGCCATTAACCTGGAGCCTCATCATCTTCCGCACTATGCGCAGGAGTTGGCCACGGCATTCCACTGGTTCTACACTCAGTGTAGAGTTATCAGCGACGACTCAGATCTGACTGCCGCCCGGCTTACTCTGTGTTTGGCGTCCAAGGCGACCCTGGCACGAACCCTGCAGCTAATGGGGATGTCAGCGCCGGACCAGATGTAGGGCAACAGTTCAGGCTTGGGTATATTTCTCTCGTCCATGCCCGTGGACTGGAAAGGCCGAGTCGCCAATCTGGGCCTCGGTCGGCGGTCAAGGGGTGATTTCAAACCCGTCGATCTCATCCCCCGTCAAGGGCTTCGCCCTTGCAACAGGGGTTTTCGATTCTCTAACTTTCGTTGTCACCAAAGGTTGGCGGTGGTCTTGCCTCCCCCCGCTCCTCTGGATTCCTGCCCCCGTATCGGAGTACGGGGCAGGCTTTCGCAGGAATCACCATGGCCTTGCGAAGGCTGCATGAGAGGATGAAAATGGGACGGTGCCGGGTGGTGCAACGCGGGCGAACGAGCGGCCCGCCCTAGGCGGGGGACAAGCCCCCGCGCTACATTCTCTCATTCCGCTCTCGGCCATCGGTCTACAATTCGGCAGGTTTCGCCCGTGGAGAGCCGGCATCGAGGTTGATTGGAGGGCACATCCGGGCCGGAGTCCGGGACATGCTTTCATAGCAATCGCTCATGCCGGTTGGCGCCGGCACACCAAGGTATGAAAATGAGACCTAGTCGTTGGAAGTGTTTGGGTGTGGTTGGTGCCACCCTTCCCCTCTGGATTCCCGCTTCCGCGAGAATGACGAATTCGGTGGCAGGGGACACTATTTTCGTACGAATGACGACATGCGGTTTGCGGACTATCGAAATGGCATTGGTGGGTTGACTGTTTCGACCAACTGCTTGTCGGCCTAGGAAAATACTCTAGAAGTCCTAAACATTAAAGAATTGAAAACCCCTGCCTTGCAATCCTTTCCTGGCTTTCGCCGACCAGACGTCCTCGCCTGTGGCAGACGCTCATTGGAGGGATATTACGCACATTCGGAGCAGGCACCCCTAAACTTAGACCCTTACGATGTGGGGTCGCCCTAGGAGCCGGCGAGAAGCTTCCTGTACTTGGTGTATTTGGTGCGGAAGTGCACAAGGACACTGGAAAAGCCGGCCGAGGTCCGCGAGCGGCGCAAAGACTCCATGAACTCAACGGGACCGTCGAAGCTGGGCATTATAGTCAGGCTGCTTCCCAATTCGGAAGGGTGATGAGCGTCGCTGCCGCCGGTCGTTGGAAGATTATGCGCTTGGGCAAATATCATTGCCTTCAGCCGGTCGGCCACGAAATGAATCCGCGAGTTATCCACCTCGATCGCGTCGAATTGGTTAGCCAGCCGCAGCAATGCCTGGGGACGCAATTTGGATCCTCGCAGCCTATCGAATGGATGCGGCGGGATCGCCAATCCGCCCTGTGCCTTGATGCGATTGACGGTTTCTTCCGGCGTCAGGCGCGCGGGAATCTCCTCGTCGAGGAAGAGGCCAATTATTTCTCCCTCTGAGGTATAGATCTCCTCACCGATGATGACGGTGAACGGCGCTTGGGCTGCCACCTCGTGGGCTAAGCCGATCACGCTGTGGTCGGTAACGGCCAAGCAACTCACGTTCCGGCGCAAGCAAGCCGCGATGATGTCCTCGGGCTTCGAGGCACAGTCGTACGAGCTATCGGTGTGGGAGTGCAAGTCGACTCGGAGGAACCTGGCCGATTCTGCCGGCGGGCGACCTTCAGAGGCCATCGGAAACGGGAACTCCTGTTTTCGTGCATAAAGTCGGTAGCGAGTCCAAATCCGCGCACATGCTATAGTTTATCCTAGATTCAAGAGATGGGATTTCGTGTATCGATGTCCATGGGCCACGGTGCGCTCGAAATCAAGAATCCAACACCTTGTTGTTTCAAGCAAGATACTTAGGGCAAGATAACCGATGTCATCTGAATCCCCGGTGCCGTTCACCGCGCCGAGCCAGTTCCCCAACTCTGGGTCTATTGTCACTCGTTGTGCGGAACATCCCGATGTCGAGACTGGGCTGCGTTGCGGTCGCTGCGAAACTCCGATCTGCCCCAAATGCATGATTATGACGCCGGTCGGGGCGCGCTGCGAGACATGCGCGGACGTTCGCCCGTCGCCCATATTCACGGCCGGCCGGCAGGAGTATAAATCCGCCATCCTAACGGGAGTTGGGGTTGCGCTGGCGACCGGACTGGTTGCTGGCTTGTTGCGAGGTTTGATCCCGTTCTTTGGCCTGATGGTAATGGCGGCAGTCGGGTACATTATCGGCGGGGCGATTTCCAATGCGGCCAATCGACGCTCGACGACCGGTCTCAAGATTGTAGCAGCTGCCTGCGTGTTGCTTTCGTTTGGCGTAATGGGCGTCGCGGGCGCGGTGCTATTCAACCCGGCGCTGCTTGTAACAGCGCCTGGGGCCGTACTTCTCGGCATTCTTGGCGGTATTGTGGGCGTATTACTGAGTCCTTTCTCGCTGCTCGCGGCCGGCCTGGCGATTTTCCTCGCGGTCAATCGGATCTAGGCGACGGCCGGAACGATTTCATTCCGATTGGCACCCCCTGGCAAGCTCAACACATTTGCGTGGATCAATTGGAGACGGGTCCGGCGAGTATAATCGACCGTAGATTACAGGCGGAGTCTTCGAACGTTGAGCTCTATAATCCGTTCCCGACGCGACCTAGCTATGTTGGCGACGGTGCCCGCATGTGTCGTGCTGAACTTGGCCGGCGGGGAGATCGTTGCCCGGCTCAAAATCCCGCTCTATTTTGACTCTCTGGGCACCGTAATTGCCGCGATTCTGTTGGGCCCGCTGCCGGCCGCTTTGACTGGGTTGGGCACCAATGTCGTCTGGGGCGTTTCCGGACGATACACCGCACTCCCGTTCGGTATCACGGCGTTTGTAATCGGCTTGTTGGCCGGCTACGCTGCCCGCGCCGGATGGATGCGCCGGCCCCACACCGCGGTCGGGGCCGGGATTGCTACCGGGCTCGTCGCGGCAGTGGTGTCCGCTCCAATCGCGGCACAGGTGTTTGGAGGATTCACCGGTGGGGGTACGGATCTGTTGGTTGCCTTCTTTCTCCAGACCGGCGCGAATATCCAGCAGGCCACGCTAGGGCAAGGGATCGTATCCGACCCAATAGACAAAGCGATAACATTTCTAGCCGGTTGGGCGATAGTTCGGGCGCTGCCCGACCGTTTGATCGGCGCCGGGCCCAAGTAGAGGAAAGCTCGCTGTCAAGACTCCGCCGGCGGGAAAATCGTGCGGAGGATAGTTCCGCAACCGTTGCGGCCGCGGCTATCTTGATAGGCGCTGGTTGGGGGCTCTTCGGCTGGTTCCCCTACTCGCAAGCGGCGATGTTGGTTGGATGCGCCGCGCTGTTGCTCATGCGCCGGCGGATCATTTCGAAGCTGCGAACTATGGCCTTCGCGGTTGGTCCCGTTAGCATATCGCTGATTGTGTTCCACTCATTTCTATACCCCGGCGCTCCTTACGACGCACCTCTGATCGGATCGATCGCTATCAAACTCGATGGCCTGCGATTCGCGCTTGAGCAATCGCTCCGCATATGGGCGTTTGCGTTGGTTGGACTCGCGGCAATCGACCGAGTGCCGGCGACTGCGTGGGCTACCGCCTTCGGGACCGGTGGATCCGGTAGGAGGCTGGGCCTGATGCTCGTCAGCTCATTGGTTCTGGCACGAGATTTGCGCCGGCGTATTCACACGATTGCCTTGGCCCAGCGTTCTCGAGGTTATTACCCGGCCGGATTGGTCGGCCGAACCGTGGGTCTGACCGCCTTGGCCGGTCCCTTGGCAATTAGCATGTTGATCGAAGCGGAGCAACGCGCGGTGACACTGGTGGTCAAGGGATTTCTAGGCGAACCAGAGGAAGGTCAATTCCGGTCGAACTTGCCTCGATTGTTACTCGTGCCGGCTTCGATTTTGGGCCTAGCCGGCGTTGCGATTCGCCTTGCGCTATAGAAACTAGGAGGTCTCTGTGCGGATCGGTGATTAGATTGACTGATTTTGGATGCACGTACCAGGGCTCGAGCAGTCCGGCGCTCGAAAACATCGGCATCGAGTTGCCGCAGGGTGAAATGCTTGTGATCGTCGGGCCACGTGGATCGGGAAAGACGACGCTCGCCCTGGCGGCCGCCGGCCTGTTGCCACTGTTGTACGAGTGTGTAACCACCGGGAAGGCCGGCTGGGAGAACAATGGGCGCGACCCGGCCATTCCAGGCGTGCTCAAAGGCGACATCGGATTCCTGCCGGAACGACCGGCCGCGGTCCTCAGCGGGCTGGCCGATAACGTATTTGCCGAGGTGGCGATGGCTCTCCGCAATCGCGGACGCACGGATGACGATGTTGTCCAGCGCGTCAATACCTCTTTGGAAAACGTTGGCATATGCCACCTCGCAACCCGCCATCCTTTCCAGCTATCTGGAGGTGAACAGAAGCTGGTGGGTCTGGCGGCGGCTCTGGCGCAGGATTCTCGCCTGATAGTCTTGGATTGCCCGTTCGCCGGCCTCGACCGCAATCACAGCCGGCAGTTGGCGGCCGCGATAGAGCACTTCCGCAGCATGGGAGGCGCTATTCTCATCACCGAGCATCGGTTGGACCTCGTCGCTGGGCTATCTTGTGAAGTGCGTCTGTTGGAGCTCGGCCGGCTGGTCTCGCGCATTCATACGACTGCGGGCATTCCTCGTTCCGAGATTGATAGCTGGCGGCGAGCTGGCCTGCCGGCTGCCTCCATACTTTTGGCCGACAGGGGTGACGTCGACCCCATTCCGGTCGACTTCGCCACGGTGAGCTAGTCTGCGATGCCGCCATTCGTCAAAATTGAGGCGCTGCGTTATCAAGCCGATGCCAACGCGACGCCCATAGTTGCAGATGACTTGGGCATTGAAGAAGGCACGTCGGCGGCGCTCATGGGTGCGAACGGCGCCGGCAAGTCCACCTTGTTGGCACTATGCTCCGGATTGATACGGCCGGATAGCGGACGCGTGTTGATCGATGGCGAGGACCTTGCCACACTCGATGGGCGTCAGATATTTTCGCTCGCAGCCGGAACGTTTCAGGATCCGAGTGACCAGATATTCTTACCGACAGTCCGGCAAGAGGTCGAGTTCGGACTTCGTCAGCAGCGGCTAACGGGAGAAGAAATCAGCCGGCGGGTGGAAAACGCCACCGTTCGCCTCGGTCTCATGCCGGCCCTGGAGAAGAAGCCGCACGACTTGCCGGCGGCCGAGCGCCGGCTGTTGACGATCGCCTCGGCGATTGCGGCCGGCCCGGAGTTACTGTGTCTCGATGAACCAACACAGGACCTCGACGCCGCCGGCGTTGAACGTCTCCGGTCGGTCCTGAGAGATCGGAACGTTGATGGCAAGACGACAATTGTCGCAACCCACGACAGCGATTTCGCGTTCGAGGTATGCGACTACGTCGTGGTGCTGCTCAATGGGCGCGTCGCTTACCAAGGCGATTGGCTTCAGTTGAAAAACCAAGCGGGTTGGTTAGAATCACACGGAGTGAATGCGCCAACGCTTTGGACGTTGACGGTGGGAGTTTCGCATGGATAGACCCTTGTTGGAAACGGCCTTGGACGATGGCGGCAATGTCAAGGGACAGTTGTCAGGATACCGGCTCGGCGAGACGATCGCCGCCTCCACGACCGGATTGACAGTTGAATGCTACCAAGACCGCGAACATCTCGTGCTTGGCCAACTAGTACACGCGTCGGTAGGCACGGGGAGAGTTCTGGGGATTGTCACAACGATCAGCAACGTCCCGATCGACTCATCGCGCCGCCCGGCGGCTCGCGGTGAACACTCCGAGGACGAAGAAGCCCTCAGGCGGGCGCATCCGGAGTTGAGCCGGCTGGTTCGGACGGAGTTCGAGGCGATTCTGGTAGGCTACGAGACCGAAAATGACGCTGTGATTCACCACGGATACCCGCCAAGGCCGCCGGATCTTCACAGCTTCGTCTACGTCACGGACTCCGGCACCGCTCGCCGGTTCATGGAAGATGTCTCCTTCGTAGATCTCATAGTCGGGGCAGTCGCGAATCCCGCTCTAGCGGACCAAGTTGTTGCAGACTCGGTCGATCGGTTCGCGGCGCTCGCGGAGGACTCCGCATCGTTCAGACGCGATTGCGGCAAACGGCTGGCGCGTCTCTTCAATCGGGACCTTATCCGGCTTGACGCGCTGCTCCTGCGCATGGCCGGCCGATGAGCGCTCGTCTCGGAGTCGTTGTAGGCGGTTCTCTATCCGAAGGAATACAGTCGAGGCTCGATCCTGACGTATCGGTCGAGGAACTGGCTGTCGGTCGGTACCTCGTCGCCGACGGCCGCAAGCAGAAGTTCTTTTGCCTGTTGACGGACATAGAGCTTGGCTCCACGAGCCAGGACCTAGGCGCTTTGACCCCTAGCGTCGACAATCCGTACGTCGCGGACGTGTTGGCCGGCGCCACCGCCTTCGGATTGCTCCACGTGACGCCGATGTTGTCTATCAGCCAGGACGAGGGGGAGGCCTTGGCCGAAGGGCCGAGGCCGGTCAAGACGGTGCCGGCTCACTTCTCCGCGATATCTGAGGCGAGCGAGAGCGACATCGAGCAGGTCTTCGGTGCCGAGTCTCCTACGAATTTCTTCATAGGAACGCCGCTCGATATGGATGCCAAGGTATGCCTCGACCTTGGCCGGCTTACCGAGCGGAGCACGGGAGTTTTCGGCAAAACCGGCACAGGCAAGACGTTTTTGACGCGAACACTTTTGGCCGGCCTGATTCGGTCCGACGCGGCGGTCAGCTTGGTTTTCGACATGCACAATGACTACGGCTGGAGACCGTTGGCCGAGACCGACTCGGGCTCTGTGAGGGGTTTGAAAGAGCTATTTCGATCCAAGGTGTTGATCTATGCCCTGGACCCTAAATCCAGCCGGCGGCGCGGCGCTCCGAAAGACGGCGTGATTCAGATAGCTTACGATGAGGTGACGCCGGAGGACATCGAGATTCTTCGCGAGATGCTCAATATAAACGAGACCCAGATGGAGACCGTCCGGCGGCTTGCTCGTATCTACGGGGATTCCGATTGGCTTCGATCACTGGTTGAGGCTGAGCCGGCCGATCTGGATGATATGGCGGATAGTCACAATCTGAACTCCTCAACCCTGAGTGCCTTGCATCGTAAGCTAGAGACTCGCATGAGCCGGTTCGACTTCATGGTCTCGAGCGCGAATCAGGTTGCCACAAAGGTCACCGATTTGATCGACCAATTGAATCATGGATTCCACGTAGTCCTGGAATTTGGCAGCTACCAGTCCTACGAGGCGTATCTTCTGGTGGCAAACATACTGACCAGGCGCATCCACGAGGAGTACGTCGAGCGCGTCGAGATAGCTTTGGGAGCCGGCGGCGAGAAGCCCCAGCCCTTGGTCATAGTCATAGAGGAGGCGCACAAGTTCCTGAGCTCGGAAGTCGCGAACCTCACGACCTTTGGCACCATCGCGCGCGAGATGCGCAAGTACAACGTCACGCTCTTAGTCGTCGATCAGCGGCCCAGCGGAATAGATGACGAGGTAATGTCGCAAATCGGGACGCGGATCACTTGCCTGCTCGACGACGAGAAAGACGTTGCCGCGGTGTTGTCCGGCACCTCAGGGGCCTCGTCCCTGCGCTCGGTGCTGGCTCGTCTAGAGACGAAACAGCAGGCTCTGATAGTTGGACACGCCGTGCCGATGCCGGTAGTGATTCGCAGCCGGGACTATGGCCCGGAAGAATATGAGGAGCTAAGCAAGTTCGGGGCCGCGGTCTTGGGGGACAATACCCCTTTGGAAGACTATTTCAAGATTTGACGGCCGGCGGTGGGCGAATCTGTTGGTGTCGGGTCGGCGAAGAGCTTTCCTGGATTCAGGATCCAGCTAGGATCGATCGCCTGTTTCAGGGTCCGCATTACTTCAAGGGCTGGACCGTGCTCCTCGGCCATGTAGCCAATCCGGGTAAGGCCGACCCCGTGCTCGCCAGTCACCGTGCCGGCCATCCTGCGCGCCAGATTGTGAATCTGATCCGCAAACTCCAAAACTCGTGAGACCTCGTCCTGATCGTTCACGTTGATAACCGGAGCGGGGTGGATGTTTCCACTGGCGATATGTCCGTATGTTACGACGAGCAGGTCATACTGTTTGGCCAAGTCCTGAATCGCGCGCAACGTCGCCGGGACTTGGTGCAAAGGGACGCAAATGTCTTCGCCGGCATAGACTCTAGCCGCACCGGGCCGGATCATGCCGGAGGCTGCTCCGACGACGCTGCGCGCTTCCCACAGCGCGGCGACGCGTTTCGGTTCGTCGGACCACTCGACCGAGGCGGCGGAGACCTGGATTATTCGAGCGATCTCCTGCACGTCATAGCTGACCGAAGGTGGGTTGCCGTCGACTTCGTAAAGCAGGATAGCCTCGGCCGGCGGAAGAGCGATGGCAGGTCTATAGATATTGACCGCCTTGATGGCGGATTCATCGAGAATCTCGATTGCTGAAGGTAGGATGCCGGCCTGCAATACCGCCAGGACCGCCTCGCCGGCAGCCTCCAGTTGGTCGAATGCCGCCAAAACGATCCCTCTTGTCCTTGAGATGGGAATCACCTTCAGCCGGAGACCGCAAATGACGCCCAGAAGTCCTTCGGAGCCGACAAATAGCTTGGTGAGTTCAAGGCCGGAGGATGACTGCAAGGCGCGTGAGTCTATCGATCCAGTCTCAATCACCTGGCCGTCAGCCAGAACGACGGTCAGGCCAAGGACATAATCGCTGGTCGAACCGTACTTGATGGCTCTCATGCCGCGCGAGTTGTTCGCCACCATACCTCCGACCGTGCACATCCGGCTGCTGCCGGGATCGGGCGGGAATATCAGGCCGTGCTTTGCCAGGAAGGTGTTGAGGTCGGCGTGAACGATTCCCGGCTCGACCAAGACCTGCAAGTCGGCGGCGGCGAGCTCGACGATGCGGTCCATTTGGGTCATGTCCAACACGATGCCTCCACGCGTTGGGAGCACGCCGCCGGCTTGTCCGGTTGCCGCCCCTCTGGGCGTGATCGGGATTCCGCGCTGGAACGCGAAACGGCAGGTGCGGCTCACGTCTTCCACTGTCCGAGGAGTTACGACCACGTCTGGGAGCTGCGGCGTCAACATGGATAGGAAGGAGGCGTCGTATGAGTAGCAAACCAACTCGTTCGGATCATCGATTACGCGGTCAGTGCCCAGCTCATTGCGCAACTCGTCGGCGTGTGAGAGAGCGGAGTCAGAGCGGCCCATCGGTCTGTTTCGAGAGATCAGCCGACCGAGCCGGCTGAACCCTCCCCGGACGCGTCGACTTTCCCAATCGTCGGTGCGCTGGCGCAGTTCAATGCTAGGGCTACGACAATCTCGTCGGGCTGGGGGGAGCCTTGTAGGCGGATTTCGAAAGCGGCGCTACCGGATGAAGCATGAGCCATAGGGATCGACAGAATGGCCCCTGGACCTCCCTGAGCCTTCTTGGAAGGAAGGATCTCCGGCAGGTCTCCCAGGGTGTCGTTCACGGAGGTGCTGAACTTGTGGTGGATGAGCGCGGCCGCATGTTCGAGCTCGCTGTCCGTTCCCACGAGCGCCGCCTTGGTTACGCTCATTATTTGCACATTGCCTACTATATTCAGGGCCTTTTCGGCCAGAACTTTGCCCAAGGTCCCGCCCATGTCCAGCAACTTTTCCAGGTCCTCGTCGTAATGCTCGACGAGCGGATTCTTTATTGCGGCGGCAGTGGCGACTCTCATCGTCGGCTGGCCGGGCTCGTTCGGGTTGTCGTCAACGATAGTTAGTATGCGTCTTATCTCCAAGTCTTGAACACCTCCAAAGCTCAATGCGACGCGAATCTATTTTGCGTTGGTTGAAGCCGCGTCAAAAAGGCATCCTGAACGGTAGTTGACGGCGGCATATATGACTCTTCGACTAGAATGCCGCCGCATCGACCAGTAGAAGAAACAAGCCGTGGGTGCTGGCCGGCCCGAGCAGGCAGGACCCTGCATTGCTTTCATCGATAATCTTCAGATCGCCTTCCCGTGTCGATTTCAAATCCCTGAGTGTTCTCCTAAGGTCACTGACGACTATCGAGATCATCACAGGGTACTCCCCGAACGAGCTCAGGATATCATGTATAGCTCCTGGGCCTTGGGGCGAGACGAATTCTATATCGCAATTGCCGAGCCGGACGGCGGCACGTCTGACGTCGCCGAGCACGTGTCTGGCGGCAGACTCTGGCCCGGCAGGCACCTTGAAAAGCTGTTGCCAGCGCGCGGCAGCGGCGCGAGCGTCTTCGACCGCAAGTGTCAGTTGAGCCACCCTCAGCGCGCCATTGGGGTGCTGGGTCGGATTTGCCGGCTGTTGATATCGCTTGGCGATCGTCTGATCGTGCTGGATCAGGAAGGTCGCCGAACCTGGCGTGAGCGTGGAGTCAACCGCGGCCGAACGCCAACTGTAGCCACCTTTGTCAGAGTCAGCTGTCCTGGATCCGATGGTAGGATCCTGCGCGCTAACTCCTCGAAGTCTGAGTGACCCTATAGTCCGATCTATGTCTCGCGTACCCAAGGCGAACATGAAAAGCCCCTCCCTTTGCGCCAAGAAGGAGACCAAGTCCGTTCTGTGCCTTAACGCGAGTTCCGCGTCTTGAACGGCGATCAGCTCCAAATACTCCGATTCGAACACGATCAGCCGGTTACAAGTACCCCGGTCGGGGTGGCTGCCTTGTGGCGTAACTGTAAATCCCAGGTATTCGGAGAAGGTACGGCCGGCCTGGTCAATATCGTTTACTGCGATGAGGACGTGATCCAGAAAGAGATCAGTCATAGGACTTCATTCAATGTCCGGCGTTCGCAGTATGAGACTGTGCCGCATGTGGATAGCAGAGACCGGCGAAGCGCTCGTTGCGACTCGATTTCGCTGGCCGGGAAGGAAGAGGTCCGGACTGGAATTTGAAGCGAAAGCGCGATTCGTTGAAAGGCCGTAAGAGAACGCGGAGATGGCCGACTTTTAACGACTGGTTAATCGACAACTTCGGTACGCCCTCCTATGATCAGCGTCGGGGTCGCGATAATCCTTGGGTCCAGTCAACGGTGGGGTGGAGGTTGTGAATGTGGGGTTAGTTGAACACTCTCTTCAGCGGCCCCTCTTAACTGTTCCCCGCATGGGCCCTTCGAAGCCCGCGAAGTTGGTTCGACACGTGCATGATACTCCGGCATCGTAGACGCCGGAGCGATTCGCTCAAACTGCGCACTGAATAAGTATATGGAGGTACCAATACATAGTGACAATGCAAATGGCTCGCGAAATGGAGATTGAGTTGCGGCAAACCCGTGAGGCCATCCAGAAGCACGCCGAGGAGATGATCAACTTACTGCTGGAACTAGAAGTCCGATTGGAAGAACGGCTTACGCAGGCGCAGGCACGGATAGACGAGCTCAAGAATGCTACCTCGTCAGTCCAAGCGAATTCCCCCAAACCCGGTTCGGACAAAGAGAGCGCTCCCACTATACCCGACATCGCAAAGCGTGGAGGGACGCTGTTCGCAATGGCCGAACACCACGGTACAAACTCCAACAACGGTACGAATCACCTCAACGCAACCTGAAACGCAGGCTCTCGTACGTTCATAACGATAGGGTGCTCTCTACGGGGCTAGAGCTAGCGCGATCACTCCCGCAGCGATCAAGCTAGCACCGAAGAGCCGATTCTTGCCGTGCGGCTCTCCTCCGATCACTATCCCCATGACGGCACCTATCACAACACCGAATTCCCGGGCCGGCGCCACGTAGCTCACGCGACTGAACGTCAAGGCGGTCAATACTAAGCCGTAGGCCAGTGGCGCCAGGACGCCGGCGGCAATAATTGCCCGCTTTCGTTTGGCAAATAGGTGGCCCAACGCCGGCCGTCTGTGCGTTAGAACGTCTACACTTCCGAACAATAGCCAAGATAAGAAGACGAAATAGGTGTAAAACGGCGCCGGCGAAAGACTCACCCCGTGCTTGTCCCAGGTGCTATAGCAGGCGATAGTGAGGCCGGTCAGTAGCGCAAAGCGCGTGCTTGGCTCGGTAAACGCGCGCCTCGTTTCTGTTAGCCATACGCCGGTTGTGCCTCGGAGATGGGCGATGACGATGCCGGCGAGGATTGCAATAATCGCTATTATGCCTTGAATCGATATTCGTTCATCGAGGGCGACGGCGGCCAGTACCGGCACCAGCATCAGCCCAGAGCCCCGCGCGATTGGATAGGTAAGCGAAAGATCGCCGTGAGTGTAAGCTTGGTTTAGCGTGTAAAAGTAAAGTGCATGGAGGACGATGGTCCCCGCTATGAAGAGCCAGGCTTCGGCTGACAGCTCCACCGTCAGTGCGTAATATAGGGCGATTGGCAGATACAGTACCGACGCAACTAACGAGAACGCCCAGGAAAACGCGAATTTATCGTGGCTCGATTGGGCCAGGTAGTTCCAACTGGCGTGACAGCCGGCCGAAACCAGGATCAACGCTAGTGCTAAGAGGCTCATTTCCGCTCGCAGATAGCGCGCCACAGTGTGGTGCAGTCTTTTTGGAGATGATGGTCGAACAGACGAACAGTGGTCGACAGCGCTTCCACCTCAGTTAGGTCGGCAATTCGTCGCATTTGAGGTGGGATAGTCGAGGTCTCGTAGCGCAGATAAAAACGGTGAACACATTCTGGCGATGGTATCGATATAATTTCGCAATGTAGTCAACTAGCCGGGCGGCGGGGTAAAGATACGAAGAGCCGACGAGGCATGGAGGCCGGAGTACCCTGTTCGTCCGGCAGCATTTGAGGTGTCCAACATGCGCGCAGTCTACTTCAACAGCTACGGCGGTGTCGAAAACCTCCAGGTTGGCGAGTTGCCGACTCCTGTCCCTGGTCCGGACCAGGTGCTAGTAAGAGTTAAAGCTTGCGGACTGAATCGATTAGATCTGTTGCTTCGCAGCGGTTCGGTACCAGCCAAGGTGACGTTTCCACATATCCCAGGATCCGAAGTTGCTGGAGTCGTCGAATCGCTGGGCGACGGAGTCGTCGATTGGCAACCGGGGCAGCGAGTCGTCATTGCTCCGTACCTGAACTGTGGAAACTGCGAGTACTGCTTGGAGGGCCGGGAGGAAGTCTGTTTCCGGGGGGACATTCTGGGACTCATGAGTCAGGGTGGATACGCCGAATTTGTCGTCGCACCATCGGCGAGCCTGCTATCGATTCCTGACGGCCTCGGCGACATTCAGGCGGCGGCGGTTACTCTTTCGACTCTGACCGCCTGGCACGCCTTGATCACAAGGGCGATGGTAAAGCCCGGTGAAGACGTGCTGGTTTTGGCAGCCGGAAGCGGCGTCGGAAGCGCAGCCATACAGATTGCAAAGCTCGCCGGCGCACGAGTCATCGCAACCGCCAGCACTGAAGAGAAACGCAAAAAGGCCAAGAATTTGGGCGCTGACGCCGCTATAGGCTATTTGGATGGCGACATGCGCCGCGCAGTTCGAGAGTTAGTTGGAAGGCGCGGAGTTGACGTGGTCTTCGAGCACGTAGGGAGCGCTACTTGGGAGCGGAGCTTGGCGTGCTTGTCTCGCAATGGGCGATTGGTCATTTGCGGCACCACCTCGGGAAGAAAGGGAGTGACAGACCTTTGGGAGTTATTCGCAAAGCAGTTGAACCTACTGGGAACTTATGGCGGCACCAGGGCGGAATTGGCCCAGGTATTGTCGCTGACCGCTGAGGGAAGGTTGAAAGCGGTCATCGATCGCGAGTACCCACTGGAGCAGGCGCGTGAAGCACAGGAACGGTTGAAGGGCAGACAGCAATTCGGCAAAATTCTGCTGCTACCCTAATCGTAAGGCCGGCGGATCGTGGCGGGCTCACATAGCTGCGTCAAAAGGCGTCGACAGCTAAGAGGGGGACGTTAGACTCTGGCCGGCGTCCTTAAGAACTCGATCTGGTCATCGTGGCGCATCGCTTCCCACTTGTCGCGGAAGGTCGTATTCCACTCGGTAGTGCTCGGATGCTCGAGCATTTCGTCGAAGACGGTGTCGAAGATGATCACTCCTTCCGCACCGGCCCTAAGCGCCGACTCAGCAGTCGATCGGGTGCGCACCAACGCCGCCGTAACATAGGGAGCATCTTCCCAGTTGCTGAATATCTCCCTCACGTCGCTGATAAGTTGAAATGGGTCCGCGCCCTGGCCAAGCATCGGCTCGCAGAATATCAAGACGTGAGTCGTACCCGCTTGGGCCGCCGCAGCGGCTTGAGTGGCCGAGAACACGGTCGTCGTCATAGTCTCGACGCCTCGATCCGAGAGTTGTCGCAACGCCCTCATTCCGTGGCCGGTCATTGGAATCTTTATTGCTATCTGTGGACCTAATTTCAGAAATGCGTCCGCGGCTTCCATGAGTTCTTCGGTCGTTTCGCCCTCGATCTCCATCACAACAGGTAGATCCGTGATGTCGCAGTAAGCCCGTGCCAGGTTCTCGGTCGTACCGTATTTCTCGCAGAGTTGGCGAAGCACGACGGTATTCGTCACGACGCCGGCGCATCCCATCGCGAGCCTTGGCACCAGATTGTCCGGATCACCGGCTAACCAGATAAGGGGAACACCTTTACGGCTACTTGCCATCCGAGAACCTCCAAATCTCAAGCGCGTGTAACGGTAGCGGCGGTCGAACCCGTTGTCCCAAGCATGGAGCGCGTGGGCACCAGCTCAAACATCCCACTTTCGCAGCGGCCCGGCCAAGCGCTCGTTCAGCCGGCAGGCCGCCGGCCGTCTCCGGATAGCAGCCCATATATCTCGGGGATCACTGCGGACACCGAGATTACCTTAACCCAAATCGTCATACCTGTCGAGAACCCGGGCCGGGCCCTGATGTCCAGAGCCATGTTGCCGGACGATCTCAACTACTCTGGATGCAGCGCCGGATTCTCGGACTAACTCTGCGCCAAGCTCGGCGTGATGCGCCAACACGTAGAACGGATAGCGCCAGTGCCTCTGGTCGCAATGAGTCGAGAGCCGAAGCCAGCCGGCCGGCCACAGCCACGCCAAAAGGACCCGCGCAACTCGGACGAAGACACCAGGGCTCGCCAAGGACTTGCCGGCATCGTGCAGCAGCGCGGCCTTGAGCAGGTCCTCGTCACGTATCCCGTCCGAGACCAATCTGTGCAGCACCTTCATCGAGTGAACCTGATCCACCGGCGGCATCGATCGGAACAGGGCGATTTCGTCGGGCGAGCTGAGGTATCGGGATATTTGCGGATACGGCGGACTGGCTGGCGTCCGGAGTCCTTGCCAGAATTGGCGGACGCGTCTCCTCGCTCTAGGCAGCCGGAGATTGATCAAGTCAGAAACTGAGCAAGACCTGGAGTATCGGATCAGCGAGCCAGTCGAAATATGCGCGCAGCACATCACGCAGGACGAAAACCAGGAGAATCAGCAGACCCGGGCCGAACGGCGCCAGCTTTGCCAGTAGATTTGCCATCTCGCTCGGCAGTATTCCCACCAACACTCGGAAGCCATCCAAGGGGGAGATCGGGAGCATGTTGAATACCGCCAGCGAGACGTTGACGACGATGATGATTTCAATGAGATATGAGATGGCGGATGTCGAAAAGATCCCGGATCTCAAGAGCACCGAGCCGACAGCCGCCTGGATTAAGTTGGATATCGGGCCGGCCGCGGCGACCAACGCCATGCCGGCTCGAGGGTCCATCCGAAGTCGGTGTGGATTTACCGGTACGGGCTTGCCCCAACCTATCCCAAAGCCGATCAACGATGCTATGACGATCATCAAGGTGCCGGCCGGATCGAGATGTTTCATTGGATTCAGGGAAATTCTTCCCTGTAGGCGCGCGGTGTCGTCGCCGAGGGAGTTGGCAACGTAGGCGTGGCTGAACTCGTGAACTGTCAAGGCGGTTATCAGAGCGAGGGCGAAGAATATCATGGCAAGAGGGTCTTGAAGCAGGGCCAAATCTAACTCCGTTTAAAGGACTTTGGGTCGGGCCGCGCATCGACAAATGCCGCTACTTGGGTTCGCGCAAGATCAGGAGAATCTGGACGGCGAATTGTCAGCCGGCTCGCAGTTTGAATAGCAATTGGTTTTCCCAAGTATATTCTAGCGTCGAAAGTGTCCGCACGCCGCCCGATTTACCGGGGCCTATCCATCTACACCTCGCTGCCGCCGGGTTGTATAATCGCGATCAAGGAACCGAATCAGGAGGATCTGGATTGGTCAAAGCGGCGATCGTGAACGTGACCGGCTATGCCGGCGTGGAGCTAGCACGGCTTCTGGCCCGGCATCCGGATGTTGAAATCACCGAAGTCACTGGGCGCAGCAGAGCCGGCGAGCGGCTAGCCGACGCATTCCCCCATCTCGCCGACCTCGACCTTGAGATCGTGCCCAAGGTCAGCGAATCAGCTGACGTAGTATTCGTCGCTCTCCCCCACACGGCAGCCGCCGAGGCGGTTCCGGACCTGCTCGATAATGGGGCAAGGATCGTGGACATCAGCGCCGATTTCCGATTGCACGACGCAGCGGTTTACGAGAACTGGTACAAGACGGACCATCCTGCAAAGGAGCTGCTATCCGATGCCGTATACGGTCTGCCGGAGCTACATGCCGATGAAGTGAGGTCGGCTAGGATAGTCGCGAATCCAGGGTGTTACCCGACTGGAGCGATTCTAGCGCTGGCACCGGTCGCCGAGATGACCGCGCCGGACATCATAATAGACTCCAAATCCGGCGTTTCGGGTGGAGGGCGGTCCCCGACGCTCACAAATCACTATTCGGAAGTGAATGAGAGTTGCCATGCGTACGGGCTCGGCGGTCATCGGCACCTGCCGGAGATCGAGCAGGAGCTAGCCGAGCTGCGAAGCAAACCAGACGCTGGCCTGCCGGACCTATGTATCACGTTTGTACCTCACCTGGTTCCGATGACGAGGGGCATTCTTACTACGGCCTACGCTCGCCTCGAGCAGCCGCTATCCGGAGGGGACATCGAGTCCATATACACGGATTTCTATCGAAACGCGCCGTTCGTGCGCGTCGTCGACCAACCGCCTCGGACCAAGCAGGCGTGGGGCTCTAACTTTTGTCTGGTCCATCCGACGATAGACGCCCGCACAGGCAGGTTGCTGGTGATCGCCGCGATCGACAATCTCGTAAAAGGCGCTTCCGGCCAGGCTATACAGAACATGAACTTAATGTTTGGCTTGGATGAGACCGCGTCTATCGGGCAAACCCCCATATATCCGTGAGCTCTCGCCGGCGACTTTAGAGTCGTGACGCTGATTTTCTTTCGCTCCCCGATTCGGTCAAGTCGGTATGGGCGTTTCCCTATAGTCCTCTACTAAGAGGCGAACAAACAAAGTTACGCCGCGGTCACGAAATGGAGCCAGCCACGCCGGAGGCATGAATCGAGGCGATGGGAAGTCTTTGGCGCGAAAATGGCGCGGGTTGAGAAGCACTGGGTTTGCCCTTATCATTAGCTTCGCTAGTGTTCCGACTACGGTCGACAGGGTAGCGCTAGCTCGATAGTCGCTCTGGAAACTTGGAGGATGATTTGACGAACCTATTCGAGTTCGTACCGGGCGGAAGCATTACGACGCCGGAAGGTTTCGTTGCCGGCGCCGCCTATTGCGGCATAAAGACCAGCGGCCTCGATCTTTGCGTAATCGCTTCTGAGACTCCTTGCCAGGTCGGAGGCGTATTTACGACTAACAAGGTTAAGGCGGCGCCGCTGCTACTCTCACAACAGCGAGTCTTGGGAGGACAGGTTCGGGCGGTCGTAGTAAATAGCGGAAATGCAAATGCCTGCACTGGCGAGCGGGGTCATGACGACGCCTTAGAGACTACTGGGCTCGTGGCCGAAAAGTTCGGATTTAACCTCGATGAAGTGTTGATTGGTTCGACCGGCGTGATTGGCGTGCACCTGCCGATGGAAAAGATAAGGGCTGGATTGCGGTCGATCAAGCTGATCGATGATGGAGGCTCCGACGCCGCGCGCGCGATCATGACGACCGACGTCAACCCCAAAATGTCGGCGGTCAAATACAACCAATCCGGCCAAACCATCAGCATAGGGGGTATAAGCAAGGGAGCCGGAATGATCCACCCCAATTTGGCTACCATGCTTAGCTTCGTCGCGTCGGACGCGGCGGTGTCGCCCGGCTTCGCCCAAAAGGCGATAGCGCGGGCCGCCGACAACTCGTTCAACCTGATCAGCGTCGATGGCGACAACAGCACCAACGATAGCCTAATCCTTTTTGCGAACGGGAAGGCCAACAACCCTCCAATAGTCGAGGGAACTCCGGAGGCGCACAATTTCGAACAAGCTCTGACTGCGGTCTGTGTCGAGCTGGCAAAAGCAATAGCCAGAGACGGAGAAGGCGCCACCAGGCTGATCGAGGTGCGGGTATCGGGAGCGGAGTCGGCGTCTGATGCCAAGCTCGCAGCCAGATCCATCGTATCGTCCAACTTGGTCAAGGCTGCGGTTCACGGCAGCGATCCGAATTGGGGACGGATCATTTGCGCGGCCGGCTATTCCGGCGCCGAGGTCGATCAAGGTCGAGTCGACATTTCAGTCGGCATCGTGCCGCTTATGATCGCCGGGGAAATCCAGGAATTCGACCCTGTGGAGGCATCGGCTCAGTTGGCCGGCCCCGAGGTTTCTATTCGAGTGGATCTCCACCTGGGAGACGCTGATGCTTTGGCTTGGGGTTGCGACCTCAGCGAGGAGTACGTGCACATCAACGCGGACTACACGACGTGATTGGCCGTTGGATTAATTATTGATGCCTGAAGCCGTTCTTCCCGGCAATCGGATTGTTGCCGACGTGTTGCTCGAGGCTCTGCCGTATTTGCATCGGTACGCTGACAAGACGATCGTAGTCAAAATGGGTGGCAGTACCTTTGGTCAGCACGATACGACGCTCGACGATCTGGTTGCTCTTCAACGATTGGGCATCAACACGATTGTGGTACATGGCGGTGGTAGTGAAATCACGGCTTGGATGCAGCGGCTGGGCCTGGAGGCAAGATTCGTGGATGGGCTGCGCGTAACCGACCAAGCGGCGATGCAGTTGGCCCTGATGACCCTGGCCGGCAAGGTTAACAAGGAGCTTGTCGCTCAAGTCGCCCAACGCGGTGGGCGGGCTGTTGGTCTATCAGGAGTCGATGGTCAGATTCTGCAGGCCCGCCGCAAGGACGCTCGGCTCGGATTCGTTGGCGAGATCTTCCAGGTAGACTTGACTGCCCTGACCGGCGTGGCAGGGGCCGGATTCGTTCCGATAGTGGCGCCGATCGCTATTGGCGAAGATTATCAGGCGCTGAACGTTAATGCAGACACGGCGGCAGCCGCGATTGCCACAGCTATTCGCGCCGAAAAACTGATATTCCTTACCGACGTTCCGGGGGTCATTCACACAAATGGTGAGGCGATCTCACGATTGTCGGTCGAGGAAGCGGCCGAGTTGATCGAAGCCGGCACCATCTCGGGTGGAATGATTCCGAAGGTTCAGGCTTGCATCAGTGCATTGGAGCAAGTCGAGCGCACTCACATCATCGACGGCCGGCAGGAGCATGCGTTAATCTACGAGCTATTCACTGATTCTGGTGTGGGCACAATGCTCACCAAGAACTGACCGAAGCGAAGCAATAGAAGCAATATAGGTAGAGGGAGAGATACGGTGAATTGGGTGGATATCGAAGCGAAATACTACATGAAGACATTCGCTCGGCTGCCAGTCGTCCTTGTCGAGGGCGAAGGTGTCCGCGTTCGAGATGTTGACGGCAAGTCCTATCTGGACATGGTGGGCGGCATAGCCGTCAATATCCTGGGTCATGGCCACCCATCTCTGGTTGAAGCGATCAGTAGCCAAGCCGCCAAGTTGATCCATACCAGCAATTTGTACTACACCGTTCCCCAGCTAGAACTGGCGGAACGACTCATCGAGAATTCGTGCGCCGACCGCATTTTCTTCGGCAACTCAGGCGCCGAGGCCAATGAGGGCGCGATCAAGCTGGCGCGCAAGTGGGGAAAGGTGTACCGCGAAGGCGCCTACGAAGTAATCTCGGCGGAGTACTCGTTCCATGGACGCACGCTGGCGACAGTTGCGGCCACCGGCCAAGCTAAGATGAAGGGCCCGTTCGAACCAATGCCAACTGGATTCGTTCATGTTCCTTTCAACGACTTGGAGGCGATAAAAGGGGCGACCAACGGCAATACCTGTGCGGTATTGCTGGAGGTAATTCAGGGAGAAAGCGGCGTTCACATCGGCGACCAGGACTACATCGCCGGAGTCCGAGAATGGTGCGACAGTGAAAATTTGCTATTCATCCTCGATGAGATTCAGACCGGGCTTGGTCGAACCGGCAAGCTCTTCGGGTACGAGCGGTACGGCGTCGAGCCGGACGTGTTCACCTTGGCAAAAGGGCTGGCCGGCGGAGTGCCAATCGGCGCATTCTTGTCCAAAGAAAAGGCGAGCGTCTTGGCGGCCTCGGAACATGGCTCTACATTTGGTGGTAACCCGCTCGCCTGCGCCGCCGGCGTGGCAACCTTCGATGCCATCGTGGACGAAAAGCTCGTCGAGAATAGCGCCGAAACCGGTAGCTATTTGCTGGGCAAACTCAACGACCTAAAGCAACAGAACGACCGTGTTACAGAGGTCAGAGGCATCGGATTGATGGCCGCGGCCGACCTCGACGACGAGGTCGCCGGCGCGGTCGTATCGACAGCTCTGTCGAAAGGGCTCATTTTGAACAACACTGGTCCGAAGACTGTCCGGATGGTCCCGCCACTTATCGTTAGTAAAGCCGAGGTGGACGAAGCGGTCTCCATTCTTTCGGATTCATTGGACGAACTGTAAGACTCTGACGGTCACAGCTTGACCCAATGGCCACTCGCGGCAGGTCAGTTGTGCCGGCGTTCTTGCGATCTAGTGTCTTGTATACTAAAGTTAGCGCCGATTTCCCAATCGTCTCCCCGGCGAGGAAACGCGTTTTCGAATTGACCGAACTTGGCGGGATATTTCAAGAAATCTCCGGGTTCCAAGCCATACGGTCAAGGGATAATAGCGAGACAATGGAGGCCCGATGTCCAAAGTAGCAGTTCTGTTCACGTCGCCGGAGTCGATTCTCGAAGATATCGCCAGGCTGATGCATATGGCGGACTATCAGGTCCATCTGCCCAGCGACGTAGAGACCGTTCTGAAGGTAAATGTCTCCTGGCAGCACTTCTACCCGGCATGCTCGACAACCCCGTGGCAGTTGGAAGGCGTGATCAGAACCCTCATCGCGGATGGCTATACTCGCCTGATAGCCGCCCACAATAGTACTGTCGTCGTCGACGCCCACGAAGGCGAGGCAAACAACAAGCACCGGCCGGTTGTCGAACGCTACGGGGTGCGCAACGTTCACCTGAACGACCCTCCGGTGAAGTGGGTTCACTTCGAACCCAAGGCGCAAATGCAGGTGCTCCATGACATTTTCCCTGAAGGGATTCGCATACCTGAGACGCTGATTGGCAAGAACATAATCCATTTGCCAACGGTGAAGACTCACGTTTTTACTCGACTGACCGGCGCGATGAAAAACGCGTTTGGCGGCCTTTTGGGCTTCAAGCGCCATTACACGCACTCGGTGATCCACGAGACTTTGGTTGATTTGCTGAGAATTCAGAAAGAGATCCACCCAGGATTGTTTGCCGTGATGGATGGAACATTTGCCGGCGAGGGTCCCGGTCCGCGCGTGATGAGACCGCACGTCAAGAATGTAATTCTGGCGAGTGCTGACCAGGTGGCTATCGACGCGACCTCCGCTAGACTTATGGGCATAGATCCTCTGTCCGTTCCCTTTATCCGGATAGCGCACGAGAACGGCTTGGGCTGCGGCGATCCGAGGGAGATCGAGATCGTTGGCGCGGACATAAGCGATGTGAATTGGGAGTTCAACGCCAGCGCGGAAACATTCGCGAGCCGAGGGCAGAAACTTATCTATTGGGGTCCGCTGAAGCCGTTGGAGAAGCTCTTGCTGCGGTCGGTGATCCAGCGATGGAGTTACCTGGCGTCGAATCTATACTTCAATGCCTACTGGTACCGGTTCATCGGGCGTCGTAGAGTCGCGGCCGCGATGAAGACGCCTTGGGGCAGGTTATTCCAAAGTTATCCTGGCCTTCAGGCTGCGCGCGATACCCTGGCCCTGGCTGATGTCAAGTCTTACTAAGGAGGGTGGGGATGGATAGGCGTTCATGTAACGCTATCGCGAAGTCGTCGAAAAAAGGCGACCGGATAACCGGTCGCCCCATGAAGCCGAGCATTAGCAACTGTTTCTAGCTACTCTTCTTGGCCTTGTTGCTCCTGCTAGTCCACTTCGATGGGCTGGAAGTGCTGAGCGGAACGTCCTTCTCTGCTGAGCATCGGATGCATTTGTGGTGGTAGTGCACCATCCCATTTATGCGCACCGAAGTTACTTCCCAATGGTGAGGAGGACATTCGACGGTGTTTGCCAACTCGGTCATACTTTTTCGATCCGATAGATATGTCGGGTCAAGTTGCTCTAGAATAAGGAGCAACGTCCATCGCCAGCCAAGACCCTTTATTTTTAAGGGAATCGGGCTAGGACAATTTCCATAACAAAGGTTAATTTAACATAGCACGGGGTTAAAGTCAAAGCTCAGGCGTGCCGTATAACGTGTTATGACAAGGCAATTGATTGACATTTGGGCGTGTTGTATGAAGCTCGGAACGGACAAGGTGGGAAAATTTTGACCGGCGAATCCATGTATGAGTTGATCAGGAAAGAGACCGGGTCGGGTCGGACAGTGGCCACGGCCACCATAGTTCGCACCCGAGGATCAACGCCGCGAGAAACAGGCGCAAAGATGCTCATAGGCGCCGGCGGTCAGCTGGCCGGCACAATCGGCGGGGGATGCGGAGAAGCCGATGCGTGGCGTGCGGCGCTCAGCGTGATCGAGTCAGGCCGGCCCGAGATAGTGCTGGCCGATTTGACCGAAGATATAGACCTCAAGTCAGAAGGTGTCTGCGGCGGTGTGATGGAGATCTTCGTCGAGTCGTGGAGCGATGGCTTGTTCGCCGACGAGATCAACCGGTTGGGGGACGCCGGTTCCCGCTTTGCGATAGCAACGGTGGTCGAGTCTAGGGGACTTCCCGATAAGGCCGGCGCGAAGCTATTGGCAACAACCGAAGAGGTCATCGAGGGAAGATTTCACGATCAGGATATGCAACGTGCCACCCTGTCGTTGATGAAACAAGCGATCGCGAAAGGGCGTTCGAAAACATTTGAGATCGATTTGCCAGCCGGCAACGGTAAGAAGCCGGGTAGATCTGCTGAAGTTTATGTCGAAGTGTTCTTGCCCCCTCCCACGGCTCTGATCGTCGGGGCCGGACATATAGCGTTGCCCCTGGCCAAGATCTGTAAGTTGGCCGGCTTCAGGGTCGCTGTTCTCGATGACCGTCCTTCTTTCGCCAGTAACGAGCGGTTTCCCGATGCCGATGAAGTCATTGCGGCCGGGTTTGAAGAGACGTTGGCCGAGTATCCGCTGACGCCCGACACTTACGTCGTACTCATAACTCGCGGGCACCAGTACGACGTGTACAGTCTTCGAAAGATAATCAACGAGCCCGTCAAATATATCGGGATGATCGGCAGCAAGCGGCGGGTATGGGCTGTATTCAAGCTGCTTTACGACGAAGGAGTGCCGCTGGACAAGTTGGCGCGGATCTACGCGCCAATCGGAATCGACGTAAAGACGGAGACACCGGCCGAGATCGCCGTGATCATTGCCGCCGAGATGATCAAGGTAATGTACGGCGGCGCTGCCAAGTCACTGTCGGACGACATACGCGACCGCTACATAAGGCTATTGGCGGAAGGCAAGGAGCTTGGCTGACGACGGAGACGACCGTCGCCTTAGCGTCATAGTTCTCGCGGCCGGTCTGTCGAGCCGGATGGGAAGATTCAAGCCCCTGTTGTCCTTCGGATCTAGCAACCTCTATGCTTTCCAGCTTCAACAATTGGCGGATCTTGGGGCAGACGAGACGATAGTCGTCCTAGGCGCGAATGCCGACCAAGTCCGGCCGCACACTCCGGCTCGAGTGTCGGCGGTGTTCAATCCGGATTATCAAACGGGCCGAGCGAGCTCTATCCGAACGGGTGTAACCCAGGCCCGGCCCGGCCAGGACCTGATGATCATTTCTGTCGATCAGCCTCGTCCGGCTTGGTTGCTGCGCCGGTTGATAGATCGGCACTTCGATGGACGATACGTGGTCAGTCTTCCTGCATACAAGGGCCGGAACGGCCATCCGACGATCTTTTCCCATACGCTGCGGGATGAATTGCTTGCCGTCGAGGAACATACCCAGGGTCTGAAGGCAGTGGTGCACCGATACGCACATGAGATAAACAGAATCGAGATTGATTCCGAGTGGACCCTTGTAAACCTGAACAATCCCCATGACTACGAGCGTGCGCTCGCCATCGAACTTGATGAACCCGGATGGAGATAGATCGTTGAGTGAAGCGCCGGTAGGCGTTGTGTACGGACCTCAGCTACTGCGATACGATTTTGGCGGAGCGCACCCGCTGGCTCAGGTTCGGCTGACTCTTACCTCCTCTCTCATACGCGCGGTGGTCGATGATACCTGCAATGTCCGGATGTTGGCGCCGGTCGCCGGAATGGAGGATCAAGCGCTGATCTTCCACACTATGCGGTATCTAGACCAAGTGCGCGAGGCAGAGGAGCGCGGCAAATATCTGGACACTGGGGATACGCCGTCTTTCCCGGGTTGTGTCGAGGCTTCACTTTGGTTCGTAGGTTCGACCATTGATTTAATCGATAAGGTAATGGCCGGCGAGCTTCGACGGGCCTTCCTGGTAGGAGGCGGATTCCACCACGCCGGCCCGCAAAGGGCGAGCGGCTTCTGCATTCTGAACGACTGTGCGATCGCTGTCGGGCATTTGCAGCGTAGCCACGGCCTCGAGAGGATTCTCTACGTTGACATCGATGGACACCATGGCGATGGCGTGATGTATGGTTTCTACGACGACGGCCGGGTTCTTGACGTTGACTTCCATGAGGACGGGCGTTACTTGTTTCCTGGTACCGGTCATGAAGATGAGGTTGGGACTGACGCGGGTCATGGACTCAAAGTGAATGTGCCCTGCCCACCCGGCACGGGTGACGAGGAATACTTGTCCGCTTGGGAGGCCGTTGGCGTTCCCGTGATCGAGCGTTTCCGGCCGCAGTTCATCTTGCTGCAAGCGGGTGCTGACTCTCACGCCGGCGACCCTCTGACGCATATGGGATTGACTACCAACTCTTATGACAGGATCACGCGCTCTTTGGTGAATCTAGCCGACCGTTACTGCGATGGCAGGATGGTCGCGTTTGGCGGTGGTGGATACAACATAGGAAACGTAGTAATGTGCTGGACTACTGTCGTCTGCGCGCTCGCCGGCTTAGCTCAGCCGGACGAGACGCCTGCGGCGTGGCGGGAAGAATTCGCCGCCTCTACCGGCCAATCCGCGCCGACCACTGTTAGGGAGGATAGAACGGCCGGCGCATGGGCCGACGGGCTCGATGCGACGGTTGCAAAAGTGGCGACCCGTATGGGGTTGGACGGCTGAATCACGGTGCACCGGGTTGGGCATGTCCTGTTATCCTGTCCCTGAATAAACTGATCACTATTGGATGTAAGAATGCAAATTAATGAACTTCGCGAGAAACTTGTAGGGCTGATCGAGCGGACTACGCTAATTCGGGTGCGTCTTTGACCTAGCCGGCAAGGAGGCGGAGCTAGCACGCCTCGAACCACAGACAGCCGATCCGAACATCTGGCAAGATCGTAAGCAGGCGCAAGCGCTGCTGCGCCGTGTCACTCGATTGCGAGAAGAAGTGGCATTGTGGCGCGAAATCGAGCGCCGGCTCGATGAGTCATTGGACTTACTGGAGCTGATGGACCAAGAGGACGATTCTTCGTTCGAAGAGCTCTTGGCTGAGTTGAGCAAAACGGCCAACGATACGGCCGGCGAGCTTGATCGACTTGAGTTCCGCCTGACGCTGGGCGGAGATCACGATCCCTCTTCCGCGATCGTAGCTATTCACGCCGGAGCCGGCGGTACCGAAGCCCAGGACTGGGCCGAAATCCTCCTTCGCATGTACCTCCGTTGGTCCGAGCGCAGGGAGTTCGCGAGCCAAGTTCTCGACCTCTCATCAGGCGAGGAAGCCGGCGTAAAAAGCGTCATGTTCCAGGTTGACGGTGAGTACGCCTATGGGAATCTCAAGGCGGAACGTGGCGTGCACAGGCTGGTCCGACTCTCGCCTTTCGACTCCGCCCACCGCCGGCATACCTCTTTTGCGCTGGTCGAGGTAATGCCAGACGTGGGTCAGGCGGTTGAGGTAGAGGTCGATCTCGATGACGTACGGGTCGACGTGTTTAGGTCGTCAGGAGCCGGCGGGCAGAGCGTGCAGAAAAACTCGACTGCCGTTCGCCTCACCCATGTGCCTACGGGCATCGTGGTGACGTGTCAGAACGAGCGTTCACAGCTCCAGAACCGAGAGAATGCGATGCGCGTGCTCCAGAGTAGGTTGGTGGAAATGGAAGAGGAGAAAAAGGAGGCCGAGTTAGCGAAGCTGAAGGGCGAGCATATTTCGCCGGGCTGGGGCAATCAGATACGCTCATATGTCCTCCATCCATACAACATGGTCAAGGACCTGAGGACTGAACACGAAAGTTCCAATCCCGGCGCTGTTCTGGATGGTGAGCTGGACTCGTTCATAGCGGCGTACCTGAAGTCGCGGATCGGTAGCACGGACCGGACCTCCGGCTAAGGGCACCTGGGCGTCTGGGTTATACTTCGGCCACCAGCCTGCTTTGCCAAATAGTTGGCTTACTGAACCTTAGGTAGGAGCGTGTTAGTGGACAGATTAGATGGAAAAGTTGCGGTGGTTACCGGCGCGGCGCGAGGAATTGGTCGGGCCATCTCCCTCCGCCTCGCGCGCGACGGCGCCGACATCGTCCTCGCCGATATCAACCTGTCGGGTGTCGAGTCGGTTGCCGACGAAGTGCGCTCACTGGGGCGCTCCGCGATTGCCCGACAGGTCGACGTTACCGACGAACAGCAGGTCGAAGCTCTGTTTGGCGACGCGACGCGCGAGTTAGGCCGCGTTGACATAGCCGTCGCCAACGCGGGGATCATCGTCATTGCCCCCATGATCGATACGGCAATCGACGATTGGCAAAGATTGTTCGACGTCAACGTCACCGGTGTGTGGTTCACTTGCAAATTCGCCGCCAAACAAATGATCGCACAGGGCGGCGGTGGAAAGATTATCCTTGCCGCTTCTCAGGCCGGCAAGATGGCTTCGACCCGAATGGTGGGCGCATACAGTGCTACCAAGCACGCCGTCATAGGAATTACTCGTTCTTTGGGGGTGGAGCTCGCGAAGCACAAGATAAATGTAAATGCCTACTGCCCGGGAATAGTTGACACGGCGATGTGGGATCAGATCGATCGGGAAGCGGGCGCATTGGATGGTTTTAAGCTGGGAGAGTTGAAAGCGCTGACTGCGAGCAGAATTCCCTTGGGCCGGATCGAGGTTCCTGAGGACGTGGCAAATCTGGTCTCATTTCTTGCGTCCTCGGACTCGGACTACATGACCGGGCAGGCGATAAACATTACCGGTGGCAGCATAATGCACTGACGAGCGAAGTAGGATCTTTGGCCGGACGGCCTCTGGGTGGGGATCCGTTCAGCTACCGCATCGATCGACGAACGCCTTGATCGAGTAGAAGTCACGTCGGGCGATCAAGGCGTTTCTTACTGATGGAAAACCCAGTCTCTGCCTCGGAAGTCGTCCTGGTAGCTCTTGGTAGCTGAAGCCAGTTTTCTTGGACTACTTAATCGCGCCTTCGCGGCGAAGCTTTGCGATCTTGCCCTCTCCGTAACCCGCCACCGTATTGAGAACCTCGTCGGTGTGCTGGCCCAGCCTGGGGGGTGGCAACCGGTAACCGACAGGCGCCTGATCCAATCGGAGAGGCGATCTAATCGAAGATACGTTGCTCGCCGGCGTCAAGTCCAATTCGAATTGGAGATCCGGGTAGTCTTCCAGCACCTCGTCGATCGCGTTGACGGGGCCGGTCGGCACGCCGGCTTGGCGCAGGCGTTCGATCCAATCCGATCGGGGATGTTCTTTGAAAACCTCTTGTAGCACGGATTCGACTCTCTCCCGGTTGCGGACCCTCGCATCGTTAGTTGCAAACTCTGGCTCCCTGGTCCAACTTTCGAGATTCAGCACTGCGCAAAGGGCGGCCCATTGCTGGTCATTTCCGGCTGCTACGACGATCGGCAGGTCCTTTGTCTGGAAATCCCGGTAGGGAACTATATTGGGATGGGCGTTGCCATAGCGGAGGGGGCGCTGTCCTGAGACCAGATGACCCTGCACTACATTCACCAAACTCGCTAATGCTACGTCCAATAAGCCGACTTGAATGTATTCGCCTTGGTTTGTCCTTTCTCGGCGCAACATTGCGGCCAGAATCGCGGTAGCCGCATGCATGCCGGCGCAGACGTCGATGATGGCGACCCCAACCTTGGTCGGCGGGCCATCGCGTTCCCCGGTGATGCTCATCAGGCCAGATTCCGCTTGGATCGAGATGTCATAGCCGGGGTACTCCGATGCGGGGCCGTCTGGCGTGTATGCGTAGAAGTGGCAGTGAACAATGCCGGCATCGCGGCTGCCGATCTGGATCGGATCGAGTTGTAGTCTCGACCGGCTCGCTGGGCGGAAGTTCTCGACAAGTATTTGAGACTCGCCCAGTAGGTCGAAAAGCGCTTCGCGTCCGCCCGGCGTGTTGAGATCGAGGCCGATGCTGCGCTTGTTCCTGTTTACCGACAGAAAATAGCTGCTGAACTCACCGACGAACGGCGGTCCCCATTTGCGAGTCTCGTCGCCAATCGTTGGATGCTCGACTTTGATGACATCCGCCCCCAAGTCCGCCAAGGTCATCGTGCAATAGGGGCCGGCCAGAACTCTCGATAGATCGAGGACTCGGATTCCTTCCAAGGGTCCCGGAGCGCTATCGACGGGGGTGTTTGGACTGCGGATTTCTCCTGGGGACTTCTTCATTTGGCGGACAACGTGATCCCGAATCCAATGTCTAGTTTGACGAGGTGTCGAAGGCCCATTATATTCGCCGGTAGGGTGCGCCAAGTCGGTTGATTCGCGACGAGGCGACAAGAATGTTTTGATCATGGAATGGAATTGACGGTGGGTACAGACTACTCCAACACCGAAACGGTTACGAGGTCTGCGGTTTCAATACCGGTACAAGCCGCCGGACTCTTGAAATCCATGCGGCCCCGTCAATGGATCAAGAACGGTGTCGTTTTCTTTGGCTTGATATTCGCCCTGAAGTTGACCGACCTTGGCGCGGTTGCCACGGTCTTTTCAGGATTCTTGGCCTTCTCGTTGGCCAGCAGCGCGGTCTATCTTGTGAACGACATAGTAGACGCGGGTCGGGACCGGCTTCATCCCACGAAGAAGTTCCGTCCGATTGCCTCCGGCACGGTGGGGACTTTGCCTGCCGGCATCTTGGCCGGGGTACTCTTTCTGGCCGCGATTCTGGGATCTTCGGCAATTAGTGGGCCATTGACGGAAACGGTGATTGTGTACTCCGCCCTCATGTTGGCTTACACGTTTGGCCTGAAGAATATCGTACTGGTAGATGTATTCGTCATTTCCGCCGGATTCGTCATCAGGGCTGTGGCGGGCGCTTTGATAATCGGCGTTCCAGTCTCTCCCTGGCTATACGTGTTTACGGCTCTGGGCTCACTATTCATCGCGGTGGGCAAACGGCGTCAAGAGCTGATTGTCCTGGAGGAAAACCCTAGTCAGCATCGACGGATACTTGGCGAGTACAGTGTTTCCTTGCTCGACCAACTTCTTACAGTAATCATGACCTCGACGGTAATGGCCTACTCGCTATATACCTTTACCGCAGAGAACCTGCCGTCGGACTATTCGATGATGCTCACGATCCCGCTGGTTCTGTATGGATTGTTCCGCTACTCATATTTGATCCACATCCGAGGTCAGGGTGGCAGCCCTGATGAATTGCTATTTCGAGATAAGCCACTGCTGTCGTCGGTTGTGCTCTGGGCGGCCTCAGTAATTGCGATCCTGTATGTAGCGTCCGGATAGAGAGTTGAAGCGGCAGTTATTTTCTTGGAAAATCAGTGTAGCGCGGAAGTTTGACAATGTTTTTAATGTGCTATAATGCCCTAGCCGGCGGTCCAAGCCTGTTAAATCGTGTCGGATATAGTTGGTTTGGCGGATAGTAGGGCGAGTCGGTTGAAGGCTGTCGGAACGGGTCCTCAAACCAACACCGTTGTCAACTCTAACGAGGAGAGGCAAAGTTATGGCTAGTGTCACCCTTGACCATGTCTCCAAGCAGTTTGGCGAGGTCGTAGCGGTTAGCGATATGACCATCGCAGTCGAGGACAAGGAGTTCCTTGTACTGGTAGGTCCTTCAGGATGTGGGAAGTCTACGACCCTGCGTCTGATAGCCGGCTTGGAGGAGCTTACAGCCGGCAATATTTACATCGGTGAGCGTCTGGTCAATGACGTGGCACCCAAGGATCGAGACATAGCGATGGTGTTCCAGAGCTATGCGCTATATCCCCACATGAGCGTGTACGACAACTTGGCATTCGGTCTCAGGTTGCGCAAGACTCCACGCAAGGAGATTGACCGACGCGTGCACGAGACCGCCGAGGTTCTGGGCATTGCGGTATTGCTATCGCGTAAGCCGAAGCAGTTGTCCGGTGGTCAGCGTCAGCGCGTGGCCTTGGGAAGGGCGATCGTCCGTGAGCCGCAAGTATTCTTGATGGACGAGCCGCTGTCCAACTTGGACGCGAAACTGCGCGTGGCGACGAGAGCAGAGTTGATCAAGTTGCACCAGCGTCTACAGACCACGGTGATATACGTGACCCACGACCAGGTCGAGGCTATGACGATGGGCAGTCGCATCGCCGTGCTACAGGATGGGGTGCTCCAGCAGTTGGAGGCGCCGCAGACTCTGTACGACGAACCGCACAATATGTTCGTCGCCGGATTCATCGGCAGCCCTGCTATGAACTTCTTCGACGCGAAGATAACCGGCACTGCGGATTCGATGTTCGTCGATGGTGGCTCGTTTAAACTCCGAGTTCCATCCGACAAGGTTGAGCCGCTGGTGAAGTTCATCGGCCAGGACATAGTTTTTGGCGTGCGCCCGGAGGACGTTGCCGAGCGAGCAACGCTACAGTCGCCTCCACCAGACACGTCGCTAACCGTCAAGGTCGATGTCGTTGAGCCAATGGGTAGTGAGCAGTATGTTTATCTGCTAACAGGCGAGTCCCAGTTCATCGCTCGCATGGACGCTCGCTCGCCCATCAAGGCTGGCCAAGAGCTTGACGTCACATTGTCGATGGAGCATATGCACGCTTTTGATCGCCAGACCCAGATGGCTGTGGTATAGCTTCCGCGGTTAAGTAGCGAGGACAAAACTCGGTCGGCGATTGCCGGCCGAGTTTTTTTGTTGTGTCTGAGTCGGCCCCTGAGAAGGATCTCTTAGCGCTTCAGTCCGGCAGGGTCCCAGCGCCGCGAAACTCTCCGGGCACTGTTGGCTCTGATTCCGCGACGAGTTGTGTGGTGCCGGTCGATTCAACTCGATCCGTGCCGCAATACGGACAGATTTCCCAGTGGATTTCTAGGGTCCGATCACAAGCTTCGCACTGCTTTTTTAGTGCGTTGCCACAGTGAGGACAACGAATGTAGTCTGAATCGATCGCGTGATGGCAATGAGGGCAGCTTGGGTTGGCTTCGATTTCACGGATAATTGCCTCTTCTTCTAACGTGCGTTGGTAGGTTCCCGACAACGTGTCCGGAGGCCTTAATATCAGATACAGCACCACTCCCAGAACGCCGGTGAACAGAACCAGCAGGGTCGCCAGCACTTGTACAACGGCATCACGGCTGCGCTGCTGAATGTCGCGGAATGTCCAAACAACCAAACCGAACCAGAACGCGGCTACATATGCCCCTGTCAGGGCAAAGAACAGCTGGACGACACTCTCAAGACTATCTGGTAATAGGTCGGATATACCCAAGGGCATTACACGGTCACCACGATCATAATTCCAGCTCGATGACGGTTACACCCTCTCCGCCGTCTCTTTGTGGCGCAGAGAAAGCAGATTTGACTATTGGGTGCTCTCCCAGGTGTTCGCGAACCACGCGTCGCAGGGTTCCGGCGCCCTTGCCGTGGATGATCCGCAACGACGGCATCCCATCCATGAACGCATCGTTCAGGTGGCGCTCCAACGCCGGCCGGATATCCTCCGCTCGATACCCTCTCAAGTCGATCTCCGCCGGTGCTGGGGGCCTGGGAGAGGCTGGGACAAATGTGATTGCGCTCATTCTCGGTCGCCCGTAGGAGGTCGCCGGCGCTCTTGCCGCGCGCTCAAGTTGGCTGGTAGGCGCTCGAAGCCGGACCTTGTCGAGTTGCACCTCTGCCTCGGTACCGTCGTGGCTAATCGAAGTCACCACGCCCGATTGTTGCAGATGTTGAACGACCACGTGATCGCCCACTTTATTTTCTCGGGACGGATGTTGATCGACCTCCAAGGATGGCTTTGCCCGCGCCGCAAGTTGCTTGGTCAGTTCTCGCACCTTGCGAGTGGCGACGGCTGGAGCGATTCGTTCCTGATCGTCCCTGACACGCTCACCCAAGTCTTTGATCTCGCGGCGGACTTCATCCAGCTCTTCGAGTGCCTGTTGACGAGTCGCTTCGACTACTTTGGCGCGCTCCGTCTCTATCTGGGCGAGGCGTTCGGTCAACTCGCACCGCATCCGCTCGACTTCCTGCTGCCCCGACGTCGCTTCGTGACGCAACTTGCTCGCTGATTCGAGCTCGCTCCTGGTGGTTTGCAGCAGCCCTTCGAGCGACAGCCGGCCCCCGTCCAACATTGCGCGAGCATCGGCGAGGATGGAGGTGTCCAACCCCAGCCGGCTGGCAATCTCGAGAGCGTTGCTCTGTCCGGGAAGCCCCATGACCAGGTTGTAAGTCGGAGACAGCGTCCCCGGATCAAACTCCACGGCCGCATTGATCACCGCCGGCGTTTCGTGGGCGAACACTTTAAGCTCACTGAAGTGCGTGGTTGCCACCACCCAGCTTCCTTTTGCCAGGAGGTGCACTATGGTGGCGCGGGCAAGTGCCGATCCTTCCTCCGGATCGGTGCCGGCACCGATTTCGTCAAGCAATATCAAGGTATTGTCATCGGCCAAGTCTAGCGCTTCGATCACATGGGTCATATGGGAGGAGAACGTGGATAGGCTCTGCTCGATGCTTTGCTCGTCCCCGATGTCGGCGAACAGATGACCGAACACCACAAGCCGGCCTCCTGGATCGGCCGGAATATGCAAGCCCGATTGCGCCATAAGTGTGAGTAGACCCAATGTCTTCAACGCCACGGTCTTGCCGCCAGTGTTGGGGCCGGTTATCACTACGACTCGATGTGCTTGATCCATTTCGACGTTGATAGGGACAACAGACTTGCCCAGCAGCGGATGCCGCGCGCCGTGTAGTTGAATCGTCCTGCCGTCCGCCTGATTCGATAGGTGTGGCTTCGAAGCCCTCTGCTCGGCCGAGAGTCGGCCGGCGGCCAATGCCAGGTCTATTTCTGCCAATAGCTCGACCGTCTTGATAATTGCCGGCCCGTCAGCGTCAACCTGCTTGGACAGCTCATTCATAATTCGGCGGATTTCGTGCTGCTCTTGAATCTGAAGCTGCCGGAGGGAGTTGCTCATCTCGACCGTAGCCAGTGGCTCAACGTAGACGGTGGCGCCGCTGGCGGATTGATCGTGTACCACTCCGCGTACGTGCCGCCGGTGTTCCGCCTTGACGGACAGGACGTACCGACCTGACCTTTGCGTGATGATGGGGTCCTGAACGAATCCCGCCCTGATTCCGGACCGCATGACTTGATCTAGATGATCGAGGACGCGGCGGTGAGCGACGCGAATATCGGCCCGTAAACGTCCAATTAGCGAACTGGCTGAGTCGCGTAGTTCGCCGCGGTCATTCAGGCATCTGGTGATTTCTTGGCCCAACCTGTCAAGCGCTGGAAGCGAGCCGGCGCGTTCCGAGAGCATCGGAGTTGCGGCGAATGTCTTCGGCAGCCCCGAACGGAGTCTACTTGCGCCTACAATCGTCGCGTCTATGTCGAGCAAGTCGCTTGGTTCCAGTATGGCGCCCAAGGCCGCACGCTCGACCAGAGGCCGCACGTCCGAGGCGCCGGCGACTCGCATGTCAGGACGATCGTCGGCTAGCCACCTTCCCTCAGTGGTGAGCGCCAATCGGGACTTCACGGTGGACAGCTCAGGACTTGGTCTGAGCGAAACCGCAAGCTGCCGGCTCGCCGAGAACGAAGTCCTCTGTGCCAGGCGCTCGAGAATCTTATCGAACTCGAGTACGCGAACTACATGCTCGTTCAATGTCCACCCTGCTTCGTGATGTCGATCGGCTGTTGCATTATCGCTAGCTTGTCCCCAACCGTGGAGATTTTGTGGTCCCTAGCCTATGAGATGCAGGTGAGAAGCCCAATGGGTATCCGTATCAATTGACTCATCGAGCGGATTATACAACGGTGCGAAGGGCCGCCACGTCGTGTAGAGCGCGCCATCTGTCAATCCTGTCGTGACGATTTATCGAGATGCTAGGCTCGTGGTCGGGTTCCTGATCCAAGGCGCGATAAGGTAACGGAGGATCGTCTGACCGCGACGAGGTCGAGGCGGTCTACGGGTCCCGTACAGCGAAGGGTATGGCGGTCACGCACGGCTCTTGGAGTGCTGTCCGAGCTGTTGCCAACAGGACCACATCACTCGGATCGAACTTGATGGTTGGCTTCGTCGATATCTCTCTTTAATTCCATTAGAAATGTCCGCATGAAACGATGTCGACGTACGGCCATCTTTTTCGCAGTCTTCGTGTAGAGCATGTCGAACCATTCCATTTGAAACGCAATTTGCTCACTGATATTTCGTGGGGTGATGGAGCCGCGCTCGGCGATCACCCCTTCCGGATAGTCGACAAGATGGCTCTTGGAGACATAGGCGCGCATGAGACCCATCGCGCCAAGACCTTCGAGTTTGTCCGCATCCTGAATGATGTTTGCAAGTCGACCATTGCTACGTAGCTGGCTATGTTGCCGGACGGCGGAGAGAATTCGCGTTCTGGCATCTTCCGAGAACTCAGAAGTTTCCTTAAGTATGGAATCCGACCACGCCACGCCGGCTTGTGCGTGCCCTTCCTCTTCTTCTTGCGCAAGCCGGCCCAAGTCATGGAGTAAGCCGGCAGATTCCGCTTCGTCGGGGTCGCAGCCCTCGTGCTTCGCGATATGACGGGCCAGGGCGGCGACGCGAAGGGTGTGTTTGATATCGTGCGCCGGGATGTAGATGCCCGCCCAGATTTGTTCGACTCGGTTCCTGAGTTTGTGTAGTTCCATGCGTCTATTTTATACCCGCCCAGCGCCGGCCGTTTTGACCCATCGATTTCAGTGCAATCTTGGCCGGAGCTCTTGCCAAACATGTCAGTCTTGCAATGAAAACAGGTTCCCGCCACTCGTTGCGTCATACCCTCCACCCACCTCGTCTTTCCCGCGAGAGCATGCCCCGTACGACGATACGGGGCCGGAATCCAGAAGGGGAGGGCAGAGGCGCGAAATCTACAGTAGCATGTTCGGAGGAAAAGATTCCCAGGATGGCGAGGCGCCGGCTTCAGGAGATCAATCTTTGACGAACAATCAGACGTTTGTGGAACGGCTGCAGGCTACGGCGGCCGCGAAGCGGAGCTGGCTATGCGTTGGGCTTGACGTTGTAGTCGACCGGCTACCGGACGGCGTTCCCAGGAACACCGACGGCGCATGGCAATTCGTAGCTGCCGTAGTCGAAGCTACGAGTGACCTGGTTTGCGCCTACAAGCCAAACTTCGGCTTCTTTGAGGCGATGGGAGTTGATGGTTGGCGAATATTGCACGATCTTCGGCAACTGGTCCCTGAGGACGTTCTGCTGATAGCCGACGCTAAACGGGGTGACATTGATTCGTCCGCGGAGGCTTATGCACAGGCGATATTGGATCGGATGGGATTCGACGCAATAACGGTTAATCCGTACGGTGGAGAAGATTGTGTAATGCCCTTCCTTGAACGGTCAGATCGGGGCGTCTTCGTCTGGGACCGCAGCTCTAACGCAGGAGCCGGGGAGTTTCAGGACCTCATGGTCGAAAATGAGCCGCTCTATCTGGCCGTGGCGCGGCGAGTGGTTGCCTGGAACCGTCACGGCAATTGTGGACTGGTGGTTGGCGCAACCTACCCGCAGGAGTTGGCTGATGTTCGTAGCCGGGCGCCAATGCTTCCGATACTGATACCCGGTGTTGGAGCCCAGGCCGGCGACTTGGAGACGGCAGTTCGCGCCGGCCGCAGCGGATCAGGCGGTCTCGCCCTTATCAATGCTTCTCGTTCGGTGATCTACGCCGGCGCAGCGGCAAACTATCGTGTCGCCGTTCGAGAGGCGGCAGACGACTTGCGTAAGAGGATTAACGTTGCGCTGACCGCCGGCTTGGGCGAGTAACTTGGTCCTCGCTCTCTACGTGAACGACATCGTCCGGCTAAAGAAGCCCCATCCCTGCGGCGGCTCCGAGTGGCGGATATTCCGTGTGGGCGCGGATGTAGGGTTGCGCTGCCTGACGTGCCAACGTCGATTGCTGCTTCGGCGCAGTGAGGTCGAGCGAAGGATAAAGTCGTTCGTCGCCCGAGGCGCCGCCCCGCCCGAACAAGGTGGTTGAGTTGCGCCATTTCAGCTCGCTTGTTCCACTGGACTCTATACTTCGAAATCGACAGTTCGTTTACCTGTGGTCTGCGCAGGGGTTGTCACAGACAGCGCAGCAGGCCACTTGGTTTGGAATGTTGGTGGTCGTGCAGGAAACGAGTCGGTCTTCGGCAGTACTTGCCGCGGCGATCCTCTCGACGGTTTTGCCGGGGGTTGTCGTTGGACTGATAGCCGGCGTTGTGGTCGATCGCTCAAAGAAGAAGAACGTCCTGGTTTGGACCAACTTTCTCCGTGCGATAGTGATTCTCGGCTATTTGTTCTACCCGATTTCGTTAGCGGTCGTCTTTGCCGTCAACATCATGTTCGTCGCGATCAGCCAATTCTTCGGGCCGGCTGAGGCCGCCGCGATTCCCGATCTCGTCAGGCGTCGACAGCTACTTGCCGCTAACACCCTATTCACCTTCACGTTCACGATATCCCAGATGATCGGAATCGTCTTGCTCGCGCCGTGGCTGATCAAGTTTGCCGGCGCACCGGCGTTATTCGTGATCATCGCCTTAATGTATTTGGTTTGCAGTGGGTTAGTGATGCTGCTTCCGGCTAGCCAGCCGCCGGCAAGGGGTCTCGATACGCTCCGGCGAGAGACCATCGTGGCGGATACCAGGCGCGACTTGGGCGAGGCATGGAGCTTTATCACTACCGACCGACAGACTTGGTGGTCCATGGTATATCTGACAACCGCGTCGGCAGTGATACTGGTGATGGCGATGTTGGTGCCTGGCTACATGGATAAAGTCTTGGGTCTCCAGGCCGTAGACGCGGTTTTTCTCTTTGCACCCACGGGTATAGGCGTAGTGTTGGTTAGCGTGGTACTCGGCCGCCTGGCAAAGAAACGCCGGCTGACGAGTCTGAGCCAAGTAGGCTTGGTCGTCGCTGCACTGGCAATGATCACGTTGGGGTTCGTCGACCGGATCTTTCTCGCCATCCTTAATATGCCGGTCGGCCTGGAATTGCTGCCGATCTTGGTTGTGGTCTCGGCGGCGTTTGGGGTTGGATTTGGCTTGATTAACATATCGTCTCAAACCCTTCTGATGACCAGAGCGCCGGTCCACTCGCGCGGAAGAATTTTCGCGATGCTTCTGATGTTGGGCAATATGGCAGCCGTGCTGCCAATCGTATTTCTCGGCAGCATCGCCGATTTAATCGGCATAAACAACACGATCGCCATAGTGGGATTTCTAGTTGCGACCGTGTTCCTTTTCGGCAAGACTGGCCTTGCGAGGGTCGAAGACCCCGCGCCGGCGCAGACAGGTTCCTAGCTAGACGAGAGCGGCCAGCTTTGAGCGGTGATCCGAATGCGTGTGCATGCTCGCGAGCGTCGGTCGCCCGCGTTGTTGGACTATCGATGGCCGGTTGTGAGCTTGCCGGGCCATCAAAGGCCCCCTATCGACCTGACTTCGAGCCGGTCTTCGAGCCGAAGACGCGATAGCTCCAGTCCAGTAGATCGATCGGGTGCATAACCTCGATCGGCAAGTCCCGTTGACGGACGCCGTGGGCGAGTTGAATAATGCAGCCTGTGTTTGACGCTAGCAGGATCTCAGCGCCGGTTTCCGCGAGGAAGTTCAACTTGCGGTCGAGAATCTCCATCGACATCTCGTAGTTGGTGATGTTGTAGATGCCGGCGCTGCCGCAACAAGCGTCGGATTCTGCCATCTCTACGAACTCGATCCCTGGGATGCTTCTGATGAGATCACGGGGTTGTTCGGAAACCTTCTGTCCGTGCACTAAGTGGCAGGCGTCCTGATAGGTAACCCGCCGGCGAATTTCACCCAGTTCCCGATTCAGATCGATTTCGCCGAGGAACTCGTTCACGTCGCGCATGCGCCGCGCGAATGAATGGGCTCGTTGGCCATAGACGGGATCATCGTGGAGTAGGTGGTGGTACTCTTTGAGGGTCGAACCGCACCCGGCGGCGTTGACGATCACGGCATCCACATCCAATGCTTCAAAGACCTCGATGTTTCGCCGAGCCAGTTGCTGGGCCGTCTCACGTTCGCCTCCGTGAGTGTGCAACGCGCCGCAGCAGCCCTGTCCCCCGGGGACGATAATGTCACAGCCGTTGCGCGCAAGGACGGCGATGGTCGACGCGTTGGTCCGCCGGAAAATCTCGTCCTGAACGCATCCGGTGATGAAGGCAACTCGATGCTTGCGCGCGCCCAACGCGGGGGTGAACTCCGGAAGAGGGCCTCTAAACACCCCGGCTTGAAACCGAGGCAGCAGACGTTCGAGCCGGCCGAGATTAAGTGGCAATCGATCGATGAGGCCTGTCTGCCTGGCCACGGCTTGCAATCCCGACCTCTGATATAGACGAGTCGCCGCGCCAATGAGGGCGAGCATCTTGGGTGATGTAAACACCCTGTTTAACACGATGTCCCGAAGAATCTTCTCGAGACCGGACGCCGGCGGGATTATGGCCCTAGCCTGCTCCAAGAGTTGTCCGTACTGCACTCCCGATGGACAGGCAGTTTCACACGCCCGGCAGTTCAGGCAAAGATTGATATGTTCCCGAAAGTCAGGACTATCGACGGAGATCCGGCCGTCGGTTACCAGTTTCATCTGGTAGATGCGTCCTCGCGGGGAATCGAGCTCGCTGCCCAACTCCTTGTAGGTTGGACAGTAAGAGAGGCACATGCCACAGTGCACGCATTGCCTGATCAGGTCGCGGTCTATAAGGTCGAGCTGATGTAGTATGGGCTTCTTGGTTTCGACGACCACAAACTTACTCCACTAGCTGGGTTGCGACAAGCCGGCGGCCAATCGCTGAATGTTGAAGGATTCCATCAAATCTGTCCCACGAATCGGCCGGTATTCAAGATACCGGGAGCATCGAACTTGTCTTTCAGACTTCTCATGACACTCATATGACCACCCACATCGCCCCATACATTCGCGGCAATCCTGATGTTGGGATGCGCACGTTCGATTGCCAGGCTGCCGCCGGCGTCCGCACAGAGTTGGCGAAGGGCAACTATCTCTCTGGCCACCGGCACAGGCGGCGAATCTAGCGGTAAAGGCCAAAATGCCTGAACGTCTCCCAGGGCGGGGTAAGCTCTGACGAATCTGCTGCGTTGGCGCTCAATTATTGCCGCCCGGAATGCCTCCGCGACTCGCCCTGAGCTGGAAATTGGAACCGAGGCTCTCAGCCACAACCCTAGCTCGCCTTCGGCCCGCGAGGCGAACATCTCTCTGATCGCGTCCCATGACTCTCCCATGTCCAACGTCGATACTTCCGCGTTGCCGGCGGCGCCGCAGCGTTCGATGATGTCGCTAAGCTGGCGGTTGACGGCACCTGCCGACCCCGCGGCCAAGGCAACTAGGAGCCAGTTGGCCGGATCGGATGTCGGGAATTCCATGCCTAGCTCGCTTGCCGAATTTGCGTCCAACACCGCCAACGCCTGCGGAGGAGCGGGCAATCTGATTATCCTGCTGACGGCTTCGGACCAGAGTTCGACGGCGTCAAATGAGGCCAGAACCATGCCTCTGGCAGCCGGCAGAGGAGCTATCTTGAAAGTGACCTCGCCGATCAGTGCCAAGGTGCCAAGAGACCCGATCCACAGCTTGTTCAGATCATAGCCCGCGACGTTCTTTACCACCCGGCCACCGGACTTGCTGATACGGCCGTCCGACGTTGCTACGACGCTGCCTATCAACAGGTCGCGGGCTCCGCCGTACGCCATTCGCGAAGGGCCGCTGGCATTGGTAGCCAGAATACCGCCGATTGTGGTCCTATCCGCATACGGAGGATCTATCGGGAGCCACTGACCACGCGACGAGAGCGTCTCTTGGAGCGACGCCAGACTCACGCCCGTATCGACAGTAACCGTCAGATTCGCCGGCTCGTACTCGACGATCCGGTTCATTCGAGTTGTGACCAGCAGCAGGTCGACTCTGCCAGGGGGATATCCGAGGCCAAGCTTGGTGCCGGCGCCTCGAATCACTACTTGCGCGCCGGCTCGAGACGCTAGGCCCAACACCCCGGCGGCTTCTTCCAAGGACGACGGGTAGGCGACGGCCCCCGGCATCACCCCGTCGAACGCCAGCGAATCATCCTCCGGGCCGACTTGGCGCCAGCCAAGCCCTATCTTGTCCATCCCTTCGTACAAGCAGTTTGAATCGAGATACTGACTCATCGGGATTAGTCGCTGCCGGCCTGTGTTTTGCGAAGGGTTGTTCGGAACTCCATCATAGGCATGGACTACCATCCCATAACAGGAAGCCGGCCGGGTCGTGGTTTGATGCAACGGCCGGGTGTCGGGAATAGCTTGCCGGGATTGCAGATTCCGTCTGGATCGAGTGTTTTCTTAAGCCAACTCATCGTCGTCATGTCATCCTCACTGAAGAAGAGTCCCATCATGTCGCGCTTTTCTATGCCGATCCCGTGCTCGCCGGTCAGGGCGCCCCCCACTCTCGCGACAATATCCAATATCTCGACACCGGCGTCCCGGACCTTTAGCTCTTCACCCGCGTGATCCGAGTTCCATAACACCAATGGATGGAGGTTGCCGTCGCCGGCGTGAAAAACGTTGGCTATTCGCAGACCATACTTTTGGCTAACCTTCTCGATGCCGGCGAGGACCTCTGGCAATCGATTTCGCGGTACTACGCCGTCCATCACATAGTAGTCGGGGCTGAGCCGGCCCATCGCACCGAAGGCGCCTTTGCGGCCCGCCCAGAGGAGATTCCGTTCGCGTCCATCTCCGGCGATCCGCACCTGGCGCGCATGGTTCTTGCGACAGACCGACGCGGCCGATTCAACCAAATCGCTGACCGTCTCGCGCAATCCCTCTACTTCAATAAGGAGTACGGCGCCGGCATCGGTGGGATATCCGGCGTGGACCGATCTCTCCACAGCGCGGATCGACAGATTGTCCATCATTTCGAGGGCGGCCGGTATTACGCCGCTCTCGATTATGTCGCTCACCGCTGTGCTGGCGTCTGCTACTGTCTCGAAGTCGGCGAGCAGCGTCTTGACCGCTTCCGGCAGTGGAGTCAGCTTCACTATGATCTTGGTGACCATTCCAAGTGTGCCCTCTGAACCCACAAACATGCCCACGAGATCGTATCCCGGCGCGTCCAGTGCCTTGCCGCCGACATTGATGATTTTGCCGTCAGGTAGGACAACCTCCAAACCGAGAACGTGGTTAGTCGTGACTCCATAGATCAGTGTGTGGGGGCCTCCCGAGTTCTCGCCCACGTTGCCGCCGATCGTGCATGCCTTTTGCGATGAAGGATCCGGCACGAAGTACAGTCCCAAGTCGGCCGTGTGGTCGCTCAGATGCAGATTCACTACGCCGGGCTCGACAACTGCCCGCATGTTTGCGACATCGACCTCGAGAATTCGATTCATCTTCGAAAACACCAATAGGGCGCTGTCATGCTCCGGAAGGCATCCGCCGCTGAGGCCTGTGCCGGCCCCTCGCGCTGTAAAAGGCACTCCGTGGCGATTGCAGAGTTTCACAATCTCCGAAACCTGTTGGGAGTTAGAGGGCATAATCACAGCGCTTGGGCGCGCTTTGTCTATCGAACCGTCGTATTCGTAGAGCATCAAGTCGTATTCTCGCCAAAGGACTGAACGCTCGCCGACGATCGACTTGAGGCCTGCAATCAATTCAGGATTTGTCATGTTTATGTTCCTAAAGTGTGTTCCAGGCTGGTGGGTCGGTTATTTCGACTCTCACTTGACTGAGCGCGGGACTGAATAGTATGGTAGGCGCGTCCAGACTGGCGTGTCAAACCGACTGCGGGCTTCTTCGCGTAAATGTGCATTTCCCTGTCGTTGTAATGTAGGTTGTTGTCGGAGCTAAGATTTGGAGGCACCTACGAAAGTGCCGCGACGAATTGGCATGATAGAATGGCGGAGGCCCAACGTTAATATCACTCTGATACCGGCTTGAAGGCCGGCGAAGACTCTACGGAAAAGAGGGGGACGCCTTGAAACTCGGATATTTCACTATGCCCCTGCATCCTCCAGGAAGTGATCCGGCAAAGACGATAAGAGACGATCTGGATCAACTCGTTGTGCTTGACGAACTCGGGTTCACTGAGGCTTGGATTGGTGAGCACTTTACGTCAGCGTGGGAGAATATCCCCGCGCCGGACCTGCTGATTGCACAGGCTCTTCCTCTGACGAAGAACATTAAGCTGGGCACCGGCGTCAACTGCATGCCCAACCACAATCCGGTTATCTTGGCGCACCGAATTGCCCAGTTGGACAATATGGCGGAGGGACGTTTCTTGTGGGGCGTGGGATCCGGCGGCTTCCCCGGCGACTTTGAGCTTTTCGACGTGGACCCCAGAAGCGGCCTTCAACGGACGATTACCCACGACGCGATCGATGAGATTATCTCGATATGGACCGATCCGACGCCGGGTCTGTACGAAGCGAAAACGTACCGCTATCGGCTGCCGGAGCCTGACCCAGAGATAGGCTTGGGCGTGTATATGAAACCGTACCAGAAGCCACACCCGCCCATTGCAGTGGCCGGAGTTTCCGAAAAGTCCGAGACCCTCGTTCTGGCGGGCGAGCGTGGCTGGATTCCGATGAGCATTAACATTGTTCCGGCGCGGATCTTGAACACCCACTGGCGGTCGGTCGAAGAGGGTGCCATGAAAGCCGGTAAGACTGTCGATAGGGCCTCGTGGCGCATCGCCAGGGACGTTTACGTCGCCGATTCGACCGAACAGGCGCAAGACGACATATTGAACGGCGTGGTCGCCCGGGACTGGACGAACTATTTCCTCCCACTGCTGAAAAAGTTGCGATTCCTCTCCCTCACCAAGGTTGATCCTGAAATGCCGGACGAGGACGTAAACCTCGAGTACCTGATGGAAAACGTTTGGCTCGTCGGCAGCGTCGAAGACGTTACGAACAAGATTCGCAAACTCTACGAGGAGACGGGCGGCTTCGGGCATCTTCTAGCCATCGGTCACGAGTGGGAACCTCGAGACAAGTGGACCCACTCAATGGAATTGCTTGCCAACGAGGTATTGCCGGCTGTGCAGGACCTTTAGTGCCTTCGACCGCCTAGGAGAGCCGGCCTGCTGGTCGTGAGTCGCGTCTTCGAAATAGTTTGACGGCGCTCCTGTCAGGCTCGTTGCTTCAGATTTTGCCGCGTGATCCATCCCTCTGACTCGAAGTGCAGAATAGACTTGGGGTCTTTTGGCGACTGGTCCGTACAAATCGTCCAGGCCGGCTGCCGCCGGCACACCAAGGTATGAGAATTCGTGCCTCACCTACACCCCACAATTTGGCCCATTTGTGAGGCATTTACAACATACTAATGACGGGACCCGCCGGGGACGGTGGAGTGGGATCGCGGTATTCGCCGGCTGGCCGCGTGACCCTGGCTGGGGACAAACCCCAGCCCTACATCTCTCCCTCGACCCTAGGCTGCCGTTGTTCGGGCGACGGTGGTTGGTGTCGCCGGCCGATGCCGGAATCCATCCCGGATCGGAGTCCGGGACATGCTTTCGTACCAATTATGTAACTATGCTTCCCCGGCCGGCTGCTGTCCCAGGAAAACACGCCCCCGGAGACCCACGCCGACCTGATCCGGCACTCCGATGGGTTACCGCAGCTCGATAACTCCCGTCGCGATAACACGTTCCGCACCGGCTCCCCGATCATCTAGCTACTTGACTGTATGGCGTCTAGCACGGATTATGGTCCCCCGACCCGATCCGTGGGATTGACCTCCACAGGACCAAGGAGCAGTTACCGTTGAAACGGACGTTGAAACGACTTCATGATCCCACCTGGTTGGTGTTGCCGGATGACGTCAACAGACGGATCGAAGCCTGGCGGCGAGTCCGGCCCGCCATGCCCGTGGACACGATCACAGGTTTCACCGGACTAGACGCTCACGCCCTCACCGTGACCGATAGCTCCGTCCCCGATTCGAGCAAGAAAGTCCTTTTCTTTGTTCAGCCGCACGGGCACGAGCCGGCCCAAACGGCCGGCGCAATGGACGTTCTCAGCGAGCTGATCACCGGGCGGAGTCTGGACGGTCGCCGGACCAGACTGGACGTGTCGACGCTCTTGCAAGAGTTGATCGTCATCATCAACCCACTTGGCAACCCGGATGGACGCAGCCGTACGCCGTGGGAGGTCTTCGACTACAACGTGGACATGATCGAGGGTCCCTACTACTGGTCCGGCAAGCTGAGGGGACAGGACTATGAGTGGATGCTGCCGGCGTTTCCTCCGGGGCACTTCAACCGGTCGGAGCACGACTTCGATCCTGACTACCCGATTGCGCTTCGCTACGAGCAGATCAGCGAAGACGAGTTCTGGGACCCGTGGCACGAGTCGCCGGCCGACTTGCGTGATAATCCAACCAGCGCGGCCAGGTTGGCGCGTACCCTAATCGACCGCCACGCAGTTGACGCGGTCATAGACTTGCATCAGCAAATGCAGCTCGATAACGTGCGGCTGTGGGTGGCTCAATACCAGGGTGCTGCCCAGGAGAGAGCCGACCGGATCTCTCAACGTATAGAGGACGATTGGGCCCGCGCCGGCTTCCACGTCTCGTGGCGACTTCGCCACCGGTACGAACATCTCATCAAGGCCCTGTTCGAGTATTCCGGTCACGCGCCGGTCGTGACCGTGGAGGTTGGATGTGGCGTCGGATATCGTAATGCGATAATGCACCGCAAGGTACAGGGTGAGGCGTGCGCCAGCGCGATCCGCAGCGTTCTGAATCTCCACGCCGGACTTTGAGCAGACCCGCTAGATTGGACCGCACTGATTCCAATCGGCGCCGCTGGCTTTAGCGCGGCCATTCCGCCTAGCCTGCTCGACCGACGCGGCGCGAAATGAGGAGAACTGATGATGCCAGGTCGTCTGTTGGACAAGGTTGCGATCGTTACCGGCGCCGGCTCGCGCGGTACCGGGACCGGGAATGGCAAGGCGGTGGCAATCCTATTCGCCCGCGAGGGAGCCAAAGTACTGTGCGTGGACCTTGTGCTCGAGCGGGCGGAAGAAACCTGCGCAACCATCAAGGGAGAGGGCGGCGAGGCCACGGCGATCCGAGCCGACGTGACTTCAAAGGAAGATTGCGAGCGCATGGTTGCTGCCGCAGTCGATAGGTACGGGAGGCTGGACGTACTCCACAACAACGTTGGAGTTGACTCTACGACCAGCATCCGAGACCTGACCGAAGACGAGTGGGATCGGATATTGGACGTGAATCTCAAGAGCATGGTGCTGGCCGCTCAGGCCGCGATCCCCCACCTCGAGGCGACCGGCGGCGGGTCGATAATAAACATCTCCTCAATTGCGTCGATGCGCCTGGCCGGCTTGGGCGGAACTTCCTATATGGCGAGCAAGGCCGGCGTCAACGGACTGACCATGTCGCTCGCCGGCCAACTTGCTGAAAGTCGGATACGGGTAAACGCGATAGCTCCGGGCTTGGTGTATGGTCCCCTCGTCGCCGGCAGGATCACACCGGAGGTGAGAGAGCGCCGCCGCATGGCCGGACTGATCAAGGACGAGGGGACCCCTTGGGACGTAGCATGGGCCGCTGTATACCTTGCGAGCGACGAGTCGCGTTGGGTGACCGGCCAAGTCATCGTGGTGGACGGTGGGGCGATCATCAGAACCCTCGACACGCCGTGAGTGTGGTGCCGATCGAATGAAGATGCTGGCAGTTGAACCCGCGCGTGGAACGCCGGCCCGATAGGGCCAATCGTACCTCCGGGAGCGTGACATCCACCACTAGCAACGCCCAGAGCCGACGCCGGGCCCCTGAACCGATGGCGCGGCGCGGTTTCGCAAGGTCGTTGAGAGGGACTACTGACGCGGAGGCATGCCCCCGCCTGGTTAATGTGCAAAGTCCAGTGAACGGTTGGGCTTAGGGGAAGCACTCGTCAACGCCCAGACGCCGTTCGCGCACGAGTCCTCGATGGGCTTGGTCAGTGGCCGGGTCGGCCACCCAGGTTCCCGGCTCTACCCCTATTTCCGGTCACTGTTATTCTTTCCGTTGTATTTCAGCAATCTGTTGATCAGCTGGTGCACCACGGGACGATATTCCTCTATCTCCTCATCTTCCATAGAGTCGTGATAGAAGTTTCTATGAAACGATAGAGCAATGCCGTAAGGTACCGCGAGGTCCGGATAGTGCTGTTGAATTGCTTCGAACATCTTTCGATGCTTGCCGGGTATGCGACGACCATTGCGCTCCTCGGCGGCCATCAGAGCATGAGCGGTTGCTCCCCATAGTTTCTCCGACCCCTGTAAGGCATCGTTGCTTGCAAACTCTTGGTCCGACTGCCCCAGAAATATCCGAGCCTGCTCTGCATGGTCCATGCCGTCGCGTCCTTCCTGTGAATAAGGCAATTCTAATCCATTTTCTCGAAGGCTTCAGGTCCCAAGAGATCCCGGCAATCGGCACCCACAAGTCCACCTACCCGGCCGGTCTGACCGCATATATCGTGCACCGCCGGCACCGTCCGTCACTTCAAGCGGTCCACGGTCGCCTCGACCGGCGCCGCCGGGCATGCGCCAGATTAGGTGTAGCTGGCGAACTTCACCGTGGAGGCGCGTGCGGCCGGCTCGGTGATGACGTTCACGACCGCCGGCTTGCCGCTGGCCGCGGCGCGCTCCAAGGCGGGACGGATTTCGGCTGGGTCTTCGACGTGCTCGCCGTGGCAGCCCAGCGTCTCCGCCAAGAGATCGTAGCGGGTGAAGCCCAGGTCCCGGCCAACTCGGAACTCTTCGTCGGAGTGGTAGCCTTCGTTGGCGGTCCAGCCGCCATTGTTGCTAATCACCGTTAGCACCGGAAGATCGAATCTGACCGCCGTGTCCAACTCCATCGCGTTGAGTCCGAAGGAGCCGTCTCCGTGGAGGACGACGACCTCCCGGTCCGGGTCCGCGAATTTTGCCCCGATGCCGAATGGCAGGCCGACTCCCATAGTGCCGAATGGCCCCGAGTTGAGGCGATGCCTCGGAACGTAGGTCGGAATCGACTGACGCGCGTAGTTCAGAATCTCGTGTCCATCGACGACCAGGATCGCGTCACGCTGCACGAAGTCCCTTACCTCTTTGCATAGCCGCAGAGGATGTATGGGGATTTGATCGGTGCTCATTGCGGCCTCACGCCCGCCGGCCTTCTGTGAGTTGGTGGTGGCCAAGTACGCAACCCAGTCGGCGTACTGGTCCGGTCGAAACCTGGAATCTGAGGCCTCGAGGAGTTGCCCGAGTACAGAGCCGGCATCCCCGACGATTCCTACATCCACCTCGCGAGATCGCCCTATTTCCATGGGATCCAGGTCTACCTGTATGAGCTTGGCATCCGCCGCGAAGCGCGGCGCCTTCCCGTATCCGAGGACGTAGTCGAGCCGTGCACCGATGACGAAGATGAGGTCGGCTTCCCTGAACGCTGTGGACCGGCTGAACGGAAATGATAGTGGGTGGTCTTCGGGAATCGCTCCTCGCGCGTGGGGCTTCGTGTAGCACGGAATAGAACTCTTTTCGACCCATGCCCGGAGTTGGGCCATCGCGTCGGACCAGAGAACGCCGCTGCCGGAGACAACTACCGGGCGTTTCGACGACGAGAGGAGGTCAAGCGCCTTGTCGATCAGTGCTCCGTCTCCGACGGGGCGCGGTCGAGTCTCGTTCGGAACAGTCCATTCGACCGTAGATGCGTCCACCGAGACGTAGAGCGAGGTCCCCGGCAGGTCTAGATAGACTGGCCCGGGTTTGCCGGCGAAGGCATTCTGGAATGCGGAATTGACCAAGTCAGGGATACGGCGCGGGTCGTAGACTCGTTCGGCCCAGCGTACCGTTGGCTTGAAGATACCAACCTGATCGATCTCTTGAAAGTCGCCCATACCGTTGGTATCGACCGCGCTGGATCCGCCGATAGCCACGACGGGCGCACCGTCGACCCATGCATTTGCGACTCCTGTCAACAGATTCAAGGTGCCAGGGCCGGACGCTCCCATGCAGACGCATGGCCTGTTGGCGATACGGCTGTAGGCGTGGGCCATCATGGCGGCCGCCTGTTCGTGCCGGACGTCGATCATCGTGATCCCTTCGGCGAAGCAGGCGTCCTGCGCATTCTCTAGGGGGCCGCCCATAATGAAGAAAATGACCTCGACACCCTGATTTTTCAACGCCTTCGCAAGAATCCTAGAGCCGGTAAGCGTCTTGGTCTCGGTTAATAGAGCCATTCTTCCCTCGTGTTCCTTAGATTACGCCTTCGGATGAGAGTCGTTGCAGGTCCTCCGGCGACAGTCCCAGCAGTTCTCGATAGACTTCCTTGGTGTGCTGCCCCAGTAGCGGCGCCGGCACGACGGGCACTTTGGAACCCGACATCTTTACCGGCCAGCCAGGCATTGCGAAGGTACCCCGCTGGGGGTGGTTTACAGTGGCAAACATACGTCGCTTGAGGTCGGGGTCCGCGGCAAGGTCGGCTGTGTCGTAGATCGCCCCAGCCGGCACTCCCGCCTCTCCGAGAATCTCCATCGCTTCGAACTTGGTTCGCGATCGGGTCCATGCGGATATCATCGCGTCGACCAGTACTTGGTTCTCAAGTCGCCTATCGGGATTCGAGAAGCGAGGGTCGTCTTTTGCGTCTTCGCGGCCGATGACCTCGAGAAGGCGCTTCCAGTGCTGATCGCCCCCTCCTCGGCTCGTGTACACCATACAGTAGTCGTTGGCGCCGCCCGGCTTGCAAGGATAGATGTTTGCCGGAGCGTTTTGGCCCATCCCTCCCTTGTTGCCTTGGCGCTCAGCCGCATGGCCGAATACAAAGTGCCGCACCCATCCGGTTCCGCGCAAAAAGTTCATGACTACTTCTTGCATCGCTACTTCGACAAGCTGGCCTTCGCCGGTGAACTGTCGTTGATAGAGAGCCGCGAGAATTCCTATGGCGCCGTGAAGCCCGCTGCCAGTATCGCCGATCGAAGTCCCTGGGATCATCGGATAAGAATCCGGCTCTCCCGTCATGCCCACCGAACCGCCAGTCGATTGGGCGATTGCGTCGAAGCTCTTGAAGTCGCTAAAGCGGCTGTCGGCCGCGAATCCCCTGATCCGAGCGCAAATGATTCTAGGATTGATAGAGCGTACCGTTTCGTAGTCGAAGCCAAGACGTTCCACAGTCCCAGCGGCGAAATTCTCGATGAAGACATCGGCGCTCTTGAGCATTTCGCGGAGCATTTCCTTGCCCTTGGGGTGTTTGAGATTGAGTGTAACGCTGCGTTTGTTCGCGTTTAGGAGTAGGAAATAATACGAATCCACTCCCGGCGGGTCCGATACGGACTGGCGTCCCTGCTCACCGCCCTCCGGGCGTTCCACTTTGACCACGTCGGCGCCCAACCAAGCGAGCGTCTCGGTACAAGCGGTGCCGGCCTCCCATTGAGTCAGGTCGATCACCCGCACGCCTTCTAGCGCGGCGCGATGCGTTCCTGATTTTCGAAGGTTAGCTGGTACAGGTTCTTTCAACGATGCTCGTCCTTTGTTAGTCTATGTTGCTGAGTGTTTCCGCGAGGGTAGGCTGTCAGTGGGTTAATTCGGCCGCACGACTAGCACGGTGTTTTGTTTCGTAAGGTCACCTTGACGGGACTCTCCTCCGCCGGCGAGAGTGCCGCTGTCAGTGTATCTGACTTCTTTAGTGCACGCAGACGTCGAGCCGGTGCGAGGTTTTCGCGGCATTTTCGTTGTAGGGTGCTTAAGTCGCATCGCGTTGTCAACCGCTCATCTATAATCGGTACTGCTAGGCCAAATCTAAGAGGCCGGCTGAAGGAAGGTCCGCTTGCCAAACGTCAAGGAATTCACCGAAATGGTCATATCTAATGTCGAGAATGTCATCGTGGGCAAACGCGACACGATCGAACTCGCGATCCTGGTGCTTCTTTGTGAGGGGCACATCCTGATCGAGGATGTTCCAGGGGTAGGCAAGACGATGCTGGCTCGTTCGCTGGCTGTTTCGTTGGGATGCAGCTTCAAGCGGGTCCAATTCACCCCAGATCTTCTGCCTAACGACGTGACTGGAGTCTCCGTATACAATCAGCGCACCGGCGACTTTGAATTCCGGCCCGGTCCAACGTTTGCCAACATCTTGCTGGCCGACGAGATCAATAGGGCTACTCCACGCACCCAGTCCAGCTTGCTCGAGTGTATGGGCGAAGGGCAGGTCACTGTCGATGGTGTGACCCATCAGCTATCGAAGCCATTCTTGGTCATGGCTACCCAGAACCCAGTCGAATTTGAAGGTACTTTTCCGCTGCCCGAGGCGCAGTTGGACCGCTTCTTCATCCGGCTTGACATCGGTTATCCTAGCCTTGACGACGAGCGCGCTATCCTCGACAGCCAGAAACTCTCCCATCCGATCGATTCGTTAACGCAGGTAACCAACGCCGAGTCCCTGATCGAATGCCAGAATGCGATCCGCGAGGTTCACGTCGAGCGCAGCGTTGAAGACTATGTCCTTGCTGTTGTGCGCGGCACGCGCGAGCACCGCGACGTGGCTTTGGGAGCGTCTCCTCGCGGGTCGTTGGCACTGTACCGGCTGTCGCAGTCAATGGCCGCGGCGCGCGGTCGGAGCTTCGTGTTACCCGACGACGTGAAGCACTTGGCCCGCTATGTCTTGGCACACCGGATCATCATGAAGCCTGAAAGCCAGCTCCGGGGAACCCGACAGGAAGAAATCGTTGAGTCAGTGATGGCGTCTTTGGAGGTTCCGATCAGGAGTGCCTGAGCCGGCTTGAAACCGATCCCCGCCCAAAAAGCTGTGGGTGGGCCCACGTCCGGCCTTCATCGCGACGGATCGAATCATGGTCCCGCCGATGATCCCTTATCCAGCTACTCGGCGGATCGCTCTGCTGTTGGAGTGTCTAGCACACCCTGGTCCGCCATCCAGCGGATCCAGCGTTGGTGAGTATCATCTTCGATCGAGCGCCAGAACTCAGGGTATAGCTGTTGCCCAGGATAGACTGCCCTGCCTTCGGCGAACATTCGCTGGTTCGCCATCATCTGCTCACGTACCGCAGTCAGATTTGGTTCGCTTGCCGGCTCCTCGTAGAACACGATCTCGCACATCCGCCGACGATTCCCTCCGTGGAACGCGCCGTGCCGGATTGGAGCGCTGAAGGCAAGTACGTCGCCGAGATTCGTCTCGAACACGTAGGCCGGCAGCTCATCCGGGTGCACGCCAAAGGCGCTTTGGGTGTCGGTATTGATCGAGCTGTGCAGCGGCTCACGGTGAGAGCCGGGAACGACGCGCAAGGCTCCGTTTTTCGCATCGAGCGGGTCGAAATATGTGGTGAACTTTATCGCCCGGTAATCCAAGTTTTCCGCGTCCGGATGCCTTGCGGTGTCGCCAACGTGGTAGCTACCTCCTATTCCGACACCGATGAGCCGGGTACCAAGGAGCTGCTCGCCGACGCCGGCTATGCGGGGATCGTGCATCATAGAGGAGGAGAAGGGAGTGCCGGAATCCATAAGCGACGCGTAGTGCCTGGCCTTGCCCTCATGGACGCCGTCTGGGAGCCAGGAGTCGAGTTCGCTATCGAATTCTTGACTGATCCGCTGCATTTCATCCGGGGACAGGAGTTGGCGAAAGACTACGAAACCAAAGGTGTTGAAGTGGTTCAATTGCTGCTGAGTCAGTTTCAGCGGGTTCTCTCCTTATCTACTCCTGCCTGGATCCTGGATCAGAGCTAGCCCTTGATTCCTGAGAACACTACACCTTGAATAAAGTACTTCTGGGCAAAGAAGAATAGAAGTAGCGGCGGGATCATGATAACCGTAGCCCCGGCCATAACTTCGGTGACAACGGGTCTGACACTTACCGAGCCCATATTTGCAAAGAAGTGCAGACCCACCGCCAAAGTGAACTTGTCGTTGCTGCGGAGGAAGATCAATGGGTTGAAGAAGTCATTCCACGTCCATAGAAATGAGAAGATCGCCACGGCCGCCAGCGCCGGCGTGATCATGGGGAGAACTATTCGCCAGAAGATGCCAAACCAGCCGCAGCCGTCGATCCGAGCGGCGTCGTCGAGCTCGTGGTTTACCGTCATTATGAACTGTCGCAGAAGGAATATGAAGAACGCGCCGCCGCCAAACCAGGCCGGGGCTATCAGCGGCGCATAGGTGTCCAGCCAACGAAACTCTCGATAGATGATGAAAAGCGGAATGATTGTGACTTGGAAAGGCACCATGAGCGTACTCAGTACCAGAATGAACAACACGCTCCGGCCAAAGAACCTCATCCGGGCGAATGCGAACGCGACCAATGACGCCGTGACTAGCCTTCCAACCAGCACGCCGATGGTGATTAACGTTGTGTTTAGGAAGTATCGTCCGAAGGGAACGTAGGAGAACAGCGCTCGCTCGTAGTTGATCCACCTGAACTCGGAAGGGATCCAGGTTGGCGGTATAGTGAAAGCTTCCCACTCGGTCTTCAGAGAAGCAGTGACCATCCAATAGAACGGCAGGATAACGAAGAGACCGCCGAGGATCACGCCGCCATGGCTCATGACTGATCGAAGCATCCGCAGGAAGCGCCGGCGCCGTTTTGAACCCGCGATCACCTGGGTTGCGGACGGGCTGGCTGCTGCGGCGCTCACTCTACCTATTCAAGTCATGCTCGTAGTGCACCAACCGGCCCGACAAAATAGAGGCCCGTGCTGTCGTATCCATAGTAATGACAAACAGTGTCGCCTGAAGAGTTGAGGCATGGGCCCATATCGAGATTAAAGGCAGCGTGGAGCCCACGCCCGGGGTTGAACCGGGGACCTCATTCTTACCAAGAATGTGCTCTACCTACTGAGCTACGTGGGCGCTTCGTCGATCGAGATTCGTTCAACTCGTGGCAACTGTTGGCGAGCATTCTACAGCTTTGCCGTTTACCATCGCAACGAGCTTGGCCAACAACGTGCATTCCCTGCCATCCTGAGACCCCCAGGGCCGGATTGCACGCAAAATTGACTGTCCGCGAGTGCCAGCATACACTTTATTTAAGGAATATGCTCTGAAATGGACCCAGAAGATGCCAAGAGACTCTGATGACGATGGCCGTTCCCGCATCTCCTCAAGAATCAACTCCCTTATCGACATCTCATAAATCCACCGAAGAGCTATCCACCGTATTGAATCTTGACGGCGATCTCGGCAATTCCTTAACCGTTGGAGAAGCGGTGGAGTTGCTTGGGGCCGGCCGTGTCGAGACTTGCCATCATTTGCCATGGGGATCAAACTATACCTTCGTCGTGACTCTGAATCACGATACTGTTGGGCAGGCTCTAGCGATTTACAAGCCGCGGCGTGGCGAAGCGCCGCTTTGGGATTTCCCATTAGGCACGCTTTACAAGCGGGAATATGCTTCCTTCGAGCTTGCACAGGCCCTAAGCTGGGGATTCGTACCGCCTACGACAATCGCCGACGGCCCCCACGGAATTGGATCCATGCAACTTTATGTTGAGTGCGACAGTGGCGTGAGCATGCAACGTTTGGGTCCCGAGTGGCGCTTGTCCCTGCAGCAGATCATGACGTTCGATTTGATCGCAAACAACGCAGACCGAAAGTCCGCACACTGCTTTGTCGGCACTGATGGCCGCATGTGGGGCATAGACCATGGTCTCACTTTCAACGCGCAGCCGAAGTTGCGCACGGTCATCTGGGCTTTCGACGGCGAGGAGGTGCCTGACTCGATTCTGGCTGATCTATTATCACTTCGTTCGGATAGGTCAAGATTCGACAATTTGATAGAGTCGCTTGGAGCCCTGCTTGACCAGGAGGAAATTGAGAGTTTCTTGGAGCGATATGAACTGCTGACGAATAGTGGCCGGTTCCCGCTATTGGATCCATATAAGAACGTTCCGCGCGGATTCTGGTGAAACCCTATTTTACAGCTCACAGGTTCTACCATTCGGCCCTGTTCAGTAAGGCGAGTGTTCCAAGAGTGAGTATGATTTGGACGTGCGGGCTCATATTTGTGACTCTGTAGATGATCCTTAAAAAATCTTATATATCTTTAATTGGGGCATGAGTTTCGGTGGGCATAGGTGCGATACAATAGACGACGGTGTCGTATGCTACCTGCCTTAGAGACCGCTCGACTGTTGGTAGATAGGGCGCCGATAATTATCAGAAGGACCGCCGTCTGATATGCCGTAACTCGAGTCCATGGACCGAATACGGGTAGCAGTGCGTACACGGTAGGGGTACACTTTTTGTATCGTCGAAGAAGCCGGATTAGCAGCACGACGTTAGGGCTCGAATCACGTTGGAAGCCCTCGGTCGCCATGCTAGTCTTGGTCATTGGTGTCCTGGTAGGACTCGTGGTCAACTTGCCGGCTGCGCTCAACGCGCGTTCGGCGACCTTGGACGACGCCTACTTGGTGTTGTCGGCCACTCTTTACCGCCAAGGCGAAAATATTGCCGTTCTACGTGACAGAATGCGAGACACAGGTTTCGTCGAACCATCCACCTCGGTAACGCACCTCGCGACGAGATACGCTGAATCCCGCGATAGTACCCTTCAATCCCAGGCAAGCTTGCTTCAATCGTTCAGTCAGGCGATGGATCGCGCTCCATCCGCGGCAGCGCCCGTGGTTGGACAAGAAGGCGCGTCACCAGCAGCCTCCGCGGAGGCGCCAGCGGCGCAAGACACTCAAGAAGTAACTTCCAACGAGCCAATTGTCATAGGTACGCCGATCGTTTCACGCAGCGCGACGCCGCTTACGTCGGTGATTATTACTCCAGAACCGCTAATACCAGCGTCAGGCACGATCTTGACGGCTGCTCGACTCCGCAGTCAGCCAACTACGGACTCCGAACAGCTCGGCGTACTGCCCGAGGGGGCGACTGTAAAGATCAAGAATATATTGGATGGGGAAGCGGTGGTCCCTGTAGAGCCACGATGGTACCACGTGACTTACGAGGATTTGGAGGGATACGTCTACTACTCCCTGATTTCAGCGGGTGAATAGTTGATAAATTCTATGTTTAAAGCATCAAGTTTTGTGCAAACGTCCTCGCCATTGCGGCAGGGAATCTTCTTGGCGCTGCTGCTGATAGTGGGCGTAGTTGTAGGCTCGATCGCGATCAGGATATTGCTCCCGCCGGTGGAAGGGTCGGTTAGCTCGACTGAGTACGTGCTTCTTGTCGCCGAAGCTAATCTCCGAGACAACGATCTTGCTGCGGCACGGGAACGGCTCTCAAGCTTGGGCGACCCGATTCAGGTCGTGCAAGACGCCCGTGGAGCGGTGATTAACGATCCCACGTTGCCATTGTCCGCACAGGAACAGTTGCGACAACTGGCTGTGAAGCTCGATGCTGGTGAGTCTTCTGCGGCCGGTCCGAATCAGGGTCCGGCTTTACAGGCGGTCCCTGCTCCAGCGCCATCCGCGACCGGCGACTTGATCGTCCCAATCGTGGCAATATTGGTTGCGCTGGTTGCAGGAACGTTCGCTGCTATGCGCCTTCTCGGTATTTCGTTTCCGTCTTCGTTGCGAACTCAGTCCCAGCCGCAAACGATGACTGAGCAAGAGCCTCCCCGTTTTCGCACCCGGGCTGGTCCTCCTCAGACCTATCACTCTCGTCTGCAACCATTGGCTAAGCCGGAGACGGCCCGTGCCGACACTAACAGTGCATTCAACGGCTTCAAGTCCGTGGTAGAAAGCCAACACACCGCGGCGCCGGCACGCGCCGCTGCCGCCAGCTCGCGCAGTCGCGTAGGGTTCCAGTCCACCTACGAGTTGGGCGATGATCCTTACGACGAGATCCATCCAATCGTCGACCGCGAGACCGGCGTTCTGCTGGGTGCTTGCGGCCTTAGCGCGAGCAAATGGCTCGAACCTGCCGGCAGCGGTAAGTTCTACGCTTTCACTGCATGGTTGCACGACTACGTCTCCGATCAAGAGTTGCGTTCAGTTGGAATTGTGAGCCGTTGGGCTCTCGACCAGGGACGTAATCTCACCGAAGAATGGCTTCAGTCCGGTGCCATTGACGACATAGTCGAAGCGAAGAACGGTGGAATAACTCGACTAGAAACCGGCTCGTTAGCCGGCAATGTGACGATTAACGAGTCCCACTACAATAACGGTACTCCCGCACAAAGCCACTTTTCTAGGCTATCGATCCGCTTCGAGATCTTCGTGAAGAGCGGCGTGAGCGCGTCCAGCTAGCATAGCGGCCTATCTTCCTCCGACTAATGCCCGTACCCATCGGATTGCTCTAGTTGAGCCCTGTCTCAGCGCCTGCCGTTCATCCTTGGAAGCGGTGAGCGTCTAGACGGAACCAGTGATCCGTCATGAACACTTCTGGGACAATCCTCACTCGGTTACGTCGGTCGACAAGAAGAACGTCACTGGTCCCGTATTATGGATCTCGACCTCCATGTAGGCGCCGAATTGGCCGGTTTCCACCCTAAAGCCGGCGGCCCGGAGGAGTTCGGTGAAATGGTTGACGAGAGGTTCGGCTATCCGTGGAGGCGCCGCGCCGGCTAGGCTGGGCCGGCGACCTCTGGACAAATCGGCGTACAATGTGACTTGGGAAATGACGAGGAACTCTGCCGCCGCTTGCTTGGCGTCTAGGTTCATCTTGCCGGCCGCGTCTTCGAAGGCCCGCAGGGATACAATCTTGTCGGCCAGGCGGACGGCTTTGCTCTCGTCGTCGTCAGGACCGATCCCGAGGAGTATGGTCCATCCTCTAGCTATCGATCCCACCTCCGCGCCATCCACGATGACCCGTGCTCGGCTGACTCTTTGCAGCAGTGCGCGCATTATAAACGTCCTTATACACTAGAGTCTCGCCGGAGCCCCAGCTTCCTAGAGTTGAGTGTACCCAGGGGCCGACCATTGTAGTTGAAAATCGTCGCGATTCGGCAGGCGCCCCTACCGGAAATTCGACGATACAGCATGGTGATAGCAACTTGAACGCCGTGCTTGTTTAGATCAGCGAGCTATTCACCTTCCATAGCCTCCACAAGACGCATCGTGCTCAGAATATTTTGCAGGCTGGTCAGCGGTTCTGTGCCTGAGTCTATGCACTCCAGGAAATGTTGATTCATTGCCAAGATACCTTCGTAGGCCAATCTGTCGTCGGAACCCACGATATCGGCTCCTCGCAGGATCATGGGCTCTTGTTCGTTGTCGCGCCACACTTCGGCCTCTTCGGGGAGGCGCAAGTAGGCCGAGATGCCTCGACCGTGGACTTCGTCGCGGAGATACCTGGCGCCGGCCGAGCGATTGCCGGAGATCACGCCCACCGCACCGGTACTGAAGCGCACGAGCCCGTTGTAGCAGTTTTTCCAGTCGGCAAAGAAGCGATCCCGCAATGCGTGGACCTCTCGCGCCTCGCCTCCGCACATGTAGCTGACGAAATCGACCGCATGGATAACGTCGTCCAGTAGCGTACTAACACCGTATTGCGGTCCTGGGAACGTCAACAGATTCTTGTGAAATTCTCCAAGACACATCGTGATTGGCCCTCGCTCCAATACAAGCCTCCTGACTTCTAGGGTGATGGCGGCGAAACGCCGCTGGAATGTCACCATAGCCCAACGGCCGTTTCGCTCGGCAGCCTCGATCATGGATTCGACTTCACCCAGGTTATTGCCGGGCGGTTTCTCCATCACGACGTGCCGGCCAGAGTCGAGGCAGTCGATGACGATCGGAGTCAGATCGTTGGGCGGCATGATGACGTAGACCACGTCGAGGTCGGCCTCGGCAAGCATCTGACGATAGTCCGAATAGCGCTGCTCGACGCCAAATCTGTCGCCGGCGACATTGAGCCTGCCGGCGTCCAGATCGCAGATCGCCGCAATCTCCGCTCGCGTTATGCGTTCAATGGACGGGTAGTGCGCTGTCAATGCCCGCTTACCGGCTCCAATGAATCCGACTTTGATCACGAGTCACCTCCATCCCAGTCTTCAATGCTTAGGCTTCGCTGTGTCGGCCGCCCGAGCCTATCGACCCGGCGCGCCGCTTCCGTCCGCGTCGCTCCGGCTAGTATGGGACTCCGCAAGCCTGTAGTAACGCTCTGTGCGCCTCGAGGTCGTGTTCGGGGCCGAAGCGCGGTTTCTGTTGGCCGCTTACGACGCCGACGAACTCCGCAACGTCGCCGACGTAGCGTGGCCGGTCCCCTACGGTGATTGTTTGCCAACCGGCCACGTACTCCCCATGAGGCTTAGCCAGGCAAAGCTGCAATTTAGGCGGCCGCTCTACGGGTTCAATCCGGATGCTGCCACGAGTCCCATAGACCTCGAATCGCCGATGCGGAAACGCATCCACCTCCATTGCCCAAGTCTGTATCACCGCCAACGCATTTGCGTACTCAAATATCGCGACTGTATTGTCGATAAACGGGCTTTGATTATCTGACCGATAATCTTTGCGTAGGATTGATGTGACCTTGAGTGGGGCTCCCAGCACGATCACCACGAGATCAACGAAGTGACTACCCAACTCATAGAAGATGCCTCCTGGATATTTTTCGATCGCAGGCGCATTCTTCGTGTATCTGGAACCTTGAAAGCTGGTCGGTATCTCGGCTTCGATCCTGAATATGTCCCCCAGCATTCCCGATTCGATTGCTTCGAACAGGAATTGGAAGGCCGGATTAGATCGGAACATATAGCCTATATTGACGTGAAGATTGCGCCCTTGAGCGAGATCTAAGATCTGGCGCAGTTCACTGAGAGAGGGGCTCGGAGGTTTGTCGATTGAAACGTGCTTGCCGGCCTCAAGAGCTCGCCGAGCCCAGTAGAGGTTGTCGGCCGGCCGGGTTTCGACAAAGATCGCCGTTACGGATTCATCGCGCAATAGCTCTTGCTCTTTGAGCCAATGAACTCCTTCGAATGCTGGATCCATCGATCGCGCCGCAAGTACTTTTGGATCCGGCTCGAAGATGCCGACGAGTTCGACTTCTGGGTTATTCGCGAGCGCCTTGGTCCATCCCGCCGCATGGGCGTGTCCTATGCCGATCTGACCAATTCTCATGCCCACGCCTCGTACGAATCCCCTGACCAGCGAGCTGCTTCCAGAATGCTGGCCGGTCGAGGACACGATCCCTGCATTTATTGTGGTTTTGTCCTTAATCCGCCCGCCGGTTCGCCCACTAGGCACGCCGACTATTGAGATAGAATCGGTTTCAGTCTTCAGCTACTACGGAATTGCTCAGGACGCCGATGCCGGCGATCTCTATGTCGATCGTGTCACCAGGCGCTATCGGCCCCACGCCGGCCGGAGTCCCGCTATAGATTACGTCACCGGGTAATAGAGTCATTGCCTCGCTCATGTACGAGACCAACTTTGCCGCCGGGAAGAGGAGATCGGAGGTGTTGCCATGCTGCCTTACCTCGCCGTTTACCCGCGTGGTAACGTCGACGTTCGATGGATCCACGTCGGTGGCAATTATGGGCCCAAGTGGCTTAAATGTGTCGAACGACTTGCCGATCATTATGGCGCCCATCTTCATCTCGGCAAACTGAATAACGCGCTCGCTGACGTCGTTCCCGCAGGAGTAACCAAGTACGTAGTCCAACGCTTCCGACTCCGAAACGCGCCGTGCTCGCTTGCCAATGACAATGACAAGCTCTCCTTCGAACTCGACTCTTTCCCCTTGGCGCGGATAGACAATCGAATCGCCAGATCCTATGACTGTCGTTGACGGTAACAAGAACAACATAGGAAAGGGCGGGGTGGGCAACCCCATTTCCTCGATATGCGCGACGTAGTTGCTCCCGACTCCGATCACTCTCGGTGGATCGACCGGCGCAAGCAGATTCAACTCATTTATCGTGCCGGCGGCCCCGCCGATACTGTATTCCCCGAACGGACAGCCGGAGAGATCCCGTACTGTGCCGTCGTCCTCGACGACGCCGTATTGAGCTCCGCTGCTGCCCTGGTAACGAACGAACTTCACCGATGCTACCTCCCTCTATTTGTGTCTGTTCATATTCGTGGCGCGATGAGACCTGGCTCCTGCATCTCGCCGGCCATTTCGGCCGGACCCACTCCATTGAAGACGGACTTCCGCCTCCCGATTCGTCACTCCGGCGGTCGAAAGCATGCCCCGTACCCCGATACGGGGCCGGAGTCCAGGGGTGGGGAACCCGTAGCGCAGAGGCCTATCCCCATCGATAGGCACAACTGGCTGCCCGCCTCACAGGAGCTACCGGCCTCCCCATTTTCATCATCTCAGGTTGCTTTCGCATGGGCGCCTGTGAGGCCGGCCCATTCTCCAATGGCGGCATCCGTCTCCCTGCGAATTGGGAAATCTCTTGATGAGGCCACCGAGAGACCACGTGACGCTCAACAGATCGCGGCAATTTGGCCGATACTATATCACAAAGCGGAGGTGGACCAAGCGGGTCGGATGGAGTGTGGGTTCGCCCGCCGCCGCTTAGTAGGCGCCGCTCGCAGACGCGGCTGCATCCGTCGAGCTGGACTCCCCTTTGGCCGAGGTGGGTTTCTCTTTGGCCGAGGTGGCTTTCTCTTTGGAAGAGGTCTTGGACTTGTCGTCCGAAGATGAGGCTTCGCCGTCTTTTCGGTCTTCGGATTTCTTCTCCTCGTTGGGACTATTGTCAGTCTTGTAGAAGCCCGACCCTTTGAAAACGATTCCGACTGGAAAAAGCACGCGATAGATGCTTCCATGACACTCTGGGCACGTGGTAATTGGGTCATCAGTCATCCGCTGTCGCGTCTCGAATCGATGACTGCAACTGTTGCAGGCGTACTCGTAGGTCGGCATATTTCCCTCAGTTAAGGTGGTAGCCAATGGCTGGATAAGGCGCATATTCGGCCAAAACCAGGACCGATGACCCTGCTTGACAGCGGATTATAACACGGAGACCTTCGCACCATCTGAAACGATTGCTCAGAATTGTGCAAGAACTGCGTATGCGCCAAAGGCCCCGCTTAGTCCAAGATGGGTTGGTACTAGAATAGACGCTTCCCGTCACGCTCGTGGTTGCCGGTTTCCCCGACGGGCCTCGTCGTTCGGGCGACGGCCGGAATCCTGTAGCGCGTGGGCTTGTCCCCAGCCAGGGGAAGGGTGGGGGGGCACAGACGACACCTGAACCGTTCCATCCACCAATGCACCCAATTTTCATACCTTGGTGTGCCGGCGGCGACCGGCATGCGCGATTGCTACGGTAAACTCGATCCCTTCGAACAAACGGTTACCCGTAAAGCTTGGGCCAGCGCGCATACGGTGTCTCTCAGACGCCCAGAAACATTCTCGAGTTCGAAGTATTCCATTGTCGAATGTTCGCGGCCGAGGAATGCCGTCCGCAGGATGTCGTCGCAGAGAGACGGCCTCAGCCATGCAATGTCTTTACGCAATGGTCCGGGAAGCTGTAGGCTGTTGGGGACCTCGTTGCTCAGGAACAGGACAGTGCCGGCTTGGACAGAGCGCTCGCCGGCAAGGATTTCGCACGTCAGCGCGGCCGAGACTTCGCGGTCTACGAATACTAACTCTGATCGACCGCAGACTTCTGCAGGCGAAAAGTTAGGAAATCCTTCTCGCATTGCCTCAAACGCGCGTTCGTCATCCAATTCGCCAACCACAACTTCGACGCCGGCCGATCGCAGATTCAATGCGATTGGCCGGCCGTAGCTGCCGTAGCCCGCGATTCCAACCTCCTTGACACTTTGCATCCTTATCCTCCAACCGGAAATCTGGGCGTCGAGGTCTTGCCGCTCTCGGTCCAATGGACTCCATTGCGCGCGATTCTGGGCAGGCATGTGCCCGATCACCCGTTCTGGGTCTAATTCTCCTGGTTCGCTTCGTCAAACGAGCGGCGCTAACCACAATTGAGGTTACTATAGTCATTGTCGCCGTAACCCATTGAAGTGGGCACAGGTGGCGGCGTTACATGGCCGCAAAAGTGGCCGGGAGGCGGGTATTGAGTTCTCGGTTGGAGTTCGTAGGCAACGAGAGGGCATTTCAGCTGCTTACCGGCGAGTCTGCTAAGAATCGACCGTTCCACGCATATCTGCTTACCGGACCCACCCACGTTGGTAAGGGCCGGGCCGCTACGGAGTTGGGGATTGTACTCAACTGCACCGGCACGATGACTCCTTGCCGCAAGTGTCAAAGCTGTCGGCTTATCTTGGCGGGAACACACCCGGATTTCAAGACACTCAACCTGCGGAATCAGGTCGATTGGATGGACGGTGACGGTATCGGCCGGCGGACCGGCGCGCGCAAGCTGCTCTCGATTGAGGCCGTGCGGGGGCTGTTGAGGGATTCATATAGAAGACCGCTTCTTGGCAAGTGGCAGGTCTTTCTAATCGAGGATGCCGATCGACTTCAGATCGACGCAGCAAACCGATTGCTGAAGGAGTTGGAGGAGGCACCGTCTCGGACGGTATTTATCCTGTCGGCGAATGGCGCGGGGCAGATGATCGATACGGTGGTTTCGCGGTGCAGAATGATTTCGTTCAGTCCCGTCGCGGTCGAAGAAATCCGGGGACATCTCATCGAGCGAATGGGCTCCGATGAGGATAACGCCGCACGGATCAGTGTACTAGCGCGCGGCCGGCCCGGCTGGGCTATCGCTGCGTTTCAGGAGCCGAGCATGGTTGATCTGGCAGAGCGGCATTCCCTTGAGCCGATCAAGCTATTCTCGCTGTCCGCCGCCGACCGGCTTCGTAGCTCAACGGAATTCACTTCCTATTGGACGAGGGACCAGTCGGCGGGACGGGAACGCATTCATACGTGGGCCGCTTCAGTTTGGGATTCGCTCGCCGATCCATCGGGGTCGCCCCACACACAATCGGGCGTCACAGTCGTATCTGAGCGCGACTTGCTAATCGCGGCGCGGCTGATACGCCGGACCGTTGAGTATCTACAAGCGAATGTGTTACCCAGATTGGCGTTTGATTCTCTTCATCTGGAATATCCTTCGCCTGACGTAGTCAGCTAGCGACGAATCCTCAGAAACCATAGCCCGAGCGCCGAAAATGACAGCATGATCGCGACCGCGAGAATCACCCACTCGTATCCGGCGACAGGCGATTGCGAGGTGTCTGTTGCCTCGATATTGGCCGCTGCCATTTCCGCTGTGGCGGGCCCGCTTGGCTTGGCGACTTCTTTCGATTCCATTACGATCTTGGCAACTCCGGCGCTCTGAGGGTCGGATGAAGCCGGCTCGTCGGCCATACCGCCCGATACTGCTCGTTCCGATACCGCCGCCGGCGCTTCAAACATAGCCGGCATTTTGCCGGACAGCATGCTCACGTAGGCTTGGTTGAACGCGAAAAGGGCGACAAAGGCAAAAGTGGCGAACGCGGTCCCGAGACGCATCCATCGGAACCATGCAATGGCAGGATTGGCTGCCTCGGCCTGTAAGGCGAACGAGCGCGGAGCCGGAACAGCCGGCAAGGCTCTGAGCAGCTTTACAATTTCTAGCTCCTGCTCTAACCGTGTCGCACAGTGGCCGCATTCTGACAAGTGCCGCGATACCGCTAGTAGTTCTTCCTCGGTCGCTGCATCATCAAGATGGGTCGAGATCAGTTCGTCGCTGAGGTGTTCGGAACCTGAGTCGAGTAGTTCTTGGGGGCGGTTAGTATTCATGAGTTATGCCTATAAATACCCACGATCATGGACGGAACTTGCCCGGCAAAAGTTCCCCTTGGGACAAGAGGTACTTTCGCAGATGACTTCGGCCTCTGCTCAGTCGAGATTTGATAGTGCCAAGTGATGCACTTGTCGCGGTCGCGGCCTCTTCGTAGCTCAAGCCTTGAACGTCGATAAGAACTACCACGACACGCTGCTCCGCCGGCAGGGTGAGCAGCCCCTTCTTGACCTGGTCCAAAAGCTCGCCTCGGATCGCTTCTCCCTCGGGTGTCGGGCCCCTTCGATCGATTGGACTCGATCCGGCCGGTGTGTCCTGCCAGGCGTCCAGCGATTCCGCCGGACGACTCCGCATCTTGCGGATCATGTCGTAGGCCGCGTTAGTCGCTATTCGGAACAGCCAGGCACGCAATGAGCCGCCGCGAAAGCTACGAAGATGCTTGAATGCCGAGATGAATGTTTCCTGGGTTACGTCCGCAGCGGATTCCGCGGAGCCGAGCAGTCTGAACGCGACGTTGTACACGCCGTCTTGGTAGAGCGACACCAGTTGATTGAATGCCCCTAGCTCGCCTTCTCTTGCCCGGTCGATTAGCTTGGCTTCAGAATCCCTAGTTTGCTCCACCTATGTCTTCCGCAATTAGATTTGTTCCGGGATCGCAGTTGATAGCAGAATCGTTGTCGTCGCTCGAAGCGAACTGAATTAGGGCACCACGAGTTGCTTGCGTTGAGGAAGTCGAGACTTAAACGGTCCCTCGCGACGACAAAACCGGCGATCTTTGTCTCGCCATCTTGCGGTGCAAGCGCGCAATTCGCCACTGGATCTCTTCGGAAATCCGAGAGTGAAAGGTCCCAGTGCCTTTGAGATATGCCAAGTCCAGCTTTGTAGAGGCGGCGTGCGAATAGGACAGCGCTCGATTGTAATCGCGTTCCCGATGCTCGGCTATCTTGGCCAAGGTGATCAGCCCGTTTAATGCGTAATACCCGGATTCCCGCGCAAGTCGACGCAAAACGACTTTGGCTTCTTCAATCCGTTCTTGCCGGCGCAGGATTTGGGCCGTAAGACTCAAGGTCTGACAGCGGACTTCTTGGGGGCCGATCTCGCTAGCGTATCGGTAGCAACTCAACGCTTCTTCGACTCGTCCCGCACTGGCATAGGCTAATCCTACAGAAAGTGCGTCCTCCGGCGCGGTCACGCCCGCCTCGTGCCATCCACGGCCGATTTGGGCCAGAATCGTAGTTAGCGCAGCCAAGCTAACGATATCGGTCGCATTGTGAAGGAAAACATTTGGCAATCGCGTGATGTCGTCGTGGCGCAGATAATTGAAGTAGACCTCCGGGATTAGCCATCCCGGTATGTCGCCCTCACGCCCGATATCGAACAGAGCCTGCTCCAACGACTGTAGGCTGCAGCTGGTCAATCTACGCCGCCATATCCGGCGGGCCGGCGGCAGAGCATCGAAGTGCGGTTCGAAGTTGGGAGGCCGGATCCTACTCATCGCGAATCGGTTGTAGAGATGCGGGACGTCAAATGAGCGTCCGTTGAACGTTACGACCACGCCGCTCGATCTTATCTCCTCGCGCACAGCCAGCAGCATCGCCCGCTCACCAGAGGGATCCGCAAGGAAGAATTGCCGGACCGTGAACCCTCTTTCGTTGAATCGCCCTAAGCCGGCCAGAAACGCGTAAGTGCCTGCTCCTCGGTCGAGTCCTGTCGTTTCGAGGTCGAGGAATACGTAGTCAGACGGTGCGGCATCCCTGATGCCAGACCACATCTCCAGACCGCCCAAGATCGGGCGTCCGAGTCCCCACCCTGAAATCAGTTCGTCCGCGTCGTAGCGCTGCTCGCGAATAGCGAAACAACCGTCAGATTTCTCGACAACCTCCACCGGAAGCAGCCTGGCAAGCGACTCTACGCGCCGGCTGCTAACCGTTGCCGTTTGCGACGGGCCAGCCGGCACGGAAGGCGCTTGTGCGGCTTGGTCGCCCGCCAGCCTGACGCGAAGACGTTCGAGCCTTTCGCGTGTGTCCAAACGCCCTACCTCTCGCTGAGCGTATTTAGCAAGTCGAGCGCCAGCCGCTTGCCCTTGGAGCCGACTTGCTCTTCCGGTCCAACGCAGGAAGGACAGCCGGCCTGACAGATGCAGGTCTGAATCAACTCAGCCGCGGTCGCCAACAGCAGTTGGTGTTGCTGAAATAGCTTATCGACCAAACCCACGGCCTCCGGCAGCCTTTCGTAGATGAATATCGTCGGACGTTTCGTAATCGGATTCCGGCGGTGGGCCGCGACGTAGATGTCCCTAGCATCGCACATCAGGTGGAGCGGGGCGACGTGCACCAGCGCGTTGGCGGCGCCGAACATCGCCTGGCTGAGCTCGTTTTTTGCGAATCTTGTCTCGACCTGGGGACCAATCGCAATCCAGAAGCCGGACGAATGCACCTCTTCCTCTGGCAGGTTGACTGGGCCCGAACCCACATTCTCTCCGGTCAACAGTTTGACCTTCTTGAATATGCTGGGCATAAAGCGGACGCGGACGTCACCCAGGGCGCGGTAGTAGTGGCCGCTGTCCTCGGCGCTGTTCTCGTGGAGAATATCGAGGTTTACTTGCAGCTCTGCGTCGGTGTAGTAGTCAACGTCGATCCGTCTTACGTATGCTTTATTCTCATCCCAGTCGTTTCGGTTTACCTCGTACTGTTGACCCTCGTGAATGTAGATGGCGTGTTCGTGGACGAGGGTCCGAGCAGCATATCGGTCGACCTCACCTATGACCTTCGCGCCGTCGGTTTCGTCGATAATCACGAAGTTCTCACCCGTCATAGACCTTGGCTTCACACTCTGCGCCGGGAAGCCTTCCGACATCCAGTAGTATCGCTGTCCAGACTTGTGGAGCACGTTAATTTCGTGCAAATAAGCGAGTAGATCGGCTGTAGCCTCTGTGCCGAATTGCTCATCCGCATCGAAGGGCAACTCGAACGTCGCGCACTTCAACTGGTCGGCGAGTATCAGAAGATTGTCGGGATTGATCAGACCGTTCTCAGGATTTCGGTCGAAGAAATAGTCAGGCCGATTCACGATGAACTGATCGAGCGGAGCCCAGCCAGCGACTAGAATCGCCAGCGACTGTTGACTGCGCCGGCCGGCCCGGCCCATGCGCTGCCAGGTGCTCGCTATGCTTCCCGGGTATCCACATAGCACCGCTGCCGACATTGATCCAATGTCGATTCCAAGCTCCAATGCGTTTGTGCTTACGACGCACAGGGCTTTTTGCGAGCGCAGCTCTGATTCGATTTGCCGTCGTTCCGACGGCAGGTACCCGCCTCTGTATCCGCGGATCGCGTTGACTGGTATGCCCCGCTGCTGGGCGGCCATGCGAAGGTTTGACAAGAGCAACTCCACCGTCAGCCTGGTGCGCCCGAAGACGATTGTCTGAATCCCATTCGCGATGAGGTCCATCGCCACCCTGATTGTCACGGAGAACATGGAGTCGCTTGTATATGTGTCGTGGGCGACTGCGTCGGATGCCGGTCGGTTCAAGGTGTTTACCGGAGACTGAATCGGTCCCTTGACAATCGGCGCGGCCGGCCTTTGTCCCCGGCTCATCGTGGCTTGAACAGGAACGGGAGCGGCGGAAAGGCGTGGGTTCAGGAAGATAACCTGTTTTTCGGCGATCGGCGCCCCGCTTTGATTTATCATCGTAACTTCGTCACCGATGAGACGCTCCGCCAGCTCCTTGGCGTTGCCGATCGATGCCGACGAACATATGAATGTCGGCCGGCTGCCGTAATGGTGGCAGAGTCGTCGCAGACGGCGAATAAGGTTAGCTACGTGGCTGCCGAACACTCCTCGGTATTGATGTACTTCGTCTAACACTACATACGACAGGTTCTCGAATAGCTTCATCCAAATCGTGTGGTGAGGCAGGATTCCGGCGTGAAGCATGTCAGGATTCGTGATGATGATATGGCCAGCCTGACGCACAATCCGGCGGGCCGATTGAGGTGTGTCTCCATCGTAGGTGTTGGCGTTGATCTTGACCGGAAGGCCGGGAACGAATTGAGCGAGCTCGTCACGTTGATCATGGGCCAATGCCTTGGTTGGGAAAAGGTAGATAGCCCTGGTGCCTGGATTCTCGATTATGGATTGGAGCACCGGCAAGTTGTAGCACAGCGTCTTTCCCGACGAAGTAGGCGTGACGACGACAATGTTACGTTCTTGACGCACGTTGGCGTAGGAGTCGGCTTGGTGAGAGTAGAGTTGGCCCAATCCGGCCTGAAATAGACGCTTGCTCAGCGCGGGATGTAGGTCGTCGGGCAAAGGACGATAGCGGCCCGGTACGGCATTCAAGGCGCGGTGCGAAGTTACCATCGGACCAAGTTTCCGATCTCTGAGAAGACTGGTGACGTACTGCTCGACGTTCAAGGCGCTGCCACCATGGTTGCCGCCCCTATCTCGGCCTGATCTCGCCGCACTTCTTGCATTCCTGATAATCCATTCCGGAATCGTCCCTCTTGGTCACCCACTCGTGGATCCCGCCATCGGAACATCGGTATTTGCCCGGCAATGCAGCGCTCCTGTCCAACTCGTGGTCGGGTTGGCTACCGTTCTTCGATGATCAGATACTGGGCCGGCACCCATCCCTCGTTGCCCCGTGGGTCGCGTACCGCAATCCAGAGTCGTCCTTCGGATTCGGTTCTTGGCCCTAGCAACACCATTACCGTGTTATCAGGCCAGGCCAATAGTCTGTCCCCGTCCGAGGGAGAATTCCGTATATACACGCCATCGCCGTCAGTGTTTCCTACTCGAGCGAGTTGTAAGACCGGCGTCAATGCTCCCTCAGGAGTCGCTTCGGCAACTGCTGTGGCCGTAGCGTCGAGATCGGGGGTGGGCGTCCACGTGGGCGTCCCGGTGCTAGTGGGCTGTGGCGATCCGGCGCGTGCGCCGGCTAGGAAGTTGAAGTCGGACTGAGAGCTGCCTCGAATAACCCAATCGTAGCCAAAGTAGAGAGCGCTTCCCACCCCTACCGCCAGAAAGACCGCCAGCAAGAATACTATGACGTGTCCCAGGTCGTCGGGCTCATCGTACGGTTTGTTGGATAGCGCCAATGAATCGAACCCGCAGTTTGTCGACGCGCAGAGGTGGGGATGAGCCGGCTTCGAATACCCCCAATTCTGTACTAGATGCCATCTGTCTCAGGTCGCCGAAGGCGACCTGGTCCGCCTAGGGCGGACTGCTTGCCTTGCGCAATTGCATCCACCAGTGTTTACCTGCGCGGCGGTGTTGCCACCGGCCGCCCTGGGGTCTTAATCCCAGCTTTCACCCATCACCTGGCTTTCGCCTGCGGCTGGTCTCCTCTCTGTTGCACTTGACCTCACTGCCTGCTCACGCTGACAGCGGCCTGCCTTACTGTTTCAGCAGGTAGGTATACCTGAACTAACTATTAGCTCAGAAGATGTTGGGAAGTTCCTCTAGCCGTTTACCGGCCAGCGGCATCTGGAAGCAGCTCATCCAGAATCAATCGTATCACAACTTGATGCCGGCGGGGTCTCCTGGCTCAGGAATGTATGTGTTTAGATTTGGGGGTACCTGCTTCGTATGGGCGTAACATCGCACCAACGAGGGTCTACCACAGGCGGGGACGTCTGATCGGCGAAAGCCAGGAAGGGGTTGCAAGGGCGAAGCCCTTGCCGGGGGATGTAGGGGTGTCCCCCACAACAAAGATCCCGCTTCTCCTGGTAATTAGATGGGGGCCGGGGGGATGAGGTCGATCAGCTCGTGGAGTTGGAAATCACTCCTTGACCGCCGACTGACGTCCCGAATGGCAACTCGGCCTTGTCAGTTCACGGGCATGCAGGATAGAAATACACCCAAATCTGAACTGTTGCTCAGGAATGAACTACTTGGCGAGCTTTCAGCGACAAGTGAAGGCGAAATCGATCTTCGAAGTTGTCAAGATCGATTTCGGCAATTACTTGGATTCGCTTCAGTCGGTACGACAGGCTGTTTCGATGTAGGTATAGCGACTCAGCGGTTGCGCGAAGGTTGCCGTGACATTCGAAAAAGGCGACGAGTGTCTGGATTAGCTCGGTGCCGTTCCGTTCATCGTATCGTGTTAATTCCGAAAGAGTCTCCTCGCAGTAGTTTTGCAACTCAGATCCTTCCGCCAGCGCGTACAGGAGGCGATATACGCCTAGATCGGCGAAATCGGACACGTGGCCGTGGCCGAAAATCCTCCTTCCAATTATGAGCGCTTGTTGCGCCTCGCGATAGCTGATCCGTATCCCTTCTATATCTTGGCGAACGCGTCCTATTCCCACGGAAATGGACCGTCCCTCTTGAGTTGGTGCGCTGGTGATTCGGTGGGCGAGGCTCTGCACAGGATCGGCGCCCGAAGCGGTGTTTGCCGGACAGACTATTATCAAAGAGTCCTTGTGAATAGTCAGGGGCGCAGCCATTCGCTGACTGTTGATAATCCGGCTTACTTGTCGAGACAGCTCTTTGAGCCCACTCGTCGCCTTGGCTCCCGCGTGCAGTGGTTCGAGCCGGACATCGTCAAAACCCGCTACGAGACACCGCAAGGGTTGACGCAACTCATAGCCGAGTCCGTTAGCCCTGACCAATAGAGCCTCCGGCGGAGTTGTCCCGTCGAGTAGTTCGCTGAAGAAGTCGCCCCTCAGTCTGTGCTCTGCCTCGTCTACTGCGCTTTGCTTTGCCATTTCGAGCGCGCACACGACGCTCGCCCGCGACAGCGCCAAACTGTCGCTCTCATCCATATTTGCGATCGATGAGACAAATGCCAGGTGGCCCAGAACGATGTTGCGGACCCGTATCGGTGACAGCAGAAACTGATATCCATCGATATTCAATTCGGTCGTAGGAGGATCTCCCGCGCCTGCCCCATCGTTGTCCGGCCAATAGAGTGTCAGGTCCTTCGAGGATATGAGTCGCTGAAACCCGCTCAGATCCGGGTGATCATTCATCGAGTGATAGCTCTTGACACTTAGTTGTTCGTCTAACAGGGCGACATTGCGCTTACTGATCTCGCTTAGCCGGCTTAAAATCACTTCCAGACCCCGTCCGGCGAGCGATATCTCGACTAGCTCTCGGTGTAGCTCCAGGCTGTGCCGGTACAGCTCGCTCCGCCGCTCGCTGATCGCGCGCGCGAGTGCCTGCTCGACATCCGGGATTGAAACGTCGGCCGGAAGTTGCATCAAGGGCATTCCGACTCTGTCCGCAGAGGCGATGGTTGCTTTGTCGATACTTCCGAGAACGACTAACGCGCTAACGTCGTGTTCGTCTAGGCTGTTGACAACTTGGTCCAGCGTCAGAGTATCGTCGATCAGATGCATGGCATCTACTGATAGCAGAACGATGTCGCCCGTTCCTACGGATCCGAAGGCTGGTGGGCGCGTTTTTGGTACTGCCGGCCACCCTACCTCCCGGCTCGTGCCTATCCGGCCGGCGACAATCTTGGTGCCATCCGGCAACCCTAGCCTGAACGCGGTCTGAACTGATACCGACAGGCTCATTGATTGTTTGGTGCGAATCTAGGATCAAGCCGGCTGGGCATTTTATGCTCCGCGCACAATATAGGGCACGCTTGGTCCGCTATCTACAGGACCGATCACATTCGACGGAGTGGCGTTTGTCACGCGCGCACAATTATATCAGCGAGTCCTTGTTAGCTCAGCCCATATTCCGTCGAAATTCTCGGTTCCCACCTGGTGCTGTTGCCGTTAGATCGCTAAATATCTAGACGGCAATCATGGAGATGAGGCAGCCACAGAGTCACGCCGAAAGATCGTTCGTGTTGGGTTTCAGTGCACTCAAGGCTTTGACTAAGTCGATGAACGATGCGGACCTGATTTCGTCTTCGACTACATAGCGCAAGTATGAGTGCAGAATTCTTGTCACATCACGAGACAATTCCGAACTCAAACGCAGACGGGAGACCTCTGAGTAGTCATCTTGCGATAGCCAACGTAGCGCTTTTAGACAGTTCAAACTCAACGAAAGTGCGCCCGGTGTCCTGGCGGCACACCCGCCGCATACAGTGCCTCCCTCCTCTGACGCAAATAGATGACTCCCCGGGGACAGGTTCGTCGAGCAGATGACGCATCGGTGTAACACCGGCTCGTACCCAATGACGCGAACCAGATGTAGCTCGAAGTGTCGCAGGGCAACTTCCGGCCGGCGGTCAGTTGCCAGGCGTTCGAGCGTCGAAACCAGCAGGCCGTATAGCCGCGGGTTTTCGATGCGGTCCGCCACAACCCGATCTACGAGCTCCGCCACGTAGTAGCCGCAAGCGGTCAGGTACAGGTCTTCCCGGAGTGGGCGATAGGACTCAACTGTCTCCGCTTGGGTGAGTATGTCTAACTCGCGTCCGCGGGCCAAAAACACTTTGACTCGGGTTAGCAGCTCGATATGGCCGGATCTCCGGCTGGTTATCCGGCGGACGCCCTTTGCGATTGCGCGCAGCTTGCCATGTTTGGGCGTGTAGAGAGTTAGGATCCTGTCCGTTTCACCAAAGTCATGGCGCCGGAGGACTACCGCTTCAGCGCGGTAGGTGGTGGACCTGCGCATAGATCAACTCTTACCTTCCACTCGATCATTATTCAAATGATAACCGAGCAAGAAGCGTGTGTGTCGTCTAATAAGCCTTTCGAGGCAGGCATATCTTCTCTGACGTCTACCTAGCGAGGCGGCCGCCGCGTGTTTTCGCGTCGAAGTCGCGGTCGAACTTCAGTCGGATTTGTACTGTTGGTATAATCGACATGGACTTGGAGCCTGCTTATGAGACTCAGACGCAAACCACGCATTGAACCGCGTCCACCAACGTCGCTGGGGGACCGCGCGGCGAATCTTGAGACGCTGTCCAATGAGGATTTCGACCTCCTAGTCGTAGGAGGGGGAATCACCGGCGCCGGAATAGCTTTTGATGCGGCGGCTCGCGGACTCCGTGTCGCTCTAATCGATCGATCTGACTTCGCCTGTGGAACCAGCAGTAGATCTACCAAGCTGATCCACGGGGGCCTGCGATACCTCTCCCAGTTTCGATTTCGATTGACCCGCGAGGCTCTTTCCGAAAGATATCTGCTACTTCGCAGATTGGCGCCCAATCTTGTTCGTTGGCTGCCATTCGTCTTCCCGGTCTACGACAGCCGCATCGAGACCCTCCGGCTCAGCGCCGGGTTGTGGATTTACGATCTCCTAGCCGGCCTTAGGCGCACTCCTCGCCATAATAAATTGGCGCCTGAACGGGCGCTGGCGGAAGTGCCGATGCTGAACCCCGAGGGTCTGCGCGCGGCGTTTCGCTATTACGATGCCCAAACCGACGACGCCCGGCTCGTACTCGAGGCGCTCAAGTCGGCGGTAGCCTGGGGCGCCGTCGTTGCCAGTCACGTATCGGCGATGGATTTCGCTCGCTTTCAGGGGGAGGTAGTTGGGGTCGAGGCCAGGGACGAGTTGGGCGGCGCAGACTTTACTATATCGGCCCGGCAGACTGTATTGGCCACGGGCGTCTGGCTTGACGAGTTGGCCGGGAAGGCCGCACCAAACAATGAATCGCGGTTGCAACCGTCGAAGGGGGTGCACCTGATATTGCCTCCAGGCAGATTCAGCACTAAGAACGCGATTGTGGCGCCGACGCCAGACCGGCGGCTGATGTTTGTGGTCCCTTGGTTGCAAGGGACTTTGATCGGGACCACCGACACGTATTACGAGGGTCAATTGGACCAACCGCGCGCTTCGAGCGAGGATGTTCGTTATCTCGTGGACCTGACTAATGAGGTGTTTCCTGCGGCTAAGGTCGGACTTGATGAGATCATAAGCGTCCAGGCGGGGTTGAGGCCGCTGATAGCTTCGGACAAGTTACGCTCGACTTCGGATATCTCCCGGTCAGAACGTATCTTTGACCTCTGTCCCGGCGTGATTGGTATAGCCGGAGGTAAACTCACCACGTATCGTAGGGTGGCCAGCAAGGTCGTCGATCGGACCGTGCAAAGGCTTCATAGGTCGGGAATATTGAGAAAGAGGCCCAAGTCACCCACCCGTGGGCTGCCATTGAGTAGCGCCCTTGACCGTACCGACGCATGGAGATTTGAGAGCGATCTGGCTGGTGAGGCGCCGTTAGCCACTGCCGTGCACCTATACCAAACCTATGGGAGTTGGTGGGAACAGGTATGGGAAATCGCTGCCGCGGATCCGCAGTTGGCAGAGCCTATCGAGCCAGGTTTGCCCTACGTGGGTGCCGAAGTCGTCAACGCGGTTCGCAACGAAATGGCCATGCGCCTCGTCGATGTCTTGGCGCGCCGGACACACGTCGTGCTATTCGCCAAGGACCAAGGAAGGGCGGCTGCTCGTCGTGTGGTCTCCATTATGGCAAGCGAACTCGGATGGTCGCTTGCGGAGATTCAGGCCGAGTTGGCGGCCTTCGATGCGGAGGTAATGCAGTTCGACCCTGCCGCCGTTCTTGGCGAAGGCGCCGTTTCGGCCGCCGGCTTGCGTCTCTAGCTGATTCCTGCCAGCGTCCTGCTCTTTTCGGCTATCGCTTTCTCGACAGTCTCGAAGTCGTCCGCCGGCAGCAAGTGGACATTGCCTTGGAAAGCTAGTTTCCAACGCTTCTCCGGCCATTTCTTTATGAACTGCAACTGCCCCAGGAGCGATTCTGCCTTCACGAACTCGCCGGTTGGCAAACTCTCGCCCGCGCTTATGTGGAAGCGAAATGGGTAGTCCTCGCCGTCTTTCTTGCTGGCCCAGATGGGGGCATAATCTTCAAAGTACTCAGAAGTGATGGAGGCCGTGCCGGCGAATCCCATTACTTTCGTGCAGTAGTAGAGTACCCGGTCCCCCGGTTGCATCGCCTGCGCCTTTTTCCGATGCCGCTTCTTGATTCCCTGTATCGTGAATCCGTGCGCTCTGGTAGTCTCGAAATTCTCGGCCGAGCTGACAAGCATCCAATAGTTTTTGGCCATGTGATCTTACCTCTGTGTATGACTTTGAGTTCCGAGTTGGGCCGCTGTTCGTTGAGCACGACCGCAGTGTTCATACCGGCGAACTGCTGCCCAGTTTAGCCGGCACTGGAGCAATTTCCAAGCTCGATTTGGCCGGCTTCATTCGTCGCTGATGCGGAGGCCGGGCGCCACGTCCAGATCGAGACTTGAACGAATCCCCGACTGCAATTGAAAGAAGCCATTGGCGGCGATCATCGCCGCATTGTCTGTGCACAGATTCAATGGTGGATAGATCACATTCCTGCCCACCGCTGCCGATGCCCTTTCACGGAGGGCAAGATTGGCTGCGACGCCTCCGGCCAACAATACCTGTTCTACGTCGTACTCCTCGGCGGCCCGGGCCGTTTTGGATGCGAGCACGTCGACTACCGCCTCTTGGAAACCCGCCGCAATATCTGCCCGCGTAACCGTATCCGGGTGATCATCCATCTGCTCAACGAACCTTAGAACTGCCGTCTTGAGCCCGGAAAAGCTAAAGTCATAGCTGTCGCCCATCCACGCTCTGGGAAATACGATCTTTCCTGCCCGGCCTTGTTTTGCCAGTCGTTCTATAGCCGGCCCGCCTGGATAGCCGAGGTCCAGCATCCTCGCGATCTTGTCGAATGCCTCGCCGGCGGCATCGTCGCGTGTTCTGCCGAGCAGGCGGTAGCGGCAGTTGTCCTCCATCAGAACTAGGTCGGAGTGGGCGCCTGATACGATCAAACATATCAAGGGAAAACGCATCTCTTGGCCGGTCAGCCAGTTTGCGTAGATATGTGCCTCGATATGGTTAACGCCTATCAACGGCAGGTCGCTGCCGAAGGCAATCGCTTTTGCGGCGTTGACGCCAACCAACAATGCTCCGGCTAGACCAGGACCATAAGTTACCGCTACCCCGGAGAGGTCTCGGATTCCGATGCCGGCATCGGCCAGGGCCCGCCGGAGTGTCGGGGTCATCGCCAGGATGTGCTGGCGCGATGCTACTTCGGGTACCACGCCACCGAAACGTTGATGGATTTCTATCTGTGATGCGACTACGTTGCTTACGATCCGTTCACCGCCGGCTACGACGGCGACGCCGGTTTCGTCGCAGGAAGTCTCGATCCCGAGCACCAAGCTTTCTTTGTTGAACATCTGAGGTCGATCACGCATCTTGATTCGAAATTATATGTTCTCGTGTTGAGTGAGGAGTGAGATGACCGCATTATTATCCGGATTCCCCGCGGAAACTGCATATAATTGATCGCTCCGGCAGGCCCTCAATTTCAACACTGGAGTATTGACCGACGTTCGGCGCGAAAACAGACGGCTCAATCAGCCTCGAGGGCGCCTCCTCGCACCCTAAGCTCGCCGAACCGTGAATTTACAGCCGATAGTGGGGGTAGAAAATGTAGCGCTCGGGCTCGTCCCCAGCACCGGGAGCGAAAAGATAGGCACGTAGCACTGGGGCTTGTCCCCAGCCAAGGGGACGGTGGGCAGCCCGCCACGGTTGTACCGATTGGCATCCGGCCAATTCCATCTTCCAAATGTGGCCTTGCGGAAAAACGGCAATCGAGAAACCACGAGCTACGTCTACACTGAAACGCCGACGACGACGTCGACGAAACCCCAATCTCCGATGCGGTATGTGTTAGAATCGAAGGCGAGCAGAGGTTGTTCCCCAGTCTGCCGGGCACGGTTCGAGCCGAAATGCCGGAGATTTCTGATCGCTTCTGACAGGGACAGTTGAGTCTTCGACAAGCCCTGGCAAGTCTAATCCTACCCTCACGCGTGTGGTTTTCCGAGTTGGTCGTTTAGATATCCATCCGCACGATGAAATCTTCCCAAGCGGCGGGGTGCGCTGCAGGAATGGGACCGATGGCCGAAGATCCGAGCCTTCCAACCCCAACTTACAGTAGTCCCAATGCGGATTTTAGGCGGGAAGTCTTAGCCAATCGAAAACTGATCCTTGCCTCGAATCGTGGCCCGGTCGACTATGCTTTGAACGAAAGCGGTGAGTTGGAGCCGACGAGGGCGGCCGGCGGAGTGGTGTCCGCCCTTGCAGCGCTATCGCGCAATACCGCCGTGACTTGGTTGAGCGCCGCGATGTCCGACGAGGATCGGCTTGCCGCCAGCCGGCCGGATTTGCCAAGACCCCATTTCTTGCCTCCATCTTTGGATCACAAGTTCGTAGCGGTGCCGGAAGAAGTTTTGCACCGACATTACAACGTTTTCAGTAATCCAATCCTTTGGTTCATCCATCACTATCTGTGGAATGCGGCCTACGGTCCCCAGATCGACGCAAGGGCACACGAAGCCTACAAAGATGGCTACGTAGTCGTAAACCGAGCTGTAGCTGAGGCGTTAGCGCCGTTGGCAGTTAGAAGCCGTGGTGGACTGACGCCATTCACGTTGCTGCAGGATTATCAGCTTTACTTAGTTCCCGGTTTCCTGAGGGAACGATGCCCAGAAGCAATTCTGTCTCATTTCATTCACACTCCTTGGCCGGCGCCAAACTATTGGCTGCTCATTCCTCATTACATGCGACACGCAATAGTCGAGAGTCTTTGCCAGGCGGATGTGCTCGGCTTCCAAACCCAGGAGTTCGCTCGCAATTTCCTCAACACCTGCGAGGATTTTCTGGAGGGCGCCAACATCGATTACCACAATAGGATCGTGCGGTACCGGGGACATTCTGTCCGGATCAAGGTCTATCCTATCTCAGTCGACGTCAACGAACTTAGGAGGGTTGCCTTTTCCCCTGAATGCGAAGGGTACGTCGCCAAGCTGCGTCCGGTGTGCGAGCAACAGATAATTGTGCGTGTTGACCGACTTGAGTTGTCGAAGAACATCGTCCGAGGCTTTGAGGCGTATTGCTCGCTTCTTGAGCGCCGGCCGGACCTTATCGGTCAGGTTAAGTTCCTTGCCTTCTTGGTTCCTTCTCGCTCAGAGATTCCGGAGTACCAAAGGTACCAGGACCGCGTGTTCAGGCTGGTTGACGATGCGAACAAGCGCTTCGGAAAACCAGGTTGGAAGCCCATAGAGGTGTATTACGAGAACAATCTACTCCAAGCTATTGCTGGCATGCGGCTCGCCGACGTGTTTTTGGCGAATTCGGTGCTCGACGGCATGAACTTGGTTTCGAAGGAATCGGTCATTGTCAGCGAGAAGAACGCTGTGCTCATTCTCTCCGAGGCTACTGGCGCTCACTATCAGTTGGGTAGGCACGCCCTCACTGTCTCGCCGGGCGATGTCGAAGAGACGTCGAATGCGCTCGAAAGGGCGTTAGAGATGCCGATGATTGAGAGACTTGCCCAATCGCGAGCGCTTCGTAGAAGTGTCGAAAGCGAGGACTTGGATTGGTGGGTGGACGAACAACTGCACGATCTACGCCAGGTCGCGCAAGAACAAGAACAGGCGGCCAGAAGAGCCTCGTTCTTAGCCTAGCTCACAGCAGAGCGTCTGGAGTAGGTCGGCAGTCCCCTCGACCCCCTCTACTGTCGCGTCGGCCCCGGCCAATACCTCAGGTGGCGACTCATTTCCCTTCACGGCGATTGAGGCCTGAGCTTTGAGGTCCGACTGTTGTACGAGCCTGTGGAGTGCCCTGAAAGCATCTAGATCGGTCCAGTCGTCTCCTAAATAGACGGCGCCCTCCAATCCATTCCGGCGAACCAAGTCCGTGACTGCCGTGCCCTTGTTTACTTCTATCGGGGGCCTGATCTCGACGATCATTCGCCCCTCGGTGACTCGGAAGGATTCGTTGGACTTGTTTGCCCCAATCGCGTCGAGAATATTTCTTCGTGCTTCTATGGGGTCGGCTACCCTTCGATAGTGAATCGACGCGGTAGCGCCTTTGCTTTCAATTAGCAGGCCTTGGATCTCGATCGAGGGGCGCAGCTTTTCCAAGAACCCTCGCAGGAACTCACTGAAGTAGCTGAGGCCCTCATTTACGCTTAGCTCACCGTTCTCCCAAGTCTCCAAGCCGTGGTTTCCTATGTATACGATTTGGGGCAGACCGACCATTGATAGAGCTTCAGAAGCCGAACGACCAGAGACTACTGAAACTACACTGAGCCTTTGCGACAGTGCCCTGAGCGCATCCCGGCAGCGGGGGTCGACTTCCGCTTCTGCCGGCGTTGGCGCGATCGCGCTGATCGTGCCATCGATATCGGAGAAAAGCCCGGCCGGACGGCAACTCAAGGCGTTTCGAGCCCGGGAGAGTGCTCGATTCAGTGGTTGAGGCAAACTCGTGATTCTTACTTACTTGTCGAATCTCTTTTAAATAGTGGTCCGGGTTCTACCTATAACGGCTCGTAGCTATCGGCTCTGGTAAATTCAGTGCTGGGCGCGAGACGCGTATAATATCGTTATTCCATGTTGCGATGGTTTGTGACAATGTTCAAGTATTGCAACGCAGGGTCTGGATAGACGCTTATCGCCCGGTGTTGAACGTACTCCCGGCTCCGGGTTCTATTATCATGGGTTGTACCAAGCTGCCGTGAACTCTATCTGAATCATTGCGGTGCGCCCATGACCGCGTCTGGCGCGGCGCTCCGGTCAGGAGTGTTTGAGGGCCGGGGTGTGCGGTCGCCGACTCAGATAATTGGAGGGTATAGAGTTGCTTCCTGTAGACGATTCTATATTGTTGGTGATTCTTGTAGTGATAATCGCCGTTCTCTTGATCTGGCTGATCGCCTTACAGTGGCGAGTTTCCCGCTTCCGACAAGTCTTGAATTCGCTTACGGATGGGCTCGAAGAAGGTAACCTCGAAGACGCTTTGTATCATTACGTGGACGCGGTGGAAACAAATACCAGGCGCGTCGAAGACGTGACCGCCCTGACTGAGGACCTCACGATGTCAGCGCGAAACCCTATCCAACGTCTTGGGTTGATACGATTCAATCCCTTCGAGGATGCCGGCGGCGATCAAAGCTTCGTGGTCGCACTGCTCGACGCCGAGGGAACCGGCATAGTCCTCAGCTCGCTTTTCTCCAGGTCCGCGAGCAGAATGTTTGCAAAGGAGGTTGTGGCCGGGAAATCAACCCACATTCTGACTGAGGAGGAGGTCGAGGCCATAAACGTGGCAATGGCGACGGCATCGGGATAATCTGTAGTCCTGCCCCCTCGTTCAGATCGCAGATAAGGCCTAGGCGCATGCGGATATTCCTCAATCTATCGTTTCTGCTGACTTGGTACGAAGATAGATCCCGGTACAGGCACGCGACGCCAACGACCGCCTGCCCAATATGGACACCCGATAGTCGACACAGAAAAATGTAGGGATGGGGCTTGTTCCCAGCCAGCCCACCGGTTGGGGAGGCGCGGTCGACGCTATGCCGAACCTATTCCAACGGAACCGACAACAAAAGGAGCCAAATCTCCCTTTCCCGCAGGGAGAGGGTTGGGGTGAGGGTCAGGGCCGGAATCCAGAGGGAGGCGTGGGCGCGCCCAAGTTTCATACCGGGGTGTGCCGGCGGCAACCGGCACGGTTTCTTCCTGGGTCGGAAGCCCCCTCCGGCAGATCCGCCGAAAACTTGGTTAGAAGGTGCATCCAGTTCCTTGGCCTCACCAGGAAGTCTGCTAGGTACAAACGTTGCCCAATGGGATAGTCACCCTAACAACTGACTTCGGAGTGAGCGATTCATACGTCGCGGAGATGAAGGGCGCCCTCCTTTCGATCGATCCTTCCCTGACATTGGTAGACGTTTCCCACTTGGTCCCTCGCCACGACGTGCCCGCCGGGGCCTATCTACTTCAGCGGGCTGTCGACCATTTTCCGGCTGGTACTGTTCACGTGGCGATCGTCGATCCCGGCGTCGGATCAGACCGGCGCGGATTGGCCCTCGAAGGCCCTGCCGGTTTGTTCGTTGGGCCGGATAATGGCTTGTTCGCGTTTGCGCTCCGGGAGTTCAGTGATCGGGTCGGGCCCGATCTAGTATTGTCCTCGAATTACCGAGCGGTTAGCTTAACGAACTCAAGCTATTGGGGACCGACAGTCAGCACTACTTTCCACGGACGCGACATCTTTGCGCCGGTCGCCGCGAGACTCGCCGGCGGAGAAGATATCCTCAAGTTGGGCGATCCGGTCCATTCGATTCGCGGGTTGCCGGCATCGACGATCGTGATAGACGAGAACGAAATCAAAACCCGCATTCTGTGGATCGATCACTTTGGCAATGTCGTATTGGCGGTTCAACATAGGGAGATTGGCAATTGGGAATCTTGCACTGTGGAAATTGCCGGAAGAGAGGTAACCGGTCTGGTCAGCAGCTATGAAGAAGCCGTTGAGCCGCGCTTGCTGGTAGGCAGTTCCGGTTTATTGGAGGTCGCTGTCTACTGCCGGAGCGCCGCTCAGGATTTGGGTGTGAAACAAGGCGACGAGGTGGTCTTGCGCCGGCTGGGCTGACAAGTCATGGGTATGTACCTATCAACACGTTCCACTCGGCGATAATTTCGAACAAAGGCGCCGGGTAAAGTCCCAGAGCCACGTTGACCAACACTAGAACTAGCGCCAGCCGTCTCCTTGAAGCCTGAACGCCATTGGTGTCGCTATCAGCGGACGACTCGTGCATCTTCAAGCGTTCGAAAGTCGCGGAAAGCGAAACTGCCAGCACTACGCCGGCGGCTCCGATCAAGTAGGCGAGCAAGATATTCTTGGACAGGGACACCTGGATGGCCATCCACCAGAGGAGGAAACCCAGGCTGCCGGGGAATCCTAGCGTGGTCAGGAGGACGATTCTATTCGTAATGTTGTCTAGTGTTCTGGAATCGGCTCTCGTCTGACGGGCCGGCGTTTGGATGGAGACGGCGGCCCCGATCAGTGCTGCGCCGCCGGCAAACATCCCTAGCCAGGCGAACCATCCTCCAGCCATGATCACGGCGATTGCCAGGGCCGTTATCGCATATCTGCCGCACTCCATCGCGGCGTAACGATCGGTTGATGCCCAAGATCCAATCGCTGTCAAGATTAGGACGACCATTAGAAGACCGACCGCGGTTGACCAATAGTCGAGTTCGACGATCTCGGAAGTCCCTTCGAAGATTGAGAATATGAGGAAGATCGCCATCAGCTGTGCACAGCCCAACGACACGCTCCAGCGGTAACGAGATTCTGAATCCCCTAAGGCCGGCACGATGCCTCCGAACGGGAATGCACCGCTCAGCATTATGACGGACACGATCAACAGGCCGATTGCCGAGCTGATCAGATGCTGGTTGGCCTGCAAGGTCTGGGATTGGATCAAGATCGAGGCCGATATCAACAAGAGCACAGCCAGCACGGATGAGACGGCGACGCGGTTAGATACGGTCCGATCTCCTTGCCACTCCGAGCCGGCCCAGGCATTTCTGACGCATAGCAGAATCGACGATCCGATTCCAGCGGCCAGCATGATGTCGTTCTGCGAAAGCATTGCACTAGTCGAAGCGACCGCGCCGGCGGCAATAAGACTCGTGTTTTTCCGCCCTTGACTGCCCAATGCCGCAACACAAATGGAGATAGCTAACAGAATCAGCAATGCGATTGGCACGGCGTGGGGCTCGCGTATCGAGAAGGAGAACTCTCCGACGGCCAGCGAGACCGGTCCCAGGCTCCACGCTACTAGAAGTAGCGCCACGGCCGGCAGTAGGGAGAATGGGCTGATTCGGGCACTGAACCGGCCGGCTATCAGACCTCCAACCATCAAGAAGATCGTTGCCAAGCTAGTCGCCAACGGCGTCGCTCCGCTGATAACCGGCCAGTTCGCCCAAGTAGTGGCCGACGAATATGCCTGCGGCCAGAATCACGGCAATGGTGGCTAGGAGGTCTCGCTCACTTGCTATCGAGCTTCCCAGCAATCCAGTAGCTCCGATCCCGAGAACTATAGCTCCGATCATTCCCAGGTTCGAACGCGATAGCAGCACGGAAACAATGATTGAAGCGATGGCAGCATAGACCGCAATGTCACTCGATAGCACGCCGATTATTGGTTGATTCGACGCGAGTTGATACACAATTGCGCCGGCTAGGACTGTCCAAGCAATGAGGAACGCGTCTTCTCCGATCAGTCCCCGGCGCTGGCCGGTACTTGCCTCTGGGCCTGCCGGCTGCGTCTGAACGCGCTTCGACGCGAGACTTATGGTGATCGCCACGGCAAACACCGCATAGACGACCGCTATCAGCACCGAGTCGAAACTAAGCGCGACCAATGCTCCTTCAGCCAGTACGCCTAGCGCAATCGCCAACAGGAGCAACCCGTCGCGACGGGCCGTCACAAGGGCGAGTTGGCAGACTACGTAGACGATAAGAATAGCGATTGTCATGTCAGCGTAGGAAGATGAAAGTAACTAGCAAAGTAAAACCTAGAGCGATCGAAACGTAAGTTCGGTCGCTGCCTAAAGATTCGGGATGATTGATCTTTGCCAATCCACGCCCCACTAGGGTAACGCCATGGAGGCTCGTGGGAATGAGTCGCCGGGGTGCGCCGATTGCGGCCTGTATTAGTTGGGTCGGTACCACCTCACGGGCGACGAAGGCCCCAATCAGCGCGGTTGCGGCAATAAAGGGTATTGTCCCGACGTATTTCCAGACGAAAAGCAACTGGGGCCCCGCTGGTCCGCCTTCGGCTGGAAAGAAATTAGTCGTCGCAGGGCCCAGCAGCTCTTGAATCACTTCGGCCGGCGCCAGCGCAAGCAACGCCAGCCCAACGGCAAGGAAGCGCGCTAGGATTCGACTACGGGCCACAGGCTGCGCCGCGCTCGCCGTCGGTTCGAGACCAGATAGGTTATCGGTCAGCATTATTCCAAGCAGCATCAGTGCAACTAGTGGAACGGCCCAGTCGGGAGGTAACAGGAGAAGGTTGCTCAGCAGGAGAAGGTAGCCGGCGAAGCTGATCGATCCCGGCAATGACAGGTTGTTGGTCCAGACTATCGCGCTGATTATGATGTTGTCGGGCGCCTCGGTTCGGTGCCAACGCCGTCCCGCGTAAGCCAAGGAAGTGCCAAGGAAAATCACCAGGCCGGCCGTGACCGTGCCGGCCGAAGCCAGAATTAAACCTATCGCCGACCAGAAAAACCCAAGTTGCCAAGCCGGTTCTCGGGTGCGTCTGGCTACTATAACCGTGGCGATGATCGCCAATGCTGCTATCCCAATCGACAGTTCAGACGGAAAATAGGTTATTTCGAGGTTGTATCGGGCCACCACGACGCGTGCCAACCAGTACAGCGCTATGGTGCCGTTGAACAGCGCCATCCGCGACGCTACTGCCTCCCGGTGACTGAATTGAGCCGGCACGTTGTGGACCGCGGCCAGCGCCAATCGTGCTATCGACTGAGCAACTAGCAGCGAAACAACCATGTCCAAGGACTCATATTCACCGATGTTTGAGTAGAGAAACGAGCCGTCGTTCATCTCGGCGAGAGCGGCCAGCCCAATCAGAACGAAGAAGATCGACGACTCAAGCCAGATCTGCCGGACAGCGGATTGCCGATCTGCCCCCAAACCTTGGTCGATGCTGGCCAGAGAAAGCCCTGCCAGTGCGAAACATAGCGATGCAACTAGAAGATCGGCGGAGAACAGACCGGCGAACCAGAATCCAACGCCGACCAATATGAACGGGCGGCCGGAGATCATACGCGAGAGCGACCAGCTATCCCGGGCCAATCCGACTGCTATAAGAGCAATGGGAGCCGCGAAGAAAATGGAAATCGCGTCAATCCGCAGGCTCGCGCTCGCAGCGCCAAAGGGCCACTGCATCCAGGTAAACCCGTCGATTTCGAACGCCGTCAAACGGGTTTCAGTGAAAGCGCGAACGAGGACCGCCAGGAGGCCGAACAGGAGTAACGCCGCGAGTCTTTGGAAGATTGTCCAACGCTTCTTGCCTGCAACGGCGGATAATAGGGCAGCAATCCAAGGAATGATAATCAGGAGAGCTACTAGCCAGGCCAAGCGCTGAAAAACTCCTTCAATCGATTTCTTGCCTGTGTCGATGAGTGCGGATGCATGCCAAGCGCACGATGATATAATACTCGTTCGTTAAATTCATGTCGCGATGTGGGCGGCACAGAGCTTCGAAATGCGAGGATCGAATATCTATTGGGAAAACTGAGTATTTTCACCGGAAACGCCAATCCGCAAATGGCGATGCGCATTTGCGAGTCCCTCGATTTGCCTCGCGGTGAAGCCGAGGTCTTCCACTTTCCTAATGAGAACATTTTTGTAAAGATCAAGGAGACTGTGCGCGAAGACGATGTCTTCGTGGTTCAGCCCCTGACTTCGCCCGTCAACACGAGCATCATGGAGATGCTCATTCTCATCGATGCCCTCAAGCGCGCCTCCGCGGCTCGAATCACGGGTGTAATTCCCTACTATGCTTACGGCCGGAGTGACAAGAAGGACCAACCCAGGGTTCCTATAACCGCCCGACTGCTAGCCGACCTGCTGACAACCGCCGGCGCCCACAGAATCCTCACCTTGGATTTGCACGCCGGCCAGATTCAGGGCTTCTTCAACATCCCGGTGGATGAACTTTCGGCGATTGCTTTGCTCAGCCGGTACTTGGCGGACAAACATCTGGACGATCCAGTAGTTGTGGCGGCGGACCTCGGCGCGGCCAAGCGTGCCCGAAACTTCGCCAGCCGGCTCGATGCCAGCCTCGCATTCGTCGAAAAGCGCCGGTCGTCAAGGAACGATGCTACGAGCGAGGCGCTGAACATCATCGGGGACGTAGAGAATCGAACTGCTATCGTGTTCGACGATGAGATAGATACGGCCGGCACGGTGACCCAAGCGGCCAAGTTGCTCCGAGGAGCCGGCGTGCTCGATATTCTTGTGTGTTGTGTACACGGCGTATTCTCGGACCCAGCGATTGAAAGGTTGAAGGACTCTCCGATCACCGAGATCGTTACTACGGATACGGTACCCTTGCCTCCCGAGAAGAGTCTGGATAAGCTTACCGTTTTATCGGTTGCCCCACTGCTTGCTCAGGCAATAGAACGCATCCACTTGGGTGGCTCGGTCGGCGAATTGTTCGTCTAGCGACTGGGTCCTACCCGTCGCCGGCGAAGCTAGCGCCTCTGTGGAAATTACCAGCAATGACACCGGGGAGGTCTATCTTCACCCTTGTCAGAGAGCTTGCCTGGAAAGTAGGAGCGAATGACGCAATTCGCCACCAAATCGGATATTGAGAGTCTGCATCGGGAGATGAAGGATGCGCGTTTCCACATACGCATCATCATAGTGGGGCTTGCCCTGACGGGAACGGGCGTGGCAGCCATCATATTCTTCGTACTTTTCATGACGATTGCAGGACCAATATACTTTTCATGACGATTGTAGGACCAATCTGAGAACTTAGCCTTCCTCAATAGGCTGTTTCTAACGTCAACCTCCGAAATAGCGACGCAACCGGCACTATCAATTCGAGAATGTCATCCTCACATCCGGCCCTCGCTGGGCCACTGCGATTCCGGCATTCCAGTCGCATAACCTGAGAGAATCTATCCGGGGTGAGACAACCCGTCCGGCCCTCTTGCATCATCGCGCTCCAGCGAAGCGGACTCAATCTCATTCAGGTGCAAAACGGAGAACACGGAGGAAGGGACTTGATTCACAAGATGCGGCGAACTGCCGAGAAGATTTCACAGCGGATCGAGCTGATTGAGTCATTGGTCTACCGGCGTCATCATCCACTTTCACCCTTTCGCCACTCCCGGCTCGCTGATCCCTCCGATGAGCCTCCGGTAGGTCCTGATGTGGACGATAGCGGCTGGCCCGTGATCGAACCATTCACCTATTGGGGTCGGTGGATGACAGACTACATTCTGCGCACCGATTTCCAGGTACCTCCTGACTGGGACTTGAATTCGCCCATTGCATTCCACCTGCCGCTGGGAGAAGCCGGCGATTTCAGCCACCCGGAGTTCCTTGCCTATGTGGATGAAGTTCCCATTGCCGCCTGCGACCGCCACCATCAGGAAATTCTGATCGACGCTCGATGGAAAGACGGTGCCACGCACCTTCTCGCCCTGCACGGCTGGGCCGGCGGAGGCGGCACCCGCCAAGGCGACTTTCACACTAAGTTGTTCATGCGTCCCTGCTCCATAGTCCAAATCGACCAGGCGACCAGGAACTTCGTCGCCCGTGCCCGAGCGGCCCTTGGCGTTGCCCAGAGCCTTGATGACGAGCCGGCCAAGGGTCATTTGCTTGATGCCCTTGACGACGCGTTCAAGGTACTCGATATTCGGGAGCCGTTCGGCGAGAGTTTCTATGCCAGCGTTCCCGAGGCTGACGCCGTCCTGCGGGCCGGCATCGAACGGGCGGGTCCTCCCATGGACGTGGACATATTCGCCGCCGGCCACGCCCACATCGACGTCGCGTGGCTCTGGCCGCTGGGACAGACTCGACGCAAGGCCGGCCGCACGTTCCACACTGTGCTCCGGCTCATGGAGCAGTTCCCCGACTACCATTTCACTCAGAGCCAGCCCCAGGTCTACGACTACGTCCGCCAGGACTACCCGGAGCTGCTCGACGCCATAAAGGACCGGGTGGCCGAAGGTCGCTGGGAGCCGATCGGCGGTATGTGGATAGAATCTGACTGTAACATTACCGGCGCTGAGTCCCTGGCGCGCCAGTTCCTGCTCGGCCGCGCCTTCTTCGCGAACACTTCGGACCTGATGCCGAATCGCCGGTGCTGTGGCTTCCCGACGTGTTCGGCTATGCCTGGGCTTTACCCCAACTGATTAAGCAGGCCGGACTCGATTACTTTATGACCATTAAGATAGGTTGGAGTCAATACAATCGCTTACCCTACGACAGTTTCTGGTGGCAGGGTTTGGACGGAACGCGAGTGCTAACGCACTTCAGCACGACGCCGGGAGGTGGTGCTGGCGTCAGTACATACAATGCGATGGCAACTCCGGAGCAGGCGATTGGCACGTGGACCAATTTTCAGCAGAAGGATCTCCAACGTGACCTGCTGATGATATTTGGGTACGGTGACGGTGGTGGCGGCCCCAACCGCGAGATGCTCGAAAATATTCGGGAGATGGGAGACTTTCCGGCCGCGCCAAGGATGCGTCATGCCCGCGTTGGGGACTTCTTCCGCCACCTTGATGCGGCGTCCGGCGACCGTCTGCCTACCTGGAACGGCGAATTGTACCTGGAGCTTCACCGGGGCACCTACACTACCCAGGGCCGAAACAAACGGGCCAACCGCAAGAGCGAGTTCTTGCTCCATGACGTGGAGTTCCTGGCAGTGCTGGCCTCTCTGATGGATAGAGACTATGAATACCCCGCCGCCGAGCTCCGCAAAGCTTGGCAGCTGGTCTGTCTGAACCAGTTCCACGACATCATCCCCGGAAGCAGCATTGCCCAGGTTTATGTCGACTCGCTCGAGCACTACCGGCAGATCGGGACGATCGGCGCCGCTGCACGGGATGGAGCCTTGAAGTCCATAGCCGGCAAGGTGGCCGGCGATCTTCTGGTCATCAACCCGACCTCCTTCGACAGGAGTGACATTGCCTTCTGGTCCGGCCGACTCGCTCCGACGCAGCTGTTGCAGGCTGCCGATGGTACCGCGCTGCCTACCCAGATCACCCACCATGGCACCTGGATAGCGGTGGGCGAGCAGGAGCGCTTCGGCGTTTCTTCGCTCTCCATATCCGCCGGCGACGCGCCCGGTCTGGACACGGGTCTCGTCGTTACGCCCACACTGCTGGAAAATGCGTACCTGCGAGTGGAGTTGGACCAAGCCGGCGATATCACCCGCGTCTACGACAAGACTTGTGGGCGGGAGGTGCTGCCAGCTAGTGCTGTTGCCAACCAGTTCCAGGCGTTCGAAGACCGTCCTCTGAAGTATGACGCCTGGGACGTGGATGTCTTCTTCGAGGATAAGATGTGGACCGCTGATCCCGCAACATCAGTGGAAGTAGTCGAGGCCGGCCCGCTCAAGGCCACCCTCAAGATCAGCCGGCGCATCTTGCGCAGCGACTACGTCCAACGCGTCTCCTTGAGCTACAACAGCGCCCGTCTGGACATCGAAACCACTATCGACTGGCAAGAGCGGCACGTTCTGCTTAAGGCCGCCTTCCCGGTCGATATTCTCTCACCCGTGGCCACCTACGAGATTCAGTGGGGAAACGTGCAGCGGCCAACCCATCGCAACACCAGTTGGGACTGGGCTCGCTTTGAGACTTGCGCTCAGAAATGGGTAGATCTTAGCGAAGGCGATTACGGCGTCAGCTTGCTCAACGATTGCAAGTACGGCCACGATATCAAAGACAACGTCATGCGCATCAGCCTATTGCGCAGTCCAACGGATCCGGATCCCGAGGCGGACTGTGGCGAGCACCGCTTTGCCTATAGCCTGTTGCCCCACACCGGCTCCTGGGGTGAGTCGACGATTGCCGAAGCCTACTGCCTCAACGACCCGTTGATTGTGACTCGAGGAAGAGGGACCGACGAATCTCCGGCGTCTGCTTGCCGATCGCTCATATCTGTCGATCTACCCAATATCGTCGTCGAAACGGTGAAACGAGCGGAAGATGCCAACGGCATTATCGTCCGGTTGTACGAGAGCCAGCGCCGGCGCGGCGTCCTGACTCTAAGCGCCGGATTCGATTTGGCGGAGGCGTGGCACACGAACTTGCTGGAAGAGAACGAAGCGGCTCTGGAGCCCTCCGGCAACTCCGTCGAGCTTCCCGTCCGGCCCTACGAGATCGTTACCCTGCGATTGGTGCCGGCGCAAATTCCCGGATCCGCCTGACTTCTAGGTTTTGCTCAGAACCACGCAGTCGCCAGGTCCCAATCGCGGCAACTCTACGGAGACCCACCCATCGTTCTGCTCGATTATTCGCGCTGTTCCCGTCGCCGACTCGATCGTGCGCCGGCCTGCAGCCCGGACTCTGAACCTGATCTGGTTCATGTGCGCGACCCAGCGAATAGAGCCGGCCGTTATTGGATGCGTAGTCTGAAGAATATCCGTCGCCTGTCCACTAGAGGTTGCGGAAGGAGCGCCGGTGCGGACCGGATTTGTTGCGTGGTTGGTCACGGTAACGATGACGGCGCCATCGTCGCGCTCCGTCAAGGAGAACTGAACCACTGGTGGCAGACCCTCGGCGGCGAGTGGCGGCTCGCTTCCGGCTGCCCAGACGACCAGATTGCCTATCAATTTATCTAGCTCGTACGATTCCATTCGGCTGCGCTCGGGCCCCAGCGTTGCTGCGACGTAGACGACTCGGCCGGCCGGCTCGCGGGTCGATACCAGTGGACACAGCGTGTCTCCGGGGAAGAGCCCCCTGCGGTTGTAGGGATTCATGTTGATCTTGGCCTGGTCGGTTTCTAGCATCCATACCGCTGTCTCGGTGTCCTGCGCGTACACCGCCTCTACGTAGCCGGCCCGGAAAGCGAGCAGCTCGTCCGTCAGCCCGCCTATCGCCGGATGGCCCGCGGCAGCACGGGCGTAGCGGAAGAACGATTTTCCTGGCGAAACGTCGATGCTGGGAATGTTGACCATCGCCTCGCGAGAGGGATAAGTCAGCTCCGCGTCAAAAGCTACCAGTTTGATCGGGCGTACTCCGGTCAGGCCGGCGAGTCCGGCCTCGGTCCTGATATTGCCGTTCGGATCCTGTTCGCCCGATCGGTAGGTGGCTATAAGGCCGCCGCCGGCTTGGACGAACCGCTCGATCTCGGCGATTGTCTCGTCGGCCAAGCAAACGGCATCGGGGACGATCAGAACCTTGAATCCGTCGAGATCGCCCTGCTGGACGCCGTGCTCGGTGACGACCTCTACCGGCACGCGCTCTCCGCGCAGCACCTCGTAGTACCCATAAAACTCGCTGTTGTGCTCTGCCTTGTAGTGCGCCTGGCTGTCGCGAGAATGCAGCAGCGCCGCGTAACGTATTGGACGAGCGCCTCGCTGGGCGTCGGATGACCAGCGCACCTGCTGGAGGGCACGGGTGAGGTCAGCGCGTCTGTTTGGAGTATGGTCCAGCACGTTGAGATCTACGAGCGTCGGACTGGAGGGCATTCCGACGGCCTCCATCAGCATCAAGTGGCTGTGCTCAGGAGTGTGAGCATGGGCATGGTGAAAGTAGCAATAATCAACGTACGACCAGATCGGCTTGGAGCCGTAAGCGCGGGCCAGGCGGGCCGACATCGCCATCGAGCCCACGTCATGCGGATCCCCTAGGTACGGGTCGGGCATAAACTCCTGCGACTCGCCCAGGTGGCGCTCCGGCAGGAATGCGTCGACGAACTCGGCGCAGTCCGCCGCGGCCGGCCCGTACAGCGAGTTCTGTATGTAGATCGCGTTCGGACGGGCCCTGTCGAGTGCCCGCCGGATTCGATAGCAAAAGAACCTTGCCATCCGAATGCGAAAATCGTAGAGTTCCTGCGCTTCCTTCCCACCGGACAGGTTAACCAAGCCGGGCGCCATACGAGCGAACTGCTTCTCTCTCGGCATCTCGTGCCCATATTGCCGGCGAAAGTTCTCAAGGCAGAACTGGCAATAGCAGGCGGCTGAAAGCTGGTCGAACATGATCCCGTCCAGCGGATATTTGGTGTAGAGGTCTCGGATCAACGCCTCCATCCAGTCGCCGAACGGTGATGAGTAGCACAACGCCATGCGGGCCTTGCCCTCGGGGCCCATCGCGATCCAGTCAGGGTGCTCTCGAACCTGGATCTGACAACCGCCAGTTGTGCTCATGAAGTAAGGGACAATACGCAACGACTTGGCGTGGCCCTCCTCGCATAGCTGTCCGAGAACGTCGTCTTCCATACCTGGTATCGGCGGTGCCATCTTTGTATGACCCGCTATGTGACCCCCTAGCTGTGACCCGAAGATCAGCACCTCGATTCCCAAGGACTTGGCGCGGTCGATCAGGTTGCTCGTCCATTCGCGGGTCATCGGCTCGCCGAACTTGGCCCAGGTCATCTGGGCCATACACTGCTCATACCATCGCGACATTTGCGCTCCCAGAGTGTTTAAACTGTCTGGCCACCGGCTCAGTATCTCGGTAGGCAGATAGACTCGTCCGGCCGCGCCAGCGGCTCCCGTCACCCACTATATCATTCCCGACGGACACCTAAATCCCCCACTCTCGTCATTGGTACGAAAATGATGTTACGCGGCCTCCCTTCGTCATTCCGGCCCCCTGCTTCGTCATTCCGGCGAAAGCCGGAATCCAGAGGGGTGGGGAGAGGGAATTGTAGCGCTGGGGCTTGTCCCCAGCTTAGGGCGGGCCGGACGTTCGCGCACGTTGCACCGCCCGGCGTACCACCATTTTGATCCTCTTATGCGGCCTTCGCGAGGCCATACGCGATTCCCGCGCAGAGCCTGCCCCGTACCCCGATACGGCGTGGGAATCCAGGGGAGGCTTGGCTGGCGTGGACGGTGCAACGAGAGAGGACCGCGCCAGTCCGGCGCGTACCCAACAATCGACCTTTTGATAGCTCCCGTCAACATTCCCGAGCGGCGCGCACGACCCGGTCGATCATCCCGCCGGCCGCCGCGAACGATGCCAGATCCTGTCCCAGTATCGCTATCGGAAGCACCCATAGCATCGTGTTGTGGAAGTACTCCAGTCCCCAAGCGTGTTCCCCATCGGCTCTCAACATCACCGGCATATCCCAGGCCATTGGCAAGTCGATCACGAGGTGGCGCCAGACCCGGTGCATGAGTTCCACCCCGCGTTCCTCGTCCCCGCTATTGATCATCAACATAGCCGGCACCAGGCTGGAGTAGGACGGTACCATCAGAGACGAATAGTATCCCGACCTGTCAGTTGCCCCGTCGGGATGGAGACCGGTCCTTACACCGTAAGGCGTGCTGGCGACGTTTAGTCCCCAAATCGTTTCCAATACCCGGTCCACCCGCGAATCAGCAAAGATGTTGGGCAGACTGTGCATTTGGGCGAGCCACTGCCCAACCAGCTGGTCCGATAGCACAGTGTCCGATCGCTCGCCGGTGGAAACGTTATTGAAGAGCAAATACGAGCCGGCCGGCTCGTTCCAGAGCTTTTCCTCCATCGACTTGCTGCCCCGTTCATACCAGGCCCGACAGTCCTCCGCGAAGGTCTGATCGCCCATCTTCTCGGCCATTCGCTCGACCACCCGAAGGGTCGCCAGCCAGTAGCCGGCGATATGGATCGCCGCGCCGGACATCGTTGGCCAAGCGTCGTAGTATTGGCTGTTGCCCCAGACGTCGACCAGTCCATCTCCATCTTGATCCACTAGCTTCAAGAAGTTAGTCTGCGCCTTGATCGATCCGTAGAATTCTTCAAGAATGCCGTCGTCGCCGGTGACGTCCCATATCCGGTTGATCAGGTGAACATATATCTGTCCATCGAAAGAGGTTTGCTGCTCATACCAGGCCATGTCCGGCTCGGCGCCCGGACCGAGCGTTGAAGGCACTAAACCCCACGGCTTTTGCAGGTACTTGAACTCCCGCAGGTTGTTTCGAGCTAGCTCCGGAAAGAACATATCGAGCGGCCAATTTCCGGCCGCGTTGTTAGCCAGGCAACTCTGCTGAGGACACGATAGCAGGCTCTCGTTCACGGTGAAGAACCCCTCAGATCCCCACCGATGATCTTGATCGGTGCTCCTGATCCAGAACGACTGCTGGGCGAAGATGTGGAATATGTTGACCAGCGAGTCGCGCAGCCAGCCCGGCAGCCTGTCCTCATCGTAGACAACCTGCTGCCAGGCAATGATCCGCGAAAGCAGCGAGTCGTGCTCGTTAGCTATATGCCGAGCAATATCTAGCGCGCTGGAAAATCGACTCTGGTATAGATTTACGTACCTTCTTTCCGGCATCTGCTCCCAGTGTATCGCCGGACCAACCTCCGGCTGGGCCAGTCGCCTGGCGAATCTTTCTTGGGTGCCGTACCAGGAGCGCCAGACCGGGGCATACCAGGCGAGCACGAAACGGACCGTCTTTGCCTCGCCGGCCGCCAACTCGAAGTCGACGGCTATAGATGCGCCGGGCTCCTCGGCCTCCGTGGCGGGAAGCTCTGTAGGAATGTTGTTCCACTTGATCGCTGACGCGCCCAATCCGGCGCCAAGCCGTACTCGATGGTCTCCGGCCACGGCGAGCGCGTAGCCTAGCTCTATGCCCTCTCGCTCCGCACTGACCGCCACACCGTTGAGCGATTCAGCCACGAGTTGACGCTCGAATCTGGTCGGGCTGATGTTCGCCGGAATTCCTATGTCCAGTTCACGGGGGCCTTCGAAGCTGAAGGCTAGGGTTCCCCGTTTTTCCTGATCGCTGTCGTTGACCAACCTAACCTCGAACGTCGCGCCCGGCGTGTTCGAGGCGACGGCGTCTCCCGGGAAGAAGCTGCTCCATACTCTTAGCCCGACGCTCACCGGCAGGTCGGTCTCGTATTCAAGATCGGCTACCGGATAGTGGCCCCAGTACTCGATGTCGTTGGCTGCCTTGATTCCCCTTATGGACTGGAGGGCGAGGATCCGCGTCTCCCCATTGACCGAGAGTCCCAGAAACGGCAGTCTGCGCGTCGGTACGTGCTCTCTCTGTACGTGGACCATCTCTCCGACTGCGGAGATTGGTCCGGCCGCTGCCTGGCTCGCCGTCCAACGCGCGCCGTACTCGTTGAAAATCGTGCTGACGTAGTCGAGCGTACCATCGGTTCCCAGGCTGATGAAGCCGGTCCCAAGACCTCCAAGCGGCATTCCCGGCATCACGCTACCATTGCGGTAAATCAGGCCGGTCACCGGCCCATCGAACCCGTCGGCCTCGAAGTCCGCCCACTCGCATTCTGGCAGTCCGGCCGGGAAAAGCCGGCCCTTCAGTGCGCTTGCGCTCGGCGAATCTGATCCATTCGTCATTCAAAATCTCCTATCACTGGTCCAATCGTCCCCCATCTCGTCATTCCGGCGAAGGCCGTGTACGACCGGGGAGATGGGTAACACTTAAACTGGGCACAGTAGGTAACACTTTCGTGGGGGTATGCACAACTCGTCTGGTGTGATCGTCTCATCTACGCTGTCGCCTACTTCTTCCGGCGTAACGCCCTGTACGCCCTCACGAACTCATCCATCGGCGTCAGACCCACCACACGTGCGATAACGTCAAGCGGCAAGTCGTCGATCTTCTTGAATCGAACGCACGACTTCCCCATGTTTAGCTTCTTCCCACTGGCTTTATACGCCTTGAGAAACCATTCCTGGGTTTCCTTATGGCCATAGACGTTCATGAGATACAGCGATATGTAGTTTTTCTGCGAAGCTAGCGCGACATACTCTAACGGTTGTCCGTTATATGTCTCCGGCTGTACCTTGAGAGGAACGACGTATCCGATCATGCCGAAGTACATCGTTTCCTCGTATCCCTCTGGCAAGTTCTCCAATATGAGGCCGCGTACCGCGGAGACCGTTTCGCGACGATTCGGCGGAAGCTCGTTCAAGTACTGGTCGACTGTTTTCGCTTTGCTCTGCACCATTTCTCTTTTTGCCTCATAGCTCTATCAAATCTGATTGCGTCGTTGACGAGTTCGAAGTTTAGCAACTTTCGCCGCCGGCGTACGTCCCCTGCCGGCTCGTTCTGATACGCTTGCCGCGATGGGCCGGCAAGTGCCCAACTACTTCGCGTGTTGGAGGATGCTCCAGTGATAAAAGGGCTGTGGAACATAGGGCTCAAGGCGGACGACCTTGACAAAGAGGTGGAGTTTCTCCAAGCGGTAGGCGCAAAATGTGTCCTCAGAGACCGACTGCCCTACGGCAGTGAGTATGTCGTCCTGGAGCTTGGTGGTCATCGCATGCTCGTCTTTTCTCCCAAAGTAGTGTTTGAAGACCAGATCCCCGAGGATGTCCGGCCCGGGCTAACGCACGCCGTTTATGAAGTGGATGATTTTGAGAGCGAGTTCGAGAAAATCAAGGCATTGGGAGGCGAAGTGTTGATCGCGCCACGGAATGTTGACGCCGCTTTCGGATCCCGACGAATTGCATTCTTCCGGTCTCCCAACGGCTTCGTATTCGAAATCATGCAGGTCTTCGAAGCAGGAATCTGAGTGTTTGCCGGCTTCCGGCGTTCCCCAGGTCTTGGCACGGGCCAGCCGGAGAGACACCCGCAACGATGGCGTTCGAGACGTGGCGCCTCTGTCTAGTGACACGAACAGGCGACTTTCCTATAGACTAAGCAACACTCTTTTAGGAACAAGGATGTGTGCATGACAGACCTGAGCAGGGTGAGCTACGAGGTCGTCGAGGGTTGGGAGCAGCTACCGGCCGGTTACGCCCACCTCGATGTCTGCGGGACCGCCGTAGACTCCAAAGACCGGCTCTTTGTCCTGACCCGGTCTCAGGAGCACGTGATCGTATACGAGCCTGACGGCTCGTTTGTAACCTCTTGGGGCGAAGATATACTCACGTCCCGGCCTCATGGCCTGACCATCGCGCCGGACGATTCGGTGTTTTTGGTGGTCGATCGGGGCCACTTAGTCCATAAGTTCACGCCTGAAGGCGAGCGGTTGTTCACCATCGGCACGGGCGTCCCATCGGACACCGGATATCGTGACGTGCTTCCGAATACCATCGTCCGCGGCGGACCGCCGTTCAACGAACCCACCAACCTCGCGATCGCTCCGAATGGAGAGCTGTACATCTCGGATGGCTATGGCAACGCCAGGGTACATCGCTTCACCGCCGAAGGTGAGTTGATCCAGTCCTGGGGGGAGCCGGGTGCTGGTCCGGGACAGTTCAACCTACCCCACGGCATATGTGTTATTGACGATGGCCGCGTATTCGTTGCCGACCGCGAAAACGACCGCCTCCAGATATTTGACCCGGCCGGCGAGTTCCTCGAGGAGTGGACCCAGGTCCAGCGCCCGACCAACGTGCAGCAAGGTCCAGACGGACTCCTCTACGTGTCCGAACTGTGGTGGCCGGTCGGACCAAGGCGGTTCACCGGGGGCGAGATTACCGAGAACCAGCCGGCGCGTTTGAGCATCCTGGATCGAAACGGCGTCGTTCTGAAGAGGATCGTCGGCAGCGGAGACCCTTGCGCGCCAGGTAACTTCTGCGCACCCCACGATGTCGCGGTCGACTCGCGGGGCGACATTTACGTCGGCGAAGTCGCTTACAGCTTTGCCGGCAGGTTGGGAATGGTTCCGACCGATTGCCACACGCTGCAAAAGTTCGTCCGCAAAGAAATCTCGTGAATATTGGCGATCTCCTGATTGCCCTAAGGTGAGGATTGATAATGACGGAATCCAATAATCTGAGCTTCGATGTCATTGAAGGCTGGGAGCAGCTGCCGGCTGGCTACACCCATCAGGATGTCTGTGGCGTTTCCGTCGATTCACGCGACCGTGTTTACATCATCAACCGCGGCCAACCCAGGTTGATGATCTACGAGCGCGACGGAAGTTTCGTCGCCTCCTGGGGAGAAGACGTTTTCACACCGCGCACTCACGGCGTCACGATAGGACCGAATGACGAGGTTTACTGCGCAGATGAGGGAAACCACGTCATCTACAAGTTCACCCCGGATGGCGAGTTGCTGATGACCGTCGGGCTGAAGGGAGTCCCGGCCGATACCGGCTACGACGGCAGCTCGCTGCCCACTATCGCTCGCGGAGGTCCGCCCTTCAACCGACCGACCAACCTTTCCGTCGCCCCCAACGGCGAGCTGTACGTGTCTGATGGCTACGGGAATTCCCGGGTCCACCGGTTCGACGCCGGCGGCGAGCTAATACAGTCCTGGGGAGAGCCTGGCACTGAGCCGGGACAGTTCAACCTGCCCCACGGCATATTGGTAGGCTCTGACAGCCGGGTATGGGTCGCGGACCGCGAGAATGACCGTCTCCAGATCTTCAGCCCCGACGGCGAGTTTATTGACCAGTGGACTCAGGTACAGCGCCCATCCAACCTTCAGATCGTTGACGGTCTCGTCTACGTCTCGGAAATGGCCTGGCGTCCCGGCCAACATTCGTTCAGACTCGGCGATATAACCGAGTTTCATCACTCTAGGGTGACGGTGTTCGATCTCGACGGCGATATAGTTACCAGGTTTGGCGGCGGCGATCCTTACGCCGCCGGAAACTTTGTCGCGGCCCACGACATCTGTGTCGACTCGCACGGAGACGTCTACGTGGGAGAGGTAACCTTCACCTTTGGTGTGAGTCCGGGTTTGGTACCGGCCGATTGTCACATGTTCCAAAAGTTTCGCCGCGTGGGTTCGGCCTGACCCCACTCTCCTATGGCCGGCCGCTTTGTTCTCGCGATTGATCAGGGTACCACCGGCACCACGACCTATCTGATCGACCGAGCCGGCCGCATGTTCGCCCGCGGCTACTGCGATATCGAGCAACATTACCCCCGTCCCGGCTGGGTCGAGCATGACCCCAATCAAATTTGGACGAGCGTTCTGGTCGCGGCTCGCCAAACTCTCGAACAGGCCGGCTTTCCCGTTCTGGTGGCAATCGGCATAACCAACCAACGCGAAACGACCATCCTATGGGACCGCCATACCGGCTCTCCCATAGCGCCGGCGGTCGTCTGGCAATGCCGCCGCACAGCGAATATTTGTCGACAGCTGAAGCGCGCCGGACTGGAACCGACGTTCCGGGCCAAGACCGGTCTCCTGCTCGATGCCTATTTCTCCGGGCCCAAGATCAAGTGGCTATTGGATCAAAATGATGAAGGGCGACTAAGGGCACTGGCCGGAGACATCTCCTTCGGTACCGTAGACTCGTGGCTTGTGTGGAATCTCACCGGCGGCAGGGTCCACGCGACCGATCCCTCCAATGCGTCCCGAACTCTGCTCTACGACATCGGCATGGGCACTTGGGACGCCGAGCTTTGCCGCATTCTCGACGTGCCAATAGCCATGCTGCCGGACGTGATGCCGTCGTCCGGCCTGTTCGGGGAATCGGTTCAGTGCCTCGACCAATCCGGTCGATTCGTGATTCCAGCCGGCGTCCAGATAGCCGGCGTCGCCGGCGACCAGCACGCCGCACTGTTCGGCCAGACCTGCTTCGGCATCGGCGACACCAAGGCTACCCTAGGAACCGGCGCGTTCGTACTGATGAACACCGGCAGTCAGATCCACACTCCACCAGATGGTTTGCTGTCGACCATGGCTTGGCGGTTGGGCGACCGCTCTACCTACGCCCTGGAAGGCAGCGTATTTTCGGCCGGCGCTACCATTCAGTGGCTGCGAGATGAGCTGGGCCTGATCGAGTCGGCCGGTGAGAGCGACGAGTTGGCCTCATCCGTAGGCGATAGCGGCGGCGTCTATCTTGTCCCGGCCTTTGTCGGACTCGGAGCGCCGCATTGGGACATGCAAGCCCGTGGAGCAATACTCGGGCTAACGCGCGGCTCGTCCCGCGCTCATCTTGTCCGAGCAGGACTTGAGGCCATTGCCTTCCAAGTCCGGGATGTAGTTGAGGTGGTCTCAAGGGAAACGGGCCTACGAATTGAAACTTTGGCGATTGACGGCGGCGCCTCCGCGAACGAGTTCCTAGCCCAGTTTCTAGCAGATCAGATAGATGTCGAGGTCATGCGGCCCAAGTATCCAGAGACGACCGCTCTAGGTGCCGGCTATCTCGCTGGCCTAGGCGTCGGATACTGGGATTCGATCGACGAGTTGAGCGAAATGTGGGAAGTCGACCGAATATACCGACCGCAGATCAAGCCGGCGTTACGCGAGCAGCTCTACACTGGATGGCTTCGCGCTGTCGAAAGAGCCAAGGGTTGGGCCACCGACTCATAGCGCTCGGCGACTTTCCTCCGCTTGCGCAATCAGCGTCTCCAATGCCAAGCCTTCCAATGACTCCACTACATGATCCGCGTGTTCGAAGCTGAAGTTTCGCGTCACCGCGTTGGGAACTGCCAAACAGTAGACGCCGGCTGCATTGGCCGCGCTGATGCCGTTCGGTGAGTCTTCCAGCGCTATTGCCTGTTCCGGCTTGATATTGAACTCATTAAGCACGGCGAGGTACACGCCCGGGTCCGGCTTGCCGGCACCGACGTCATCGCGGCACTTGACGGTATCGAAGTCCTTGGATAGACCGATCCGCGAGAGTTGACCCACGACCCACTCACGGGTTGAGCTCGATGCGACACCTAGCCTCAACCCCAGTCGTTGGGCGTCAGCTATATACGTCTCGACTCCGGGTAAAATGGGCTGGCCCTCGATTAGGTCCCGGTTGCGCCGGCGGCGTTTCGCCCGGATAGCTTCGCGATCGATAGGGTGACCGATGAGTAACTCGAGGTGTTCGTATGGATTGAACACTAAGTCGGCGCTTGATCGACCGATGACCGGCAGCCAGTCCTCCTCTGGGAAAGGGTGGCCGAAGTCGGCGTAGGTCTCGCGCCAGGATTGAATATCCGGCGACTCCGTATCGAGGATTAGCCCGTCAAAATCGAATATCAACGCCCGAATCACTTAGTTACTCCAGCTGAAAATAATCCAGTAAAGTATAGTATCTCGACAGCCTGCCTCTGTCAGGTCGGACAGGATCTCTCCTGCGGTGGTAATGGTATGAACACATTGCCGTACTACACACCGCCGGCAGTCGTGAGGACGGTTCGAGAACCGCCCAGGGTGGAGAATGGAAAGACTCCGTCCGGCCAGCATCGGTTCGTCTGGGGCTGCTTCCGAAAGGCAAAAAATGCAAAACAAGAGCCCAGGCAACCCCACCGGCGTCCGGAGGGACGGCTCCCAACGTCCTGGGCGCGGAACCTGAAAAACCCGGCCGGCGTGTGTCAGTCCACACAGGATTCATTCGAAAAAGGCAAAATTACAAAACAAAGGTTCAGTTGAACACGTGCCAAGCCTGGTGGCGAGCCGCGCGATCAACCGCATCTGGCCCTGGCGAGGCCAGAGGGACTCCCAAGAACCCACCGGCAGTCGCCAGTAAGCTTGGGACGACAATTCTTTGGGGTCACTAGAGGTCCGCTGATATCATCTAGGAGTAGAGGAGAGCGTTCACAGAGATGTCAATAATCACCGATAGCCGCGCCGTTTGGTCCATGGCGGACTGGGCGCGCGCGCTGCTGCGCGTGCCGCTGCTATACAAAGTCTTAGTAGCAAATTCTGTCATCGTGGTGCTTGGTGCAATATTTGGCACCCTCATCACCGCCGAAGCGGTCCGCTCATCTCCCGATGAATCCCGCGGTTTCATGGTTGTGATATTCGCGCTCATTGGTACCAGCGTCAGCTTGGGTGTGAACTTGGTAGTGCTACGAGCAGCTTTCCGCCCGATTGCGGCGTTGTCGCGCACCGTCGACGAAGTCGGCCGGGGAAACCTTGGCGCCCGCGCCAACCTCGGATTGATTTCGGACCCGGAGTTTGACCGGCTCTCCGATACGATAAACGGCATGCTTGACGGGATGGAGAGGTACAGGGATCAGGTACAAGAACTTAGCTCCCGGGCAATTACCGCTCAGGAGGAGGAGCGCAAGCGAATCGCCAGAGAGTTGCACGACCAGACGGCGCAATCGTTGACCTCCATTCTGTTGATGCTTCGTCTAATAGAGAACAATGGCGAGCCCAATGCGTTAAGAGCGCGGCTTGCGGAGTTGCGCGAACTGACTGCCAGGGCCATTGACGAGGTCGGCAAGCTCGCGATGGATCTACGCCCAAGCACTTTGGATAACCTCGGATTGAGAGCAGCCATCGAATGGTACGCTCGCGAGTACTCCGAAAAGATGGCGGCAAATGTAGAGTATGAGGCTATCGGATTCGAGAATCGGCTGCCGGCTCCTGTAGAGGTCGTCATATATCGACTGGTCCAAGAGGCATTCACTAACATCACCAAGCACGCGAAGGCGGATCAAGTGTCAGTCAGACTCGAACAACGGGCTGACTCCCTACTGGTTACGGTCAGCGACAATGGCGTCGGCTTCGACACTGGAGGGATACTCGAAGCTGGCGAGAGGCGGGGCCTAGGGTTATTCGGTATGCAGGAGCGATTGGCGCTAGTCCAGGGGAGTATGCAGATCAACTCGGAAATCGGACGAGGCACGCTCTTGTCCATCAAGATTCCGCTTGACGAAGCCAACAAGGTATCAGGCCATGAGCAACAAGATTAGAGTATTACTGGCCGACGACCACACAGTGCTCCGGGCCGGGCTTCGGTCTTTGATCAGCCATGAGACGGACATGGAGGTGGTCGCCGAGGCAGGCGACGGTCAAGAATCGCTCGCCAAGGCCACGGAATTAGAACCGGATGTAATTGTGATGGACATCGCTATGCCAAAGGCGAACGGCCTGGAAGCTATCAGTGCGTTGCGCCGAGGAGGCGTCAAATCCAAGATCGTTGTTCTTACTATGTACTCCGAAGAGCAGTATCTGATGCAGGTTCTGCGTCGGGGCGGTAACGGCTACGTGCTTAAGCGCTCTGCCGACACCGAGCTGATGCAGGCGATCCGAACCGTGCACGCCGGCGGTGTTTTCCTTTATCCCTCAGCGGCGAGACTGCTCGTGGACGACCGGGCAAGCGACGACGGTGAGAGCGCCGGGCTGGACCTGCTAACGGAACGCGAGCGAGAAGTTCTTAAGCTCACCGTCGAAGGTTATACGAACCAAGAGATCGCAACTCGGCTAATCATCAGTGTCAAGACCGTCGACACGTATCGATCGAGAATCATGGGGAAACTAAACTTACGCCACCGCTCCGAGCTGGTACGGTACGCTCTGAGGAAGGGCCTACTAGCTCCTTCCTGATTCGATCCGCGAGTCCATATCGAATAAGGCAGCTCCGGAACAACCTCTGGTAACGCAGACCCACCCAGTCTGTCCCTCGGTGGATAAAGAAATAAGAGTCGAGAAGTCCTCTGTCATTAAAGACGTTGAAATGCGGTTGCCGGGCGTGTTAAAATCCCATATGTATTTTGTGTGGCGGCAACAGTCTCGCAATTGACGAACAGGGACCGCCGGGCATCGTATCCGTTGGACAAGAATTCAGCCTCACATCATATTGCCTTTTCACGTCATTGGCATGATCACCAAGGTCAGCAGACGCCCAGCCAAAGGAAATTGACGCGCAACTTAGGAGGGGATGATTGATTCAGGCTACATTTCGCCGCGTAGACACCATAGACGAGGTCGGACCTTTTGACGCCGATCTACTAGAAGCGGAATCCTCTTTAGGTCAGGCTATCAGCATAGACGAAAGCAACCTTAGCCCCGACGAGATCATCATCGATGATCCGGTCAAGATGTACCTGCACGAGATTGGCCGAGGGCAGCTCCTTACGGCAAAGGACGAAAAATGGTTGGCTTGCCGGCTCGAAGAAGTGTCCATGCTGGATCGGATCGAGCAGGAGTTATCCGAAAGCCTCGATTACGAGCCTTCTAGCCTTGATGTCGCCACCGAGATCTATCGCTGCATCGCTGACAATCGCAAGATTGTCAACATAGTGACCAACCACGCGGATATTCCCTCCAACATCTCGGTCGCCGAGACCATTTACCACCCTGAGTTTCGCAAAGAAATCGACTACAGCATTGATGCAGACATCACCCAAGAAGTCAGCGAAAAATTCGAGCTTTCCATCGATGACAGCCAGAGCATAATTGTAGATTTCTCTATCTCCACCAGGGCGCTGCCCGCTCGATTCAGACCTCTGATGGACTGCCCCTCAGTAGACAAAATGCGCTGTTGCGAGGACGTGGGCCAAGAGTTGATTCAACATGAGGCCGAGATTGGCTCTCATTTCAATGGATTGAGACGTGGAGCCGAATCAGCCGAGCAGCGATTGACCAGGGCTAATCTCCGGCTGGTAGTAAGCGTGGCAAAAAAGTACCTGGGTCGTGGCATGGCGTTTCTCGACCTCATCCAAGAAGGCAACCTCGGGCTGATGAGGGCGGTGAGCAAGTTTGACCATCGCCGAGGATTCAAGTTCAGCACCTATGCCACTTGGTGGATCCGGCAGGCCGTCAGCCGGGCTATCGCGGATCAGTCTCGTACGATCCGCGTTCCCGTCCATATGGTCGAGGTCATCAACCGGCTCACGCGAGTCTCGCGCGAGTTGGTTCAGGGCCTAGGAAGGGATCCGACACGAGAAGAGGTTGCCCTGATGATGGGGTTCTTCGATGAAGAGCTCGAAACCGACCTCGTGGACCTGGTACTGATCAAGGAGGCGCAGCGCGGCATGCGAGTGCCGATCATAGACCCAACCCGGCGGCGGGACTTTATCCTGGGATCTGGAATATTGAACCGGGCAAGCGACCTTCCTTCTCCGCTCAAGGAATCGGTCGAGTTGGCCACCATCCGGGTGCGCGAAGCGAGCAAAGTAGCCCGCCGACCGGTATCCCTCGAAGCTCCAATCGGAGAAGACCAAGACAACCACTTGGGAGATCTAATCGAAGACCGGTCATCGCCGGCCCCGTTGGATCTCGCGACTTGCCAGCTATTGAGAGAACAGGTCGATGGCGTGTTGTCATCACTATCCTTGCGGGAAAGAAGGGTACTGCAGCTACGATTTGGCTTAGAAGACGGTCACAGTCGCACGTTGGAAGAGGTCGGCTGCGAATTCGGCGTTACGCGTGAACGCATTCGCCAGATTGAGGCGAAGGCCCTGCGAAAGCTGCGCCATCCCAGCCGGTCGAAGAAACTGCGTGCGTATCTCGATTAGCCCAGTCGCGTTCCAGCTATCGCCCTGTATCCCCTGATGAAATCGCCGGCCGCCATCTCCTTGCGTCCCTCCATTTGGACGCGCTCTAGCGCTATCTGGCCATCCCCAGTACCGATAAGCAGTGCGTCGGCATCAGGACTGATGGCCACCTCGCCTGGAGCCAAACCGATCGACTCGGCCACTGTCACCTTGACCAGTTTGATGGACCTACCACTCCAACTGCTAAACGCACCGGGCCACCCGTAGTAAGCCCTCACCATTCTGCCGATGTTCTCCGCAGATTGATTCCAATCTATAAGTCCGTCCGATTTCTTGAGTAGTCTGGTGAGGGTAGCGCCGCCCTCATCCTGGGGAATCGGCTCGATCTTGCCCCCCTGCTGACGCCCTAAGACATCAATCACTAACTCGGATCCTAGCACTGCAAGACGCCGGCCTAACGATTCACTCGTATCGTCAGCGTTTATCGGTGTTGTCCGTTGTCCCAAGATATCTCCAGCGTCCACTCGTTCATTCATGAGAAAGACGGTGACGCCGCTAAGATGATCGCCGGCTAGAATAGCGGCGGGAATCGGTGTGGCGCCGCGATGTCGAGGCAACAGCGAAGGATGCAGATTCACGCAACCCAACCTTGGCGTTCGCAATATTTCCGCCGGCAAGATTAGGCCGTAAGATACGACCACGATACTATCAGGATTGTAATCGGCAATCTGTTCCCAAAACTCCGGTCGGCGCAGAGTCGTAGGCTGTAAGACCGGCAGCCCAAAATGCATCGCCATTTCCTTCACCGGTGATGTCCGGGGCCTCCGTCCGCGCCCGGCCGGTCGATCCGGCGCGGTACATACGCCGGCTACCTCATGTCCTGCTCCCTGTAGCGCCTCTAGCGTCGGCACCCCAAACTCGGGCGTGCCCATGAAAATGACTCTCACCTCTTGCTCCGTTATTCTGCGTTAAACGACCGCATCGTCCGAGGTATTCGCTCATCCAACGGATGGTATACATCAAGGACAGATTTGCCCGCTAACGACGCGCATCCCGACTCGAATTGCTAATTGACACCCCACTGTGCTCGAATTAATGTCTGTACAGTAGATTTCGGCGGCATACGAACGATTGCCTAAAGATCCCGGAGATCTTCGCCTTGATTCGAAACTTACTGCGCCTGCTCGCGGTCACGCTGGCCTTGGGCGTGGGCGGCGCGACAGTTGGCCTCGTCCTATTCTATCTGCTGGAAATGCCGCCATATTACCGAGCGAAATCACTCGAGCCCGAGTCGATGCCTTATGACATCGTTCTCGAATTGCTCAAAGCTCGGGACTTACCCTCTGTACAAGAACTGTTGGGTCAAACCGAGGGGGACATCGACGGACCCGCGCCCGGAAGTGAGCACAGGGTAATGCGCTTGAGCACACGATGGGGAGCCGTCGCTGCAGCCGGCGCACAAATGCCCGAAGACCGCAACTCAAGTCGAGTAGTCGTTTCATGGATCACGTTGCAAAAATTTGCGAGCCCACTCGATGCCCGACTGACCTTGTTCCGGATGGCCCACGCACGTCGGGAAACAAATCCGGTCGTAAACCCAATTAAGGGCTTCATGCATACGACTGCCGAGGTCCCCGATGCACGCGAGTCCAGAGAGCCCGTGGACCCATCGCAGGCTGGCAGAACCTCAGCAAGACTTAGATGGACCCGTTTTGTTTGGGTTGACGGGGATTGGATCGGCTTCATACAGGTTCCGGATGATCGGTATGCACCCGCGATGTTGAAACACTTTCCCTATTTGAAGGTATCAGAACAGCCGGATTTACTTCAGGGGATAGATGGAAGGCTGGTATTGCCGATCCTGGGCATGGCGGTATCACTCGCCTTCTGGCCAGTGGCGGCATCGCGGGTGATTACCCTGCGTGCAGACCGGAATATCGGGGCCGCATCAGCCAATCATCTTGGTCACACATTGTTGTCTCTGAACAGCGACGATCAACGATGGCAGATTAGATCTACAAATGGCATTGACTTTATCGCTGAGTGGAAGATTGACGACCGCACGTGGCAAGCACTATTTGGCAGACACGGCCTTTCCAGAGCCAGAGGCATCAGGCTGCGCGTAGACCGCCGGCGAAAGGTGATAAAGGCGGCGGACTATGGCTATTTGGTTCGAAGTCGTGGCAAGTGGGGCATCGATAGCCAAGTGTCCATAGGTCTATGTCCAGTTGTCGGACTAGATTTGTATCTTGGGCGTTACGCCTCGAACGGGGCCACCAGCGTTGTTGCCCTGGAGGATCCGGTACTGGCGGCGGGCCGAGGGTACAAAATATCCGCGATCAAGAGTCAGGTTGTGGAGACGGTATTGACCGCCGGCTGGAGCTACCAGCCCGTCGTTTTCATGAATTGGAGTTGACCGAGTCGCTTCTGCTGATCGTGGTGGATAGTGTCCGAATGCAAGAATGTCCTCGTCTTGAGCCGGACGCCGGAAGTTCACGGGAAAGCCATGCGAGGTGCGTATGAGTCGATCTTTGCGACGTCTCCTACCAGCAACCGTATTACTTTTCGTAGTTGGCGGGGCGCTAGGATTATTGATATCCTACGCGATCGAGACCGCCCCTGTCTATCGCGCTAATCCCCTAGATCCCCAGTCAACGCCAATCAACGTGCTTCAACAGTTGGTTGAGGCGCGCCGGCTGTCCTCGGAAGAGTTCCGAATAATCTCCTCGGAGGAATCGTCCTCGATGCCAGTAAGCTCCGGCGGCACGGGGATAGGGCACGTGCGCACGAACTTGGGCGAGGTTGCGTGGGCTCAGGTGCGGATGGAGGAAGACTTCGAGGGACCAAACTACATCTACTCCTGGATCCTACTGAGGAAGTTTTCCGATCCGATTCAACCACGAGTTGCCCTGATCCGACTCGCGCGCGAGAGGCGATTCGACAGTCCGTATGTCAATCCAATTCAAGGGTTCTTGTACTCGAGCGGATACTGGGATGGGGTAGTGATCCGATATCACACAAAGATTCTCACTTGGGTGGATGGAGTTTGGCTCGCGAGCATCTTGTTACCTGACGACCGATATGAAGAAGCGATGCTCCGACACTTTCCCTACGTCAAGACGCGGGATCAGCAATCCACGTTCCTCGCGCTTGGAGACTTGGAGGTCGAGCAGAAAATCGCGTTACCGGCCATCGTACTGGTGCTTGCTGGCGTTGTTTGGCCGGTCGTAGCCTCGCGAGCCTCGACTCTGAGGCCAACTCGGTCGTCTCGAGTAGCCTCGGCCGACGAGATGGGAAGAGCGCTCATGTCGAGCAATGCCAACGATCAGCGCTGGAAAATTAGTAGATCAGCGGACAACGAGTTTGTGACCGACTGGGAGGCGCGCGAGCGTACGTGGCAAGAGCTATTTGGCAGAAACGGTATGACCGGAGCTCTGGCGCTGCGGTTGCGACTCGACAATCGGCGCAAGACGGTGAAGGTGGCGGAAGAACGATATCGAGTCATTGCCATAGGAAAATGGAGAGCCGACGGCGAGGTGCAGATCCAGCGCCGGCCGGTCATCGGGCTGGACTTGAGAGATTGGAACCATCTTAAGGGGAATAGCAAGGATGCTGATCCGAAGATAGCCCCGGAATCACAGAATCGCGGGAGCTACGACGTATCGATGATGAAACGAAAGGTCGCAGAAGCGGTGCTCAAAGCCGGCTGGAGCTACCAACCGATCATCTTCATGCGTTGGAGCTGAGCAAGGAACATCAGATCAAGAAAATCGCGGCATATTTGCCGTAAGTACCATCTTTAGAGACGAACGCCCGTTACGCTGGATCGGCCTATGACCCCAGAGCCCGGTGCAGCGACCGCTCTAAAGCACTCAGGAAAAACCCAACCTCTTGCTCACCCATTGGCGTCGATAGACAACCGAGTAGAGTCTTGGAGATAATCACACCCTCATCAAGAAGATTAATGTGTAACTTTGCGATCAAGTCGGACACTGCTGATTGCTGCATCGAGCTGCGGTAGTTGGCTATCGGCTCATCTGTGAACAGAATTCGGAACAGCGAACCATCGCCGGTGATCTGGCCTTTGGCGCCGGCCGCAGCGATGATCGAGTTGCCTTCGTCGCGCAGCTTGCGTCCTAGCCGGCCAATGCGGTCATATTCCGCCGGCGTCATCTGCTCCAACGCTGCGTAGCCGGCCACCATCGTCAATGGGTTGGCGCTAAAGGTGCCGCCGGATGCAACCACGGGGTTGCCCAAGCTTGGATCGAGCAATGCCATAATATCGCGCCGGCCTCCGACTGCGCCCACAGGTAGCCCGCCGCCAATTATCTTGCCAAACACCGTAAGGTCCGGCTCTCCACCGTATGCGCCTTGGCCGCCGCCGTGAGAGATGCGGAAGCTAATAACTTCATCGAAGATCAGGACAATTCCATACTCGGAAGTGATCTCCCTGAGGAATTGCAGAAACCCTTCGACAGGGCGAACGAATCCGGCCTTGTTCGACAGTGGGTCGAGTATGAGGGCGGAAATCGACTGATGATTTTCTTCCAGCAGCCTCTCTACAACGGGCCGGTTGTTGAAGGGCAATACCAAGACATCTCCGGAAACTGAGTCGGACAGACCACCCGTACCTGCGACGCTCGTTGGAGCATGCTCGTCACCCAGGTCCAATCCCGGCAAGCCGTTGCTAATCTGTGCATAGTCGTAATAGCCGTGATAGAAACCCTCGAACTTCGCTATCATCGAGCGACCTGTATGCGCCCTGGCGAGCTTGATAGCCAACATGACGCTTTCGGTACCGGAGTTGCCAAAGCGGATTTGTTCCACGGTCGAGACCCGTTCGGACATTAGTCTTGCCAGGCTAATCTCCTCTTCAGCCGGCTCGGAAAAAGCGGTACCGCGCTCGATCTGATCTATCAGAGCCTGCTTGACGGCTGGATTCACGTGTCCATGTATCAGCGCAGTCATGTTGTTCAGAAAGTCGAGCCTCTCTACCCCCTCGGCGTCGGTCAGATAGCAGCCCGACGCGGATTTAGCATAGAGAGGATTAGGTTGAAAATGATAATGGACACGTGAACTGCCGCCGGGAATAAACCTTGACGCTTCTTCATACAGCTTGGCACTCGCCGAGTCCGGCGACAGGAACGCGTTGTGTCGAACGAATTGCAGCGTCTGGCTCATCGACAATACCTCCAAAGCTGGCCGGATGAGGCGAGGTTTCCGAACAACCTGTGCACCCCGAACATTCTCGACGAGAACATATTACCCTACATCGCCGCGGCAAGTGATGAGGGGCTAGAGCTAACCCATCGTCGAATTCTGTACCGGGCATCTCGATTTGGGTGAGGAACTACCCTGGTAGGAGAACCTGATGGGTCTCCGCGTCCACGGCTATGCGATCCCAGCCGTAAAGCATGGGGACGAGCCTCAAGCCGGCCCAAATTGACGACTGATCGCTGTAATGTGGACTACCGGGATGGCCGGAGGCACCCAGCGGGACGACCCAGCGAGAATTGTCCCATTCCGCCGGATCGAAGACGTAGCGCGCGACCGAAGCTGTACTCACCACGAAGGGTTCTGATGGGGAGTAAGCAGCGCATTGAGGTGTATCGCCATCACCGCCCATCGGGATCGACGGTGGGTCCAACACAGCGGCGAACCTGGGAAACGTCGCGGATAGTGTGTGAGTCGGCCGCGTAGAGTGGACGTCGCCCCACCGCCAAGCGTCGATGTCCCGCCCCAGCCGGCCCTCCAGGAATGCCAATCCGTCGGCTAGCGACCGTGAGATCAACGAACTCCAGTCGGAATCCGGGGGAAGAACAGCACTGTGATCCTCCTCGCCCATTTGCGCAAGTATGGCCTCCATCCGCGCCGCGTGTCCGGGTACTCCACTCCCGGTGCCGTCGAGTGCCTTGTCCGCCAATCGTCCAAATACAATGCTTAGTAACGCTCGGGTCAAGTGGTCCCGGAAGGCGCTGTAAATCGCCGGCGCCGGCTCATCCCGCCTCATTCCGCCATCCCATCTTGCCAGTATTTCTTTGGCTTTCGCGGACAGATCGTCAGACGGATCGGTCTGCAGAATCAGATTGGTGTAGGTCAGGGCCGGAATGGATTCGACGTCCGAGTGCACCAGGGTCATATCGGTCACCGTCGCGGCATGGATTTCGGCGAGCCGTTCGGTAATGCGGCGGGCGCGAAAATCTGGCGCGTAGTGTAGGGAGATGTGGTAAGGATACTCATCGCCGGCTATTCGATTATTTGCCGTGACGATATAGCCGGCATCCGGGTTCCGCGAACGTACTAACTCCTCGAATGGTATATATCCTTGCCACTCATGCTCGCCAGTCCAGCCGGGCACAGGCAGCCACGCGTTTTCCATCGATCGAAGGGGTACCCTTCCGCGATTCAGGTAGCCGATGTTGCCGTGGACATCGGCATACAGGAAATTGTTGCAGGGATCAACCCAAATCCTCATCGACTCATCCAGTTCATCACCGGATGAAGCGGTGAGCATGTCGAGAATGGCCTCGGCGGTAGCGTTCGGCTCAGATGTCGAAGTGTATTTGAAAGCTATGGCGTATCCGCTTGCGCGGTCTCCAGAGATGATTGGCCCGTGATGAGTCGAAGCGATTTCTAACTCGACGGGAAGGTCGTCCCTAACTCTGATCGTCTCCTTCCGAACCTCGGCTCGTCTCAATTCGTCTCTAAATTGGTACAGACTCGGATCATCCCGGTCGAATTGTTCTATGTACAGGTCCTGATAGTCGGCCATTGCGTGAGTAACACACCAAGCTACGTGGTCATTGTGGCCGAAGTGTGGAAATCCGGGACATCCCGGAAATGAGAGGCCGACGGCATCGAACTCCGGGCAAGCGATGTGGTTCTGATAGTAAGCGTTCGGCACATCCAAAGCGCGATGGGGATCGCCGGCCAGGAGCGGTTTGCCGGAAGCAGTTCTAGCTCCGGACAGTGCCCAGTTGTTGCTACCGGCATCCAACCCACTGAGCAAGTTGACCGCCGCCGCACCGCGGGATATCTCGGTGATTCCGTCGGCAATAGGGCCGTCATACTGAGCGCCCGGCGGAACTATCAGTAGTTGGCCGGGCCCGTAACCGGGAAAAAGAAGTGATGCCCGCTCGGTTCCTAGCTCACGTACAAGTCTCGCCACCCAAAGCTTGCCTTCGAACGTACCCATCATTATGTGGCGCACTTTGAAGACCGCCAGACAATCCCAAGGCTGCCAAGGTTCGGGGTGTTGTCCTACCAGGCCATACTCGACCGGTAAGGGGTCGGCACCCTTGATAAATGCATTCACCCCGGCGGCGTAGGCTTCCAGCATTGTCCTAGCATTCGCATTAACCGATCGGTAGTCTTCCTGAACGGTAGGCAGGATTTGAAAGCGCCGCATCAGCAAGTCTTGCTCTACAGCGACCTTGCCGGCGTATTCCGCCCAGCGCCCATAGGCACGGTGCCGGTCATAGTCCATGTGCCACAGCCGGTCCTGGGCGGTGGCAAATCCCTGTCCGAAGAACGCGTCGAAGACCGACCGCGCTCTGATATGAGGAATTCCGTTATTGTCCCGATATATATCGACGTTGGCGCTCAGACACTCAAACGTCTTCGTACCCGTCACATCGGGCAATGACGTACTCATACTATCTTTCAGATCTTGAAGCGTTACCATAGCTGCCTTTTTATGAAAGGATGTACCGATGATTGGCTTGGTAGCAAGTTTACAGCTTTGGGAGTCGCAACTGTGGCATCTTCTGGAGACTCGTACATTTAAAGCTAACAGTCGGAGGTGTGTCTGTGTCCAGTGCCTACCTGACGTCTCACCGTCACGAAGTGAATGATTTTCTAGAAGCGAACGAGCTATACCACGAACGAGGTTGGAGCGACGGGTTACCAATCATCCCACCAACCGAGGACCTGGTGCTAACGTTCCTAGAAGCAGGCGGCAGAGATGCATCAGATGTACTGGGCACGGAGCCGGTCAGAGGCAGGGTAATCACCGCGGAGAAGGCAGCGATCAACGCCGTGATGGCCGGATGCAGACCGGAGTATTTCCCGGTGGTTTTGGCGGCAGCCGAGGCGATCTGCGAGGACCAGTTCAATTTGCACGCGATCACGGCCAGCACCATGGGCGCCGCTATTCTGATAGTGGTCAACGGGCCCATCGGCCGGCAGATAGGCCTGAACTCGGGCGTCAACATCTTCGGACCGGGTCGACGGGCCAATGCGACAATTGGACGCGCGCTCCGGCTCATAGCAATCAACGTGATTGGCGCAATTCCGGGTGAGCTTGACAAAGCCACGTTTGGACACGCGGGAAAGTACAGCTGGTGCATCGCAGAAGCCGAGGAAGAAAGCCCCTGGGAGCCACTCCACGTAGAGCGAGGTATGTCGGCCGGCGACAGTGCCGTTTCGGTCTTTGCCGGGCTCTCACCGTGGCAGGCAACTAACCACGCCGGCCACACCCCCGAGGCCATTCTCACCACCGCAGCCGATGCCCTCAAGTCTGTGGGCCCGGATCAGGGTGAAGTCCTGCTGATAATGTCGCCTGAGCACGTTGGACACATTCGCTCTGCCGGTTGGAGCAAGCTCCAAGTGAAGGAGTTCCTAGCGGATAAGGCGCAGCGTACCGTGCGAGATTGGGCGGACGCCGGTCGTCTTGAGTCGAAACAGGCTTTGGAAGACGAGAGCCGGCTATTGGGTGTCTGCCGCGGCCCGGACTCGGTCACCATCGTGGTTGCAGGTGGCGCTGCCGGAGCCTTTGTAGATATAATCCCACTGTGGGGCGGTGGTACCAACTCCATGCCGGTCACGCGAGCTATTGAAATACCCGTTGGGCCGGGCGAATAAAGCCAACTCAATTACTGAGTTCTTAAGCCAATCAGCTCCGACACTCAGGAGGTGCAAATGGTCACATCGTTTAGGACTTTGACGGTCTTGGATCCTACTGCTGAGACAGTAACCGTCCCAGCACATATGGCACAGCGTCCCTCCACTTTGGAGTCACAACGGATTGGACTGCTCGCCAACGGCAAGGCTAACTCTGAAGAACTGCTCCAAGCCGTGTTGGGACAATTGGCCAAGAACTACGAGTTCGCGACTGTCGCAACCCGTAACAAAGGGAATGCTTCCCGACCCGCCCCCTCCGAGATTATGGCCGAACTGAAGCGGGAATGCGATCTGGTGATTACCGCCACCGGAGATTGAGGGTCCTGCTCTTCGTGCAGTTTGCACGACGGATTGACCCTGGAACGCATGGGAGTACCCACGGCCGTCATATGTACTCAGCCCTTTGTGAGTAGCGGCAGGGTCATGAGCCGGCTTCAAGGTGTGCCGGACTACCCATTTGCCGTCATCCCCCATCCTATTGGCAGCCTCACTCCGGAAGAGTTGGGCAAACGGGCAAAGATGGCCCTACCGCAGGTTATTCAACTGCTGTTGCGCCAGGACTAGTACAGACCCTCGTTACAGAGCCGTCAATGACTGCTGGTAGCTCCGGTGGATGATGTGGGCACCAAGCAACCCAATGTGTCCGGTGATCGGATCCGGCCGAAGCGCCAGCCGTTCTCTCAGCCGGATGAACACGTCGTGAGCAATTGCGGAGAACGGTTGATCAGGGCGGGATTTGGTCGCCTCGTGGGTCGCTGTGGCGTATAGATCGGCGACCTCTTGACACTTTTCCAGGTATAGACGGCAGTCCGAACCGTACTTCACCGACTCGCGTGTCATCCCGGGCACGACGTAGTGGTGTCCCATACAGAGGACACTTGGATCGAGGTCCAGCAACCGGCGCAGCGATGCCGCGTATAGCTCCGGATGCAGCATCAACGGTGAGCCACCTTCGCGGCTGCCGTTGCCGGGCGCAGAATCGCAACTCAAGACAATCCCCTCTCGCTCCCAGTAAAGGCTAACGCAGCCGGCCGAGTGACCAGGCGTATGCAAGACGTTCAACTCGATACCGCGACCGAGATCAATCACATCGCCATCGTTGATTATGCCACTGATTTGGGGAGGCCGGCCCATATACCGGTGCATCTCCTGGCGACCGGCCTCCACCTGATCCTGTAAACCAAACAGCTCCATGGCAGGCCGCTGCAACGCCTCAAACTGGCGGTCTGGGTCCTCGGCGATCTCTTTATCCGCCGGATGGATTAGGATCTCGCACTCCGGCGCCGCTTGACGCAGCGACTCGTTTCCGCCTACGTGATCGTAGTGTCCGTGCGAGTTGATGATGAGGTCGATGTCGGCGAGCGAGTGACCGATGCTCTGTAACGCCGGCGCTATATATCTCGCCGGATCGGGCGCGGTGCAAGTATCGACGATCGCCAGCCGGTCACCTTCCAAGAGGTACAACTCGGTATGGCCGGCGCCGCCCCAATAGCAACCTATCTGGGTGATCTGAGGATGGAACTTGAAATCGGTGTGATTGAGTGGGTCCATTCTATCTCCTCGGCAAAGGAACGCAGGCGTATGCGCGCAAGGAATGAGATCGGAATGCGCCAAGGCATCCAATATGGCCTCTTCACCCATGTCGCCGTCCGACTTGAGGTCAGTGACAGGCTTCGTATTCTACTTGAGCTCTTGAATCACCGGTAAAGCCCGGCGACTCGACGCGAACGGAAAAACGGATGTAGACTGGCCCAACAGGAGAAAGCCTATGATCCGACATATTGTAATGTTCAATACGCTCTCGACGGCCGCCGAAGAAGACATCAAGGAGGTTCTCAGATCCGCCAAAGAGCACCTCAGCGGTATAGAAGGCGTGCGGAACCTCGCCGTCAGCACGTCGTTCGAGGTGGTCCAACCGCCAAAGTACCGGTACGCGATAACAATGGAGTTCGCGAACGACGCCCTGTTGCAGAGCTACATGGTGCACCCAACTCACGACGAGTTCCGCGGTATCTTCTATCCAATTCGCGACAACTTCCTGATAATGGACTTGAGGGAACTGCCGGATCCTGTTTAGGCGCGGTAAGGCTTCTGATCAGGCAAGGGAGACGTGCCGGCCGGTCCGGCTGGAGCGGTAGAGGGCCTCGATTACGGCCATGTTGCCAATTGCGTCTTCGGCCGGCGTGAGTGACTCCACACCGTCCCGGAGGCAAGCGGCGAACGCATCGGCCTGCAGGGTATATCCATTCACCGCCGGGAAGTGGTACTCGGAGATCCGGTCATCGATTACCAGGCGAACCGTCGTATCGGTGTGGTCGGACGTCAGGAATCTCTCCACGAGGGCATAGCCTAGCTCGCCAAACACTTGGTAGCTGACCTTGCGGGCATACTTGAAACCGCTGCTGACCAGCCCGATCTGGCCATCGCCGAAGTCGAGCATTCCGTTGAATGAGACCTCAACACCGTGTTTGGGATCAATATCCATAACGGCGCTTACGACCTTTGGCTCGGCCTGATAAAGCCAGCGACACAGATTAACCGGGTAGCATCCGCCGTCCATCAAGGTGCCGCCGGCCAGTTGCTTCGACATCCTGATATTGGAGCCAAGATTAGCGATATCGACGTGGAGATATCCGCGAATCTGCCTGATCTTACCGAGTCGCCCTTCGGCGATCGCGTCCCGTACCGGCTGGTGCTGCGGATGTTGACGGTACCAGAACGCCTCGATCAACAGCACGTTGTTCTTGCGGGCTGCCTCGATCATCTGTCGGCACTCGTCGACATCGACCCCAAGGGGTTTCTCGCAGAGAATATGCTTTCCCGCTTCGGCGGCTTTGATCGACCACTCGTGATGCATGCTGTTCGGCAGCGGATTGTATACGGCGTCGATATCCGGGTCCGCCAGAAGCTCCTCGTAGGAGCCGTAGTGTCGTTCTATCCCGAACCGTTCCGCGAATTCGGCCGCTTTTTCACTACTCCGGCTGGCAATGGCGAGGACACGCCCGGTCCGCGACTGCTGAGTAGCAGGTATCACATGCAAGTCAGCGATGCGGGCTGTGCTGAGTATGCCCCAGTTCAGTTTGTCTGTATTAGCCAATGAGGTTCTCCTTGCAGGGCGCCCCAAGCGGCGCCACTACGAACGCCGGTGGGTTTGCTTGGGTTCTTGTTTTGCATTTATCGCTTTTTTGGAGTGATCCCAAGTCCGCCAGGTGCCCATTCAAGGCAACTCTGAGAGCCGCACCTACGAACACGGAGTGGTTGACTTGGGATGTTGTTTTGCATTTTTGCCTTTTCTCGAGTGATCTTTAGTAGGTTAATTGCCCGACGAGGGCGGCTCTAATGCCGACCTTACCGGGGTAGGAGGTTGATAGAGTGAACATGCGTTCAACATTCTAGCATTTTACGGGCGATCACGTGCGAGTCAACAGGAGTTCGGTAGGGTCTCTCGACTACTCACTAAGGGGGGTCCAATTGCCGCCCGTAATGTGACGTTGGCCATTGTCGCATGGCGGTTTTGCCTCCCAGTCCCATGTAATCTCCTTCGCGGGAATCACCATGGCCTTGTGAAGGCCACATAAGAGGGTGAAAATGGTGACACGCCGGCCGGTACCAACAGGGCGGGCCGCCCGCCGTGCCCTTGGCCGAGGACAAGCCCCAGCGCTACATTCTAGCCCTCCAATATTGGCTGGAATTTGACGGTCCGGCAAGGTGTGGTTGTGGAGAGTCGCCTGCGAGGTTGATTGGAGCGCCTATCCCGGATCGGAGTCCGGTACATGCTTTCATAGCAGTTATTATCGTCTTAGTCTTAAGCGAGGTCGCCGGATTGATAAGAACGGGAATCGGACTGTGCGTCGAATAGTGGCGATTGGCGGCGGAGAGATCCGCACGTCGGAAACATACGAGATCGACGCCCATATTGTCGGCCTTGCGAAAAAGAAGAGTCCAACCGGCCTTGTTCATACCCACCGCAAGCGATGACTCTGAGGGTTATTGGGAGGTATTTCAGTCCGTTTATGGCGACAGGCTGGGATGCGTGACCCAAGTCCTCCTATTGCAGAAAGATCCCCCCGATCCAACAACTGCTCGAGAGACGATTCTGAACGCCGACTTGATCTACGTCGGTGGCGGCAATACTTTGAGGCTGATGCGAACATGGCGCCGTCACCGTATCGATGTCGTCCTCGAGGAAGCCGCCGATAAAGGAGTCGTCCTATCCGGCGTGAGTGCGGGCGCAATGTGTTGGTTCAAGTATGGCAATCGTCTGCCGCCATCGGCCGGTGAGAGCGACCATGGCGCCTATGTAAGGTTGAGGGGGCTGGGTCTGGTCGATGGCCTGTTCTGTCCGCATCACAACTCCGAGCCACGAGCCAGGTCATTGCGAGACATGATTTCCGAATACGGCGGGATGGGACTCGGAGTTGATGACAACTCCGCTATTGAGATTGCCGGCGACACTTATCGGGTCCTGTCATCATCCGAGAACGCTATAGTGCACCGGGTCTACAAGCGAAGTGGCAAGGTTGTAACTGAAATAGTCTAAGAGACCGAGGTTTATCAACCTATCCTCCATCTGCTAGAAAAGTCGCGGGTAACTGTTCAGATTTGAGCGTAATTTGTCCTGCGCGTTTGTAAATTGTGATCGAGCAAGGACCGTAGGTTGTGGCGGAACTGCCCATAGCGACTCAATGTGGCACGGGTGCGCCGGCCGCCCCTCCCCCGGATTCCCGCCCCGTATCGGGGTACGGGGCATGCTTTTGATTGCCGGAATGACGAATCGAGGGGCCGGAGTGACCAAGGGATGTCGCGAATGACCAATGAGAGGCTGTTGGAACGGTCTGTTTTCATAGCAATCGCTCATGCCGGCTGCCGCCGGCACACCAAGGTATGAAAATTGGGTGCATTGGTTGGTGGGAGAGTTCTAGCGTCATTGCCACAACCCGCACCTCCCCTCTGGATTCCGGCCCCGTATCGGGGTACGGGGCAGGCTCTTCGCGGGAATGACGAATTGGGGGCCGGAATGACGAGATCGCGGAATGGAGGGGTTCAACGGCGCGCTCGAAAGCGGCGTAGGCGCATCCCGGATCGGAGTCCGGGACATGCTTTCGTACGAATGACGAGAGTTGGGATCTATTCTCGTACCAATGACACTCACGAGACTGGTCCCCCTAAGTCTGAACAGTTACAAGTCGCGGAGATCGATTTGACTATGGAGCAGTCCATGCTATGCTGCAAGAACAATCGAATAAATCCAAGAGACCGTGAACAGAGATAGTAGGTTTCCCTGGGTGGCCCAGAGAGCCGGGCAAGGTGAGAGCCGGCGCCACCGCAAAGAAGCTGAATGGGTCTGGGAGTTGCTGCTCGAACGCCGAAGTCAGTAGACGCAACCGGCAGTTCCGCCGTTATCTGGAAACGGGCATCGGATGGTGTTTGCCTAACCCGTTCCCTATACAAGAGCGGGTTCGCCAATGGCGAACCAAGCGGGGTGGCACCGCGGGAGTTGGCCTCACGTCCCCAAAGGACGCGAGGCTTTTTTGTTCAAGAATGTGTGAGCCAACCGAACCCAACTTGCGTCGTTGTGGGAAGCGCACCTAACGTGCCCGGGACGACCGACTTTCATCGAACTCAGTGATTCCAATCATCAAGAGGAGATCCAAAAATGTCGGGCCAACGTCCGAGAAAATCCAAGTTCGCTCCGAGGGTGCTTTCCGGCGTCCAACCATCAGGCATATTGCACTTGGGCGTTTACTTCGGGGCTACGAAACAGCACATCGCGCTGCAAGACGAATATCCGGGCGAGTGTTTCTATTTCATCGCCGACTACCATGCAATGACTACGATCCAGGATCGGGAGCTATTGCGCAAATACGCCAACGACGTAGCGCTCGACTATCTGGCGTTGGGTCTTGATCCGGCGAAGGCGACGTTCTACCGGCAATCGGACGTGCCGCAGGTCTGTGAGTTGACTTGGTTCTTCAGCTGCGTTGCCGGGATGGGCCTCCTGGAACGGGCTCATGCCTATAAGGAAAAGCTTCAGCAGGGCTTGCGTCCGTCAGTTGGACTGTTTCTGTACCCGGTGCTCATGGCGGCCGATATCTTGGCGGTGCGCTCGACTACCGTCCCGGTCGGCGAGGATCAGGGCCAGCATCTAGAGATGACCCGGGACATCGCGAAGAGTTTCAACGCGGCTTTCGGCAACAAGGTGTTTCCGCTACCGAAGGCTCGCTACGACATCCCTACAGTTGTGCCCGGCATTGATGGCCGCAAGATGAGCAAGAGCTACGACAATGCGATACCCATTTTCGCGGATGACGACGAACTGCGATTGAAGGTGGGGCGCATTAAGACGTCGCCTCTGCCGCTTGGGAGCCCTATCGATCCGGAGTCCGACATAGTGTTTGCTATCTACAGCCTAGTAGCCTCGCCGGAAGAACAGGCAGACATGCGGACTCGCTACGAGGCCGGCTCAGTTGGCTATCGGCAGGCCAAGGCCGAGTTGCTGGAGAAGCTGAGGGAGTACTTCGGTCCGTTCAAGGCGAGACGGCGAGAGCTCGAGCAGGACCCCGACTTGGTCGAAGACATTCTAAGTGAAGGCGCCCGTCGCGCCAGCGCGGAGATCACGGAGACATTGGAGTTGGTGCGAGAGAGCGTTGGCCTAGGTAGGTACAAGGACCTAGCCGCGTTGTAGCGCCAGAATCTGGTCGAGATTCGCGTCGCCGGGCAAGCGTCGATGCGGGCGGACAGTTCTTGCACCCGGCGGCATAGCTATCAAGTACGATCGATCGCCTCCCGGACACGGGCGGCCTATTTGAGTGAGGTGGATAATTGCTTGGACGACCTGTACGAGAAAAGCTGAAGACTGGTCGGCCAGTCCTGAGCATGGGCATAACCTTCCACAGTCCGCTTGTTGCCGAGCTCCTTGGCCTGACTGAGTTCGATGCGCTTTGGTTGGATGCTGAGCACGGCATGATCGATGAATCGCATTGCGAGGATATGATTCGGGCCGCGTTCCTGACGGACAAGCCGGCTCTGGTGCGGGTGCCCAACGGCGACTCCGATACCATATTGTCGTACCTTGACGCCGGCGCGAGCGGGGTTATCGTGCCTCACGTCAACACGGCGGAAGAAGCTCGCGCTGCAGTCGCGGCGGCCAAGTACTCGCCGGAAGGGCATCGCAGTTTTGGGCCGTTACGCTTCTTCAGCCGTCGGCCGGGACAAACCACCGACGATTACGTTCGCGAGGCCAATGAGAGTACCGTGGTGATCTGCATGTTCGAGGATGTAGCGGCGCTGGACGATCTGGAAGAGATTGTCAGAACGCCCGGCTTAGACGCATACATCATCGGCGCGTTTGACCTGTCGTTCAGTATGGGTCTGCCGGGCCAATTCGATGACCCAAGGGTGCGGGAAGTCATCGACAGAGTCATCGCCGCCTGTCGGAGCGCAGGCATCGCGACCGGGCTGCCGGCGGGAGATGCTGAACAGGCAAGAGCCCACATAGATCGCGGCGCTCAGTTTGTCTCGTTTAATGCCGCAGGCAGCTTGATCCTCGATGCGGCCAACAGGCTGGCGAGCGACATCAGGGCATAGATACCGGCGTTAGGCAGTGTCTCAGTTTGAAATTGCAGGGATCAAGGGGTGTGCAGAAGCCGGATAAGGAGTGGGATCTGGCGCCAGTGGAAGACTCAGATATGGGCAAGACATCTCTGGACTTGGCTTTTCATTTTGTCCCACGGTCGTATGAATGGGCTACTAGTCGCATACAGGCAGTGGAGCGCAGGGCGGACTCAACTATCACGTGGGTGGTTTCGGTCAACCTAGCGTTTGTTGCTGTCGTTGCAGCCGTGCTAAAAGGGGTAACGGCTTGGCAGGTGTTGTCAACGATTCCATTTGTTGCGGTGCTCCTTGCCGCATTGGTTTGCTTGGTGTGCATATTGACCCTATGCGGCCGGGCTAGGGCAGGCGGTCACGTTACCTATGCCTTGATGGATTACTTGCAGTGCAAAGCTGAAGCGTTGGACTATCCATCATTTCAGAAGCAAATTATGGCTAACGCACAGTTGCATTGGGAAAAGAACCGCCATCTGGTTGAATCGCGGTCTAAAAAGCTGGATCTGGCTTTGGGAATCTTTTACCTCGAAGTGGTACTACTTGTCGTCAGCCTTGCCCTCGTCGTTGCGGGCTCCCACCCCGGTCCCTAATCTCGGCCCCCGAAGCGGGATCTCCTTGCGGCCTTGGGGTTGGCGGTGGGCTTGGCTTTGGTTGTTGTGTGGGATTCTGTTCTGCCATTAGTCTCTCCTAGGGATGTTAGCCCGGCCGCCGGGCCGTCCTGATTCGACGAAACATTCGAGCACGAATAGCGCCATAGTCAACGACCCGATATTAACATTCGGGCGATTGTCGTGATGCTCGCCTTTCCATCCCGAATCTTCTTTGCCGGTGCCCCTCTGAAATGCCGCTCATTCTCAAGCTGAGACACTACCCGGCGCTACGGTTTCATGCCCATGACGTGGTAGCCGGCGTCGCAAAAGATCACGTCGCCGGTGATGCCGCGTCCCATGTCGCTGCATAGGAATAGCGCCAGATTGCCGAGCTCGGATACTTCGGTGTTCCTCTTGAGTGGGTTCACCTCACGAACGCCCTCGTGCATATCCGAGAATCCCTGGATACCCCTGGCGGCGAGCGTCTTGATCGGGCCGGCCGAGATTGCGTTCACTCGTATGTTGTATTCGCCCAAGTTGTGGGCCAGATATCGGACGGACGCCTCAAGGGCGGCTTTGGCGATCCCCATGACGTTGTAGTTGGGGAAGACTCGGTCGCTGCCTAGATACGTCATGGTGATGATGCTTCCGCCGCCACGCTTTTGCATCAACGGAAGCGCCGCGCGCGCCATCCCGGTCAGTGAGTAAGCGCTGATATCCAGGGCCGTAGAGAAGGCCTCCCTCGAGGTGAAGAGGAAAGGCTCGTCGAGCGCTTCTCTGGGCGCGAAAGCGACGCTATGGACCAGGATGTCCAATCCGTCAAACTCACGGTCTACCTGATCTACCGTTGCCTGGATTTCTTCGTCGCTCTGCACGTCGCACTGAATCGTCAAGGAGTCCGGCAAGGTGGCGGCCAATCGCTTTACGTTGCCACCGACGCGCTCTTGATAGGTAAAGGCGAGGCGAGCGCCGGCGCCGGCCAACGCTTGAGCGATGCCCCAAGCTATGCTCCGCTTGTTGGCGACGCCAAATACGAGTCCTGTCTTGCCTTCTAGTAGCATGTATACCTCCCGAAACTTCGACAGTCAGCTGACGAGTTCGGACACAGCGGTCCGGCCCCGTTCTGTCATACCCATTATGTGATACCCGGAGTCGAGATAGATTACTTGACCGGTGACTCCGCGCCCCAGGTCGCTGGTTAGGAGTAGGCTCAAATCTCCTAGCCCTGTTACTTCTGTATCGCGTTTGAGTGGACTCGCGGCCGCGGTTCCTCTATGCATTTCTGAGAAACCTCGAATCCCTTTTGCCGCCAGAGTTTTGATCGGGCCGGCTGATATCGCGTTCACTCTTATGTTATGTGGGCCAAGATTGTGGGCCAAATAGCGCACGCTGGCTTCAAGGGCGGCCTTGGCCACACCCATCACGTTGTAGTTTGGAAAGACGCGCTCGCTTCCCAGGTAGGTCAGCGTGACGACGCTACCGCCGCCGCGTTTTCGCATAAGAGGCAGCGCGGAGCGCGCCATCGCGATCAGCGAGTAGGCGCTAACGCCCAACGCGGTCTGGAACGCCTGCCGGGTTGTGTGCAGATAAGGCTTGTCTAACGCTTCTTTCGGTGCGAATGCGACGCTGTGAACGAGGGTGTCCAACCCATCGAACTCGCCGTCTACTCGATCCATCACCGCCTGGATTTCCCCATCGCTCCGTACGTCGTATTTCATGGTCAAGGAGCCGGGCAGCGTAGCGGCGAGCGCCTTGACGTTGGTGCCGACTCGCTCTCGATAGGTGAATGCGAGGCGGGCTCCGGCGCCGGCCAAGGACTGGGCGATAGCCCAAGCGATGCTTCGCCGGTTTGACACGCCAAAGATAAGTCCGGTTGTGTTTTCGAGCAACATCAATGCCTCCGCAGCGTGTCGTCGATTGATATACAAGCGCTGGCGGGAAGGACTCGAAACAGAGTCGAAGCGCCGCCGCGCATCCTGATTCTAGTCGATCTCAGGCGCATCGATTGCAACTGTGATATTCACCCCTGATCGGCCAGCGAGTTGGAGAGGGTCTGAACGAAACCTGAAGCAGTGTTGCGGAGACTGGCTGACGGTATTGAGAATAACAGGACCGAGCCGGCGATCGCCGTGGGCCCGGAATTGTAGACAAACCGCCGGCAATTTACAGGTCGGCGGCGGGTATTGGACTCAGGTGTGGGAAGCCGGGTACTCCGCGAACGGAGATTGTGCGGTCGTTCGACGGATGATCCGCTTGAATCAGGCACGAAGCTTCAACCGCTTTTCAACTGCCAGGCACCAACCGGCCAAGAGCAAGAGCGAGAATGAGAGACCGACAACTATGCCGCCGGTGTTGGCGAGCAAGTCCATCGTGTCGAAGGATCGGTATGGCAGGCGAGCCTGAATGAGCTCCAGAACTGCGCTTTGGGCGACGAGGGCAAATGCGATAACCACGTGCCACCGCCTCGTGTACAGGCCGGCGAACCACACCATCAGCAAACAATACGAGAATGCGTGCCCGATCTTATCGATCAACGAGTAATAGACGACCGCAGGCCCCGGCAACAAGCTAACGGCGATAACGATGAATACGAGCATCCACCCGAGTAGTGACCACACAGTCGAATATCTTAGGGGTAACATGAACTGGAATTCTCTAACCGGTCGGGTCCGCCGATTTCCGCACGACCTGTACGCCGCCGGACATGTCGATCCCCGACGCGTTGTCCGAAATCGCCGGGTTGAAATTGACCTGATTGAGCCGGCATGCTGTCACATGATCAAGGCCGTGGACCGGCTCCCGGCTAGCTAGCACGCTCGAAGATTCTCCAAGATAATATCCGTTCTGCGGTACTGGGTCTCAGTTGGGCAGTGTGGCGAGGTGGGGGCCCGCCGGCGTCACGCGCTCAAGGAAAAACTAGCCCAGGCCTCCGCGAGCATCAGGAAATGCCCCGCAAGCTACTCGCTTGTCGGGCAATCGATACGTAGGTCATGCATAGTCTTGGGACAGCACACCTGCATTGACGCGGTCGCTAACCGATTGATTCTGTCGATACATTGTAGGTTGGCGAAGACTATCCGCCAGCGAACTCCTAGATTCTAATCTATTTTCCGATGTGCTAAGGCAGTTCGGGATCTTGTCCCTCGCTGGCACTGTGGCTTCGCGCCACTCTGAGTTGAAAATGCTCGAGGAGTAGGATGATTCCTATGACCGTCAGGGCCAGACCGAACATATCGAACCACCACGGATGAAACTCTACCGCCCCTAACGGGTCGGTATTGAAACCGGAGATGGGTGGCAAAAGGCCGCCAACCACAATTCCGTACCCGTTAAGAAGGGCGTGGGCACCGAGCGAGGGTATGAGCGAACCTGTCCGGAAGTAGAGAAAGCCGGATAGTAGTCCAAATACAAATGCCCCGGTGAATTGCCAGGGACTCAGGTGTACCATCGCGAACAGTAGGGCCGATAGGACGACCGCCCTGTTAACAGAGTAATGCTGGAGCAATCCTCGGAGAATGAGCCCACGGAAAAGCAACTCCTCGGTGATAGGCGCAAGCAAGACTCCAAGCAGTATGAAGGCGATCCAATTAGCTCTTAACTGAAGGAATGCTTCGACCAACGACTCCGGCATCGGCCATACAGACCTAAGAGCATTGTCAATTTCAGACAGGACGATAGTCAGACCGGCGAGGAGGATTATTAGCGGTATCCACACACCGTTGTGAACCGGCCTGAGAGCCATTACCTCTTTCAGAGACAGGCGTCCCGCCTGTAGGCCGATTGAGATGGCCAGACCAAAGGAGATGACCGAAATCACAAACTGGGTAAACCAATGAAAAGTATCTTCTCCAATAATAATGATGGTAGCGATTGCGAGATATGAACTGAGAAGTTACCAGGGCTAGGATTAGGAGAATCGCCTGCCCAAGTCCCGGGTACGCGCCGGGCTCTTCGGCGGAGGAATCCATCATTGGGTTGCAATCAAGTTTGGGCCAATCGTGGAGGAACGATGCGCTTCAATCGCCCTCGTGGTTGGATACGCGATCAACTCGGGTGATCGAGCGTCGCCCGGCGCGCAGACGTAGTTCATAGGATGCACCCTTTAGTCATCCCTATCCCCGGGCCAACTTGCTGAGAATTCCGATCCCTCGGCGGATCGCATCTTCGTTAGTGGAGTAGGACAATCGTATGTTGGTATTGCGTTCCGAGAAGATTTCTCCGGGGATGATCAATACGTTCGATGCAATAGACTTTTCCACGAAATCGTTGGTATCGAGACCTCTCATCTCCGGCATTATGTAAAACGACCCTTGGGGCTTGGTCACCTCGAAAGTTTGGCTGAGTAGCGAATACGCCAAGTCGCGCCGGCTTTCGTAGGTCGATATCTCCTCGGCCGGTCCCATTTTCAGCGCTTCCAACATCGCGAATTGAGCGAATGAGGGCGCGCAGACGAACGTAAACTGCTGTAGCTCGGCCATCTTCGAGAATATCGCTTTCGGGGCCGCCGCATATCCGATTCGCCAGCCGGTCAGGGCGTGACTCTTCGAGAACGCATTGATGGTCACGGTGAACGGATATACACTGCCAATGCTGAAATGGCGCAGCTCATCGTAAATGTAGTCCTCATAGACTTCATCGGAGATTATCAATACGCCGTTGCGTTCGGCGATGGTCGCTATCTCCTTTAGCGTTTCCGCCGGATAGACAGCACCGGTCGGATTGTTGGGAGTGTTTAGCATGATCGCTTTGGTTCGCGGCGTTATCGCGGCGGCCAGCTTGCCCGGATCGATCTGAAAATCGGGGTAGGTGTCCACCAGGATCGGTCTTGCCCCTAGGAAGCGTGCGAGCTGGATATAGCTCACGAAGTACGGGTCTGGGATTATGATCTCATCGCCTGGATCGAGGACCGCTGACATTGCCAGCATTAGGCCGCCAGAGCTGCCGGCGGTGATCAACACGTTGTCCATAGTGCAGGGAACGTGGTTGTCGCGATTCAACTTTTCCGCGACGGCGGCTCGAAGCGAGTCTATACCCTGTGTCGGGGTGTAGCCACTCTTGCCCTCGTCTATCGCCCTTTTGGCCGCTTCCCGTACCGCCGCCGGCGCAGGGAAGTCCGGCTGACCGATTGAGAAATTGATTGGGTTTATCGCCTTGGCGCCCAAATCGAAGACGCGCCGGATTCCCGAGCTTTCAATGACCTTGACTCGCTCGGAGAGAATCTCCTGCCCGCGTGAAACCAAGTAGTCGTCGTTCAAGTTTTTTCCTCAGCGTCCGAATACCAATGAGATCGCAGTATGGGCGGTATTTTTCGACCTACCGACTGTCGAGGTAAGCTGCCGAGAGCTGTCGTGTCGGGCCTATTGTACCAAGCGCAAGCGGCGTAGGGGCCGCCCCGTCGTTGGGTGGAAAGCTCAGTAGGCCTTGGCTACGTATACGCGGTGGGCGCCTTTCCCGCCGCAGATGGCACACGGCCCGGTTGGACGAGCGTCCTCTTCGTCAAGGGGAATGCAGCGAATCGAGGCCTTGTGCCGTGTGATCTCTTCCTCGCATTTCGCTCCACCGCACCAATTTGCTCGCACGAAGCCACCACTCTGGTCGATTACCGCTGCCATGCTTGCCAGGGATTCCGCTTCGAATGTGTTAGCCTCGCGGTAGGCCAATGCTTTGTCATAGATCGATTGTTGGATGCTTGCGAGAAGCGCCGGCACGGTGATCGTGAGATCAGCTTGGGCCAAAGTCTCCTTCGCACCCGTGTCTCGACGGGCGGCAACGACCTGGTCTTTCGCCAGGTCGCGTGGACCCACCTCCAAGCGCAACGGCACGCCCCGCATCTCCCAATCGTTGAACTTGTAGCCGGGCGTGAGTTGATCGCGCCAATCGGCCTTCGCTCGGACACCCACGTCCGATAGCTTCGCTAGTATTCCCTCTACTGCTCGCGATACCAGTTCCCTTTGGGAGTCATTGCGCGCGATCGGCACGATCACCACTTGATGGGGCGCGACGGCCGGCGGTAGGACCAGTCCTTTCTTCTCGCCGTGTGCGAGGATGACTCCGCCAATGAGCCGCCAACTCACCCCCCAACTGGTCGAATGGGGATGCTTGCGCTGCCCGTCCCTGTCCAAGAACGTCACGTCGAATGCTTTGGCGAAGCTATCGCCCAGGTAGTGCGAGGTTCCCAATTGGAGGGCCTTCCCATCACGCATCAGACCTTCCAACGCGTAGGTGACGTTGGCGCCGGCAAACTTTTCGAGGTCCGTCTTACGCCCGACGACGACCGGAATCGCCAACGCGTCGCGCACGAAATCGGCATAAAGGTCGAGGATCAAGCGAGCTTCCCTTTCGGCGTCGGCCTCGTCTATGTGGGCAGTATGCCCCTCCTGCCAAAGGAACTCCATCGTGCGCAAGAATGGCCGCGTGCGTTTCTCCCACCGCACGACGTTGCACCACTGGTTTAGGAGCAGCGGCAAGTCGCGGTAGGACTGGATCCACTTTGCGTACATGGCCCAGATCATGGTTTCGGAAGTGGGCCTGACAACCAACTCCTCGGCAAGCTTTTCGCCGCCGCCGTGCGTGGTAATAGCCAACTCCGGCGAGAATCCCTCGACGTGTTCTTTCTCGCGCTGCAAGAACGAGTAGGGTATGAAGATTGGGAAATAGGCGTTCTCGTGTCCAGTCGCCTTTAGGGCACGGTCAAGGCGCCCTTGGATGTTCTCCCAGATCGCGTAGCCGTAAGGCCTGACAACCATGCAGCCGCGAACCGGCGAGTAGTCGGCAAGCTCCGCGCGCAAGACGATGTCCGTGTACCAGGACGCCGCCTCTTCTTCGTCCGATGCAGTGTTGATTTCTGGCGCAACCGGGCCGGCCTGCTGCTCGATATTGCTCACATCATCCTCCTAAGATAAGACAGACGTGAGTGTAATTGGGTATCCAATAATAATCAATCATCGCGGTCCGCACGTTGCGTTAACTCCTGTCCAACCGCCTGGGCTTGTTCGAGTCGGACGCGACTGGCGGCCTTCGAATCCAAATACCGTTGTCCTTAAGCCAAATGCGTGGTGAGGCTCAAGCGGACGTGGTTGTTGACCATGCCACAGAGGGTGATAGAATACCGAGCAGTGGGCGGCACTGGTGTAACGGTAACACGTCTGCTTCCCAAGCAGAAGACTGACGGTTCGAGTCCGTTGTGCCGCTCCAGACCTTGTCCGCAATGGCGATTGCTCCAGAGCAAGCCGGCCGGCTCCCCTGACGATTGCGGGTGGTCCCGCTTCCTCCCCTCGCGGCCACGACTACCAGATGACGACAGACGATTGGAAGGCTCAGATGGGTTGGTAGGTCCGGCCGATGCGTCGAGTCGACCCACGTGAAATGCCCTTGGACTCTGGCCTTCCGGTGAGCGGACAGGCAGCGCAATTAGGCAATGAATTTGCGGAGATATCAAGGGTTGACAGTCATCTTGAGGCGACCGCATATTGCGACTATGCGAAAGGGCTGGGCTCAAGACCAGGGGCCGGACGAGATAGGAAGTCTCGATGCACTCTGGGTCTGCCCCGGGTACTAAGGCCTCCGACTTGGCGAGCGACGCTTCGATAGTTTCGCCCCCGGCTTGAGCTACCGTTCGGGTAATATGTGTAAGGAGGTATTGGCACCGATGAGGCAGGACTTGCTATACTTTCAGGCCGACAAGAACTCGATCACTGCCCCCGTGGTGGGCATGAAGATATTAGAGGATGGAGTGCTGACCGATGGCCCGGAAGACCCGGACGAATGGCCCTACAAGACGGTGCTTGACGCCGTCAAGGACGGTTGGAGGATTATCAAGTTTCCGGAGCTGGCTCTGATGCTGATCCCGGAGCGGACGTATGGAGTGGGGTGCGAGTTCATCTTGGAGAAGATAAGGTGATGGTGTATGGCTGTTGCATACGATTGTGAGCCAACGCTCAGCGACACACAGGTGCTTGAATTTTGCAAGAAGGGCTTCCTGGTCCTGAAAGGCGTCGTTCCCGAGGAGATCAACAAGAAGACCGTCGAGTTTCTGAAGGAGAACCAATCCCTTGAGCCGAACGGACTCTTGGATGAAACCTGGTTTGTTGATAACGTCATAAAGAATCTGGCGGCTGCGGGAGCGGTGCGGTCCCTTCTCGGTCGGGACTTCGGACTACCCAACCTGGTAAGTAACCACAGGATTGTCTGTCCCCAGCCGGCTCAGGAGTGGCACGTGGATTTGGGCTCGAAGTTTGGGCCGCCGCTGGACTATCTTCAGGTATTCTATTATCCGCAGGATTGTCCGAAGGAAGCGGGGCCGACCGAGGTGTTGCCCGGGTCCCATCACTTCTACACGCTCCAGACCCACATGGGTCACTACGGCAGGATCCTAGGGGCCAAGCGCCTGATCGCGCCCGCCGGCACCATATTCATTACGGTGTACTCGATCTGGCATCGGCGCAGCGATTCCACCGCCGGAGGTGTCCGTAACAACCTGAAGTACAACTACTGGCGAACCGTTCAACCCGAGCGCGACTGGATCAAAGAGCCGGGCTTCGACTTGGCCACCGCGGACTACTCACTTAATCTTCCCATCTATGCCAGCGACACACCCTCATCGCGGGTTAGGCAGGGTGCTTCCGGGTTGCTATGTTGGTTGTGGGGTCAATCTGAACAGTTCGGCTTGTCGGGCGGCCAGGGATGGCCCAAGGGCCGCAAGAACTACCTGGGCCGGCCATATGGGATTCCCGCCGGCTTGTCGGGAGAATGACGCTCCCACCAGTGTTGGCTGCCACTCTCTTGTTCATATGAGGAAGCAACAGGAAGCAAGCTCCGGCTGTCCAACGCCTCCTGGCGCCCATTTTGTGAGACGCGGTTGTTTGGGGAGCAGTACCCGGTGCGCTCGAACCCGTGCTGCCGGGCAAAACGATGGATCAGGCGGGTGTACCCAAAGAGGTTTGGTTCCTGCACTCTTTGGGTTAGTAAGGGGCCGGAGCTAGACTAGCTCCGTCTTCATGCCCTCGTAAGCCTCGATCGATTGACCGTCCATTGGCTGTTGGTTCAACGGTCCGGCTTTCAACACGTCGACTTGGCTTTCATAGGTCGGCCGGCCGGACTCCTGGTAAATGATTCCGATTGGAATCTGTTCGTCCCATTCCATGGATTTTTGCAGCGCGGCACCGCGATCCGACGGATCGTAGTCGGTGTCTTCTAGCTTGTAGACCCGTTGGCGATAGTAATCGTAGGTGTTGATCTTGTTATAGATTACACAGGGCTGCAGCGCGTCGATCACAGCGTGGCCGGGGTGTTTGATGGCCTCCATAAGGATACGCGCCATGTGCTTTGGGTCGCCGGCGAACGTGCGCGCGACGAAAGTACTGCCGTTTATGAGTGAAAGCGCGACAGGGTTGATGCCGGCCTCTATAGTTCCTTCCGGCGAAGTCGAAGTCACAAATCCAATTGGGCTCGTCGGCGAATATTGGCCCTTGGTCAGACCGTAAACCTGGTTGTTTTGGATGAGGTGTGTCAGGTCAGGATTGCGCCGGCAGGTGTGGACGAAATGCCCTGCTCCAATTCCCAAGCCGTCTCCATCGCCGGTGACGACTATGACGGTCATCTCGTGATTGGCCAGCTTGATCCCCTGGGCGATCGGCAAAGATCGACCGTGGAGATTGTTGAATCCATTGGCATGCATGTAGTGTGGGAGCTTGCTGCCGCATCCGATTCCGGACACGATCATTACCTGATGGGGAAGTAGGCCCGCGCCAGCGGCTGCCTGCTTTACTGCCACCAAGATGCCATAGTCACCACAGCCAGGGCACCAGGTTGGCTTTTCTTGGGAGTTGTACAGTCTGAGGTTGGCCTTCGGGTTAGGCATTGAGAGCTACCCCTATTCTAACGGAAGAGACGATCTCATCCGGCGAAATCTGACGACCGTCGTACTTGTTGATCCTTCGGTCTACCTTGTGGCCGGTCTGCGCGCGGATCACGTTGGCCAACTGCCCAGTATAGTTCTGTTCGACCGCGATTGTGCTTCTACAGCGCTTGAGCAGCCGCTCGGTGGCTTCGACCGGGAACGGCCAAATCTCGGAATAGTGGATCATCGAGGCACGAATTCCATATGAGTTCAGACGGTCTACACTCTCAACCAGAGCGCCCCGTGTCGAACCCCATCCGACCAGAGTGATCTCGGAATCCTCCGCGCCGTAGTATTCGGGAGGATGAATCTCCGGGAGGGCGGTTTCCAGCTTCTGCATGCGCTTGCGCATCTGCTCGTTGCGCGGTTGGGAATCTTCTGTGATGCTGCCATCCTCGTGGTGTTCGTCGCCCACAGCAACGTACACTCCCTTCTCGTGGCCCGGAACCATGCGCGGTGAGATGCCGTCATCAGATAGTGCGTAACGGTAGTATCCGTTCGCAAGCTCGCCAACATCCTCCGGCATCAGCGTCTTGCCCCGCTCGATGTTGACCCCGGCGAAGTCGAGAGCATCTAGCTCGACCGTACGAAAAGAAGTGGCTTGGTACAGATCGGTCATGATGATGACCGGCAACTGGTATTTTTCAGCCAGGTTGTGAGCGCGGTGGCCGGCTTCGAAGCATTGCTCGATCGTGCCGGGAGTGAGGATAATGCGCGGAAACTCTCCATGCGACGCGTGGATGGCGAACTCTAGGTCAGGCTGCTCGGTTCGGGTGGGCAGGCCGGTTGAGGGGCCACCGCGCTGAGCGAGCACAATTACTACTGGTGTCTCGGTTGTGCCGGCTAGCCCGAGCGCTTCGACCATTAGGCAGAAGCCGCCGCCGGAAGTCGTGGTCATGGATCTTACGCCGGCATGTGAGGCGCCGATTGCGAACAAGATCGCCGCTAGCTCATCCTCGGTCTGCTTCGTGACTATGCCAAACTTATTTGCCTTCGCGGTCAAGTATTCGAGTACGCTCGTTCCTGGCGTCATCGGATAGGCGGAAATGAAGCGGCACCCGCCTGCAATAGCTCCCATCGAGATCGCCTGGTTGCCGTTTATTACCATACGGGGCGGCGCATCGACCGGCGAGAGTTCCCAATCAAACGCTCCGGCGTAGTTCTTTTGGCCGAACTCATAGGCGGTTTCGGCCACCTTGATATTGTTATCGACGACCTTCTGCCCTTTTCGAGCGAAATTTTGGGTTATTACCTCGGCCATTTTCTGGAAGTCGTAGTTGGTTATCCCCAGCGCCCCGGCAATCGCCGCGGTGTTGAGCATGATTGGGCTGCCGCCGATGTCCCGAGCAATTGAGTCGAGAGGCATAGGAAACGCCTGGACTTGCCGATCGGCCCAAGTACTGGTGTCGAGCTTTCTTAGCCCATGGTCGTAGATCACACCTCCGCCGGCTGGAATGTCAGCAAGATGTGATTCGGCTGCCTCGGTGTTGAAGGCGATTATCAGATGGATCGGGTCGATATGGGTGTAGACTGGATCTTCGTTGACGCGCATGTGCATGAAGTTGTAGCCGCCGCGGATTCGCGACATATAGTCGTTTAGCCCGAAAACGTGGAGGCCACCGCGCGCCAGTGTCTTGGCGAGGCCCATGGCGCCGGACTCGACGCCCTGACCCGCCTCTCCTCCAATGCGTAGGGTCATATTATTTCTGGGCATTGCTCAAATACCCTCCCGTAAAAAAGTTATCACCAGGGACGGGTTTAATGCAACTTATTTTTAGTGGTTTTTCTATTCGAGCATTTCTCAAGTTGTCACTTCGATCGAATGCGCCTTCAGAGCAGATGTGCCGGATATTCGGACATCATGTCGCCCAGAGTACGCGAAATCCGCATCGCTTCAGCGTACGGGCGTTGCCATACATTGCGTCCGAAGATCAAGCCGGTTGCGCCGGATTCCATAGCAACCCTGGCCTTGGCGATCAGGGCTTCGTCGCTAACCTTGCTGCCGCCGGAGAATAGGACCAACGAATTGCCGGCCGATCTGACTACCATGCGAGTTGCCTCGGATTCGTCGATGTCCAGTTCGTTGTATGGTTTCGGCGACATCTTGTCACTTTGCGGATCCCTCTGTGGGACGTTTACTTTTACAACGTCCGCACCGAGTTCGGAAGCGACGCGCGCCGCGTAGTCGATAGCGTATAGGCTGTCCCGGCCGCCCTTGCCTTCGATAGCCTCTCCCCGAGGATAGGACCAAACAACGACCGGCATGCCATACCGCTCGGCCTCGGATCTCACCTCCCGGAACTGCACGAAGTCCTGCACCTGACAGGGTGAACCAACGTATAGCGTGTATCCAACCGCATCGGCGCCGATGCGAACCGCATCTTCTACCGAAGCGACGCAGGGCGAGAAAGCCGCGCCGTCGGAAGGGATCTCGGTCTTGCCGTTCAGCTTCAATATCAATGGGAGCTTACCGGTATACTTATACATGTAACGCTCGGCTATCCCAATTTGGAAGACGATCGCCGAGAACCCCCCATCGATTGCCACTTTGATCTCATATTCAGGATGAATGCTATCTGGATTGTCGAAGAAGTCACGGGGGCCGTGTTCAAGTCCTTGATCGACCGGCAGGGGCATTAAGGTGCCATTGGCAGGCCCGTGCTGATACAGAAGCCTATATAGCCGGGCTCGTTTGCCCTGACTGAGGTTCATGTCGTCGATGGTTACTTTGTCTACTGTTTTTGCCTGGGTAATCGCTTGCACGCGAACGATGCCTCCGATGTAGAATTAACGGCCAGCGGGTACCAGGACTGCCGCGCATGCTCCGCGACCGTTATCTGCGCGATCTCGGCTTGACATTACCTCGGTGGTCTGATTCCGGGTGCGTGTTGATGAATCTTGCGACCATGCGCATGGTATCAATAAAGCGGTACGAATTCTATGTGCCGCCGGCACGATTTCGCGCTGCGCGCTTAGGTCAGTTCGCCGGCCTGTTGAGGTGAGATCGTGAAAGGGGCGGAAACACGGTTCCAACTCGATTTCAGAACTGCAACTTGGGGACTCATGATAGCTAATGGGTTTCGCAGTCGCTGTTCTGAGTCGCGCGTAGATCTGGGTTTCAAGGGATCACCCAAATAGAGGTCAAGTCCGCGCCGGCAGATTTGCGGAATACCTCCACCGAATACGACTAAACTTATTGCCGAGGAGACCAGTTGCACAATCTCACTGTCCTTGACAACGGCTTGGAAATCGTGACGGCCAATGCTGATTCCGCCCGATCGGTGACCGTCGGTACATTTGTCCGCACCGGATCGCGCCAGGAGAAGGATGGCGAATTCGGCGTGTCCCACTTCCTAGAGCACATGATGTTCAAGGGCACGCGTAAGCGTCCGACCTCCAAACATATTGCCGAAGCCATTGAGGGTGTCGGAGGTCTCTTCAATGCCGAAGCCGGGAAGGAACTGACTGTTTTCTGGGCCAAGTTGGCTAGTCATCATTTGCCCCTTGCTTTGGACATCATCAGCGACGTCATTGTTAATTCGCTTTACGATCCCGGCGAGATTGAAAAAGAGCGTCAAGTCATCATCGAAGAGTTGAATATGATCAAAGACGCTCCGGCTGAGTGGGTTCACTTGTTGGCTGACGAAGCGCTATGGGGTCAGCAGGCGCTCGGTCGAGATGTAGGCGGCACTCCACAGAGCGTGACGCAGCTGACCAAAGAGCAGTTGCTCGAATTCCTGGCGAGTAATTATTCGCCCACCAACACCGTAATCAGCGTGACCGGCCCGGTCGACCACGAGCAGGTGGTGAGTGATATATCGAAGCTCTTGGGCGGTTGGAACAACGGTCTCGCGAAAGACTGGCCGCCGGCCCATTTAGGTCCTGCGGAGCCGAAGGTCGTTCTTAAAACACGGGATACGGAGCAGGTCCACTTCTGTGCGGTGGCTGCCGGTCTGTCGTACCGAGATGAAGACCGTTTCGCGCTAGGCTTGGCGAATGTCATTTTGGGGGAGGGAATGAGCTCCCGTCTATTCATGGAAATAAGGGAGGCTCGTGGTCTCGCTTACGACGTCCATTCCTATCCAAGCCATTACTCGGACGCGGGCGCACAAGTAATATACGCTGGCGTCGAACCGCCCAATCTCGCTATCGCCGTTCAAACAGTGTTCTCCGAGGTTGATCGACTGGGTCAGGATGTATCGGCGGCCGAGCTGAAGCGGGCGAAAGAGTTCACGAAGGGCCGGCTATTGCTGGCGATGGAAGACACCAGGAGTGTCGCATTCTGGTTGGGCTCACAGCGCAGCCTGCTTCGGGAGATAATGACCGTCGACGAAGTCACCGAGCGAATAGACTCGGTGTCTTTGGACGACGTACGGCGGGTTGTGGATATGCACCTTCTGCGAGGTGATTGGCGGTTGGCGGTCGTCGGTCCTGTGAGCGACCATGAAGCACTTAGAGAGATGCTGCCGGCGAGAGCCTAGGCGGGTTACCGCGTCCGGCCGGCGACGCCCAATGGGCGCCAAGTTGTTGGCGCCAAGGTCAGTCTCTTGATTGACATTCTGGGCACCAGTACGTGCCCCCTCCGTCTTGATTCGCTTTGAGGATGGCCATGCCGCAGCGTGGGCATGGCTCTCCCTCGCGACCATGCACTCTGGGCAACCTGCTAGTTTCGTCAGCTTTGTGGCGGAGAGCCGAGCCGGCCTATGTGGCGGTCTACAACAACTTCTTGAAACTTGAGATCTTCAACAGGTTCGCCCATTTGCCCGGAATCACCGGCCTGATGGAGAGACTCATCGGAGAGGTGGTTTTCCCACACCCGACAAATATGGGGCGCATCGTGTTCCCGCAGAACACGGCGAATGGCACACCACCTCATCAGGACTACGTTCACATTCATGGCGCCACCGCGACGTACACCTGTTGGATGTCATTGGGCGACTGCCCAACCCAGCTAGGAGGACTTACCATCCAGGTCGGCTCTCACCGCCACGGCGTCTTCGACTATCACGTTGCCCGCGCTGAACGCGACATCACCGGCTGGGGATATGGCCGAACAACCGGCCTTGGCGGCCGACAACCCGCGGGAGGCGGGCCGGCAGCTACCCGCGAGTCTCCCGTTGGGGTCCCCAGGGTTGCTGAACTGCTCAGATCATCAGCCAGTTATGTTGAACAGCCTGGCCGCGTTGCCGCCCATAATCAGGGACTTCTCCTCGTCCGAGAGGATTTCGGAGTGGCGTATATAGTCCAGCGACTGCTCATAGGTGCACCATAGAGTCACGATGTAATGGTCCGAGCCCCACATGATCTTCTCCGGGCCCAACTCATCGCAGAGCCGCCTGATCGCCTGCTGAGCCCCGATAAAGGGGTAGGGCGGCCAGTACCGGTAGAACATCATCTCGACGTGCACGTTGGGACGCTTCAGCAGCACCATCGCTTCGTCCGGGATCTCGTGGGCCCGCGGAGTTCCATCAAAAATCCTGAGGCTGTCAATGCCGTGAGTTAGAACGGCCGGTATCTCCGGATGCCGCTGCGCCCAGCGATCCATCGCGGCAATGTGCTCCATAAAGCCATCGAATCGGTTCTTAGTCCGCGTGCTGCAGAGATACCACCAGACCGGTATATTCAGTTCCTGCACCTTTCGCCAAAGAGGTTCGAGCTTCGGGTCATCCGCTAGCCAGTAGTTGTGGCCGAATGGAAGAGGTTCGGTGCGGAAATACAGGCCCTTGTTCCCCTGTTCCAGAATCGATCGCTCCAGGCGCTCGAGCTGGGCCGGCTGTTCAGCCTCCCATTCGTAAATCTGGGCCAAGCCGATAAACCGATTCGGGTAGTTACGCCTCGCCTCGCCGTAGTATTCATTGAGCGAGCCGTAGAGATGGTCGCTCTGGAGCACACCCATATCCACGCCCACCCGGTCCATCTCGGCGACCCCGTGTTCGGGAGGCACATCGTTGTCCCTTACCTTGTATCCCCAACCCTGGCATTCGTAGTCCACGCCATCGACCGTGATGTCGCCCTTCCCATATTCGCGCATCCGCAGATTCACGTCCGGCAGATCATTCATGTCGTTCGAATCAGGGTTATTCATCAGGGCCTCATCCACCACCACCCCGTCCGACTTGCGGGTGAAAGGCCTCCAACGCCTCACCTCGTGCTGGAAGAACTTCATCTGTAGCTTGGTGTCTCCTCCGCCAAATCCCCTACCGATCGGCGGAATGATGTGAAAGTGAGCATCTATGATCAAGATTTCGCCTCCTTATTTCGATAAAGCACGCCCAAGGCCTGACGTGAAGTGCGGTAGAAGACCTCCGCATTTTAACGCGTAAGGACTCATCCTTCAGCGCGACAAGTATACACATGGCGAATCGTCCGGAGACGCGTGATTCGCTGACCTTGATGCGGCGATCTCCATGATAGGATTTGCCTAGGCCAACTCGCCAGGAGGTGATCAGATGGCGGTGAGCGGCGATGCTCCGAACATCACCGGCAAGCGGTATGAAGCGACTATTCCAGACACTTTGGATCTGGCCGACCGAGCCAAGCTGGCGCTAAACGGACTGGGCGGAGTGCTGGACCCCGAGCGAGACCATCTGATGCATTTCTTCGTCCGGTACAATACCCAGCCGCCATACATGTACCACTGGGCATACGATTACGAAAACGTCCCAAAGTTCGCGGAGTCGTTTCCGCTTATGAGGGCAATGTGCGGCAGCGACCTGTACCTCGAACGCGAGCACAAGATGATGAGCGCGATGGTCGATTGGCTTTCGCCGGATGATGGGCTCTACTACTCCATCTATCGGCCAGATCGCCCCTGGCACTCGCTGGGCCATCAGGGTTACGAGCAGGCGCCAGAGGATTTCGCCAACGTCGGCATTCAGGGCCGGATGCTGCGCGCGATGCTGGCGTGGCGCGAGCGAGACCCGCGGCCGGAATGGGACGATCGTATCCGCGGTATCGTCAGTGGTCTGGAGAAGGTCGCGATTGATCGCGGGGGATACGCCTACTATCCGGATGGGGGGTTCGGCACGGCATTCAGCTACCCCAGGTCCGGTTGGAGGAACACCGACGAGCCTTTGGGCGAGGACGAGGGTGGCGAGGGATCGGTCGTCGCGTACCACGGCCACCAGCTATATGGCCTGGCTTGGTGGTATGAGGTTAGCGGCGACGAGCGAGCGGTGACCCTGGCCCGGAAGCTGGCTCGATTCGTCATGCAGCCAAGGTTTTGGGGGGCCGAGCCAGAACCGCTGATGGTCGCCGGCCACGAGCAGGGCCACTTCATCACCCATCTCCACGCGCGCTGCGTCGCTCTCCGAGGACTGCTGAGGTATGCCGTAGCTACCAACGACCAGCGGGCAAAGGAGTTTGTCCGCTTCGCTTACGAATTTGCGCGCACGCTGGGGATTCCCCGGCTTGGATGGTACGCCTGCTACGGCGCCAGCAACCACTTCGCCTATTGCGAAGGCTGCGCCTTGGGCGACATGGTAGCCTTGGGCATCAGACTCAGCGACGCCGGCCTGGGCGATTATTGGGATGACGTAGATGGCATCGCGCGCAACCACCTGATCGAGGGACAGCTGACAGATGCCTCTCTCCTGGAGCACGTAGCCGAAGGCGGACCTTCACGGCCGGCGGGAACGCCCTGGCGCCTCACCAACCGAGGCTTCGAGAATATCGATGTGTTCCCCGGCCAGGAGGTGACCGAGAATGTGATTGAACGCAGCCTGGGCAACTACGCCGGACACTCCACCCCGACTAGCATCCCGAGTCCATGGGTCATGCAGTGCTGCACCGGAAACGGAACCCAGGGGCTGTATTACGCGTGGGAGAGCATAGTCCGCGGACAAGATGGCGACGCACAGGTGAATCTGCTACTGAACCGGGCATCGTCCTGGTTGGACGTGGACAGCCATTTGCCCTACGAGGGCAAGGTGTTGCTGACGAACAAGACAGCTCGACGGGTATCGGTGCGGATCCCTTCCTGGGTCGATCGCAACGCGATCCGCTGCACGGTGAACGGCGAGGACCGAACCCAGGCCTGGATCGGCAGCTACTTGGTGGTTGACGCTCTGAAGCCTGCTGACTTGGTGAGGCTGGAGTTTCCGATGGTAGAAGAAACGGTCACCTACACCGCGCTATCCAGGATGTGGAGGTCCGAGCAGAAATACGCCTGCCACTTCAAGGGCAACACGCTGGTTGACATCTCGCCCCGCGACGACGACCGCATGAGCTACCCTCTTTACCAGCGCGACCATTACAAGCAAACCAAGGCGCCGTTGAAGTCGGTCACCAGATTTGTTGCCGACAAGGAGAGCTATCTCTGGTGAAGTGACTGGCGATCGCCAGCGGTCACCAGCTGCGAGCTAACCGCTGGTCCTCAACCAGTCGGCGAAATCGCTTTCTCGCCAGGTGTATCGCGGCCGGTAGCCCAGCATACTCTTGGCCTTGTCACAAGAGACCAGCGTGGCATATCCCTCGAGTGGCTTCCTCAACGGCACGCCATGATAGTACCTGGCGACGAGTGTCGCCGTCTCCACAGTGGAACAGGTATCGTAGCCGTTGACTTGGAAAAGCCCGTGCACGATATCGGCGTTCTCCAGGGCCAGTCTGAAGGCTTGGGCAGTGTCTCGTGCGTCCGTCACGGCCCACAGGTTGGGCCGGCCGACGCTCTCGTCCTCCAGAAACCGCCGGTATCCGGCCCATTGCCGCTCGAGTGTCACGTTCCGATCCCTGTTCCACCCAGACCGAACCGCAGTCTCGGCCCCTTCCTGGTCCAGGTACCAACTGTGATTAACACGGAGGGAAATGGTCCGTAGTCCGTAGACCTCGGAGTACTGCTTGCAGGTAATCTCATTCACCAACTTGCTGACACCGTATTCGTTCCGTGGTTCAGCCGGGTGGTCTTCGTCGACTGGCAGGTAGCGCGGATATGTATCGGGCTGATCGTACTGGAGGTTCATCGCCGCGTTGGAGGAAGCGAAGACGACCTTGCCAACGCCTTCCCTAACCGCTGCCTCCAACACGTTGAAGGTGCTGAGGACGTTCACGTACATCAGGCGCTCGGGGCTCACGCCGATCCCTGCCCCAGGCACCGCCGCGATATGGGCGATCGCGTCGTATCCACGACATGCCTCCCTGATCTGGGTCAAGTCGGTAATGTCGCCCTTGATATGCGGAACTCCGTCAACCAAGGGGGCGGAGAGTCCAAAGTCGGTCAGGTCGTGGCCGGCGCCGAGCAGTTCCCGGAGCACGTAGCCGCCGATCTTGCCGCCGCCGCCCGTGACGAGGATCCTCATAGGCACCTACACCCCAGTTGTGAGATCTTACCACCACATATGGAGGGTCATTGGCTGTTACCCGCCAAGAGCCCCAGGATCCACGAGCCCGGCTAGTATGACCGGGATAGCGATGATCGCCAGCAACCCAAGCAGAAAGATTGCTACCAAGAATACCGCTGATTTCGGTTAGCCCTTAACGCCGCTGATCACCACGCCTTGGATAAAGTAACGCTGGGCGAAGAAGAAGACGATCACAGGAATCATGGTAGTGATCGTAGCTATCGCCATGATCCAGTTGTATGGCTTGGGCTTATAGCCGATGCCGGACTGCTGCGTGGTTTCCCAAACCTTGTAGTGAAGCGCCAGCGTGTATTTCTCTTGAGTATTCAGGTAAATCAGTGGCGCGAAGTAGTCGTTCCACTCGCTCATAAAGGTGAAGATCGCCACCGCTCCCAGGGCCGGCAGCGACATTGGCAAGATGATCCGCCAGTAAATTCCCAGCGGGCTGCATCCATCTATCTCCGCCGCATCGTCGTATTCCTTGGGAATCGTAAGGAAGAACTGTCGCAGCATGAAGACAAAGAACGCACTGGTTGCAAAGAACGACGGCACTGTTAGCGGCAAGAAGCTGTCCAACCAGCCGAAATCGCGGAACACCAGGTACTGCGGGATCAGCGTCACGTGATACGGCAGCATCATCGTGCTCAGCACGATGATGAACAGCACATCCCTCAGCGGAAAGCTCAACCGGGCAAAAACGAAGGCCGCAAGGCTAGAGCTCGTTAAACGTCCAATCTCTACCCCAATGACTATTGTCATCGTGTTGCGAAAGCCTGAAAGAAAGGGGAATTTCGACAGAGCGCCGGGATAGTTGTGCCAATCGAAGCTTGAGGGAATCAGGTTGGGCGGGAACTGAAAGACGTCGTTCTCGGGCTTGACCGATGTGGTGACCATCCAGGCCAGCGGGAACATGAAGATGCACGCGCCGGCGATAAGGACCACGTACAACACTAACCTGGCGAACAGGCGTCCCCATCGTATCCTGCCGAAAGCGCCCGGCCGGGCGCGGACGACGGCGGTCGATGGGTGACCGGGAGTGGCCATCGCTACTTACCCCTTTTCACCAAACTCATAGTAGACGAATCGCCGCGATGCTAATAACGTCAGAAGAGTGAGGAACAGCATGATTATCAACAATACCCAGGCCAGGGCAGAGGCGTAGCCCATTTTGTAGTATTCCCAGCCGTTTCGGAATAGGTACAGCACGTAGAATAATGAAGCGTTGTTCGGCCCGCCGGCGGTGCTGATGTAGCCAGCCGTAAATATCTGGAATGACGCGATCATCCCTGTTAGGAAAGTAAAAAGGATAACAGGCGACGTCATCGGCAGAGTCACATGAACCAACCGGTGCCAGGCGTTTGCCCCGTCAACCTTTGCGGCCTCGTATAGCGTGGTGGGCACACCCTGAAGAGCGGCAAGATAGAGAACCAGACCTCCCCCAGCGCCCCATAGATGCATAATTATGAAGGCCGGTAGCACCCACTCCGACGAAGCGAACCACTTTGGCCCGCGCAGTCCAAACTGCATCAGGAATCCATTGATGATGCCAAAGTCGGGATTGTACATCCAGACCCACAGATAGATCGCAGCGATAGCCGGCACGATTGAAGGCATGAAATACATGGTCCGCCATATCGAAAGGCCCTTCACCTTCTGGTTGAGAAGCAGGGCGACGAGGTAGCCAACGATCACGCCACTTGGAACCGCCACCAGACTATAGACGAACGTAACACGCAGCGACTTCCAGAACAGGTCGTCCAAGAAAAACATAGTGTGGTAGTTCTGCAGGCCGGACCAGGAGGCGCCTCCGAAGACCGGAAAGTCGGTAAACGAGTAATACAGCGAGGCGAAGATCGGGTAGGCGGTAAAGACAAGGAATCCAAATATCCACGGCAGCAGACCAACATAGGCGTACATTGCCCGGCGCCGAGCTATCGGCGACTGCCACCAGGAGCGTCCGATTGATACCGCCGCCCCGCCGACGATAGGTTGCGGTGCTCTAGGTTTCTTTAATGTATGACTCACACGCTGCCTACCTCCTGCTTCCGGTAATGGTGATTGCTACCCCTTTACACCGCTGCCAGGCCAAGCGCCGTAAGACCAACATTGCCGAAAACGCTATAACCAGCATCAGCACCGACTTAGTAGATTTCTCCCCTTCACCACACCTCCAAAGTAAAAAGCGAGGCACAGACGGAGACCGGAAAGAACACATAACGCACTCAAGCGAAAAGTATACACAGATCAATCATCGTGGACGGGCGGTGACGCGGACCGCGCAACAAGGGGCCGCCTTCCAAGACCCGGCCCAACCCGACCCGCGGCAGATGGCCTTCTTACCGCGGAAGTTCAATTCAGCCGGAACTGTTCAGATTTGGGTGTATTTTCCTCCTCAATGCCCGCGAACTAACAAGGCCAAATCGCCATTCAGGGACTCAGTCGACAGTCAAGCGAGAGATTCAAACCTATCGACGCCAATATCACGAGCCGGCCGACCTCATCCCCTCGCCTTGCGTAGTCTTTGACCTGGCCCCCTTCTCCTGGCCAGAGTTCGTCTCATAACTCTGTGTGAGGTACGAAATACGGCGGGACCTTCTCATCATGACCTAGTTAACGGTTCATTATTGATGAAATCGACCAAATACGAAGGTCGGAATTGCGCTTATCACTGCCCTTTGGACTTGTGAGACAGCCTCTGGCCAGGAGAAGGGGGAACTTTTTTGTGGGGGACACCCCCACGTCCCCCGTCAAGGGCTTCGCCCTTGCAACCCGTTCCTGGCTTTCGCCGATGAGAGGCCCTCGCCGGTAATAGAGCCTTATCGGTGCGATACCGCTCCCAGACGGAGCAGGTACCCCTGAATCTGAACACTTACCACATTCCCGTCCGGGTTGACATATTTCACCCTGGGGCTTATAACATGGGAAATTGCATTAGTAAAGTATCGGCGGCTAAGCGCGGCTCGAAACAAGCCATCTCACGAACAATCTTACTTAGGACAAGGAGAAGTTCATGTTTGACAAAGCACTGTTCCGCAGGTTGACGCGCCGATCGTTTCTGGCCGGCCTTGGCGCGACGACAGCATTGCCGATCCTGGCGGCTTGCCAGCCGCAGGTCGTCACGGAAGAGAGAGTTGTAGTCGTCGAGAAAGAGGTCCCGGTCGAAAGGGTCGTGACCCAAATCGTGGAAAAAACGGTGCAACAGGTCATAACCGTCGAGGTTGAGAAGGCAGTCGAAGTCGAAAAGGTCATCACCGTTGAGGTCGAAAAGCCGATTGAGGTGATCAAGAAAGAGATCGTAGAGGTCGAGAAGGAAATCATCGTCGAGAAGGAAGTCATCGTCGAGGTCGAGGTCGCCGCTCCGAAAGGCTATCAGAAGATGGATGCCACCCTCCGGATAACCCACTGGTGGGGTGAGATCTGGCAAAACTTCTTTGAGATGATGGAGGAGAAGACCGGAATTAAGGTCAAGGACGAGGGTACAGCATTCAGTGGCTATTTCCAGAAGGTGCTTACCCAGTTGGTCGGTGGAACTGCCCCCGACCTCGTCTTGCTCCGATCGTTGGAAAACGCGACTTACTTTAGCTCGGGCGCCTTGCTACCTTATGACGATTGGCTAAAGAGCGCAGGAGTTGACAACTCAAAGTGGGGTGTAGATCCGCGCCTGGAAAATGGTTGGGAAGGAAAAATCATGGGTCTCTCACCATTCGTTATGCAGGCTCAGATCGTCCATATAAACCTGGAGTTGGCCGAGAAGGACGGCCTTCTCAAAGACGCTCCACTGTGGGGGAGGCCCAACTTCGACATGTGGCGTTGGCAGGACTTTGTGGCTTGGCTGAAGGCCGGTACGAAGGTCAGTTCAGACGGCACCGTAGAGCAGTATGGGTTGGCAAGGGCTCTCAGTAGTTTCAACGACTGGGTGCGAGGCTACGTCGTCCAGAATGGCGGCCAGATATTTGACGATGTATGGAACTACCAAGAAACGGAATGCTTGATAAACGAGCCGGAAGCCTTGGAGGGAATCCAGTACGCGGTCGACCTCAACCTTAAACACAAGGTACAGGTGGCGCCGGATATAGAGAGCTCAATCCAGGGCGGCAGTTACCGCGCCAAGCGCGGAGTGGCCGCAGTGAGTTGGTCAAGTACAAGCGTTTATCCTGAGGAGGCGACATTCCCTCAGACCTGGATGCACCTGCCCTGGAGCAAGAAGCCGCAGCACTCAATTGGCGGCAACTATCTCTCGGTGAACAAGGCATCTAAGGAGCAGGACGCCGCCCTTCACTGGTCTTCCACGTGGCACGTGGACCGTGATACAGCGCAGAAGTATCTCGACATCACCGGCGCGGTCCCTGGTTATGACCCATTGCCGATTGTAGGGGTTCAGCCGGAGGGCTCGGCGAAGACCGTAGCGCTCATCACTCTTTCCCGCATCAAAGGGATGTCGACCGTGCCGCAAAACGCTGCGAATACCCAACTGTATATGCGTACGTATGGACGATCGCCAGGTTTCGTTCGAGACACACTGACGGACGCATTTCAGGCCTCGGTGATAGAGGACGCGACCGTGAAAGATGCCTTCACCTTCGCCAAGGAAAAGATCGACGCGGAGGTGGCCAAGACGCTGTAAACTTAACAGTCAGCCGAAGCCTATCGATCCGGAGGGGCACCTATTTCCGCCGCCGGATCGCTAGGCTCAACCTCTTTGTGAATCGGTAGTCTGGTTTGGAGGTCATATCTTGGCGCTGTACTTTGGCGAGATACACACCCACACTGGCTTGAGCGATGGTCGTGGTGAGCCGGCCGACGCCTTTGCCGTAGGCAGGGCCCACCTCGATTTCTGCGCCCTGGCTGACCACGCCCAGTGGCACGATGCGCCTCGCCACGAAGGATTCACCTGGGCGCAAGAGCGTCTGGCCGGCTGGCGAGAGGCCGTGCCGGCTGAGCGCGACAGGTGGCCGGAGGTGCAGAGGCTCGTCCGAGACTACTACGAGCCCGGTCAGTTTGTCACGTTCCTGGCTTACGAGTGGAGCTCCCAACGTTGGGGCGATCACAACGTCTACTATCTACGCGACGACGAGCCGATACGATACGCCGATTCGCTGGCCGAGCTGTACGCCAAGTTGGACGGCGTGGAATGCATGGTGTTCCCCCACCATACCGCCTATCCGCCGCATCATCGTGGGTACGACTGGGAGGGCTTCGACAACTCGAAAGCGCCGGTGGTCGAAATCTATTCGGGCCACGGCTCGTCCGAGACCGACGAGACCCGCTACCATTTCACCGGCAACCCGATGGGGCCTCGTTGCCCGGAGGGTACTCTGCAGCGGGCCCTGGAGCTAGGGCACGTCATCGGGTTTATCGGTTCCAGCGATGGCCACGAGAGCTTTCCCGGCACCCACGGCGGGGGTCTGGTTGGGGTGTACGCTGACGAGCTGACCCGCGAGGCGCTGTGGGACTCGTTCTGGAAGCGCCGGGTCTACGCCGTGACGGGGGACCGCATCCGGCTCGATTTCGGGCTGAACGAGGCGGCGATGGGCGAAGTGGTCAGCGCCGGCGGTCAGGAGCCCCGTCGGCTCAAGGTCGAGGTAGACGGCTGGGATTGCCTCGACGTGGTGGAAGTGGTCAAGAATGGCCGGGCGGTGCAGCAGTGGGCCGGCTTCGGCCTGAAATCGGCTGAAGGGGCCAGGCGCTTCAAGGTCGGATTCGAGTGGGGCTATCACTCTTTTCCTTTCGAGCGAGAGTGGAACATCCTGATTGAGGTGACCGGCGGGCGAGTAGCCGGCATCGGTCCCTGCTTCAAGCAGCAGCGGGGAGCCCCGGCTGGCTTTCATCGGGCCGCGATCCGCAACCCCCAAACGTTGGAGATCACGTCGAAGACGGGGAGTCCGCGACCAGGAGGGGGCCAGTTCCAGCACGTGGACCTGGACATCGAGGGAGGCCCGGACACCAGAATGATCGTGCGGCTCGACGGGCAGGCGGTGATCGAAGCGACGATAGGCGAACTGGTGAGGGAGAGCAGGCACGCCATACCCTATGGCCACTACGCGGGAACGGCGATACTCGGTCGTGCGGTGCCGGAGGCACAGTTCCACGCGAAGCTGGAGTGGGAAGATGCGGTTGCAGAGAAGGAACGGGACTACTACTACATTCGAGCCTTCCAGAAGAACGGGCAAGGGTGCTGGTCGTCGCCGATCTGGGTCGAGCGTTCCTGAGAGGGTCCAGGTCGCCATCCTAGGCACTTTCAATGGGGACCACCCCTACGAGATTCTTAGCCAGCTATGTTGAACATTCTGGCAGCGTTGCCACCCAGGATAATAGCCTTCTCCTCTACTGATAGAAGCGCTGAGCTGCGTACGTATTTCAACGCCTGCTCATTTGTTGGTGCCAAAGTCAATCTTTCGATTGGCATTCGGGACACCAATAGGTGCCCCGTCCGTCCTGAGTCGCTTTGAGGATGACGGCGCCGCAGCGTGGGCATGGCTCGCCCTGCCGCCCATGCACTCTTGGCAATCTCGCGTCAGGTTTGGCTTTACCGTTTACCACCTCGGCAACGCCGTTTTCTACAGCGTCTCGCAACACTTCGATGATAGCGAGTCGCAGCCGGCCGAGCGACTCGCTGGTAACCTCCGCCAACTGCTGCGCCGGGTGCAACCCGGACCGATGGAGGCTCTCGTCGGCGTAGATATTTCCGATGCCGGCGACGACTCGCTGGTCGAGCAGCAACGCTTTAACCTTGCTCCTTGGTCTCCTGCTGGCCGCGTTTTCCAGAATCGCCGGCTGGAAATCGTCGGTCAGCGGTTCCACCCCTAGCTTGCGCCGGCCAAGGAACTCCGGGACCTCTCCGGTGAGGACGACGTGAATACGTCCAAACTGGCGGATGTCGGTGTAGTAGAGAGTCGAGTCGTCGTCGAAGTGGAAAATCGCGTGGGTGCTCTTGTGCGGTCGCGGCACGTCAAGCGCCGGCACCGGATGCCCCAACATAGCCTTGCCCTGCAGCCCGTCGTGGAAGAGTTGGCCGGTCAGGCCGAAGTGCACGGCGAGGCTGAGGCCATTGTCGAATTCGAGCAACAGCCACTTGGCCCGCCGGCGAGCCGATCGGAGAGTGGCTCCCTCGAGTTCGCCGGGTCCCAGTCCCGGAGGCCAGAGCACGACCCGTTCCAGCCGTATTTCGAGCTTTCGCAGCACCCGGCCGGCCAGGGAGTGTTCGATATGCCGGCGCATCGTTTCTACTTCAGGAAGCTCAGGCATTGTCCCTCAGTCCAATTATGCACCGACTTGCGCGGCTAGGCGTACCAGATGTTCGACATACGCCTTCCGGGTCATACCGCGCCGCTTAGCCTCAGAGATGATTGTGTCCGCGATGTCCGCGTCGAGCACCAAGTTGACACGCACGCTCGGCCGATCGCGAGGTGTGCGTACCAGCAGGACCGAGGTTAACGCGCTACCTTCAGGAACCTCAACGTCTTCGAGTAAGCTGGGATCGGGTATGGGTATGCCGCGCTCTTCGGCGGCATCCATCCACTGCCGGATTGCCTTCTCGGCATCCAACAGAGCGTCATCGATGGTGTAGCCCATCGCCAAACATCCCGGCAGGTCCGGAAAGACAACTCCGTACGCACCGTCTTTACCATCAATCAATGCGGAATATCTCATGCTATTGGGTCGCTAATTGCGGGTAGAGAATAAGGTGGCAGGGGTGGGCATCGAACCCACGGCCAAGGGTTTATGAGTTCCAACATGTCATTCTGGCCCCAGGCGACAGCTGGCGAATATCCTGCAAATAAGGGGAAAACGAGTCATTCGTCGGCAGGGGTCTGAACTAGTACCGCACGTTGTTCCCCTGTTAAATTGTCAACTAGATTGCGAATATACGCGGGATTTTACAAGGCTTGAGTCGGGTTAGTTGAATTGGTCGTCTGATCACCGATCAAGTGGATTTGCCGCAATCTACGCAGCTGCCGGCGCGCCTCCAGGCTCATCCAAGTTTCTGCCGGAACGCCAAGCGCTTGCTCGAGCTCAAGGGCAGTTTTGGCGGTGACAGCCTTTTTTCCTAACACAATTTGGTTGATGGTATTTGCCGGTCGTCCGATAACCTTTGCTAGTTGTTTTTGCGTGATGCCCTTGGCCGCCAGATGATCTCGTAGCGCGTCGCCGGGACCATTTACTAGGTCCGGCCGGATCCGCAAATCGCCGCGGTTATACGCCTGAACTAATTCAGGATCGACCTGTATCGCTGGCCGGGCCTTGGCAAAATCTTCGTCCGTCGACTCGTGAGCGTCCGGGTCTCTTGCAATACCAACATTGATGGCAGTCTCCTCCCCGTACTTCACCTCTATGTCGGCATAAGTAAGGTCGCTCCTTACGAGATGACTGAACTTGATACGTGCACCTGTATCCGCCAGCACCCGCTGCGCGTATTCTCCGAATGGAAGCTGATCCATTTCGAGGTTAGGTTCTGCGTTCATAACGCTTCCTCTCCCGTGCATTTGCCTTGAACAGACTGATGATCCGGCGAGCGTTCCCGCGATCCGCATAGGCGATACGATGGAGCCGGCTGCCAATGTACCCAACCGCAACCCAACGATGCTCACCTTTCCGGTCGTTTCGGTAGATCAATGCTGATTCCCAGTCAAATCCCCTGACTGCCTCGAATCCAATACCATGCTTTTCGATATTGTGCTGGTCCTTTCCTTGGTCCCATTCAAGTTCCACACCTATACAATAGACCGTTAGGATATATTAATCAAGCGTAACGCTATACGATAGCCCACAAATACGGGGACAAAGGCGAGGTGGCAGGAGTGGGAATCGAACCCACGGCCAAGGGCTTATGAGTCCCCTGCTCTACCGCTGAGCTACCCTGCCGGAAACAAAATTCTAGCACCGGCCACTTCACCCGGCAAACCGCGTCTCGATGCGCGACGATGTGTTCAGGATCATCCGGGATTGCGGACGAACCGGAGTGGCGGGTTTTTCGCTTCGTTCTCAATCACGAAAAGCCAATTGCGATTGCTTGGTACCGAACTTGGACTAGGCTGTCTCGAACACCGGCCACAGTAGTTCAGTAGACTTGCTTGGCGAGTCGCCCGGCGCCGATAAGATGGCACATCGAGCCGGCTACCGACATTGCGCTCATTTGCTTTCAAGGTGTAACTGTTCAGATTTGGGTGTATTTTTCTCCTCAATGCCCACGAACTAACAAGGCCAAATCGCCATTCGGGAACCCAGTCGACAGTCAAGCGGGAGATTCAAACCGATCGACGTCAATATCACGAGCCGGCCGACCTCATCCCCCTGGGCCCCTTCTCCAGCTAGAGTTCGTCTCATAACTCTGTGTGAGGTACGAAATACGGCGGGACCTTCTCATCATGACCTAGTTAACGGTTCAATATTGATGAAATCGACCAAATACGAAGGTCGGAATTGCGCTTATCGCTGCCCTTTGGACTTGTGAGACAGCCTCTAGCTAGGAGAAGGGGGAACGTTTTTGTGGGGGACACCCCCACGTCCCCCGTCAAGGGCTTCGCCCTTGCAACCCGTTCCTGGCTTTCGCCGATGAGAGATCCTCGCCGGCAATAGAGCCTTATCGGTGCGATACTGCTCCCATACGGAGCAGGCACCCCTGAATCTGAACACTTACTTCCAGGTTATTGGGGCGAAAGGAGTATGCTCAAACTATATAATCTGATGTTGACGGGAAAAGATTTGGGGGCCGCTGGTTCCGGAGCGAGTGTTGACAGGTCGGCAGAGTTCGTTCGGTGAAACGAGGATATCGCGCAGTGCGGAAGGCACCCGCGACGTGGGCGCGGCGCTCGGACGTTTGCTCACAGGCGGAAAGGTTGTGGTTCTGACCGGGCCATTCGGCGCCGGCAAGACGGTATTTGCCCAGGGCATCGCCGATGGGCTGGGCATCGACGACCACTTGACCAGTCCCAGCTTCACACTGGCGAACAGCTATCCGTCGGAAGCCGGCGGGCCCGGGATTCACCACCTGGACTTGTACCGGGTGTCTAGTATTGAAGAGGCGTTGACGTTCGGGCTTGAAGAGTACTTCGAAGACGATGCGGTTACTTTGATCGAATGGCCGGGCGATGTGGGAAGTGCGTTGGGCGAAGAGGCCATTCGAGTAGAGTTGGCCATTGAAGAGGCGGATACGCGCCGGATCGAGATATCGATTCCCGCCAGACTGAATGGAGTCTTGGAGCAATTTCGATTGATGCCCAAGAATGAACCTCAAAGTTCCGGGCGGGATGAGGCCTTGGAACTCGCAAAACCGCTGCACGGCGACGGCGAGTAGAGATTCGAGTATGTTGTTAGCGATTGACACAATTGGGCGAAGAGTTGGCATCGCCCTCTGGTCCGAAGACTCAACCGTGTACGAGAATGTCTGGCAAGCAAACCGCAATCACACGACGACGCTGATTCCTTCGATAGAAGGCGCGTTCAGGGATTGCGGTATTTCGCGAGGAGATGTCGACTCATTGGCAGTCTGCACAGGCCCCGGTAGCTTCAGCGCGGCGCGCGCCGGCGTTGCCGTGGCTAAGACGCTTGGTTTCGTGTGGGAGCGTCCTGTCTACGGAGGCAATTGCTTCGAAGTTGGCGCTCACCGGATGAGCCAATTGATAGGCGATGTCTTGATCGTGGCGCCAATGGGGCGTGGTAGATGGGCCACCCAGAGATTTAGTTGCGACGGTAATGCCGCTGTTGCCCGGACGGAACCGAGAGTTGTGGATCGATCCGGCGGCGCAACTCTTGGCGGCTGTTATACGGCGATAGTCTCTGACGATATGGACGTTTGCGGCGAGTTAAACCTAACCGGGGAACTTCACGTGCGGAAACCTTCGTGGCTGGCAGCATGGGCGGCCACCCAAGTCTCGGCACGTGTCCCAGGTTACGTGGACAGGTTAGAACCCTACTATCTGCAAGGCGCTCGTATCACGATGTCTACACGCCGAACTTTCAGGAACGCTTAAGATGCCGTACGTGGTCAAACCCATGACGTTGCGAGACGTGGCTGATGTGGGTCGAGTTGAGCGTGAATGCTTTACAACCCCGTGGCCGCTCAGCGCCTATCGACGCGAAGTCCGCGACAACAAGAACAGCCGTTACATCGTATTGGTCTGGCGCGATGGTTATGTCGACCCGGCGGAGGCCGCCTCCATATACAGCAAGCGTGGCCAGCGGAATTCGGGTCATCCGGTTAACGGCGGACTCTCTGGGGCGGTACAGTGGCTGTTTCGCCCGTTCGACGACGCGGAAGAGCCCAAGTCACAGGAATCGCATCGCCTGGTAGGATTCGCCGGCATCTGGCTAATCGCAGGTGAGGCGCACGTGACCACTATTGGCGTAAAAGAGTCCTTACGCGGTCGCGGACTGGGCGAGCTTCTTTTTGCCAGCTTGCTCGACGTTTCGATGCAACTCCCAACCCGGCGGGTGACCCTTGAGGCGCGTGTTTCTAACGAGGGAGCGCAGAAGCTTTACCATAAATACGGATTCACCCAGCAAGGGATCCGCAAGAAGTACTACTCGGACAACAAGGAAGACGCGGTAATAATGTGGAGCGGCGAATTGTCCGACAGCGACTATCGCGACAATCTACGCTCTAAGATGACCCAATTGACGGCACGGCTACGAGGAATTGCGCTGACGCCCTGGTACTTCCGTGAGTATCTTGAACAACTAGCCGTTCACTCTAACGTGGCCGAATCGGGTCGTACAGTGGATCCAAGGAAGCCGTTTTAGAACCATGCCCAGCAATGAGACCATAGTCCTCTTCGATGGTCACTCCTTAGTGCATCGCGCCTACCATGCTCTGCGGCCGCTCTCCAACTCCAATGGTGAACCAACTCACGCCGTTTACGGCTTCACCTCCATGTTGATCAAGGCAATCGGAGAGTTGAAACCAGATTACATGGCAATAACCTTCGACCGCTCTAAACCAACCTTTCGACACCGTGAGTTCGTTGAATACAAGGCGCAAAGGCCGCCGTCGCCGGAAGATCTTCGAAGCCAGTTCAAACCGGTGCGCGACGTCGTCACGGCGTTGGACATACCCATCTTTGAACTCGATGAATATGAGGCCGATGACCTGCTCGGCACGCTCGCCCGTCAGGCGGCGGAGGCAGGGCTCCAGTCCATGATCGTCTCCGGCGACGCCGACATGCTCCAACTCGTTAATGACAGCGTGCGGGTGATGACCCCACGGGTTGGCTTTAGCCAAACGGTGGTCTACGACGTTGCGGCGGTACAGCAGCGATATGGGGTCCTTCCGTCTATCCTGCCGGATTGGAAGGCTATCAAAGGCGACCCATCGGACAACATCAAGGGCGTCGCCGGTATTGGTGACAAAGGGGCTACCAGGCTGCTAACCCAGTTTGGATCGATAGACGGCATCTTGAGCCGCATGGACGAGGTTGATGGCCGGCTCGCGCGGAAGTTGGCCGGACAAGACGAGTTGTTAAGGCAGAACCTCCGGCTGGCGACGATACTGTGCGACGCGCCAATCGAGTTGGACCTCGATCGATGCAGGTTCTCGGGAGTGCCAATGATTGAGACGGTTCAGACGTTGACCGGCCTGGAGTTCAGGTCGTTGGTCCCCAGGCTCCGGAATTTGCCCCATCGAGACGAGGGTCCGCCGGCCATTGGCTCCTTCGTCAAGAGCGGCCAGACTTCGTTCTTGGACACCGAGAAGGCGGATGGCGGCAGCCCCGATGCCAGTTTCGGGCCGGTCGAAGTCGTCGATAGCCGGCCGCCACTAGTCGAGCTGGCAAGACGTCTCGTGGCCGCGGGAGCCTTTGCACTGGATACCGAAACCACCGGCCGCGATCCGCTCCGGGTCGCGCTCGTTGGTATTTCCATTTGCTATGAACCCGGCCGGTCATACTACATACCATTGGTGACGCCATCGGGCCCATCCGACCTATCGATGGAGGATCTGCGAGAAATATTAGGACCTGTTTTGTCTGATCCTGAGGTCGCAAAGTTTGGCCACAACGCTAAGTATGACGGGATAGTCCTCTCCCAGGCGGGCCTTCCGGTCGATAACTTTGAGTTCGACACGATGATCGCGGTGGCAGTGTCGGAAAACCCCAGCCGGGGGCACCTGGGCCTCAAGGGCCTGTCAATTGATCGACTTGGCCTGGAGATGACGCCGATAGAAGATCTGATCGGTAAGGGCAAGAATCAGATTTCGATGCATGAAGTCGCGGTCGAAAAGGTTGCTCCTTACGCCGGTGCAGATGCGGAAGCCACATTTCGGCTGGTCGGTCCACTCAAGACGGAGCTAGAGACTAAGGCCATGCAGAAGGTCTTCCAAGAGGTCGAGATGCCGTTGGTCCGTGTCCTGTCTGACATGGAGATGGCCGGAATCGCCGTAGACGTGCCATTCCTCAAGAGGATGTCCGTAACGATCACCGAGCAGTTGGGACAGATCGAGGAGCGGATCTACGATCAGGTCGGTCACCCGTTCAAGATCGGCAGCACAAAGCAATTGGCCGAAGTGCTATTCGGCGAGTTGGGCCTGAAGGGACTCAGGCGAACGAAAACCGGATACAGTACCGACGCGAACACCCTGTCGGCTCTTCGGCACGACCATCCGGTGGTCCCGCTGATCTTAGAGCAACGGCAGCTCGCCAAGCTCAAGTCGACGTACGTTGACGCACTGCCTTTGATGGTGAACCCCAACACGAACAGAGTTCACACCTCATACAACCAGATAGGCGCGGCAACCGGCCGTCTGTCGTCTACCGATCCGAACCTCCAGAACATCCCTGTACGCACGCAGGTTGGCCGGCAAGTACGCAAGGCGTTCATTACCAGGGGCGACGAATACGCACTACTATCCGCTGACTACTCGCAGATCGAGTTGCGCCTGTTGGCCCATATGACTGAAGATCAAAACCTGATTGCCGCCTTCAATGAAAGTCAGGACATCCATGCGGCGACAGCTAGCCAGGTGCTCGGAGTGCCGTTGGACCAGGTCACATCCGATATGCGGAGGTCGGCAAAGGCGATTAACTTCGGCATCATCTATGGAATAAGCGACTTCGGACTTTCGGTCCAGTTGGGCATCAGACCCTCCGAAGCCGGCGAGTTCATAAGCGAATATTTTGCCAGGTACCCGCGCGTCCAACAGTATCTGGATTCGGTCAAGCAGCACGGCGTCGACGAGGGCTATGTCGACACTTTATACGGCCGCCGGCGCAACGTGCCGGACCTAAGAGCGTCTAACCGACAGATACGGTTGGCTGCCGAGCGCGCAGCCATCAACATGCCACTGCAAGGCACCGCCGCCGACATAATCAAGCTGGCGATGATTCAGTTGCACGAAAGGCTGGAACACCGCGACGATTGCCAGATGCTACTCCAGGTTCACGACGAGTTGCTCTTCGAAGTGAAGATTGCCTCGCTAGCTGAAGTTGGCGAGATTGTCCGGCACGAAATGGAGAATGTTACGCAGCTTCGCGTGCCGACAGAAGTCGACCTCTCCTCCGGGCCGAATTGGTGCGACCTCACCTAGATCTTCCTGTCCTCGAATGGGACGACCTGACCGAGTTCGAGCTACCCTTTGGACCGAATCAATTCGACCCCGACATCAGTTTCAACTCCGGCCAGGCATTCCGGTGGCGCCGGCTGGACATTGGTTGGGTAAACACGATCGGCCAGGCGGTCGTGTTAGTTTACCGGCGCGATAGCAAGCTCTTGGCCCGTCTATTCGACGGCGAACCCGGTCTGATTCGCGACTACTTGCGCGCCGACTTTGACTTGATGCGATGGGCAAACGCTTCTTCGGACCCCTTGCTCCGGCTAACAGTCGAGCGCTACAAGGGCCTTCGAGTGCTCGCGCAGCCGGAGGTAGAAACCATCCTGGCGTTTGCCTGTAGCGGCGCAAACTCGGTCGCCCGAATTACTGATTCGATGCACGGGATGACCGCCCTACTAGGCGAGCCTGTTGCAACGATCGCCGGCGTCACTTACCGCGCGTTCCCCGACGCGAGCGCGGTCGCCTCAGCGCCAGAAACCATCCTGCGCCACGATTGTGGTATGGCCTATCGCGCTCGATGTGTCGGGGATATCGCGCGGGCGCTGGTAGACGGTTTAGCCGAAGAGCTGCCGGCGATCCGGCAGATGAGCTATGAAGACGCCCGGAACCGACTGGCACACTATAAGTGGATCGGTCCGAAAATCGCCGACTGCGTTTGCTTGATGGCCCTTGGCTTCGACTGTGCCGTACCGGTGGATACCCACCTGTGGAGACTGGCCCAAACTCTGTTCGGCGTCAGAATCCCCACCAAGAGTTTGACCGCTAAGACGTATGCGCACGTCTCCCGCCTGTTTCGTGAACAGTACGGGAATACCGCCGGCTGGGCTCAACAGTATCTCTATCACGCGTCGCGACAAGGTGCGCTGACAGAGCTACGCGAGATGGCCGGGAGATAGTTGGGCGCCGTCTACGTTCGATACGGCGTGGCAACCATTGAATAGCCTGGACCGGACTCATTGTTTCTGGGGCCGGCATCCACTCGAACTACCGAGACACATCGCAAGTTGGTTCTTGTGCTAGCATTCGGATGCCGCTTTGCGCGGCGCGTCAGAGGAACGCAAATTGGATGGAGATTGTGATGTCGAATACCGCAGAGCTTGTCTACGATGCAAAGGCAGTCTTGGGCGAAGGCCCGATATGGCACGCGCCTTCCCAGATATTGTATTGGGTGAACTTGTTGGATGGCCAGGTTCGCTTGTTTGATCCAGCAAAGAACGAGGATCGGATCGTAGAATTGGGTCAACCGGTGGGCACCGTCGTCCCTCGACAGGCAGGCGGCGTTATGGTCGCATTGCACGATGGGTTTGCTAGCTTGGACTTGGACAGCGGTGAATTGACCGTAATCCACGATCCCGAGCCGGACATGCCAGGCAATAGATTCAACGATGGCAAGTGCGATCCGGCTGGACGGTTCTGGGCTGGAACGATGCCTTACGATCCAGGGAGTCCGTCCGGCAGCCTGTATTGCATGGACATCGATCACAGCGTTCGTCAAATGTTGGATGGCGTCATGATCTCAAATGGCCTTGTCTGGACCAGCGATCACTCGACAATGTACTTCATCGACTCTCTCACTTTGAAGGTAGCGGCCTTTGACTACGACGTGTCTACGGGTGATATCTCTAATCGACGCGTCGCCGTCACCGTCCCACCTGGAATTGGCGTCCCCGATGGGATGGCGATTGACGAGGAAGACATGATCTGGGTGGCTCATTTTGGCGGCAGCAGGGTTACACATTGGAATCCGGCAAGCGGCGAGCTGATAGGCACTATTCATGTTCCCGCCAGCCAGGTAACGGCCTGCGCCTTTGGCGGCCCGGACCTTAGCGACCTGTATATCACAACCGCTCGTTTCGAGCTGGATGAAGAGGCGCTACAGCAAGAACCTGCCGCAGGCGGATTATTCGTGGCGACGCCCGGAGCAAAAGGCGTAGAAGCATTCGAGTTTGCCGGCTAGCGGCGATGCGCGGGCTTGACCTCGCCGCCCGCCGCGCCGATTTGGCCTCGAACTCCAAATGTCCAATAGTCCTGGGAGAAATTGGACAACGCGTTTAGGTCCCTCGGTCGGCTGGGTTTGGGGTTTTTCACACTCCACCCAGTTCGTCAAAAAAATGGGGATGCCGCCGCTAGTCCGCACCGGACCTACCTGAGGCGAACGCTGATCTCGCCAGGGCTATAGCGTCGCCAGGTCTTCGTCGCCACCCGCGACTATCAGTTCGTCGTTGGGCTCGATCGTCTGTCTTCGGTGAGGGTGCATGATGACCTCTTCTTTGCGCACAATCGCGATCAAGGTCAAGTTATAGTTGTCCCGAAGGCCCAGGTCGCCTAGCGATCTACCGACGAACGAGTCTGGAGGCCGGATCCGGCTGATGCCATACCCTACTCCGATGTTCATATAGTCCAGCACCGCCCGCGATGCGAAGCCGTGTGCCAAACGGGTGCCGGTCTCCCGCTCCGGGAATATGACCCTGTTCGCGCCAATGAGCGAAAGGATTCGGGCGTGCCGGTCGTTACTTGCCTTGCTGATCACGTATGGCATGCCCAGTTCCTTGAGGTTCAGCGTAGTCAAGATGCTCACTTCGATGTTGCTGCTGATTGCGACCACGGCGGCATCGAAATCGCGGACGCCTATTTCGGTCATTGCCTCCCGGTCGGCGCCACTTGCCTGGACCGCGTGGGTCACGTTGGGGAGCAATTCTTGGACCAGCTGGCCATCTGTGTCGACAGCCAGAACCTCGTAACCCAACTCGTGCAGCGTGGTAGCCACGGCGGAGCCGAATCTGCCAAGCCCGATCACTACTACCTGTCTTGCCATTTCAGCCAAATCCCAATCATAGAGATGTATAGATCGAGGTTTCCAATTGCAGCGCTCGCAATGTTCGTCCTATCGATGACAACTAGAGCGTTTTATCTTTAAAATCAAGCGAACCCCGGTTCTGAGTCGTTGTCGCCTGGAAATGATACACCAGCGGTCCGCAGGGAAACTATGAGTCTACTCATCTCGCCCCGATGGGTTTGCATTTGTTTCCTTCTGGAGGAGAGCCTCGATTCGCGACAGCCGGTCCTTGATTTCTTGGAACTCATCGCTCTCGTCTTGCGAAACAAAGTAGGCGGCGACTGCGGCAGCTAGAGTTGAAATGACTCCCAACCCGGTAATCATCAGGGCCACACCGACGATCCGGCCCCAAATTGTCGTTGGCGCAATGTCGCCGTAACCTACGGTGGTCACCGTGACAATCGCCCACCAGATCCCTTCGAAGAACTTGCCGTGTACCGACTCACCCTCCAGCAACGACAACAGTCCACCGCCGACCACTATGAGAAACGTCGCTACAGCGCCAACGTACACCAACCCGCGCCTCCCGAGAATCCTTCGCAGGGCGCGCAACCCATAGACTAAGACCACTAACAAACGAAACAGTCTGATGAGCCTCGCTAACCTTGACAGCGATAGCAGATTGGGCAGCAAGGGAAACGATACGATTATGACTAGTACGAGCACCCACCTGCTTCTGGCATAGGCAAGCCTGTCTGCCGAAACGGCAAGCGTGTATAGAAATTGAATGAGGAAAATCGACCACAGAATCCAGTCCCCGACATTGACCAGCGGATCTCCGGGATTCTCATAGTCGTAAATTATCAGCGGCACGGTGCCGATCGCGGCCAGTATCGCGGCGATTTCCAATCCGTTTTGGACTCTTTTCTTGAGTCTTTCGTCGCTTAACATCTCTTACTTCAATGTTCGGTGGTTCGTTGCTGATCCACGGTGTTCAACCAATTCGGACTGGCTCCTCAGGGTAGTTTACGCCGCTGCTTACTGGACGACCGGCCATATATATCGCAAGCGTCAGAGGCCCAAGCCTTCCAACGAACATCGCGGCGCCTATCACCACCCGGCCGGTCAGCGATAGATCGCGCGTAATTCCAGTAGACAGGCCATTTGTCGCGTAGGCGGACACCGTTTCGAAGAGTACCCATAGAAATGGTACATCCTCGGTTATTGCTAGAGTGAACGCGAATGCGAAGACCAACACGACGGAGAGCAACGCGATTGTGAGAGCCCGGTTGATCAGCCCCGCTCCCAACGTCCGCTTGAACGCGCTCGCGTAGCCTTTCCCCGCCAACGCCGATAAGATCGCAAATAACAATACGGTGAACGTATTGAGCTTTATTCCTCCGGCGGTCGAACCAGATGCTCCGCCTATGAACATTGGTCCGATTGTGTAGAAAAGAGAATGATCGGTCATCTTGCTTATGTCAATGGTGGTGAAACCGGAAGTTCGCGAGCTAATCGATTGAAAAAAAGAATGGACAAGCTTCTCGGGCCAGCTCAGTTCTCCCAATGTCGCTGGGTTTGAGTGTTCAGCGATTAGGATGACGGCGGCGCCCAAAACCGAGAATGTCAACATGGCACTCAAGACTATCTTCGAGTCGATTGAAAGCCGAACAAGCGAACGTTTTCGGTAGAGTTCTGACAACACAAAGTAACCTGTACCGCCGATGGTGCACAACACGGCAATTACTAACAGCGAGATGTTGTCACCGCGAAGAATCGTCAGGCTTCGAAAGCCGCCGGACAGGTCAAAGCCGGCGTTGTTGAACGCCGACACCGCTAGGAATACAGCCGGCCAGGCGGACTGAAGGGGCTGGTCGGATTGGGCGGCAAAGTTCGCGAGAAGTACGATAGCGCCCACGGCTTCCACTATGAGGGTCAGGATCGCTATGCGAACCGCGATGCTGGCGACTCCACGCAACTCGAATGACCCTACACTGTCTCGCAATAGAATTCGCTCGCGCAATCCTAGTCGCCGGCCGGCGATCAGGAAGAGCAGAGTCGCTCCGGTCATGAATCCCAGCCCACCAAGCTGGATGAGCATAAGTATCACGGCCTGTCCAAAGCCACTCCAATAGGTGGAAGTGTCTACAACCACCAAACCGGTGACTAGGGATGCTGAAGTGGCGGTAAACAGCGAAGTTTCCAGATTCGTCCACCCCCCGTCGACGCTGGCTATGGGTAGACTGAGAAAAGCCGTACCTATGGCAATAAGCGCGATGAAGCCGGCAATCAAGATAATGGGTGGAGTAGGTCCTCGCCTGACGATCCTGCGTGGCCGCACCGCAATGTGCTGTGGGCGCAGGCGCTGCCGCCGGATCACCACGTCCCCTGGCTTCCGGCTGCGGGCTGGCATTCGAGTCTCGGCCAACACGCACCTCATCGGTTGCAGAATCAGTTGAGATTAGCTAATTGTTTGTCAGAGTGCAACCGGGCAAAGCCCCGCAAAGAAGATGAATTCCCTTGAACTCACCTAGAATTGCCGGCAGTTTGGTTCGACGAGACCCACTGCGGTGCCGATCGCCAAATCGAGGTGTGAATGCCTCGCCTTCGTCCGAAAAGATTCTTGAGACTTTTGGGTTCGCGGCCTACAATTAATCAACATATTTGTTCGGTCCCGTAAGCTCCACCCGGGAGGAGATATACATGGACGACAAGTTTGGCCGCACCGGTTTCACCTTCGACGACGTCTTGCTGGTTCCTGATCGCTCGTCGGTATTGCCAGGTTCAGTTAGCACGTCAAGTTGCGTGACCAGATCAATACCGGTGAACATTCCGCTCGTCTCCGCAGCCATGGATTCAGTAACCGAAGCACGAATGGCGATCTCTATGGCGCGAGAAGGCGCCGTAGGAGTGATTCACCGCAATATGTCCATCGATGATCAGGCCGTCGAAGTGGACAAGGTCAAGCGTTCAGAAGCCGGCATGATAGTTGACCCGATTACCCTAGTTCCCCAAGACAGCTTGATCGACGCGCTGGAAGTGATGGCCAAATATCATATCTCTGGCGTGCCAATCACTGAAAATGGGCGATTGGTTGGCATTCTGACCAACCGTGACATTCGTTTCCAGGAGGACTTCCGCCAAAAGATCTCAACCGTGATGACCAAAGAGGGTCTCGTGACGGTGCCGGTCGGCACGACGCTGGACGAAGCGAAGGAGATCCTTAGCCGGCACAAGATAGAGAAGCTTCCGGTGGTCGATGAAGAGTTCAGGCTGCGAGGTTTGATAACGGTAAAGGATATCCAAAAGAAGATACGCTACCCGTTGGCGACGAAAGACGACCGTGGAAGACTGCGCGTGGCCGCGGCGACCGGCGTAGGCAAGGATGGATTCGAACGCGCGCGCGCGTTGGTCTCCGCCGGAGTCGATATTCTTGTAATCGACACCGCTCATGGGCATTCGGTGGGTGTAATCGAGCTGATACGCCGGGTGAAGAGCGCCCTTGACGTTCAGGTAATAGCCGGCAACGTGACCACTAAGGACGCGACCGTCGAGCTAATCGAGAACGGCGCAGACGCAATCAAAGTAGGCGTCGGCGCCGCCACCATCTGTACGACCCGTGTCGTTGCCGGTGCGGGTGTTCCTCAGCTCACGGCAATTTACGAGTGCGCCCAGGCGGCGGGGCCCTACGGCGTCCCGGTCATCGCTGACGGCGGTATTAGCTACTCTGGAGATATCGCGAAAGCGATTGGCGCCGGAGCGGACTGCGTGATGCTCGGGGGCTTGCTCGCCGGCACCGACGAGAGTCCCGGCGAGATCATGTTCCACCAAGGAGAGAGGTTCAAGGAGCACCGGGGCATGGGCTCTCAGGGCGCTATGAAGGCGCGAGGTTTCAGCAGGGATCGATACGGCCAAGAAGACGTGGTTCTCGTCGACAAGCTGGTCCCTGAAGGAATCGAAGGGCGCGTGGCGTACAAAGGGCCTCTGAACAACGTCATCTACCAGTTGGTCGGCGGTCTGCGGGCCGGGATGGGATACGTGGGAGCGGCCAGCATTGCCGAGATGAAGCACAAGGCTCGATTTGTACAGGTTACGGGAGCCGGCGTCCGAGAGAGCCATCCCCACGATATCGTAATCACGAAAGAGGCCCCCAACTACTCCCCGCAAGGATAAAGAGCGCCCCAAGGACCGAAAAGGCCGGCCTTAGCGTCGTGGGGTTGCTCTACGACGGGGATTTACATAGCCGGATTAGTCTTGACCCCTTGGCAAAACCTCCGTGGACTCTTCTTCATCCACGTACCACTCTTCCCTCAACAGCCGGCTGCGCTTGGCCCTTCCCCGCAGGAGCCGAAACCACACCAAGCCTACGACTGCCACGATCGCCAGTCCGCCCAGAATGAACGGGAAGTTCATTGCCGCCATGAAGACGAACATCTTGGCCGAACGGTCGAAGATCATCACGAGCACGACGGTGTAGATCTTGAAGAAGACGATTACGCCTACGAGCGTCCAGAGCGCTACTCGCCTTTCAAATTGTCCTTCCAAGTGTCCGCACCAATCTGCATGAGTTCAGGACCTTGTCTCGAGGCGAAGAGATGAATACTCGTAAACATAACACCCGCCGGCTGCTGGTGCTAGCGTATTCGAATTCCTGTAAGTGTTCAGATTTGGGGGTACCCGCTCCGTATGGGTGTAATATCGCACCAACGAGGGTCTACCATAGGCTAGGACGTCTGATCGGCGAAAGCCAGGAAAGGGTTGCAAGGGCGAAGCCCTTGCCGGGGGATGTGGGTGTGTCCCCCACGACAAAGATCCCCTTTCTTCTGGCCAGTAGAAGGGAGCCGGGGGATGAGGTCGACCAGCTCGTGGAGTTGAAAATGACCCCTTGACCGCCGACTGAGGTCGCGAATGGCGACTCGGCCTTTCCAGGTCACGGGCATGCAGGATAGAAATACACCCAAATCTGAACTGTTGCGAATTCCTCTATTTTCGAATACCGTCAGCCAAGTTCGTAGAGCTCAGGACGCCGCTGGCTCAGAACGGGAAGTCGCTCGCGAAGGCGGCGTTGGGCGGCAAGATCGATTTCTCCGATCGCAACACCCTCTCCGGCCGGCGGTTGTGCCAGCCTGGTTCCCCAAGAATCTATGATCGCGCTGCGTCCGAAAAACGCTTCGTCCCCAAGTTGGCCGAACTGATTGACCGCTACTACGCAGACCAGGTTTGAGATGGCTGTCGACGCGGTAAGAATATCCCAGTGATCCGTGCGCGGCGGCAGCAACGCACCGAACGGAAACGCTGATGGAACGAAAATGAGGTCGGCTCCGCGCAAAACGAGAGTTCGAGCTATTTCCGGGAATCGAAGCTCGTAGCAGACCATGATCCCAATCCGGCCGATATCCAGGTCGAATATTCCGAGCTCGTGTCCCGCAGCGATAGTCTTCGACTCCTCGGCATCCAGCGCGTCAAACAAGTGTGTCTTGCGGTATTGTCCGATGAAGTTGCCCTGCCGGTTGATTACCAGGGTAGTGTTGTAATAACGACCGTCGCCGGCCGGCTCCGGGAAGCTGCCGGTGATGATGTTCGTCCCGTGCTCTACTGCCTTTGCCGACATTACGTCGAGAATCCGCCTCTTTGGTGACGGAGATGGCTTATAGTCTGAGATCTTGGTTGGCAGTCCATAGCAGTATTCAGGCAGGCAGATGGCATCGACTTGGTCCCAGGACTTCGCCGCTTTATCGACCGACTCCGCCGCGCGATCGAGGTTGAGTGCAAGGTCATCCGTAGCACCCATTTGTATGGCGGCTATTCGCACCGCTGTCATGATTAACGCTCCTGCCTGGAGTGCGCCGAGCCTATAGAATGTCTGAGGCCCAGGCGTTGTGATCGCGCTCAACCCGTATCTTTGCCGGCTTGTCTTGGCCCATGGTACATTGTCATAGACGCCTAACGCGCCGCAAGTGAGAATGAGTCGCCATAATCCTCAATTGACCAACACCCCGCGGATTCTCTTGAAGTCAGGCCGGACGATGAGTCGGGTCTTGACCCCTCTTGAACGCCGCCGATGACGAGCTTCGATCAGTTCATGAGTAGTTGGTCTTGGGATCCGCTTGTAGCTGTTGTGATGGGCCTTTTGCTGGGTCTCTACCTAAGCGGCACGTTGAGGCTGCGATCCCTAGGTCGGTTCGACCGTGGTCTCGGATGGCCGAGAGCCTCCGCGTATTTCATGGCTGTATTCGTCGTCTTCATCGCGCTTAGCTCGCCAATAGACACATTTGCGGACGCCTTGCTCACCTTTCACATGGTCCAGCATATGCTTCTGATACTCGTGGCGGCGCCTTTGTTGCTGCTGGGCAGACCCATGACCGTCGTATTCGGCGCGTTACCGAACCGGCCGTTACGATTGATCCTGACTGCAGGCCGAGTCAAAGCGGTACTGAGCTTCATCGGCCGCCCAGTCGTCGCGTGGGCCATAGCGGCGGTTGTGCTGTGGGTCTGGCACTTGCCGGCCCTCTATAACGCGGCGGTCGAGTCCTACTGGCTCCATTCATTTCAACACTTCTTCTTTTTCGCCAGCGGCATCCTTTTCTGGTGGCCGGTCATAAACTATCCAACCCGGACGTTTTCGTATCCCATGCGCATGGTCTACGTGCTGGCTGCGGCGGTGCAGAGCAGCTGGCTTGGGGCGATCCTGACGCTGACGGACGAAGGTTGGTACAGCGTCTATCAGAATACGACGGCGAGTTGGGGGCTCACCCCACTCGATGACCAACAGTTGGGCGGCCTGATAATGTGGGTGCCGGGGGGAATAATCTACGTTCTCGCTCTCACGGTCGTGTTCTTCTCCTGGATGGGATTTGGCGAAGAGGAGGAAACATCGGTTGAGGTCAGGTCGGCCGAGTAGACCGGTGGCTGTCGCCTTTCAAACGATGTCGGCACGTTACCGCAGGGAGAGGACGGGCGTCCGCTGCCATCGATCCGAGCAATCCAGCTTGCATACGCTAGGCCGGTGCGCGGTCGCTTGATACTTCAGCCGGCACGAGGTCGCTAGCCTTCGCTCCCGACGCCGCGGCGTGTTGAGAAACCAGGACCGCGAAGCTCACGTAGGCGCTCCATACACCGGCCGAGCCGGCAACGTGCAAACCCCGCAGCAATGCCGGCGCCTGGGTAGAGACGGCCCAGATTCCTATGCTTATTTGAAATGCAATCGCGATGCACACAAGCACTGCGGCTACTGTGAGACGTCGAGGCGAATTCCTCTGACTGGCGATTCGCCAGACTGTGAAGATCAGCAGCGATCCTACAAGTATTGCGACGAACCTGTGCAACATGTGGATGTCTATCAGCCGGTTGCCGAACATCAACTCGCCGTTGCAGAGGGGAAAGCCGGCGCAAATCCAAGTCGCTCCGGAGGCCCGGACGAACGCGCCGGATATTAGCAACAGGAATAGAGCGAAGCCGGTCCAATACACCAAGCGAAGACCCGCTTTGTTTCGCGACGGATCTGCGGTTCTCGGGCTGGCCGGCCGGTTCGGCCACGGGTCGTAGATCGCGGTGAGGCTGGCGACTATCACGAGCGCCAGGAGAATCATTGCAATTGTGAGGTGGACGAGCACGATCATTGGCGGCAGTTCCAGGATCACCGTGATGGCGCCAAGCCCAATCTGGAGCAACAGTAGCGGCAGGACCGCGACCATGGGAATAGTTATCAAGCGATTCGCCCGGTGGCGAGTCCAAGCCACAGCGGCTGTCGCCACTATGACCGCGCTTACGACCGCTGCGAACATTCGATGGCCATACTCGATAATAGCGGCCGAATCTAGCGGTGGTATCAGCTGACCGTAGCACAGAGGCCAGTCCGGGCAGCCGAGTCCAGAGTCCGTTACGCGCACCACGGCCCCGAACACTATTAGCAGGTAGATTCCGATGGCGGAGGCGACAGACAGGGTGCCCAAGCCGGCCCTAACCATCTCGCGGCCGACTATACGCGGCCGCCGCAAATTTCATCGTAATCGCATGTTCCCACGCGCCTTGCCGTTGTCACGGGGGTGAGTGTCGTATCGCTAGTCACCCGATGGCAACGAGTTGCTGAGTTGCGCCGGCCGGATCGGCTTTCCTTACGTGGTTGCTCGATCTCGATCCTATGTCAGCGTCGACTATAGTGTATCGGCTTTATCACTGTCAAAGCGGCGATTAAGGTATGCTGCTTGGATCAGAGGAATCGGATCAGGCGGGGCGTCAACCGGCTGCCGGGCATACGCTGCAAGCATGCTCTCCTGCTTTTTCTTGGCTCGCAAATAACCAGGTGCAACGCCATCGCCATCATCAAAGGGATACTTTACAAGGTCCCAAAGGCCCTTGCCGACGTTTTTGAACCGATTATCCGTGCTCAGATAGGCCCCAATATTGTTTATAGGCCTGTCACCACCCACGTGTATACCGCGCTCCCGCACCTTCACTAGAATCTCGTTCCTATGCAGCGGACCATGTGTCTCCAGGATATTCTCTATTGCGTCGGTCAATTCCTTTGCGTGGCTAGCCGGGTGATATCCAGCGACAATTTCCTCTTCACTATCTTTGAATAGTTTGATAGCGGAGTGAATACCAATGAGCTGCTGCTCTATTAAGGGTTTTCTATCCTCTAGTTTTCGAGCCATGATCTCCCGCGCTAGTTGCGGGCGACGGGTTTCCAATACGCTAAACGCAGAATCCACTGCGTGGGTGCCCTCCGCTGAGTGACGCGCCCAACAATTGTCGATTTCCTATTACCCTGAGGGCAATGTCACTCCCCCGCAAAACTAGCGTTACAAAGACACTCACGAACGTTAGCCGCAAATATGGACTCGACCAATTCATTCACTTGCTCATTTGTTGCAAATCTGGGCACCTTCAGAGTCCCACAAGATATTCAACTTTCTTTCCGAATCACTAAATCCGATAGGCCGTTGCAAGTGGTCACAGACAAAGTTCTATGTGAGGACGGAAGGGATGCGCAGACGGGAATGGGGGAACTCTTGGTTGGCGGCAGCATTCGCTGCTACCACCTCCCCCTGCCGATTCCGTGTATTGGGGGGACCTCTATTGTTGCCATGCTCGTAGCGGTGTATTGATTATCTTTCTGTGTTTGTTATATTCTTGTTTTCCAGTCTCAACCTAGCGAGGCGTAGGCGATGGAAACCAAAAAGAAGAGACTCACCTTGGATCTGGACCCCACCCTTCAGCGGCGGCTAAAAGCTATTGCCGCACTCAAAGGCGTCAGCATGCGTGGATACTGCCAAGCCGCCATTGATCAGGAGTTGACAAAGGACGAAGCCATCGGCATAGGCGGACTGTTGTCTGACAAACCAGACCATGAGTTGTTTGCAGAGCTCCGGAGGGAGATATTTGGGGGCAATCCTCTCCCTGGGAGTTCCGCCGACTTGATTCGGGAGGCCCGTGAAATCAGGGATGCCGAAGTCGAGGGATGGGCGTGAACGGATCCGTCGTGGTCGATGCAAGCCTGGCGATCAAATGGCTAGTTGAAGAGGATGATTCTGACAAAGCCCACGCTGTCCTCCAATCCTGGGTTGCCAAGGACATCACCCGCATCGCCCCACACCTTATGCCTTTCGAGGTCGCCAACGCTCTTCACCGGCGCGTGTTGCGCGGCGAACTGAACATCGGCGACAGTACCCGCATGATCGCACGGCTGTTTGAGTCGCGCCTTGAACTCCATCAACCGCCAAACCTTCACGTCAGAGCACTGCAAATTGCAAGCCAGCTCAAGCAGGGTGCGGCCTACGACGCCCACTACCTGGCACTGGCGGAAAGTGTCGGTTGCGAGTTGTGGACCGCCGACGAGAGGTTTTTCCGGGCGGCAAGCCCAAGCGTTGATAACGTACACTGGATAGGAGAGTTCGTAGCGCCGGAGTAGAACCTTCGCCCATCGGAAGATCGAGAGATTGTTACGAGAATCGACTGAGGGCAACGCCGTGGAGGAGGCAGTCGGAGAATTGTTGACTAACAGGGAGGCACCCCTTAACCGTCCATCGGGTGGCCGTCGATGCAGTGCCGTCCCTTGCGCGGCATTGGACGTCGGCCGGCTAGACTATCAGTCCGGTTACATACATGATCACCATGCCGGCAGCGATTCCGACAAAGCTTCCGATAGTCAGGGCGTCCCTTTTGGCATTGCCGATCATGAGTTTGCCCACCGCGTAGACAACTTGGAATATGGCCCCTGCGCCAATCGCGAGGAAAAACGTAGCCCAGACGTCGGAGTACGTAAACCCGCCGATCCACGCGCCTGCTATGGTGGGCGCGCCGGCAATTAACCCCAGCCAGACCAGCGTCAACAACCGCGGCCGCGTGCGCGCAATTGGAGCGACGATACCCAGTCCCTCGGTCACGTTATGGAGTGTGAAGCCGACAATGAGGAATGTACTCAGTGCAATCTCGCCGACCGCGTAAGCGGCGCCGATCGCGAGTCCCTCGCCTAGATTGTGAATACCGATGCCGATTGCAATTGAAAACGCGACCGCAAGGCGTACGGTAGCGTCGTTGCCACCGGTTCGTAGCGTCAGCCACCTGGTAATGCCCTCCAATGCGAGGAACGAGAGCACCGCGCCAATCGCGACGATAGCTATCCCTTGGATCGCTTCTGGCACCCTGCCGGCGACATTAAGAGACTCTTCGACGGTGTCAACGCCAAGGAACAGCAGGAGACCGATGGTGAGTGCCAGGAAGGACTGGGTCCACTTGCGGCCTAGCCGCCGGAGAAAAGGGGTCCACAACATACCGATTGCGACCGGCAGCACTCCTACGTAGATCCCAATCAACGCGAAGATGCCAAAGAACTCAATGTCGGGCCTAGGAGTTTCGACTGCGACGTCAATCGCATGGTTGAAAGTCACTCCAGTGGCCGTAATCAATATCAACTCGTGAGCCTCGCCCTGTACCCACGGATACGGCACGACGATCTTGGCTTGGTCCAATCGATTCAGGGTTCTACTCGGCTCGATGGAATGCATCCAATAGGCCTCGTCGACTAGAACCTGGGCAATCGTCACCGGATCTGGCCCGCCGTTGATCACCTGTATGATTATCTGGTGCGGGTCGCTGTCCAGCGTCACTCTTTCGACGGTCAACTCTTCGATCGGGGGAAACTCCCCCAGGGTTTTGAGTGGTGAGGTAGCCAGTAGTAGCCAAACTAATACACCCAGGAGGACCAAGGGAAAGAGTCCGGTCAGCCACGTCATCGTTGGTGAAGATTTATTGACGCTGGTGGATGGGTGTTCTAACGAAGTTTCACTCATTCCTAGTACTCCAGCGTCTAAACGAGTTCGAAGAAGCTCATCCAACCGAGCTCGGCGAACTCGCTCTGATGGGCGTGAAACATGTAGAGTCCCGGCTCGAATCCGGCATACGAGAACTCGATGATGCCCCTTTGCGCTTGGCATTGAACGATTGTGTCGACAGTTCGCAAAGTCGGCGTCAAGGTCGTGCCATGGTCGTAGTAGTCGAAGAAGTTGGCGTGTAGATGAAAGGAGTTGATGGGATCGAACTCTGTCACGTTGATTAGATAGATTCGTTGTTTCTGGTTACGACTGATCTTTATGGGATGTTTGTGGTAGTGAAAGCCGACAGTGTTGGCGGCGTATATCTCGTTGTCTCCGTCGAAGTTGGTGTCGAACCCGTTCATCACGATCACCATCTCGTCGAACTCTTTGTTCTCCTCGTACTGCCGGTTGCGCGATTTCGCCACCTCCGACTCTTTGCCCGAGTACTTGGTTGGGTCTGGATCGACGATGAACGCGCCGTACAGGCCTTTGTGTATGTGTCTCTTCAAAGGAACCGTGTGACAGTGGTAGAGATGGCAGCCCATCGGGAAGGCATCGAACTCGTACGTGAAGCTCTCGCCGACGTTGATAGCGCCCCGGCCAATACCGGGAACGCCATCCATGGAGGCGGAATGAATTCCGTGAAAATGGATGGTGTGCGGATGAGTACCCGCATTGGTAAATTGGACCTTAATTCGATCTCCTTCGACGCAGCGCATCGTCGGACCGGGAACACGGCCATTGTAGGTCCACGCTGGAAAGTAGATGCCGGGAGCTATCTCGATTTCGCGGTCGATGGCGACGATACTGTACTCACGCAAGGTTTGGCCGCTATCTAGTTGGCTCACCTCGCCGTAGTCCCAATCTCGAAGCAGTTCGATGGGATCAAATCCCAGTGCCTGAACGTCAACGTCGCCGACTGGACCGCTGCCGTCGTGAACGTGGCTACTCGCGTCTATGCCGGCCTCGGTCTGCGGTTTCGTCTCTTTGGCCACCGCCGGCCCAAGTACCGCGGCACCTCCAAGCGCCGCGCCAATCGCGTTAGCCGCCAACAGGGCTTTGGGAGTTGCCCGAAATAGAGACCGCCGGTTCACCCTACGTTGGAGGAACTGTTTCGGCAGATCCAGTAACCCTTTCATTCTAGCGAGCTCTGTTCGATTTCATATGGTGTCCCCAAGCACCTTGTCACTCGGCGCGCGCGATTGCGCCATCGCCAGGGGCTGCATGAGGATCGTGAATGTTTGAGACATAGATGTTTGACGCAAGCTCAAGCCCGATCGAATGTTGAACGCTTCCTACTTGAATCAAGAGCGGTCCGCTGAACGGGGACTTCTCAATCAGGATGACTTGGGCGGATGGGACGAGTTCCAATCGCTTTAGATAGCGCAGCATTTCGGAGTCGCGGTCGCTGACGCGCTGGATCGACGCTTGTTGACCCGGGCTTAGCTCGGATAGCATGATCGCGTCCGACGGCGGCAGCACGAGGTCACGACTGGGTATGGGATCGCCGTGCGGATCGGAGGTCGGTCTACCCAGCGCCTGATCCATCCGGTCCTCCATCTCCTCCGAGATGACGTGCTCCAAGCGCTCGGCCTCGTCATGCACCTGGTCCCATCTATAGCCCAAGAACTCTGTCAGGTACAGTTCGATGAGACGGTGGTGCCGAATGACCTCGAGAGCGACCTTGGTACCCAGGTCGGTCAACTCAGCCCCTTGGTAGGGCGTATGGATGATTAGCTCCAAGGACGCCAGCTGTTTGAGCATGCTGGTTACAGAGGCCGGCGAGACACCCAGGTTCTCGGCGATCGCGTTAGTGGACACTCGCTGATCCGCGTGTCTCAGCTTATAGATCGCCTTCAGATAGTCTTCCATCGATTGACTGAGCATCGCGGCCTCGTATTTAGGTTAATCTAAAACAAATATTAGATGAATAATAACCAATAGTCAAGTCAACAAAAAAGAAGGTATCAGTTCAGATTTGGGTGTATGGTTCTCCTCCATGCCCATGAACTGGAATGGCCGAGTCGCCATTCGGGACCTCAGTAGGCGGTCAAGGGGTGATTTCCAACCCATCGATGCCAAATCCACGAGCTGCTCGACCTCATCCCCCTGGTCCCCTTCTCCCGGCAAGGACTTCGCCCTTGCAACCCTTTCCTGGCTTACCCCGATCAGACGTCCTCGCCTGTGATGGACCCTCATTGGCGCGATATTACGCCCATACGGAGCAGGCACCCCTAAATCTGAACACTTACAAGAGAAGGGCCAGGAACCTTCGCCATTTCTACGGGAAGTAGGCTATTGCTCGAGAAATATCTCGCGCGGCGTTGGCCGGCTTCACACTCCCAAGTCCGTTCATCATCGGACTCTTGGACGATCACACGAGCCGGGTTCCGCATACCACTAGAAAGTGTCACCTATGTTCCCAGTCTAAGTGTTACCCGTCTCCCCGCCCGCCCCACGACACCAACCACCATCGCGCTAGCGGCTACAGCCGAGAGTCGAAAGAGAGAAGTGTAGCGCTGGGGCTTGTCCCCAGCCAATGCCACGCGGCCAGCCGGCTATTAGGGGCTGCCGGCGATTCCCGCTCTAGTCATTGCGGTTTCCCGCCTCGTAATTCCGGCGAAAGCCGGAACCCAGGGGAGGTGTGGCCGGTGCAAGGCCATGGTGATTCCCGACCTGTCAAAGCGTTCCGCGCCTGAACCCCGATCACTGACCCACGCTCCGGCGACATTATTCACCCGCGTTTCAGCAGCGCGCTGGGGTCCCTGTCTGAATCGAAAGCTCCACCGGTCTCGAGTGTGTTAACGAAACCGTGTTCGAATACGCAGTGCCCAGCGGATAGCTAGCGGTCTTCCCGATATACGCGGTCTTCGATAATCAGATAGACGAGGGTTTGAATCTGCTCGGAAGTGAGGGGGCCTCCTTTTTCCTCCGACCACGCCGGCATCATCCCGTGACCGTTGCTGACCATCAGGTTTACGTACTCGCTCAACACTTCTAGGTGCTGTGGATTGGCCGGGTCCAAACCCAGCCGGGATGCCAGCTCGTCACGTGACAGATAGGGCGTCAGCCGGATCCCGAATCCTTTGTCGCCATGACATGCTTCACATGTGCGGACGAACATCTGCTCGGCACTGAAATCCGCGGCCGGCCGCTCGCGATGGACGACGAAGATAACCCATAGCGGGTGGGCAACAAGATAGATCAGTAGCGCGCCGATCAGCAGTCCCGGCACCCAAATGTACCAGGGATTGATCCGCTTTGGTCGCGAGCGTCCGGCCGGTCCGGCGGAAACATCTCGGCGTGGCGCACTGACGGGGGCCGGCAGGCCCATGGCGAACGCGAGCGCGGCGCCGACGACGATCAAGATGACTAGTGTTACCAGACCAGCCGCGAGAGTATCCATATATCTCAGGCCAAGATGCCGCCGCCCCGGGCGACCGGCGTTAAGAGACCTTCTTTCGATAACAGGTAGTGCGCCTTAATCGGCCCCTATTACGGATCCGCTCTGGATGTTGCCGCAAGATGGCTAGGTATCGACGCCTTACCGCTGTGCGAGCTCGCAGATCTTGGCGAATTCGTCCACTTTGAGGCTTGCTCCACCGACCAAGGCGCCATCGATATCAGGTTGGTTGATGTACTCCGCGAAGTTCGCGGCGTTTACGCTGCCGCCGTATAGTATGCGAACAGATTCGACCCATTCCCGCGAGCCGAACTCTCCCAGTCGTTCTCGAATGAAACCGGCGACCTCGTTTGCCATCGCCCCGGTCGCCGGCAGTCCCGTGCCTATAGCCCAAACCGGCTCGTAGGCGATTACCACCGAGGGCTCGCGGAGATCGGACAGTGCGCCGGCGACCTGCGCTCCTATGACCTGAGTGGTATTACCCTGGTCCCGCTCGGCTAGAGTTTCTCCGACGCATAGTATCGCTGTCAGATCGTGCTTCAACGCTCCCCTCAACTTTTGGCCCACAAGTTCATCCGTCTCGGCGAAATACTGCCGGCGTTCGGAGTGGCCGAGTATCGTGTATTCGCAGAGGCCCACTAGCATCGCTGGCGAAATCTCGCCGGTGAATGCGCCGCTGTCTTCGAAATGACAATTCTGGGCACCGACCGCCATGTCGCTTCCTGCTGTAACTTCGGCGACTGCCGATAAGGATATTGCCGGCGGGCAGAGCGCCACTTCTACCCCGGTTAGATCGGCGATTCGTTCCCGGATCTGGCCGGCAAGCCGGCGCGCCTCGGTCACATCGGTGTTCATCTTCCAATTGCCCGCGATCAACGGTGTACGGTTCATTCGTCCTCCAGTGCTGCAACTCCCGGCAACTCACGCCCTTCGAGAAATTCGAGCGATGCCCCGCCGCCGGTCGACACGTGGTATAGCTTGTCGATTGCGCCGGAATCCCTCAAGGCGCCGACCAGGTCTCCACCTCCAACGATCACCCGAGCATCCGATCCGGCCAAGTGTGTCGCGAGCGCGTGGGTACCATAGGCGAAGTTGGGTATTTCGCTCAGACCGACCGGCCCATTCCAGACGACGGTGCCGGCCGAGCCGGCTATGCTGGAAAACTCGGCGACTGTCTTCGGGCCAATATCCAGAATCATCCATCCGGCGGGTATTTCGTTGATTCCTACCTCCCGAAACGCGGCGCCGGCCTGTGCCTCGGCCGCCACGCGGGCATCGACCGGCAACGTGAGTCTGTCGCCGGCCTCCTTCAGGATGGCTTGCGCCGTCTCCAGCTGATCGTCTTCGACGAACGATCTCTCGATAGCGAATCCCTGGGCCTTGAGGAAGGCATTGGCGATTCCGCCGCCGATGAGGAAGCGGTCCACGACCGATAGGAGGTTGTGAATCACGCCGATCTTGCTGGAAATCTTGGCGCCGCCGATGATCGCGATAAGTGGCCGGATCGGCTCTTCCAGCACTTGATTCAGGGCCGATATCTCGTCGTTCATCAGGAACCCGCAGTAGGCCGAAATATGCCCGGCAACGCCGACCGTCGAGGCGTGAGAGCGATGAGCGGCTCCAAATGCGTCGTTGAGGTACAGTTCGCCCAGCCTGGCCAGGCTCCCTGAGAACTCCGGGTCGTTTTTCTCCTCTTCCGGATGAAATCGAAGGTTCTCCAGCAGAAAGATGTCGCCCGGCTTGCCGGCCATCACAGCCGTCTCAACCGCAGTCCCAACACACTCGTCCAGGAAGTGGACAGGTTTGCCGGTGATCTGGGAAAGGCGTTCGCCGACCGGCCTCATCGACAACGCCGCGTCCGGCTTACCGCCGGGCCGGCCCAAGTGCGACATCAATATCACGGTCGCACCGCCGGCAAGCAGGTGGTTTATCGTTTTCAGGCCGGCTCTGATCCGAAGGTCGTCGGTGATCTTGCCGGCGTGCATAGGGACATTGAAGTCGACGCGTACCAGAACTCGCCGGCCGGCCACCGAGATATCCTCGATGCTCTTCTTTCGCGGCGCAGCCACCGGCTCAGTGCCTTTTGGCGCAGCTCACAGGCCCTGTTCGATGATATAGGCAGTGACGTCGGACAGCCTGCAGCTGTAGCCCCATTCGTTGTCGTACCAGCTTAGTACCTTCAGCATTCGGTCGCCAATCGCCATCGTCATCTCCGCGTCTACGATCGAAGAAGCGGGGTTGCCCCTGAAATCGGTCGATACCAGGGGTTCGTGCGTGACTGACAGTACACCTTTGAGAGAGCCGGCCGCGGCGTCGGAGAGCGCCTCGATCGCGCTTTCGCTGGTCACCGACCGTTCCGTGTCGACCACCAAGTCTATGATCGAAACTGTCGAGGTCGGCACGCGCAAGGCTAGTCCGTGAAACTTGCCCTCTAGCTCGGGTATCACCAACGCGGCGGCCCGGGCCGCGCCAGTGGTGGTGGGAGTGATGTTCATCGCCGCTCCGCGCGCCCGGCGCATGTCCCCAAAGACTTGGTCTAGGACCTGCTGCTCGTTGGTGTAGGAGTGAACTGTCGTCATTAGTCCGTTGACTATTCCGAAGCTGTCGCTGATCACCTTTGCTACAGGAGCAAGCGCGTTGGTAGTACACGAAGCGTTGGACACTATGTTGTGTTTCGCAGGATCGTACTGTTCGTGGTTCACTCCGAAAACGACCGTGATGTCTTCGCCCTTGGCCGGCGCGGAGATGAGCACCTTCTTCGCTCCTCCTTGCAAGTGACCGGCAGCCTTTGGGGCGTCGGTGAACCGGCCGGTCGACTCGATCACGAGCTCGACTCCCAAATCACCCCAGGGCAGTTTGGCCGGCTCGCGTTCGGAAACTACGACGATTCTCCTACCGTCGATCTCCAGTCCTCCGTTCTGCACGGAGATCTCGCCCTTGTACGGTCCGTAGTTAGTGTCATATTTGAATAGGTGAGCGTTTTGTTCCGGCGTCGCAAGGTCGTTTATCGCGACCACCTCCACCTCCGGATGGCGCTCCAATATTGCGCGTAGCGCTAGCCGGCCTATCCGCCCGAATCCGTTTATGCCTACCTTTGTTGCCAATTCTTAATCTCCTGGCGTTTGTGTTCGCTGCTAAAGTTCACCGAGTGGGCAATATCGTGTTTCACTCGGTGATTTCTCAATATCCTTCGTGTAATTCTATTAAGAGTAAGGCGGCTAGCCATTCAGAATAGGACCTCCTTGAACCGCGTCGTTGCAGCGAAGGCAGTCGGTACTACCGCAGTGGGTAGATGCTGGATCACTCCTGATAGCACTCGCAGCTGCTTCGAGAAAGGTTCGCGCCGGATAGATCCGCCATTGGCTCCGGCCCACCCCGGTCTTGGCCTCAAGCGGAGCAACCGCCGGCGCCAAGCTCTCGAACCCACAAGAACATCCGCCGACCTGTGTCTCTATCACAGTGCCGGCCGGCCCATTCGCCCAACGCCTAAACAAATTGCGGCCAGCGTTGCGTTCGGCAAGGTGAATGGCCGTCATTCTGTTCAACCCTACGCCCATAAGCACGTAGAAGCCATCCGCCGCCGCCACTGCTTCTAGAGGGGCGAATACGTCGAATGGCTTTTGTCCCCTAATGAGTTGGGACGAGCGAGGACCCACTCCCGCAAATGAGCACAGCGGATGTTCGCCACGGTCTCGACTCGCCATTTGAAGAATCTTCTTGGGAATCGAGCCCATCGACTTGGACACTTCGTTAGTGTCAGTAGAGTACACGCAGTCCTGATTGCCGGCCACGCACTCGATTGACGATTCATAGTCGAACCCGTTGCGCGCCTGGCCCCTTCCATTTGGCGCTGGCCTTACAAAGTCAGTAAAGGTTGGCACCACGATGGTGCAGCCTTCCAGTAAGAGGCCGTCAATGACGGTTTGAGCGCCTCCTTTCACCCATCCAAACGATCGCAGAGACGAATGAACGCCGAGGGCGCGACCGGACAGATCGACTCCTTTCGCAGACTGCCTGATGTCCTCAAGTGTTACATCACTCATCGTCTATTCACTTGCCGCCCTCAAACCCGGGCAGCCCGAATAGCTTCCCAACCGGGATATATCGCCGAGTCCCCCAAGTCCTCTTCAATTCTCAGAAGCTCATTGTACTTGGCGACACGCTCGCCCCGGCTAGGCGCGCCGGCCTTGATCTGACCGACGCCGGCTCCTACCGCCAGGTGAGCAATCGAGGCATCGTTTGTCTCCCCGGAACGATGGGAAACCATTGCCGCCCAGCCATGCCGCTCAACCAGCTTTACGGCTGCCAGGGTCTCGCTCACGGTTCCGATCTGGTTCGGTTTGACCAGGAGCGTGTTAGCGACCCCTTCCTTGATCGCGCGCTGGATTCTGTCTGTATTGGTCACCAACAAGTCGTCGCCTACAAGCTGCACTCTATCGCCAAGGCGCTCGGTCAGTAGCTTCCAGCCGGCCCAATCGTCTTCCGCCATTCCATCTTCGATTGATACGATCTTGAAGCGCTCTACCCAATCGGCAAGTAGATCGACCATCTGGCGACTGTCCAACTCCTTACCCTCAATGGGTAATCTGTAGGCGCCATCTTCATAGAGCTCGGTCGCCGCCAGGTCCAGCGCCAGCACTATCTGCCGGCCATAGTCGTACCCAGCATCTCCAATTGCCGCCGCGATCAGCTCTAGGGCCCGTTCGTTGGAGCCAATCGCCGGCGCAAAGCCGCCCTCATCACCAACGTTCGTTGAGAGGCCCTCGCTCGCCAATCGTCTCTTCAGGGCGTCGTACACTTCAACGCCGGCGCGAAGAGCGTCCGAGAACCGTTCGAATCCAACCGGCGCGATCATGAACTCCTGGAAATCGGTCGAGCCGGCGGCGTGTTTTCCGCCGTTCAATATGTTCATCATCGGCACCGGCAAGGTCTGGGTGTTGGCGCCGCCCAGGTAACGAAAAAGCGGGATACCTAGGTAGTTGGCCGTCGCGTTCGCAACGGCCCAGGAAACTGCCAGTATCGAGTTTGCGCCCAGGGAGCTCTTGTTCTTGGTGCCATCCAGTTTGATCATCGCCCGGTCGACGCCGGCTTGGTCGATTGCTGAACCGCCGGTCAGGGCAGGCGCAATGATTTCATCTATGCTCCGTACCGACCTCAACACTCCGGCGCCCGAGAACCGGTTCGGATCGCCGTCACGCAACTCCGTTGCTTCGTGGGCGCCGGTCGATGCGCCCGAAGGCACCGACGCCGTTCCCACGCTGCCATCGGCCAGGAGCACTTCCGCCTCGACCGTTGGCCGGCCGCGCGAGTCCAGGATCTCGCGGCCGCGCACCCGCTCGATCGCAATGGTAGGGATATTCATCGAGCCATCAATTCTCACTCGTCAGGTGACCAGGATGAAGATCAGGTCGTTTACGTTGGTGTTAGTAGGCCCGGTAATGAACTGGTCATCGATCTGCTTGAAAAAATTGTAGCTATCGTTGTTGGCCAGGTATGTATCCGGATCGATTCCGGCTCGGACCGCCTTTTCCGCGGTAGATCCATCTACGATACCGCCGGCGGCATCATTTGGACCATCGGAGCCGTCAGTCGCCAGTGTCATGATGAGGCTGCGCCGAAGTCCGGCCATCTGAATAGCCGCTGCCAGCGCCATTTCCTGGTTTCGCCCTCCAATGCCTTCGCCGCGAACATTTACCGTCGTTTCTCCGCCGGCCACGATACAAGCCGGAACCGGAACGGGATTGCCTGAGTATTCGATTTCCCTGGCTATCGCGGTGGCCACGTGCGCAACCTCGCGCGCCTCGCCTTCAACCCAGGTCGACAGCAGCAGGGTGTTCAAGCCTTCAGCTCTTGCTTGCTGTACGGCTGCGCCAGCCGCGATCTCGTTGCTCGTCACGATCACGTTGATGGCCTTGTCGAAGATCGGGTCTCCCGGCTTCGGAGTGTCCTCGATTCGCCCCGCTAGCCCGGATTCGAAGTGTCCGCGGATGCTCGCCGGCAGGTCTTCGATCAAGCCGTATTTCTCCACCACTCCCCATGCATCCCCGAACGTCGAGGTGTCGGCGACGGTTGGGCCTGACGCGATCACGTCGAGGGGGCTCCCTATGACGTCGGATACCATCAGAGATATTATGTCCGCCGGTATCGCCAGCCGCGCTAGTCCGCCGCCCTTTACCAAGGACAGATGCTTCCGAACGGTGTTCATCTCGTTGATGTTGGCGCCGGAGCGCAGCAAGCTGTCCGTTAGTTGGCGCTTATCCGTCAAAGTGACGCCGTCAACCGGCGCGACCATAAGGGCGGAGCCGCCACCGGACATCAACGCGATTACGAGCGTACGGTCGTCGGAATCCGCCAGCATCTCGACCATCTTGCGAGCTCCGGCGACGCCCTCCTCGTCTGGAATGGGATGTCCGGCTTCGTGGATCTCGATGATCTTGCTGGGGCCGCCGTAGCCGTACTTGACGTTTACGATCCCAGAGGTAATTCGGTCTTCTAAGGTCTCTTCGATCGCCTGGGCCATGGGCGCGCCGGCTTTGCCCGCGCCGATCACGAGGATACGATCGTAGCGGCCGAGATCGTACTCCCGGCCGGCGACGCTCAGAGTAGAGCCGGATAGTTGAACGTTGCGTTTTACCGCCAGGGCCGGCTCGACTGCCGCGAGCGCGGCGTCGGCTAATCTCAGAGCTAATGCGCGCCGACGCTCTCGATCCGTTTCTTCAGTTTGTGAAGGCGTCTGTGCCAATCCTTAGCCTCCGAAAAACCTAGAGCCCAATCGGCGCCGGCAAGCATCGAGGGTTGGTGTAAGATACGCGGTCCTGCGACAGTCGGCACTAAACCCGCTACTTGTGGGAAAATGAGGTTCTGGAACGGCTGTGAAGAACGGTTAGGACCTCGAGCTCGTCACTGGTAGCCTAGCAAAAGGCCGTATCATCGTCAACGACTTGCGGATGGCACGCGGCCGGCGCTCCCCTTCGAGCCGGCGCCCCCATTGTTGCCCGATCTGCCGGGCGAAATAGAACTGCCGAATCTCTCAGTGTAATATCAGGTTGCTATGCCGCGTCCCCATCTTTAAATGTTGCAGGCTGCAATAGAGAAGCTAGTATTGTCAAGACGAAACGACGAGATGGCTAGAGTCGGAGGATTCCCCTGTGAGCGGTCTAATCTACTTGGATCACGCGGCTACCACCCCGTTGGACCGTTCGGTGCTGGCTGAAATGGAGCCCTATCTCTGCGAAGTATTTGGCAACCCATCCAGCATCTACCAGTCGGCCCGAGAGGCGCGGCGGGCGTTGGACGAGGCTCGCGATACCGTAGCCGATATCCTAAATGCGCGAGCAAGGGAGATTGTGTTTACTAGCTGTGGAAGCGAGAGCGATAACCTTGCCATAAAAGGGGTGGCCTTCGCCAATAGGTCTCGCGGAAATCACATTATTACCTCCCAAATCGAGCATCACGCTGTCCTCCATAGCTGTCAATACCTTGAAAAGTTCGGATTTCGAGTTTCTTATCTACCAGTTGACCGGAATGGCTTAGTCGACCTGGAATTGTTGAAGCAGGAAATCGGCGATGAGACGATTCTGGTCACGATCATGTATGCGAATAACGAGATCGGCACAATCCAGCCAATAGAAGAGATCGCTCAAATCTGCAAAGAGCGGCGCGTTTATTTTCACACCGACGCGGTACAGGCCGCCGGCGCCCTCGATCTCGACGTTAAGAGACTGGGCGTGGACTTGCTCAGTCTTTCCGGCCATAAGTTCTATGGTCCGAAGGGGATCGGTGCATTATTTGTTCGTCGAGGGGTGCAGTACTGGCCGCAACAGCATGGCGGTACCCAGGAGCGAAACCGACGGGCCGGAACCGAGAATGTGGCCGGCATTGTCGGCTTCGCTGCGGCAATGAGGGCGGCATACGAGAATTTTGACCAGATTAACGGCCACTCCGCTCTGCTTCGCGATAGGTTGATTGAAGGTATTTTGAGCCGGGTCGACAACGCGGTGTTGAGCGGCCACCCAACGAGTCGCCTCTCGAACAATGCCAGCTTTTGTTTCGAAAATATCGAAGGTGAATCGATTCTCCTGGCCTTGGATCAACGGGGCATCATGGCGTCGAGCGGGTCGGCCTGCACTTCGGCGTCGCTGGAGCCCTCCCATGTACTGATGGCGCTGGGATTGCCGACCCACTTTGCCCATGGCAGCCTCCGGCTGACTGTGGGCAAAGACAACACGATGGACGAAGTAGAGCGCGTCCTCGTTGAGTTGCCCTCGATCATCGAAAAGCTCCGCTCGTTGAGCGGCGCTCTGGTCTGAGTGAGGGCACGCTGGTACCCTTAGAGGTCGGTGGATTAGTTGCCGGCGCCACGGAGTTAGCCGGCTACTTGAAAGAGGCCGGCGAGCGCCGGCGCATCGCGATCAGCAAGATCGTTCGGTGGCTGCACTCGGTCTCCGGCCAATTCGACCTCGATCTGCTTCGAAAGAACGTCAACGATCATCTGAGCACCGTTCGCGCCGCGGAACCTATCGAGGTTCCCGCTTTGCGGAGGCCGCGTCCAGCCGGCCAGGGCGATTACAGTGTAGTTGCCGTCGACGGGTCCCAGATCGAGCTCGACCCTCATGCCCCGGTCTACTGGTTCCTCTTGAACTACGGCGTTGCCATTCTTCGATACCAAACAGATTTCCAAGGAGATTCGGGCGCCTGGCTCTTCAGCCGCACCGATCTGCACTATCGTCCCGAAGATCTGGTGTTGGAGGTTGCCGGCCGCCCCATCGCGTTAGACGGACAGTTGCTTGGTATTCGTCGCCAGCTAGGTGAAATGAAGCTACTGGCCCGGCTGGCGGCGGATGATGATAGATTGGCGGCGCCCAAGCTCGCGCTGCAGGACGGAGCAATGCGGCTGAGCGTACTCGATGGAGCCGGCGTCAATCAGAGCCTGCGGGATGAGTTCACGCACCGGCATTTGCAGGCGCTGGACCAGCTGAGGGAGAGTGAGGTCCCAGTCGCGAGCTACGTCAGCCGGCCCCGCAGCGACGACGTTGTCCGCGCCTTGCGGCTCTGGTTCCGAAGAATTGGACCGATTGCGGCGGATCAGAAATCGATAGAGTTGGCGGATGAAGACTTTGAAGGGACTTACGATAGGGACGTCTTCAAGGAGGTTCTGACGGATGAGGGCGACCGCTCGGCTGTCTTTTGCAGCAGTTGGCGCACTTCGCGCGATCAGTACCGCGAGCACCGTGTTCACTTCGTGTATTTGAACACGGGGGACGAAATCGCTCGCGTCGACTTGCCGGAATGGGTAGCTGATGATGGCGCGGCGCTGGATTTCGTTCACGGAGCAATCGTCGATCAGATCGAGAAAGGTCTCGGCTACCCTGTTTCGTTGACTGAAGCACACGAACAGGCTGTCGTGCGGTCTGCCGACCGTCGCCTGTTTTGGGAAGTGGTGGAACGCACCGCTAGGGTAGCCGGCCTATCGACACTGCAGTCGGCGAAGGCAACTTCTAAATCGATCAGGCCGGTCTGAAGAGCCCAATAGGACGACCGGCCCTAGTCACTACCCTAGGGCCGATCGACACACTGGATCAACGGAGACGCCAGTATACATAAATAAATCCTATCGCGACGTAGGGCAAGGTTCAACAAGTGGCGTAAAGCCAATTTGCGAAGTTTTCGCTCTCTGGGCATCGAGCAGGCCATCATGAGGACAAGTCAGGACGAGAGAGTCTGTGAGGAGTGTCGCTCCCTACACAATCAGGCGATCAACGTGAGGAGCGCAATCAGGGGCATGCCCCTGCCAGGATCAAGCTGTACTGAGAGCTATTGTCGGTGCACCTATGAGCCGATCATCCCGGAGGCTCACAGTCGGCTCGAATAGCGAATGCCCCGGTAGAGCCGGCCTATGACCTGGCCGGCTTGCACGTGTGCTAATGTCACTCTACGAAGTAGCACACGGCCGGGGCATCATGGCTATCAGTTTACCTCATTGAGGCACCCTAATCTCCATCGCTGATATAACACGGCGCAATGTTCGGCTCCTAATTTCAAACCGATACACTACCGGACAGCGATGTATAGTAGCTCTTGGTACGAAAGCATGTCCCGGACTCCGATCCGGGATGGATTCCGGCACCGGCCGGCGACACCAACGACCGTCGCCCGAACAACGACAGCCGAGGGTCGAAGGAGAGATGAAGGGCTGGGGGATGTGCGACCGCGAAGATGGGTAACACTTTCGTAGGGATATGCACAACTCGCTAGTGTGATTGCTCAATCGATCCGCCTGGACGCGAGCAGTTTCTCGTTCAGTTCGAAGCCAAGCCCCGGGCCATCCGGTAGCACAATGTGACCGTCCTTGATTTGTGTCGGCGGATCTAGCAAATCATTCTCCCACTCATTCCTTGGCGCCCCGCCGGCATACTCCTGGTACAAGAGATTCGGAGTCCGGGCGCATACCTGAGACGCGGCTCTGGTGAGTACCGGGCCGCACCAGTTATGTGTCGCGATCTTGACGCCATAGAGCTCGGCGAGTGCGGCAGTCTTGCAACTCTCCAGGATTCCGCCGTTGGTTCCAACCTCGGGCTGAAAAACCGATAGTGCCCTGCTATCGAGAAGCGCCTTGGCCTCCCGGCGGGTGGTTGTGAGTTCCCCTGTCGCCAGTGGGATGTCGGTTGCGCCGGCAACTTTTTTCAGCGTCTCAGGGTCGTCCTTGGTGGGCGCTTCGAAGAATAGAATGTCCAGCGGTTCAAGGATCTTTGCGGCCATGATCGCGCCGGCCTCGTCAAATCGATTGTGCGCGTCTATAGCCAGTTGGTAGCCTTCGCCCACGGCTTTACGGACTTGACTCACCTGGTCCAACCGTTTGCCGAGTTCCTTGACGTCGTGCGAATCCATGCCAACAAAGGGATCCCATTTGAACATCCGAAAGCCGGTTTCCTTTGCCGCCAGAACTCTGTCGACCTGCTCTTCCCAACTTCTCGCTCCATCGAAAAGACCGTGATCCGCGTAGAGCGGTATCTCTTTGCGAACTGGACCTCCGAGTAGGGAGAATATCGGAAGGTCTGCCATCTTACCGAGGATGTCCCACAGCGCGATTTCTATCGCAGAGATCGCCGCATGCCAGTTGCGATCAGTCGCCTTTGGCGAAAACCGTCCCAGAAAGGCCTCGATCTCGACCGGACTCTTGCCGGCAATCTGTTCCCCGATGCTTTCGATCCGCGAGCGAATTGCCGCTGCCCGGCCGGCCCAAGTAAACCCTTCACCGATCCCCTCGATACCTTGATCGGTGAGGATACGCACCATGACCCACTCTTTGTACCCCCTGGTTCCCCTAAGGGTTATCGGAGTGACGCGTTCGATCTTGATCGTTATCCTTGATCTCCAATGTCTCAACACAATTGGACGTGCCGTCCACAGCTCCTCTTTGGTAAACTAGGCTTCGGCACAGCCACTTCGTCCTAGGGCGTGGCGATATATGAATTCACCGGATGGTCCTGCAAGCCGATCTTATTACACGATACTTCAAGTCGTATGCGATGTTTGACCCCTGATGCGGTTCCGGTCGCCAACACCCTGAGGATCGACGGATAGTTGCGCGATTTGCGGCTCCGTATGTGAGGAATTGGAGTAGATCAACTTGCTAGTTATCGAACGAACCGTCGCCGGCATCAAACCCACGCTGAATGACCACGACGTGCTGGAGTTTTGCAAGAACGGATTTCTTGCGCTGAAAGGCGTGATTCCACAATCGACCAACGATTGGGTATTTGAGCAGTTGGACCGCGACGACGGGCACGAGACCGACCTTGCGGACAGCGAACGCTTTGTGAATGAGGTGTTCCTCAATCCAGCAGTGACCGGCGTGATCCGGTCCTTGCTGGGAGACAATTTCTTGTTCCCGGAGCAGGTCCACAACCATCGTTTGGCCGGTCCGAAGAAGCCTCTGCCTTGGCACATCGACGCCGGCGCCCGGTTCGATAGGACCTGTGATCTTGTCTACGCGTTCTACGTACCGCAGGCCAACACTAAAGCGGGCGGCGCCACCTACTTTTTGCCGGGCTCGCACCTGGTGCCGATCACACGAGAAGAGTTGCAACACTTCGGACACTTGGCCGGCCAAGTTCAAACCGTCGCGCCGGCTGGCAGCGTGTTCATCGTCCATAGCTCGATTTGGCATCGGCAAGCGCTCAAGACCGATGCCGGGACCAGAAATCTGGTCAGGTGGAGCTATTGGCGGTCGGAGCCGCCCAACCGGGACTGGATCGTCGATCCCGAGTTCGACATCGGTACAGCCGACTTTGCGATAGACAGCGAGTACTTTACTACCGCGACCCGCAGGTGGCAGTCGGTGCCGCGTGTTGCCGAAATGTTCATGTGGCTCTGTGGCAAGTCGGACCAATTCCGCTGGTTTGGCGGAAACGGCTGGCCGTATAATCACTCGCCGAGCAGACTTCTCGATATAGAAGGATGGAAGAATAGCGGTGGCTGACGCAACGTTACGGGCCGGCCACGGGTGTTGAACGGAAGAAACTGGTAACTCGTCAGAGTTGAAGCGTCTAGATTGTTGGACCGAGGCCCAGCACACCTGATATTTATGAGCCGGCTAAAGGTGGTTGATATTGCGTTGCTCTAAAGCGTGGTGTGAAGACAATCTGGTGAAATCTTTGATTACTATGAAGATAGCCTCCCGACTCGTCACTCCGGCGAAAGCCGGAGTCCAGAGGGGAGGGGAACCCCGTTACGCCGGGGCTTCTCCCCAGCCAAGGGCATACGGGCAACCCGCCAGCCATACCGACCGGCGCCGGGCCAATCTCATCCCCTTACGCGGTCTACGCAAGACCATAGTTGATTCCGGGGCTTCATTTGATGCTTTCATTCATTCCTAAGGATATGCCCGGGACCTGCAATGCACGGGTGCTTTGGAAGGCGCCGTGTGCCGAACCCAACGGATTGCAGGCAACCGCGAGCGGTCTTTGGGTCGTCGACCACAGTGAAGAGCGCAAAGTGTGCTTGCTTCGATACTCGGATGGCGGGTTACTCCACGAATTCGAGGTTCGCACCAAACGCGGCAGCGGAATTACCCAGGACCCAGATGGAAACATCTGGGTCTCATCGACGGTCGGTTTCGAGATCATCTGTTACGATCCTGAAACCGGCAAGGAGCTCGCAGCTTTCCCCACGCCGTGGCTGGAGTCCAATCCGGCCCTCCCCCACGGCTTGATTTGGGCCGATGGGCATCTGTGGGTCGCGACACAGTTCCCCGGAGCGCTGGTCGAGATGGATCCGGCCAATGGGGAGGTGATCCATTGGGTGCGAGTATCTGGCGATCGGACCCACGGAATTGCCCTGGAGGGTGAAGGACTTTGGCGTCTGCGGATCAAGCCCCCATCCGGCGGCGATAATTCGGCAGCCAACGGTCAACAATTGGATGAACCTTGGCGCTCTCCGCGCGGTTTGCCGCCGCTCTGGTGCGTCGATACGAACCGGCGCGTGATCTTTCGGCTGGATCCTGAAACGGGAGGAATCCTCGATTCCTTCGGAGTCGCCGGCCCTGAAGCGCATGGTATGACCATCCACGATGGGACGTTTTGGATGTGCGATGCGGAAACGGGTGAAGTCTTCGTGTTGGAGAGATAAGCCGGCGAGTCAGGAGGATTTCTCGTATACGATAATGGGATTGCGCCGATCGTCCGAGTTTGTGTACGGTGGTCTCCGTCGCGTCGAAGAATTGTGGCGCAACCCAATATTGGCGAGCCTTAGACAAGCAGGTTCTTTGGCGTAGTTCGGTTTCCGAGAGAATAGCGGTTGGGAGGATTACGAAATTGAAAGCTCAGAAGCCAGCGTTGGTCTCGGCGGAGCAGTTGGAACAGCTTCGAAGCGTCAGCACCGGAACCGCAAGTTCGATCTTGATCAAGGAGGGGATCGGACCCACCTTTATGTCCGGACTCGTGCCCCAAGTCGTGTCTGCGACGAACAGCCGGATCGTTGGCCGGGCGGTCACCGCGAGATTTCTGCCCCGGCGCGAGGATGTTTGGCAAGCGATGACGGAGAAGGAGAGAACGTCTCCCCCTTACCGCCAAGCTATCGAATCTCTGGAGCCAGGCGACGTCTTGGTGATTGACGCAATGGGCCGGCCGGAAGGCGCAATGGTGGGCGACATTCTTTCGGCGCGCATCAAGTTTAGGGGTGGTGCCGCGCTGGTAGTCGATGGGCCGGTGCGCGATTTGATCGGTCTCAAAGAGGTGGGCTTGCCGGTTTTTGCGAAGTCCCTACATCCGGTTCCCAGCCCCTACGGTATCGTCAATACCGATGCGAACGTTCCTATCCAATGCGGTGGCGTTCTGGTAATGCCGGGCGACATTGTCTTGGGAGACGAAGACGGTGTGATGATAGTACCGCCGTCCTTGGTCACAAAGGTAGCGGAAGCGGGAATAGAGATCGAAGAGATCGAGAGTTTCACTCGCGTGAAGGTTGAGCAGGGTTTCAGCACTCTCGACGTCTACCCACTTAACGAAGAGTTGCAAAGAGAGTTCGAGGAGTTCAGGAGAGAGTCGGGTTAATATTGGTTATGGATCCGCAGAAAAAAGCGGATAAATACACGCGCCTGTGCGTCCGACTCAGGTTCTCTTGGCTATTCTCAATTTACTCTATGTGACTATGGTCCGCCAAGGCGTGAAGGGAATAGCTTGAGAAAACGGATACGTGGAGGGGCAATTTGAGCCTGCTGGATATAGAAAGTGATGTCCCAGTGTTTGCCGTGGAGACGGCGGTTGTTCAAGAGGGAAAGGTCCTGCTGATCCGTTGGGGCAACGTCCGTGGTTGGGCCTTTCCCGGCGGTTATGTACAGCCCAACGAGAGCGTCCTGCAGGCGGCAGTTCGAGAGACTCTCGAGATGACGGGTGTAGAGGTGGAGTTGGTCCGTCTCTTGGGCGTCTATTCTCGTCCAAACTGGCGTAAGGCCGGCCACCACCAGGTGTCTTTCGTCGCACGTCCAGTCTCTGGAGAGCCGAAGCTCAGTCCCTTGATTATCGACGTGGGCTATTTCTCGCCCGAACAGCTGCCGATAGCGCTATTCCCGTTCTATCATCAACGTGTGGAAGATGCTTTGGCCCCGGATTCAAGCCCAGTTGTTCGCGTGCAAAACTACGCTTGGCCCAGCGAAGATGAGTTACGTGAACTTGATCCCTATCTGGACGACCTGGAGGCGAACCGCATCGTGGGCCCATTCCGGCGTTGGTGGGACCGATGGACACACGAGGTCGAAACAGGGACAGAAACCTTGGGCGACAAATGAGCCTCGTGGCTTCCTGTGGCGACCGGTTGTGGGTTAGGCGCAACCGTTTCGGATAGGCGTAACCAATACTAGGAGAAGCTTCTTGAAGACAAACGCGGCAGTTCTACACCAATTCAATACCCCTCTAGTCGTCGAGGAGGTGGACTTGGCTGGCCCTGGGCCGGGTGAAGTCCTGGTCAAGGTTGGATCGACTGGGATCTGTCACAGCGATCTTCACTTTATCAAGCGGGAGATCGACTGTTCCCTGCCGACCGTGCTTGGTCACGAGGCGGCCGGCACAGTTGTGTCGTGCGGTGAAGGAGTCGATGAGTTTCAATCTGGGCAAAAGGTCATCTTCTTGTCCCGTCCGAACTGTGGCTTTTGCTTCTATTGCCAGTTGGGCCATCCGTACCTATGCGAGGGAAGAGCCATGCCGTATGGTGTCTTCATGGATGGTGGCACGCGACTATCGAAGGGCGGCCAGCCGATTTACCATATGGCGCTGGTGGCATCTTTCGCTGAGTACGCGGTGAGTCCGGCCGAGCAGTTGTTAGCGCTCCCCGATGAAATGCCGCTGCCCCAGGCCGCTGTGATCGGCTGCGCTGTACTCACAGGCGTGGGAGCGGTCAAGAATATAGCTCAAGTCGAAATAGGAAGCTCCGTTGCGGTCATTGGCTGCGGTGGGGTGGGTCTTAACCTTGTACAGGGCGCGCGATTGGCTGGAGCTGCGCGCATCATTGCCGTTGATTTGCTGGATAACAAATTGAGTTACGCCGAGCAGTTCGGTGCGACTCACTTGGTCAACGCAAAGAACGAGGACCCGGTAAAGCGAATCAGGGAGCTGACGGCGGGTCGTGGGGCCGATTACACTTTCGACGGTATTGGCCTTCCCCCAACAATCCGGCAGGCCGTAGATGCGGCTCGACCGCGGGGCACAATCGTCATCGTCGGCGCGGCGCCGATGGGTGTCGATGCGCACTTGGATGCCTTTTCACTCGCTTTGGACGAGAAGACAATTAAGGGCTGTTTTCTCGGAGCCGCCCGTCCCAGATTGGATTTGCCGAGGTTGATCGACCTGTATCTCTCCGGCAAGCTGCAGGTAGATGAGCTGATCACTCGCGAGTTGAGTCTGCCGGAGATAAACGACGCCTTCGATCTTCTTCGTAACGGCGAAGTGGCAAGAAGCGTAGTTACGATGGATTGACGCCGCGCATACGGTCGTAGCGGCCGGCGCCTGTTTCTCGAGCTTCAGGCTCCATCGATCCTTTGACCGCTGGATTACGCGGTCACCTGAACCGGATCGGGAAGCTTTCGCAGTAGCTCGTCGATCTCTCGCTCTTCGTCCGGCGTCAAAGAACGGAATGGACCGCTAACGGTAGGATGGGCGATCACGCCCCAGCGAACCAGCGCGGCTTTTTGGGCAGCGAAGGCACCGCCGAATAGCGATGCTCCCTTTACGACGCGGAACAGGGACTGGTACTCGAAAACGGCCTCTTGGGCCCTGGCGGCGCCGGCGGGATCTCCCCGCTCTGCTGCCTCCATAGCTGCCACGCACTCCCGAGGCGCAACATTCGAAATACCTGGGATTGCGGCGTGGCCTCCTACCGCGACAGTGCAGTCGATCAGCGCGTCTGTGCCTATGAACAGCCGAAAATGGGGCGCGCTTGCACGGACCGCGCGTGCGAGCGAGCGGAACCATACAAGGTCGTTCTGCGAGTCTTTGATGCCGACGCAAGTTCCCTCCTCGGCAAGGCGCACGGCGGTCTCGAGCTCAAACTTGACTTTGACTGTCTGGGGGATGCTGTAGGCAAAGAGCGGCAGATCGACCGCCGCCCGAATCGCTCGGAAGTGCTCCAATAGCTCGTTCATGCTGTTCGCGTAGTAATAGGGTGGTGTCGCGGCTACGGCGTCGGCACCCGCCGCTGCCGCGTTGCGGGCATGCTGGATAGTGAGTTCGGTGGAGCAATCGCTCACATTGGCAATCACCGGCACCCGTCCGGCGGCTCCTTCGACCGCGGCTTCGAGGCCGATGAGCCGTTGGCTTTCGCTGAGGCTCGTAAACTCTCCCGTGGTGCCCAGGGCCCATATGCCATGCACACCGCTGTCTATCAGATATCTGGTCAGGCGCCGGGTCGATGCGCCGTCTACTGTGTGATCTGGATTCAGGGGAGTTAGGCTCGGCGGGATGATGCCTCGCATTTTAGTTACGTCTGCCACGTGTTCCTCCTGGTGTGACTCACCGCACGGTGTGGGCGAAATTTCAACTGCGACAGGTGCGGTTTCAGGATTCCGTCGCGCGCCGCTGAATTTCCCATACCATATCAACTGCCTTTTGCTAGCACCACCATACTCCAAAACCGGCACACAGAGTCGCCCCAAGCCCGACATAGAATCACCTTGGCGTGCCTGCGCAAAACTGCGCAGGACCTCTCCCGCGATGGTATAATAAAGGAACACATGTTCGGAGTAGGCACCCGCAATCCTCGGCAAGCTCGCAAAGGATCGCTACGGAAAAAGTAAGAATTGCAAAACAAATATGTCGGGGATTTGGCAACTCACTTGGATTCGAGAACCGGGAACCCGCCGGGCTGTTTCGGCAAACCCGCGGAGGATCACCTGAAAAAACGTAAAAATTGCAAAACAAAGGCGTAGGGAGATTGACAGCAGGCCATAGAATGCAAGACCCGGAGAAATACCAAGGACCACCAAATGGAATACACGCGAGCTCTGCCACAAAGGAACGGCTGCAAGTGAATTAGGTCATGCGGAAAATGATCGCAAATCGTCAAGGGATGGGGTTCACGGTCACATTCGTAACCGCAGTGAGCCTCGCGCTCATAATTAACCTCCTCTGGTTCCTTGGGAACACGGGCCAGGTCCACGCGTGTAAGTGTGCGCAACCCGGTTCTCCTTCCGACGAGTTGAAGAAGTTCTCCGCAGTCTTCGCCGGGACAGTCGTTTCGATTCAACACTCCTTCGATCCTGATGCGGAGTCTTACTCCCCTGAAGACCGCACCACGGTTCAATTTGAGGTCAGCACCACTTGGAAGGGCGCTGTCCACGAAGACATGTATGTCACCACACCCCCGACTGGCGGAAGCTGTGGGTTTGCCTTCATCGAAGGAGAGGACTACATCGTCTATGCCTACGACAGCGCCTATGATGACGACAGCTATACAGTTGGCATATGCAGTCGAACTGCCCTCCTCCGGCAAGCCCGAGCTGACCTCGACGCCCTCGGGGAGGGCCATGCTCCCCAAGCCGGGACGAGCGGACCGGTTCCCGAACAACCGCGGGACCCGGCCCTATGTGGAGCTTGGGAAATCTTCTGGTCGTTGCTGCCAGGATACCTCCGATGGGTGGGACCGTGGTGTACGAACGTGTGAGGCGTCGGTAGACCGCGCCTTGGGCTCCCGGTAATCCCCACCCTCGGCCGCCGTCCACCATTGGGAGGGGGATTAGGGCGCCTCTGTGACTGCGAACCTCCCATCTATCGAAAAAAAGCAAAGATTGCAAAACAAAGGTGTAAAGGGTTTGGGAACTCTCTCGAATCAGGAACCGGAAAACCGGCGGCCTGCCCCGGCAAGCTGGCAGAGGATCGCTCACAAAAAAGTAGTAATTGCAAAACAAATGCCCGGACCAACCCCGCCGGCCCGCGGCTTGACTGGGTTTAGTTCGGTTAATACACTTCCGAATGATGATTGCCATAAGGTGGCGTTCATTCCGAAACGACCTGTAGTTCAGGCTTAGAATTTGGAGGCGCGAAATGGATGCTTCTTGCTTGGCGCACGTTCTTACCGACGACGAACGCCAACAATTCGATCGGGACGGCTTTTTCGTGGTGGATGACGCCCTGTCGCCGGCAATGGTCGAAGAACTGACCACTGCGGCGGATCGGATCGACGCCGAAACCCGCGCGCGGGACGGGCTATCCCCCGGTGACCGGGTCAATACTCTCGACTTTATCGGCAGTGACGATCTCTTTCTGGAGCTACTCGATTGGCCGGCGACCTTCCCAAAGGTCTGGGGAATATTGGGTTGGCACATTCAGCTCTACCATTCGCATCTTGCCGTAAGTCCGCCGCGCGCAGCTGGCAGTCCGGCCAATCAGAAGCCGTTCAGTTGGCATCAGGACAGCGGACGTCTGAACAACGACATCGAATCCGATCCGCGGCCCCGGATCTCACTCAAAGTTGGCTATTTTCTGACCGACACAACCGAGCTCGGCCGCGCTAATTTCTACGTGATCCCAGGCAGCCACCTGAGTAATCGGTTGGAAGTCCCGTCGGATGACGGTGTCGCCCCAGAAGCGGCGTTAGCCATCCGCGTACCGGCCGGCTCCGCGGTTTTCTTCGATCGGCGAATATGGCACTCCGCCACTCCCAACTACTCGAACGTGCCGCGGAAGGTGTTGTTCTACGGTTACAGCTATCGGTGGCTGCGCCCCAGGGACAACATGACGGTATCGCACTATATGGATCGCTCGGACCCGATACGCCGGCAGCTACTCGGCGCCAGCTCAGGCGGATTGGGATACACCTCGCCCAGCGACGAGGATGTGCCGCTCAAGTCTTGGCTATTGGAGCACCTAGGAGAAAAGGCGGTCGTGGCCTAAGCGACCGCGCCGACCGACTAGTTGAGCGGATTCGACGGCGCTCCAGTCTTGAAGTCCGGCCTAGGCATCGGATATTAGATTCCGCAAGGAGCTCCCTTTCTCTTTGAACCAGTCGAACAGAATGGTTACGTCGGTGCCTATGCAGAAGTGCCGCACGCCCATATCCAGGTATTTCTTGGCCTGCTCTGGGTCGTTTATTTCGGCCCGCGGTTGAATGCCCTTATCCAGCGCCGTCTTGATGACGTATGCCTCCGCCTCCACTACGCTGGGATGATCTCGTTGCCCGGTCAGGCCTAGGCTCATCGAGTAGTCGGCGGGTCCGAATTGCACCATGTCTATGCCCTTGATCGACAAGATTTCCTCCAAGTCCTCCACGGCCTGCCTCTTCTCGATCATCAACATGATCACCGAATCCTCCAACGCCTGTACCCACTCCGGCGTTCCACCTTCGAACACGGTGCCATATACGTCTCGTCTCATCCCCACGCCGTGCAGGCCGCCAGTAGCCGGCGACTCCGCCCGAACGGCCCGTACACACTCCTCGGTATCGGCAACGGTGCGCACGTCGGCGAACAAGAGGTTTTGAATGCCGGACCCGATTGCTCGGATAGCCAGGTACATACGGGGTTCTTGCTCGATCTTCATCATCCCCGACATATTGTCAAATAAGTCGATCGCGCGGCCGACATTTTCCAGGGCATACAGATCGTACGGCGCGTACTCGCCAACGAACTCCACGTAGTCAAACACTCCGGAATACCCTGCCAATTCGATGATCGACGGCCAAGTGCTGTGAATGTGTGTCGATATACTGCTTTGCCCGTTGTTCAGTAATTCGCGTAGTCTGTTTCGGCGCATGGTTAAACCTCTTTCATTTTGCAGTGACTGTCTTCACATGGTAATCCATTCGATGGTCCGTCGATCCGGTCCACTCGTGGTTAAGAGTTTACGCGATCAGGCTTCCACCAGAATCGATAAGTATCGATGAGCCGGTTAGCGACTCATTGCGGATAGCAAGCATGGCGCCCTCGGCCACGTCCTCGACGTTGGGGTGGCGCTTGAGCGGTAGGGCTTCGGCCTGCTCGCGTCGGAGCTTTGCGCCGAAGCCGGCAGACCAGCGCGTCATCATTCCGCCGGGGACCAAACTGTTGACCCTAATCTCCGGACCCAGGGACTTGGCCAGGCACTTTGTGACCATTTCCAGCGCCGCCTTGGAGGCGCAATAGGGAATGCTGCTGCCAATCGGTTTGAACGCCGCGCCCGAAGTTGTGGCCACTATCACTCCGGCGCCACGGCGCTTCATGTGCGGTACAACCGCCCGGGAGGCGAGAAACAATCCCTTCACGTTAACGGCGAAGACTCGGTCCCAATCTGCCTCGTCCAGTCCGTCCAAATCGTCGAATGGAACGAAAACCGTAGTGCCGGCGTTGCTGAGCAAAATGTCGACGCCGCCGAAGCTTCGCACGACCTCGTCGACCATCGCGTCGACTTGATCTGCTTTGGCTACGTCGGCTCTGACCGCGAGCGCCTCGCCGCCGTTAGCGATAATTTCGGTTGCGGTTCCTCGCGCCTCCTCCTCGTCATCTCCCGGAAAGTTCACCGCTACCGTCGCGCCGGCCGAAGCTAGCTTGAAGCACATCGCCCTGCCCAATCCGGTGCCGCCGCCAGTCACTATGGCGACCTTGCCGCTCGGGTCCACTAAGCTCGTCTCCTCAATCGCCCGGTTCCAATTCGCGATACACCTCGACCATTGTTTCTAGAGCGCCGAGGACAACCGGAGCGCCGCCGAAAATGAAAGTCTGGAAGATTACTTCTTGGATCTCTTCTCTAGTCGCACCGGCATAGTGGGATGCCAATATGTGAGCCCGAATCTGCGCCAGCTTGCCGGTCATGACCAACGCCGAGAGGGCGCAAAGCTCGCGAGTCTTCTGGTCGAGCACCTCACGCGAGTACAGACCGCCGAATACGGTGTTCTCCCACCAACGCCGGTAGGACGGGTCGAGTTGCTCCAGAAACTCCATGCCCTTGACACCAACCTCTGGAAACATGCGCTCGATCATCCTCACTGCGTCCGGGTTTCTGTTCTCCATTTTCAATCTGCCTCCCCTTAGTCGTCTGGGAGTTGATTCTACCGCAACGTGGTTGATTTCGCGGATGACAGATAGTGGGCGGCTTGTTTCCCGGTATCGGAGTGGCGTTGAAACGGTTACATATTAGGCCCCATATGCTACTAATCTCTGAAGTCCACATTTAGAATAGTTCAATTACTATAGAAGCTCGGATCGGGAGGTGCGGGTGCAAGCCGAATCGAGTGGCGCAGCCAAACCAACAGCAGCCGTAATCCCTGCTCTCGACGAAGAGATCGCAATCTTTGACGTGGTCAGCTCGATCCGCTCGGATATTGTGAGCGAGACAATCGTCGTTGATGGTGGCAGCAAGGACCGCACGGTCGATGTCGCCGAACGCGCCGGCGCAAAGGTAGTTACCGAGAATCGCCCGGGTTACGGTCGCGCTTGCGCGACGGGCGTGCTTCACACCGATTGCGAGATAATCGTCTTCCTCGACGGCGATGGCAGCGACGATGGTTCGGCGCTGGGCCAGATAGTCGATCCAATCGTTCGCGACGAGGCGGACTTGGTTCTAGGCTCCAGGCTCGAGATGGAATCCGGCGCACTTCCCTTTTATGCTCGGCTGGGCAACTCACTCGCAGCTTGGATGATAACCGCTCTGTGGCGACAGCGAATCTCCGATCTTCCGTCCTGCAAGGCTATTCGGCGTCGCGATCTCGTGGATCTGCAAATGACGGAGGCGACGTACGGATGGACTATAGAGATGATAGTAAAAGCTGCCCGCCGCGGTTTGCGCATCCGTGAAGTGCCCTTGAGATACGCCCGCCGCGTCGGCGGGGAGTCAAAGGTGAGCGGCAACGCCCTCGCCTCGATTAAAGCGGCATTCGCCATTCTTCGGGTCTTGGCCCGCCATAGTCTGCGCCGGAGTGACGGCATTGCCTCCAATCAGGCAGTGTTAGTAAGGGAGTAAGTGGAAAGCCGGATCGAACAACACGTGTGTTCTGTACAGATAGCGTTAGGGGTGCCAACCAAAGCGCCGATTGCCGGAGTGGCCAAGACTCGCTTGGGACGCGGGTTGGGTTACGAGGTTGCCGCCAAGCTCCATCGCGCATTCTTACTCGACGCGATAGCTATGTTGGGTCGGGTTTCGGCAAAGCTGGGACGAGTCGGACGATTCTTGATGTGTCCCGACCAGCAACAGGCGGAAATCGTGCGTGGCTTTGTCGGCCAATCTCTGACTGTTGAGGTCCAGACGAGAACTGGACTAATGGGTTGTCTAACGGATGTCTTCGATACCGGCTTCGGTAGTGGCGCACAGTATGCGGCGGCGATCGCATCGGATATCCCGGGCCTGCCGGAAGGTCATATTCTCCGCTGTCTGGATCTTGCCCTCCGTTACGATTTGGTGCTGGGTCCGGATAATGGCGGTGGATACTATCTCATCGCGGCGCGGCGAGCGGCATGGAGTCGCGTTCCAGACCTTCTGCTGGGTAAGCCCTACGAGGGTGCGACTATTCGGACGGCTACCATGGAGCAAGCCTCGGCGCTCGGAATGACAACCGCGGAGGGGCCGGCAGGATACGATATCGACACAATCGAGGACCTGGCCATCCTAATCGAACGCGACTTGCCCGAAGCAGCGAACACAATGCGTTACACTCGCGCTGCGCTTGACGAATTTGCCGGCGAGTTGTCGCTGCCGGTCAGCGTAGATAACCCAACTGTTCGATCTACACTTACGGATGCAACACAGCCCAAATAAAGAATCCGGGTCTTAAGTTCGATGAAAACTTGCCGAATCGGAAACACTAGGGCATACTGCTAGAAGTTTGTGAGGAGGGCAATCCAACTGAACATCTTGCAGCTGCCGGTCATACCCAAAGATCTTGATGCTCCCATTCCCCCTGATGGTGAGCACATTCCCAACCCTCGTGAGTTGTATATAGAGGTCACCAATCGCTGCAACTCTTTGTGCGAGACCTGCCCCCTTACTTTCGATCCACAGGAATCCGCTCACTATATGACCTTCGACGAGTTCACTGGTCTTGTCGATCAGTTTCCTGACCTAGAGCGAGCGGTCTTGCACGGGATTGGGGAACCGCTGTTGAACAAAGACCTAGGTCCAATGATCAGTTACTTGAAACAGCGAAACGTTCGGGTAGTTTTCAACTCGAATGCCGTGCTCCTGACTAGCTCTAAGCAGACCGAGCTAATCGAAAGCGGACTCGACGAGCTCCGCGTATCCTGCGACGGCTCCACCCCGGAGACTTACGAGAAAATGCGTGGAATCGACAAGTTTCCCCTGATTCTCAGGAACGTGGAAGCGTTGCTCAAACGCCGGCGTGAGATGAACGCCCATTCGCCCAAGGTCAGCCTTTGGATGACCGGTGTCAAGGACAATATTCATGAGCTACCGGGCCTAGTCGAAATAGCAGGCCGGATCGGTGCTGATGAAGTCTACCTGACCCGCATGGTTTTCTTCGGTACAGGATTGGCCGTCGAAAACCAGTCGATATATCGTGATTTTCGCGTAGAAGCCATTGCGGTAATAGAAACGAGTGCGGCGCTGGCAAAGGAACTGGGTGTCGATTTCAAGGGCGCCGGCGCAATCTCACCTACGGAAAACTTCGCGGATGAAGTACCTGATCGGGCGTGGTCTGGCTGTCGCCGGCCTTGGCGGCTCGGTTACGTTACAGCCAACGGAAATGCTCTACCCTGCTGCATCGCACCGTTCACAGGTGCCGACTACGAATCGATCAAGCTCGGTAACGTCATCGATGAAGGCAGTTTTAACGCTGTTTGGAACGGTGAGAAGTACCGCGAATTTCGCCGGCAGTTTCTGTCAGACGATCCACCTGACGCCTGTCGACGCTGTGGACTTGACTGGAGCCTCTGAAGACTACTCTCGCGTTCGCAGTTCTCTTTGGGGCGATGTGGGCGTGGCTAGCGATTGCCCGCCATGAATCGTTCGGGTCGAATGCCTTCGACCTAGGGTACGTAACGCAGACACTCTGGAACACCGCTAACGGCGATCCATTTCGGTTTACTACCCTCGAAGGTGTTCCGTTTAGTCCCGATGACATATTCGATCCTTACTATCTACGGCGACCTCATTCGCTACTGGCCTTCCACGTAGAGCCAATTCTGCTGCTGATAGCCCCCTTGTTCCTTTTGTGGCCGGATCCGCGGCTGCTATTGCTACTACAATCTGTTACCCTCGCCGCGGGCGCGCTAGCGGCGGCATTCCTGGCCCAAAGACGCCTGAATAGCCCTATTGCCGGCCGGGTGTTCGGCCTCACGTTTCTTCTCTCACCGACGATAGCGGCAGCCGCTCTTTCCGATTTTCACACGGTTGCGCTAGGCTCGACCCTACTGATGACAACGATATGCCTGTTCGCTGCCGGCCGCACCAAGCTTGCCTTGATCGCCGCGCTACTCACCGCTATAACGCGTGAAGATACCGCGGTGGCAGTGTCGATGCTGGGTCTGTATCTGCTATTCCGAAGTTTCCTTTCCAAGGACAACCGGTCTCAGATCGCCTCCGAAGACCTCCCGCCGGATAAACAATCGGTGCCGAAAACCTTGGATCGCGCTGCTCGGATGATGGATCCACTCGACCGGCAACGCCGACCGGGGCTGATCTTGTTCGCCGGCGCGGGCATTTGGGCGCTCGTCTCTTTCGGCCTGATAGTTCCGTTTTTCAACGGGACGATCAGCATTCTCCTGGACAACGCCGAAGCACCCGGCTCAATGTTCTGGAACCGATACTCCTGGTTGGGCAAGGATCCATTTGATGCACTTTGGAACATAGTGACCCATCCGGGAGAACTGCTGCGTTGGCTAGTCCAGGGCGTTGTGTTGGAATATTTTCTTACACTGGTGCTAAATGGCGGTATTGTTGCTCTATTGGCGCCAGGTGCATTGCTAATTGCTCTTCCGGCGATCTTGCAGAACGCCCTGTCCTCCTTCGATTGGATGCGTTCCGGCGGCGCCCACTACAGCGTGCTCATTGTTCCGATTACGATTCTGGCCGGGATTGAGGGATGCCGGCGCATCTTCAAGCTAGTCGATCGGATTGGGTCGCCACATCAGAACGTGATCGGAGGGATAGCGAGAGGAGTAATACTTGCTAGTGTTCTCGGATCAGCGTTCGCGAATCATCTATGGCTGGGGGCGTCACCACTATCCAGAGGTCTCAGTTGGCCCGCACCTAGCGCACGAGATAGCATGATTCAACATGCATTGGCGCATGTACCCCCAGATGCCGCGATCTCGGCAACCTCTTCGATCTATCCTCACCTGTCAAGTCGTGCCAAGGCGTACTGGTTTCCCGCCATCCAAGACGCCGAGTTTGTCGTGATCGACGTGGCCGGCAGCGCGCATCCTCTAGAACCCGCCACTCTCAATGAGAGGGTACTTCGGCTTCTCAGTCAGCGTCGGTACCGGATAGAGACCGTAGCGCCCGGGCTAGTGGTGTTGGCGCGACATGCAAGTCAGCGACCGGCGGTCTTGCCGGAGGAATTCTTCGAATTTGTCAGAGCTAGTGAGGATGAGTTGCACGACGCCAACCAAAAGGCAATCTCCGCTGATTTCGGCGGTTATGTTCGGATAGTTGGATACCGACTAGAGTTGAATCCTACTATCACTATCTTTGGTCCTTCAGCCAACCTAACTACCTACTGGCGCATCGTCCGGCCTGTCCCGGGTGACCTAGAGTTCACGTTTTACCTCACACGAATCCCTGATGGCGCCGTGATCGGGGAGATGAAGAATCGGGCAGTTGAACCTCTCTGGCATCCCACCTCTAAATGGACTCAAGACGAAATAATTGTCATGCGGGTAACGATACCTCGCATCAAGGATCTTGAAGGTGTTGGAGTCGGGGTGTCCGACCCGCAAACGGGCCAAGGCCTTCAGGTTACTGCAATATCGGACAACCCAGTCTGGGACGATGACACAATGTTACGCGTAATACGATTCGATCAAGAATTCACTTTGGCGCGTTGAATGCACAATGCGGCCAGCGAAGTCGTTAGTAAATCGAGGCACGAGGCCGGATTGTGCATTTGGGGTTTTTGAAGTGGCGCTCGATATGGGGCCCGGCGATGCCGGTTCCTTGGTAAGATCTCGGTCAACGGCGCCCGAGCCGGCCTTGCGTCAGCGTTGCTACCGCGTTGCCTTCACGGTGCACCGCACAATCACCCTAGTGAAGAGTAATTTCGGTTGCGAATACTAATTACAAACGCCGCATCCAGACTACCGTCGTATCTGGGCGAGGCGCTGAGCAAGCAGCACCACGTTCTACTTACTGATGTGGAGGCGATGTCGACGCGGCTGCCATTCGAGCGCGGTGACTTGGACCATCATGCTGGGACCAATGAATTGGTGAGGGGCGTGGATGCGATAGTCCACTCAGGTCCTATTGGGCAGATTGATTTCCACACGCGTTGTACCTACAACATCTTGGGGACCGCAGTGGAGGAAGGTGTTCCGCGTTTAATCTACCTCAGCTCGCTGTCGCAGGTGAACAGGTACGATGCGGCGTTGGCGGTGACCGAGCAGTGGAGGCCGAAGCCTAGCTCTAGTAAATCGGACCTGTGTTTCCACCTCGGTGAGTTCGTGTGTAGAGAGTTTGCGCGAGAGGGCCGGATTACGTTGGTATGCTTGCGACTGGGAAGAATCATATATGGTTCTGAGGATCTGGCATCCGGAGGTGATTCAGCTTTGCACATTGACGACGCGGTGCATGCCGTCGCCTGCGCGCTAACCGCCGAGGTTTCAGGTTTTACGGGTACGCGAGGCCGGGCGCGCAGCGTGTTTCATATCCAATCTCCAGTACCGGAAGCGCGGTTTCTTACGGCTTCGGCCGAAAGTATTCTGGGGTACTCCCCTCAATATAACGGGTAGGATCGACTGGATGAAGGTGCTAATCGTTGGCGCAAACGGCAGGCTTGGTCCCCACGTTGTAAAGGCCCTGGAAGGCCGGCACCATCTGCGGCTATCCGGCGTCGAGCCCAAGTTCGAGGCTTCCCACGAATATCTCCAAGTTGACGTCAGCTCTTTGCACCAGGTGATAGAGGCAGCCCAAGGAATGGACGCGATAGTCAACTGCTCTGTAGTGCGTTACGACCGCCAACTTGCGTTCGACGTGAATCTCCAAGGATGCTATAGCGTGATGGCGGCGGCGGTGCACCACGGAATCAAGAGAGTAATCAATACCGGTCCTCACTTCGCGATCGCCGGAGCCACGTACGAGGACTTCGACTTTTTGCTGAGCCCGGATATGCCGCCGCAGCCGGGTACTAACGTGTACGCACTCACCAAATCCCTAGGCCAGGAGGTGTGCCGGGTTTTTACGGAAAACCACGACGTATATGTGTTGACTCTTCTCTTTTACCACTTCAAGGAGCACAACGACCTGTCAGCGGAGGGCCAAGATATCAAACCATTTTCAGTAGTGTGGAGCGATGCGGCGGAGGCATTCTCCCGCGCCATCGATCTTGAATTGGACAGCCTAAACTCACGGTGCGAGACGTTTTACGTATTTGCTGACCTGCCCCATAGCAAGTTTTCGAACGAAAAAGCGAAGCGCGTACTTGGATGGCGGCCGCGGCACCGTTTGGAACAATTCTGGAGAAAGCCGCGGAACTAATGACGGTGCAGACCACTCGAGCACGTTGGGTGGTTGGCGCTCGTCACGTTTAAACAGGCTCGCTTCGATCTACGAATTCACCGGTACTCCCACCTCTGAATCAACCTGACCAAAGTTGTGTTCGACGTAGCCGTCAGAGGTTCAGGAACTGTCGCCGGCACTCGGCAAGCACGGGATCCGGCTTAGCAGGCTGCGCGGTCGTCTTGAGCCAGCGCGACCGTTTCGCGGTGGGGTTGGGCCTCACCCGGAGCTCAGGTAGTCAGGTAGCCTGTGACGCTGGCTCTCCTCAGTCGATTTCGTCTTCTGACACACGCTGTACTTACCAATCTCGTATGACACGAGACGGTATGAAGCGCGTGATGTTTTTCGTTGGAGCCGGCCCAGCGCTCTTGAGATGATCTCGCTGGTACAACGGATAGCTCCCGGGCGAATCATCCCTTGGTGCGATGTCCACGGCTGTGTTCCCTCGGAACGTGCAGCTGTAGGTCTTCGATCTTTTCCAGATGTGAGCCATCGTAGTGTATTTGGCTGTATGCTCCTCCACCGGGAACTGAAGAGTCAGCCGGTCCTCCGGCTTCAGGCCGTCAAATATCATATAGTTGCCGGCCCAAAATGCTGTCCTGAGTTGCCCGTCCACGTCCGCTCGAATTTGATTTCGATTTACCCAAGACGGCATTCGCACAGCAACTCGCTCACAAGTCTTGTTCTTGACTGATACTTTCCCCTCGTACGGAAGATAGCTGTCAATGTCCAACCAGGGTGAGGCTCTGTTCAAAAGAAGATTGATCTGCGCGTTCCTGCCGTCGGGACAACGGACCGTTCCTTCCCAAGCGTAGTAAAGACCTTGGGTGGCGTGAGCGGTACAGCATTGCATTACCCAGGTATTGGGGATGCTGGTGACTTCCGACGTGGCACCATATATTCCCAAGGTGCGTCCAATGACGTTGTCAGTGGTTTCCTGGCCCGGCAGCACCTCCGATCGCTCATATAGATTCTTCCAGTCCCAACTGGATCCGGCTGGTCGTTCGGTACCTTCGTCAGACACCCTTTGGAGCAGATCCGCCCGGACGAGTTGTCCTTCTACGAGGTGATTTCTGACACATTGATCCACATCGTCCCAGTAGTCGCCCGTACCCAGGTCACTCAGACGAATGCCAAGGGCGACCCAGTCTCCGAGCATACATCCTTCACAGAACTGGGCATATTCAGTTCCGGGCCAAGTTGTTACATACCCTAGCCTCGGAATGGCGAAAGTGCGCATGTACTCATATCCGCGCCGGACGAATTCTGCTGCCCGGTCGTCGTTTGCGACCTTTGCGTATTCCAAGATCGCCCGCAGTGTGCACGCCCGGTTGTGAAAATGGGAATCAACGTGACCCTGCTCATTGCCGGCTACTCCCACCGGCTCAGGGTTACCGCCCCAGAACTTGGGCATCATGCAAAAGTTAGTTACCTTCCGGGCGAGTTCGAGCGACGCCGTGTCACCGCTGGCGGCATACCACCGGGCAAGACCCTGAAGTGCGATTGACTGGTACGATGGCGCGTCTCCCTCGCCACCGTCGTGCGCGCTCATCGGCTCGGTGGTAGAACGCCAGCCAGAGCGAGGGAATGAGAAGCACTCGCCAAATCCGCCGTCTGGGTAATAGGCGTAGTCGTCCTTATGAATGGCAATCTTGTTCAGTCCCTTGGCCATTCGGGCAATGGAATCGTCCCAGCGGGAATCACCATCACGCTCTCTCCAAGTCAGCAACGTGCGCATCATTAGGCCATCCGCTGCCAAGTTGGAGAAGTCTTCTTGTATATTGTCGTATCCTTCATGCCCTATCGAGTGCCAAGGACGTTTCTCACTGGCAAGGGCATAGTAAAGTCCGTCTTCGGGTGACAGGCGACTTACGAGAGTCTCGGCAAGACCGCGCTCCCCCTCAAGGCTGACATCGCTGCCACACATCGTCCGCATCATAGCGAATGACTCACCGAACTCGGGGTCTATGGTCGTGCCGAATGCGGCGTGGAGCATGTAGGGAGGGCGCCAACGGTACCGGACCCAGAAATACTGCTCGTAACCACAATCAGGGTCTAGGGAACCTCCCATGCCATTAAGTGCTAGCTCAGCTCGGTCAACCAAATCCAACGTGTCTGGGACCACTGCCGGATAGCGCGTGCCCTCGACGTCGCTTTGACTATCCCCTCTCACTTGGAACCTCCCTTGCAGTCACTGCAGACAAAGTCGCGGGTCAATAGATAAGAACTGGACCGGACTTGCGTGGCGAAGCCGGCCACGTGGGGGCCGCGTTGCACCGACTATGCCACCTCTTGAGCAAATGGCCGGACCATCAGGTGTCCGATATAGCAGCAGGCGCTGATTCAATCAGACTCTTCGCGCGACCAAACCTACCAGTTCAGAAGCGTCTTGGCCGGAACGAAACGGGTTGTAGTCTTCATCGGTGTCATTTCCGTCCGGAGGTGTTCGCGCTCATAGAAGGGATACGAAGTCGGATCGGTGTCCTTAGGTGAGATATCTACGACGGTGCTGCCCCGAAATGTCACCTTGTACTGCGTCTCTCGACCGTGGCTCCGATTGGACCCGGGCCTGTGAGCATTTGCGGTGTAAGATACCGTCGACTCCTTTATGGGAAAATCAAGCTCAATGGTGTCTCCGGGCTTCAATCCGTCGAATATGAGGTAGTTACCTACACGTACTCCATTACGCGCGGCGCGATTGACTCTTGTTTGCAGTTGGCGCTCCGGCATCCAAGATGCTATGCGGACCGCCACCCTGCTCGAATCTTTCACATCTATTTTCACTTTGCCCTGGTGGGGAAGATAGCTGCTGACATCTACCCAGGATGAGGCGCGGTTGAGGTGCAAGTTGATTGTCGTGGTGCCGGCGTCGTGCCTAACAGCGCCCTCCCAAGCATAATATAAAGCCTGTGGCGCGTTGCCGGAACAGCACTGCATCACCCAGGGATTTGGGATACCAGCTGGCCCCGCGCAGGATCCGAAGAGCCCCAAAGTACGTTCGATGACTCTGTCGCTCGACTCGGAGATGGGATCGGCGCTGTGCTCAGCGCCTGCTTCAGACACCCTCTCAAGGATATCCCGACGCAAGAGCTGCTGCTCGGCTAGGTGGTTACGCACAATCGTATCGACGATGTCCCAATAGTCACCGACACCGGCGTCAGTCAGCCTGATGCCAAGGCGCACCAGGTCCTGAAAAGTGCACGCTTCATTCAATCCTTCGAGACTGCTGCCCCAGAAAGGCGTCGTTATCCAGCCCAGCTTGGCAATCCCCAAAGTGAGGGCAAATTCGTATCCCCGCTGGACGAACTCCAACACGCGGTCATCGTTGGCTACGCGGCCGTACTCCAGCATCGAAGCAAGTGTCAACATGCGGTTGTGGGTGTGGAAGTTGAAGTGTCCCAGCTCATTGCCGGCGACCATTACCGGCTCTGGATTGCCGCCCCAGAATCGTGGGTTCATACAGAATCTGCTCAGTCTGCCGGCGAGGTCGAGGGCACGTTCGTCGCCGCTTTCCAAATACCAGGCGGGAAGTACCCTGATGATGTCGCCGTAGTAGCTGGTGATCGAGCCTTCAGCATTGTTATCGTCGGTCAGAGGCTCATCGGTGTGCCGCCAGCCGGAACGAGGATAACCGCAGACTTCGGAGAACCCTCCGTCTGGGTAGTAAGCGTAGTCGTCGCGGTATTCTGCGATGGATATCAAACCGTCTACCATAGCACTGACACGCTTGTCCCAGGCGGGATTTTCATCCAGTTTTCTCCAAAGCAGCATCGCGTGGAGAAGGAAGGCGTTTGCGACCGTAACCGCGAAGTCCTCTGTGATTAAAGGGCTGCCCTCTTTACCATAGCTGGAATGCCAATGCCGTTCTTGCCGGTAAACGTTGTAGTAGAGCCCATCGTCCGGAGAAGTGTCTCTCAGAAGATGTCTCATTAACCCGACTTCTTGGTCCATTCGCTCAGTGCTACCGCTCATCGTCCTCAGCATGGGCAGGGTTGGCGAAAGCAACGCATCGCAGGTAGGGTCTGCGCCGTGATGTTTCATAAAGGGATTCTTGTAGGCATAGCGAATCCAAAACCACATCTGATGGTCCATGTCGGTATCGATCGCGCCGCCGATCCCGTTGATGGCCGCCGCCGCCCTGTCCGCTAAGTCAAGGGTGTCCGGGACCTGCGCCTCGTACCTTTCGCCAGCTATTCGGGGCTCGTCAAAGTCAGGTGGCGGATATCCGGCGCCTGGTCCGCTCATAAATGCAATCTCCTAGTGTTGTGCTTTACACGAATTGCAGGCCGGTCGAAGACGCAATCAGGATTCTTCGGAAGCCCTGATTGCTGTGTCCAAGACTTGATCCAACATCGACACTGTGAACAAGTCGCCCAAGGGAAACGCCCGAAGTTGGAAGACTAGGCCCAACTGTTTACCAGGTCTTCGATGTCAAAATTGGCCGGCATATCATAGAAATTGTATTTTGTCGGCCCCGATTGGAAACCGGGGACAAACTGCTCCTCATCGGACTGGAGTCGCGAGTCCAGAGGAACAAATCTCTTCCAGATCGTTTCGACTTCGTCTGCAGTAAACCGGGCGGACAGGTTTTGGTACATGGTTTGAGTCACGTCCGCCTTGACCGGGGCAGCGGCAGCACTGGCTTTGGAGTCATTCTCGACCTCGAAAGCTTTAATCGCACGAACGCGCTGCGCTACTTTCGAGAGCATTGTTAGAAACACCATGCGATGGTTTTTCCCAGGATGAAGCCGACTAATATTGTCATCGAAGCTCACCGCGTTTCGGTCGATCATGGCCCTGAACAGCGACTCGATAATGTCCCATTCCTCGGACCAGAGTCTGGCGAAGCCGTGAAATGTTTCTCGATAATGATCTGGCAGTCGGTCGGCGAAATCCGGTTCCCAGTATCGATCGAATACATACGGGTAGTTGGGTCCTTCAAACGCACGACCACCGAAATGGAGGGTGCGGCGGAGTTTGGCGCTGTAGTTGCTTCCCCAATGGAGGAGTGCATTCAAATAGACGACGCCGTCACCGGCGCGTAGCCGAACTGGCATGCCGGACGATAGAGGCGCCCGACTATTTGCTAGAAGTTCGCGGTCCTCCTGCTCGGTGTTGATCCGGCGATGACTTCTTGGAACTACCCAAAGCACGTCGTCATCGTATAGAGGTACGTTCCATTGGACGAAGCCGGGGCCGTTTTCGAGAAGGTCTGCCTGGAGGCCGCGAAGTGGAGGTTCCTTATGGGGACCTAGATCCCTGTGCCAATCTGCCGGACCGTGGTCGCGTATCGGGCTGCACATTACCCACATGACGATTGGAGCCATTTTGGGCGCTTTCGTGAGTTGCTGAGCTACTCCAAGCGTGTTTTCACCAATAAAGAAGTCGATTACATAGGCAGTTTCTGCATCGACTACCTGGTTCAGGATGACGCGGGGTTGGGCAGATACGTCCCATTGGCCGCCGAAAGGCTCGTTCGGCTTGCGATTGCGGGCCCATATGGTCCTTTGACGGCTCACCAAGGTCTCAACGCCGGCGCGCATTTTGTCGAGCTCCGAAGGTGGTATTACATTCCTCAAGATAATGTAACCGTCTTCAAGCAACTGCTGGCGATCTACCTTCATTGGCAACTCATCCTTTTGGATTGTATTTCGATGTGTTGATTGGTAAAGCAAAAGTGGCGACCACCAGGACTAACCCGATGGCCGCCACTTTTCATTGCGAGGCTAGGCTAACTTCAAATCAATGATTAGGAGTCGGCCAGAATGGCATCAATAGCTGTTGTTGCGTCTTTCATTGCCTCTGCGACGGTCTTCTTCTCCAACATAGCGAAGTCGTATTCGGCGAAGAAGGCCTTCTGAATCTCGCTGGTCTGCGGACCCCAAATGTCGGGAGCGCAGTGGGGCAGCACGTTGTCGAACAGGTTAGTGAAGAACGCCTTTTGCTTTTCGTCCTCCAGACCTGCCAGCATTCTCTTCTGGTCGTAACCTACGGGGATACCGATATCGACGAACTGGATGGTCAGGGCCGCAGGGTCACTTAGCATCCATTGCATGTAATTGAAGGCATCGTCTGGATACTTGGTCTGCCCATAAAGGGCCCTGACGTGTACCTCGCTGCTATAGACGCGCTCTACGGCATCGGGAGCGAGTGGGAAACCAGTCGACCATGCTTCAAACTCGAAGTTCTTGGTCCAGCGCTTCGACAGTGCATCCCAGTCAAGCCCCGAACTGACCATATTCGAGAGCTTGTTGCTGCCGAATATGTTGTCACCAAGGACCTTCTCCTGGCCGGGCGCCATCGCGACCTTATCTTTCACCGTCCAGTCGACCGCCTGCTGGATCGCTGAAATAGCTTCCTGCGAGTCAAGCAAACACTTAGACTGGTCTTCGTTGAACAGCGCGCCACCCTTTTGCCAGATCATCTCTTGTGGCGTCCAGGGGTTCTTCAAGGTTGGCATCCCATAGACGTCCGGTGGGTTGTGAAGCTCCTTCAGCGCTGCCGTCAGGTCATCCCACGTCCAGTCGATCGTCGGAAGATCGACGCCGGCGGACTCATAGAGTCCGATGTTATAGATGAGCGTGCGCGGATTGGTCGGTGCGAACGGCAGCCCCCACAGCTTACCTTTGTGTCCCATGAATCTTTGCGGGTCTGCGCTAAATCTATCGTTCTCAAGACCGCTGGCCTTCAGGTGGTCGTCTAGCGCATACGTGACTTCCCTTGTCTTTATGGGCGGCCACCATGGACTACCAATCGTAACGTAGTCGGCGGCACTGCCGGCCGCGACGTCGATCAGCCACTTGTCGGCATGCTGAGCCCAGGGAACTGCCTCGAAGCTGATCGTGACATTATTATCGATCAAGGTATAGAGTTCGATCTGGGGCTTCATTACTGAAATAGCCGTGTGGTGTCGAAGGGTGATCGGCTCCTTCGCCATAGGAGGCCCAGCCATCCGAGTGACCTCTTTCTCGACCTCGACCTCGACGACGACTTCCTTCTCGACGATGACTTCCTTCTCGATCTCTACGGCCTTCTCGACGATGACTTCCTTCTCGACGACCTCTTGAACAACGACGGTTTCCTTGACTATGACCGGCACTTCGACCGTCTTCTCGACTACCTGCGGCTGGCAGGCTGCCAGAATCGGCAGAGCAGCGGTCGCGCCCAGCCCAACCAAGAATGATCGGCGACTGAACCCGCGTGTCAATGAACTGTCAAGCAACTTATTCACTCCTTACATGACTCCTTAATCAAATTAGATCACTCTGCTTGCCGAGCCTAACTCTGGCTGGCGTTTCGATCGCTCTTCTCTTGAATCACCCCTTTTGAATCACCCTTTTCTTTCGCCATCGACGTTTTCGCTTCTGCGAGAGCAGCGTGCAATCGGCCACCAAGTATATTCCAGCACGCCGATTGCAGTCAACGCAAATGACGTATGGTTTATGTATGGACTTTGTCCAGATAGATTGCACACAAGGCTTCTTACACTTTAATCTAAACGTTCGATAGACTATTCGGTGATGAGTTTATTGCCGTGAAGACCTCTACGATCACGTTTAGTCTCGATGGCTAGACCTCGATACCATCTGTTGACGTCGCTCACAATCGCCCGCGTTTTAGCGTTTGGGTCGCCAAGCCCGCCGAATTGGCTGGCTTCTTTGGCAGGCGGGTTCTTTATTGACACCGACCACTTGGTGGACTACGCGATAAGGCGGCTCTGGCCCTCCCGCCGGATTCTGATCTTGCCGATCCACTCGTGGGAAGTCGCGACAGGTTTGACCGTACTCGCGCTTGTTCGTCGCCGGTCTTGGCTGACCGCACTTGTAGTCTCGTTTGCAGCCCATCTACTAATCGACCAGTTCAGTTCGTCTTCGGCTCATCCACTGCGCTATCTAATCGTCTACAGACTGGTTCGTGGATTCAGTGCGGATCTGTTCTCCTCTGTAACCCGTGAAGACGATTGGATTAAAGCGCCGCTGCATCGGATCTGGAGGTGGTTTTGATTCGCTTTGGACGGCGAACCAAACTAAATCTCCCTCAATCAGGTGGTAGACTGATCATTGATGGGCAAATCTTGGCCGGTGCCAAGCCGGTTCAGTATCAACGATGACGCCACAACTAGCCCGACGAGGGTCCACCACAGGGCCAACATAGGTGTGAATCGGATATTGGCAAAGTGGTGATCAAGAACTCCTGTAGTCAGCGCTACCGCCATCGCCCCACACCACCCGATGAGCAGGACGCGTCCTTCGGTGTGCGAGCTATTCCACGCCGGCCGAACTGCGTGTCCCAAGACGATTCCGATCAATATTAGGAATATAGCAAGGCCTACAAGCCCGGTCTGCTCGGCGATAAGTAAGTAGATGCTGCTTACGCCCAAATACAAGTCGACCGTTGGTGCTGACCCATAGCCAACTCCGAAGATCGGATAGCGTTGAATTAACGTCAGCGCGTCTTTGAACTCCCCAAGCCGCATAGCCGCCGCTTGGTCTTGGGCCTGAAGACCGGATTGCAGATGGGAGACAAACGCGAGATCAGGCGGTAGAAGAAGCACGACTGCGGGTGCCGCGATAGCAAGTAATACGAACCACGGCCGGCGCAGCCACAGGGTTGCAAACAAGGCAGACCCACTCACTAAGCCAAGCCACGAACTACGAGAATAGGTTAACAGCAAGGCGAGAAGACTAATCGCCAGGCCGGCCAATATTACGTAGCGCGAATCACTATGACTGGTCACAAGTAATCCCAGCGTTACAAGGCACACAACAGCCATCATTGCGCCGAGTACATTTGGGTCTATGGCAAATCCAATTGCACGTTGCACGTCGGTGCCGGCAATGAACCTGAGGGCTGCGCCGGCCGGATAATTTAGCGGCCTCAATGAAGACAATATCGCGATCGATACTGAGTGTGGCAGAAAGTACAATACAACGCTCAGGGCCGCTGCACCCCAGCCAAAGAACGCAAACAGCAGTGAGATCCGCCTCAAGATAGAGATAGTTGTTACAGATTGGATGACGGCGAAGAACAGTATTCCAGCGGCGATGGCCTTCAGAAATAATCGGACGGTCGAAGATGGAGTTGCAAAGGCTGTGCCGAGCAAAAACGCCACCACAGTTATTCCCAGGTAGACGAGGACGATGCCGTCCGCATGGCTAGATCGGAACTCAATGCGAGTGCCCAGAAGCCTGGACAGCCACGAGATGGTGGCGAGAATCAGCGCTACGTCGACCAGCGTAAGTCGTACGGGCCCCAGGTTTACGGGGATAACGGCGAATGGCAGGCCCAAGATTGCTGCGAATACCGCAACCAACGCCCAGAATGGGCTCACCAGAGCGGCCACGAAGGCGCCTACGCCCAATATTGCGGCCGTAACGTATAGCGGTGAGCCCAACGCTACTGCCGCGCCCAAGAACAGGCCAACCAAAGCAGCCAGTCCAATTGGCTTGAGAAATCTGAGAATTCGCTGAGTCTCAGGCGCTGCCTTGATCAATCTTCAGTCCACACGGTGAATGAGCAGATGCTCAAATGCTGATCAGGTTGTCAATTCAGTTACGGGTTTGCGGGGACCTTACCACCGAACGGCATCCCGTTGTCATTGCTAACCCGGGTCACCTTGGTTGCAAGGTACTAATACATCCCGCGAAACGATGCTATGACGAAACACCAGTGCCTTCTGGCGATCTGAGAGGAATTTGTCAACGCGATTCAGACGCAGTTTTCGCAGTTCCTATGTGAGTAAGGAGATCTCTAGCGGCGCTCTAATTGAAGAGCCGCAATGTGGCGGCTACCATCGTTGACAGACCCGCCGACCTGCGCGCAATTGTCGCCCGCGATGTCGCTCGCACGTAGGTCGGTCGGAGTCCAATCGCTGGATCCTCCGCGTCAACGCGGACGCGTTGTTCCATTCAACACCAAATCCATTCTATCATCTTCGAATCAAGGCACCTTCGGTGGACGAAGCGCCGGCCGCGAACCGCGCCGGTCACGAGAATGGTTGCATGTAATCACCGGCCCCCACAATGCACACGAACGTGGTGTCATAGCTCGAGTCGCGGCGATCGTTTAACCGGAGCACATCCGATCAGCGTAGTGCAGCGGGACGACTCTTCCAAATCAAGTCTGAAATGTTGTTTCTTGGAAGTCTTCGAAGTGAGTATTGGCCGCCGGAACAGTTCAGATTTGGGTGTATTTCTCTCGTCCATGCCCATGAACTGGAAGGGCCGAGTCGCCATTCGGGACCTCAGTAGGCGGTCAAGGGGTGAGTTCCAACTCCACGATCTGGTCGACCTCATCCCCCGGCAAGGACTTCGCCCTTGCAACCCTTTCCCGGCTTTCGCCGATCAAACACCCTCGCCTGTGGTAGACCCTCATCGGTGCGATATTACGCCAATACGGAGCAGGCACCCCTAAATCTGTACAGTTACTTGGCCGCCGGAACGTTGCTGGCAGAATTGAGTGCGTGATAAACTCTTGTGCTGCTCGAACAATTCGCCATACAGGTTAAACCCCTACCACATAACGCTATTCGGGCCGAGGTAGCTCAGTCGGTAGAGCACATGACTGAAAATCATGGTGTCGGCGGTTCGATTCCGCCCCTCGGCACCAGTTCCTCGCGCTGCAATCTGATCGCTAACCTAGCTAGTACGTTCCACTTGTGCTAAAAATGCAGTGTCTGGAGACTGAGTTGTAGTGGAAGAGCGCTGTCGGTAGTTCATCCAAGGGAAGGGATTGTCAATCTTGCGCAACAGCACGGTCCTGCTCGCCGCCTTGCTTGTGTCGATGTTGGTCGTTGCCGCGTGTGAAGGTCCGCAGCCGGCACCAACTCCGACACGTCCGTCTGCTAGCCCCACACCAATGGTTGCACAGGCTGCCACTGACACACCGACTCCGACGCCAACTCCGACTCAAACCCCTACGTCGACGCCAACCCCTACTCAAACGCACACGCATACGCCTACCGCTACCCAGACCCCTACATCGACGCCGACATCAGAACCCGCTCCGGCGGAAGATTCCGGTCCCTCGGCCGACGCGCTGATCGAGAGCGCGGCGCAACGTTTCAGCACGGTGGGTTCGGTCAAGTTCGAGTTGGAGGTTGCCAACGGTGCGATTGATCTGGGCTCTGGCATCGTGGTGAACAACCTTATCGGCGTAGTGGCACACCCTGACCGGGCGCGCCTCAAGTCGACGGTAACAATGGATCAGGCGATCGTAGAGTTAGAGTTGATCAAGATCGGCTCAGATCTGTATCTGCTCAATCCTTTCAGTGAGCAATGGCAGCTACTTCCGCCGGGTTCCAGCAACTTGGAGTCATTGGACCAATTTGCCGCAGCCGAGGTTTTCAGACGTGCCAGCGACTTGACGTACGTTGGACGCAGCCGGATTGGCGGCGTCGAGGTTTGGCAGGTGCGCGGCACCCTGACTCCGGAAGCATTAGTTCCCCTGTTGGGAACTAAGGTTGGAGAGAAGCCAATCGTGTCCGACATATGGATTGGCGTCGAAGATGGACTTCCCCACGAGATACTCCTAACCATACCCTCGGATACAGGCGAGCCATTGCTGGCCAATATAACTCTGTCAGAGTTCGACCAGCCGGTAACCATCGATCCTCCGTGAGCGCCAACCTCCTCGGCGCTTCTTCGCGGAACCGGTCAGCGTTACTTGTAGTCTCCATCGGCGTTTTCGTAGGCGCATTGGATCAGACCGTGGTAGTTACGGCGCTCCCCGAGATGATCAAGGACCTAAGGGTGCCCATTACTCGCCTGGATGACGCGGCGTGGATCGTGGACGGCTATTTGCTCGGTTACGCCGCATCTCTTCCGCTGATCGGCCGATTGAGCGATGTCCGAGGCCGGCGCTTGGTGCTGTTCGGTTGCTTAGGACTGTTTCTGCTTGGCTCAGTCGCCGTCGCGCTCGCGCCGGGCCTGTGGTGGCTGGTAGCGGCTCGGCTAGTTCAAGCGATAGGCGGCGGGGGACTGCTGCCCGTCGGGCTGGCTCTCGCCGTCGATGATTCGGACGGCAGAGCGTGGATAGTTCTCCTAGGCATCGTGGGCGCGGTGGCCGAAGCGGGCGCCGTGTTGGGACCACTTTACGGAGGAGTAATCACGAATTGGTTGGGTTGGCGCTGGATATTCTGGATACACATCCCTCTCGTGGCCGCGCTATCGCTTGCGACGTGGTGGTCACTTCGATCATACAAGAGCCCCGCGAGTCGCGAGCGCGTCGATTGGTTAGGTGCCGCTTGGATAGCGATCGGTCTTGGGGTCTTGATCGTCGGACTCTCTCAAATTGCGAGCCGGCACCCGAGGGTTCCAGTTCCGCCGGCGTGGTTAGTGGTTGCGGGCCTGGTCTTGTTGGCGGCCTACGCAGTAGTCGCTTACCGCTGGGACAGTCCGGTAGTGGATGTCCACTTGTTTAAGCGCGTTGGTTTCGCCGCGGCAAGCGTCGTGAGCATCCTGATAGGAGTGGCGTTCATCATCGTGATGGTGGATGTTCCACTGCTAGCTAACGCCGTATTCAAGCGCACGGCGCTGGAAAGCGGATTGATGCTGATGCGGTTCAGCGTGTTCCTGCCGATAGGAGGGGTTATCGGCGGGTTTGCGGCTCGTAGGTTTGGCAACCGACCAACGGGAGCGGTGGGACTTGCGCTCATCGCGTTGGGCCTCTTTAGCGTGAGTATGTGGCCGGCAAGCGTCGACGATCTGCGGATCACGCGCGACCTCGCGTTTGCCGGATTTGGATTCGGTCTGCTCCTGGCGCCGGTGGTGGGCAGCGCGGTCGCCGCAGTCGGGCCAAAGCACGCCGGCACTGCCACTGCTCTGACGCATGTGTCGCGAGTCATCGGCATGATGGTAGGGCTTTCGGTGCTGACTTCGTGGGGACTGGCCCGCTTCCAAGCGGCGATGGCCGAGGTGCCGCTTCCACTGCCGCGTCTCGACGAGGCGGCAGAGTTGTACCAGCAGCGAGTCGCCGAGTACCAGGATATCTTCGAGGCGGCCATATGGGGCATCTACCGCGACACGTTCTTTGCCGCGGCGGTAGTAACGCTGGTGGCGCTGGTGCCTTTGCTGGCTATGCGAGTTAAAACGCTGAGCAAGTAGCGCTTCGCCGGACTGGCGGATACGGACCTTTGTTTTGCAAAAAAGCACTTTTCCCTCTTGCCCCGTGATGGTAGCTGGCCACCGGCTGTTTGTTTTGTAAAAAGTACTTTTCTCTGGACGTGCCCGGGGCGATATATGGCCGCCGGGTATTTGTTTTGTAAAAAGTAGTGTTTCCGGGCGTACCCGGTGGATAGCTGACCGTCGGGTATTTGTTTTGCAAAAACAGCTTTTTCCGTGGGCGCTCGGCTCGATCAAGGCCGGCCGCTTGTATTGCGGGATTGGCTGGCCTTCCAACGTCTGCTCCATGCTTCGCGTTACATCGTACATATGTACTATTATTTTACATTTTCTCGGGCGTGGGTTCAAGGTGATGGCCGGCGAGAACGCCAGAAGTGGTTTGTCGTCGATGCCTACCCTGGGATCCGACCGCGTATCGGGGTGCGGGGCACGCTTTCGCAGGGGTGACGAGTTGGGAGGCCGGATTGGCGAGTTGGCCGGCGCGGGTTGACCATGGCTGGGGACAAGCCCCAGCGCTACATTGAATCTGAACAATTACAACAGAAGATGTTAGCGATCGCGCTTGCCGACGTCTCGTGAGCGCACGCGGCGCGAACGGCGGCCTTGAGGAAACGCTGGAGAATTGAGATGACGGAAGTTCACTTTGGAGAGTTGGCGTCGGTCGATTTACGCCAAGCGTGGCCTAACGAGGCGCGCAGCTTTACGTCGTGGTTGGCGGATAACCTCGACAAATTGGCGGAGGTGATTGGGATGCCCTTGGACTTAGAGAGTCGCGAGGTCGACGTAGGAAGATTTGCGGCCGATCTGCTGGCGCGCAACCCGCAGGACGGCAGCTTGGTGCTGATAGAGAATCAACTGGAAGGGTCCGACCAATCCCATCTGGGCCAAATCCTGACCTACCTAGCCGGGCTGGAAGCGAAGACGATCATCTGGATCGCGAGAGAGTTCGATGACGCGCACCGATCGGCGGTGAACTGGCTCAACGAGCATACTACCGACCCATTCGCGTTTTTCGCCGTGAGAGTCAAGGTCGTGTAAATCGGAGATTCTCCACTGGCGCCGGTCTTCGAGATCGTCGAGCAGCCGAACGAATGGGACCGGCGAATTCATGCTGTTGCCAGGGAGTCAAGTGAACTCAGTGAATTGGGCTTGTTCCGGCGGGAGTTCTGGGAATACTTCTCCAGGAATTACCCTGGCGAGATAGAGTTGCGCAAGAACCACGCGGCGAGCTGGGTCGCGCACGAAGTGCCTGGGGCAGATCTAATCGTGGGGCAGTACCTGGGACAGAACGAGGTGGGAGTGTTCGTGCGCGGCCGGCGGGGCGAGTTGAGCGAGGACGTTTTCTTGCGCCTGAAACGACACGAGGCCGTGATTCGGGAGGTGCTGGGTGTCGAACTAGTCGAGGCACGGAAGGGTAGCGGCAACTATTGCGGTGACCGCATTGCCATCAACTCCCGGGATCGTGGAAACTGGAAGCGAATGACGGAATGGCTTCACGAAGCGTGTCGCGTGCGTGTGGAATTGTTGAAGAGCAGTACCGAAGAGGCGTAGCGCAAGACCCACGCCGCAGGATTGGATGATCGCATAGGCCAGCAAAGCCGGCCGGCAGACCGGTTGGCTGGCGCCCGAAGGGTTCACATGCTGCCGCGGAAAGCGTTGTGATTTGTGATCGAATATTTCATGTGGAGGAAGGCGTGCGAATATCCAAGCGGGGCCAGATCACCATTCCTAAGCATCTTCGAGAACGTTTCGGTATGAATCACAACGTCGAGGTTGAGATCACGCCGACCGAACGGGGCCTGCTGATCAGGAAAAGAACAACCGCGCAACACCCCATAGACCGTGTGGCGGGAATACTCGATGAGGACGCCCTTGGCGAGGGTGTTAGCGTCGACGACTACATCGAAGAGATTCGGGGAAGGTGATCACCGCCGGCGCTGACCGAGTACGAGCTGTTTCACAAGCCGGCCGGATGCGCAGCAGCGGCGCCGGCGGCCGGCGCGAATTTAGCTCGCCGGATTTGCATTTAGCCGGCCGGGCCAGATTCCATTCGCGAAATTGAGTAATCGACGCAAACGCGGTCTATTCTTGGTACGTATTACGGCTCAGTGGTGACAACGATGAGAATTACGTATATAATATGACCCATGCAAAGGATAGTAGAGTTAGCGAACGTAAGCCAGGGCCTCGCTAGGTCGGGGCGCGCGGCCGGCGCACGGGCTGGCGACTGGAATGTGCGGATAGCGGAGAGCGGCGACGTGCGCGATGGCTGGCTCAAACTGGACAGGCTCAAGGAGATCAACATCCATCATAATAATAGGACGGAGCGGCATCTGCTCCGGCCGTTCGACGTGCTTGTGACCGCCCGAGCCGGGTGGGTGCAGTCGGCGCTGGTACCGCCGGCGGTGAGCCGGACGGTAGCTTCGGTGACGCTGCTGGTGGTCCGGCCGCAGGAGCCGGAATCGGGGATGGGACACTACCTATGGTATTTCCTGACTTCGGGGTATGGCCGGGCGCAGATCGGGAAGCGGATGACTACGAGCGCGACGCTGACAGCGCTGTCGGCCAAGAATCTAGCCGAAGTCGAGATTCCAGTACCGGCCCGACGCGAGCTCGACCTGATAGCCCGGTTGGTCGAAGCGTCGGAGGAGGCCTATGCCTGGGAGGTCGAGGCGGCGCGGCTGCGCCGCGAAGCGCTGCGGGACGCAATAATTGGACGCGTCGGGTACGGCGCCCGGCCGGCTGGCGGATGAATAGGAGAGATCGATGCCACTGACGAGGCAGGAGCTGGAGTCGAAGCTGTGGCGGGCGGCGGACATCCTGAGGGGGCAGATAGACGCGGCCGACTACAAGAACTACATATTCTCGATGCTGTTCCTGAAGCGGATGTCGGACCGCTTCGAGGAGGAGGTGGATGACGCGGTTGGGTCGGGGGTGACGCGCGAGGTCGCGTTGAAGGACCGGGACGAGCACCAGTTCTTCCTGCCGGAGCCGGCGCGCTGGCCGGCAATCGCGGCGGCGTCGATGAACCTGGGCGAGGCGATCAACGTGGCGAGTCACGCGATCGAGGAGGCGAATACGCCCCGGCTGGACGGGGTGCTGACCGGCACGAACTGGAACGACGAGTCGAGGCTGGGCAGTCCGGCTAACCGGGAGCGGATCATCCGCAGCCTGCTGAACCACTTCGGCGAGCTGGACCTGAGGGACGAAAACCTGCGGGCCGGAGCCGGCGGCGCCGGCGCGAACGTGCTGGGAGACGCCTATGAGTACCTGATCTACCAGTTCGCGGACGACGCCGGGAAGAAGGGCGGCGAGTTCTACACGCCGCGCTCGGTGGTCCGATTGATTGTCGAGCTGTTGGAGCCGGAAGAGGGCATGCGGATATGCGACCCGACGGCCGGCTCTGGAGGAATGCTGATCTACACGGCGCAGTACGTGAGGGAGCGCGGGGGAGACGCGCGCAACCTGGTGTTGCATGGGCAGGAGCGGAATCTAGGCACGCTGGCGATCGGCAAGCTAAACCTGCTGCTGCACGATCTGAGGGCGGCACGTATGGAGGCCGGCGACGTGATAGCGGAGCCGCGGCTGGTCGACGACGCGGGCCGGCTGCTGTCGTACGACCGGGTGATCGCGAATCCGCCGTTCAGCCTGAAGAACTGGGGGCACGACTACGCGCCGAGCGACGAGCATCACCGATTCGACCGGTACCGGGCGATACCGCCCAGGACGAAGGGGGATTTGGCGTTCCTTCTGCACATGTTAGGGGTGACCAACTCGGAGGGAATGGTTGGGGTCGTTATGCCGCACGGGATTCTCTTCAGGGGCGGCGCGGAGGGGAAGATACGCCGGGGCATCGTCGAGGCGGACCTGTTCGAGGCGATCATCGGGCTGGCGCCCAACCTTTTCTTCGGGGCGAGCATACCGGTGGCGATCTGCGTGCTGAACAAGGCGAAGCCGGAGGAGCGCCGGGGTAAGGTGCTGTTCATCGACGCGGCGCAGGAGGGCTACTTCCGGCAGGGGAAGGCACAGAACTATATAGATGCTGAGCACATAGAGAAGATCATAGGGGCGTATCGGGCGTTCGAGGAAGTGGACCGTTTCGCTCACGTGGCGGACTTGGAGGAGATAGAGGCGAACGACTTCAACCTGAACATCAGCCGGTACGTTGACACGACGGAGCCGGTCGAGGTTATGAGCGTAGAGGACGCGTTGGGGCAGCTAAGGGAGGCGGAGCGAAAGCGGAACGAGGTGGTGGCAAGGATGGACGAGTTGCTGGCGGAGCTGGGTTACGGGCGATGAGGCCGGACGGAGAAACCGTCCCAACGGGATGGAAAGTGGGTCGCGTCGGCGAACTCGTAGAGCGCCTTCATGAAATACGGGGTGATCTTGAACCGGAGCCGACAGTCTTGTCTTGTAGTAAGGATCACGGGCTAATCCCACAGTTGGAGCTTTTTAAACGGCGTCTTGCGGCCATTGATTCTAGCCGATACAAGCTCGTGTCTCCGGGCGAATTCGTTTACGACCCAAATTTGCTTTGGAGCGGAGCAATCGCAAGAAGCCGTCTTGGAACAAAGGGGATTGTCAGCCCGGTGTATGAAGTCTTCAAAGTAGTCGGAGATTGCTCAGAAGACTTCCTGTATGAATGGTTGATATCGCCGAATCGTCTTCGGAGTTACAGAGCGATCTCGATGGGCACCAACGTCCGCAGACGCAGAGCAGATTTCAGCGATTTCTGCCGACTCCCAATCCTCTTGCCATCCCTGTCGGAGCAGCGGACGATTGCCGGCGTGCTGGACGCGATCGACGAGGCGATAGAGCGGACCGAGGCGGTGATCGCGGCGACGGAGCGACTGCGCGACTCGCTCCTACACGAGCTGCTGACCCGAGGAGTGCCGGGCTGGCACAGGGAGTGGAAGGAGGTTGCCGGCGTCGGGACGGTGCCGGCGTGCTGGGAGGTGGTGCGGTTGGGGGAGGTGTGTGCCTCGCCACAGTACGGAGCGTCCGCACAGTCACGTCCATTCGATCCACAACTGCCGAGATACGTCCGAATTACTGACGTTACGGATGACGGTCGCCTCCGTTCGGAAGGCACCCGCTCGGCAGATCCGTCCCAAGTCACGGGCTATGAGCTTGAGCCGGGTGATCTCTTGTTTGCTCGAAGTGGGGCGACAGTAGGAAAGACATACCTTTACCGGGGTGCGGACGGGCCGTGTGTGTATGCGGGGTACCTAATACGGTTTAGACCTCTCCGTGAAAGGGTTCTGCCGAAGTATTTGGAGTTGATGACGCACACGCAAACCTACGACCAGTGGGTTGCGTCGATGTTCAGGGCAGGTGCACAGCCCAACATAAACGCGGCGGAGTACTCTTCTCTGCGATTTGCCCTTCCGCCATTGACCGAGCAACGGGCCATCGCGGGCGGGCTCGACGGTATAGACGAGGCGATAGATTCCGGTAGGGCGGAACGCGAAGGGCTGCAGGCGATGAAAGCTTCTGCGGCAGACGCGCTGCTGACTGGCCGGCTGCGGACAAAGGAGGTAGAGGGTGTATCGGACGCATCCTGATATCGATTATCCATTGGACGATGAAGGTCCTAAGGCGTTACGTTGACTTCACCGGCCAATTTCAACGAGCTTGATCACGCCAAGGTGCGGGTGGGCATCGACGGAGTCCATATGTTGGTGTCCACCGGCTTGGCAAGAAAGGACGATAATGGCGCGAACACATGTAGATCACGGCGATATTGCACACTTTGCCCAAGAGAGAGTTAATCTTCCAAGGGATAAGGCGAATGAATACCGAGCCCAAGCACGGCGACTTCGCGAAAAACTCGATGGATATCTCAGTGAGCATCCGGACTTCACCCTCAACAAGATGTTGCTCTCAGGCAGCCTCGCAAAAGGGACGGCGCCGCGGTCGTTGAATGACATCGACCTGGCCTGCTACATCAGCGGGGCGGATGCACCAAGCGAAGTTGCCGACTTGCTCAACTACTTGGTTGAACGCCTTAGAAAGGCGTTTCCGAACTTCAGCCCGGATCAAGTGAATCCCCTTACGTACAGCGTTAGCGTGTCCTTCCGCGCAACGGGGTTGGACGTGGACGTCGTGCCGATTCTCTACGATGGGGATCAGCAATGGTATGGGGAGCTTGTCAGCCAAGACGATGGTTCTTTTCTGAAGACTAGTATCCCGCTCCATCTTGAGTTCATCCGCAAGCGCAAGGATGCGCAGAAAACTCACTTCGCTCAAGTAACGCGGCTCTTGAAGTATTGGGTTAACCAAGTTAAACAAGAACGCGGGGATTTTCGTTTCAAGTCGTTTATGATTGAGATGATTTTGTCACACCTGAGCGACAAAGGGGCCGATTTTTCGGACTATCCCGAGACTCTCCAGCATTTCTTCACCTACATCGCCCAAAGCAACTTGCGAGAGAAGATAGTCTTTAATGACTACTACGCTGCAACGACGGTGGGATCATTCCCTGAGCCTGTGCAGATTATCGACCCTGTAAACAAGGCCAACAACGTCGCAAAGCTATATTCAGAAGCTCAGGCTGGCGCTATCGTAGATGCGGCACTCGACGCGGGTGACGCTATCGACTCGGCACTCGCCGCGCCGACAAAACAGGAAACCTTCTATTATTGGCGAAAGGTCTTCGGACCTTCATTCCAGGTGTGAGGGTACTGATGAGCTTCAGCGACACAACTACTCAAACGACCACATTCGCGCTTACACATGCTAGACATATCGGGGCTAAGGTCGCTACGGATCTCAAGCGGATGCAGCGGTTCTATGGTCAGCCATCCGACGGCTACATTGCCGATTTCGAAACTGAGGTAGTTGAACTCCTTAAGGAAGGATACCTTGGTACTGTGATCTATGGCTTCCAACGCGATGGCGGTTGGATCGAGCCTACATTACGCTACACGGCTCGCGATCTCGCTGGAGAATCTGCGAATGACGATGATCCCGGACGAATTCGGCCGCGCGCGAATACCAGCGGCGCATCCTTTGGTAGCTACCTCACCTACAGCCGGTCTTGGGACTACCTGACCCATGCGCAGCGGGAAGAGTTTAAAAGGACACTGCCAGTCCAGCGGGTCGGTGCGCCGGAACCCGGCATCAATGGCTACTGGAGCGTAGATCGCACATATTCATCGGGCGGTCGTGCCCTAGACCGCACAAGCGTGAGGAGTAATTGGTGATTTCGCGCCCCGACATTGACCAATTGTTTGAACGCCGCATGATCTATCCAGACTCTGAGGCGCGGGAGCGCTTGGCTCGGCTGGTCGGCCTCGACGATCATAAGGCGCGTTTGGCAAAGATTGTCGGTCTGTTGGTCAATCCGGTTGGCCTGGGCGCTTGGGTAAAAAAGTATCATCCAGGTGCCAGCAACTTGCTAAATGCGGTGCTCAGGAGACCGCCTCTCGTCGTGCTGGCCGGCGAGGTCGGATCTGGAAAGTCGGAGCTCGCTGAATCCATCGGAGATGCCGTAGCCCGGCAGGAGAACGTCAACATTACCCTCCTTCCGATGAGTCTCTCTACGCGCGGACAAGGCCGAGTCGGCGAAATGACACAGCTACTGACGGCCGCATTTGATTACACAATTACGGAAGCGGATAAGCTCCAGGTCAACAACGGGAGATCTCGCGGCGCGCTAATTCTTCTTGTGGATGAGGCCGACGCCTTAGCTCAGTCGCGCCAGGCAACACAGATGCATCACGAAGATCGGGCGGGAGTGAACGCATTCATTCGAGGCGTCGATCGCCTCGCGAACCTGAGGCGTCCCGCCGCGGTCATCATGTGCACAAACAGGTTCGATGCGCTTGACCCGGCGGTGCGACGGCGCGCCGCAGACATCCTAGTGTTCACGCGGCCGAATGACAAGCAGCGGTTGGCGGTCGTCGCGCCGGCACTTCACCAACTGGGATTCTCGGAGCCGCAGATCGAGGCTGTGATCCGGGCAACGGGACCACGCGACAAACATGGATACGGGTTCACCTTCTCGGACCTTACTCAGCGCCTGTTGCCGGCAATCGTGCTAGACGTCTATCCGGCTGGGCCGGTCGATCCAAACCGAGCGCTGGAAATTGCCCGTGAAATGGCACCAACGGCGTCCTTCCAAAAGAGCGCCTTATGAGCAATTGGTCTTTGTCACAGATCCTTGCCGACTTGCACCGTGACATACATCAGCGTTTGGAGACTGCTCGCAAGAGCTTCGGCCACCCCGGCACGAAAGGCGATGCTAGTGAATCAGTTTGGTTGGATTTACTTACCACCTACCTTCCCAAACGCTATCAGGCCGACAAGGCTCATGTAGTTGATAGTGAGGGTAATTTCAGTGACCAGATAGATGTCGTCGTGTTTGACAGGCAATATTCACCATTTATTTTTCACTTTGGAGGACAAGCAATCATCCCGGTTGAGAGTGTCTACGCGATTTTTGAGGCCAAGCAGACACTCAATGCGAAACACGTTCGGTATGCACGGAAGAAAGTGTCTAGCGTACGTCGTCTGCACCGAACTACCCTACCGATTCCCCATGCTGGGGGAACCTTTCCACGGAAATCGCTCATCCCGATTATTGGCGGTCTACTGACCCTTGACAGTGATTGGGAGCCTGCCCTGGGAGATCCTCTTCTGACGGCTATTGGCGACGGAAAGGACAATGAACGCCTTGACTTGGGTTGCGTCGCGGCACACGGGTATTTCTATCTCGACCGGAACTCACGTGAGTATGATATTCACTGTGGCGGCAAGCCCGCGACCTCCTTCTTATTCGAATTGATTTCACAGCTCCAGTTCAGTGGCACCGTGCCAATGATCGATGTACGTGCTTATGCAAAATGGATCTCGAAATAACTGGATGGAGGAGACAAGCGCCGTCGGCCTGAAAGAAAGACGGGTTGTCTGCCAAGAGTTGAGCATCGTTGGAGCCGCTATCGAAGCGAAAAACGGTTTGAGGGGGAGCGACTAACGCGCTCGGCTATAGGAATTCGGACCCGCCGGCTCGAACTTCTAATCAAGGGTACAAAAACCAGCCGATTGCCTTCCGGCGCTTCTAGGCTCTCGGGAGCGGTGGGAGCCTCGATTTCCCAGCCATTGCTCCCCATCTCGCAGACGTAGTCGCGCAGAGCTTCCTCGGCGTGCTCAAGAGCCTCGTCTACCGAATGCCCCATTGCAACACAGCCATGCAGATCGGAAAAGACCACGCCGTAGGCTCCTGCTTCTTCGTCAACGAATGCCGGATAGCTAACCACGTCCTCTGTTCCCTCCAGTACCCTGTCCGGGCATTCGCTCGCCGGTCTTTGCCTTAATTGGTCCGCCAATGCCTCGGTGACGGGAAGATAACAGAGCCGAGGAGGAGATGTTCGCGACGGCACCGTTCTCCTGCCTAGAGAGGATCGTTGCTTAGTATACTGGGCAGTCAGGGTTTTGGGAGACAACGAAAGGAACAGGCATGACCACCCCGGCGAAGCTAAACGAGCTGAACCACGCGGAGGAGCCGGCGCGCCGGCTGCTTGAAGGGCTGAGCTGGACCTACGTTCCGCGTGAGACGCTGGCGGCCGAGCGGGGCGATCAGCGGGAGGTGTTGCTGAGGGGCCGGCTGAAGGCGGCGCTGCTGCGGCTGAACGAGTGGATGACGGAGGAACAGGCCGAGCGGATCGTGTTCGAGCTGGAGCACCTCGACGCGACGGGGATGGCGCGGAACCAGGCGGTGCACGAGTACCTGACGTACGGGATGCCGCTGGAGGTGGAGTCGCCGAGGGGCCGGCGGACGCGCATCGCGCGCTTCTTCGACTTCGACCATCCGGAGAGCGGCGGCAACGAGTTCGTGGTGACGACACAGTTCAGGGTACGCCGGGGCAACGAGCGGGGCGGTCGCGAGGACGACGAGCGCATGGTGATCCCCGATCTCGTGCTGTTCGTCAACGGGATCCCGCTGGTGGTGATGGAGGCCAAGTCCCCGTCTCTGCTCGAAGTCTGGAAGTACCAGGCGGTGCGGCAGCTGCGGCGCTACCAGGAGGCCGGGCCGGAGTGGCACGGGACCGGGGCGCCGGCGCTATTCCACTACAACCTGCTATGCGTGGCTCACTGCGGAGCGGCGGCGGTATACGCTGGGTTGGGGGCCGGAGAGAACGCCTACGTAGAGTGGAAGTCGGTTTTGCCGTACTCCGAAGAGGAGGTACAGCACCGATTTGGCGTGGAGCCGGAGGGACAGGCGCAGCTGATCGTCGGGCTGCTGGCGCCGGCGACGCTCTTGGACGTGCTGCGCGACTACGTAGTGTATGAGCCGGAGCGGGGCCGGCTGGTGAAGAAGCTGCCGCGCTACCAGCAGTACCGGGCGGTAGGGGCGGCGCTGGACCGGATTCTGAAGGGCGGCAAGCCGGAGGAGCGGGGCGGCGTGGTCTGGCACACGCAGGGCTCGGGCAAGTCGCTGACGATGCTGTGGCTGGCGACGAAGCTGCGCCGGGAGCCGAGGTTGGGTAACCCGACGATCGTGGTTGTTACCGACCGGACACAGCTGGACCGGCAGATCTCGGAAACGTTCCGTCGGTGCGGCTTTCCGGCGCCGGAGCAGGCTAAGAGGACGAGGCACCTTAGGCGGCTGCTGACGGTCGGGGCCGGCCGGACGGTTATGACGACGATACAGAAGTTCGAGGACGCGTTGACCACGCCGGAGGGCGAGCTAGACGTGCTCAACTCCTCGGAACAGGTGGTCGTGATGGTGGACGAGGCCCATCGGACTCAATACGGGCTGCTGGGCGCGCGGATGTCGCAGGCGTTGCCTAGCGCGACGCTGATCGGGTTTACCGGAACGCCGATCGATAAGGGGTTCCAGCGCAGCACGATGGGGCGCTTCGGCTCGCTGATCGACTCGTACACGATTCCGCAGTCGGTGGAAGACGGCGTGACGGTGCCGATCCTGTACGAGGCGCGGCTGCCGGCGCTAGCGCTGGAGGGGCCGGCGACGCTGGACAGGCTGTTCGACGCGATGTTCGGAGAGGAGCCGGAGGAGCTGCGGGCGCGGATTCGCCGGCGGTACGCGAACAAGGAGACGGTGGCGGAAGCGGAGCGCCGGATCGAGATGATCGCGCTGGACATCGCCGAGCACTTCAAGACGAAGGTGCGTCCGAACGGATTCAAGGCGCAGGTGGTGGCGCCGAGCCGGGCGGCGGCGCTGCGGTACGCGGAGCACCTTGGCAACTTCGGCGTGAGGGCATACCCGATCATCACGACGGATGCGAACGATGGGCCGGAGTTCGGCGCGGCGCGCGACCTGGACCAAGAGCAGGTTGAGAACGCATTCGTCGATCCGGAGGGAGAGCCGGAGGTCCTGGTCGTGGTCGACATGCTGCTGACCGGCTTCGACGCGCCGGTGGAACAGGTGCTGTACCTGGACCGGCCGCTGCACGAGCACGGTTTGCTGCAGGCGATCGCACGGGTCAACCGTCGCTTCTCGCACGAGCAGGACGGCGTGACAACCGAGAAAACGTATGGACTGGTTGTCGACTACCACGGCGTCTCGCGAGACTTGGAGGCGGCGTTGTCGGCGTTCGAGCAAAGTGACGTGCAGGACGCGATGCGGGAGCTGGAAGAGGATCCAGCGCCGGTCATCGAGGCGGCGGCGGTGCAGGCGGAATCTCACTTCAAGGGTCGCCGCCTGGGCAACACGTGGGAGTGCGTCGCCGTTTTCGCGGCGGACGCTGCGACGGAGGGAAACTTCAAGGCCGACCTGTTCGAGCGCTTCAACGCGGACTACCGCCGGTTCTCGGTGCTGATGGACCGGTTCTTGCCGGACCCGCGCGCGCTCAAGTACGTCGGCCGGTTGGCCCGGCTGACGGAGATAAGGGCCTACGTACGGGCGCAGTTTCTGCGAGAGGACGCCGGCGCGAACTGGACCGAGATCGGCGCCAAGGTGAAGAAGCTGATAGACGAGCGGATCGACGCCGAAGTTCGCGAGCTGATGAAGCCGGTGTCGATTCTGGACCAAGAGTTCGAAGAGAAGATCGCCAGCCTCCCGCACGACGAGGCGCGGGCTTCGATCATGGAGCACGCGATCCGGGCGCAGATCAACGAGCGCCTGGCGGACAATCCGGTCTTCTTCGAGAGGCTATCGTGGCAGTTAGAGAGGATCATCGAAGACCTGCGCCGGCGGGTGATCGACTCGGCGGAAGCATGCCTGCGGTTAGGGGCCGTGAAACATCAAATCCAGAGCGAGGCGGAGATTGCGGAGAAGGAAGGGCTGTCGCCGGTGTCGTTTGCGATTTATGAACTGCTGGAGGTGCGGCCGGGCCAGTCCGTGCCGGAGCCGGTGGTGAGCGAGCAGAATACCTTGTACAGGACCGAGTTTGACGAAGGGACCAAGGGCATTGCCCGTGGGGTGGAGGCGGTGATCAAGCAACACAACGTCGTAGTCGACTGGCAGTCTAACCTGGAGGTCCGGCGAGAGATGCGGCGCGATGTCAAGCGCAAGCTGCGAAAGACGTGTGGATACGACGAAGAGCGGTTGGAACGACTGGCCAACCAGATCGTGGACCTGGCCCTTCAAAGGGATCAGCCGTGACGGAACGGGACAACGTCCGATTCGGCGACACGACGATCGAGTTCGACGTCCGCCGGAGCGAGCGCCGGAGGAAGACGGTACAGGTCACGGTAGACGGTGGCGGCGTCCAGGTGGCGGCGCCGGCGGCAACGCCGGAGGGCGAGTTGCGGGCCATCGTGCGGAAGCGGGCGGCGTGGATCCTGAGCCACTCATCATCGACAATGCTGGAGGCGGCGCCGAAGCGCTTCGTGAGCGGAGAGACGCTGCCGTACCTGGGCCGGAACGTGCGAATGATCGTCGAGGAGGCCGACGTGCGATGGCCGGAGGTGCGATTCGATCATTGGCGTTTTCGAATCGCGGTGTCTGGGCGGCTGGATGGCGATGAACGGTACGAGCGGGTTCGCCGCACGATTGTGAGGTGGTACCGGGTTCGGGCCGGCGTGCGATTGCCGGCGGGTGTGAAACGATGGTGGTCACGGCTCGGCCGGGGAGAAGAGCCGCGGGTACTGATTAGGGACCAGCGCCAACGGTGGGCAAGCTGCTCGCCGGACGGTACATTGAGGTTCAACTGGCGGGCGATGATGCTGGAGCCGGCGCTGATCGAGTACGTGGTGGTGCACGAGTTGGCCCATCTGACGGTGAAGAGCCACTCGCCGGAGTTCTGGGGACTGGTTTCGAGTGTGCTGCCAGACGCGCAGGAGCGGCGCCGGCGGTTGCGCGAGGTCGGCCGGACGCTTCCGCTGTGAGTCGCCGGCGATACACAAGGCGGATCGGTTATGGTGGGTCGGATTCAATGAGTGATCGCGGGCAGGGCTTTCACCCGCCGGGGTTGACGCTCTTGCAGGATGTAACGCCGGCGCGTTGGGTGGAAGAGGGCTTGGCGGGAGAGTTCGCGTCGGTTGGCGCGTTGATACGGAGAGGGTTCGCCTCGTACGCTCGGCTGTTCCATCCGGCGCGGAACGTGAACGATGAGCGGGTGCGGTGGGCCGAGGTCGCCGGCTGGAGCGGCAGGACGGTGCATCCCTTGATGGCGTTCGAGGGTATCAGCGCACCAGACAGCGGATTTGGGACCGGTGACGCGCCGTGGAGCGAGGATCCGACTCACGGGAGCCTGGATGAAGAGGATACGATTGCATTGGCGGATTTCCTGGCCGGCTTCACCGGCACGCCGGATCGATCCTTTTTCGCGGTGTGGGAGGGCTACGGGCAGTTCTCGCCGGGCGGGATGTCGGTACTATCTTACCAAGGAGGCAGCAAGGCGCTGTCTCCGCCGGACGAGGTGCTGACGGCCGGACGAATCAAGGGCATCAAGCGGGACTACTTGCTCTATACGGGGCCTCTCTCAGCCATCGGCTCGTTCTTCGTCGACTTCTGGCATCACTCACCGAGCATATGGTGGCCGGAGGACCGCGCGTGGTGCGTTGCTACGGATATCGACTTGGACACCACTTACGTCGGCGGCGCTGCCGGCTGCATCGAGGCACTAATGAACAGTCCGTCGTTCGAGGTCCTGCCGGCAACTATTGGTGCGCCGGTGCACATGCAAGCGGATACTTTGAACCTCCCTTGAATTCCCTCTGGGGTGTGTGACGTCGGGTTGGATGGGCTGTATGGGCCCAAGTGCACGCGTTGCTGCCTGGTTTACCCTCACTCGACGACGCCCTCGCCAAAGCGAATCCGTTCGGTGCAGCCGTTTCCATGGGTATACTGTCTCACGCATATAGCGTTCTACCGAACGAGGAGTCAAAGATAAAGGTAACCAAGCACCAGCCGGGGATGTTCAGCTGGGCGGATCTGGCAACGCCGGGCGCCGAAGGATCCGGGAGGTTCTATACCGAGCTCTTGGACTTGGACGCTGCTGACACGCTGGGTGCCGAAGGCATGGCGTACTCAATGTTGAGCAAGGAGGGACGAGCCTCCTGCGCCATTTACGAAATGCCCCCTGAGATGAAGCAGATGACCGGCGGTAGCGCGAAATGGACGAGCTACTTCACGGTCGAGGACGCCGACGCGACTGCCGGACGGATCCAGGAGCTGGGGGGCACGGTTCAAGGTCCCTTCGACGTTTTCACGTCGGGTCGCCTGGGATTCGGAGTAGACCCGACAGGGGCTGTCTTCGCCATTTGGCAGCCGTTGGAACAGATAGGCGCGGAGATCTTCGGGGAGCCGGGCGCGCTGGCTTGGAGCGAGCTGGCGACGCACGACACACAGGCGGCTGCGAAGTTCTACGCCGGCCTCTTTGGCTGGTCGGCGATGGCCACTCCAAGCGCGGATGGCGGGGAGTACACGTTGTTCCAGCTCGATGGCCAGCCGGCCGCGGGTATGATCGCGATTCGAGAGGAGTGGGGCCCGACGCCGGCCAACTGGTCGGTCTATCTTGCGGTCGCCGACCTGGAGGCGTCGCGGGCAAAGGCGAAGGGGCTGGGCGCTACGGAGATTACGCCAGTCTTGGAGGTCGATGACGTGGGCCGGTTCGTGTGCTTGAACGACCCGCAAGGGGCGCACGTGACGATCATCCAGATGGCAGGCGGGATGGCGTAGGTGGGAGCCGGCAGAAAGGGTTTGCGGCGTTCCCTGGGCAATTTGAGATGCCTCTGCGGTGACGGTGGTCGTTGGCCGGGGGCAAGGGCCGGCGCTACGAGGTTCCCCACCCCTGGACTCCGGCATTCGCCGGAGTGACGAGTTGGGAGTCTATCCCGGAACGTAGTCCAGGACATGCTTTCATAGCAATCGCTCATGCCGGCTGGTGCCGGCACACCAAGGTATGAAAACGAGGCAGGGTGTTGGAAACGTTTGGGCGCCTTTTGTGCCACCACTCCACCCCCTGGATTCCGGCTTTCGCCGGAATGACGATTACAGCGAGCGTGGCATTTGGGGGGACGTTGGCCGGCACGGATCAATGGCGGTAGCGGAATTGAGGTAGGTGTCGAATGGGAGACAGCGCGAGTTTTGGGCCGCGCACAATTGCGACCCGACATCAACAGGGTTGGCTTTTGCGGGTCGCGCTGCCGGCGGCGATCAAGCAGCTGGCACTCTGGGGGTTTAGCTGCGTACTCATATTGCCGTTCCTCTTCATGGTCAGCACGTCGTTGAAGTACACCGACGACCTGCTTGGCTTTCCCCCGTCGCTGATCCCACGAGAGATAAATATCGAGCACTACCGTGCAATCTTCATCACGGGCTACAACTTTGGGGTCCGGACAGACCATTTCCACTGGTACTGGTTCAAGAATACGGCAATCCTTGTAGTCCTCAACTTGATCGGCACCCTGTTCAGCGCATCGTTGTGCGCCTATTCATTTGCGCGGTTGCGCTTCCGTGGGAGAGGTGTGCTCTTCATCATCGTGTTGAGCACGTTGATGATTCCCTTCTACGTAACGCTGATCCCAACTTACATCATCTGGAGAGAATTAAGCGCTCTCGGCACCTACATTCCGCTGGTGGTGCCGGCCTTCCTGGGAGGAGGACCCTTCTTCATCTTTCTGATGCGGCAGTTCATCATGACGCTACCCCATGAGATGGACGACGCGGCGCGAATTGACGGCTGCGGATGGTTCGGGGTGTACTGGCGGATCGTCTTGCCGTTGATGAAGCCGGCGATGGTGGCGATTGGGATCTTCACATTCTTGGGCGCGTACAACGAGTTCCTGATGCCGGTGGTGATTCTCAGCGACCCTGATCTGTATCCAATTTCGGTCGGTTTGAGGCTGTTCGGGAAAATGATGATGGGCCAGGTCATGATTCAGGCGGTAATGGCGGCGTCGACGGTGGTGATGGTACCCACGGTGGTTATCTTCTTGTTTGCGCAGCGGTTCTTTATGCAGGGCGTCGTAATCTCGGGAGTCAAGGGCTAACTTGGGCGGGGGCGCCCCTAGCCCGGCTCGAAGCCTCCGATCCGCCCAGTGAGCGAGGGACTCTACGCCCGGCAGCGGGAACCGCGGTTCTGCTTCGCTACACCGGTTTCAACGGAATCCAAGTAGGCCGCTTGGACTCGGAGCCGACGGCCAGGATGCTCACGCGGGCAGCGATGGCCGATGCGACCTTGCGGAACGCCTGGCTCTCCAGCGACTCGGGATGAGAAACCAGTACCGGAACGCCGTGGTCTCCGCCGAACACGATCTGCGGGTTCAGTGGAATCCGTCCTAGGAAGTCCATATTCGTCTCGGCCGCGGCACGTTCGCCGCCGCCGTAGCTGAATATGTCGGTGCGTTCGCCACAATGAGGGCAAATAAACTGGCTCATATTTTCGACGAAGCCGATAATCGGCGCTTCCAGCTTTTGGAACATGGCCAGCGATTTGGAAGCGTCCATCACGGCGACGTCCTGGGGGGTGCTGACGACAACGACGCCGCCCAAGGGGATAGCCTGGGCGAGCGATAGCGCCGCGTCGCCGGTCCCGGGTGGAAGGTCGACGATCAAGTAGTCGAGTTCGCCCCAATCGACGTCGCGCAGGAACTGTTGAATGGCACCGCCGACCATGGGGCCTCGCCAGATGATTGGCTGACCCTCTGGGACGAAGAATGCAATCGATATCACCTTCACGCCGTAAGCGACCAAGGGCGCGATCTTGCCGTTCGAGCCGGTGGGCTGTCCGCTGACTCCGAGCATGAGCGGAACATTTGGCCCGGTAATGTCGGCGTCCAACACCCCAACCTTAGCGCCGGTCTCGGCGAGGGCCAGCGCGACGTTGACGCTGACGGTCGTTTTGCCTACGCCGCCCTTGCCGCTGCCGACAGCGATGAGATTGCGCACGCCGGGTAGGGTTTGCTTGTTCGCCGGACTCCGGGTGGATACAACCCGGGAAGTCATGTTTATAGTGATGTTCGAGACGTTGTCGAGGGCCGATACAGCCTTCTTGCAATCGCCTTCGATTACGCCTTTCATCGGACAGGCCGGCGTTGTCAAGACCACTGTGAAGCTGACATCGCCGCCATCGACCTTCACGTCCTCGATCATGTTCAGCGAAACAAGGTCTCGTCTTAGATCGGGATCGTTCACGGTGCTCAGCGCAGCGAGTACGTCCTCCTCCTTGATCAGTGTTGTTGACGACATATATCACCCTTTCTATTAGCAAAGTCCGGCAGGGTTGTTGGAACCCTGCGTATTGTCCAAATGTGCTTGGTTAGACTTTAACGTGTTCCGTGCCGTGGACACAACGATTACGCGGCCGAGTTGCGACTGAGGCCGTTCGGTGGGGATCAACTGGACGTCTTGCTAGAGGAATGTCTCGGGGCCTCGGGCCGGATTCTGACCCCACCCAGTGGGCGGATGGGCGCCATTTGCTTTCGTACTGCTCGCCGATGCCGGCGGGCGCCGGCACACCGGGGTATGAATGTCGGGGGCCTACGTCGTACCAGGATTCCGCCATTGACCCTCACCCCAACCCTCTCCCTGAGGGAGAGGGAGGAGAGCTCTCCTCGGCTGGATTCCCGCCCCGTATCGCGGTACGGGGCCGATATGACGTAGCGGGTGGCGGGAACCTACTCTGAATATAGGGAAAACTCCGGCGATTGACTTGTAAAGGAGTTATCTGCCCATGGTGATGCGGCGAAACGCCTCGGCCATGGGTATGCCCTTTTTCGCACCGACCTGCTTTGCTCGCTCCGCCAAACGCTCGCGCAGCTTATCGAGCTCACCAATCTGGCTCTTGTGCTGAGCCAGCGCGGCGACCTTCTTGTCGATGCCTTCGCTAATGTCAACCCAATGATTGGGCTCGGGCGCGCCCCAGAGCAGTATTTCCCTGACCTTGTGAGGTTTTAGTCCTTCGACTTCGTGCTGAAGGAAGTTAAGTCGGTCGCGCGCAGTTGGATAGACCGAGTCAAGCACGGCGGTGCCGACCGCTCGATGATCTGGATGGTTAATCCCTCGGTCCGAGTAAACGTGAGTTGGATCGTGGGTGACGACTGTGTAGGGCCGCACCCGCCGGATCTCTCGCACGATAGCCTCGCGGAACTGGTAGCTAGGAGTTAGCTCCCCGTCTTTGAAATCTAGGAAGTTGACCTCGGCGCCGCCGGTTTCGGCTACGGCGTTGCGCTGCTCTCGTTCCCGAATCTGGGACAAGCGCTCGGAGGTCATATTCGGGTCGTCGCTGCCTTTGTCGCCTCGGGTACATATGAGGTAGAAGATTTCTTTGCCTTCAGCGGCCCAAACAGCGGCTGATCCGGCCGCGCCGAACTCGCTGTCGTCCGGGTGGGCGCTAATTATCAGTACGCGGGATTGGTCTTCGGTCGGTTGTTGCTCCAACAGGTCCTCCGTCGGGTGTGATGGACAATCGTAGGAGATTCTATTTTCGCGCCGGCCGGCTTGTCTAGAGTTCGGGCCGGCGCGACAGGGGTTTTTGATTCTCTAACTTTCGTTGTCACCAAAGGTTGGCGGTGGTCTTGCCTCCCCCCTCTCCTCTGGATTCCTGCCTTCGCAGGAATGACGACATGCGGTTTGCGGACTATCGAAATGGCCTTGGTTGGTTGACTGTTTCGACCAACTGCTTGTCGGCCTAGGAAAATACTCTAGACGTCCTAAACATTAAAGAATTGAAAACCCCTGCCGGCGCGAGAGGCTTGCGGCACACGACATTCGGATCAAACTGTGCTGATATAATCGCTACCGCTCTCGAGGAGGCAGGTCCTCAAGCCGTCAGGAGGGAAACAATGAAGATCACAGCCAGCTCCGACTCGCTCAGAACGCTCGCGGTCGATGCGATCGCGGTGATTGTCTATGAGGACGAACAAACGGAAGATTTGGCCTACGTCAATGAGATGAGCGACGGGTTAGTAGGCCGGCTGATCGAACTGGGCGAGATAAAGGGGAAACTGCACGAAGTTACCTCGATACCCCTGGCCGACGGTATAGCCGCCGATCGGATCATCATCGTTGGCGGAGGAAAACGAGACGAACTCGACTTCGTCCGGGCACGCAACGTCGCGGGAATAGCCGCTCGACAGTTCGCCAAACGCAACTTGTCGCGGGCGGCGCTGTGGCTGCGGTCCGATCTGGATGCCGGCCGTCTGGCCCAATCCGCCGGCGAAGGTGCGGTGATCGGTCCGTTCGATTTAGGAACTTACAAGAAGAAGAAGGATGACAGCAAGTCTCTGGACGAGTTGATTATTCACGATTCTAGCGAGCGAATTGCGGACGCGCGATCCGGCGGTGAGAAGGGCGCGATCATCGGAGAAGCGATCAATCTTGCCCGCCGGCTGGCCAACGAGCCGGGCAATTTACTTCCTCCCCGTAGATTGGCAGACGAGGCCGTGGAGATAGCCGGACGGCACGGTCTACAAGTTGAAGTTTTGGACGAAGCGCGACTGGGTGAGATAGGCGCCGGACTAATACTTGGCGTCGCCCTGGGCAGCGCCGAGGCGCCTCGTATGATCGTCTTGACGCACAACGGGCGCGGTGACGGTCCGCCGGATATTGCTCTGGTCGGCAAGGCCGTGACTTTCGACACGGGCGGCATTTCGATCAAACCCTCCAGGGGCATGGAAGAGATGAAGATGGACATGTCCGGCGGTGCGGCAACCATCGCGGCAATGTCGGCAATCGCCCAACTGAATCCGAAGATCAACGTCATCGGCGTGGTACCGGCTGTCGAGAACATGCCTTCGGACCGAGCGATCCGCCCGGGGGACGTCCTGACGGCAATGAACGGCAAGACCGTGGAGGTTGTTAACACCGACGCCGAGGGCAGGTTGATATTGGGGGATGCGGTCGTCCACGCCCAGAGACTGGGGGCAAAGCGAATCGTGGACGCCGCGACGTTGACCGGCGCAGTGATCATAGCGCTCGGAAACCATCACTCGGCCGTTCTGGGCGGGCCCCAGGAATGGGTCGACCAGGTGATTGCAAGTGGTAGAAGAGCCGGCGACCGTCTGTGGCAGTTGCCGATGGACGAGGAGTACGGCGAACAGCTCAAGAGCCCGATAGCGGATATGTCGAACGTAGGCGGCCGGGCCGGAGGGGTCATCACCGGCGCTTATTTCATCAAGAACTTCATAGAAGACGACGTATCATGGGCGCATTTGGACATCGCCGGCACCGCCTGGACGGAGGGGGAGTCGCCATACTTGGCCAAAGGCGCGACCGGCGTACCGACCAGGAACTTCGTCCAACTAGCGTTGGACCTTGCAGACTAGATTGGGGTTCGATTCATCGTCGGAACAACTGAACGTACCATGACTCGAAGCCGTGGCTGCGGTAAAAGTGGAGAATGCGGTCCACGTCCTTTGTTGAAGAATACACCGAGAATGTCTCCATACCGTCCGCTATGGCAGCTTGGAGCAACTCGTCGATAAGCAGACTGCCTATGCCCTTGCCCCGGAACTTGTGTATCACGTAGATGTCTTCGATCTCAAAGTAGCGTTGCCGCGCCGGAATAACGGCCAAACCTTCGCTAACTTGCGCCGAGCCATATACATGTCCAACCACACTGCCAACTACTTCCGCCACCAAAAAGTATCGGCCAAGCTTCTTTGATAGATTTTCTCTACTATCGGCGATGTATCCGTGAGTGATGTCCTCTTCAGCCCATTGGACTTGCATCCGGTGGACTTGGTCTACATCACCCTTCTTGGCTTCTCTGATATGAATGTTCTTCAAATCCATGTCGGAACCCATCATGCGCCGCTCGGAGCTACCAAGGGTACGGCATTGCTTTCCTCCAAATGACCGATTGCAATTGTCGTCTTGAGGAGATCGATTGTGATTCCTTAAGGAGTCAGGCCGGACCAGCCAACTTAGGGACTATCGCCTTAGTCGCTTGCCCCGCTATTCTTCCGTAAGGCCATGTCGACGGCCAACTGGATTGCGGCCATCATACTTCCGTCATCGGCAACGCCCCGGCCGGCTATATCGAAGGCGGTCCCATGATCGACCGACGTGCGGATGATCGGCAGGCCGGCGGTCATGTTGACGCCGGCGTCTAGTCCCAGCATCTTGACCGCGATGTGTCCCTGGTCGTGGTACATCGCAACTACTATGTCGAACTCACCTCTGCCGGCCCGATAGAAGACGGTATCCGGGGGCCAGGGGCCACTTGCGTCGATCCCCTCGTCACGGGCTGCCCGGACGGCCGGCTCGATTTCGCTGATATCCTCTTCGCCGAACAGGCCGTGCTCGCCGGCATGGCAATTGAGGCCGGCTACCGCAATCCTGGGATTTGCGATGCCCAACATCGCCATAGTGCGTTGTGCCAGCCGGATGTACCTGAGCACCCGATCTTTCTCTATCAGCACCAACGCCTGGCGCATCGAGATGTGGGTAGTGACGTGGATGACGCGCAGCTTGTTGGCGACGAGCATGAGGGAGAAATCTTCGGCGCCGGTCTTTTCGGCCAGAATCTCGGTGTGGCCGGGGTACTTGAATCCGGCCAACTGCATCGCTTCCTTGTTCAGAGGGGCGGTGACGATCGCATCGAGCTTCTCAGCGAGAGCCAGATCAATTGCCTTGAAGACGGAATTGACGGCAGCCTCTCCAGCGCGAGGATCGACTCGTCCGTATTCCAGTCCAGTCAAATCGACATCACTGACCGAAAGCACTTCGACCTGGCCGGGCTTGAATTCTGCCCGCTCGACGCCATCGATTGGCTCGACTCCGACGTCCAGACCAAGGAGGCGTGAGTCGCGTTTCATTATCGATAGGTCACCGATGACAATCGGCCGGGCCATCCGGTAGATTTCAGGCCTCGCCAGTGCCTTGAGGACGACCTCCGGGCCGATGCCGGCGGGATCTCCCATCGTGATGCCGACGATTGGTTTCACCGGATGGGCCTCCCTTTGAGGGCTCGCAGGGCCACCAGTAATGCTTCCTCCGCGCCAAAACCACCAGCTTTGGTTACGACCGGCGCGCCGTCGTAGTCGCCACCCACAAGGGCGCACATCGGTATTCCAGGCGCCACCTCTCGACTGACGACCATACCCTTGCCGCCAAGAGCTCTGCAAACTGCGATGGCGGTATCCCCGCCGGTCAAGATCAGTCCTATTCGGCCAGCCAAAGCGCCGGCTTTTGCCACTATGGTACCAAGGCAATCAACCAGGATTTCGGTCAACTCGTGCATCGAGAGTCTATTTCCCTCTGCTAGCGAAACTAGCCTATTGGACCCATTCTCCAAGTCAAATGTCAACGCAACGTCCATTTGGGAGGCGATTGCGCTTTTTGCCTCGAGAGCGCCGCGCTCAATCTCACGCCGGCGTGTGCTCGTGTCGACCAACCTGTCTGCGGACACCTTGACGGTCGAAACTTCGTCATCCTCGGCCAGTATCTGCAACTGCCGGCGGGCAATTGGGTTGACACTCCCAACGACAACAACAACCGCAGCCACCGAGGGCAGTTGGGGAAGAGAGCTTGCCGGCGACGGCCTTATTTGTAGGGCATGGGGGAGCCATTCAGCGAGACCGGCAGAGCCGGCAGGAAGAACGAAGCTGTTGCCGGCGATGGCCTTCGCAATCTGATTCAGATCACTTGGACTCACTGCGTCTAATGCTACTAGCGTTGGAGTCCTCGTCGCCGCAAGGTGTTCTATTCGTTCGCTTAGCCATGCAGCACCAGATCTCAGTTGCTCCAATCCGATCTCTACGACTTGCCATTTACATTGTTCAGCCAGGATCTGGGCGACGCGAGAGTGGCGTTGTGGCGATAACGCTTCGTTGGCAAACTCACTCGCGGCGAGATTGACACCGTTCACGAGTACTCGTCCGTTCCGTACGGTCCTGCCGTTGGCGGGAAACGCCGGCGTGAGTACGACCAGCCTGCGATCCAAAGAATTGGCGAGCGCTTCGAGTTCGGCCCCAATGTTGCCTCGCATCGTCGAATCGATCTTCTTGTATATATGCCTAACGTTCCAGGTGCGGACTCGCGCGCCGGCTTGGGCGACTCGCCGGCGCGCCTCGGCGGCCGGACGGGAGCGAGACTCGGTCGTAATGACGATGACATCGCCGGAACCGGGCAGGAGGGGTGGGGCGAAATAGACCTTTGTTCGCAGCCCAATCTTGCTGAATTGGAGTCCGGTGTCGGTGGCGCCGGTTAGGTCGTCCGCGACGACGACCGCTGGTCGGTTAATCGGCAAAGCGGCACTCTCGCAAGATATATGAAGATTGGAAACGGTAAGCTAACTGCCTCATCGAGGTTAGAGTTGAAGAGATATATACCACAACAGGATAGCGACTTCGATCCTTTCAATGAACTTGGCGCTCTTGGGTGTGCGAGACGCCCCGAGACTGATTGAATCAACTATTTTCATATTACTCGCCCATGCCGGCTGCCGGCCGGCACACCAAGGTATGAAAATGAGACCTGGTAGTTGGAGGTGTTTGGGTGTGGTTGGTGCCACCCTTCCCCTCTGGATTCCGGCCCCGTATCGGGGTACGGGGCATGCTTTCGCCGGAATCACCATGGCCTTGCGAAGGCCGCATAAGAGGATGAAAATGGGACGGCGCCGGGTGGTGCAACGCGGGCGAACTAGCGGCGCGCCCTAGGCGGGGGACAAGCCCCCGCGCTACAATCCCCTCTCCCCACCCCTCTGGATTCCGGCCTTCGCCGGAATGACGAATGGGGGGCCGGATTGGCGAAGGGATGCCGCGAATGGCGAATGAGAGGCTGCCGGAGCGGTCTATCCCGGATCGGAGTCCGGGACATGTTTTCGTACCAATCGCTCATGCCGGCTGGTGCCGGCACACCACGGTATGAAAATTGGGTGCGCTCGTTAGTGGACGTGTTTGAGCGTCATTGTTGCCTCGAGCGCCTATTCCCGCTTTGACCCTCACCCCAGCCCTCTCCCAAGGGGAGAGGGAGATGGCCGGTACAGACCGGGCACATGGGTAACAGATGGTAGGAGATCGGATCAACCGGTCGCAGGAGGCCAGATGTTGCCTTGGAAAGATACGAGTTGAGAGCAAGAGCAAATCCGTTTCATACAACGATGGAAGAGGGGGAAGGAACGTTCACCGAGCTGTGCCGCCAACTTGGTATGAGTCGTAAGACGGGATTTAAGCGAGCAGAGCGCTACAAGCTGTGGGGCTGGGAGTTACGGGTCCCTTCGGAACGACCGGGACTCATCAGTTTGACTGGTGCCACGTATTTTCGTACCAATCAGGACCCTCGTTGGTACTCGATCGCCACTCTGATGATTGTAGATGTGTTTCCAACAGGTGAGTCGTGAGTGAAGGATAGCCCGAGGACGCTATCGATACTTGGGTTCTCTTGCGATTGCTATACTGTAAATTGGTCAGGCGATGAGTATTCGAGATTGATGGCTGATGGGATTGGCTGATGATATTTGGCGTTCAGATCAAGCGATTGGTAACGCACGCAGACGAGCGCGGGTTCTTCCGAGAGATCATCCGGCACACGGATGAGTTCTTCGGTGAGGGGTTCGCCCAGCTAAGCCACTCGCAGATGCATCCTGGTACGGCCAAGGCGTGGCATATCCATCAAAAACAGGTCGACTGGTGGTACGTGCCGATCGGCGTGCTGAAGGTGGGGTTGCACGACCGCCGGCCGGATTCGCCGACGGCCGGCCAGACGGAGACTCTGTATATGGGTGAAGGCCACGATGCGACGGTGTTGAAGATCCCGCCGGGCGTTGCTCACGGGTGCAGGGCGCTTACCGCCAGTCACCTGTTTTATGTCACGTCGTCAGTCTACAATCCGGCCGATGAGGGCCGTATCCCACACGACGACGCCTCGATTGGCTACGATTGGATGGCCGGGCCGCCGATTACTTGAGGGCAGGTTTTTCTATTCAGCCGGTCTAAGGATTTGACTGACTCCGTCAAATCCTCGGTTCAAGCACAGAGTAGGTGCTTCTGATTCTGATGTTGCCTCGGAAAAGGGGTCAACTTGTCCGATAAGCCGCTCACGCGAGTCGACTAGTCAGGCTATGAGGCTGCACAAGTGGGTTATCTCTTTGGTGACAGCGATGAGGCAACACGCCGGCTAGAAGTAATTGCCGAGGTATATGCCGGATCGTCAACAGCCTTGCTTCACGACGCGGTAAGCTTTCATCCGAAATTGGTAGTTGACCTGGGTTGCGGCCCGGGCTACTCCACTCACCTCCTGGCAGATCGCCTTGAATGCGACCAAGTAGTCGGTCTCGATAGCTCCGAGCATTTCGTCAACGTGGCCGGCGAGACATCAACTGATAAGGTATCGTTCCTTCTTCACGACGTAACGAGAGTGCCGTTTCCGGTAGGGCCGGCGGACCTTCTCTTTTGTCGGTTGTTGCTTACCCATCTATCCCGACCCTTGGACATGCTCAATGAGTGGGGAACTCAGTTGCGTCCTGGTGGCCTCTTGCTGATCGAGGAGGTGGAGTGGATCCGCACAAGCAGCCCACTGTTTTGTGAGTACCTCGCAATCGTTGAGGAAATGCTGGCAGATCAAGGCAACCAACTGTACGTGGGCCCCTTCATTGACACCTTCGAGGACTCACCCCGGCTCAGGAGACGAGCCGGCGGCGTGCGAATGCTGCGTGTATCGAACCGCGACGCAGCGAGAATGTTCCTGCTGAATCTTCGTACTTGGCAACACAGGCCATTCATCCGAGACAACTATTCCCCGCGAACCATAGCCAACATCGGAGCGGAGCTGGTGGCGTTGGTTGAGGCATCGTCGGCCGGATCGGAGATCGAGTGGGAAATGCGGAACTTGGTTCTCGAAAGAGTCGCCGACTGATGGCAAGGATATCTCCAAGCCACACTGGCCGGCCGGTTAATCATGGTTATCAGGCAATGGCGCTTTGGAGCCGGCCAGCTTCTGGAAAAGAGGCGACGGTTTGCCCAACTTCTGTCCGATAGGGATCCTCCGCACCTGCCAACCCTGGTCCACCAGGGTGTCGGAATGGCCGAGTTGGCGGTGCAAGCGTTCGCTGGTGAACGGGATGAAAGGTGCGAAGAGCAGCTTTAGCCCGTCGATTGCATTGAGCGCGGTGTAGAGGGTCGCCGCGCAGCCGACCGGATCGGTCGTGAGCGCGTGCCAGGGCGATTGAATGTCGAGGTAGCGGTTGGTCTCCCGCGCAAGCGCCAGCGATTCGCGTATCGCTGCCCTGAATCGGCAGCCGGAGATCAGCTCCCCGGTGCGCGTGAGCGCCTCATTGACCCGGGCCAAAAGCGCCTGATCGGCCGGCCTTGGCGTTCCGGGGTTGGGCACTCGTGCACTGAATTGTCTGTGGACGAACGTCAGAACTCGGTGCGCCAGATTGCCCCAGGTTGCCACAAGCTCGGAATCATTGGTGCGGACGAAGGCGTCCCAATTGAAGTCCGCGTCGGCAGTCTCAGGCATATTTGCCGATAGAAAAAACCGCAAGGGGTCCGGATCATAGAGTTCAAGGTAATCCGGAAGCCACACGGCCCAGTTCTGACTGGTCGAGAAGGGACGACCCTCCAATGTCAGATACTCGTTTGCCGGCACGTCGTCCGGGAGCTTTAGCCCACCGTGGCCCAGCAGCATCGCCGGCCAAATGACCGTGTGAAAAAAGATGTTGTCTTTGCCCATGAAGTAGTAATGGCGCGCCGGGTCCTGCCAGAATTCTCGCCAAACCGTCGAATCGCCCCGCCGGGTGGCCCACTCTACGCTCGCGGAGAGATATCCGATCACGGCCTCGAACCAGACGTAGATGCACTTGTCCTCGTAGCCTTCTAGCGGCACCGGGATGCCCCACGTGAGATCTCGCGTGATCGCTCGGTCGCGGAGACCTCTCTGCAACCATGAGTTCGCTACGCCGCGCACGTTAGGCCGCCAATGGACCTGCCGGCTGACCCAGGCTTGTACCTCGTCGTGAAGGGCGGAGAGTCGAAGGAAGACGTGTTTCCGATCGCGCTGCTCCGGGGTTGCCCCACATCGCCGGCAGCGTGGAGTGGCGAGTTCGCTCGGATCGAGTACGCGACCGCAACCGCCGCACTGATCGCCACGAGCGTGCGCCGACCCACAGTGCGGGCATGTGCCCTCGACGAAGCGGTCCGGCAGATAGCGCCGGCAGCCTGGACAGTAGACCACAGGCATTGTTGCCTCGCGCAGATATCCGCGTTGTTGAAGTCGATTGAAGACATCTTGCACAATCCGGGAGTGGTTCGTGGTGCCGGTCGTCGTGTACAGGTCGAACGATATCCCCAGACGGTTCCAGCTATCAAGAAACTCGTGGTGGTAGCGATTCGCTACCTCTTCTGGTGTCATACCTTCCTCTTCCGCTCGGACCACGATCGGGGTTCCGTGCTGATCGCTCCCAGATACCATCAGGACTTCGTGCCCAGCAAGTCGATGGTAGCGGGCAAAGATGTCGGCGGGCAGGTAGCAGCCGGCGATGTGTCCAAGGTGAAGGGGGCCATTGGCGTAGGGCCAGGCTACGCCAATGAAAATGCGCTCTGTCATTCGTAGTTCTCCTAAGAAAAGAAAAAGGCCGCGGACAATAATGCCCGCGGCCTAAAAATCATCGATAACAACAAATGGCCACGGGTGGGTTCGTGCCCACCCGTGGCCTAAACGCCTAAGCTAGCGTCTCGACCTCCGGATGGGCACACTCATGACCATCGTCACGCGACCAGCGCGCTTCGGTGCCCTCGGTTTAACTATCTTGTTGCGCATATTCAAACCACGTTCGTCGAATTCTCGCGGCAGAACCATTAGGCTCTCACGCGGGGGGCCGGTGTTGGGCCGGCAGGGCCGTTGAGTGCTTGGGCTCGTAGATGCCGAGATCGCCGGCACCGGGTATCTTGGCCCGAGCCACCAGGCCCCAGCCCTCGTCTGCTATCGTCCCGCTGCACTCAACTCCCTTTGCCTTCAACTTCTCTACGGTCGCCTGGATGTCGTCACATGCGAGGTATAGCTCATGATGAACGTCTTCGTCCGTGGGGTGTATGCCGAGATCGGCCGGCGGTAGGGCAAAGATCAGCCATCCTTCGCCGGCGTCGACCGACGAAAATTCGAGGATATCCTTGAAAAAGCTTCGAAGGGCTTCAGCTTCAGTGCTGTATATTAGCGCGTGGACTCCTGTTATCACGATGTCACCTCGGCGTCGCGTTGCCGGACTATTGGCCGGGAGCGCGAACAAGCTATATTCGACGCTGTTATACCACAGAGCGCCTCGGCGGAGCCGGGCTCGCTCCAAAGTTGCAATTTCTGCAGAGGCAGAATACACACTACTTTGTATCAAGTCCTGCCATCAACTCGAAGCCGCGTACGGCGCGGCCTCTGGATTCCGGCAACTTGTCCCGGATCGTGGTCCGGGACATGCTTTCATAGCAATCGCTCATCCCGGCTGGCGCCGGCACACCAAGGTATGAAAAGCTGGAGTTGTGGCTCGGTACAACGAATTGGCACGGCGGATTCTGCGACGCCCCACCCCGACCCCAACGGGGGACAAGCCCCCGCGCTACATTTTCTCATTGCGCCATCGACCATCGGTCTACAATTCGGCACGTTTCGCCCGTTGAGAGCCGGCATCGAGGTTGATTGGAGGGCACATCCCGGATCGGAGTCCGGGACATGCTTTCGTACCAATAACGAGGGTAGGGGTGCGGACTATGAAGAATACCCGCCAGCGCACCATCACGCTGTTGAGCGTCAGGGCATCGGGCAACGCTCCGGCGCATGCCTTTGGGTTTGTTGGGCCCGCAGCCACTCAGCGCTCGAGCTGCCAGGCCATTTCCCAGAAGGCTAGCTCCCAACGGCTACTGGTGACGAAGGCGTCGCGCATGCGCTCCCGCCCGGCCGGCCCGACGCCTTCCGCTAGTCGGTCGATCAGGTCGCGGCACCACTCGACCAGCGTGACGAATTCATTGCTGGCGTAGCTGTCGATCCACTCAGCGTAACGGGTATCAGCCGGTCGCGGCTTGGTCGCGAGCTGCCGGCCGATCTCGCTATAGCCCCACATGCAGGGCAGCAGGCCGGCGACAAGCTCACCGAAATCGCCTATGGTGGCGGTTCGCAGGAGAAAATCGGTATAGGCGCGGGTCGTAGGCGCCGGCTGTTCTCGCTCCAGCTCCTCGGTCGAGACTCCGAAGCTGGCGGCGTACTGCCGGTGGAGCGACATCTCGGTATGCAACGTTTCGTTCAACAACGAGGCAAAGCGAGTCATCGTGGCCAGGTCGGGCGATCTGGCGGCGGCCAGCGCCATTAGTCGAGAGTAGTCAATCAGGTAGAGGTAGTCCTGCCGGATCCAGTGCTTGAAGCGCTCGAGGTCGAGGGATCCGTCGCCGATGCCCTGTACGAACGGATGTTGGTGCTGATCATCCCAGATGTCAGCGGCTGCTTCACGCAGCAGTTCGCTGAATTTTTTCATCGTCGATTCTTCCTTAGATCTGACTTCTCTGGTATCTTCCATCTCGGAGATATTATCAACCAAGGCAACATCCAATTGGCGGCGGGTGATTCATAGAACAGGGGAATCCCGTTTGCTAGACCGCTACGAGGTAAATCATGAGTGCAACTGAACGTTTCCAACAAGACTTAAAGGGAGCCATGCGCGCCCGTGACAAGACGCGGGTCGGGACCATCCGATTGCTGGTGGCCGCTATCCGAAACGCGGAAATTGCCCGCACCGACCCGAAAAACCGTGATCATGGCAAGCCGTTGGACGAGGCGGCGGTCGTCGGGATCATTCGTCGCGAGGCCAGGCAGCGCCGGGAGTCGATAGAGGCGTTCGAGAAGGGTGGCCGGACCGATCTGGTGGAGAAAGAACAGGCTGAGTTGGCGATACTCGAGGCTTATCTGCCGGCACAGCTCAGCCGGGAGGAGATCGCCGTGCTCGTCGGCAAACTGATCGCGGAACTGGGGCCGGAGTTGCGCAAGGTCATGCCGCGAGCGCAGCAGGAGCTTCGCGGACGCGCCGAAGGAGGTGCGATCGCCGGAGTGGTTCGGGATCTGACGTCCTGATAGTACAACGCGGATTGGAGAGAGAGCCATCGACTCGGGAAGGGCAACGGTCGTGGCAACTGCAAAAGGGGTCTATTCACGTGCGGGCGCCGAATTCGATGGGACCGGAGCCTATCGCTACTCTTTGTGGCGTGAGTGGGACTCTCGGCGTCCCATCGTCGCGTTCGTGATGCTCAATCCGAGCACGGCAGACACCGCGAAGGATGACCCGACGATCCGGCGCTGCGCGAGCTTCGCTCGATCGTGGGGCTATGGGTCCTTGGAGGTGGTGAACCTATTCGCTTACCGCGCGAGTGAGCCCAAGCGCCTCCGGCAGACGCCGGATCCGATTGGGCCGGCGAACGACGGTTACCTGCTCGACGCGGCCAGTCGCGCGCATACGCTAATCGTCGGCTGGGGTGTCCACGGCGGACTACTGGATCGAGGTCGCGAGGTTCTCGGGCTCTTGGCCGGCAAGTGTGATGTCTATTGCCTGGGAGTCACGCAAGCCGGCCAGCCTCGTCACCCGCTCTACAGTAAAGGCGAGACGATGCCGGTGCCTTTCCAATAGTCGTTACACGGTACACTAGGTCGCCAAAATCATTGTTCCGCGTATTGGACCTCCGCGTTTCGAACCACATCGTCTCGGAAACGCGTATTGAGATCAGCCAGCGTCCTCAAATCAACCGTTTTGCCTAACAACTGGGATAGCTCTTTCTCAATGCTTGAGAGCCGGATCAGTCCAATTGGGTGGCCAGGCTTGAACTCGACAAGCACGTCGATATCGCTATCGGGGCGAAAAGTTCCATCCAAAATAGAACCGAATAGTGACAGCTTGCGGATGCCATGTTTCCGGCAGAAACCCGCGATCTGTTCTCGGGCAATCACGATATTGTGGTAGGTTCTGACTTCCGATGTATGGTCAACATTATGTAACATAAGCGCATTTCACGCGACGTGGCTTCGCCCGGTTGCAACTCTTGGCAATCTAAGAGATAAACTGACTTCTCAAAGTATAACGTCGATCATGCCGCCCGGCACCAGGTCGAATCCGGCCTCCAGACGGCCGGGGCGCAGCCAGACCAGTGCCGGGCTGTCCTCCTCGACACGCTTGGTAGGTCCGGCGGCCACGATTACCGGCCGGCCGGCATTGTGGGCGGTTTCGGCCAGCAATCCGGATGGAGTACCGTTCACGACCGCACCGTCCGGCAGTACAGAATCGGCGCCGATGAGCGCCAAGTCCGCCTGTCGCACTGCCGACGGCAGCTCATCGTCCGGCACGAGAATGGCGTCCAAGCCGGCCGAACGCGCGGCATCGGCGACTCGCTGGCCAAACGAGGGCCGATCGCGGCCGGACACGAGCGCCAATACGCGGATGCGTTTTCCTTTCTCTGCGGCCCGCCTGAAACCGCCTATCAGGGAAGAGCTGTAGCTGGCGGTCACGACTACATCGCCGTCACCCAGAGAGTTGGTGATATCGTCGGCGAGGCGGTCGCTCAGCTGGTGGGCCTCGATTCCTAGGGCCCGCACCGACGTTGCGACAGCCGAGCGCAGCGCCGGCAGGCTCGGCCTGTTCGCCTCGATGCCGGCCAAGTTGGCCTCGAATCGGCCGGCCCAGTAGGCGATTGGAGCCATCGTGGGCCGGACGAGGCGAAGCGCTCCGGCGGTTCGGTCCAACAATTCCGCCAAGTCTTGCCGCGAACGTGTTTCGAATTGCTGAGCAGCGGAGCCGAGTAGGGCGACGGCTTGGCGGGCCAGTTCTGCGGCTCCCGCGGAATGATCCTCGCGGATTTCGTCGAGCGCTGCCTCGATCCAGTCGGGCAGGAACCCGACGCGGAGCCAGGCGTCGAAGAGGCGAGGTACGGTCGGCAGCCGCTCCAGCTGGGCCGGCTCGGTCCAGACGGCCTCACTGTGCTCCCAATCCAGTCTGATTCTCGCCTCATCAGAGACCCTGAACCGGTATGGGTGGACGATCCATCGTCGTTTCAATGTCTCGTCCTCAAAGTCGAAGGGCTGACCGGCAAGGACGGGGATTGCGTCGGCGTTCGATAGGCCGGTCTCCTCCTCGATCTCCTGGATGGCCTGCTCGATGGGCGTCGAACCGGCTTCGACGCTGCCGCTTACGCCGGCCCAGCGCCCCTTGTAAGTGCTGACGCGATCGCCGCGCCGGAGCAGCAATATTTGCTCGCCCAGCGCCAAGAACGCCGTGACTACGTGCCGTTCAACCATGCGCCTTAGTTTAACGCTTGCCGCGAATTAGACCATCCAACCGGTTAACGGTAGTTACGCCGGCGGCGTCATTAGTATTCAGAGACGGATATTTTGGTATCTTAGTCACGCTGATGTAGGGTGAGTACGAGTAACGTGGGTGCGATCCAAGACGGGGAGAAAATCGGACCTTGTTGTCGGTATCGAAATAGGCGGGGGCTGTTCAAGAATCGATTGGGCATAGAGAGGGGCCTTCCTTCGCTGCCTTATCTCGGTGATTTTCACCGACGACGACAGGGAAATCTGAAGGGGTTTGCGGTCCGATGGAGATCGAGGCGAAGTTTCTGGCCGACGCGGATTTGGTGGAGCGGCTGTCCAGCGCCGGTACGGTGGCCGGCTGGCCGGTCGCGGAACGCAGTCGGCTGCGACTGGAGACCGTGTACTACGACACTGTGGATCGCCGGTTGGCCGGGCACGACTGCGCGCTCAGGCTGCGCAGGGGCGAGCCGGAGGGTACGTTGCTCTCGTTCAAGCGAGGGCGGGTTACCGGTGAGATCTCCCGGCGAGAAGAGTCGGAGTTGGTAGTGTCTGCGGACTATGATCCGGCACGGCCCGCCTCACGTCCGCAGCCGCTTCTAATGGCCGAGGCAGTCGCTTGCGGCCGGCCTCTTGGGCCGGTTATGACCCTGACAATGGATCGAGCTTTTGCTGGTGGTAATGGCCGGCTATTCTCGGCTGCACATATGTCTGGACCGCATGTCTAGGCCGGATATGCCGGAGTGGCGCGACTGCGAGATTGAAGTCGAGCTGGATAGTGGGCCGGAAACGGGGTTGGCAGAGTTCGTCTTGGCTCTCCAACGGGGGTATGATTTGAAGCCTTCCGGCAGCAGCAAGATTGAGCGGGCAATGCGTGCGTCCATAGATTGAGCGGAACGCGGCAAGCCGATTGACGAATCGGACGAATGAACATTAATGCGAGGTGAACTGTGGCTGATATTCCCGGCTGTGCATACATCAATGGCGAGTTCGTGCAACCATCCGAAGCGAGGCTGTCGGTATTCGACGCCGGCTTTATCAACGGTGTGATGGTGTTTGACGTGATGGCGGCCTGGCAGGGCTGGATATTCAAGCTGGACCCGCACATCGAACGGTTCTATCGTTCGACCCACGCGGTCAGGATCGACATGCCCTACACAAAGGAGGAGTTCAGGTCGCTGTTCATCGAGACGTATCGGCGCAGCGGTCTGAAGGATGCGTTCATCGAGTGCATCGCCACTCGCGGTGACTATTCTCCCGGCCCGGTCTACAGTTGGAAGCCTAGCGTGATCATTTTCTCGGTGCCGTATCGTTGGAACGTGCCGCCGGCGAAGATCGAGACCGGCGCGAGGGTGATGTTTGCCCGTACCCCGAACGTGCCTTTCCGCAACGTCGATCCGAAGATCAAGAACTCCAACCGGCTGCACAGCTACCTGGCCGGCATGGAGGGATACGACGCCGGCGTCGACTCGGTAATAATGCTCGATCTGGATGGCCACGTTACGGAGGGCCGAGGTGAGAACGTCTTCGCGGTCAAGGATGGCCGGCTGTATTCACCGTCCGAGGGGATCTTGCAGGGCGTGAGTCGCGAGGCGGTGTTGGAAATCGCCGGCGACAACGGCGTCGAGGCGGTCGTTGGCGAAATGACGCCCTACGATTTCTACAATGCCGACGAGGCGTTCTTCTGCACGACGGCCGGCGGGATCATGCCAATAGTCGAGATCGACGGACGCAGGGTGGGCGCCGGCCGGCCGGGTGAGTTGACCCTGCGGATCAAAGACATCTACTGGCAGCGGCACGTCAGCGAGCCTTGGGCGACGCCGGTGCTGGTGTGAGGTTGACCGGCGGGGTTTGATGGGACGCCGGTGCGTGCAATCCATCGGCAAGTTGCTGCTGCCATCGAATTGACAATAATGTCTATAAGCGCCTACTATAACATGACATTGTCAGTTCATACCTTGAGTTGGCTTGGGAGTCGCCATGCAGCAACACGTGCTCGAAGCCACTGACCCGAGAGTGTTGGGCCGGCGTCTGCGAGCGGCTAGGAAAGCTCGCCACCTCACCCAACAGCAGGTTGCCGAATCCCTGAAGTTGGCTAGGACAACGATCACCGCATTGGAGAAGGGCGAACGGAGAATCCGGCCCAACGAACTGATACGACTGGCAAGTCTCTACGGCAGATCGGTGAGCCAACTCGTTGGACCAAGGGAGATTCGGGAGGACTTCAGCGTACAGTTCCGGGCGGCTGTTGCCGGGGCGGAAACTCGACAGGCCCAGAACGAACTAGAACAAGCGATTCAAAGCTTTCAAGGCCTGTGTGAGGACTACCTGTACCTGGAACGATTGAATGGCGCGCCGATCCGACGGAGCTATCCATCCCAGTACTCGATAAGCGGCGTTTCGCCAGAAATTGCGGCGGAGGACGTGGCCTCGTCCGAGCGAAACCGTTTGGGAATTGGCGATGGCCCGATTCTTAACTTCAGGGAGATCCTCGAAGACGACGTTGGAGTTCGTGTCTTCTACACCGAGCTACCTTCGCGTGTGGCGGGCCTGTTCGCCTATACGGAAGAGTTGGGCGGATGCATCGCGGTCAACTCTAAGCATCCGGAGGACCGCCGGCGATGGTCGATGGCCCACGAATATGGGCACTTCCTAGCCAGCCGTTTTCGGTCAGATGTATCGATTTTAGCAACATACGAGCGTGTTCCCGCCGGTGAGCGGTTTGCCGATGCGTTCGCGCGTTGCATGCTGATGCCGGCGGTCGGCCTTCGCCGGCGATTCAACGAGGCGCTTCGCGCTTCCGGTGGAAACGTAACGGTTGCTGAAGTCTACAGACTAGCGAACTATTACTCCGTTTCCGTGCCAGCGATGATGCTGAGAATGGAAGAACTGCGACTTCTGCCCGGCGGCGCGTGGGAGCGTCTGCGCGATCGGGGGTTCACGGTCCGAGAAGTTCAAGAGGAATTAGGCTTGCTTGCACGTCCACACGATGACCGCCTGCTTCCTATCCGATACGAGCTGTTAGCCGTCCACGCCTTTGAAGAGGAGAATCTAAGCGAAGGCGAGTTGGCCAACCTCTTGCGGGCCGACCGTGTATCGGCACGGCGGATAGTCCAGAGACTGACCCACTCGCCGCATCTCCTCGACGAGGGAAAGGTAGGGTCCCTTTCCTTGAACCTAGCCAGCATTGTTACGGGACAAAATTCTTGAGGAAAACCTAGTACTCGGTGACACAGCGCTTCGATATCCTCATTCTCGACGCTAGTTGCCTCCTCAATCTCTACGCAACAGGTCGCTCGCGAGATATTGCCCTGACACTGCCCTACCGTCTCGGGGTCGCCGACTATGTCCTCGAACGAGAAGTCTTATATGTCTGGCTCACCGGCTTGGCCGGCACCCGTGAGGAGCGAGTGTCCGTAGACCTGAGTCCTCTCGTGGACGAAGACCTAATGCAGTTGATGAGCTTGGAAAGCGAGCAAGAAGAGGGCACGTTCGTGGGTCTTGCGGCTCTAGTGGACGATGGCGAAGCGATGACAGGGGCAATTGCGTTGCGCCGCGGGTACGCCGTCGCCACCGACGACCGTAAGGCTCGCCGGGTACTGGCGAAGCAGGCTCAGTCGGTACCCATAGTCTCCACGCTGGATTTGCTGAAACAATGGGTCGAGTGTGCCTCAGTATCCGAGGATGAATTGCGAGGAGCATTGGTCGCGATGAGGTCTGGCGCAAGCTACCTGCCCGGCGCACGCGATCCGCTCTATGAGTGGTGGCGGACAGTCATGTATGGAGACGCGCCGTAGGCCCCGGTCCGCCGGATTGCTAGTCAGCACGAATCAAGGCAACAGTTCCGGTGGATCATCTCCGGCTCGGTTTTCGGCTGAAGGGTGATAGGGGTCCGCGTTCCAGAAAATGGCTGCCGTCTTATGACACATTGAGCGGTTGCCTGTATCAATCGCCGAGAGGTCAGGCCGGCCCTCCGCCGGCCAAGTCCTCCTGGATGGAAGCGATCTCGGTGAACTGGCTAACCAGCTGATGGTAGACCTCGGTGTAGAGGCCATACATCCGGTCGTACAAGCCGGCATTGGAGGGATCCGGCTCGACCTCGCGGAGCGGCCGGACGACCGAGTCAATTTCCTCCAGTGTGCGATTGACCCCTAGGTACAGACCAGCCAGGTATGCCGCACCGAACGCGGAAGCCTGGTCGGAATCGGTCACGGTCAGCCGGCGTTGCAGCATGTCGGCCTGCAACTGGACCCAAAAGTCGGACCGGGTGAAACCGCCGGCGGCTAGAAGCTGGGTCGATGGTCCAACCAACTCCTCCATCACGTCAAGGTTCGTCCGCATGCGGAAGCCCACGCCTTCGAAGGCGGCGCGAGCTACGTGGGCCGGCCGGTGGTTGATGGCGAGACCGAACAGGACGCCCCGGGCGTCGGCGTTCCAATAGGGCGAGCGTTCGCCGGTCAAGTAGGGCAGGAATAACAGGCCGCCGGCGCCGGCCGGAGCCGAACGAGCTAGCTGTTCGAGGTGGTGAACACCAGTTGCCGCTTCGGACTCGCCGGCCTCGCCAAGCAGCAGGTCGGAGGTCCACTCTGCGACTATGCCGGCGTTGTTGATCGCAGCCCCTGGCACCCATCGATCCCGACAGAGGTAGTAGCACCAAGTGCGCCGTTGTGGGTCGACGATCGGCCGCTCGGCAATCGTGCGGACGGCGCCGGATGAGCCGATCATAAGGGTCATGCGCCCCGGCCGAACCGTACCGGTGCCGAGGCTTGCCAGCGGGCCGTCAGCGCCGCCGGCGACGACCGGAGTGCCGGCGTTCAGGCCGGTTTCAGCGCTGGCTGCTTGGCTGATCCGGCCAATCATCTCGTCGCCTTCGATGAGCCGGCCGAGCCGGTTGGTCGTGATTCCCAGGAAGTCGAGGACGTCCTGGTACCAGATTTTGGCTTGGGTGTCGTAGATTCCTGTCCCGGAGGCGATGGACATATCGACTGCCCACTCGCCGGTCAGCCGGCGCAGGATGTACTCCTTGATCGTGCCGAAGCCGGTGGCGCTGGCGAAAACGTCGGGCATGTGTCTTTTGAGCCACAGCAGCTTGGAATGGGAGTACATCGGATGGAGCCCGCAGCCGGTGCGTTGATACAGGGAGTCCGCTCCGACCGCTTGAACAAGCTCATCCACTTCGGCATATGAGCGGCTGTCGGCCCAGTACCAAGAGCTTGTCAATGGAGAGCCGTTCCGATCGAATGCGATCAGAGTGGCTAGGATCGTGCTGACGCCGACGGCGAGGACAGACGAGGGATCGACCTGGGCGTCGGCCAACGCCTGCCGGATGGCTTGGCAGCCGGCGTCGTAGATCTCGATCGGGTCCTGTTCGGCCCATCGGGGGCGGGGCGAGAGTTGGCGATAGCCGGCGGTGCCGGATCCTCGGGGATGCCAGTCCAGATCGAACAGCACCGCTCGGACGCCGCTGGTGCCGTAGTCGAGTCCCAGGATCAGGCCGGATCGACGGGATTCAGTAGTCACTGGTGCACGTGTTCCGCTTTACCGATTCCCGGGGCACGACGACATATTTCCGTCGGTCAAGGATCACGGCTACTCCAACTGGAAGGCGCCCAATTACCACTCCCGATATGCGTTGAACAAGATACCGGTTAGCGGAAACGGTGTCCACAGTCTGTAAATATATCGGCGCAGCTAATGTCGTAGCGCGGGGCCGGCTGCGCCCTTCGCTAAGTGCGTGGACTCACGCGGTTAACCGGCGCCGGAAGCCTTCCTCACAAGTTAGGCGGTGGATTTGGGGTCCTATCTCCTGATTAACATCATCAGGCGTTAGAGAGTAGAAAAATCCCATGACAATGGTACCTCTGCCGCCTTCTATTGACCCGAATGTCATGGTACTCTCGCCATATGGCCGATCCGCGAGTAAGGAACATACCGGACGCCCTTCACGAACGCCTCCGCCGCCAAGCACGAGAGAGCAACCGTACGATGAGTGTAGCGGCGCTCGCCGCCGTTGAGCGGGAGTTGGAGAGGTGGGAGTGGCGGAATCGCCTGGACCAGCGCCCCAAGACCGACTTGGGCGAAGAAGCGACAACGCTGCTTGTGGAGGATACCGGCATCATCTACTTAAGGGGTTCGTCTGATTTCGAGGTTGACTCAAGCAATTTCACAGTCTGCTTGTGACGTGTAACGGAGGACATAATGCCATATCGATTGCCTAACCTACACTTGATTCTGGGGGCCGTTGTAGCACTGGCCTTGCTGTCAGTCTTCACATTCGCACCCACTCCCGTCTCTCTGAGCGGTGTCGCACTCGCTCAGCGGGCTGATGCTGAACCCATCATCGTCAATATCTGCGACCGCACCCCACAGGTGCGCGATGCGATTCTCGCCAAACTCACCGACGTCAGCGACTGCGCGGCGGTTACCGACGCCGACCTGGGCGGGATCACGGGAGAGCTAATTCTGTCGATACGGGAAATACTTGTGTTGAAGTCGGGAGACTTCGAAGGTCTTGCCAATCTGGACGACCTGCAGCTGACAGACAGCGGCCTCGAAACGTTGCCTGAGGACGTTTTCGACGGTCTCACCGGTCTGACGTCGCTGTACATCATAAGGAACAACGCCCTTGAAACGTTGCCTCAAGGCACCTTCGACGGTCTCACTAGCCTGAGGGCGTTGCACCTGGCCGAGAACTCCCTGAGCGAGCTGCCTGAGGCCGTCTTCGGCGGTCTCGTCAGCCTGGAATCATTGCAGCTTGGCGGCAATGAGGGAGCGCCCTTCACGCTTACGGCGGAACTGGAGCCGCAGGGCGACAGCGAGTTCGTCGTCGGGGTCGCCGAGGGCGCACCGTTCGATCTGACCGTCACGCTCTCAGCCCAGGGCGGGACGCTTTTGAGTACAACCGTTGTGGTTGAGGCCGGCGCACTCGCCTCCGAACCAGTCGGCGTCAAGGTGGAGGGCAACGAGCCGGAGCAGGTGACGATCACCGTTGACTCGGCGACGTTCCCCGAGAACCGGAGATATAGTGGCATAAATACCGCCCTCGGCCAACCGCTCGTACTGGATGTTCCGGGGAATCCGCAGGATCAACAGGGCGACGTCGCGACGGTCCAGCTCACGGTGCCCGCCTCCGTCCCCCTGAACACCGAGGCCGCCGTCACGATGACCTTCGCAGGTCTGACCATCGGGCAGGACGCCAACCTCGTCTTCCGCACCGACGTGCTCGACGCGAACGGCGCTGTCGACGTCTGTGAAGGCGGGGGCATCGGTTTCGACCGCTACATGTTCAAGGTCGATGAAGACCCCGAGATTCGCGGCGGGGCCATTTCAGCCGCCTGTCCGCCCGGCGACTACACCCTCGAAGTCAGCGTCGCCTCCGCCGATAACGACCAACTGGCGTCGGACAGCGCCAACTTCTCGGTCACCGACCCGGGCTCGCCGCCGGCACCCTCTACCGACGCCACGCTAAGCAGCCTGGAGTTGAGCGACGTGCCCTTCACCTTCGACTCGGACACCACGAGCTACGAGGTGAGCGTCGCCCACGACGTGGAGCAGACTACGGTGACGGCGACCGCCAACGACGAGGGAGCCAGCTACGCGGTGAATCTGGGCGAGGAAACCGACGAGGACGGGACCGTCGAGTTGTCAGTCGGCTCCAACGTCGTCAGCGTCGAAGTTACTGCCGAGGACGGGGAAAGCACGAAGACCTACGCGGTCACCGTCACCCGAGCCGAGGCTCCGCCGGTACTCTCTACCGACGCCACGCCAAGCAGCTTGGCATTGAGCGACGTGGCCTTCACCTTTGCCTCGGATACCGCCAGCTACACAGTCAAGCTGGGCGAGGACGGAATGGTCGTGTTGACCGTGGGCTCAACCACCATCAGCATCGCAGTCACCGCCCAGGAGGAGGAGACCACCCGGACCTACACGGTCACCGTCACTAGAGTCGAAGCTCCGCCGGCAACCTCTACCGACGCCACGCTAAGCAGCTTGGAGTTGAGCGACGTCCCCTTCACCTTCGACTCGGACACCACGAGCTACGAGGTGAGCGTCGCCAACGACGTTGAGCAGACTACGGTGACGGCGACCGCCAACGACGACGGGGCCAGCTACGCGGCGAAGCTGGGCGAGGAAACCGATGAGGACGGGACCGTCGAGTTGTCAGTCGGCTCCAACGTCGTAAGCGTCGAAGTCACTGCCGAGGACGGGGAGACCACCCGGACCTACACGGTGACGGTCGACCGGGCCGAGCCGGTGGTACCCTTTACCGACGCCACGCTAGGCAGCCTGGAGTTGAGCGACGTCCCCTTCACCTTCGACTCGGACACCACGAGCTACGAGGTGAGCGTCGCCCACGACGTTGAGCAGACTACGGTGACGGCGACCGCCAACAACGAGGGGGCCAGCTACGCGGCGAAGCTGGGCGAGGAAACCGATGAGGACGGGACCGTCGAGTTGTCAGTCGGCTCCAACGTCGTCAGCGTCGAAGTCACTGCCGAGGACGGGGAGACCACCCGGACCTACGCGGTCACCGTCACGCGGGCCGAAGCTGCGCCGGAACTCTCCGCGGACGCCACGGTGAGCAGCCTGGAGTTGAGCGACGTCCCCTTCACCTTCGACTCGGACACGATGAGCTACGAGGTGAGCGTCGCCCACGACGTTGAGCAGACTACGGTGACGGCGACCGCCACCGACGACGGGGCCAGCTATGCGGTGAAGCTGGGCGAGGAAACTGACGAGGACGGAACCGTCGAATTGGCCGTGGGCTCCAACGTCGTCAGCGTCGAAGTCACTGCCGAGGACGGGGAGACCACCCGGACCTACACGGTGACCGTCAACCGGGCCGACCCGCCGGTACTCTCTACCGACGCGACGCTAAGCAGCCTGGAGTTGAGCGACGTCCCCTTCACCTTCGAGTCGGACACCACGAGCTACGAGGTGAGCGTCGCCCACGACGTTGAGCAGACTACGGTGACGGCGACCGCCAACGACGAGGGAGCCAGTTACGTGTTGAGGCTGGGCGAGGAAACCGACGAGGACGGGACCGTCGAGTTGTCAGTCGGCTCCAACGTCGTCAGCGTCGAAGTCACTGCCGAGGACGGGGAGCGCACGAAGACCTACGCGGTCACCGTCACCCGAGCCGAAGCTCCGCCCGCCCCAGAGCCGGAGGCGGAAGAGTCCACAAATTAGCGGATGCGTGGTTAGAGTCGAACCCGGAGTACAAACCCTTCGTCGGGAGATGGCAGCATTTCGCCCCGCGGGACAGTTGGTTGGATAGAGTTGACTTTTCAGTGAACTTAAACGGCTTCGACGGAGCGCTGAGCAGCACGGGAACGGTAGGATACTCGACGGCCAATCCGCTTCCGCCAGCCGGAGAGGTCTGCGGGAGCGCGCACTACTCGGGGTACCAGATGAGCGTTGACCAATCGCTCAGTCTGGCCGGCTGCCGGGAGGGCACGGTGGTCATCGAGCTTCGGGGCCCCGCCTGGAATTGCATGTTTTCGAGCAACAAAAAAGGGCCCCGCATACGTGGATGAGCAGGGGAGGCCTCCGTCGATATGTCGATGGCCTCCCCTGTGGTTTTGCGGTCAGCGCCCTGCGCCGATCATTTCCTCCCGCTCCTGCTCCTGCTCCAAGCTGAACGCCCACTCGAAAAGGAGGAGCGACGAGGGCCGAGGCTTTTCGTCGTTATTGCCCATTGGCTATGAATATGCTGGTCCGTACAAATGGCGTCCACCGTCTGTAAAGATGTCACCGGAGTTGATGTCATAGCATGTGTCCGGCTGCTCCCTTCACTCAGAACTTGGATGCTCATTGTGAATCGGCGCCCGAAGAGCGGACGCAGCCTACAATCATCGCAGTCGTCAACAGGCGGAACACTGCGTGATTGGGGGAAGGTGAAGGTAGGATAGTCGGTACCGATTTCGCTCTATTGCTCAGATTAGCCAGAAGCGCCGGCGCTGAAGTCCCCGAGCGACGCAGCCTTGCCATATCTTTGATGGTGGTCGCGGCCTGTTTGTTCAGCACGAGTCCGGTCTTGGTGCGCTGGGCGGCGCCGCTTTCGCCGGCACTGATAACGTCGGGCCGTATGCTCATCGCCGGTTTGGCAATTGCGACGCTGGCCTTGATCATCGGGTCTCCGGGCCCAAATGCACGTCAGCTTCGCCGGCTGGCGCTCTACGGTCTGATCGCGGCGCTCCATTTCCAGCTATACGTTGCGTCGCTGTCCTACACCACCGTCGCCCATAGCCTGACGCTTGTCTACACGTCCCCGGTGTTCGTAGCGATATTCACCTGGATCATGCTTGGCGAGCGACTATCGGCCGGCAAGCTGCTTGGGTTGCCGGTAGTACTCGTCGGAGTCGCTCTGATCGCCGGCTTCGAGACGAGGCTGGATCCAAGGATGGCGCTTGGCGATCTGATGGCGGTCGGATCGGCCCTGTGCTACGGCCTTTACTCGGTGGCAGGCCGGGCTGAACGAAGAACGGTCCCGGTGGCGACCTACGCGGCCACCGTCTATACGACCGCCGGCATCTGGCTGTTGCCGATCGCTCTTGTTGTGCCCGGGGAGATTGCCGCAGCCGGCTCCACCCAGTGGATAGCCATTATCGCGCTAGGAATCTTTCCCCTGGCAATTGGCCACACGCTGTACAATACGGCTGTCCGGCTCACAAATCCGACCTACGTGAATTTGATAGCCACCCAGGAAGTAATCGGCGGCATAGCGCTAAGCGCCATATTCCTAGGAGAGCAGCTCACCTGGCCGGCGCTGGCCGGCGCGGTCGTGACCTTGGCCGGCGTGACCTGGGTAGTAGCAAAGAGATAGAGCTTCGCAATATGTTTGTCGGAATGGCTCGGCTAATCATCGACATACCGGCCAGCGGCTCGCTGAAGGACAAGCGCCGGGTCGTCAAGTCGGTCCTGGCGAGGGTCAACAACCATCTCAAGTTGGCGACAGCCGAGATCGGTCATCTGGACAGCTGGCAGACTGCGGAGGTTGGGCTGGCCTGCGTTAGCGGCAGTCCTACCGTAGCCCGCCAGGTGATTGAGCGCGCCGTGAGGTGGATAGAAGACACCAGGCCGGACGTCGAGCTTATTTCAATAGAAATCCAAGTGTTGCAAGGAGAGTAAGGAGATATGGACATGAACTCCTTAATCTCTTACGGCGCACCGGGAAGCGACTCACACGCGACTCCGTCTTTATTGCCGTCTAATTTATGCCGGTCAGCCTCCGGCCCTCCAGCGGCCAGGTAGAACGCCTGAGCTTCTTCCCAAGTGTCAAAGTCAGTGCAGTTCCGGTCTGGCCCATTAGGATCATATTTTAGGGGCGATGATGGGGTTGCCGGCACCGCTGTCGCCGTCGGTTCTGGGGCCGGACGTGTTGCTGTCGGCGGCGCGGTGGTAGTCACCGGCTCTGCCGTTGGCTGCACACTCCTTACATCCGAAGGCGACTCACAGGTGTCGATCATCTCACGCAGAGCGGCAAGCTCCCGGTCGGTCGCGGTCAAGTCCCAGGCGACCTTTATCTTGATCCAGTGGGTGGCGTACTCACACCAATAGCTCTCGTCCGGCGGCTCCCAGTGTTCCGGGCCCCTGCTGCCCTTGCGGCTATTCTCGGAGTCGAGCACGGCATTTAGATGGCCGTCATAGCTCAAATCGTTCGCGAATCGTCTCTTCTTGGCCCTATCCCAGTCCCAGCCACCCGAAAGGTGGGCATTTTTGAGAGGCACCATGTGGTCAATGTCGAGCGTGCTGGGATCGCTGAACTGCCGGCCGGTGAAGGGGCCGTCCCAGGTACCGGAGGCGACCCGACACTGTTTGGCGGTCTTGAATGTGACCGGCGTGGTTGATTCGTCGATCAGTACCTCTTGCCGGGTGTCCTGGCAGTCGCCGTCGGCGTCTATCCAGTGAGGCCACTGTTTGCGATCATAGGTTGGGATGGCACTGGGAACCGAAGCTTGCCGAGGGAATACGAGCGTCGGCTTGGCAATAGATTCCACTAGGTACTCAGCCGGTATGTATCCCTCGTTACCGTCGGGGTCCGCCACGTGGCGCCACAGGCGGTCTTCGTCTTCGACCGGGGCGGAGAGCTCGGTCATCTTCGTACCATCCGGCCAAGCCTTGATCTTGTCGTCCAAGTTACGAGTGCGCCGGATGTAGACACCATCCCCGTCGGTGTTGCCCACAAGATAGACTTGCCCGGAAGCCTCCGCCGTAGGAGACGACTCAGGTGACGACGCTACCATCGGCGTGGGCGATAGAGTTAGCGAAGGCTCCGCCGAGGGCGTTGCTGTGGCAATTGGATCGGGTGCCCGCGTGATCTGGATGACGGTCAGGCGCGGCATCCTGACCTCACGTTCTACTGCGCTCATTTGCGGGTCACAGCCGACAACGAGCGATATCAAGGCGAGCATCGCCAAGACGACCTTCAGGACCGCCAAGGGTAAGGCCCTGATGGTGGGAGAGGACGAAGCGATGAAGGGGACTCCTGTTGAGGAATCCCCCTTGTGGCGTTGGGATGTTGACTTTGCTACAAGTGCTTCATCCCACGTTGAGCCGACAAGGGGGTGTGACGCCCCACCCCAGCGCCGATTGGCTCATCCACAATCTTGGAAGAACCGCAGGAAGCACTTGTAGCAACCGCCATCTTACCATAAATGTGTAGGTTATCTAGACATGTCCGTGAGTCCCAATTCCCGTCGGCGTGCACGTCGCGGCGAATCCACGCGTCTGACCCATGGCTAGCGGCTGTGCGCCGCGTGTTTGGTTGAGACGTCGATTCCGTGATCTTTAGCAATCGCTCGTGCTGGTTGCCGGTGGTACGCCAAGACACGAGGGCTGGGACCCCTTTTTGGTGTAAGCGCTCGAGTGTGATTGGCGCTTCGAGCTCGTGCCGGAGTCTAATTACCCTCGCCTCGATCCTTTCCCGTCAAGGGCGAGGAAAAAGGTGCTTCGGGCTGGCCAACCGTCATTGTCTGGGGACAAGCCCCAGCGCTACACGTTCCTTTTTTGCTCTCGGCTGTCAAGTCGCGGCTCAGTATGGTTAGGGAGATAGGGCGCAGGAAGTCGCAACGGAGGTTGCGTGAAGCGTGTGTTTTCGTACCTATGGCGACTTGGACTGATACAATGGTGCACGGCCCCCTTAGCCATAGTGGCTGGATTAAAGGGGCGCTCGCACCTAGTCCGGCACGACCAAAGAAGACAGTTCGCTCTTGGTCGGGGCGGCGGTCGCAATTCGGATGCTTGAAATCGAACAGTACTCGGATATTACGGGTGGATTCTCCGGGTACTCCAGCGAGGAAATGAATTTGAACCTCATCAGAGAGATTGAGAAAGATCAGCTAAAGCAAGACTTGCCCGAAATGGGGCCCGGCGATAGAGTCCGGGTCGTCGCCAAGGTCGTCGAAGGCGGCAACGTGCGGAGCCAGCCTTACGAGGGAACAATCATAGCCATGAAGGGCCGGGGGATTTCCCGCACCTTTACCGTCCGGCGGATCGCCAGTCATGGAATTGGCGTCGAGCGCACGTTCATGCTCCATTCACCCCGCGTAGAGAGCATTGAGGTGCTGCGGCGCGGGCATGTACGGCGAGCCAAGCTGTATTATCTGCGAGGGCTTGTTGGCAAGCAGACTCGCATCAAGGAGAGGCGGTAGCCGCCAAGCCGGCCCGCTCAAGCCAATCGCTCAACCGACGGTCAAGCTAGAAGAGGCGCTCTACCATCTTGGGCGCCGCATCATCGTAGGCGTCGACGAAGTTGGGCGGGGCTCCATAGCGGGACCTGTAGTAGCGGCGGCCTGTCGAATTCCTCCCGACCTACTATCGTCGGCATCGCTCAGCGAAGTGCGCGACTCCAAGCAACTCGACGACGTCAGCCGCCGCCGGATCGCCCGCCAGATCGCGTCAGGTTGCGACGTTGCATACGGGGCGATGCCGCCAGAGCTGATCGACCGCATAGGTATCGTCCCGGCTACCAGGTTAGCGATGGCTGCCGCCGTCGATCAGGTTTCGCCGGAGCCCGATTGCGTCATAGTCGACTATCTGCCGTTGAGCTGTGGGCGCTGGCCTACGATGGGTGTTGCGAAAGGGGACATCATCTGCCGGTCGATCGCGGCGGCATCGATAGTGGCCAAAGTCTTTCGCGACGACCTAATGATCGCGGAATCGTCGCGTTGGCCGGTCTACCGCTGGGAATCGAACAAGGGCTATGCGACCAAACAGCACCTAGCCGCGATTGTTGAAGCCGGCCCTTGTCCTATCCATCGCAGATCGTTTCTCTCCAATATCTTGGGGCCGCCGAACGAATGAACGTCCGACGCGCTGAGGGTATGAAATTCGAGGAGCGGGCGGCGGCCTTCCTGATCGCTCGCGGCTATGAGCTGGTGGAACGCAACTTCACGTCCCGCTACGGCGAGATCGACCTGATCTGCCGCGACGGCGATACACTGGTCTTCGTCGAGGTGAAGATGCGCCGGCCATCCAGCTATGGCACCGCCGAGGAGGCGGTCAGCCGGCCGAAGCAACGCCGGCTGATCAACGCCGCCGAAGACTACTTGCAAAAATCTGGCGCCTCGGAAGTGGCCGCCCGTTTCGACGTCGTGGCAATAACGCAACTGGCCAACGACGACCAGTCGATCAGGTTGATAAAGAACGCTATCGAGACGTGAGTGCCGGCGCGACTGTATTGCGCAGCGTTCCCAGACCGGTGATCTCTACCTCAACGACATCGCCTGGCTTCAGAAACGATTTCTCTACGGCACCGACGCCCGAGGGCGTTCCGGTGGCGATGATATCGCCGGGGTCCAGCGTAGCAAACTGGCTGACCCAGGCGACCGTCTCGGCCACGGAGAAGATCATATCGCCGGTGCTCGCCGTTTGCCGGACCTCGCCGTTGACTCGCAATTCCAGGTCCAACGCGTGCGGGTCCTCGATTTCATCCTTCAGCACAAGGTACGGCCCGGTCGGGGCAAACGTATCGAACCACTTGCCATTAAGCCAGTCGAAAAAGGGTGTTCGCGGCATTGGCTTTCGCTCGGCCGAGATGTTCAGCTTGCGTCCGGAAACGTCGTTGAAGTTGAGATAGCCGGCCACGTAGTCCAGGGCCTCTGCCGCGTCGACGTAGTGGCAGCTTTTACCGATTACGATGCCAAGCTCTCCCTCGTAGTCGACGCTAGTGCAGATGGGTCCGGGCAGGCGGATCTCGTCGTTCAAACCGATGATCGTGGTGACTGGTTTGACGAATACCTGCGGCACCTGCTGCTCTTTGGGTACGACTTCGCCGCCGCCCTCGCGGATATGCTCGCGATAGTTGCCGGCAAGTGCGAATATCTTGCGGGGATCTAAGATCGGCGCCTTGATGTTGACCTCAGCCAGCGCCGGCCAAGAAGCGGCGGCGCCACTGGCGATGGCGGTCTCGACCAGGGATTTGGTTTGAGCGATGGCTTGCTCGCCGGCTTCGAGGAAGTCGCGCGCCGAGGCGAAGCGGCCGGCCAGGCTGCCGACCCGATTTTCATGAATTACACCTAATTGCAAGTAGCCGTTGAACTCGTAAGTAATCAGCTTCAATTTCTTCTCCTGGGGCAAGTGAACCGGGCCGGCTAGGGAATTCTATCCAATTGTCGGATTCGAGGTATCGTGTGAGCGAGTTGGGTTCGCGGTTTCAAGAGATTGCGATGTGGCCGGCCGGCAAGAACTTGCAGCGACCCCGCCCAGGGCGATTCGCGAATCGTCCCCACAGAGACGCTGGATATGGGCGGGCCGGCCGGCATTCCTACCAGGGCCAGTTATGACGAGCCAGAGGAGAGATTCGGGTGAGTGTTACCAGAATGATACGGCTGGTTCGTTTGGGAGCGACGATTGTCGATAACCACCATCGAAGGGGGTATCATGGGTCTCAAACGCTCGAGTGAATCTACGGTGACAGGCGTCGCTAACTTTGGGGGGTCGATGGATCACGCCGCGCAAGCGCAGGTTTTCTTGAAGCAGTCGGACGAGGAGTTCGCCCGGAACGACGTACTCCAGGGATCTGAAAAACTATGGAGCGCAACTTGCCAGGCGATCATGGCTATAGCCGAGCAGCGAGGATGGAGCTACGGCAAGAGCAAGCATCGGTCGGTGGTCGTTGACAGGTTGGCGGATGAGAGCGAGGAGTCTTGGTTGAAATCCGGATACGGTATCGCCGAGAAATTCCACGCCAATTTCTATAACGATTTCATGGAAGATTATGCTGTCGAACGAGATCGCCCTGTGGTCCATCGGCTGGTCGAGAGGTTACTGAGCTTAAACGGATCGAGCGTCTGATAGGCGACAGTGAGGAGGAGCGAGGCCGGCCGGCTGCCGCGCTTGCCTAGCGTGCTGTTCCCTAGCCGTTGCCTTGCTGCCCGTTCAGGGCCAACAGTCTGTTAACGAGGCGCTCCACCTTGGGAAAGTCGAACTCCAGCTCGTGCTCTTCCATCATGCCGTGATAGAAGATCTTGTGAAAGCTCTCGGCAATGGCGAAGCCGGAGCTCAGATCAGGTTCATTCAGGTCCCTGGCAAGCTGCTCGACTCTTTTCCTGATGGCGGCGTGCGATTCCGGGATCCGGCCTCCTGATTGACCTACGGCGGCGAACAGCGCGTGGCAGGCGGCGCCCCACAGCTTTTCGGAGCCTTGGAATATGTCGTTGGCTTCGAACTCCCTCTTCGATTGCGAAAGAAAGGTCAGCGCCTGAGTCGCGTGGTCGTGCGGCGTCATTGGTTCGGGGTTAGCGGCTGCCACGTTGTTCTCCTAAGTGAGTCAAGGGTTGCCGGCGTTGTGCGGGAGTGCAGGCCTTCGACGCGAAGCTCAGAGGATATCCTCGTACAGGTCTCGCCAGGCCTGATTGGTCTCCTCGATCAACGCCAGCTTCCATGACCTCTTCCACGCTTTGAGTGCCCTCTCACGCATTATCGCGCTCTCCATGGTGTCGTGGCTCTCGTACCAGACGAGTGTATGCACGTCATGGCGCTTTGTGAATCCTTCGACCAAGTTGTTCTTGTGCTGCCAGACCCGGTGGACGAGATTCGAGGTTACGCCTGTGTATAGTGTGCCATTTCGCTTACTGGCGAGGATGTAGACGCAGGGCGATTTCATGGGCAAGGGTTCTTGAGTCCGGACGCGGCCTTTGCCGGGATGACATTATCATTCGAGTAGGGTTGTTCGTTAATTGTGTGGCAATTTGACCCCACCCTTCCCCCCTTCTGGATTCCAGCCCCGCATCGCGGTGCGGGGCGTGCTTTTGATCGCTGGAATGACGAGTCTGGGGGCCGCAGTGACGGCGCCGGCCCGCCCATGGTTGGGGACAAGCCCCAGCGCTGCAACTCCCTTTGCGGTTTCTCGAGTGCCATTTTGACGAGTGACGTTGGTTCCTGGATTCCAGCTTTCGCTGGAATGACGAGTTTAGGGGCCGGAGTGAATGATTTGCCGCGCGGCAGCCATAAACTCGGGCAGTCAACTCCCGCCACGGAGATTCAGCGCCAGCAACTCCCGGAGGGCGTCGTCCTGAGAGATGCCGGCCGGCCAGCCGTAGGCGGTGGCGACTGCGGCATCGAGGGCGGCGTGGGCGTCGGCCAGCCATTGGGGGCGGGCGTTGTAGAGGTTGGTGAGGGTCCGCTTCTTGAGCTCCTTGGCGGTGGCCTCGTCGTGGGGGACGGGGCGCTTGGGATAGCCGGGAACGGGCTCGTCGACCCAGGCTACCCACTCCGGTGGGTTGAGCCAGCGGTCCCGCAACTCGACCAGCCGGCGGGCGGCATCGGCGATGGCGATGGCGCGCGGATCGTCGGCGTAGTCGCCGGCGGGAACGTCCGGCGACAGCCCCATCGGGAAGGGAAAGGTCCCGAAGGTGGTGGTCGGGGTGTAGCGCGGGTCGTTGCCAACGCCAAGCCAGGTGCCCAGCCGGAGGGACCAGGCCTCGTGGAACCGGCTGTGGAGGATGCCGAAGGTCGTGTCGTCGTCGCGCGCGATGGCGATTGTCGCGGAGTCGGGACAAACAGGTGCGTCTAGCCAGACAAATAGCCGGTGCTTTGCGACGCGCGGGGTCACGATGTAGCGGGACAGGCCGTCGAGAGCCCTCCACATGCCGGGCCGTGGCGCCTCGTGACGCCACCAGAAATCGCGGACCTTCTGTGCTCGGTTGCGTTGACGTATCGGCCTCACGCGTTAGGCTGCGTAAGAGAAGGGCGCTTCGTAAAGTGCGGCTTCCTTCTCGCTCATTGAATCGCCGAAATCGACGATCCATTTGCCGGCCGGGCGGCGGGTCAGATCCATTCCATTGACCCACGGCTTGAGAACATCGGAATTGCGCCGCCCGTTCGGGTTGGCGGGCAGGATGAGCCACTCACGTGCCAGGTCGCCGCTTATGTCAAAGGGCCCGTTCTTGGTATCGCCCATAAACGCGGTTTCAGAGTTTTGCTGCAAACGGGTTGCCAAAGCGAGCTTCAAGTCGCCGGCGGTCAGATCGGAGTTGATGCCCTTGACCGGTGTGCCATCCAACGCGGTGGGCATCGCGGATTCGCGCCCGGCGAAGCACACCAGGGAGACGCGGACCGCGGCACCATCGATAACCCAAGGTTCGTCCGACCAAGCGTCGAATATTTGGCCGTGCTCGACAATACGGTCCAGTACGGAGCGATTGCGTCCGCCACGAATTGAGTTGGTGACGACGAGGCCGGTGCGGGCGATCCGACCATCGGCAACCAGGCGGCCGGCCTTGTCGAACCAATGGCATACCAGGTCTGCTTCGCCGTGAATCCGCGAGCCGTAGAGGCGCCGCAAGGACTCGATGTAATCTCCGCCCAACCCGCCGCGCAGGAGCTTGCCGCCTAGAAAGGGTGGGTTGCCGATCACTACGTCGGCGTCCGGCCACTCCGGCTCCTCACCGTCGGGGCCAAGGATCGCGTCGCGGCACTCGATTGTGTCGAGCGGATTCAATATCGGATCGCGGGAGCCGGTGAAGCCGTTGTGGCGCATCCACTGGATCTCGCCTATCCATACCGAAACACGGGCCAGCTCGGCGGCGAAGGGATTGATCTCGATGCCCTTGACGTTGGCCGGGCCGATCATGGGAAACGCCCGTGGGAGTCCCATGGCCTCGGCTTCGAGCTGAACGCGGTGCTCGAGGTCCTTGAGGGCGCGGAGGGCGAGATAGAGGAAGTTGCCGGATCCGCAGGCCGGATCGAGGACGGTGAAGCGCCGCAACCGGTCGAGGAAGTTGCGCAGCAGCCGTTCCGCCTGGGAGCGCAGCCGCGTCCGGGCCGGCCTCGACTTGGCGGAGTCAGATCTTTCCAAGATGGCGCCGATCTCGGCCTTGACCGTCGTCCACTCGTCGAGCCATGGCCGGACCACGACCGGCTCGACGATCAGCATTATCTTGTCGTGGTCGGTGTAGTGGGCGCCAAGCTGCGAGCGCTTGTCGGGGTCGAGGCCGCGTTCGAACAGCGTACCGAGGATGGAAGGGTCGATCTCGGACCAATCGAGGGCCGATGCCTTCAGGGTCATCTCGATCTCCGACTTCTTCAATGGAAGGGCGGTGTCGTCGTCGAAGAGTCCACCGTCGAACCAGGCGACCTCCTCGAATCCGACCCGGCCGCCGGTCGCCATCGCGCCGAACAGGTCGCGGGCGAGGGCGGTGAAGTCATTCGGCCGGCTGCGGGCGTGGTGCAGCATGCGGGTGAACATGTCGTCGGGTAGGAGGCCCATGTCCTCGGCGAACATGCAGAAGACGAGCCGGTTGACGAAATGGGCTACGGCTTGGCCGTCGTGGCCGCGCCAGCGCAGCGATTGGGCGAGCGAGGCAAATGTGGCCGCCGCGCGTTCGGTTAGCGCCCGCCGGGTCTCGCCGGGGCGCAATCGCTCGGGATCGGACATGGCCCACTTGAGCTTGTCGCGGTTGGCGGCGTCGAAGAGATCGTCCAGCGTGAACTCGTAGGTCTCGCTGACGCTGTTGGTCCAGTTGGTGCGGATGCGGAACCGGGCCATGTCGGAGACGATCAGGAGGGGCGGGTTCTCCAGGGCGAGCGCATATTGGCGCAGCTGGTTGAAGGCGGCGTCGAGGTTGGCGTGCTTTCCCTTGTACTCCCATGCGAAACAGTGGTGCCTCCAGACGTCGGCCCAGCCCTCGCCGCCGGAGTCCCTGCGGGCGCCGCGTTCGAAGCAGTAGCGGTCGCCGGTCGGGTCGGCGTCGGCCGGCGTGGGCTCGCCGAGGAGCCGGCAGAGGTCGATGAAGTGCTCCTGGGCGGCGGAGCGCTCCTTCAACTCGGAGGCGCGCCATTTGGCGATGAACTCGCCGGGTGTGATGGCGTTTGGATCAGCGGTAGGGATGGTGGTCTCCTGGGTGTTTCTTGTATTGCCGGCCGGCGGTGTGATTATACGTTGTGTTGAGTCGTGGGCTCGCCGCGAATGCCGTGCGGCGGCTCTGGGTGCCCACAAGGGACACCCCTACGGCGGCCGTTGGTGTTTGATGTGACGCCGGCTGGTGCGATTGGGGCCGGCTGGCCGGCGGCGGTGCTTACAGCGGGGGACGAGCCCCCGCGCTACATTTTCCCCTCCCGGCCTCGTGGAGTCCGGCGGGGATTTGCCGCGGCCCCGCCCAGGGCGATTCGCGAATCGGCCCTACAGAGGTGGTGGTTACAGGCCGTACCGCCGGATGACGCCAACATGGCCGGCCGGCTGCCGGCGGTTTCGATGGCTGGGGACGAGCCCCAGTGCTACATTGACCACGGTACTTGTTACCGGTTTTTCCATTGACGTATTGCCGTGCGGCTACGGTGCGTGGATTCCCGCTTTCGCGGGAATGACGAATGTGGGTCGGGCCGCCTTGCTAGTTGCCGGCGGATAGGTGCACGACCTGCTCTTGTTCTACCGAGAGGTATATCGCGTCGACGATCTCGAGGATTTTCAACGCGTCGTCGGCGGATACGGAGATTTGCCCGACGTCGTCGAGGGACTTCTGAATGAAGTCGTCGATGAATGCGAGCCCGTGGGCGCCGCCGTATGCCGCGACCGCCGGCAGGGCGAACCGGAAGGTCTGGTCCGGGGCGGTCTTCCATTCAGGGGCGATGGTTTGTAGCTTGACGACAGGTTGCCCGCGTCTCTCGACGAGGGACAGCGTGCCATGGGTGCCGCGCAGGATAAGCGCGGTGTCGTTGCGGGCGCCCTCATAGCCGGCCTTGCCGGTCGAGAGCAGGTAGCCGGCGTGGAGGCTAGCCAAGGTGCCGTGGGTGAGGCGAAACGATACGCTCGCCACGTCCTCGACGCTGATATCCTCGCCGCTCAGGGTGCCGGCGAGCGCTGCTACGCTTGCCACCTCTTGGCCGGTCAGATAGCGCATCATGTCGATATAGTGGCAGGCGAGCCAGGAAAGGATGCCTCCGCCGGCTACGTCACGTTTGAAGATCCAGTGCGACGGGTCCCGGAGCCTCACCTGGGTGGTCACGATCCTCAACTCGACCGAAGTGAGCCGGCCCAATGCCTCGGCGACGACCAACTCGCGCATCTTTCGGACGGCGGGATGCCGCCTCCAGTTGTAGAAGGTGGTGAAGCGTACCCGGCAGCGTTCCAGCTCTTCGACGACCGGCCGGAACTCGTCCGCGGTTCGGGCGCAAGGCTTGTCGCACATAACGTGCTTGCCGGCTCGGGCGGCTCTGATGATGACTTCGGGCGCCTGATCGTTGGGCACGGCGACCAAGACGGCCGGAATGTCGCTCCGCGCCAACAGGGCGTCGAGGTCATCGTATGTCGAATCGATCTTGGGCCAATTCTTGGTGGCGGCGGAGCGCGCTTCCGCGTCGGGGTCGTAAGCTGCAATCTCGGTGACCCGATCATGGGTGTCGAGCGTTGAGAGATGTCCGCGTGAGTGCGGGTGGGTGAGTCCGATCATTCCGATGGTTAGAGTCATTCCCAACTCCTGTTCTGGTTTCGGCTGGCAGCACGGCGACCAAAACGGTCCGGCGGCGCCAACTGCTCACATATCCTGAATGGGGAAGTCGAGCCGGCCGGAGCCGGCGACGTTCGACTGGAGTATGCCGAGAATTATCGACAGGGCCCGGCGGCCGTCCTGAGCGGTTGAAGTGCCTTCGCGGCGCCCAGTCTCGATCATGTCGATCATCTCCGGGATGGCGGCCAGCAAGTTGATCCTGGTTGTTTGCTCCGGCTGCAGCCGGCTGACGGACGCCTGCCACGGCGGCGAGATTCGCCAGACCTCGCCGATGTTCCGGCCAATTCTGATGCGACCATTCTCGCAAACCAACTCCAGCTCGAAGTTTTGCGGCGCACTCTTGGAGATGTCTATGAATGCCCTTACGCCGTTGTCGAAGTGAACGTAGGCGCTGCATCCGGGATCGGTGGTGGCGTCGCGGCCGCCGCTGCCGGCGTACCTGGGTCCGTAGTCGCGAAAATGGTCGTCGAGGTCGCCCATTACCCAAGCGGGGTCCGCATCGGCGTAGAAACAAACCAAATCTATCAGATGAGTCCCGTTGCGGAACAGCAACGCCCGTGGTCCGCCAAGAGTGGCTATGACCAATCGCAGCTTGCCGATTTCACCGGAGCGGATCAGCTCGCGCGCCTGTTGCTGTTCTGGCTCCCAGCGCCGGTTGTGATGGATCATCAAGGGGACGCCGGCCCGCTCGCACGTTTCGATCATCCGGTCCGCATCTTCCAACGTGGTTGCGATGGGCTTCTCGCAAAGGATGCCTTTCGCGCCGGCTGCAACTCCATCGATGGTCATTTGGGCGTGGACGTGGTCGGAGGTTGCCACGCTGAGGATGTCGATCCGCTCATTCGCGAGCATCTCACGGTAGTCGGCGTAGGTCTTGACGTTGGGCAGCGTTTCACCGAAATCGCGGCGGAAGCTCTCGAGCAAGTCGGGCACCAGATCACAGACCGCTACAAGCTCGGTCTGGGGAAGATAGGCATAGTTAGCAGTATGAGAGGTGGGTACGATTTGTCCCAGAACCGGATTCGCCGACGCCTGAGCCGGGGCTCCTCCAATCCCACGCATCCCAATTATCGCCGTCTTATAGGTTTTCATCGTCGTCTCCCGATCACTAACCTACTTGGGGTGAATTCACCATGTTGGCTGCCGAAATTCTGCACTGCGTCTAGCGGGCGCTGACCGCCGGCGACAGTTGGAGCTCTTCGATCAACTCGCCTATTCTCGCCTCTTCATCGGCCGACGCGGTCCTGAAGGGGCCGCTGACCTTTGCCGATTTGATGACTCCCATTAGTTTGAGGGCCGCCTTCATGCCGGCCAAGATGGCGCCTTGCGTCGATCCTTGGACGACCGAAGCGATCGCGCGCGTGGCGATCACGTTCTCTTGATAGAGGTTGGCGGAGGCGATGTCCCCTCGTCGAGCCGCCTCGTAAGCGCCGACGCAGGCCCGCGGCGCAATGTTCGAGGTGCTGGGAATTGCGCCATGGGCGCCAGCCAAGAGGCCGGCGTCGATCAATGCCTGGGTGCCCAAGAAGCCTCGAAATTGCTTGCCGGAATTTCGTGCGCCTATCATTACCTGCCGGAACCAGTCCAGGTCGTTCTGGCTGTCCTTCAGTCCGATTACGGTACCTTCGTCGACCAGCTTCAGCATGGTCGAAACGTCGAGCTTCACCTTAACGGTCTGCGGTATGTTATAGACCATCAGAGGTGCGTCGACCGCTGCCCACAAATGGCGGAAGTGGTCCAAGAGCTCGGATTGGCTCACTGAGTAGTAGTAAGGCGGTGTGAGAGCGATCGCATCGGCGCCGGCCTCTGTCGCAAGATGCCCGTGATGGGCCGCTAGCCGGCTGCTGCAATCGCCGATACCAGCTATAACCGGCACGCGGCCGGCTACCGCCTGGACAGTTGCCCGCACGATGGAAGCTCGTTCGGCAGCGTCAAAGCAGGGGAATTCGCCGGTGGTTCCGTTCACCCATATGCCGTGCACCCCGTTACCGATCAGGAAGTCGATCAAGCTGGCCAATGACTCCAGATCCGGCGACTCGTCGTCATTCATAGGGGTCAAGATTGGGGGAAATATCCCATGGAGGCGGTTGAGGTCTAGCATTACGTTCAACCCACTGTCTATGCGGATGACTGATTGTTAACCAAGTGGCGGACCCTCACTTGTGGGTACGAGTCTAGACGGGAGCCGGAGGTGCGTCAATCGGGGAAGTAAATCGGTAAATGGCTACGCGCGATCCGATTTTTGGGATCGCACTTCCGATTCGATGTCCAAATAGTTGACCTGTCAGAAGCAAAAAATGCGGACGGGTTGCACACCCGCCCGCTGGTGGACCGCAGTTCGCTACTTTAGCTGACGTTGACCTTGATTCGCTTCGGCTTGACCTCGTCAACCTTCGGCAACTTGACGGTAAGGACGCCATTATCGAAAGTCGCTTCGGCCTTGCCGCTCTGAACCTCGGTCGGTAGCGCGAGCTCACGGTAGAACGAGCCGTAGTGCCGCTCCTTTCGGAGGTAGCTGGTATCTTCGGTCTTTGACTCGGCCTTGGTTTCGCCCTTTAGCTGGAGGGTATCGCCGGTGACGGTGATATCCAACTCTTCAGGCTTTACACCCGGTACCGAAGCTGACACGACGAACTCGTCCGGCGTCTCATACAGGTCGATCGGCAGGGTTCTGGTCCCAGTCCCGTCAGCAGGCCAGGCCGGCGGGCGGACGAAGCTATCCTCGAATAGCTTATTCATCATCTCCCGCACCGACACCAACTCGCCTACCGGCTCCCATCTTGTAACGGTTCGCATTTTCATATCCTCCTTCGGATGATTCGATTGGTTATGCGCTCGGCACCCACGTGCCTTGATCTAAACTTTAGTACATCTTCTATAATTAGTCAAGATAGTTGCGTAAATCTCTTAGCAAAGCTCTCGAGATACTATTAGAAACTTGATAGTGATCACTAAAGATAGTATCCTTTTATTGAATGTTCAAGATGACCGAGTCCAGTGTTTTATTGGTGGTGAATGGCTATGAATCCAACCCGTTTTACCGAGAAAGCTCAAGATGCGATGTATGGCGCGCAGAAATTTGCCGAGCAGTCAAGCCACGGTCAGATCGAGCCTGAGCATTTGGCACTGACCCTGCTGGAGCAACCGGACGGTATTGTGCCCAGCCTTGTCGAGAAGCTTGGACACGACCCGGCAGCTCTGGCCGGTGAAGCCCGGATGCTTGTCGATCGTTTGCCCCGATTGGGTTCACCGATCCAACCGGCAATGTCCCCAACCCTATCCAAGTTGGTGTCCAAGTCAGTAGAAGAGGCGAAGCGCCTCCACGATGAATTCGTGAGTACAGACCATCTGTTCATTGCGATGGTTCTTTTAGGAAGCTCTACGCATATCGGGCGCCGGCCGCCCCTCCCCTGGATTCCGGCCCCGTATCGGGGTACGGGGCATGCTTTTGATCGCGGGAATCACCATGGCCTTGCGAAGGCCGCATAAGAGGATGAAAATGCCGGGATGCCGGGTTTATGGCTATGGTATCGCGGTCTTGCCCCTCCCCTCCCCGTCTGGATTCCAGCTTTCGCTGGAATGACGAGATGGGTGGCGGGAACCTATCCCGGATCGAAGTCCGGGACATGCTTTCATAGCAATCGCTCATGCCGGCTGGCGCCGCCACACCAAAGTATGAAGTTGAGACCTGGTCGTTGGAAGTGTTTGGGTGTGGTTGGTGCCACCCTTCCCCTCTGGATTCCGGCCCCGTATCGGGGTGCGGGGCATGCTTCCGATCGCCGGAATGACGAATTCGGTGGCGGGAACCATTCATCCCGGATCGGAGTCCGGGACATGCTTTCGTACCAATCGCTCATGCCGGCTGGTGCCGCCACACCAAGGTATGAAAATTGGGTGCATTGGTTGATGGAAGGGTCAGGTGTCGTCAGTGCCCCGCACCCCACCCCTAGCTGGGGACAAGCCCCAGCGCTACATTCCCCTCTCCCCACCCCTCTGGATTCCGGCTTTCGCCGGAATGACGAATTGAGGGGCCGGACTGACGAGTGCGGGGGCGGTGGCATTCAGGCACTTTTGAGGCTGCGTAACACCATTTTCGTACCAATGACGAGAGTGGGGATCTATTCTCGTACCAATGACACTCACGAAACTGGTCCTCCTAAGTCTGAACAGTTACGCGTCCACGATACCGCTTGATGTTAGAATAGGGCACCGTTCTGGAGCGTACGAGTTTGGCGGGTTCTAACCGTATCCACGGCGTAGAAGGAGATTGGAGTGAGGCGGGTGAAGGGTTGGATCGGACAACACCCGTACTTGTCGACGTGGTTCGCCTTGGCGGCGGTGATGGTGGCGGTATTGCTTTACTCAGCCAGACAAGTGGACCTGCTCGTAACACAGCGCTCAGCCTTGGTGATCGCGACCATCCTACTTGCCGGCGCGTGTGTTTGGATCATCACGTGGGAGTGAGGCCCGGCTAACGAGACCGATGGGCACCACTGACGAGTTGACACGAATGCCAGTGAGGACGACCGCTAGCCGACGCTCGCGACCTTATAACGTATGATGCCGGCCGGCGCCGGGACCTCGAATTCTTCGCCCACCCGGCGGCCAATCGAGGCCTTACCGACTGGAGACTCGTTCGAGAGCTTGGCGGCACTCGGATTTGCCTCGCTACTGCCTACCAACATATAGGCAACCTCGCGACCGTGAGTCAAGTCCTGTAAGACTATGTGCATACCCAAGCCGATCTGATCGCCTTCGGCTTGCGCATTATCCACGACCTTCGACGTGGCCAATGTTTGCGATATTAGTCTAATTCGAGCCTCAACCTCGCCTTGACGGTGTTTTGCCGCGTCGTAGGGGGCGTTTTCTCGGATATCTCTGTCTAGCCGCGCGTCGTATAGTAACTGGGCGATCTCAGCCCGTACCTCCGTGGACAGATATTCGAGCTCTTTCTTCAGCTCCTTGTAGCCTTCCGAGGTAACCTGCGAAACCGCTTCTTGCCTCGCTCTGCTTTGGGCCTTCTGGATATTGGACTTGGTTGGCGTCCGCCGGCTTTTTAGGACCTTGGCTAGATTGATAGACGTGACCCCCTTCTTGTGAGCGAATGCAAGCAGGCGACGAACGGGGTCCAATCGGATCGCAGGATCTACACCGCTGAGTTGAATCTGAGTCTGGTAGCTCTCGATCTCGGCGGCAGTAATCCGATCGATGTTTGACCTCACGCCAAAGAAGAGCACGAAGCGGTTTAGCTCGCCTTGATGCCCCGCCCTTTCTTCGCACGTCAACGTCGATACATAGTCTCCCACGGCTTGTCCAAGCGTTGTTGATGATTCCATCGAAATCTCACTCATGGTCCAAATCCACGGAACTGACACATCGGCCTAATTCGAAACAAAGCAACAAAAATCTCCTTTGTGATCTCGTCGAGTCGTCCTTAAATCCGATACATGTAATCATCTCGGCTCTTACGCGGGTGTACTCTCGGCGGACTCGTAGACGCGCAAGAAATCAACGAGCTGTCTCCGTAACTCGGTCGGCAGGCGAGCCTTCCTTGACTTGCCGTCGCCTCCACGGGCGAACGCTCGGATATCTTTCCCTCCCAAAACGGGCACCGCGGGATCTTTGACGTTCAGCGACGCACGGGGATGGGTAAAGACGACAGCAATCTGAAGAGGTATGTCACTAGCTACCCGTTCGCCGAACTGCTCGTCAAGCCATTTCTTCAACTGCTCCTCCATCGTGAGGGCGTCACGAGTGGGGTTTCCAAGACTGCCTTCGGCAAAGTACATCAGTAGCTTTTTCAGCCTGCCTTCCCGTCCCCAACGATCGCCAGTATTAGTTATGCCGCCAAAATTTGGCCGCGACACGAAGGCAATCAACCCGTAGGGTGTGAGAAGCAAGTGATCCGTTGGCAATTGTGGGGCATAGTTGTACAACCGGTGCCGGTTGTCCAACCCTTTCAACGAGTTCGTGAGAACGTCGTGAGCCGGAAATTGACCGCCCCATCGACTGCTGTGGTTTCTACCGATACTGACGAGAATAAAGCCACCAATCAGTGCCACCCACGATATCAGAGCTGCCTCAATAGGCGCAGACTCACCTTCTTGAAATGCAGGCTGCGCTTGGCAGGAGAAGAGGAGTCCCCCGAACAACACGCCCATTCCGCCAAAAGACGCGATTTGGCCAATCCGCTTGCGGGATTTTACGAGATTTTCGTCTGTGTGTACGAGCAAGTGCTAACCCTCAAATCTTTGGAAGGCAAGAACGACGTTATGCCCGCCAAATGCAAATGAGTTTGAAATGGCGGTCCGTACCGGCAGCTCGCGCGCCTCATTGGGCACGTAGTCAAGATCACAATCCGGATCTGGAGTCTCATAGTTGATAGTCGGATGAACGATATTGTCTCTGATGGAGAGAATGGCGGCGAGGGCCTCGATGGCGCCCGACGCGCCCATCGCGTGACCGATCATCGACTTGGTCGAACTGACAGGTAGCTTGTACGCACGGTCGCCGAATACTCGCTTGATTGCCAAAGTCTCAACATCGTCTCCAACCGGCGTGGACGTCGCATGTGCATTGATATAGTCAACCTCATCCGGCGAAATCTCAGCATCCTTGAGAGCCAGAGTCATTGCCTTGACAGCACCGTCGCCTTTGGGATGCGGCGCGACCACGTGATAGGCATCGGAAGAGGCGCCGTAACCGGTGATCTCTGCCAGAATGGGTGCATTCCGACTCTTTGCCCGATCAAAATTCTCCAAGACCAGCGTCGCGGCACCCTCCGCCGGAACCAATCCATCACGCTCGCGGTCAAACGGCCTGCTGGCCTTGGCAGGCTCGTCATTTCTGAGGGAGAGTGCTCGGAGGACAGAAAAGCTCGCCATTCCCAGCGCGCAGATCGACGCTTCGCTACCCCCGGCCAGCATTATCTGAGCGCCACCGCGGCGGATGACCTCTGCTGCATCTCCGATGGCTTGGGCGCCGCTGGCGCAGGCGGTCGCAATTGTCGAACTATATCCGTGAATGCCGAGGATCCTGGTGACCTGTGAAGCAGCCATATTCGGTAGCATCATAGGAAGGAAGTTTGGATTGACGCGCATACCGCCCCGCTTAAGCAGCGTGCCGCATTCGCGTTCGGTCGTCGTAAGGCTGCCAATTCCAGTTCCAATAATGACCCCGATCTCCGAGCTATCTTCGTTTTCAATTTCGATGCCGGCGTTGGTGATAGCTTGATGGCAGGCAAAGAGCGCGAACTGCACGAAACGAGACATTCGCCGTAGGTCTTTGCGCCCAACAAAAGGCATTGAGTCGGTGAAGTCCACCTCGGCGGCAATTCGCGTGGGAAACGGGCTAGCATCAAATTGAGTAATCGTTCGAATGCCCGATTTCCCGGCCAGGAGGTTACCCCAAGATTTTTCCGGATCATTTCCCAGGGCGGTTGTAGCACCTAAGCCGGTGACCACTACTCTCGACTTGCCGTCGCGATCGCATCGGGCCATGCCAGGACTCCTAAAGGCAAACGAGACGCGACTATCCCGAAACCGGGATGCTGCTGCTTCGTACCATTTGATCACTACCCGCTTTGATGTGGCTCAGTACTCCAAATTCTACCGCGCTGTAGGCTCTGATAAGAGAGTTCTTGATCGCTTTCGCCTTGCTCCGACCATGGGCGATCAAGACTATTCCATCTACACCAAGCAGCAGTGCGGCTCCGTACTCGTCATAGTCGAAACGTCTCTTGATCCGTCGGAGGTTGGGCATCAGCAGCAGACCTCCAATCTTGGTTAAGAGGCTTGCCCGTTCGACCTCGTCTCGCAACAGCTTGAAGGCAAACTCGGCGACGCCTTCCGCGGTCTTCAGGGCCACGTTGCCGACGAACCCGTCGGCGACGATCACGTCTGCCTTGCCGAATGGGATGTCTTTGCCCTCGATATTCCCAATGAAGTTCAGATTGCTCGAGGCCAGACGACCGTGTGTTTGTTGAACGATCGAGTTGCCCTTCGATTTCTCTTCCCCGTTGCTCAACAGTCCAATCCTAGGATTCGGTGTCATCATCACACGCTGACAGTAGACGCTTCCCATTACTGCGAAACGGACCAAGTCCTCAACCTTGCAGTCGGTCGAAGCGCCAACATCCAGGATCAAGCATTCGCCGGCAATGGTGGGAAACACGGATGCCAGAGCCGGCCGATCAGTTTCGGCCGAGCGGCCTAATCGCAATACGGATGCGGCCATTATCGCCCCGCTATTACCGGCCGATACGAATCCCGAGGCGCGGCCGTTTTTGACCAGATCCATTCCGACGACGATCGACGAGTTGCGTTTGTGCCGTACGGCCTGTACTGGCGCTTCATCCATCTCTATTTTGTGGGGGGCTTCGACCAATTCAATTGGAAGGTCGCCGGCGTCAATGCGGGCCAATTCCCTGAGGAGAAGATCTCGTGGACCGACAAGCGCAACCGGAACCCCGGACTCTTGATGAGCCTGTACGGCACCCTCGATGATCTCGCCGGGAGCGTGGTCTCCTCCCACTGCATCCAAGGCTATCGGCAGCTCGGACTCTTTGGAAGGAACGTCGGTATTTGCCGTCATACGTCTAGATGCCGTACCTGCTTGGCGTGGGTCTGAATGAATCGCCGGCGGGGTGGGACACTTTCACCCATTAACATCTGGAATATCTTATCCGCTTCGATTGCCTCATTGACGGTTACTTGCAAAGTAGTTCGGTGTTCTGGATTCATGGTCGTTTCCCATAGCTGCTCCGGGTTCATCTCGCCTAACCCCTTGTATCTCTGGACGGTGACTTTCTTGCTTCGTGTAGAGCCCAGTATCTCATCCTTCTCTTGTTCGGAGTAGATCCACGTGTGCTTCTTTCCGGCCTGGATTCTGTAGAGGGGCGGTTGGGCTATATAAAGATAGCCGTTATCGATCAATTCACGCATATTTCTGTAGAAGAACGTCAGCAGCAACGTGCGGATATGGGCGCCATCTACATCAGCGTCGCACATGAGAATGACCCGGTAGTAACGAAGCTTGCTCAGATCGAAGTTGGTGTTTATCCCGGCACCCAGGGCCGTGATAATAGTCCGAATCTCCGTGTGGGATAGCATCTTATCTTCGCGGGCCTTTTCGACATTCAAGATCTTGCCCCGGAGCGGTAGCACGGCTTGGAACCGGCGGTCACGTCCTTGCTTTGCGGACCCGCCGGCCGAGTCGCCCTCCACTAGGTAGAGTTCAGAACGACTCGGATCTTTTTCGGTGCAGTCCGCAAGTTTGCCGGGAAGTGTCATTCCGTCCAAGGCGTTCTTGCGTATTACGGCATCTCGGGCCATCTGCGCCGCTTTGCGCGCCCTTGCAGCGGTCAAGCACTTGTCGATAATTCGGCGCGCATCGGATGGGTTCTCGTCGAAGTAGATTCTCAGACCGTCTACCACAGCGTTCTCTACGTGAGTTCGCACCTCGGCGTTGCCGAGTTTCGCCTTGGTCTGACTTTCGAACTGTGGGTCCGGCAGCTTTATGCTTACTATCGCGGTGAGACCTTCACGTACGTCGTCGCCACTCAGATTCCCGTCGTCATCCTTGATGAATTTGTTCTTGCGTCCGTAATCGTTGATGGTTCTTGTGATCGCCGCGCGGAACCCCGTCAGATGGGTACCGCCGTCGGAAGTGTTGATATTGTTTGCAAAGCTGTACACCGTCTCGGTAAACGAGTCGTTGTATTGGATTGCAACTTCGACTTGGGAAGTGTCAACCAACCGTTCTACGTAGATGGGCTTATGGACCGCGACCCGATGTTTGTTCAGGTGACGTACGAAAGAGAGGACGCCACCTTCGAAGTAAAACGACATCTCTCGGTCGGTTCGTTCGTCAATGAACGTAATCTGCAAGCCCTTGGTCAGATAGGCCATCTCGCGAAATCTTTGCGCCAGAGTGTCGTAGTTATATTCCAGTGACTCGAATATGCTCGTGTCACCGAGAAAGGAAGTTCTGGTTCCAACGCGATCGGTCGGTCCAATTTTAGTCACCGGTGTCGTGGGTACGCCCCGAGCGTACTCCTGCCGGTATAGATAACCATTCCTAGCTACTTCTACCCAAAGCCATTCGGATAAAGCGTTTACGGCCGAAACACCGACGCCATGCAATCCACTTGCCACCTTGTAGCCATTTCCGCCAAATTTCCCTCCGGCGTGGAGGGTGGTCATTACTGTTTCGAGCGCAGATCGGCCGGTCTTGGGATGAATCTCGATAGGTATTCCGCGTCCATTATCGACGGAGGTCACGCTTCCATCGGGATGGATCGTCAGAGTTGCCTGGTCGCAAATGCCGGCCAGCGCTTCGTCGACCGAATTGTCGACCACCTCATAAATCAGGTGGTGCAATCCGCGTACATCGGTGCTTCCGATGTACATCCCCGGCCGGCGCCGCACCGCTTCAAGGCCCTCAAGAACCTGGATACTATCGACGCCATATTTTGACGCTTCCAAGTTTTTAACTGGGTCTATCGCCATTCAACCCCCAACTCCCATGCATAGTGGTACGACAATCCAAATTGGGCAAAGCTCGTTCGATGTTGGCGGGATTTGCAATCGCGGCAACCCAGGCCGAGAGTGTAGTCGCGATGCTGCATTCACTGCTATGTTCATTCTCCTCCCGCGATTTGGCAAATAGCTCAAGTGGCTTCTGAACCCAGGGCTTCACCTCGTCCTGATATCCAAGGTGCGTACCCCGTGCCGGACCGGTACTATGCGGACACTTGGCCAGACTGAGAAACAGTTATCCGCCGGCCTTACCGTTGGACACGGCTGCAGAAGTGGCCGTGCCAATGAGACCGAAATTGCCGATTGGACTCGCAAACGCGAAGTTGTGCAAGACAACGCCGGCTGATCAACTCCGTTCGCGGACACCCCGCATGGTGTTTCAGGTATCGCCCGGGACACGCATTGAGCCCGGCTCCGAGAACGGTATTTGGTCTCGCAATTTCTAGCTGCGGTGACAGTCCTAGAACCCGATCAACTCTTGGTATCGTTTCCTTTATTTTACCCATAATTACGGGCTTTGTCTATCGAGGGCGAGGCGCGTAAGTAGAACTGACACGAGTATCGCTCCGGCTCGCTTGGCGACAATTCTCCCGCCAAGCCTCACGTCCGGCATTAAGTAGGAATCTGGGTGGAATCTTGGTCACCTGAGCTGAATCTCCGAATGCGGCAGACCCTCGATGAAATCGAAGGAGGGCCGCTTGATCTTGTCCTGCGCAACCGCTTCGAGCACCAAGTAGCCTTTCTTGCAGAACTCGAAGTCGCGAGTGTCTGTCGGCGTGGGCTCGCAGCTATGAGATTTCAATCCTGACTCCGTGCGCCATTTCGCTATTATTCCACGACTGTGCAGCTGCTAACAGTGACATTGCCAATGTCGTAGCCGTCCACAGTGCCGAGCAAAGCGGCTTCCTGGCCCTTTCTTAGATCGACGAGTTGTTCGGTGTGACGATTCTCGAAATGACAATGCACGCGGCTCACTGGGAGAAGTCCGCCCTCCGAAAGTGAAACGTACTTCCTTCCGAAGACCTCGCTGATTGAGCCAACTTCGCCGGTGACACTGACCGTCTTGTTCTTGTATTTTATGTCAGCTGCGACCTCATTAGCGTCATATTCCGCAATAAGCTTAGCCGCCGTGACCTCGATAGGCTGTGGCGTAGCCGTTGCGGCTACGCTAGCAGCGCCCAATTCGGTTATCGGTTGCGTCGCAGCAGTATTACCCGTTACTAAAGCAATTATGACCCAGACGAGTACTACGGATAGGGATACGCCTCCTACGTCTCTGAGGCAACCACCCATATCTTGACTCTCCCTTGCGGCATTGCGCGTCGGTGACTACCCACCTCGAATCGTTTCATCTCCAGCTTGCGCTTCTTGGGGCCCCTTCTCGCCCGACCCGGCCGGAACGCTGCATGTAGCACGGAGATGCTACTGGTGGTGCGTGCATCCCGAATATAGCCGGCACTAGGTGCGATGCAACTATGAAATTGCTTAAATAAAACGGCTGGAGGCACCAACTCTTGGGTGGGCATTGCGAGGACATGCGCTATTCGCCGACGAGATAGAGGCAATTACTAGGTCAGAAAGGACATCACGCTCTCGCCGCCGGAGTCAGGAGCGTCTCCGGCGGCTCGGCGCTCGACCCGATCCCGCCGTTTTGGGGGCAAATTGCCCTAGACGAGGAATAGCGCGGCAGCACCGGCCAGGGACGGATTCTGCAGGGCGGTCTTTACTACGTCGATGCCCAGAGGCTCAACTGCACGTTGCAGCGGAGGCTCGATGAAGTTCCATGCGTTGGAGAGCCCGCCGCCAACGACAGCCGTGCGTATACCAGCTTCGGCAGACAGTCGGATGACAGTTTCTCCGAGGGCCTCTCCGACCTGTTCCCAGGCTCTTAGAGCGGCGGCGTCGCCGGCGAGGGCACGCCGATGGATGGTTTCTGGGTCCGCGCCGTAGTGGTCGGCAAAATGATAGCCTGAATGCCTCCATGCGGCCGGCCAGCCATATTCGGTGTAAAAGCGTAGGGCGACATCGGGAAAGCCTCTGGGTCCGGTGAGCACTTGACCGGCACGGACGAGGCCGATCGCGGGCCCGGTTCCCAGGCCGATGGCTATGAAGTTGCTCAGGCGCCGGCCCTCGCCGAATCGAAGTATCCCATGCGCGAACAGGCTGGCGTCGGAGACGACCTTCGTCGGCAGTCCAAACATGTCCTGTAGGTGTTGGCGGAGCGGAAATCCGTGCATCGAGGGATAGCCGGAGAGCGCGCTATCGAGCACTCCGCGCTCAAAGTCTCCGAACGAGGGGAAGCCGGCTCCGATGCCGTCGGCCGGCTCGTTTTCGAAGGGTTCCAGTGCGGCATGGATGTCTGCCAGGACTTGTGCGCGGGAACCGCCGGTGTGACTCTCGACCACGTTCAAAGCAAGTACGTCGCCCGCCGAAGTGACGATGCCGGCTTTGGTGGTCGTTCCACCGACGTCGAGCCCCAGGTACCTAGCGCGAGGAGTCTTAGAGGCAGAATTCATGACTGTGCGTTGGCATGGTAGCGATCCGACAATGTAAGGACAATGTTGGGTATGGATGCCAAGTTGTTTGGCGCGGCGAGCAGGTCATGGGCAGCAAGCCGACGCGCCCGACTCACCAGACCGTATGGTGGGTGCTTGGCAGACGTTAGCTAACACTCACAGATGGCGATTGAGTGTTAACAGTAAGCACCTTGTCTTCAGGGCCACATCATTCAGATAGTGGGGGTTTAGGACGCTAGTGGGGAGGCGGTTGTTCGAGAACAGGGCGAACCAGGTCCGCTGCTTCGCAATTGGGGAAGGGAGTTCACGTCCCAATCATTTCGACAGGGTGTTGATTCTCTTCAAAATGTGTCTAGTGACTTCTGCAACTGTCCGGTCCACATCCGCGCTTCTCGTGTGCAACTCTGAATAATTGATCGTGGCGTCCAACTCTGCAATTGGTGACTCGTCTAGCGTCCCAAACCTCGAGAAATTCTTGGCGCCTAACGTCCACCCGATAGAAACAATCAAGTTAAACCCGTTGCCACCACTCCCCATGTAGTCATTGAATCTGTAGGTGTGGGTAAGCTCAAGAGGCAGGTCGTCGCTGAGCTTGAATCCATGTTTCACTATGTACTGTTTCTTGGTCCTCTCCCAATTTCCAGTTTCCAAGAAACCGCCGATATTGATCCCTCCCTTCTGGCCGAATCTAATGGACAGGCTCGAGTAGACTATCCTAAACAGCTCTCCTCCCAAGAGTCTGATTGTAGTTTCTAACCCGTCGAGCGTGGGCCGGATGTGGGAGTGGAAAACGGAATCTAAGTTCACGACATCGAATTCGTCCGCCGCGGGTCGCCTCTTCTTTCTAACGAAGGCGGCAATCTCTTGATCGACTTCAATTCGTTCGAGTAGTCCACCGAATTCAGCGAATGGTACGACCTCGCAATCGCTGCGAGATTGACGGTTGGCGCCGCCATACACGACAACTTTAGCGGAGACGTCCGGAATCAAGTCAGCAACCTGGTTGAGCGAACCAAAATAGGTGGACGCAACCGTAGACCCGGCCTTAATCTCGATGGCCCCGGTGCCTTGGCTGGTCTGATACAAGAGGTCGCATTCCAGACCCTTGGCATCGCGGAAGAAGCTCAGATTGGGTTGGAGGCCCCGATTGAAACGGTGCTTGAGGGCTTCCGCGACGACTACATTCTCAAAGAGGGCTCCTCGAAGAGGATGAGTGACAATCTGCTTGGCGCTTTCGATCCCAATGAGATAGCTCGCGAGTCCAACATCGTAGAAATAGAGCTTCGGTGATTTGACCAAGCGCTTTCGGATATTGGCGTGAAAAGGTCGAAGCTGGAAGATGATGTAGCTCGTTTCCAAAACGGTAAGCCACTCTCGCGCCGTAGAATGAGATATGCCTGCGTCCGCACCCAGCGAGGCCAAGTTCACGAGTTGGCCAACTCGCCCGGCGCAAAGCCGGACGAAGAGCCGGAAGCTCGCAAGGTTGCGTATCCCACCCAGCCGACGCACGTCACGTTCCACGTACGTTTCGAAGTAATCACCTAATGCTTGTCGCGGTTCGAGTCCTTGGTCGAGTATCCGAGGATAGAACCCCGAATAAAGGATCTCGTCTATCGCATTGCTTGCCCCCCCGCGTTGCCGCTCTGCCAGAGAAAATGGCAATAGCCGAAGTAGAGCCGTACGCCCGGCGAGGGACTGGCTGATGGCATCTGAGAGCCTGAATTGTTCGCTGCCGGTGAGAACGAAGAGACTGTTACGGCCCATTTCGTCGGCAAGAACCTGGAGATAGGACAGGAGCGCCGGGACGTGCTGGACCTCATCTATGATGGCGCCATCGGCGAATTGCGAGAGGAATCCGCGAGGATCGGACTCGGCAAAATCTCTTTGGTCGGGTGCCTCTAGATTGGCATACTCCAAATTGGGAAAGGCGGCGCGACAGAGCGTTGTCTTTCCCGATTGCCGCGGTCCGGTTACCGTGACAAAAGGGTACTGCCGAAACAACGTGGTCAACTGGTGTGTAATCTCGCGCTCGATCATACCAATGAATATACTCACGGGTTGTACAAATTGCAAGTAGTACTTGCAATTTGTACCCTTCTTCCGTGCGGATGATCCTCTTATTGGTCGTGACCAGGGTTGATGAGTCCCGCATAGACTAATGGTGACTGAGCAAGATAGCGGGAGGGCCGGCCAACTAAAATAGGGCCCGGTTCCGCTCCGCTGGGATTATCCGGGCGGATTGCCGGAATATTGGAGCCAACTTGAATAGTGCCAGCACGTCTGCCTTACAGAACTGCGACAGAGAACTCCTAGGACCCCAGCCGGCGGAGCCCGGTTAGCCGGCCGGGTCCTCGGCCGGGATTGCGGCCTGATCTTCAAATCTCGACGGCACAGCTGCTTCGCCTCAACCCTGGTCGAACCTGTTTTGGCTGCGGACGCGGATCGGAGATCTAACCGTCCAGGTATTCCCAGCGCACGCCATCGAATTCTCGAATCAGGTCGGCGCCGTATGCCGAAGATGGCGTCTGGTATCCGATCTTGAAATCTTCGTTTAGCGTGCGCACGGCAATGTTCACGGCTGCCTCCGCGGTCAAGTCGTAGGGATCGGGCGTACGCAGACGCGCCGTCGCGCGCTTGCCGTTCGAATCTTCTATCTCGGCAACGAAGGTCGCATAGTTGGCTCGACGCTGGGATTCGCTTGGCCCGTCCGGCGCCCGGTCAACCAAAGCGTTCAACAGAGTCAGCCAGATGTGTCCCGCCGGCAGCCGGCCGTAGAGCCGGCTAATGCCTGTCATTATGCGAAATAACTTGTTGGCCTGGTTGTAGCTCTCAATGTTTGGGATACCGGTCGACCAATAGGCCGTAGAGACATCACCCAATGAACTGACCAGAGCAGTCCTGAGCGGCTCACCGAAATCAAACTCGTGGCGCAGGCTGCCGCCGGCGACGCGCGTGATCTTGCCTTCGCGCCGGATGCGGAAGTTCTCTATGCTCGTCAGTATGGTCCGCATGGTGCCTCGTGAGACGCCGGAGCGGGTGGCGAGGCCGAGCCGCAAATATTGGCCGCCAGGATGACGCGCGGCAAGGCCGGCGATCAGGCAATCGCTGGGCACGACGTCGATCCCGGTGCCCGGCAGAATCATGATCCGCGACTCTTTGGCAGCTTGGTGACGTGCTGAGAGCGCTTCGAAGACGTCCATTTCCCCGGTTATGTCCAGGTAGTGGGTACCGGTTCTCAGGCAGGCTTCAACCATGGGCGTGGCTGTATGCACGAACGGGCCGGCGCAGTTCAACACTGCTGTGATGTTCTTGAGGGCCTTCGCGAGCCGGCCGGGGTCACCCAGACCGAAGACGCTTTTCTCAAGGCCAAATTTGCGGGCCATCGGGGAAATCTTTCGGGCGTTACGCCCGGCCAAAATGGGCTGCAGGCCCGATGCAACCGCTCGCGCGGTAATGAGATTGCCTGTGTAGCCGGAAGCGCCATAGATCATTAGCGTTGGTTCGCTCATGTCAGCAGCTGGAAATGCCCCAGACTATTGCAAATTGCCGTAAGACCCATATGCAAAGGTAGAAAAACCGGAAAAGATACACGCCTGGCTGAAAATCGGATGCACCACTCGCTGAGTCGCAGCGCCGGCGAGGATGACCTCACATATCCTATCGCGAAGCGGGTCGAACGGTACAGTCCCATAGAGAAACCGTAGGTTACCGAAGTGTTTTGGTGCTGGCTGCGAGGTATCGGGTGAGCCGACCGGGCAGGGGCTTCCACCAGTGAAGAGTGTCGTAGGGTCTCCGGCTGAATAATCTGCAAGGGGCGTAATGGCGTTTGACACTGGCTCCAATCAACTTGAAAATAGGTCCCGCGTTATGTAGTTTCACATGCGGAGGGGCCGAGACAGACGCGGGCCAAATGGTCCCCCGCGAAGGCGCCGTGCAGGCAATGAATCCTGGAGGTGTGAGCATACCGATGGAGGTACTTTTCTCCGAGCATGTTCAAGCGGTCTCGGTTGAAGAGGGCTACTCACGATGCGCTGAGTTGGCGCGTACTCATTACGAGAACTTCAGCGTTGGCTCCTGGCTTCTTCCTAACGACAAGCGGAAGCACATGTACGCTGTCTACGCGTTTTGCCGCTTTGTGGACGACTTGGGTGACGAGTACGAGGGCGACAGGCTAAGAGCGCTTGATACTTGGGAGCGCGAACTGAATCTCTGCTACGAAGGTACTCCGCGGCATCCGTACATGGTCGCCTTGCAACAGACCATCCGGACGTTCGACATTCCCAGGGCGCCTTTCCTGAAGCTGATCGAGGCCAACCGGATGGACCAGGTCAACGCACGTTACGCGACGTACGAGGACCTGGAGCACTACTGCCGGCACTCGGCGAACCCGGTAGGCCAAATGGTGCTGTACGTGTTCGGTTACCGCGACGATGAGCGACATAGGGTATCAGACTACACCTGTACGGCATTGCAGCTGACCAACTTTTGGCAAGACGTGGCGCGCGACTATGCGATGGGCCGCATTTATTTGCCGCTGGAGGACATGGAGCGTTTCGGATGTACCGAGGCTCAGCTCGCCGATGGTGCCTTTACCCCTGAGTTCCGCGAACTGATGGTCTTCGAAGTCGAGAGGGCGCGCGGACTCTTCAGCCAAGGAATGAAGTTGGTCGATACTCTACATGGTCGCTTCAAGCTGGACGTGGCGCTGTTCAGTTTGGGCGGCATGAAGGTTCTGGACGCCATCGAAGGGCAAGGATTCGATGTGCTCAGCCGGCGGCCCGCGCTATCCAAGGCCTCAAAACTGCGGCTCATGCTAGTCACCACTCTAAAGCTGGGCTTCGGGTTCAAGACATAGGAGGTGCCCAGTGGCTACCGAGCTCGAGCTGGCTTACGAACACTGTCAGCGGGTCGCCCGGTCCCAGGCCAAGAACTTCTACTACGGATTCAGGACGCTACCGGTCCGTCAAAGGCGCTCCATCTATGCCGCGTACGCGTTCTGCCGGATCTGCGACGACATAGCGGACGGATCCAACCCACTGGAGGAGAAGCGGCGCCTGTTAGCCGGTACTCGGCAGTCGCTGCTCTGCAGTAAGAATGACGCCGTGTCCGACCCAATGTTCGCCGCATTGGCGGACACGCTATCGACCTTCGACATTCCAGCCCGTTACTTCGAGGAAGTGATCGAGGGGGTCGAGATGGACCTCGTGCACACCTCATACAAGAGCTATGAAGATCTCAGTGAGTACTGCTACAAGGTGGCCTCGGCGGTTGGCCTGATTTGCATCGAGATATCCGGTTACGAGGACTCAATCGCAAAGGAGTACGTCGTCGACTTGGGCCTCGCTATGCAGCTAACCAATATCCTGCGCGACCTCAAGGAGGACGCCCAGAGAGGCCGCATATATGTTCCGCTAGACGAGATCGCCTCGTTCGGGTACTCGCCGGAGGAGCTTCGCGCCGGAGTTATTAACGATGCCTTTCGCGCGCTGATGAAGCACCAAATCGCCAGGGCCAGGCGTTACTTCGACAGTGGCCGGCGCCTGCTTCCCCTGGTGCCGGCCCAGGCCAGCGCCTGCCCGGCGATTCTAATCGCCGTTTACAGCAGTATACTTGATCGGATCGAGTCTTCCGATTTCGACGTGTTCACCAAGCGAGTCGGCTTGAGCACGTTCGAAAAACTGCTGATGATGGCGAGGCTATGGGCAACAAGCCTGATACCGGTCTACCCAGGCGGAAAGTAGCAGTCCTGGGCGGCGGCCTGGCGGGACTCTCGGCGGCGCGCAGGCTGCTGGAGCACGGCTGTGAGGTGACGCTGGTCGAGAGGCGCCCTTTTCTCGGCGGCCGCGCCTACTCGTTCCGCGACGGCAAGGACGGTCCTGAAGTAGACAATGGCCAGCACGTGTTCCTGGGGTGCTGCACCTACTACGTCGACTTCCTCCGGGCGATCGGCTCTTTCGATCAGACATACCTACCAAAGACGCTGAGAGCGGAAGTAGTACGGGACGGGATCACCGGTGTCATGTCCAGCGTTCCCTTCCTGGGCCGGCTGCATCTAGTACCGTCCTTTGCTGCATATCCTCACCTTGGTTTGAAAGACAAGTTGCTGGTGGCCTACGGGATGCTCAGAGCCAGGCTTACCGACCGGGCCAAGAACGCGGCCGAGTTGGACGGAGAGTCCGCCTACGATTGGCTCAAGCGGCACCACCAGACCGATCGCGCCATCAACAACCTCTGGAACCTGTTGATCCTGCCGGCGCTCAATGACGACGTCCGCGAAGTCAGTGCGGACATGGCCCTGATGGTTTTCCAAGAAGCGCTGCTCAAGGGGCCGTCCGACGCTGCCATCGGTCTGGCTAGAGTCGGCCTTACGTCCCTGAACGGTGAGCCGGCGGCCCGGCTGCTGAAGGATAGCGGCGGCTCATTGCTATCCGGCAAGGCTGTGAAATCTATCGAGGTGGCCGACGACAGGGTCACCGGGATACGGCTCTCCGACGGGGCTACCGTCCGTGCGGATGCCTATGTCAGCGCCTTACCTTACGGGGCGCTTCTGGACGCGCTGCCCAGGGAGGTCGCCCGTGGTCCGTTCTTCTCCAAGGCTTCATCGCTCGACTCCGCACCCATCGTGGGGATTCACCTTTGGTACGATCGACCGGTAATGAATCAGGACTTCGTAGTCTTCCTCGACAGCCCCGTGCAGTGGGTTTTTAACAAGAGCCTGATACAAGGGGATGGCGCAGGCGATGGTCAGTACGTCTGCATCTCGCTCAGCGGCGCGTGGAATTACGCCGGCTTGCCCAAGGATGAGCTGATCGAGACCTTTACTAAGGAGATGGCCCGGCTCTTTCCACGCGCCGGCGGAGCCAAGATCGAAAGGTCGTTCGTCGTCAAGGAGCTATCCGCCACCTTCCGGCCGACTCCAGGGGCGGCGAAACACCGTCTGCCGCAGAAGACACCGATATCGAACTTCCTCTTGGCCGGCGACTGGACCCAGAGTGGATGGCCCTCGACGATGGAGGGCGCGGTACGTAGTGGCGTCTTCGCAGCCGATGCGCTGGTGTCACATGACTAGTGCGCTCGACTACTCCAGGGTCAGCCACCACTTCCTCAGTCGGACGGGTGCGTGCGGGCCCTAGCGCTGCCCTTCTACGTTTACCGTAACGACATCCACGCCGTGATACTTCTGATGCCGCATTGTGGAAGCGTAGTGCAGTAGCAAGCGGAACGACACCTCGCGCTCGTCCGGAACAGGGGGTAGCTCGCTCAAGTATGCCATTCGGTCCTGCATGTTCTCCTCTTCCAATGCCGTCACGAACTCCAGCTCCGCGGAACGACCCTCCATGCGCGCGGTGACTACCGAGCTCCGCGTCATACCGGCGTCGTCGTCTTTGTTCTCCTGCAACATGATCGCCAGTGTTTCCTCGCCGGCCGAGGCCAATCTATCCGTCGAAGCAGCGTTCCACTTGGCTCTCGACGCGAACTCGCGCAGGAACTCATCTATTCATGGCAGAGCGTCCATGCCAAACGCAACTTGCAGACGCCTGCGCCGCTGTGCGGTCAGCTCCATGAACGCGACCATTATTACGGCGACTATTGCGCCGGAAGTCATGCCGTTGCCAAGCAATATGCCAAAGAATCCTTCACCAAGTTGGTCAGGAAAGATTGACTTGATCTGGAAGCCCAAACCTACCCAGAACGACACGCCGACGACGATGGCCTTTCGGTGATCGATACCGTCTTGAATGACGAGCCTCATCCCCTGCACGAAGAGCAGTCCCAAAAGAACGGCGAGGTAGGCCGCGGCCACCGGGGCGGGTATAGCCATCAACAAGGCTGCAACTTTGGGTAAGAAGGCGAGCGCCACGATGATGACACCAATGGCGACGCCCACTCGCCGCGATGCGAACCCGGTGACTTCGGCAAGGGATATACTGGTCGAGTATGTTGTATTGGGGAGTGTTCCGGCGATACCAGACAGCAGATTGCCGACGCTATCGGCATTGAGGGCGCCCTGCACGACCCGGAAATCAGTTGCCCGCGGCCTGCGTTGGGAAACCCGCTGAATGGCCACTCCGTCACCGATGGTTTCTATGGCGCCAACTAGGGTGACCACCACGAATGCAGGCAGTAGTGCCAAAAATACTATATCCGGGGACAAGTCGAGTCCCGGCCACGAGCCCCAGGGAATGCCAATCCAGGGCGCTTCCAGCACGGGCTGCACGTTGTAAAGCCCAAATGGCACGGCCGCCAAACAGCCCACCATTACGCCGATGACCGGCGACCCCACAGCCGCCAAGCGGGCGGAGCACGCAACACAAGGGCTGTGACGACAGCCAGCGTAATCAGGGCGGCCAGCGGAGCTGCGGCCGGCGACGTACCTTCAGGCACATCCGTCAGCGAATCGAATATGACTGGCATAATCGTCGCTGCTATCAACATGATCACGATGCCTGAAACGAGTGGTGTAAATATTCGGCGCAATAGCGAGAGCCGCGATGCCAGCAGGAATTGAAACAGGGATGATAGGACGATCAGGGTCGCCATCGTGGAGGGACCGCCCCTGACGAGGGCGACGGCGCAGACTGCGATGAACGCGCCCGATGTGCCCATGATGAGCACGTGTCCAGATCCGATCCGTCCAACCCGAACAGCCTGGAGAACGGTGGTGACTCCGCTAACCAGCAGCGCCGCAAAGACGGCCCACGTCAAGTAGCTCTCGAGCTGGTCGGCAATTCGTAGCACGATAACCACGCCCAATACCACCGGCGCCAAAATGACCACCGCAGCCTGAAAGCCGGCGCCAATTGTTACTAGAGAGGGAGGGTTCTCATCCGGTTCGTAGCGGACGTTTTCGTTTACCTGTGCTTCATCCAACAGTCAAGCCCGAATAATGGTTTTGTCCGGTAGCTGGCTCTATGGTGGGCCTACAGGTACTGTATTGCGAACTTTCCAGTGGGTGGTCACGCTATAGCAGGAACTGATCCCTTCGTAGAATGCTCTATGATAGCACTTGAGGTAATGAGTTTGAGCGACCATCAGAACAGCGATATCCGTAACCTTGCCATCATAGCCCACGTCGACCACGGCAAGACTACCCTGGTCGACGCGCTGTTGAAACAGGGTAAGGTCTTCCAGGCCCACCAACAGGTGGGAGCCTTGATTATGGACACCAACCCATTGGAGCGAGAGCGCGGCATCACGATTCTGGCCAAGAACGCCTCGGTCTCCTATGGGGGCATCAGGATCAACATCATCGACACGCCGGGCCACGCGGACTTCGGCGGCGAGGTGGAGCGTATCATGAATATGGCCGACGGCTGTCTGTTGCTGGTCGACGCCGTGGACGGACCCATGCCCCAGACCACTTACGTGCTGCGCCAAGCGTTCCAGCAGAACGTCACCCCCTTGGTGGTCATCAACAAGATAGACCGACCTGAGGCCCGGGTGGCTGAGGTGGTAGAGATGGTCCAGGACCTGTTCCTGGAGGTGGCTACGAATGCAGAGCAGTTGGATTTCACCGTGCTCTATGCATCTGCCCGGGAGGGCTACGCCATCACGAGCCTGGATGAGCCTGGGGCGGACATGCAACCCCTCTTTGAAGCTATCGTCAATTCCGTGCCGCCGCCGTCAGGGGACCCCGGCGCCCCGCTCCAAATGCTTGTTGCGGCGCTCGACCATGACAACTACCTCGGTCAAGTGTCCGTCGGCCGGATCACCCACGGCACACTCAGGCTGCGCGACGAAGTGGTCCTTTTGGGCCGCTCCGCTGAGCCAACCTCCCACCCCGTCGAGCGCATATTCGTGTTTCGTGGGATGGAGCGGCTTGAAGTCTCCGAAGCCCCTGCAGGGGACATTGTGGCCGTCACCGGCCCTGAGGGCGTGTCCATAGGCGACACCATCGCCTCTGTCGCAAGCCCGAAGGCTCTACCGTCCATCGACATCAACGAACCTACTGTGCGCATGACCTTTGGCGTCAGCACTTCCCCTTTCATGGGCAGAGAGGGGGACCACTGCACCTCCCGCAATCTCTACGGACGGCTGATGAGAGAGCTGCGGACCAACGTCAGCCTGCAGGTGGAGACCACGTCCAGCCCCGACGTATTCGTGGTCTCCGGACGGGGAGAGCTGCAACTGTCCATCTTGGTCGAGACCATGCGCCGTGAACAGTTCGAATTCCAAGTGTCCCGTCCCGCGCCCGTCACCAAGATCATCGCAGGCAAGGTACACGAGCCCTGCGAGATCTTGAATATCACCACCCGCGAAGAGTACGTGGGCGTGCTGACCAAACACCTATCCGCCAACTTGGGTCAGCTCCGAGACATGCGGTACGGCGAGGACAGTTACGTCTACCTCGAGTACAAGATTCCCACACGAGGGCTTATCGGTTTCAACGCCTTCTTCCTCCGCACAACCCGAGGCGACGGGGTGAAGAGCAGTATTTTCACGTCGTACGAACCGATGGAAGGAGAAGTTCAGACTCAGCGCAGCGGAGTGCTTGTGGCATCCGAGGGCGGCGTCGCCGTCACCTATGGTCTGCTCAACGCCCAGGGCAGGGGCGACACGTTCATCGACCCCGGCACCAAGATTTACGCCGGCATGATCGTAGGCTCCCATTCCCGCGGGGGCGACATCGAGATCAACGTCTGTAAGGAAAAGAAGCTGACGAATATTCGTTCGTCAACGGCCGACGTGGCGAAACGCCTGAAGACCACTGTGAGGATGAGCCTCGAGGAAGCGCTGGAGTTCATTTCCGATGACGAGCTCGTGGAGGTCACGCCCCAGAACTTGCGAATACGCAAGATGGAGCTCGCCCCCGTGGACCGCAAGCGTAAGCGCCGCGACGGAGTCCGGGCCAGAGACTAGGCGGCCCCTGGACTGCCGAATTTATTGCGGCGGCGCAAGCAGGCCAGGAAACGTTCGCGGAGTTTCTGCTAGAATAGCCTAACACACGTTACCGGCGCACTCCGGCTTAAACGGAAGTGGACTAGCATCTGTCCCACTGTCTCGTCTTCTCCAATCCGCGCCGGCTCATTGTTTCAATCAACTAGAAAGAGGTGTTCTTTGCCTGTAGGCTATCCATGCCAGTGACAACCCGCGCCCGTCGGTCCGACCGTACGAGGCGCCACCCCGCGATATGTGCCGCCTGTAATGCATCTACGTCCGTCCCGTTCCTACCAAGTCCGGACAGGCCGGTGTACTGCGCCCCGTGCCATCAATCCCGTCGTCACTACCTTCCGGCCGTGGTCACATCACCTGTGAACGAGCCGGTGACGGGCCATCAATCCCGTCGTCACCACCCTCCAGCCGCGGTCACATCACCTGTGAACGAGCCGGTGACGGGCCATCAATCCCGTCGTCACTACCCTCCAGCCGCGGTCACATCACCTGTGAACGAGCCGGTGACGGGCCATCAATCCCGTCGTCACTACCCTCCAGCCGCGGTCACATCACCTGTGAACGAGCCGGCGACGGGCCATCAATCCCGTCGTCACTACCCTCCAGCCGCAGTCACATCACCTGTGAACGAGCCGGTGACGGGCCATGAGTCCCGCAATGATACCGCCAACGCCGTGGATTCCGTATATCCCGGAATGGCCCTGAAGGCCACTACCAGGCAGTCGATTGCACGGATGGACATATTCGACCCCACACCCATTCAAGAGAAGACCATCCCGCACCTGCTGGAGGGCCGTGACCTGATAGGTCAGGCACGAACTGGTTCCGGCAAGACGCTCGCGTTCGCCGTTCCCATGGTGGAGCAGTGCGACCCGTCGGTCCGGCGGATTCAGGCGCTGGTGCTGGTGCCCACGCGGGAGCTGGCCATTCAGGTGGCCGAAGTCACTAAGGTCCTGGCATCATCGCAGCGCCTCCGCGTGACGTTACTGTACGGGGGCCGGTCGTTGCGGCCAGAGTGTGCAGCTTTGAGGAGCGGGGCCCAGATCATTATTGGCACGCCGGGCCGGACGCTGGACCATATACGCCAAGGCAACCTCGACCTGCGATCAGTACGATTTATGGTGCTGGATGAAGCCGACGAGATGCTGGACAAAGGGTTCGCCCACGATGTGGAGGCGATCCTTGGCGAGACTCCCTCGGAACGCCAGACGGCGCTCATGTCCGCTACGATGCCTGAGTGGGTTGCCAAGACCGCGGCGAAGTACCTGAAAGATCCGGTAACGGTCGAAGTGGACGCGGGCCTGCGATCCCTGCCCGCGGTGGAGCACCTCGTGTACAACATCCGCAAGAGCGATAAGATCGAGGTCCTCCAAGACCTGCTGAACGAGCGGCGCGGCGCCATGGTTATTGTCTTCGGAAGGACCAAACACGGCGTCAAGAAGCTGGCGAAACAACTCGGCAACATGGGCTATCCTGTTGGGGCACTTCAGGGCAACCTCAGTCAGAACGCCCGCGAGCGCGTGATGAAGGACTTCCGTTCCGGCGACACCCCAATCCTGGTTGCAACGAATGTCGCTGCCAGAGGCCTGGACGTCGACGGTATCGAACAGATTATCAACTATGACCTGCCGGACACAGAGCTGCTGTTCACACACCGGGTCGGACGAACTGGCCGTATGGGCCGCTCCGGCGAGGCGGTGACGTTAATCACTCCGGATGAAGAGCGGAAGTGGCGGGAGATCGAGCGGAGCCTCGGCCGCCGGTTCAAACGCATGCCCTGGGTTGTCACCCGACAGAAAACGCAGTCTCAAGGGAGGTACGAGTAGGAGCATCTTCACCCTCAGCGCAATTCTCTCCCGTCAAGTGTCCGTTGCTGACCAATGATGATTTCGGGCAATGGGCCGCACAAATGAATAGGCAGAGAAGGCGAACGCTATACCCCCGACGGCCCTCCACTGTTTTCGGCTGGTCAGCGCCCGGCGCCTACTAGCTCCGCCTGCCGCGCCTGCTCCAAGGCTGAGCGCCCACTCGAACAGGACACGACGCGGGCTTCGGCTACGTCAGCGCTAAGGGACAAGCATGTCAGGGAATGGTGGGCCTATTTGACGGTAGGCCGAACCGTCTTCGAGATGTGGCTGGGACTGTGAGCCTACCAACGCCCTCGCGCCTGCCATTATGGTGCGGCAGATTAGGGGAGCACAAGTGGCCGGAGGCCGTGATCCCCCCGTTCAACCCTCTCACAGCTCTTCCCTGATTCGCTTCTCGGCCTTCGGCAGGGTATAGCCGACGCGCGGCTTGTTGAAAATATAGGTGGGACTATCCGCGTCGTCGCCCAGCTTGCGCCGAATATTCTTGATCGCGGTCCTAATCGGCCCGGAGTGCCCGGCATGTCTCATGCCCCACACCCGTTGCGGCAGATGCTCGTTGCCCAGCACCCGCCCGGCGTGGACCGAAAGCTCGAGGAGCAGCCGGTACTCGATGTCGGTCAGCGGGACCAGACGGCCGGCGAGAGACACAATGCGCTCGGCGTAGTCGATGGTCAGGTCCCCCGACCGATAGGGCTCCGACGGCGCGACCGATTCGGGGGCGGCCCCCGTTTCAGGGCCGTGTTGATTCTCGCCACGAGCTCTGTCGGCGAGAACGGCTTGACGTTATAGTCGACGGCCCCCGCCTCCAGGACCCGCGCGACGATCTGGTCCATGCCGTAGGCGGACAGAAAGATCACCGGCACGTCGGAGAGTTCGGGGACGGTCTCCATCAGCTCGATCCCGTCGACGCCCGGCAGCATCAGGTCGAGCAGCACCAGGTGAGGCTTCTCCTCTTCCACGAGGCGGCCCACCTGATCCGGCTCTCCCTCCCACGATGAGACCGCGTGCATGTGCACGACCGCGGGCTCGACCGGGTCATAGATCTGCCCCAGCCATTTGAGTGCAAGCACCTCTATCCCCAGCTTCTCGCGGGCCTCCCGGCGCAGCGCGTCCTCTAGGCACTCACCCCCGTCAACGTGCCCATCGAACAGGTCCCAGAAATCCGGGTAAAAACGCGCCAATGGGGACCTACGGTCGCGCAACACGCTGCCGTCTTCGATGCGAGAATTCTTCGAACAGGCGGAAACTCCACCGGAGTGGCTCGACTATTCGGCGTTCGGTCCGGCGGTCCGCATGTTTCACAGGAACTCGGGAGTTGTGTTGGCGGCATTCGTTGCTGGCGTTCTGAAGGATTTACAACGAATATAGCAAAGTCCTTCTTCATCACTGGGCGGGTGCGCGACCAGGGCGTCAGACGTTTGGGGCAGAATAATCGGCACATGATGGAGATATTCCTTCCCGGAGGCTTGTACAGGCATGGAGATGGCTGGAAACTTTCGGTCCGTATCCGGATAGTTCACGCCCGAGTGAGGCACCTCCTGAGCAACTCGGAAGAATGGAATGCCGAAGCGTGGGGCGCGCCGATTAGCGCGGCCCATCTGGGGTTCGCAATCAGCGCTTTTTCAGCAAGGCTGCTAAAACACATGAAGACCTTGGGCGCCGTTTACAGTGACGAAGAGGGCGAGAGCTTTATGGTCGTCTGGCGCTATGCCGGCCATCTGATGGGCATCCCCGAGACGATTCTGTTCCGTAATGAAGAAGAAGCCCTGAAACTGTATGATCTCGGCTCAATGTGCGAGCCGGATGTTCCGATCGAATCGGTGGTGATGGCCCACTCTCTGGTTAACTCGGCTCCGTTGATTGCCGGGATGACTAGTCCGGAAGATCGCCGGAAATTAGCCCGCTACGTGTACCGCATCTCGCGCGGACTTATCGGAAGAGATGTTGCCGATCAACTCATGTATCCTTCGGAGTTGTCGCGGCGTTTAGGTTCCAGCAGCGTTTTGGCCACATATTGACCAAGCTGCGCCCGAAACGTGCCCGGAACGACGACTACACCAGATTCACCTCCTTGCTCGAAGCTTCGGTATTCGACGAGGAAGGCATCCGCTACGGATTGCCCGACCACGTGTATGCGGAAGAGTCTGCTAAGTGGTAAGTCCGGCGGCACTGTAGGAGCGTCCAACGAGGTCCCATTCACACTGCCGGCGGCGAGTTCAGTACTGCTTCTGAGATTCTTCTACGACACGAAGATTCCGGACGATCAAAGCTACACTGAATGATGTTTCGACGCAGGACGCGCCGGCGGCGCTCGGCGAGGGGGCCGCAGACGCACGCCGGCAATGAACGAACAGGCAATCTGCGATGAACTGGCGCTCGTGAGCGCTTGTAGTTATGTATTACAATCAACTTAACGCTTTTTCGGATACGGTGATCCAGCGTTGCAGCCCACTCACTCTACAAGGAGCCCAAATATGTCCCATCGTCTCTTGGATCGGGTCGATGCACCGAGCGATCTCAAGGCGCTAACCCACGAGGAGTTGGCCCAGGTTGCGCAAGAGGCGCGGGATATTATCATCTCCGTCATAAGCGAGCGCGGCGGTCATTTGGCTTCGAATCTAGGGGTCGTAGAACTCACGCTGGCGCTGCACCGCATATTCGACAGTCCCAAGGACGGCATAGTCTGGGACACGACCAACCAGACCTACACCCACAAGTTGGTGACCGGGCGACGCGACGAATTCCAGAACATCCGATTGGAGGGCGGTCTTTCCGGCTTCGGCGAGCCAAGCGAAAGTGCGCACGACACGCTCTGCGCCGGCCACGCCGGCACCGGGCTTTCAATCGCTCTCGGCATCGCGGAAGGCGCGGCGAAGCTTCGGAGAGACTCGTGGACCATCGCGGTGGTTGGGGACGGGGCGATGACCTCTGGATCAAGTTTCGAGGCGCTGAACAACATCGTGCATCTCAACCCTGAGAAGTTCATCGTCGTCCTAAACGACAACGGGATGTCCATCTCTGAGAATATCGGGTTCCTTACGAACTGGCGCAATCGTCTGGTAACCCACCCGGAGTTCCGCGCAATGTTCAGGCGCATGGAGGCCCTCTCGAAGAAAGTGCCCACCGGCGAGTTGCTGTATCGGCTCGTTAAGAGATTCAACACCGGGCTCGCCGGTTTTATCGTGCCCACGATGTTCTGGACCGAAATGGGATTCCAATACCTGGGCCCGGTGGATGGTCATGACTTCAGGCAACTCGAAGGGACGCTCCGGCAAGCCAGAATGCCCACAGGCTCGGTGCCCCTGGTGCACGTTGTTACGCACAAGGGCCACGGCTACGAGCCGGCCGAAGATGATCCAGTCAAATTTCATCAGCCAAGTTCGCCGCAGGGGGATGGATCGGGAGCGCCCACTTACTCGCACGTGTTTGCCCAGACGCTCACCCGCCTAATGCGGAAGGACGAATCCGTCGTCGGTATCAGCGCAGCGATGCTCGAGGGCACGGGGCTGGCGAACGCCCAACGCGAATTCCCCGACCGAATCTTCGACGTGGGCATAGCAGAGCAGCACGCCGTCAGCATGGCGGCGGGTATGGCCTCAAATGGCCTGAATCCATTCGTCTCGATCTATTCCACGTTCCTGCAACGAGCCTTCGATCAAATAGTCCACGACGTGTGTCTGCGGGATCTGCCTGTGACGATAATCGCCGATCGCGCTGGTCTCGTCGGTGAAGACGGCAAGACTCACCACGGCGCGTTCGACATCTCGTATTTGCGGTGTCTGCCAAACGCCGTCGTTGCGGCGCCGATGGACGAAAACGAGTTGCAACATCTTGTCTACACGGCCTATAGGCATCAGGGCCCCTTCGCAATTCGCATTGCGAGGGGAGCCGGCATCGGGACCCCGCTCGACAGTGACCTCAAGGAGTTGCCGATCGGCAGGGGCTCTGTTATTAAAGAGGGCCGCGACGTCGTGATCTTCGCTCTGGGCAAGCCGGCCAACGCAGCCTTGAGGGCAGCGGAGGTGCTTGCTGAGCAAGGTATTTCTTGTGGCGTGGTTAACCCGATATTTGTAAAGCCGCTCGACGTCGATCTGCTCTTGGACGCAGCCCGTAGCGCCCGCCGCATCGTCACGGTAGAAGAGAACGTGCTCGCCGGCGGCTTCGGCTCGGCCGTACTTGAAGTTCTCGCTGAATCCGGACTGCACGGTGTATCGGTCCACCGCATTGGCATGCCGGATTCTTTCATCGAGCACGGCACTGCGGCTGATCAACGCCGCCACCACCAGCTGGACGCCGAGGGCATCGCCCAACAAGTCCGGAGCGTCTTCTTTCCCGAGGTCGAAACCCTCGCGTCGCCGCAGAGAGTCTGATTCGTGAAAGTGTATCTTGCGGCCCCGCGTGGTTTCTGCGCGGGCGTCGATAGGGCGGTCGACGTGGTGGAGATCGCGCTCGAGCGATTCGGTCCCCCGGTGTATCTGAAACACGAGATCGTGCACAACTCTTACGTGGGCAAGTCCTTGGAGGCGCGAGGGGCCGTAACTGTCGAAGACGTCCGGGACATTCCGGAAGGGGCAAACGTAATATTCTCGGCGCATGGCTCGCGGCCAGAAGACTTCCAAGCTGCACGAGAACGGAACCTCAACGTCATCGATGCGACGTGTCCGCTCGTGACCAAGGTGCACAACGAGGCCCGCAAATATAGCCGAGAGGGTCGCAAGATCATCCTGGTGGGGCACCGCGGACATCAAGAGGTCAAGGGCACCATGGGACAGGCGCCAATGGCGCTGGTGGACGACCGCGAGGACGTAAGTCTCCCCGAGTGGGATGAATCCACCGAGGTCGCCATTCTCACTCAGACTACTCTTTCCGTCGAGGACACGCACCGGTCGATCGAGGCGATCCGGCAGCGCTTCTCCAGCGCCATCATCCGCAACGACCTGTGCTACGCGACGACAAACCGCCAGGCGGCGGTGAAGGAGCTCTGCGAGCTGGTGGAGGTTGTGCTCGTCATCGGCGCCTCGAACAGCTCGAACTGCATGAGACTCCGCGAAGTCGCCGAGGCCCAAGGTAGACCTGCCTACTTGATAAATGGTCCGGAGGAGCTGGATGCCAGTTGGCTGATGGGCGTCCAGTCGGTGGGTATAACCTCAGGCGCGTCGACGCCTGAGACGCTCGTGCACAAGGTTGTCGAGGCAATCGGGCCGGACGAGGTCCATCACGTCCAGAGTATCGAAGAGGACGTGAGCTTCGTTCTCCCGCGCGCGCTTCGCTAAAGGCGCGGCTGGTACGGACCTCAACAAAGTATTATGCATGTTCCCATGGACGGGCATTCGTGCGCGTCCGGGGCAAAGGCATTTCGGTTCCTTGGGCTAGCTCACGAGTGCCTGCAACGACACAGCCACGTCCGCAGTTCCCTGCAAGATGGCATAGTCCAACGTCCAACGTAGCCAGCGGGACGTCCAGCGTCCGTGCAAGGGCGACAAACTCCGCGTCGTACGCTGTAAGACCGCACTCCAACGCGGTATCGATCACCAAGGGTCCGCTTGCGCTGGCGATGCGATCTCCCAGAACAAGCCAAGGCGTCATCGCTCAACGCCTTGGCTTGTTCTGGGGTCACCGCACCCTTGCGTACGAATCCGAGCAATACGTTGCGGAGTTCGCTCAGAAGGAGGCTGGGCGCTGCCCAATCGTTGTCCTGTTCGAACAGCTGAGCGGCCTCGGCCCCGTCTTCCCCACCCACTACGAGCCGCGCCATAACATTCGTATCGACGACGATCATGGCCTACCGGCGTTCCGCATCTCTCTGAAGGTTTCCTCACTCAGATCGATCCGCCCCATGGTCTGGTGTCGAAGGCGTATCCGCTCCAGAAGCTTCTCGACATTTACTGGTTCGCTGTGAACCGACGCCGCGAGCCGCGCGAGTATCTCTCCGTTCAAGCTGCGGTGGTTTCGCTTTGCGGCTGACTTGAGCTCTCGATGCAAACGATAGGGTAAGCCCCGGAGCGATATGTCGGGCACGTTGTCCTCCTTCGCGTCACAGTCCTCTCAGTCAGGAACTCCGACGAATATGACAGCATTTGAAACGCCGGCGCCGGCCTGAACCTCAGCGCGACGGTTATTGATTTGCCCGGCTGGTTGGGCTACGACACACGACGGGAGTTCAAACCTCGATTCAAAGATTGTCAGTGGTTCGACTACTCCCTCGCTCAAGTGGAATGTGTCTTCAATGCGAACCCCGCCGATGCCCGGTACCGACAGCACGGAGTGTCCCACCGTTAGGGTCATCCCGTCGCGGAGCGGAATGCGAGAGTCCGCAGGATGGATAGTAGGTCGAGGCATCTCCTCAAAGTCGAGACCTATGCTATGGCTGAATCCAGAGACGTAGAAGTCTTCGTACCCAGCTTCGGAAAAGACCGCCCGGGCCGCTGCGTCGATGGCCCGATTTGGCGCGCCGGGCTTGATCGCCTCTATCCCGGCTGCCTGCGCGCGCCTGTACGTATCGAACATCGCCCGCTGCTTTGGGGTGGGCGGACCGACGACAAATGTACGAGCGAGGTTAGCGCAGTAGCCCTTGAATCTAGGGACTAGGTCGATAACGACTAGGTCGCCGGCCTGAATCTCCTTGTGAGTCGTCGTACCGTGCAGCCACCCCGATCGGAATCCAGAATTTACGAAAACGGGTGTCGCGACCCCATCTCCACCGGCCTTACGCATTGCGTATTCGATCTCAGCGCCGACCTCGTTCTCTGTAATTCCTGGCTTGAGCCATTTGGATGCTGTGTCCATCCCGACCATGGCTATCCGCGCGGCTGAAAGCGGTCTTCTCCAAAGAAGTAAATATAGTCATCGTGGGTCAGGATCAAGTAGGCGTCGAACCCTTGGTCCCGCATGCGCTGCTGTGCGCGTAAAAGACGACTCTTGTTAAGCAATGCGTCCGCCCTCCTCCACTGTACCGAAGCGATTCCATATGGTGTGCCTTCAAGTCTGCGTCACGTATTAGCGACTGGAACCGTCTTCCCTCTCAAATTGTAGTATCCCGTCAGCGCGATCATCGGCCTGACTGAGGGCATTATTTGCCTTGCCAAGTCCGATGAACGGTTCTACGAGACCTGCGCGTGGTGAGCCAGAGGGCTTGGTTCTAGTCGGAACGGTCGCGACTGCGCCTCGCGCCGGCCGGCAATGACTGCTCACCGCCGGCGGCCGGTCAATTGCGCGCTGGGCTGTGGTTGACTGCCGGTCCAGCCTTCCAGCTGTACCGCCCATCTTAAGCCGATCCCCGAAAGAGGAGCGCCCGGTCCTCGCTAGTCTACGTCTACGTCTACGTCGAGAATGTACCGCGCGGCACGTGAGATGCGTTGCCAGGTCTCGTTGCGGATGTACCTGCGCTGAACGAGCTGCTGCTCGTGCTCCCGCGCGGTGAAATAGCAGTGCAGCGCTCGGCGTTTGCCGCTCTTGGTGCGATTCAGAGTGCCGCCATGCCAGGTGTGGCTGTTGAACACCGCGACCGTGCCCGCCGGAGCGACGAGATGATCTTCCTTTGGATGCGTCGCCAGCGCGTCTTCGAGCGCACTGCCGGGATGTCTCCCTTTGTGTGTGCCGGGGACGAGGCGGGTGCATCCGTTCTCTTCGGTGAAGTCATCAAGCAGCCAAATCGAGTTGCAGACGTGGAAACGCCCGTCGTAGTCGGTGGACCAGTCGGCGTGCAGGCGCTGGTGGCCCTCGCCAGGGAGAGCATCTCGCGCATTCAGCGACGACAGCTTGAAATCGCGTCCGATGACATGGTGGATGCCTGCCAGCACCGTCGGATGGGTGTATACATGGTCGAACGCCGCACCCTTGTTCACCAGGTCCGCGAGACGCCGTGTGCCCGTTTCTTGATGCACTTCCAATCCGGCGCCGGCGCCCTCCGCCTCGCATAGACTCTCGAATCGCTCCCGCAGCGCCGCCAGCCACGGGCCGTCGATCAGGCCAGGCAGCACGGTATACCCCTTCTCATCGAGCTCGGCTCTCTTTTCTTGGGTCAAAGCCTGCTCGGTGGCGCCCAGGTCTTGCAGAGCTTGGCTTATATCCAACTACTCCCTCCTTAGGAATCTCGGCTCCAGCGTCCCTACCAATGGCCTGCGTGGTCCGGGCTGACTCGCTTTCCTTGCGCGATGGCATGCTCGTGGGTCACCCACGAAGTAAGCAAGTCCCCTGCCCTCATTGAGCCGTATCGAGAAGTGTACACGGTCTCCCACGCCGGCAATGAGCGTGGCTGTTCTGTATACTTCGACGACTACGGTAACGGTGGCGTCGAGATTACTCCCCTGGGCGCCAGAACAACACTCTCGTCTATGGAATCTCCTGCGGAGGAATCTGATGCGGCCAGCGATCTTAGCTTGCCTCGCGGTGGCCGTCTTGGCGGCCATCGCGTGCGCCGAAATCGGGGCGGCTCCCTGTCCGGAGGGAACCGATCCGTTCGTCGAGTACCAGCTATTCCTGGGCCGGAGCAATCAATCCGGCGAGGTGGTTGACGATGCGGCATGGGACGCCTTCCTGGGAGATACCGTGACCCCACGGTTCCCTGACGGCCTGACCGTCCTGGACGCTCGGGGCCAGTGGCGCGACTCGGAGGGGTCGATTCAAAAGGAGCGTTCGAAGCTGCTGATAATCCTGGCGCCGCCGGGTGACGATGGGATGCGCCGGATCGACGAGATCTCGGACCAATACAAGAGTCGGTTCGGCCAGGAGTCTGTGCTTCGGGTCGTGGACGAGACCTGCGTTTCGTTCTACTGATCCCATTCCAATTGCCTGTACATGCCGGCATCGGCCCCCAGCTCTGCCGCTCAACGGGCTCCCCAGCCTGGAAATCCGCTTACTCTGGCGGCAAGTCGGACGCCGGCTACGAACGCCCTGGCTAGCCAGCCAACCTCTGCATCTCCACGAACGACACCGAGGAGCCCAACGAGAACCCGGCTCTCCTCGGCCCGTACCTACGCAATCGCCGTGGTAAGCTCTGCGAATGACATCCGGGCCGACACTTCATGAGTCCAGCGAGGCGCAAGTCGAGAGATACCACGGTTTGGATGGCCTCAGAGGATTCGCGATGCTGATGGGCATCGTGGTCCACGCGACTTTACCCTACTTCTCGCGGATAGCCGAAATCGAGTACTTCTGGCCGGCGGACGACGACCAGTCCGTCCTGCTGTTCCTGGTTTTCGACTTCATCCACGCGTGGCGGATGCCGACGTTCTTCCTGTTGGCGGGCTTCTTCGCCCACCTGGTGCTGGTCCGGCGCCCGACGTCGACGTTCGTTATCGATAGGTTGAAGAGAATCGCACTGCCGCTGGTGTTGTTCGGAGCGGTGATGGTCGTGATCATCCCTCCGATATGGATCTACGGTTGGTACGGCAGCATCTCCATCGATGCATTCCAGGACGTGCTAGGTGAGAGGCCGGACCTCGACTCCAGCGGCGAGCTCGTCGCCCACCTTTGGTTCCTCTACTACCTGCTAGTCATGTACGCAGCATTGATAGGCTTCCGGCTGCTGGGAAGGCTCCGGCGTGCGCCGGCGAGCGTCGGAGGAGCCGGCCGGCCCTCGCTCGGCAGATACATCGGCAACGCCGTCTACACGCGCTTACCGCTGCTGATGACACTGGCAGCGGTGATCCTGCTGGTCGTCCGGGCCGGCGACCAGTCAAGGCCGATCTGGCCGCTGAACGTGCCGGACGTGCTTTACGGTTCACTGTTCTTCTTCTATGGATACGAGCTCTACACTCGGCGAAAGCTTATCGATCGGCTTAGGGGAACGGGTTCGTTGGCCGCTTTGTGGGCCATTGGGACGGCGATGTTCTTCATCCACCTGGTGCTGGTAGGGGCGATGGACGAGTCCTCTAAGCAGGGCGTAGACGGCGAGACAATCGCGTTCCTTTGGCTGGTCGGGACAGTATTCTATGGTGCGTCGGCGGTCTTGTTCAGCCTCGGGTTAGTCGGGATCTTCGAGCGGTTGCTGCGGTCATCCCGCACGTGGGTTCGCTGGCTTGCGGACTCGTCCTGCTGGATATACATCGTCCACCTACCGGTTGTGACGTTCCTGACTTTCTATCTGGCCCACCTCGACAGGCAGGGCCGGCTGGAATACCTGACCGGCTTCATTTGGAGCGCTGAGCTGAAGTTCTTGGCAGCGTGCGTCGTGACCGCAGTACTTGGGTTGGTGACGTATCGGTACCTGGTTCGGTACACACTCCTTGGCACACTGCTGAACGGGAAGAGGAGCGCGACCTAGTTTCAGCCGGGGCGGCGAGTGAGGAGCGTTAGAGGACCCGCACTGATACCCTGAGCTCCGCCTCGATCGACAGTTCGCGGGCGCGTCGGCGCTTGTAGACCAGCTAACCGAGATGGCCTGGCTGTACGAGCCATGGAGTTGAACGGGTTGACTGTCTCCCAGAGATTGTGACCCGGTTAGGATCCGGCCAGTCCGACCGCTTGGGCTGCGTGTTCGACGGCCCGACAAGTGAAGCAAGGAGGAAGCATGGGCTTCGATTTCGAAAGTCACCTCGGCGCAGTAGAGCGCTCCGTGTCGTCGCTGGAGCGCGATGGACTACCCGCCGGCGCCGTCACTCTTTCTCGAAGCTACGCGACGACAGTTGAAGACTTGTGGGATGCCGTGACGAACGGCGAGCGAATTCCGCGCTGGTTTCTGCCGGTCAGCGGCGACCTCGAACTTGGCGGTCGCTATCAGTTGGAAGGCAACGCAGGCGGCGTGATCACGGCGTGCGAACGCCCATCACATTTCGCGCTCACATGGGAGTTCGGCGAGGATACCAGTTGGGTCGAGGTACGTTTCTCGGACGACGGAGTCCGCCGCGCGCGGCTTACACTCACGCACACCGCGCACCTTTCAGAACACTGGGGCGAGTACGGACCGGGCGCGGTCGGCGTCGGCTGGGAGTTGGCTCTCATGGGACTCGCGATCCATCTCACGAAACCGACCGAGCCAATGCCGGACGAAGCCGCTCTCGCAACTTCACCGGATGGTAAGGTGTTCATCGCGGGCAGCAGCGATGGGTGGGCGCGAGCGGCAGTCGCGGCCGGAACGGACCCCGACGCCGCACGTGCGGCGGCAAGGCGCACGACCGCATTCTACACTGGTGAATCGGCCGAGCCCGCTTGATGCACCGGCGCTGTCGAATCTTCGAGACTCAAAGGCACGACCGATGCGGGTGAGGAGTTATGGATACGGTACACCAAGGTTGGAAAGTGGTGGGCCATGCAGGAATCGAACCTGCAACCTGACGATTAAGAGTCGTCTGCTCTGCCTAGTTGAGCTAATGGCCCGCATCTGATCTCGCGAATGCCGCGCTGGCGTAATTATATTTTCCCCGACCAATATGGGTCAACACGCCGGATTGCGTCGCTCGTTATCCGGCTCGGTTCTCGGAGCTCCAATATCGCTCGAGACTGGCGGCCTAGTCCCACCTGAACAGTCGCACGCAGCCGGCGGCCTGCTATTCCTTCCCGGCGTTCGGCGTACCGGGTTTCAAGATTGGGAAGTTCCACCACCTGAATGAGTCGACGACCGCCGAGGGTTTGGACAGGGACTGCCGCGAAGAGGATGAGGCAGTGCTTCGGCAGGCGGTCGCCCGCTACTTTCCCGACGCGAACGGGCCTACGATGGCGCTCAAGGCCTGCATGTTCACGAACACGCCGGACGAGCACTTCATCATCGACGCCCTGCCGGGCTTTCCGAACGTCTATTTCGCCGCGGGGTTTTCTGGCCACGGGTGCAAGCTCTGCAGCGTCGTCGGCGAGATCATGGCCGGCCTGGCTACGAGAGGGGAGACGGGCCACGACATCTCGCTTCTCCGCCTGGGCCGGTTTGATCGAAGCGGCTGAGGAGCCGGCCGGCGGCTTGGACTGGCACGTGGCTCGTATCCAAGAGGGATGGGACTACGAACGTCATAGCGACCGACCTGCGCGCCGACTAACCCGGCGTGGCCATGCCGCCCTCTCGCGTCTGGCGTCAGATCCATCTTGGGCAGTGAGGAGTGCTATCAATAGCGCACGAAGTGATACGTTGGAACCTTCAGGGGAGATGGTACTATGATTGTCTCTGCCACAAAGACAAAGCATCATAGAGCCCCTTCCGGGAAGCGAGGGCTACCACTCACGATAATCAGATCGCAATAGGAGCATTCAACCGTGATCAAGTCGTTACGCTTGCTGAACTTCAAGGCTTTTGAAGACACGGGGATTCTGGAACTTAAGCCGATTACGGTACTTGCCGGACCGAACAGTGGGGGCAAGAGTTCGATTCTTCAAAGCCTGCTGCTTCTCAAGCAGACACTGGACGGCCCGGCAGACATAGATTTGAATCTTGACGGGAATTACTTGCAGTTCTCCGGGTTCAATGAATTGGCCTTTGGCAAGCCGTCTCTTCCACAGAGTAACGTGACCTGCGAATTCGATGTCGAAACGCCGATGCCACGTAACGTAGTTCCCCGATACTTCTCTGAAATGACCTTGCCAGAAGAGCCGAAGAATGTGTCTCTGCATAGTAAAGTGAAACTTACATTCCGTTACAAGAGACGAAAGGAAGAGAATTCGGTTGTACTGGGTAGCTTCGAAATTTCTTCCCGCGTACATGGGATAGAAGGCCCTCAAATTAGGGGAACGCTCAGAAAGCTTGACTATCAGATAGTAATCACAGGTAAAGGGATTGAGCCGCCGGAACCGTTCAAGAATAGGCGTGTTGAAAGCGTTCTGCTCAAACATTTCATGCCACATTTTCTATTGTTTAAGGCGGAAGGCGAGAATCCTCACAGACCCCTTGCACCTCTGAATCCAATATTCACACGCCCTATCAGGAAAATTGAAGAGGAACTCGACGACAATCTGCAATACCTGGGACCGCTTCGGGAAAGGCCCCGGAGAGCATATCTGCACTCAGGTAATCCGATGACTGAGATTGGGGAAAGCGGTCAATACGCGGCTCAAATTCTGTGGCTTGAGAAGAATAACAAGGTCAAATATTTGCCTGCTTTAGGTCAGAAACTAGAGGAAGTAACCCTGTTGGAGGCGGTAAACGATGCGTTTCTAAGATTGGGAATGTTTCAGCGTGTGGACGTAGGGTCGGCGAAGTCAATTGTGTACCAGATTCTCTTTCACCTCGGAGGGTCGCGCACAAAAAAAGCGGTGACAATCGCCGACGTGGGGTTTGGAGTCAGCCAAATGTTGCCTATCCTGGTCCTTGGACTTCGCTCACACGAGTCGTCGATCTTGCTGCTTGAGCAACCCGAAATTCACCTTCACCCGAAACTACAAGCAAACCTTGCCGATTTTCTGTTGACCTTGGCCGAGCAAAAGCGACGGCTGATTGTCGAAACTCACAGTGACCATTTCATTAACCGGCTGAGGCGCAGGATTGCAGAGGATCCGACCGACGAACTGAGGGACAAGGTCAGTATCTTGTTCGTGCACCCGCCAGCAAACGGGCAAGGGGCGCTCGTTGAACCCCTACGGATAGATCGGTTTGGGGTAATTGAGAATTGGCCACCCAACTTCTTGCCCGAGGCGGCTGATGAAGCCGAAGCAATATTCTTGGCAAGTTTGGAGAAACGGGGGAGACAGTAAAGTGTTGCTGTCGGCCCTTGATCCCTCTCTGCTCGTGTATCAGCAGCAACATTGGCGAACCAGGCAACACCATTTTTTCAGCCGCATTTACGCGCTGGTTCTGCACCGTGACACCATCAGAGAGCATAACCAGAGGTTTGCGATGTCGTACGACGTCGCGGCGCTGGTTTACCAATGTTTCCCTTGGAAAGATGAGTACAGAACGATAGGAGAATTGCGCGATTTAAGACAATTCATACTCGAAGAACTTGTCAGAGCTCACTTCGTCACAATCACGAAGAAAGCAGATGGCATATCACTGCAACCAAGTAATCTGACGTGCCGGCATGTAGAAAATGTCGCTGTTCTGGATACATGGAAAGAGCTACTGTGCGCTTGTGTCGAGGAAGCAGCCAATTCCAAGACCGACGTCCAGGTTGCAACTTGGGAGACACCTGTCCTCTTGGAAGATTCGCAATCTTTGGTCGTCAGCGTCAGAAGCAACAACGTAGGCGAAGACCATTGTCTTCCACTTGTGTGGGACGAGTACAGCTGGGCGAACCAGTTGCACTATGAAGACTCTTGGCCGGATTTGCAGAGATGCGTCGAGTACTATTTCAAGGCCAATGTCGAGTTGCAAAGATACCCCCGGGTGAGGGCAAATCCGATTCCATTCGAATGGACTGATTCATTTTGGAACTCAGTGGAGAATCTCTGCCAGCCGCAGATGCGTCACCTCTTGGTGAAATCTATAGCGAAGAGAGTGTACGGGATGCTGGACTCAAGTCTCCGCGATGAGCCTTTGGGACCTATCCGTCGGTTCAGGGTCACTAGCTTTTGGCGTGTTCATTATCGCCAACTTAGCAACAGAATTTTGCTTGAGGAATTTGGGGAACATGATATGGGCCTGTGAGACTAGACCTAAATTTGACTGACTATCTCAGATGAGGCAATGAACTACCTGGAATCCTAAACTAGGATCCACGGTCTTGGGATGGCCGAACGGGTGCGGTCCTGGCTAAAGGCATAAACAGCGATTGCCATTGCCCAGTGCCTTGCTGCACAATCAACGGGTGGTAGGCCCTGTTGAGCCTACCAGATCAAGCCCCTCTTCAAACACGGTGCTGTCTACCATGAAATCATGCCCGCCGGCCGAATGGACATTTACCCCGGCCGGCCGCTCACTCCCACCGGAACAGTCGCACGCTGCCGGCGACGCAGACCGCCGCGATCGCTGCCAGGTAGGCGAACGAGACCCAGATCGGGATGCCGATAGTCGTTTCCACGTCCCAGGTCCCGCCCAGCCAGAGGAACGTGAGCAGGTCGAAGGCGTGGGTCAGCGGCAACCAATCTCCCAACGTGCGTAGCACAGCGGGAAATGTCTCCCGGGGGCCGAACGCGCCGCTCAGCACGTACATCGGCGCGAACAACGCCATACCCAGCCACAGGGCGGTGCGAACGTTACGGATGCGGGACGTGATGGCCGTGCCGAGAGCCGCGAAAGCCATATACGAGACGAGTATCGCCAGCGCGATCAACGCCACGTTGCCGGCGAAGCGAATTTCGAATACCAGCCATCCCACCACCAGCATCAGGACGAGCGATGCCACGATTACCGCCGCGCCCACCGCCAATGGCGCAATTATCAACATGTAAGCCGGCATTGGCGTGACCCTGTAACGCCGGAACACCCCATGTTGTCGAAACTCCACCAGCGTCTGCGGCAACCCGACGATGCCGAACACCGCGGTCACCCAGGCGATGTTGCCGGCGAGCAATACGTCCCTGAGGTGGAACATGTCGACTCCGCCGCCTTCCCGGTCCACCGGAATTTCGATGTCGCCGACCGAGAATCCCAGGGCAAGAAAGACTGCCAGTGGAAGAATGATCGACATGAACATAGCCGCCGGCTCGCGCAGCGCGAGGAGCAGCTCGGTATAGATCAGCCAACGAAAAGCGGTCGAGTTCATGCCCGTACCTCCTGAGGGTTTTCACTTCCGACGGCGAGTAAATAAATGTCGTCGAGGTTGGCCAGCCGCGTCTCCATGACGCCGGGCGATACTCCCCTCCGGCCCAGATAGTCGGAGACATCGGCCACCACGTTGCCATCCCCGTATACGTAGAAGTCAGTCTCGGTTTCGCGGACGCGGACTACCGCCGGCAGTGCCGTCAAGTCCGCCTCTCCGACGGTTCCTAGCGCCGCTCGCGGCAGGACTACGCGCGCCACCAGCCCCGACTCCTCGATGAGGCGCTCGGGCGGGCCGGACTTCACGACCCTGCCGGCGTTCATCAGTAGCACAGAGTTGCAGTACTCGCGCGCCTCCTCCATGTAATGGGTGGTGGCCACTATCGTCATACCGCGGGCATTTTGCCGCCTCAGGTAGTTCCAGAATCTGAAGCGGGACTCAGGGTCGAGGCCGGTGGTGGGTTCGTCCAGGAACACTATTTCCGGATCGCCGACCAGGGCGAGCGCGATGTTGACTCGCCGCTTCTGGCCGCCGGAGAGGGAGCCGTACTGCTTGGAAAGGCTCTCGCCTAGTCCCAGCTCATCGCTGAGCTCGGACAAAGGAATTGGGGTCTGGTAGAGCGCCGCGAACAACCGTAGCGCCTCCCAGGCCTTCATTCGCGGGGGAATTCCCACTTCCTGCAACTGCACGCCAATCTTGCGGACTAGCTTGGCGCGTTCCGCCGTGGGGTCCAGTCCGGCTACGAGAACCGAGCCGCCATCCGGCTTGCGGAGCCCTTCGAGGCACTCGATGGTCGTGGTCTTGCCGGCGCCGTTGGGGCCGATCATGCAGAACACGCTCCCGCGCTCGACCTGGAAGCTCGCGCCGTCGACTGCCACCACGTTCCCGTAGACCTTCCGCAGCGACCTCACCCGCAACGCGGGGACATTCGAGGGTTCCATGGTGGTATGCCTCCATCGAAAACCTGAGTTTGTGTTACAAACTAGTTTGTGCAAGAATAGTATTCTGTGGGTCGAATAGAGTCAAGCATGGGTCATCGGATCGTCAGGTCAAGTCAACTGGCTTACCTTTTAAACCAGCCGGCGACGCCACGATTCGAATCAAGACGAGGAGGTGGGCAATGCGAGAAATGGACGACGAAGCACGGGCGCTCACGCCGGAGGAGAGTTGGCGCTCGATTCACGCTACGATGGACAGCGCTCGGAGCTCGATGTACGCAGCCGGCGCGGCGACTATAGCGCTCCTTTGGGGCGGAATAGCCGCACTGGGATACCTCTCACAGTACGCCCTCCAGACATTCGCCTCCGATGTTATGACGAGTAGTCCGTGGATCAACCTGCCGCTATGGGGTGCCCTGGTTACCGCCGGCATGGTGGCCAGCGCCATCATCGGATACCGCGCCGGCAGGAAAAACGTAGCCGGCGACGCAGGTCGCAGCGCCGGCATCAGGGTGTTCCTGTTCTGGCTGGCGGTCGTAGCGGCGGCGTTCCTCATACCGGCGGCCGCGGGAATGTGGTCCCCGGGCAACGCCGGCGCCAACGTAGCGCGCGCCTCTATTGGGATAATCGCGCTGGGATACATTCTGTTTGGAATAATGCACCGCCCGGTGATAGCCGTAGTGGGCGTGGGGATCGCGGCGGCATTCTACGTTCCCAGCTATCTAGACATCGACACAGCGGCGCTGGTGTCGGCGGTCCTGACGCTGATCGTGGCGGCACTGGCGGCGATATGGATACGCAAGACAGGCGTCCCGTGACCGACGAGCCGATAGTCCTCAACGAGACCATCCACCAGTCCACCCGGCTGCGGATAATGACTCTGCTGGTCTCCCAGCCGGAGGAGGGCCGGCTGTCCTACGGGTTCATCCAGAAGACGCTCGGCCTTACCGGCGGCAATCTGACCACCCATCTGCGGAAGCTGGAAGACGCCGGCTATCTGACCGTCAGGAAAGAGTTCCAGGACCTCAAGCCGCGCACATGGCTGCAGGCGACGCCGGCCGGCCGGCGCGCCTTTGCCGATTACGTCGCCAACTTGAGGAGGGCGCTGAACCTGCCGGCGGATGCGTAGCCGGCGGCAGGTCCGTCCCGGGCACCGACGTTCAGGCGGTAGGGTTCAGAGACTGGTGCCAAGAACATAGCGGCGTTTCAGAACACGTCCTTGCCGTTCTGTACCGCACGACGGTATACTGGGCGGTATGGTAAATGGCTATGGAGACCGGCGTGCGGCGTTACAGCGATGAGCACGGAAATGAGGTCAGGCTCACGGACGAGCGGCTCCGGCACATCCTGCGCAGGCACCCTGAAATGGCCTTCCAGATGCACCGGTTTGCCGAGACTCTCGCCAAGCCGGACGCGGTAAGACCCTCCAGGTCAAGCCCGGCAGTCCAGCTCTACTACCGGCTCTACCCGGACCTGCGGGGCAGGAACCGCTACGTCTGCCTGGTGGTGAAGAGAGGGAGAAGCGACTCCTTCATCCTGTCCGCATATCTAGACCGAAGAATCAAAGGAGAGTGACCATGGCGAGCAGAAGGGTGTCCGTCTGGTACGACAACGAAGGGGACATGCTCGAGGTGCTGTGGGCGTTCAGGGAGGGATACTTCACACCCACCGACGATGAACGCATCCTCAAGCGGCTAGACGACGACGGCGAGGTCATCGGCTTCCTGATCCACGAGATGAGCACGCTCAAGCAGCCGGCCCCGGTCGAGTTCGAGCTGGCGTCTGAAGCGCCGGCCGATGATGTTGCCAACGTCACGGTGCGTCAGGCCGCCACTCGGTTGGGCGTCTCGGAACGCAGAGTGCGGCAGTTGGCCGGCGAGGGCCGGGTGCGGGGAGCGGCCAAGACCGGGGCCGAGTGGCTGATTCCCACGCCGGTCGAGTTGGTCCCAGGAAGGCGCGGGCCCGCCGGAGTTGCCGGACGTGCCGGCGGCGCAGGCACATCCGGAGTAGGATCGCGGCATCCGAGTCCTTAAATTCTTAAGCGTGGTTGTCGCACGATGGAGAGTAAGACGGGATATGACGAGTTTGCGTAAATTGGGAACGCCCAGACCATCACATTCTCGCCGCCACAGGAAATAGCGGAAAGGGTCCTGTTAGCGATGCGCGATGAAGGGATGAGTCGTCGGGACGTTGAGCCCTTGGCTAATGATCGCCACCCAAGACATGCTCCAGTCGCTCGATGTGTGGCTGGAGCGTTGATTAGCGACGGGAAGGTGCTGCTGGTTAAGAGATCACCGCAGTCGCGTTTCTATCCGGATGTATGGGATCTGTTTGGAGGACACATAAAGGAAGGAGAGTCTTCGGAGAATGCGTTGCGCCGCGAGGCTCTGGAGGAGCTTCAGGTGGAGATCGAGTCATTCCGCCTGCTGGGCACGGTCCATGACCCAGTTGAACCGGCTGAGATTACCGTCTTTGCTGTGTTAGCCTGGAAAGGAGAGCCAGCAAACGCCGCACCAGATGAACATAGCCAGATCGGCTGGTTCGCGGTCGACGCGCTGCCTGACTCTGCCGCCCTTGACACCTACCGGGAGTTTCTCGTCCGCGCAGTGGCCGTTAGTTCCGGCGCTCCCTTCGACTAATAGCAGAAGACGCCGGCTATCTGATCGTCAGGAACGAGTTTCAGGATCTGAAACCGTGAACGTGGGTACGAGCGACGCCGGCCGGCCGCGCGCCCAAGGCTGAGGACAAGCCCGAACGCTACATTCTCCTTCCCCGCAATGGACAAGACGATGGTCACAAGAATGGTCCCATGGATCCGGCCAGTTACACTGCTCGGTCAGGATGCACAGGATGTTTCTTTTCCTTTAACCTGTCCATCAGTGTAGGTTGAGAAGGAGCATTGCCGATGAAAGAAGAGCCGCAAGTTGTCAGCGCCGGCCCAGTGTCGGAGTCGGCGCGCATAACCAGCCTGGACCTCATCCGGGGCGTGGCGGTATTGGGCATCCTGCTGATGAACGCCGTTCACGTCAAGCTGGGGTTGGTTCCCTACGACAACCTCAGCGCCGGCGGTTCGGAGACTTGGCTAGACTGGTCGGTGGGCATCTTCGGCGAAATCTTCGTCGACCAGAAGTTCATGGGCCTCTTCTCTATGCTTTTCGGCGCTGGGATGCTCATGTTTATCGAACGTGCCGCGGCGCGGGGAGCGCGAGCCGTGTTGCTGAGTATTTGGCGCAACACCTTGCTGCTCGTCATCGGCATCCTGCACGTACTGGTGTGGATGGGTGATGTATTGATGGCGTACGCCTTTTCTTCCCTCTTCCTTATCGCATTCCGCAAACTACCAGGCAAGGCTCTCATAGGCATTGGCGGAGTGATTTTTCTGCTGGTCATCGCCATAGATTTCCAGTTGCAGGCCATCGCCAACGACACCGGCGATCCACTTACTGGGATCTGGACGCAGCCTGGCGCGACGCCGGACTCCTTATTGGGACTGGGAATTCTGTTCAACTTTTTCCTGCGAGGCCTGGCCATGATACTGATCGGCGCGGGCCTTTACCGAGCCGGTTTCATGCAAGGGAAGAAGTCCGCCAATACCTACCGGCTGACCGCGATCATTGGCCTGGCAAGTGGCCTGACCCTAGCTGCTTTGGGGGTGATCTTGGTACTGGTCAACGACTTCTCTACCGAGGTAGCAATTATCGGCAACATGCCCAACAACCTGGGTACCATCCCCGCCTCGCTCGGATATATGAGCCTCATTGTCCTTTGGAATCGAGGCAGCGACAGCGGACTGAAGCGCCGGCTTCGCGCCGCCGGCCGGATGGCATTGACCAACTACCTGACCCAGACCATCGTGGGAGTCCTGGTCCTGACCGTACTGCTGGCAGAGGTTACCGTGAATCGCAGCGGAATACTGCTCTTTGTACTCGCCGTGTGGACAGTCCAACTGTGGTGGTCGAAGGCCTGGCTCGACCATTTCCGCTTTGGTCCGGCCGAGTGGCTATGGCGGGTTGGGACTTACCGGCGACTCCAGCCCTTGCGCCGGGCGCCGGCAACCTGACCGCCCATCTGCGGGAGCTAGATGGGGCCGGCTATCTGGTCGTCACGAAGGAGTTCCAGGACCTCAAACCGCGCACCTGGCTACAGGCGACGCCGGCCGGCAGGATTTCGCCGAGTACGTCGCGAACATAAGGAGGGCGCTGAGCCTGCCGGCGGGTGGGGTAGCCGGGGGTTGCGTTGCGCGGTGCCTTAATAGGTCTGAGGCTCCGTCAGAAGGGTGTGCAATCGGTTAGAATGAGTAATAGAAAGCGCGAAGAGGGGCTTCTACATGGGAACTTTCAACTGGCCGCTGCGGATTTCCAGCATGGACGGCAAACACGCTCGGGACATCGAGGCGACGGTCGATACCGGTGCCGCATATACTACGATGCCCGCTCCGCTGCTGCGCGAGTTAGGGGTTGCGCCGATGGGTAAGCGCAAGTTTCTTCTGGCCGACGGGCGGCGGATCGAAATGGACTACGGGCAGGCGTGGGCTACTATAGACGGTGACAGCGTGGTCACCATTGTAGTCTTTGGAGACGAGGAAGCTCCTGCCCTGTTGGGTGCCTACACCCTGGAAGGCCTTAGCCTAGCGGTTGACCCGGTCGAGCAACGCCTGGTTCCAACCCACCTCATCATGTATTAGGATCTGGGATGCTTCCCCAAGCGTGGCGTCCTTCGACAAGCTGGGGAGCCCCACGGAGGCCGGGCCGGCGAATTGGGCACTTAGACCTGAAGATGGAGCCCGTGACGCCGGAGAAGCAACGTAGAAAACGCCGAAGACTGGCGTCTCTAAATGAGACGCTGGACCAAGCTACGGCGAAGAGTGCGCAGGCGCAGGCACCGCTGGGGTTTTTTCCCAGCACTATCCTCCCTCGATCATCGCCTTTAGCAACTTCAGTTGCTTGCCGTCGGTGAGACGGATGGCGATGCGAAGAAGGGGGGAGACTATGCGCCACCACAGCCCCGAGATTTGACAGTCGGCTACCAGCGTGACGCGGGTCGAGCGCCCGTCAATGTCTTGGACTTCGTACCTGTAGTCGGCCGTAACTCCGCCTTGCACCGAACGCAGAACGATCGATTTACCCGCGTCACATTGGACGATGGCGCTCGAGCGTTCCGCGCCGCGCGCACGGAATATCAAGGTCGTCCCTGCGGCGGTCTCTCCGTAGGCCGCCATCCCTTCGACCCCGGGCATCCACCTATAGGCATTTTCCCAGTCAGTGAGCGCCTCCCACACTTCGGCGGCGGGCCTAGGGATCTCCTCTTCGACCGCAAGCGTTCGCGTCATTTTCTTCCTCCTCGCCCATTGATTCTATCACCGAGCTCTCGCCGCGAATAAAAATTGTCTGAGCTGCTCTAAATGGAACAATCCACTGAAAGCGGCATCCGCCGTGATACAGACGTCAGGCCCTACGCGCCGCTTGACTGCTGCTACGCCTCTCACCATTACGCCGAACGCGTTTCCAGCACGATCGAGTTCGAGGCCCCTCAAGTCTTGGGTATGAGCTGGTCGGCCATGCAGGACTCGAACTCACAACCAGACGACTAGGAATCGCATGTCGTGCCAACTGAGCTAATGGACCGGATCTGAGAGTCGAATGCCGCGTCCCCGGTCCGGCAGTCTCCCACGGCGGCCAACTGCTTTCATTGCGCCGGCGGACCACTCCTCGACCGGGAGGCTGTTGAAGCGTGGCGGCATTTCAGGGTCTCATAGGAATAGCATGGGCCCTACGCGAGAACCGGCGGGTCTTTTCCTTGGAGAACGGCGGCGATAGGACCGGTGGTGCAGGTCCTGCTGGCATTGCTGTTAATCAAGCTGCCCGGCTCCCAGGTCGTGTTCGTGTGGATCGGCAAAGCCGTCGCCGCGTTTGTGCGGGCGACCGAGGCCGGCACCTCGCTGGTATTCGGCTACCTCGGTGGCGCGCCGCTGCCGTTCGAGGAGACATTCCCGGGCGCTTCCTTCGTCTTCGCGTTTCGTTCGCCTCCGCTTGTGGTGTTCATCGGGGCGATAGTCCCCGAACGCCGGCTGGCAGTCGCGCAGATCGGCCTGAAGTCGATTCTGGCCGGCACCATGGCGACCTGCATGACCGGCGCGATTGCCGGGCTGCTCCACTGGTAGGACTGCCGCGTGGTCCCGCACGCAGAATAATGCGAACTTGCCGGCTTGCGCGGGTGCCGGCTGCGCTTCAGGTGCCGGCTTGGATGAGGGCGACTCCAATGGCGCCGGGGCCGGTGTATACACCCAGCGCCGGGCCAAACCGGGTAACGTATGGCTCCTGGCCGTCAACCAGCGCATCGCCGAGGTCGTCCGCGACCTCTCGCGCCAATTCGGGAGTGGTGCTGTACATCACCGCAAGGGCATCGAGCGGCGCAAAGGCGCGCGCCTCCTGCTTCAACCTGTCCAGGGCCTTGGGGAAGGTGCGAGCCTTGCCCAGAGGATTCACCTCTCCGTTGCGAATGATAATCATCGGCTTGATCTTGAGCAATGAACCGAGTAGCGCTTGGGCCTTGCCGATGCGCCCACCCTTCTGAAGATACTCCAGCGTCTCGAACAGGCAGAGGCACTGAGTCCGTGCCACCGCATCGCGCGCCGCCGAGACTATCTCATCATGGCCGGCCCCCCGGTGGGCTGCCTCGGCCGCCGCGACCACGATCAAGCCCAACCCCATAGATGCCTGCTCGGAATCTATCACCTCGACCGGGCATTTCGCCGAAGTCAAGGTGGCGCCCTGCACGGCCGAGTTGTAGGTCCCGCTGATCTTTGACGATACGTGGATGGATACGATGCCGTCGGCGTCGACTCCAAGCTCTTCAAAGGTGTTCTTGAAATCGCCGGGCGAAGCTTGCGAAGTCTTGGGCAACTCCGGGCTGCTGGCCAGCATCGAGTAGAAGTCGTCCGGAGTTATAGTAACGTTGTCCTTGTAGGTCTCGGTACCAAAGTGGACATTCTGCGCGATCACGGTAACGTCAAGTCTCTGTGCGACCTCAGGCGGAATGTCGGAAGTGCTGTCGGTGACGATACGTACGGTCAAATCGTTACCTCTCTCTGAACTGTCATGCCTTGGCCCTGCGGTAGCCGATGCCAAACTCGATAGGGAGGTAGGAGGGGCTGTTGCGTGGTCAACTGGCTTGCGACGGTGGGGCCCGACGACCGCCTGCAGGAGCCTCACATTGCCCATATTGGCAACGACCCGCTGCCATTGTAGCAGATGATCGTGGGTCAATTCCCCCCGACATTGACCGAAAGCTCGATGAGCAGCTTGCAATTGGTTATGTTCAGCCGAATAGGCCCAGCGGCGACCGTCACGCGGATTCTGAGGAGAGGCCTGGTTCGGTGGTTGCCACGGCTGAGGATAGAATGGAGGCAAGGCGAGTCCGCAACGCGAGACTAGGCAGGCATGAGCGAAATCGAGCCGGAACCGGCGACAAGACAGCGGGAGAGCGAGTCGCTCTGGGAGTTCGCCAGGGCGCGCGGCCTGGACCGTCGCCAGTTTTCCGGCTGATTATCGCCGGGGGAGGTTCGGCAGTCCTTGCCGGCTGCACCGGCACAGAGTCTCCCGTCCAGACGCCTCAGCCTACGTCGTCGCCGGCGGATTCCGAGCCCGCCGCGCGCTGACCATGGTTCAAGGACCCCGGGCCGTTCATCCTGCACGACGACAAGAGCCTGGAGGCCCGGCTGGAGAACATGGGGGGCCTGATTACGCCCAACCGGTTTTTCTTCGTCCGTAACAACTCCGCCTGTCTCGACCTGGACGCCTCGGACTGGCGGCTTCGGGTAGAGTGAGACGCGGTGCCCGAGCCGATGGAGTTGACCTACGCCGGCATCAAGGGTCTCCCGAGCCGGACGCTGACGTCTTACCTCGAGTGCGCCGGCTATCGCCGGGCACTCCCTGATACCTCAATTTGGGAGCAACGAGTCGCCTCGCATTCGTGAGTCATGAGATTGGTAGCCGTAGGGTTTCGATAATGCTCGCGATTTCTCTTTCAAGGGCATCCAACGATTGGTGCAACGTCTGACCTGATGTGTCGAGCACCGCCACTCTCATTTGTTGGGCCTGCTCGAAGAGGTATCGCGCCCAGGAGTCCATTTGACGAGTAGCAAGCTCGGGCTGCTTGCGGTCGTCGGTCAGGCGTCTGATTCGTTCGCGTTCCTCACAGTGCACGAGAATAATATACCCATCCGTAACGAGAAAGCGTGCGAACGCCTCTTGGACAAAACGGAGATCCGACGATCCTTCTATTACGACGAGAGCGGCATCTTTGTGACCTGCGACGATGCGTTCGATCCAGCGGTGAGTAGTCGTTTCTTGCCAACCAGCCGGCGGGACGGATGGGACTCCGGTTGAGTCGAAATGACAAAATCTCACTGATTCGGTCGGGCTACGCGCCCGGGCGGCCGAGACCAGAGCCGTCTTCCCGACACCTGAGGCCCCGGTTAGAAACAGAATAGCGGGCCCTTTCAGAGTCGGGCGAGGTTTGTTGCGGTTCATCGGGTTGGCGTCTCTCCTAACGTTCGCGCGGCGCACTCCGGGGAGGCGCGGTTCCCTCGGTTTCGCCGGGCGCGCGGGCAGATCAACGGCTTCGTCACGAGCAGGTGCTAGCGGCGCGTCCGCGCGGCCGCCGGTCCCGACCGCATAACAATCAGCGCAGCACCGCGACCGTTACGGGTTTGGGGTGAGGTTGCACTACACCTCAAATGACCGGCAATGGTGAGCCTACAGGGACCGTACTGCGAACTCTCAAGCCACGGGTCAACGACGGAACCACGCGGTCTTCGAGCAATCGCCCTGTGTCCTTGACATTGATGGCCGTTAAGTCTAGTCTGATAGCTAGTTAGAGCGATAGTTGTTGGGAGTAAGGCATGAGCAAGAAATGGCCTGTTCAAGATGCCAAGTCCAGGTTCAGCGAGCTCCTCGATACCACCCTCGCCGAAGGGCCGCAGATCGTGACCAAGCGCGGGGTGGAAACCGCGGTGCTCCTTCCCATCGAGCAGTGGCGAAGGCTGGAGCGGATGACCAGGCCGGACCTGAAGGAGCTCCTCCTAGCCTCGGAGGCGCGGACCGAGCACCTTACGCCGGCGCGGCAACAGCATCGCCGGCGAGCTCCCTTAGTCGTCGAGTAGGTCCATGTACCTCCTCGATACCAACGTGGTCTCGGAGTTGCGTCGCCCCCGTCCAAATGGCGCTGTGCTGGATTGGATCGCCGATGTGCCAGCGGAACAGCTCTTCGTGTCTGCCGTTACGGTTGGGGAGATACAGGCGGGGATCGAGATTACCCGTGAGCAGGATGAGGCGAAGGCAGAGGAGTTGGAGGACTGGTTGGACAAAGTCCTAGCTTCCTACGGAGTATTGCAGATGGACGCGCCGGCCTTCCGGGAGTGGGCACGGCTCATGCACAAGAGGTCGGACACTATGATCGAAGACGCCATGATCGCGGCGACAGCCAGAGTGCACCGGCTAACGGTGGTGACCCGGAATGTGAGCGACTTCGACGACCTTGGTGTTGAGTTGCTGAATCCCCTTGACGGTACGTAACCCTCACCATCATTCAGCAAGTTGGACCCACTCATCTCGGAGTGGAGAGTGCGGCAGCTGGCCGGCCAGGGCCGGGTACGGGCAGCGACCAAGGCCGGAGCCGAGTGGCTGATTCCGGGGACGCGTGGTCGGGCCGGTGGCGCCGGGCGTGCCGGGGGAACAACGGCTTAGTAACGGGCAGGTGCTGCCGGTGCTCCGGCTTAGCCGGTAGAGCATACATCGAACTGCCAGGTCACATCGCTCTGGTGCGGGGAAGGTTGCGGACCCATACAAATGGGTCTAGGATTACACTCTACAGCATCCCAACCCGAGTAGAATGTGCGATCTAAATGCAAGGGGAATTGTGGCAACGATTTCGGAGCTAGATGAGTCTCACCAACCACAACTTCTTCACGATGCGAAGTCGCCCAAAGATGCCTTCAGATACCTGAGGAATTTCTTGGCGGGACGGCTCATTGGAGCAACACGAGACGAGACTCTTCTTCAAGAGATCCTAAAATGCCTATTCTGCAAACTCTACCTTGAAACATTGTACGCCAATGACGGTGGGTACTGGTCACATGGCTACCTGTCGCCGACTCAGTTGTATCTAGAGACGTTCCAAAGGATTCGCGCTGATTTTCCCGAAATCTACGAGCAAACCGAGGAAATCATGCTCGCTCCTGAGCTTCTTCAGCACGTCAACGATTCCCTAAACTTCTCCCTAGTAGACGCAAGAAGCGATCCTATAGGAGACGCATTCGAGGTGTTTGCTGGTTCTGAATCTAAGGCGCGCAATGGCCAATTCTTTACGCCTCGCAACGCCATTGAGTTGTTGATTGATCTCGTAGATCCTCAGCCAGGAGAAAAAATAATTGATCCAGCGTGTGGCGCCGGGGGGTTCTTAGCGTCGGTCATTCGGCGTGTTCAGTTACAAGGTATGTCGGTGAAAAACGCGAGAGAAGCGGCAAGCCAGTTGTACGGAATCGAAAAGGATAGATACGTGGCAAATCTGGCGAGGCTGCACGTCTCCCTGCTGAGTGGAGGGCACGCTAACGTCATCTGCGGAGACAGCCTCGCGCTAACAACAGAAACGGGAGGTGAACTCGACAAGTCAATTCCAGTCTCTGGTTACGATGTCGTCCTGACAAACCCTCCTTTCGGCGCGAAGATCGTAGCGGCGTCTCCAAGCGTTCTCAGGGGATTTGATCTTGCCCGGCGATGGAGAGTGCGAAATGGTCAATTGCGTCCTGCCGGTGAGGTCCGTTCCAAAGTGCCGCCCCAAGTCTTGTTTGTTGAGCGCTGCTGTTCTCTGCTTCGAGAAGGCGGTCGACTTGGGATGGTCATTCCAGAGAGCTTGTTGTCAAATAAATCCTATCGCTATGTAGTTGAGTTTCTGCGGCAAAGAGGATCCATTAGGGCCGTGGTCGGCATGCCAGAGGCGCTGTTTAAAACATCAGGAAAGGGTGGCACGCATACCAAGACATGCCTCTTGGCGTTTGTAAAGGGTAATGAAAAACCCACGGGAAGCAAGGTGTTCATGGCAGAGGCAAAATGGTGCGGAAAAGATTCGAGGGCGAGAGAGATTCCAAAAGACGAGTTGCCGGAGATCGGAGAAAATTTCAAGGCATTCCGGGCTGGGACTCCTGACAATTCTAGCCCGCTGGGGTTCGAGATTGATGAAGGTGCAATAGAGAACAATATCCTTTGTCCTCGCTATTATGACCCGGAGATTGATGCCGGCCTTAGGCGTCTTTCGAGGACGCACCACCTCTTGCGATTCGGTACGTTAATTGAGGAGGGGTTCTTAACTGTTGAGACCGGCGACGAAGTTGGCAAGTTGGCATATGGCACGGGCAACGTACCATTTGTTCGGACTTCAGACTTGAGCAATTGGGAAATAAAGTCTGACCCAAAGCATCGGTTGGACCGGCGAATATACGATGCCCTCAAGAGCAAGCAGGATGTGCGGACTCACGATATCCTGATGGTAAAGGACGGAACGTATCTTATCGGGACCTGCGGCATTGTGACCGAATACGACCTAGAGATAGTGTATCAGAGCCACCTTTATAAGATTAGAACACATGAGAACCCATATGGACTAAACCAGTTCTTGTTGTTAGCGGTACTTAGTAGCGACATAGTCAAACGGCAGATTCGAGCAAAACAGTTCACCCAGGACATTATCGATAGCCTTGGAGAACGCATCAACGAGCTAGTGCTTCCCCTGCCTAATGCGGCGCGGCGAAGAGAGAGCATTACCGAAATGGTTAGTCAGGCAGTCAAGGAAAGAGTGGACGCAAGAGAACTGACTCGTCGAGCGGTCATGGATGTAATACGATGATCTCCTAGGGCCAATGGCCTACGGTGAAGTTGTGCGTCTCTGAGCTATTCGGTCTAAGAGCGCCCACGTCTCTTCTATACTCAACTCGCCTTGGATGCGATTACCGTGGGCCGATTGCCAGCAAATGTTGGCTCCATCGTGTTTGCCTCCGCGCTTCAGCGGGAGCAGGTGCCCAATTTGGTATTCGGATTTTCCAAGAGTCGTGTTGAGTACTGCCTGGGCCAGATCGTCGAAACTAAGAGCTTCCTGTGTCACAGGACATAAGGTTGGAGGGACGTCGCGCTCAATCAAACCCTGATGTACAAACTGGGATCGCAGGCTCGAAGGGAATCCCTTGAAGTTAACCAGATCGGTCGTCAACTTCTTTTCGGCAGACCAACAATCCTTTAAGGATGAATGCTGAAAGTCTCCTGCCAGCACTTCCCATCTCTTGGCTCGGTTGGTCTTATCCTTGCCCGTTAGGGCGCGATCAGTCTTAAAGATCTTGACTTCGAGCTTGGACTTTTCGATTTGGCGAATTGCACTTCTGTTCGTGGCAGTCGCGCTTCTCAAGATTCTCCTTGCTTTCAACAACCACTCTAAGTCATCGTTGATAATCCATCGGATGTTTGAGTCCCTATGGACGGGAGTTTCATCGTGGTCCCAATAGGTCAACGGGAATTCATAGGGAACGCGGCTAAACTGTGTCAGATCTCTCAGTAGGGCTCTAAAGGACAAGTCTTGGGCCGCAAGATCGCCGATCATGTTAAGGACCTTGGCGAAAATCCGCATACATTCGTCGAATGTAGCTGCACGAGGGTCAGTGCCCGGCTCGAATGTACCTTCAACTGGTTCAAAGGAATCAGGTTGGGGCATTTTGATCTTGCCAGGCAACCAGCGTGTCTTCATTTTCGTTGAGCCGACGGTCAGATTGGTCAACTCAATGAGAAAACTGAACCGAATTAGACGGGCAACGATTGCGCGGAATTCTTCTCCCAATAACACGCTGTGGCTCTTGCGGAGCGCCAAATCGATTGGAGATGTGCCTTCGTACGGCTGAGACCTGAGAATCCAGTCGCGTATATTGGCAATTGAATAACTGTTGCGTAAGCGTTGCGCCGTGCCGCCAAAGGCAGAGCCGACGGTCTCGAACTCCTCGGCTTCAAGTAGCCGCCGGAGTCCAACCTGCGAGAACATAGTCAAGATTTGTCGAGCGCTTCCTCAAGATCAGCAACAAAACTAGACAGAGAAACACCTATAGCTTTACAAATCTCTCTAACTTCAACGATGTCCAATCGTCTTTCCCCTCGTTCACACTTACTGACGAAGGATTGTGTATTGCCCAGGTGCAACGCGACTTCCTCTTGTGTCAATCCCGCGCGCTGTCTGGCATCTCTCAAGAGTTCCAGGAATAACGTGTAGTGTGCCGAGTAGATTGACTTATCCATCCCAACTAGAGACCGCCAATTGATTTCAGGTGAGGATACAGTCCAAGTCGGAATAGTCCAAAATAGGCTAATTGTTGGGCGAAACGCACCTACACTTGATATGACGAACAGGAGCAAGACACCATGCAAGGGAACACAAACGGCATCAACTTTTCGCTGCTACGAGGTGGCCGAGTAGGTCAGGCAGGTGACCAACGAGGAGGCCGGGACCATGAACTAGCCTTTGCGCGAGGCGGCAATGGTGGGCCGTGCAGGAATCGAACCTGCAACCTGACGATTAGGAGGCGCCTGCTCTGCCTAGTTGAGCTTATGGCCCGCGACTGATCTCGCGAATGGTGCGCCGGCGCAATTATATTTTCCCCGGCGATTCAAGGTTCATTCCGCCGCTTAGACGGTTCAAAGCCCTTACAAGGAGGCGTTTCTTCCTTGCTTACGGGAGTAATACAGTCGCCGGAGACGCATATACGTATATGAGATAGAAAGCCGATTGACACTTTTTTAACAAGTTGATACATTTACCGATGGTTCCTTTCGCGTACATGACAGTAACCGTCGGAGCCTCAGTCCCACGTACAGGCCGGCCCACCGGCACTTTGAGAATGATCGAGAGAAACCCCGAGGTAAGAAGCTACGTTGCCCATGACACTGAGAGAATGGCACCAAGTTCGTGAGGCTCCCGTTCACTGATCTTATGCCCATCCTGAATGGAGTGGCGGTGACGTCTAAAGAACTGGAGGCGTATAGAGCGCGCGTGACGGATTATGAACCGGGGCGTTATATGCGGCTGCGGTATTGGGCGCAGAAAACCTAGCAAATGAGACAGAGCTACGCGACTCCCGGATTACCGAAGCCCATCAAGCAGGGGTTGTATGACCCCGAGTTCGAGCATGAGGCGTGCGGGGTGGGGCTCGTCGCCAATGTGAAGGGCGTCAAGTCGCACAACGTCCTAACCCAAGGACTCGAGGTGCTGAAAAACCTGGGCCACAGGGGAGCCCAGGGCGCCGACCCGGAGACAGGCGACGGCGCAGGCATCCTGATGCAGGTGCCCCACGAGTTTTTCGAGCGACAGTGCCAGGGCCTCGGCATAGAGCTTCCGGAGCTGGGCGCCTACGGCGTGGGCATGGTGTTTCTGCCGCGGGAATCGTCACAGGCGGCCCGTTGCAAGGGGATCATAGAGCGGATCGTGGCGGAGGAGGGGCGGCGGTTCCTGGGGTGGCGGGACGTGCCGGTGGACCCCGACTCTATTGGCACCCTCGCGGCCAGGGCGCGGCCGGAAATACGCCAATTTTTTGTCGGTGGTCCGGACTCGGAGGACGGGCTTCCGCTGGAATTAAGTCTGTACGTAATCCGCCGGCAGATCGAGAAGGCGGTTGCCGAGTTCGGGATGGCGGATGCCGACGACTTTTACATAAGCAGTCTGTCGTCCACCAAGGTAGTCTACAAAGGGCTGCTCATTGCCCACCAGCTGGAGCGCTTTTACCAAGACCTGAACGACAAGTCGATGGTGACGTCGTTCGCGCTGATCCACTCCCGGTTCGGCACAAACACGCTGGGCAGCTGGAAGCTGGCCCACCCTTACCGGCACATAATCCACAACGGGGAAATTAACACGCTCAGGGGCAACATCAACTGGATGGCCGCGCGGGAGGCGGCACTCTCGTCGCCGCTGCTGGGCGAGCAGGTAGGCAAGCTTTTGCCCATAGTTTCTCCCGCGCAAAGCGACACGGCAACCTTCGACAACGTACTGGACCTGCTCCTGGCCACGGGCAGATCTTTGCCACACGCCCTGATGATGATGATCCCAGAGGCGTGGGCCGAGCACATTCCGATGGAGCAGCCGAAGAGGGACTATTACGAGTACCATTCGTGCCTGATGGAGCCGTGGGACGGGCCGGCGCTGATCATCGGGACGGACGGAACCAAGGTGTGTGCGATCCTGGACCGCAATGGGCTGCGGCCGTGCAGGTACCTAGTGACCACGGACGACGTGCTGGTGATGGCCTCGGAGACGGGAGTTCTCGATGTTCCGCCTGAGAACATCAAGTACAAGTGGCGAATTCAGCCTGGGCGGATGTTCATGCTGGACACCGAGCGGGGCCGCATCGTCGGAGATGAGGAGATCAAGGCGGAGTTGACCGGTCGGCGTCCCTACGGGGAGTGGCTGCGAGAGAACAGGGTATTGCTGGAAGACCTGCCGGAGCCGTCGAAGGCGGAGATGCCCGACCTATCGACGCTGTCGGAGCGGCAGAAGGCGTTTGGGTATTCGCTGGAAGACATTGGGATGATCATCGAACCGATGGCCGACACTGGCGCAGAGCCTGTAGGGTCAATGGGCAACGACGCGCCGCTAGCAGTTCTGTCGGACGAGAGCCCATTGCTCTACAACTACTTCAAGCAGCTATTCGCGCAGGTTAGCAACCCTCCGCTCGACGCCATACGTGAGGAGCTAGTCACGTCTGTGGAGACGTTCGTGGGGTCGGAGGGTAACCTCTTCGATGAGACTCAGGATCAGTGCAGACAGCTCAAGGTGTCGGAGCCGATTCTGCGTAACGCCGAGGTGGCGAAGATCAAAGACATAGACCGGAACGGCATCCGGTCAGCGACGCTGTCGATGCTGTTCAGGCTAGGAGATGGGCCGGGTGCTCTGGAGGCCGCCATGGATCTGCTTTGCAGGCAGGCGTCAGAGTCTGTGGAGGAAGGCTACGAGATACTTGTGCTCTCGGACAGGGGAGTCGACGCTGAGCATGCCCCTATGCCGAGCCTGCTGGCGGTGTCGGGAGTACACCACCACCTTGTCAGGGAGGGGACGCGCACGAAGGCAGGGCTGATAGTCGAGACAGGAGAGGCGAGAGAGGTCGCGCATTTCGCTCTGCTCTTCGGGTACGGAGCCGCAGCGATCAATCCATACCTGGCATACGAGACGATAGCGGGCATGACGGCTGCCAACCCCAGCGGCATCAGCTACGAGGAGGCAGAGGAGAACTTCGTGCATGCGGTGCATAAAGGCGTGGTGAAGGTGATGTCGAAGATGGGCATCTCAACACTGCAGGGTTACCGCGGCGCCCAGGTGTTCGAGGCAGTGGGACTGAGACAGGAGATGGTGGACCGGTACTTCACCTGGACGCCGTCGAGGATCGGTGGCATCGGCATCGGCGAGATTGAGTTCGAGTCCAGGCGCCGTCACACTCTCGCGTACAGAGAAGCTGTGGCAGGCATGGACGTGGATCTGAGGCTAGGGGGACAGTACCAGTGGCGACGTGACGGCGAATTCCACATGTGGAACCCGGACACGATTGCGAGCTTGCAGCAAGCTGCTCGCACGAACAGTTTTGCTACGTACAAGCAGTTTGCCGAATACGCCGACGGCGAGACGCGCAGGCTATGCACTATACGGGGTCTGCTAAGGCTCAAGAAAGAGGAAGAGCCACTTACGCTCGATGAGGTGGAGCCTGCGAGTGAGATTGTGAAGCGGTTCGCTACGGGGGCTGTTTCACTGGGATCAATCAGCCGCGAGGCGCACGAGACGATGGCGATCGCCATGAACCGTATCGGCGCCCGGAGCAACACCGGCGAGGGGGGTGAAGACCCGGGGCGCTACAGCCCAGAGCCTAACGGTGATTCGAGAAACAGCGCTATGAAGCAGGTGGCTTCGGGCCGGTTCGGAGTGACGTCGGCCTACCTTACGAGCGCGAGCGACCTCCAGATCAAGATGGCGCAAGGCTCCAAACCCGGCGAAGGCGGACAGCTTCCGGGATACAAGGTGGACGAATATATCGGCTGGGTGCGAAGCTCCACGCCAGGTGTAGAGCTTATCTCTCCGCCGCCGCACCACGACATCTACTCCATCGAGGACCTGGCGCAGCTCATCCACGACCTGAAGAACTCGAACCCCTCGGCGCGGGTGCATGTGAAGCTGGTTGCTGAGGCGGGTGTCGGGACCATCGCTGCCGGTGTCTCCAAGGGCCACGGGGACGTGGTGCTTATCAGCGGCGATAGCGGCGGCACGGGGGCATCTCCAGAGTCATCGATAAAGCACGCCGGTCTCCCGTGGGAGCTCGGCGTTGCGGAGACACAACAAGTTCTGGTGATGAACGACCTGCGAGGCCGTATCGTCGTTCAGGCGGACGGCCAGATCAAGACCGGCAGGGACGTGGCGATTGCCTGCCTGCTCGGGGCGGAGGAGTTCGGGCTGGCGACAGCGCCTCTCATTACGCTGGGGTGCATCATGCTGCGCAAGTGCCACCTGAATACTTGCTCGGTGGGCATCGCAACACAGGACCCTGAACTTCGGCAGCAGTTCGCCGGTAGGCCGGAACACCTGATCAACTACATTTTCTTCGTGGCAGAGCACCTCCGCGAGATCATGGCTGAGATGGGGTTCCGGACTATCAATGAGATGGTAGGGAGGATGGACCGGCTTGACCCCGCGGAGGCGATAGGGCACTGGAAGGCGAGGTGCCTTGATTTGTCGGCACTGCTGCACATGCCCGACGTGCCGGACACGGTTGCGACCCACCAATGCCAGGAGCAAGACCATGGCCTAGAGGGGGCGCTTGACCACCGCATCATCGAGGCGACTCGGGCGGCTGTGGAGGGCAAGGAGCCTGTACGGTTGGTCATGGAGATCGCGAACTCAAACCGGACAGTCGGGACGATGCTGAGCCATGAGGTGTCGAAGCGGTATGGTCCGGATGGGCTGCAAGAGGATACGATCAGCATCAACCTGAAGGGGTCCGCGGGACAGAGCTTTGGGGCCTTTCTAACCAAGGGCATTACCATGACCCTGGAGGGAGACGCGAACGACTACTTCTGCAAAGGTCTTTCGGGCGGCAAGGTGGTGGTCAGTCCGCCTACAGAAGCAATGTTCGTGCCAGAGGAGAGCATCATCGTCGGCAATGTGTCGCTGTACGGCGCCACCGGTGGCAAGGCATTCATTCGCGGTATGGCAGGGGAGCGGTTCGCAGTGCGCAACAGTGGGGCGGAAGCGGTAGTGGAGGGGGTTGGGGACCACGGGTGCGAGTACATGACGCGCGGGACGGTGGTGGTGCTGGGCCCAACCGGCCGAAACTTCGCTGCAGGAATGAGCGGCGGGGTCGCCTTCGTGCTGAACGAGGCTGGTCGGTTCGCCGAGCTGTGCAACCTGGAGATGGTGGACTTGGAGGAAGTCGAGGACGAGGAGGACAAGGCAACTCTCAGAAGGATGCTCGTGGACCACTACCGGCATACGGGCAGTAAGAACGCCGAGCGGGTGCTCGCGGCGTGGGATGAGATGCTGCCGCGGTTCGAGAAGGTGATGCCGCGCGAGTTTAAGCGGGTACTGGCGGAGCGGGCGGCCCGCGACACGGTGGAGGCCGTTTAGCATGGGTAAGCCCACGGGGTTCAAGGAGTACGGCCACAAACCGCCGCCCAAGCGACCGATAGTGCTTCGGGTGCAGGACTATAACGAGTTCGTATCGTCGTGGACAGAGAAAGACGCCCGCGCCCAGGGTGCGCGGTGCATGAACTGCGCGGTGCCGTTCTGTCATAGTGGATGCCCTCTCGGCAACCTGATACCGGACTGGAACGACCTGGTCTACAGGGGGGAGTGGGAGGCGGCCCTGGTAGCTCTGCACCGGACGAACAACTTCCCTGAGTTCACCGGCAGAATATGTCCGGCGCCATGCGAGGGCTCGTGCGTGCTGTCGATCAACCAAGACCCGGTGACGATCGAGTACATTGAGAAAGCGATATCGGACAGAGGTTGGGAGGAAGGATGGATCAGGCCAGCGCCGCCGCAGCGACGAACGGGGAAGAGTGTTGCGGTGGTGGGATCGGGGCCGACGGGGCTTGCGGCCGCGCAGCAACTCAACCGATGCGGTCACATGGTCACGGTGTTCGAACGGTCAGAGTATATTGGCGGTCTGCTGCGGTTGGGAATCCCGAACTTCAAGCTGGACAAGAAGATCGTTCAGCGACGCGTCGAACAGATGGAGGCGGAGGGTGTTCAATTCAAGACAGGAGTGCACGTGGGGAAGGGCTACCCGGCGTCCAGGCTGACGGACGGCTACGACGCCGTGCTGTTAGCTGGAGGTGCGACAAAACCCAGGGATCTTCCGGTACCGGGACGGGAGATGAAGGGTGTTCACTTCGCCATGGAATACTTGACGCAACAGAACAGGCTGCTGAGTGGGCAGAGCGTGGAGCCTGACGAGCGGATCACGGCAGAGGGCAAGCGCGTAGTGATCCTCGGCGGCGGAGACACGGGGGCAGACTGCCTGGGGACGGCGCATCGGCAGGGCGCCGAGGTAGTGTACCAATACGAGCTGCTGTCCGAGCCTCCGGTGACGCGTCGTCCCGGGAATCCATGGCCGGAATGGCCGATGATACTTCGCTCGTCGGCGGCGCACGATGAGGGTGGGGTCCGGGACTACGACATACTGACCAAGCGGCTTTCGGCAAACAACGGCCATTTAAGCAAACTCGAGGCGGTGCGGGTCAGGTGGGACATGAGCGGACCTGGACGTCCAAAGATGCACGAGGTGCCGGGGAGCGAGTTCGAAATAGAGACCGAGTTGGTGCTGCTTGCCATGGGGTTTTTGCATCCCGAACCTGATGGGGTGCTGGCGGATCTCGGGGTCGAGCTGGACGACCGCGGCAACGTACGCACGGACGAGAACAAGATGACCAGCGTGTCCAACGTCTTCGCTGCGGGCGACATGGCGCGGGGGCAGTCGCTGGTGGTTTGGGCGCTGGCCGAGGGCCGAGACGCCGCGGCGTGCATCGATGCGCACCTGACCGGCGTGACGAGCCTGCAGCGCGTTGCCTCCGTGGCCCGGTAAGTGGCCAGGGTCAGCGATTTCTTCAGGAGGTGCCTGACCCGGGTATGGCAAGGTGCAAGAGCGCCGTGGTTTCCGAGGGGAAGCCGGGTATCTCTAAGCTGGATGTAGGACTGGCGAAGAACACCGGCCTGCCACAAACAAAGCCTATTTTCGGTATCTGAGCGTGGGGCCCACGTTCACCTCGGTGCCCCTAACGACCATATTCGCCGTGGCGGTCGCCGGATCGGTCACCCTAGCCGGCAGGACGTTTTCACAATTGTAGGGGCCGCTGGCAAAGTTGTACGAGATCGTCACCGAGTCATGGGGTTCCATTTCGCCCCAGATCCGGACTCCTTCTTCCAGTAAAGCAAGGTCCTTGAGCCTAATGCCCGCGTCGGTGTAAACGCATGCACGCAAGTGTCTGACATTTAGGTCTTGACCTTGGCCCGGCACCAGAGCTTCGGCTAAAGCGACTGCCGTACTCGCAGAGCCCTCCTTGCTCAGGAGGTGACTAAGCCTGCGCTGAGTTCGCTCGTATGAATCGATGCTGTCGATAACCACTTGTTCCATCAAAACTCTGCAAACAGATTACTCAGCTGGCCCCAAGGGGGATGGATGAATCCTCCGGGGATGGCACTCGCTGGGAGGCTGCCGCGCTACGGTAAGTCCGATCATTGGTGCAGACCATCCGAGAGCCAAGTACGGCTTGGCAAGTATACGTTATGGAAAGGCTCCGAGAGACAGGTCGGCAATAACTCCGAAGTGGTCTGAAAGTTCCCGCCCGTCGTAGATGTTGCTTATCACGTCTGGCGATTCAACTGCCAAGTCCTCACTCAGAGCGATGTGGTCGATGCTTCTGCGTCCTTGGAAAGCAAGCGCCGACGTAACGATTGTCATGCTCGATGGGAAGGCCCTCTGAAGTGCCAATCGAAGCTCAGGGGGTGCGCGGCTGCCAGGCCCAATAATCTGATTAAAATCCCCCATCACTATCAGCCGATTCGCAGGACCACCTTCGAGAACCTTGGTCAGGTCGACCAGATACTGCCCATGGTCTTCCCACCGCATCTTCCGTTCCAACTTGCGTCTGGCCTCGGTCCGTGACCCGAACCAGGGAATGCAGACTCCAATGACTGTGACCGTACCCAAGGATGTCTTCGTGACTCCGGACACGAAGCGTCCGGGAGGCATCGAATTGATTCCTACATCATCAACCTGCTCCCAGGGCTCCATCGACCAGAGCATAACCTTCCGGCGGTCCTCCTTGATCGTGTACCCGTAGTCTGGCTGAGAGCAGATGGTGTGCCCATCTTGAGACGGTAGCCGGACATGCGTCTCAGTGAGACAGACAACTTCGGGGGCATGTCGGCCAATGCGTCTCAAGATTTCAGAGGCTCGCGGTGAGCTGGTTGTGGCCCACTCGACATTCCATGTGATCACTCTCAGTGACATAGCCTAGCGCCTCTTCGCCTACCCATTGGATCGGCGAGTCAATTCATCGGAACTCATCCGCACCACAACTGGGTACAGGTTATGGGATAGGTTCATGACTCTCGTTTTCTAAGACCTAACGCTTTTAGCAGGCGCGCGCTTTTCAGCGTCGCCTGGCTAAACTTGTTAAGCCCTTTATAGTAGATGGCAATTCCCTAAACGTAGCGACCTTGGCAGTTGCTTTGGACAAATCGTGAGCTGCAGTGAACTCGTTTGCAACCACGATGCAGTCAATACCCGCCGCTATTGCCGACTTCAACCCTCTCGCCGAGTCTTCAATAACTACCGTTTCAGCGGCAGTAGCACCAAAGCGTTGGAGTCCTCTCAGATAGGGTTCGGGATGTGGTTTAGCTCGCTCGTAATCCTCCACAGTTAAATAGAATTCCATATAGTCTAGAATGAATCGCTTTTCGTGTATTAAGGCGAAGTCAGTTCGTTTGGATGTAGTAACTATACCCATCCTATACGTATCTGCGAGTTCGGCTAGTGTTTGCAGGACACCCTCGATCTCGATGTCTTCGGTCATCAGGTATTCCTGGTAGTATCGGTTTCTTAGTTCTCGGCCACGTTTAATTTCAGATTCGGATATTCCTGAAACTCGTGCCGCCTCCCACGCGGAAACTCCATTGGCCATATTCACCAAGTATGCGTCTCGTGGGAGATCAATTCCGAGAGATGCCAGCGCTCGTTTGTTTGCTAGGTAATACCAATGTTCTGTTTCGACTAAAACCCCATCATGGTCAAAGAGAATGTATTTTTTCACTTTTGTGCTCGATTCAATTTCGGCTTAACGATCAAGCTAACTTGACGAGCCCCGGCGACGAACCGTCGGAGAAGAGTTAACGGTGTTTGCGATGCGAAGCGAAAACTTCAAAAAACCTTCGCTGGCTCGGTCAAGTTGAGCGCCTGGTTAGCCTACACTTCATGTTTATTGGATAGGGCTTTCTGTCAATTGAAGTGGAAGCAGAATCACCTTGGCCCTATTGCCCTCCGTATACCTTCATGTGATTCCTTCAAGGTTGCTTTCCAAACGTGTCTCGATCGGTTGGTCCGCCTCTGGAAACTCGAAAGAGCGACCGGTGATCTTCTCGTAAAGGTAGATGTAGCGTCTTGAGAGCTCGATTATAAGGTCATACGGTGCTGGTGGTAGGACCTCATCCTCGTAGGGGTTGCAGTTCTCCCTGAACCAGAGCCGGAGGAATTCTTTGTCGACGTTGTCGGGTTCCTGTCCCTCCCGCATGCGCTGTTGATAAGAGTCGGCGATCCAGTAGCGACTAGAGTCAGGGGTGTGGATCTCGTCGATCAGAAGGATCTCACCGTTCTCGTCACGGCCCATCTCATATTTGGTATCGACGAGAACTAGGCCATACTCGGCTGCCTTGGCTTGACCGAAAGCGAAAAGTTCCTGCGCGATGCGGCTACATTGTTCCCAATCATCGGCCGTCATCCAGTTCTCGGACACGATCTCGTCAGGGCTGATCGGACGGTCGTGATCCTCCTCCTTGATGGTCGGTGTGAGGTAATTCGTCGGGAGCTTCTGGTTTTTCATTAGGCCGTCGGGCAAATCGTTGCCACAGTAGTGACGCCGACCACTCTGGTAGACCGTCCAGAGGGAGGTGCTCGTGGTTCCGGTGATGTATCCACGCACCACGAACTCAATCGGGAAGACGGTACATTTTTTTGCAATTGTGACGTTTGGATCGGGGATGGATAGAACCTGATTTGGCACAATATGGCGGGTCTGTTCAAACCACCATGCGCTCGTCATGTTGAGGACCTGCCCTTTGAAGGGGACAGCGGCCAGCACCCGGTCGAAGGCACTCTGTCGGTCGGTGGTGATGAGTACCATACGATCCCCAAGATCGTATCGATCCCGTACTTTGCCTATGAACTTCTCACCTTGAGAGATATTCGTCTCAATGAGGCAGTTTCCGAGCTCTTGTCGTATTCGATCCGTGTAGCCCCCTGGGGTGTAAATAGCGTTCTCCATTTATTATTGTCTCCGAAAGGTTAAAAGCCTATACGAGGTGGGCCATGCAGGAATCGAACCTGCAACCTGACGATCAAGAATCGCCGGCGCTGCCTAGTTGAGCTAATGGCCCGCATCCAATTCGGGAGCACCGCGCCGGCGCAATTGTATTTTCCCTGGCGATCCAGGGTCAATACGCCGGCGCCCGGCCTGCCTCGTCGATCGTATGATCTGCGAAACATCCTTGGTGTCCGTCGAAGACAACAAGGTGAAGCGCGCAGACGTGCCGCAACCCGTTACCTACTCGAATGGAGCAATGGCCTCAGTCGCAGCTCGTCCTGGCAGATCGGAATCGGTCGTTCTGGCGGGGCCAAATATCTGAAATCCTCGCTTCACTCTGCGGCAGGGCTGTGAGACCAAGTTGCGCAACTGCCCTCAGCCGGCGGCTTGCGCAGGTTGATGGGCCAGCAGAAAGTCGCGCACCTGGTTAATCGTCTCGACCAACAGATGCTCTGGCTCCTTCCAGGGATATGCCGTCGCCTGGGCTTTAGGGGCCAGCGCCACTAGGTCTATGGCGGCCTCGTAGGAGTGTGCTGGCGTGTCGTCAGGCATGACCAGCATCGGTGTCTGGCACGACCGAGCGAAGTCCCGCGATACGCTGTACATGAAATCTGGCTGGACGCGGTAAAGGCTGTGCAGGTACTCTTCGACAATCTCCATCGTCACGTCAGGCCGCCGGGCGCACAGCTCGGGGCCCCATAGGTTGCGACCCGAGTCGTACATGGCGTCAGGTGTTTTCCGCGCATGCCCGACCGGCTGGCAGAGCACGGCGGCCAAGACCCGCTTGGGCGCCCACTCTATGAGCTTGAGTCCAAAAGGACCACCGATGCAATAGCCCATGAAGAGGAACTCCCGTATGCCGAGGTGGTCCATCAATCCCAGCTGGTCGTCGGCGAATGCTCCCCACGCATCTTCGACCTGGACCGGGCCGCTCGACTCCCAGCATCATGGTTCCCCCCGGTCCATTGGCCATACTCGCCAGTTCGTCGGCGAAGCTACCCCGCTCCGGCCCCGCAACCCGTGAGCCGGACAGCAAAACACGCTTCAATTCGTGCGTTGAGTCCTCTCCGAGCCGGATACGCCGGGCTAAATCCTCGTTTGGAATCATTGTTCCACTCCAAGCGGCGGAATTATACGACGATAGCGAGACCGGAACGCTTCCAGGCCGCCTTCCATCACCCGACATATCTCGGCCCGAACGCCCGTCTCCTGAAGACCCCCATGGCACCCGACTAGGGTCTGGCCTGAGTTGACATTAAGGGAAACGACGTACTCGGCATCGCCATGAACTACGATGTTGGGATTGTGTGTCACGACAATCATCTGGCGCATGGACTTCATTTCACGAAAGCGTTTCACCAACAACTCGTAAATGAGCGTACTGTCCAAGTCGTCTTCGGGTTGGTCGAGAATGATCGGTTCGTTGCCAAACCCTAGCACGAACGCCAAAAGGGCGGCGGTCTGCTGTCCGGGCGATCCCTGCGACATCGACCGCCATTCGTTACTGGAGCCGCCTTCCCTGAAGCTGACGCTCACTGCGTCGTACGGCACGTACAGTGCCAGCCGGTCTATCCTTTCAGGAGGGATTCCTCGCAGCGCCGTCTTAAAACGGGCGTCCTGAGTGTTCCATGAATCACTCTCCCCTGAGTGGAACCGGCGCATCTCCGCAATGACGGAGTCCAGACGTTCCCAGTCCCACTGACCATCATTGGGAGGCCGTATTCTATCGGCGATTGCGCCGCGGTCTTCCTGAAACCGCTGAATGCCTAAAATATTTTCCAGGTCCTCAACCAAGGTTGAATGAGCGGCAAATGCACTCACTTCTACCCGAAGCGCGTCGCCGGATACCGAGTCAGCAAACTCCCGCCGCCTAGCGTTCAGTTGCATTCGCTCTCCCCGGTACTGGTCCAGCCCCTCCTTAGCTTGTGTCTCCAGTGTCGCCACCCTCTGCCGCTCACCTTCCAGTCTTGCAATTTCAACATCCAGTCTCGTTGCCTGGTCAACTAAAGACCCGTACTCCGTTGGGTCGGATATACCTTCCTCGGCGAGTTGAGCCACTGTATTCTGGAATTCTGTCTCAGTTGCTCGCACCGCCGCACTCCATTCGTTGGCGTCTGATCCGGCACGGATCTCCGTAAGTTGCCCTTGGACCTGGGTGACACTCCCGGCAGCGGTCTGCCGGAATTCACCTATCAAGCGCTCGAGGGATTGCTGCGCGCGTCTAATGGCTGCCCGCGGGGCGTCGTCTTCGCTCTCTACGCCTAGGTCCAATTCAGCGACGGAGAGTTCGGTGACGGCTGCGTCAACTGAGTCCAGGCCTCTCTGGGTTGTTTCCAAAATAGCGTTCCAAGTGTCGTTAATTTGACGCCGAGCCCGATATGCGCTGAGAATCTGCGCATGGCCTCCTTGCTGAAGGAAATCCAGTTTACGCCGGACATCACCCAATGAAGCTCTAAGATTGGGTAATTCGCCCACCTGCGCTGCTGCCGCCCGGGCTTCGGCGCGCAATGACAGAAAATCGTTCTCCAACTGCTGCATCCGTCGTCCAGAACCCGCGGCTCGGACTTCTTGAGCATCGTCAATAACCGTAAGCAGCGCATTCGGGTCCTGCGCCAGTGCAAACAATTGCTTTTGGCTGTAGATTCGTATTGGAAAGCGTTCGGGGATGTTGCCTTCTTCAGGAATGCTTTGATTGCCACTGAGCCGGGTGATGGATTGGGCAGTTCCGTCCTGCCTCCAAGAGAGAAGAAATCTCTCGCCGTCCTTATGGTATACGACCTCGATGCGAGAGTTTGGGGTCAACAGCCCTTCGTCCGTGCGAGAAGCAGGAACTCGCATACGGCGGTCAAAAACATCGCGCAGCGACTCCTCTTGACTCTTGACAGCACCGTCAAGCTCTCCGTCTCTCCTTAGCACCTTGCGGCAAAAATCCACCAGAGTGGATTTGCCCGTACCCCGTCCGCCGATTATCGTGTTCAACCAAGGGCTGAAACGCACTTTCGTGGCATTGTTGCGGCCAATCAATTTCCCGTCGTGAATAGTGATACTCTCGATAACCTGGTTGGCATAGGAATTGGGGTTTGCCGCATCTCCCCGGCGGGTGGGCATGAGAGAGGCTTCACCATCCAACAGCGCCAGGCGCAACCCTTCCAAATTCGGTTTAGTCATCTTGACCCAAGTAAAACGCTGTCCAATGCTGGCGAAAGAATGGCTGTCCGCCCCCCAGACCTGCGACAACTTACGCCCCACCTGTGGTTTGCTCCCATCGAGCCAAGCGACGTCGCAACTTAGGTCGGGGTGGATTTCCACCGCGGCGAGTTTCATATTTCGTAGCACGGCCATCCGCTGCTCGCCATTAAGTTCCAAAATGCCGCCGGGTCCATTTATGTGCGCACCAATCACCAGGGCGTCATCGCCGCATTCCTCGAGAATCTGCTCGACACTTAGAAGAGAGCGCGCCGTTTGCTTCCCGCGGTCATCTACCTGCACATCCACCCGCGAAAGCAGGTCATTGACATGCTGTTGATTGCATGACGGGTCCATCAGGAGTAACAGGTGACAACCATCACTGGCAGTGAGTTCGACGCCGGGAAAGACAACCGGAGCTAGGTCTACGGTCAAGGTGGCGTCCTGAATCGGTCCAATTGCTTCCGCCGTGTTGTGATCTGTTACGCCAATGGCGTCGACCCCGGCATCGCGCGCAGCTTCAATCCACTGGCGCATAACATCGGCATTTTCTTCAAGTTGACCCTTGAAATCGTACGATTTGGGGGAGTGGCCATGAAGGTCTAAGCGCCACCACCGAGAGCCGGGCGATTCCCAAGTATCGCTCATGTGTCACCACCTCCGCCAGCCGTTTCCAGTGCGAGAATTCTTGTCTCCGCATTGTCCTCATCAACCAGCCGGACTATTTGGGGTCATCTCTGTAACAAAGCATTTTAACCCGAAGCCCTTGAGGGAGACTGCGCTCGCAGCATAGTTTTCCTTGTCTGGGCCGTACCCATTTTGACCCGGAATTCCACCTGAATCGTGAGCGCACCTGCCACCGGCAACTTCTCCATTATAGTCCCTTCAGAGAATGGAAAGACTCTACCCCGCCGGAGATGGGGGGTTGACCTGCCGCTAGATTGATCCAATCCAAATGTTGATTTTGGGCAGCGTACAAGTGTGGCGAGCTCGAAACTCGACAGGCGCTGGCAAGGGGGTGCCTCGGTGGGCCACACTGACCGACTTAGCCACTCGCTCTCGGCCATAGCCGAACGCCCTTACCAACGGTATCCCGATTTTGGACGTCGGCTTGCGGTTTTGGATCTTTAGTTCGGCCTGCTCCTGAGCCATGAAACGTGACCCACGAAAACAGCGCCTGCAAAGGTCTAGGAGTTATTAATACAGTCCCGCACGGTCGGAAAAAGTGGTCCGTGCAGGAACCGAACCTGCAACCTGACGATCAAGAGTCGCCGGCGCTGCCTAGTTGAGCTAATGGCCCGCATCCAATTCGGGAGCACCGCGCCGGCGCAATTGTATTTTCCCTGGCGATCCAGGGTCAATACGCCGGCGCCCGGCCTGCCTCGCCGATCGTATGATCTGCGAAACATCCTTGGCGTCCGTCGAAGACATCAAGGTGAAGCGCGCGGACGTGCCACAACCCGTTACCTACTCGAATGGAGCAATGGCCTCTGTCGCAGCTTGTCTTGGCAGATCGTATTCGGTCGTTCTGGCAGGGCCAAATAGCTGAAATCCTCGCTTCACTCTGCGGCAGGGCTGTCCGACCAAGTTGCGCAACTGCCCTCAGCCGGCGGTTTACGCAGATTGATGGGCCAGCAGAAAGTCGCGCACTTGGTCAATCGTCTCGACCAACAGATCCTCTGGCTCCTTCCAGGGATATGCCGTTGCCTCGGCTTTAGGGGCCAGAGCCACCAGGTCCATCGCGGCCTCATAGGAGTGTGCTGGCGTGTCGTCAGGCATGACCAGCATCGGTGTCTGGCACGAGCGAGCGAAGTCCCGCGTTACGCTGTACATGAAGTCTGGCTGGACGCGGTAAAGGCTGTGCAGGTACTCTTCGACAATCTCCATCGTCACGTCAGACCGCCGGGCACACAGCTCGGGGCCCCATAGGTTGCGACCCGAGTCGTACATGGCGTCAGGTGTTTTCCGCGCATGCCCGACCGGCTGGCAGAGCACGGCGGCCAAGACTCGCTTGGGCGCCCGCTCTATGAGCTTGAGTCCAAAAGGACCACCGATGCAGTAGCCCATGAAGAGGAACTCCCGGATGCCCAGGTGGTCCATCAATCCCAGCTGGTCGTCGGCGAATGCTCCCCACGGATCTTCGACCTGGACCGGGCCGCTCGACTCCCCGCCATTCGCGTTGCGCTGGTCCATGGTAATGCAGCGGAACTCGTTCTTGAATTCCTCTATCGCGTTGAAGACCTGGCTGGGCCATTCGTTGATGACGGAGTTCAAGCCCCCGCCGGGGGTCACCAGAAGCGGGAATCCGGACCCAACCTCCTCATAGCGGATGCGGACATTGCCTTTGTTAAAAAACGGCATCGCAATCTCCTCTTCCTGGCCTAAGTACTGGTGTCTCAGGCAGTTGTAGCTTTGGAAACCGGGCTGTCAAGGCAGAAGCCGCCGGTTGAAACTAATGCGTGTTGCGTGACGTCGTTCCTCTCGTCATAGGCGTGCTAGAGAGTCATGGGAGTTTGACTGGCGCTTGTAGTGAGGTGGTTTTGCACATTGAACGAAATTGCACCCTGGTAGGTGGGCATCAGTTGGTATCTCGTTTCGCTAAATCCAGATCCCCATTCTTGCCACCCCTCTTAATTTTTTTCGCGGGCATCGTCGACGTTTACACCTCCCGGCAAAGGCTCCGTGCCTACGAGAACGAAATCCACTTTCTCTTGGGGCATCATAATACCCAAATGGATGCCTATTCCTCTTTGGGCTCTTCAAGTCTAACGCTCACGAGTACCGGAACTCAATGAGTCTATTGTGTGCTGCGAATGTTCATGCTTGAGGGGCAAAAGACATAAAACGCCGCGGTACACCAGAGCTGTGAGCCCATCCCCAACCTATGTCCCACGGTAGTCTATGACGGTGGGGAGACGGCGCCCTTACGGTCCAGCCCACCGACCGAGGAAACCGAACATTATGGAGGCCTGTTCCAAGAGCTGTGTGCCCCGCGAAGCCGGCGGCCCAGTGCTAGGACGTCTGTGCTGCACCCGTCACCAGAATAACGAGGGTGTTGATGATGACTACCGGGATGAACGCGATCAATATCACGAAGAACGCCCGCAAAGTCGATGTGTAGTCCAAACTCTGCCGCACGGCAATCACCATAGCCACGAACGTCCAGACGAATGTGACCAGAGAGATGAGCCCGCCGACCACCGGTATGAAAAAAAGCACGTTCAGAATTCCGGGGGTCTGGGCGAACCCCGTGCCGCGCGCCAGTTGCCCCCAGTCGGCTTCGGTCTCGGCTGTTCTCAGTATCGTGGTTCCGACGACCCAGATTACCAGCGCCCATATGGCCCAGCTTGCCACTCCTCGGATTATGCCGACGGCCAGCGCCTCGACCACTCCGACATCTTCCCCGCCACCCAGCAGCTGGCCAACGATGCTGGCGATGGTGACGATGATCACCACGAGTAGCGCCTGTTTGGTGGCGCCGCTGTCCTTCTCCACATCCGTGACATGGTACCATGTTCAAAGAATGTCCGTGACGGAGGTCGTCACCCACTCCAACGGCTACCGCTACCGGCCGCGGGATGCGCGTGTTGGGACGGGGAGCTTCGCGTCCTCAGAGGGTGCACCAAGACCGGCAGCTGGACCCGATGTAGGGGCCGGAGGCTACAGCGAGATGCCAGTTCGCCGCAGCCACCTCAAGAACCCATATGGCGCAAACCTGGCGGACCACTCCAGCAACCCCACTTCGGTCTTTGCCAAGCTGCGTCGGCTACCGAATGCCAAAGGCATATACGTCGGAACTGGTACCTCTGCATTCGAATCTGCGCTCAGAAGTTTGACAGCCGGCCGCTCCACCAGATTTAGCTAATGGTCCGCATTCGATGTCGAGATTGCGTCATCGGTAGTATCATCTACCGAGAATTCCGTAGCCATTGCAGATATCACCATTGGAGGACCGATACGTGCTGCCAGCATCAGCATCGAGTCGCCGGCCATGCCAGTCAAGCTGAAATCGCCGAGACAGATCAGACGCTTGCGAGACAGCGGCCGCATCGTCGCCGAGGCATTTGAGCACATCAGGGGCCACGTCGTGCCCGGGGTCACCACCGGCGAGTTGGACCGAATCTGCGAGGAGTTCATCCGGGCGAGGGGCGCGACCCCCATCTACAAAGGCTATGGCGGCAGGGCCGGCCGGCAGAACGATCCGGGCCGCCGACCCTTTCCGGCCAGCATTTGCGTCGCGATCGATAGCGTGGTTTGTCACGGAATCCCCAGCCCGAATCGGGAGCTGCGCGACGGTGAGATCGTGGGAATCGACATAGGACTGAGCTACAAGGGCTGGGTCGGAGACTCCTGCAAGACGTTTGCGATAGGGCCGATCGACGGCGAAACTCAGAGGCTATTGGACGTGACCCGCCAGTGCCTGAAACGCGGTATCGAGCAGGTTCGCCCAGGCGCTCGCGTCGGCGACATCGGCGCCGTGATCCAGCAGCATGCCGAGGGACAGGGATTCTCGGTAGTGCGCGAGCTATCGGGTCACGGTGTGGGTCGTTCGCTTCACGAGGAGCCGACCGTCCTGCACTATGGCGTTCCCGGTACAGGATTCAAGATCCGGCTGGGAATGGTGTTTACGATAGAGCCGATGATCAACGCCGGCGCGCCTGAGGCACGGTTGCTCGAAGATGGCTGGACGGTTTGCACCGTAGATGGATCCAGGTCCGCTCAGTTCGAGCACACCATAGCGGTTACGGCCCAAGGTCCCGAGATATTGACCGAGCTGTAGCGGTCCCGGCCGGCTCCTCAGTCCGCGATCACGAAATCGACCGAGAGTTCGGGACGGGTCGTCACGATAGCGTGAGACCTCCGTTCGCCACGGGGCTGGCACGCTGATCCTGGATTCAGCAGCAATCTGTCGTTGTATGTCTCCTTCAGTCTTCGGTGGCTGTGACCAAAGGCGACCAAGTCCAGGTCTTCTCCTCGGAATGCGGCTCGGGCGGCGTGGTAAGCTGACGCGCCTCCGTCACCGTGCACAACTCCGATGCGCACTCCGTCCATCTCGACGATCTCACGCCGGCGGAGTCGTAGCCGGAGCTCGGGATAGCAGACGTTGCCGTAGACAGCCACAATTTTAGCGAGTTCTCTAAGCATCTCCAGCGTCGAGGTCGTGATGACATCGCCGGTGTGGATGGCGAGGTCGCAGCCGGCTAGGTCAGATACGAGTTCTTCGGGAAGGTCCGACGGCTTGCCGTTAACCAGGTGTGTGTCCCCAAAGACGACGATTCGGCTCATTTCTCTGCCCGCGGGACGAAGATCGGTATCAGACCCGCGGTTTCCCTCCCGTGAACCAACTCAGACAGTGTTTTGAAACTTCGAGTGCCGGCGCCGGCTTTGACCGGCGCGACTCAGCCAATTCTATTCTTCTGGTGCCGGGATGGCGAAAATTGACGAACCAACATCGCGACTTGTATCGACGGGAAGCCGCCGGTCTGGGTACCGAGAGTTTCACCCTGGAGGACCATTTGACGGCGATGGGCCGGCGGATCAATTCGATTCGCACCAGCCGGCACATGACACAGCAGGAGTTGGCCCACACGTCTGGGCTGGATCGGACCTACATCAGCATGGTCGAACGCGGCAAGCAGAACCTGACGATCGGCGCCGTGCTAAGGATCGCCGATGCTTTGGGAGTTCCAATTGGACACTTGATAGAGCCCGAAGCCGGCTAGTCCAATGGCAGGCGGCCGGTGTTGGGGCTCTTGTTGTCCCAATGCCCGCGGTCGAGCGGTTGAGACCAAAGGTGAATAGCTGGTCGCATCTGTGCCCATTCCGGCAACAGTTCAGATTTGGGTGTATTTCTCTCGTCCGCACCCGTCAACTGGAAAGGCCGTGTCGCCATTCGGGACCTCAGACGGCGGTGAAAGTGTGATTTCCAACCTATCGATGTCCAATCCACGAGGTGGCCGACCTCATCCCCCACGTCCCCCGGCAAGGACTTCGCACTTGCAACTCTTTCCTGGCTTCCGCCGGTCAGATGTCCTCGCCGGTGGTAGACCCTCATTGGTGCGACATTACGCCCACACGGAGCAGGTACCCCTAAATCTGAGCACTTACCCATTCCGCGCGACGGTAGCCAATCACACCGGCCGGTCTATACTTAGCGCCGGTGAGTGTTAAACTTCAGGTTCGAAGGAAAGACTTCGTTCTCCTTGCGCTTGAAACAGATTCCAAGATCTATTGGAGGTAATTCCCTGTGCTCAATGTGTCGGCAAAGCGTCTCCGGTCCATAGTCCAAACCATATTTGCCGCGGCTGGCGCTCCGGATGATTCCGCCAGTTTGATGGCCGAGGTGTTGGTAGGAAGCAATCTCGCTGGCCATGATTCGCACGGCGTCCTGCGCGTTCCGGTCTATGTCGCTCGAATCAAAGATGGCGGCATGGTGCCCGACGTCAGGCCGGCGGTTGTCGAGGAGACCGAGACGACTGCGCTAGTCGATGGCAGGTGGACGTTTGGTCACGTCGCGGCGCACTACGGGACTGAGGTCGCGATACGCAAGGCCAAGCAGAGCAAGATATCTCTGGTTTCCGTGGTACGCTGCCATCATATTGGCCGTTTGGGTGAATGGGTTGAACAGGCGGCCGAACAAGGAGTGATCTCAGTCGTAATGGTCGGTGGCTCCGGCGGAACGGGGCCGACCACGACCGCACCGTTCGGAGGAGCCGCCCGCGCGCTCGGAACCAATCCTATCGCATTTGGCGCGCCGGCCGGCGAAATGCCTCCAATGACGATGGACATAGCCACTTCATTCATCGCTGAGGGCAAAATCCAGTTCGCTAGGGCCAAGAACGCCGACCTGCCTCCCGGCGCGATCCTCGACAAGCACGGTCGACCCAGCGTCAAGCCGGCGGACTTCTACGACGGTGGGATGCTCCTGCCGTTCGGCGAACACAAGGGCTATTCGATAGCCATGCTGGTTGAGCTGCTGTGCGGTGCGCTGGCGCCGGGGGATCTATATGCTGAGGACGGCGCCCACGGCGGCACCGTGATTATCGCCATAGATCCAGGGACATTCCGGCCCGATGGCAGCTATGAGGCAGTCGCAGACTTCAAGCTCCGCCGGATCAAGGAGGTCCCGCCGGCTCCTGGGTTTGACGAGGTCCTGCTTCCCGGCGAGCCGGAGTTGAGGGCCCGCGAGGAGCGGACGCGTCAGGGCGTGGCGGTGCCGGAGACGACGTGGGATGGGCTCGTCGAGGCCGGCAATAGTGTCGGCGTGGACGTAGCTCAAATCGAATGACGGCGAGTGTCATCCCGCTCTTGTAATTTATGTCCCTATGCGATTGGGAGCGTTTCTTCCTCCATTGTTCCCAGGTAGGTATTGAGAGGTCTCATCCTCCCAGGGGCCGCCGGTGGCCGAGCGTATTCGCTGCCATGATCGCTGGCGGTCCTGCCGATCGGGATTTGCCCGCCGGACAACCAGCGTGACCGCCTTGAGGTTGCTACTCTGTTAGTATCTCTTCGACGCGGCTTCCGACATCGAACATTGCTGGGCCGGAAACCTCTGCTCTGATGGTAAAACCTGGCCTCTTTCCCGGTAAATTCATTGACTTTTCGCATTTGGAGCGCCGGTACGCTTTATGTACAACCGGCGACTGCCGGCTGAATTTCTCGGCTAGAGACGATACTTAATGAGTGATGCCCAGCGGTACCCGCCCCTTACCATGGGTACGGTGCTACTCACGTTCGCCACCGGGACCGGCATGCTGCTGGCCGCCCTGGATGCCAACATCGTGGGGACGGCTATGCCCACGATCGTCTCTGCGCTCGGCGGACTGGACCTGTTTAGCTGGGTCTTCTCGCTATACGCCCTCGTCTCGACCGCGGCAATACCCATCTTTGGCCGCCTATCCGACGTGTATGGGCGCAAGAAGCTGTATATGGGCGGACTTGCGGTGTTCGTCTTGGCTTCAATTCTTTGCGGTACGTCCCAAACTATGCTGCACCTTATCGCTTTCCGCGCCCTACAGGGATTGGGTGGAGCGGCGATATTCGCTCTGACGTTCACAATAGTAGGCGATCTGCACCCGCCTGAACGTAGGGGACAGTTCCAGGGCGCGATCGCTTCGATGTGGGCGATATCGGCGGTGATTGGGCCCGGACTGGGTGCATTGATCGTCGAGTCCATAGGTTGGCGATGGGTCTTTTTCGTGAACGTGCCGGTGAGCCTGATTCCGTTGCTGAGCCTGGGTTTCTTTCTGAAAGAGCGCCCGCGGGAGGCCGGCCGGGCGCGGGTTGACGCTCTCGGCGCCGGCTTACTGGCCGGGGGGGTGTTCGCCCTTCTTTATGGGATGTTGTTGGCTCGCCAGCAAGGCCAGCAGATCCAGGCCCTGCTGCTCGTAGGTGTGAGCGTAGCTCTGATCGTGTTGTTCGTCCGACGGCAGGGTCGAGTCCAAGTGCCGACGATACCTTTGGGATTGTTCCGCCGGCGAATGTTCACTCTGGGGGTGATCGCCAGCCTGATATTCGGCTGGGCGGCATTCTCCCTACCCGCATTTGTTCCGCTGTTGGCCCAAGCAGTGACCGGCGGTACCGCGATAAACGCCGGTGCCGCGCTGACGCCGATGGTCTTCGGCTGGTCGATAATGGCCGCTGCCTCCGGCCCCTTGGTAAGACCTCTGGGCTATCGGAAACTTAGCTTGGCATGTTTCGTTTTGCTGGCAGTTGGATACCTACTGTTGCTCAGAATAAACACGTCGAGTACGTTGACCGATTTTGTGATTGCAATGGCGATTGCCGGAGCGGGATGCGGCATAGGTAGCCCGACTCACATGCTGGCCGTACAGAATTCAGTCGATCCTCGTATGCTTGGCGTGGCGACCAGCCTGGTCATGTTTTTCCGCAACCTGGGCAGTGCTATCGGCATAGGCGCGATGGGCTCGTTCCAGATCTGGCGGCTGGAATCTTACTTCGGCGGTCCTGTGCCGGACCCATCCATAGTTCTCGCTGGTGGCAACGGCGATGTGAACCCCACAACAGTTGAGAACTTCCGCGAATCTCTGACGCTGGCCACTCGCGACATTTTCTTGTTGCCCTTGGCGCTGATAGGGCTCGCCCTCGTCGCCTCGGCGATGATGACCAAGTGGCAAAATCCAATCTCAGAGGCCGAATCGCCCGAGCCGGCCGTCGCCGGCGCCGGTGGGCGTTAGATAGCCTCCCGTCACCTGTCCAGGTCCTGAAGGCGGACCGATCCCCGTAGATGGCAATATCCTTGCGTCGATCCCACTTGATCATTCCCGCCCCAACATAGTATCATGTAGGCATGAATAGGAACTTAATACCAATGAAGTAGTAACATGGCGGAGCTAACCAAACGGGTTCAAGCGGTTCTATCTGAAAAACAGTATAAGGCGCTCGAGGAACGCTCCGGCGAATTGGGCAAGCCGGTCAGCCGATTGATCCGTGAAGCAATCGAGCAGGTGTACGTTGCTCCGGCCGAGCGAGAGCGGCGTCGAGCGGCGTTGGCTCGACTGTCGGCGCTCGAGGCGCCGGTCGATGATTGGGAACGGATGGAGGAGGAGATTATCCACGGAGCATCGTCGTGATCGACCGTCCGGTACTACTGGACGTCAACGTGCCGATGTATGCGGCCGGCCGTCCACACCGCTACAGAGAGGCCTGCGTCAAGGCGATGTCTGAGGTAGCGGAGGGCCGGCTAAACGCGGCTATCGACACCGAGACCATCCAGGAGATCCTCTACCGGTATGGGGCGTTGCGTAAGTGGTCCATCGCGATAGCGCTGGCCAGCAACCTATTGGAGATGGTCGACTCGGTGTACCCGGTCCTTCCCTCGGACGCGGCGCTCACAATCGAGTTGTTCGAGCGCTATGCTCCGAAGGGCGTGACTGCCCGCGACCTGGTCCACGTCGCGGTGATGAAGAGCAACGATCTGGCTGAAATCGTGTCTACGGACTCCCATTTCGATCTGGTGGAGGGGATTCGGCGGTTGGATCCAGTGCTTCTCTACCAGGGCGCGTGATTTGCCAGCGTCTGCTTAGGCTCCCCCATCCGGCTCCGCAACTTTCACAACGATAGTATGGTGACCGGTCGCGCCATCGGGTAGCGTTCTCGTGCTTTCATCGGTCTGAACTTGGCCGGTGCCATCCGTGGCCCGTACGCGCAACTCGTGGCTGCCGGAGGCCGGCGGGCTCCAGTCGGCGGTCCAGAGAACCCAGCTATATGGAGAAAGCGCTTGCTTTACCGTCGCTGTATGCCACGTTTCGCCCTCATCGGAGCTAATCTCGACTCGGGCGATGCCCCGGCTGCCGGCGAATGCAATCCCTCCGGCCTCGATGTCACCGACAGTCAATTTAGTGAATTGGTTAGGCACGTTGATCCGCGACATCGTCTGAATCACCGCCTCGTCGGTCCAGCCTCGCAGTTGCCAGTACCCCTGGAATTCGTCGTCGATTGGCTCGATCTCGGTCACCCACTTCACGTTCTTGATTCCGTATAGGTTGGGTATCAGAAGCCTAGCCGGGAAGCCGTGCTCGATCGGCAGTGGCTCGCCATTCATTTCCCAGGCGATGAGGTTTGACTCGCGGTTTGCTTTCTCCCAGGTGATGCTCTCGAAGTACTTGTCGGCGCAGCGCAGCACGACCTTGCGGACGCCGGGCTTTACGCCGGCCAGGTCGAGAACCGCTTTGAGCGGAACTCCCTTCCACAGGGCGTTGCCAATCAGGCCACCGCCGATTGGGTTACTTATGCAGCAAAGCGTGTAGCGCTGCTCAACCGCCGGCAGGGCTCGCAGTTGCTCGTAGCTGAGGGTCAGCGGACTTTCGACTAGCCCCTTTACCTCAAGTCTCCAGTCTCCGGCCTCTAGAACAGGATCGGCAAGGCGAGTGGGATCCAACATCGGAGAATATATGTTTTTCGAGACGACGTAGAATCGGTCGTTAGAGGTGACCTCGCTGGGCATACCCTTTATCGGCTCCAAGACACTGTTTCCAAAGCTCCGAAGTGACCGTTGGAGCAGGATGCCGCCGCCCACTATGATGGCGATCGCACCTACGCCCAGCTGCGCTAGCAGTCTTCGCCGGCTGGTACTCGCTACCGACACCGCGCCGTCTCTCGTAGCCGCTTCATCGGTCATCGACCGGAGATTTAGGACGAGCACAAGCGAGTAGACGCCGTTCGTCAGCAAAGCCGCAATGACGTGGCTCCCGGCGCCGGCCGGATCGTCCGCACCAAAAAGGCCCTTTCCGACAAGCGGCAGGAACGCCAGCCACGCACCCGTCGAAGCTGCCAGCGTCAACATGGCTGCATCACGCAAGAGTCCGACGATGCCCGGAATGGTGCGCCTGAACAGGATGTACGCTGTTCCGACCGCGCCGGCCAAGAGGATCTGTAGCGTCAGAAGCGCAATGACTAGCAACGGCTTGGCGAGAAAACCCAGCAAGCTGAGCGTGAGCGCGAACAACTCCGGGGGCATTACCAGGGTTGCCGGATCGGCCATCGATTCCGGTGGCGACGGGATGCCGGCGACGGCGCGAATCGCTAGAGCGACCAATGACGCCGCGAGCCCCGCCGCGACGCCGGCGAGGAACCCCAGGGTCAGACTCGGCCGGTTCATTGGGACGTGCCCATCGGGCGACTGCACATTTCCTGCATTATCCAGCGGTAATTCATCTATCTTATGAGTCGACAATCAATAGTAGATTGCCCGATCGACTCCCCCGCCGGCGGCGATGACGTCCCCATTGATGGCGATTGACTTGGGTGAAGCCAGAAACGCCACGACGTGGGCTACGTCGCGCGCGTCGATGATCTGGTGGACCGAGTTTCCCTGGGCCATTTGCTCCTCTGCTTCCTCTATGGAGATGCCTTTAGTTCGCGCTTGGTCGGCCAACATTCCCGGTGTCCTTTCGGTACGGGTCAATCCCGGATGCACAACGCTGACGTTAATCCCGTCCGGCCCCAGCTCGTCGGCGAGATTCTTGGTCATTGCGACGAGGCTTACGTTGCGCATGCTTCCGATTATCGATCCTGACCTGCGCGCGGCCAGGCCGCTGATATTGATGATCCGGCCCCATCCCTGCCGGCGCATGTGCGGAGCCACCTCTTGGGCGCAACGCAGGTACCCCATGACCTTGACGTTCATATCCGCCCAGAAGTGCGTTTCAGTGGTTTCGGCTAGACTGAGTGCCGGTTTGCCACCGGCAGGCTGGGCTGCGCAGTTTACTAGTATATCGAGGCGGTCAAATTCCTCCACCACTTGGGCGACCACGCGTCTTACGTCATTACTATTGCCAGTGTCGGCCGGAATCGGCAACAAGTTGCGTCCGGTTTCATTCGACAGCTCTTCGGCAGTGGTTTCCAACTCACTTCTGGTCCGAGCCGCTATGACTACATCCACACCCTCCAACGCCAGCTCGCGTGCGATCGCCTTGCCGATGCCGCGGCCGCCGCCAGTGACTAAGGCCGTCTTGTCGTTCAGTTCAAGGTCCATGATCGCTCCTATGTTTTGCTCTCAGACGGGTGTTTCGGGACGTTGATTTTATCAAGCCGTAGGTTTGCCCATACCCTGCAATCATCCAACATCCGGTCGGGTGCCGTCGGCGTTTCAAGATAGAATATTCTATCCGGCCCGTTTTCAGTAGATGCATGGAGAAGGTCGATGGAAGCAGCAGTAATGTACCGGCGCAACGACTCGCTGAAAGTGGAAGAGGTGGAGCTAAGCGAACCTGGCCTCAACGAGGTGTCCGTGCGCTTCGCCGCGAGCGGTGTATGTCACTCAGACCTGCATCACTGGCGTTGGGAGATGGGCAGTCCGTTGCCTCTGATACTTGGTCACGAAGGCGCCGGCGTTGTTACCAAGGTAGGAGCCGGCGTGACCAGGATAAAGCCTGGCGATCACGTGATAATCGCGTTCGGCGCCAAGTGCGGCGAGTGCTTTTACTGCCTGCGTGGAGAGCCGAACCTTTGCGTACCTGAGGATGGCGCCGATCCCATCGAGACGGCATACGCTTCGAATCGCTTCCGAAGAGACGGGAACCGCGTCTTTCAGTTTCAGAATGTCAGTTCGTTCGCCCAGGAGTCGATTGTGCCGGCAAACAATGCCGTCGTCATTCCACGAGACGTGCCCCTTGACAGCGCGGCGCTGGTTGCCTGCGGTGTCACCACGGGCGTTGGTGCCGTCATTAACACGGCGCAGGTCGAGGTTGGGAGCACGGTATTGGTCATCGGCACCGGTGGCGTAGGTCTCAACGTTATCCAGGGTGCCCGGATTGCCGGCGCGGCCCGTATCATCGCCGCCGATTTGTTGGACAACAAGCTCGAGTTGGCCCGTGAATTCGGCGCCACCCACCTGATCAATGCCGGACGCGAAGACGTAATTCAACGGGCCAAAGAGCTGTCCGGCGGTCGCGGGGTCGACTACGCTTTCGAGGTGATAGGGTTGGAAAAGACGCTAACGCAGGCCTACGAGAGCCTGCGCAAAGGCGGAACCGCCGTGTTGGTAGGCGTATCGGCCCCCGAGACGACGATGCAATTCTCACAGTTGGCTATGATGCGAACCGCGCGCAGAATCATTGGCTGCTTTTACGGCTCCAACCGTCACCACGTTGATTTTCCCAAAATGATCGACCTCTACCGGCATGGCAAGCTGAAGCTCGATGAGCTGATCTCCAGGCGATTCGCCCTCGAAGAGATCAACGAGTCGTTCCGGGCGTTGGAAGCCGGCGAGGTCGCCCGCGGCGTGATAGTTTTCGACTAGAGGGGAGCGACAAGCGAGATGAAAGTCCTGATGCGCGAACGCGATCTTTCCGACGATTACATACGTTTCGCCGCCCAGATAGGGGCTGACGGCCTCGACATACATCAGCCGGAGAACGTTCCGGGGATCAAAGAACAGGGTTACGCTGACGAGGTTGGAGTGCGCAAGCTCCTGGAAAAGCTTCATCGATGGGGTCTCGGCGTCTATAGGGTCGCGCCTCCGACGCCTGAGCGCTACCTGTTGGGTCAACCCGGCGGCGATGCTGAGCTGGACGATTTGTGTCGCACACTGGAGGCTCTGGCGAAGGCCGGCGTTCCCTTCATGTCTATGCCGGTCTTACTGGGCAACGGTCTGAGTAGTCTAAGCCAAAAGGGGGCAAATCCCGGTCACTACGGAAATAAGGTAGGCGTCCATCGGGGCGGTTACAAGATGTACACGTTCGATGCCTCGTTGATGCGGCGGCGGCTTGCCGAGAGCCCGCCGGAGTTCCTAGTGGACGTGGAGGCCCACTTCGAGCGGAGCGTGGAGGTGTATCGCCGGCTGGTACCGATCGCGGAGGCATACGACATTCGTTTGATTATCCATCCGGCCGATCCGCCGCTGCCGGAGGCAGAGTTCGGCCCAGAGCGTTGGTTCAAGATTATCGATGACGTGCCCAGCGAAAGCAGCGGGTTTCTCTACTGCATCGGCACCCGGTACGAGTCAGGTACCAATATCTATGATGAGATCCGCTCCGTTGGGCGCAAGGGCAAGATCTTCCACACCCACTTCCGAAACGTCCGGGGCACGATACCGGCCACGGACGGATATCACGAGGTAGCCGTCGATGACGGCGACATGAGCATGTTCCAAGTGCTCCAGACGTTGAAATCCGTGGGATACGACGGGGGCCTGCAGATAGACCATCTTCCCGACTATGATGGCGACAATCGGTTCCAGGGGATGGCGTCGGGGTATGCCGTTGGCTACGTCAAGGGGCTCCTGGCCGCGCTAGGTGATTGAGCGCCGGAGAGAAACGCGTACCCAGGACAGCCTCGGTCACTGTACTTGACCGGGCGGGGCCAGTCGCCGGCTAACTTACCGAGAACCCGCCGTCCGCTACCAACGCGTGGCCGGTCACGAATGAGGACTCGTCACACGCCAGAAATAGCGCCGCGTAAGCGATCTCTTCAGGACGCCCAAGTCGCCCCATCGGATAGGTGTCCGTAACGGCCTTCAGCGCGGTCTCCGGATCGGGTGACTCGGCAAGTATCCTCTCGGCCATGGTGGTTAGCACCCCTCCGGGACAGACGCAATTCACCCGGATGTTTTGCTTCGCGTACTGGACTGCGATCTGGCGCGTCAGGGCGATCATGCCTCCCTTCGCCGCGGCGTATGCGGCCCAATCGGGTATCCCCAATATCCCCTGGACCGATGCGGTATTTACAATCGAGCCGCCGCCATTCCTGAGCATCTCAGGAATGGCGAAGTGGCATCCACGATAGGTGCTTGCCAGGTTTACGTTCAGAATCCGGTGCCAGTCCGCCGGCGAAGTCTCGACCACGTTGCCGCCCACTGCGATGCCCACGTTATTGTGCAGAACGTCGAGCTTGCCGTAGCGGTCGACCGCGACCCGAATCATGTGCTCCACGTCTTCGTCCCGCCCGACGTCCGTCGGCAAGAAGAACGCCTCTCCGCCATCTTGGCCGATCCGCCGGACTGTCTCCCGGCCGTTCTCCTCGTCGACGTCGGCCACGACAACCTTGGCCCCCTCACGGGCGAATAGCTCCGCGGTCGCGCGCCCTATCCCCCTCGCGGAGCCGGCCACGACCGCGACCTTGCCGGCTAGTCGCACGTCAACACCTCACCATCTGAATTGAGCCGGCCCGAAATCGCCTTCGTAATAGGGAGCTATGACTCCGCCCGGCGGAATGACCTCGTCCAACGTCGCCCGGTCCTCGTCCGTGACCGTGACGTCCAGGGAACCCAGATAGCTGTAGAGATGGTCGAGCGTTCGCGGGCCGATGATCGGCGCGGTTACGCCCCGCTGCTGCGAACACCACGCCACCGCCAACTGACTGGGTGTGCAGCCTTTCCGCTCGGCGAGGTCGGAGAGCGTCTCTATAACCGTGAACGCGTCGTCAGAGAACGATCCTCTCCATCTATCAGTGTCCTGCTCGCCCGATAGTCTGGCGCCTTTGGGCCGGGGCTGCCCGCGCCTATATTTGCCGCTCAAAGACCCGAACGCCAGGGGCGACCAGGGGATTATCGTCAACCCGTAGGTCAAAGCCATCGGGACAAGTTCCCGCTCTATCCGGCGGTCCAACAGGTGGTACGGCGGCTGCTCGCTGATAAACCGGTTCAGGCCAAGCTCTTTGGCTACCCAGAGCGATTCGATCACCTGCCAGGCGGCGTGCGTGCTGGAGCCGATGTATCGCACCTTGCCGGAGCGGACCAGATCGTCCAACGCCCGCAGCGTCTCGTCGATGGCAAGGTCGGAGTGCGGCCGATGGATCTGATAGAGGTCTATCCAATCGGTCTGCAGGCGCTTAAGCGAACGATTGCACTGCTCGACAATGTGGCGCCGGCTGGTGCCGGACGCATTTGGCTCATCATCATCCATGGGGAAGTGTACTTTGGTGGCTAGGACGATTCGGTCACGCTCGCCATTGGACTTCAACGCCTTGCCGACTATGGTTTCGCTGACTCCCCGGCTATAGGAGTTAGCTGTGTCGATGAAATTGATGCCGGCATCGATTGCCCGGTCGATGATTTCGATCGACTCTGCCTCATCGGCTCGACCGCCAAAACCTGCGCATCCGAGAATCAGGGGGCTCACCTTCACCCCGGTGCGCCCTAAGTTACGGTACTCCAACCGACGATCCTCCCGCGGTTTTTGACTACCCGAGGCAACCTGGCCTACGCCTACTTGAACTCCGGGATAACGTATTTTCCGTAAAGATCGATCGATTTCATCACCACGTCGTGTGGTACCGTATCGGTTTGCATCGATATCAGCATCTGGTCGACTCCGGCCGCTTCGTGCTTCTTCAATCCGCGTACGCAGCCTTCCGGGTCGCCGGCAATGATGACGGCACGGTCGCAGAGTGTATCGGCATCCAAGTCCTCCCAAAGCTTCTGAGTGATGAAGTCGGGAGTGTCGGAATCCGGCACCTTGATGCCTTCGAGATCGACGGTCCTGCCGAAGTCTCGGACCTGGTGATCGGGGAGTCCCCCCCACTGTTTTATCAGCTTGGAGTAGAGGTCGGCCTGGCTCTTGGCGTAGGGTCGCTCGGGCCCGTAGAAGTTCTTGATGGACCTGGTTGCCATTTCACGGGCTTCATTGTTGTCCTCGGTGCAAATGCCAATCGTTTGGCTGCCCCATTGCTTGTTGACTGAGGAGCCAACTGGAATCGAGGCCGGCGTTTCGTGAAAGGCCTTGATGTGCGGCTCCAAAACCGTCGGATCGCTGGCGCCCATCGCCAACACCCCTATTCCTTTCTCGGCGGCAATACGGTAGGTAGCCGGCTGTAGCGCAGCCACCCAGATTGGGGGGTGAGGGTCCTGATATGGCTTGGGCAATACCTGCCGAGACGGAACGCTCCAGTGCTTGCCTTCCCAGGAAAACCAGTCGGTCTCCCATATCTTGGGCACCATCGTCAGGGATTCATCCCACATGCTGCGGCTATCGCGTGTGTCGAGACCCATCCCTTCGAGCTCATAGATTGCCGAGCGACCGGTTCCAAAGTCGACCCTTCCCTCGGCAAGGTGGTCCAGAACCGCGACTCTTTCCGCCACCTGAACCGGATGGTGCATCGGCAGAACGATTACTCCGAGCCCGAGGCGAATCTGCTTGGTTCGCTGACTCAATGCCCCGTAGATAATGTCGTTGGCCGGGCAGCCGGAGAACCCTGTGAGGAAGTGATGCTCGACCAGCCACACGTAGTCGAACCCGACCTCGTCGGCGAAGATGATTTGCTCCATCGTCTCCTCCAATAGGAGGTGGTCGTCTAGAACAGGCTTGGCCATCTCGTAGTGTAGAGCTAGTTTCATGCGTCCCCCTTACCCTTTTTCAGCAAGCCCCCAGGATACTTAGTTAGGAGTGGCGTACAAAGCGACAATCGCCGGCGAGTGCTATATCTTCAGCCCCAACGAGTCAGCCGTTTCGACGATCTCGCCCCATGTGGATTCCGGAATCTCGATCCCTTCCGTTTGCCTTTTCTCACGGGTCGCTTGCTCGAAGTCACCCGGCGCCAGTACCTCGGAGAATCCGGTCCTCGGCGGAACCGCGCGAATCCTCTTCATCAGATCGGTCGTGCGCGACGAGAACTGTTCGGCCGAGGTGAAGACCCCGGCGTCGATGGCTATCAGAGTCGCCCCTTGTTTGGCATGATGGACTCCCCCGCGCTCGTTCTGCACGTAGTCCTCCGAGCCGGTCAGGATGCGGCCAAGAATCTCCGACGCCACCATCAGGCCAAAACCCTTGTGCTCGCCGAACGGTAGCAACGCGCCGCCGTCGTAGTAGTCATCCGGGTCCGTCGATGGATTCCCGTCCTTGTCGATGATCCATCCAGCCGGCAGCTCTTGGCCCTTCGAGTGTGCCAGTTGAATCTTGCCGCCGGCTACGCGGGTAGTGGCGATGTCCCACACGAATGGATGTTCCTCGGCAGTTGGGAAGCCCAACGCCATCGGGTTAGGCGCAAACAGAGCCTTGCGCCCGCCGTGAGGGGCCGCCAACGGAGAGTCTACGCCTTGTCCGCCGGTCATCAACCAGATCATTATTCCCGCCCGGGATGCCTGCTCGACGTAGTGACCGAGCCGGCCGATGTGGGTCACTTGTACGCCGGAAATCAGCGCCACTTTATGCGTAGAGGCCTTTTCTATTCCCAGCTTAGTCATATAGTCGGTCGTAATTTGGCCCCAGGCCCAGTTGCCCTTGACCAGTACCGCGCCGGCGACTTCCGACACGATCTCTGGAACCGCGTCCGGCACTATTACGCCGGACTTTACCTGTCCGATGTAGCGTGGTAGGTGTTGAACTCCGTGCGAGTCATGCCCGGCTAGATGCGATCCGACTAGATGGTCGGCCATTAGAGTGGCTCCCTCTTGGGGGGTGCCGGCAGCGGCGACTATCCGTTCTACAACGCTGTGTAGTTCATCCGGCGGAATGGTCTTCATTGGCAAGTCTCCTTGGGAGATCTGGAAGTTACTCGATGCCTACCCTGTCACGACGAATTGCCGGCGCGGTGTCGCACATCAAGCGCAAAGCGGATGATCGCTGTTCCAGCGATTGAATACAGGAGGGTTGGCTGCCGCAACGCGAGCCCTGGCCTTCATCCACAGGTCGGCCCAAACCGTGGCATCACGTAGCTCGCTGGCCGGATTCGATCGGCTCCGAGCGACGAAGTCGGGAAACATCGGCCGGCCAGTGGGCTGCCCCACCGGCAGGTAGCGCAGGTCGAAGCTCCAGCGAAGGCGCTCGGTATTGTTGTCGTACGACGCGTGCATCGTAGTTCGAGTGAATAGCATGACGCTGCCAGTTTTCATCGGGACGGGCGTCACCGCATCTTCGTCGATGAAGTGTAGAGGTATCTCGAGCTTGCCGGGCGCCGGACAGTGGGTAATCAGTCCTTTGTGATTGCTGCGCGGAACCACCTTGAGACATCCATTCTCCTTGTCAGTATCGCCCATCGGGAACCACACGGACAACATGTTCGTATTATCGATCTCGGGAAGGCCCACGCCTTGGTCCTGGTGCCAGCAAGTCGTACCGACAAGGTTGTTGTGCTTGATATGAGCCGGCAGACGGTGCTCCGGTACCTTGACACGCGTGTGTTGAATCGGGCTCGACAAAATCTCCGGACCGACGATTGATTCAACCGCGTCGAGGAGATTCGGATTGCGTAGCAGATTGAACACCGCCGCGCTGGTGTGCATCGGGGTGTCGGGCTCGAGGCCGGCCTGAGGAAGTGTGATGTCGAAGTGCTGGTATACAGGGAGGCCGGCTGCCACGACCTCCGTGAATTTGTCACTGAACGACAGCTCTTGAAACGCGGATGGAAGCTTGCCTTCGCTATACCATTGTTCGCAGAGAGAACTGAGGAACTCGGAGTATTCGGCCACAATCGGCCCAAAATCACGTTCCTTGTCGTATATGTCTTCGACTACGAGAAATCCTTCGCGATTGAACTGTTCGAGTTGGGCCTCAGTTAGCGCCGGCATAGATGATGCTCCTCACTTCTGACGAGTCGAGGCTGACTCGGCTGCTTTGCCTTCGCCGTTCAGGCAACGCTCATATTCTACTTGACCATAGACTAGTTTGTACTCACTCGGTTATGTTAAAGAACGGGTTTTCAATTCTTTAATGTTTAGGACTTCTAGAGTATTTCCTAAGGCCGACAAGGATTGGTCGAAACAGTCAACCCACCAAGGCCATTTCGATAGTCCGCAAACCGCATGTCGTCATTCGTACGAAAGCATGTCCCGGACTCCGATCCGGGATGTGCGCCCCAATCAACCTCAATGCCGGGTCTCCCCGGGCGAAACGTGCCGAATTGTAGACCGATGATCGATGGCGGAATGAGAAAATGTAGTGCGGGGGCTTGTCCCCCGCTGGGGTCGGGGTGGGGCGTGGCAGAATCCGCCGTGCCAATGCGCTGTACCAAACAACAACTCCGGCTTTTCATACCTTGGTGTGCCGGCAACAGCCGGCATGGGCGATTGCTATGAAAAACATACGACCCGCCGCCAACGCGGAGTGGGCTCCTCCCACTCCCTCGGTGGGAGAGGGTTGGGGTGAGGGTGAAGCCCGCAGCGTTGAAGCCTGTACCCAGCCAATGGCCAGGCGTCCCACCATTTTCATCCTCTTATGCGGCCTTCGCAAGGCCATGGTGATTCCTGCGAAAGCCTGCCCCGTACTCCGATACGGGGGCAGGAATCCAGAGGAGAGGGGGGAGGCAAGACCACCGCCAACCTTTGGTGACAACGAAAGCTAGAGAATCAAAAACCCCTGTATGTTAAAGAGGGTAAGTTCAGGATAGGACAAGTGATGAAGCAGGATTGTTGTCCAACGGTTTTGATGACTCCCGCCTTACCGAATTGTGTCAGTGTTTCTGCCGGCAACTAGCCAGCCGCGATGCGCGTCAGTTTGTCGCACGCGGCGAGAAACTCCCTGTGTGCCCTGCTAACCTCCTGAACCGTCGCGCCGGGTGCGTTCACCTTGCCGAGCAAATCGCTCTCGGCATCTCGCATGGGCCCGCACAGATCTGCCACCGCGGAGGCTATTTCAATCGGAACGATGGCGACGCCGTTGGCATCACCGTGCAATAGGTCGCCAGGCAGTATCTCCTGCCCAGTTAGCGTGACCGGTATGTTCACTGCGGTAACACGCGCATACCCGTGCGAGCATATCGTCTCGGCGGCAAAGCAGGGAAACTCGAGCCTGCTGATCTGTTCGAAGTCCCGCCCGGCTCCATCCGTGACCAGGCCAACACAGCCAAATTTCTTATAGAAGCTGACGGCGATGTCCCCGAATATGGCCGAGGCCGGCGGAGATTCCAGCGATTGGAACACCATTACGCGCGGCTCAGGAGTCTTGGCGAAATTGTCGATGTTCTCGCCTAGAGTAATGTTAGGCCCCGGTTCCCCGCCGCTGTAGGTGCAGGTGTACGCGAACCCAACCATCGGTGGCAGATCTGGAAAGTATGATTTGATCGATCCGCCCAGATATCCCTTGTGGTGTGGTCGGACGTCGAATAGCTCTATTACGTTGCAAACAGTCGCAGTGTCGAATGGCCGCAGCTTTTCGATCACAGCGGCCATTTCTTGTGAGCTCGCACTCGTAGCGGCTGTCTTTGCATCAGTCACGTTAATCCCTTCCTCCTGAAGATAAAGGTTGGTGCGCCCGGCTATGGCCACTTTACTGTTGTCGAATGGCCGACGGAACGGTCCGGATCGGCCGGAGGCTCTTGGCTCTAGTTCGAAGCGCTGTCGCGTTGCAAGACGAACTCGCAGCCCAGGCCGTACGTCCGCTTCTCGTCCATCATCAGCGCCAGATTGGGGAATTGAATCACGCGCCAGCCATCCCGGATAGCCTCGAGCACTGACTGATACGGCCAGTCATCCGGATCTGCCGGCCCTTCGACCACCTCGCCATTCTCCACCAGCGATATTCCGTCGATGATTGAGCTAAGGTTAGAGTCTCGGGCTTGAAGGTACAGCAGATCCTGTTGCCTTGGACCTGACGATTCTACGTAATCGACGATCGCCTGCAGTCTCTTTTCGTGGAGCTCTCCGTTCTTGAAGTCTTCGATACATCCTTGCAATTCGCCTTTTATGAACGCGCGATTCATGATATCTCCACCTAATTCCGAGTTGACCCTGCAGTCCTCTGATGGGAGTACTTGATATCGACTGATGTCCTTATGTTCGACGCACTGGATCCGCTTTGTCAAGGAAGTTGCCGGCACCGCTACGCCGGAGTCTGAGATAATAGACATCAGGCCGAGGGTAGCTTGTCAACGGAGAGGTGCGGACCCGTGTCGACCATTTCCATGAAGTTTGCAACGCGGTTAATTGTTGCGGCGCTGTCGATGACCGCCTTGCTTGTGTCGTGCGAAGGCGGCGGCGGCGGTTTCTCGACTACTGAGGAGTCCTTGGGCGAGTCCGTAGCCGGCATGTTCAAAGACACGATCGCGGTGGGGCCTCACAACCGCCAGATCGGATACGTGATCCGGCGCCACGAGAAGTGGATAGTCGTCGTGAACGGGTCCGAGCAGAAGCCATACGACGGTATCGGCGAAGCGCACCCTATAGTGAGTCCCGATGGCGATCACTTCGCCTACGTGGCTGGAGAAGAAGGCAAGTCACTCGTGGTGGTGGATGGAGTTGAAGGGCAAATCTACGATACTGTTCTTTCTCCCAGCCTCATATTCAGTCCAGATAGCAAACGTGTCGCCTACGTGGCCGAGCGTAGTGGAAGATGGCTAGTCGTTGTCGGAAACCTCGAAGGAAATGGAGTGGAGGGAAAGCTGTACGACCAGGTACTTACTGAGACTGTGACGTTCGATCAAGACAGCGGAATAGTAGCGTACGGCGCTAAGGTCGGAGACAAGTGGATCGCCGTGATTGGCGACGATGAGGGGCCTGGGTACGATCTGATTGGCGACGGTACGCCCGTATTCAGCGCGGATAACAAACGTGTCGTATACGCCGCCAGGCGCAGCGGAAAATGGTTCGTCGTTCTCGACGGGGCCGAAGGTAAGGAGTACGACGAGATCGGCGACGGTTCGGTGATGTTCAGCCCAGACAGCCAGAGGCTGGCTTACGCCGGCAAGCGCGGCGACGAATGGGTTGTTGTTGTGGATGGCTCGGAGGGTGCTGAGTTCTCGAACATAAGGAGTGAATCGCTGGTTTTCAGCCCGAATAGCCAGAGGGTCGCCTACGCCACGAGGGAAAGCGGCAAGTGGGCGGTCGTTGTCGACGGTGCGGCCGGCAAGCAGTACGACCGCATCGACAGAAGTGGCCCAGTCTTCGGTCCGGACAGCGACAAGGTGGCGTATGTAGCGTCAATCGGCACCAACAGCTATATCGTCGTCAACGGCAATGAGCAAGGCTTCGATGGCCGGGAGCTCAGATTCGGCCAATTGGCATTCAGTTTGGACAGCCAATCAGTTGTCTTTGGGGCGCGGCGCGGCGAGGACTGGGTTGTCACCGCCGGCGGTGTCCAGAAGCGACTCGGGGAGCACGTGAAGAAGAGCCGGATCGAGTTCGAAACGGAAAACAGTTTTCACTTCCTGACGCTTAAAGATGGCGAGTTCTTCAGAGTAGTGGGCGAGATCTCCTGAGGTTGGCAGGGCCGGCTTCCATTGCCGACCCGGCCTGTGTCTAGTTGTCGGTTCAAGCTGAGATAGGCGCCGGCGCCTATCCCTTCACTCCCGTAACGACGATGCCCTGGATGAAATAGCGCTGCAATAAGAAGAAGACCAATACTGGCGGAATGGTCAGGATCGTCGACATCGCCATAGTTTGCGGGAACGTGGCCCGCTGCCATTGTACTGCCAGAGTGGCATGGTTTCTCCAGAACTGTATCGCGATTGCCAGCGTCTGAGTGTCTTCCGTGTTCAGGTAGATGAGTGGTGCCAGGAAGTCGTTCCACTCGTTCAGGAACGTGAATATCGCAACTACACCCATTGCCGGCAGCGACATCGGCAGCAAGATGTACCAAAACGTCGTGAAAGTCCCGCATCCGTCAATGCGCGCCGCCTCATCCATTTCACGGTTGATGCTGCGGAAGAATTGCCGCAACAGAAAGATAAAGAACGCGCCGCCGCCGAACCACCAAGGAACGATCAAGGGAAGGGGCGTGTTCAGCCATCCGAGCTCCTTGAACAGGAGGTATTGGGGCACCAGCGTGACGTGATAGGGGATCATTAGTGTGCTCAGCACTACTAGGAAAAGCCACTCTCTACCCGGGAACCGCAACCGTGCGAATCCGTAGGCGACCAGCGAGGCCGACAGCAGACGTCCAACCAGCACACCCAACTCAATGACCATCGTGTTCTTCAAGGATACCCAGAAAGGAAACTGCTCCCAAGATTCGGCATAGGTCTCAAACGCCCAAGGGTTCGGAATAAACTCCGGCGGAAACGCGGTGGCTTGCCACGGCATCTTCAAGCTAGTGCTGATCATCCAGAAGGTTGGTAGCGTAAACACTATGGCGCCAGCAACCAGCGTCAGGTACAGGAGACTGCGTCCGACAAGCCCTCGGGCCCCGCGCCGGGCTCGCTCGGAATCGCCGGCTCGATCGCGCACCGGCAGCTGTGAACTCTTGGCAAGTGCCATGGGTGGTCCTCCTCAGTCCGAGCCGGCGTAGTAGACGAAGCGCCTACTGGTGTACAACACTAGAGCGGTCAACGCCATGATGACGACAAACAAACCCCAGGCGAGGGCAGAGGCGTATCCCATCTGGAACTCTTGCCATCCTTTTTGATAGAGATAGAGCACTATGAACATCGTCGCGTTGACCGGCCCACCCTCGGTTAGCAAGAAGGCGCCGGTGAACACTTGGAAGGAATTGATAATCCCAATGATGGTCGTGAACAGCACGACCGGCGAGGTCATTGGAATGGTGATGGACCAGAAGCGAATCCAAGCGTTGGCGCCATCGACTTTGCCGGCATCGTATAGCTCGGTCGGCACTGATTGGAGGGCCGCGAGGTACAGTATGAGGCCACCGCCGGCCCCCCAGGTGGTCAGAATTACCATCCCAGGCAGCGCCCACTGCAGCGAATCGAACCATCTGGGCGGGTCCGCCATCCCGGCCAATTTGAGAAAGCCGTTTATCAGCCCAACCTCCGGCGCGAATAGCCAGCCGAAGATGTATGCCGCTGCTACCGCCGGTACAACCACCGGCATATAGAACAGTGTGCGCCAGAATGAGAGGCCCAATACCTTCTGGTTGAGCAATACCGCCAGGGCGTAGGCGATGACCACGCCCAACGGCACCGTGATAATCGAGTAGATCGCGGTACGGGACCATGACCACCAGAACAAGTCGTCACGGAAGAACATCTTCTCGTAATTGCCAAACCCGATCCATTTGGCCGGCTTGATGATGTCGTATTCGGTAAAGGAGGTGTAGAGAGAAAATACCATCATTCCAAGAATGAAGATGAGGAACCCTATGACCCAGGGTGAGACGCAGATATAGCCGTCTATCGCCTCGCGTTCGGCCAGCTTTAGTCGCCGGCCCAGCGCCGCTTCTATTGCCCTGACGGCCATCGCGTCATCCCTAGGAATTCGACGGTACGTGTACTCATAGCTCTAAACCCAGCCGGCGACGAACCGTTCGAAGCTGACTTCGGCCGGCAATTCCTTGGCGTAGTATCTCGTAGGCTCCTGCTGCAGACCGGGCGATGGTTGCGCTTCGTCGGCTTGGAGGCCGGTATCTATTGACTCGAACCGCCGCCATATTGCTTGGGCCTCTGACCAAGAGAACCGGTCGGCGAATTGCGGTCCCCAGTTCAATGTCACGGTTAGTCCATTGGCCACCTGTTGACGCTTGGCTGCCGGCAAGCTGCCGAAATCGGGACGCCTCCGATCGCGTATATTCCGTGCGACCTTCGAAAGATACACCGTCAGCAGGTTCTTGCCGGCGCGGCCTATGCCGGGCTGAAGGCCCTGTAGGGCCCTGGCGTACGCTGCTGCGTCTCCGGCCATTGCCGCCCTGAGCGCCGACTCCGTTAGGTCCTGCATTCGCATGGTGCGCTGGGCCCACCCATCGAACGTCGCGCGGGCAGAATGCGATAGGTATTCGGTGAAGCCCAGGTCTTGGTACCGGGACCAGAGGCAGAACCCACCGTGGATGGTTCGACGGAGCTTGCTGCTGTAGTTGCTGGCCCAGTGCAGCATAGGTTGCACGTAGACGACGCCATCACCGGCCCCGAGCTCGGTGCTTATGCTGCCCGGTAATGGAATTCTAGGATCTGCCGCCAGCTGACGGTCTTCCTCCGGCGTATTGATCCGGCGGTGGCTCTTGGGCACCACCCACAACACGTTGTCGTCGTAGAGCGGAATGTTCCATTGGACATATCTCGGCCCATTCTCCAACACGTCGTCTACGAAAGCCTGCAGCGGGCCGTGGAATGTAGCGCTTACGTCGCGGTGCCAGTCAGCCGGCCCGTGGTCGCGCACCGGGTTGCACATCATCATCATCTCGGTTACGCCGGCCCCAGGATCGCCCAGCAGCTCGGTGCTGACTCCCAGGACGTTGTCGTGCAACCAGAACTCCACGACAGGGGCTGTCTCTTCGTTAACTAGCTCGACACCGCCTGTTCCGCCGAATCCATTGATCACGAGGCGGGGTTGGGCCGCCATCTCCCAGTGGCCGCCGGGCGGATCGGCCGGCCCACGCTCGCGCGCCCAGATCGCCTTCTGCCGCTGGACCATTTTCTCCGCGCTGACGCGTAGGTGTTCGAGTGAGTCCGGCGGCACGACCTCTCGCAGGATTATGTAGCCGTCTTCGATGAGCTGGTCCCGGCTAATTTTCATCGTCTACCTATTGCCACCCGCTTGGCCGTACATCAGCCTTCGATCACGTGCGGGCTCATCTCTTGAACGAGCTTTGGCATCCGGTCCCACACGCTTTGTTTCAACATCACCCAATTGGTGGCAGGACCGGTCGGATCGATCATGCCACTACAATAGCCAGACGATACCCCGACTCGTTGACTATCCTTGCTGACGTTGTCGCCGGCCTGATGCCATATCCTGCCGTCGAAGATAATGATTGATCCCGGAGGCCCCTCCGCTGCTACTCTGTGCCGATAGTCGACGCCCGTGCGAGGCACCCGCCCGCTGAGATGGCTGAACGGCACCACGCGCGTCGCGCCATTTCCCGCTGTAAATTCGGTAAGCATCCACAGGCAGTTGACCATCAGGCATACGTTCGGCACCGGCAAGCCGTTTCCCAACATCCAGCCAACTGGTACGTCCGCGTGCAAACCCTGGGCCGGCGCGCCGGGCTTCCACCAGTTGCAGCCGGAGCCGGCCAGCATGAATTGATCCCCCAATAGATGTCGGGAGATCTCCAGGAAGACGGGATTGGTGATCAGCGTGGTGAAAAGGGGAAGCTCCTCCGGTTCGAAGTAGTTGAACATGCCCCCCAGGTTCTGATTGGGCTTGCCGGCGTCCGGCTGCTGAAGCATTATCTCCATTAGCCGGTCGGCCATGCGTAGCGCATCGTCCGACGGGATCAGCTCTTTGACGATGACATATCCATATTCATCCATCTCGACCTTCAGTTCCTCTACGTCGATGCCGGTAGAAACTGACATGTTGAACACCTTTACCTAATCACCTGAGCTTTGACTGGGTGAGTCATTCAATCGCGGCGCCACGCTCCAGTTTCGATCTAATGCGGAGGGGCAGATGGATATCTGCCCCTCGAGTCTTGCCGTGAACGCGCGCTCGCGATCGCTGGCGGGGACGAATCGGCCGGCTATGACTTGCTCTCGATCTCCTCGTTGATATTGGCGACAGCCGATTTGATGTTCGACTCGATGTCGCCCTCTCCCAGCATTGTGGCCTGCATAGCGTTACTTATGTTCTTCCTGAGGAACTCCGGCGCCTTTACACCGTCGTGGACCGGATAGTGGAACGCTATCTCCTTGCCGGTGCCGGCGTAGGGCGAGGAGTTCTCGAACCGGGAGATGCCGGTCGCCAAGATCATCTTGATATAGTCATCCGTGACCCCATCGTAGATCTCGACGCCGTCGTAAGAAGGCGCAAGGCCGACAATGTTCACGAACGCCTTGAGCGCGTCGTGATCCGTGATGCGGGTGAAGATAAACTTCGCGGCCGCGTCCTTGACTTTCGAGTTCGCGTTAAGCGTCAGGTAGTCTTGTCCGACGTGGCTCACGCGGTCCTTCGCAATTGGGAAGTGGATGACCGTCATTGGGAAGTTGACCGTCTCCCTCGGCAGCCATTTCTCGACCGCGGACGCGAACATCATGAAGACCTTGCCGGATCGGAACAAGCCCCCCGGCACCGCCTTCTCATCGGCAGATGATGGCACGAACTCGTTGATCCTGAGATTTGTCAGACTTCGTAACATATCGATGGACTCAGGTGAGTCGAGCGTGCACTTGTTCTCAGAGAAGAACCAATTGGGTGACGAATCGAACACCCGCGCGCCATTGGATACCACCATCTCCTTTGCGTGGTAACCCCAGCCGCCGTTGATTCCGCCTCCGGCTACCCAGCCGTCGAACTCGTCTTTGATCGAGTCGGCAAAGCTCAGGAAGCTGTCCCAACTCCACTCATCCCAACGGGCTAGCTCTTCATCGGTCATCACACGGTGCCACAGCGGCAGCTCCTTGCGCACGCCGAGCTCCTCCATCAAGTCGACGTTGATGAACATAGCGCCCGGGTGGCCGGCATACATGTCCAGACCGTAGGTCTTTCCGTTGTAGCCGCCGGCCTCGACCGTATCCCAATAAAACCTGGATTGGTCGAAATCGAATGTCGGAAAGAAACGATCCAGGGACTCGAAGTTGCCGGACGGGAAGTAGTCGCCGGCATGGGTGGATGAGATCCACATCGCGTCCGGCGCCGTGCCGGAGGCCAGCTGCAGCCTGATCTTGTCGTTGTACTCGGGAACGCTCTCTTCGCTCACCTTGATACCGGCCTTATCGGCCACGATGTTGTGTACCGGCGTCAGGAAGTTGCCCACCCAGTGGCTAAGCGTGACCTCGACCAACTCCGGTCCGGTTGCAGGGACCTCGACGATCTTCTCGACCACCGTCTCTTTGACGATTTCGACTGGCTTCTCAACCTGTACGATCTTCTCTATTTCGATTACCTGGGTAACTACCCTTTCAACCTCTTTTTCCACCACCCGCTCAACCACCTGGGTAACAACCCTATCGACCGGCTTTTCTACCACCTTTTCGACGATCTGTGGCTGGCACGCAGCCAAGATCGGCAGCGCCGCGCTAGCGCCAAGGCCGGCCAGGAATGAGCGACGAGCAAACCTGCGTGTTACGAGTTTGTCTAACATCTTAAGAACCTCTCCCTATTTCAAAATTGTTCGAATGAATCTGGCTGATCCTACAGTGTCAGTTATTACCCCCATACTCGAATCATTCTCGACCTGTTTAGCTGGGTTGGTTTAGAGTCCCATTTCGATGAACTTGGCGATTTTCTGTTTGCGGCGACGGCCTGCCGTGTTCCATAAGCGGTCGCTCAACTGGCGACCGTTTCGTTTGTTCAGCGCAGCATAGAATCCGTAGAGCCAAGTCTCTTCCCAATGCCTCTTCGGGTACCTGACCCAGTTGAACGTAAACATTCTACGCCCAGGCTCACCGCCCCAAGAGGAATGCCAAAGTCGGTGGTCGAACGCAACAATATCTCCCGGGGAGGATTCCAGCGGTTGCCTTCCCGGCCAGTCCGGCGAATTGACCCACAGGAGGCCTTCATCGACCGCCTGCCGTATCTGAAGGGAGTACGCTGAATGATGACTGCCCGGGATCACACTCAGGCAGCCGGCGCCATCCGCGACCGGATCGCAGTAGATGGCGGTCTTCAGTTGCACAACGTCGTGGGGATGGTCGCTATCCGAGTGCCATCTCGTGTCGCCGACATATAGATTGCCATCGTTGCCGCCGGTGTAAAGACAATCTTCGCCCAGGATCCCCTCGACTGCGTCCAGCAGCCGGCAGTCATCCAACAGCGGGTAGAACGTGTCGGGATCCTCTTCGATGATTGGCTCCACGCTCTGACGCTGGATGCCGGCGAAGTCAGTGCCGCCCCGCAGTCTAAGCATGACGGCTTCGAGGGCCCGACCGTAATGCTCGATCTCCTCCGGCTCAAACAGTTGTCTGAGTACTACAAATCCAAAGGCGCGGAAGTGGAGAAGATGCGACTCGGTTGTGGCGGGGGCTTGGACAGCCATCCGACCTCCTCGCTATAAATCTAGCGCCACGCGGGTTCGGTTCGGGCCTTCCAAGAGTCGGAACAGTTGTCAGAATAATATCTGTAACCGAGAGTGTCAACAGATGGGATTTAAAGGGCATTATTATGGAAAAGTAACCAGAGGCTTGAAACCTTAACCTGAGTCATGACCGATCAGGCGCCACAGACCATGCTTGTGAGGTGGCGACTCTAGTTTGCCATCACGCACCAAGCCTTGTTGAGCACTCCTGAGCGTATGGTGCCACTCTGGTTCGTCAGGGTGTTCCCGCTCTTCGCGATGAACACACTTGATATCATCGTCACATAGGTCTGGATGGGTGAATTGCATCAGTGTCTTGAGTTCCGCGGTGCCCAATGGACGACCCTCACTTTCCATAAAATAGAGGATGCACTCTTTGAAAACCACGTGTTCCGACTCATTGAAGAACATCATCCCGATCTCCTTTTCTTATGTAGTCAAGCGGCTGTGGAACGTTATTTGGGGTCGCTCTGGTTCATATCTCAGATCACCTTCCCGACTGTAGCAGGTTGATGTGTCGGGCGAGAAATTCGTTGGTGAGGTTAGACGGCCTGTAGTCTAGTGGTCGTTAGTGTCAAGTTGACGCGGGTCGCCTCAACGGTTCCCATCGTATAAATAAGCAAACCCGTCAGAGCTATGAACTCTGACGGGCCAATTACCAATGAGGTGACCTCATGTCCTATTCTAACACAGATTTTGACCAACTCTACGCGTTACTAGAACGAACCAGCCAGACCGTTAAGACGAGTGTTTGGCTCTGTAACGTGATCGTACAGGGCGTCCTTCAGGTAACAACTAACCAACGAGAAACATCTGTCGACGCGAAGTGGGTCAAGATTTGGGGCAAGTCTGGTCCGTACCTCCGATCACCGTATCGCGATTAACTGGTCAGTTCTTGATAGGTCAACCGCTTACCGACAAAACCGTCAGCCATACGACTCATCTGGTCATCGCACCCCCCGTGGTTACTAAAACATATAATGCCCGATTTAAAAGCCGGATCGGCGACCTGGTCGTCGTATACGCTGTCGTGTGAATCCCGGCCTGCGGGACCGTAATCGAGGTGGAGGACAGTACGCAGTTGGCATGCATGAGATGAACCAATAGATTTTCTTGACTAAAGACGTCCAGACGTCATATACTATGACCGATATGGCACAGCATCGAACCAGGTACGCACCGGGGCGCGTGAGGGACGGCATACTTCAAGTTATGTCGCACACCTCGAGGCCACTGTCCGTCAAGGAGATTGAAGAACGAGTCTCCCGCGTAGTAGGGCCTGCTCGTGCATCCTCGGTCCGCTCGTATCTCAGGCTCAACACTCCACGAATGTTTGTACGAGAGGAGCGGGGCGTTTACGCGCTTCGCACTGACACATTCTCAGGCGTCCAGGCGGGGTTATCCGTGGATCAAGGGTGGAAGTCGCCTGTCTACTTTGGACAAGCGACACTTTACCATTACGACTGTTTCGACTGGCTAACTCAGCAGGATGACAATAGTATCCACGCGGTTGTGACAGACCCACCCTACGGACTTCATGAATACACGCCTGAGCAGCAAGCCAAGCTCCGAACGGGCAAAGGTGGCGTTTGGCGTATTCCTCCGTCATTCGACGGAAGTCGCCGGTCCCCCTTGCCCAGATTCACGACTCTCACCTCGGAACAACTCGAATACATCAGTACCTTCTTCTTCGTATGGACACGCCTGCTTATCCCCAAGCTTGTGCCGGGCGCCCACGTTGTCGTTGCGTCCAATCCACTAGTGTCTTACCTCGTATCGGCGGCGCTGTCCGAGGGAGGGCTAGAGCGCCGCGGGGAAATCGTACGATTGACAATGACTCTGAGAGGAGGAGACCGACCCAAAGCCGCTCATGGCGAGTTCCCTGAAGTGAGTGTCATGCCGCGCTCAATGTGGGAGCCCTGGCTGGTGTACCGTAAACCCATAGAAGGGAGAGTCCAAGATAACCTGAGGACATGGAAGACGGGCGGTTTCCGCCGCCCTCGCGCAGACAAGCCGTTCGGAGACGTGATCCCCTCGTCGCCAACGCGAAAGGCTGAACGCAACCTCGCTCCGCACCCGAGTCTCAAACCTCAATCTTTTCTCCGGCTTCTAGTACGTTCCGTCTTGCCGACCGGAGAAGGTACCGTCCTCGATCCTTTCGCTGGATCAGGATCCACGTTGGCTGCGTCGGAAGCCGTGGGCTATGCAAGCATAGGTGTGGAGAAGGACGAGATGTACTTCAGTATGGCTACCGAGGCGATTCCGAAATTAACACGTTTCTCTCCAAATGGGAGTCAGCGCGCGTAATACACGCAATTCTCCCGCAATCTACGGATCCCGTCTTTGTGAAGCGTCGCGGTACGTGTGCCAAGTTCCCCTCTCGGATTCTTCCGGAAGTCCTCGGTCGTAACGTGCCCAAGATAGACCTCGGTAAAGGTCAAGGGCTCCCGGGCGCGCGCCGGCTCTGATTTCGTGTCCACCCGATACACGAAAACGCACAACCATTGGTCGCGGGCCCCATGAGTGTCGACTGCTCCGCCACTCCTCCGCGTCGTCTTGACCTCCACGCCCTCCAACCCGGCCTTGATGGCGTTGTCGGGATATGCGCCTTGGACGACGAGGTCTGGGTGCCCGTTGTGGTAACGGTTCTCCGTAAGGACTCGGGAGTGCCTGGCTAGACTGGCGGTCGACATATCCGACAATACCCCGGACATGATCGCGGGCCGCAGCATGTCGTCGAGCCGGCGCAGCCCTTTGCCGAGAAGATGAGCGTTGACATCGTAGAAGAAGTCGTAGACATCCTGCATCGCGATCTCGAAATCCTGCAAACGCAATTCGAATGGTAGGTTTAACTTACGATTGAAACTACTAGCGTCGACGCGATTTCTAGTTATGGGCACGGCGGAAGGCGGGTTGACCATTATGCTTTGAGCCTCGCATCTTTATACAACCGGTCGTATCGGCCCCAGAATTGCACAATGAATTGCAGAACATATTACGCGACAAAGCAGTTGATATGGGTGTAAAGAAACAGAGCGCGACACGCGGAAGTCTATCACCCCCTGTAAACTCCACCATTAAGAAAACGACACGTGTTCCTTAGTGTCCATTTGTTGAGGCGACATATCTAGTGAGGGTGTATCCCATTGCTTCCAAACATCTCCGAAGCAGCACTATCCCCCACCTTGCCAATCCTGTAACATTCCCTAGTCCGGCGCAACCAATGCTCTCCCACAACTGTTGTCAGAAACGAGTCTCCGCTAGCGATTGCGGCCGGCGATATCCTCATTGTCGATCACCGTCCAAATGCGTTCAGATAGAGAGCAGTGGAAGAGCACTACAAACAGAAACCACTGGCTGAGCTTCTGCGAGACACCGGCAAAGTATCCTGGCTGGCTATCCGGCTTGCCTGGCGAGCGAGTCCACTTCTAGTGGCCGGAATCCTTGCGCTGGCAGTGCTCGAGGCCCTCCTGGCACCGCTGACACTCTTCCTATCGCGTGCCGTGATCGATCGAGCCGCTCTCGATATGGGCTTGACCACGTCGGCGGATTCCCTTATCGAACGGCTATCTCTTCTCGTCTGGATCATGCTCGCCGCACTCATTATTGCAGGGCGCCATCTCATCCGGCCGTTTCAAGGCACGCTCCAAGCACTGGTCGGGGAGCGGCTGAACGTCTATATCGGCGAGCAGATCATCGTGGCGGCGAACCGTTGGCGGGGGTTGGCCCGCTTCGAGGACCCGGCCTTCGCCGATGACCTGGACGTGGCGCGCCGACACGCAACGCGCGGTGGTCTCGAAATCCTTTCCTATGGCACCCGGTTTGCCCTATCGGTGTTCACCTCGATTGGTCTGCTCCTCGTGTTGCTAGCCCTTAGCCCTTTGGTACCGGTACTCATCGTGCTCGCGTCTCTCCCGTCGATCGCCCGTGCCCAAGTCTACCAGCAGCGGACCGGAGGTCACCTATATGCCCAGACGCCGGAGTCCCGCCGGCTCCAGTACAGCCGCGACATGCTGCTCACGCCCGAGCCGGCCAAAGATGTCCGGCTCTACGGGCTCGCCTCGTTCTTCCGCCAACGTTACGGCGAGATATTCGACCGAACGATGGGATCTCTTGATCGATTGCGGCGCCGGCTGGCGATTTCGGTCACCATGGCGAGTGTGCTCGTCGGCCTGGCATCGGGCGCGGTCTACCTGTACGTCATCTGGCTGATCGTCAACGGTCAAGGCTCAATCGGTGATCTGGCCCTCTACGGCGGAGCGGTTGTGCTTATACAGGCCACGTTGCCAATGCTCGGATTCGACGTGGGATTCTTGTCAAACCTGGCATTCGTTTTCTTGCCCAGCCTATATCGAGTGATAGAAACGCCACCCGACCTACCGGTCCCAGAGAATCCGACCCCCGCGCCGAGGCCTATCCGAGAAGGGATTGTGTTCGAACGGGTTTCCTTTTCATATCCGGGAAACCCTAGGCCGGTCCTCCAGGATCTGTCGTTCTCCGTCCGGCGAGGCGAATGCCTGGCGTTGGTCGGACACAACGGCGCCGGCAAAACGACCATCGTCAAGCTGCTGCTGCGCCTCTACGATCCATCGGCCGGCCGCATCCTGCTCGACGGTGTGGATCTGCGCGAGTACGACCTCGAAGACCTGCGTCGGGAGATCGGCGCCGTTTTCCAGGATTTCGTTCGATTCGAGCTAACCGCCGGCGAAAACATTGGTCTCGGCGATGTTCAATCGATGAAAGACTCGGAGCGCATAGTGGCGGCGGCGTCCAAGGCCGGCGCGGTTGATCTACTGGAGAATCTGCCGGCCGGGCTGGACACCTGGATCGGCCGGGAGTTCGGTGGTCGGGAGCTTTCCGGCGGCGAGTGGCAGAAGCTCGCCCTCGCCCGTGGGTTTATGCGGGATAGCCAGCTGCTTGTTCTCGATGAGCCGACGGCGAACCTGGATGTCCAGACCGAGTATGAAATTTACCTCCGCTTCCATCAGCTAACCCGCGACCGCACCACATTGCTGATCAGCCACCGCTTCTCGACCGTCCGAATGGCTGATCGGATCATCTATCTGGCCGATGGCCGGATTCAGGAAGAGGGCAGCCATGCTGATCTCATGGCTCTGGACGGTCAATATGCCCATCTATACGGGTTGCAATCTGCGAGCTACCTCGATGGCGAGGGCCGATGAGCCCCGACAGAATGCGAGCACGGTACGATGATGTAGCCAGGTTCGTGCAGGCGCTAGTCGATGATCTCCGCATATTTCATCGCGGGTTCGGATTGGTCGTCCGCCCGGCGCCATTAGCGTCCGTCGTATTTCTGGTGCTCGGCGCAGTAGTTACGGTGACTCCGGTCGCCCAGGTGCTACTGGCAAAATTCGTAGTAGATAGCCTCGCAGACCAAGCGGCAACCGCGGCCTTCTCGTTCGCTGTCCTCTACATACTTACACTGCTCATCCCGGCCGGAGCAGAGCCCATACAGCGAGCTCTTACTTCTTGGCTCGAGGCCCGGGCAATCGCGGAAGTCGACTATTCTCTAATCGACAACTCCGCAAGGCTGGTCGACCTCGACTACATCGAGCAACCGGCCTTCCAGGACGAAGTTCAGCTATTGCGAGAGAATGTGTACTGGCCGCCGCGCCTGTTCCATTATTTGCAGTCGTCGCTGGGTAGGTTGCTGAGCCTGGTGGGCATGCTGGTCCTGATGATCAGCCTACACCCACTCATCCCGTTGGTGCTTGTCGTGAGCGGCGGACTCAGCTTGATGATCCGGCGCCGGCACAACATTGACGTGTGGGCGGCAATGCGGAATCGAACCCGAGCGATGCGCGAAATGGCCTATTGCACCCAAGTCACAACACAATCGGATGCGGCGAAAGAGGTGCGCATATTTGGCCTGGGCGACTTTTTCCTCGACAGATTTCGCCGGCGAAGCGCCTTGGTCCTGGCCGACGTTACGAGGTTGCGCCTCGTCCATCTCCGTAAGTCAGCTTTGTTCAGCGGTCTTTCCGCGCTGGCGCTGGCCGGCGGGTTCTGGTACGTCGCAGCCCAGGCCGGCGCCGGCCGACTCACCCTGGGCGACGTCGCCCTCTACGTCAACGCCGTCATTCAGGTCCATGTGCTCTTTGAGTGGCTCGTTCACGGGTCCAGCTACTTTCACGAAACGTACCTACGCTTGCGCGCGCTCTTCCGGTTTACCGACGAAGCCCAGCCGGCGATCACGCTGGCCCGCCCGGGGGAAGGGCGGCCGGCTCCGGACGCAACCCGGTACGACATCGAGCTTCGGGACTTGGGTTTCGCCTATCCCAATAGTGACCTGCCTGTCCTGAGCGGCGTCGGCGCGCGCCTGCCGGCCGGCACGGTTACCGCGGTCGTGGGAGCGAACGGCGCCGGCAAGAGCACGTTGGTCAAGCTACTTACTCGAATGTACGACCCCAACGAAGGACAGATATTGCTCAACGGCATCCCGCTGGCCGAGTACGATCTCGATTCCTTGAGGCGCGGCATCGCCGTCGTCTATCAGGACTTCGCCCAGTTCGCGTTGACATTCGGCGAGAACGTCGCGGTCGGTGCGGCAGTACCAGGCCAGATGTCGAGCCGGATCGAAGAGGCGGCGCGCTGGGCCGGCGCGGACGAGGTAGCGGCGAGGCTGCCGGCCGGCTACGAAACCCAGCTCACGCGTCGGTTCGAGGGAGGCGTCGAGCTATCCGGCGGCGAGTGGCAGAAGGTGGGCCTGGCCCGCGGATTCGTCCGAGATGCCGGCCTGGTGATACTGGACGAGCCGACCGCTGCCCTCGATGCCGAGGCTGAATACCAGCTCTTCCAGCGGTTCCGCGAGATAGTCATAGGCAAGACTGCCCTTTTGATCAGCCACCGATTCTCGACCGTCCGAATGGCCGACCAGATACTGGTGCTGGATGATGGGCGAATCATCGAAGCTGGCAGTCACGACGCGCTTGTCGAAATGGGCGGCCGCTACGCGGCGCTGTATGAGATGCAGGCCGGGCGATATCGTTAGCTCGGTCGCCGGCAAGGCTTCTTTCGAAGTGACGTGCGCCGGCTCCGCCGGACGAGGAGCACACTCCACGTCGCCGGCCGCCTGAAACCTACCGTGTCGCGGTAGTAGCCTGGTTATCTAGCTCGATCTTCGGGATGCAAAACCTCGCAGCCCACCCATTTCCTAAGGACTTCAGGGACTATTACGCCCCCGTCTCTCTGCTGGAACTGCTCGACTATCGCCGGAATCAGCCGGCTGGTTGCCAATCCAGAGGCGTTCAAAGTGTGGACGAACGCTGTTCCCTTGGCATCTTTTTTCCGATACCGTACGTTTCCTCTTCTTGCTTGATAGTCGCGCGCATTGGATACAGAGCTAACCTCCCGATAGGTTTCCATGCTCGGCATCCATACTTCCACGTCGAAAGTCTTCGCCATCGCCGCGCTGACGTCTTCCGCCGCCAACATCGACACTTGGTAGTGCAGTCCCATCCCCTGAACCAACTGTTCGGCTTTTCCTAGAAGCTCGGTTAGCGCATCGTCCGATTGCTCTGGGGTGGTGACTTGGAACATCTCGACCTTGTTGAATTGATGCCCCCGAATCGTTCCTCTCTCCTCGGATCTGTAGCTACCAATCTCTCTTCTGTAGCAAGGTGTGAAAGAAAAATACTTCTTCGGGAGATCGCTTTCTCGAAGAATCTCGTCGCGATGGATGTTTACCAGCGCGGTTTCGGACGTTGGCAGCAAGAATTGCGGCTGACCGCCTGACTTGTCCTCGACTAGAAACACGTCGTCGACGAACTTGGGAAACTGGCCGGCCGTATAGCCGCACTGGTAGTTCAGAATGTGCGGCGGCAGTATGAACTCGTACCCATCTCGGACGTGTTGTTCGATAAAATAGTTGAGAAGTCCCCACTCCATCAGGGCTCCGCGCCCGCGGTACATCCAGAACCCGCTGCCCCCCAGCTTGGTCCCGCGACGGTAGTCGATCAACGTCAGACTCTCGGCGAGCTCCACGTGGTCCCGGCCATCGAAGTCAAGTGATGTCTTTTTCCCCCATTCTCTGATTATCCTGTTGCTGTCCTTTCCGCCGGCCGGCACGTCGTCGTCCGGCGCGTTGGGCAGTGCGTCCAGGAGCTCTTTGGTCCTGACGTCGGCCTCAGACATATCCGCCTCGGCGTCTTTGATCTCCGCCGCCAGTCTCCGTGCTTCACGCTTCAGTGAATCTGTAGGCACGCCCTGTTTACCGAGCGCGAATATTTCGGACGACTTCCTCTTTCTTTCCGCCCTCAGCTCGTCGACTCGACGTATGAGCGACCTCCGCCTCTCGTCTTGTTCTATTAGCTCATCAACGTCGACGGAGAGGCCCCGCTTGGAGAGAGCGCGTCTCAATCGCTCGGGGTGCTGTCTGACTAGCTTGATATCCAGCATCGGACCTGCATTCTTCCTTTTCGCGCTGACCTGACTTGAACCAACCTCGGCCTCTGCCAGGCGAGTGTTAGCCAATTTTACTTTAGGATGACCTTATCTGCAGTCAATCATCGCTTTTGTTAGCAACGTGAACGCCCTTTGAACTGCACCAACCTGTGCCGGGCTATTCCTTCCGAACCGCGATCAAGACCTTGGCCCCTTCTGGGAGGATCTTTCCAGGTGCCGGCGTTTGGCTCAACACATGCCCCACCGGAACGCTCTCCAGCTTATCCTCCGGTACGTCATCGGGTCCCTGATAGTTTACATAGCTGGTCATCAGGCCAACCGCGGCGATTCGCGCCTGCGCCTCGTTCTCCGGCAGTCCGACCAGATCCGGCACTCTGATCCGGCCGTCCTCGAGCCTGTAGCTGCCCGGATCGAAAGCGAGGGTTGGGGTAGGAACGATCGCCGTCTCACTCACTGCCGGGCTCGCGGTTGGTGGCGGAGTCTCTGCCGGAGTGGGAGTTTCGCCTTTGGTCCCAACCAGCAGTATATTACTTGCCGGCAGATATCGGCTGATGAGATGATCATTCTCCAAAACCTTTCCGTCCTTGCCAATAACTTCTCGGACTAACTTTAGGTCGAATCCACTCTCGGCCCGGCTGACCTGAAACTCCTCGCCGGCCGGCAGCTCCGGGTCCTCTTGACGCTCCAATTCCTCACTTCTTATAAGCACGTTAGTGAGTGATGGCTCCGCCGAATTCACCTCCCAGCCCGGATCGAGCCCGTAGATGGTGAACGCGATAGCGGTATCGCCTGCCTCCGCATGAATGCGTATCCAGTACCCGCTGGTGTTGCGGAATTTGAAGTCGATGGCTGGATCGTCGACCGTCGCATCTAGACCCAGCGATCCGGACGGAGGTTCACCATAGCGCTGATCCCAATGCAGATGCGGCCACCGTTCCACGATCTCCAGTCCGGCCCAATAGACTGCCTGGAACAACGTCGAAGCCACCTGCGAAACTCCGCCGGCTACCGGATCCACTCGTCCATCCTTCAGGTGTATGCCAAAGCCGCGCTGGAAACCGGCGTCGACGGTCGTGGGACCGATCTCCTGGTTGAATGAGAAAACCCCGCCGGGCGCAACCCAGATTTCGTTCAGATTGGATGCGGCCAGCCTGATGTTGTGTCCGCGTGGCGGAGAAGAGCCGGCAAACGAGGTCACAGCCCTGCTCAACGTGTCCTTGAGATCGACCAAATTATCCGGCCGCTCGCGGACAACTGCGGACGTGAGTTCCAAATCGGCTGCCAGAGTGACGGACGTGGTTGGTGGAACGGTGGTTGTTTCGACTGAATCCGGTGGCGTAGGTGAATCGGCCGGCTGAACTGCGGTGGGTACAACCGGCGTTGGCGTAGGTGGCGACGGGTTGTCGATCGCAGAGGCCTGGGTTGGTGACGGGAGCGCCGTGGCAGTTGGCAATGGCGCTAATGGCGTAGGTTCGGGGGGTAGCGTGCAGGCCGCGACGAGCATCGAAAGCAAGGCTATTGCCAAGGCTGATTTTGCGTCGAGTGGACGCTTGAGTCTACCGGTCATCGCTCACCAAATAGGCTTGCGGTACTGAGCCTTCAACCACGAAGGGCGGCCATGCCGCGAAGGGCCTCGCCATTCTCCGGCTGTATCTCCAGCGCTCGCTCGAAGGCTACGCGGGCTTCCGCGCTCCTCCTTAGCTCTAGGTACGTCCATCCGAGGCCGGACCATGCGTCGGCTCGTTCCGGATCGAGGTCGGTGGCGCGTTCGAACGCCTCGGCCGCCGGCTGGTAGCTAGCTTTCAGATAGTGGCTCCAACCGAGCCGGACGTAGGAGGCGGCCCGGTCCGGATCTAACCTGGCAGCCTCTTCAAAGTAGGCTATCGCCTGATCGTACCTCTTGGCGTGATAGTGGACGAGTCCAATTTCGTAGAACGGCTGTGGGTTGGCCGGGAACTGATCGCCAAGCTGCTCCAACTCTTGCAGCGCCTTGTCTTCGCTTCCCATTCTGCGGTGCAATCGGGCCAGCGTAATGCGGTAGTGGAGGGAGCCGGGCTGCAGTTCGATCGCACGTTGGTAGGCCTTCTCTGCCTCTTTGAAACGTGCCAGCGCCTCCAGGGCATAGCCGTAGGCTCGGTGGGAGTCGGCGCCTTCAGGCGCGAGCTCAGTCGCCTTCGTGCCGGCGGCCAATGCCTCCCCAGCCCGGCCCAAATCAGCTAGCGTTTCCGCCAAGTACGCGTGCGCAAGTGCGTTGCTGGGATCGATCCGCAGGGCGCGTTCGCAGAAGGTGAGAGCCTCTTGATATCGGTTATTCCAGTCGTGGGCCAGACAGACTAGCGCCAGCGCGTCGGCGCTGTTGGGCGCTATCTCGGCTGCGCGCTGCGCCATTTTAAGAGCCATCGGCGCATTACCCCAGATTATCAGGGCCTTGGTCCAAGTGAGATATATCCGTTCGTCGTTCGGATGGAGCTCGCTGACTCGCTCCAGCCTGAATAGCGCGCCGCGTACGTCGCCGGCTTGGATCATGGCGTCCACCTGTTCGAGGTCGTAATCGGCGGTGGGTGGCGCCATCGTAGCTGTTGGTGCGGACGCGAGCGCAATGGCTGTAACTGCGACCGCTTGCCTCTGAGCGATATCGGATCTGAGCTGCGCCTGCCAATCCGATACTGTAACAATGATCCAGACAGCCACCCCAAGCGGTATTAACCAAAGTAGTAGACGCCACGACATTGTCTGACTACAGCTCCCTTACGCTACTATCCGCTCCTGCTGCTCTGACCGAGCGTCGAGCCCAAATTGCGTGTATAGGATCGTACGGCTCGTCCGGACTGCGATCGACAAAAGTCGTTTCATCGAAGCAGCCGGCATCCCGAAAGTAGGTCTCGATCAATCCACGTCGGTTGCCCATGTCCAGCGACTGCCAAATGTAGACAGCTTTCGTTGGGAAGTGCCGATGGGAATAGGTGACTATGAACGCTCCTTTTGATTTGAGTGTCCGGCCCACCTCGGCAAACAGCTCGACCGGCTTGGTCAGATATTGTACCGAGACCGCCATGACGGCCGCATCGTAGCTCTCGTCGGGAAAGGGTAAATGAGGGATTTTGTTGACGTCGTGGACGACGAACTCGTCCAGGCGGTCGTTGCATCTCATCTCTTCGGCGTTGAGCCCCACACCACACACTCTAGAGTACTCTATCTCATCCGGTAGGTGAGATTTCCAACTGCTCATAATGTCTAATATGGTACCGCCGGCCGGCAATAGTTGGCGATACAACTGTGTGATCGCCATCAGGGAAGGTTCGTCCAGGTGCACTACCATCCGCGGCTCCGCGTAGAAGATGCTGTCAGGGCTCTCATCGACCCTTCGAAAAGCCCAGGCCGGGAAACTGGTAGCCACCCTGAGACGCTCCATTACTTGTCTAGAATATCCCTATTGTAGAACCGGTAGGCGTCAAAAAGTAGTTAGACCGTGAACACTTGTTGGGATTTGTCCTTGGTCGGAGGATAGTGAGCGTTGTACTTCTGCCGCTAAATTGGAAACGCTGTTTATTTCCAGAATTGCGAGTCGGAGAGACCGACGTGCAGGGCGGCCCCTCCATCACTTCGCAGGCCGATGCCAACACCTATGGTGGTGTGACTCGATCTCGTTTGCAATCGCACAACCCTCGCAATTCGGTCATATCACCTGTTACGCTAGTAAGTGTTGAGACTCAGGGGTACCTGCTCCGTATGGGCTTAATATCGCGCCAATGAGGGTGTACCACCGGCGAGGACTTCTGTTCGGCGAATGCCATAAAAGGGTTGCAAGGGCGAAGCCCTTGGCGGGGGATGAGGTCGACCAGCGCGTGGATCTGACATCGTTAGGTTGGAAATCACTCCTTGACCGCCGATTGACTTGCTGAATGCCGGCTCGCAGTATTCGGTTCACGGGCACGCAGGAGACAAGAGCCCCAAATCTGAACTGTTGCACGCACCAGTGACTAAGCTATCTAAAATGGGAGGCGGAAATTGACCTCGGGACCAACGATTGATCTGAACGAACCCTTCGACCGCATCGACGTGAGTCAGGCAAAAGAGTTGATAGATTCTAAGAGACTAAAGGTGATCGACGTCCGTGAGCACAGCGAGTACGTCGAGGGTCATATACCTGGCGTCGAGTTGGCGCCGTTGGCGGAGTTTCTGGCTGATCCAGAGAAGCATGCTGACCGAGACGGCCTGATATTCGTCTGCGCCATGGGCCAGCGCAGCGCAGTTGCGGCCGAGATGGCCGCCGCGCTTGGACACACCGAAATATACAATCTCGAAGGCGGCACCATCGCCTGGGGCGAAGCGGGACTTCCGATAGACAAGTAGCCGGCGAAGAACCGGCCCATTGGACGCGCCACCGACCAAGCATTAGCCGTACTATCAACCGTCGCGCGAGTGGAGTCCGATGAACCAGTCAATCGAGTCAACGCCGGCCCTGAGAGTTCCGTCAGGACATGCCCCCCTAGCCGTTGCCCATAAAGGAGCGTCCGGCGAGCGGCCGGAGAACACTCTTGCCGCGTTCGAACGCGCCGTCGAGTTGAAAGTCGATTTCATCGAGCTCGACGTGCATCTCAGCAGCGAAGGTGTTCCGGTCGTGATCCACGATCATGACTTGGACAGGACTACAAACGGCATTGGCCCTGTTCGGGCCGCGACGCTGGCGGATCTGAAGAAGTTGGACGCCGGCTCTTGGGCGAGCCCGCCTTGGCCGGATCAACGCGTCCCGACCCTTAACCAGGTGTTGGAGTCGATCGGCGACAAAGCACGCTTTCTGATCGAGATCAAAACCGGTCCGTTTGACTATACGGGGATCGAGGACAAGGTTGCCGAACTGATTCGCCAGGCGGGTCTCATAGATAGCGTCGTCGTCATATCATTTGATCACTGGGTGCTCCACCGGCTCCGTCGCACCAACCCGTCGCTGGCTACCGGCGCGGTGTACGGCTGCCGCCCGGCTGATCCGGTTGGCATGGCCCAAGCAGCCGGCGCCGACCTGCTGATGCCCCATTGGTCTTTCGTCACCGGTGAAGACGTTGGGCTGTGCCACGAGGCCGGCCTTTCGGTCTTCCCTTGGACCGTGGATGAACCGGAGTTGATACGCAATGTTGCGCAAGCCGGGGTCGACGGCATAGTCTCAAACTGGCCGGATCGGGTCACGGAGTTGCGCGAGCTGGCCGGCTAGCGGGACGCCCGCTGAAGCGCAGCGACCCGGCAGCCCAAGTGCCACTGCTGCGAAGCATCAAGTGGCGTCTCAATCTCAGTAAATCAACACCGGTCGGAGCTTGTCACCGACAGAAAACTGGGGTGCAACCCGCGTGAACCTTGCGAGCCGGCTATTAATCCGCCGCGTCAATGCCATGGGCCGCGCCGCTATAGGCGGCGTCAACGCTGTGGGTCTCGTCGCAGTTGGCGGCGTTATGGCAACAGGTCTCGTCGCCATTGGTGGCGTCAACGCGATGGGCCTCGTCGCCGTCGGCGGTGTCAACGCCCGCGGGTTATTTACCTACACCTGGTGGAGCCTCCACAAATCAAACCTCCGAACCAAACCCGCTGGAGCGCCTGGCGACGCGGGAGCGCCACGTCGGGTCTGACATGCACCGTCGGAAGAGTGAACGTAGCAGCCGCAACCCGCCGACGGCCTACCCTACTCTAGGGTGAGGCCCGAATCCGATTAATCGGCCGCTCGATTTCTTTCCTTAGCCCATGTACCGTTCTTTTTAGCCGAGGATGGAATCATTCGCATAGTTTCCGTTCGCAGCTACCCAGTCACGGCGTTCGGAAACGCGCGCGCGCCCGGCTATCGCGCCGTGTAGCCGGCGTCGACGGCCATGACCGAGCCGGTCATGAACGATGCCTCGTCGCTGGCCAGGAACAGCACCGCGTGGGCTACCTCTCTCGGATGGGCGAATCGCTTCTGAAAGTTGAGCTGCTTGTACGGCTCGAGTATCTCCGGAGCGATGTCCGCCACCATCGGAGTATCCATCGAACCTGGACACACTACGTTCACCCGGATGTTGTCGCCGGCGTGGTCTTGCGCCATGCAGCGTGACAGGCCTATGATCCCGTGCTTCGCCGCGTTGTAAGAGGCCTGGTTTGGGTTTGACACAAGGCCGGATAGCGAGGAGATGCAAATGATGCTGCCGCCGCCCTGTTTCCGCATCTGAAGGATCGCATATTTTGAGCAGAGGAACGCCGATTTTAGGGTGGTATCGATCACGAAGTCCCATTCCTCCTCCGAGGTGTCCGGCACTGGCTTGGATACCTGTACGCCGACGTTGTTCACCAGAACGTCGAGCCGGCCGTAGCTTTCGACTGCGCTCTGGACAATTCGCTCCGAGTCCACCGATTTCGACACGTCGCCAACTACCACAGTCGCATCTCCGCCTGCGGAGCGGATCATATCGACCGTATCCTGACCGGCTTGGAGACGAATCTCGGCTACGACTATCTTGGCGCCCTCGCCGGCGAATAGTAGCGCGGTCTCCCGGCCGAGCCCGCTGCCGGCCCCAGTGATCAAGACTACTCGGTCGTTGAACCTCTGCATTAGACGGCCTCCAAAATGCTTTGTTGGCGTTCGGTCGCCGGACTGCGTGCGACATATAAGGTAAACTTAATAGCGAGACAATACTAGCAGCGACTTAGTGGTCGCCGCATCACGACCTCGGTGCAGGATGCGGCAACGACTTGGGTTCCCAATTTCACCTGATCTTCGAGGGTATTACACCACGTTTTGTGGAGAATAATCGCCAGGCTCCTTAGCAGAGCTTGGCCTTACCGGCCTTTCTTGGCCATCTCACTGGCGAGCACGCTTCTAGCTACAGGCTTGAATCTTGCGTTCCCGCTCCTCATCAAAATAGTCATCGACGAGGGTCTCATAGGCGCCGAACGCGGCTACCTGGCGCTGGTGGCGATTCTGGTGATTGTGCTTGCCGTGTTCCGGAGCGTGTTCCTTTTTTTTCAGCAGTATTTCGCCCAATACACCGCGGTAGGTGTCCGATTTGACCTCCGCAACGAGTTTTACCAGAGGGTCCAACGACAAAGCTTCTCCTTCCACGACACGACGCCGAGCGGCCATCTGATCAATCAGTTCATCTCTGACACTGAGGCGATCGGCAGATTCCTTGGCCAGGGCATGATGCATGTTGTGGTCGCCGGATTGATGCTCGTCGGGACCTCGATCATTCTCCTTTTCTCTCACTGGAAGCTCGCTCTGCTTTCGATGGCCATATTTCCACTCATTGCGTTGACCACGTACCAGTTCCAGGTCAACGCACGTCCTCTGTTTATGCGCGCTAGGGATCAACTCAGCCGGGTCAACACGGTTATCTTGGAGAATCTGACTGGCATCAAGGTTGTGAAGGCTTTCGCGCGCGAGTCGCACGAGATCGAGAAACTGCGGGCCGCCGACCGGCACTACGTCGATCTAAACCTGCGGGCGATCCATGTCTGGGCTTACACGTTCCCCCTGTTGTTATTTCTCAGCACAGCCGGCACCGCGGTAGTCCTCTGGTACGGCGGTCGCGAGGTTGTCGCCGGCAATCTGAGCATGGGCAGCCTCGTCGCGTTTATCAGCTACCTTATACTGATTACACCGGCGCTCCGGCGCCTCGGCCTGGTCATCAACGCACTGGTCGGCGCGTTAACGTCGGGGCAGCGCCTCTTCGAATTCTTCGACACCCCGAACGTGATCGAGAGCCGGCCCGAAGCAATCAAGCCGGAGAACCTCCGGGGACACGTAAGGTTTGAGAATGTGTCTTTCAAGTACGATCCGAAAATCCGCGACCACGTGCTTCAAGATATCGACATCGACGCCAGGCCCGGGCAAGTAGTTGCATTGATCGGTCACACCGGCGGGGGAAAGTCGACGATTGCCGGCCTGATACCTCGATTCTACGACGTAACGTCCGGTCGAGTAACTATCGATGGTCACGACGTTCGCGACCTTGATCTGAAATTACTTCGGTCCCATATAGGGATCGTGCAGCAGGAATCGTTTCTGTTTTCGGCGACGATAGCGGAAAACATTGCGTATGGCCGGCCCGGCGCCACTGAAGAACAGATCGTCGAAGTGGCGAGACTAGCCCAGGCCGACGAGTTCATCGGTGCATTTCCCGCCGGCTATCAGGCCAAGGTCGGTGAAAGGGGAGCCACGGTTTCCGGCGGACAGCGTCAGCGTGTCGCCATCGCTCGCGCGCTGCTCAAAGATCCCAAGATCCTGATTCTCGACGACGCGACTTCCAGCGTAGATACGGAGACCGAGTATCGGATTCAAAAGGCGCTGGTCCGCTTGATGAAGGGCCGCACGACGATTGTGATAGCTCAAAGATTGCTCACGGTGAAGTCTGCCGATGAGATCCTTGTAGTAGAAAACGGACGCATCGTCGAGCGCGGAACTCACCAAGAGCTACTCGTCGAGGATGGATATTATGCTTCGATATACCGCTCCCAGTTGAAGGATCAGGAAGAGATGTCCCAGCGCGTAGAAGCAGCTCTAGCTGCTCATCCGGTTACGTAGGAATGGTAGCTACTCCGACAGCCAATCGTCGCCATTTCCTCTTCGAATCTGCCGGCGATCAGGATGTCGAGTCGGGCGCCAGGTTGTATGACCGGCGTGTCGCGGCTCGGTTGTTCGACTACCTGATTCCGATGAAGGGCAAGATAGTGCTGGCGACTTTGCTGATGCTAATTGGCAGCGCGTCCCAAGTGGCCGGCCCTTTCCTGATCAAGAGCGCAATTGACGGACCAATTCTCGAGGGCGATCTGAGCGGTATCAGCTTGGTCGTCGCCATCTTCATGGCCAATGGGGTCATATTCTTCCTAGCCCAGTACGGCCAGACCTATCTGATGGCCGACGTCGGGTTCACGGTTCTCCACAATCTGAGAGTGCATATGTTCTGGCGCGTCCAGAGCTTGAGCATGCGTTTCTTTGACAAGACTCAAGCCGGCAGAGTCATCGCCCGTTTGCAGAGTGACGTGAACGCCATGCAGGAGTTGATTACTAACGGGATCATCAACACCGTAGGCGATCTGCTGACGGTTGTCGGCATTGTTGTAGTCATGTTCACGATGAATCCTACTCTGTCGCTCCTGACCTACGCGGTGCTGCCATTATTGTTTCTATTTAGCTATCTATGGCGTGTGAGGGCGCGGCTCGTCTTTCAGGAGACCCGCCGGATCCTTTCGTTGGCCATCTCTAACTTGGCGGAAAATGTAAACGGGGTCCGGATAGTCCAGGCCTTCACCCACGAGGACGATAGCTTCGACGCCTTTCGGACCATCAACGAGGAGCATCGCGAATCGCATAAACAAGCGGCCCGGTTGGCAGCGATGTTCATGCCGGCCGTCGAGATGCTCAACGCCGCTGCGCTCGCGTTGATCGTGTGGTTTGGCGGCGTCCAGGTGTTGGAGCTGGAAATGACGTCTGGCGTCCTGGTCGCCTTCATTCTTTACGTCACGAGGTTCTTCGAACCGATCCGCCAGATCAGCCTCCAATACACCGTCTTCCAGTCAGCGGTGGTGGCCGGCGAGCGCATCTTCGAGGTGATCGACCTCGAACCTGACGTGGCAAACAAGCCCGACGCAACTCCGATGCCGCCAATTGAAGGCGGAGTGACACTCGATCGCGTTCATTTCAGCTACGACGGCGAAACGCCTGTACTGAAGGACGTGTCTTTGCAGGTCGAACCTGGGATGACGGTGGCGCTGGTCGGACACACCGGCGCAGGTAAGAGTACGATCATCAACCTGTTGACTAGGTTTTACGACGTGACCGATGGCAGCATAAGGATCGACGACACGGACGTTCGCGACGTAACCATGGAGTCGCTCCGGCGCCAGATCGCCATCGTGCTACAGGAACCGTTCCTGTACTCCGGCAGTATCAGCGACAACATTCGCTTCGGAAAGCTCGGCGCCAAGGATGAAGAGATCGTTGCCGTCGCCAAGGCGGTTGGCGCCCACGACTTTATTATGAAGTCGCAGCATAAATACTTCACCAATGTTAGAGAACGAGGTCAAGGCGTGTCGATGGGTCAACGCCAGCTCATCTCTTTCGCGCGAGCGCTGATCGCCGATCCGAGGATCATCGTGTTGGACGAAGCAACTTCGAACATCGACACCGCGACCGAGCAAATCATTCAGAGGGCGATCAATAGTTTGCTCAAGGACAGGACCGCCTTCGTCATCGCCCATCGCCTTTCGACGATCAAAGAGGCTGATCTTGTGGTGGTGATGAAGGAAGGCCGGATCGTTGAGATGGGCGTCCACGACGAGCTACTGGCCAGGAGAGGCGAGTACTTCAACCTCTACACCATGATCTTTCGCTACCAACGTGACGCATAACCGGCCGGCCGCCTTTAATCGATGAAGTTACACCTTGAACCCTAAAATTGGGGCGACGGCCTAAGCTCCGCGGCTCCTGCGCGGTCTGCGTTTAAGCCGGCAGCTGCAACTATTTCCTCCCGGTCCGTCTCGTATACTGATTCCATCTCGCCTGATTATGTCCAATAGGAGCGTGTCCAATGCCGTTCATCAAAAGTACTGCGCCATTTGGAAGCCCATTGGCTGGGCTGCCTTTCTTGCGCGACGCTGCCAGCCGGCGCGTCAGTAGCTGGGACCGGGCCGGCGGAAACGCCGACTACGTTTCAGTCGAGCCGGGTGAAACTGCTCTGCTCGGCGAGTTGGATGGCCCCGGCTGCGTCAGGCACATCTGGATAACTTCCAAGTCGGATGACCAGGATTCCTTGCGCAAGATCATCTTGCGTATCTTCTGGGACGGCGAGCCGATGCCCAGCGTCGAGTGTCCGATGGGCGATTTCTTTGGCGTCGGGCACGCTCGGGTCAACCACTTCGCCAGCCTGCCGGTGAACATGGTAACCGGCCCCCGCGTGATCGGCGAAAACCGGGCAGCTATGAACTGCTTCTTCCCAATGCCGTTCGCCGAATCCGCCCGCCTCGAGGTGCGCAACGATTCCGAACTACCGGTGGACCACCTCTATTTCAACATCGACTACGAGACCTATGGCTCGCTCGACGAGCGGCTGGGCCGTTTTCACGCCCAGTGGCGCCGTGAGAGTCCGACCGAGGCGGTGTTGGCGGCGTCAGTTGCGACTGACCAGCCCGGCAACCCGGGAACAGACCTCACCGTCGAGCAAAACCGCATCTACCCGGAGAAAAATCTCAGCGTCGATCAGAACTACGTTATTCTGGATGCTGAAGGCTGGGGACATTACGTCGGCTGCCTGCTGAACGTTACGAACGTGAATGCCTTCCATCAAGCGCATCCTTGGTTCGGTGAGGGTGACGACATGATAGTCGTCGATGGCGAGCCGTGGCCCCCCAGGCTTCACGGGACCGGCACCGAGGATTATTTCCTCGCCGCCTGGGGATTCCCCGGCATGTACTCGATGCCCTATCACGGAGTCACATGCGGCGACGATGCCTGGACGTCAGCCGGCCAGTGGTCGATGTACCGGTTCCACGTCGAGGACCCGGTCTGCTTCCGCGAGTCGATACGAGTCACGATCGAGCACGGCCACGCAAACAACCAGTCGAACGACTACAGCAGCGTCGCGTATTGGTACCAGGCCGAGCCGCACAAGCCATTCCCGGCGCTCTCGGTCGGCGACTGATCCGCCGGCTAGCGGAAGACTTCGATCCGCTCTCCGGCCACGATCTCGCCGATAACCGCCGCGCACGTTACCCCCAGCCGGCCGAGCTCGCTTACCATCGCGTCGACCCGGTCCGGTGGTACCGCCATCAGCAGTCCGCCGCTGGTCTGAGCGTCGCAGTACATGAGCCGCTCCCAGTCCTCCATGTCCGCCGGCCAGTCGACTGAGGCCTGAATGTGAGCGTAGTTACGTCGAGTTCCGCCCGGTATCAGTCCGTCCTGGGCAAGCTCGCGAACTTCCTCCATCACTGGTATCGAGCCGGCCTGCAATCTGGCCCCGACCTCCTGATTTGCGAGCATCGATTTCAGATGGCCGAGAAGCCCGAATCCTGTAACGTCGGTGCCGGCGTTTACGCCGATGGAAGTCATCGCCTCGCTCGCGTCCCGGTTTAGCGTCGCCATAACTCGAACTGCCCGTTCGATTGTGTCCGGCTGGGCCACGCGGCGTTTGATCGCGGTCGAGATGATCCCGCTTCCCAGGGGTTTCGTCAGGACCAGCTTGTCTCCGGGCTTGGCGCCAATGTTGGTTACGATCGCGTCGGGCCTTATTAGCCCCAGCGCCATCATTCCATACTTGGGCTCCTGATCGTCAATCGTATGTCCGCCAATGATCGATATTTCGGCCTCTTCGGCTTTGTCGGAGCCTCCCCGCAGAATGTCACCGAGGATATCGAGGGAGAGAGTGTCCCTTGGAAAGCCGGCAATATTCAATCCAAAGATTGGACGTCCGCCCATCGCGTATACGTCGCTTAGTGAGTTTGCGACTGCGATCTGGCCGAACGAATAAGGGTCATCCACGACCGGCGTGAAATAGTCCACCGTCGCCACGAGCGCCTGGTCGTCCGAAAGCTTATATACACCGGCGTCGTCGAACGTGCCGGCGCCCACCAACACGTTCGGATCGAAGACGGGTGGTAGATGACGCAGGACCTGCGCCAGGTCCGATGGACCCAGCTTGCAGGCTCAGCCGGCGCCGTGGCTCAAACTCGTGAGTCGTACGATCTCGTGCGATGTCAATGTGGATTCCTCGTTCGCCGTTGTGGTGCCTTATGTCGAATAGGAGCCATTAGTCGGTGAAATCTTGCGTTACCATTATGCCCCAGATTCCGCCATCGTATATGCCGATTCCGACCCGGCGAAACTTGTCCGATAGGATGTTTCGCCTCTGATTCGTGTTGTCGAGAAGCGCCCTAAGGGCCGAATCCACCGATGGGGCAAATGCAACGTTTTCACTCGCCGACGTGAAGTTAATGCCGACTTCTCGCAGCCTTTCGGGCGGAGATTTGCCGCTCTTGTCGGTATGAGAAAGGTAGCCCAATCGGAACATTTCGTTGCTGTGTTGCTGGGCAACTTTCCGGGCCAGGGGACTCATCACCAGTGCCGGCAGCCCCGCCTGCCGGCGTTCTTCGTTGACGAGGTCCAGCATTCTCTCTTCCGACTCTGGCGATGCGAATAGGGGAATCGGCTCCGGTATGGGCAAACGCTGACCTTCGGCGAACTCGGCGCTCGGCTCCACACGTGCCTCACCAGAGAAGATCGGTTCGATCGAGTTTCGGATAATAGGCTGTACGCGCTGCGAAAGGGAAATGACCGATGTGCTGAGCCTGGACCGGTCGATTTGGTTATAGAGATTTGAATCTTGAGGAAGGAGCGGTGTTCCAATCTGCAGGACGAACCCTACGAGCATTGAGGCTTTCAATCCGCCCATTACCGCTCCGATCAATGAGTTCATCGTCCCGGCGAACGTGTCCGGCGGGAGCGTTGCTCTTGAGATCTCGCCGAAGACCCGCGCGACCATTCCGGCGGCGATGAAGCCCACCACGATGATGGCGAGGGTGGCCACCGGTCGAAGCAGAGGCGGCGATATCGGTATCGTTTCGCCGGCTATTGTCGTGAGTTGGGCTGAGAATCGTGTGGAAAGGCCGATTGCCGCGAGGAGGCCGAGCGCGTCGACCAGACCGCCTATAGATCCGAGTCTCCATCCAGTGAGAGCCGCAACCACGACTAGCCCAACAATGACTAAGTCGATAATCTCAAATGGGAATTCGCTCACGGATTGAAGTTTAGCAAACCAGCGCGCGCGCTGGCATTAGAGATTTACTTCAGGTGATGGCCGCACTACGGTTTAACGAACTTCGCGATGGACCGCGTGTTTACGGCAACGCCGGCAGTATTTGTTCAGTGCGATCCGATCTGGATCGTTTCTTCGGTTCTTCTCTGTCGTATAGTTGCGCTCGCGGCATACCGTACAGGCCAACGTGATGACCATGCGGGCGTCGCTCTTCCTAGCCATTTGAGCCCTCCATCAGGCGCCATTCGGTCCTTTCGCCAGCCGGCAGAGCCGGTCTGCGGTACGTCGGACCACTAAGTAATTATATTGGTTACTACGCCGGCGCCGACGGTACGGCCTCCCTCGCGGATTGCGAAGCGCAGGCCCTCCTCCATAGCAATCGGAACGATCAGCTCTATCCTCATCTGGGTGTTGTCTCCCGGCATCACCATCTCGACCCCCTCGGCCAGGTTGACCGAGCCGGTGACGTCGGTTGTTCTGAAGTAGAACTGCGGTCTGTAGCCGGTGAAGAACGGGGTGTGTCGCCCGCCTTCCTCTTTGCTCAGAACGTAGACCTCGGCGTTGAAGTTCAGGTGCGGAGTTATCGATTTGGGATTGGCCAATACCTGTCCGCGCTCGACGTCCGCCCGCTCGACGCCTCTCAGTAGGCAGCCCACGTTGTCGCCGGCCTGTCCGTCGTCGAGCGTCTTGCGGAACATCTCGACGCCGGTGACGACGACGCTGCGAGTCTCGCGCTCCATCCCGATGATCTGCACTTCCTCGCCCACCTTGATCGTACCTCGCTCGATCCGGCCGGTGACGACGGTGCCCCGGCCCTTGATGCCGAAGACGTCCTCGATCGGCATCAGGAACGGCTGATCCATGGACCTCTCCGGCGTGGGAATGAAGCTGTCCACCGCCCCCATCAGCTCGTGGATGCACTCGTACTCCGGAGAATTCGGGTCGGAGGAGGAGGACTCCAGCGCAGCTAGAGCGGAACCTCTGACGATCGGAATGTCGTCGCCGGGGAAGTTGTACTTGGATAGAAGCTCGCGAAGCTCGAGCTCTACAAGCTCCAGCAGCTCCGGATCGTCCATCATATCCACCTTGTTGAGGAAGACGACCATCGAGGGAACTTCCACCTGGCGGGCCAGGAGGATGTGCTCGCGGGTCTGGGGCATAGGGCCGTCGGGAGCTGCGACGACCAGGATGGCGCCGTCCATCTGGGCGGCGCCGGTGATCATGTTCTTGATGTAGTCGGCGTGGCCGGGGCAGTCCACGTGAGCGTAGTGGCGGTTGTCGGTCTCGTACTCGACGTGAGCGATAGCGATAGTGATACCGCGGGCGCGCTCTTCGGGAGCGTTATCTATGCTATCGAAGGAGCGGAACTCGACAGAGCCGCTGCCGCCAAGGCCCAGTGTCTTGGTAATGGCGGATGTCAAAGTGGTCTTGCCGTGGTCGATGTGACCAATAGTGCCAACGTTGATGTGCGGCTTCGTCCGCTCGAACTTTTGCTTTGCCATAGAACTTTAAAGCCTCCTGGCTGATTGAAGTTGTTGTGTGGCTCTTACTCTTTACTTAAAAGGAGATCCACCAGCATCAATAGCGTATCGGCATTTATCTGGGGGGGCCGATGCAACTATCTCCTTCGCAATTCTCAATTGGTGGAGGGGGCAGGATTCGAACCTGCGTAGCCATTTTTGGCGACAGATTTACAGTCTGTTGGATTTAACCACTCTCCCACCCCTCCACGGGCGAGACCGCCGGCGCAAATGTTCCGCCATATAACGCATGCGGCAACAAGTGATTTTACCGCAAAAACGCCGGACTTGTCACATTACGAATCCTGAAGCACGGCCAAATCATCAGTCCTTCCAAGTCCATCCCAAATGGCCACAAATCCACTTGCAAATACGCTCCGGTAATAGCCCTCTATTAAAGCCGCCTAGGCACAAATCAACTATGCGCCGTGCAAGTTTCCAATGCCAAGGCGCGAACTCAGGAGAAAACGACACCCGAATCACCGTTCTTCCGTGCACGAAGTATGGCGGACCGGCGATTGGCACGTTCCCGAAACCTTCATCGACTCGCTCTATAATATTCTCTAGGCGTTCCTCTTCCTCTCTGCCTTCTTCCGTCTTACTGTACTCTTCGTCCATTCGGCGCTTGACTCGCTTAGTGGGAGAGAGAATGTATGACCACTGCAGTTTGTAATCACGAATCAACATCACAACCGCGGCAAAGATCAGAAGCGCGCTGACGTGCCACGTCAACTCTGCTCCAAGTATCGAAATTGTCCCCGGATAGAGCAGAACGAGTCCGCCAACCACAAGACCAGTGGATAGTATCAATACCATTGGTATGCGAATGCTCCAAAGCGGTGAAGTTGCTCGACTAGTCATTTGCGCACCCCTCCGCCATCGTGGTTGCAAAACACATTTGCATTCTCTTAATTCGACAGTGCCCCTACAATCGCCGGCCAGACACCACCGGCTCCGACGCCAAAAGCTCGCGGAGCTTACCCAAGTCCGGCAAGCCCAGTATCTTGGAAATACCCGCGTCCAAGGCGTGCCGCGCCGGACAATCGGCCATCGCCGGCAGGCGCTCGAACTCCTCCTCCGCCAGTTCGTCAAACAGATCACACAAACCCTCAAGCTGCGCTGGCGACAGCCGGCGCAGATCTAGGATCGGCAGCATCTGCAAGTCGGCCTTCTTCAACTGCACCCAGCTGCCTTGGGTGGTATTGCGGATAGCTAACAAAGTTAGCAATCCCACGCTGCTGTTCAACCAGACGGCCAGCGATTTCTCCATTGACATACCTGCTGCTTTGACAGGCCACCACATGCTGGCGAGTACCGCTGTATTTGACCGCATTGCGGCAACCCTGACAGTGTTGAGTCTAAAGCGTGCTCCTATTAGTAGCCGGCCCGCCTTTGGCCACAACTGGGTAGCCGGTTTGAGATTGCGGCCGGGTCTCGGTCTGACCAATGGAGCCAAATACTTGTCTGGCTTGGTGGCGATTCGTCTTCTCTGGTTGGTATCGTGGTTCTCTACCATCGGATAAGCTGTAACTGCGGTAGTCCGCTCAAATCCATCCCACAGGTCCCTAACATCGGGGCCAATTACGCCAAGTTCCGCAAGCCGACAAATGGGTATGTTTGATGCCGATTGCTCACCCGCGATACGCACTTCGCTGTCTTCCACCAGCGCTAACGCGCTGCGAGTCAGATCTGCACGAGCGAACTGCACGCCTACCCACTGCTTGCCGGCCAGTTTCGATTCCGGAATTGAGAACGTCTCCCCAACGTGTTGGCTGTCGACCTCTAACAACGCCGACCCAGATCCCTCGATTTCTGCCGGCGTAGTTGAGGTTATCGCACGGGCCATCCGGTGTGCTCCCAGGACACTGTCCGGGTTCTGCCAGAGGTTGACAAACGTGGTGCGCCGTTCGAACGCGTCCTGTTTCCGAGGACGGCGCGTCGCGATCAGCAGCGCCTCCGACAGGTCGGTGCTGTCGGAGAAATTCCAGCGCATCGGGTCGTGAGACGTGACCACCATGTCCAAGACGAACTCGCGCTCGATCAGGGATCTGGTCTGTTCCCATGAAGGGCCGGTGCACACGGTCGCCGGCAGCACCAGCGCCAAGCGTCCCTCGCCCGGTCGCAGCTTGGGCGACGCCGCTGCTACGAAGGCTGCGCCGAGTCCGGCGGTAGCCGATGCCTGCCTCGACTTCAGCCGGCGCGATAGCTCGTCCTGGAGCTTCCGGCGTTCAGTCGGAGGAAGACTGCCGAACAGCAGATTCCCAATCACCGACCGGGTGAAAGGCGGGTTCATGATCGCCAAGTCCAGGTCCGGCAGCGTCACGGTCTCTCCCTCCTCTACACCGCGAGGACCCCGTCCGGAAACCCTCTCCGCGTCCCTCGTCTCCACTCCCATGCCCTCGACCGATATCGCGTACTGCACCGGCGCTTCGTCCACCCCTAAGAAATCCAGCGATCCCAGCGATACGTTGTCCCCTTCCGCTCCCAGGGGCATCACGTAGAGATTCATGCGGTCGAACTGTATGTCCGGATTCAGCATCGCCAGGCTGGTCGCGGCAAAGTGCACGGCGGACAGCTGCACGTCGTACCCGTGCAGCGCCTGCTCGACCATCGCCTTGTGCAGTTCGGCCGAGTGCCGGCCGCCGGCATCTCTGTGCCGGCGCTCGACTTCGGCAGCCACCGCCATCAGTAGGGTCCCGGTGCCGCAAGCTAGGTCGGCAACGTTCAGGGACGCCGGGAACTCGTGGTCGCCCCAATCCACGTGCGGCGGCCAGTCGTGAAAAACCAGTCGGGTCAGCAGAGTTGCCGCCGGCACCGACGTGTAGTACGCGCCGGTGAACTTGGCGTCCGTCAAGAGCGTGTGGAACAGCCTGCCGGAAAGGTCGTGGCCTTCCAGCCGGCGGGTGTCTCTCACCGCCCTGACCAAGGGGTGGAGGACAGGCATCTGGATGTCGGCCGGCCCCTCGCTCAGCACTCCTAGGATGTTGGCGGCCAATTCGAACACTGGTACGTAGTCGATCTTGTCGCAGATGTAACGCCAGGCTTCTTGCAAGCCGGTAACTTGTCGACCCAACGCTTCATCGACCGTCGGGACATCCTCATTAACTGACGCAAGGCGGTCCTGGAAGGCTAGGGCATTGAAGAGGACCAAGCACCCTATGCGCAGGGCGGCGGCCCGGTCCTTCTCCTGGTCGGTGTTGGCGATTATGTCGGCGATCCGGCGGGAAATGCGGGCGTGCTTGGCGATCTGTACCGCCGCCTGCTCCAGTGCGTACCCGACCGCGCCGGCGGCAGCGGCAACCCGATCCACGTCTTCCAGTTGCAATGGAAGGGTCCGTAACTCATCCGCAAGCTCCGCCACCGAGCCACTCCGAACGAGTGGCTCCGGCATCGCCGCACCACGCGAGCCGTGCAGCCACCATCGCAGGTCGTCGACGGCCTCGAGCTCGGCGCTTATGTTCTCGGCGCGCCGAAGCCGGTCGGGATAGAGAACACCAATCACGCCAATAGCTTTGGGAAAACCAATGAGCCGTCCGTCCAACTGTCTTTCTAGGAGGCGGGCCGAGCCCACCCACTTGCATTCCAAAATGACGAGGTCGCCGGTTCCCACGTCTACCCGGAGGTCGGGAACTCCCTGCCGGCTGCGTCGCTCTGCCCGCGCCGATAATCCACGGCTGCGCAGCGCCTGGGCCAACAGGACGTTGACGCCTTCCTCGCGAACCTTTTCGGTGTCGTTCTCTTTTATTCTCATATTTCAAACTGCCCGTGGGAAAGCGGAGTTAAGTGAATTCTTCTATCCATTATGAGCGCGAACATATACGTTGATGGGCCCACACTCGACCGGCTTCGGAAACAGTCGGTGATTGCAACGCACTCATATTACAATAATGACACGACCATTCCGTCGGAGGTACTAAACTGGCAAGTATCACTGTGCGCAATCTGGACGAAGACTTGAAGAGGCGGCTGCGCATTCGGGCGGCTGAGGACGGTAAGTCCATGGAGCAGGAGGCCAGGGATATATTGAGGGCGGCACTTGACGAGGCACCCCCGACCGGCAGCAATCTAGCAAGTGCGATTCGCGCCCGGTTCGCGCCCCTCGGCGGTGTCGAATTAGAGCTAGTAGCCCCGCAAGCCGGCTCGCGAACCGCCCCAATTCGACTAAGGCGACGATACTCATTGTCTTCGACACAACAGCATTGTTGGCAACAAGATTGCTGGCATTTTAGGGTCTTGCGGACCAGTATTAAGGCCGTTACTAGATTTCCGGGTTGGTACGAAAATCGGTCGTCGAGGCAATCCCAATTCGTCGCTCCGGCGAAAGCATGCCCCGTACCCCGATACGGGGCCGGAGTCTAGGGGAGGCGTGGGAGGCATCAACCACACTCGAACTAACCCACCTACCAGCGGATCAGATTTCCTACCCGCCGCCCGATCTTCCGCAGCCCGGCTCCCGCTACGCCGCCCAGCTCCACCACCCGCCGCTGATCGATCGCATCGTATATCGCGAAGACCAGCTCCAGCGTCTTCAGATTGTCGTCCCCGCTGTGGTGCGCCGGCCGGCCCGTAACCACCGCCTGCTGCAGCGCCGTCATCGTCCCCAGCCACCCGTCCGGCAGCCAGCATCCGGCCAGCTTCGGCGCCGCCCAGGTCCAGTCCCATCGCCGAGACGCGAGCCTGATCGTGCTTGGCCGCGGGTTGGGATACTCGTGCCACCCCGGCTCGCCCTCGATGACTCCCTCCGTTCCCTCGAACTGAAAGAACCATCTCGGCGGCGACGCCGATCTGTAGCAGTCCTGGATGACCAGCCCCCTTAGATGCTCCGGAAACTCCATCGTGATTATCGCCATCCGGTCGCCCGGCGGCGCCTCGTCCGGAAAGCTGATGTCCGTCGCCGACACGCGCTCCGGCTCGCCAAAGCAGTAGCGCAGAAAGTCGATGCAATGGATCATGTTGTATAGGATCGCCATGTGCCGGCCGGCGCTTATCCATCCAGTGCTTGGCCAACCGCCTCCGTTGACCTCGAAGCGGATAAAGCGCGGCGCTCCCATGAACTCGTCTTCGATCAGCGACTTTGCCGCTCTCAGCGCCGGATCCCAGCGCCCGTTCATATTTACCGCAAGCTGAACGCCGTTTGCCTTCGCCGCCGTCACTATCTCCCGGCCATCGTCGACGCTGGCCGCCAGCGGCTTCTGGCACAGCAGATGCTTCCCCCGTCCGGCCGCTGCCAGCGCGATCCTCTTCTGCTCCACGCCCGGCACCGCCAGGTCGACGATATCGACCGCCGGATCGTCCAGAAGCTCCTCCAGACTGCCGTACACTTTCTCGACGCCGAACCGGCCGGCCGTCGCCTCCGCCTTCGCCCGGTCGCGGTCGAATATTCCGGCCACCGACAGGCCGCCCTTCCGGTACGCCGGCAGATGCGCCCCGTTCACGACCTGGCCGGCACCGACCACGGCGATGCCAAGATGGGCCCCCTCGGTCGGAGGCACCCACTCTTCCAGCCTGAAATCCATCTTCATGGTGCCGGCCTGAATCGGTTGTTCTCCCCGATCAGTCGAGGCTGTGTGAGCCGCACCTGCTTGCTGAACTCGTCGGTGGCATAGCCGATCCTCCAGGCCGGCGTGTCGTGGCGCCGGCTGATCGCGATAGCCTCGTCCGCCTGTTCCGCCGGCACGACTGCGCAGAACCCTATGCCCATGTTGAACACCTCGTACATCTCGTGTGCCGGCACCTCGCCGGCCTCCTGAATCAGCTCGAATATGGGCGGCGGGTCCGGCAGATCGTCGATCACGAACCCCAGCTCGGAGTCCACCCGCAACAGGTTCGTCAGCCCGTCGCCGGTGATATGGGCCATCGACTTTACGTCGAGCCGTTCGAGCATCTCAAGCGCCGCCGGCACGTAGATGCGCGTCGGCTCCAGTAGCTCGTCGCCAATACTACGCCCCAGCGCTGGCAGGTGTTGAGTAACGCTGTAACCCAGCTTGTCGAAGAATAGCCGGCGGGCAAGCGTGAGGCCGTTGCTGTGAATCCCACTGCTGGCCATTCCGATCACCGCATCGCCCGGCGCAAGCTGCCGGCCTACGACGAGCCGGCCCAGGTCCACCAGCCCGACGCAGGTCCCTGACAGGTCGAAGCCGTAGCCCTCTCTAGCGCCCCTGACTAGCTCGGCGACCTGTGCCGTCTCTCCGCCGGATATGCTGATCCGCGACTGGCGGGCTCCCTCGCACAGGCCGGCAGCAATCTGGGCCAGTTGCTCTTGGTCCGCCCTCTCCGCCGCTATGTAGTCGACCAGCGATAGCGGCTCCGCCCCAACGCAGAGCAGATCGTTGACGTTGATCGCCACGCAGTCGATGCCCACCGTGTCGTACCGGCCCATCATTTGCGCGACCAACACCTTGGTCCCTACGTTGTCGGTCGAGATCGCCAGTCCCCGGCCGTCGGCCAGGTCGATCACGTTGGCGAAATAGCCCAGGGGCAGTAGCGGCCGGCCCAACCCGCTTCGGTATGAAAACGTCGCCCTCACCTGATCGCCTATATCCGCGAGCCCGCCGGCCTTGGCCAACGTGTCCACGCCGGCTTGCGCGTACAGCCTGCTACCCGTCTCGGCTGGTTCCGTCATCTAGTCTCCTGCCGCGCCCGCGTCGAGGGGCGGGGAGGCGGAAATGTAGCGCGGGGGCTCGTCCCCCGCTGGGGTGGGGTCGGGCGTAGCAGAATCCACCGTGCCAATTCGCTGTACCAAACCGCAACTCCGGCTTTTCATACCTTGGTGTGCCGGCACCAGCCGGCATGGGCGATTACTATGAAAGCATGTCCCGGACTACGATCCGGGATAGACCGCTCCGGCAGCCTCTCATTCGCCATTCGCGGCATCCCTTCGTCAATACGGCCCCCCTTCGTCAATACGGCCCCCCAATCGTCATTCCAGCGAAGGCTGGAATCCAGAAGGGGTGGGGAGTGGTGAGACCATCAGACGATAGACAAAACCGCCCGGCGTCCCACCATTCTCATCCCCTTATGCGGCCCCCGCAAGGCATAGGCGATTCCGGCGCAAACGCTCTAAGCGTGCGTCGCACTCAGAAGACGATCAATCCCCGCGCAAGCTGGCCGGCCTTCAGGTCCTCGAACGCCTCGTTCGCCTCGTATATGCTGTATCGCTTCGTAACCAGCTCGTCGAGCTTCAGCTTGCCGGCCTTGTAGAGATTGACGAAGCGGGGAAAGTCGTTTCGCGGCTGAGCGGTACCGTAGAACGAGCCTGCCAGGCGCCGCTCCTTCGTGATCAAGTCGAAGTTGTCTACCGCCACCTTGCCGCCGGTCGGACCCAAGCCGATCACCACGCACAGTCCGCCCTTCGCCAGCGCGTTCCAGGCCTGCTCCGCCGCCGGCATATGCCCAACCGCGACGAACGTGTAATCGGCGCCGCCGCCGGTGATGCGCGTAACCGCCTCGACCGGATCCTCCTTCGACGCGTCCACCACGTGAGTAGCTCCAAACTCCTCCGCCAGACCAAGCTTTCCACTGTCGATATCGACCGCGATTATCGGCCAGGCCCCACAGACGACACCGCCCTGGATCACGTTCAATCCGATCCCGCCGGCTCCCCAGACCGCTATCGGCGCGCCGGCCGGAACCTGCGCCGTATTCAGCACCGCGCCAACGCCGGTCGTCACCGAGCAGCCGATCAACGCCGCCGTTTCCAGCGGCACGTCGTCGTCGATCTTGATCGCTTGCGAGTGATGAATCACCGTCACCGGCGCATAGGTCCCGGTCGCCCCGAAATGGTAGGCCGGCTTGCCCTGCCACCTGAAACGCGTGTGGCCGCCCAATATGCGGCCCACAGTCGCCCGGTTCAGGCACAATGCCGGCTTGCCGACCACGCAATGCCGGCATAGGCCGCAGCTTGGCGACCACGAGAGTACTACGTGATCCCCCGGCTCGACCGAATGCACGCCGGCGCCTACCGCCTCGACCACGCCGGAGCCCTCGTCGCCCAGGACCATGGGCATCGCGTCGTCGAAACGGGTCCATGATCCGTCCGCCGCGTGCAGGCAGCTGTGGCAAACCCCGCTCGCGGTCATCTTGACCTTGACTTCCCCCTCCTGGGGATCTTCCACCTCTATTTCCTCGACCCCCATCGGTTCCCGCTGCCGGTAGAGGAGTGGCGCTTTGATCGTCTGTCCCACTTGGCGTACCTCCTGATCCAAAAGTCGGTTAGCCGCGACTTCGATGGTAATTGCCGGCGATTGCCGGTGTCAACGCGGGCCGGCTTGACGCCTCGCCGCCGGCAGTTTGTTTTGCAAAAAGTACTTTTTTCCGCCGGGGCTCGGCTTGACGGCTGCCCGCGGGCAGTTTGTTTTGCAAAAAGTACTTTTTTTCGCTGGGGCCGGCTTGGCCGACGGCCGGCCGGCAGTTTCTCTTGCAATTCTTCATTGCCCGTAGACGTGCTCTGTCTGATTCTAAAGTGATGGTACATTTGTACTATGATTATAGCTGTTCGCCGGCGGAGGCTCAAGGTGGATATTGATGGCGAATGTGGAGACTCAGAAGCCGCGTGGGGCATTCGCCGTCGAACCTGCCGGGAGATTCCGGCGTTCAGCCGGTTGCGCGCCCTGTTCGGGGCTCTCGACGGGCTCAAGACGCAGCCTCAGCCCCAAGGCGCGGGTGACCTTCAGCAGTGTTGCAAGAGTGGGGTTGCCGTCTTCTGACAGCGCCTCGTAGAGGTTGCCCCGGTTTAGCCCGGTGTCGCGGGCGAGGGCGCTCATGTTGTGCATCCGAGCGACGTGCTTCAGGGCGGCGCGAATCACTGCGCCGTCCCCAGGGTCCTCATCCGTAGCCGCTGTGAGAAGCCCTCGGGCATCCTCCTCGGTCTTTATGTAGTCCGCTGCGTCGAACTTTCGATACTCTTCAGCCATTAGCTGCTCCATTCCGTCGCCATTCTCTTGGCCCGCTCGATGTCTCGCCGTTGGCTGTCCTTGTCGCCGCCACATAGCAGGACGATCAGCTCAGCGCCTCGCGTGATGAAGTAGATACGGTATCCAGGTCCATACTGAATTCTCATCTCGGACACACCGCCGCCAACAGACCTCACGTCTCCGAGATGTCCATCTTCGGCTGCCAGCAACCTGGCGACGATGCGGTTCACTGCCCGGTGGTCCCGCAGCCTGCCCAGCCAACGGTCGAACGACGCGCTTCGTAGGATCGTGTACATCATATATTGTACGTTATATCGTACAAAACGTTAAGGGGATTTGAGTGTGGTGGAGGCATGGGAGACGCTTGCCGCCACCCATGCCGTCTCTTCGCACTACAGGAATCGAGAGGCCGTGGTGCGTCGACAGGCGGCCGGCGGATTGTTTCGCAATTCTTCATTGCTCGTAGACATGCACTGGCTGGTTGTAAAGTAATGGTACATTTGTACTATGATTATAGCTGTTCGCCGGCGGAGGCTCAAGGTGGATATTGATGGCGAACATGTCTTGGAGCGGCTTGGGGAGACGGCACGCCAAATCTGATTGGCCTTCCCTGGGTTGCGAGCCACGCAGAGGGATGCCGGCGATTACCTGAGTCTGACTGGATTGGACCGCGCTTGATGTTCTGGTTCCAGGTTCGAGTCCCGTCTGGTCAAAGTTATTGGACCGATAGCCTGTCCTAGTATGTGGGCGCCCACAAGAGGCAGAGAACGTTGGCTGATGCGCCGGTACGTTGGCTACGCTATGGCCTCTATGAGAACCCGTCCGCCGTTGCGGACCTGAATGCTCAGGTCATGCATGTCCAAGAACAGCATACCCACAAGCGGGGTGGTGTCCGCTGCGTCCGCCAGCAAGTATCTTGGCTGGCCTTCCCACAGCACTGTAACCCGGTAGGTATCGAAGGACACCTCGCTGCCGTCGGCCAGGGTCGCGTGGCACGTGGTCTCAAAGGGCAGAGCCAACTCCGTCATCAAAGCTGGCGGCAGGGTCAAGAAGCCAGTGAAACCGGTATCAACCACGGCGTCCACTTCCTGGGCCCGCCCCTCCGGGCCTTGCACGGAAAGTGTTATGACGGCTTCATAGACGGCGTTCACCACTCCCAGGATCACTCAAAACCCCGCAGGGGCCGGCCCCCAAAGTGATGCAGCACCCCATACCCGACCCGCACGGAATAGACGTCGATGGCCTCGGGCCGGTGCTCCCGCAGACGCTTCGCCGCGGTCATGAGGTCGTCGGAAATGGCCCAGCTCCCGCTGTCCACGTCGATGGAGACGAACTCACCGTGGTGGTCGGCTTCCACCTGCGCCTTGATGTCCCGCTCGTATATCTCCCTGCCAAGGAGGGCAGTCTCCTCTTTGGCCCTGCGCTGGCGCGGCGGGGTCTTCGCGCGCGTCATTCGTGCTCCTTTCAGATAGCACACTTCTACACCTGACAGTTTACAGTTGCGCAGCGGTCATCGGCAATGTGAGAAGTGAGAAGCGGGCGCTTCCCTTTGCGCGCTTCTTGCGCTCCTTCGCCCTATCGGGCCATACTAGTGGGAGCCAAGGGCCTCGGTATGCTCACATAGGCTCACAGCCCTTCCGAACCACATCTCGACGACGGTGCCATCGACGTAGACAGCGGCAGTTGAGTAGTCGCAGACGGTGAGGTGATTGCCGTGGGCCTCCTGCAGGAGATGCGCCAGGGGGCCGTCAATGTCTTGTGCGAGCGGGTGGGGTGCCGGGCGCTGCGCAGCGTTGGAGCGTGGTCCCTGCGGAGGGCGGAGTGATCCAAGGCGTGGCGAACGACGCATTTGAGGCCGTCGTGACCATTACGCTGCAAGCCCCGAGTCCTTTTGCGGGCAGGCGTAGATGTCCTCGATCAGCGATTCAAGCCCCTGCTCGTTAACTTCTCGCCAAACGCCAACCAGGGCGAGAGCCCCTCTGGACCCTGCCGGAGTCGCCGGCATTTGTCTTAATTCCTCCTAGTTTCCCGTGCGCTCACTTTGTCCCAAACCCCCGCTTGTCTCTCAGTGGACTGTCCTGACAGACCGATGAGTCCGGCCTTAGTCGGAGTCGTCAGACGCCGTTGATCTGTACAAAATTGCGATAGGCTGAATCGGTTACGCCGGTCCCCAGCAATCCTCCAACAGGCCAAATGTCGTCGGTCCCCGTTTGGGCTACTATCCTTTAGGCTGAGCGGGCGTCCCAAGCTGCATCCGCAACGCGCGTGAACATGGTCTGCACGGAGACGGGCGCTGAAACCGCGTGGTCCCACACTAACGTTGCCAATCTGAAGTTGCTTTGAGCAGCGATGCGGCGTTCAACCTCTCGGAGAAGGTCTTCGTCGAGGCCAACTGCGTCAGCGAGTAAAGATACGAGTGAGGCTGCGCGGGAATCGGGCGTAGCCGCGCTCATGATGGCGTCGCGAACCATGCCGGCAGCCACACCGTCGCGGCGCAGTCGTTGGGTAATGTGGCGTGCGAACATCTTGTCGTAGTATGGCTCTCTAATCTCGTCCAGCCGGTCGAGGATTTCCTCAATCTGCTTCAAGACTTCCGAGCTATGCGCTGCCGCGTGGGAAAGGGCATAGTAAGTTTGGGCGTGGACAGGATGATCGTCGCGACTCCGGCGGGTCGCGATCAACTTGGACAGTTCCTTCCAAGCATCGCGAACTGCGTCATGCTCGGGAAACAGCAACGCGAGCGCCTCGAGAGCAGGGTCACCAAATCCCGCTGGAACCTTTCGTAGCGCATTCTCCAGGCGGCCTTGCAGTCCTTCGCGCGGCACGTCGATTCGGTCGAGCTGTGCCACTAGGACGCTGGCAACGGTCTCGCGGGAGTCGCCGCTGTTTTGAAGTTGCGAAACTAGCGCATCGGCGACCGCATCGGCGCTTGCGTTCCCATGAGTGACGAACCACACCAGAACGCCATTCAACTTCAGTAGGTCGGGACAGTTTGCTACCGCGTTTTCGAGTTCCCGTGCGAGTGCCACGTCTTGTGTAGCGACCAGCGCAAGCGCATCCCAGACCTCCCGTTGTGGTTGCTGGCCTCGGTTTCCCGACAGTCGCGTAAGGAGCGCATCACCGAACACAGACCGGAGGTCTTCCCAGCGCGAGGCGAGCTGTTGCAGTAGGGTCCAGTCTGGCCCATACAGGGAACTGGATAGGAGGACGCCGACGGGGGACGACTCACCGATCGTCTCCACACACCCTTCCAGCATCGACCAGTCTCCGCATACGCACATGCCGACCCACGCGCTCCGCCTCCGGTCTTCATGGTCCCATCCGTAGCACGACGCCTGTTCTCGCAAGTGAGCCAAAGCTAGATCCCAGTGTTCGTTGTCAATATGTCCTGCTTCTCTCGCCTCGGCTAGGGCTCTGTGGTAAGCGAGGGAAGCGACGCTCTTGTTGAGTCCGGAAACTTCCTCTGCCCACCGGCGCGTCAGATGCAGCACTACGTCAGGCGCGTCGGTTCGGTCCGCGAGCGAGTGACACACCCGCGCGCGCAGGTACGGAGGAAGCGAGCGGAGAATCGTCGATGCGTTTTCTAGGAGTGGTTGGAGTTGTTCAGAATCGTGACGAAACGCACGTAGAAATGGTTCGATGGGACGGTCTTCCGTTTCGGCGAGAGCAGCCAGCGCCGTCTTTGAAGCCATGGAGGGGTAGAAAGCCCCGGCAAGATCATAACGTGTGTCACGATAGGGTCGCTCGTGGGCAGTTGGCATAAGTTTCAGCGCCTCTGCGGCGATCAATTCGTTTTCTGGCCCCGGGCCGATCCCTTGTTCTCGGCAGGCTTGGATCAGGGCGGAGGAAACGATGTCAAATCGTGCCGATGTGTGGATTGCGGACTTGGCGAGGTCGCGGAGGATCGCTAACAGCCGAGGAACTACGTCGTCGATGGCCAACACTCTCGTTGCAACATTAGCGATCATTGATGCCCGCGCGGGATCTCCCATGAGCATTAGGTGAAGTGCGGCGCGGGCATCCGCGTCGTCGGCGAAGTATCTGACCAGCGCCTCGGCAGCCCAGTGGGGCCAGGACGCGGAGTTGAGATCCTTTAACAGAGCCTCCTTCATTATTGGCCCACGATCGACGGCCGCGAGTCCCATCAACTCGCGATCCATCACGTTCGTCTTGAACGTGTGGAGGCGGTCTTCGATCGCCGCCGCGACGCGGCCGTTGTGTGGAGATTCAGGCGGATACACCGAGGCCAAGAGTTGTTCGTTACCCATATACATCTTCGCGCTTAGCCTGGAGTGTTTCTGGGACCGGACCTGGTCACACACGATGTCCACAACTCGATCGTCGTCAGCCAGCACATTGAGCGCGACCGGCCAAATCAAATCAAATCTACTGTATGGTCCCGATGGGGACTTCAAGCTCTTCACCAGATCCTCAAGTACCGAATGTTGATCACGCACCGCTTCCGAGACCGCAGCGACGAGCAGTCCTGAGTGAATGCCCGAGAGGCCACTGGTCCGGAGGTGCCCGATAAGCCACTCGCGTTCGACATCGCTTAGTTGTTGGATGTCCCTTCCGGGTTCTGCCGGCTCGTCGGAGAAGGTGGGTCGAAGCACGCCGAGCGCGTCGCTGAGGGCCACAATGCGCACGCTCTCGTCGGTATGCCCACGCGCTTCACTTAGGATGTCGTCAACCAACGGGTCATCCCGCCACCCGAGTGCTAGTGTTGTTAGAGCTGCAGCCTGAGCTAGGCCGGAGGAGGGTGCGTGTAGAATCTGTAGCAACTCCATGCGTAGGAAGTCGCGCTCCTCGTCGCTACCGGGTCCTCCGTTCGAGCATCTGCCGGCGATTGCGACGACACCCGCACGGGCAATCCAGCTGCGTGGGTGGTGGAGCGCCCTCAAGAGCAAATTGACAATGGTCTCTGACAAGCCACTTGCCGGTGGAAGCTGAGCGATCTCCGACACGAGTTCCCCGGATGGCTCTTTGACAAGCAGGGTCCAGCGCCCCAAACACGCCCGAACGATGTCGCCTGTGGCCGCGCCTTCCAATCCCGTAAGCAGGCTGTCCAGAAGACGCGCTCGATGCGGTCCGTACGGATGGGTTTCGATGACGCTGATGATTTCGGGAGCGCTTTGTTGGATGTTTGTGGCCGGAAGGCCATATGGCCCAAAAGTGATTTCTGCAAGCATCTCACGCGCGTGTAATCCTGTGGTACTCTCTTCAATTCGCTTCCGGATCACCTCCATCAGATCTCTCAACTCCGAGGGGCGCGAGATCCTCCAAATCGTCGCGAGGAGCACTTCGCGCCATCTGGGATCCCCAACGTGCTTAACGAACAAGTCTTTTATTTCGGCAGGATTGAGTCGGTCTGAGATGTATTCCGCAGCGAGTTGCTCCTGTAGTATCCGATGAAGAAAGCCGAGCTCCGCCGTTCCCTGTCGTACCAGCAGTCCGAGATCACCTTCTGCAACATTCAGTAGTTGGTCAGCAGTATCGGCTGCATCTGCAGCGTCCATGGCTAGATAGTTGGGGTCACTCAGTGCCTGTAGCAAGTCTTCGCGTAGTTGCGCCTCCTGAAAAGTTGAAATGTCGCCCCTGATTTGACTCACGAAGGCGACATTTGCGAGGATCACTCTTAACTGGCTACTTGACAACCTCTGTAGTGGTGCTGTTACAGCAGCAGCTACTCGCCTCTTCGCAGGATGATCAGCGACGAGAAGTTGTACCGCCTGGTCATAGATCTCAAAGCGCTCGTTCGGTAGTCTGTGGACGCTCGATAAGTGCAATCCCACCAATAGGACCAGGAAAAGAGGTGTCCCACTGATTGCACGTAGGTCAGGGACATTGCGGACTTGGGACAGGAAGTCGTCAACTGACCGCTCCAATACGTCAGCGGACGATGGTCGGTCTTCGGTGTCGGATACCGCATGAAAATAATGGAGTGCGAGCAGTCGCTGTTGCTCCGGAGTCAGTGGGGCGATCCTCCTGTAAGACCAACTGGCACCCAGCGTGAGCCGGGCTAGGCCGTAGGGTCGCGCCGAGACAAGTAGGGGTATAGAACGCGAGGCCGAGAAGGTTTCCAGAGCCGCTACTGCGTACCGGCCTGCTTCGTCGTTGACCCACTCGTCGAGCCCGTCGACGACCAGTAGCAAGCGTTGATCATTGAGTGCCTTCTGGACTAGCGGCCAAATCTGGCCGGCGTCATGCTGCTCCAGCCACGCCTTGAGCGCCGCGGCGACAGATGCAGGTGCACCTGTCTGGCCGGCGACCCGCTGCGTGAAGAAATGAAAGGGCATCCAGACAGGGAGACATTGTCCCCACCGTTCGGCGACGGCCCGCCACTTTGGTTCCTCGCTCAGCAGGTCGAGAACCAGGTACCTAAGGAGTGTGCTCTTGCCGGTGCCTGGGTCGCCAACGATCACCTGTAAGGGTTCGGTACCTATCCATTGATCCGCGGACCGGCGCTCCAGCACCTGGGGGTTCTCCACGCGACGTTGCTTCAGCGCCGAGCTGCGGAGAAACCAAGCACCCTCATCCGGAAGGAGCACGTTCAATTCGGCTGCCTCCTCCGCGAAGGCTTGTAGGTCGTGGTCGTCCGTGCCGGGATCAATCGGGCTGTCTACAAACTGTTGGAGTGACGCGGTCTGTGCTGTTGTAGATATGAGGTCGGGTGTCACGAACCGGTCCAATAGCCCGACCGGTCGTGTCTCGCTAAACCGGAATGCAATGAGCCCAGAGTCGGCAACGCCGAACGAGGCTGTGTAAATCCGGGCGAGCTTGCGGCGGAGATCGGCTACCGCAAGAGCATCTAGCCGTGTGCCGAGCGCTTTCGCGGCAGCGTCGCCGCAAAACGCCTTCACCCACGGTCGGCCGAAGAAGTCATCGACGATTTCAGGATGGCCTTTAAGCCTGTTTGAGATCCACTCCTGGTCCCAAACCACAAAATCGATGGATTGTTGCGTGAGTCGAGAGGCGAGAGTCTCGATCTCATCCACAAGTTCGGTTGATCGAGCGGAAACGCTTGTGGCAAAGACGAACTTTCGCGAGACTTCGGCCCATTGTCCTTTAAGGAACTCTTTTACGCTGTTGCTTAGTTTCGTCTTCGTGACTGCCTTGATCCGACGCGCTTGGAGGGACACGTACCTTCGCATTGGGGGGATCTCGCCAAGGACAAGCCGATCTCTTGCGTACAGGTCAATTCCGAATTGGGCTTGGCCACGCAGTCCGTACAAACCTGCGACTGGCATGGTAAATTCGGCAGGCTCTTCCGATGTGGACACATGCACCGTCTCCACGTCCAATTCGAGAAGCCGCAAACAGAGGCGCTCAAAATCCTCCCACGCCAAGCAGGCAACGGGCAGGACTTGGAGGCGGGTCTGTATCGGCGCGGGTAGGTCGCGTGCGGTCGGTGGTACGCGCAGCCACGATGGCGCCGGCGACCACTCCGACGGTCGACTTGGGTCTGCGGCGGGCGCTCTACTCCGTTCTTGCGGTTCGTCCGTCATTTCCCTGGGCCCTCCGAAGGTAGAGCACTTGGTTTGAAATTAGCGTCGTTGACCCTCCCCAACGTCAGACGAGACGTCACCAATGCGCGATGACAGGTCCACAACGATACGTCGCAGCCGGGCCAGGATCGCCTGGACCGCCTATCGACCGGCAACGGCAGGCCGCAGGCGGTGACTGGTCCATCGCCGCGCAGACGTGACCATTGATCGGCGTGCCGACGCTGGTCCGTAGAGGTGTCCATTGGGTTTCTCGACTCGCCGCCAGTTTAGCAGAATGTGTCGTTCGGCATCCTGGGGGGCCGGCGAGTCTTCGCCGGCCGGCATAGATGTGGTCGATCAGCGACTCAAGTTCTTATTCGTTGACTTCCCGCCACGCACCAACGAGGGCAAGAGCGCCTTGAGGTCGTACGTAAGTCGCCCTGTCCTGCGCCGAATACGCCGAGTTCTCCACTTCCCCCTGATTCGCTGGTCGCGCCCCCAACTTTTTAGCCGACTAGTTGTCTGGACCTATATAACTCCGGCCGAACGATACAACCGACCAAGGTGCATCTCATAACGATGCGGCGGATTGACCCTTATTCGTAGGGGAAAATATAATTGTGCCGATACGGTAAGCCCGGTAGTCGGCATCGGGATATGCCGGCCATTCGCTCAACTTTGTAGATCCGGCCGCTCTCTAAGGAGTCTCGCCATGTCACCAGACGCGCTACAACTTCAGCAAAAGCTATCCGCTTTTGTTTCCCGCGCCCGCGACGTAGCCCCGAAATGCAACTCCGAGGCGACTACCAAGAACTTCCTCATCGCTCCCTACATTAACGAAATTCTCGGATACAACCCTTTCAACCCAGACCATTGCGTACCTGAGTACTCCGCCGACATCAAAGGAGCCGGCGACAAGGTCGACTACGCACTCTTGCACAACGGCCAGCCGATCATCATAGTCGAAGCCAAATCCATTGGCACCATCCAAACAAACCACGCCACACCCGGACAATTGAACGGCTACTTCGTCGGATGCGACGCAAAATTCGCTGCACTCACCGACGGTTTGACCTGGAATTGGTACCGCGCCAGGCCCAACCATTACCAACTAGAAGACGCGCCATTCCTCTCCCACGACGTGCTCAGTCCAAGCCCCATCGAGCTACATTGGCTGCTGAGCATCGTCAACCAGGCCAACTTCGACCCGAATCAGGCCGACCGAGAGGCATTGGCTGTAAAACTGAAGGCTACATTCCTACATTGGTTACACAAGACACGTGAGAGTCCAAGCGACGAATTCCTCACATTCCTAACCAAAGAGACAAAGTCCGAAGATACAGAAATCGAGCTGGTCAGACCCATCTTCGTCAACGCTTTCAACACCCTCTTCCTCGACAAGCCACCAATAATCGAGCCCAGACCAATAAGTCACACAGACCCAGAATCCCCGACCCTGGTACTAGAAGACGGCACGGAACTTCAGAGCTCGCAATGGCAACGCGCCTGGCGCCCAGCCGGCGAGCCTTGGCGCGTCTGCAACTTCACACGCACCGTGTACCTCGAGGTCTGCCAGTACCTAGCCAACCTCGACAAGCGCGGCGCCCAAACTTTCTACGCCCAATGCAAGCAGTCCAGTGGCAATCCATTCTTCCCAACATCCGACGACCACTCGGACGCAATGAAGAAATACCCTAACGACTGGAAATGCGTCGACCAGACAACCGATCGCTGGCTCCGTGTCGCCGACGGCGCGAAAACGACCAGAAGACGCATACAAAGAGCTTGCCAGCAAGTCGAGACGAGCGACGGTCGGCCCATCGTCTACGGCAAAGACATCGAAGTATGGTTACCGGCGTGGACATGAGAACTCGAATGACAACAACCAGAACTATCCTTCACACCCTCGGATTTTTCGCAGCGTTCATCGCCTTCTAGGCCGGCCATGCTGCTCGTAATCCCGGCCATCATCGCGATGGTATTCACAGTGCCGGGATCAGGCGGCTTCGTCGGACCTTTGCTGCGAGACCGGCACACCCCCGGACCCACCTCCACGGTTGACATCTCCCCGGCCCCTCGGTACGGTGCCACAAGTTACGGCCAGTAAAGGTTGCTGAGGGAACGCATTCGATCCCAGTCAACCTCTCCAAGGCCCTGAAGGATTTGCCAGAAGCCGGCTTTCAATGCCTATCAACACTGTGACCGTACGCTTGTGGGGATGGTTCGTCCTGCAAAGGGGTAACGTTCGTGTCATGTCAGGGCAAGATTAGTCGCTGAGTTCCACCTGGCGGCCCAAGTCCTTTTCCCGGCTGGTCGTCTCAACCCATGTTACCCGAACCTACCGGGCCACCCCCCAACTTCGTAATACAATCCCCCTAGCCCACCACGCATTCCGGCACCGGGGGCAACATTGACCCCGGCAGCTTCTCAGAACCCCCGCTACGAGGTCAACGGACGTCCGCCCCTGCGGACCACCCTCGGCTACGGCCTGCAGTTCAGCTTGATCGCATCCGCCTCCCTGCCGAGCGCCCGGCCGGCGCCTCACCCCCTCGCGTCGAAGCGGTCCAGGCGGAGGAGCGAGATGTCGTGGCCCGTGTCTCCCTTTGTAGCCAAGTCGGCCATGATTTCGCCCACCACGCTGCAGAACTTGAATCCGTGGCCCGAGAATCCCGCCGCGACAAACACGTTTGGAAAGCCGGGCAGGGCGTCGATGATGAAGTGCTCGTCCGGCGTGTTCGTGAACAGGCAGGTCGTGAGGGCCATCGTCGGCCCGTTCGCGTCGGGGAAGTAGCGGGCGACGGCCTGGCGCAACACCGCCTCGTCCTCATCGCGGCAGTCTCTATCCAAGCCCTCCGCGGTGGTCGATTCATTCAGGTGGTGAAACTTGCCAATCTTGAAACCCGGCACACCGAACGTCGGGAAGGAATAGTAATTCCCTTCTTCGAACTCGCCAATCACGACCGGGCATTTATCCGGCGCGAAGAGCTCCGGCCGCAGAGGCTGGAACCAGCCCATTACCTGGCGCTCGGGCACCAGCAAATGGTCCAACGACGGCATTAGCGGTCCGGCCCAGGCGCCGGCGGTGATTACCAACGCTCCTGCCTCGTAAGATCCGCGAGTGGTCTCGACACGTACGATGTCCCCGGCGCTGCTCCATTCCAGCACCATCTCGCGGGCCCTCACTTCGCCGCCCCGCTCCAACGCGGCAAACACGTGATTTACTATGCACCGCTCCGACAGCACAAACCCGCCGTCCGGCTGGTATACGCTCATCCAATCCTCCGGAAACCGGCAGCCTGGGAATCGTCGAGTCAGCTCGCCGCCGGTGAGCGGCTCGTGCGGCAGATCGTGCTCCTGGCAGGAGCGCAACGAGCCGGTGAATACTTTGCCTTCCTCGCTGCCGGTGTCCACGGATCCAGTGATATACAAGAGTCTTTCACCGCTGACCGACTCCAGCTCGCGCCAACGTTCGTAAGACCGGCGCAGCAGCGGCACGTATGATGGGTCTTCGAAGTAGGCCATCCGGATGATGCGGGTGACCCCGTGCGACGATCCGAAGCTGTGCGGAATATCGAAACGCTCGAGGCCCAGCACCCGCAGGCCGCGGCTCGCGAGCTCGTACACAGTCGCGGAACCCATTCCTCCTACGCCTAATACGATGACGTCGTACACTCCGTTCGTCCTCATCTAGTTCCCCTCCTACATCTAGCCGGGCTGGCTTTGTCTTGTCGAGCGACCAGGCAACCATGGTCCGACCGAGTCGCCGACCAGTGCCTTCGAAGACCTCTGCGGCAAGCTGCGATCAGCGGACGTACCAGATAAAACTGTTCGCACCCTCATTTAAAGCAGAGTAACTGCACCGATATTTTGCCAAATTACGTTCCCCGGTGCCTGCACCACGGGCATTTCCCATCAGGCCGGCAATGTTTCGTCATATGCTGGAGTTCCTGGACACGCACTTGCCGCAGAACCCGAGGGACTGGCGGGCTCCGGCCGATTGAAGCGACCTTGCCCGGTCAAAACCCTTTAATAAAATTCTTGCTAAGCGCTGCTTAGCTTTGTCTTCAAGTCCCTGCCTCGAAAACAAGATCAACAAAGTGTTGCACTTCGTTTGTGAGCTTAGGGAATCCAGAGGGGAGGGGGAAGGCAAGACCACCGCCAACCCTTGGGTGACCATGGATGTTAGAGAATCAAAAACCCCTGTCAAGCATTCGATTCGTTGACTCACCGGCGCCCCATTTGCTATATTCTGTTGTGTGAACGGTGGTCAGTGTTCAGTACACCGCCGGTTGCCGATAAACGCAGGAGCAGATTACCAAGATTAGACATTCGGTTTTAGTTTTGTCCTTTTTGCCTGGCTCTTCGCTGTTTGAACGCGAAGTCAAGTCCAGGCATTTTTATTTTTATCCAGGAAAGAGGATTTTTTCGAGACATGGTGCGCAATGATGATCAACATACAACCAAAGTGGCGCTTTTTATCGATTGGGACAACCTCGCGATCAGTACCTCCGCAGATATGGGTGGAGCTCTGCCCGATGTCCCCGCTCTAGTCGGCACGGCCCAACGCTATGGCGAAGTAGTCGTCGCTCGGGCCTATTCAGAATGGCAAATGACCAGCGAACGCTTGGCTGTATATAGAGCCGGCGTGGAGCCGGTGTATGCGCCAACTTTCCGATTCGAGTCGGATTCTCAACCCGGCGGTTCTAAGGGCAAGAGTCTTGCCGATCCCTGTATGGTCGCGGATTGTGTCGACTTTTTGCACCTGTTGCCGGAAATCGAGGTTTACGTACTGATATCCGGCGACAAGGACATGGTCCCGGTAGTCCGGCTGACTCAATTGCGTGGCAAGAGAGTCATCGTAATAGGTCCAGATCTCGTCGCCGCCATACTCAGGGACATGGCGGATGAGTATATTCCCTACCGTTCCCTTGTTGATCCGTCCACGTTGCAGCCGCCGGCGCCGACGAACAATCGGCGTCGACGATCGGATTCCGGCCGCCAGGCGAGAGGTCAGCCGTTATCCTCGACCAGTGGGCGGGCCCCCGCGCCGGTCGTCGAGGTGGAGCCGGCGCGTCCGGCCCCGGAACCCAGGCAAAGTTTGCCTGCGCCGGCCGAGCCAACCAGGGCCCCGACGGAAGAGCCGAAACCCAGCGAGCCTGCTTCTTCCCCAAAGGAGCTTACCGAGCAGGTCAAGGTCGTCATTGACAAGCTGCTAGGCATACTGGCCGAGAAGGACGCAGCCGGCCGAAGTCGCGTGCGCAGCACGAACCTTCGCGACCTGATGCATGGACGGCACAGTGGATTCCATGAAAAGAATTTGGGCTTCCGCCGCTTCAAGGACCTCCTGGACGTTGCTGAAGAGCACAGCTTCATCGAAGTAAAGCGCGAGGGTCCGGTCCTTTGGGTTACGGCGCTAAAAAAACCAGAGGAGCCTGCTCAGCCTGATACGGCAACGGAACAGCCGCCCAGCGCAGCCGTGCCATCTCCGGATGAGACAACCGCGGAGCCTCAGCTCACTCCCGAGTCGGTCGACGGTCAATTGACGGACGTGGTGAGATTCATTTCCGAATTGCGCACTCGCTCGCGTTGGCTTACCTACACTTACGTGCTGACGAATCTGGCGAATCACCTCGCCCAGAACGTGCCGGCATCCCGCGTCGACGCCGAGGCCCGTAGCGCGTTGGATCGTCTGGTAAAGGACAACGCGATTACCGTGGACAGAGAGCCGCGTGAGATCGAGGTCGGCAGCTCCCGTCACCGGGTGAGGATGTGCCACCTTAACGAAGACCATCCGCTGGTCGTTGCCGCCGCCGAACAGCCAATTGAAGAGAAGGCGCCCGCTCCGTCCGTCGACGATGAAGCGCCTCGATTGGCCGACGAAACGGTGCCGAGCGCCTCCGACGAAACGGTGCCGAGCGCCTCCGACGAAACGGTGCCGAGCACCGCCGACGAAACGGGGCCGAGCGCCGCCGACGAACAGCCGGCTGCCCCGCCGGAGCCCGTTTTGGAGGTTGCCGCCGAGCAGCCCGGGGCCGAAGAGGAAGCCGAGAGCAAGGAGGACGAGCCGGATCCATTCATAGAGGCGGCAACGATCGTACGAAACGCCGTAACCGACAAGAAGCCTTTTGTCGGTGCGGCGTTCGTCAAGAACCGGCTCACCAAGCAAATTGGCGGTTTTGACGAAAAGGCGCGGGGCTTCAAGCAATTCAAGCAGTTCCTACTTGAGGCCGAGCACCGGGGACTTATAAAGGTCAAGTCGGTGGGTGCCGCCACGCGGGTGTTCCCGGCAGACGAAACCGACGTCAAAGTCGAGCAGCCGGCTGAAGTTGCCGACGCGGCCGGAGCATCGACAGCCGAGACCGATCCGGCAAAGTAGGCACAGCCAAGCGTCAACGGTCAGAGACAAGGTGAAGATCGGCAAACATCAAACCGTTCTGGTAGTCGACTTCGGATCGCAGTATAGCCAGCTTATCGCGCGACGCGTCCGCGAAGCCAACGTCTACTGCGAATTGATCCCCTGGGACGCGCCGGCCGAGCAGTTTGCCGAGCGTGCCCCGGTAGGATTTATCCTCTCCGGCGGTCCGGCCAGCGTCTACGAGCCAAAGGCCCCTTACATCGCCGATCATATCCTGCAAAGCGGCCGGCCAATTCTCGGAATCTGCTACGGGATGCAGGCCATGGCCCATCAGCTCGGCGGGCAAGTTGCCTACTCGGATGTCCGCGAGTACGGTCCCGCCCAAGTCGCCTTCACCAAGTCCCATAATCTATGGGCCGGCCTGCCGGCGACGATCGATGCTTGGATGAGTCACGGCGACCGTGTTGAGCGGATGCCTCCTGGCTTCTCGGTTATAGCCGAGAACGAGAGCTCGCCGGCGGCAGCGATGGCTAAGGACGGCTTGATCGGTCTCCAGTTCCATCCAGAGGTTGTTCACACGCCGCTCGGCCAGCAACTGATCGCCAACTTTTTGTTCAAGGTATGTGGTTGTGTCGGTGATTGGACGCCGGGCGCGTTGACCGAAGCGGCTGAGTCGCTGGTTCGAGAGCGAGTCGGTGAGGGCCGCGCAATATGTGCGTTGAGCGGTGGCGTTGACTCCGCAGTCGCCGCTACAATCGCCCGTCGGGCGTTAGGTGATCGACTGACCTGCGTGTTCGTCGACAATGGACTGCTGCGCAAAGGCGAGGCCGAGCAAGTCCGCGAAGTGTTCTCTTCGCGATTTCCCGGACAGTTCGTTTTTGTCGATGCCGGCGTGGAGTTCCTTTCCGCTTTGGATGGTGTAGTCGATCCTGAGCAGAAGCGCAAAGTCATCGGCGAGCGGTTTATCCGCGTATTCGAGCGAGAGGCCGGCAGATTGGGCGACTACCAGTACATTATTCACGGCACGTTGTATCCCGACGTGATCGAGAGTGCGACTGCTGAGAATCCATCCGCCCAAACGATCAAGACACACCACAATGTCGGCGGACTCCCCGAGCGCATGGGACTGATCAATGTCGAGCCGCTTCGCTACCTGTTCAAGGACGAGGTGCGTGTGCTGGGTGAGGAGTTGGGTCTGCCGGATGAGATCGTCTGGCGGCATCCGTTTCCCGGACCCGGCCTGGCGATCCGAATCCTGGGCGAGGTAACGCCGGATCGACTGTCCATTCTCCGGGAGGCCGACGTCCGGTTCATCGATGAGCTGCGCCGGGCCGGACTCTACCGCTCGGTGTCGCAAGCGCTGGCTGTGCTCACCGACGCGAGGTCAGTCGGCGTAATGGGAGATGGTCGCACCTACAACAACGTCGTCGCCCTCCGCGCCGTGACGACCGACGACTTCATGACCGCTGATTGGAACCGCCTTCCCTACGATCTCTTGGCCCGTGTTTCCAATCGCATAGTCAATGAGATACCCGGCGTCAATAGAGTGGTCTACGACATCAGCACAAAGCCGCCGGCGACAATCGAGTGGGAGTAAGCATTGTCTAAGCGCGTATTTGTAGTGGGCGAAGGCGCCCGCGAGCATACCTTGTGCTGGGCGATTTCCAACTCGCCCCACGTTTCGAAGGTCTACTGCGCTCCGGGAAACGGCGGCACATCCGGCTCGGCGACCAACGTGCCGATCGGCGTTACTGATATCTCTGGGCTTACGGATTTTGCCGCCGGCGAGTCGTTCGACCTTGTCGTCGTGGGACCTGAGATACCGTTGTCTTTGGGCTTGGCTGACAGCCTTCGCTCACGCGGATTGTTGACCTACGGTCCGTCACAAGCGGCCGCAAGAATAGAGAGCTCGAAACAGTTCGCCAAGCAGGTCATGCGCGATGCCGGCGTGCCGACGGCGGAAGGCCGCAGCTTCGATGACTTCGATGCGGCCTGCGAGTTTGTCAGGAGCCGGCCGGACCCTCCGGTCGTCAAAGCCGATGGCCTCGCCGCCGGCAAGGGAGTTACTGTTCCGGCCACTCACGACGAGGCGATTGCCGCTTTGCGCACGGCCATGGTAGAGCGAGCGTTTGGCGACAGCGGGTCCCTGGTAGTTCTTGAGGACCGTCTAAGCGGCCAAGAGGTGTCGATCACGGCCATATGCGACGGTGACCGGTTCGCGCTGCTGGCGCCGGCCTGCGATTACAAGCGGGCGCTCGATGATGACAAGGGACCGAACACTGGCGGCATTGGCATTTATACGCCCACCAAGGCGGTTGGAAGCGCCGATTTGGAATTTATGGGAGACCAGATAATCGCTCCCACACTTGCCCGGTTGGCCGATTTGGGTTCGCCGTTTGTCGGTACGCTCTACGCCGGCCTCATGATCACCGACTCCGGCCCCATGGTCATAGAGTTCAACTGCCGCTTCGGAGATCCCGAATCCCAGGTGGTGCTTCCCATGGCGTCAGTCGATCTGTACGAGCTGTTGTCTGTGGCCGCGACGGGAGGCCTGGATACGGACGCCGGCTCGCTGAGCAAGAGTGGCCACGCGGTTGGCGTTGTGTTGACATCCGGTGGGTACCCCCAAGCGTATGAGACAGGATTCCGAATCGATGGCCTGGACCAACTGGACCCAGAAACGCTCGTTTTTCACGCCGGCACCCTGCGTGACGGCGAGCATCTCGTCACAGATGGAGGCCGGGTGATGACGATAGTGCGCTGCGAGGACACTCTCCGGATGGCGCGAGACAAGGTCTACGAGCAAGTCGGGAGAGTCAAGTTCGAGAATATGCACTACCGTCGGGACATCGCCCTGCGCGAGTTGTAGCATAGGTCGCGAGTGTGTGAAGATGAAGCTTGCCTTCCCATCATGATCTACAGAACGTTAAAAGACTCCTGATCCCCGTAAGCTGATCAGATACGCTTTTTGAAAGGCTCACCAGCGGAAATGCCAATCTACGAATACGAGTGCGATAGCTGCGGCCATCAGTTCAGCCGGCTGGTCCGCGATCACCGCCGGGCCGACGATGTCGCCTGTGAGGGCTGCGACGAGTCGACCCACCGGTTGGTGTCCAACTTTGCTGCCGTGTTCAACGAGGATTCGGCAGTTTGGACAACCGACGAGGCCATATCGGAAGTCGAGTCACCGAAACCTCCCCTGCCGCCGATGCTCGGCCGGAAGGAGCTTCAGGAGGCGGCCAAGATCAGGGCCCAGGCCCAGAACGAGTGACACCGTCACAGCGTCGCCAACGCGCGCTCGAGTCCCCTTGTGTCCATTGGTACGAAAATGCGCCTGCGTGGCTTTCGAGCGCGCCGTTGAACCCCTCCATTCCGCGTTCTCGTCATTCCGGCCCCTCATTTCGTCATTCCAGCGAAGGCTGGAATCCAGAGGGGTGGGGAGAGGGGGTTGCAGCGCCGGGGCCTGTCCCCAGCTTAGGACGGGCCGCTCGTTCGTGCACGTTGCACCGCCCAGCGTACCACCATTTTCATCCTCTTATGCGGCCTACCCAAGGCCATGGCGATACCGGCATGTGGTGCCCGCCGTGTCCTTAGCAAGATACACGCTCCCAGAAATGGGCCGGGTCTGGTCCGAGGAGCACAAATTCAAACTGTGGCTCGACGTCGAATTGGCGGTGTGCCGCGCTCGCGCCGCCACCGGAGAGATTCCGCCGGAGGCGATGCATGATATCTCCCGTGCGACCGTCGATATCGATCGAATCAACGAACTCGAGAAAGTCAAGAAGCACGACGTAGTCTCTTTCCTTTCGTCGGTAGCAGAGTCTGTAGGCGAGAACGCCCGCTACATCCACGTCGGGCTGACGTCGTATGACATCGTCGATACGGCATTGGCGCTGCGGCTTCGCGATGCGACGGATATCCTGCTCGAAGACCTCGCATCTCTCGAAAAGGCAATCACCCGCCGGGCGATCGAGCACAAAGACACTCTCATGGCCGGCCGCACCCACGGAGTCCACGCGGAACCGATCACATTTGGGTTCAAGTTGGCAATTTGGGTCGACGACGTCCGGCAATGCATCAAGAACCTGAAGGCGTCTGCTGAGCAGGTCAACTATGGCAAGATCTCCGGCCCCGTTGGCACCCACGCCACCGTATCCCCGGCGATAGAGGAAGATGCCTGCGCCCAGCTGGGTTTGAAACCCGCTCCGGTGTCGAGCCAGATAGTTCAACGTGACCGGCACGCCCACTACCTCACGACTCTCGCCCTCGTCGCTTCCACATTGGAAAAGTTTGCCGTTGAAATAAGATCTCTGCAGCGGACCGAAGTACGCGAGGTGGAAGAGCCATTCGCCGGCGGACAAGCCGGATCTTCCGCGATGCCCCACAAGCGAAACCCGGAGCTCGCCGAACGCGTCTGTGGACTGGCCCGCGTCATACGTGGAAACGCGATCACGTCGATGGAGTCGGTCGCGCTTTGGCACGAGCGGGATTTATCCAACTCCTCGGCCGAGCGCTTGATCATCCCGGAGTCTTGCATTCTGCTGGACTATTGCATCGATTTGATGGCCAGGGTGATTGACGGCATGTCCGTTTATCCGCAGCGGATGCTGAGAAACCTGGAGTCCAGCTACGGCCTGGTCTTCTCCCAGCGTGTGCTGCTGAAGCTTATTGACGCGGGCATGTCTCGCGAGAAGGCTTATCGAATAGTTCAACGCAATGCGATGATCGCTTGGCAAGAAGAGAAACCGTTCAAGGAACTATTGGGTTCGGATCCGGCCGTTCGAGCGGTTATGACAACCGGCGAGTTGGACGGAGTATTCGACTACCAGTACTACCTGACCCACATCGGAACTGCCTTCGATCGCCTGAATATCACATTTGATATGGAGTAAGTGTTTAGACATAGGGTACCCGCTCCGTATGGGTGAAATGTTGGACCTATGAGGGTCCGTCGCGGGCGACGTGGTCTGATCGGCAAGGGTCGGGGTTGGGTTGCAAGGGCGAAGCCCTTGCCGGGGGAAGTGGGTCAGGGGGATGAGGTCGACTAGGTGGAGGATTTGGACCCTGATAGATTGGAAGTCGCCCCCTGACGGCCGCCTGACGGCCCCGAATGGCGACTCCAACGTTTAAGTTCACAGGCATGGATGAAAGAAACACACCCAAAACTGAACAGTTACGATATAAAAACAGAGGTGACAGCTTGACAAATCTAATGAATCAGTCGGACTTGCCCGGCCTGAAGCTACATTACCGCGGCAAGGTTGGAGACATGTACGATCTTGGCGAGCACCTGGTGTTGGTCGCCACCGACAGAATTTCCGGCTTCGACGTGGTCAATGCGGCGTTGATCCCGCAAAAAGGCGCTATCCGTACCCAGCTCAGCCGCTTCTGGTTCGAGCGCACCGAGCACATTGTGCCCAACCACCTCGTAACCACCGACCTCGCGGAGATGGCGGACGCCCTGCGCGGCTACGAAGACCAACTCGACCGTCGGTCGATGTTGGTGCACAAGGCCCAACGCGTCGATATCGAGTGCGTAGTCCGGGGATATCTCGCCGGCTCCGGTTGGAAGGAGTACCAGAACCAGGGAACCGTCTGCGAACAGAAGCTGCCGGCCGGCCTCCGCGAGAGCGACCGGCTCCCGGAACCGATATTTACGCCGGCTACCAAGGCCGACACCGGACACGACGAGAACATAAGCGTCGAGCGCATGGCTGATCTCGTCGGCTCGGAACTGACCGAAACCCTCAAGAATCTATCGATGCAGGTCTATCAGTATGGCGCGGACCACTGCGCTGCGCGTGGAATCCTCCTGGCCGACACCAAGTTCGAGTTCGGCTTCATCGATGGCGAGCTATCGCTGATCGACGAAGTACTGACTCCGGACTCATCCCGCTACTGGCCGGCCGATCAGTACGAGCCGGGACACGGGCAGCCGAGCTTCGATAAACAGCTGGCCCGCGACTGGCTCGAGTCGACCGGCTGGGACAAGACTCCGCCCGCGCCCACGTTGCCGGCCGAGATAGTGGAGCAGACATCGCAGCGTTACATCGAGGTCTACAAGCTAATTACCGGCGAAGTTTGGTAGCGGTCCGATGACCATCTGGATAGCCAAGATCGACGTGATGCTGAAGCCGAGCGTTAACGATCCTCCCGGATTGGCCATCCGCGACGCTCTCCGTCAGCTCGGTTTCGGTGGCGTGAGCTCAACCAGGGCCGGCAAACATTTCGAAATATCGCTCGACGCCGCCGACCGTCCCGCCGCGGAGGATGCCGTCCAGTCCATGTGCGAAACACTACTAGCCAATCCCGTCGTAGAGCAGTTCGAGTTCACCGTCGCCGCCGAGACTTCCGACTAAAACGTGTAGCGCCGGCGCCCCACCAACAGCGGAAATCACCGTAGGGGTGGGTTTCAAACCCACCCAAGGTGGGGGGTAGGGGGAAATGCAGCGCGGGGCCTTGACCCCCGCCGTGGTTGGAACTACCGCAGAGCGCGAAACTTTGGTCGAACTGACCCTAAGGTAGACCCGCGCCACGGGCGTCCCGAATCTTATCTTGTAGATGTACGCGTGCCGCTTGACGGAGAATATCTACTGGTCCAATTGCGGGCAATATACTTGCTCGTTAACAACGATCCTTTTTGGATCGGGACTACCGCTAGCCCCAATTGTTCCATCGCTTCGCAGGAACTGAATGGCACGGGCAACCTCCTTCCCGTTCCGTGTGTAAAGTAACATTTGGGTTCGCGTGCAAATGGGTTGCCCGGCTCGGGAATTGCTTGGGTGTTTCTCTTTGATAATCTCTACTTCAAATTGATTCTCGCGAGCAAGCACATTATCATTGAACCATTGGCGAATCTGGCTGGCAGGCACGCGTTTGATCGAGGATTCAGGCATTGGTGACCAAGCACGAGATACTCACCAAGTTGAGCACGTTCATCGACGGTGAGATCGACATTCAGGAACTCGAGGAGTGGATTGTCCTTCGCACATTGGATAATCTGCTCGACTGCGATGACGAGTTGAAAGAATTGATAGGCTCTGTTGAACTGACCCTGTATGAGTTTTCATCGGGATATTCCTCCATAGAAGAGGTAAGGAGCGAGTTCCAGAATCTGCTTCCTCAGAATACAGACCAATCCTTCAAACGTATGCCTCTAGGGAATGAATCGCGCATCACAGTCGATCTGTGACCGGTGCCCCCAAGCGATGACCAAGGACTACCGAAGCGTGCGCGAACCCGGGGTCTCCACCGGGTCGCAAAAAAACACGCCCGCAGAGGCACGGCGTGTGCAACGAGGCCGGCCAGTCTAGCCCCCGCGGTCCAACGTCCCCTTCGTACTCGGAATAGCCCCGGCCTGCCGCTCATCGATCCGGCTCGCCGTGTCCAAGGCCCTCCCCAAACCCTTGTAAAGCGCCTCGATCCGGTGATGATCGTTCCGGCCGTGAATAACCTCGGCGTGCAGGTTGAGCCGGCCCTCGATCGCCAGCGTCTCGAAGAAGTGCCGCACCATATCGGTCTCGAGCTGCCCGACCCTCAGGTCGTCGAATTCCGCTCGGAATACGCAGTAACCTCGCCCGCTTAAATCAACCACCACCCTCGCCAACGCCTCGTCCAGCGGCACGTAGCTGTGGCCCACCCGGACGATGCCCCTTGCCTCGCCCAACGCCGCGTTTACCGCCCGGCCGAGGCATATTGCCGTGTCTTCGATCGTGTGGTGCTCGTCGACCTCCAGGTCGCCCTTCGCGTCGACTTTCAGGTCGAACAGGCCGTGCTTGGCGAACGCACCCAGCATGTGATCGAGAAACGCGATGCCGGTGTCGACTTCCGAATTGCCGGTGCCGTCCAGGTCTATCGACAACGAGACGCTCGTTTCTTTCGTTGTGCGCTCGATCTCGCCTGTGCGCTCACTCACCTGAAACTTCCTTCCCTATCGCCTCCAATGCGGCGATCAATTGGTCATCCTCTTCCGGCCGGCCTACCGAGAACCTGATGTAACCTTCGAGCCGGCCTCCGTAGGTCCGCGCTACTATCCCGCGTCGCAACAGCATATCCCACAGCTCGGCGCCCTTCAGCCAGTCGACCTGGCAGAGTATGAAGTTGGCCCGGCTGGGAGCCGGCTTTAAATATGGTAGTGCAGAAATTGCGGAAAACAAGCGCTCCCGCTCGTCGATCACCAATTGCACCTGTTCCATCAAAGTTGCCCGGTGCTGAAGGCTCACCAGGGCCGCAACCTGTGCCGCTGCGTTGACGCTGTACGGCGGACGCACCGTCTGGTAATAGGGTGTCAGCCATTCGGGAAATATGCCGTAGCCGATCCGCAATCCGGCCAGGCCGGCCCACTTGCTGAAGCTGCGCAGGATGACGACGTTTTCCCTCGATAGCGCCGTGTCTAGTGCCGTTTCCTTGCTGAACTCGAAATACGCCTCGTCTATAACCACCAGGCAGGGCGCCTCTACTAGGCGCAATAGTTCGCTCGTTCCGATTGTGTCGCCGGTGGGGTTGTTCGGTGAACCAATCAGCAGCATCTTGACGCCGCGTTGACATTCATCGATTAATTTGTCTACCGGGAGCAGCCAGTTTCTTCCTCGCTCGACCTGCCGATACACAGCCCCGCTCATCTCGGCAACGGTCTGATAATAGCCAAACGATGGAACCGCCGAGACAATCGCGTCACCCTGATCTATTAGCAGCCGAGCCAAGACCTCGATCAGCTCATCGGCCCCGTTGCCAACCGCGATCCGGCCGGCCGGCGCCCCAGTGTATTCCGCGATCGCCTCCCGGCATTCCCGCGCCTCCGGGTCCGGATATCGGTTCAGCCTCTCCGACTCGTAGATAGCCTGCCGCACAGGCTCCGGACACCCATACGGATTCTCGTTCTGGTCCAGCTTGATGAGCGTCTCCGGCCGGATGCCCAGGCGAGCGGCGATCGATTCCGGCGTCGCCGGCGCCGCGTACGGCACTTTTTCGGCAAGCCACGGCCGGATCAGCCGAGCCGGCCAGTCTTCCGCATTCGTTCTCTGTTCCATTACAACCTAACTCAAGATCGGATCGATTCTAACCCAGGAACTGTCTCAGATTGGCACGGAAGCACCTCCCGGACTCCGATCCGGGATAGACTCTCGCCACTCATTTCGTCATTCCAGCGAAGAGCCTGCCCCGTACCCCGATACGGGGCTGGAATCCAGAGGGGGTGTGGGTGAGGGGAATGTAGCGCGGTCGAAGACTTCGCGAGGCGAGGGGCTCGTCCCCCGCTGGGGTCGGGGCGGGGCGTGGCAGAATCCGCCGTGCTGATTCACTGTACCAAGCCACAACTCCGTTCCCCCTGAATTCGTCATTCCCGCGAAGAGCCTGCCCCGTACCCCGATACGGGGCGGGAATCCACGCACTAACATCCCGCGAAAGAACGCCAACAGCGATACCACCACCTACGTCCACACGGCGACCCCACCTCGTCTTTCCGGCAATAGCACGCCCCGTACCCCGATACGGCGCCAGAATCCAGAAGCGTGGTAGAGAGGCAACTTCCTCTCCCCTTGGGAGAGGATTGAGGTGAGGGCGAACCCCACAGCACCGGAGCTTCTTCCCACCCAAGGATCCCCGGCACCACCCCATTCTCATCCTCTTATGCGGCCTTCACAAGGCCATGGCGATTCCGGCGCCAACCTTGAAAGTGGAAAGGATGCGCCCCTACGAATCGTCCGAATCCGGCAGCCGCCGGCGAATCGCGTCCGCGTGGGACACCAACCCTTCGGCCTCGGCCAACGACACACCCGCCGGCCCCAGCTGAGCGATAGCCCGCTCGTTGTGGGCGAATAGGCTGGAGATCTTCACGAAATCCGAGACCGACACCGGCGACGAGAACCTCGCCGATCCGCCGGTCGGCATCACGTGACTCGGGCCGGATACATAGTCCCCAATTGCCTCGGCGCTCGATTCTCCCAGGAATATGCCGCCCGCGTTCTTCACGGCCGGCAGCCAGCGCCAGGGATCCGCCACCGAGAGACAGAGATGCTCCGGCGCATACTCATTTGCCAGCCTTAGCGCCGTTTCCAAGTCATCCGCCACGATTGCACCGCAGTTCTTCGTTACCGAATCCAGGAGGATGGCCCGCCTTGGTGAGCGCTCGACTAGCGCCGCGACCTCGCCAACAACGGTCTCCGCCAACTCTCGGCTGTCGGTCATTAGAATTGCCGACGCCATCGGATCGTGTTCCGCTTGTGCCACTAGGTCAATGGCAACAATCTCCGGCCGGGCAGTCTCGTCCGCAATGATCACTGTCTCCGTCGGGCCGGCGATCTGATCGATTCCAACCACCCCGAACAGCTTCTGCTTCGCCAGCGCCACGAAGACGTTGCCCGGCCCGACGATCTTGTCGACCGCCTCCACCGACTCGGTGCCATAAGCCAGCGCCGCGATTGCCTGGGCCCCGCCCATCGCGTACACCCGGTCAACGCCGGCCAGCCTGCTCGCGACTAGCACGCCGGGCGCCACCTTGCCATTGGCGTCGGCCGGCGACGCCATTGCGATGTACTCTACTCCCGCTACTTTCGCTGGAACTCCAAGATGGATCACCGTCGATGGGTAGGCCGCACGTCCGCCCGGCGCGTAAAGCGCCACCCGTTCCAACGGCCGGACAATCTGTCCCAGCGCGCCGGCCTCGTCGAAATCCATCCAGCTTCTCGGCAGCTGCTTTTCGTGGAACCGGCGGACCCGCTCCGCCGCAAGCTCCAAAGCGCTGTGCACCTCCGGCGAGACCAGCCGGCCGGCCTCCTCGAACTCCTCCGGCTGTACCAGCAACGACTCGCGGGTGTTTCCGCCCAGCTCCCGCTCGAATCTCCTCAGGCCGGCGTCCCCATCGTTCCTAACTGCCGCGATAATCTCATCGACCGCCTCCGACGGAGACAGGTCGCGGCCAAACACCCGCAGGTTGCTCTCCCGGACATCCGCCGGCCGCTCGACCTCGCCCGCCGGCCGGCGGTCCAGCAGCTCACGCCTCGCGCTCGAGATATCGTCAAAGATGCGCAGCATAAGATGGGCCTCATAAAGGAGTGGTATCAGTGTGCGCAGATACTACCACAAGCCCCATGCGCCGGACCCAAGAAAGCGTCACCCATGTGCCCAGTCAACCTGTTACCCATGTGCCCAGGCTGTATTCCCTCCTTTCCGCGACATTCGTCATTCCCGCGGTCGAAGGCATGCCCCGTACCCCGATACGGGGCGAGAATCCACGCACTAACGCCACGCGGAAAGATGTCAATCGCGAATCCGGGAACCACTAACGCAGTCAATGTAGCGCGGGGGCTTGTCCCCCGCCAAGGCCTGCCATCCGCCGGCAGCCGCTCCGACCAACCATCCCGCCTCGCAACAAACACCAACGGTCCCCGTAGAGGCGGGTTTCAAACCCGCCTGGGGCGGAGGAAAATGGCAACACCCGCCGGCCGGCCGCTTCGTCATTCCGTCGCCCCCACATCGTCATTCCCGTGCAGAGCCTGCCCCGTACCCCAATACGGGGCGGGAATCCACGCACCAAACCCCCACGTAAAACGTCGATCGAACGACCGGGAATCACTAACAAGGTCAATGTAGCGCGGGGGCTTGTCCCCCGCTACGGTCTGCCGCCCACCGGCAACCGCTACGACGAACCATCCGGCCCCAAACGAACATCCACGATCCCGTAGAGGCGGGTTTCAAACCCGCCTGGGGCGGAGGCAAAATTGGCAAGACCCGCCGGCCGGCACCCCTTGCGAGCAAGGAGAATCCCCGGCCGCGCTATGTTACCCTTGCACCAGCCCGATTAGAGCATCCAGACCGTTAACGCAGAGGGAGAGATGCCGGCGACTACCCATACTACCCGCCAGTTCAGTCGCTCCAGGTTTCGAGAGCTGATCCTCTACTGCGCCCTAAAGTCCGAGACTCACCGGTTCTTCGGCGCCACCAAATTGAACAAGTGTCTCTTTTACGCCGACTTCCTAGCCTATAGAGCCCTCGGCTCCTCCATCACTGGAGCCGAATACCTCGCCCTCGAACACGGACCCGCCCCGCGCCAGTTAGTCACCGAGCGCGAAGCCATGGTTAGGAACAGCGACATCGCCGTCCAGCACCGCACACGACAGCAACGCGTCATAGCCCTGCGAGAGCCGGACCTTGGAGACTTCTCCGGCGCCGAGATAGCAATTGTCGACCAGGTGATTGATGGCCTCCGGACTCTCGATGCCGGCGATGTCAGCGAAATATCCCACGCCTTCCTCGGTTGGAAAGCCGCCAGGGCTGAGAGTGAGGCTACCGGCCGGCAGGTGGCGATACCCTACAGCACCGCATTAGTTTCGAACGAGCCGCTGGACGAGTTCCAGGAGTCCCACGGACTCGATCTAGCTACGAAATATGGATGGGATGAATGCAGGGAACAACTCGGTACCACAGGGTAGTCTTTGAGTTCTTTTGCGTCGCGGTAGCTTGCTCACTCGCCTAGTCCCTCGGGCCTATTGGCCCGGAACAATGGACAGTTCTCAAGCTTTCAATTTAGGCTCGCCAAGGGACTCAGTGCGAGATTGATGGCGAATTTTTGATCTTCGCACCATCTGTTCGACACGCGTGGACGTGTGGATTGGTAATATTTCTGTGTCAGGATGTTCGTTTGCGAAGACTCTGAATATCTCGTCCGCAAATGCCTGCCCGATGAATTCCACTTCTTTGAAGTCGAGTACAACAACATCAAATTGCTCGAAGCGGGCCAATAGGCGCTTCGCCTGAGATCGCGACAACAGTTGCTCATCTCCGTAGCGAGCCAGGAAGACAGGTACATGAGTTCGCGCAAAAGAATAATCCCCATCGCCACCGGCAAATTCATCGAAGACTTGTTGCACGGTCCGGTCTGTGTTGGTCTTTATGACTAATTCAACTACCGTGCCAGGCCCCATATGTTTCTCTTCGACTTCCATGAACCAATCTTGTCCGAAGTTAAATCTTGAAAAGAATAGACTTCCAGACTTCAAATGAAACTCATCAAACATCTTGGATGTGAAGAAGATGCCCTCTCCTGAATGGGAAGTGGGATCAGAAGTAATCTTACCCTTCATCAACTCCAACAGAGCATGCCTTTGATCATGAAATTGGAAGGCGCTTTGGAGTTTGCTGAAAATTCCGACGCCTGAATCTGCGATAATGATCCTTAATTCATCATCCTTAAGCTCGAACTCGATCATCGCGTCTTCGGATTCTGAGTGATCAATTACATTATTGAATATCTCGGTAAATCCATGGTTACCAATAGCCGCTACATTGGGGCGCAAATTCCCAAGGCGCGGTTGCAACTGTTCACGCCAAATCACATCTTCCTCAGCACTATCTATGTGCGGGATGGGTATCCTATCTTTGGATAATGTTGACATTGCCTGCGTGTCCTCGCTTATCTCTCTGACCTCAAAGGTTTTTGGGCTAGTATTCATCCCGATTTCGCGCCAACTGTCACCTTAACACGCTCGCTCCCGCGCTCCTGGCTCAGCGCCGTGGCGCGACTTTCACCGCCGACCACGCCACTATTGCGCCTAACTAACCGCAGTTCTCGTTTGGCCTCTCGGTGGCACTCAAAGCGACAGTGACCGCGCCGCGTGTTACATCACCAAAACGCATCCAGTTTGTTGCCATCTTTTCGGCAAACGCGGTTGAAACCTCACCCCCATCTCGACGACGACAATCTGTTCGAATCTGATCGAATTCTCCCCACCCAGGAACTTCTCGACTCGAGAAATCGCCAACGGACGCTTAACTAGTAACGAGACACCGCTAATTTGGGAAGAGTGGGGCGATGGGGATGATCGCTTGTACCACCGCGATCATGGTGGTGCTCCTTGTGTCGCGATTCGGGTCTTGCTCCAAAATGATAGCGGATGGAGATTACCATCGCAACATCGATACATATCCACCACACTTTATCTACTTACATTTCAAACCGAGACACTACCGGTTCCGGCTCAGAATCAATCAACCCGGATGCCTGGACGCGCCACTGCCCACCCCCGGCTACACCACCAACCCCGACCCCCGCGGCCGGCTCTTACCCCCGTGCACCGACGGCTCCGCGCACCACTTCGCTGCCAGCCGGCGCACCCCAACGTACGTCTCCTCGTCGAACCCCAGCAGGTCGCAGACCACCCGGCGGTCCAGCAGCGCCCGGTTCGAGTCCGCGTCCGCCAGGTAGGCCGGCTTCAGCTCCTTGTCCCGGAACTCGTCGAAGATCAGCTCCGCCATGATCAGTTGGTCGTCGGTCAGGGCGCGGAGGTCCAGTACCTGCAGGGACTCTGCGGTGCGAATAGTTATGTCCCCCCGACCGGCAACTTGACGGTTTGAATGCCACCAATAACCCATGAGCCCCAATGTGCTGTTTCCCCATATTGAGAACGCGCAATCGTATTCCGGCGCATTGAACTTTACGTTTGGCCAAGCGCGACCGCCGGCGCTCTCTTGGTCAGTGAACGCTACTGCTAGTGGCTGCGAATTGAAACGAAATCCTCGACTAATGTGAGCACGACTTGCAGTGGCCCATACGGCACCGGCTTTGGCCTCCATTCCTGGCCGAACCTGTAGTTGCGAATCAGGGGCGCATACCATTCGAGTCTCATTCTGCGCATGATGGTTCCATAGGGCGGGATAAGTGGGCGCAGGACTGGCCACTGCCTTTTTGAATGGCCCGTTATGCGCAGCGCTGATAAACATTTGGGAATCTAGCCCACGTTTCGCAATTTCGTGTAGCTGGGCTATCGATAGTTCACGAGCTTGCGTTTTTGCGGGTAGCCAGAGTTCTCCAATAGACAATTTGTGTGCGACTTGTGCAACTGAATAGTCGCGTATCCTAGCTGCTCCCCAACCATTCCCATAATCATTAGTAGGCGCATCCAACGACTCTCCGGCAAGAGCATCTCCACAGTAGATAGGAATGCCGCCATATGGTCCGTCTTCAAGGTGCCGAATTTCTGAGCCTGACAGCGCAGCTTTGGAGAGTTCCAGAGCGTGGACGAAATTGTTTGGCTTGCTCCGTAGAGAAACAAATTGACCCCGGCGGTTGGCCCGCTCGCCCCGTGACAGTTTGCGACCAACTATTAAGCACTCACCCATATTGGTATCTGAAGAAAACGACAGTTCTGTATCAACTCCCGCGATACTCGCGATTGTGATGTCAGTATATTGCGTCGCAATCAGTTGCCTGAACTTGGCCCAGGATGAGCCATTAATCGCGGTAAACGGCAGCACCAACGCGATGATCCCATTTGGACGAACCTTCTTGTCGGCCAGAGATGCGAAAACAGATGCGAGCCCAGCATGACCGTGATAACAGGTATCTTTAGCTAACTGTTTCAATCGTGTTGCCATGCTGGATTGGTCAGTCTCGGAGGTGTCAAAGGCAGCGAAAGCAGCGTTCAGGACTCCGTCGGCGGAATCCCGGTGCTTGGTGTTGCTCGTAAACGGTGGGTTCATGATCACCAGGTCGAAACCCTCGTCCGGGATTTCCGCGATTATCTGCGCCGCCGTCTCCTCGCCGGCACTGCCGGTCCGCATCGCCGGATCGCTCGTGTTGAACAGCGTCAGCGCCGTCGAAGATTGCAACAGCTCCAGCGATCCGATCTTCACGCTGCCGTCCTCCTGCCGGCCGTAGGGCATCGTGTATAGCCGCGAGCTTCCGAACCCCACCGACGGCTCCACCCCGGAGAGCGTCGAACCGGTGATGTGGATCGCCGAAGGCATCACGTCGAAACCGTAGAGCACCTCCTCCATCATCAGCCGGTGCAGTCCGGCCGGGTCTCCGCCGAACCGCTCGTGCCGGGCGGCGACCTGGTCGTACACCGCCGAGAGCAGCGCGCCGGTTCCGCAGGCGAAGTCGGCGACCTTCAGCCGGCCGATCGCTTCCGGATCCGACCAGTCGACGCCGTCCATCTTCGCCACCGCCAGCCGGGCCAGCAGCGCCGCCGAAGCCGGCAGCGTATAAAACGTCGCCAGGTACTTGCGGTCGGCGATCAGCCGTTGGAAGATCCGGCCGGTCAGGTCGTGGGCGTTGTCCACGCCGGTCGCGTTGACCGATTGGGCCGTGTCCCTCAGCCGCCTCAAGATATTCGCCGCGTCGCCCGACGGCAGCTGTTCCAGTATGTCCTTGGCTATCGCGAATATCGCCCAGTAGTTGACGTCCAGGATGTCGGTCCAGGCGGCCAGCACCTCTCCTTGCGGATTTGGCACCGCGTCGCCGCAGACCATGCTCAGCGGTTTGATCTTTTCGTGTATGCCGGCGATCCGCTCGTGAAAGACCATCGCGTTGGCGATGATCGCGCAGGCCATCCGGCGCGTTTGCGGTACGTTCGTCATTCCCAGCAGCCGCGCGATCGCCGCAGTTATCGCCGGCCGGCTGTCGTTCACCTCGTCCAGGTGCTTTGCCGCCCCGTTGATGCCCTCTTGCAGCGTCGTTGTCGCCTCGTCCACCGCCCGCTGCGGTACGGACACCAGCCGTATCAGGTCGGCCAGGTCCTCGGTGCTCCCGTCGAGCCAGCCGGACGCGGGGAAGCGGTTCACCCCGCCGGCCTCCTCGGTGAACGCGCAGTAGGACAACCTTGCGCCCTTGAGCGCGTCTACTAGGTCTTCGGCGTCTCCAACATCTTCCGGATATCGCAGCGCGATCGCCGCTTCGATCACCCGGCCGTTGACTGCCTCCAGCCCAAGCCGCGACTGTGCCTCGGCCTCCGCGTGAGCGGCCGGCATATACTCCGCCTCGACCACCACCGGCGAACAGCCGGCCGCCGTAATCAGGATGTCCGGACGTAGCCCCGGATGCCCGGCGATCGTCTGCGTGTTCTCCGACAGCACCTGCCGGCGGGACAGCATCCCCTGCAGCAGGCCGCCCAATGCGTTGTTGGCGCTAGGCTCCGTCTGGTGTGGCATACGCTACTCAGTGCCCTCCCCGCCGGCGGGCTCAGCCGGCAGGGTGCTCGTTTTGCCTTGAGGGCGGCCGGATTCGCATTTGGATCGAAGCATCGTTTCACCCTCGTGCTTCATAGTGATGCCTCGACAAGCGGCTCGATGGTGCTCGTGTCCGTCGTCGCCCGGGCTCGGTCGAGGTCGTACATCCGTTGAAGGTTCAGCCAGAATTCCGGAGTCATCCCCAGGGCCCGCCCGATTCGCAGTGCCGTGTCCGCCGTAATCGAGCGCCCGCCCAGGACTATCTGGTTGATGCGCCTTGGATGCACGCCGATCGCCTTCGCCAGCCGGTACTGGCTGATGTTCAGCTCGTCCAGAATCTCCGCCAGGTGTTCTCCCGGATGGATCGGCGCGCCTACGGTCATCATCTCTCCTCCTCATTGGTAGTCGGCAACTTCGATCTCCATCGCGCCTCGGTCCGTCCAGACAAAACACACGCGCCACCGATCGTTGACACGGATGCTGTGCTGGCCCCTCCGGTCACCGCGAAGGGACTCGAGCCGATGGGAAGGCGGTACTCGAAGATCGCCCAGCGCCGTTGCCGCGACCACCCTCTGCAACCTCATTCTCGCCCGGCGTTGGACGTCAACAGGCAGGCTGCGGACAGGTTGGCCGTTAAAGAGACGCTCAGAGGCCCTGTCCCTGAATCGATTGGCCACCTACCTATATTAACGCCTCGCGCTAATACCATCAACCGACCCGCCGTCACTGACCCCGGCATACCATCGCCACACCAACCATCTCCGTAGGGGTGGGTTTCAAACCCGCCAGGGGTGGGGCAACCGCAACCGCAACCCCTCGCTCGCCGGCCGGCTCCTTGCCCCGTCACGGCGCGTGGATCTTTCGTGTGAGCCACCTTCCTCTCCCTTTGATGGGAGAGGATTGACGAGCCTGCCCCGTACCGCGATACGGGGTGAGGGTGAACTCCGCCTAGCGCGGTTACTCAGGCCTCCCAACAAACACCAACGATCCCCATACCTCCCCGATACTCCCCAAAACTCGCCGGCGGCAACAACGAATATCTGGTAAAATCAACCTGGAAGAACACATGTACGATACCATGAACGTAGACCAAAAACACGAAACTGCAAAACAAATCCCCGCCGTCCAAGTGGAGGTCCGTGCCCGCCGGAAAAAACCTGTTTTTGCAAAACAAATTCCCCGAGACACCCGAGGAAAGACCGGCAGCCGTCGAAAAAACCTGTTTTTGCAAAACAAAATTGTCGCATCGACCGAGAGATATACCGTCGCCTCTCCGTCGCCGGCATACGGCCTCGTTGCCGGGAGATTCCTAATTCATTCGTCTTACGCGCCTGCCCAAGAGATATCGCCCGATTTCGCGATGTATAATTTTCTCGGCAGGACTGCCGGCGATTGCCATTATCTCGGCAGAACAACGTAAGGGAGACCGACAGTTTGGCTCAAAAACCCCAGGTATTGAGAGGCTTCCGCGATCTATTGCCGCACCGGATGCGCCTCACCCAGCGCGTCATTCGAACCGCCACCGACGTGTTCGAGCGGTTCGGCTTCGAGCCCCTCGCCACGCCGGCCCTCGAGTACGCCGAGACCCTCGCCGGCAAGTCCGGCGAGGAGACCGATACCCTCTTCTACCGATTCCTTGATCGCGGCCAGCGCGAGATAGGCTTGCGCTACGACCTGACCGTGCCGCTGGCCAGGGTGTTTGCGATGCACCAAGATCTGGGCCGGCCATTCAAGCGCTACCAAATAGACAAAGTCTGGCGCGCCGAGCGTCCGCAGAGGGGCCGCTACCGCGAGTTCTACCAATGCGACGCCGATGTCGTCGGCTCCAGCTCCACCTTGGCGGATGCCGAGGTCATCTCCATTGCCCACGCCGCTCTCCTCGAGCTCGGATTCGAGCGGTTCAAGATCAAGATCAACAACCGCAAGCTCCTGGTCCCGCTGGCGGAGCGTTGCCAAGTTCCTGGCCACCTTCACGGCGCGCTCTTCCGCTCAGTTGACAAGCTGGAGAAGATCGGCCCCTCCGGCGTCGAGAAGGAGCTCGAGGCCGCCGGCGTCCCGACTTCGTCGACCGATCGCATATTCGAGATGATCTCCCGCGCCGCCCTCGAGGAGGACAAGTTCGCCTACGCGGAACGCGAGTTGGCGACGACTGACCAGGGTCGCCAGGGCGTCACGGAGTTGAGAGAGATTTGGCAACACCTGCTCGACTCCGGCGTTGACGAGGGCCGGATCGCGCTCGATCTCAGCCTCGTGCGCGGGATGGACTACTACACCGGTCCGATATTCGAAGCGGTCGATCTGGAGGATGGCATTGGTTCCATCGGCGCCGGTGGACGCTACGACCGGCTGATAGGCGCATTTTCAGGGCAGGACGCGCCGGCCGTCGGAGTCAGTCTGGGTCTGGAGCGGATCGTCGATCTCATGGAGACGAGGATCGATGGGAGCAACCATCAAGGCTCGGCAACTCAGATTCTAGTCACGGTCTTCTCACCAGACTTACTTGCCAGTTCACTGAGGTTGGCGACCCAATTGCGCGCGGCCGGCTTCAAGGTGGAGATGTATCTCAACTCAGACCGGTTGCCGAACCAGCTCCGATACGCTAATCGCAAGGGCATCAACTACTGCACGATCCTGGGTCCGGATGAGGCCGACGCCGGCTCCGTGGTCCTCAAGGACATGAAGAAAGGGGCCCAAGAGACCGTCGATCAAGGCCAGATTGTCGAGGTACTGAATCACAGGATCGCGCAATCTAAAGTCCTGAAGGAAGGCGCCTAGGGAGGCAAGGGAAATGTTTAGAGCGCTCCGGCTCGTGTTCCTGCTCTTCTGGATCGCGGGTTCCGCCGGCTTGGCTATTGCCGGCCCGCCCGAAGCCTCGGCCCAGGAGGATGGCGAGCGCTCGACGGTTCTCGTGGCCAGCGTGCAGGGCGTAGTCAATCCCGTGATGCTGGGCTACTTCGAACGAGTGATCGCTCGCGCCAGCAGCGAACGTGCAGCCGCCGTCTTGATCCAGCTAGACACGCCTGGCGGCCTCGAATCCTCGATGCGCGACATCGTCCAGCTGATCGTCAACTCGGATGTCCCGGTGATCGTCCACGTGTATCCGGCCGGTGGTCGCGCCGCGTCGGCCGGGCTCTTCATCCTGCAGGCCGCGCACGTCGCCGCGATGGCCCCAAACACTAACGTAGGCTCGGCGCATCCGGTCAGCCTCGCGCCAGGCGGTGAAGGTCAGTCTCCTCAACCTAACAACGAGATATTGAGCGAGAAAGTTACCAACGACGCCGTCGCGTTAATCCGCAATTTGGCTGAAACTCGCGGCCGCAATGTCGAATGGGTTGAGCGTGCCGTACGCGAGAGCGTAAACGTCGGAAGCACCGACGCTCTGGAGATGAATATCGTCGATATGGTCGCCCCCAACGCTGCAGACGTCCTGGCAAAGTCGGACGGCCGGATAGTCGAAGTGAACGGAGAGTCCGTGACGCTGAACCTGCGGGATGCGCGGCTATTGTCGTCTGAAATGACCCTCCTCGAGCAGATAGGGCACGCGATCAGCGATCCCAATATCGCATACATCCTCCTGTCGATTGGCGTATACGGGCTCATCTATGAGCTGGCCAATCCTGGCGCGGTCTTCCCTGGCGCGATTGGAGTGGTCTCGATTTTGTTCGCGTTCTTCGCTCTGGGCACGCTGCCGGTGAACTATGTGGCCCTGGCACTTCTCTTGTTCGGATTTGCCCTGCTAATTGCCGAGGTGTTCATCACGCCGGGCATAGGGGCGATGGCAGTCGGTGGCGTAATCTCGGTTCTGATGGGATCGTTGCTCCTGTTCAACACACCGATGATGGCCGGCGGTGTGTCACTATGGCTTGTCCTGACCGTAGTGGTGTTGACCGCTGTTTTCTTCCTCGTCGTCGTAGCGGCTGCGGTGCGTGCAATGAGGCGGCGGTCAACAACCGGCGCTGAGGCGTTGATTGGCCGGCTGGGACGGGCAAAGAGCGACCTAAGCCCTGAGGGTGTAGTAATATTGGACGGTGAGCTATGGCGAGCACGGGCGGTTTCGACCGACGTGATCGCCAGCGACTCGACGGTTCGGGTCGTTGCTCGGGAAGATCTAAAACTGCGTGTAGAGGGCACTGAAGAGAGGTAGCTGAACATGGATACTCTCGTTACGTTGGGGATCATCGTCGTCGTAGCATTCGCAATTCTCACCTCGGCCATCAAGATCGTTCAGGAATATGAGAGGGGAGTAATTTTCCGGCTCGGCCGGTTGGTTGGCGCCCGCGGTCCTGGCCTATTTGTAATCATTCCCTTCATAGATCAAATGCAGAAGATGGATCTGAGGGTGGTAACGCTCGACGTGCCTCCACAAGAGGTAATCACCCGCGACAACGTCAGCATTAGAGTCAGCGCGGTAGTCTACTTCCGGGTGTTGGAACCGGAGAATGCGGTGACTAAGGTTGAGAACTTCCGTAACGCGACGTTCCAAATCGCCCAGACCACTCTAAGAAGCGTGCTGGGTCAGTCTGAGATGGACGAGTTGTTGGCCGAGCGTGAACAGATCAACTTGCGCTTGCAGCAGATCATTGACGAGCAGACCGGCCCGTGGGGAATCAAGGTGTCAGTTGTAGAAGTCAAAGACGTGGAGTTGCCTGACGTCATGCAACGGGCGATGGCCCGGCAGGCCGAGGCCGAAAGAGAGAAGCGCGCCAAGATTATCCATGCTGAGGGAGAGTTCCAAGCGTCACAGACGCTTGCCGACGCGGCCCAAGTCATCTCCAGCCAGGAGGGCGCTTTGCAGCTCCGATTCTTGCAGACGCTTAATGAAGTGGCAACCGAGAAGAACTCGACAATTATCTTTCCAATACCAGTAGACTTGATAGAACTGTTCACACGAGTGGCCCGCGGTGCGGCTCGATCGGGTGGTGGCGAGACGTCTGAGGAGGAGTAGCCAGGACTTCCGAGTCGGCCCAGCCGGCTTCTGATCCCCCGAACTCGTTGGAGTTTGGCCGGAAATACGAGAGCCGTACGTGTTGGTGCAAATGCCCAGACCGCCGGCGTTGAGAAATTCAGCGGCGCAATGGGATAATGAGGTTCCTGCCTCACTTGCGAGCGTCTATATCTCCCCTCATCACCGCGAAGCATACCCATTGGCGGCACCGGGACGCGGACTCCGACGACCTCAGATACGAGACTGCATTGCGCCTCCACCCCCTCGAACAATCTTAAGGCCACACGGTATATCATTGACTTGGCGAAGGGTTCCACGAGGCGCTAATCTGCTCACGGGCTCGCTTGGTGGCTCCTCCCGGCGAGCTGTCGTGGAGGACAGCGGCCCTGTCCCGGCCTCGGTGCGGTGCGTCGTCGCCGGAACGTGATACTGTAAATCTTGGAGGGCGATATTTCCATGCGGTTCACGCTCTCGGGACCTCGGCAACAGGTAGTTGACAAGGCGCGATGGGTCGCCAAGGAGTGTCTGGAGCCTCGTGCCGCTGGGTACGACGCGTCGGCCGGCCACACTTGGGAAAGCTGGAACGACCTGTGGAACCACGGTCTGTTGGCGATCTCCGTACCCAAGGACTACGGCGGTCTGGGTGCAGATATGCTCACATATATCATGGCGATCGAGAGCCTGGCGTATGGGTGCACCAATTCCACCATGACGTTGCATATGCACTCCATAGTGCAGCAGGTGATAAACGCGATCGCTACTCCAGAACAGAAAGAGGTTTTCTACAGGGATGTCGTCGAGGACGGGAGAGTTTTCGGCAGTTGGGGTAGCGAGCCGGAGAGTAGAGGAGGCACCAGAGCCGGGAAAAGGACTGTAATAGCTCCTATCGAAGGCGGTTACGTTGTCAACGGCAGAAAGCACTTCTGCAGCATGGCCGGTGCGGCGCATAGATGTATGATCCACTGTGCTATGCGTGGGTACGAGGGCGTGGATGCTTTTCAGTTGGTGCTAATGCCCAGCGACACTCCCGGAATCAGTATCGAAGGTGAATGGAATGCGTTGGGAATGCGGGCGACGGTTAGCCCCAGCGTTTCATTCGATGAATGCGTCGTGGATCGACGTTGCTTGCTGGGCGAGCCTGGGAGCGTATTGAAGAAGGGGGTTATCGAGGGATTCGGTTTGGGATATGCAGCGGTTTACTTGGGCGCTGCTCAGCGGGCGCTCGACTTCACCGTCGAGTACTGCAAGACTCATCAATTCGATCCGGATCCGGCCCCGATGTCTTGGAATGTTGTTGTACAGCGCAACGTAGCCGAAATGACCATGGTGCTGGAGGGCGCCCGGCAAGTCTTGTTCAAGTCCGCCGGCCTATGGGAGAGTACCAATCCTGCGAATCGGGCGGTTCTTGCCGCCCGGGCCAAATATTCGGCGGCAAGTGCCGCATTAGCTGTGACCTCGAAATGCATCCAGACAGTTGGCGGGCGCGCTATCCGAAAAGGGCTTCCATTGGAGAGACTATACCGGGACGTTCGTACGGCCACCTTAATGCCGCCGAACTCAGACAGGTGTATGGAGCTTGTCGGTAAGGCTGAGCTAGATGTCAGTGAGGACTAAGCTGTCTACCGGCGGCACTGGCTCCATGCGCGGGACAAATCCACCGCATGCACGGTAGATGTCAACCTGTACCACATCGGGCGTTTGCCCCGGCCCGGCTCGTTGAGAGATAAGTTGGAAGAAATCGCGCCCAAAGACGCTGCTGATTTGGTAGGTGTGGTCTTGAATGCTCGCACCTATGGAATTCGTTTGCTGCCGGTCGGGGGTGGCAATACTTTCTCCGAAAGCTGGCCCGGCGCCTTCCGGCGCCTGGATATGTCCGGCATTGACAATGTGATCGAAATCGATCACTCCAATCTTTGCGTGCGAGCCTCCGCCGGCGTGACAGTCGGCGATCTTCATCGACAGGTGGAGTCGGCCGGCTTCTTGTGGCATCCAATTGGCTATGCCGACGCAAGCTCCACCGTGGGTAGCGTTGTCTCGCGCAACGACGGCCGGCGTAATCTCTTCTTCGGAACGGCGAGCGATAACCTCTTGGGTGCCGATGCGGTCCTGGGGAACGGTAACACGGTTCGCATGGGCGGCAAGATGATCAAGTTCCAGACCGGCTACAGTCTGCATCACAGCATGGCGGGAGCTTGGGGACAGCTCGGCGCTCTCACCAACCTGATCTTGCGCCTGCATCCGATACCAAGATCGGCTATCCTCCTCCAAGCTCGCGCCGACGAAGGACTTGATCTGGCCCTGTCTTTACTGAACCTTCCGGCTGCTGGAGTCTTTCCATCCGGCGTTGACTTCCGCTGGCATCCGACGATCTCCTGCGCCTCGGCCCAGCTGCGGATCGTTGGACTATCGGAGAGCGAGGTGTCCGGCATAGCCGCTAAGGGTTCCAAGATAATCCGCGAGCGCATGGGCAGCCGTGTCGAAATCACGACCCGGCAAACGCCTGTGTCCGACGCCTGTAGTCCCGGTTTTTATCAGCCTTGGAGAAAACCGAACGCGTCGAACTGGAACCTCTCTGCGGATGCCGGCGCCGCCTTGCAAGTTGTGGCGAATTTGGCGGACGAATCGCAAAGCCACGAGTTCGAGGTCGCCGGTGGTGTTTTAGACGGTACCCTTTCGTTAAATGCCTCTCCCTCATTGACCGCAAAGGCGGCAGTTCTTCTTAGCGACGTCGGAAGTCGGCCGATAGACGCTGATCCGAGGTGTTCCGAGCCGGCGCCAAACTCTCTTCTGGCATTCAAGAGATTGAAGACTGCCTTCGATCCCGACGGTATTTTCCCCGACTGGAGCAGCGATCGCTAGGTCGAGAATCGACGTTTTGCGTCGAGTGCGGAGTACCGCTTGCCCACTTCGGGTTGCGCTCACCTGGTTTGTGCAAGGCTTTGATTTGTAGCATTGACCGACGACGTTGTCTGAGGCGCATAGACCCGAGGAGACGGTTCATCAATCCGGCCCCAGAAGTTGCTTCGGCGAGCCTCCCCGGCCTGTCTGCTGGAGGCGGCCCATAAGGCTCTTAGGGCCGACCCTGCCCCTTACTCCGTATGGTCTCAGGGGCTCGTAGCCAATATAATGACGTCAGTTCTAGCCTAAATGCTTACTATCGGGATCAGGGCGAAACGCGCTCGAGCCGTTGTTGAGGAGTGTCCATGAAAGCGGGACTGTTCATGATGCCGTCCCATCCACCAGAGAGAGACTTGTATGCCGCCCATCAATGGGACCTGGAATGTATCGAGCTCGCCGACAGACTCGGGTTGGCCGAGGCCTGGATAGGGGAACACTTTACCGCGCCTTGGGAACCTATTCCGGCTCCAGATATCCTGATCGCCCAGGCGTTCATGCGGACCAAGCAGATCAAGCTCGGAACCGGTGCCCATCTCCTGCCTTTCCACCATCCGGTTGAGTTGGCCAACCGCGTGGCTTATCTGGACCACCTTGGCCAGGGACGATTCATGTTTGGGATTGGGGCCGGCGGACTGCCCACGGATCATAAGCTGTTCGACGTCGATATGAAGGCCGGAGAGCACCGCGAGATGACGCGGGAAGCCCTGGACATTATTCTGAAAGTTTGGCAGACAGACCAGCATTGGGAGTACAAGGGCAAATTCTGGAACTTCAACACTCCGGACCCGAATGAGTATGAGGCGGCTAATCTGAGAATCTACCTAACTCCGTTCCAAAAACCTCACCCGCCAATAGGTGTAGCCGCTGCGAGCCCAAGCTCAGAGACGCTCAAGATCGCCGGGGAGAGAGGCTACATCCCGATGAGCCTTGGGCTCAATGCACGTTACGTAGCCAGCCATTGGGAGGCGATGGAGGAAGGTGCTCGGCGGGCCGGCAAGCCACCTCCATCCCGCAGCCATTGGCGTATCGTGCGAGATATGTGGGTGGATGAAACCGACGAGAAGGCTCGGGAAAGCGCGATGAATGGCATGCTCGGCCGCGCTTGGCGTGAGTATATTCTCGAGCTGTACACCATAGGTGATAAGCCGATAATCAGGAGCATGAAGCACGATGATAGTCTCCCAGACGAGGCGGTAACGGTTGAGTATTGTATGGAGAATCTGTGGCTGATTGGTTCGCCCGATACCGTTGCCGGCCAGATCAGGGATCTGTACGAGATGGTGGGTGGCTTTGGCACCCTATTGTGGATGACTTACGACCACTCAGAAGATATGGAAACGTACGAAAGGTCAATGCGCCTCTTCACCGAGGAAGTGTTGCCGCAGGTGTCGGATCTGACTGGGGAGTGATCCGGCCTATCGCGAGCGATGGTAGCCATGTGCGTGGAGCACACCGAATCAGCAAACGCGGCTTCGAGGACGATACAGGCAGGCCAAATGTTATTGAGAGCACAGTCGCGCGAATGCTGCACCCAAATGATTGGGGTTACCCAGTGGGCGTCCTAGAAAACAATCCTAACCGATCGGGTCGAATTGCCAATCGGGTCGGCTGCCAACGGAGCATTCGGTAAATGGGCAAGTGTACGTACTGCGACAAAAATGCCGGCATGTTCCGGAGCAAACACGGCGAATGCCAAAAGCTACACGACTCGGCCCTCAATGAAATTCTAGGACGGGCTACCAATAGCGCGACGGGCGACGCAGATATCGAAGACGTGCCGGCTAAGATCAAACTCCTTGCCTCCGAGAGCTTCGTTACCGACACTGAGGTCCGGGCCACGTTGGTACAAGGCTTCGAGAGAGCGGTCGATCTGATCCTCGACGACCACTCTGTGAGCAAAGAGGAGGAGGAGCATCTGAACGCGTACGCCAACGGCTTCGGTCTTGCACCAGACGAGCTCGACCGCAACGGCGCTAGCGACCGCGTGGCCAAGGGAGTCGTTCTTCGTAAGACGGCTGAGGGGCAGATATCCACGAGGCCGGATGTGGCAGACGATCTTCCTTTTAACTTCCAAAAGTCCGAAGAATGCGTTTGGGTGTTTTATGACGTCGATTTCTTCGAGGAAACAACCAGGACGAGATTTGAAGGCGGATCAACAGGGGTCAGCGTACGGGTTGCCAGGGGCTTGTATGTCCGCCAAAGCGCGTTCCGGGGCCATCCAGTAGTGACGTCCGAATTGTCACACTTAGATAGCGGAATGTTGGCCCTTACCACCAAGCACCTGTATTTCGCCGGCAGCCGCAAGAGCCACAGAAGTCCCTACACGAAGATTGTCTCGTTCCATCCACACAGTGACGGTATCGGCGTGCAACGCGACGCCGCCAGGGCCAAGCCTCAGATTTATACACTTGAGGATGGATGGTTCGCCTTCAATCTGGTCAGAAATCTCGCCAGATTTTAGTTAGTTCCTGATTCAGTTCTAAGGCACATTTGATTGAAGGCGTCCAGAGATTTCTCAGGTTGGTTCTGTGACGAACGCAACCTGTATGGAAGGCTACTCCACCGCGCCGGCGGCGTACAGATCGTCGATCTCCCAGTCTTTCATCCCTAGTAAGCTCTCCAATACCTGACGGGTGTGCTGTCCGTAGTCCGGCGCCGGCTTCCCTACCGAATCGTCAAATTCTTCGCTCTTGATTGGCGAACCTGGCACCAGCATCCGGCCTATCCCGGCCTGGTCGATACGAGCGAGCATGTTTCGATAGGCCAGGTGCGGGTCGCCGGCCAGATCCGACATCGAGTTGACACGCCCGCACGGTACTTTGGCTTCCAGAAGCAGATTCAGCCAGTGTTCGGTCGATCGTGACGAGAGTGTCTTATTCAGCTCGGCGCTCAGGCGCTCTATATTTGCGTTGCGCATCTCGTTGTTTCCGAGTGAATCGTCGTCGGCAAGGTCCGGCCGGCCGATCGTGACGCACAGTTTTCGCCAAAGCGCGTCGTTGCCGGCGCCGATGACGATCGTGCCATCCGCGGTGGTAAAGGCGGAGAAAGGCGTTATCGCGGGGTGTCGGTTGCCGATGGGCGCAGGATCCTCATCGGTCGCCCAGTAGCGAGCCAGCGCATTCTCGACCACCGCGAAAGCTGCGTCCATCATACCGATGTCGATCCGGACCCCGCGCCCGGTCGCCGAACGCTGGTGCAGACCGGCAAGGATCGCTATTGCTGTGTAGAGTGCCGGTATGGTGTCGCCAATGGATGCGCCGACTCGAGTGGGGGGGCCTCCCGGCTGGCCGGTGATGCTCATCATGCCGGACATTGCCTGAATGATGATGTCGTAGGCGCCGCGCTCGCTGTAGGGGCCGGTCTGGCCGAATCCCGACAGCGAGGCGTATATGATGCCTGGGTTGATGTTAGACACATGTTGGTACCCAAGTCCTATCCGCTCTAGCGTGCCCGGTCGGAAGTTCTCGGTCAGCACGTCTGCGGTTCTTACCAGCCTTCGGGCCAGTTCCAACCCGGCCCGATGCTTCATGTTGAGGGCGATACCCTCCTTGCCCCGATTGATGCTCGCAAAGTAGACGCTGCTCTCGTTTACCATTGGCCCAATGTGGCGAGCTTCATCACCGCCGGGCGGCTCCACCTTGATCACCCTTGCGCCAAGATCACCCAAGATCATTGTGCAAAATGGGCCAGCCAGTACCCTGGTGAAGTCTAGGACTGTCAGTCCGTCTAATAGTTTTGCCATTTAGTACAGCCTTTTTCGTTCGGATAGGGTTTTGAAATACATATACCTATCAATGGCGACGGGGAACTTACCTGCCACAAACGTTTAATACGCAATTCTCACGTTCACGATGGGCCAGTCAAGCATATGATGTTCCTGTGGTGACTGCAATTGCCGAGGCGATAATCGTGACCGAGAATTCAAGCAACTACGCCGGCCGTACGCGGTTGCCGGCGGCCAGACCATCCATTGAAGGCGGCGCCTACGGACATCGGCCGGTACTCTTGAAAGAGGCCATTGACCTGCTGGAGCCGAGGCCAGGCGGATCGTACATAGATGCAACCGTCGCCGCCGGTGGTCATAGCCGTGAGATTCTGGTTAGATCTTCGCCCGATGGCCGATTGGTAGGTATCGATCGCGATCCCAGGGCTATTCCAGTTGCCCGTGCGAATCTGGCGGAGTTTGCAGATCGGGCGACCTGTGTCGCCGGCAACTTCGCGGAGATCGAACGCCTCGCGTGGACGAATGGCGCCGCGCCGACTGATGGAATTCTCTACGACCTTGGCGTTTCCAGCATGCAGCTAGACGATCCTGGTCACGGCTTTAGCTTTCAACACGAGGGCCCGCTTGATCTCCGATTCGATCCCACGACAGGGATGCCGGCTCATCAGTTTATCAATACGGCCGACGAGGGACAGATAGCTGATGTCTTGTTTCAGTATGGAGAAGAAAAGCGCAGTAGGCAGATCGCGCGCCTCATACTTCGAGAACGCCGGCTCCGTCCCATAACGACCACCGTTCACCTGCGTCGTCTCGTCGAATCAGTGGTCGGGCGTCGGGGCAGAACCAATCCGGCCACCCGAACGTTTCAGGCGTTGCGCATTTACGTCAACGACGAGTTGGAATCGCTGAAAAGAGCCTTATTGGCATCATTTCGCCTCTTGAATCGCGGTGGAAGACTCGTGGTGATGGCTTTCCACTCGCTGGAGGACCGGATAGTGAAGCAGACATTCGCCGAGTGGGCGACCGGATGTATCTGTCCGCCGGCTCTGCCGGAGTGTCGGTGCGATCACGAACCCACGGTTAGATTGCTAACCCGGCGGGTGGTCAAACCCGGCATCGAAGAAGTCCAGGCCAATCCACGCAGTCGCAGTGCGCGCTTGCGCGCATGTGAGAAGTTGGAGACGCCTTGAAACAGCAAATCAGCACAGCCCGCCAGGCAACCACCAGTATGCTCCATACTGCGGGTGCCTACGCCCGCTCTACGGACGCAAGGAAGTCAAACGGCTTCGCGGCTTTCGGGATAATAATCCTAATCGTGGCCGCACTCATCAGTACTCTATATCTGACGCAGACATCGAACGTCGCAATAGTGGGTTATGACCTCCACAAGTTGGAAAGGCAACGCCTTGAGCTAGAGATCAACAACGAGCAGGTCCACATGAAGATCGACCGGCTTAAGTCTCTTCCGGTCATCGAGCGGCGAGCCTCGGAGCTGGGGATGTCCTTGCCGAGCTCCGTCATCTTTGTAGAAAAACCGCCGGCGCCGGAGAGGAGTTTCAAACAAATCGTACAACCATTCTCCGCAACGATAGATAGCGGTTCTCTGGATGATAGGCCGGCGCCGGCAGAAGAATTTTTCGGTGTATTGCGCGAATTGATGGATATGGACGATGGCTAAGCAGATGCATATGGAACGTGCTGCACGGATGAAACGAACTTCAGCGCCAGACGAAGCCCTGTATTTTCAAAGACAGTCCAGAGAACAGCAACCCCAGAAACACCTGCGATATTCATCATCGAGAACTTTCAATGAATGACATCGATCAACAGCGTTGGAGACTCCTAGCAATTATCCTGGCACTGCTTGGTATGACGCTGATAATTGCGGCCCGTTTGGTCGATATTCAGGTTTTGCGCCACGAATATTTCGCCGGACTGGCGCGCGACGAGCACCGGCGAAAGGAGGCTGTTCAGCCGCGTAGGGGTAATATCTTCGACCGGCACGGAAACCTGCTGGCCACGACGGTGGGATATCAATGGCTCTACGCCGACCCAGGCCAGGTGAAGGATGCGAGCCAACTTGCGACAAAGTTGGCACCAATCATCAATCAGCCGGCGATAGAAATCGAGAGAAAAATCCAGTCTGCGGGAGAACGACGGGTCCCGGTGCTTCTGGCGACTAAGCTACCGAGCGCTGTCGTGGACCGCATACGGGAGCTTGACTCGGATGGCCTAATGCTGGTTCCCAAGTATACTCGCGCCCATCCTAGTGGCGACCTCGCAGCCCAAGTACTGGGAGTTGTCGGAGCAGACAACGTTGGTCTGAGCGGGTTGGAGGCGTATTTCGATGACGTGTTATCAGGGGTACCCGGCTGGATAATCGCCGACCGAGACACCGACGGCGATGAGATAGCCTTCGGTTCTCGCCAATACCAACCACCGGTTGACGGCGGCGACCTCTATCTCACGCTTGACGCCTACGTTCAGCACGTCGCCGAACGTGAGCTTGAATACACGCTTAACAAGCACTCCGCTCGTAGCGGGACCATAGTCGTGCTTGAGCCTACCACCGGGCAAGTGCTTGCCCTGGCGAGCCGGCCGGCGTTCTCATTCGATGACCCTGACCTTTTCGATGAGGATAAGCTCCGGCTATTCCGTGTGCCGGCCATTATCGATGCATACGAACCTGGTTCCACATTCAAGGTGTTAACCATGGCCTCGGCCCTCGATGGCCAGGCAGTTACTCCAGACACGTCGTTTCACAACCCGGGGCACTTTACCTATATGGGCGGGACGGTGAAGAATGCGATCGCCCGGCCTCCTTACGAGGAATCGATGTGGCTCACGTTGCAAAGATCGTCGAACATCGGCGCAGCATTCGCAGCGACTCAACTGGGCTCCACCAAGTTTTACGATTACCTGACTGCCTTCGGTCTTGGCCGCCCTACCGGCCTGAAATTGCCGGGTGAGACCGGCGGCATGCTCCGCTTGCCAAATCGAGCCGATTGGCATCCATTTGATCTGGTGACGAATGCATTTGGTCAGGGAATTTCGGTGACTGCTCTGCAACTGACCTCGTCGGTTGCCGCGGTGGCCAACGGCGGCACGCTGATGCGGCCGTACCTTGTACAAAGGATCGCAAACTCGGATGCTGAGACTACCACTGACCCGCTTCCACTTGCCCAGGTGATCTCGGCCGAGACTGCCGCTACCTTGAATACGATGCTTGTTTCGGTGGTGGACTACGAAGAGGGCGGTCAACGTAAGCCATCGCGCATCGACGGATACGCCGTCGCAGGGAAGACAGGTACGGCCGAAATTCCCGTGAGTGGGGGATATTCTAGCCTGACAATCGCCTCGTTCGTCGGATACGCGCCGGCCGAAGCGCCGCGATTCGTGATGTTGGTCCGAATTGATGAGCCCATGGACACGCCTTGGGGCGAGACTGTAGCGGCGCCAACTTTCAAGCGCGCGGCCAGCGACCTCCTCTTGTACTTCCGTATTCCTCCGAGCCGCCCCAGCGAAATTGCACAAGACTGAATATAAGTTACATGACTCTGACTCTCTCGCAACTGTTCGAAGGGCTTTCTCCCGCCAAGGTGATTCGCCGGCCGGCCGGCGATATCGCCTTGGGTACATTTCGAAACGATAGCCGGAGGGTCGAATCAGGTGACGTGTTCGTAGCCCTGAAGGACAGACGCGATGGCCATCAGTTCGTGCCTGACGCGATCATGCGCGGCGCACGGGCGATTATCGCCGAGCGGCCGGTACCGTTGCCGCCCGCCGAGGAAGGTCGCGACTACGCTTATCTGACCGTTGACTCGACGCTATCCGGCCTCCAACGGCTCGCCGGCTGGTGGAGGAATCAGTTTGGCGCGACGGTGATCGGCGTCACCGGCAGCGTAGGCAAAACGACCACCAAGGAGGCAATCTCCGGCCTACTGTCGCTGAACTCGCGCGTCAACCGCAGCACGGGTAATCTCAACAATGAAATCGGGCTTCCCATCGCCTTGCTGTCAGTCGAGCAATCCGCTGATTTTGCGGTGCTCGAGATGGGCGCTTATACCACCGGCGAAATACGGACGTTATGCGAGATCGCTAAGCCGGAACTGGGTGTGGTCTCTTCCATTGGTCCGGTCCATCTGGAGAGATTCGGAACTATGCAGGCGATCATAGACGGTAAAGCCGAGTTGGTGGAGGCTCTCCCGCCCTCCGGCGTCGCGGTATTGAATGGCGACGACCCTCATCTGCGGCGATATCCTGGCAGGACGGCGGCGCGTTCTTTCCTTTACGGTATCGAGCCGGACCTGGATCTGGTCGGCAGCGACGTTCAGATTCAAGGTTTGCAAGGAGTATCCGGCCGCATGTCATACTGCGGCAAGTCGGCAAAGTTCACGACTCCATTGGTCGGCCGGCCTGGACTCTACGTTGCGCTGGCAGCGGTCGCGACGGCTATCTGTGTCGGATGGAGTCTGACGGACGCCTGCGCCGGATTGGCGCAAGTTAAGCAAAGTTTGCGCTTGCGCCCGATACGAACCCGGATCGGGGCGCTAATAGTCGATGATAGCTACAATGCAAGTCCGGCCTCGGTCGAAGCCGCGCTAGATCTTGTGGCGACGATTCCGGGACGTAAGATCGCGATTCTTGGCGATATGTACGAGCTGGGTGAGATGGAGGAGCCCAGCCATCGACAAGTTGGCAACAAAGCCGGTCAAGTTGCCGACGTCCTGATTGCCGTTGGCCCTAAGTCGCGGCACACTCACGACGCGGCTCGGAGCTTCGGGCTCGAGGATTCCCACTGGGTAGCCGGGATCGCCGATGTTGACTATGAACCGCGTCCCGACGACGTGATCTTGGTCAAGGGTTCCCGTGGAATGCAAATGGAAAGAATAGTTGAACGACTGACCGAGAAGGCCGGTAAGTTGAGCAGGGATTCGACTTGACTATTCCAGGGGCAATTGCTTTGGGCCTAGTTGCCTTCATAATCACTTTGCTCTTGACGCCGAGATATGTGGGGTTGTTGAGGCGGATCGGAGCCGGCAAGCAAATACGGCCGGAGGGGCCGGCCAGCCATCGATCCAAGGCAGGGACTCCGACAATGGGTGGGTGGATTTTCATCCTTCCGGCCGGTCTGCTGTTGGTGGCCTTTGTACGGCCGATCGAGACTGCGGTCGTGGTTGTCGCCGGCCTGCTTGCCTTTGGCGCGTTCGGCTCTATGGACGATCTTGAAAATCTCCAGCGCAGGACCGGCATCGGACTATCGGTGCGCCAGAAATTCGTCTGGCACATCTTGATAGCGCTGGGTTTGGCTCTGATCGCGCATTTCTGGGCAGAGCCGTTGATCCTTCGGATTCCCGGATTACAGAATGTGGACTTGGGCGGTTGGATCGTCCCACTGATGGCGTTGGCGATATTCGCGACTACCAGCGGTGTTAACGAAATCGATGGCCTCGATGGGCTGGCAGCCGGCACCACGATTTGCTCGCTCTTTGCATTCGGAGTGATATTCATTATCTACGGGCGTTACGATTTCCTGGCCGTTGCTCTGGTTCTGGCTGGCGCACTCGGAGGCTTTCTCTGGTTCAACGTGAACCCTGCCTCGCTCTTCATGGGCGACACGGGATCACTGGCCTTGGGTGCGGCGCTGGCGCTAATCGCCGGCATGTCGGGATGGCTTATTCTGCTTCCGTTGATCGGGGCTTTGCTGGTTATCGAGATCCTCTCGGTAATTATCCAGGTCGGTTACTTTAAGATCACCGGAGGCAAGCGGATCTTCAAAATGAGCCCAATCCACCACCACTTCGAGCTTTCCGGCTGGACAGAACCTCAGATCGTCCAGCGTTTCTGGCTCGGTTCCGGCGTCGCCGGACTGGTAGGTGTCGCGGCGGCGTCGCTCGGAGCGACGGTCTAGTGATAAATTTGGACGTGTCCCGACGACGGGAAATGCTGGCTCCCATTTATGAGAAGCTTCCGGCATCGTCGGTGCTGGTAGTTGGTCTGGGAATGCGGACTCACGTAGCGTTGACCCGTTACCTCGCTTCACTCGACTGCCGGATCACTATCAACGATCGCAAGCCGGAATCCGAACTTCAGGAGGAGATAGGGTTAGTCGAGCACCTAAGTCCTCGTTTGGTAACGGGCGGGCACCCAATGGAGCTGGCCAAGGGATTTGACTACGTGTTCGTCAGCTATGGAGTATCCCCCGAGCTGCCGCTAATCCGTGCCTCCGATGATAACGGCGCGACGATTAGCAACGAGATCGAGTTGCTGTTCTCTGTAAGCGAAGCGCCGATAGCGGGGATAACCGGCAGTGCCGGCAAAACGACGACGACGACGCTGGTTGGCGAGATGCTGCGCGCGGCCGGCGCCGACGCACTCGTCGGTGGCAACATCGGCCTGCCGTTGATCGACAAGCTTCCCGGAAAGCGGCCGGATTGGCTGGTGTTGGAGCTCAGCAGCTTTCAGCTAGAGCTGGTACGGGCAAGCGTAGAGATTGGTGCAATATTGAACGTGACTCCCAATCATCTCGATCGCCACCATACTTTCCAAGCATACGCACAGAGTAAATTCAATCTTTTGCGTTTTCAGGACCTGGACGGGCGCGCCGTGCTCGGGGCCGAGGATCCGGCGTGCCGGCAACTCGCAGCCGGCTGCACCGGCTGGGTCGACTGGTTTGGCCTTGGCAATGCTTTCACCGATGGCGCTTATTTGGACGACGGATGGCTGAAGCTGGTTGTCGATGGGGGATCGGAAGCGATATGCCACCAGAGCGACTTGCGCTTGCTTGGAGAGCACAACCAGCTGAACGCTCTCGCGGCGTCCGTAGTCGCAACCAGGGCCGGCTGCCCAGTGACCGCGATCCGCGATGTCTTGACAAGTTTTGCCGGAGTGGAGCATCGGCTGGAGTTGGTACGCGAGGTCGATGATGTCTGCTATTACAACGATTCCATCGCGACTTCGCCTGAACGCACAGTGGCCGCATTAAAATCGTTGGACCGGCCGGTCGTGCTCCTAGCCGGCGGACGCAGCAAGCATCTTCCGATTGACGAGATGCTCGAATGGATATTGAGAAAATGCGTTGCGGTATTCGGGTTTGGCGAGTTGGGATCAGAGATAGTGGAGGCAATCGACGCAATAGGCAATTCCGCGCCGCCGGCCCGTGCGACGATTTCAATGTCCGAAGCGTTCGGGCTTGCGAGAGAGACCGCGCGTCCTCAGCAGGCGGTGTTGCTTTCGCCGGCCGGCACCAGCTTCGACGCATTTCGCGACTTCGAGGAGCGCGGCCAAGTCTTCAAGAGCTTGGTGAACGCATTGTGAGTCACTTCGGACTGCCGATCGGAGAAACAGTGAGTCGGGCATCAGCATGAGCGCTCAGGATCACGTGCAATTCGAGATGGAAAGCTGGCGAAGGCCGGATTACGTTCTGTTGATCTCTGCCGGAATTCTCATAGTCCTCGGACTGAACATGGTGTACAGTGCGAGCTTCGTCGTGGCCCATAACAACCCTCTTTACGCCAGTGATAGCTACTTTCTGATGCGGCAGTTAACTGCCGCTGCGATCGGCTTAGTCGCGCTGCTTTTCGCCGCCAACTTCGACTACCATCGTTGGGCGAAGTTGGCGTTGCCAATCCTGTTGGTCACGATTGGTTTGCTGCTAGCCACGATTGCTAGCCCTCTGGGATACGAGCTGAATGGCGCTCAGCGCTGGATACGTCTTGGCCCCTTCCCGTCCGTACAGACGACGGAGATTGCCAAACTTGCATTGGTGATCTATTTCGCCACCTGGCTTTCCAGCCGTCGGGAGCGACTGGGTAGCTTGCGAAATGGCGCTATCCCGTTCGGTATTGTCCTCACCGTGGTCTGTGGTTTGATCATGGTGCAACCCGATCTCGGCAGTGTGGTAGTCATAGTTGGGTTCTCACTTGCTCTCTTCTTTATCGGTGGCGCCCGCCTCTATCAGCTTGCCCTAGGCATCATCGCCGGCCTTGGGATCTTGTCGTTGTTGGTAGTTACGTCGGGGTACCGGGCGCAGCGTTTGGCGGCGTTTCTGTCACCCGAGGCTGACCCGCTGGGCATGGGTTGGCATGTAATCCAGTCTAATATCGCTTTAGGATCCGGCGGATGGTTTGGACTGGGCTTGGGTGCCAGCCGGCAGAAATTCTACTACCTGCCAGGTGCCCACACTGACGCGATCTTCGCTGTGATTGGCGAAGAGATCGGCTTGATTGGCAACCTCGCGACTATCCTCTTGTTCGCGATCGTCGCCTGGCGAGGGTTTCGCATGACTGTACTTGCACCCGATACGTTTGGCGCGCTGCTGGCGGCCGGAATAACTTGCTGGTTCAGCTTGCAGGCGCTGGTGAACATCGGTGGCTTGACTTCGCTGATACCGTTCACTGGCATACCGCTTCCCTTCGTCAGCTACGGTGGATCTTCACTGGTCATGACGATGGCCAGCGTCGGCCTGATGCTCAACATTTCGCGTCAGATCGAAGAGCGTCGGCCGGCACCGGGCGACCCTGCGGCAGTTGCCGTGGGCGCGAATGGGTGATTGACGTTGGCCGCAATAACGCCTACACCTGGCGCCAAGGGACAGCTCGATAATGTTCGAGTAATGCTCGTCGGCGGAGGCACCGCCGGCCACGTCACGCCCTTGCTCGCGGTGGTAGAAGAGCTGCGCATGACGGGAATGGATCCAGAGAACCTACTTTTTGTCGGTACCTCGTCGAATATTGAGCGCCAGATGATTCTGGCACAAGGATATTCATTCGAGGCGATCCGGGCGAGAGGATTCGTTTACAAAGGCATAGTTGGCCGCGCTCTTAGCCTTGTGCTGGCATTGGCAAGTACCGTGAGAGTATTGCTGTTGATACGGCGCTGGCGACCTTCGGTCTTGCTCTTGACTGGCGGCTACGTCTCGGTGCCGGCGATTCTGGCCGGATGGCTTTCCGGCAATCCAATCGTTTGCATACTGCCGGATGCGGAACCAGGATTGGCAGTTAAGTTGGCCGCTTGGCTCGGCAGTGAGATCGCTGCGAGTTCATCCGGAAGGGACTTACGCTTGCCGAAGGACCAATTACACGTTACTGGCTATCCGCTGCGCCGTTCGTTGTTGACCTGGAACCGAGAATCTGCCCGTCGCGAGTTTGGAATTGACGAAGATGAGTTCGTGATTGCCATCTTGGGAGGCAGCAGCGGTGCTCTCAGACTAAACACTGCCGTAATGGAGAGCTTGCCTCAGATGTTGGGACTTGGATTCCTCATTCACGCGACTGGAGCGAATCACTTTGATGACGTAGCTGCTGCTCGCAACCGATTGCCCGAGGATCTACAGGAGCGCTACTTGGCGGCTCCCCGGTTCGATCACAACTACGGTGCCGTGTTGGCGGCTTCCGATCTGGCCATTTCGCGCGCAGGAGCCTCAGTATTGGGAGAGCTACCAGCGTTTGCTCTCCCCAGCATACTCGTACCCGGCGAGTTCGCCGGGCGCCATCAGTGGCGGAACGCCCAAGTACTATCGGATGCTGGCGCGGCTGAAATCCTGGCCGATAGCGAGGTAAGTGGACAGCGCATTCTCGATTTGGCTGCGGGGCTGCTAAGAAATCCGGACCGGCTGAGTTCAATGAGCGAGGCCGGATCGAGGCTGGCTCGCTCCGACGCAGCGGTCAAAATAGCCGGCATAACTCTGGCGGTGGCCGCGGATGGAGATCCTGCAGTTGCTTGAACAACCGCACGAGTATGTAATGGGTCTGGTGCTACTGTTGTTTGGCTCCAACGGTTTTCGCCGAGGTTGGGTACGAGAGATTACCGCCCTGGGCGGAATCTTCGTGAGTTGGTTGTTCGGTACGGTGATTGGTCCTCCAATGAGCCAACTGATAAACAGGCTGCACATGGTAGCTTCATTCTGGACCCAGGGTGGATTCGACGGGGCCCATGCGTCAGCGCTGGTGGACTCTCTTGGGGCGAATCCGCTGATAGGCCCCGGAGCCGGCGAGATATTCCAATCGGCCCTGTTCCTAGGACTGAGCGTCGCCTCGCTGCTAGCTTCGAAAAAGATAGCTCCCCCGGCGCACACAAGACGGGCAAGGGCTTTGGGCGGTGTTGTTGGCGTGGCTAACGGCTATCTCTTGCAATACGTGCTGCTCAAATTCTTGACTGCCGAACCCTGGCTGCGCTCGTCGATTCCGCTAAACCTCTACTCAGCCGAGGAGCTTCTCTCGGACAATTTGCTGACCGCAACTCTGGTAGGCGTCGGGTTATTGATCATACTTTCGCTCGCCAGCAATCTCTCCATCTTCGCCGGCTCGAGCCGTCCAAATGCACGTCGTTGAGCTGACTCAGGTCAGGGCAACTATCATCCGGCCCTGCCGGCTGCACATGGTGGGTATAGGCGGGGTCGGTATGGCGCCAATGGCCGAAATTCTGGCTCGCCGGGGCTGTCACGTGACTGGCACAGATCTGCGAGATTCACAGGCTACAGTTGGACTGAGGAGCAAGGGTATCAGGGTCGAAATCGGCCACCGGCCGTCGCTTGTCCACGAGGTGGACGCGGTCGTCCGTAGCTCCGCGGTACCTGACGAGGACCCAGAGGTGCTTGAGGCCCGGCGATCGGGTGTGGCGGTCTTCAAAAGGGCACAGGTCTTGGGCGCACTCACTGAGCTTCATCGCACGGTTGCGATCGCCGGCACGCACGGCAAGACGACAACCACCGCGCTGACCGGATTGGCGCTGACAGCGGCCGGTGCCGATCCCACGATCATGGCTGGTGGCGAGATTCCCGAGCTTGGGTCCGGCGCCCGAATAGGAGAGTCGGATCTGCTGGTGGTAGAGGCCGACGAGTTCGATCACAGCTTCCTGAATTTTTCTCCGGCCATCGCGGTCGTGACCAACGTCCAGCCGGATCATCTCGATTACTTCGGCGACGCCAGCCGGGTCGAGGCCGCCTTCGACGCGTTTCTCGACCGAGTCACACCGAACGGCGTAGTTGTGTATTGCCGCGACGATCCCGTTGCCTCTATCCTGACACGCCGGTCGGACCGTCAAACGGTCTCTTATGGCGCCGACAGTCGGGCCGAGAATCGATTGCTCGTTCGCCTACCTCGAGCCGGAGGGTCCCAGGATGTCGAATACGCGTTGGGACGGGACAAGGTCAGCCTCCGGCTGCAATCGCCGGGCCGGCACTATGCGCTGAACGCGCTGGCCGCGCTATCCGTCTGCTCACTGTTGGGGGCCGACCTCTCTATGGCCGGCCGGGCTTTAGAAACATTTAATGGTGTGCGCCGTCGACTGGAGCTGATCGGGAGCTACAATGATATCGCAGTCTATGACGACTACGCCCATCACCCAACCGAAATCGCGGCTAGTTTGGCCGGGGCTCGTGAACTGACAGGCGGACGGATTATCGCCGTTTTTCAGCCTCACCTTTACTCGCGCACGCGCTCTTTGTTTGATGATTTTTTGGACAAATTCCATATGGCCAATCAAGTTCTCATTACGGACACCTACTCACCTTCTGGACGCGATTCGCCCGATCCTTCGTTTGGGTCAGAACGACTGGCGTCCGCCGTAGGTCATGACGCGGTCCTATATTCAGGCGATTTGAAGGCGACCGAAACCTTGCTGACGCAGATTGCCCAGCCCGGCGACACCATAGTGGTGATGGGCGCCGGCAACGTCACCGATCTGGCGCACAGGCTTCCCGGGGTCTTTGCGGGAGTTTTCAACAAATGACGCAAGACCCGTTGGACAGGAGTCCTCATATGAACGCTGTGGCTGAAGAGCGGGTGACGGCTGTCCAATCGCGTAAGCGTGGCCCCAACAACGCTGGCCGCAGAAATCCGCTGTATGACATTGGCGCCGAGTTTGTTTTTGAGCAGGTGCCACTCGCTCCCTACACCAGCTTCAGAGTCGGTGGTCCGGCCGATATCTTGGTGGGCGTGCGTCAGATCGATCAGTTGGCCGCGGTCTTGGAGGCGACTGGTAGGTCACAGGAGCCAGTTTATGTCTTTGGACGTGGCAGCAACTTGCTGTTCAGCGACAAGGGCAGGCGCGGGATTGTCGTTCGTAATGAGTCATCGGCAATTGACGAGAGACCTGACGGGGTGATCGCTGTCGATTCTGGCGTGCGATTGCCGGCGCTGGCAATCGAGACGGCGAGAAAAGGCCTTACCGGTCTGGAATGGGTGGTCGGAATACCCGGCACCGTTGGCGGCGCCGTCGCCATGAATGCCGGCGCACAGGGCATTTGCGTCGCTGACATACTGATGAAAGCTGTTGTCTTCGATCGGCGCTCCATCTTCGAGATTGCCGCGCCGGATTTGGAGTACTCATACCGCTCCAGTAGATTGCGCCGAGAGCGCGAGAAGATCGTGCTACAGGCCTGGTTCCAATTGCAGCCGGCGGATCCAAAAGAGTGCCTGAGGCTGATTGAGGAGTATCGTCGCCGGCGAAAGGCCACTCAGCCAACCGATCCGGGCGCAGGATCCATCTTTAAGAATCCGGAAGGTGGATTTGCCGGTCAATTGATCGAGGCCACCGGCCTCAAGGGCGAACGCATCGGCAACGCGTTGGTATCGCCAAAGCACGCCAACTTCATCATCAACACGGGCAACGCCACGGCGGCCGACGTCCGTTCACTGATGCAGATCATCCAGGAGCGAGTGAAGAACCGGTTCGATATTTGGCTTGAGCCGGAAATTGAGCTAGTAGGCGAGGGCGGAGCCGGGGCGGACGGGTGATCCATCATCCCTGTAGACGCGGATCGCCGGCCGGTCGAAATATGCCACCGCCCTCGTTCCGTTTAGATGCCCACGCGGTCGCGAGGGATTACGTAGGTTTGCTAGTTCCATGCCATCCAGACACCCAACTGGTGAAAGGAATGGACCGTAGATGAAAAAATTGCGTGTCGGAGTGGTTTTCGGCGGACGCTCCGGCGAGCACGAGATCTCGTTGCACTCCGCATCGGCGATCATCGGCGCCCTTGATCCGGATCGTTACGAGGTTGTTCAGATAGGGATCAGCAAAGAAGGCCGGTGGCTGACCGGCCCCGATTCGCATAGCCGGCTCATCGAGGCCACCAATGGAACGCACCCGGTGCATCAATCCGAGAGCTTGCCAATGCTGGACCCGCGGGAATTCCACGGTTCCGACGAGTCTCGACCGCTGGACGTCGTCTTCCCAGTCTTGCACGGCCCCTACGGCGAAGACGGCACGGTCCAGGGCCTTTTCGAGATGGCCGGCCTACCGTACGTCGGTGCGGGGGTGCTCGGGTCCGCGGCCGGCATGGATAAGATTGTGATGAAGCAACTTTTCAATGCCGACGACCTGCCGGTCGCCGACTACAGGTGGTTCCTGACCAAAAGCATCGTAGCCGCCCCTGATGGCATTGCCGAATCCGTCGAGAACAGTCTTGGCTACCCTTGCTTTGTCAAGCCGGCCAACCTCGGGTCGAGTGTGGGCATATCCAAGTCGACTGACCGACCCTCGTTGAAAGCGTCTTTGGAGCTAGCGGCAAGGTTCGACCGCAGGATTATTGTCGAGCAGAGGGTATCCGATGTCCGTGAAGTCGAGTGCAGTGTTCTAGGCAATGACGATCCGGTGGTTTCTGTACCTGGTGAGATCACCTATCGACGCGAGTTCTACGATTACGAGGCGAAGTATCTGGATGAGGAGGGCACCCAGATGCACATCCCGGCGGACTTGAGCGACCAGTGCCGGCATGAGCTTCAGCGTCTGGCCAAGCGAGCGTTTCTGGCAATCGACTGTTGGGGCATGGCGCGCGTAGATTTTTTCGTCGATCGCGAAACCGAGCGGGTCACGGTAAACGAGATCAATACGATTCCGGGATTCACAAGATTCAGCATGTATCCCAAGCTTTGGGAAGCGAGCGGTCTCCCGTTTCCGGCGCTCGTCGAGAGATTGATCGACTTGGCCATACAGCGCCACCAAGAGCGAAGTTCGTTCAGCGTAAACAGGTAAAAGTAGCATGGACCAATCTGGCGCCGGCGGTAGTCCGGACCTCACCAAGACAACCACTTCGGGCCGCCATGGATCGTTTACCAGGCAACTTGGTCAATTGTTTACCAGGCTGGCCTACGGAGTGGCGATACTGCTGGTAGCCGGAGCGACGTACAGTCTGCTCACGGATCCGGAGTTCAGGTTGCGAAGAGCCCAGATCACCGGGCAAGACTTACTCCCTAAGAAGATGATCGCCGACCTTATCAAAGTACAGGGACAAAATGTCTTCCTTACTCGCAAGGTCGACGTGTCGGAACAAATTCTTAGGCACAAGGCGCTGCAGTCAGTCGAGATTACCTTCAGAATGCCGGATCTAGTGCAGGTAGATGTCGAGGAACGCCGGCCGGCTTACCTCTGGAAGGTCCACCCGACGCTTTACCTCGTCTCAGCCGACGGCATAGTTCTAGGCACCACTGAAGTCGAGGACAAACCAACGGTTCTGGTGGACGTAGACGGCCAACCGGTTGAGATTGGCGACCAAGTCGACCTCTCGGCGTTGAAAACGGCCGCGAAGCTGTCGGTCTGGCTGCCAAAGCTCGTCGAGATCCGGCCCCGCTACTTCGAATACTCCCGCCGGCTCGGTGTCGTGCTTCCCCATCCGAACGGGTTTCGGCTCGCGTTCGGATGGCAAGATCAGCTCGAGGAGCGAGCGTCTAATCTTCCATTCGTCCTCGACACGCTCGAGGAGCGCAACGCCCGCCCCACGCTGGTCGACTTGCGTTTCGTCGACCACTACTATTTTCGATAATCGCGCCAAACCCGTACAATCCCTTAGTACGCCGGCCGGGCGCCCAACCTCGTTCTAACCTGCGACCGAGCAACCTTCGCGTGTAGCTCAGGTACTTGGAATCCTACTGTGGCGCGCCAACCGGGCGTAAATTGGTAGCGTTAACCGAAAGGAGAGGCCTCGTGAGCGTTTCTGAATCGACTGAAGAGCGAGTCAATCTTGGATACCGGGGATCAGCCCTGGGGACATTTTGGTGGTATTTGGTGGCGGCCGTCCTCGGTGTTTTCATAATTCCGGCTGCATGGGGAGCAGCGATCCTATATCGCTGGCTAATCCGGCGAGTATCGTTCAGCGATGGCACCAAAGCGGCTTTTGAGGGACGAGCTGATCAGGTATGGGGCTGGTTCGCCTTGGCGGCAGGTTACGCCTACATTCCTTGGGTATTTGCGGGTGCGCTGACTAGTGGCGACCCCTTCGCAATGATTTTCAATCCCGAAGCGCTTGGGAATTTTCTGGAATCGGGCGATCCTAGTGCAATTACTGTCTATTACATATTGCAGGTTGGGTACATCCCAATCGGCATCTACGTCCTACTAGTGATATATCGGTGGATAGTTGCGGGGATAAGGCTAAGTGATGGACCCGATCTACATTTCATATTCATAGGGCGATACCTCCCCTTGTTGGGCTGGCTGCTCCTATACGCCGTCTCGTACATCACGATCATCGGCTGGGCCTGGGTAGGGACAGCGTTTCTCCGATGGTTCGCAAGCAAAGTCGAAGGTGACGGTGTCCAATTCGAGTTCGTTGGAAGCGGATGGGGCTTGCTTTGGCGTGTTTTTGTGGCGTCCCTCTTGAGCATTGTGATCATTCCTATTCCGTGGGTGTGGACCTGGGTGCTTAGGTGGCTGGTCCGCAACACGGTGATGATCAAGGCAAATGCTTCACCAAGCATTGCGACAGCGCCGGAAGTCTAAATCACGAATGAGCCCGACCGCCTTGGAGCGCTATCTAGAATCGCGTCGAAGAGAATCCGCTCTGGCCGGTTGACAGCCGGCGCCTCGCTGTAATTCCCGGTCCAGAGTCGAGTCGCTTGAGTAGTTGATCGCCCGTCCGGTTTGGCCTCGGTCAGTGAGCGGAGATGCCGGCCGCGATGACCTAGGAGTAAGCCACGGTGGAATCGTCTGACTTTGTCTACGAACGGGTCACCCTCGAGTTCCGCGGATCGACCGCCGGCACGTTCTCGCGGCTATTGATTCAGTGGGTCTTCAGTCAGTTGGTTCTACCGACAGCCTGGGGAATCGCGATCCTTAATCGTTGGCTGGTCAAATGGGTCTGCTTTAGCGATGGAACAACGGCGACTTTTGTGGGTCGACCGGTCCAAGTGTGGGGTTGGATCGCCCTATCGGTAGGCATGTACCACATCCCTAACCTGGTGTTGTGCTTGATCAGTGGTAGCAATCCATTTGCGTGCATAGTCGATCCCCAAGTGCGCCAAGACGCTCTCGCCGGCGCAGACCCGTCGGCTAGAACTCTCAATGTGGCATCGGGTCTTGCAATCCTGCCGATCGTTATCTACGTGGAACTGGTGGTATATCGTTGGATTGTTGCCGGCATTAAGCTAACCGCTGGGCCCGATCTTCATTTCACCGGCAGGTATTTTCCTTTATTGGGTTGGACTCTCCTGATCGGCGTCTCCCTCCTGACAATCATCGGATGGGCCTGGGTATCGACGGCATTTTTCCGATGGCTCGCAAGAAATGTAGAGGGCGATACAGTCGGATTCGAGTTCGAAGGCTCCGGCTGGGCGTTCCTTTGGCGTATGTTGGTCGTTATTGTCCTGCCTTCTGCCTGCATCTCGATCCTTGCATTCAATGGCATAACCTGGGCCTGGAGTTGGGTGGTTGCCACACCGTGGTTGTTGCTGACGTGGATCTTGGTAATAAGTTGGTATGTGAGTAACACTGTGATGATCAAGGTAACCACTTCCAACGGCCCGGCCCCAACAGGCACGTCACCAACCCCGAGGGCTACAACTCCACCTCCAGCACGCAAGTCACCACCCCCGCGAGCCACATCTCCACCCCCAGTACCCAAGGCACCACCCCCGAGGACCGCAACTCCACCCCCAGTACGCAAGTCACCAACCCCAAAGAACCCAACTCCACCCCCGCCAGATCCGCCCCCGGACGTGCCCTTCCCGCTCGTTGTGGAGTGCAAGTACGGCTAACGGACAAAGAGATCAGGGGGTTCGCGGGGCCGCGTTTCAGACTCGCCCAATCCAATACGCGGGAAAAATGCGGTGAGCGCATCGACCCCCGGCTATAGACGTTCGGCAGACCATGGGTTAATCACTTCGATGCCGCACCCTTCGAAGCCGTCAACGTCCCTGGTAACAACCGACGCGCCCACTGATCGGGCAACCGACGCGATTTGGCAGTCGGCCTGACTAATTGGATTGCCGGCACTCCGACGAATTGACGCGATCGCTGCATAAGTTCGTGCGGCTTCGCTGTCGAAAGGCAAGATACGTTCTGCGAATAGCACACCGAAGGCCCGCTCCGTCGCAGCGGATAGCTCGCGCTTACGGTGACCGCCCGGCATCAACGCGATACCCGTTCGAATCTCCGCTTCGGTGATCGACGTGACAAATAGAGTGCTTGTAGGCTGTTCGTCCAACCAGGCAAGGACTTGCGAATGTGGGCGGTACCGCATTAACTCAGAGACCACGTTGGTATCTAGAATGAAGTCCAACGTATCATCAATCGAAGTTTGGAGGTTCGGGCATATTCTCCCGTTTAGGAAGCTCCAGTTCCACGCCACCGAGGGGCCTGAACAGCGCGTGGATAGCGGTTCCTAGGTTCTTGGTAGGAGCTGCCTCATCGTCTAACGCCGCCCTCAAGATGTCGCGGGCCTCCTGCTCCATAGAACGGCCGTGCTCAGCCGCCCTAATGCGCAGCCTTCGCTTCAGCCCGTCGTCAAGATTGCGCACCGTGATGCTAGCCATAGCGATACCTCTGTGCAGTTCGCACGCGATTATATCACGATTGCATTGCAATCATTGGCGGGCAATGGCGAGCGCGGAGGCCGTGGGGACTTGGATGTCGGCCGTCCGTTCGCCAGCAACCCGGAAACTCTGTCGCCCCTGTCCGTGAATATGCACAACAAATGCGACGCCCACGAGACCGGACGCGTTGCCGCGTCGGTCTTGCCAACAAGCCCGGCCGACCGCTACCGATCCGGAATATCTATCTCCATCTCCAGCAGCAACGAGCTCCGGCTCTTGCCGTGGGCTTCGAGCGACAGCGTTCCCGGCACGCCGCCGCCCAGCGCACGGCGCATCACGAAGTTCAGCGCGCCGAGCTGCGGTATCTCGTACCGCTCAACCGGCCCCTTAACCACCTCAGCGAACCATTCGGCAACCCGCCGGCTGTCTACCTGCCGCTCGATCTCAGGGTAGTGCTTCAGGTCATAGACGATGAGGGATACGTTCGAAACGTCGCCCTTGTCGCCGGCCCGGCTGTGCGCTATCTGACGCAACTTTGTTCTCAAGGCTTACCTACCGCGTCTCCGCTCTTCCGTATCTTTACGGTTCCAGGACAGTTACTTCAGGACGAACCAGTCCCCTTGGCATCAAGATCGAGGCGATGGACAACACCTCGCGAACGTCCCGCGTGGCGCCGGTGCCGCCATAGGGGCCGGCGATCCACAATCCCTCCACTTCACGGCCAATTGCCTCGGCGGCGTCGCGATCCGTAGACCGTCCGGCGACCCGAAGCCTGACCTCGGCCGGCTCTGGCCGCCCGGCCGAACGCTGCCGGCCGAGCATCGCATCTACGCCGATCAACTCGGTCTTGAGGCCGTCTATAGGCAACTCGGCAGCTCCCAATCGCCGCCGAATGATCTCGCCGGCCAATCGCGCCCTGCCCACGCACCCAGCGCCCGCATAGCTGATTTGCCCTTCCCCTATGTATCCGTCCAGGTAGCCCACCGAAACTTTCAACGTGGACGTTGCCGGCCGCCCGGTCGCTCCCCATACCTTCACCCGGTCGGGGCCCGCCTGCTCAATCTCCATACCGGTAAAGTCCGCAACTACGTCCGGCGTCACGTAGTTGCCGGGATCGTGCACCTCGTACAGCAGTTGCTCTATGCACGTTGCCGTAGTGACGATCCCGCCTGTCCCGGTCAGCTTCGTGATAATGGCCGATCCGTCGGGGAACACTTCCGCTATCGGCGAGCCGATGTTATCCAGCGCCGGTACTTCCTTGAACCCCGGATCGGCAAAGTATCCGCCGGTGACTTGTGGGCCGCATTCGAGAAGGTGCGCAATCGCTGTTCCGGCGCCGAGTATCTGCCATTCGCTTTCTCCCCAACCGAACTTGTGCCGCATACAGGCCAGGTGAAGCGACGGATCGGCAACTCTGCCCGTGAGAACTAGATCGGCGCCGGCCTCAAGCGCATCGACCAGGGGTTGGGCACCAAGGTACGCGTTCGCGGATACGATACGATCCTTGATGGATCCTAGTTCTCCGGCCCCATCCATCAGCTCGTAGTCGCCATCCTTGACGTCGGACAGGACGTCGTCTCCGGTAACCACCGCAATTCTCAGACCCTTCAGCCCCGTCTCGCGCGCTACGGCTGCAGCCAACTCTCCGGCGGCCGACGGATTTGCCGCACCCATACTGGTCACCAGCTTGGTTCCTGCTTCAAGGCAGGGTCTCAGAAGGGCTTGCAGTCGCCGGCGGAGATTGGGGTCATACCCTCGTTCGGGATCACTGCGCCGATCCAGATTTCCCAAACTGACGGTACGTTCTGCCAAGCACTCCAACGTCAGGTAGTCCAAGTTGCCGGAGGTCGCAAGGTCGACAGCGGGCTGGAGCCAGGCGCCCTGATAGCCGGCTCCTTCACCAATCCTCATCGCAGTCCGACCGTCGGTTCGATTCAATTCAGGCACACCCAAGAAACGGAAGTAACGCACATCTCAAGTCCGAGACCTCATCTAGGTTTGGAACGGTTGCAGCTACCTTATATCAGGCGCCGCGAATCTCTCAACCTTCATATTCTGGGCTCGTTCGCGGGCCCGCCAAAGATCATAGGCCGCCTGTAGACCAAGCCAGGTTTCCGGTGAAGACCCAAACGCCTGGGACAGGCGAATGGCCATCTCGACCGATACGCCGGCCTTCCCATTCACCAGATAGGAAAGCGCCTGGCGGGTTACACCCAGGCCTTCTGCTGCCCGCGTCACAGTCAAGCCCAGCGGTTCAAGACATTCCCACCGCACGATCTCGCCCGGATGGGGAGGGTTGTCCTGGGCCATCATTTCACATCCTCAATGATAGTCTGTGTACTCGACATTGACCGCGTGGCCATCTTCGCGCCTGAAAGTTACTCGCGAATTTCTCGAAACCGAGACGGCATAGAATCCTTCGAGTGCCCGGTCAGAGGGTGCAAGCGGATCCAGACATCCATGTCCTGTGGCGTATGACTGTGATCAAGCGCAGCTAGAATGCGTTTCAATTTTCGGACATGCTCTGGAGAAACTTGCCGCGCCCTACGACCATTATAGAGCGCCCTGAGACCTCGATGTTTGAACGAACGGATCACATCTCTAACCTATAACGCCGCCTGTCACTTGTCATATAGACACAAGAACCAAGACGATTGCGCACCGGCATCGGTCGGATTTCGTTAAAAGTCTCAGACCCACCGTCAACCGAGATTTCGCGTATGTCCTCTCTTCCGACTTACCCTACTCTCAATCACCCGCCGTTCTCGCGCTCGAAACGTGCTATCCTTAGCCGTAAACCGGCGATCTACCCTGGTTCCGTAACAATATGTCTCCGCCGCAAGAGAACTGCGAGGGGGTTCTTAGAAATGAGACATGGTTACCGTGGACTCCGGCGGGTTCTGGGTCGCTGGTCACCCATAGACTCTACTGTGGGGTCACGATGCCAAGTACCAAGACGCTCAGGGCCGGCCACACACTTGGGTACGGCTGGGAAATCATCTTTCTTTGTGCGGAATCCCCAGACAGCTAGCTCGCAATTTAACAATCGACATGCCACCTTCGTTGGAGTCGCATCGGCGGCTGATCGGCGCGTTCCATCAACTGGAAGATCATCGAGGTCGAAATGAATACATCTGCACTAGACTGGCGCCAAGAAGGCGATACTCTGGTTGAGTTCCTGGAAGCCAAGGCTAGGGAATATGGTCCTCGCCCGGCCATCTATTTCAAGCCCGGGTTCAGGTACCAGACCTGGACTTACCAAGACCTATGGGAAGGCTCCGGCAGAATCGCGAGTCTTCTCCAGCATCGTGGACTTGAAAAAAACGACCGCGTCCTCCTCTGGGGACCGAACTGCCCCCAGTGGGTCCTGGTCTTCTTTGGCTGCCTCAGAGCCGGGCTGGTGGTCGTTCCGCTCGACTTGCGCAGTAGCCCCGACTTCGTCGAACGAGTCGCGTCGAAGACCAGACCCAAGCTGGCGTTCGTCTCGCGTGTCACGCCTGATCGGCCGGACGGGTTCGATGTCCCAGAGATGTTGCTGGACCAGATAGAATCTGAATCCCTCAACACGCCGGAACCCCGCCGTGTCGGTCTCGACTGGGACGATCTCGCCGAAGTGATCTTTACCTCCGGCACGACCGGCGACCCCAAGGGTGTGATGCTAACGCACGGGAACCTGCTCGCAAACATGGTAGCGGTGAACGAACAGGCGCCTGGAAAGCCGACAGACCGTCTGCTGTCCCTACTCCCGCTCAGCCATATGTTCGAGCAGATGGGCGGATTGCTGGTCCCGCTTCGCAACGGTTCCAACATCACCTATCTTACGAGCATCCAGCCGTCCATAATCGTAAAGACCGCCGGCGAACGCAAGCCGACGCTCATGCTACTGGTTCCTCAGGCGCTCAGCGTGCTCATGAACGGTATCGAGCGCGAGGTGGCGCGGCAAGGGAAGGAAAAGGTGTGGCGATGGTCTATGGCCGTCGCGCAGCACGCACCGACCCGGGTAAGGCGCGTCATTTTCAGACGTGTCCTTCAACGCCTGGGCGGTGCCCTTGAATACATATTCTCCGGCGGCGCGGCGCTCGATCCCGAGCTCGGAGAAAAGTGGGAGCGGATAGGCGTGAAGATCAGCCAGGGATATGGTGCCACCGAGGCCTCTCCCGTGATCAGTTGCCACACTTTCGAACGGCCGGACTTCCGATCCGCCGGACCTCCGGTTCCGGGCATGGACGTCAAGGTATCTGCCGAAGGCGAGCTACTCATTCGCGGTCCGAACGTGACCAAAGGCTATTGGGAGGCCCCAGACCGCACCGTCGAGGCGTTCGAAGGCGAATGGTACAAGACCGGCGACCTTGGTTTCATAGATTCGGAAGGCTCGGTCCACGTCAAGGGTCGTAAGAAGGACATGATCGTCTTGGCCAGCGGTCAGAATGTGTACCCGGAAGATGTCGAGACGGTCCTCATCAAGCACCCGGACGTTACCGACGTCTCGGTCGTGGGTCTGCCTAAGGATGACGGCGTGGAAGTTCACGCCGTCATTCTGACGGAGCAGCCGGATAAAGCGGCGGATGCAGTAGCCTGGGCCAACCGTCAACTTGCCGAGCATCAAAGGATTCGCGGCCATACCGTCTGGCCGGAGGATGACTTTCCCAGGACTCACACCCTGAAAGTTAAGAAGCTCGTCGTTATCGACCGTCTGACCAGCGCAACGGCAGCTTCAGCAGTCGACGGACGGCACTCACAAGATGATGATGAGGCAGTTCGAAGTCCAGTCGTAGCTCTGGTGGCGGATATCGCCGGCGTTATGCCAACAGCTGTGGAGCCCGGGTTGGCCCTCGGCGATGATATGGGTTTGGATTCGCTTAATCGAGTCGAGCTTCTGTCCGCAATAGAGGAGACGATCGGCGTCTACGTCGACGAATCTAAGGTAACGCCTGGCACGACCGTGTCCGAGCTTGAGGCGCTAGTGGACTCTGGTCCATCGGCGACGGACATCAGGTTCCCTCGCTGGGGAATGGCGTTTTGGTGCAGGGCGCTGAGAGGTCTCTTGCAGAGGGGCATCGTATTCCCGGCGATGACCATGGCCTACAAGATGAGAGTGATTGGCGTCGACAACCTTGACCTCCAAGGTCCGGCACTCATCGCCGCAAATCACACGCTTCACCTCGACAATGGGATCATTCTGAGGTCGCTCCCTACCCGATTCCGCCATAGACTTGCCATAGCCGCGTCCGACCATATGTGGCGAAGCCCCATCCGCAGTCTGGCGATTCCCCTATTGGGTAACGGATTCCCCTTTTCGAAGGAAGGAAACGTCCGCAAGAGCTTGGATAACGTTGGGCGTATCATCGACAACGGGTGGTCGGTACTGATCTATCCCGAAGGAGAGCTAACCGTCGCCGGACCGATGAAGCCCTTCTTGGCCGGGACCGGCCTTATCTGCGTCGGTGGTCGTGTGCCGGTCATCCCACTCAAGCTAAAGGTCATTCGAACGGGCTTCCCCCGCTATTTCCCTCTGTTGAGCCGAGGTGAGGTCGAGATCCGCTTCGGCGAGCCGCTAAGATTCGGGCCAGGGGTTACATACCAGGACGCGACGGTGCAAATCGAAGAGGCGGTAAGGGCGCTCTAGTCGACAAGATCGCGCGGTAATTTTTTCCTCCTGGCTCCAGCTCCCGGCAAGCACCGGGCGTGGCATCCGGCACCGGCCGGCGACACCAACCACCGTCGCCCGAACAACGAGAGCCGAGGGTCGTAAGGAGAGATGTAGCGCTGGGGCTTGTCCCCAGCCAGGGGATGGGTGGGGGCCCACAGACGACACCTGAACCCTTCCATCAACCGATGCACCGAATTTTCATACCTTGGTGCGCCGGCGCCAGCCGGCATGAGCGATTGGTACGAAAGCATGTCCCGGACTTCGATCCGGGATGGCCGGCTCCTGTCGAGAGTCCAAAGAGAGACACGTAGGGCTGGGACTTGCCCCCAGCCGAGGTCCCGCGGATAGCCCGGCCGGCGCATACCACCATCCACGGTTCCCTGATTCCCCATTGATCTCCGGTCTCGTCATTCCGGTGGTCGAAGGCTTGGGGCGCCCTGTCATCTGGGGATTGGCGTGTATTATCTTTATGAATCTTAGTCGGAGAATTAGCCCCATGCGCTGGCCACTTACCTTGGCAGTCGTCGTGATCTTTGCCGTAGGCATGGCAAATGTTGAAGCCGCTGCTGTGATCTACATTCGGGAGCTGCACGGTGGCATTGATCCCCTGTCCGTCACGTTGGATTCCGTAGTGAATGAATATGGCGTGATCGAACTTGTCCGCGAAGCGGCGACGATGGTGATGCTTCTGGCAGTTGGATGGCTTGCCGGCAATAATGTCTACGGCCGGCTTGGATATTTCCTCGCCGCGTTTGGAGTGTGGGACATCGGCTACTATGCCTGGCTGAGAGTCTATACGGGTTGGCCTCGAACTATCTTCGATATTGACATTCTGTTCTTGATACCGCTGCCTTGGTGGGGCCCGGTCATCACGCCGGCGCTAATCGCGCTCTTAATGATCGTCATCGGCGCAATTCTCGCCATCAGGGCAGAGCGGAATAGCGCCTTCAACCCACCAGCGTGGTCGCCCGCCCTGGCGGTAGTAGGAATGCTAATCCTGCTGTACGCATTTATGGAACCGGCCATTGCAGCTTTGCCCAGCGGTCCTGACGAGGTCTTTTCCCTTCGTCCCATGACGTTCAATTGGCCAGTGTATCTGTTTGGGTACTTGGTCGCCGCTCTAGGCAGCGTCCGAGCGGTGACTTCCTAATTTGACCTGCCGCACAAATTAGGTTAATTTTTATTCAATCACTACAAGCATTGGTTCGAATCTCTGCAACTTCTACCGGCGAATGTTTCTCCAGATTCCTAAGTCAGGTTGCGCGGGTATCGCTACTTGTCGACGTATCTCACGTTTGAACCATATTCGCGGTGGTCGGAGACGAGCAATCCGAGTGAAATTTCGTGAATAGGCGGAGATGGCGCTCCAAGGTGCGGGATTACGCCCAGTCTAATTTGCATTCAAGAGCCGGACATATGAGAGTGCGCGGCCCGATGACTTTGACTCCAGTAACGGCAGCAGTATCAACTGCGGATCGAGGTGCTCCATGGCAGACAGGATTGATAGAGATCGTAGGGGAGGGCAACCCGGCGATTACGAAGACATGTTTCGCCACATATTGGAGTTTCTCAACAAGCGCCCGGCACCCGGCGGCGATTCCGCCGAATCGCCGTCCGATAAAGATTCTTTCGACGAGGCTGATGACCCATTCTGGATGGACTTCGAGCAGATATTCTCAAACTTCGAAGCTTATGAGTCGAGAATGGGTCTTCCAGGACTCGCGCGCTCCCGCGCCAGAGGGATGCTAAAGGCCCTAAATCTTGACCCGGACGACGAGGAGTCGATTCGCCGGCTCGCGGTGTTTGCGGCGATGCACGTTCTGGAGGGACGCGAGATTGCCAACGATCCTCCACCGTCGGTCATCGAGGTCGACGCGATTCATCTGTACAGCCCTGTCGTAAGGTCTGCCAGCCGTCAGAAGAACGGCGACTTCGAGTTGAGGTTGGACGACGGCAACGTCCGAATTACTCTTAACTTGCACCATTGCATCGACGTGCACGGTCTCATTGATCTTGTCTCGAAAATGTCGGCGGACCTACTCGGTGAACAACAAACCGAATCACGCCCAACGGTCCAGTTCGAGTTCTTTTTCACTTCGCACGGTGTAGAGCATTACCGAGAAAACGACGGCCACCGACATAAGGATTCGATAATGTTTCTGCCGGCAGGCGAAGACTCTACACCGGCCATCGTATGCCATCTGGACTCGCGGTCGGCTCAAGAGATGATCTCGCGGCTCGAAAGCGCCGGTAAGTAGATTATCCTGGACTGCCGGATGATTAGGAATCTCTGAAAGGCGAATACGCGGCTCCCGCCCTGAAGAGGCCACCCACCGATCAAAATTTGAGCGTTTCTCCACGGTTGGGCCTCCGAACAGATAATGGCGACCGACTACCGGCCGGCGCGTCTCGTTCTAACAGTCGATCTTCGATCTACAAGCCCGGCAGGTTCGGCCTGTGTTGATCCGTTAGGCGGACCGTCTTAGCGACAGGAAGAATAGTGGTACACCAAGCGCCATAAGTATCAGGCCGGCTCCGGCCCAGAATGGGTCGCCGGACATATAGCTGCCGCCCAGAATGTCGAGTCCCTGGACTACCCAGGTTAGGCCCACAATCGCTAACAGGGCGCTGATGATCCGGCCGGTCCATCTCAGCATTGATCACCTCCGGGCATTCAGTTGCGTCCTCATTCTCCGGGGAATTGTCATTTTGCGCTTGGTTCCAGTCAGCTAAAAATCCGTCCCCGGCTACTTCACCGCGAGTCGCAATTGCGTGATAGGGTTGTTTTTGGACGTCCAACCAATACAAAAAACAATAGTAAGGTAAACAATCATAGTATCTGAGAAAAAGTTCTGGTCTTGCATTTCTGCGGTCTTAGCACCGTTCATTGTCCTATTAACAGCGTGTACGATCGATAGCTCCACGCCGGTTACCCCTGGTTTAGACAGCCGGTTGGTGGAATCCCTTCGACAGGCCTCTGCGGATCAAACCCCTAGACCAGCTCGGGATGGTGACGAGACAGCCTCGCCTCTGTTGACATCTTACCCCGGTCCAGCGACGAGAGTTGCTCCTTATCCTTCGCCGTTGAGGCTCCTACCCAGTACGCCAGCTAGAGTCTACTTCCCCTTAATAGGCAGCTCGTCCCGCGCGGCTGCTCCGAGTAGTACGCCCACACCGTCGTGGACCAGCACAGCCGTCTCGAAGCCTGAACCAACGCCCACCATAACCCCGACGCCCACTCGCCGGCCTCTTCGGCCTACCAAGTTGGGTATCGGGGTGTACGCAAGTGGCGGCAGCATGGAAACTCCAATGGATCGAGCTCGCCCCTCCATCATTTTGCTGATGAATCCCAATATCGACTTCGCGGAGAACGTTCGTAAAATGTTTCCGCAAGCGTTTATCGTCGGAAGGAAATTTGTGGCACATCAGCCACTGGACAATCCTGCCGGGCGTGGTCGAGCATTCGCCGATGAAGTTGCCAAGGTCGCGGTCCCGCTGAAAGGCGTGGTGGACGCCTGGATGAGCTACAACGAGGTAACCGATAACCAACGCAAAGAATCTTATGTCGCCTACAATATCTTTCAGACCGAATTCGCCCGCCGGCTGCAAGATCACTACGGCATCTCAGCGGTTGCGGCTAACGACGCCTCCGCCACAGTAGAAGTTGACGATTACGCCAAATACTTTTCTGAAGCAATCTCTACCAGTCACTATTTCGGCTTGCACGCCTATTCCCCGCCGGAGGCGCGCTCATTCCGCGAGCCGGCCGGACAAGAGTTGATGCTCCGTTACCGCCGGATAAAGGAGGAGTTGGATCGGGCCGGAGTGAGACATGGACCATTTGTATTTACTGAAGTGGGTCTTTGGGATGGGTTTCGCGACGTGACTTCCGGAGGCGAAATGGTCAAAGACTTTATTTGGTTGGCCGAGGAAATGAACAAGGACGTGTACGTTAGAGGATTCATGGTTTTTGGTTTGTTCAACCACGACAACGAGCGCTGGTACGAGTTCAATATCAACACGTCAAGAATTCTGGATGGAATCGGAGAATATAACACCGAGCCCTTGCGTGAGGAAGTGACGCCTACTCCCGAAAATAGCAGCTAGGCACTCGTTCGCCTATACCTCCACGCCCAGGCTTGTAGCAGCGTCCACTATCTGCTCCCAGGTCTGTTCGGGAAGCGGAATGCCCTCTGTCGAGCGTTGCTCGAACATCCTCAACTCCGGCTCACCGGGGATGAGTACTTCCCGGACACCCGGTGCCGGCGGTATGTCCCTGATGCGTCCGATGAGGGCGTCGGACAGCGAATGGAACTGATCGAGTGGGCGAAAAGCTTCAGGGTCGATCGCTATTATGAAAGTGCCTGACGTACCGTAGATCGACTTGCCTATTTGCGTCTCCGCATAAAGCGGGGCTCCCGTCAACGCGCCTCCCAGCAGATCCACTGCCACCGAAAGACCGTAGCCCTTGTGGGCACCAAAATGCTGCATTGTTCCGCCGTCGAAGAAGTCCTGTGGATCGGTGCTGGGCCGGCCTTCCGTGTCGAGGATGCACCCAGGTGGAAGCTGTTCGCCCTTTTCCGCCGCTACTCTGATCTTGCCGGCCGCGACTTGAGTCGTCGCAAAATCCATCAGCACCATAGGAATCTTGGTCGCCGGGAATCCCATCGAGATCGGATTCGTACTCAGCGCTGCCTTCAATCCTCCAAATGGCGCTGCGCCGGGTGGAACGCCGAACCCTCCAGCCGTGACCAGCGCTATTATCCCAGCCCGTGCGGCCAGCGTGGAGTACTCTCCCAGTCGGCCAATGTGGCTGCAACGCACCACGCCAACGCCCGCGATTTTATGCTGGCGGGCCTTTTCGATAGCGAGCTCTGTGGCATATTCGGCCGAGACCTGCCCGAATCCCCAGTTGCCGTCCACCAGCGCCATTCCTCCGCTGTCGTCCAGAACACTTGGCAGCGCTTCTGGTATGACTTCCTTGTCCTCTATCCGGTCCAGGTATTCCATGATGCGGAAGACGCCGTGTGAGTCATGTCCGGTCAGATTTGCATCTACCAGTGCACTCGAGACCCGCTTTGCAGTCGCGTGGGGAGCACCGACTCGAAGGAATATCTCATAGCCAATCTTTGAGAGCTCGTCGGCTGACTTGGTTATCAATTTGCGTACTCCTAGGGATCCATTGTTTTGCGGTCAAGCAAGTAGGCCAAGCGTGACGCCGTCTCGGATGCGCTCATCTTGCCTATCTTGCAATCGCCCGCTTGAGTAAGTTTAGGTAAGGACTGCGGAGAATACCTGTAATGATTAGGGCTTAGCCTTCCTGGCCGCCTTCTTCTTGCTGTCGACCGCGTCGGAGAAAGTCCTCTAGATCACGGACCAATGCGTCAGCGTTGGGAAGTTCAGGTGGTCCCGTCGGCGTTTCGCGTGGCGAAGGTGGATCGATGGGGCCTTCGTCGGATTCGCGAAATCGAGCCTCTAACTGTTTAACGTACGCTGAGATCTGAGGATTGCCCTTGATAGCCGCGTCTACTCGAGCTTCAAACTGCTCCGACTCGGCTCTCAGCTCTTTGAGATCGAGATTCAGATCGAGTAGGTAGTTGACCTGGTTTACCAATGCCACCTGCACTTTCGGATTTGGTGAAGCTGCTACGTAATGGGGAACATTGCCCCAGATGCTGGCGGCCGGCACGTCTTCGTCCCGGCAGACGCTGTTCAACACACCCACGATCCCCGTCGGCCCTTCGTAGCGCGTCGCCTTCACGTCCAAGTGTTCGAGACGGCGTTGCAATTGCGGACTGCTGGCTGTTCCATTGAGCGTCACTGGCAACGAGTGCGCTACATCGGCGAGTAGGCCGCCGAGTGTGATCACTAACCGTACTTCGTACTCTTTCACTACGTCCATCACTTGCCGGACGAACGATCTCCAACGCAACTGGGGCTCCGTGCCCACGAGTACAATAAGATCGTTGCCCGACGCTAGCCCCGAAGCGTAGAAAAAGGCGGTTGCCGGCCAATCGATCTGCCGATGGAGTCCGCCGACCAGCCGGACGCGCGGCCGGGTCTCGGTAAAGACGTGGAACTCTTCAGGGTCGATCTCCGCAAACTTGTGAGCGGAAAGTTCCTTGATCAAATATCGAGCAGCCGCAGTGGCCGACTCGCCTGCGTCGTTCCATCCGGCGAACGCGGCCACCAGCGAAGGGTTGCGCAGCTTCGGTCTGTCAAGCATATGGATGTGTTCCATACTGGATCTCCTCTGCTCAAGAGCTGGGCACCGGAACCAGAACTACACCAAGACTCGCCTGCGGCTTGGACTATCCGGCAACGCCGGGCGCGTTGCCTCGATCCCTAAACAGTGAAATTCTCTTGCCTATTCCCGCTCGGCCAGCGGTAAATAGCTCCGCTCGGGCGGTCCGACGTAGTTGGCTCGTGGCCGTATGAGTCGGTTATTGGCATACTGCTCCATAAAGTGTGCCGTCCAACCGGCTGTCCGGCTGGCGGCAAATACCGGCGTGAACAGCTCGGTTGGCACTCCTAGGGCTGCGTAGACAGAGGGTGAGAAATAGTCGACGTTTGGATAAAGCTCTCGATGCGAGCGAACTGCCTTCTCGACTTCGATTGAGATGTTGATCCACCGCTCGGTGCCGGTCATCCCGCCCACGTCCTCAGCCATCTGACGAAGAATTAGAGCGCGCGGATCCCAGGTCTTGTAAACACGGTGCCCGAAGCCCATAATCTTCCGCCTGTCCGCAAAGGCATTGTCTACATATTCCTTCGCATTCTCCGGCGCTCCGATCTGCTTCAGCATCGCCATCACGGCTTCGTTCGCTCCACCGTGCAAGGGCCCTGACAACGCGGCTATGCCCGAAATCGTCGCGTCGTACATGCTGGACAATGTAGCAGCCGTTACTCGGCCGGCGAAGGTCGACGCGTTTAGCTCGTGCTCGGCGTGGAGAATCAATAGGATGTCGAAACACTTTACTGCCTTGGGAGAAGACGCCGCCCCAGTCAACATTCGCAGAAAGTTGGCCGAATGACCGAGACTCTGGTCGGGGCATATAATCGGCTTGCCTTGGCGAATCGCGTTGATTATGGCGACCAGCGTCGGCACCGCGGCGGCGAGGCGAACCGCCTGTCGCCTAACTTCGTTCATATCGTCGCTGACACCATAAACTCCGCTACCAAGCAGCGACACGCCTGTTCGAAGCATAGTCATTGGATGGTTCTGTCCCGGTATGGAGCTTAGCGCTTGCACGATCCAATCCGGCACCTCGCGAGCTTCAGCCAAGTCCGCCCTGATTTGCTCGAGTTGGCTTTCTGTCGGTAGCTCTCCATGCCAGAGCAAATAGGTAGTCTCTTCGAAGCTTGAGTGTTCTGCGAGGTCTTTGATCGAATAGCCGGCGTAAGTAAGCTTGCCAGCCAGCCCATCGACCGTACATATGGATGAGTCTGCTGCTGTGACTCCTTCCAGCCCTTCAGCACCTGCTACCGACATAAGCTCTGCTCCTGGACAATGTTCTTCAACAATAGGCGGTGGCTGGATGCGGCCACTTGCGGCATGATGCCAACATCTTATCGCATGGCAGAAATCTTCGCATTTCCGGCCCGGCCATTCCGGCCGTGGTTTGATCCAATATCGCAATCCTACTAGAATTAGCCCGTTGGCCGACGTAGCTCAACGGCAGAGCAGCTGTTTTGTAAACAGCAGGTTGCGGGTTCGATTCCCTCCGTCGGCTCCATTGTTTAGCCTTATTCTACGGGCTTAAAGCCGATTCCATTAATCTGGTGGTTTCGGGCAGACATCCAATTGACAGCCAAGTTGACAGCCAAGTTGACAGCCACCAAGTCAGACTCTAGTCTGTTCGTGTCAGGATCGCATCCATCCGGTCGGCCGCCTCTCGCTGCATCGCCGGCATAACGTGTGAATAAGTGTTCATCGTCAGTCTGATTTGGCTGTGCCCTAAGGTTTCCATGACGATCCTGGGATGTAACCCCTGGGCGAGCAGAAGAGACGCAAAAGTATGGCGCAAATCGTGAAATCGTAGCTTTGGCAGGCCGGCTCGGGCGAGTTTCTCCTGAAACCCCCGTGTGACCTTTCCCCCGTCGAGCGGCGTCCCAATAGTCGTCGTAAACACTAGGCAGTGTTGACACTTCATCGTAACCAGATTAGCGCGCCGACGAAATAAAGGAAGCTGAGGTAGCAACTGGCCAGCTTGTTGAACCTGCTGAATATGCGCCTATACTGCTTGATCTTGCCAAAGAAACACTCCACAAGGTGTCGTTCACGGTACAGATGCCTGTCGTAATCACGCGGAGTGATACGCTTCGATCTCCGAGGTATAACCGCAATCGCTCCACTTTCAGCAATGACCCGAAGGAATCTATCAGAGTCATACCCCTTGTCGGCAATGACGTACTCGGAGGAGTAATCGGCCACAAGTGCGTCGGCCTCGGTTATGTCGTGCCTCTGAGCAGGGCTGAGTCTGAAACGCAGAGGATTCCCCAGAGCATCAACGCTCACATGCACCTTGGTGCTGAATCCGTCCCTACTGCGACCGAGAGCCTGTGAGCACTGCCCCCTTTTTTGGTGGATGCCCCACCAGCACAGGGATGAGCGCGCATTATGGTACTGTCAATGATCAGACTCTCCATATCGGCGTCTTCGATGAAGTGGCTGTACATCCTCTCCCATATACCTTTTTGAGACCTGCGCACGAATCGCTTGTATATGCTGCTCCACTTGCCATACTCGGCCGGCAGCAATCTCCACTGGGCACCACTGCGAGCCATCCAAAGGACAGATTCGATGAAGCGACGACACTCGAACTCCTTACCAACGTAGACATCTGGGCAATCTCTGAGACACTGTTGGATCTTTGTCCATTGATCGGCTGGAAGCTGTATTGATGACATATAATCAATATCTGCCAAATGTCAACACTACCTAATCGGTTGGAGGTCCGCGAATGCGTCTGAAAGGCAAAGTCGCCCTCATAACCGGGGGCGCGGGAAGGATCGGCGGAGCCACCGCCAAGCTGTTCGCCGAGGAGGGAGCGAGGATCGTCATCGCCGATGTCGACGATACCGGGGCGGAGAAAATGGTCGGCGTGATCCGGGCGGCAGGCGGTGAGGCCGCGTGGGTGCACGCGGATGTCGAGGGCGAGGATGACATCAAGGAGATGGTGACGTTCACCATCGACCGCTACGGTAAGCTCAACTTGATGATGAATAACGCCCTTTACAGCAAGGGGGGAAATGTCGTTGAGTTGGAGCGTGCCGACTGGGATAAGGGCATCAACGTCATGCTCCGCTCCATCTATCTAGGCGGCAAGTATGCGATTCCTCGCATGATCGAAGCGGGTGGCGGGTCGATCATCAACACAGCTTCGATCCATGGCTTGATGGCGGCGGTCCGTCACACAGTGTACGAGTCGGCAAAGGCCGCGGTGATCAACCTCAGCCGGGAGATCGCGGTCAGCTTTGGGCCGCAAGGCGTTCGCTGCAACGCGATCTGCCCTGGCCAAACCGTCGCCGAGGAGATGGCTCTTGCGTGGACAAAAGTCCCAGGCCTGAGCGAACAGGAAGTTGCGAAACGCGAACGCCAGCTTTCGTATTACCCGCTTGGACGCCTGGCTCGACCGATTGACATCGCTTACGGAGCCCTTTATTTGGCATCCGATGAGTCGGCTTTCGTCACCGGGACCGCCCTGGTGATCGATGGTGGACTGACTGCTTGGCTCCCTGGTGTTTACGACTAATAGTTGGAGTAGCAGTTTGGGGGAGCGGTTTCGGCCTCGGAGTCTAACGTGACCCAACTGGGTAAGGATCGAATGCTAAAGTGTCGGATACTCTTGGCAAGCGCGATCTGACGTGGCGGTCATCCCCAGGTGAATTAAGCGCAACGGCCGCGTTGCTGCCAGCAGGTGAATGACATGATCTACGGCGTAATCCCAGGGGTGGGGGACAGGGTTTCGCGGCTGGTGCTGGGCGCCAGCCGATTCTCGCCAGAACGAATGGAACTGGCGAGGAGCATGCTCGACTCCTTCATGGCGGCCGGCGGCACGACCGTCGACACCGCCTACGTGTACGGAGATGGCGAATGCGAACGTGCTGTTGGCCTATGGTTGCGCGAACGTGGCCGTCGGGATGACGTGATCATCATTGGCAAGGGAGTAAGCTACGGCCCGGACGGCGAGGATCGCGTGTATCCTGAGGCAATTGCCGAGGAGTTGGCCGAGAGCCTCAAGCGCCTCGGCGTGGACACTATTGACGTCTATCTACTGCATCGCGACGACATGAGCGCGCCGGTTGGACCGATCGTCGAATGCCTCAACGAGCATATTGCGGCCGGGCGCATCCGCGCCTTTGGGGGTTCCAACTGGACCCACCAGCGCATTGATGAGGCCAACGCTTACGCCGCGGTTCACGGGCTTCACGGCTTCGTCGCGAGCAGTCCCCACTTGGCGCTTGCCGTGGCCAAGGAGAAAGGGTCAAGAGGTGTGGTTCAACTCGCGGGCGACGCCACGGCGCTGGATTGGTATCGCGAGCGCCAATTCCCGTTGTTCGCCTGGTCGTCGCAGGCGAGAGGGTTCTTCTCCGGCCGATTCGCACCTGATGCGCCCGATGACCCGAGTATGGTCCGCGTCTACTACAGCGAGGACAACTGGGAGCGGCTGCGGCGGGCGCGGGAGGTGGCGGCGCTCCACGGATGCACGCCCACCCAGGTGGCCCTGGCCTGGATGCTCAACCAATCCCTCAATGTCTTTGCCCTGATCGGACCGCACACAGCACCGCATCTCCAGGATTGTCTGGGGGCTCTCGAGGTGCATCCGACGGCGGAGGAGGTTGCCTGGCTCAATTTGGAGATGTAGTTGTCCCCGGACTATCCGCCTAGGTCGGCGGGCGTTAACGTAGACGGTGAGGAGGCTGGGAATGTCGAGCGTAATTAAGATCGGGGTGGTGGGCTGCGGGCAGATACTGACCGGACACCTTCACGCCTTCAAGGCGCTGCGCGACGCGGGCTTCGACAACTTTCGGATCACGGCTCTCTGCGAACTCAAGATCGAGTACGCGCAGATCTTCCGGAAGCGTGGCGAGGGTCCCACTCCCCACCCAACCAAGGCGGTGACTAGCTCCTGGGGCCCCCACATGTACGTTTCCGACATCCACGATGATCTCCTCCCAGCACTCTACACTGACTGGCGCGAGATGCTCAAATCGGCCCATGTCGACGCCGTGCTGATCCTGACACCGATCTATCTGCATCACCAGGTCGCGCTGGAGAGCCTCAGGGCGGGGAAACACGTCCTGGCCGAGAAGCCGCTAGCAGTTAGCGTCAGGGCCGGCCAGCGAATGGTCGAGGAGGCCCGGGCACGTGGGTTGAGCCTGGGTGTGGGCGAGTCGGTCCGCTACGGAGAGGAGGCCAGGATCCGGAGGTGGCTGTTGGATTCTGGCCGGATCGGCAGCGTTCAGATGTGGTTATCGGGACGGATGGGTGACCCGGACTGGTCTCCTGACCTAATCCTCGGAAACACACCCTGGCGCCACCAGAAGCTGAAGGCGGGCGGGGGCTTGGCTGTGGACGCGGGAGTACATCTGTTTACCCAGATTCGCTACCTCTGCGGCGAGATTGAGGAGATTAGCGCTATGGCCACTCGGCTGGAGCCACGCCGGGTCACCCGGGACGACTCTGGCCAGGTGATCCAGTCGATGGAGAGCGACGTGGAGGACTCGTACTTCGCCCACCTGAAGTTTGCCAACGGGGCCCTAGGTGCGATCTTTAACGGCGCGGCAGGCCACGGGGAGCCAACCGGCATCGAGCAAGGGGCAGCAATTTACGGGACGAAGGGGTGCATAAAGGGTGATGAGATCATCCTCGACGGGGGTCAGAGGGCTTCGTTCAGGGATCTATTCGCTGAGCAGGCCCCGACCGAACTGAAGGAGAGTTGGTTCCCGCGGGGCATCCGGAACCACTACGCGCTGGAGCAGCTGGACTTCCTTCGTTCGATTGAGAGTGGAAGACCGATGGAGACCGACGGCGAGGAGGGGGTGCGGGACCTGGGCTGTGCCTTTGGCGTACTGGAGTCGGCGACTGTGAACCGGCCGGTAAAGGTGGCCGAGGTGCTGAGTGGTGAAATCGACGCGTATCAAAGGGAAATCAACGAGCATTACGGGTTGTGAGTAATCTGTAAATGGGGGCCGAGAACTCTTCTGCTGAACTCGAAGTAGAAGTCGTTCGGCAACCAGGTGCTCAATGATCCGCAGCCATACAGGCAACGCACCCAGATGAAACGGGATGAGGAGGAGACCACCGTGGAGCATACCAAGCCCTTGACGCGCCTTACCGACGAGCGGCGGCGATTCTGGAACGAGAACGGCTATGTGATCATTCCCAGCGCCCTTTCGGCGGCTGAAATCGCGGTGCTGAGCGACGCATTCGACCGGCTCGAGCGCGCGACGCGGGAGCAGACGGGAAACCGGGATGGGTTCCTGGTCGTTCGGCCGATCATCGACAAAGACGACGCCTTCCTGAACCTGATCGATCACCCAAACCATCTCGGGTTCGTCTGTGACCTGATGGGCGCCAACATCCAAGTGACCGAATCGGTCATCATGAGCCGGCCGCCGACTCATCTGGCTGGCACCCGTTGGCACGATGACGGACCGTCGCCCTACCGCTACCCGCGGGTGAACGGCCTGATGCCGCTGATCCAGTTGCGTGTCGGCTGGTTCCTTCACGACATCGACGATTCGGACATGGGCAACTTCGTCCTGGTCCCGGGCAGTCACGTTAACGGCTTCCCGAACGGCGCAGTGGACGCGCACCGACTCACTGCGCGCGGGACGGACGATCTGGAGGACGTCGTCTCGGGCGTACCAGGCGCCTTGCAGTTGACCCTCAAGGCGGGCGACGCGTTCCTGATGCACAACGGGCTCTGGCACGCCGTGTCGCGCAACACCTCGGGCGTGACTCGGCGCAACTTGTACTACATGTACGGGCCGATTTGGGCGCGAATCGGAGACTACAAAGAGCCGCCGGAGACCTTGCTGGCCAAGTGCGACCCGATCAAGCGCCAGTTGGCGGGGGGCTGGATGGGTCCCAACCCTGAGTTCTACGCCGGGATGGCGCCGGAGGACGAGTGGGCGCCGCTCGTGCGCCTATTCCACGGCAAGAGCGTCCGCGACGTCGATCACGACGAGAACGCGATCCACGAGTCGAGTTGACCTAGTTGGTCATCCCGAAATTATCTGGCGATCGGAAGCTGTGCCGCGGTTCCCCCGAGTCGGCGCTGGCGCGCGCAGCGCCGCCGTTCGCGGCCCGGACCGTCCCCAACGAAAGGTATTGGCGCGGCAGGCCACGGGGAGCGAAGCGGCATTGAACGGGGGGCAGCAATCTGAGGTACGAATCGAAGTAGACCTGCATTTCCCATATCAAATCAAGAGGAAGCCGAGGTTAGCTGAGCTAACATGCCTAAGTGGTTAGGATTTTAACGTGGGATGAAGGGTTTCTTGGCATGATTAGGAGAGCATCCAATGGGTGAAAAGCGCCAGGACGGTTTGAAGCTCCATTTTGACCGACGCCTGTCTCCTGAGGCGACACCGTCGTCCTGGCCGGTTATGAGGACACTAACGACGCCGAGCGAGTGGCCCTCCATAGGCGGACAGGCCCAGGACCCTGCCATGCGGGCGGATTAGCGTCGTCAAGGATGGGGCGTTCTTTGGATCCCCGCACTTTGATATGGGAAATGTCGGTTAGGACGCATCACAATGGCGAATCCCTGCAAGATATCTATCATCGGAGCGGGTAGCTCCGGCTTCGCAAAGGGCTTCGTGGCAGACATTCTCAGCCGGCCTGGTCTGAGTAACAGCACCGTGAGCCTGATGGACACGAATGCCGACAACCTGGAGGTAGCGACCGTCCTGAGTCGGAAGATGGCAGCTCAGATGGAATCGGAGGTCAAGATCGAATCGACTATGGACCGACGGGAGTCGCTCGACGGTGCCAACTACGTCATCGTCTCGATACTGGCCGGAGGTTTTGAGCCTCTCGAACGCGAGCAGCGCATCTGCCTCAAGTATGGTGTTGATCAGGCGGTTGGATGCACTGCCGGGCCCGCCGGTGCCTTCCACGCGCTACGGTACATTCCGGTTCTACTTGATATTTGCAGGGATATGGACGAGTTGTGCCCGCACGCTTTGCTCTTGAACTACTCCAATCCAACGCCGATTACGACGTGGACCGTCACCGAGGCGACCAAGATATGGAATGTCGGCTTGTGCCATAGCGTGCAGGGAACCGCTGAGCAGATCGCCGGCTACTTAGGTGCTCCGATGGGGGAGGTCACTTATTGGGCGGCAGGTATCAATCATCAGTCGTGGTTCTTGCGCTACGAGTGGAATAAACAGGACGCCTATCCGCTCCTGTTCGAAAAGATGAATGACCCGGAAATCTATCGAAATGACATGGTCCGATTTGAGCTGATGAAACACTTCGGCCACTTCACCACCGAGTCTAGCTGGCATAATTCAGAGTACGTCCCATACTTCCGACGCCGGCCCGACCTCATCGACCGGTATGCTCCCAGGGTCGGATACTTCGCTGACGTTAACGCCGTGATGCATAAACAGTCCGCGACTGCCCGGCGCGACCTTCAACGTAAAGAGGCCTTCGGCGATCAACCCGTCGAAATCAAGGCGACACACGAGTACGCGGTGGCGATCATCAACTCGATCGAGACGAATGAGCCGGCCCGAGCAAACATAAACCTCATGAACACCAACTTGATCACGAACCTCCATTACTCGTGCGTGGAGGTTCCGTGCCTGATCGACAACGCCGGAATCCATCCTTGTTACGTCGGCGATTTGCCGCCGCAATGCGCCGGCCTGAATCGCAACCGAAGCAATCAGGATGAGTTAGTAGTGAAAGGCGCCCTCGAAGGAGACCGCAAAGCGATCGAGCAGGCTGTCGCTTTGGATCCGCTCACGGCCGCAGTGCTCACTCTCGACGAGATCAAAGCGATGGTTGATGAGCTGTTCGCCGCACAGCGAGAGGAGATTGCCGTCTTCGCATAGCGGGACGCGGGGCGAGCTGAGACCCAACTGATTGCGGCTGCGGGCTTGCCTCTAGTTCGGCTAAGCTACCGAAGGAGTGATTGTGGGTGACCCTGGCACCCAGCCAGCGCCAAATATGCTCTCGCGGGTTCAACTTCGGCGCGTGGCTTGTTGCCCCCTACGTAGCATTCCGACGACTCACTCGGGACGCCCACCTTTTGGACCAACCATTCGGATATTGCGCAGGCGCGGCCCGCGCATTGCCGACTGACTAAGAAGCTGCTCATAATGTTTTGTGGCGTTGCGGATATGTGTGCGAATTGCGTTCTCTGCCTGCGCAGCATCCCCGCGTCGGAATGCCTCAACAATGGCTGAGTGTTCGCTGATCGCGATCTGATACCGTTCGCCTGGATCTCTTGATTGGTACGCTCGAAGGTGGATAATAGCCTGCTCGTGCCAGCGCATGACGAATGCGTTACCATTGAGCCCCACGATCAAGCTATGGAATCTCCCGCTTGCGGCGCCCAGGAGTCGGCTCAAATTGTCCACGTTGTTCTCGCACAGTCGTTGATACTCGCGGGCTGCTTCCTGCAGTTGTTGTACGAAACGGGGCGTGACTCTGTCAAAATGGTCGCGCACAGCGGAGGTCTCCAGAAGAAGTCGAGCTTCGAAGAGAGAGACCAGTTCGCTGGGATTGAGCTGGGTCACAAAAAACCCACGACGTGAAACCAGAGTCGCGAGCCCCTCCGAGGTCAATCGAGTGAGCGCAAGCTTCACCGGCGTTGGACTGATCCCCATCTGCTTGGCCAGTCGCTCAGGATTTAGACGTACGAGCGGCGGGAGACGCTGTTCGACGATCGCATCCAAGAGCTCGGCGTAGGCCAAATCTGCAAGCCCCAGTCGTTCTTCAGCCATTTATCGCCAAAAACCTCGTGACAATAGAGTTCTTTGTTGCATTTCATCAACTGCTATCTGCGGCTATCCTATCAAATACTAAATCTGGATTCTCACAAAGAATATTGATCCTATATTTTTGCGTGATCGCGTGATATAGTACGTCAAATATATTTCGGCACTTGTGAGGAGAGGGGGTGAAACCCAGGACGGGAACCACCGTAGCGGGAGTAGCTTAGGTTCAAAGGGGGCATGGCATTCGAATACTTGATCAGGTGTTTCCTGGTTTGCCTTTCGGGGTCCGACCGTCAACCGTTTAGTCGCATAAGCGAATAGGGAGGAGAATTCCCAATGGAAGCGAAGTTTCTATCCAGCAGGTTTACTCGTCGTTCGTTCTTAGCCGGTTTGGGCGCTGCCGCGGCCCTACCAATCCTGGCGGCCTGTGAGCCACAGATTGTTGAGAAGACAGTCGAGGTGCCGGTCGTCGTGAAGGAGACTGTCATTGTCAAGGAAGTCGTTGAGAAAGAGGTCGTTGTCGAGAAGCCGGTCGAGATAGAAAAACAGGTTGTCGTCGAGGTCGAGAAGGAAAAGATCGTCGAACGTGTCGTAATGGTCACCCCCACGCGAGTCCCGCTGACCGGCAAGATCACTATCCTGGTGGGTGAAGAATACGGGCTCACGACGCCAGAGACCAGGACGCCGATCGCCCAGTCCATTCTCGATCTCTTCGACGAATACCAGAGAGACGTGCAGCCGGGCGTCAAGCTTGAGTTAGAAGAAATCGTTACGCCCGAGGGGTCGGTCTACTACGAAACCCAACGGACCCGCGCCATAGCCGGTAATATCCCGGACCTTAACATCTTTGAGCCGAGACCGTCGACGATGAACCCGGGCCTCTTCTACCAGATTCCACAGTTCGTGCTGGACGAGCCCAACCCCTACAGCAAGAACGCGAGATGGTGGGACGATTTCCCATTTGACGGCATCTCCTTTGGCGGCTACGCTGGCGCCGAGCCCGGAAGCTACTGGCAGGTGGCCATGACCAGGACCGGTGCTGGTGGCGCCCTGGGTATGGGTTACAATCGCGACCTCTTCGAAAAGGCGGGTATCGAATCGCCGTTGACCAACCCACCCAAGGACTGGGCCGAATTCATGGATTGGCACAAGAAGCTCAAGGCCATCGGGGTTGTTCCCTTCGACACCCAAGCGCCCTGGGCAACAAGGTCAATTTATGCCATCCCCTGGTTTCACGGCGCGATCTACGACAACATCATCGAGGATCACCACGATGGGCTAGAGAGGGAAGCGACCAGCTTCTTCGGCGAGGAGTTCTCCGGGATGATGAGCCCCAAGCACGGAGTCTACCTGTTCAAGACGGACAGGTGGACGTTCGACGACGAGCACACCGAGGCCTACCTCGAAATCTATAAGGAGTGGTCTCAGTATTTCCAGCCGGGATACCGGGCCGATCAGACCAAGAGTCTCTTCCTCGCCGGCCAGGCCGGGATGACCTTTGCCTTAATCAACCAGGCCTACCAGTGGCCGGAACTGCTGAAGGGCAAGTTCAAGTGGGGCATAGTCATGTGGCCCTCCATCACAAGCACTACCTGGGACCATGCTCCAGGGCTACCCCAACGCCCGCCGGGAGCAACCGGGCAGGCGGGCAGCTACGCGAGGGGCGCCCAGTTCATGATTCCGCAGAAGACGGTCAAGGAAGGCAGATTCCCGCTCGTGCTGGACCTGCTGCACTGGATGACCGCGCCGCCACAGCTTGCGAAATTCGCCGGGACGATATCGCCGCGGTCAGCGCTGCCCGGTTCGTTGGTGAAAGACGTCTACCCCGAAGATGAGGAGGAGCAGTATCGCTGGCAGTTCCACTACGAGCCGAAGAGCATCCTTGAGGGCAACAAGCGCTACGGCTGGGAGGAGTGGTGGCATCTCGCCGGCCCCGGTCTCGAGGCGCCAATGACCAAGATTAACGAGCAATGGCTGTCCGGCCAGATCGGGACCGCTAAGGAGGGAGCCGCTGAGATGCATAAGCAGGCGCTGGAAGCAAATGAGAGGTGGGTCGCTCAGAACCCGGATTTCGAACCAAAGCCTGACACCTGGAAGTAGCGGGCCACCCTTAGCCGGAACCACAGGCGACCCTGACCAAGCACGGCGCTTGGTCAGGGTCGCGGTATCCCTGGCGATGGCTTAGAGAGGTCGGCCAGCCGGTCTATTGCCGGGTACGGGCCGGCAGCCGGTACCTGTGGCCGGGTATGAGGGCCCTAACGACGCCGAGCGACTGGCCCGCCATAGGCAGACAGGCCCGGGACTCTGCTATGAGAGTGATTCCCAGCCGACGAGCATCCAAGAGGCATGCGGCCAGCACCAACACGTTGAGCCGCTTCCAGACAGAGGTGCTCACCAGGAGGAGAACCTGGAGGTACTGGTGCGTCTTAACGGTCAGTGGGCGGAGCGAGCGATGTCCACACACCACACCAGCGAGTGGTCCTGGAGAGCCCGGTGCACCGGCAGCAGGGCGGAAAGGCCCTGCCTTGATGCTGGTGCCGGCTTGAACTTGCACCCTGGTGAGTGGGCAAGGACCGCAAAGAGATATATTCGAAGGAATGGAGAGGAAACGTCGGAAACGTCGTGAGAGAGCAGCAGACGATTAAGTCGTCTGTCTTGACGGAAGACGACAAGCGGCGTTACGAGGCGATGGGATTCCTGGTTTTTCGCCGGCTCTTCTCACCGAACGAAATGGCCGAGATTGAGGCGGCGTTCATGCGTGTAATGAATGCCGCGGCAGCGGAGGTCGGTTACGACGGTACCAGAAGCTTGAACGTCTACCCGCTTCTCGAAGGGGATGAGTATTTCGACCAGCTCCTAGACGACACCAGGATCAACGACATCGTTGAGTTGCTCCTTGGGGAGGACTGTATCTACCACAGCTCGGGCGGTCACCTGTACGTCGGCAACAGTAGTTGGCACTGCGATGCGGGCGTGGTTGGCCACCGGGGCATCCATATGGCATTCTATCTTGACCCGGGCGGGGCGAACTCGGGCTGTCTCAATGTAATCCCAGGTAGTCATCATCGTGAGTTTCACGACGCGCTGGATCGCGAGCGGAATTCCGGTCTCTTTGACTTCAAATCGGCCGACATGCCCGGGCGTTATCCGCTCGAATCCGAACCCGGCGATGTCGTCGTATTCCGCCACGAAACGTTACACTCGTCCTGGGGTGGGAAGCCGGGTCGAAGAATGTTTGGGCTCCATTACGAGGAGAGTCCCGTCGAGCGCTGGCAGACGTACCATCTGATGGGGGTCAACCAAATGCACTTGCCGTACGTCAAGGCGGGGCATCGGATCTACTCCGACCATCTAGTCGAGACGGCTGGCCCGCGTCGAATGAAACGTCTCGGCAAGTTTATTGAGATGGGCTATTGCGACAAGTCGAAGCTACCGCTCACCAACCTTTTTTACGAGTACAGCGCCGCCAACTATGCCGGGCCGGCCGAGGTAGGTCAGCTTTCTCAAGTGAGGACGTCCTCCTGACGCAGATTTCGAGCCTCCGCCTCCTGGGCGCACGTTGTTCGACCGCAACGTCGTCTTATTTTGGCGAGCTTGGCGACTGCGCCCGAACGAGTCGAACCAGCCTCAGGGTGGAAAAAGTGAGGGAACGCTACTGGATATTGGTGGGTAACAGAGGATCGCTCCCTGAGAAAGTAATACCGCTTTCGTGATGTGATTGGTATTCGCAGTAGAGAAAGGTCGGTAGAATGCGCCCTGGTGTTCGAGAGGTTGGCGGCGCTGTCTCCGTGAGCGGGCGACCTGTGGCATCCGTCCCGCGCCGCGGGGTCACCTGGTACGTCCGCCGCTACTGGCTGCTCTACCTGCTAACGGTCCCGAGCTACCTCCTGGTCATCGTGTTCGTCTACCTCCCAGTCTCCACGGCGGGGTACTACTCCTTTTTTCAATGGGACGGGGTCACATCCTACTGGCTCGGATTCAACAACTACATTGCTTTCGCCTCCGACGCGGCGCTGTACAACAGCGTGTGGAACATGGTCAGGTTGACCGTCTTTGCCGTTGCCACTCGACTGACTTTCCCCCTGCTCGTCTCAGTGCTCATCTACCGTATGCGCAACGTGCGGGCGGCTTACTGGTACAGGACCCTGATGGTATTACCGATGATAGTGCCTCTCATAGTCACCTTCCTGGTCTGGAAGTGGTTCTACTCGCTCGATGGATTCATCAACATTGTGCTGCACGCCATCGGCCAGGGGGAAGCCGCACTCGCGTGGTTGGGCGAGCCGTCAATCGCGCTATACGCTCTTATGTTCATCGGTTTTCCCTGGGCGGGAGGATTGGCGATGCTCATCTACCTGGCTGGCCTCCAACAGATTCCGGGCGAGACAATCGAGGCCGCCATCGTTGACGGCGTCGGGACATTCAGCCGCTTCTTCTACATCGAGCTGCCACTGGTGATGGGTCAGGTGAAGCTCCTCTTGGCGCTGACCCTTATCCAGAGCCTTCAGGAGTTTGTCCTTCCTCTGGTGGTGACAAGAGGTGGGCCGGGCTATGCCACAATGGTCCCTGGCCTGCGGCTGTTCGATGTCCTAGTGGGGGAGTTCCAGTACGGCTACGCTTCAGCCATCGGCGTCGCTCTGTTTGCATTGATACTGGTGGTCACCATCCTCAGCCAGCGCTATTTGCGCGCCAGCACCGAGTTCGAGCCGCGTTGAGTGGCGTGAAGGGAGACGACTTCCGATGCGCGTAACAAGTATAGGTCGGCGTCGCCTAGCTGGCTCCCTGCGAGGATTGGCCAACCATTTCGTCCTTATCGTGTTCGTCGTGTTGACCGTCTATCCTATCTTCTTTCTCCTCAACGTGTCGACGAAAAGTCAGTTCCAGTTCTATAGCAACCCCCTCGCCATCGAGTGGCCGGAGGGAATTTACGCTTATGTGGTGGCCTGGCGGCTCGTGAGTATCGGGATGGTGAACACCACTATCATCACCTTGGTGTCGCTGGCCGGGTTGATTGTCACGGCCTCCACCACGGCCTACATCTTCGCCCGCCACCGGTTCCCCGGTAGTACCATATTGTTCTATCTTCTGCTCGCGCTGCTCATGATCCCGAGCATTGTGATCCTGGTGCCGCTCCTGGTCCTGGTCGCCCAGATGGGGCTGATCAACACCCTGTGGGCAGCGATCTTACCGTATATCGCAGGTGCTCAGGCGTTCAATATCTTCATCCTGCGCACCTTCTTCGCCTCGCTGCCGGAGGAGCTATTTGAGTCGGCACGCCTCGACGGCGCAGGTCACCTGGACATCATCCTCCGGATAGTGATTCCCCTATCGATCCCAATCCTCGTCGTCGTCAGCATCCTCCACGTGCTCTTTGCCTGGAATGACATCGCCTGGCCATTACTAGTTCTCAACGATGCGAAGGTACGGACGGTCGCACTGCATCTCCTCCAGTTCCGGAATCCTCTCCAAACGTATCCAACCGCTATCTTTGCCGGGTCGGTGATCGCCTCGGTCCCCCTATTTATCATGTTCTTTTTCGGCATGCGGCAGTTCGTCAGCGGCGTGTTGACCGGAGCCCTCAAATTGTGAGGGGCGAACAGGTAGGCACGTAGCTTCAGTAGGAGGCGCTTTTGTCTCGTTTGGCTCCCCAGCCAGGGGACCTGATTCTGGTGGCCGGTGCAACTGGCCGCATCGGTGCCAACCTGTGTAGCGTGCTGCTGGCCCGTGGCTACCGCGTGCGTGCCATCGTTCTCCCTGACGATCCGAGCCTAGTGAAGCTAGCCGGTCTCGACATCAACATTCTTACCATTGACCTTCGGGACGCCCCGGCCGTTATCTCCGCCTGCGCTGACGTCGATGCTATCTGCCACCTCGCGGCCGTGTTAGGTGGTCCTGATTCCACCAACATGTCCGTCAGCGACTACTGGCACATCAACGTCGACGCGACTCTCCACCTGCTTGAAGGATCACGTCACAATGGCCGCCTGGCCAAGATCGTTTTCGCAAGCAGCGACGCTACTTACCCGACTTCGAAGCCGCTCTACTCACCAGTGGATGAGAATCATCCCCAGGATCCAGTCAACCTGTATGGGCTGACCAAGGTTGTCGGCGAACGGATGTGCCGAGACTTCCTGACCGAATTCGGCGTGCCGTTCACGGTGGTTCGATACGGCGGGGTTTCTACTCCCGACGAGCGCGCGACCGGCAAAAGCTTCTTATTGAGTGCCCACATCGAGAATCTCCGCGATGCCAAACGCTCGCACGATAACTACCTCTGGGCAAACGTAGTTGAATACGAGCGTCCGTGGGAGTACCTCGAGCCTCTGGTCGGAGCGGAGACCCAGCTCATTGCCCTGGTTGACGGAGAAGGGCGGCCTTGGCAATCGCACCCCACTGACGTGCGAGATGCCGTCCAGGGTACCGTGCTCGCACTCGAGTGCGAGGCCGCCGTCGGTGAGGCTTTTAATATTCATGGACCAGCACCGGTTCCTACAATCAATGCCGTTCGTCATCTGGCTGAGCGGCTTGGTCTTCCCTGGCGCACGGCCGCCTTGCCTTTCCGCCAGGCTGTCGAGGTCAGCACCGCGAAGGCCCGCGCCATCCTTGGATACCACCCCGCCTTCGAGTTCTCCCAAAGCGTGGATGATGGCCTGGTGATGCAGAGGGGCGAGAATATTGGCGTACTGCCAGCGAGGCTGCTCAACCCAATGTAGGGGCTTGAAGACAGCAAAACGCATTCGGATCAGGGCCATCAGAAGGAGAGGGTGACACAATTGCCGTCGGCGCAGTCGCGGCGACCTATTGTCGGGGCCTTGCAGCGGATCGGATGCGCCAGGTCTGATTGGGCGGCTTGCCGATGAGAGGGGTCACGGGTTGCTGTTGTTGAAATGGGAAGGTGGCCGCTGGCACGTACATCTCAGAGATAGCGACTTCCGGGTGTGGTTAATCCAGGGGGGAATTGCTTACTTCGCGAGGGTGATAAGGTAGAGACCCCCTGAGTTGTTCGTCTTAATGGTGAGGTTTGAAGCCCGACAAGAGCGAATCCGATTGAGCCGATTTACAGGCAATCTGACAGCCAAGCTCGGCGGACGGATCGAAACAAGATTTCCCGTAATTAGGAACAAAACGACCCTTGACAACGCCCTGCGGACGGCCCTCCCTAGGTTTTGTAAACAGCAGGTTGCGGGTTCGATTCCCTCCGTCGGCTCCGGCGTATGTGCCCCAAGAAAACGGGCAAATGAGGTTCCGAGTACCGCTGGAACTGTGGTACGCTGGCGCATCTGACAGTTCGTCGTGATCACTGACTTCGTTTCGGCCAACGCGCGCAATCGGACGAAGAATTGCGAGATCGGTAGAAGGTTCTTTACGGAGGCATTAGATGTCTGATCGGAAACCAGACTGGGAGTTCGGATTGCCCATGGAGGGACATGCCGTCGAGGGAGACGCTGGAGGCCCTGTCGTCCTGGGAGAGAACGGTTTCAGCTATCGAGTTTCCGGCGAGGACTGGGGCAACCTCCCAGAAGGATGGACCTATCGGGAAGCGACCGCTGTCGATGTCGACTCCAAGGATAATGTGTACGTTTTCAACCGCGGCACCTCGCCCGTAATTGTTTTCGACAAGGACGGAAACATCGTTCGTACCTGGGGAAAGGGAGTCTTCGCAAACCCGCACGGCATTACCGTCGGTCCAGACGATTCAGTCTACTGCGTCGACAACGGTGACAGTACCGTTCGCAAGTTCACCCTCGACGGCAAACTGTTGATGACGCTTGGCACTGCCAACAGTCCTTCGCCAAAGATGAGCGGCGAGCCGTTCTCGGTACCAACTCATGTAGCCGTCGACAAGCGTACCGGCGAGTTTTACGTCGGCGACGGTTACTCTAACGCGCGCGTGCACAAGTACACGCCGGATGGCAAGCTACAGTTCTCATGGGGAGAGTCAGGCACTGCAGAAGGGCAATTCAACATAGTGCATAACCTTGTCGTTGACAAGGAAGGATGGGTGTACGTTGCCGACCGCGAGAACCATCGGGTACAGATTTTCAACTCGAAGGGACAGTACGAAACCCAGTGGGTGAACCTATCGCGAGCCGCCACTATTTGTATCGACGATAGCTCCGGCGAGGAGCTGTTCTACGTTGGTGAGTATTTCGCCGGCATTCGGACCAACGACACCGGTACGGACTTGGGCCCTCGGGTCACTATTTTGAACAAGCAGGGCCGAATCCTCGCACGGGTGGGTCGCGAGTCCTATGGCGATCAGGCCGGCCGATTCTACTCGCCGCATGGCATAGCCGTTGATTCCCGCGGAGACATCTACGTGGCCGAAGTGTCTTGGAGCGACTACGGCAGCAAGATAGATCCGCCTCGTGAGTTACGCTCCATGCAAAAGCTCGTGAGGACCGGCGGATCGTAGCAGCGGGTTTGAACCTCGCCCTTATTCGTTGCTCTCGGATATCCTGGAATCTAATCATTCTCGGATACCCGCGTAACTACGCCGTCAGGGCAACTGGCCTGTACTCCCGGCCCTCTATGGCCGCCCTTACGAGGTCTCGAAACTGGATCGTCTCGCTGATATTGTCCGTCCGATTGCAATCCAGCCAGTCCATCCAAACGTACTCGATGCTGACGTAGCCGCTGAAGTCCATCACTTTCAGTTGCTCGATAATGTGCCGATAATCGATCGTGTTGTCCCGAAACGACGCTTGCATCATTCCCACTGCGCCGCCCCGGCAGTGTAGCTGCCGGTTGTGGACCAACAGGGGCTCGATCTCCGAGTCAGAGAAGCCGGCACAGGTGAATTGAGGATAGTCGAGGGACAGCTTTAGTCCCGGCGCGAGCTCCACCAGTTGAGCGACCTTGTCCGGCGTGTCGACGTTCGACCCCAGGTGCGGTTCTATTGACACCAAGATGTCGTGCTTAGCGGCTTGATCCACTCGCCATTTCAGACCTTCCGCCGACCTCCGGATCGAAGCGTCCCAACTCTCGTCGCCAAAGCGGACGCCCGGAAGCGTCGTTATGCCCGGTGAGTTCAGCCGGCGCGCCAACTCGAGCATGTCGAGAAAGAACGCGTCGCCATCAACTCGCTGCTTTGCATCAGGATTGTTGACCGCCATCGTTTCCACGTCCGTCCAGGCCTGAACGAACAGATCAGCGACTTCCAAGCCGGCCCGCGCCGTGCGCTCGCCTAGAATTCCAGCCCACTTTGGGACATCCTTGCGAACGACCTCAGGACGTATATGTGACCTGTTGCCAAAGAGTCCCAGAACTACCGCCTCAAATTCCAGAGATCGAATCAGGTCCAACGCGGTGGTGTGAGGCATCAATGGCCAGGTGAAGTCGGGACAAGCGAGCTTAATCATTGCATAACCTCCTCAGATTGGGTTGGCCGAGCCGTTTGATTCCACCCTCGCACGGTCAAGCGCGACGATTAGTATACAATTCGCATCGCCGAACTAATTACATAGCCGGCTTGTGGAGAGGACAATAATGGCGCAATCGACTACCGCTGTTCCCCTAGTGTCTGGTGGACGTCCCTCGGCTCAGATCGTCCTTGGCGAGGACGCTAGCGACAGGGACTGCTTCGCCGCCGCAGAGCTACAAAGCTACATTGAGAAACTGGCCAAGGTCCGGCTCGATATCGTCAATCCGGCCGAAGCGGCGTCCTCTGGCGAAATGACGCTGGTCCTTGTTGGGCAACCAGAGAATAATTCGCTGGTCAAGAATGCGCTCGATGGCATACACGACACCGCGAACCTCGATGAAGAGGGGTTTGTCATACATACCGGCGAAGCTCAAAGCCGTCCCATGGTCGCGCTCGCCGGGCGCACTGACATCGGCACCCTCTACGCTGTCTACGCTCTGGTCGAGATGTTGGGCGCAACCTTCGTATTGACGAAAGATCTGTTGCCGCCACCAGTAGACGATCTGTCGGTGCCGGCAACCAGCCGCGTATGGGAGCCGGCTTTTTCCCGCCGCGGTCTCCAGCCGTTCGCAAATGACCTCCAGGACGTTACTTGGGGTGAGGCATATTACAGGATGCTCATCGACCAGATGGTCAAGTTGCGTATGAACTACTTGGAGTTCTTCGTCCAAGCCTACCAACCTTGGGTGGAATACACGTTCCGCGGCGAAAAGAACTTGCTAGGCGACAAGTCGGAGCCGGATTCTGGGTACTTGGTCATCAGTCGCACCGTTCCCAGTTGTAGCGTTGACGAGGTCCAGATAGGCAAAGAGCATTTCGCCGGCCTGCATAGCATGGCCCCGCCCGAGATGCAAGACGTCGACACGCCGGAAGAGGCTGTGCGCCGCTTCCAGCGGATGATCAAGGCAATAATCAAGTACGCCAAGAGCAAGGGTATGAAGGTCGGATTCTCGACCGATCCTACCTACGCCCCGGCGAACCTGGCCAGGTTCGCTCGGAATTACGGCCAAAGGCCACATACGGTGCATGGCTACGGCACTCACCTCAGCCCTACCGATCCGGTCGGACTTGAGTATGGCAAGACATGGCTGCGAGCGGTATTGGAAACATATCCCGAAATCGACGATCTGTTTCTCTATGTGTCCGAGAGCTATGAGTTGGACCCTCACCCCGATTCTCAGGCGCTTTATGAAAGGATGCGCCCGCAGTTTGCGCCGGCGCTGAAGGCCCTGAAAGACGCCTGGGCCTCTCTCACTTACGGTCACACCAACTTTACCTACAAGGGACTCTCGCCCGAAGACTTGATCGACATCCAAACCGGTTGGATTCACCGCATTCGTGAGCTCTTGGATGCAGCTCAACGCATGACCAAGGGCACCCGGATATGCATGGCATTCTTCTTCAAGGGATATCTACTGCCGACTGCGGACAACCTGATCGAGCGGGAGATTCCCTTTATGGACATGCAATCGTCAGGCGTATTTCCCGTCGAGGGAGATGTAAATGCGTCGTATTTCGCAAATATGGGCGACCGCGACCGCTACATCAACTGCCGGATCGACGACGACGCTTCGATGTTTGGTCTTCCTTTCTATTTGCGGCAATTCCAACACGACGGACTATTCAAGGAGGCGCGAGAAGCCGGCGTCTCCGGCTACGCCGGACAGATATTTAGATCCAGGGGTACCGAGCATCACAGCCGCTACTTGGCCCACGGCGCATGGGAACCCGAGCTGACCCCGGAAGCCTTCTATGAGCGCTATGCACGCGACATATTCGGTGACAAGGCGGCCGGCGCCATGCAGAAGGCATTCTGTCTCTTCGAGGACATGGATGAGCAGACCGGTTGGAATGGCGTCGGCAATTTCTCATTTTCAGGCGGCAGCCGCGAGCTCAACAGAATCGCGCCCATATTGCTGAATCAAGAAAACCCCTTCGACGGTCCTCCCGATGCGCAATCAATCGCGGACACGGTGACGGACCGAGAGCGCCAATTCACAGCTGCAAACGAAATACTGCGACAGGCGCTTGCTGTCTTGGAAGGAGCTCGAACGCTGGTCAGTCCCAAGGGTGAGTACGAGCTGAAATACTTGATTAGCAAGACCAAGGCCTACATCGCGCACCTGGAAATGGTGATACTCATCGACCAGGGCCTCGCCGCATACTGCCAAGCGTTCATCGACCACACTAAGCAAGAGCCGGCCTTGGGGCGCGGACTGCGCGTCGCCGAGAGCCACCTCGCCGCAGCCGCGGAAAAGGCGCGTGAAACGACCAGACAGGTCGCCGAGATTATTGATGATCCCACAGACCTGGGAATTCTGTTCCTGGCGAACGTCTGGGACATCCGAAAGACCGACGAGCTACTTGACCTCGTTCGCCGAGTGGTGAACTTCCATCACGGCCGGCCCTATTGGAAAGAGGGTGTGGATAGCAAGAGTCGCTATGGCATCGTGGACATGACCACGTGAACTCGACCCACGACCAGCCATCCATCCTCGAAGCCCTACGCGTTTGTGCCTCCGCCCACGGCGACGCCCGCTCCACGCGCCAGCGAAGGTTAGAATTGCGGGTGTTGTAGTGATCACGTCGCTTCGCCTCGTCAACTTCAAGAACTTCGCCGACGAAACTCTCCGCATGGGGCCATTCACCGTAATCGTCGGCGCCAACGCCAGTGGCAAGAGCAACATCCGCGACGCCTTCCGGTTCCTCCACGGCATCGGCCGCGGGTACACTCTGCCGGAGATTATTGGCGGGAAACACGGCGTAGGCGGGCAGCTCGAATGGGAGCAGATTCGCGGCGCACCGAACGAGATTGTTCGCATCGGACAAAGCGATCTTTCTTTCGAGGTCGAGATGAAACCGGCCACCGAACTCAAACGAAGTGACTTCACAGATATCAGTTATTCCATCCGAATCAAATGGGACGCAAAGGAAATTCGTGAGTTTCAAGTTGAATTCGAGACATTGAGCACCGACTCGGACGCGTTGTTCACAAGCACTCCGCCCTCGGACGGCATCGTCAGAGACCAGGAGAGCGAGGGCGAGCGCCGTTTATACTTGCCACTTGCCGACAATCGAACGATCGACTTACCGTCGGATCACCCCGGACTCTGCGAGGTAGCCTTTGATCTCTTGGCGCCATTCACTAGGAGGACCCCGGTGTGGAATGCTCTAGAATCTGGTATTGAACCCATAGTAATTCGTTCGAATACAGCAATCGGAGAGCTTCGCAGGGCACGTTTTCTCGAATTGTCGCCCGAGCGAATGCGTGAGCCCTCCTTCCCTGGCGCAGACACCTTGGGCGATACAGGAGACAATCTGCCGACTGTACTGGAAAAGATCTGCGATGATTCGCGACGCAAGGAAGTCTTGGCGAGCTGGCTGCAAGAGCTTACGCCCATGGATGTCGTGGACTTCGAATTCCCGCGCGATCCCACCGGCAGGGTTCATCTCCAAGTCATTGAGCGGAACGGACGTAAGGTATCGGCCTACAGCGCCTCCGATGGCACTCTCCGCTTTCTCGGCATGCTAGCTGCGTTACTCAGCGAGGAGCGGGCCGGCCTCTACTTCTTTGAGGAGATCGACACGGGCATTCACCCAGCCCGGCTATCTCTACTGATCGAACTAATCGAACGACAAACCGCCAAGGGAGGGGTCCAAGTAGTGGCGACCACCCATTCTCCGGGCCTCCTTGACTTGGTGAACGACACTGCCTTTGAGAATACAAGCCTGGTCTACCGAGGCGATAAATCGGCCGATGCCATAATTCGCTCAGTTACCGACCTACCCCGGATTAGGGAGTTGAGGAAGTCCCAGGGGTTGGGCCGGCTTCACGCGAGCGGCTGGATGGAAAACATGTTGGGTTTTGAAGAGGCGGATAACGCGGATCAAGTGAACGAGCGGTGAACGTTCTGTTGATTCCGGAGGACTTCCGCCAAGACCGATATATTCTGAAGCCCATCTTTGAGGCGCTGATGGATAACCTTGGGCGGCCCTCGGCGCGCGTAGAGGTCTGTGTCGACCCCCTTCTTGGCGGCGTGAGGCAGGCGCTGAAATCCGAACTCCTAGCGGAGATCGTCGAACAATATCAAGGAAAGGCGGACGTTTTTGTTCTTTGCGTTGATAGAGATGGCGAAGCCGGAAGACGCCAAAGACTCGATCAGATTGAGCACGAGTTCCAAACCAAGTGTGTTTTCCTATCGGAGAATGCCTGGGAAGAGATCGAGACGTGGGTGCTCGCCGGACTCGACTTGCCAGGCGAATGGCGTTGGCAGGTAGTGCGAAAGGAAGTCCAAGTCAAGGAACAATACTTCGAACCTCTTGCGAATCAGCGCGGCTTAGCTGACTCGCTCGGAGGAGGTCGAAAGGTCTTGGGCGAGGAAGCATCCCGCCGCATCCGGGCCATCAGACAAAAGTGCCCTGAAGACTTTGACGCCCTGGCCCGGCGTATCGAAGCTGCCGTCATAACCCGGTAACGAGGTTACAATGGCGTACACAACTAACGAGTTCATTGCCCTTATCCGCGCTTCCTTTAACCTGTTCCAGTCCTGTACGCGGCTGGCTGGCAAGTCCGATTTGGTGCTACGGAGGTACTAGATGACAGATCAAATGCCCATTGTCCCGATCGTCAAGAACCGGCAACCCGCGGCCCAGATAGTCCTTGGCAAAGGGGCCGACGAAAAAGACCGCGAAGCCGCCGGCGAACTTCAACGCTACGTACAGAAGCTCGCCGGCGCCCGCTTGGAGATCGTCACCCCCGAGCAGGCCCTGTCAGTTGAGGACGCGGCGCTGTTGCTCGTCGGTGATCCTGATTCCAACCCCCTTGTCGAACGAGTCCTTAACGGCAAATTCGATCCCAAGGCGCTGAAGCCGGAAGGATTCGTGATTCACACCGGCGAAGTCGACGGCCGGCCGGCGGTCGCGATCTCCGGACACAGCGGCGTCGCCACCGTTTATGCCGCCTATGCGCTGATCGAGTTGCTCGGCGCGACATTTCTTCTCAGCGGCGATGTCCTACCACCTCCGGTCGATGACCTGAGCCTGCCGGCGACGAGCCGCGTCTGGGAGCCGGCGTTCTCACGCCGGGGGATACAGCCCTTTCCGAACGATCTGCAGGACGTGACCTGGGGCGCCACCCACTACAAGAAGATCATCGACCAGATGGTGAAGCTGCGAATGAACTACCTCGAGTTTTTCGTTCAGGCATACCAGCCCTGGGTGGAATACCAATATCGGGGCGAAAAAAACCTGTTGGGCGACCTCTCCACTATTGACTCCGGCTACATAGTCATCGCACGTACGGTCCCCAGCTGCAACGTCAGCGAGGTCGAGATCGGCAAGGAGCACTTCGCCGGCATGCGCCGGATGGCCCCGCCCGAGATGCAGGATGTCGAAACCCAGGAAGAGGCGGTTCGCCGGTTCAGCGCGATGGTGAAGGAGATTCAGCGCTACGCCAAGAGCAAGGGACTGTCGCTTGGAATGTCGCTGGATCCCACATATGTGGCCCCAAACCACGCCCGCTTCGCCCAAGAATATGATGCGCGGCCTCACAGTACGGTCTACGGCGCGCATGTCAGCGCCAACGATCCAGTGGGACTCGAAATCAGCGAGGCCTGGCTGAGGGCAATCTTCGATACCTACACCGACATCGATGACATATTCCTCTTTCTCGCTGAGATCTACGAGATCTACGAGGACGAGGAGAGCCGCAAGGCGATCGCGGAGCTGCGGCCCCTCTTCGCCGGCGCCCGCCGGACCGTCGAAAAGAATTGGCATTCCCTTCTCGTGAGGTGGAATCGAACGCTGGCCCAGATCATAGACTGTGACGTGGGATCTCTTGTCTTCGTCAGGAAAATGGTGGGGATCGCTCGGCGTCTGAATCCCGATGTCCGGGTCGGTGCCGCCTTCTTCTTCAAGGGATTCATGTTGCCGGAGGCTGACAAGGTCATCGACCGCGACGTGCCATTCATGGACATGCAATCGTACGGCGTAGTTCCAATCAAAGATGACGTCAACGCCTCGTATTTCAGCGATATGGGTGAGCGTGACCGGTACATCAACTGCCGGATCGACGATGACGGCAGTATGTTCGGCATGCCCTTCTACCTGCGCCAGTTCGAGCGCGACGGCCTATTCGCCGAAGCCCTCAAGGCCGGCGCGTCCGGATACGTCGGCCAGATCTTCAGATCCAGAGGGACAGAGCACCACACCAGGTACCTTGCCCACGGCGCCTGGGAGCCTGGGTTGACCTCCGAGGAGTTCTACCGGCGCTACACCAATGAGCTATTCGGCCCGAACGCGGCGCCGGCGGTTCAGCGCGCTTTCGGTCTGCTCGAGGACCTGGAGGAGTGGCTTGGTTGGAGAGGCAACCGCAACTTCGGTTTCGGTGGGGGCTGCGCCGAGCTGAACGGGATCTTCGCGCCCCAGATCTTGGAGCAAGAAATACCGTATTACGGTCCACCCGACCCGGCCGCGATGGTGAGTGAAGCTAACGGCCAGGCGGCCATGTACACACCCGGGATCGCCTTGCTGGAGCGCGCGTTGGCCGAGCTGCGCCAGGCCCAGCCGGCAGTCAACGCCAAGGGTGAGTATTTCCTTAGATACCTGGTGAGCAAGACCGAAGCCTACCTGTCGCATCTGCAGATGGTGCTGCTCCTCGACCAGGCGTTCGCGGCCTACGCCCAGGCGTTCGTCGATCATGCCGTCGACGAGCCGGCGTTGGCCGATGCGCTTGCGGCGGCAGAGGCCATCTTCGTAGCCGCCGGCAATAAGGCGCGCGAGGCTACTGAACGGGCCGGCGAGATTGTCGACGATCTGTCAGACCTCGGCATTCTGTTCCTCTCGAACGTATGGAGCGTCGCCGACTGCGACAAGGTCATCGAGGTGGTCCGGCGGGTTGTCGCCTTTCACCAAGGCCTTCCCTATTGGCAGGAGGGCGCCGTAAGAAGGCGATACGGTTCCCGCAGCAACGTGACAGTGCCCAAGAAGTTGTCTGTCGATTAGCAAGTGGGGCACCTAGCCGGGGTATAACGCTCCGCGTTGCGATTGAGTACGTCCTTCGCCCTACCAACGCGCGCTTGGGAGAATGGTTCTGACGGGCCGGATAGGATCGCCGGCTGTTCGGAAATCCAATTTCACACGGTCGCTCATTAATGATCGTCGGTGATTTGGCTCCAGTCCGATCGTGGATGGCGCAACTTCGATTCAATTAATAGTGATGTCGTAGATGAGAGGCTCGTTTACGACGGCTCCGGGGTCACGCCCGTGCTGTTGGCTAAAGAGAGTCGATTATGACCGCTCGGAAACAACCGAGTCAGGATCCGGAACGGAAGCCGCGCGACCCGGACTTTGTCGGCGCTGAAGCCGCATTGCGCCGGGCGGCAGTGAAGGCGCGCCGCCGGGCCTTCCAAACTTCTGGCAAGGTGGCGGTGTTCAAGGACGGTCGGGTCGTCTGGCAGATGGCCGATGGAACATTCATCGATGATCCCGAAGGTCGTCCCAAAGTACCTTGAGGAAGGTGGGATCACGTGGGAGTCAAGCACGTAACCGCCCTCATCCGAAACGGGCTGTGCCAAAAAGGACTTTGCGAGGATCAATGATTTCAGTAGAGACCTCAAACATGGACCGGATAACACGCTTATCAACTCAGCATACGAGCAGCCGTCACCCGGCCCGTCAGCCGGCCCAATTCACGAAATCGCACCTCTTGTAAGGCCGGCCCGCGCCAACTTCGGAATCAAAGCAACTCCTCACCATGCAGCCATCGCAGACCACCCGGCCATCCTTCGGCAGCCATGGACAGAATCGACCGAGTGTAGTCGTTCAACGAGCTTACGGCGTAGCTGTACATCTCCGATTGCCACACAAAGTAGTTGGAAATAGCCACGCCGGAGAATTGTCCTCGGGTCGAAGTGTAGGCCGCTCGATGGCTGCGCCGGTGCGATTCGATCAGCTCCGGCCCGTTCATCAGCTCCCACGCTGACGCCGGCCGGCTATCCGAGTGCCTATACACCACGCCGGTCGTTGTATCGATCGCGCCCCATCGCGCCTGCCTGTGCGCTTCGATGATCACGTGGCCGCTGTATGCTTGGCCTGTGTCGATCAGAATCACCAAACGTGACGGGATTCCGGATACTTGGCAAAGCACACATCCCACGCGTGCCACGTCGGTACACCAATCCGAGCCCCTGTTTATAATCTCCTCTTCGGTACCACCAAGCAGCAGATCATCTGTTCCACCGCCGGCGACTCTTTCCTGCAGGCCGGCCGTGAACGCGGCGATTCTTTCGATAGCTTTCTCAGCGCGTTCGGCACCAGCGCTGGCCTTCGAAACACACTGCTCCAGCTCCGGTCGCGACCTGTTCCGGTACTTTATGTCGAGTGGAGTGTGGGCTCCATAAAGGCAGTCGGCGGTCTCGGCACAGATCCGGATCATTCCTTCCTGCAATACCCGATCAACCGAACCGGCGGCGTGGGAGTCGTTTTCCAGCATATAGCGATAGGCCGGCCCGAATTGGCCGACACCGGAATACCCAGCAATATATGACGTCTCAGTCACGCCGGCGCAGCGTCCCCAGAGTTCTTCGACAGCAGCTCAAGTAGACCATTAGGATAAAGCGGCGAGGAGTCGGCGCTCCGAAAATAGTCCAGCGACTTCCATGTTGCCTCGAAGTGTCTGTCGTTAGACTTCTCGTATGCCTCCAGTGACGGCTGCTCGTAGAACGACTCATCCTCGAACCGAGCGTCATACATCAGAACAATCTCGTGGCCTCGCCGACCTACGTACGTAAACACGTTCTCCAACACCCCAAGAAAGCGCACGTCGGTAACATCGGCGCTCAGCTCTTCCCTGACTTCGCGCACCATCGCCTCCCGGCTGAGTTCCCCAAAGTCGATCCCGCCCCCAATGGGACGGTAGAAACGCTTTCCCTTCGCAGGGTCGTATCGCTCGTATACCAAAATCTTTTCGCCGTTTCTGAAAACACAGATCGCCACCGCCCTGATTGTGCGTCGCTTGCTAGACTTCTTTGCGCCCAGTTCTGAACTCCTGTTGTGGGCCGACCCATTCGTCATCACGTATCTCTTTGAAACCGCCACTTGTGTAACCAGAGATCACCTTTCGCCAAAACATTTGCGCCGGCGTATTAGCTTCTTCCTCGGCCACCCTCCATCTACCCGGGAACAAATCGAAGATACGACGCGCCACCGTCGTCCCAATGCGCTGCCGCCGGTACTTTCGCATGATGAAGAACTCGGCGATCTGATGGACCGGCTCGGTTTCGTCAACTCCAATCGCTCTGACCATAGCAAATCCGGCCAGCCGGCCCGAAACTCTCACGATGAAGGCGTGCCGTCCCGGCTCAGTCCAATAATGATCGAAGTATCTGTAAACGAATAGACCGTGCTCGCCAACGTCCTCGCCGTCAAACTCGCTGGAATCGTATCTGTACAGCTCCATGAGGTTTCGGAGGACAGGCTTCTCCCGGATCCCGGCCTTTCGTATCTCAATATTCATTTGCCTGCTCGGATCAGGAGCGTTATCGTGCGGAGTTTCATTCAAACTCGTTGCCCCGATTCGGACGAGGTTCCTGAGAGCACCTTGCCAGGATTCAAGATGTTGTTCGGATCGAATGATGACTTGATCTCCTGCATCAGGTCCACCAGCTCCGGATCGAGGCTCATCCGAACGAACTCCCGCTTCAGCAGGCCGATCCCGTGTTCACCGGATAGAGTTCCGCCCAGCTCGATGGCTGAGATGAAGATCTCTTGCGCCGCCTTCACGACTCTTTCCATTTGGGCGCTGTCGCGGAGGTCACAGAGTACGTTTGGATGCAAGTTGCCGTCGCCTATGTGGCCGAACAGGGGTATCTCCAAGCCGTATTCCTGGGCGATTTGCTGAATCCGCCGGACCATCTCCGGTATCGCACTTCGCGGAACGGAGATGTCTTCGCCCAGCTTGTTAGGATACATGCGCCCGAACGAGGACGACGTCGATCGGCGAATCTTCCACAGCTCTTGGGCCTCGGCGTCATCGCCGGCCGGCCGGATCGCCACTGCTTCACTCGTGCTGTACTCCTCGACAACCACTGCCATTTGGTCGGATACGGAATCGTTATCGCCGTCGACCTCGATCAATAGCATCGCCGCCACGTCGAGGGGCAGGCCCGATTTCAGGTGCATTTCGACGCACTTTAGGGTCGTCTGGTCCATCATTTCCAAGGCAAGTGGTTCTACGCCGGCGCCCAGTATCGCATCCACCGCGGCACTGGCCTGGTCCAAGCTGGCGAAAGTAGCCATCACGGTGCCCAGGGCCGGCGGCTTCGATATCAGGCGCAGAGTGATGTCCGTGATGACCCCAAGAGTGCCTTCGGAACCGATAAACAGACGCGTCAAATCGAACGGATTGCCGCTGGTTGCGTCAGTCTGGATGATTTCGCCGGTGGGTATCACGACCTCTAGACCGAGGACGTACTCGCGCGTGCCCCCGTACTTGAGACACCGAGGCCCGCTTGCGCCGGTAGCGACGTTTCCGCCGATTGTAGATTGGCGCAGGCTGGCCGGATCTGGAGGGTAGAACAGCCCTTCCCGCTCGACCGCGGCTTGGAGGTCGGCGTTGACGACGCCCGGCTCGACCACGGCCCGCATCCTCCGGCGATCGATGCTTCTTATGCGCGTCATTAGAGTGGTGTTCATCACGACGCCGCCGGATATGGGCACCGAGCCACCGGCCAGACCACTGCCCGCGCCGCGCGGAACAACTGGAATCTCGTGCCGGTTTGCCCAGCGAAGGACCCCCGCAACTTCATCCGCGCTCACGACCGATACCGCCACGTCTGGCCGGCGTTCCAGCCAGGTGCCGTCGTAACCGTACACGGTAAGCTCCGTTGGATCGTTCGTAACGCGCTCCGGCGGCAGTATTCTCGCCAGTTCAGAAATACCAGTTTCACTCATCGGAGTTAGCAGCGTCCCATAGGGAAAGGTGTCGTAGCGTCCGCCGATGGGAGATTCATTTGTAGAGCTCTCCGTAGCGTATTCGGCGCCTTAGAGATCAGGTCGTCTTGAAGTCGTGAGGAGCATCGTCGCGTGCTAAGCCGTATTCTTGAGGGGAATTGAGGCTCAGCGACCGTCCGGCGTGCAAAGAACACACCGCCAATCGGCGCGAATCTGGTTCAATCTGTTCGAGGAAGGCGAGTCCGCACAGAAGCTAGTATATCCAAGAATACGGCTTGTACATCGGCAGGAGCGATTCGTCCTGATAACCCCACTCGATGAGCTTCTCTAGCTTCTTCATGCGACGCTCATCGGCCGTCTCCATCATCCGCTGGGTGTAGATCCGCCGGTCTTTGCGTGTTTTATGCGTAATCGCCCGCATCAGGCCCTTCAGATAAGTGTCCTGCCAAGGCGTGGTCGGATTCGCGTCGTAGTTGATGGTGAACATGCGTCGACCGGTCTTTCCGCCCCAGGAAGAATGCCAGACAGCGTGATGAAACACGACCACGTCGCCCGGCTCGGAAACAAGCGGATACCGACCCGGCAGGTCCGGCGATCCACGGTCGTAAGTTCCTGCGTTTATCGCCTGCTGTATACCCTTATGGAACTTATCGAGATGACTGCCTGGAATGATGTTCAGGCAGCCGGAGTTTTCGCCGACCGGATCTAGATACAAGGCCACCTTGATCGTCCGGTACTCTGGAGCGCCGCCATCCGGGTGCCATCGTGTGTTACCGACGTAGAAATTGCCGTCAGATCCATGGTATATGCAGTCGTCTCCGAGTAGACCATCGACGATGTCGTTGATTCGATCATCGTCGAAGAGCTCGATCAGCCGGTCGTCACCCTCTATCGATGGAACCACTGATAGGCGGGAGGTCCCGTCGTATCCTAGCTCTTTCGCTGGGCCGCTAATGACTCGCATGAACGCGGCATCTATCTCGGCCATCTCGCTCGCCGAAAACAGCTGGCGAAAAACGAGGAATCCCATAGAGTCGAAATGCTGATGTTCTTCTTTCGACAGCAGATATCCCGCGCTAGAGGCTGTCTCTACTGCCATATCTTCCTCCTCGAATTCGACTGACGGGTTAGTTCCGCTGCTAGACAGGAATCATAATCCGGCCGCTGCCCCCGCGCTTTGTGGGACCGTCATCGGCCGCTTCTGAATCTGCGTTCGAGTCCCAGGCTCTTAGTTCCTCGGCCAAAGCCGGCACCAGTCCAGCTTCGTCGGTGGTACGTACTAGACGTCCCCGGCGGTAGATGGCGCCCCGGCCTTTGCCCCCGACCACCGCAAGGTCGGCGCCGGCCGCTTCGCCCGGCCCATTCACGACACATCCCATTACCGCAACCTTCAACGACGACTTGACCTCGGCCAAGACCTCCTCTACAGCGTTCGTAAGCTTCAAGAGGTCCACGTCCAAGCGGCCACATCCCGGACAGGCAGTCAGCATCGGCCCGTGTGAGCGAATCTCCAGCGCCTTGAGCATCTCATACCCGACGCGCACCTCTTCAGCCTTATCCGGCGTGGTCAGAGACACTCGCACTGTATCGCCGATCCCTTGGGACAATAACGCGCCGATTCCTATCGATGACTTGACGGTGCCGCTCCACGATGTCCCGGACTCGGTCACACCCAGGTGCAGCGGATAGTCGGTCCGCTGAGAAAGTTGCGAATAGGCGGCGATCATGTTTGGCACTTCGCTGAACTTTACCGACACGATCATGTCCTGAAAGTCCAGCGCCTCACAGAACGCAATGTGATCGAGGGCAGACTCGACAGCTGCTTCCGGCGTCGGGTATCCGTATTTGTCCAGCAGGCGCGGCTCAATCGAACCGGCGTTTACTCCAATGCGCATCGCTATGCCGGCCGTCTTTGCCGCTCGCACAACTTCCTCGATGCCACTCTTGCCCGCACGCACGAAGATATTGCCCGGATTGATTCTGACCTTGTCTACGCCCTGTTGGATTGATTCAAGCGCTAGCAGATAGTCGAAATGTATATCGGCGATAAGCGGGATATTTATGCGGCTCTTGATAGTCCCCAGGGATTGCACCGCTTTCTTGTCCGGAACCGCCACCCGGATTAGCTCACATCCGGCTTCCTCGAGCTTATGGATCTGATCGACCGTCTGTGCTACGTCCCGTGTGTCGGTGTCGCACATAGACTGGACCCGGACTGGCGCGTCGCCTCCGACGGTGACCCCGCCGACGATTACCTGCCTCGTGGTCCTGCGCTCGATCATCTAGTGCACCCTGGCGGCTTCCAGGTTCGATAGCCACTCGACGGTAGCTTCTATGTCTTGGTCGCGCGTGGAAGCGCCGGCTGTCACTCCGACTCGTCCAAGCCCCTCGAACCACTCTGGCATTAGCTCGTCAAGCGTCTCTATGTGGTACGAGGCACAGTGCCGCGAGCACACCTCTACCAGCCGTTTGGTATTCGAGCTATCCTTGCCCCCAACTACGACCATTGCGTCAACTGAGCTGGCGATCTCTTCTGCTTCCTTCTGGGCGTGGACCGTCCATCCACATATGCGCCCTTGGTCTTCCAACTCGTTGCACTTCGTCTTGAGAACCTCTATTACTTCCTCATACTCCCACTGCGCGGCAGTAGTCTGGGCGATTCCAGCTATCCGCTCATAGAAGCCGAGTTGTCGCGCTTCTTCCAATGTCTCGATGATGATCCCGTGGTCGGTATACGCGATCGTTCCATTGGCTTCGGGATGGTTCTTGTGACCGAAGAGTATGACTTGGTATCCCCTTTGTTCGAGCGCCCTAGCCCGGCGTTGAACCGCCCTGACTATACTGCAGGTCGCGTCGACCGTCCGCATGCCCAGCTGATCAGCCCGTTGGTACAGATTAGGACCTTCACCGTGGGCCCGCACGATCAGCGTAGCGTCGTCCGGCGGGGCTTCATCGGACCCCAAGACTTTGATACCTATGTTGCCGAGTTCGTTCATCGCCGGATCGTTGTGTATCAACTTGCCAGACAGATAGATTGGGCCACCGCTTTGGGCCGCCTCATGAAACGCCAGCTTCCAAGCGCGTTTTACACCATTACAGAATCCGGCGAATTTAGGCGCAACAACTATTTCCATGCGTGCCTCGTTAAGCAGGTTCCGCCTGTATTTCGGGTGAGAGATATCAAACGCATTGTAGCTTAGAGCCAGGAGTTCGGCCAGCGATTCTGATATGAGGTAACCGTTCGGAATCGGGCGCTTCACTACCTTGAAGTGGGGTTGTCCCGATGCCTTAACGCCTATTTAACGATATAGGGTGACCTCGATTAGGAGTGTTTCAGTCTTGGATAAATAGACCGACTTCCCGGTCACGTTGGCGGGACCCTGCATTCCGGCAACCCACTTGGTCATTACTATTAAGATAGGCGCGCCATTCAACCTGGAGGGCGCTTCCCCACACCTAAGACTTGTCAAACCGTGAGTTTACGGCCGAATAGTGAAGGGGGACAATGTAGCGCTGGGGCCTATCCTCAGCCAAGGCCACAGCGGGCAACCCGCCCTAATTGTAACGCCGGGCACCCCTGATTTTACCTCCGTCATGGCGCCCCTCGAACAGTCACCGTGATTCACAGGCGGCACGACCCCAGAAAGCCTCCTGCATAGCCGGATTAGGAGGGCGCGTAACAATCGCACTCGCGATCACCCGCGGTTTCGCAAACCCCATGCGCCGGCACGCGACAAGTTGACGAGGAAATTGCCGTCTCTTTAATGGTATTGCAAGAATTGATTTTTCCTCCAGGCGCTATACTATGCCGGTGGAAAAACGAAGTGGCGCGGCATTGGTTTTTCCGCTAGAATTCGAAAGTTATGCCAAAAAAGCAGACAAGGGGGCGCTAGTTCATGTCCGTACCTGTCGACACCTACGTAAAATTGTCGCCGGATGCGCGCAAGCTGTTCAAAGAAGGTGTGGACCTGATGGGCAACTTAGTGCGACCTACAATCGGCCCAGTTGCCAGAATGGTGGCGATGGGCCGTATGATGCCAGACAAACCGCCAGAATTGCTCGATCAAGCCGGCGTAATCGCTAGGCGCACGATCCAATTACCTAACCCATTTGTCGATATGGGATTCATGCTCATGCGCACGATGGCTTGGAGAATTCACGATGAAGTCGGCGACGGTTCGGCGACGGCGGTTGTCATCTCTCAGGTATTGCTCCACGAAGCAAATAAGTACGTGGCGGCGGGCGGTAATCCAATGCGCCTCCGCCATGGCTTGGAAAAAGGCGTGACCCACGTCCTCAAAGAAGTCGAGTCTCTGTCCCAACCGGCGGACGACGATCCCGACGTGCTGGGACATCTGGCTGAAATGGTGACTGGTGACAAGAAGATCGGCAATTTTGTCACCGAGATCTACGAGGTGATAGGTCCCGAAGGCTCGATTGTGGTCCAGAAAGCGCATAGTGTAAAGATCGAGCGCGAGTATATGGAGGGCATGCAGTGGGACTCTGGTTGGCTATCGCCTAAGTTTGCTAATGACGACGACGACACCGAGTGTGTTCTCGAAAATGCCCGGATAGTATTCACGGACGCCCACCTAAAAGATGCAGAAGACATTATCCCATTGATGAATACCGTTCTGTCTGCTGGAGAAAAGAATCTGGCGATCATAGCCGGTAGCATCCAAGACGAGGCGCTTGGCCTGCTTGTTATCAACAAAGAACAAGGTAAGCTTAATTCGGTAGCGATGAAGGCGCCGGGCGTAGGTGAAAGGCGAATCGGCATCTTGGAAGATATGGCAATCGTGACGGGAGGCCGGGTGTTCAACGAAGACGCCGGCGAGATGGTGGCGGAAGCAAAAATTCAGGACCTAGGGAAGGCCCGTCGAGTTTGGGCCAATCAGTACTTCCATACGATTGTGGGCGGCCTCGGCGACCCGGTCGCGATTCGCGAGCGTATCAATCAAGTCAAGTCCGAAATCCCAGAGATGACTGACGAGTATGAGCAGGGCAAATGGATCGAACGCCTCGGCAAACTAGCAGGTGGCGTTGGCATCCTCAAGATTGGGGATCCGACTGAATCGGGGCAGGAAATCAAACAGAAACTGGCCGAGTTTGCCGTCAAGACGGTTCGAGCGGCCATCGAAACGGGAACGGTGCCAGGTGGTGGCGCGACCTATCTGGCGGCGGCCAAGGCCGTCGGGGAATTGGTGCCCGAGAATGAAGAAGAGGCGGCTGCGTTCCGTATCCTGGCTCGCGCTCTCGAGGAGCCAATGCGCGCCATAGCCGAGAACGCTGGCTACGAAGCGAGCGCAACCGTTCGTCGGGTTGAAGAGCGGCCCGCAGGCTGGGGACTCAACGTCCTCACCGGCGAATTCGAAGACATGCGCGATAGTGGCGTCATAGATCCAACCAGGATCGTCCTCAGGGCCATTTCCTACTCGGTAAGTAACGCCGTTATGGCATTGAGTACCGAGGCATTGGTATTCGACAAGGAAAACTGGCTAGATCCCAACGCGCTGACCATGGGCTAGAATGCCGGTACGTTTGATTCAGGCGGCGACATGAGACTGCTTGAATCCTGACTTGAGGTTACTTTGAACACGTCGAGCGCGCATATTTAAGATATTTGAAGGGTGGATCGTTAATGAGTGAAGCGACGACCGTAGAACCGAAAGGGTGGACGCGAGTAGGTGGTGTTCCTGGCGGAACAATCACTTGCGTCGCTTACTCGCCAAACTTTGCCCAGGACCGGGTGATCGCCATTGGCTCCTTGGCCGGCTTGCATATCTCGACCGATGGCGGCGACAACTGGCGATTCGCGAATCACGGGGTCACCAGTCCGTTCGTGAACTCGGTCATATTCTCGCCGAATTTCGCGAGCGACAACACGATCTTTATCGGCGCTGGCGAGGGCGGGATCCACTACTCGATTGACCGTGGCGCGACCTGGGTGGCGTTGCCGGTCTGGCGGACTCGACCCAATTTGACTGCGATCGCAGTTTCGCCGAACTACGACGAAGACGGATTGCTCATAGCCGGCACCGACAAAGACGGCGTCTACATTTCTAACAACCGCGGTCGTACTTGGAGTGCCTCCAACTTCGGCTTGATGGAGTTGAACGTCATCGCTCTGGCGGTTTCACCCGATTTTGCCGAGGATGAGGTGGCATTGGCCGCGACAACCTCCGGATTGTTCAGAACCCGAAACCAGGGAAGGGCTTGGCGAGAAGTTCGCTTGCCCATTGAGGGCGCTTCCCAAGCCGTTGCATTCTCGCCCAATTTCGCATCTGATCGGACCGTCTATCTGGGAACTGAAGAGCACGGCGTCCTGCGCTCGACGGACGCAGCACGCAAGTGGGAACAGGTCAACGAAGGTCTCAGTGACCTCTGTGTGAATTCAATAGCCGTATCGCCGGCACCTGGGGACGAAGGCAATATTCTGGTAGCTACGCCGAGCGGCATATACCGTTCCAAAGATAAAGGTGCGAGTTGGGAGCAAGTGTATGGCGGTGCCGGCACAATGGTGGTCGGCTTAAGCTCAGACTTCGAGCGCGACTCAACTGTGCACGCCGGCGTGGCGTCACAAGGCTTGATTGGATCGAAGGATGGCGGGTCGGAATGGACAGAGATTCAAAACCAGCCCTCGGCCAGGGCCTTGGTTTCCCTAACGCTGTCCCCCCAATTCGAATCCGATCAGACGATGTTTGCCGGTTATCTAGAAGACGGTATTGGCCGGTCTACTGATGGAGGCGAGACCTGGGAATCAGTCGTCGACGGTTTGGGTTCATACCAAGTCGGCGCGATTGCCCTTTCTCCCGCTTTCGCCGATGACCACACGGTATTCTGCGCCGCCGGCATCGGACTTTATAAAAGTAAGTTGGCCGGTGAAGAGTGGCAGCGCATGGCTCCCGACATCGCCGAAATACCGTACAACTCAATAAGTGTATCCCCTAGTTTTGTCGAGGACGGAACAGTCATTGCCTGCCCTGCTCGTGGAGAGATGGTCGTTACAGAGGACGGGGGCGATAGTTGGCGCGATTTGTATTTTCCATACCAGAACTACGGAATTGCCGTCGCCTCGTTTTCTCCTGATTTCTCAAATGACCGTACGCTCGTCATCGGAGTACGAGAGCGACGCAGTAACGGCGAGATAGGTATCGGAGTATGGAAATCCCAGGACTTTGGCAAGAGTTGGGACACCCTGATGTCGCAGGGCGGTGGCTCCTACTGGATCACCGTGTTGGTGCCGCCATCCTACCCCCGCGATCAATCAGTTTTTGCCGGCTCGCGAAACCGTGTATTTCGGCCGCTGCGTCGCTCAGCCGACGTTAGCAGAGCGGGTCGTCGTCAGCTATGGATGGGAGAGCGAGTGGGCAAGGGTACGACGAGCGTTGTCTCGGTGGTGGCTTCGCCAAACTACAATAACGACGAGACGCTTTTCGCCGCAACTAGCACCGGCGTATACATGTCGCAGACAGGTGGTCTGGGCTGGCACGATATAAACCAGGGATTGTCAATTCTCTCGGTTGTATCGGTGCAGCCGTCGCCTAACTACTCGGAAGACCGTACAGTATTTGCCGCCACACTTGGTGGCGACATTTGGAAGCGCGTCGGCTAACGACTGACCGCTGACCGCAGCCCGCTAGGCGCCGCGAATTCTATCCTCGACTACGTTACATACAATCGCTGGCAAGGCATTGATATTGGGTACAAGCTGACCCTTCGAGCAGCGGAGTTGCCTACTTCCGACGACTGGCTCGTAGGATGCCTTGAACTCAGTTTTCGACAGTCCTAGGCCAAACGCCAGCAACATGACCGCTTCGTTGGCCGGAGAAACGGCGTTGCGTTCCTCCACCATATGCAAGACCCGAACGAGAGCATCGCGGTCCGAACTGATACCATCGGTCACCATCAGTATCGTCTTCAAACCTCTTTGCCGGGATACGTCCGTCAATGCTAGCTCAATCGCTCGAGCCTCTAGCGTTTCGGCATGTTCGGTCGTATAAAGTTCCCGAACTAGGTGACTTGAATCTTTGGGAACATAGGCCGACGTTGGATCCAGGTGAAGGTGCTCGTATCTGCATTCGGCGAAGCTTCGCAGCACTGCGGCTCGTTCGCTGAACGCCATCAGCTGATACGGCAGTTTCAATCGCTCGTGAATCTCGCAAAATACCACTAATGTCTCAACCAATTGTGCGAACTTCTTGCTCTCGTATCCGTACTGGATCACGCTGCCGCTGACGTCTAGGAGTATCGCGTTGGCGAAGTCCTTCTGCCCGTCGTCGCGTCTGCGTTTGACTCCTCTCAGAAAGGCGATGTCAGGATTGATGAGCAGGTTTTCAGGGTGATCGAAGTCTATCTCGCCGGTCTCGCCCCTGAGGCTCCGGCGCGGTCTCCGCCATGGATCAGCGCTGCCAAAGCGGCGGGTATTTAGAATCGCAGCAAGACCATTCGATCCTTCCGTGCCATTTATTACTGCGTCGATCTGCGGCTCCAAGTTCTTAACCGCGCCCAAGTAGTCGAAGTCTTCATAGTCTATTCTCGGCCTACGATTCAACCTATGAAATCGCTGTATGGTGCCTCCGGACCATGACGCCGTCTTCCGCTGGAACTGCTGGATTTTTTCGCCGGGGGGAATCGGATTGGCCGGCTTGGTCGGAGGAGGTGTCCTCTCAGCCATCTCATCCTGGCTTCTTTCTTCCGGCTCGCGGATAATCACCCACGCCTCCTCGGGCTCCGTCTCGGGCCCCGGCCCATCCTCCTCGTTGTCCGAGCCGGTGTCGCCGCCCACCTCATCAGAGGAGGCCGGACCATCATCGGAGATGTCTCGGCTCGACTCCTCTTCGGTCGGCTGGGACTCGGTCTCGGCGTCGGACTTCATAATCTCTTGCGACTGTGCGAATAGATATACGTAAGTCGGAAGGACACTCTCGAGCAGTACCCCTGCGGTTGTTTCCAAAGAGTCTGTGTGGAACGCTCGCACAACGGCCGGCCAGGTATATTCCAAAGCTCGCTCGATTGATTCAGGCCAGTCAGGTTGCTGTTGGTTTGACCACAATTCCTTCGCCCATCGACGGGTCAGGGCGTCGAGGAACTGGTGATGCGGAAGCGATCCAGTGCCTGGTCGTCGACGCCCAACGTCGTCTTTAGGATCTAGTGATTGTTGGTCCGCATACAGGGCCGCAAAGAATGGCGTACTACCTGCGAATTCGCTCATGTAGAGACGGTTTACACGGAGGTCATTTACCGCGTTCAGCAACAAGATCGCGGCGTTGGGTGCGGCGCCGGCCGCTTCGCCGGCCCGCGCAAACTCGTAGAAGACGTCGGCGCCCGTTGGCCCGCTATAGTTGATCTCTGCGATTTCGTGGCAAACTGCTCCGAGAACCCTCGCCGCCGACCAAACTGCCAGCAAGGTTCTGGGATAGCTGAGAATCGCTTCGTTGGGATTGTAGCCCCACCATTCGCCGGGTTGGATCCGTATCGGCTCGTCGCGCAGGATGAGCCGGGCTATGGCCTCGACCTCACCCGGCGAAAGCCGGCTTTGGGCTGTGTCAATAGCTTCAGTAGCCATCTCGGTTACCGAACATCATATTGTTGGAGCACCGGCTCCAACACTCGCCGGACGTTTATACCGGCGCCTTCCAGCACTCCAGCCTTTAATCGTCGCACGAAATCACCTGGGCGACGGCATGCTCGGGCGATCGCCACCATCTCCGCCGTGCTGATTGCCGCCCGTCGCGCCGCCTGCCGCAGCGTTTCTTTGGCCGAGCTGGAGAGTCCTTCCATCGACTTGGGATCAACTTGCCCGGCGGTAAGGCGCCGGCAGTAGTCGACAAATCTCACACAATGCCGGACTGAATTGCGTTCGGTTTCGGGCGTCAGGTATCGAAGTAACGCGATCTCTTCTTCGATCGGTGGATAATCTATATCGATCAATGCCCCGAATCGGTTTTCAACCCCTTCGTTCAGCGGTTTAACGCCGGGCCCTTCCAAGTAGCCCGTTGCGATCACGCGGCTATCGACATCCATGTGATGAACCTCACCATCGGGCAGGCTCAACTTCGCACCCTTGTCAAACAGGCTATTAATCAATGAGTGGACGTCTGGATAGGCTAAATTGTATTCGTTGATGATGGTGACGCCGCCGCGACCCATCGCTTCAAGAAACGCCTGAGCTTGCCAACTGGTCAGGCCGTCGATCAATCGTCGTGTAGCGCTGAGATCATTCTTGGCCGTTTCGCCGGTGAACGAGAACTCGCTCGTGGTCTTGGACGTCAGGAAGGCATAGGTACGGGCCAACGTAGATTTGCCGCTGCCGGTTGGACCGACCAAGAATGCTGGCCTGCCTATCAACATGGATGCCTCCAGTACTTGGAGGGCTCGGATCGAACTTGAAGTCAAGCATGGTAGAACCTCGTCCATCCTCGGCCGGCGGCCTAGCTGGCAGGGCACATTTAGACCGTACTGATTGCGTAGCTGGTCAGATATATCGTCTAGCCGGCTCGGATCGACGATCTGCCGTCCATCAGCATCGTAGGCCCGGATTCGAAGCCCCAGACCGACCCAGCGATGTTCCTGCGCGTAGAATGGCTCGCCGATCAGCACTCGGATACCATCCGCGAAGGTCCGTTGGTAGCGAATCCTATGTATGACCGGACGCTCTCTCGAATTGGGGCGACGCGGGTTTCGGAGTCGCGGCGCTTTCTCGATTGGCAACACTTCGTCCGGCTGGATTGCCGGCCAGTCCAAGCGGATATCGTCCAGTCGCCGGGTAGACGGGTTGTCAAGCTTTAGACTGCCTATGTCGCGATGAATGATCTCCATAGCTCGTGACCGGGCATCCGCTGGACAGGTAGTCAAGATCGCATGCTTGGCGATAACGGGCAGAGAGAAACCAGTGATCTGCACCAGTTGTAGCCAGTGAAGAAGCATACGAGTTGATAGCCGGCCCTGTATTACTCGGCCAATCTGAGGATCAGCGCGAAGCCTGGATACGCAGTCGACCAACTGACGGCAACTGGCCAGGGATACTTCGATGCCATAGCGGCTAAATAGGGCCTCCCGGTCGAATTCGTGTTTTAGCGCCGGCGCCTCCTCGACTGGCGGGAGAAAGTCGACTTCTATGTAGCCGAGTCCCCGGCCAAATCGGCGCTCCATTGCCCGCCCGATCTCCAATGTACCGATGTAGTTCGGATTCGCAGTGCCAATGATGCCGAAATCGCCGTGAACCTCGATCTCAATATTTCCCCTGTCCGTGCCCGACAGCGCCAGCCGGCCGGTGTCCATCGCTTGGGAAAAGACGTTTAACACGTCGGCCGGCAGCATATTGATCTCGTTTATCAAGAGCTTCTTGCCGCGAAGCATGGCGTCGATCGCAGGCCCCGGCACCGTCAAGGTGCTCGGGCCGCTGTCGCTTCGCCGCACAACTTCCACCCTCGTATAGAAGTCGGTCAGTGAGGTATCCCCGCTGAACGACAACTCAGCGCAAGGCTGATTGGCCAGAAGGCAATAGGTCTTGGCCAACGTTGTCTTGCCGCATCCCGTAGGGCCGATCAGCAGGACGAACCCGCGCTGTCCAACCGTGGCGTCCACTTCTGCCATTCGATTGAGCGTGTGGGCCATGGTCGGAGAAACGTAGGTAAAGGTCTCGGGTTCCGTCGGCACTTCTGCCGCAAGATCTGCTGGCGGAGGTAGTCGATCCAGTTGGCTGTCGATAGGGCCTCGCCGGCGTCCATTGCCTCGTTCACTCTGGATGGGTTCCAGCGCTGTGTCGACGCGATATTGCCTACGCAGGTAGGAATTCTCGTTGATGTGGAAACCGTCGTCGTCGTACGAAACACTTGGCCCTAGCCTGTGGAGGCTGTCGGTGGCACTCATTGGAATAGGTGGCCCTGTAGAAAGCCGGATGAAGTACGAGACAACAGGTTAGCTGTAGCGTTCCTCTTTATGAGGATCGCCGCGCATGTGATATCCATACTGTTCCCAGAAACCGGGCCTGTCCGAAGCCATAAATTCCAGCCCACGCACCCATTTTGCGCTCTTCCAGAAGTAGAGGTGAGGAACTACCAACCTTAGCGGCCAGCCGTGTTCTGGAGTGAGTGGCTCGCCGTCATGCTTGTCGGCGAAGATCACCTCGTCCCCCATCAGATCCTCGATCGGTAGGTTCGTAGTGAAGTTGTTTTCGGCGTGCATCATGACGAACCTAGCTGTCGGCTTTGGATTCGCCAATCGGTGTAACTCGCTGAACGGTACGCCCTCAAACGTATTATCGAGCTTAGACCAACGGGTCACGCAGTGAATGTCACAGTGAACCTTCTTCCGTGGCAGTTCCATGAACTCCTCGTAAGTCAGCCGGATCGGATTCTCGACCAAGCCTACTATGCGGAAATCCCAGCTCTTCAGGTCCGCCGACGGAATACCGCCGTAATGCAGAACCGGCCACTTTGCAGTCACCGACTGACCGGGTGGCACCCTCTCAGGGTCATCTTGAGGTTTTGGGGCCCGTCTGAACAGATTGATCGGCATCCAATTCTTCTCCCTTTAGGTTACGTAGACATGATACATCAACCGCCACCGTCGGTTTCCGTCCCTATCTGTGGCAGCCAGATTCGTCTGTAGTCGTGTGCGGCGAGAGATCCTTGGTGGCCGGCTCCGGCCTCCACAGGCTGGCAGGATTGTCGAGATTCCTAGGGCTTTGGTGCGGCACATCGCGCAGGATCTCGCCCTCTGCATCGTTCAGCTTGGTCAGCGTGGCGTGCGTTCGGTTGAGATGTCGGCTTAAACAGGCCAAGATCTAATCCTTTTGGACAGCTCCCATGAGATTCGGTAGCGAATTGTCACAGCAGACCAGCCTCCGAAATGGCACGCTCTTCTTCGGTTAAGGAACGCACAAGCGTTGGTTTTGGCAGTCCATTAGTTATGCATGGCCCTAAACTCTTACCATAGCGTAATATAGTGCTTGCAAAAGCGCGCCAAATCGACGGGTGCTCCACGCGAACCAACGGACCCGAATGCTTGATTGACAGCATTCTAGAGCGCCAATACCATTGTTGTGCCTGAGGATCGAGCGTCCTGTGGACGCTAGCACTTCTGGTACCGGTAGCGGCGGTCTAGACCAATTTCAATAAGGAAATTGCCCTATGAGCGACACCATGCTTAACAAACAACAGTTGGCGTTTTTTGACACATTCGGCTACTTGGGCCTTCCCGGCCTTCTCCGAGACTGTGCGGACCAGGTTATCGCCGCATTTGAGCAGGTTTGGGAAGAACGCGGCGGGGGACACGACGGAAAAGAGCACGACCCGACGCGACGCTCGGCTTTGCTCCCGTTCCCCGGACGCCACCCCTATTTGGCCTCGCTAATCGACGATCCGCGCATCCACGACATCGCCGTGTCTATTCTAGGCGAGGACTTTAACTATACGGGCGGTGACGGTAACCTGTACGTGGGAGACACGAATTGGCATTCCGATGGCTTTAGCAACGAGCGTCTGCCCAGCATCAAGATCGCCTTCTACCTCGACGCCATGACCCGCGAAACAGGTGCACTGCGCGTCATCCCTGGCAGCCATCGCGTCGGCGACGCATATGCTGACGCCGTGCAAACTCAGATCATGATGCCGGATCGTGACGCCGGCTCAGAAGTGAATTGGGGTATCCAGGGCGACCAAATCCCGGCCGTCGCCTTTGAGAGCGTAGCCGGTGATGTGTTGGTGTTCAACCACAATCTAAAGCACGGGGCCTTTGGCGGCTCTCAACGGCGCCGGATGTACACCATGAACTTTTGCCAGCGTTATCCGGAAGCCCGAGTGGGCGAATTTGAAGAGATGATCTCCCACGAAGCGCGTTTTCTGACGGACACTCTATACGGTCCCTACATGGTTAGCGAGGCTTCGCCAGAGCGCATGGTCCATCTTGAGCAGGGTCTGAAATATCGCCGGCGCCTGAAGGAGCGCTACGCCGAGTTCGTAAAATCCGGGGTCGAATCGTCTCGCGGTTAATTCGCTGAGCCACGCCATGGTTCGAACCTCGTTGTTCAAGGCATGACTATCCGGAACCAACCAACGGTGACGTGTTTACGTTCAAATGCTCGGGTCCGCGAGTTACCAAATGGGTTGGAGCAGTCGTCGCCTTTGCGCGTCGGGATTCTTGAAGCCCTTCCGGTACCACTGTTCATTCAGCAGACCCAAGGTGTGACCTTGGCGACTGTGTCGACATCGATAAACGTATTTAATACCAGCTCCCAAACCTCCTCCCGGCGCGCCTTACCCCACCTTCCCGTCCCTTGCAAAGAACTCTCACCGTACAGGCGGATTCCATTCTTCCTCCCTAGAGTGAAATGCTTTATGGGTCCATCTGATCTCCTTACCGACATCATCCGGCGTTGGCAAATAGAATTGCCCTTTCAGGCTAGATCTCGACACGTAGCCGTAGGGGATATAGAATGACGCAACTGAGGTGTGGACTCACGTGCTTGAGGAGGTGACGCCGTTCAAATTATTGAGTGAGCGTGTCCTGGTTGATGCTTGAGGGCACATTTGTCGATAGGTTGATTGTTTATTCTGTTACCAAAGAGGGATGCCTAAATGGAAGCAAGGTTTTTGTCGACCCGTTTCACTCGCCGCACATTCCTAGCCGGCCTGGGTGCAACCGCCGCCTTACCCATTCTTGCCGCCTGCCAACCTCAGACGGTCGAGGTTGAAGTAACTCGGGAAGTTGAGAAGGTTGTAGAGGTCGAAGTCGAGAAGGTTGTAGAGGTCGAAGTCGAAAAGATTGTAGAGGTCGAAGTCGAAAAAGTCGTCACTCCGATGATGAAGGAACCAACTGAGCTCCGCTTCAGCACTTGGTGGGGTGACTTCTGGAAAGCGTACTCGCCGATGGTCGAGGAGAAGACCAACACCAAGGTTCTATATGAGTTCACGCCTTGGGCGCAGTACCACGACAAGCTGATCCTCCAGCTGGCCTCCGGCGACGCGCCGGACGTCCCGATGTGGTCGGGCCACTTGGCCGGCACTTTCTTCCCAACAGGCACCTTAGCGCCCTTCGACGACTATCTGAAGGCAGTTAACTTTGATGCCGACAAGTGGTACTGGGACCCATGGCAGGCCGGCGGGTTTAACGGCAAGATCTACGCTTTGGACACATACATTGCCCACCCAGTCGTCTTCCACGTAAACACGACCCTCACCGACGAGTTGGGCCTTACCGATCAATTGCCGGTATGGGACTCACCGACATACGACGAGTGGCATTGGGATGATTTGTTGGCGTTTGTCGATCAGATCGAAGAGGCGCGCGCAGGCGGTGAGACCGACGCTTGGCCGGTCGGATTTGGCCTGAGCTGGGGCTACGGTTCCAAAATGCCCGTCTTCTCGAACAACGCGGTGTCTTACGACACTACACCCAACTGGGACTTCGAGGAGTCTAAGTGTTTGCTCGACTCGCCGGAGGCGATCGAAGTGTTCGAAGCGTTCGTTAACCTGCACCTCAATAAGCAAACGCCGACAGCGGCCGATCAAAAGGCGGTCCCCGGGGGCCTGTTCCGGGCAGGGAAGCTTGTCATGACCTCGGGTCCAGTCGGTATCACTGCTATCCCGTCCGCTACCGTAGATTTCGATATGACCGAGATCTTCCTGCCATGGTGGAAGCAGCGCACGATGCACGTCGGCCAGGACTACCACTCAGTTCATGCGAAATCGAAGGTGTTGGACGCCGCCTATGACTACTGCTACACTCAAGTAACAGATGGGGAGGTCGGGATCAAGTTCGTCTTGGCCACCGGAATCGCGCAACCCTTAAACGCGATTTCGACAATCCAGAGTCTGCCCGACAGCTTCTACGGTAAGATGACGGCGTCGATCCAAACATCGCGTTGGGCGCCCGCCTCATTGGTCCCGGAGAAGTCTGAGGCGTTCCACTATCCGATCCACGACGGCGTCAAAGCGCCCGAGTTCCTGGTCAAGACCATCGGCACGGCCCTCCAGTCTGCCGGGCTAGGCAAACAGCCCACTGATGTGGCGATCAAGGAAGCGGTAGCGAAGATCAACGCTGAGCTCGATACCAAGAACTAGGCGAGTTAATTCGTAGACAGGGTAGGGGTCATGCCCACCCTGTCTACGAACCAGAATAATCGGTCGGTGGATAGTTGATAGGACCGATGCCCAAGGTCGCCAACCGTTTGTCTGGTCAGAATATGTCGGTCTCGGCGGAAAACCTTTACTTCTGGGTCGGGGCATCGCATTGACCGTGTGAGGCCCAGCCCAGTGAGATTGGTCGGACCGACCAACAAGCAGTTGCCTGAGGTTGCCAGCGGATCGGTCAACGAGAGCCGCCTCTGGCGACCTGCGGGGAGACGGGCTGCGCTAGGGGTTTTTGGCGAAGCCTAAACGTAGCGCCCTGCGTCGGCTGCCTGCAACCTGCGAGATCGAACAGACATTCGGCGTCGGCAGCGAGGCGTTTGCCCCCAGCGAAGGAGGTGATTGAGTTATGGCCAGTCGGGTCGTCAGGCGAAGACGGCATTGGTGGCAGACACTGGCCGGCCAAGAGGCGATCGCCGGCTACGTTGCCATCTCACCGTGGATAGTGGGATTCCTAGTCTTCCAAGCCGGAATGATGGCTTACGCGCTCTACTTGTCTTTCACAGAATACAACATTATGAACCCGCCCAAGTTCATTGGCTTCGGCAATTACGAAAAAATGTTCTTCCGTGACGATCTCTTCGGGCAGTCACTCAAAGTTACTACAATCTATTCGATCGTGGTCGTGCCGCTGGGTGTGACGATCGCCTATGCCTTGGCCATCCTTCTGAACCAGAAGGTGGTGGGACTTTCCTTTTGGCGCACCTTTTTCTACATGCCGGTTGTGGTCCCGGCTATCGCGGCGTCCTATATCTTCGCATGGATGTTTGCGCCAAACTTCGGGTTGATAAACGGCTTGCTCAGCACCATTGGCATCGAAGGACCAGGCTGGTTCGCCTCGGTCGAGTGGGCCCTGCCGAGCTTTGTCATCTTGAGCACGTGGGGTGCTGGCGGTGGGCTGATTCTCTTCTTGGCGGCGCTCCAAGGGGTGCCGACCGACCTGTACGACGCGGCCAAGGTCGACGGAGCTAACCCCTGGCGCCGCTTCTGGGCGGTCACGGCGCCGATGACCTCTCCAATCCTACTGTTCTCCTTCATTCTCGGAATCATCGGTTCGTTCCAGAATTTTATCGGAGCGTTCCTAATCACAGCAGGCGGCCCGGTGAACGCTACCCTGTTTATCGTGCTCTATCTGTACCAGATCGGATGGAAAGAGCTGAATATGGGCTACGCAGCTGGACTTGCCTGGATCCTTTTCATCATCATCTTGGCGCTGACGATCATAACGCTAGTTACCTCGCGGCGTCTGGTGTACTATGCTGCGACTGACTAAAGAAGGACGAGTACCGTGAGCGCTAGGACCCCCGACAGCGGTTCAGTAAGTGTCCGTACCAGTACTGTCGCCGCCGAGCGGCAAAAGCTTAGAGTCCGGCGAATAATCGGGCGAGCGTCGCTTTATCTCGTATTGATAATAGGCACAATAGTCTTCACGATGCCTACGGTGTGGATGATCTCCACCAGCTTCAAGCACCCAGCCCAGTCCACCACCATACCGCCCGAGTTCATCCCGATTCCATTTCAGTTGGATGGCTACACACTCTCTATCCAGCAATTCCCGATCTACCAAGCCTTAAGGAACACGATGGTGATCGAAGTTGGCGTTCTGGTCGGGCGTCTACTGTCGGCTACTCTGGTCGCCTACGGGTTTGCCCGGCTGCGCTTTCCAATGCGTGGACCTATCTTCGTACTCGTGCTGAGCACGATGATGATCCCCTATCACGTGACGCTGATCCCACAGTACCTGTTCTTCCGCGAGCTTGGCTGGCTGAACACGTCATTCCCGCTGATCGTGCCGGCTTGGTTCGGCGGTGGCGCGTTTTACATCTTCCTGTTAAGACAGTTCTTCCTGACGATACACCGGGAAACGGACGATGCGGCGCGTATAGATGGCTGCGGCTACTTTGGCATCTATTGGCACGTTATTGTGCCTATGTCGTTTCCGGCGCTGGGCACCCTGGCCATCTTCACCTTCTTGGCCGAGTGGAACGACTTTCTGGCGCCATTGATTTATCTGAACGACCAAGAGACCCAGACACTTGCGATCGCGATCAGCAAGTGGCAGATAGTCGCGTCCGGCCAGAACTATCTACCACCCACGTTCCCGCAAATCATGGCGATGTCGCTGTTGATCACCATCCCGCCGGTGCTGGTGTTCTTCTTCCTGCAACGACACTTCATCCAGGGCATAGTCGTTACCGGGGTTAAGGGGTAGTCCCCGGACGGTTGTCAATCTTCAAACCGGCTTCTACTCTCGCAGCCCCGTGATGCGGAACCGAGATTCGACGGATTCCAAAGTTATCGCATCCGGGTCGTAGAGGCCGGCTTGACCCACTGATCGGCGTCCAACTCTTTTCGATTAGGGTTATAAAGACCCGATACGCCAATCAGCATGTGTTTCCGCCACGATACCGAGAAGGGCAAGTTCAATTGATGTCTGGATCTATATTTGGAGGTCGTTTCGCGCCTGCAGCCTAACCCGGGCTGGGTGCAATTTCATTCTTGTCGTTTCCTTAACATTCGACCAGCGACCCAGTCGGAGAATTGACACTTTAGAGCCTCGATTGCACACAATGCAAAGCCACCTGAGCGGGCCTCATTAGCGGGCATCTTGCGCTTCCAAACTCCGCCGTCTGAAGTAGAGCAGTGCGGTATCGTTTGGAGCTCATAGTAGCGTAGGTACGGGCTCAAGCACGGCGTCTAAGCCGATTTTGGCACGCCATGATAGAGAATCCGTGAATTTGTTGGCAGCGTTTCCCGGCGCTTGATGGTGAATGCATTAGACAACCAATGTTCAAACTTAGGTAATTCATAGTCAGCGTAGTCATCAGCCTTGTTCAGTAGCAGTTTCTTGACCATAGCATCCTCTTTTGTGACAAACTCAATCACCAGTTCGGTGCCAAGGGCCCTTAACCAACCGACGATTTCGTGCAATGGAATGTTCGCTCCAATTACGAGATGATGGAGTAGGGCGAGACAAATAGTGAGGTCAGGTTTCCCACGATCGGTCAGGCTCTTGCGTTCCAGTAAGCGCCATCCCACCCTTGGCGAAGGATCAGCGATATTGTATAGAAGCGGATGAATAGTTGTGTTTCCCTCATCTTTTAGCGTGAGATAAAGACGTTCGATTGCCAGGTGGTCACTATCCATCGCTATTACCAGATCAGCGTTCTCCGATGCGATCCGAGAAAAAGCGCCTGTGTTGGAGCCAAGGTCCCAAACCAGCTTCCGCCGGCGAGCGCCGACCACGCGCCGGACGAAATCCTCTTTTCGGGTACGGTCAACACCGGTGAAGTCGTTTTCGTCCGCATAATGCGACCACGGTGAATGCGGTTGCTTCCACTTCAAGTCTTGGACCAAATTCGAGAGATTTCGTACGTTCACTTTGACTAGCTGTTGACTGAAACCTGCCTTACGGAGTTCTCGTTTTATATCTTGGTTAGAATCGGCGAAGCGCGTCTGCATCCTAGCTTGCAAGTAAAGATGGGTAAAGACTCCCCGTCGAAAGAGGTCCCGCAAGGACATTAGCTTTCGTAGCTCCTCCCCTTCGATACCATCAATCCTTCCGCGCAGCCACGGGTGGAATGGCACGTTCTTGTAAGCCTGCAAAAACAATGGGTACAAGAACATTTCGCAAAACTGCTGGTAGGCTACCCAAGGCTCGCCGGGCGATAGGGATTGAAATGATGGTACGTCGATGAAGACAGGCCTTGCGCCTCGCCATTGAACGTTGAACCCTGAAGCATCTTTCAACGTCATCCCTTCTTCGAGCGCCACCATTAGCAACTCTAAGTGAAGAAGTGCGGCGTCCTTCAACATTCCAAATGACCATTCGTATGGGTAGGAAACAAGAGGAACCGTTTCGTGCCGCAGATAACCGGCCCATCCCTGCACGTTGGGCAAGTTGCCGATGTGTTCACTTTCGACCCTTTCCGTTTGAACGACTTTTCGATCCGCCAACAGCCGATGGAAGAACTCCTTGGATGAAAGAAGCTCCCAGTTCTTGAGGGCCTCCAGGCTCAATGCGCGATACACGGCATTGTCCATGTAAAACACTCTGCCATTGCGATCGCGGAATGACCCCGCCTCAATCCCGTCATTGTTCCAGTCCACGGGAGGCGCTTCTCGTTCCGGCGGACTCGGCTCGTTCATAATTTCAACTCACCAAGTCTGACGTCAACTCTTGTCGTCGTCTTGGGAATTCTCGGGACGCCGTCGACCGATTCCCAGTACATTTGCTATTCGATACCAGAACAACCTGGCGATTACTGCTACGCCTGCCACGCCGCCAAGCAGCACCTGCACCAGCATGCTCCCACTTCCGGGGTCTATGTAGCTACTCGTCCGTCGCATCGTTATTCTCAACACTCGCATCGCTAATACAATTCGGAACAAATGCGTCACAATTGGTCCCAGGCTCCTTCCGTGTGAGTTCATTCCTGCTAGCCTCTCCGACTCCGGCGATACTTCACCTGTACCGTTCTCTTCATTATTCGCTCGTGCCCTCAGGTTTTCCTGCCCAAGGGTAACCCGGAGAATAGGCCAACTCCTGGGCCTCTTCATCCTTGGTTATGGCGAAAAGTCGTACCTCGGTGTTGTCTAAGGCGCCTAGCAACTCCGAAGGAACAGCAAAGTCGAATCCAGACGTCAACAAGGACTCAATACCACTTTCTCTTGCCACGTCCGGGCGGGCGAAATTAGTTTCTCGAGCAGAAACGGACTGCCCATTCACGAACAGCAATACCAATTTGACCTGCTGCGACCTCCGTACATCGGCGGCCCATCCGCTAATGAAAACGAATTGGCCGTCAGTGGACCATAAATCCACATACCCAGCCACAGTGTCGGACACTATCGGAATAATCTGCCCGCTGGAAGAAACGATATTGATGCTCCCGCCATCCATCGACAGAGCATATTCGGGGCTTGATTCAAAGTCTGACAGTTGGACCGGAGCCGGCTGAGTATGCTTGGGCCTATTGCCCCAGGCATACTCCTCCCCGTAGGTTAACTCCGAAGCCACGCCATGGCTGGACAAGGCTATTACGCGAACTTCAGCATTTGCCGAGTCGCCCAGTGCTTCGGACACAAACATTAGCACAAATCCCGACCTCGCCAAGTCGGGTTTTCCGTAATGAGCAGCCACATCCGGCCGCGTACGGTTTGGTTGCACCAGATGGACAACTTCACCATTCAGCAGCACCAAAATGGATTCCGCGGGCTGCCAACCCCGCAAGTCGGCGGCCCATCCCCTGATAATCCCCACATCCCCCTGCTGGATGCCGCGGTCTACATTTCCGCCCATCGCACCGGGGACGATTGGAACTATTCTTCCCTCCGGAGTCTCGATTGATTCTCGTCCGTGCAGTCTTGTTAGCGAATAATTGCTCATTCCCGGTCGAACATTGGCTGGTGCGAGTAGTCGCGGTCTATCAGTCGGCCCAGACACCATAAACAACTCTACGGAATTGTAACCGTTTCGGAAGGATCTCTCCGGCACAATTGCCGAGAACCATATATCTTGCCCCCTGACGAACGTTCGTGTCACAGCCTGAATGGTTCCATTGATCGCTACAGCCAAATTTAAGTTCTCACGCGCATCGGTGTTGGTATCCACTTGCCCGGTAATCCGAGCAGGCACAAACTCAGACTCAAGATCTACGTCCTGCCACAAGTCTCCTCCGTCAAGCCAGACTCTTACATCGGGTGCGTAATCTATTGGATAATTGCCGGCCTCTTGCCCGACGAGTCGACTGTATCGACCGATCCTATATAGTCCGTCAACCCTTTCTCCCGATCCAAAAATGCTAAGTTTGCGGTCGAGTGTTTCGTACATCTCTGCGCTCACTGGCGCGACGATTAACCTTTGGGTCGCGTATCCGAATATAGTCAATTCGGTCCGATCAGGTATCGCCGTGTCAAACAATGACCTGCCGTCTACGCTCCAGGGTACCTCCACGTCCAAGACTTCGGCAATTGTCGGGAGAATGTCCACAGTCTGGACATTGCGATCGCTGACCACCCCGCGGTCTTGATGTGGCAGCTTAACAATAACGGGGACCGGCAGAATGTCAGGAAGGTTGACGTTACTCACAAGCCGAGGGTTTTCACCGGCACGAAAACTGGCACCGTGATCGGCCACTACTATCACCAGGGAGCGCTCGTACAACCCTACAGTCTCCAGTCGGCCTATCACCTCCCCCAACAGCTTGTCCGCGAATCCCAACTGGAGCAAATGACGCTGAAATCCTTGAGCGACTAGCCATTCGTCACGAGTCCACGTTTCGGTTAATCCCTCTTTATGACGGCCATCAATCAGGCTCGCAGGCACTTCGGAAATAATAGACTTGCCACTTGGAAGGTACTTCCAAGGTGGGTGAGGAATCTCTATGTGTATGAAGTATAGCTGCGGACCATCCGAGTTCTCGATCGAATTCACAAACCACGCGACGAAATTGGAGAAGTCTTGGTAGTGTGGTTTGACCTGTGCTCGGTCGCTCGATTGCTGATCCTTTTTCCCAGTAGGCTCGACAAAATCGTGCCAAGTCCGGTTGATCGCTGGCAGCCTCGTAGTCATCTCATCTGGAAGAATGATATGCAGATAGATGACCCCCACATCAATGAGCATCGACAGCATTCGGTCTGCCAGAGCCGGCGTCCGCACGGTGTCGCTACATAATCTCTTCGGACAAAGAGTCGTGAACGCCTCAAACACACGCATTTCGTACGAGTTGCCGAGGAGTGTGAAGAGATTGTTGGGATGCTCTTCAAACGTCGGTAGCCGTTTTTCGTCGGGGACTCGACCCGTTAGAATGGCCGGAACTGCTAAGGTGGTCCTATCAGCTACCGTGGTGGCATTGCGAAACCAGTGGGCGCCTTTGGCTAACTTGGCAAAATTGGGGTAACGTACCGGATCTATCTGGCGTTTCTCGTCCATCAGCGACGTCACGGGCAACTCATCGAATATCACCATCACCACCGGGGTCGTGGAGGTCACATCCACCCTGATGCTGCTTGACTTCACATCGGGAAACACAATCGTTGAAATGTCAGAGTCCAGAATAAAGGCAGCTGGGATGACCAACACTCCTATCGATGCGAACGTCAAGAATTGCCGCAATGGGTTGAAACGCCAATAGGCCATCGTCCCCACAATCCCGATCAGACCGGCACCGAAGGCCAATGCGATGCCAGGCGCATCCGCCACCGGTTTCAAGATCGTTAGAGCTATGGTAGTCAGCAGAGTTGCGACCAATAAAGTGTGAATTCCAATCCACAACTTTTGGCTACGTAGAGAAGCGGTTATCTCCAACGTCAAGAAGAACGCGGGAATGAGAATCGATAGGAGGAGAACGAACAAGATGATATCGACCGGCTGAGAACGCTCGGCTACGAAGAACGGCGCGCTTCGCGCCAACATTTCGAAAAGCGGCTGCGCAATCGCCAAGTTGAAGAGAATGAATAGATGCAGCGACCCAGGTGGAAAGCGACCAGCAACCTTCTTGATCGCCGACCAGGGTGCGAAAACCTGCTTGATCTTGCGCACCAATGCGCCAATACTCAATCGAGTTGTCTCCTCGGGCCTGCTTGCGGACGGCTAGTTGAATTTGCCCAGGGCCCCATCGGAGCCTTGCCTTGCAAGATATCGCTCAGAATCTTTTGAGCCCGCCGGAACTGTCTCAAAAGATGATTTGCTTCTTACGACGTCGTACCGCTGCCTGGGTTGATCCTTCCCAGCAGCCGGCCGCTAATTATACTCGGCGCAGGTCGCACTCTTGGAGTTGTCGACCCGAATACAGCATTCATCTGCTTGTGTTGGCCCTCGTCCGGAGCGCGGGCTGGTTGTTGCCAAGCCTATTTGTTCTTCCTTGTATCCCGTCAACTAGCGTCCTCGTCTTGCACGTTCTCGCCATATCCTCGACGGATACCAAGCACGTTGGCAATCCGATACCAGAAGATTTTTACCACTATTGCAACACCCGCAAAGCCACCTAATAGCACCTGAATCAGGATGCTCGCACTAGAAGGGTCTAAGTAGGCAAACGTGCGAGAAGCCGTATTCCAGAGTAATCGGATTGCGAACATAGTGCGTAATATATGGGTCATGTCCAAACTGCCTTCCCTATGCGATCGTGGTTGCTCATGTCTGCTCCTCCGGCTATTGCTCATCGCAAACTTGTGCTTCCCTATTGGATCGAGTCCTCAGATCTTCTTGGCCACGGATAACCCGATACATAGGCCAACTCCTGGGCCTCTTCATCCTTGGTTATGGCGAAAAGTCGTACCTCGGTGTTGTCTAAGGCGCCTAGCAACTCCGAAGGAACAGCAAAGTCGAATCCAGACGTCAACAAGGACTCAATACCACTTTCTCTTGCCACGTCCGGGCGGGCGAAATTAGTTTCTCGAGCAGAAACGGACTGCCCATTCACGAACAGCAATACCAATTTGACCTGCTGCGACCTCCGTACATCGGCGGCCCATCCGCTAATGAAAACGAATTGGCCGTCAGTGGACCATAAATCCACATACCCAGCCACAGTGTCGGACACTATCGGAATAATCTGCCCGCTGGAAGAAACGATATTGATGCTCCCGCCATCCATCGACAGAGCATATTCGGGGCTTGATTCAAAGTCTGACAGTTGGACCGGAGCCGGCTGAGTATGCTTGGGCCTATTGCCCCAGGCATACTCCTCCCCGTAGGTTAACTCCGAAGCCACGCCATGGCTGGACAAGGCTATTACGCGAACTTCAGCATTTGCCGAGTCGCCCAGTGCTTCGGACACAAACATTAGCACAAATCCCGACCTCGCCAAGTCGGGTTTTCCGTAATGAGCAGCCACATCCGGCCGCGTACGGTTTGGTTGCACCAGATGGACAACTTCACCATTCAGCAGCACCAAAATGGATTCCGCGGGCTGCCAACCCCGCAAGTCGGCGGCCCATCCCCTGATAATCCCCACATCCCCCTGCTGGATGCCGCGGTCTACATTTCCGCCCATCGCACCGGGGACGATTGGAACTATTCTTCCCTCCGGAGTCTCGATTGATTCTCGTCCGTGCAGTCTTGTTAGCGAATAATTGCTCATTCCCGGTCGAACATTGGCTGGTGCGAGTAGTCGCGGTCTATCAGTCGGCCCGGACACCACGAACAACTCTACGGAATTGTAACCTTCGCGAAATGATGTCTCCGGTACCATTACCGAGAAAAACAATTGATGCCCGTGAGGAAACGTTTGAGTCACCGCCTGAATGGTGCCGTTGACAGCTGCGACCAAGTGTAGATTCATTTCTTCATCGGTGCCCGTATCGACTCTCCCTGTGATCCGAGCAGGCACAAAATCGGACTCGGGATCTATGTTCTCCCACAACAACCTTCCTTCAAGCCAGATTCTAACAACGGATGCTTGGTCCACGGAGAATACGCCGAGGTCTTGCCCTATTAAATGCCTGTATCGGCCGATCCTATACACTCCATCGACACTCTCACTGGGGCCAAACAACGCGAGTTTGCGGTCGAGTGTTTCGTACATCTCGGTAATCACAGGTGCAACAGTCAAGAGCTTCCGGGACTCATCGGCGAATACAATCAATTCAGTCCGATCGGGTGTTGAAGTGTCAAACAACGACTTGCCATCGACTCTCCATGGCAACACCACATCCAAGACTTCGGCAATCGTCGGGAGAATGTCGATGGTTTGAACGTTGCGATCGCTGACGACTCCCTGGCCCTGATGAGGCAGTTTAACCAGCAGTGGAACATGCATAATGTCCTGAAGATTCCCGGGACTTAGACCACGACGAATTCCACCCGCGCGAAAACTGATCCCGTGATCGGCCACCACTATCACCAACGACCGGTCGTACAATTCAGTTTTCTGCAGTCGGCCAATCACATCGCCTAGTAGCTTGTCGGCGAATCCCAACTGCAGCAAATGACGCTGTAGTCCTTGGGTGACCAGCCACTCATCGTTAACCCAAGTTCGCCCGCCGTCTCGCAAGTTAAAGCCAATTACTCGAGAATCAATCTCCGAAGAGTGGTAGGTTTTACCACTGGGAAGATACTTCCACGGCGCGTGCGGGATTTCTATGTGTATGTAATATAGACGTGGATCATCCGAATTCTCGATCCAGTCCTCAAACCGCGCAACGAAACTGGAGAAATCGCGGTAGTGTGGTCTGTCCTGCGCTCGGTCGCTCGATTGCCGACCCTCTTTCCTGGTGTACTCGACAAAATTGTGCCAATTCTGATCGATTGAAGGCAATGTCGAAGTCATCTCGTCTGGAAGAGCAACGTGCAAGTAGATGACGCCCACGTCAACAAACATCGATACTATCCGGTCCGCCAAAGCCGGCGTCGGCGCAGTGACGCTACACAGATCGGTTGGGCAGAGCCTCGTTCCAGCCTCGAAGACACGTAATTCGTATGAGTCGCCGAGAAGGGTAAAGAGATTGTCGGGATAGTCCTCCGACCTGGCTATTCGTGACGCACTAGGAAATTGACCGGTCAAAATGGCGGGAACGGCACCTGACGTGGTGTCCGCAACCGTAGTGGCATTGCGAAACCAGTAGGCGTCGTCGGCTAAACTGGCAAAATTGGGGTAACGCACCGGATTTATCCGGCCGTTCTCGTCCATAAGCGAGATTACAGGGAGCTCATCGAATATCACCATCACCACCGGGGTAGTCGAGGTCACTTCCACGCTGGCCGCCCTTGGGCTCGCCCGGGGAAACACGATCTTCGAGATGTCGGAATTCAGAAGAAACGTTGCGGGGATGACCAACACTCCTATCGACGCGAATGTAAAGAATTGCCGCACTGGATTGAAACGCAAATAGGCTGCCACACCCGCGATCCCGATCAGGCCGGCCCCAAGGGCCAGCGCAACACCGGGAGCATCCCCTATGCGTTTTAAGGCTGGCAATGCGATAGTTGCCAGCAGAAACGCAACCAATAGCGTGTGAACCCCGATCCGCAACCTCTCACTCAGGAGCGAGGCTACTATCTCCAGCGCCAAAAAAAACGCCGGTATGAGAATGCACAGGAGGAGAACCAACACAATGATGTCGAGCGGCTGGGAACGCTCGGCCACGAAGAACGTCGCACTTCCAACTAGCACATCGAAAAGCGGCTGCGCAATCGCCAAGTTGAAGAGAATGAATAGATGCAGCGACCCAGGTGGAAAGCGACCAGCAACCTTCTTGATCGCGGACCAGGGTGCGAAAACCTGCTTGATCTTGCGCACCAATGCGCCAATACTCAATCGAGTTGTCTCCTCGGGCCTGCTTGCGGACGGCTAGTTGAATTTGCCCAGGGCCCCATCGGAGCCTTGCCTTGCAAGATATCGCTCAGAATCTTTTGAGCCCGCCGGAACTGTCCCAAAAGATGATTTGCTTCTTACAACGCCGCACCGCTGCCTGGGTTGATCCTTCCCAGCAGCCGGCCGCTAATTATACTCGGCGCAGCTCGCACTCTTGGAGTTGTCGACCCGAATACAGCATTTATCTGCTTGTGTTGGCCCTCGTCAGGAGCGCGGACTGGTTGTTGCCAAGGCTATTTGTTCTTCCTCGTATCCTGTCAACTCGTGTCTTCGTCTTGCACATTCTCGCCATATCCTCGACGGATACCAAGCACGTTGGCAATCCGATACCAGAAGATTTTTACCACTATTGCAACACCCGCAAAGCCACCTAATAGCACCTGAATCAGGATGCTCGCACTAGAAGGGTCTAAGTAGGCAAACGTGCGAAACACGGCAATCCTCAGCAACCAGATCGCTAAAATAGCTCGCAATAGATGCGTCATATTTGGCCCTATTCCCTTCCCTGTCGGATCATTCTCCTCCGCCTCTCCGGCTCCGCCAATTGCTCCTCGCAAACTTGTGCTTCCCTATTGGATCGAGTCCTCAGATCTTCTTGGCCACGGATAACCCGATACATACGCCAACTCCTGAGCTACGTCATCTTTGCTTAAGGCGAATACACGCACCTCGACATCACCTAATGATCCTAACTCCTCCGAAGGAATGACGAAATCAAATCCGGACGTGATTAGGGAGTCATCGCCAATTGCCTTGGCTACGTCGGGGCGAGCAAAGTTCGTTTCTCGAGCGGAAAGGAATCGCCCATTCGCGAATAGCAATACCGACTTGACCTGCTGCAAATTGCGTACATCCGCGGCCCACCCGCTAATGAAAACGAACCGGCCTTCCATGGACCAGAAATCCACGTATCCTGCCAAGGTGTCGGACACTACCGGAATAATCTGACTACTCGATGAAACAATATTCTCGGTCCCGTTATTCACCGATATAGAGTATTTGGGGCCTGATCCAAGATCTAACAGTTGAACTGCCGACAGCTGAGTTTCATCGCGCCTTCGTCGCCAGGCATATTCCTCCCCGCAGGTCAACTCCGAAGCAACGCCGTGGCTGGACAAAGCTATTACGCGAACTTCAGCATTGGCTGGGTCACCAATTGTTTCGGGCGACATCCCTAGCAGAAAACCCGAATTCACCAAGTCGGGTTTTCCGTAATGAGCAGCCACATCCGGCCGCCCAAGGTGTGGTCGTACTAGGCGGACGACCTCCCCATTCACCAGCACCAAGATGGACTCCGCAGGCTGCGAACCCCGGAGGTCGGCGGCCCATCCTCCGATAGCCGCGACATCCGCTCTTTGGATGCTGCGATCTACGACTCCGCCCACCGCGCCGGGGACGATTGGCACCATTTGACCCCCCGGCGTCGCAATGGTTTCTCGTCCGTTCAGTATTGAGATCGAATAGTGAGTCGTCCCCCTTCGCGTAATGTGTGGTGCCCGCAGTCGAGGTCGATCAGTAGGACCTGACACCACAAACAACTCCACGTGATTGTAACCCTTCCGAAACGATCTCTCCGGCACAATTACCGAGAACAATACGTGTTGCCCGTCAAAGTATGTTCGAGTCACCCCCTGAATAGTGCCGTTGATAACTGCCGCCAAGTGTAGATCCATTTCTCCATCGGCGCCCGGATCGACACTCCCAATGATCCGAGCTGGCACAAACTCAGACTGAGGATCTACGTGCTGCCACAAAGAAGCTCCGTAAAGCCAGATTCTTACGTCAGACGCCTGCTCTACGGAAAATGCGCCGGGATGTCGCCCTATTATTCGACTGTAACGCCCGATCCTATATAGTCCGTCGACACTTTCACCCGAACCAAACTCGGCAAGGTTCCGGTCGAGCGTCTCATACATCTTTGCGCTTACGGGCGCGACGGCACTCATGCGAGACTCGTAGTCGAATACAGTCAATTCAGTCAGATCAAGTATTGAAGTGTCAAACAGTGACCTGCCGTCGAATCTCCAAGGCAACACCACGCCCAAGACGTCGACGATGGTCGGGAAAATGTCGACGGTCTGGACAATGCGATCACTGACTACTCCCCGCTCCTGATGCGGCAGTTTAACAAGCAGCGGAACAGGCAAAACGTCCTGAAGATTCTCGGGACCCAGACGCCGACGAGCCACGCCCGGTCCAAAACTGATGCCGTGATCGGCCGTAACTATCAACAACGAACTCTCGTACAGCCCAATTTTCTTCAGTCGGGCAATCAAGTCGCCCAGAAGCTTGTCGGCGAATCCCACCTGCAGCAAATGACGCTGTAGTCCTTGAGTGACGAGCCACTCGTCGTTGACCCAAGTTTGCCCACCATCACGCAAGTTAAAGCCAAAGACTCGAGAGTCAAATGCCGAAGATTCGTAGGTCTTGCCACTGGGAAGATACTTCCACGGCTGGTGAGGCAGCAGTGTGTGGAGAAAGTAAAGTCGAGGAACACTAGATCTCTCTATCGATTTCACAAACGATGCGAACTGCCTCGGACCCCGCTCAATCGAACCACCGACTTCTGAGGCGTCGGTTTGCGTGCCTGTCTTTCTGCGTAAGTCCAAAAAATTGTGCCAATTCTGGTCGATTGCAGGCAACGTCGACGTCATTTCGTCTGGAAGAACAACGTGCGAATAGATCACTCCCACATCAACAAGCAGCGACACTATCCGCTCCGCCATAGCCGACTTCGGCGCAGTGATGTTACACAGTTCAGTTGGGCAGAGGCTCGTTACAGACTCGAAGACACGCATTTCGTGCGAGTCGCCTAGAAGTGTAAAGAGGTTGTTGGGATAGTCCTCCGATGTCGGTAGCCGCTTCGCACCTGGGAATTGACCGGTTAAAATGGCCGGGACGGCTGCCATGGTAGTATCCGCCACTGTAGTCGCGTTGCGAAACCAGTGTGCATCCCCGGCCAGATTGGCAAAATTGGGGTAGCGTGCCGGATCTATCTGGCGGTTCTCGTCCATCAGCGAGGTTAACGGTAACTCATCGAATATCACCATCACCACTGGCGTCGTCGAGGTTATCTCTACCTCGGGTCCCTTTGACTTCACATCCGGAAAAACGATCTTTGAAATGTTGGAATTCAGAAGAAAGGTAGCCGGGATGACAAACACTCCTATCGCTGCAAATGTCAAGAGTTGCCGCACTGGATTGAAACGCAAATAGGCTGCCACACCCGCGATCCCGATCAGGCCGGCCCCGAATCCCAGCGCGACTCCAGGAGCATCTCCTACGCGTTTCAACGCTGGCAGAGCGACAGTTGCCAGCAGGAGAGCAACGAGAAGTGTGTGAATACCGACCTGCAACTTCTCACTCAGCAGCGAGGCCACTATCTCCAGCGCCAAGAAAAACGCCGGCACGAGAATGCACAGGAGCAGAACCAACACAATGATGTCGACTGGCTGAGACCGCTCGGCCACGAAGAAAGGGGCACTTCTGGCCAGCACGTCGAACAGCGGCTGCGCAATTGCCAAGTTGAAGAGTATGAACAGATGGAGTGATCCACGGGGAACGCGACCAACTGTCTTTTTAATCGCCGACCAGCATGGGCCACGTTGCTTGATCTTGTCCGCCAATGCGCCAAGAAACAATCCAACCGTCTCCTAGGGTGTACGTCAGGCTGATGTGAACGCTTGACCAGAGTCGAGGCGCGCTACACCGCCGGCTAGTTGAACATGCCCATGAGACCCTTCGGACCCTTGCCCCGCGAGAAATTCCTCATCAATTTTTGAACCTGGCGGAACTGGTTCAGGAGCTGATTCACTTCTTGCAGGGTCGTACCGCTGCCTCGGCTGATTCGGCGCCGCCGGCTGCCGTTGATCATATTCGGAGCGCGTCGCTCCTCCAAGGTCATCGAGCTGATAATGGCTTCGATCTGTTTGCACTGGCCTTCGTCCAAAGCGCCGGCCGGTAGTTTCTTGGCCAACTGATTCATGCCTGGGATCATCTCCATCAACTGGTCGAGCGAGCCCATTTGCCTGATCTGCTGCATTTGAACCATGAAGTCGTTAAGATCGAACGTAGCAGTCCGCAGCTTTCTCTGCATTTCAACTGCTTGTTGCTTGTCGACAGTTTGTTGCGCCCTTTCAACCAGCGTCAGCACGTCACCCATACCGAGAATGCGACCGGCCAGTCGATCCGGGTGAAATATTTCGAACCCGTCCAGCTTTTCGCCCGTCCCTACGAACTTGATCGGGACGCCAGTAACCGCACGAATAGAAAGAGCTGATCCACCCCGGGCGTCGCCATCGAGCTTGGTCAGTACTAGGCCGGTGACGCCAATCCTCTTGTTAAACTCATCAGCCACGTTGACGCCCTCTTGGCCCGTCATCGCGTCGACGACAAGTAGGGTTTCTTGCGGTCCTGCCTGACCCTTCACCCTCAGCACTTCAGCCATCAGCTGTTCGTCTATGTGCAGCCGGCCAGCGGTATCCACCACCGTTACATCCATGCCGTTCTCAAGAGCGTATTTTCGTGCGTTCATCGTAATCGCTACCGGGTCGCCGCTAGACTCGCTGTAAACCGGCAAGCTGATCTGTTTGCCCAGAGCGATAAGCTGTTGGATGGCCGCCGGCCGTTGTGTGTCCGCAGCAACAAGCAATGGGCGGCGACCATCTTTTCTAAGTTGGAGACCGAGCTTCGCTGCGACCGTGGTCTTGCCAGATCCTTGTAGACCCACCAACAAGATTGCCGCCGGATCACCTTCGGCGATCAATGGCGCGCCTTCGCCCAAGGTAGTTATCAGCTCATCTCGGACGATTTTGATGACCTGTTGTGCCGGCGTAAGGCTCGACATCACTTCCGCGCCCTTTGCTCGGTCTTGGATGCGAACGACAAACTGCTTGACGACCCGGAAATTAACATCGGCCTCCAGTAGCGCCCTCCGGACCTCGCGCATTGCCTCATCGATGTCGCGCTCGGTGAGGCGGCCTTTTCTGCCCAATTCGCGGAATACGCCTTGGAGGCGATCTGAAAGTGTGTCGAACAATTCTCCGTACCTGATGCTCAGAACTTAGCGTGGTTTGCTTTCGCCAAACATGCCGATGAAGTGGAGGTCATCGGCCGTCACCCGGGGTCCAAACTGTCTTATCCCGCCATCCCAAGCCTCGCCACAGATCAATAACGTCGTTTGTTAGAAGATTGATAGATTACTGCCTAAGAGACAAATCCCAGCCCGGCAACAGCCCATTGTTGATTGCGAGAGAAATGCGGCTCGTCTACTATGTTACAGGATATCTCTTGTCGAACTGCACGCAAGAGGCGTCGGTCCCAGGATTCTCAGTTCTCTAAACTTGTCGTGGGGTCTTGTCACGGTATGTGCTTCCGTACATACCGTAGATCAACCGGCTGATCCAGTTTTGGATCGAATAGCGTAAGTGCGTTCGACAAATTGGCCTGGGAGCGTTCGAGGGACCGTAACTCGCAATCAATTTTATGAGGAGGAACCATGTCAAACGTCAAACCGTTGGGTGATCGAGTAGTTATCCAAGCGATCGCTAAGGAACAGACCACCAGTAGTGGGATCGTACTACCCGATACGGTGCAGGAAAAGCCCCAAGAGGGTTTGGTCAAGGCTGTTGGTCCTGGCAAGCTCGACCAAAATGGCAATCACATTGCTCTGCAGGTGGAAGTTGGAGACACCGTGATTTACGCCAAGTATGCTGGCACTGAGGTAATTCTGGGCGACGAAGAGTATCTCATTGTTGGTGAACAAGATATCTTGGCCGTGCTCGAGAACTAAGCTCAGCTACTAGTTACATTTAGGAGAAGTCAATGCCCAAGCAACTACAATTCAAGGAAGAGGCCCGCGATTCTCTCCGCCAAGGCATAGATATTCTGGCCCAGGCGGTAAAAACCACGCTCGGACCGAAGGGTCGGAACGTAGCGCTTGATAAGAAGTTTGGCACGCCAACTGTGAGCCACGATGGCGTCACAGTCGCGAAAGAGATTGATCTGGAAGACCCATTCGTAAACATGGGCGCGCAGCTTCTTAAAGAAGCCGCCACCAAGACCAACGATGTCGCCGGCGATGGTACGACCACAGCCACGGTTCTCGCCCAGGCGATAGTCAATGAAGGCCTGCGCAACGTCGCGGCTGGTGCCAATCCTATGCTGCTGAAGCGTGGACTGGATCGAGCCGTGGTTAACGTAGTCGAGTCGATCAAGAGCTTGGCCATTCCCGTAAAGGGAAAGGAAGACATTGCTCACATTGCATCGATCTCGGCCGCCGACCCCGAAATCGGCGAGTTGATTGCCGAAGTTATGGACCGGGTCGGCAAGGATGGCGTTATTACTGTAGAGGAATCCCGCGGATTAAGGTTTGAAACCGAGTACGTGGATGGTATGGAGTTCGACCGAGGCTATATCTCCCCGTACTTCATAAACCAGCCTGATCGTCAGGCCGCCGAGTTCGATGATCCGTATGTTCTACTAACAGACAAGAAGGTCAGTGCGATCTCAGACATATTGCCGATACTTGAGAAGGTCCTTCAGGTCAGCAAGAACTTTGTCTTGGTGTCGGAAGACGTCGATGGAGAAGCGCTGGCCACTCTTGTCGTCAACAAGATGCGAGGAACCGTCAATGCGCTGGCAGTCAAGGCGCCAGGGTTTGGTGACCGCCGCAAGGCGATGCTTGAAGACATGGCCATCCTCACTGGCGCGACGGTGATTTCTGAAGACACTGGACGAAAGCTCGATTCGGCTACTATCGATGACTTGGGTCGCGCTCGTCGCGTCGTATCGACCAAAGACGACACGACGATCATCGAAGGCTCCGGCAGTGACGAAGATATCCAGGGGCGAATCAAGTCGATCAAGGCCCAAGTGGATGACACTACCTCCGACTATGATCGCGAAAAACTCCAAGAGCGCTTGGCAAAGCTGGCCGGCGGAGTCGGCGTTATCAAAGTTGGCGCTGGGACCGAACCCGAACTGCAAGAGAAGAAGCACCGAGTCGAGGACGCTCTCTCGGCGACTAGGGCAGCGGTCGAGGAAGGTGTTGTCGCAGGCGGCGGTGTTACGCTGCTCAACGCGGCCAATGCGCTAGACGACCTCGAGATCGCCGGCGATGCTTCCACTGGCATCACGATCCTGCGCCGTGCATTGGAAGAGCCAACCCGCCAACTGGCTGAGAACGCCGGCATGGAGGGCTCAGTCGTGGTCGAGGCCATTCGGCGAAAACAGGAGGAATCGAAAAGTAATAACATTGGCTACGACGTGCTCAACAACGACTACTCCGACCTTACAGCCGCCGGCATTATCGATCCGGCCAAGGTGACCCGTTCTGCGGTAGAGAATGCGGTTTCGATCGCGGGGATGATCCTCACGACCGAGGCGCTTGTCACCGATATTCCAGAGCCGGCAGCAGCAGCACCGCCTCCGGGCGGCATGCCGGAGTACTAGACCGAAAAGCATTTCTGGCAGAGGAAGGTCCTGGCAATAGCGCCGGGGCCTTTTTCATTTCAACAATGAGCCATGGCCAACCTAGGCTTGTCGAAAGAGGTACGGTATATAGTCCGTATGCGTGGTCAATGTCGAGCGTAGAACTTTGCCCAATCACTACCGGCTACCCTTTGTAATTGGCCTCACCGGCACCATCGCCGCCGGCAAGAGCACGGTCGCCAACATATTGGCCGACCTTGGAGGTGAGGTTATTGACGCTGACAAGGTGGCCCATCAGAGGATGGCGCCCGGACAACCGGCCTATCAGCCGATCGTGGATGAATTCGGGCGGTCAATTCTGGCTTCGGATGGGACAATAGATCGACCTAAGCTCGGCGCCATCGTATTCCAGGATCCGGCTCGCCTGGCCAGGCTGGATGAACTGGTACATCCTTACGTCAACGATGAGCTCGACCGCTTGGTCGCGACAAGCGGCTCGCGCGTCCTGACCATCGAAGCAATCAAGTTGATCGAGGCTGGTGGTCACAACCGCTGCGACAGCGTCTGGGTAGTCACCGCAAATCGTGATCAACAATTGACTCGCCTGATGATGTCGCGTGGTATGTCGGAACCGGACGCGAGCCGCCGGCTCGATGCGCAGGGGCCGGTAGACGCGAAAGTCCGCTACGCTGACGTAGTCATCGACAACTCAGGTGAATTCGACGAAACCCGCCGGCAGGTGGAGACGGAGTTTGCCAGGCTGTTTGATCGCCGGATCAAACAGGGGTAGAGTCCAGCGCACCAATTTGTACCACAGGGTGATGGTCGCACACTCCGACGATGTCGCGACTCACTTATCGAGTACGACGTGGTCTCCCACCAACTGCCCTTCGGAATCGCGTATCGATAGCCGGCTGCCATCCGCCAGCCGGTACATTCCAACAATGATTCGGTGCGGCGACCTGCCAATTTCGGCCGGTAATTCGAGTTCGTATTCGTCCGCCACAATCGGGTCTTGTTCGGTCCAGATACTTGTCGGGTAGGTGCCGTTCTGCGGGTAGTTATCTTTCTGAGCAACGACCTTCCCGTCCGCGTCTAGTAGTTGTACGAATACCGTGTAGTCCTCTTCCAACGGGCCGAGAACTTCCCAGTATAGTGTTAGTCTGATATTGCCTACCGGTACGATTCCGGCTCCGCTTTGGTCATATCCTCTAAGGCCAATTGCCTCACCGACTTGAATACTCAGTTCGTGCTGAGGTTCGTGGGGAGGTCCGGCGTCGCCCACTACTCTTGAGGGTCCTAGATATAGCGCATCTCCGATCGGTTTCCCGGCGCCATCCCGAACTAACAGTCGCTCGTCATCAAACTTGTCCCACATTCCGAACGCGAGCCGATGAGTACCTTGCTTGACGTCCGGATCCAGGATGATTGGTATTTCTATCAACAATCGGTCGCCGGTCTTCCAATATGTATCACCAACGCACGAGTCGATATGGAAGAGCGCGGGCGTTGAGTTGTCTTCAATATTGACCAAGTGGGCGAAAAATTGGAAGTTGGCCTGCCTGGGGAATGGCTTGTCGATTTGCAAATAAACGCGCGCAGACGTTGGTTCCCCGGCGCGGATACTCTTGGGCATATCATAGCCGAGCACTACGAATTGGTCGCCCAGGGCGGCCGGCGTAGGCCTTGAGGGTTGGAGGTGCAGCAGCTCATCTGCGTCCAACTCATATACCTCTACCCATGGCTCGCCGTTCTGGTCGAGTGCTGTCGAAATCTTGTGAGTTTCCAAGGCGTTCTGGGCGAACTCCCAGGGGCCACGCGTATCCCTCGTTAAGAGATACTGAACATGGCCTTCTCTAGGGATCGCCAGACAGTAACGGCCTGAAAAGAACCTCATATCCAGCCGGTCTGTAGTTTGTCCGAAAATGAGAGAGCTAGCCGGTTCCCCTCTGTACATGGGCGTGGCGAAGACCGCAGTGGAAGTCTTCCCTCCACCTTCTACAAGTTGACCGGCAATCCGTTGTGCACCCAGGAAAGAATCCGCTGTGTTCTGCGCTCCGGCCCAATCGACGAAGAATGCTCTTGTCGAGTTTCCGATGCTCCAGATCAGTAGCAACACTATGAATCCATAGGCCAAGGTCACATTCTTGAGTGCGATCACTCGCTTGGTCCAACCAGCAGCAGCGATTAGACCAATAGCCGGTAAGACGTAAACAATCGGTATGATGCCGGCCGTCCGCAGCTGATGCGGGGACTCCCTGCTCAGAATTCCCGGCAGGAACATGGTCGCCAGCCATAGCAGTGCCAACACCGACTCCGGGCGGCGATAGCGCGCAGCTATCACCGCCAACCCTATTAGCGCGAATACGGCAAGCGGCGGATCAAATACTGGCCTACCGGGCAGATTGTGACGTCCGTTGAGATCTCCCCGAACGCTTAACATCCCTAGTGTGCTGACCGCGTTATTCACGAGACCGTGCAAATGGTTGGGTTCTGCGACCAGAATGGACTCTTGTGCAACACGTGTGGCGAGTTGGTCCAAATCTTTCAAGAAATAGGCGGCCAAAGGCGCGGCGGTGATTGATGCAGCCAGCCAAAACGCCCCGACTAAGGCGAGGCTTCGAGCGAAGGTGAGCCCTTGACTCCAACGCCACGTTACGAGCCATACCGCACAAAAGACAAGTACCCAGACCGGCGCCACACGAACGGCGGTATAGCTGTAGGCTGCAAGTCCAAAGAATACCCCTCCAAGTGCAGTCCGCCAAGCCGATCTCTTCTGCAAGCCGGTCCAAAGCCAGAATACGGCTGCGCTGAGCAAGAGTGGTAGCAGTGCCGCACGCATCCCCAGCCGACTCAATATCAGGGGCCATACCGAAGTCGCCAATAGAGTTGTCGCGATCAACGCGGGACGCGTACCCCAAATGCTTCGCACAAGTGCAAAGCTGACCGAAACCGTCAGCAGGCCAGTAGCTGTAGAAACGAAGCGTAAGGCCAATGCGTTGTAACCAAAGAGTTTGAAACTTGTCGCCAATGAGTAGATGAAGAGTGGTTCGCGGCCATTGTTTCCGACAAAGAATATGGGGAATCCGTCGTGGACGACGAAGCGCGCGTCAATAGCGTTGACTGCCTCGTCGTACCAGACTCCTGGGGTTAGCTCGCCGAGGGCCCAAAGACGAATGCCAGCACCAAGCGCCAATATTCCGGTCGTTAGCCAAAGCACTCGGAGAGACAATTTATTGATCTCCGCGAATCAGGATGTGCGATCCTCCAAGTTAGTCGCGACGCTCACTAACCTAGACGCCACGTTGCTCGCATTGATCCTCTGAGCCATTATCTAACCCGCGTTCGCGCTTTTAGAGCCGTCCTGGCGTCGTTGCCGGCCGCTGAGAATCAGCAGGCATGCGTTACGTACCAGAATTGGACTCAAGTCGCATGTGTATAATAGTAGATCTCCAAGGATCATGCTCTGGGCGGGTTACGTGCATCGAGCAACAGGACTAACAATTTCACGCTTCACGCGCCTCGGATCTTACCCCGGGCAAGTCCTGTTAATCGCCGTGCTCTTGGTTGCAGCCATTCTTAGACTCTACCACTTGGATACAATCCCCAGCGGCCTTTCGTTCGACGAATCTGTAAACGGCGTTGATGCCCTTAAGATCCTCAATGGCGAACGGCCAATCTTCTTGATTGAGAACTCCGGCCGCGAGGTTCTCTTCATGTACCTTCAGGCCCTCAGCTTGTCTTTCCTCGGCCAGTCGGATTTTGCCTTGAGGATAGTTCCTGCGTTCATTGGGATACTAACGGTTGTCGCAGCGTTTCCGCTAATTCGACGCATGTTCGATTTGCGGATTGCCTTGCTTGCCTGCGGCTGGTTCAGCACTTCCCTTTGGCATGTCCTGTTCAGTCGTGTTGGGTTGCGTTCGATTGCGCTACCGCTATTCCTAGCGGTAGGTTTCTACTGCCTTTGGCGCGGATTCGAAGGAGCAAGCACCCAAGTGGAGACCAAGCATTCTTTGGACCCACTCGAAACGACCAAACGGTCGAAGCCTGCCATATGGTTCGCACTTGGCGGCATAGCGATTGGCCTCTCACTTTACACCTATACACCCGCTCGATTCGCGCCCTTGTTCGTTTTAGCGTTTGCATTGTACATTGCCCTGTTGCATCGCCGGCTCCTCCGCCACGCCCTCCCGGGACTAGCATTGAGTTTCGCTCTTATCATGCTCGTTTCCCTGCCGCTAGGACTCTTCTTTTTGAGCCATCCGGACTCCTTTCTAGAGAGAATCCAAGAAGTGTGGGTATTCAACCAAGAACTGAGTGCGGGCAGGTCCGGTGAGGCGCTATTCGACTCAGCTCTTCGGACGCTGGGCATGTTCGCCGTACGAGGCGATGTCTATTGGCATTCGAGCATTTCGGGTCGACCTCTATTCGATCCTTTGTCCGCACTGCTGTTACTCATGGGTCTAGCCCTCACCGTGCGGCGCTTTCAGCAGCCAGCATATGGATTCATCTTGATATGGCTCGTCGTAATGTTTATTCCCAGCCTCCTGGCTGTCCAGGGTACACCAAGCCCCATACGCGCCACGGCCCTAATCCCGGCCGTCTTTATATTGCCAGCTCTAGGCACTATGTGGTTGTGGGATACGTGGGATTCTCGCATCCCACGGCGACAGTCGATTCTGCAAGCGTTCCTGCGCAAATTGCCTTTGCTGCTGATTGCTTTGGCATTCTTGAGTGGAGCCTTCTACACTTACTACAGCTATTTTGAGTTGTGGGCTAAGTCGCCAGGGCTCTGGCGAAGTTTCGACGCGGGTATCTTTCCCCCACTGTCTATTGCCGAGACTGTTACGGAGGGGCTTGAGTTAGCAAGAACAGAGAATCGTCCGATTTTCTTGGCGGTCGGCGACTTCGACAACCTCCAAATGCTGGTCCCTCGAATTAATCTTGCGGGCAAGCCTGAAGCCAAATTGATTCGGACATTTGAGCCTAAACGATCTCTAATCTTTCCAATTGACCGAGTCAACGCCAGATATCTAATTCCTTCAGATGTTGACCCAATCGATGTACCTGCAGCGAGAAGGTATCTCGAGCCCGAATCGGTTCCGATCGTTGGGCCCGCACCTTCGGCTCGGCCGATCAAGTCGTTTCGCTTATTAGACCCCAGACCTCCGTTCGCGCCGGAATGGCCTGTTTCAGCCCGTTTTGGCGACGACCTCTTTGTCTATGGGTTCGACATGCCAACGGATGTTCGAGCCGGAGAGACGGTGACGGTGCAATGGTACTGGCGGCTTCTCGCCAAGAATCGACGAAATCTCACGTTCACCAACCAGCTCTATGGCAGAGATGGTGACCGTCGCGCTCAACTCGATGACCGCGGATTTGCTCCCGATTATTGGCCGGTTGGCACCACCGGGATAACCTCCTTCGAGATCCGAATCGACCCCGAAGCTCCGACCGGCGCATATTGGATGCACGCTGCCATTTATACCTTGCCTGACGAGCGCAGTCAGGATAGCTCGAATCTGCCCATATTCGACGCACTGGGGAATGACTCCGGCCAACACTTAAGTCTAGGACCGATCAAGGTTCACGGTCGCCCACCTGCGGAAGGAGCGGAGGGACTCGTCTCGAATCCATCCGCTCCGAAAACGGTCCAATTGACACGGTTCGCCGATCAGATTGACCTTCTAGGCTACAGTCTCAACACCAATCGATTGGTGCCAGGTAAATCTCTTGAGTTGATTCTCCTTTGGTCGCCCCGAGGAAGGCCAAGTCGCGACTATACAATATTCGTCCATCTATTGGACTCTGCGGGGCAGATTCGAGGTCAAACGGACTCGCCCCCAGCATCTGGGAGGTATCCCACCTCGGTGTGGGACGCCGGGGAAATGATCGCAGACTCGCGAAATATTCCACTGGCTCCTGACTTGCCGGCCGGCGAGTACCGCATGACCATAGGTCTATACGATCCAGAGACCGGCCAGCGGATACAAACAGTTGATGAAACCGGCAAAATGACGGGGGACTCTATGACCATATTTGGACTAATAGTTGGAAATGAATGAAGCGGTAAACGACCCGGCCACGTACTTGGAGACATCTCCAAATACGTGCTTCCATCAAGTTGAATGTGTCGGGGAGCCCGGCGAGTGAGGGTAGGGGTGTCATCATGGCGCTTCGACCTGCTTGCGTCGCACGCGGAACGCATTATGCCATTAGTCGTCCTATCCGCTGCGATAATTCTCCGACTATACAGTCTGGAATCAGTGCCTCGCGGTCTGCTGTACGACGAAGCCTACAATAGTTCTGATGCTCTAAAGATCCTCGACGGCGAACGGCCGATATTCTTGACCGGTAATTTCGGTCGCGAATCTCTCTTCATCTACCTTCAAGCCCTAAGCATCGCCATTCTGGGCCAAACAACTTTCGCATTGAGGTTGGTTCCCGCCGTCATAGGAATTCTTACAGTTGTCGCCGCATATCTGCTTGTTCAACGGATGTTCAACTCACGGATCGCCTTGCTCTCGTGTGGCTGGTTGACCATATCATTCTGGCACGTGATATTCAGTCGTATGGGACTGCGCTCGATTTCATTGCCGCTGTTCCTAGCAGTCGGGTTCTACTGCCTGTGGCGCGGACTGGAGGGCATTCGTAGGCAGGTAGAGGTCAGTCCTGCGCCGCCGCAACCGTCGAATTTGAATCGCCCGAAACCCGCAATTTGGTTCGCTCTTGGCGGAATAGTGATAGGGCTCTCTCTGTACACTTATTCGACCGCCCGATTTGCACCATTTCTCATTTTGGCGCTTGCTTTGTATTTGGCCCTGCTGCATCGCCAACTCTTCCGCAAGGCGCTGCCAGGACTAGTCTTGGCATTGGCGCTGGCTACTCTTGTGTTTTTGCCGCAGGGAATCTTCTTCTTACATCATCCAGCCTCCTTCTTGGAAAGGGCTCAACAAGTCTCGGCACTTAATCCAGAGCTGCACGAGGGTAATCCCGCAAAGGCAGTTGTCGAATCAGCATTTCGAACATTAGGTATGTTCGCCATCAAAGGCGACGGCAATGTGGATCGGAATATCCCAGGCCGGCCCATTTTTGACCCCGGGTCGGCGATACTAATGCTCGTTGGAACTGCGCTCGCTATACGGCGATTTCGGGAGCCAGCATGTGGCATCATCATAATGTGGCTCTTCATCATGTTTCTTCCAAGCCTCGTCACCATACGTGACACGCCCAATTACCTCCGCGTCACTGGACTTGTCCCGGCGCTCTTCATACTGCCGGCTCTCGGGACCGCCTACCTTTGGAAAGCCTGGGAGTCTCGTGCACCGGCAATAGTTCGCCCATTGCCGATGTTCCTGTTGATGGCAGGATTCCTGGGTGGCGCAGTACATACCTACTACAGCTACTTCGTATTGTGGCCCAAACTTCCCGCCTACTCGCAGGTGCTCAGCACGGACAAGGTCGTGACTCTAGAAGCTGCCATCAGGATAGTCCGGTCGGACCAACAACCGATCTTCGTGGCATCTGGTGACTACGACGATCCTTGGGTGCGTTTCACTCTTTCAAGTCACCCTGAAGCACGATACATTTGGCCGTTCGACTACGAAAGGTCCATGATCTTTCCCACCGACAACCTTAGCCCCCGCTATCTATTTATGCCCGATTTGCCCCAAGCCCATATATTGGACCGATACTTCGACGAGTCAACGGTCCAATTCATCGAAACCACGCCATCCGGCCAACCAATAACAGCCCGTAGACTCTTGGATCCCCGGCCTCCATTCGAGCCGGGATTAATAGTTCCAGCTCGATTTGGCGATCAACTATTCGTCGATGGATTTGACGTACCCGAGAATGCTCAAGCAGGGGGAATATTGACCGTGCGATGGTACTGGGTTCTACTCGCTACCGATGAGCGCGAGTTCGGTTTCACCAACCAGCTGTTCGGAGAGGATGACCTCCTGCGCGGGCAGTACGATGCGCGAGGCTTTGCTCCCGGTTACTGGCCGGCTGGCACTTCTGGGATAACTACCTTCGAGATAGACATAGATCCAGAAACGCCGACCGGCGCATACTGGCTGCGCGTCGCCGTGTATGATCGAGGTAGCCAAGAATTCTCAAACCTAGACGTATTTGACGCCCAGGGGAATCACGCTGGCAATCAATTAATATTGGGGCCGTTCAAAGTTCATGGCCGTCCGCCGGCGCAATCATCAGGCGCACGGGTTTCAAGCCCACCCATACCGCAGAATGTCCTTCAGACAAGATTCTCGGATCAGATCGATCTTCAAGGGTACAGCTTCGCTCACGACAGGCTCGTTCCAGGTGGGTCACTCGAACTGACCCTCTTTTGGTCGCCCCGCGGAAGACCATCGCACGACTACACTGTCTTCGTGCATCTACTGGATTCAGGCGGTCAACTCCGAGGTCAGGCCGATTCCCCTCCAAAGTCTGGAAAGTATCCCACATCCGTTTGGGACGCCGGCGAAGTCATCGATGACCCGCACACGCTTTCACTCGCTCCCGATTTGCCCGCTGGCGAATACAAGATTGCCCTAGGATTGTACGATCCGGCTACCGGTAAGCGGGTACAGACAGTTGATGAAAACGGCAAAGTGTTGGGGGATCTCGTGATGATTTCCGACTTAGTCGTCGAGAGCGAGTGACACAGCCTGCGGGCCCATTGCGCCTTCGGAATCAATACCAAGAAACGTACTCCGAATAGAATATGCGCTGACCTGTTCCCGAGGTCAGTCGCACATTGACTCAATACGAAGCGCCCTTCCAAGATCACCACGACTTGTTCGCGGCCCAGGCGGTAGCGGTATATGTATAAGGAGAATCTCGTGTCGGTGATGAATCACCGTTTGTCGAAACTGTGGATTCCGGCGATGATACAGCGCATTTTGTCACTGGCTCCTCGGACTAGGCACACACAGAACGGCGGAGACGAACTGCCGTTGCCGCACAGACTGGCCGTGATCTACCTGATGGTGCCGTTGATCATTTGGCTGGTGAGTTGGTTCCACGCATGGCTCGGCATTCCGGCAGCGGTACTGATTATCCTGGCTTTTTGGCCTGCGCTGTCCGGCTTCTCGCGATTGTCATCACCCCGGCCGATGACTCTAGCGATTCTGATCGTGGCTGCCGGCTGGGTGATATCGACCGCGGCCGGCGGACTGTTAGATACCGACAATTATGATTGGATTAAACACCGCTCAATTTTGCTCAATTTGAGTCATTACCCTTGGCCAACTTTCGTCCCCGACCCTCTTGCAGCGTATTTGCCCGAAGAGTTTAGTTCGCCGCACCTGCTCCGCTACTACCTAGGCTGGTACATAGTGCCGGGATTCGTTGCGCATCTGCTGGGGCCGGCTACGTTGAATTGGGCCGTGCCACTCTGGACATGGATGGGCCTCGCACTCATCCTGCTGCTGTTTGTCCGAGAACGCCGAGGTTGGGGCATCATCCTGGCTGTCGTGATATTCATATTCTTTGGCGGTCTGGACTTTTTACGCGTGATTTTCCTGGAATCGGTTGCCGGGTCTACCGAGCACATTGATTGGAAGGTTGAAGCTCAATATTCAACCAATACGCGATCTTTGTCGTGGACCCCCCAGCACTTTCTACCCGCTGGATTGTACACCCTCTTGTTGTTGCAACTTCGCCGGCAGCCACGCTTCCTAGGCGTGAGCGCCGTCTTGCTCGCGGCCGCGCCTTTCTGGTCATCCTTAGTCGCCATCGGCCTTCTGCCCTTAGTCGCCGCGCTGCTTTGGAAGAACGGCTTCCACCCCTTCCTGAAATGGTCCAATCTAGTGCTGGCGGCGCCGTTGGCAGCTCTCATCGCGATCTACCTGACCAGCGGCTCACTGGAACACAATCAGGGTTGGGTCTGGGAAAAATATGATTGGTCGGTACTGGCACGATGGATGCCAACATTCTATCTGTCTGAGTTCCTTTTGCTGGCCTTCTTGCTATGGGCGCTTCGGCCTAGCCTGCTCCGCAACCCCTTCATTATCGCCAGCGTCACCACACTGATTCTCTTGCCCTTATACCATTTCGGTAATTTCAACGACCTCACCCTGCAAGGGTCGGTGCCTGCCATATTGGTGCTTTGCTATTACTGTTCTGAGACTGTTTGTGATCAATCGCCCGAAGTATTCAGGGGCGCCGCAGGGCGGTGGAAACGGCTCGCTCTGGCCGGCACGGCGTTGACCTTGGCCGTCGGTTCTCTTGCGGCGATCCCTGAATTTCAACGGGCTGCCTCGCGTGCGGGCGTGTTCCGGTACGAACAGGCTAACAATGCGATCACGCTGCCGGTACCCTTAGATCTCATGGATCAGTACATTGTGCTGAACATTCCAAACGAGCTCCGTCTGTTGCTTCACAGCGATGAATTTCTTCTAGAGGATGGCCCCAAATTGCCTGGGTTCTCGCAACCGTTCAGTACTGATACACTTGCGACTCTGGCAGCCGCTCGTAGGATAGCGCAGTATTATGCTAACGTTTTACACGAGGATGGCCCCAGATTGCCTGGGTTCTCGCAACCGTTCAGTACTGATACATTTGCGACTCTGGCAGCCGCTCGTAGGATAGCAAGGACGGAGCAGGAGCCAGTCTTTCTGGCCGCGGCCGACTACGATGAGACTTGGGTGAAAATGTTTTTTCCGAACGAGTCTGAAGCTCAATATATTCGTACGTTTGATTACAAAAGATCGATCATATTCCCAGCCGATCACACCAGTTCTGGCTACCTGTTTCCCTTTGATCTCCCCCATGCCTCCATAGTGGACAGGTATTTCGACGAGGAATCAGCCCAAATCATTGGGACCTCGCCGTCAGGCCGGCCGATCACATCGCACCGCCTCGTACGCCCCCGACCTCCATTCGAACCAAGATTTCCTGTTCCGGCGCGTTTTGCCGATCAAGTATTCGTCTACGGATTCGATATGTCCGAGGACGTTCGAGCAGGGGCAGTCTTGACCGTGAGATGGTACTGGCGCCTGCTCGCCACCGATGAGCGCGAGTTCGGTTTCACCAACCAGGTCTTCGGAGAGGATGACCTCCTGCGCGGGCAGTACGATGCGCGAGGCTTTGCCCCCGGTTACTGGCCGGCTGGCACTTCTGGAATAACGACCTTCGAGATAGATATAGATCCAGAGACGCCAACAGGCGCATACTGGCTGCGCGTCGCCGTGTACGACCGAAACAAGCGGGATATTTCAAATTTGCCCGTATTCGACCTGCAAGGGAATCAGGCCGGCAATCAATTAATATTGGGGCCGTTCAAAGTTCATGGCCGTCCGCCGGCGCAATCATCAGGCGCACGGGTTTCAAGCCCACCCATACCGCAGAATGTCCTTCAGACAAGATTCTCGGATCAGATCGATCTTCAAGGGTACAGCTTCGCTCACGACAGGCTCGTTCCAGGTGGGTCACTCGAACTGACCCTCTTTTGGTCGCCCCGCGGAAGACCATCGCACGACTACACTGTCTTCGTGCATCTACTGGATTCAGGCGGTCAACTCCGAGGTCAGGCCGATTCCCCTCCAAAGTCTGGAAAGTATCCCACATCCGTTTGGGACGCCGGCGAGGTGATCGTCGACTCGCACACTCTCCCGCTGGCGCCTGATCTGCCGGCCGGCGTTTACACGGCGGTCATCGGACTATACGCACCAGAGACTGGCCAACGAGTCCAAATAGTTGACGAGTTCGGCAACATAATCGCAGACCACGTGATGATTTCCGGATTATCAGTTGCGGGTGAATGAAGAAGCCGGCGGCACCGCTAGCCCTTTGGACTCATCTCCAAGGCCCCCGATCCGAGTAGCTTAAGTGCATCTAGGAACGGGACGAGCGACGACAGAGCCGCCAACGTCACGCGTCGAGTTGCTTGGATTGTACGCCGAGCGAGTCCTGCCACTAGCCGTGATATTGGTCGCGGTCGTTCTCCGAGTATATAGGCTGGACACAATTCCCCGCGGGCTCTTGTACGACGAAGTCTTCAACGGGCTCGATGTCCTGAAGATTCTCGACGGCGAACGGCCAATTTTCTTGACCGGGAACTTTGGCCGTGAGGCTCTCTTCGTCTACCTTCAGGCTATTAGCGTCGCTGTCCTAGGACAGACAAGCCTCGCCCTTCGCGTAGTTCCGGCCATCGCAGGAATTTTGACAGTAGTCGCCGCATATTTCCTGACCCGACGCATGTTCAGCAGCCGCGTGGCCCTTCTTACCTGCGGGTGGCTCACCGTATCCATTTGGCACGTGATCTTCAGTCGTACTGGGTTGCGCTCGGTGTCACTGCCTCTGTTCCTCGCGGTCGGATTCTATTGCCTCTGGCGCGGATTGGAGGGTGTCAGCACTCAGGTCACGGAGCCTTCAGGATCGACCGCAGTTGAGAACGGCCCAAGACCCGCCATCTGGTTCGCTCTTGGCGGTATTGCAATAGGGCTCTCCCTGTACACCTACTCGGCCGCCCGTTTTGCACCGTTTGTCATCGTAGCGCTGGCGGTTTACCTAGCCGTCATCCATCGCCAATTACTACCAAAAGTCTTGCCAGGATTAGTCCTAGCATTGACCCTAGCCACTCTCGTCTTCCTGCCGGAGGGGCTCTTCTTTCTACGTCATCCGGACTCCTTACTCGAGAGAGCTCAGAGAATCTGGATTTTCAATCCAGAGATACATCAGGGCGATCCCGGGAAGGCACTACTTGACTCAGCAATTAACTCATTGGGCGCTTTCGCCATCCGAGGCGACGGTGCGGTGGACAGGAACATCCCAGGCCAGCCTATATTCGACCCCATTTCGGCGTTGTTAATGCTTATAGGGTTAGCATTATTGTTGCGGCGATTTCGGCAGCCGGCGTATGGATTCGCATTCATGTGCCTCCTCATAATGTTTATTCCGAGCCTCCTGACCAACGCGGGGACTCCAAGTTACCTCCGCACCACCGCCCTAATCCCGATGCTCTTCATTTTGCCGGCATTGGGGTTCGACCGGCTATGGCAAGCTTGGGAGCTACGTGCGCCCGCGATGCTGCGGGCGTTGCCGGTCCTTGTTGTCACTCTGGCATTCCTGAGTGGAGCAATTCATACCTATCACAGCTACTTTGAGGTCTGGCCCGAATTGCCCAAGTACTCGCAAGTCTTCAGCACGGATAAAATCGTGACTCTCGAAGTTGCACTCAAGAAAGTAAGGACGGAGCAAGAGCCGATTTTCGTAGCGGGCAGTGACTACGATGATCCTTGGGTGCAGTTCACTCTTCCGAGTCACCCTGAATCCCACTACGTCCGGACTTTTGACTACACAAGATCAGTCATATTTCCAGTCGCCGATACCAGCGCTACCTACTTGTTTACACCTGGCCTGCCCCAATCCCATGTACTGGATCGATACTTCGACGAGTCAACCGTCCAATTCATCGAAACCACGCCATCCGGCCAACCAATAACAACCCGCACCCTCTTGGATCCCCGGCCTCCATTCGAGCCGGGACTTGTAGTTCCAGCTCGATTTGGCGATCAATTACTCGTCGATGGATTTGACGTGCCCAAGGATGCTCGAGCAGGAGGAATAATGACCGTGCGATGGTACTGGCACCTACTTGCTACCGATGAGCGTGAGTTCGGTTTCACCAACCAGCTGTTCGGAGAGGATGACCTCCTGCGCGGTCATTACGACGCGCGAGGCTTCGCGCCAGGATATTGGCGCGCGGGCACTTCCGGGATAACTACCTTCGAGATGGATATCGACCCAGAGACGCCAACCGGCGCATACTGGCTGCGCGTCGCCGTGTATGACCGAGGTAGCCAAAAGTTCTCACGCCTAGACGTATTTGACGCACGTGGGAATCACGCCGGCAATCAATTGATACTAGGGCCGATAAAAGTCCACGCACGGACATCCGCAACATTAGCCGACGGGCTGGGTTCTCAGCAGCCATCGCCGGAGAATCTCTTGCCGGCAATCTTCGCGGACCAGATTAACCTCCAGGGTTATAGCCTTAGTGACCATCGGCTTACACCTGGCGGGTCGCTTAACTTAACCCTCTT